>NZ_JBYTDX010000001.1:2875000-3337500 GCF_058791875.1 Ensifer sp. EB106-05-01-XG146
CCTGTGGGGACACAATTTGGCCCTACCTTTTTCACAATCGGCCTATCTAAGCGAAAATGAAGATGCGTCGCGGATACGGGCGCGCGGACAAGCTTGGGATATATAGGATATCGCCCTTACAGCGCCGCGCGTGATTTGACTCCGCCGCGTGAAAGATGCACACCTTCGCGCAACGTATCGCAGGCAAGAATACGGTTTAGAGAAATCGGGGACCCTCAGTTCGGCATGATCACCGACAAGAACATGGTCAGGTCGCTTGGCGACCAGCCACCGATCCTGGCGCATGGCCGGCGCGCGCCCGACAGGCGCGAGATTTCGCTGCGCTGGCTGTCGGGCACCTTCCTGACGGGGATCACCTCGAGCCTCCTGATGGGTGTCGCGCTCTTTGCAGCGCTTGACGGACGCCAGCAGCTGGCAATCCCGGCCGAAGCCTATGCCGCACTCGATGCCGGTTCGAATGGCGACGAGCAAGCGATCGCCGTTCGCGGCGGCCGCATCCTGTCGCCGAAGCTCGTTGCCAAGCCGGCCGACAAGACGATCATGGAAGTCTCGACGATGACCCATGACGGCGAGAAGGAAGTGGTGCGCAAACAGCCCTTCGTTCACGTGAAGATGGCGCTCGCCGCCAATCATCAGGCCTCGGAAAGCTATCCGGACTTCGATCCTCTGGCGATCTTCTCGACGGAAGAGGCAGACGAGGAATCCCCCGTTTCGCGAACCGGGACGCTTTACGGCTCTAACGTCGATTCCGAAGTGGCGCTGAAAACCGTCGACTTCCCGCTGCGCGGCGGCCCCACCTTCGACAGTTCGATGTCGCTGGAAGAGGTCGAGGAAAATGTCCGCACCAACGGCTCTGTCCTGACCGAGGGCAGCACCCAGGTCGCCTCGCTCTACTATGTCGATCCGCAGCGCTTCGCCTCGGAGAGTGACGGGCTCGATCTTCTCCAGGGCCTGACCGCGCGCATCGTCGAGCAGAACAAGAGTGACGCCGCCTACGAGACGATCGACGAAGAAACCACCGAATACGCCGATGACATCATTCCGGTGCGGCGCCAGACCGACATCGCGACAGTCATGAGCAGTGCCGGCTACACCAAGGCGCAGGCCGAGGACGCCGCCAGCTATCTCGGCCAGGCGCTCGGCGCCAGCGAGCTTTCCGAAGGCGATGTCCTGCGCATCGGCATCATCCAGAACGGCGAGACGCAGAAGGGCCAGGACGCACGCATCGTGCGGGCCACGATCTATTCGCGCAACCGGCATGTGCTGACGATGGCGGTCGATGACAAGGGCCGCTTCGTCCCCGGCGCCGAGCCACCGAGGCTCGACGCGGTCGCCACCGCCTTCGACGACAACGGCGCGCCGGTCATGACCAGCAGCCACGACCTGCCGCGGGTCTATGACGGCATCTACCGGGCGGCACTTTCCTACGGCATGAACGCCGACATGGTCGGCCTCGTCGTCAAGCTGCTCGCCAGCAATGTCGATTTCCAGGCGCAGCTGAAGCCGACGGATTCGCTTGAAGCCTTCTTCTCCGTGACCGACGAACGCGGCATGGCGACGGAGGAATCCGAGCTCCTCTATGTTCGCGCCAAATTCGGCGATGCCGTTACCGCCTTCTACCGGTTCCAGGATCCGAGCGACAACACGATCGACTATTTCGACCAGGACGGCAAAAGCATCCGCCAGTTCCTGCTGCGCAATCCCGTGCCGAATGGCCATTTCCGTTCGGGCTTCGGCATGCGCCGGCACCCGATCCTCGGTTTCTCGCGCATGCACACCGGCGTCGACTGGGCAGCCCCGCGCGGCACACCGATCATCGCCGCCGGCGGCGGTGTCGTCGAAAAGGCCGGCTGGGATTCCGGCGGCTATGGCAATCAGACGCTGATCCGCCATGCCAACGGCTACGTGTCCTCCTACAACCACCAGAGCGCGATCGCCAAAAACGTCAAGGTGGGCAACAAGGTCGTCCAGGGCCAGGTGATCGGCTGGGTCGGAACGACCGGCCTTTCGACCGGACCGCACCTGCACTACGAGCTGATCGTCAACGGCAACAAGGTCGACCCCTTGCGCATCCGACTGCCCGGCGGCAAGTCGCTTTCGGGCGACGCGCTGGCGAAGTTCGAGAAGGAACGCGACCGCATCGACGAATTGCTGAACAAGGACGGCACGGGCGCAGAGGTCGCGAGCAACTAACCGCTCCCCTCCCCTGCTCGAAAATCAGCACAAACAGAAAGGCCGCCCCGAAGGGCGGCCTCTTGATTTGTGCGCTGCTGGACTTACGCGGCTTCCTTGTCCGGCCCCGCCCCGCGCTTGAAGTTGAGGCGGTCCGAGCCCGACAGCACCTTGACGGTCGAACCATCAGGGAACTCGCCCTGCAGGATCTTCTCGGCGAGCGGATCCTGCACGAACGTCTGGATCGCCCGCTTCAGCGGACGGGCACCATAGGCCGGGTCGTAGCCCTTGTCGGCCAGGAACGCGCGGGCATCGTCGTCGAGTTCCAGCGTGATCTTGCGCTCGGCAAGCAGCTTGCGCAGCCTTTCGAGCTGGATATCGACGATCGCCCCCATCTCCGACCGACGCAGCCGGTGGAACAGGATGATCTCGTCGACGCGGTTCAGGAACTCCGGCCGGAAGGCGGACTTCACCACCTCCATCACCTGGTCGCGAACCGCATCACTGTCCTCATTTTCGCCAAGCCCGACCAGATACTCCGCGCCGAGGTTCGAGGTCATGATGATCATCGTGTTGCGGAAGTCGACGGTGCGACCCTGACCATCGGTCAGGCGGCCGTCGTCGAGCACCTGCAGCAGCACGTTGAAGACATCCGGATGCGCCTTCTCGATCTCGTCGAACAGCACGACCTGATAGGGCCGGCGCCGAACAGCTTCGGTCAACGCACCGCCTTCCTCGTAGCCGACATAGCCCGGAGGCGCACCGATCAGCCGGGCGACGGAGTGCTTCTCCATGTATTCCGACATGTCGACACGCAGCAACGCGGTCTCGTCGTCGAAGAGGAACCGGGCAAGCGCCTTGGTCAGCTCCGTCTTGCCGACGCCGGTCGGGCCCAGGAAGATGAACGAGCCGATCGGCCGGTTCGGATCCTGGAGACCCGCACGGGCACGCCGGACGGCACGGGAAACTGCCTGCACGGCGTCACCCTGGCCGACGACCCACTTCGCCAATTCGTCTTCCATGCGAAGCAGCTTGTCGCGTTCGCCTTCCAGCATCTTGTCGACCGGAATGCCCGTCCAGCGAGACACCACATGCGCGATGTTGTCGGGGGTCACGACCTCCTGCACCATCGGGTTGGCATTGGCGTTCTCCTGGCTTTCGGCGTCCGAGAGCTCCTTTTCGAGCTTCGGAATGACACCGTAGGTCAGTTCGCCGGCTCGCTGGAACTCGCCCTTGCGCTGGACGATCGCCAGTTCGTTGCGGGCTTCGTCGAGCTGCTTCTTGAGATCGGCGGCACGCCCGAGCTTCTGCTTTTCCGCCTGCCAGCGAGCCGTCAGCGCGGATGCCTGCTCTTCGAGCGAAGCAAGATCAAGTTCGAGCTTCTCGAGCCGATCCTTCGACGAGACATCGGTTTCCTTCTTCAGGGCCTCGCGCTCGATCTTCAGCTGGATGATGCGACGATCGAGCTCGTCGAGCTCCTCGGGCTTGGAATCCACCTGCATGCGCAGCCGCGACGCGGCTTCGTCCATCAGGTCGATCGCCTTGTCCGGCAGGAACCGGTCGGTGATGTAGCGGTTCGAAAGGGTCGCGGCGGCAACCAGCGCCGAATCCGAAATCCGGACCTTGTGGTGCTGCTCGTACTTTTCCTTCAGACCGCGCAGGATCGAGATCGTGTCTTCGACCGTCGGCTCCTCGACCATGACCGGCTGGAAGCGACGGGCAAGGGCCGCGTCCTTTTCGACATGCTTGCGGTACTCGTCGAGCGTGGTCGCGCCAACGCAATGCAGTTCGCCGCGCGCAAGCGCCGGCTTCAACAGGTTGGAGGCGTCCATGGCGCCATCGGCCTTGCCGGCCCCGACCAGCGTGTGCATCTCGTCGATGAACAGGATGATCTCGCCGTTTTCGGCCTGCACCTCGTTGAGCACGGCCTTCAGCCGCTCCTCGAACTCGCCGCGGAACTTCGCACCGGCAATCAGCGCGCCCAGGTCGAGCGCCATCAGCCGCTTGTCCTTGAGGCTTTCCGGCACGTCGCCATTGACGATGCGCAGTGCCAGGCCCTCGGCGATCGCGGTCTTGCCGACGCCGGGCTCACCGATCAGAACCGGATTGTTCTTGGTGCGGCGCGACAGCACCTGGATGGTGCGGCGGATCTCGTCGTCGCGGCCGATGACCGGGTCGAGCTTGCCTTCTCGCGCGTCGGCCGTCAGGTCGCGCGCGTATTTCTTCAGGCTGTCGAAGCCCTGTTCGGCAGTGGCGCTGTCGGCGGTGCGGCCCTTGCGGATGTCGTTGATCACCTGGTTGAGCTTGGTCGGCGTGACGCCGGCCTTCTTCAGCACATCTGCGGTGGCAGCCGAGCTTTCGATCGCCAGCGCCAGCAACAGGCGCTCGACGGTGACGAAGCTGTCGCCGGCCTTCTTGGCTGCGTCTTCGGCGCTCGAAAACACCCGCGCAAGCGGCTGCGACAGATAGACGGAACCGTTGCCGCCGGAAACCTTCGGAAGCTTTGCAAGCGCTGCGTCATTGCCGGCGCGCGCTTCGCGGGCATCACCACCGGCCCGCTCGATCAGCGAGGCGGCCATGCCCTGGTCGTCATCGAGCAGTACCTTCAGCACATGCTCCGGCGTGAACTGCTGGTGTCCTTGCGCCAGCGCATAGGTCTGCGCCGACTGTAGAAAACCGCGCACGCGCTCGGAATATTTTTCGATGTTCATACTCTACCTCCATAGCCCGGCAGGCCCATCATGGCACCCGTCGGTGTTTCAGGATCAGGCTCCCGCATTCGGCAAGCCTGTCAGTGTGACGCGATCCCCGCTTTGCGTCGGATCAACGCGTCCGAAGCGAATATGGGGCAGCGATTTTGGAAATTAAAGAGCCTCCCGACGCTCCTGAGACGGAAATCTGCAACCGCGAGGCGGCCGCGCACCGAAAGGGTAACGCGGCCGCGGGATCGTCTATGCCGCGGGGGTCCGCTCGGCGAAGGACGCGCCGAATTCCTTCATCCGCCGCACATAGTAGGCCGGCTCGATCAGGACCTCCGGCAGATAGAGGCCCGGCGCCGGGGCGGCCCCTCCTTCAAGGCCGAGCATGCGCTCGACCGCAAGGGCGACGCCAAGCGCCGTCAGTGGGGCCTGGCCCTGAGGGTGCACGATCTCATAGCGACGGTCGACCAGTTCGCCGTGTTTGTCGCGGCCCTTGATATCGATGGCGATCTCCGTCGAGAACGGTTCGCCGCGCCGCCTGCTCGCGGACACGCTATAGGCAAGATCCAGGCGGATATTGCTGGCGTTGGTACGGGCCGAAAGCGCCATGACGTCGAAGGGCGAATAGGCGGTCGCTTCGAGTTCGACGCCGTCAACGCTTCTGAAGCGCGCCTTGGAATCCTCGCCGCCGGCCCAGTGGAACTTGCCATCCGCGACGGTCAAAGCGGCGGGCGCAAGGCCGGTGATGCGGTTGTAGTCCGCAAGTGCTGCCGGCCCACCCATGTCCTCTTCGTCGAGCAAGACGCCGATGCGGATCGTGTCGATCGCTTCATAGGCTTTGGCAAAGTCGAGGATTGGGAAGATCGCGGCGCCGGCGAGCCAGTGGCTGGCGAGCAGGATCGGCGCACTGTCCGGCGCGTGGATATACTGCGCCATCTCCGGACCGACCTCGAAGGTGCCGCTCGATAGGCTGATATAGGGAATGCCGTGGCGCTGGGCGTAACGCATCGAACTCAGCTTTTCGTCTTTCAGGAAGATGACGACGGCGCTGAAGCGGGGCGCATCGCCAAGGCCGAGATCCGGGCGACTGAGGTCGACGCTGACCCCGACCGCGCCGCCAACCTCACGTGCGACCGCCTCGGCCCTGCCAAGATCGCGGCCACCGATCGCGATCGGCAGCGTCGGGTGCAGACGACGAATGATCCTTGCGGCCTGCGACCCGACGACACCGGAACCACCGACAATCAAAACGGGCTGAAACTTGCTCGACATCTTCCTATCTCCTAAACGAGAGGTAAGCGGCACCTACCGAACTTACCATTAGTAACTTACTATTGGTAAGTAGGATGCCGAATACCACTTTCAAGAGGCATGAGCCGACGCGAAAAGAGGATTGTGATCGATGAGCCGGACGAAAGGCCGAAAGCTTGCGAAGCCCGAGCGGCGCGCCCAGCTGCTCGAGACCGCCAGGGAGATCCTGCGCGAACGGGGCGCCGACGCCCTGACGCTTGGCCATCTCGCCGAAAGCGCTGGCGTCAGCAAGCCGATCGCCTATGAACATTTCGGCACGCGCGAGGGGCTCTTGATCGCGCTCTCCCAGGAAATCGAAGACCGGCACACGGAAAAACTGAAGGTCGCGCTGAAGGGTGCATTAAATCGGCTCGAAGCGGTCGCCGATATCATCAGTTCCGTCTACATCAACTGTGCTGTCGAAAGCGGCGAGGAATGGCAGGCGATCTCCGGCGCGCTGCGCGGCAATGCGGACATGATCGCCACGCAACAACAGCAGGCTGACGATTACGTCGCCATGATCAAGGCAGCCCTCTCCCCCTTCTCGGAAGTCCCCGAGGACGATCTGAGGCTTCGATGCACGGGTATCGCCGGCGCGGCCGAGGCGATCGGCCGCGAACTGATCCGCGGGCGCACAAACGAGGCCTCTGCGAGCAGCAACCTAACTGCGCTCATCATCGACAGTGCCAAAAGCTAACCAGTGAAACTGGCTGATCAGCGTTTGCCGTACAAAGAAAAACCCGGCCGCGATGGGCCGGGTTTTTGATGCCTGCACCGGGCAGGCTGACTATTGCGACTTCGCTTACTCGGAAGCAGCCAGAGCCGGCGCTTCCGGAGCGTCATCACCCGACGGCTGAGCTTCGTCGGCAGCACCTTCCTGGGCGCTGCGGCGCGGACGGCGCGGACGCGGCGCGTTGCGGCGGCGCGTTGCGGCACGGCCGGAAGCGGCAGGAGCTTCTTCTTCCATCGCAACTTCGGCCGGCGTGCCTTCGATCACCGGCTGCGGGCCGGTACCATCGATGACAACGGGCTGCGGCTCGGCAACAGGCGTTACGGCTGCGGCACCCGAAGCCGGCATGTCGTCGGCGTAGCCCTGATCCAGATCGTCCTGGTCCTGGTCGGCTGCGTCGTGGCCGCGGAAGTCCTGACGGTCGTCACGCTGGAAACGATCCTGCATCTGCGCCTGCGCGGCAGCAATGATGCGGTTGTAGTGTTCGGCGTGCTGCAGGTAATTTTCCGCCATGACCCGGTCGCCGGAGCTCTGGGCGTCGCGAGCAAGTGCAGAGTACTTCTCGGCGATGTGCTGGGCCGTACCGCGAATCTTCACATCCGGGCCGGAGCTGTCGTAGGTCCGCGTCAGCGGATTCGAGCCCTTGCGGTTGTGATTGTTGTTGCTTCCATTGTTGTTGTTATTGTTGTTGTTATTTCGCCCGCGGCCGCGCTTGTTTTGCTGTCCTGGCCTCATAGTACATTCACCCGAATTCTCTTGATAATGATGATCATGTGGTTTCGTCTTCCGGCCGGATCCGCCCGACAGAGCACGCACCGTTGCGCTCGCACAATGGCGGCTTCGGCGCCGACTGACGTCAAATTAACAGGTACCCGCACAAGGCACGTGTTGAACCCTAGCAACTCTTTCTTGAGAGCAATCCCCGTGGCCAGGTCATACCGGAACGAATCTTAGGTCCATGACCTTCTGCCCAGTGCGCGGGCAAACTAGCCCGCTTCCTCTGGGATTCCAAGCCCTTTCTTTGCCTCTGCAAGAAAGAAGATGCGCCAGTGCAGCATTTTTTCAACGGTTTGTGTCGCGTTCGAAGATCAGGACGCGGTCATTGCCGCCGAGATCCTTCGCCTCTTCACGCAGACGGAATTTTTCGGCGTAAAACAACGCCGTTACCGCCTCTTTCTGGTCGAAACCGATTTCCAAGCCTATCACGCCGTTTGTCTCAAGATGATGACCCGCTTGAGAAGCGATGGCGCGATAGGCATCTAGCCCATCTTCTCCGCCATCAAGCGCTGCGGCCGGGTCGTGAAGTCTCACCTCCGGCTCAAGCTCTTCGACCACACTGGACCGGATATACGGCGGATTTGAGACGATAACGTCGTAACGACCGTCCACCTTTTCGTACCAGTTGCTGAGCAACGGCCGAAAGCGATCCGCAAGTCCGAGAGCGACGGCATTTGCCGTCGCCGTTGCCAGCGCGTCTCCGGATATATCGGTAGCCGTGCCTCTGGCTTCAAGAACCTCAGACAGAAGCGCGAGACAAATCGCGCCCGTGCCGGTCCCGAGATCCATGATCTCGCAACCTCCCTTTCGCGCGACCACCGCGCGCAGATAGGGGATCATGCGGTCGACCAAGGTCTCGGTGTCCGGGCGCGGCTCCAGGGTTTCCTTCGACAGCCTCAGCGGCAGACCGAAAAACTCGCGTTCACCGAGGATGCGATAGACCGGCTCGCGCGCCAGCCGGCGCGCAACCGCCGCCCGGATCCGCTGGGCATCCTCATCCGAAACCGGGTCCCTGCCCCGCGACACGACCGCGCTCAGCGACAGGTCGAGCAGGCCCGAGATCAGGTGCCGGACGTCGAGCGCCGCATGCTCGATGCCGCCCGCCTGCAGGCGATCGCGACTTTCGGCAACCAGGCTCGCGAGCGTCTCGGCCATCTCTTAGCCCCGCTGCTCGCCGAGCTGCGCCAGCTGGCTCGCCTGGTAGTCGGCAAGCAGCGCATCGACGACTTCGTCGATCTCGCCCATCATCATCCGGTCGAGCTTGTAGAGCGTCAGGTTGATGCGGTGGTCGGTAAGGCGTCCCTGCGGGAAATTGTAGGTGCGGATGCGTTCGGAGCGGTCGCCCGATCCCACCTGGCTCTTGCGGTCGGCCGAGCGTTCGCTGTCGGCGCGCTGGCGCTCCATGTCGTAGAGGCGCGAGCGCAGCACCTGCATCGCTTTCGCACGATTCTGGTGCTGCGACTTTTCCGAGCTGGTGACGACGAGCCCGGTCGGCAGGTGGGTGATGCGCACGGCCGAGTCCGTCGTGTTGACGTGCTGTCCGCCGGCGCCCGACGAGCGCATCGTGTCGATGCGGATATCCTCGGGCCGGATCTCGATATCGATGTCTTCGGCCTCGGGCAGCACTGCGACGGTTGCCGCCGAGGTGTGAATGCGACCGCTCGCCTCCGTCTCCGGCACGCGCTGTACGCGGTGCACACCAGATTCGAACTTCAGCCGCGCGAACACGCCGCGCCCGGAAACTGTAGCGATGATTTCCTTGAAACCGCCGGCTTCGCCTTCGCTCGACGACAGCACTTCGACCTTCCACCCCTTGCCCGCCGCATAACGCTCGTACATCCGGAACAGGTCGCCGGCAAACAGCGCCGCCTCGGAACCACCGGTTCCGGCGCGGATTTCAAGGATCGCGCTCTTTTCGTCGGCCGCATCCTTCGGCAGGAGCAGGATCTGGATCTCCTGTTCCAGCTGTTCGATCGCGTCGACGACCTCGGGCTTTTCCATTTCGGCGAGATCACGCATCTCGCGGTCGGTCGATTTGTCGGCGAGCATGGCGGTGATGTCGGCAAGCTCCGCCGTCGCCTTTTCGTAGGCGCGGATCTTCGTCACCACCGGCTGCAGTTCGGAATACTCCGAGGCGAGCTTGACGTAGACGTCCGCGGCCGGGCCGGCGGACATGCGCGCCTCGATTTCACCGAACCGCCGTTCCAGTTCGCGCATCTTTTCAACGGGAAGCTTTGCCAAGTCTCACTCCAATGCGTCTCGCCCCGGCCGGATCAGCTCCGGACGAGGGTTGCGACGCGTCACTTCAATCTAAACCGGAATGCCGTTTTCCGCGGCGAAATCCACCAGCATCTGGCGAACGGGCGTCTGATCTCGCGTGTCGTCCAGTGCAGCGTTGAGCAGTGCGCCGAGCTTGGACGCGTCAAGCGCCAGAAGCATCGCCTTGATCGGTCCGACGGCCGTCGGCGACATCGACACCGAACGGAAGCCAAGACCCAGCAGCGCCATGGCCGAGAGCGGCTTGCTCGCCATCTCGCCGCAGAGCGTCACCGGCGTATCGTGCCGGTCGCCGGCGCGCACGATATCACGCAGGATCCTGAGGAACGGGCGCCCGAGCACGTCGAAACGATCGGACACGCGGGCATTGCCGCGGTCGACGGCCATCGCGAACTGGAAGAGGTCGTTGGAGCCGACCGAGACGAAGTCCACCTCGGTCATCAGCTCGTCGAGCTGCCAGAGCAGCGCCGGCACTTCCAGCATGGCGCCGAATTGCAGCTTGCGCGGCAACTGTTCGCCGAGCTTCGACTGCCGCTCGATTTCCTTCTGCAGGAGGTCGCGCGCGATCCTGAGTTCGGAAACCTCGGTGACCATCGGCAGCATCAGCTTCAGCTCGGCACCGGCCGCCGCCCGCAGCATCGCGCGGAGCTGGGTGCGCAGCAGACCCGGCCGGTCGAGCGAAAGCCGGATGGCGCGCCAGCCGAGCGCCGGGTTTTCCTCTTCCGCAGCGCGGAAATAGGGAACCACCTTGTCGCCGCCAATATCGAGTGTGCGGAAGGTTACGGGCTTGCCGCCCGTCTGCTTCAGCACGCTGCGGTAGAAGGCTTCCTGTTCCTCCGCCTTCGGCATGGTCGAGGCGATCATGAACTGGAGTTCGGTGCGGAAGAGGCCGATACCTTCGGCACCCGCCTCGTTCAGATGCGGAAGGTCGACCAATAGGCCGGCATTCATCTGCAACGTGATACGCGTGCCGTCCCGGGTCAGCGGTTCGACGTCCTTCAGCGCGCGGAACTGTGCCTGACGCCGCGCCCGGAAGCGAACCTTTTCCTCATAGGCACGCTGCAGGTCGGCGAGCGGCCGCAGATGCACCTTGGCGTCATCGCCATCGATGATGATCGCGTCGCGGTTTTCCGCAAGCGCCACGGCACCGGTCGCCTGGCCGATCACAGGAATGCCCATGGCGCGGGCAACGATCACCACGTGGCTGGTGACGGCACCCTCTTCGAGCACCAGGCCGCGCACATTTTCGCGCGGATAGTCGAGCAGCTCGGCAGCGCCCATGGCGCGCGCGACGATCACCGCATCGTTCGGGAAGTCGCTCGCCGAAAGCTTGGCGCCGTAGCCCGAGAGCTGGCGCAGCAAGCGGTTGGCGAGATCGTCAAAATCATGCATGCGCTCGCGCAGATAAGGGTCCGTCAGGCGGATCATGCGCGCTTTGGTTTCGCTCTGCACACGCTCGACGGCGGCTTCCGCCGTCAGGCCGTTGCGGATCGCTTCTTCGAGCTTGCGCACCCAGCCGCGGTCATGCGCGAACATGCGGTAGGTCTCGAGCACTGCCCGATGCTCGCCCTCCATCGACACCTCGCGGCGCGACAACATGTCGTCGATCGAGATCCGCAGCGACCCGAGCGCCTCTGCAAGCCGCTGCAACTCCTGGTCGGTATCCTCGTTGAGAAGATTGGTGACGACGATCCTTGGTTCGTGCAGGACGACATAGCCAAGGCCGATGCCTTCGCCGTAGCTGTTGCCGTCGATCGAGACGGGACGCGAGAGATCGAGTTCGAGCCCTGGCTTGGTGATCTTCTTGAGCTCGCCGGTTGCCACCATCTCGGCGAGAACCATGGCGGTCGTCTCGAGCGCCTCGACCTCGTCCTCGCGATAGTTGCGCATCGCCTTGTTCTGGACGACGAGAACGCCGAGCGCGCGCCCTGTGCGCAGGATCGGCACGCCGAGGAAGGAATGATAGATCTCTTCGCCGGTCTCCGGCAGGTAGGTAAAGGCCGGGTGAGACTGGGCGTCGGACAGATTGAGCGGCCGGGCCGAAGCGGCGATGGTACCGACGAGGCCCTGCCCCATCTTCAACTGCGCCAGGTGAACGGCGGCCTTGTTCAGACCTTCGGTCGCATAGAGTTCGAGCACGCCGTCGGAGCGCAGCACGTAGACCGAACACACTTCCGCGACCATATTCTGCGCGATCTGGCGCACGATACGGTCAAGGCGCTCCTGCGGCTCCAGCGGTTCCGCCATCAACTCGCGCAACCGCTTGAGGAGAACGCGCGGACCTGCGGAAAGGTCTCTCATCGCGTGGGGTCTCCCGAAATAGAGGGGACGGCAGCAAAGGGGATGCGCGGCCAAGTCGCCGCGAATCCCAAATCGGTCGTCTGTCGATTAACTCTTATCGAGACCGTAAGCGGAATGCAAAGTGCGAACCGCCAATTCCGCATAGGGTCCATCGATCAGGATCGAAATCTTGATCTCGGAAGTGGTGATCGCCTTGATGTTGATGCCCTTGTCGGCAAGCGCACGGAAGGCCGACGCTGCAACACCGGCGTGGCTGCGCATGCCGATACCGATGACCGATACCTTGACGAGGCCGGCTTCGGACTGGACAACGTCGTAACCGATCTTGTCCTTGTTGTCGCCGAGCACCTTCAGTGCCTTGTCGACATCGCCGGAGGGAACCGTGAAGGTCATGTCGGTTTTCGAACCGTCCTCGGAGATGTTCTGGACAATCATATCGACGTTGATATGGGCTTCAGCCAGCGGGCCGAAAATCGCGGCGGAGACGCCCGGCCGGTCGGCGAGACGGCGCAGCGAAATCTGGGCTTCATCCTTGGCATAGGCAATGCCGGTTACGACTTCCTGTTCCACGATCTCATCCTCATCACAAATCAGCGTACCGGGCGGATTGAGAAGGTCACCCATGCCCGGCGCATCGGGATCTTCGAAAGACGAACGCACGAAGGTGCGGACCTTGTGCACCATGGCAAGCTCCACCGAGCGCACCTGCAGCACCTTGGCGCCGAGCGATGCCATTTCCAGCATTTCCTCGAACGCGATCTTCTTCAGACGCCGCGCCTTCGGCTCGATGCGCGGGTCGGTGGTGTAGACGCCATCGACGTCGGTGTAGATGTCGCAGCGATCAGCCTTGACGCCGGCGGCAATCGCAACGGCCGAGGTGTCGGAGCCGCCGCGGCCGAGGGTGGCGACGCGGTTGTCAGGCCCAAGTCCCTGGAAGCCGGCGATGACGGCGACCTGGCCCTCGCCCATGCGGCGGATGAGCTCGGCACCGTCGATGTCGAGAATGCGGGCAGCGCCGTGGGCGTTGTCGGTACGGATCGGGACCTGCCAGCCCTGCCACGAGCGGGCGTTGATGCCCATCGACTGCAGCGCGATGGCGAGAAGACCGGAGGTCACCTGTTCGCCGGACGCGACGATCGCGTCGTATTCGCGCGCATCGTAGAAGGGCGAGTTGGCGCCGGTTGCCTTCGGCATGTTCTGCACCCAGCCGACCAGCTCATTGGTCTTGCCGGACATCGCGGAAACGACGACGGCAACTTCGTGGCCGGCATCGACCTCGCGTTTCACATGGCGGGCAACATTGTGGATGCGTTCCAAATCAGCGACGGACGTCCCGCCGAATTTCATCACGATGCGTGCCATGTGCCTCTACCGGTACCCAAATTGCGCGCGCTTGCGCGCGTGACAGGAAAGCCCCCGCCGGCGCCCGACGGTCAAAAAGCTTGGGAGACTTCTCGCACATCGGCAGTCACCGCTTCGGGGAGCGGAAAGTCGCGGCGTCTCTTAGCGGATCAGGGGCCTGCGCGCAATGGCAGGGCGGCAGGAATAAGGCTCCATACGCACGGTGGGGAAACGTGCGCGGTCGCGGTTTGCGCCACTTGAAATTGCGGCAGCGCCGGCTAGGCTGCCAACGGACGCTTGAGGGGGCAGACATGCAAGCACATCGCATACCCGCAACCGCACGAATGATGGCCCGCTGTGCCGTCGCGCTTTCCGTGACGCTCTTGTGTTCGACACTGTCGAACGCCGCCGATTTCGACCAGGCGCGCATGGCGCCGCAAGGCGACTGGACGGTGATCGTCAGCCCCTATGTCTGGGCGGCGAGCCTCAAGGGGGACGCATCGCTTGCCGGCTTCGACACCGACGTCGACGTGCCCTTCAAAGACACGCTCGACCATCTCGACTTGGCGCTGATGGGCAACATCGAGCTGACCAACGGCCAATGGGGTGTCTATTTCGACGGCCAATACGTCCGTACCAGCCAGGATGAGGAGCTGCTCAGCCATGAGATCGGCCTCGACATCAAGATGACGACGCTGGCCTTCGGCGCGTTCTATCAGGTCTATGAGCAGGAACTCGGCGGCAACACCGTCTTCGGCAAGCCCCGGACGCTGTCGATCGAGCCGACGATCGGTCTGCGCTGGACGAAGCTCGAGGCGGACGTGTCCGTGGCCGGTTTCAACACGAGCAAGAGCGCCGACTGGACCGACCCCTTCGTCGGCCTGCGGCTCAACGCCGATCTCAGCGAGCGCTGGAACCTCGTCGCCGAGGCCGATGTCGGCGGCTTCGATGTCGGCTCAAAGCTCAGCGTCAACGCCCAGGCCTATCTCGGATACCGGACCGAAATGCTTGGCCAGCCGACAATTTTGCGCGCCGGGTACCGGTTGCTCTATCAGGATTACGAAAGCGACGACTTCACGGGCGCGAACAAGTTCCGCTGGGACGTGAACCAGCACGGCCCGGTGATCGGCTTTTCCATGTTGTTTTAGAACCTGGGCCTGCTTCAACGCTCAAGGACCGTCTGGCGGATACCCAGCATACGCTTTGCCCGCGAAGGAGAATGGTATGACGTTCATCGTAAAGCCGGCCGTCCGATCGGTCACATCCGCACTTGCCGCCCTTCTCATGCTCGGTCAGACGACGGCGGAAGCCTGCACCCGCCTCGTCTATCTCGGCCCCGATGACAATATCATCACTGCCCGATCGATGGACTGGAAGAGCGACGTCGCGACCAACCTCTGGGTCCTGCCGCGCGGCATCGAGCGCAACGGTCAGGCAGGGCCGAACTCATTCAAATGGACGGCGAAGTATGGAAGCGTCGTGGCCACCGGCTATGATGTCTCGACCACCGACGGCGTCAACGAGGCCGGCCTCAATGCCAATCTCCTGTGGCTGGTCGAATCCGAGTACCCTGACTTCAATGACAAATCGAAACCGGGCCTGACGATCGCCGCCTGGGCGCAATATGTGCTCGACAGCTTCGCCACTGTCGAGGACGCGGTGAAGGCGCTTGAGAAAGAACCGTTCACGATCGTCACCGACAACGTACCGGGTGAGAACCGGCTGACGACGCTGCACCTTTCGATCTCGGACAAGACCGGCGACAGCGCAATCGTCGAGTATATCGCCGGCAAGCAGGTGATCCATCACGGTCGCCCGTATCAGGTGATGACCAATTCGCCTGTCTTCGACCAGCAACTGGCCCTGAACGCCTACTGGAAGCAGATCGGCGGCACCGTGATGCTGCCGGGCACGAACCGCGCGGCCGATCGTTTCGCGCGCGCCTCGTTCTACGTCAACGCCATTCCGAAGGACGAGAACCCCGACCGTGCGCTGGCCAGCGTCTTCAGCGTCATTCGCAATGTCTCGGTTCCCTATGGGCTCAACACGCCGGAGGAACCGAACATTTCCTCGACCCGCTGGCGCACCGTGGTCGATCACAAGCGCAAGCTCTATTTCTTCGAGTCGGCGCTGACCCCGAACACCTTCTGGGTCGACCTGAAGAAGATCGATTTTACTAAGGAGACCGGCAAGGTGATGAAGCTCGATCTCGGCGAAAACCAGGATCACACCTATTCGGGCGACGCGACCGGCGACTTCAAGCAGGCCGAACCGTTCAAGTTCCTCGGGTTGCAGATATGAGCACACCGGCTCGGGGCCGGCGCGAAGCCATTGAAAATTGCGCGCGACGGTGTTATTGACGCTGCCGCAAGTTCAAATTCGAGAAAGGGGGGCTGCACGTGATGACATTTTTCCGGCACCACCGCCAGCGTGGCCCCGTCCAAGCCCTGCAGATGCGTTTGCAGGGCTGACCAGACATCCTTCCGCGAAGATCGCGAGCCTATTCCTGGTCTGCCCAGAGTGATGCAGTGCGGAACCGTTTCGGTTTGAACGACTGCATCGTCTTCCAATACCGAGCCGATGCGGCCCGAGCACAGCATGTCTGTGTTGCGGGCTCGACCATCCGAAACCCCGGCCTGAAGTGCCGCCCCGGATGATCCGCCGTCGCTCGTGCAGTCCAGAGAACGACCATGGCCTTGATCAATATCCGCAACCTCGGCGTCAGCCTGAGCGCACCGCTTTTCTCCAGTCTTAGCCTGTCCGTCGCATCCGGTGATCGTATCGGCATCGTCGCTGCCAACGGCCGCGGCAAGTCGACCCTGCTGAGATCAATCGCCGGCAACTTTGATCCGACCGCCGGTGAAATTACCCGCTCGCGCGGGCTGACGGTCGGTCACGTCGAGCAGAACGTGCCTGCGTCGCTTTTACCTCTCTCCTTCCACGACGCCGTTCTTTCGGCCCTCCCGGCCGACCAGGCGGAAAACGAAAGCTGGCGCGTCGATATCGTGCTCGATGCCCTCGATGTGCCGGAGGTTCTGCGGGCTCGCGCCGTGTCGGAGTTGAGCGGCGGCTGGCAGCGGCTGATGCTGCTTGCCCGCGTCTGGGTCAGCGAGCCAGACGCGCTGCTGCTGGACGAGCCGACCAACCATCTCGATCTCGCCAAGATCGGCCGGCTGGAGGCCTGGCTGAATGCGCTGCCACGCGACGTGCCGGTGCTGGTTGCCAGCCACGACCGCGCCTTCCTGGACGCAACCACCAACCGCACGCTGTTCCTGAGGCCAGAGCAATCGCCGATCTTCGCGCTCCCCTATTCGCGGGCGCGCGCCGCTCTCGATGAGGTGGACGCATCGGAGGAGCGGCGTTACCAGCGCGACATGAAGGTGGCGCAGCAACTGCGTCGGCAGGCCGCCAAGCTCAACAATATCGGCATCAACTCCGGAAGCGACCTGCTCACGATAAAAACGAAGCAACTGAAGCAGCGCGCGGAACGGCTGGAGGATGCGGCAAAGCCCGCGCATCAGGAACGTTCCGCCGGCGCGATCCGGCTCGCCAATCGAGGCACCCATGCCAAGATCCTGGTGACGCTCGACGACGTCCAGGTCGAAACGCCCGACGGCACCCCGCTTTTCCGCACCGGCAAGCGCTGGATCTGCCAGGGCGACCGCATCGTGCTGCTTGGCGAAAACGGCGCCGGCAAGACCCGGCTCGTCAACCTGATCCGCACGGCGATCGAGGAGCCCTCCCGCGCGCCGGAGACGCTGAGGGCAACACCCTCGCTGGTGCTCGGCTACAGCGACCAGGCGCTTGCCGGCCTGTCGGACGAGGAGACGCCGCTTGCCGCGCTGTCCCGCCGCTTCTCGCTCGGCGACCAGCGCGCCCGTAGCCTGCTCGTCGGTGTCGGCGTCGGCATCGACATGCAGGAAAAGGCGATCGGCCGGCTGTCGGGCGGCCAGAAGGCGCGTCTTGCCATGCTGGTGCTGCGCTTGAAGGAGCCCAATTTCTACCTGCTCGACGAACCGACCAACCACCTGGACATCGAGGGCCAGGAAGCGCTCGAAACGGAGTTGTTGAGAAACGAGACGAGCTGCCTGCTCGTCTCCCACGACCGCAGCTTCGTGCGCAATGTCGGCGACCGCTTCTGGCTGATCGAGAAGCGCCGCCTCGTCGAAGTCGAGGACCCGGAGGACTTCTTCGCCTCGGCGGCGGCAGGCGACGTCGGCTGACATAAAGCGCAATCATCGCATTTGTGACGCCCGCAACAAGCGGCGTCACAAATGCCAACATCATCAGGCGGGCGGCCGCGCAATCAGGCATGCGACTTCGCCGCTGTCAAATATCTGCGCCGACAGTGCCTCGACCAGCAAGCGGTGGCGAAGGGCCGCCGCCGCGAGCCGCGCGCCAACGTCGTCCGCCCCCGTGGACGGCTCGTCATGAAAAAGAAAAAGACGTCCCTCAGGCTTCAACAGCTGCGCCAGCGCCGCAAACTCTCGAGCGGGATCGCCCCGCGTGAACACGCCGACGCGCATGGCGAACGCCTTGTCGAAGCGACGGCCACCGAGATCGAACGAGCGAAGCTCCGCAACCCGCAAGGTCGCCCGGCCTGCAGCAACATGTTCAGCATTTCTGCGTGCTGCCGCCGCGATCATCACAGCCGAGCGATCGATGGCGACAATCTCCCCTTCGTCGAGCCGATCGCAAACCTTCGTCACGGCAATGCCATGGCCGCATCCGACTTCGAGCAGATGATCGGACGGCTGCGGCGCGATGACGCCGACCGCCCAGTCGATCCTGTTCAAGCCCATGTGGATTCCCCCCTCGCCGGCGCAGAAACTAGCACGCGGAAGAGCCATAGCGCCAACCAATCCGATGCAAAAATAAAACCACTTGCAAAACAATATCAGATTTGCCACCCTTTCCGTGACAGGCATGCCGCAACGGGAGAGATACAATGCGCAAGGTCATCATGTGGGACATGGTTAGCGTCGACGGATTCTTCGAAGCACCGGGGCACGACATCGAGTGGTTCGTCTTCGAGGACGAACTCGCCGCCTATATCGGCGAAACGCAGCTCGAGGCCGACACCCTGCTTTTCGGTCGCGTGACCTATGAAATGATGGCGGGCTACTGGCCATCTGCCGAAGGCGACATCGCGACCTTCATGAACGGCGTCGAGAAATTCGTCTTCTCGCGCACGCTGACCTCCGCCGATTGGGCCGGCACGACGCTCGTGACCGGCGATGCTGCAAGCGAAGTCGAACGACTGAAGGCGCTGGATGGCGGCACGATCTTCGTTTTCGGCAGCGCCGACTTCGCGAGCGAACTGATCGAGAAGGGCCTCGTCGACGAATACCGCCTCGGCATCAATCCGGTGCTTCTCGGCGAGGGTGTGCCGCTGTTCAAACCAGGGCTGAAGCGGACGAAACTCAAACTGACCCACACACGCCCTCTGACATCCGGCGTGGTTATCCTGCACTACCAGCCAGAAGCGGACGCGTAGCAGGACGGGCGCCACGCACGCGTGTGCGCCGATCTGGCCCAGCGCCGCCTCTTGACTTCCTTGTCCGATCGTCCGACTTCACTGCTGCACAAGTCCCTAAATCGGGATCGATTTAAGGATAGAATTGTGCAGCACTTTAAAGTGCTACAGCGTCCTTAGCGCGCCTTGAAAGACGCGCGGCGCTGTCGGGACGATGCAAGGAGACGGCGACATGAGCGAGACCGCACGCACGACGATTGACCAGAGCGAGGTTGACCGCTTTTCCGCCATGGCCGCGGAGTGGTGGGATCCGACCGGCAAGTTCCGGCCACTGCACAAGTTCAATCCCGTTCGCCTCGCCTATATCCGCGACAAGGTGGCCGAGCATTTCGGCCGTGATCCAAGGAGCCCGCAGCCGCTCAAAGGTCTGCGGCTGCTCGATATCGGTTGCGGCGGCGGCCTCCTGTCGGAGCCGATGGCACGCATGGGCGCCGATGTTCTCGGCGCCGACGCCTCCGAAAAGAACATCGGCATCGCCAAGACGCACGCGGCCGGAAGCGGTGTGGCGGTCGACTATCGCGCCGTGACCGCCGAAGCCCTTGCCGAAGCCGGCGAGAGCTTCGACATCGTGCTCAACATGGAAGTGGTCGAGCATGTCGCCGATGTCGATTTCTTCATGACCACCTGCGCCCATATGGTTCGCCCCGGCGGTCTGATGTTCGTCGCCACCATCAACCGCACCATGAAGGCAGCGGCGCTTGCCATCTTCGCAGCCGAGAACGTCTTGCGCTGGCTGCCGCGCGGTACGCACCAGTATGAAAAACTGGTGCGCCCGGAGGAACTGGAAAAGCCGCTCGTGGCCAACGGCCTCGAAGTGACCGAGCGGACCGGCGTCTTCTTCAATCCGCTTTCCAATCAGTGGAACCTGTCCAAGGACATGGACGTCAACTACATGATCGTCGCCAAGCGGCCGCTATGAGCAGCTGTCGGCGGCCTCAGCCAGCCTGCCGACGCTCCTGCCACTCGCGCTTCAGCAGCGCATAGACGTATTCGTCGCCCCAGACATCGTTGAAACGGTCGTTCTCGATCAGATGCGCTTCGCGGCGCATGCCGAGACGCTCGACGACGCCGACGGACCCCTTGTTGAGGGCATCAAGCCGGGCAAAGATCCGGTGAAACTTCAGCGTCGAAAAGCCGAGATCAAGCAACGCCCGCATCGCTTCCGTAGCGTAGCCCTTGCCGGCAAAGTCGGGATTGAAGATGTAGCCGGTCTCCGCCTGTTCCGCCGCACTGCTTGCGAGCTTCAGCAGGACTTCGCCGATCAGTACACCATCCTCGCGGCGCTCGACGGCAAACACCGCGACGTCCCCATCGTCAACGAGCTTTGGCGCCGAAGCCTTGGCGAATTTTGTCCGCGCTGCCGTTTCGTCGAGCGGGTCCTGATAGAGATAATGGTAGACCTTCGGCAGGCGGTGATAGGCAAAGAATGCCGGAAAATCGCCAGGCGCGAAGGGCCGGATAACGAGGCGATCAGTGGAAATGTGAACATCGGACAATGCCATTGGCTGGAAAACTCCCATTGCAAAGCTGCGAGATGGGAGCCAAGGCATTGTATTTAAAGGGCGGGAACCAAAGTTTAGACGGCAGATGCGAAAGTGCCCCGCGTCAGTTGACCTCGTCGGGCAAGATCGGCAGCGGCGCGACCGCGATCCCTTCTTCGAGCAACGCCACGGCCTCTTCCGCCGTCGCCTTGCCGATCAGCCCGCGCTCTTCCGCCTCGCCGTAGTGGATCTTGCGGGCTTCCTCGGGAAAGCGCTCGCCGACATCCTCGGCGTTCTCGCGTACGGACTTCACCAGCTCGCGGATCTTGGCGACCGTTTCCTTCTGCGCCTGGTCCATGATCACCGCCCGCGTCGCCTCCTTCTTGCGCGCGGTCGCAACCGAGGGCGCCATCAGTTGCTTGGCAACGGAGGTCGAGTTGCAGCTCGGACAGGAGACCAGTTTGCGCTCGACCTGGCGGTCGAAATCGTCACTCGACGAGAACCAGCCCTCGAAATCGTGGCCGTTGTCGCAGGAAAGGGTGTAGCGGATCAAGCGGCAACGCCTCCCTTCCCGGTCGGCGCCACTTCATCGAGCACGAAGCTACGGGCATTCTTCAAGTTCGGTATCTTGGCGCGCGCCGCGTGCACGGCCGCGACATCGATGTCGGCAAGCACAACCGCCTCGCCCGTAGGGCCAGCCGAAGCGAGCACGCGCCCCCAGGGATCGACGATCATAGAATGGCCGAACGTCTCACGCCCATCCTCATGCGTGCCCCCTTGCGCGGCGGCAATGACGAAGAGGCCGTTCTCGATCGCGCGGGCGCGAAGCAGGATTTCCCAGTGCGCCTCGCCCGTCTGCCGCGTGAAGGCGGCGGGCACCGACATGACCTCGGCGCCGGCAACGGCCTGTTGCCGGAAAAGCTCCGGGAAGCGCACGTCGTAGCAAATGGAAAAGCCAAGTTTGCCGAAGTCGAGTTCGGCCAGGCGCGCAATGCTGCCCGGCTGATAGGCGGCACTTTCCCGCCAGCTCTCGCCGTTCTCGAGATCGACGTCGAACATATGGATCTTGTCATAGTCACAGATCTTTTGGCCATTCGGGCCAAACAGCAGGCCGCGATTGGCGATCTTACCGTCGGCAAGCGCGATCGGCGTCGAGCCGACATGGAGGTAGACGCCAAGTTCGCCGGCAAGCTGAGCTGCCGACGCGGCAATAAGATCGTTGGCCTCGTCCTTCAGGATCGCGCGCAGAGCCGCCCGGTCCCGCTGCAGCGCCCCGGTCATTTCCGGAGTCTGGATATAGGTCGCGCCGTGGGCTGCCGCTTCGCGCGCGAGCCGCACCATCGTCTCCGCATTCTTGCGCGGATCGACGCCGGAACACATCTGAATGGCTGCGGCCTTGAAAGTCATTACGTCCAACTCCTAAGCGCTCACCGCTGATAAACGGGACGTCGCCTCATGCAAGGGTACGGTGCCTCAGGCAGCCAGCATCGCGTCGAGTTTGCCGGCGCGTTCCAGCGCGTGCAGGTCGTCGCAGCCACCGACATGAATGTCATTGATGAAGATCTGCGGGAACGTCGTCCCGCCGTGCGACTTGTCGATCATCACCTGCCGAACGTTCGGATCATAGGTGGCATCGTGCTCGAGGAAGGAAACGCCCTTGGTTTCCAGGAGTTTCTTTGCGGCCGAGCAATAGCCGCAGAACTGACGCGTATAAATGACCACCGAAGCCATGATCCTGAACCGCTCCTTTGCCGGCGACCGTGCCGGACATCTGATTGTCATATAAGACCGGATACGGCTCTTGCAAAGGTCAAAACCGTGACCGACCCGGCCCCCGCCCGCTTCAGCGCACGGGTCGCTGCGGCAACGGTTGCGCCGGTCGTATATACATCGTCGACGAGAACCACGCTTTTCCCACTGAGACCCGCCCTGCCGCTTTCCGAGACGGCGAAGGCGCCGCGGACGTTCTCCTCGCGGGCGCGCAACCCCAGGCGAACCTGCGGGCTCGTGCGCCGGACGCGCTTCAAGATGTCGGGCTGATACGGACGACCGGAGAGCTGCGCAATGGCTCGCGCCAACTCCGCCGACTGGTTGAACCGCCGCTTCCACAGCCGGAAGGCGTGCAGCGGCACGGGGATGATCGCGTCGGCGGAAGCGACGGCACCGTCGCTCGCCCGGATCATCCATGTCGCCATCATCGGCGCGAGATCCGTGCGGTCGCGATATTTCAGCCCGTGGACCAGATCGCGGGCAACACCTTCATGGATCGCCACCGACCTTAACCGATCGAATGCAGGCGGGTTGGCGATCGCCTCCGGTGACACCGCTCCGGCGCCGTGATCGACCGAAAACGGCATGCCGAGAATATCGCAATAGGGCCGTTCGATCAGCGGCAGTGTCGCCCAGCAGGAGGCGCAGACCGCGCGATGATCGCCGACCAGCCGGCCGCAACCGCAACAGACAGGCGGAAAGACGAGATCGACGAGCCCCAGTCCGAATCGTTTCAGCATGCCCGCGCGCCACGCCTGCGGAATACGCAACCTCTCCCATGCCATGCGGTTGACTTTGTGCCTCCGAAGGTCTCTTTGCTGCCCATCGCGGAGAGACTATCGTGGAAAAAATCTTTGACCAGAGCCTCGTCGAGGCGCACCGGGCAAGGGCGCTCAGAAACGCCGATCCGAAGGCCGGTTTCCTTCTCGACATCGTTGCCGAAGAGCTCGCCGAGCGTGTCGGCGTGGTCGAGCGTCATTTTGATCGCGCACTCGAACTGCACGGCTATACCGGAGAAACGGCCCGCCAACTGATGGCGACCGGCAAGATCGACGCCATCGAGCGCGTCGAGACCGACGCCCGCTTCAGCTCGACCGAGGCGCCGGTGACGATCGCCTCGCTCGAGGAAGTTCCGGTCGAACCGGAAAGCGTCAACCTGATCGTCTCGCCGCTGTCCCTGCATCTGACCAACGATACACCGGGCGCCTTCATCCAGGTGCGGCGGGCGCTAAAGCCCGATGGGTTGTTCCTCGCCGCCATCCCGGGCAGCGGCACGCTGCAGGAGCTGCGCGAAGCGCTTCTGGCTGCAGAGGCCGAGCTGACCGGCGGCGCCAGCCCGCGCGTCATTCCCTTCGCCGATGTCCGTGACGTCGGCGCTCTGCTCCAACGCGCCGGCTTCGCACTGCCGGTCACCGACACTGAAACCTACACGGTGCGCTACGATTCGCTGTTCGCGCTGATCCGCGACCTGCGCGCCATGGGTATGACCAGCCCGCTTTCGGCGCGCAGCCGCACGCCCGTTTCCAGGCGGTTCTTCCTCAGGGCTGCGGAAATTTACGCGGAGCGCTTCTCCGATCCGGACGGCCGCGTTCGCGCTACCTTCTCCATCATCTATCTGTCCGGCTGGGCGCCGCACGAAAGCCAGCAGAAGCCGCTGAAGCCGGGTTCAGCAAAGCAACGGCTTTCGGTAGCGCTTGGCACGAAGGAGCAGCCGCTCTAAGGCGGCATCCACCCCAGATCCGGTTTTAGTGCTTATGCGCTCGGGAACGCTGCGGCGAGCGAGTCGTAGACGTAGGTCAGGGCGTTGCCGATCTGGTTGGCCCCGAAGATTAAGCTGAGGGAGACGAGGGCGGCGATCAGCGCATACTCGATGGCGATGCCGCCGTCCGTGCCACCAAACAAGCGTCTAAGCGTTTCCATGCGTCCCCAGCCAGATTTGTGTTCAATCCGAATCGGACGCCAGCGCCAAACGGGCCGATGGCGTTCGCCTCAGCAGCCGCTCTTGCGGCCGTCGGCATCGATAATGCAAACCGCTCCGGGCATTTCCTGAAGGACGCTGCGCCGAACCGTGTAGCGCTTGGTGGTCCCCTTCGAAGGGATGGAGCCGGTGGAAATGTTGTCGTAATCGACGGGCGTGTTCGCCATGATGCGCTTGTCGGTCTTGGATGACAGCATGGGCGTCAGGATCAGCGTCAGCGCGATCACCGCCGTTCCGAACAACAGCGACAGATTGAGCACACCTGTCCGGCGGGACTGATTATTCATCAGATCCTTTTCCTGAACCGTGTTCCAGAAATCGTCGTCCACCATCCCAGCCTCACAAACGCGCAAAATACGGCGAACGCAAGCGCCCTTCCCAAGCTTGGTTCCACCGCACTGCCTGAAATCGATACGCCGTTGCCAACGATACGTACCAAAACTGAATTGGAGCTATCTTTGCGCCAGGGAGATAAACGATCGATTAATAATCAATCAGATTTCGGGTAGGTTCAGAGCAAATCCATAAGAAACGGGATAAGCGGTTCGTCTGCCGGCGGCATCGGAAAATCGCGCAGGGCCTTTGGCCGGACCCACTTGATCGCCTGGCCTTCCCGCCCGATCGCAACCCCTTCATAGCGGCGGCAGACATAGAGCGGCATCAGCAGATGGAAGTCGTCATAGGTGTGGCTGGCGAAGGTGAGCGGCGCCAGGCATGCGACCTTGGTGCGGATGCCGAGTTCTTCCTCAAGCTCGCGGATCAGGGTTTCCTCCGGCGTCTCGCCGGCTTCAACCTTGCCGCCCGGAAACTCCCATAGGCCGGCAAGCGATTTTCCTTCCGGCCGCTGCGCGAGCAGGATGCGACCATCGGAATCGACAAGCGCGCAGGCCGCGACAAGCACGATCTTCTTTCCGTTGGCATCCATGGCCTCAAGCTCCCGGCGTTCGATAGATGTAGCTGTAAACCTCGGAGAAACCGGCGCCGCGATAAAGCGCCATAGCCGCGCTGTTATCCGCTTCCACCTGCAGCCAGGCCTTCTTGGCTCCGCGCAGACGCGCCCAGCGCAGGCAGACGTCGAGCATCGCCTTGCCGACGCCCCGGCCACGGACCCGCTCGTCCACGGCAAACTGCATGATGCCGGCAAGATCGTTGTCCTGGACGACGAGCGCCACGGCCGTCGGCCCCATCTCGGCATCCTCGAACAGGAAGAGGCCACTCTCCGGCTTGATCGCGTTGATGATTTCGGCCAGCGCCGCCTTGCGCTTCGGATCGCTCTTCGCAATCCCGATGCACGCATCGACGAACCGGCCGACATCCTTGATCGGCAGATGATCGATGCCGTCACCGAACTCGCGCTCGACCAGGTCGACGCTCATGACCAGGCTGCGGCTGAACGCATTCCAGCCCTCGGCATCCATATGGGCGACAAGCTGCGGCGGCGTCAGCGGCGTCTGGCGCACAGTCAGCGGCCGGCCGTAGTCGGCAAAGCGCCGGGCAGCCTTTTCGAGACGGACCGGGATGTCGCGATAGTCGGACGGATCAAGCGGATTGACGGAATTCAGCCGCTTGGAATCATGGCCTGCATTGAGCCGGATCAGCCAGCTGCCATCATATTGCACGGACGCTGCCGGCCAGGCGCGGAAACCCACGGCCTCGAGACGGCGCACGTTTGGAAGATCCACCATTGCCACTTCCCCAGCTTCGGCCTGTGCCTTGCCCGCCACGGGCCGAATATCATTCGATGTCATCTTGCTACCTCTACGGCCTGGCGCGCTAGGCCGCTCACCATCACATAACCGGCGCCTCAGCTCCGGTAATCGCCGTTGATCTCGACATATTCCTTCGTCAGGTCGCAGGTATAGACAGTGGCCCGACCGGAACCGAGGCCGATTTCGACGCGGATCGTGATGTCCTCTTCCTTCATCACGGCCGTGGCCGCAGCTTCAGAATAGGTGGGATCGCGCTCCCCCTCGACGGCGACGCGCACGTCGCCGAACCAGATCGCCAGCCGGTCGCGCTCGGCCATTTCTCCGGACTTGCCGACGGCCATGACCACGCGGCCCCAGTTGGCGTCTTCACCGGCGACCGCCGTCTTGACGAGCGGCGAATTGGCGATCGAAAGCGCGATGCGCTTGGCGGCCGCATCATTCTCGGCGCCTTCGACAGTCACCTCGACCATCTTGCGAGCGCCTTCGCCGTCGCGCACGACCTGGAGCGCGAGATCGCGCAAAAGGTCGTTCAGTGCGGCGCGGAAGGCATTAAGACGCGGGTCGGTCGCATCGGAGATTGCCGGCTGGCCGTCGGCCGATGCCGCGCCCGTAGCGAACAGCATCAGCGTATCGGACGTCGAAGTGTCGCTGTCGACCGTGACCGAGTTGAAGGTCGGGCCGACGCCGGCCGAAAGCAGGGCCTGCAGCGCCGAAGGCGCAATGTCGGCATCTGTGACCACGAAGGAGAGCATCGTCGCCATGTCGGGCGCGATCATGCCGGCGCCCTTGGAGATGCCGTTGATCGTCACCTTGACGCCGTCGATTTCGGCGCTGCGTGTCGCTACCTTCGGATAGGTATCCGTCGTCATGATCGCCTTGGCGGCTTCGAACCAGAAGTCCTCCTTGCCGGCAACAGCCAGATCGTCGAGCACGCCGGCAAACTTGGTCGCGTCCAAAGGCTCGCCGATGACGCCGGTCGACGCCAGGAAGACTTCGCTCTCCGCGCAGCCGACAGCCTTTGCCGCCGACTTTGCCGTCAGTTCCGTCGCCTCGCGGCCCTTCTTGCCGGTGAAGGCATTGGCGTTGCCGGAGTTGACGACGACAGCGCGCGCAACACCGCCGGCAAGGTTCTTGCGGCAGAAATCGACAGGGGCCGAAGAGCACTTGGAACGGGTGAAGACACCGGCCACGACGGCCGGCCGGTCGAACACCATCATCAGCACGTCGGTGCGGTTCTTGTACTTGATGCCGGCGGCTGCGGTCGCCATGCGGACGCCGCGCACGGAGGGCATTTCGGCAAAGGTTTTCGGAGCGAGCGGAGAAACGGAGCCGGACATGGGAAACCTGCTGTGACGTGTTGGAGCCAAAGCACTTCCAAAAGAGCCTGGCGGCCTTCAGGAAATGCCTAAGAACAAGGATCCGGAGCGGTCTACAACCGAAACGGCTCCAGATCCATCTTGCGACAAATGCCCGAACGGTTTTCACCGCCGGGCATCGACAAAAAGCGGTGACGACAGGCCCCGCCAGTGGCAGGGCCCGCCGATCGAATTACTTGGCTTGTTGCGCTTCCTGCGCCTTGTTGGCCTCGTCATAGGCCTGCTTCAGCGCCGGGTCGGAAATTTCGACGCCTGCATCCTTCTTGGCGGCGGCAAGCAGCTCGACATACTTGTCACGCATGACAAGCTGACGAACCTGCTGCTCGACCTGCTCGAGCGGCGGCGGGGCCTGCGGGCGCTTGTCTTCGACCAGGATTACGTGGAAGCCGAACTGCGTCTTGACCGGGGTCTTGGTGTAGGCGCCCTTCTCGAGAGCGAAGGCAGCCGTTTCGAATTCCGGCACCATGCGGCCCTTGGTGAAGTAACCGAGGTCGCCGCCGTCGTTCTTGTTCGGATCGGTGGACTTCGCCTTGGCAAGCTCGACGAAGCTCTTGCCAGCGTCGAGTTCCTTGATGATTTCCTTGGCTTCGTCTTCCGTCTTGACCAGGATATGGCGGGCCTTCACTTCATCCTGAACCGGAATGGCCGCGACTTCCTTGTCGTAGCGTGCCTTCACCTCTTCCTTGGTGATGGCGTCGACGACATGCTTCTTGAAGTAGGCGTTGTGAAGTTCGCGCTCGGTGAGGTACGCGACGCGCTGCTTGAAAGTGGCGTCGTCCTGCAGGCCTTCCTTCTCGGCCGTGGCGGAAAGAAGCTTAACGTCGATGATCGCCGACAGTGCTGCGGCGCGCTTCTGTTCTTCCGGCATCTGCTGCAGCTGCGGGTCGAGACCACCCAGAGCAAGATTGAGTTCGGACTGACGCACGTCCTCGCCGCCAACCTTGGCGACCACCGGATCGGCGTCTTCCGCCCGCGCGCCACCATGTACGGCCATCGCCGCAACCAGTGCCACGGCGGCCAGGGTTTTCAACTTGGTCATGCTCACTAACCTTTCACATTGGCCTTCGGCGCAATTGCCTGCAGCTTGTAGCGGCTGCACAACACCAGAATGTGGCGGTTCTGTAGCCGTCCGGCAGTGCAATTGCGTTGACATAATTCGACCCCCCTCTTATCTGTCACGCAACCTCGCGTCCAGAACAGTTTCCGGGCGTTTCACGGCATTGCGCGGTTTTCGCGGCGCGGCCATGAGACCCAAGGCAACAAAAATGAAAGGACCATTCGTATGGTCAGTCTCGGCGGCCTAGCCCGCAAGTTGTTTGGCTCCTCCAACGATCGCCGCGTGCGTGGCTACAAGGCACGGGTGGACGCCATCAACGCACTTGAAGCCGACATGAAGGCTTTGTCGGATGAGGCGCTCGCCGGCAAGACGGTGGAATTCCGCAAGCAGCTGGAAGAAGGCAAGACGCTCGACGACCTTCTGGTTCCGGCCTTTGCGGTCGCCCGCGAGGCCGCCCGCCGCGTGCTCGGCCTGCGCCCGTTCGACGTCCAGCTCATCGGCGGCATGATCCTGCACGAACGCGCCATCGCCGAAATGAAGACCGGTGAAGGCAAGACCCTCGTCGCGACGCTTCCGGTCTACCTCAACGCGCTTGCGAGCAAGGGCGTGCACGTCGTTACCGTCAACGACTACCTCGCCCAGCGCGACGCCGGCACCATGGACCGCATCTATAGCTTCCTCGGCATGACCACGGGCGTCATCGTCCACGGCCTGACCGACGAGCAGCGCAAAGCCGCCTATGCCTGCGACATCACTTATGCCACCAACAACGAGCTCGGCTTCGACTATCTGCGCGACAACATGAAGTACGAGCGCGGACAGATGGTCCAGCGCGGCCACTTCTTCGCCATCGTCGACGAAGTGGACTCGATCCTCGTCGACGAAGCGCGCACGCCGCTGATCATCTCCGGCCCGCTCGACGACCGCTCGGATCTCTACAACACAATCAACGAATTCATTCCGCTGCTTTCGGCTGAGGACTACGAGATCGACGAGAAGCAGCGCTCGGCCAACTTCTCCGAAGAAGGCACCGAGAAGCTCGAAAACCTGCTGCGCGAGGCGGGCCTGCTCAAGGGTGAATCGCTCTACGACATCGAAAACGTCGCGATCGTCCACCACGTCAACAATGCGCTCAAGGCCCACAAGCTGTTCCAGCGCGACAAGGACTACATCGTTCGCAACGGCGAGATCGTCATCATCGACGAATTCACCGGCCGCATGATGCCGGGCCGCCGTTATTCGGAAGGCCAGCACCAGGCGCTCGAAGCCAAGGAAAAGGTGCAGATCCAGCCAGAGAACCAGACGCTCGCATCGATCACCTTCCAGAACTACTTCCGCATGTACTCCAAGCTCGGCGGCATGACCGGTACGGCCTCCACCGAAGCGGAAGAATTCGGCAACATCTACGGCCTGGAAGTCGTTGAAGTTCCGACCAATCTGCCGATCAAGCGTATCGACGAGGATGACGAGGTCTACCGTACGCAGGGCGAAAAGCTGAACGCCATCATCGACGAGATCAAGTCGGCACACGAGCGCGGCCAGCCGATGCTGGTCGGCACGACGTCGATCGAAAAGTCCGAGCAGTTGGCCGACCTTCTAAAGAAGTCCGGCTTTGCCAACTTCCAGGTTCTCAACGCCCGCTACCACGAGCAGGAAGCCTTCATCGTCGCCCAGGCCGGCGTGCCCGGCGCCGTCACGATCGCCACCAACATGGCCGGTCGCGGCACCGACATCCAGCTCGGCGGCAACGTCGACATGCGCATCCAGCAGGAGCTCTCGGAAGTCGAGCCCGGCCCCGAGCGCGAACAGCGCGAACAGGCGATCCGCGCCGAAGTGCAGCAGCTGAAGGAAAAAGCGCTGGCCGCCGGCGGGCTTTACGTTCTCGCTACCGAGCGCCACGAAAGCCGCCGCATCGACAACCAGCTTCGCGGCCGTTCCGGCCGTCAGGGCGACCCGGGTCGATCGAAGTTCTACCTGTCGCTCCAGGACGACCTGATGCGCATCTTCGGCTCCGACCGCATGGACGGTATGCTGCAGAAGCTGGGCCTCAAGGAAGGTGAGTCGATCATCCATCCGTGGATCAACAAGGCTCTCGAACGCGCCCAGAAGAAGGTTGAAGCCCGCAACTTCGACATCCGCAAGAACCTTCTGAAGTACGACGACGTTCTCAACGATCAGCGCAAGGTGATCTTCGAGCAGCGCATCGAGCTGATGGATGCCGAAAGCGTCACCGAAACCGTGACCGACATGCGCACCGAAGTCGTCGAAGACATGGTCAGCAAGCGCATTCCCGAGAAGGCCTATGCCGAGCAGTGGGACGTCGCCGGTCTCAAGGCCGACGTGCAGCAATACCTCAATCTCGACCTGCCGATCACCGAATGGGCTGCCGAGGAAGGCATCGACGAAGCCGATATTCTCGAGCGCGTCATGACCGCTGCCGAAAAGGAAGCCGCCGACCGTGCCGAACGCTTCGGTCCGGAGATCATGCAGTATGTCGAACGCTCGGTCGTGCTGCAGACACTCGACCATCTGTGGCGCGAGCACATCGTCAACCTCGATCACCTGCGCTCGGTCATCGGCTTCCGCGGCTACGCCCAGCGCGATCCGCTGCAGGAATACAAGTCCGAAGCCTTCGAGCTGTTCCAGGCCCTGCTCGGCAACCTGCGCCAGGCCGTGACCGCACAGCTCATGCGCGTCGAGCTGGTGCGCGAAGCAGCCGAAGCGCCGCAGCCGGCTCCGCCTGTCATGCATGGCCACCATATCGATCCGCTCACCGGCGAGGACGATTTCGGCGACGGCACGCTGCTGGCCGCCCCGCCAGTGCAGCGAGACGCAACCAACCCATTGTCCTGGGGCAAGGTCTCGCGTAACGAGCTCTGCCCCTGCGGTTCGGGCAAGAAGTACAAACACTGCCACGGCATCTACGAGGCATAAGCCAGCCGCGGAATGCAGGTACTGTCTGCGCCCCCTGCCCTTCAGAAATGCCGCCCCCCGGGCGGCATTTTCGTTTCCTGGAGCCAGTTTGCTAGCGATGGCACGCCCTGGGCGATCAGGTTTTCGAGCGCGCGAATGCCGGTGCTGTTGATATGGCGGCGGCCGAGCGTGGCGTTGATACGGAGTGCGAGGTCTTCCGCGTTGGCGACCGTCAGGTCCTCCAGCCGCTCGATGCCGATCTTCTGGAGATCGCCGACCATGTGCGGCCAATCGATTTCGCCTGCATAATCCGCTGCCGCTCGCTGTCCACAATCGGCATGGTTGCCCCCATTCCTTACAACCGCGCTGCACCCTTTGTTAACGCTGTTCTGGCAGTACTGAACCCCTGTATTGCGTAATCTCAGGGTGTTCTCGTGTTCATGGCGGTATGTCAAACGGCCGGACGAATGCTGCCGTCGGCACTGAGACACCGCCTGTCCGCAATTATCGCCCGGCTTCTCCCCATCCTGACAAGTTCCGACGCCACGAACGCTGCGCGCCGCATGGCGCTCGTCGCCTTCACGGTTCGCATCGTCAGCGCCGCCATCGCCTTCCTGTCGCAGATCATCCTCGCGCGGCTGATGGGCGAGTTCGAATACGGCATCTTCGTCTTCGTCTGGGTGCTGGTCATCCTGTTCGGCAGCCTCTCCTGCGTCGGCTTTCACTCCGTCGTCATCCGCTTCCTGCCGGAATACCAGGCGTCGGCCGCCATGGACGAAATCCGCGGCGTGACGACGACGGTGCGCATCTTCGCGCTTTCCTCCGCCACCACGGTCGCCGTCCTCGGCCTTGCCGGCCTCTGGTTCTTTTCCGGGCACATCGAGGCCTATTACCTTGTGCCCCTCTATCTCGGCCTCTTCACCCTGCCGATGATCTCGCTGGGCGACGTCATGGACGGAACGGCGCGTGCCCATGGCTGGCCGATTGCCGCGATGAGCCCCACCTTCATCATCCGGCCGCTGCTCGTGCTCGTTTTCATGGTGCTCGCCGTCACCGCCGGCGCGCCCCACACCGCGCAAACCGCCATGATGGCAGCCATGGCCGCGGCCTATGTCACCAGTGTCTCGCAGTTTCTCGCGCTCACCTACCGTCTTCGCTCGCGCTATGTTCCGGGACCGCGACGCATCGAGCTTCGCCGTTGGCTCAAGGTCTCGATCCCCGTCTTCCTGGTCGATGGCTTCGGCTTCCTGCTGACCAATTCCGATGTGGTGATCGTCGGCCTCTACCTGGAGCCGGACGACGTCGCGATCTATTTCGCTGCCGCCAAGACCATGGCGCTTGTGCATTTCGTCATGTTCGCGGTCAAGGCAGCCGCGGGCCCGCGCGTCTCCAACGCGATGGCCCGCGATCCCGGCCAGATCCCCGGCATCGCGGTCGAAAGCGCCCGCTGGGCCTTCTGGCCGTCGCTTCTGGTCGGCGCGCTGGTGCTACTGGCAGGGCCGTTCCTGCTTTCGCTCTTCGGCCCGGCCTTCGTCACCGGGCTGCCGCTGATGATGGTGCTTTTCGCGGGTATCCTCGCCAAGGCTTTCATCGGCCCGGCCGAAACGCTGCTGACGATGGCCGGCCAGCAGACGCTGTGCGTGATCCTCTACGCCGGCGCGCTGGTGGTCAACATCGCACTCAACCTCAGCCTCATCCCTCTTTTCGGACTGAACGGTGCTGCTTTTGCAACCGCTGGTGCTATGTTCGTCGAGGCGATGCTGCTGCACCTCGCCGTCCGGCGTACCTTCGGCTTTGCGCTCTTTGCCTTCGCAAGAGCGCGGGCCGGCAATGAAAACAACGGGGCTGTCCATCCATGATCGGCAATACCAATCTTCCGAGCGATGCAAACAGCCGGGCCGCACGGGTTCTCGGCGGTCTGGCGCAGGACGGCGAAAGCGGACCGACCGCAGAGCATCTGATCGAGGTCGGACGTCCCGGACGGCATCTTGCCATCTATCCGGCAAGGGCCGGCTACGAGTTGCAGCGCGAACTCGACTTTCTGTCGAACCGGGCGCTGGAGCCGAACGTCTTCTTCACCGGACGCTTCCTGGCGCCGGCCATGCCACGCCTGGAAGAGCGAGTCATCCGGCTCGCGATCATGCGCGACAACGACGAGCGCCGCAGCCGGCTGCGTTTCCTGATGCCGTTCTCGATCGAAAAGCCCGGCTTCTCGATCGGCGCGCCGATCATTCGCGCCTGGTCGAACCCGTTCGGGCCACTGGGCGTGCCACTGCTCGACGCCGAGGATGCGGCCGAGACCATCGACAACCTGTTCGAAGCCTTTGCCGCGCCGGCAACCGGGCTGCCCTCGATCCTGGTGCTGCCCGACATGCGGCTCAACGGCAAGGTCGCCCGCCTCACCCGCGCCGTCGCCATCGGCCGCAACCTGCCTCTGACGGTGACCGACACCTTCAGCCGGCCGATGCTCGAAAGCCTGCTCGACGGCCCGACCTATCTGCGCAAGGCCATTAGCCCGGCGCATTTCCGCGAGCTGCGGCGGCAGTGGAACAATCTCGAAAAAGAGGGCGAGCTCGTCTATTCGGTCGCCCGTCAGCCCGCCGACGTCCGCCTGCGCATGGAGGAATTCCTGGCGCTGGAAGCATCCGGCTGGAAGGGCAAGGCGCGCAGCGCCATGGTGCTCGACCGCTTTCGGGCCGCCTTTGCCCGCGAGGCGATCACCAATCTGGCCGACGGCGACAGCGTGCGCATCCACACGCTCGATCTCGACGGCAAGGCGATCGCCTCGATGGTCGTCTTCCTGATGTCGGGCGAGGCCTATACCTGGAAGACCGCCTATGACGAGCGCTATGCCAGGTTCTCGCCGGGCAAACTGCTTCTCGCCGAACTGACGGAATGGCATCTCGACGACGCCAACATCGCCCGCTCCGATTCCTGCGCGGTGCCGGACCACCCGATCATGAGCCGTTTCTGGCAGGAGCGCGAAGACATGGGCACGATGGTGATCGGCCTGCAGCAGACCCGAGACCGCGAAGTGCGCCAGGTGGCAGCCCAGCTCCACCTCTATCGCAACACCCGCAACATGGCGCGGATCCTGCGCGACAAGATCAAGGCGCTTGCCGGACGCTAGAGCGGGATGAGGAAAAAGCGTGCGCCGTTTTCCGCCCGCATCCCGCTCCAGCCAATTCAAATCAATCGCGCGGCGGTCAAGGGACTACGACGCTTCGGAAACCTGAATCGCCCCGCGCGCTTCCGCCGCCGCCTGCTCGCGCAGGAACCGTCTGATCACCTTGCCCGAGGTCGTCAGCGGCAGGCTGTCGACGAAGGCGATCTCGCGCGGATACTCGTGCATCGAGAGCCGGGTCTTCACCCACTCGCGGATGGAGGTTGCCACACGCGCGTCGCCAACAACGCCCGGCCGTAGCACGACATAGGCCTTGACGATCTCGGTGCGCACCGGATCGGGCTTGCCGACAGCGGCGGCCAATTGCACGTCCGGATGGCCGGCGAGGCAATCCTCGATCTCGCCCGGGCCGATGCGATAGCCCGACGAGGTGATGACGTCGTCGTCACGCCCGAAGAAGGTGAAATAGCCCTCCTCGTCCATCACGCCCTGATCGCCTGTCGTCATCCAGTCGCCGATGAACTTCTTCTCCGCCGCCGCCGCGTTGCCCCAGTAGCCGAGGAACATCACCGGGTCCGGCCGCTTCACCGCCACCTGCCCGACGCTGCCGGCCGGCAGTTCGCGGCCTTCGCCGTCGATGATCGCCACCCGGTGGCCGGGTGCGGCCTTCCCCATCGACCCCGGCTTGACGACGCCGAGATCGGCGGCTGACGAGATGACGATGTTGCACTCGGTCTGGCCGTAGAACTCGCTGACCTCGAGACCGAGCGCCGCCTTTGCCCATTCATAGGTCTCGCGGCCGAGGGACTCGCCAGCCGAGCCGATGGTTCGGAGATTAAGCCGATAGCGCTCGCGCGGATTCTCGACCGCCTTCATCAGCCTGAGCGCCGTCGGCGGAATGAAGGCGTTGCGCACGTCCATTTCTTCCAGGATGCGAAAGGCAGTATGCGGGTCGAACTTCTGCGCCGGCGACGACACGACGGGTACGCCGTGCAGCAGCGACGGTAACAGCGCGTTGAGCAGCCCGCCCGCCCAGGCCCAGTCGGCCGGCGTCCACATGCGGTCACCCGGCTGCGGCAGGAAGTGATGGTGAAACTCGAAGCCCGGCAGATGCCCGAGCAGCACCCGGTGCCCGTGCAGTGCCCCCTTCGGCGGCCCCGTCGTGCCTGACGTGTAGATCATCAAGGCCGGATCGTCGGGGCCGGTATCGGCCGCAACAAAGCCAGAGGGATCACCCGACGCCAAGTCAGAGAAGACAATCGTGCCCGGACGCGGCTGATCATCCGCCAGCACCACCAGCCGCAAGTCAGGCAGCCGCTCACGGATCGCCGCGATGCGTTCATAGCCAAAGCCGTTGGTGATGACAGCCGCCACGCCGGCGTCGCGCAGCCGGTATTCGAGCGCCTCGACGCCGAAGAGCAGCGCCAGCGGCAGCGCGATGGCACCGTGCTTGTAGATCGCTGCATGGGCAATCGCCGTCTCGAACCCCTGCGGCAACAGGATCGCCACCCGTTCGCCGGGCATGATACCCTCCCCCGTCAGCCCCTTGGCAAAGGCCGAGGATTGCCGGGCGAATTGACGATAGGTCAGCGATTGATGCGCACCGCCAGGATCGAAATGCTGGAGACAGACACGCTCCGGCGCCCGCTCAGCCCAGGCGTCGCAGACGGCAACGCCGATATTGAACTTTTCCGGAATCGGCCAGCGGAAGGCGCGGTAGAGTTCGTCGTAGGTCTCTATTCTCGGTAACATGACGCTGCCATGACAGTTTTTTTGCTGCAGCGCACCTAACACCTTCGCAAGCGACAGTTCAATGACTGCGGCGGCGTTCAGGCATGTCGGACGATGGATGTGAAGAAAGTGTACGTGGTGGTGCCCCATGCCGGAGCGACGCAACTCAACAAAAACAGCTTCTTAAGCTGGTGTGGGACACGCTTGCTAGGCACGTTTTCGTTATGCTTTCTCACTCGCCTGTCTCACTTTTCGCGGAAACATCCTCGCCGTATAGCTCGAACCGCCTCAGGCTCTATTTGCTTTTCAACCTTCAATTGGATGGGTAAGTAGCCAGCTGCATCTTTCATTGGATGCCTTCGAGCGCGCCCTGGCAATGCAAATGCCGACTTTTCCTATGCTTTCCTCCCACATCCTTCGATAGCGACGGAAATTTTTGGGCACTGCCGCTGTGAAAGATGTGGCAGGATTCCGCCATTAGCAGTCATTGACAGAGGACTCGCCACCGTATCGTAACCAGCAGTTGGAACGGAATGACCGCCGTGTCTGTGATAACAGAGCAAGCCGCTTCTCGATTGACAGAGGCAGAGCGTCGAATTGGTTTGCCATTAAGCTAGCGTCTGGAATGCCTCCTGAGGAGCTACACACCCTTCTCAATCGCGCTGAAATAGAATATCAACCGCGGGGGGTGGTTGAATGTTGATTTTCTGGCTCGCGGTTGTCTGCTCACCGCTCATTTTCTTGTTTACTTATTGGCACTTCGGAGATCCCGTAGGCGAGATTGCCACCTATGGCTCCGCAGAATGGCTGACGCTAATTGGGACACTGCTCAGCTACGTTGGCATTGTCACATCTGCTTATGCTGTGATCAGGATTGGCGAGTTAACGCGGCGTCATTACGCAAGAACCCGACTTCCACAGTTGCAAATTCTACTAATCAAGACGTGTGACCAGATGTCCACATTTTCGGGGACAGCGAGCGATCTGATGTCAGAGAAGTTTGTTGCTAGTGTGCCCGCTCTTTCCAGGTCACTTCGGCGGGTCAAAGACGAGGACATCGCAAAGTTAGCCCGAGCGGCGGTAAAGGCTCAAGCTAAGCTAGTGAAGTGGGCTGCCGATAGTCGCAATGGAGGACTTCTTACGGCTGCCGAACCGAGGTACTGGGCCGTACTAGGGATACTAAACGAGCTTTCCGTCGAGGTAAGTGAGCGGATAAAAGAGGAGAAGGCGGCACGATGAGCTACACAACAAAAGATTGGTCGCAAGCTATCACGAAGTTAATCCAGCTTACGTCGAATGGAACCCTCACCTGGCAGTTCACTACTGACTACACAGAGGATACCTGGGAGGTCGTGGATCGCGCATTTTCGGCCGCCTATAACAATAGTCGGTACGTCGTTAAGGCAATTCGAAAAAAAAATTATATTGATGAAGATGAGTTCTATTGGGTCTCGGACGCAAAACTCGAGATATATAAAAGTCCTTCGATCATGCAGGGAGAGGTACTCATATCATCCTCTCCCGAGACGCCAGTTACTGGACGCCTTTTGAGCGCCGTCGAAGCCAGCTTCGCCTATCAGCAAGGTGCCCTCAGTGGTCTATTGGATGACTGATAATCCGTGCATATCGGCGGTGTCGAACACGTTAACCGAAACTCGTCATATGACCGGTTTGGGCCGAAAGCGGCCTTCAGCCGCGTCGTGTGGGCCCGGCTGCTGCCCTCGGTGATAACGCGGGGCAAAATCAGCAAAATAAACAACAAAAACAATATCTTAAAGGCGGTAGCGGCGCCCGATGGCGGCGCAAGGTAACAGCCTAACAGCTACATGCCCGTTCAGTGGGACATCATATTTAGCAAATTTTCGTTATACTTTTTTGACGAATGTCTCACGCAAACTGCTGCTTCCTCTCCTATCACCGCGTCGAACGCCTGGCCGGCATTGTTCGGTGCGCCGCAGGCACTGCTTGAATCTTTAAGTTAAGTGAAAATTCCGATTGAAACGCCTGCGTGCATGGCGCAATAGTCCCGACATTTATAGGGGCGAGGAAGGTTCCATTGTGACTAAGAAGATCAGCATATTCAACAACAAGGGTGGCGTCGGAAAAACTACCTACATGTATCACGTCGCTCACCTGCTAGCTCGCGGTGGCCTCACTGTCCTAATGGTAGATTGCGACAGCCAATGCAATCTCACCTCTTATTCGCTCACTGATGGCGTAATCAGGCGATCTTGGCACGACGACGGGAACAGCATCTATCAGAACATTCTGCCCGTTTATCGGACCACTGGCGATATTCGAAGCCGGATGCCCAGCCGCGTAAGCGCCGACTACGATCTCTTCTTGATCCCCGGCGATCTTAGGTTGAGCAATTTTGAGGATCTGTTGGGCGACACATGGAGCGCGGCGCGGGGCGGGTCCGAGCCTGCACTTCGAGCTCAGTCCGCTATGCATAGATACATAGAATTTGCTGCGGACAGGGTGGGCGCCGATCTGGTTCTTATCGACCTAGGCCCAAACCTCGGCGCCCTTAACCGGGCAGTATTGGCGTCAAGCGACTACTTCATTATGCCTGTCGCTCCAGACTTGTTCTCGATCCAGGGGACAGAAAACCTAGGCAACAAGCTAGTCGCATGGCGGCGCGAATGGGAGCAATGCAATAACGCATGGGAGGGCGAAGACCTATCCATCCCTTCGGGCAGCCCGTCCTATCTTGGATACGTGGTGCAGATGCACAATCAACGCGCCAACGCCGTTAACAACATGACCGCTGGTTGGCGAATCTACGGAGGGCGTCTTGAGCCTGCAATCCGTAGAAATATTGTGGATAAACTGGATCCGCTGCAACAGGTTGTTCGGTGGCACGACGAGGTTTATCGCTTAGGGCAAATTCCGAACCTGCATAGCCTCATCCCGTACTCTCTAAAGGCTAGAAAGCCGGTGTTCGACTGCACGTATCGCGATGGCCTCAGGGGCGAACACATCGCTCGCGCGGTAGATTCCGCCGACCACTTCCGAGAAATTGTTGCAACGTTGCAAGAGGTTGCAACGTGGTGAGCCTCACTCAAATAGCTCGCCTGCAGGGGGAGGATGGCTACCAGAGGCGGGCCACCTGAAATGGGCGAAATCAATGGCTTACGGAAAGGCTGGACGCTCACCTGTCCAGCCCTTTCATTATGTTTTTTTCCGATAGTGTCCAGACACGAATAGAGGTGGAGAGCGCGTGAAGAAGATCGTTTCGAAGGTCGCCGGCGCCGTGTTTATCGCTGCAGCCGTGCTGAAGTGGGCAACCTTTGAATATCCAGACGCAATTCCGTCGGTGTTCGCACCTGGTCCCGCGATTGGTCAGGTAGGAAATTGGCTCATCGTCTGCGTTCTGGGCGCGATCGGATTGGCTCTTTGGAACTTTGACAGATCGCGTGAGTAGCCCGCTGCCTCGCGCCGACTACGTGAATAAGCGCTGGACCGTGTCTTGCCATCCCCCCGTTTCTCGATCCGCCGGAAAGGTGCGTGAGAACTCCACATCCGTTGACTTCTGATTAAGAACTCATGATCTCATGTGCTCTGCAGCCTTGCCTGAGGAAACATCAATGGACATGACGCAAATTCAGAGCGCGATAGCGCTGGTCACTACTGCTATAGGCATGACCAGCCAGGCCGCTTCGACTGCCGACCTCATTAAGAAACTCTTTTCCTCCGGCAACGGGGCTGGTGACGGGGAAGCGACCAAGCTTCTCAATGCGCTTGCAACCGAGTTGACCACAGCGAATGTGATGAACATGCAACTTAGTGAAGCACTGAAGACACTAAGCCGGGAACTGCAACGGCAGGACGAATTTGAACGCGAGAAATCCAGATACGAGATGTTTGCGACCGCAACTGGGGACATCGTGTTCAGCCTCAAGGGGGGAATGGCAAGCGGACAACCTACCCACTTTATCTGCCCCGTATGCTTGAACCGGGACAAGTTGATCACCTACGTGACTGGAGAAGGTGATTTCAAACGGTGCCAAACGGACAACAACCATTTGTATCGCTTCCGAAACAGTCGCCCGCCTGAAAGGCGTGGTTCCGGCTGGGTTTGACGGACAGCACTCAAAAATGTTGCGCCATGGCGGTGTGAGGTAACAGCCTGAAATCGGTTGCTTGCGGTTCCGTGAGACACGTCGGCGAAGCGTCCGCTCGTGCGCCTAATTGTAGGGGCGGACCGTCTGACGAAATCTCCTTTTGCAAAACCAAAGCGCGCGACGAGTGTCTCAGCGGTTAAACAGCCCGCGCAGATGGGTTAAAAAAGTACCATTGAGACCTCCAAATTTAAACAAACTGCAAGGGCTGCTTGGCAGAGAATTGGCCGCCACCCGTCTGTCAATCACTTTTTCACAATTGCCTCAGCGTATCCTTGCCATCCTTCCGTTAAGGAGAAGAAACGGCTAAAGGAGGGCTACACCACAAGATGCAGAAAGACAGACATGCCCGGCAAGTACGATGCCCTCTCCAAGGAACAGTTAATCGAACTCCTCGAAAAGCGGGATCGCACCAAGAAGCTCGGCCTTGTCTGGGAGCGCGACGAGCTAGAGGCGGATGTGGCGGTAGACGAGAATTTCGTCGCCTGCCAGATCGTAGCTGAGCTTTCCGATAAGCGTGCCCCCTGGCGCAATCTCGTCATCGAGGGTGATAATTTCGATGCGCTGCGCTGGCTGCGCATGACCCATTCCGGCAAGGTCAAGTGCATCTATATCGACCCGCCCTACAATACCGGCAACAAGGATTGGGTCTATAATGACCGCTATATGGATGCAGATAACCGATTTCGGCAATCCACGTGGCTGGAATTCCTTTATCGACGCATGACGCTCGCGCGTGATCTTTTGACCGAGGACGGGGTACTGCTGGTGTCGATTAACGACGACCAGAGGGCACTGTTGGAGATGCTCATGGATGAGGCCCTGCCCGGAATGAAGGTGGGGTCATTGGTTTGGCGCACTCGAAGTGGCGGCAACGAAGGTGGGCAGCATTTTTTCACAGACAATCATGAACATGTGCTGGTTTTCGCCAAAGACGGGTTTCGCTTTGGCGGAACTGAGAAGACTTTCGAGATGTACAGATACTGGGATGAGGCGCGCAAAGATTGGTACCGTCTCAGCGACATGACGGTTAGCGTCGGCTATCGCGACCCACGCGCAGGCAAAGGGTACTATCCTATTCAAGATCCGCAGACGCAAATCTGGTACCCCTGCAACCCCGATGCGGTCTGGCGTTATGCATCGAAGGAGCTTTCCGGCTCTTCTGCTAGAATAAAGACACGGTTCATCGAGGATTGGATTGAGCGGAACCAAATCAAGTTTCCCGAGAACCCAGAGGTGCGGGTATGGCACACCAGAGACCAGCTTTTTCAGGCGATTGAGGCAGGGGACGTCCCCTCAAGTGGGCGCTCGCCACTGTTGAGGAAAGATTTGCCTGACATCGACTTCTGGATCGGGAGACCGGTCGGGTTTGGAACGCCCGCTTTTAAACGATACAAGTCTGATTTGAAGAATGCCACTCAGCCGCTCTCTTCTTGGATCACTCCGCGGAGTGAAGCGAAGGCTGCAAGCTTGAATGACATGAACATAATCTCAGGGACAAACGACGAAGGAGCGAAAACAGTAAAGGAGCTTTTCGGAGAAAAGGCCTTCAATTACGCGAAGCCCGTGTCGCTGATCCGAGAACTCGTGCGCCAGTCGACCAGCCCCGGCGATTTGATACTAGATTTCTTCGCCGGTTCGGCGACAACGGCACAGGCGGCGATGGAGCTGAATGCGGAAGATGCTGGTGATCGGCGTTTCATTCTGGTGTCCTCCACCGAAAAGACCGAGGATGAGCCCGACAAGAACCTCTGCCGCGATGTGACTGCGGAGCGCATTCGGCGGCTAAATGCCAGCGAAGACCCAAAGCATGCCGAGCTTACCGCTGGCTTTGCGTATCTGCGCACACGAGAAATCCTGTTCGAGGATCTGGACTACGATCTAAACCCTGCCGATGCTTGGACGGCACTGGAGGCGCTGCACAACCTGCCGCTGACGGTCTATGACGCCTCGCAGCCCCACCAGATGCACGAAGGTGAGGAGGTGACGCTGGTGCTGGTTGATCGCTTAGACGCCTCACTGATCGATTGGTTGAAAGGGCGCGAATTGACGAACCTCTTCGTCTATGCCTTTGCACCCGGCCAGATCGCTCAACATCTGGACAGCGGGGCCTTCGACATTCGCTCGGTGCGAGACACCTTGGTCAAAGGGTTTCAGCAATGAGCACAAGGCATTCGCTCGCACAGTTCCAGCTCAGCGCCGTTGAGGGCATCAAGGGCGTGATTTCCCGCGTGGCTGCCATGCATGACCGGGCGCCGGAAAACCGGACGCAAATTGCGCTCAAAAGCGGTGTAACCCTCCTGCAAAGCCCAACCGGCTCTGGCAAGACGCTGATGCTGGGCCGCATTCTGGAAGATACAAAGGGAGCGCTTTCTCGGCCCACCGTCTGGTTCTGGTTTGCGCCCTATTCCGGCCTCGTTGCCCAGACGCGGGATGCGCTGGCCGAACAATGTTCGGGCCTGCGCCTGCGCGATCTGACCAAGGACCGGGCATCGATCGGTAGCCGCGATGGTGATGTCTTTGTGCAGACCTGGGCGACGGTCGCTACAAACAACAAGGATGCCCGAAAGGTTCGTCGCAGTGCAGAAGCTGCGCTGTCGCTGGACGACATGATCGCCAATCTGAGAGCAAGCGGCTATTTCATTGGCGTGGTGATCGATGAGGCGCATTTGAACTTCGGCGCGTCTGCCGCCGTGGCTGGGGATTTCTATCTTGAACATCTGCGCCCGGATTTCACCATTCTCGCGACCGCGACGCCGAATGACGACAAGCTAATTTCCTTTGAGAAAAAGGCGAAGATTGAAGTCGCGAGCCGCTATGCCGTGCCGCGTCAAGACGTAGTTATTGCAGGCCTCAACAAGGTTGGCCTCAAACTCGGCGTCATCCGGTTTCGTGCTGGTGACGAGAAGCTGATCGATCATGAACAGGCAACGTTGCAGGCTGCCTGGACGCAGCATCTGCGGGTGAAGGCACGTCTGGAAGAACGCGGCATTAATCTGTCGCCGTTGATGCTGGTACAGGTGGAGGATCACGAAAAGGGTGGCGACGACCCGGTTAAGCGCGTGCGCGACAAGCTGATCGAGATCGGAGTGGGCGAAGATGCGATTGCTACGCACACATCCGGCGAGCCGGACCCGGATTTTCACACACTGGCTTATGACCCCGACAAGCATGTGCTGATCTTCAAGGTCGCGGTGGCCACCGGTTTCGATGCGCCTCGCGCCTGGACGCTGGTTTCTGTTCGCCCTAACCGGGGCAAGGAGTTTGGGCTTCAGATCGTCGGGCGCATCATGCGCGTGCATCCTCTGGTTCGTCCGTTCCACGACACGGATCCGATTCTCGATAACGGCTATGTGCTCTTGACCGATCCGGGGATGCAGATCGGGTTGGAGGCCGCTGTCGATGAGTTGAAGGCCGTAAAAGCTAGCGTCGAATTGCTGACCGACCGGCTAGACATGTATGAGATGGAAGGCGTGACGCCGCCGCCTGGAGCGCGGGACGGCGACAGTCAAGCGGCCTACAGCGTAGCCAAGCCAACAACACAGGCGGAACGGAATGATCGCCTCACCCTTCTGATCGACCACGGCATTGTTCGTGGGCAGGTGCGGGAGCTTTCCGAAGGTGAGCAGGACGATGCCATCGTTAAAGGAGAAATCTGGCAGGCCATGGTGCAAACGCCGCTTTTTGCCGATCTGCCGGAGGTGGAAAAGCCCGGCGGGACAGCGTCACCTGCGCCTACGATGCAGACTGGGCGCTACGCTCTTCGCGTGGACATCGATTTGCCCAAAGCCTTGATGCGGGAATTGCCGCCCGATCCTTCGCGTCTCAACGATCTTGTCGATGACATCGCGAGAGACTTCTGCCGCAGGACTGACATCATCGGCATGCTGCAACGTAAGTTGACCAAGGCCCACATGGACCTCCGAAGCCTGTTCTCGGCAGAGGGTCTGGAAACGATTGACCTTCGCCTGCGGTTATCGAATGCGCGGATTGCCGAGCAGGCGCAACTCGCCTTCAAGTTCAATGACAGTATCGACCCCCGTCATTTAAAACCTGCACTGGTTAGAGAACTGAGACGAGTGCTGGATGATCTTGGTCACGAAATTCCGCAGGAGCGAGAACTTCGGCGGGCAATTGATCTAGCCGTGATGATGGAGCCTGAGGCTCTGAAGGACGCGATCAAAACAGCGCAGGCCCGCCATGTGCGGATCGGGACTGGCGACCCTATTCCAGACGCCTACTACGGCCCCGACGGGCTGACGAAGGCGCAGAAGGCGGCCTATGGCATCTTTCCTGACCGAATGAACAAGGAAGAAGGCGATTTCGCCCGTTTCCTCGACGCTGACGAGACGGGTACCGTCAAATGGTGGCTCCGAAATCCGGAAAACACCCGTTGGGCCACGCAACTGCTGCTACCTTCCGGGCATCGCTTTTTCCCAGATTTCGTCGTCGGAGTGAGTGGCCGCGCTACGCCAGATGGCATCGCTCTTATCGAAATCAAGGATGACGGCGAGACGGGGCGATTGAATTCCGACAACAACATCGAAAAAGCACGCGTTCAGCATCGAGAATATCGAAACGTCTTCTGGACGTTCCGTTCTGATGGAACGTGGGTCCGAGGACGGTATTCGGAGAGCCTTCATAAGATCGTCGAGCAGGATCGGTTCGAGATCAAAGAGCTGGTGTTTTTAGCGTAGGGAAGCCATCCCCATCCGCTCGTACACCGCTTCAGGCAGAAGCAGCATTTGCAATCTGCGGCGCTTCGATGAGGTCGCCCCGCTTATATCAGCAGAGGCAGTCTTCTGGTTTGCCGACGGTACCTATCGCGGCATCGACGCAATCAAGTCTGCGTTTGAACAGACGTGGCGCAAGCTTCATAACGAGGTGTACCGGCTGGAGGATGTCGACTGGATTGCGGTGGGCGATACCGTCGCAAACTGCTTATTCCGCTTCCGATGGAAGGCCGACATTGATGGGAAAACCTACGAAGGCGACGGTCGCGGCTCCACCGTATTGCGAAAGAAAGAAACGCAGTGGAAGATCGTCCACGAGCACCTCAGCCGCTTTCCAAAATAATCAAGCTACTTTTGACACGGTCTGCCTGGTTCGGCGTTGGCGGCGTGCCCCGGAAGGTTTGCGGGACGGACCCGGCCCAATGCCACCGGCCAGCCGACGGGCCACCGGTCTCCTTTCGGATGCGACCTATGTAGCCGACGCCGTCTAGGCCGAGCCAATCGAAGTCAGTCGGCGTGTCGTTCTTGTCCAGCTCGGTGCGCCGCCAATAATAACGGGGCTGATAGGGTTCGACGATGACACTCAGCCGGGGTCACGTTTGAAAAAAAGGTGGTTCGTTACGATGACCAGAAACCCGAACACTGCGGCCGTGGTCGTGGTAACCACCGCTATGAAGTCCGCCGATTCCAAGTGAAATGGCCGCACCAGATAGAAGCTGATCTTGTATCCTTTAATCTCGCAATCAATCTGCCAGCCGTTCGTTAACCCCTGGGCTAGGATGAGGTAGATTAGAAACACCGACCACACGATTGCGAGCCGTCGCGCAATCGAGTCGATGCGCCCTTTCGCTACATTCTCGTCAAATGGCTTGGCGCCCTTGTACGCGTCTTCAGATACGAAGTCGCGTACCTCTTCCTCATAGGTTGGCGTACGATCAAGCTTGAGTAAGGGGGGCGGTTGGGTAGCCACGCTGTCTCGCTAATCCGTTGAAGTATTGATAATCGAGTTCCCGCGGAATTTCTGTGTATTCCGGAACCGCATAGCGGTTCTGCTCGGCAATCATCTGCCAAGGCGTTCCAACCTTGTGCGTTTCATCAGAGAGCGAGGGCCCGTCCATGTGCCCGTATTCCGTCCAGATCCAGGGGAGGAAATTTACCAAACTCTGATCAGGGTTTTGAACAAAGTCAGGCTGGCCGCCAAAAGGCGTGCTGGGCTCGGGTTCAATGATCGGTTGACGGCCATACCTGCTGAAGCTTCGGTACGCAGACCTGAATACTGGACCGTATCGCCACACTTGAGGGCGCTCGGTCAGCAGATCGGCCCCCATCACCCCTAGATACCAACCATTGGCAAAATAGAGGAGCTTTTGCAGCTTCATAGGGTCGATTTGCCCCGTCGGGCCAAACCGCCGGATCAATTCGTTAGCTATTTGCATCGGCCGATATGGCATGAAAATTCTCCGTTCGAATCGCTTCGAACACCACCCCCGAGAATGCGACGGACGTTACATACGAAAACTTTTGAGGGCAACGTTGTCCCATATGTGGAGTGCCGTTGCGCCGATGTCAAACCAAGCCCCCTCACCCTTTTCCCCCGATGACAAACACGACCCTTCGGATCGCCTCGGCGAAGCTCACGCCGAGCGCCATAGCTGCTATGCCGGTGACCCCGAGCGCGCCTATGCCCATCAACTTCCAGCGTTTTACATCGTCGGTGACAGGCTTCATCTCCGCTACGTCGGCCACAATCGTAGCAGTTGAGGTTTCGAGGTGCCCAACTCGACCTACCAGCTCATCCATACGGCGATGCACAGCAGCTCGGCTTTCCGCCGCCTTGTCTTCTGCGCGATCAGCACCCTCCTCTATGCGGCGCATCGCATCCTGCAAAGCCCGCATTCCTGCCCCCAGTTCGCCAAGCTGGCGGTGAACCGCCGCATCAATTGCCGTAGGTGCCATCCCTCAGCGTCCTTCCCCATGTCTCGCGCATTCCGCATTGGTCCAGACGCCGCCGGCGCAGAGGCCGACGACTGTCCGGTCGATCTTCCGCTGATCTGCCGGCGTCGCCCCTCGCGCGCCGACCAGATCAGCGCCCACGACCCGCCGCAGGCCCTCTACACTTGCCGGCGCCGAAGTCCCACAACCCGTCAGGGCAAGCGTCAAAGTCAGAGCGAGCATCGCTCGCGGAATGTGCCGCCGCATTATTCTGCCTCTCGAATGCGTTGGTGATTGAACGGGCGCCGTCTGCGCGAATGGCAAGAACGAGCCCGACGACGCCAACGAGCAGAAGCCCGCCCGCAATGATCTTCGGCCAGGCAATCATGCCGGGTCGAGCCGGTTGCGGATGAAGAGGAAGGCGCCGATCGCGAACGCAGCGACGAGGACACCCGCCAGTGCCCATTGCAGCGGCCCGTTGCCGGTGAAGGCAAAGGCGATCGTCGACAGGATACCGGCCGCCCAGCTGACATTTTCCTTCGTCACAAACTCCGGCGCCTGCGCTACGGCCGGCACGGTGTTGCTCGATACGAACTCGCCCTTGGCCCAGAGGCCAGCTTCGGCCGCCCGCCGGTTGACGAGGCCCTTTACCCGTTTGCCGCCGGCGTTGACCCATTTCATAAGCTCGGCCGGCACGGCGTCATAGTCGCCCTTGTTCAGCTTTTTCAGCAGCGTCGATTTGCCGAGGCCGCCGGTGTTGAAGTCGAAAGAAACCAACGTGGCGAACTGGTTGTCGGTGAGCGGCACCTTGACCAGGCGCGACACCCGATCCTCGAATTTGGCGAGATCGGTCAGAAGTATCTGTTCGGCCATTGCCTCAGTGATCACCATGGTCGGCGCCACCTCCGGAGCACCGGCTGCGCTGGTGTGGCCGTAGCCGACGGTCAGCACGCCACCGACATCCCGATAGGCCCTCGTCTTCAGGCTTTCCCATTGTTTGACGAGCGCAAGGCCCGCCGGGTTGATGCGTCGGTTGTTCATGGGTTCTTCCTCAGCTGATAAGATTTGTGAGCCAACCACTGGCTCGACTTTTGGTTGTCGGAATGGTCCATTGATCGAACCAACCGGAGCCGACTTATGGAACTTCTTCAACGCGACCTGCAAAGAGTGCTCTTGACAGGGCTATCCGAGATTTATCCCCGCAGTGCTGACCTAAACCGTTCGTTCAAAGATATCGATCAGCGTCAGCTGGTCTACAATTTGCACTATCTTCAAGAGCACGGACTAATAAACCTCGTTTCCACAAAAATGATGGACGGTGGCGTCCATGTCCATTCTGCGGGAATTACTGCCGCCGGCATCGATTTTATTTCAGATGACGGTGGCCTCTCGGCAGTTCTGGGTGTCGTTACAGTTAAGCTGCACGAAGACACGATCAAGGAATTGCTGATCCGAAGGGTGCAAGCATCGGACACAGACGAAACAACGAAAAAACGGTTGGTTGACAAGATCAAGTCCCTTCCGGCTAGCGCACTTGAACACGTCTCGATGGAGGCCATGCAAAAGGGAATAGATAGCCTGCCGAACGCGATTGAATGGTTGGCGACATTGATCTAACCCGACACCGGAGGGGTTCGAGGGTTATGTGACATCTTTCAGGGCTGGCCCGCATCTGGTGCCATACCAACCTCAAGCGCATCGATCCGAGCAACAAGCGCCGCCGTCTGTGCAGCGAGCGTTTCGATCCTCTCATGCTGACGCTGCGCATGCGCGATCAGATGGACCACGAGACGCTCGTACATGATGCCTTCAGCGACAGGCGCCGGCAGAGGTACGGACCGGTGCTCGGTTTCCGTGATCGTCTGCACCTCTTCGACGGTCACCATGTCGATTTCGACGATGGTTTCGGTGCGCTCAACCGCCTTGAAATGCGGTTTCCCCTCATCGTCGGCCAAGCCCGTGTCGACGTACTCGGTGCGCGTGACCTGGACTTCTCGTTCGACCGGCCGCTCCACGGAAACCGTAACTTGCTTTTCGACCGTTTCGGTGACGATCTTCTCGGTGCGCCAATGCACGAGCCTCGGCTCGATCGCGCCGACTTCCTCGGCGATCAGGCCGATGTACGACCAATCGGGATTGTCGATGGGGCATAGCGACCGATACCAGACCGGCCGCATTTCCAGAATGGTATCGGCATAGTTTGGCCAGAGGTCCTCGACCTGCGTCTTGTACTGCCCGGATGATGTTGACCTGACAAACGTGCCGTTCGTTGCGACGAACATGTTAGCAGCGCTGGCGGTTGTGTTGTTGTAGGTGGGTAGGGATCGGAACGTCCCATCCTGATGAATTGTAACCGCCGAAACACCTGCTGTGGCGAAGCCTAGCCCATCAGAACCGATGGAGTACATGCCCGTATTGGTGTCGCCTATGAAGGAATAGGACGGTGCTAGCGCAGAACCAGTGGTTCTGCCCACTTGGATTTGGGGGAAGGCTGCGCCGTCGTTAGATGGAAAGATTTTAACGTTCGGGCCCGAATAGGCAGCGTCGCTTGAAAACTCAACCGATTTTCCCGAGGTGTTCTCAATGGAGAGCATTGCTTGGGTACTAACGCCCCGCTGACGAACCCACCACTCTCGCTCGATCGCAAATATCATGGCGACCTGGCCGTCAGCATAGCCCGCCCCACCCCTCAACTGTGGGGGTGCCCTCCATATCTGAGATGCATCAAGTGAAGCTGATTGCTGCCATGCTGTCCACGCACCGCTGCTCTTGGTGCGGGTCCAGAAGTTGCCGTTCGATGCTCGATGGTAAAACTGCGTCGCGGTGTTGACGCTCGACTGCATGTGAAGGACCAGCCCGATCGCCCCTTCAGGTATGTTTGCCGAGGCGGCGTTGACCGAGTAGAAGCCATCGCCGTCTGCATCATTGGCGTCCGTCAGGGTGATGGCGATGGTGCTTCTAAGACGTGCAGGCAATTGCGCGTTCGGGATCTCGCCAAGGGTCGCATAGACGGCAGCCGCATTCGGATCGTCGAGCAGCGTTCGAGCGAAGGCCGTTAGCGTGGTCAGCGCAGCTTCCGCATTGCCGCTGAAGAACGGCAACCGATCAGCGGCAGGAACAAGCGACGCCAGCGCCGCCAGCGATGCGTTGTCCAGCCGCTGCAGGTAGGTCGAAAGGGCCTGCGCGTTGGCGACGGTCTGCTGCCCATAGGCCGTATCCCGCATGATCGCGTAGGGATAGGTGCCGCTGGCGCCCTTCCATTTGATCGCGGCCGTGATCTGCGTGTTGCTGCCAACGGCCAGGATCGGCAGCGGGTTGCTGTCCGCCTCGACATAGATCGTGCCGCCGGCAATCAGTGCCGTCTGCCAGGCCGTGCCGACGCCGGTCACCACGGCGCTGCCGTTCGTCAGGGTGATCGACCCTGTCGTATAAGGAGTGGTCATGTTGGGAGCTTCCTAAGCTGGGATGCCGAAGATGTAGTAGCGGATGCCGGTCGGCGGGTAAGCGCCTTCGGTGCGCCAGGTGCCGGGGCTGTCGCCGCGATTATAATAATCGCCGACATTGCCCCTGAAGGTGTGGAAACGGGCGTTGTTTGCCGTCAGCTCACAGTAGGTGCTTTCGCCGGCATGAGCCTGGCCGTTGTAGATGTATTTCAGCCGCTTGATGAACGGCAGCCGATACATCGCCTGCCAGCTCCCGAAGACGGTAAAGCCAAGCGTCTGATTGCCGCCGGACCCGTGAGCGGTGATGTACTTGACGAGCGGGAACATGCCGTTGCCATCGAACGGGACATCAACGACGACATCGTTCCCGGCCGCCACATTGAAATACCCCTCCGCCAGGATCTGAACCTGCGGCCATCGGCTGTCGATGATGATGTCGGCCCAGGACGGCGGATTGGCCGAACCAGGTCGGAGGAACTGCACGACATCGACGCCGGCCTCGGTGAACTGCCGAAGCACTTTGTTGCTGCCACCGGTCGGCGCGCTGTTATCCTCAAGGTAAAGCATGAAGCGCGCCCGCATCGCCTGCGTCGCATCGAAGTAGATCTTCGTGCCGTCGAACCAGTATTCCGCCCCGAAATCGAGATTGACCGGCGACGAGGGGTAATTGATCACCGAGCCGGTATAGAAGTGCACGTCGAGCGCGACCATGTCCGGAAGCGCGATGCCGGTTTCGTAGAAGCTGACGCCGGCAGGAAGCGCGATGTCTCCTGCGGCTATCACCTTGACCGGCAACCTGGTGCTGTCGAAGGCGAGCTGCTGCACGGTCGCCGTGTCGACGTTGTATCCCGGCTTGGCGATTTTCATCGCCTGCGCGCTGATTTTGATCGTCTTGGTGCCGTTCGGCGCCAGCGGCGGCGCCTCATCGAGCGCGTCACTGTTGCCCGGCAGGTTCCACACCACCAGCCGCTTATCCCGCGACTGAAACTTGTTGAAGTCGTCGATCGTGTCGAAGCGGGTGATCTGCGCAACTGTGCCATAGGCCATCGTGCCGTATTGACTGACCGACCCGGTGAAGCCCTGCATCCAGCCGATCTGGCGCGCATTGCCCACTTCATAGAAGCCGCCTTGGCCGTGGTAATAGGCGCCGCTGTCGGTCCAGGCGACCATTTGCTGATTGAAGCGGTTGCTGCCGTTGCCCTTCTTCGCCTTCCAGTCAAACAGCGGCACGTTGTATCGCAACGTCGGGAACGCCGAGTTGCGATAGTGCCAATCGCTCTTGCCACTGCCCGAGCCCTCGCATTTTTGGTAGTTGCCCGAGTTCGCGCCCGCCGGATGATAGTAGTACTGCGCGCTGTCGTTCAGACCAGGTCGTGAGATCTGGTTGCAAAGCTCCATGTCGGCGATGTTCGCCTGCACCGCGAATTTGCTGTTGTAGAGGAACTTCCGACGGTCGCTGTCCGGCGTGGTGCGCGGATTGTCGGCGTCGTTCTTCATGATCTTGATGCAGGCGGCACCCGTACTGTCGATGCCAATCATAGTGCGAACCATCAGCTGTAAAACTCCAGCGTGCCGGCGTTGAGATTGAAGTCGACTTTGCCGTTTTGAGACTGCATGCGGCCCGTACGGACAAGACCGATATTGCCGACGTTTAGCTTCAACTCCCCGTTCTCGATGACGATCGGCAGGAAGGCATTGCTGCCGCCGTTCCAGACGACGAACTGATCGGCCTTCACAGCGAACCGGGATTTGAGCACCCCGCCCTCGGTGTAGATCTCGATGTAAAAGCCACTGTCCTTGAACGCGTCGTTGAGCGTCGCCCGAAGCATGACAGAAAACCGAGCATTCACGCCCGACTGATCGGCAGCCGCTTCGAACTTCACCAGGCCGCCGGCAAACCGGCCATTCAGGTCTGCTGAGACGCCGGTGATGCTCGAGGAGAGCGCGCTGTCGGCCGTTGCCCGCGCCTGCTCTTCCGAGATCAGCCGGGCAAGGTTTCCGTCAACTTCGGCATCAAGCGACGTGATGCTGCTCGCCATGGCACTGTCGGCCGTGGCGCGCGCGGTCTCTTCGGTGATGAGCCGCGCCAGGTTGCTGCCAACGGTCGCCGTCAGCGCCGTGTAGAGCTGCGCGATCGCCTCATCGTCGGAAGCCCGAACCCGTCGCTCTTCAATGATTTGCGCCAGCGCATCGCCGACCGAAGCCTTTAGCTCCTGCCGCTTGATTTCGCCGACGGCCCCATTGAGTGAGAAGGCGGCGGACAATTCTTCGACGCGGTTCCAGACGTTGTCGAACTCGCCCTGCAGCTCCTCGAAACGATCCTTCACGTCCTCGCGGACCTGGCCGAGGCCAATCTGGACATTCAGCGAACCGGTGATCGTCGATGTTGTCCGCCAGGGCGTATAGTTCCGCAGCCGGTCGGGGTTCGTCTTGATCGTCGCCCGGGCGACATAGACCTTTTCCGACAAGATATTCTTCGTGGTCCGGTACCGGCCAAGCTCCGGATCGGCGCACTGGTCGGTAAAGTCCTCGGTCGTGCCGTCGACACGGTACACGAAGAGCACATCGGTGATCGTTGGATCATCCGGAGGATCCCAAACGAACTCAAGCGCTGGCACATCGAAGCCGTTGCCGCCCTGGATCATGCCGGCGAAGACATTGAAGTTCGACACGGTGAACAGCTGCGACGGATTGATCGGCGGCGGCGGCGGGATAACGATCGGGCCCGGCTCGATATCGTCATCATCATATATGTCAGGCCCGGCCTCGGTCAGCACGAAGGTGAAGCGCAGATCTTCGTCGCACCGCCATTCGGAGATCATCCAGACTTTGCCGAGATAGCTGACCCACTCGCCTTCCATCGCCTTCAGGCCGACGCGACGGCTCACCGGTACCGTTGCCGTGCCGCCCTTGCGGTTTTGGCGGTACCGGACGTTCAGCAGATACTGCGCGATATCGGCGTCGGACACCTGCAGGAAGTCGATCGAGGTCTGGCGCGCACGCTTGTCGGCGGCGACGTCGGCATTGACGACGATCGGCTTCAGGCTTTCCGGGTTCCACATCGCCTCGGGCGAGGTGAACTGGCCGGACAGATGGTTGAACAGATCGAACGCCGACTTGCGCGGCTGGCGCGGCTTAGGCCGGTCGGCCGGAATATCCCCCTCTGTGATCGTCAGCACCGGGATCTGCGGCGCACCGACGACGACGCCCGACAGGCCGCGGCGGTTGAGCCCGTAACCGGCCATGGCATCGTCGAAGGCTGAAAGCGCCTCGGTGTGATCGGTCTCGGAGTTGATCCAAAGCGAGCACTGATAGATCGGCTTTCCCTTGCGGAGCGTCCGGCAATAGTTGATCGCGACGAAATAGGACGACAGGTCCAACTGGCCAAGCGACTTGCCTTCGCCGATTAGCGTGCGGCCCGAGCGCAAGCCCTTGAGACCAAGCTGATAGTTGAGCCTATGGATCGCCGGGTTGAGCGTGTGCGTCCAGGTCGAGGGATCGTTGAGCCGCTGCGGGCCGTTGCCGCCGGCGACCGTCGAATCCTTCGTCGGGTCATACTCGCGCAGACCGCGCAGCACCCATTCGAACTCCGGCCGGCCCTTGTCGAACTTCGAGCTATCGAACTTGCGCTCGACAACGACATAGGCCAGACCGCTCAGGCGGCTGGTCGCCTTCCAGATCTTGCCGAGGCCCGCCGTGTCGTTGACCAGCTTCTGGTCGACGGGCTGTCCCGGGCGGCCGTCATAGAAGCGGATCGAGATGAGGTCGCCGAACCCGTCGACGCCGAAATGCGCAGCCTCACCGCCGATCGCCGGCCGCGCGACCAGGTTCTTTTTCTCGCCATAGAAATACGTGTAGGTTTCGAGGCCATCATTCCAGCCGTTCGCCAGCACGAAGACGTCGGCGTTGTACTTATTGCCCTTGCCCCACTTCGCGTAGAACACGCGCTGCCCGCGGGTCTTGCCGGTCCCGAGTAGGGCGTCGACGGGCACATCGCCGCCCATCTGCACCTCGCCTTGGACCGCCGTGAACTTCTGTTTCTTCTGCTTGTTGGTGAGCTTGCTCAGCCCGATCTGCGCGCCAAACGCCAGCGCACCACCAACCAGATTGCCAATGATGGCCGAGCCGAACAGGGCGGTGAACCCTGCGGTGATCAGCGAGAAAATTGCCATGGAAAGGGATCACCCGAGATGGAAAGCCGCGATGACGTCGGAAAGGCCGTGATCACTACGGCCCCTCTCGGTTTTGGTGGTGAAGCGGTTGCCGAGGCACACGCCGACATGCTCGGCGCCATCGGCGAGCCGAAGGATGACCAGGTCGAAGTAGCGTGCCGAGGCGGCACCCTCCGGTTCCTGTCCCAGCTCGGCCGACCAGAAATCGACAAGGCTCGAAAACCCGCGCCGACGGAGCGCAAGGTGCGCGCCCTTCAAGGTGCGATAGGCGCCGCGGTACTTGTCGACGAGCGAGGTGCCATGCAGGGCGTCCGACATGGCGCAGCCGAGGTAAAAGCAATCGGCAGGGCCATAGGCATAGGGGGTCGACAGCTCACGCTCGAGCGTGGCTGATCCGATGCGAAACCGTTTCACAGGAGTAGCTTTCAAGTTCGACTATGGATTGCACGTCTGCTCTGGTAGTGAACTTGGAGTTCACAGCCTTGGGGGTAGAGCTTGCGCACGTTTGGACTGCTTGCATGCATTGTGTGGGGCGCGCTCTGCGCCAGCCAATCTTTTGCCTGCCAGAGGCAACAGGATTTCGGAACGTCTGATTTTGTCTTTGCCGACGTCGTCGTTGAAGCAAGAGTGATAGGGTATCGGACCCATCCGAAAAAAAACGTTGCGTATGTGGACTTGGAGACGATCAGGACTCTTCAAGGCTTTGAAAAGAAACGGTGGACGGCCGATCTTCGTCCGTTCACCTCAAGCTTTCCTGAAACCAATATCTGGGGCGACTCTCCGGTGTTGGTCGCCTTGCGGGGTCGCATTACCGAAACTGGAGAATTCACAGCCACAGTGATCGATAAATTCTGCGCACCTTTGGCAATTTTTCCGACTGACCGAGAACCTGGCATGTCTTGGAAGGCCCACCTGGAATCATTTCTGAAGTGAAGACGGCGCTGTGACGGTCCGGGCTCGTTTGAACCGAACTTGGTCTGCGAGCGCCGATCACCTGGAGACCTGTCCCCATTCCTCGGGAACCGTGCCAATCGTCGCGACATATTCGAGGCCGGTATCAGTCTCATCATTGTCGAACTGCTGTTCCGCGGTGCTGCGCTTTATCAGCGTTTGCCCCCGGGCAGAGCGGCCGGGTGGCTGAAGCTCGATCGTCAGCGTCAGCATCCCGGAACCGTTGGCATCGAGCGCATCATCATTGAAGCTGACGCGGTCGATCTCATAGATGTTCGAAACGAGGATGCCGACGACCTCGTTTGTGTCGGGCACGCCGGCGAGATGGGTGATGATAACCGGCGCGTTCGGGTAATCGTACTGCTCGATCTTGGCGACCGCGTCGTCCGGGTCGTCGACCGGGATGTTCGAAAACACGATCGTCCGCGTCGTCACCGCCACGCCGACGGCGCTATTAATGTCGCCGCCCTGCAGGAATCTGTTCGGCAGATACTTGAGGCCGTTGTAGGTAAAGGGCCGACCGCCACGGTGATAACCGACAGTCTTGCCTGGCAGGTCGAAGCGGATCAGATCGAGACCTGCAAACTCCCCACTCTCGACGATCGCCTCGACTTCAGGTGAAAGCACGCTCATGAGAAAAACAGCTCCGTAGCTGTGAACTGGACATTGTAGTTCGGCCAGGACTTCGGAAGGCTGTAGCTGCCTTCGTCCATCTCCATGATGCAGGCCGGTTTCTCGAAATGGACCGTGTTGCCGGCGGCAAAGGTCTGGGTATCGAGCGCGAAGCGGATTGACAGCGTCACGACACCCCCCGCGTTCGCCGTTGCCGGCGCCATGATCCGGTGCAGTGAGCGCACCAGCGGCGCTTTACGGACCTCGACATAGTCGCCAGGCGAAACCTTGAAACCGATGGGCAGCCCGTTGACGACAATCGCCAGCGGGTTCGTGATCGACTGGAGCACTGCGTCGCCGTTGAACGCCCCTCCACCGGCCTTGACGCCGGCAAGCGGTGTGCTGCCCTGGTAGGCGATCGGCCGAGGCCTGTGCGGGTCGTAGCCGGCGAAGACGCCGCCATTGCTGGCGAGCATGTTAAAGGCGTCGAAGAGTGCTGCTTCCGCCGTCGTCAGCTTGCCCGCGGCATAGGTCGCCACCCAGTAGGGCGTGCCGCGAAGCAGTGTTTCGGTGCGCCGGCCGAGCATGCGTGACGTGCTGCGGGTGCGGATCGGGTCGAACGAGATCGACGGGCCGTAGATGACAGCGGGTAGCGCGATCAGATCCGGCATCAGAAGTCCCCGCCATTCTGGCGGATATTGGCCCGCGCCGCCTCGTTCCGCTTCATCAACTGCACGGTCTGGCCGCTCGCCTGTTGCAGGATCTTGGCAACCAGGTCCTCGCTCAGTTCTAGCTGGATAACCGTGCGATTATCGCCGCCCTGCCCATTTCCATTGTCGCGGATTTTCGAAGGCGCGATGATGCGGCCATGCTGGGTCGGCGCAAAAAATTCGTCTTCATATTCGTTGATCTCGTAGATGCGCCCCGGCGACACATCACCGCCACCTGCTCGCGCTCCGCCCTTTAGAAAATCGCCGAGGGTCGTGTTCGGCACGAAGCTTGAGGAGAAAAGCCCCTTGCTACCACCGCCAAAGCCACCGGACAACGCTTCGAACAGCGAGCCGAAGAGCCCCTTTCCATTCGTTTTCACGTTGACCACTTCCGTGAGCACGGCTGCGAGTGCCTCTTTAAGATCGAAGGTGCCGTCGATGGCCCGCATCAACTGATCGTCGAGCGTGTCACCCATGCGCTGCGCCGCGTCGCGCATCCGCTCCTGGCTGTCGATCAGCTGTTCCTCGGCCGCCATCTGCTGATACTTCTTGTCGATCAGCTTGGAGATTTCCTGCCCCTCTTTCGAGGCGTAGGTAACGCCGGCTTCGCGCAGCGCGATTGTGCGCTCGCGCTCGATGTCCGTCAGCCCCATCACCGCGAGCTCGTCGCGCAATGACTGGATGACGTCGTCGATCGCCTTCTTTTCCTTTTCGGCGGCGCGCTCCGCCTTGGAGCGTCCGCCGCTGCCACGCCCCTTTTTGTCATCATCTGGTGTGATAACGGGTGGCGTCCATTTCACGCTCGGCGCGGGTTTTGGGGAATTTCGGTCGCTGAGGATCGCGATCACGCGATCTTCTTCTTCCCCGATCTGATCGAGGTAGGCTTCCAACTGGGTAATTTGCTCATCGAGCATACCCTTGGCACCGTAGGCTCCCATCGCTTCCCGCGTTTCTTTCGCCTCGCGAATCTGTTGGGCAATATCGTTGCGTCGTCCCAGCAGCTCGGTCTGGCGGGCAGCAAGCGTATTCGTCTGCTGGTTCTGGATATCATTGAAGCTATCGATGAACTGACCCATGCTGCTAACGACTGACACGATGGCAGCTTTCAAGTTGGTGCCCACAGTCGTCGCTATAGCGTTGAACTTGCGGTCGATCTCAGCCGCCTGCTGGACCATCTTTTCGTCCAACACGATACCGAGGTCATTGGCCGCCTTGATCGTATCGCGAATGCCAGCTTCACCCGCTTCAATAAGCTGAACGAACTGCTCGCCGCCGGTACCACCGAAGACTTCATCGAGAATGCGGATCTGCGCCGCCTTATCGAACTGCTGCAGCTTCCCGATAATCTCGGTAAACAGGGCCGATGGGTCCTTGAGCTTTTTCTTAAGATCGTCGGCATTTAGCCCCAGACGCTTAAACGCTTCAGCCGCCGAACCGCTGCCCGTGAGGATGAATTCATCGGCGCGAAGGTTGAGTTCCTTGATGCCGTCGGTCAGAGCATCGACGCCGATGCGGTTCTGCTCGGCGACATACTTCAGTTCCTGAAACGACTTCACGTCGAGGCCTGCACGCCGCGCCTCGTCGCCGATGGAAGCTATTGCACTGGCCGCATCCCGAATGACGGCAACCGTCGAGGCAGAGATAACCCCTGCCGCGATGCCCGCGACGCCACCTGCCAGGCTTCTGATACGGCCGATCGAAGCTACGACATCGAGCGCCGTAGATTTTGTCATAGCTCTAATGCGTGCTAGCGAAGCCTCAAAACCCTTGGAGTCACCCGAAATTGTAACCGGGATGTCTGGACGACTCATAGTAGACCTCACAAAGGATAGGGTTTGCTAACTGGAGGATGTTCGATGGCGAGAGCGGGTGACCAAAACATAAGGTGGTTGGCGGCACTCGCCGTCGCGCTTGCAGTTATTTTGACGGTCTGGGTCGGCGGCGTTCGAATCTTTGTCATTCAGCCGATCGGGGCGATACCCGAGGGTGTGACCGCCATCGTCGTTAACATTCGGGGACTGAATCTCATCGACAGTCCGGACGCATTCTGCGCCCGGCAAGGTCAACCAAACCTGCTATGCCGCGGCATGACCGCAGCGAAGGTGGCTAACGAAGGCAAGATCATACTGAGGCTTCCCTACAGTCAGACCCTTTATTCTTTAACCGGCGCTCCTGAATACTGACGCAGCTCGCAGAGGCTAGCTCCCGCCTAGTGTCTTTGCCTTCGGATTGGTTTTGAGCGAGGGCCGAACCCCGTAAGCCGCGGCGGCGCGGCGTACTTCCTCGCGAGAAACAAATGGCGCGCCGCTGAGCCTTCCGGAAAGCCCCTCCAATGCCATCTCGAATTCGACGGCCGTCGCCTTCCAGAAGACTTCCGGCGACCAGCCGAGAAGCTTCGGAGAGGTGGCGACACGAAACGCCGTCTTGAGATGGTCAGAAATCAGGAGGGGCTGACGGGCTTTCCCAGCAGAGCATCCGCCGCGATGTCGTTGGCCGTCCGCTCGTCGCGCCGGATTTTGCCCGACGCAACATGGCCAGCGAGTGCCGTTTCCGCCGCCTCGCGCCAGTTCGCCTGGTCGGCGAGCGAGATGTTGTCATCGGCGAGGATTTTGGCGACCAGCGTGTCGAGCTGGTCCGCGTCGTCGACGACAATCAACGCGCGGACAGCGCAGGCAACGGCCTTCGGCTCGAAACCCAGCAGCCGCGCGTAGACCTCATCAATCGTCCTGGCGCCGATCGCCTGCGAGAGCCGGGCAAGACCGGAGAAGGTGACGGCGATGCGGAAATCGATGGCGCCGATCTTGACCGGCGCCTCTCCGCGGATGGGGTTGGCTTCTGTTTCCACTGTCGCCTCCGTCACACGGCCGCTACGAAGGTGATGACGCCGGTCATCGCGCAGCGAATGTCCATCTGCAGCTCATTCGTCTTGTCACCGGAGAAGGTGATCGAAATGAGCATGTCGCCCTCGAAGGTGCCAACGCCCGGCACGGTCACCTGGTATTCCCTGATGACCTGGTTGATGGCATCCGCCGCAACTTCCTTCATGACGGCGCTGCTGACGAAAGCGCCCTGTCCGCTGAATCGGATGGACTGGATGCCGTACATCAGCGCGAGGGTGAGTTTTTCCCCCGGATCCGTGCAGTTTGGCTTGGTGATATCGATCTCCTCGTTGTTGATTTCGAGGGATCGCTGTTCGGTGATGCAGGCGAGAGTGAACGCGCCCGCAAGCGCAGAGCGAGCAAGGGTAAGCTGACGGCCGAGAGCCATGGCAAGATCCTCTATTGTTGGGATTGGGAGCGCTAGAGCGCGACTTGCTGCGGATCGGCCGCAAGGGTTTTGTAGGCGACCCGGTAATTGATTGAACCGGCGCCGATAGACAGACCGGTCTGAGAATTCACGTAGTGGCGCTCGGACTCGAGTGTGACCTCAACCACGAGGCCATCGAGTTCGATGGCAGCGCCCATGACGCTTTCCACTTCGACACAGATCTCGTCGAACTCAAGCTCCGGATCATCGTCACGAAGGTGAACCACGATCGACAGCGGCAAGTGGCGATCATAGCCATCCTCGCCGTTCGGCCCGGAGAACGGCCGCATGGTGGCGATTTCGTTGCTATCGGACCATGTCGGCGTCAAAGCCGGCAAACTTTCCTGACGGATCGCGCCCTTGCGTCCTCGGGTTACTTTGTCGGGACCGGAGAAGCGCGGGATGGTGACCAGCCGCGCCTTCACCGCGTCGAAGATCTGGGTGCGCAAGTGTGCCATGTCAGGCGATCTTCTTGCCAAGATCGCGGAGCGCCTGACCGAGGATCTCGGTAGAGTAACCGAGCGCCACGATCTGCTCGCGCGTCTTCTTCTGGTCTGCAAGGTGACCGACGTCCGAGCGGATCGCCGAGCGCAGGCGCGACGGCAACTGCTGCCACGGTCGCTGCGTCATGCCGCCGACGGCCTTGCGAGCCGCTTCCTTCTTCGCGCCTTCCTCGGTGGCGAAGAGCGCCTGGCAGATCTCTTCGACCGGATCGACCTTCGCGGCCGCCGGCGCGTCCTGTTCCTGTTTCATGTCAGATGTCTCCTGAAAGCGAGAGCTTGAGCATGGCCCGGGCGTCGTCGCTCACGTTGATGATGGGATAGGTCACGCCGTCGATCGCGACCGTGTCGCGCCTGCTTTCGAGTCCGGGCACATCGGTCGCGGCAACGGCGAGCAAATGTGTCGTTCCCTCGACCGCCTGGTCGACCTCTTCCATAAGCTCGACGTCGCGCCAGACGCGGAGGATGCCCCGAACAGCCTTCGGACTGACGACGTCGGCGATGGTGAACACAGCATCGACGTTGCCGAAGGCCTTTGCGAACTTCGACCCCATGCGGGCGAAGATTTCGGGGCGCCGGATCATCTCACGGTCAGCTTTTCGATGTTGGCCTCAAGGGTCTTGACCTGACCCTGCAGAGCCTTCACCTGATCGGCCAGCACCTGGTTATCCTTGCTGAACGCGTCGTTTTCAGCTTCGAGTTCATCGTTCTTCTTCGACAGCGCCTTGCTGTTTTCGAAGGCAGTGTCGCGCTCGGCCGTGAGGCGGTCGACGTCGCCCTGCAGTTCGTCGCGCTCGCTGGTAAGCTTCGCGAACTCGTCGCGGATCCTCGCCAGATCCGCGCGGCTGGGGATCGGACCTTCGGATGCATCCGGGCCACCGTTGTAGTCGCCGAAGTTGGTGCGCAGGTTCTTCACCTCGTCGTCGGACAAGCCGCCGCTGGCACCTACGGGCACCGGCTCACCGGGCTTATAGACCTTCTTGCCGAGGGTGACGGTGACGTTGAACTTCTCTGTCTTTTTGCTCATCGGAGCCTCCAAATTCCGTCATGCTCCGCCGCCAGGACAACGGCGGAGATGATGCGGATGCAGTGGTTTTCAGGGATGGATCAGCGGACCAGCGCGAAGAGGCTGGCGTCGGGCTCCGGCATGATCGGCAGCGGGGCCGACTGCGTCTGCAAGATCGTGCGCGACGGGTTCTTCTCCTTCCACATGTCCGGGAAGCGTTCGAGGGAGATCAGAGCGTCGTTGTCCAGAATAGCGCCGTAGGCGAAGTGCCCCAGGAAGCCGAAGGGATCGAAGATACCGACGCCGAACGAAGGCCAGAAGTTCTGCTTCGCCCCGCCAACCGTGTAGGGCTGCGAATACTGGATGAAGGTCAGTTCGCCGATCGTGCCGAGAACGGTGTAGTACTTGTTCTCCGCGCCGGTCGAGACAGGACCAAGCTGCATGATGCCGCCGTCCTGGCGCCGGTTATCCAGCATCTCCTGGAAGCGAGGCGACTTTTTCAGGAGACCTGCGGCGCCCGGGCCAAGCAGGACTTCCCGGGCGTTAAAGCCGCCGGTGTCACCCAACAACTGAGCCCACTTTTCAACGTCGTCCATCGGATCCACACCGGCCTCACCCCAGCGGGCCGCTCCGGCGAGCGCGATCGTAAGCGCCGCATCGCGACCGTAGGCAATCGTCTGTGTCGGGTAGTCCTCGCCCTGAACGACGACCTGACCGGTGCGCAGTGCCTGCGAGCACATGAACTCTTCGCGTCGGGTGATGCGCTGATCCTGGTCGTCGATGATCGTCGCGAGGTTGTATGCATAGCGCGACGCCGGTGTGTCACGGCCGCCGATCGGCTCGCCCGGAATGCGGATCATGTTGCCGCGCGGACGTAGCGTGTTCTGCGGCTTCACATAGGCGGGCGTAAAGCTGGTCGCCTTGAAGCCGCGGTTGGAGGAGTCCTTGCCGGGAACGTCCGGATGCACGAACGGAGCGAGTTCGCGATCGGGCAGAATCTTATCAAAAACGATCTCTTCCATGTCGGAAAGAACGGTCGTCGAGAAGTAACGGTCGCGCAGGAAGGCCTCTGGCCGGTCGCGAGGCGGCAGAACCTGAATGAGTTCTGCAGTGTTGAGAAGCATATCCATGTGTGAGGAACCTTTCAGGTCTTTGCCGTCACTTCAGCGTGCGGACGTAGAGCGGCGCGCTTGCCTTGCGGAAAGCGGCTTCTACGGTCGCGGCTGTGTGACCAGCGCCAAGGATGAGTTTCGATGCATCGAGGCCGGCGCCCGCATAGGCGGGTGCTACGACATCACCGGCGGATGCGTCGCAGTCGATCGCGAGCACGAGGCCCGGCGTCTGCGAGCCGTCGGCTGCGGCCGAGGCGGACAAGATGTACTTGTCCGAAGCGGTGATGTTGCCGATCACGGCGCCGCGCTTCAAGTTCTGGCCGCTGGCGATCGTGATATTGCGGGTAACGACCGGCACGTCGGAGACGAGCAGATCGTTCGGGGCGAAGGTTGCTTCAGCCATTGAATCAGGCTCCCTTGCGGTTACGGCCGTGGATGGCCTTGATGGTGTTGCCGATGCCGGCGATCACGGCCTGGCGCTCGGAGGACTTGCCGCCACCCGGAGTACCTGCGCCGAGTTTCGGGGTCTTGCCCTTCATGCGGGCGCCGAGGCTGGAACCGCCGCCGCCAGCCGATGCCAGGAGGGCGCCGGCTTCCCTGGCCGTGTAGAACTTCGATCCGAAGGCCAATTCGTTCGCCAAGCCGGGATTGCTCTCGGCTTTCGGGTGCGTAAGGATCGAGCGGATGCGGCCCTGCTCGGCGCGACGGATCGCATTTGCCGAGGTTTTGCCTTCGTCCGTCTGCTCCTCCTCTGTTTCCGCCGAGGTGTCCTCTTCGTCGGCTTCCGCCTCGGGATCGGTCACATCGTCTTCGGCAGAGGTTTCATCCTCGGTGCCTTCGGCGTTTTCGTCGTCTTCGAGATCTTCCGGCCGCTCTTCTTCCAGCCGGGAGCCCTTTTTGCCGCTGATGGCGGCGAGCACGCTCCGCGTGAGCGCGCTGGTGCGCGTCAAGTTCGACATTCGTCGTCTCCGTGTGATGGTGGGTTAGCCGGCTGTCCGGCTCAGTTCCGCTTCGAAGGCCGCAAGGACCTGCGAAGGACGTACAACCGCGTCGGCGAGGCCGGCCTCAACCGCCTTTTGTCCGCGATAGACCCGCGCCTCTGTGGCGAGAGCGGATTGCTGTGTGAGGCGGCCGGCACGGAAGCGCGCAACGGTCGCCGCAAATTCGACGCGAAGCTCTTCGAGCTCGGCGAGTTCCTGTTTCAAGACATCTTCGGGGATGGCCTGATAGGGATTGAAGTCGGCCTTGTGCGCGCCAGCTGAAAGGATCGTGACGTTCAGACCCTCCTTTGCCAGCCACGCGCTCATGTCGACATGCATGGAAATGACACCGATAGAACCGCAGATCCCGGTCTGAGGAATGACGACCTGTCGGGCCGGCGATGCACACAGATAACCGGCAGAGCAAGCATGATCGGTAAGCACTGCGATCGTCGGCTTCATCTGCGAAAGCTCGAAGATCTGCTCGGCGCAATCAAAGGCGCCAGTCACCTCGCCGCCAAAGCTGTCAACCTCAAGCACCACTGCCTTGACGTCGGCGCGCTCAATGCAATCGCGAACCTGAAGCGAAATCGCTTCATAGCTCGTCATACCGCACGACTGGCCGATCCACTTGCCCTTGTTGACCAAAGAGCCCTCGATCTCGATCAGCGCAATGCCACGTTCGGACAACATCTTGGGGCCTTTGTAGACGTCGTCTCCCCAATAGTCCTTCGCGTCCCGCAGCTTCTCGCCGATCAGGCCCATCTCTTCGCCACCCGCCACATGCGCGGCAACATCCGGCGCACCGAGGACCCGTGGCCCGAAGGCACGCGCAATGATGTCGCCCTTTGCAGGGTGCAACATCAGCGGCGTACCGAACATACGGCTGGCGATTTCAGGGTAGTTCCTCATGCCGGTTTCCTTCTGGCAATCGCAGGGATGCCGACCGGGTGCCGGCGGGCATACTTGCGGCCGTTGACCTCCTCCTCGGTATCCTCGCCGGGTTCGCGATCATCAGCCGGGTTCACGCGTGGACGCGCCGGGACATCGGCAGGCCCCATGGGCAAGCCCAGTTTTTCATAGAAGCTGCGCTCGCGTGCCCGCTGCAGCGCGTCCATCTTCCAATCCCTGCCCTGCTCTGCCGATTCCTGCTGCAGGGTCGTCAGGTTGTTTTCGATGCGCTCGCCGGCAGCCTGCGCTTCGCGCAACGGATCAATCCAACCACGGCCAGGGCCGATCCAATCCGCATGGCACCACGCCGCCGGGTTCTGGTCGAACGGCACGGCGCCGGCGGGAAGTTCGATCAGGCCCTTGTCGAAAATCTCCTCAAGGAACGCACGATAGATCGGGGCCATGAACTGGGCTGCAAAACCACCCTTCTTCGCCGTCAGTCCGCGCCAGATTTCCAGCAGGGCCGCGCGTGCCGACGAATAATTGACGTTGCTCCAGTCCATTGTCAGCTGCTCGTAGGTGATGCCGATCGCACTCGCGACCTTGCGCAGCGCAGCATTCACGAAGGCCTCAAAGTTCGCGTTTGGATGCTCCGGCTTTGTGAGGGTCGCTTTTTCCCCCGGCTGCAGCATGTTGACGCGAACGCCGGGAAGGTCGATCGGGGCGGCGCTGTAGTACGCCTTCTGCGCGTCCGACATCTCGCCGTAGACGCTCGCGACTTTCTGCGCCGACACGTCTTCACCCATGGCATCGAGAAACTCTTCCGGGTCAAAGGGTGTCTCGATGAAGGCGGCCATGACTGCGTTCAATGCCGCCGCCTGGCTTTCGAAGTCCTCATAATCCGTCGACTGTTTGATCGAGCGGATGATGGGCGCCCAGTCCGAGACCCCGCGCGTCATGCCGGCGCGCTTCTGTTCGAAGGCATGAACAACGATCGGGCGGCCCCATTCGGTTTCGCGCTCGACATATTCCCACTGCCACAAGCCGGTATTGCCTGCGAAGACTTCGCCGGGATGCGACTTGCGGAAATGATAACCCTGCGGTGCGCCGTAGCCGTTGATCACGACCCCGTCGCGCAGGAACTCGTCGTCCATGCGCCCGTTCGGGTTCGAGCACCGTGCCGGGTCAACGACATGAACAGCGGTCTGAAACAACGGAGCGTTGTCGTGCCAGACGATGACGCCCATCGCCTCGCCCTCAGGCCCGAACCGCTGACGGGCGGCAAGGCCGAGAATACCGGCCATCGTTTTCGTCCGCTCGGCATCGCACCACTTGTCGACGTCCTGCGTGTAGTCGCGCCATAAGGCCTCGATCCGGTCGGAGATCGCATCGGCTTGTTCGAAGGTCATGTTGAGCGAGACATGGTTCGGCCGGGCGGCAAGCGTCCAGCCCGAACCGATGATGTTGTCGACCAGGCGCGACGTACCCGCAGCACCCCAGCCGTCATTGCGGGCGACGTCGTTGAGACGGTCGACCAGGTCGACGCGGTTCCACGACAGCGCAGACTGGCCCGACCAGGTGCCCGGACGCCATTTGGCAAGTGACGGATGATCGCTGGCGGCACCCTGGTAGGCGGTCGATGCCATCATCCGGTTCTTCGACATCTGCACACGGGCGGCCGCGCGCATGGAATCGGGCAACGGCTTGTCATCCGGGCCGTAAATCGCGACATCGCTCATCCGAAGATCACCCCTCGGCTACGGGCTCGACCCATTCGACGCTGGCCCAGCTGCGCCTCAAGACCGCGCACGTACTGACGCAGGCTTCCGGCATTGGCGGCGACATAGGTAATCGCTTCGCCGTTGTAGTGAAGGCTGACTTCCGCGCGGCCGATCTCCAGTTGGTGGAGTGCCTCGCGCGCTTCTGCGAGCCGCGCCTGCAGCACGGCGCGTTCCTGTTCGGTCAAAGCCATCTGAGATCCTAGCGATTGTTGCTGCGCTGGCGAGCTCGCTCGGCGCGCGCAAGCGCGGCGGCGAGCCGCGATGATGCTTCGGTTGCCGTCGTTTCTGGCGGCGTTTCCGTTTTCACCTCAACCCGGTTGAGATGGTCTTCGAGGTCGCCCTGTTGCGGGGCTTCGATCCGGCCGAGGCGGTCGGCTATTGCGTCCCACTCTTCGTCCGTCCAGTACGGCACGCCCCAGCGATAGGCACCGGCAAGGCTCTGGTTGAGCATGTCGATAATTTCGTTGCGGCGACCGTCGAGCAACTTCCAGACATAACGGGTGTGACCGCTGCGGGTCTTTTCCGGCACGCGCGCCTCCGAGGTCGCCTGCTGGTAGAAGTCGTCGCCAAACCCTCTGGCGAAGCGGATGTAGCCTGCCCGTTCCGGATCGCTTTTCTTGTAGTCACGATAGAGCCGTAGCTTGAAGGCCGAGGCATTGAACGTGAAGAAGCGCGACGACCACTTCTGCTTTTTCGGCTTGCCGCGCTTGTCGTACTCTTTCGTCTGCACGATCGGCGGCGCGGCCTCGGTGTTGCCACCGCGAACCATGATGACGCGAGACTTCGGGTGCTTGCGAACCCAGTTCCACACGTCGTCAGTGTATGCGTTGCCATCGATCGCGAGGCGATCAGGTAGGCGCTTGCGGCCGAGTTCGTCAGTCCACTCGCGCTGCAGCAACTTGTCGAGCGCTGCCCGAACCTCAGGCTCTGAGATGTGGCCGGAATGCTCCTTGTAGCCTGGGAGGTGGCTGCCGGCGCGATTGTCGATGACGCCGTGGTCTATGACGGCGCGATATCGGTTGCGGCCGTAACCGACGAGGAGCCACTCGACACGGTCGCCCTGAACGTCAAGGCCGAGCACCAACACGAGCGCTTCTGCCGGAATGACGCCGCGGCGGAAACCTTGCTCCTCACCGCGGTCGCGCAGAACTTCCCAATCGACCGCCTTGTTGTCCGCCTCATAGGCAAGACCGAGCCAGTCGTTGAAGAAGGTTTGCTCGGCTCCGGAGCCATTGTCCCGCTTCTCCGGTCCACCGGCTTGAAGGGAGAGCCATTCGCGCGCCAGGTTCTCCCAGCGTTCAAATGGCGAATAGGCCATCCAGACCCGAAACGACCGGTGGCGGCGCGCACGCTCCGGGTACTTGGCGACCCACTTCGCGCCGTTCCTCGGTAGCACCATCCATTCTCGATGATGCTCATGGATCTCGCCACCGCAATGGATACAGACGAAGTGCGCTTTCTCGGGATGCTCCGGATCGAGATGATCCCGCATGTTTTCCCAGCGCAGCTCCTGCAATCCGCCACACTCTTTGTGCGGGCAAGGAACGTGATAGCTCTCCTGCGTTCCCTCGCGATAGTTCGCCGTGATCTTGCATCCCGGCTCCACCATCGGCGTCGAGATCTTGAAGACCTTGGCGTTGAAGAACGCTTTGCTGCGGCTGTCCGCCTGCGCCTCCGGGTCGCCAGCCTCGTTCATCTGCCACTTGGCAAGGTCGTCTTGGACCTGCTTTCGCGGCGAGATCATCGACAGGCCTGCCGGCGAGTTGGCCCCGGCCGCCTGAATGGCTCCTCGGCCGTCGATGCGCTCCTTGTAGAGCACCGAGTTGCTGGCATCACGGCTGTTCTGCGAGAACAGCTTGGCGACGGCCGGCATCTCTCGCACCAGCGGCATCAGCTTCGTCTTCGACCAGCGCGACGCGTTTTCCTCGGTCGGGTGGACATAGAGGAAATCGCCGGGCGCCATGTCGAGCGAGCCGAGCGTGAAGATGTTGGCGCAGATGGTGCCGCCGATCTGCGCCGACTTCGCCAGGCTGACGATGTTGCACGGGTCCTCGGGCGACAACGCCCGAAGGATCTCCGAGAAGAACGGGACCAGGTCTTCGTTGTACGGCCCCGGATGATCGGTGATGCGTTCCGAGAACACGATGTTCCGCTTGGCCCACTCGAGATAGTCGACTGAAGGTGGCGGCTCGCAGATCTCGGCCAGGACCGAATAGATCATCCGCTCCGGGTTGAACAGCATCGTCACGTCTGTTCATCCTCGACATGTTCAACCAGCTCGGCCGCGGTAGTGGCAAAATCCCGCGCGGCCTTTGCTCGCGTTTCGCGGAACGACTTGAGCAACGCATGCATCGCATCGTGCATGGGCACATCGAACTGCGCAGCCATCGTCTTCGCCATGGCGGGTATTGCGAGTTCCATCACCTTGAAGGCTTCGGTAACCGCCTTGACCGTCTGACGCCTGGCATCGTCGGCAAGCATGTAGCGCCCAACTTCAAGCGCTTCCTCACGCTCCAGCTGGGCGGTCTTGATCTGCTGCTGCCTGAGACGCTCAGCCGCCAACTTGTCGGCAACGTCATCCCTGACAATCAGCTCCGGCTCGTCCGGATCGAAGGAAGGCGGCACCGCGGCCGGTCGTGGCGCGCGGCCACTAAGGTTCAGCGCCGGCTGGCGGGTCGGCATATTCAACGATGCTTGCCCGTTGGCGCCAAAGCGCTGGGAAGGCTCAAGCGTTTTCTGCAACTGCGACTGGGCGATGGTGGGCCTGATCTTCGCCGCCCTGCCCTCACCTTCAAGTGCATCGCCGTAGATCTTGCCTTCGGCGATGTACTGCGAGATCCGGCCAGCGCTCACGCCGATGTGCGCGGCGAAGGCACCCTTCGTCATCGTGTCAGCGGACAGGCTCATTTTAGCTTTCGACTTTAGCCAAGCTGTTTAGTTTAGGCTCTGACTTTAGGCTTCAAAAAGTCGCTCAGACTAGGCAACCACCGCGGTGCCAAATACCCGTAGGCCGGGTTTCGCCAGGAAGGACCCGCGAAACGGGTCGACCGGTCATCGGGCCGTCCGAACCGCCCTTTCGAAGGCAGCAGCGAAGTGGTCGTGAATGTTCGCGGTCACATAGCGATCGACGACCTCGCGAAGATGGAGGCGGATGCGATACGTGCTCTGCGACACGAAGAGGATGACCGGAAAGATCGCCTGCGTGGTCGGATCTCTCTGCCAGATGCCCGGAAACAAATGGCCCGGACGTTTCGCAGCGAAGAAGCGAGCGTTCTTGTAGTTTTTGTTCCGCTTGACCGATCTGTCGGAGCGGACGCGGGTTGCACCAGCGCCTCGATAGTCGATCTGCAGGTCGGCCATGACACGGTTGAGAAACCCTTGCGTCATGTTGCCGTATCGATCGAGACGCGCACGCTTGGCAGGAACAGCGACCTCGTTGCGCTTCATGACGCCACGATCGATAAGCTGTCGCTCGAAAGCCTTATGCGTGCGCATGCCGCCTTCGATCTGCGGCCCAAGGAACGCAGTTGCCGGCAACCCTCCCTTGGTTCGATCACCGGTCACGACGACAGCCGCCTGCAGGTTCTGCCTGGTCGCCCTGTCATAGACGACGCCGCGCTTGGCATAGGGTGTCGGCCGATCGAACACGCGATCCATCTCGCGCTGCACTTCGAGCCGGCCGCCTTTTGCCGCCTCGTTGAGAGTAAGCATGATCGCATACGGCAGTTGCTTGCGCTCGATCTCGCTCAGCGACCTCTCGAAGGCCGAGAGATCAAACCGTATGTGAGCATCAATCATGGCTAGTCCCAAAGGGCGAATTGCAAAAGCACCGAACCAGGCCAGAATGGACAACGTTCACCTGAGGGCAGTTAGTGAACTGGACCAACTTCCTCGTATCGGCTTGCGTGTTCGCCGCACTATGGGCGTGCCTGCTTACGGCGACTGCGATTTCGACTGACGACCGTTTTCTGCTTGGAGCCGGCCTGGCGATCGCAACCTTCATCTGGACCCGCAAGTACCACAAATTCAGCGGCGTCTTTTTTCGTCTGGTCAGCGCAGGCGCTTTACTAACCGCAATGATACTTGGCGGCATTGCTTTCGCGAACAACGATGGAGCTATCGGCTGGCTCGCCGGCTACTGTTTGGTTGCAGCTGGGCTAGCGTCGTTCCTCAGCAAAATTGCTGACGAAACACAAAGTCCGGCCACACAGGTGACAGCGTTAAACACCCAGCCCTCCTCAAACGACAATAGGCCGCCTGGTCCGGTTCGTACTAAACCGCAGCCTAGACGCCGCGTCATGAAGCAAGTTTTGGTGACGTGTAGCACCTGCGGCGGAAGCGCCCTCTATGGTGATTGCTCCGCCTGCAACAACGTCAGATGGTGGTACGAATATAGGTACGAAGACGAATGACTTGCACCTGAAGATCTGCACTATCCGACGGAAAAGGCGACCTTTCGGCCGCCTGTCATCTTCTCATAGCTGTCGCACTTGCCTTGAATCGGCGTCTCGCTCGGGAGACTTTCAAGGCTGGGGCTGACCGGCGTATCGACCTCGGGATTGCTCCCCGCTGTTTAGGCGTTCTCAGAGGCTCACTTCAGGATCATCAGCTAGTCCAGTGGCCGAATGACTCTCACAACTTCCGGAGCAATGCAAGAGGCACAGTTACAGGCACCTCGCCGCCCATGAAGCGTATTTCAACCACCACATCGCCTCGACCATTCCTGTTCGGCGTGACCACGATGCCTTTCTGGTTATTGAAGGGTCCAGCGGTAATCCAGACGGGCTCTCCAGCAGTCACCTGCAATTCGACATGTCGTTCCGAGTCGTAGGTTCCACCGAGCGCTAACGCATTGAAACGTGACACCTCCTTGTCACTGATGCGCATCGGCCGCTCGCACCCCCCGAGCACGTCAATGGCATGCTCAAGGCCCTGCAAGCCAGCGAGGTATTCTGGCTGCGGGAGCATTTGGACAAGCACGTATCCATGGATAACTGGCATCATCGTGCCTGGGATAACACGGTGGCGACGACGGAGATCCGGCCCTTTTCGCATCGGAACAAGCGACCGAACACCCATCCTTGCTAGCGCATCATCCACTACTTTTTCGCGGCCGGTCCAAACCCGAAGCGCGAACCATGGCGCTTTGCCACCATTGATTCGGCAATTCAGGGTGACCAGCGCGCCCTCGTCGAGCATGCCATCCGTGATTCGGCGCATTCGCTCCTCGAAGCGATCACTGGCTCGGATGGCGATTGGCTGCCCCTTCATTCCCCTATCCTGCATCATGGTCACCCTGCCCCTCGCTGATGGTTGCCTTGAACGTCTCGATTGCCGCTTCGACGCTGCCACCGGCCTCTACCACCGGGAAGCAGATCCACTTGGCGTCGCCCATGCGCGGCCATGGCCAATCCATGCGCTCATAGAATTGCCGATAGGCCTGCACCTCGGCAGAATCGACGTGGTAGCTCTTGAAGCCCTCGCCCGCCACGACGATGGCGCCGTCGATGACCTGGCCGCGAAACTGCTCCGCCGCCGCATACATCTCGCTCACCTTCGGCCAAGCCCAGCGTTGGCGATGCTCACGGCGCACGCGGTCGGCCATCGGGCCGCCGGCTTTCACAGTCTGCTGGAGGAAGGGTGTCATCGCCGGCATGGGTGCATCCGGCTCCAGCAGGCGGCTGATTACCAACGCCTGCCACGCCTTGCTGAAAGGCTTGTGCACGCTTGGCGGGTTGACCGCAGCGGCCGCCACGGCGCCAAGCCGTTGCCAGCGCTTTTCGTGAAGATACTTGCCCGCGGCGACTGTGCGTGTCTTCGAGCGGCCGAGCTGTTCACGCGCCCTGAGATAGGCTGGCGTGAGTTCGAGAGCTTCCTTACGCTCGGCAGGCGTCAGCCGATACCAGGCCTTGCGTGCTTCCGCCTCGCTGTCGTCGAGATTGGTCGGCCACGTCGGGAACCAGCGCTTGAAGCCACGTTCGATCGACTGCCGGCTTTCAGCCTTCTCGTCATCGCTCGCGCGCTCTCTCTCACTTCGTTCAGCAGGAGGCGTTAAACAAGAGTCGTTAATAGGTGCCGATCCAGGACCGGCAGGGGGTGCCGACTCTGGACCGGCAGGGGGTGCCGATATATCGGCAGGGGTGCCGGTATACCGGCAGGGGGGTGCGCCGTCTTCCTCGCCGGAAACAGGAGCGAATTCCTCGTCGGAAACGTCGCCGTCGTTGTCCCATGATTGGAATGCACTTTCCGGCGTCTCGCGATCGTAAATGACCCGATACCAGTGCGCGCTGTCGCGGCCGCTGTCGCTGGCAACCACGCGCCGCTCTACGGCCCCGATCAAAACGAGACGATCGAGCGAGGCCTGCACCGTGGAGCGAGCGCAGCCCATTTCCTCGGACATCTTGACCTGGCTGCGCCGGCACCATCCGTGCTTACTGCTGGTATGCCGCCCGAGAACGCAGAGAACCTGCAGATCCCGCCCCTTGAGCCGCTGATCGGTGACCAGCCAGCCGGGAATGATTGATAGTCGCGCCGTGCTCACGTCCCACCCCTCTGAATATGCCGTGCCGCCTGAATCGTGCGGCAAACCGCGTCCTCGCCAACGCCGAGGGCGTCTGCGATGTCGCAAGTGTCGAAATGTTTGGAGTTCCAAAGGATGACCGCGGCCAGCGCCTTCAACTCATCCATCTTGCCACTCATGGCCGATGATCGCGATCGGCGCACGTCTCTCCGGTTAAGACTCAACATGCCTAGCCTCCGCGCTGGCGCCCCGGCGCGCGATTTCGACGAGTTGCAGCCGCGCGTATTCGCGCGAGACCCGCATGGTGATGGGATGGCCGCCGTCATCGCAGCGGACGCCGCAGAGCGCGGCGATTTCGGTTGCCAGACACGTGAGGCCCGGCTGAAATCCCGCCCGCTGGAGCGCGGCGCGGATCTGCATCTGAGCGCGCAGAAGCACGTCCAGCGGTGCATTGAGGATCCAGCGAGCCCGAGTGGCATCGTCAGGCGCGTCGAGCAGCTCTTCGACGATCGGCAGCGGAGCCATCATTGCGCCACCGCCTTCCACACGCCGTCGCCGTCAGCGACGATCAGCCCGTCGGCTTCGAAATCCCCAATCAGAGCCCCGGCGACCGCGCCGCGCACGGCAACGCCACGCCGAAAGGTGCCAATGTCGAATGAGGCCTGACCGCGCACCCAATCGAGCGCTCGATCCCGCTCCTCGCTCAAACGCTCGTCGAGCGACTTGCGCGGCGTTTCGCGGGCGAACTCGTCGGGCTGCGGCTTGAAGGTCATTGGCGCGACGTTTCCGCCCGCACCAGGCAGCAGCGGCGCGGCATTCTCGTATGCCTTCCAGTCCACGCGGATGATGCGCGGGAAGCCGTCGCCATAGCTGCCGTCTTCGTTGCGTTCCCAGACAAACCACGCCGTGTTCATCTGGCTCGACGCCTCAGGCCCATCCCATCCGTCCCGGTGCATCATCGGCAGGCGGCGGGTGAAGAGGTAGACGCGCGACGGCGGGTTTTCGTCCATGACAAAGACGCGATTCGGATCGTCGAACCCGGCCGCGAAATTCCAGTTGAGGAGCAGCGCCATCTTGCGCGGCTTGTGCTCGCGCAGCGCATGGGCCGGGAAAGAGTTCGCCAGTTCCGCATAGGGCGGGTTGGTGACGATATCGACGCCGACCGAACCGCCTGCGACGGAAAGCAGGAAATCGCCAACCTGCTGCAACTCGCCGTGCCGCGTAGCGACGCCACGGTCGACGAGATCCGCGATCATCACCTCGTAACCGGCATCTTCGAGCGGGCGCATAATCGCGCCCTTGCCGACAGCCGGCTCTTTCACCGTCGCCGAGAAGCTTTCCAGCGCTAGCAACGCGCGCATTGCCTCGATCGACGTCTGGTAAAGCTGGTCGCCCTTGTCTTCCGACGGGGCCGAGCGCGTGCCGATCGCATGCGACAGGCTACGCCGGCTCGGATCAAGCCCTGCCTCCAGCCGCGCCGCGATCACGCGCTCGATGAAATCAGGCTGCTCGCGCACGACATTGCGGAGCTTGCGCGCTTCGTGTAGGCGGCGTTTGTCGATGCCGACATCGTCGAGCGTGAAAACGTCCGCGTCGCGGACCTTTGCGCGCCCCTGCTTGGCGACCTTCCCGTTTTCCTGCGCTTCGTCGATCGTGTCGGCCATCGCGACGTAGCACATGCTCTCGATCTTCAGCGCTTCCGCCTGCATCAGGCGTGCCTTCTCGAGCAGCTCGCGCGAGGCCCTGACCTTCTCCGCATAGTTCACAGCCGCTTTCGCCTGCTCGTAAGCACCGGTCGAAAGCAGCAGAGCTGCCCGCAGGTCGCCAGCGCTCAAAAGCGCGCGCGCCGTCTCGATCGAAACGACCAGCTCCGATCGTTCCGGGATAGGCGCCGGAGCAGAGAGCGGCGCATCGAGCACCGGCGGCGCAGAAGCATCAGGGGCGTACCAGACATGGCCGTCCTTCGGGTGACGCCGGACAAGTCCCTTGCCGTTCAGGTTCCGCGCGGCCGCTTGCTCGCTTTTTTTGGTGCAGCGGTAAAAGCCGTCCACTTTCACCGCATTGAGAATGCGAGATTGCGTCGACGCATAAGGAACAACTTCGATCACAGCGCCCGCCTTTCCGATTGCTCGATGATTTCGCAGACCTCGCGCTCGGCGATGTTGAGCAGCGCGGCGATGGCGTACGTGTCGTGCTGGCCGTCGTGCCAAAGCTGCAGCACGCGCTCGATCAGGATCTGGCGAGGAAGAGGCGGCATCAGTCCCTCACGAGATGCAGCGATGCAGCCATGCCGCCCCGCGCCTTGACGACGGCAGCCGTCGCCCGCAGGTCCGAGGTCGCCTTTTCCAGCGCTGCGGCGATGCGGTCGACAGCAGTCACTTCCGTCGACGTGAAATGACCGTCGGCAATTGATACGGCGACCTTGTTTGCAAGCTCGCCGGAAAGGCGCATCACCTCGGCATGGGCCGAAAGGACGTTAATCTCGGACTGCCGCTCGCCTTCCGGGTCCGTCAGCCGACGGCCACTCGCTTCCGCCATCACGGCAGTGATCAGCGGCTGACCGCAGTCCTGTTCCAAAGCGCGAACGGCGCCGATCGGCATCAGGTCGGGGTCGTTCGGGTTGTTCCAGCGGCCGACGTGGCTCTTGGAAAAACCGGTGATGCTGACGGCGCGCTCGATCCCGCCGCAACGTTCGATCAGGTCACGCTGCGCAGCTTTCACGCGGTAGAGGAAGGCGTCGGACATGGCTGTCTCCAGGACAAAGAAAAAGCGTTCCCGCGCCGGGAAATCCGGTCGGGTTTTCCCGTTTTGGGAAAGGTCAAGAAGTGCGAAATTCAGTCCGTCAGATCAGGGAGGCCCGCATGGATACGAAACCACAGGCTGTGCACGCCGGGGAAAAGCCCCCCTGCGTGCTTGCCGCCAGCGCCGGTAGATGCTCCGTTGTGCTCGCAACAACCATTCGGAGAAACGGACATGGCGGAAGAGGCAATCACGCTCGAAGAGCGTATCGAAGCATTGGAAGGGGAACTCGACGAAACCAGGTACGCCGCAGCACTCATGCTGATGATGCTGGCAAAGTCCAAGACCATCGACCTGAACGACTTCGTTCACCAGGCGAAGTGGGATGCGGAGGTCCACCCGGATACCCCCCGCGGTCGTCGCAACCTTTTCACTGCGCTCCACATCGTCGAGCGCGCCATCGAGATGAGGGATGCGCGCACCGACTACGGGCAACAACAATAGGTCAGACGTTGGCTGCGCGAGCCCGCGCTTCAGCTTCATCAAGGGCCACAACTGCGGGGTGCAGGTCGCCAAACTTTTCGACGAACCGCGCTCTGAGCGCAGCGCAGCGCGCATCCAGTGCAGCGTCCTGCCTATCACGACGCCGCTGCTTTTCGCTTTCAGCGGCTTTCGCCGGCTGCAGAAGCAGACGCAGCCGCTTGAGCCAAGTGCGCCCGAAACTAAACTTTTCAGCATTCTGCATCGGCTCATCCTTTCACGTTGAAGAAAAGAGGCAGGGACGCGCAGGTCAGTGGCGCGTCCCCGCCAGGTGGCAAGGCGCACGGGAGGGAGGAGACCCGCGTTTTCCGTGCCTTGCTTGGGGAACATCGTCATTCGGCGGCCTCGATGGAGGGGCCGAGGAAATCGCCGATGCCGAGATCGACATCGGCGCGCTTTGCGACAGCGATGAGAGCGGGCCAGTGGCCCTGAGGAATCCTGCCCCTCTCCTGCCACCCCTGCACGGTCGAGACCGGAAAAGGCTTCTCTCCGGTCGACAGCGCCTTCGCAGTCTTGGTCAGGCCGCCGAACTTCGAGATAACGATTTCAGCCGGATTGGGTGCGGACACGGTTCATTCCTCAGTGATGACGATGGACTCATACGCAGAGTGCGTAAACATGTCAACGTGGAATGCGTAAACGTGTTTCGCGTAAAGGTGTGATATGAACGACACCAGCGAAAACATCTCAGTTCAGTGGCGGAAGCTCCGCGAGCGTGCCGGCATGTCGATGGACGAACTGGCGCGCGCAATGGGCTACAGCCGAGCTTCAAGCATCCAGAGATACGAAAACCCCGATGAGTATCGGAAGCTTTCGATCAGCACCGAGTTGGCGGGCAAACTCTTGAAGGCGATAAAAGGCCGAGGCACGCCACCGATCGAGCCGAAAGACGTTTGGGCACTGACGAGGCTGCCAAGCTCATTCGTTTCGAGCTTCGACCCAGACGGCGAAGAAGCAGACCGCGCCGACAGTGATCTCAGCTACAGCCGCGAGCACTGGCATCCGAGCGTCAATGGCGCAGTGCCTGAAGTGGATGTTAAGCTTGGCGCTGGGTTCGGCTCGGTCGGAGAAGTGATCAACCTACCGGTCGGCCGCGAGACCGTTGCCGGGCATCGTGTTATTGCCGAATGGCTTATCCCTGAGAGCTACTTGCGCAATGAAGCCAAGGTCTCGCCGGGCTCAACGCTTATCATGGAGATTGTTGGCGATTCGATGATGCCAACATATCTGCCAGGCGATCGTGTCATCGTAGACCTGGCACAGAATACGATGCTCACCGATACCGTGTACGCAATTAGCGACGGACAGAGCGAACCTCAGATCAAAAGATTGCAGCGGGTCCCGTTTAGCGATCCGCCGCAAGTGCGTATTATCTCGGACAATCCGGCTCTTGAAACATTCACGGTGGAGCTGGAGCGTCTGACGATCATAGGCCGCGTCTGCGGCCATATCGCGCGCAGATAGTCAACGCCCGACCCGTGTCACGGGGAAATCCAAGCGCCGACTAACCTCCAGCGCGCCATCAAGCACCCAAGTATCGCAGCCCTCGCCGGTCAACTGATCAGCGGGGGCTTCTGCCGTTTCGTGCGCCGCCTCTGACGAGCCAACCACGTCGCGCTGCACGTCTTCGGTATCTGTGATCATCGCATCGCCTCCAGTACGCAAGAACATAGCACGAACAAAAACACAGAACACGCCGACAAGTCGAGTCGTTTCTTAACGCGAGCATAGATTACGTAATTTACGCACTTTTCGTAAATGCGCTTGCGCTTTACGCATCATGCGTATATCGATGCTCCCCGTACGCATTTTGCAGAAGTGGAGATATCAAATGCAAAACCAGCTCGGCACCACTCCGGAAGAGATCACTCACTCCATGGCTGACGGCATGCGCCTGACCGGCGAAGGCTGCACCGAACGCGACCTCCTGCTTCGCGGCTTCACCCGCCAAGAAATCCTGAAATACGGCGACGCCGCACGCGAAATGGCACTCGCCGGCTCATCGAGCAGCATCCGCGCCCGCGTCCCCGCCAGACGCGCCGCTTGAGGCCGAACGCTTTCGGCGTCGGCCTTCGGGCCGACATCGAAGGTGTTCCCTTCGCTGTCCTCAATCGGAGTCTCTGGTCATGAATGAGCACTTCACCGGCCACAACAAGGCACGCCTTGACGCCGGCTACAGCCGCTTTCGGCTTCTCTGCGTCACCATTGCAATGACGGCCGCCTTGGCAATGTCGGCATTCCTCGCCGGCAACACGGCAGCCAAGAAGGAATGGCAGTTTGCATCGGAGGCTCGCGTCTGATGGGCCACTACCCCCTCGACGGCGCCATCCCCGCCGAACCGATCGTTCACCGCCTTTGGGAGCAGGGCGCGACCGCGAGCGATATGGCGGCGCGCTTCTCAGTGCCCCTCCCGTCCATGGAGCGCTATCTGCGCCCGCGTCTCCCTCGCTGGATCGACGCGCAGCAACGTGCGGCCTCGCCCGACGCTCGCCGCATCGTTCATACCGTCCGCTACTTCGACCGCAACGCCTACCAGGTGATGCACGTATCCCTGCCCCGGATCTCGATGCACGTGAAAGCGATCGAGGCCGGGCACAAGGACGTAGACTGGAGGGTCGCGGCATGACGATCACCCTCTGGAAACCCGAAGCGGATGTCGTTCTGCACCAGGCGCTCGGCAAGTGCGCCGAGGAGTGTGCCGAGCTTTCTCAGGCTTTGGCCCGTTGCCTCATTCAAGGCTTCCACGAAGCGGAATCGGTGACGCGCAAGCTCAACCGGACGCATCTCCTCGAAGAGACGGACCTCAAGGCAGCGCTGCGCTGGCTTTTCGACGTTCTGGACGAGCCGTTCAAGGGCGAAAGCGAACGCGAGCGCCGCAAGTTCGACGGCTTCAAGCGGTGGCAGGCCATGCTTGAGGCAGAGGGAGGCGCCAGTGCCTAACCTTCAGCCCTTCCGCATCCACTTTCACGACCCCGAAATCGCGCCGCTCGACATCGACGCTACCGACGCCATGGCCGCACGCGACATGGCGGCGGAACGCCGCAACGTTTCTCCCGGCGCTATCCGCAAGGTCAAAGTCATCAGGGAAATGCGATGAAGCCCGTCCGCCTTCAGCTTTCCCGTCGTAAGGGCTTTAGCCTTCAAGACTTTAGCCTTGCCGCAAACGGCCTGACTGCCGTCAACGTCTCGCGGCCGTCGAAGTACGGCAATCCGGTGATCAAGCAGGACTTCGACGAGCTGCAGGCGATTTATGCCGAACTCGGCCGACCACCGATCGAGGGCACGTGGCAGAAGCACGCCGTGAAATGCTTCGACGCGTGGATCGGCGGCGAGTTACCGGAACTGGGCGCGCCGCCGACCTGCGAAGAGATCCGACGTGACCTGCAGGGCAAGAACCTTGCTTGCTGGTGCAAGCCCGGCGAGCCTTGCCATGCCGATGCCCTGCTGTTCATCGCCAACAACGCCGACGAGGCGAAGCCATGAACCTCGACTTCGCCAAAGAGACATACCTGGATGCGCGCCAGCTGCTCGGCCTTGCCAGCGAGGAATGGTGTGAATCCTTCGAGGTAGAGAGCGGTCGCGCCGAGATCTGCGCCAAGGACGTATTGACCGGCGAGGTGGAGCCGATCGCCCACCTCCTGCCCGCCTGCGGTTACGATGATCGCCGGATCATGACGCATGCGCCGACCTACATGCGCGCAATGGACTTCCTTCTGCAGCATGCGTTTCGCGAGATCCGCGAATTGCGCCAGAAACTGGCCGTGCGCGAGCCGAAGCCCAAGCAGTACGCCACCGAATGCGCCATGAAGTGCAGCGAGCCGGCATTCCTCAGATTCCTTGAGGAGCGCCACGGCCTCCAGCGCCCCCTGACACAGGAACGCGCTGCGACGAAGGTCCGCTCCATCCTTAATATTTCGTCGCGCCGCGAGCTGGACAGCAACCAGGACTCTGCTGCGCGTTGGCGCAGCCTGGTCAACGCCTTCGACGCTTGGAGGCGGGTCGGATGAATGGTCGCCGTCTGGAAATCTACCAAAAGATCATGTCGCGGGTTTTCATCAATCCCGTTACCGGCTGCTGGATCTGGAGAGGCCCGACATCAGGAAAGACCGGCCGAGGAAAAGACTATCCACGCATGTCGCTTGGCGGTCAGACGGTCGCCGTGCACTTGGTCATGTGGACCAACGAGCACGGCTACATTCCCGGCAAGAAGCAGCTCGATCACAAATGCCGCAACCGCCTCTGCGTCAAGCCGGACCCAAAGCATACGGAGCTGGTGACGCACAAGCAGAACCAGAAGCGCCGCGACCAAGCGCGCGCTGCCGCAATGATCGGACACAAAGGCCGGCCGGCACTCGAATGCCAGGAGATTACCCAATGAGCCGAGAAATGACGGCCGTCGACACGCGCGTTCGACGCTCCGCCCTGCTTCCTCCAGGCCTTCCGCCCTTTGGCGTCACGCGCGAGCAGGCCGCCCTGCTTTTGAGCATCAGCGTGTCTCTGTTTGACAGCGCCGTTGAAGTTGGCACCATGCCACAACCGAGAGTGCTCTTCGGGCGAAACATATGGGATGTCGACGAGCTTTGGGCGAGCTTTCGCGCGCTACCGCACAAAGCCGGCATGAGCCGAGACCCCGACGAGCTGCGACCACAAGGGAACGCTTTCGACAATGCCTAAAAGGCTTGATGACAAACTGCAGAAGGGCGTGAGCCTCGATCGCGACTGGCGCACCAGAGAAGCACGCTACTATTTCCGCGCGCCGGGCAAGAAGAAGGTCCGCCTCAAAGAGACACCCGGTACCGATGCTTTCGACAAGGAAGTTGCTTGCGCCCGCCTTGGAATTCCCTACGTGCCTGAAGGCGCAGAGCCGCCGCCTGCCGTTGTGACGCTGAAACGAGATCCAGCCGAAGGAACCGTCGATTGGCTCTATGCGGAGTACAAGCGGCGCGCAACCATCAGCGCCGGCGTCATGGCGCGACGGGCGACCATCTTGGAGGAGGTCTGCGATTACAAGTTCGGCTCAGCTCGATGTGGAGACCTACCATACGCTGACATGCGCAAGCGCCATGTCGTCAAGATCCGCGACGCCGTCCGAGACAAACCCGGTTCGCGCAACGATGTGAAGAAGGCCATCTCCGCCTTGTTCGCGTGGGCCGTCGAAAGCGACCTCGCGCAGATGAACCCGGCCGCGAAGATCAAGCTTTTGCACTCCGGCGACGGCTTCCACACTTGGACGGTCGACGAGGTGCGCCAGTACGAGGCCAAACACGGCGCAGGCACGAAGGCGCGCCTTATGCTTCACCTTGCACTCTACACCGGCCTGCGCCTCGATAGTCTCTCCATTGTCGGCCTCCAGCACATTCGCAATGGCCAATTGACCATCCGTCCGGAAAAGACGCGCAAGTCGAGCGGCGTCATCGTCGACATTCCGGTGCTGCCGGAGCTGCAAAAGACGATCGACGAGTGCCCGACTGGCAACCTGACCTTCCTCGTCACCGAGTTTGGCAAACCATTCACAACGAACGGCCTTGGCAACAAGATGCGGGATTGGTGCGACCAGGCCGGATTGTTCCACTGCACCACTCACGGCCTGCGGAAAGCCGGCGCCACAATCGCCGCCGAGAACGGCGCTACGGACGAAGAGCTGATGGCAATTTTCGGCTGGACCACGAAGAACCAGACGACGACCTACACCAAGAAAGCCCGCCGCAAACAGATGGCGGCAAGTGCGATGCACAAGCTCGTTCCGGGAGAGGGCTAGCGGTCAAAGTCTGAAGCGATCGCGCCCGTCGTCTAAAAGAGATCTGACCCAAATGGAACACCTTCAGCGGATACTAATCTTCGGCAATGGCGGGACAGGCAAGACTTGGCTGGCCCGCGAGATCGGCGACATCCTTAGACGTCCTGCAATCCACCTTGACGATCTCCGCTGGGCTTCCGGCCAGTACGGTGTCGCGCGAGACAATCAACTGGTTTTCGATGAAGTCGTCGAAGCCGGTAAGGCCGAGAGTTGGCTGATGGAAGGCGTATATGGATGGCTTGCCAATGCTGTTCTGCATCGGGTGACAAGCTTGATCTGGATCGATTTGCCCGAAGAAGATTGTGTCGCCAATATTATTGCCCGAGGCATCCAAGGCGGAGGCAGTGAGGAAGATTTCCAAGAACTGATTAAGTGGGTACGCGAGTATCGGAAGCGCGAAAACTCTTCAACCAGCTATGCCGGCCATGAGAAGCTGTTCGAAGCCTGCGCTGGGTCAAAGGTTCTTTTGAAGAGCCGTTCGGAGGTGATCAATCATGCGGAGATCATTCGGGCTATCGCCGCTTAGGGCCGAACCGCGCCTCAACCCGCCTTACAAGCTCACCAATAGCCGACAAGGGGGCAATCTGACGCACGGATCATGAACAAATTTGTCCCACACATTTTGACATTGGAAAATGTGGGACAAAAACAGCAAAAAAAGACAACAAAAACAATAGCTGTTAGGTGTAGGTGGTGCCCCATGCCGGGGTCGAACCAGCACTCCTTTCGGAACTCGATTTTGAGTCGAGCGCGTCTACCAATTCCGCCAATGGGGCTCAGGGAAGTGCGATATCAGCGGCTCGGATTTACACGAAGGATTTCGCCGTGGTCAACCATCATTTTCAGGATGCACGACCAACAATCACGAAAGCGTGCGGGCCGCTCACAGCCGCTGCGATTTACAGCGCGCACGATCCTGCCTAAGAAGGCGCCATCCAGTTTGCACTGCGGCATCCCTCGGTTTCGAGTTGCCGCCCGCGAGGTATAGATGATCGACGCCGCCACCCAATCCCGCCAGCATTTGCTGATCGCCGTTATCGTAACACTCGGCATGGCGGCGACCGTGGGCGGCGCGCTCGGCTTCGAGCATGTCGGTGGCTATATTCCCTGCGCGCTCTGCCTGTTGCAGCGCGATCCCTACTACTGGGGCATCCCGGTCGGTGTTTTGGCAATCGCCACGAGCGCGTTCAAACTGCCGGCGTGGACGACACGCACGCTGCTTCTCATCGTCGGCATCCTGATGCTGGTCGGCGCCGGCATGGGCGTCTATCACTCGGGCGCCGAATGGGGCTTCTGGGAAGGACCGTCCACCTGCGCCACGACCGCGCAAGGGATTTCGTCGAATGTCGGTGATCTGCTGGGCGATCTCGATTCCAAGCATGGCCCGTCGTGCACCGAAGCCTCCTTGCGGGTGCTCGGGCTCTCCTTTGCCGGATGGAATGTGATCGCCAGCCTCATCCTCGCAGCAATCGCCTTGCGCGGTGCGGCAAAGGCGCGCTGATCCCAGATCGCTCTCGGGCAGGCAACGCCCCAACAAGGGGTTCGCGAGCGCACGCACCTCTCCTGACCCCGCTTTGGGCTTAGATCCGGCAAGAAGGCACGAACAGCGTCAGGGCTGCAGTTCGACGTCCCAGTAGAGATAGTCCATCCAGCTTTCATGCAGATGGTTCGGCGGGAAGAGCCGGCCGTTGTTGTGCAGGTCCTGCACCGTCGGCTGGAAAGGCCTCTGGTGCGGGAACATGCCGGCTTGCTTCGGCAGCTTGCTGCCCTTGCGTAGATTGCAGGGCGAGCAGGCTGCGACGACATTGTCCCAGGTCGTCTGGCCGCCGTGAGCGCGGGGCACCACGTGATCGAAGGTGAGATCGTCGGGCGAACCGCAATACTGGCATTCGAATTTATCGCGCAGGAACACGTTGAACCGGGTGAAGGCCGGGTGGCGTGAGGGCTGCACGTAGCTCTTGAGGCAAACAACGCTCGGCAGTCGCATCGAGAAGCTCGGAGACGACACCGAATGTTCGTACTCGGCAAGGATATTTACACGGTCAAGGAAGACTGCCTTGATCGCGTCCTGCCAGGACCAAAGCGACAAGGGGTAGTAACTCAGCGGCCTATAGTCAGCGTTCAAGACGAGCGCCGGCAAGGCCTGTGGTGAGACTGCAATCGTCAAGCGTATTCTCCTGATCGATTCGGCATCTGCACCTTCTATATTAGGCCCGTTGCAACAGGATTGTGAAGCCGGAAACAAAAATGCGTGCGCTGGATTCGCTTTTTCCTTCAAGGTGTCACAGGAACAGCATCACGACGCATTTCCTGTGAATAATAGGCCCAGAAGAGGCGTGCGGCGACGCTGCGCCAGGGCGACCACGAAGCGGCGAGCGAATCAATTTCGCGTGCGCTCGGGCGCAGTTCGAGGCCCAGTCCGTGACCGATCGCGTTTTGCAGCGCGACGTCGCCGGAGGGAAAGACATCCGGGTGGCCGGCGCAGAAGAGCAGATAGACTTCCGCCGTCCAGCGCCCCACCCCCTTGATCGCCGTCAGCTCCCGGATCGCCTCCGATCCTTCGATGTTGCAGATCGCGTCGAGATCGATCTGACCGCTGACGACCACCTCGGCCACGCGCCTCAGCGCCTCGGCCTTCGCCCGCGACAGCCCGATCGCCCGGCAATCCTCGTCGCTCAGCGAATTGACGCCTGCCGCCGTGACCTCGCCGAGCTTTTCTTCCATGCGCCGCCAGATCGCAGCCGCACTTGCCTTCGAGACCATTTGCGAGACGATGATGCTGGCAAGGCCGCGATAGCCGGGATCGGTGCGCCGGAGCGGCACCGGGCCGGCTCTCGCAACGACGTGCCCGAGGCGCGCATCGAGCATCACCAGGCCTGACAGCCCGGCCTCGATATCCTCATGTGTCCGGATGATCCGCATGACGCCTCCACAAAGCGGATGATTTTTATACCCCTTCCATGGCAAAGGGAAAGCATGCCTGACACGCCACCCGTTTTCCGTTTTGCCCCGAGCCCCAACGGGCTGCTCCATCTCGGCCACGCGCTTTCCGCGGCGCTGAACCATGACATGGCGAAGGCCGCGAACGGGCGTTTCCTGCTGCGCATCGAGGATATCGACCAGACCCGCTGCCGCCCGGAATTCGAGGCGGCGATCTTCGAAGACCTTGCCTGGCTCGGCCTCGACTGGGAGCGCCCGGTGCGCCGGCAATCGGAACATCTCGACGCCTACGCGTCGGCGCTTCAACGGCTGGACATGCTGGGTGTCATCTACCCCTCGGTCATGACCCGCGGCGAAATCAAGGCCGCCGTTGCCGATGCGGAAGCCGGCGGCCAGACCTGGCCGCGCGATCCGGACGGCAGCCCGCTCTATCCCGGCCGCGAGCGCGAATTGCCCCAAACCGAGCGCGCGGCTCTCACCGCGAGCGGCAAGGCCTATGCCTGGCGGCTCGACATGGAGAAGGCCATCGCGCTTTTGGGAAAAGACCACCTGAGCTGGGCCGAGAGCGGCCATGGTCCTGAGGACGAAACCGGCACCATCATCGCCGACCCCGCCGCCTGGGGCGACGTAATCCTGTCGCGCTCCGATGCGCCGTCAAGCTACCATCTATCCGTCGTCGTCGACGACGCGTTGCAGGGCATCACCCATGTGGTGCGCGGCCGCGACCTCTATCATGCGACATCCGTGCATCGGCTGCTGCAGCGGCTTCTCGATCTGCCGGAACCGCTCTATCACCATCACCGGCTGATCCTCGGGCCGGATGGGCGCAAGCTGTCGAAGAGCAACCAGGATACCGGCATCGCCGCTTTCCGCGCCGCCGGTCGCACGGCGGAGGAAATCCGCGCGTTAATCGGCTAGGTCCTGCTCCTCGCGGGTCGCGTCGTTGCCATTGCGCAGCTGGAAGCTGCGCCGCACCATGCTCTTGACCCTGTATTTGAGGATCGCCGCATTGATCTCGGCGCCGATGATGAAGATTGCAGCGATCATGTAGAGAAACACCAGCACGATCATGATCGACGCCAGGCCAGCATAGGTAGACACATAGGTGGCGAAGGTCGCGAGGTACGAAGCAAAGGCATAAGCGCCGATCGTCCAGCAAACGAGCGTCAGCGCGATGCCCGGCAAAACGTCGATCACTTTACGGTGCCCATCCGGCAGCCAGAGATGGGACACGAGCAATCCGCTGGTCAGCACGACGAGAGCGAGCGGCAGGCTCCAATTGTCGACGGTCGCAAGCACGCCACCAAGCCAGGGGAGCCACTGTCCGGCATAACGCACCGCCAGGGGCACGGCGACGAGCAGAATGCTGAGTGCGGCCAGGATCAGGACGCCGGCAAGCACGAAGCCGAGGCTCGCAAGCCGAGTGACGTACCAGTAGCGGCTCTCGGTCACTCGATAGGCGCGATTGAGCGAGACGCGCAGCGCCTCAACGCCGTTGGAGGCGAAATAGGCGGCGGCCAACACCGAAACGGTCAAGAGCCCACCGCGCGGGATCGTCAGCACCCGCACGATTTCGTCGGCGATGGGCTTGGCGATCGATTCCGGCCAGGCATCGAAAATCAGATGCACCGCCGTTTCGGCAAACTGGTCGGCCCCGAGAAAGCTGCCGAGCGCCGTGCCAAAAATCAGGAAGGGAAAGACGGCGAGCAGCGACGACAGCGCCACATGGCTCGCCATCGCCCAACCGTCGTCGAGGCTGAAGTGCCAGAGCGCATCGAACACGACTTTCCAGGTGATGCGTATAAACGCTGGCATTCCATTCCAATCCTACGAGGCGCCGGGACTACCCGATCAGTACGTCCGTCTCGGCGCCGTTTCCTTGGCTTCGCATGACCCCAACGGCGACAACGCTGGCGGGTTCCGGCTTGCGCAATTCAATTGTATCCCGCCGATGAATATGGGAAACCGAGGCAGGATTTCTACAGGATTCGACCGGATGACGGATCGCCCCACAATCATTGTCACCGGATGCTCCTCCGGAATCGGCGCCCATTGCGCACGCGCGCTTCATGCCGACGGCTGGCGGGTCTTTGCGACCGTGCGCCGGGAAGAGGACCGGCAATCGCTTGAAAGCGAGGGCATCGAGACCTTTCTGATGGACTACACCAAGCCGGAGAGCATCGCTGCCCTGGCCGATACGGTGCTGGCGCTTTCCGGCGGGCGCATCGACGCGCTGTTCAACAACGGCGCCTATGGCCAGGCGGGTGCGGTCGAGGATCTGCCGACCGAGGCGCTGAGGCTCCAGCTTGAGACCAACGTGATTGGCTGGCACGACCTGACGCGGCGGGTGATCCCCGCGATGCGGGCGCGCGGCAGCGGCCGCATCGTGCAGTGCTCTTCCATCCTCGGCATCGTGCCCTATCGCTGGCGCGGCGCCTACAACGCCTCCAAGTTTGCGATCGAGGGCCTGTCCCTCACCCTCAAGATGGAGCTGGCCGGCAGCGGTATCGAGGTGAGCCTGATCGAGCCAGGGCCGATCACATCGAAATTCACCGCCAATGCCGTTACCTATATCGAGCGCTTCATCGACCTCAAGAATTCGGTGCACCGCGTCGAATACGAGCGGCAGATGCGACGCCTGAAAGGCGAAAGCAAACCCGCGGCCGGAAAGCTCGGCCCGGAGGCGGTTTATGCGGTTTTGAAGCACGCACTGACAGCAAAGAAACCGAAACCGCACTATATTGTAACAAGGCCAGCCAGACAGGGCGCGCTTCTGAAGAAGCTCCTGCCGGCGGCACTGTTTTATCGCATCATCGGCCGACTTGGCTGAAGCAGAATTGCAAGGAAGAGTTCGATGTCCAGCTTCTTTACCGGCTTGACCCTGTTCGTCATGGGCCTGGTCGTGATCGTTTTGATCCGCGGCCTCGTGAACATGGCAAAGGGTGGCAGCGGCAACACGTCCAACAAGTTGATGCAGGCGCGTGTGCTGTTGCAGGCAATCGCGATCGTGCTCATCATGGTGACCCTTTGGATCACCGGCGGCGGCCGTCCGACCTGACGCAAATTCCGAACGGACAACCGTTCAACACCGTTCCTGAAATTGCGCTAGAGGACTGCGTCCGCCCATGGTGAAGCTGAACAAGATCTATACCCGGACGGGTGACAACGGCACCACCGGGCTCGTCTCCGGCCCGCGCCGGCTGAAGAGCGATCTGCGCGTCGATGCCTATGGCGCAGTGGACGAAACCAATGCCTTCGTCGGCCTGGCTCGGCAGCATACGGCCGGCAACGTCGATCTCGACGCCGCGCTGATGCGGATACAGAACGATCTCTTCGATCTCGGCGCGGATCTCGCAACACCCGACACCGGCGAGCCGCCGCAATACGAACCGCTGCGCATCGTCGCAGCGCAGGTGACCTGGCTCGAAACCGAAATCGACCGGCTGAATACCGAACTTGATCCCTTGCGCTCCTTCGTGCTTCCGGCCGGAAGCCCCGCCTCCGCAGCCCTCCACGTCGCCCGCACGGTCGCACGCCGTGCGGAACGCCAGGTGGTGGCCCTTGCCCAGATCGAGGGTGAAGTCGTCAGCACGGAAGCCATCGCCTATATCAATCGCCTGTCGGATTTCCTGTTCGTCGCGGCGCGCTTTGCAAATGACAAAGGTCAAGCCGACGTCCTTTGGATTCCCGGAAAAAACAGATAACGTCGGCTCGCGCATTGTCGCGCCCGATCGAGATTCGACGGGAGAAACGGGCAATAACCTGTGCTTCGGGAGACCGCATGTTCATACCGCTTCACGATACGAACACCCTGAAGCACATCAAGGTCCAGTACGTCACGATCAGCCTGATCGTCATCAACATTGCCGTCTGGCTGATCACTGGACCGATTGCCTCCGAGCAATTCGCCAACGCCGCGCTGCTGGGCTTCGGCTATATTCCGGCGCTCATTTTCGACTACGCGCAGCTCGATCCCTCGCTCGTCGTCGTCCCTGACGGCTTCACCTTCGTCACCTATTCCTTCCTGCATGGCGACTTCATGCACCTCGCCATGAACATGCTGTTCCTCTGGGTGTTCGGCGACAATGTCGAGGATGCGCTCGGGCACTTCCGCTATCTCGCCTTCTATCTTCTCTGCGCGGCTGCAGGCGCACTGGCGCATGGGCTTCTCGACCCGGCCTCCGAGGCGCCGTTGATCGGCGCATCGGGCGCGATCTCCGGCGTCGTTGCCGCCTATTTCCTGCTGCACCCGAAGGTGCGCGTCTGGGTGCTTGTCTTCTTCCGCATCCCGCTGCCGCTGCCGGCCGCCATTCCGCTTGCCTTCTGGATCGGCCAGCAGTTCTTCATGCTGGTCGTCGATCCCGGCAGCGGCGTGTCCTGGAGCGCCCATGTCGGCGGCATCGTCGCGGGCCTGGTTCTGGTTGTCATTTTGCGACGCCGCGATGTGCCGCTCTTCGACCGCACGATCGTCACGCCGCGCGCCGTCCGGCACAAGGCCGAACCGGTCACCGCAAGCCAACAGCCGTCGTCAGATGCGACAAGACCGCCCATTCCCTGGGGACGCCAGACCGGATCCTGACACCGGCAATCGCCAGCCTTCAACGAGGATGATCCGTTATTTCAATGGCTTGCCTGAAGCGCACCCGGCCCTGCCGGGACAGTGCCGCATCAGGCCCCAAGCCACTTGCCATGGATCATTCTTACGTGTACGTAAACGTAATTCCAATTCTCGGGATTATATCGATTTAGCGCCATGCACAGCGATTGTAATTGGAGAAAAAACGCGTATCGATGTCGCCAACCGACAATCAGGCGGCTCCGTTAAGGCGCATTTTCCTGCGAAAGCTCTTGGAGGGAAGAATCCATGAAAATACTTGTGACGGTGAAGCGGGTGGTTGACTACAACGTCAAGATCCGGGTGAAGGCAGACGGTTCGGGCGTCGAGCTTGCGAACGTGAAGATGTCGATGAACCCCTTCGACGAAATCTCGGTCGAAGAGGCGCTCAGGCTGAAGGAAGCCGGCAAGGCCGAGGAAGTCGTCGTCGTATCCGTCGGTCCGGCCAAGGCCGAAGAAACCCTGCGCACCGCGCTCGCCATGGGGGCGGACCGCGCCATCCTGGTTGAGACCGAAGACCAGGTCGAGCCGCTCGCTGTCGCCAAGATCGTCAAGGGTGTGGCCGAGGCTGAACAGCCGGGCCTGATTATCGTCGGCAAGCAGGCGATCGACGACGATTCGAACCAGACCGGCCAGATGCTGTCGGCCCTGCTCGGCTGGGCGCAAGGCACCTTCGCCTCCAAGGTCGAGATCGGCGACGGCAAGGCAACCGTGACGCGCGAAGTCGACGGCGGTCTGCAGACCATCGACATCAAGCTGCCGGCCGTCGTCACCACCGACCTGCGCCTGAACGAGCCGCGCTACGCCTCGCTGCCGAACATCATGAAGGCGAAGAAGAAGCCGCTCGACAAGAAGTCGCCGGCCGACTTCGGCGTCGACACCGCTGCCCGCCTCAAGGTGCTGAAGACCGAGGAGCCGTCGGGCCGCAAGGCCGGCATCAAGGTCAAGTCGGTCGCCGAGCTCGTCGAAAAGCTCAAGACCGAAGCCGGCGTGCTCTGATTTAAGGAAGGGAGATTTTATCATGGCCATTCTTCTTCTGGCTGACCACGACAGCAACCACCTTTCCGACCAGACCGCCAAGGCGCTGAGCGCCGCTTCGAAAATCGGCGGCGATGTGCATGTTCTCGTTGCCGGCGCCGGCGCGAAGCAGGCTGCCGAACAGGCGTCCAAGCTTGCAGGCGTTTCCAAGGTGCTCGTTGCCGACGACGCCTCGCTTGCCAACAACCTTGCCGAGCCGCTCGCTGCCCTGATCGTCTCGCTCGCTGGCAGCTACGACACGATCGTGAGCGCCGCCACCTCGGTCGGCAAGAACGTGATGCCGCGCGTTGCAGCGCTGCTCGACGTTTCCCAGGTTTCGGAAATCATCGAAGTTGTCTCGTCGGATACCTTCAAGCGTCCGATCTATGCCGGCAACGCCATCCAGACGGTGCAGACGACCGAAGCCAAGCGCGTCATCACCGTGCGCACCGCCTCCTTCGCGTCCGCCCCTGAAGGCGGCTCGGCCGCGATCGAGAGCGTCTCGGCCGCCGCCAACCCCGGCGTTTCCTCCTTCGTCGCCGACGCCCTGTCGTCGTCCGACCGCCCGGAGCTGACGTCTGCCAAGATCATCATCTCCGGTGGCCGTGCACTTGGTTCTTCCGAAAAGTTCCAGGAAGTGATCCTGCCGGTGGCCGACAAGCTCGGCGCTGCCGTCGGCGCTTCACGCGCTGCGGTCGACGCCGGTTACGCGCCGAACGACTGGCAGGTCGGCCAGACCGGCAAGGTCGTTGCGCCCGATCTCTACATCGCCTGCGGCATCTCCGGTGCCATCCAGCACCTCGCCGGCATGAAGGACTCGAAGGTCATCGTCGCCATCAACAAGGACGAAGAGGCACCGATCTTCCAGGTCGCCGACTACGGTCTGGTTGCCGATCTCTTCGACGCTCTGCCGGAGTTGCAGAAGGCGCTGTAAGCCCAAATCGATGCCACCCTCCGCACCCATGAAAAGGGCTGGCAAAAGCGGGGACTTGGCATTAACAATCTACCGGGCCGGCCAAACCGGCCCGGTTTGCGTGTCTGATGGCGGCCTTGCCGCCAACCTTTGAAGATGGATGTTCGCCGCGATGATCAAGACGGTCGGAATTATTGGTGCCGGGCAAATGGGCTGTGGCATCGCACATGTTTCGGCAATCGCCGGATACAAGGTGCAGATCTATGATCTGGCCGCCGAACGGATCGAAGCGGGCCTTGCAACCGTCAACGGCAACCTTGCCCGTCAGGTCTCCTCCGGCAAGATGACCGACGAGGCCCGCAAGGCAGCCCTTGCCCTGATCAAGGGCTCTTCCGATATCAACGACCTGTCCCAGGCCGATCTGGTAATTGAAGCCGTCACCGAAGACGAAACGATCAAGCGCAAGATCTACGGCCAGGTTTGTCCGATCCTAAAGCCGGAAGCGATTCTCGCGACGAATACCTCGTCCCTGTCGATCACGCGCCTGGCCTCCGCCACCGATCGCCCCGAGCACTTCATGGGCATCCACTTCATGAACCCGGTTCCGGTGATGAAGCTGGTCGAGCTCGTGCGCGGCATCGCCACCGACGAACAGACCTTCAAGACCGCCAAGGAATTCGTGGCGACGCTCGACAAGACCGTGACGGTCGCCGAAGATTTTCCGGCCTTCATCGTCAACCGCATTCTGCTGCCGATGATCAACGAGGCGATCTATACGCTTTACGAAGGCGTCGGCAGTGTCGAGGCGATCGATACCGCCATGAAGCTCGGCGCCAACCATCCCATGGGCCCGCTGCAGCTTGCCGACTTCATCGGCCTCGACACCTGCCTGTCGATCATGCAGGTGCTCTATGACGGCCTGGCGGACTCGAAGTATCGCCCCTGCCCGCTGCTGGTGAAATATGTCGAAGCCGGCTGGCTCGGCCGCAAGTCCGGACGCGGCTTCTACGACTATCGCGGCGAAGTGCCGGTTCCCACCCGCTAATTCCGTCAGCATTTGACAAGAAAAACCCGGCGATCCGCCGGGTTTTTCTTTGTCCAGATCTAGTCTCCTTCAGCTTCCCGCAGCAGGAGAAAGCGCCGCGCTGATCAGCGTCTTGGCGTCGTCGCTGTCCCAGGCGGCCGGCCCGTTCATCGAGCCGATCAGGCAGCCCTTGTCGTCGAGCAGCAGGGTTGCCGGCAGGCCGAAGGCCAGGCCTTCCTTCTTCATGTTGTTGAACACGCCCATCGAGGCGTCGCGATAATAGCCAAGCTCGTGCACGGCCGTCTCGTCGAGGAAAGCCTTCGGCTTCTCGTCGTCGCCGACGTCGATGTTGATCGCCACCACTTCGAACTTGTCGCTGCCGAGCGACTTCTGCAGGGCGTTCAAGGCCGGCATTTCCTCGCGGCAGGGAACGCACCACGTCGCCCAGAGATTGACGAGCAGCGTCTTGCCGGCAAAGGCCGAGACATTGGTCGACTTGCCGTCCGGACCGTTGAAGTCGAGCGCGATCGGCCGCGGCGACGCCGCCGGCGACATCGCGGCAACCTGCCCCTTCATGAAGGGTGTCAGCGCAGCGACCTTGGCCGAGGTCAGCGGGCAACTGGCGGAGGCCGTTTCGGTTGCCTCACCATTGCCAGACCCGGTCTCCTTCACGTATACCGCTGCCGCACCGACGATCACGCCAAACAGGGCGGCGAGCGCGAACAGTTTCACGGCCGGGGGGGATTTCTTCTGGTCGGGCATTTCATTCTCCAAGGCGGGCATTCTTCATGGCTGACGGCAATTCCGAGACGAAATCCTCCAACCAGATGTGGGGCGGTCGCTTTGCCTCGGGTCCGGACGCGATCATGGAGGAAATAAATGCCTCGATCGGCTTCGACAAGAAGCTCTATGCCCAGGACATCCGCGGCTCAATAGCGCATGCGACGATGCTGGCGCATCAAGGCATCATTTCGGCCGACGACAAAGACAAGATCGTTCACGGCCTGAACACGATCCTGTCAGAGATCGAAAGTGGTGCGTTCGAGTTCTCGCGCCGCCTCGAAGACATCCACATGAACATCGAGGCCCGGCTCGCGACCCTGATCGGTCCGGCTGCCGGCCGCCTCCACACCGCCCGCTCGCGCAACGATCAGGTGGCGCTCGACTTCCGCCTTTGGGTCAAGGAAGAGCTGCAGCGCACCGAGAAAGCGCTGACGGCGCTGATCGCCGCCTTCCTCGACCGCGCCGAGGAACATGCCGATACCGTCATGCCCGGCTTCACCCATCTGCAGACCGCGCAGCCCGTCACCTTCGGCCATCACTGCATGGCCTATGTCGAGATGTTCGGCCGTGACCGCTCGCGCGTGCGTCACGCCATCGAGCATATGGACGAGAGCCCGATCGGCGCCGCCGCCCTTGCCGGCACCGGATTCCCGATCGACCGTCACATGACCGCCAAGGCGCTCGGCTTTGCCGGCCCGACCCGCAACTCGATCGACACGGTATCGGACCGCGACTTCGCGCTCGAATTCCTGTCGATGGCCTCGATCACTGCCACGCACCTGTCGCGGCTGGCCGAAGAGATCGTCATCTGGTCGACGCCGCAGTTCGGCTTCATCCGCCTGTCGGATGCATTTTCGACCGGCTCCTCGATCATGCCGCAGAAGAAGAATCCCGACGCCGCTGAACTGGTGCGCGCCAAGACCGGCCGCATCAACGGTTCGTTGATCGCGCTGCTCACGGTCATGAAGGGTCTGCCGCTCGCCTATTCCAAGGACATGCAGGAAGACAAGGAACAGGTCTTCGACTCAGCCGAAAGCCTCGAGCTGGCGATCGCCGCCATGACCGGCATGGTTCGTGACATGACCATCCGTAGCGATCGCATGAAGGCCGCCGCCGGCTCCGGCTATTCGACCGCGACCGACCTTGCCGACTGGCTGGTGCGTGAGGCAGGCCTGCCCTTCCGCGACGCCCACCATGTGACCGGCCGCGCCGTGGCGCTTGCCGAACAGAAGGGCTGCGACCTCGCCGATCTTTCGCTTGCCGACCTGCAGTCGATCCACGCCGACATCACCGAGAAGGTCTTCGATGTCCTGACGGTCGAAGCCTCCGTCGCCAGCCGTACCTCCTTCGGCGGCACGGCGCCCAACGAGGTTCGCAAGCAGATCGCCTGGTGGCGCGCCCGCAACTAAGACATCTGCTCCCAAGCCCGCTGCGGGCGGCTCTTCGCCCGCAGAAACAGGGTGCACAAGTGCCTGAAAAATCGGTAAGACATCGCACCTGCATCAGTTCCCGCGAAGGAAAATCACGATGACATTCACGAAGGCGGCCCGGCTTGCACTTCTGCTGGCGATCCCCGGGCTGGTTCTTGTCGGTTGTGGACGCAAGGGCGACCTCGATCGCCCCGGCTCGACCGCGCCGATCAACACCAAGGCGCCGGCAGGAACTGTCGAGCAGAAGGAAAAAGCAGACGAGCGTTCGTTCCTGCTCGATCCCCTCCTCTAGTAGAAATTACGCAATTCCGAACGGAAGCCGCTTCGCACTTTCCTGGAATTGCTCAAAGTCGAGCTGCGTGACGTGAACCATTTTCAATACCGCGACGGAATTCTCTACGCCGAAGATGTGCCGGTGACCGATATCGCCCGCGCCGTCGGCACACCCTTCTACTGCTACTCGACCGCCACACTCGAGCGCCACTATACGGTGTTCTCCAAGGCTTTCGCCGATGTGGATGCGATGGTTTGCTATGCGATGAAGGCCAACTCGAACCAGGCGGTACTGAAGACGCTCGGCCGCCTTGGCGCCGGCGTCGACGTGGTCTCCGGCGGTGAGCTGCGCCGGGCGCTGGCGGCCGGCATCCCGGCAAACCGCATCATGTTCTCCGGCGTCGGCAAGACGCCGCTGGAAATGGATCTCGCACTGGAAGCCGGCATCTACTGCTTCAACGTCGAGTCCGAGCCGGAACTTGAGGTCCTGAACCAGCGCGCCGTTCGCGCCGGCAAGCGCGCCCATGTGTCCTTCCGCATCAACCCTGATGTTGACGCGAAGACCCATTCCAAGATTTCCACGGGCAAGAAGGAAAACAAGTTCGGCATTTCCTGGGAGCGCGCCCGCGCGGTCTACGCCCATGCCGCAACGCTGCCCGGCATTGAGGTGACCGGCATCGACATGCATATCGGCAGCCAGATCACCGAACTTCAGCCCTTCGACGACGCCTTCAAGCTGCTGCGCGAACTGGTCGATACGCTGCGCTCCGACGGCCACTCGATCGATCATGTCGACATCGGCGGCGGCCTCGGCATTCCCTACAAGGACGACAACAATCCGCCCCCGCTGCCGGACGCCTATGCGGAAATCGTCAAGAGCCAGCTGCAGTCGCTCGGCTGCAAGATCGTCACCGAACCGGGCCGGCTGATCGTCGGCAATGCCGGCATTCTGGTGACCGAAGTCATCTACGTGAAGGACGGTGGCGACAAGACCTTCGTCATCGTCGACGGTGCGATGAACGATCTCATCCGCCCGACCCTCTATGAGGCCTATCACGAGATCCGCCCGGTCCGCATCTCCGCCGCCAACGCGCCGCGCATCCGCGCCGACGTCGTGGGCCCGGTCTGCGAAACCGGCGACTATCTGGCGCTCGACCGCGAGATGGCGATGCCGAAGCCTGGCGATCTCTTTGCCATCAGCTCGGCCGGCGCCTACGGCGCCGTGCAGGCCAGCACCTACAATTCACGCCTCCTGATCCCGGAAGTTCTGGTCAAGGGCGACCGTTTCCACGTCGTTCGCCCGCGTCAGGACTATGACGCGTTGATCGGTCTCGATTCGGTGCCGGACTGGCTCGACTGACCCGTCCGGGCATGACAACGACAATCTGTGGATCGGCCGCCCGGCCGATCACGATTGTGTTTGCGCCCTCGTCTTCGCCACAAACGATGGTATCCTGAACGCAAGCGGGATAGGCGAAGTTGCGTGCATTTTTGAGCTCGGCCGTCGCCTCACTACATTGGGTCAGCCACAAGCGTTGATGGGCGACCGAAAGGAAACTTGGGCGGATGACGCAATTCCGGCAGGATGAAACGCCACAACCGAAGCCGTTTTCGAGAACTCTGGCGCTGAAGAGATGGCTGGCGCGCGCGGTGCTGGTCGCCGAGCAGGTCCTGCCGCGTATCCTTCTGCCCGGTGCGATCGCCCTTCTGTTTCTTGCCTTCGCCTGGCTCGGCTTCTTTCGCGCTGCACCTTTCTGGCTGCATGCGGTGGCGCTCTTTGCCTTTGCGCTAACCTTCCTCGCCTCTCTCGTACCGCTCAGCCGGTTGCGGCTTCCCGGTAATGCCGATGCCGATCGCATGCTCGAAGAGCGCAATGCGCTGCCGCATCAGGCCATCCGCGTCCAGGACGATCGCCCCGCGACCGACACCCCTCTGGGCGAGGCGCTCTGGCGCGAACACCAGGCGCGCATGGCACGCATGATCGGCACCCTCGAGACTGGCCTGCCGCGGCCCGATATCGCCAGGCACGATCCCTTCGCGCTCAGGGCCGTGCCTGTGCTGCTCGCTTGCGTCGCCTTTGCCTATTCCTATTCCAACCGCGCCGGATTGCTGAGCGATGCGTTCCGGCTGCCGCAGACGTCGATCGAAGCTGCCAATATCCGCGTCGATGCCTGGGTAACGCCGCCGCCCTATACCGGGCGGGCGCCAATCTTTCTGACGGGCAAGCCGGAAGCCGCCGCTGCCGTGAATGAAGACGCCGCGGCGATCACCATCCCGCAGTTCAGCGACATCACCGTACGGATCACCGGCGCCGGTGCGGACGCGCCAGTGCGCTACGCGGAAACCGGCGGGAGCAAACCGATCGCCATTCCGGTGGCCGGCGAAAAGGCCGAGGAAAAGCAGAGCAAGCCGAAAGTGGACGATGCCGGCCCGAAGGTCGCCGAAATGGTTGCAACGGAGCCGGCACGCAGTCCGAATGCCGTGCGCAACCACGTCTACAAGGTCGTCAAGGATGGCGAACTTATCGTCGGCAGCCAGCGCTGGGCGTTCAAGATCACCCCGGACGGCGTGCCTCAGATCGCCTTTGACGGAATCCCCCATCCGACCATCAACGCGGCGCTCGAAATCACGTTTACGGCCAACGACGATTACGGCATCGCCCAGGCCTGGGCGGAGATCAAGCCGCTCGACGAACCGGCAGAAGGGGCCCGCGCGCTCTATCCGCTACCGGAATACCGGCTCGATCTGCCGCGCCGTAACGCGCGCGAGGCAAAGGGCACGACCAGCCGAAACCTCAGCGAGCATCCGCTCGCCGGCAAGCGGGTAGCGGTGACGCTCGTCGCCCGGGATGCTGCCGGACAGGAAGGCCGCAGCCCGCCGCACGACATGATCCTGCCTGCCCGCCAGTTCTCGCAGCCGCTCGCCGGCGCCGTCGCCGAACAGCGTCAGGTTTTCGCGCTCAATGCCAACGACCTGCCGCGCGCCATCGACCTCAACGACGCCGTCACCTCGCTTGCCGAGGACTGGATCCCGAACCTCACTCATTTCCTGCTGTTGAAATCGGCGCGCACCCGGATGGCGCTCGCCTATAACGACGACATGTTGCGCGATGCCGCCGGATACCTCTGGGAGATCGCGCTCGGCATCGAGGACGGCGACCTGTCGCTTGCCGAGCGCCGCCTGCGCGAAGCCCAGCAGGCGCTGTCGGACGCCTTGGAGCGCAACGCTTCGGACCAGGAAATCGCCAAGCTGATGCAGGAACTGCGCCAGGCGATGCAGGAATACATGCAGGCGCTCGCCGAGCAGGCGATGAAAAATCCACGCATGACCGGCAAGCTCGACCCGAACAACATCCTGCGCCAGCAGGACCTCGAGAAGATGATGAACCAGATCGAGAATCTGGCGCGCTCGGGCGCGCGCGATCAGGCACAGCAGATGCTCTCGGAACTGCAGCGCATGATGAACAACCTGCAGGCTGGCCGCAGCCAGCAGCAGATGGGCGAACAGAACGACGCCATGCGCCAGCAGATGGACAAGCTCGGCAAGCTGATGCAGCAACAGCAGCAGTTGATGGACGAGACCTTCAAGTTCGACCAGGCCCTGCGTGACCGGATGCAGCGGGGCGACCCGCTGCAGGGCGAAGACAACGAGCTCTTCGGTCAGGAAATGCCGCAGGACCCAGGTCAGCAGGGCGATCCGAATGGTCAGCCCAACCCGCTCGACAACATGACCGCCGAACAGCTCAAGGATGCACTGAAACAGCTGAAAGAGCAGCAGGACGCGCTCGGAAAACAGCTCGGTGAGCTGAACAAGGGCCTGGAAAGCATGGGCATCAAGCCCGGCAAGGGCTTCGGCGAAGCCAAGCGCGAAATGGACGGCGCTTCCGGCGCGCTCGGCAAGGGCCAGGGCGAACAAGCCGTCGGCAATCAGGGCCGCGCGCTACAGGCCCTGCGCCAAGGCGCCCAGGATATGATGAACCAGATGCAGGGCCAAGGTCAGGGCGGCCCTGGCATGGGTGTTCCGCAATACGGTCAAAACGGCCGCGATCCTTTGGGAAGGCGGCAACAGAATCTCGGCCCGAATTTCGGCGACCAGGTCAAGGTTCCAGACGAGATCGATTCTCAGCGCGCCCGACAAATCCTTGACGAGATTCGCCGCAGGCTGGGCGACAGCCTGTCGCCGGAGCAGGAGCGCCAGTACCTCGAACGCCTGCTCGACATGCGCTGAGCCGAGCGCCCGGCTGAGCCCTTTGCCTCATCACGGCAGAACATGACAACGGCTCCCGTCGCATCCAATCGATGCGCCGGGTCGCAGTCCTGTTGCTGTGGGCCGGCAGGTCTGGCCGTCAGGCGGCCAGCGCCAGCGCGACTGCCTTGCGGATATCGGGAAGGGAGAAGGGCTTGGAGATGACGTCGACGATCTTGTCGGTGAGATCGTCAGCCCGCTCGCGCTGCTCGGCATAGCCGGTCATCAGCAGGATCTTCATGGCCGGAAAGGCCGCCGACGCCTGGTGCGTCAGCTCGATGCCGTCCATCACGGGCATACGGATATCGGAGAGGAGAAGGTCGAACGCCTCGGCCTCCAGGCAGGCAAGGCCATCGGCCCCATCGCCCGCTTCGACCGTCTCGTGGCCGTCGAGCCTCAGGGCCCGCGCAACGAAGGAACGCAATGCATCCTCGTCCTCGGTAATCAGGATCTTCGCCATCATGGCCTCCGCGTTCGCTTCCGAGTCCGGCGTTCACGCCGGCACCCGCACCTGATCCAAAAGTACAGCGGGCGTGGATCATCGGGAGACACACTGGCGCTGCAGCGCCGCCGATCCCCGTCGAGAATCACTGCGGCACGCACCAAAACAACCAGTTTTTCGTTTGTGTTCCGTAAACGCCGAACGACTGGATTTCAGGGCGCATGCCCCAAATCGAGACATTTACTCGGCGTCGCCGGTGACAACACCGACAAAAGGCAGCTCGCGGAAGGCATAGGCGACGTCCATGCCGTAGCCGACGACGAAGTGATCGGGGCATTCGAAGCCGACATAATCCGCCTCGAGTTCGACCTTGCGCTTGACCCGCTTGTCGAGCAGCACGGCGATCGTGACGTTGCGGGCGCCGCGCTCGTACATCAGTTCCTTGGCGAAACGCAGCGTGCGGCCGGATTCGAGAATGTCGTCGATCAGCAGAACGTCGCGCCCATGCACGTCGCTGTCGATATCCTTGGTGATCTTGACGCCCTGCGAAACGGTGCCGGTGCCGTAGCTCGACAGCGTGATGAACTCGACTTCCGGTGCCAGACCGGCCGTATGCATCGAGCGGATCAGATCGGCCGCGAAGATGAACGATCCCTTGAGCACCGCGATCACCAGCAGATCCTTGTGCGGGCCGTTGACGATCATTCCGGCGAGCTCGCTGTTGCGGGCAGCGATGGTTTCGGCCGTATAGAGAGGTTCGATATTCTTACCGCGAACAACGGGCATCAAGGCTTCTCCAGCGTTTCATCCGGAAGACCTTAAGCCTTCCCTTTGGCGCCGCTTAGCACAATCAGCGGGCCGAAACACCGTTTTCGGCGAAGGAAACCGTCACATCCGGCATTTTTCCACCCGCATAGGGCAGTCTCGTCATGAAATGACGGCTCTCACCGGGCGCGACGGCAGCACCCTCGGGCATCACCCGTGTCGTCGTGACCTTGCGCCCGTTGGCGGCAATCTCCACCACGACGAGCGGCAATCGCTGCTCGATATCGGAGCGATTGTCGATCGAACCATAGACGGACAGCACACGCATGCCGCCGGAGTAGTCGAGCCCACTCTTGATCCCCGATATCGTCAGCGGCTGGACGTCGGCCTGTCCATCGCCGGCAAAGCCGACGATCGCCAGGAAGGAAGCAAGCGCAACGCCCGCGACCATCCCGGCAAAGCGGCGTGCCGGCATGTCGCGCAGCCGCGTCTCGGCAAGACGCAACAATCGAGCGCCGAGCGACGGCTCCTGCTCCACGACCGTCAGCGTCGGCCGCCTGCGGCTGCCCGTTTGTGCATTGTCGTTGAAAACAGGATAGGGCGTGCGGCGCGACGAAGCGGATATCACCTCGAATTCCGCATCCACATAGTCGGCGCGCCTCGGCGCTGAAGCCCCGTCGCGTCCGCCGCGCTCGGGCGGCAGGAAATCTGTATCGGCGTTGTTGCTGGCGGATTTGGTCCGGAATGCCTGCATGATCATTTCCTCCTGTCCCGCAAGAGAACACGGCCGCAGGCGGCCAGTTTGTCTGCGAAACCCTCGGGCAATGCCAAGCCTCATGCGGTGCAAGAACTAGGCATTGCATCAAATCTTTCCGACACGTAAACCGGAATGGTTAATGTTTCGGAAAGACGTCGCGAAAGCGGCGCCTTTTCATGAAAAATTAACCGTCACTTAACCATGATTCCGCTGGCGGTTTTGCCTTTCTTGGCTGGTCGTCCTATGCGCGGAGGACCGGAACCGGCCGTCGGTTGCAGGGCCGTGAGAGAGACTGGGCTGCCGCTTGATTCACTTTGAGAACGTCGGACTGCGCTATGGCATGGGACCGGAAATCCTCCGGGACCTGACCTTCGACATTCCACGCCGTTCATTCCAGTTCCTGACGGGTCCGTCGGGCGCCGGCAAGACCACGTTGCTGCGGCTTCTTTTCCTCTCGCTGCAGCCGACACGCGGCCTGATCCGGATGTTCGACCGCAACATTTCGTCGATCCCGCGCGAAGAATTCCCGATGCTGCGCCGGCGCGTCGGCATCGTCTTCCAGGACTTTCGCCTGCTCGATCATCTCACCACCTACGAGAACGTCGCGCTGCCGTTGCGCGTGCGCGGCAAGGAGGAGACGAGCTACCGTGCAGACGTGCTGGAGCTTTTGAAATGGGTGGGTCTCGGCGAGCGCATCAACGTGCTGCCACCGGTCCTTTCCGGCGGTGAAAAACAGCGCGCCGCCATCGCTCGGGCGCTGATCGACCGGCCGGAGATCCTGCTTGCCGACGAGCCGACCGGCAACGTCGATCCGCCGATGGCAAGGCGCCTGCTCAATCTTTTCCTCGAGCTCAACCGGCTCGGCACGGCGGTCGTGATCGCCACCCACGATCTGTCGCTGATGGACCAGGTGGAGGCGCGGCGCATGATCCTTTCGCAAGGGCGGCTCGACATCTATGAGTGACAGCCGCACGAAACACCAAAAGGATGTGCCCGAACAGGCACCGGAGGCACAACAGCGCCGGACGGAAATGCGCGTGCGCCCGACCGGCCCGATCGTGCCGTCGAGCAATGTGTCGGGCCATGCGCTGATGTGCGTCATCGCCATCATGTCGTTCCTCGCCTGCCTGACGCTCGGCGGCGTCAGCATGGTGCGAGCCACGGCCCAGAGCTGGCAATCGCAGATCTCCCGCGAGATCACCATCCAGATCAAGCCCGACGACAATCTCGACATGGAAAAGGCGCTGGCGGATGCCCGCGACCTGGCGCTGACCTTCAGTGGCACGACGGACGGCAAGATCGTCGACCGGGCCGCCACCGCCCGCCTGCTCGAACCCTGGCTCGGCGAAGGCCTCGATCTTGACGAATTGCCCGTGCCGCGCCTCGTCATCATCACCATCGACGAAAGCAACCCGCCGGACTTTGCGGCCATGCGCAAGGCGCTGACAGAAATAATCCCGCAGGCTTTCCTCGATGACCATCGCACCTGGGTCGACCGGCTGGTCGCCATGGCCAACACCACGGCCATGATCGGCACCGGCGTGCTGACCTTGGTCTTTTCCGCCATGGTGCTGACAGTGGTCTTCGCAACGCGCGGCGCGCTGTCGGGCAATCGCCATATCGTCGAGGTGCTGCATTTCGTCGGTGCCGAAGCCGGCTTCGTCGCGTCGGAATTCCAGAAGCACTTCCTCAGGATCAGCCTCAAGGGCGCCGGCGCCGGCGGTCTGCTCGCAGCACTTTTCTTTGCGATCGCGGGTTTCTGGCAGTCACGGACCTTGGCGACCCCCGAGACAGACCAGGCCACCGCCCTCTTCGGTACCTTCACCATCGGCTATGGTGGCTATCTCGGCATTGCCGCGATCATCGTCGTCATCGCCATCCTGACGACCGTTACGGCGCGGCTGACGGTTACCCGCACGATCTACGAAATCGACCTCATCCGCTCGGACCCCGGCCGTACCGACCTCTACCAAAGCTGAGCCGCCTGATGTTTCGCCGCCACTCGATCTATTCCTTGCCGCAATCTGCGGCTATGTGAAGAGAATCATGATGGCGCGAGAGCTACGCGGGAACGGAATGGCCGGAGGAGATAAATGGCACGGGCAAGCCGACGATCGCCGGCGGTCCCGCAGTCTCCTGCGCAAAATCCTCCGCCGAACCTTCTTCGTCCTGCTCCTGCCGCTGGCAATCCTGATCGCCGCCTTCCTGAACTTTGCCGACACGGTCGCCTCCCTGCAGCCGCCGGGTCATCCGAAGGCCGATGCGATCGTGGTCCTGACCGGCGGTTTCCAGCGCATCGACCAGGCGGTCGATCTTCTGAAGGGTGGCGCCGGCAAGCGCCTGCTGATCTCCGGGGTTCACCCAACGACCACAGGCAGCCAGATCCGCCGCAACACCCAGAGCTCGGCCGACCTTTTCAAGTGCTGCGTCGACATCGGCCATGAGGCGATCGATACCATCGGAAATGCCACGGAAGCGGCGCAATGGATCCATGATCGCGGCTATGCGAGCGTGCTCGTCGTCACCAACAACTATCACATGCCGCGCAGCCTCCTGGAACTGCGCCGCGCCCGGCCGGAAACGGAGTTCATCCCCTACCCGGTCGTCAACTCCGATCTGAAGACCACAAACTGGCTGCGCAATCCGATGGTGCTGAAGTCGATCCTTCTGGAATTCGGCAAGTATACGGTGGCTTCGATACGCGACTTCGCCGGCGCCCGCCCGACCAGCGGCCTGCGCACCGACGCATCGCGCGCGACGCCCGCCGAAGAATAAGGGCCGGCAGGAACAGCCTTCGCCACTGCAAAGTGAAACAGAGCAGTTTTCCTTCAGCACTTAATCGTGTAGGCAGCGATCAACCGGCTCAAAGACGCCGGTCCCCTTGAGACCTCGCCTGTGAGAGCGTGCCTGATGATCGTCTTGCGTTCGATCCTTTTCAACATGGTGTTCTACGCCAATCTGATCGTGCAGATGATCGTGCTGACCCCGATCTACTTCCTGCTGCCGCGCAAGAAGGCGTGGTTCGTGCCGAAGAACTGGGTACGCAGCAACCACTGGCTCATGGAAAAGATGGTCGGCACGACCTTCGAGATCGAAGGCTTGGAGAATATCCCCGAGGTTCCCTATATCTTCGCTCCCAAACACCAGTCCTTCTGGGATGCCTATGCGCTGCTCCCCTGGCTCAGCGATCCCTTTTATATCCTGAAGCGCGAGCTCACCTGGATCCCGCTCTTCGGCTGGTATGTGCTCAAGCAACGCATGGTTCCGGTAAATCGCGCGGCCCGCGGCAAGGCGATGACCGGCGTGATGGACCGCACCAAGCAGGAAATGGCAACCGGCCGCGAGCTCATCATCTACCCGGAAGGCACGCGTCGCCCGCCGGGCGCTCCGCCGGAATACAAATACGGCATCGCCCGCCTCTACCGCGACCTCAGCGTGCCGGTGGTGCCGGTCGCCATGCATCCCGGCCTCTTCTGGCCGCGCCGCAAGTTCCTGCGCTTTCCCGGCCACTTCAAGGTTCGCATCCTGCCGCCCATCGAGGCCGGCATGGACCCGGACGCTTTCCTGGCGAAGCTCGTCGAGGTAACCGAGAGGGCGAGCGACGAGTTGCTCGTCGAAACCGTGAAGGCCAATCCGCACCTGCCACTGCCGCCGACCGCCGAGCAGCGGCTGAAGGAACTGAAGGCAGAAGGCCGGGCCTGAGCCTTCAGGCCCGGGCTGAACGCGGCGCCTGCCGCAGCAATCCGACCACCTCTTCCAGCCAGTGATCGCGGATGCCCATCTCCTTGAGATGGGCGAGCGTGTTGAACACGTATTCGCTGTTCGGCCCGGATTTTCCCGTCGAAACCGCGACGATTCCGGCCGCCTCCGTGGTGGTCAGCGAGCCCGCATACTGGACGTGGGCGCGGTCGATGACGTAGGCGAGCGCCGGAACGCGTCGGCCGTCGGCAAGCAGCACCGGCATGGTGCGTTCCTTGTAGACGTGGGTCACCAGTTCACGCTCGCGCAGATAATCGACGACATCCGCCTGCTGCCCGCGCTGGACGCGAAACGCCGTCCCGATGCAGGAGCCGCCGCGGTCGAGCCCAAGCACCAGCCCCGGCCGCTGTTCGGTGCCACGGTGAACCCAGGAATGCACGCAGAGTGAGCGGCGAAAACCGAAGGCACGTGCCGTGAGCTTCTCCTCGAAGGCAAAGCCCGGGTTCCACATCAGCGAGCCGTAGCCAAAGACCCAAAATTCGTCCATATCCACTGTCATTCAACCCGCGCTGCTGTTCTCACTGCCGAATCACGATCGGTCGCGTGGGACGGTGAGCCATTTTCGGTTTCTACGGCACAGCATCCCGGCACGAAAGAGACAAGGTCGTCCTCCTGCGGCCGAAGGAAAGAATAGTTTTGCGGATCGATGGCGCCACCCGAAAGGCAGCCTCCATCCTGTTTTGAGTGAGGTACCCCCGCCCATGTCGGCCACCGCAGTCTCCAACCCATCGCCGGTCAGCCGGAAATTCCGCTGGCTCCTGGCAGGCATCGTGCTTGTCACAGGCGTTTATTCGGCCGGCTGGTTTCTCGCCGCCGACCAGATCGAGAAGCGGTTTGCGACCCGCCTCGCTGAAGGACAGGCGGCCGGCCTCGGCGGCGAATGCACCAACATGGACGTGCGCGGCTTCCCGTTCCGCATCGGCCTCTTCTGCGACAAGGTCCATCTGGACGACACCCGCAACGGCACCTCGGCCTCGTTCGGAGCGCTGAGGACCGCTGCCCAGGTCTACCAGCCGGGCCATGCGGTGATCGAGCTTGACGGCCCGGCCGAGATCCGGGCTTCCCCCGGCCTCAACATCTTCGCCGACTGGACGTTGCTGCATGCGAGCGTGCGCGCGACCCTGTCCGGCGTTGACCGCACGTCGCTAACCTACGACAACCTGACGGGCCGGTTGCGATTGCCGCTTGAAGGCGACGGATTTGGCTTCGGCGCCAGCCACGGCGAATTGCACCTGCGCCAGAACGGCGCGGATCTCGACGCCGCCTTGAGCGTCGACAAACTGGACGTTCGGCCCGAGGAAGGCCCGAGCCTCGCACCGCCGGCGACCGTCGCCGCCGACCTGACCTTCACCGACCGGGCCGGATGGATGACAACCCCGCCGACGCCTGAGATGTTTCGCGGCAGCAAGGGCGAGCTGCGACAGCTCACCCTCGACCTCGGCTCAGGCATGAACGCCAAGCTTTCCGGGCCGTTCTCGGTCAATGATCAGGGACTGATTTCTGGCGAGTTCTCGCTGACGATGACCAATATCGAGGCCTGGCGCGCCAATCTGGTCACCCTGATCCCGGATGATGCCAACCTCGTCGACAACACCGCCAACATGCTGAAGGCTCTCGCCAACGGCAAGAACGAGGCGACCGTGAAGCTCAACGTGCGCGACGGCACGGCATTCCTCGCCTTCATCCCGATCGGCGTCCTGCCGACCCTCTAGGCTACGATCATACGCCTCATAGGAAGGAAGACCGCTCCACGGTCTTCCTTGATCTGCTCAGGCTATTTCTGATCCATGGCATGGCGACCGAAGTCCGGCATCGCCGTGTCCTGGCCGGCCTGAATGATCGAGCGGCGAATGGCCCGGGTGCGGGTAAAGAGATCGAACAGCTTGTCGCCGTCGCCCCAGCGGATCGCCCGCTGGAGGTAGGCGAGATCTTCCGAAAACCGCGCCAGCATCTCCAGGATCGCATCCTTGTTATGCAGGCAGACGTCGCGCCACATGGTCGGGTCGGATGCCGCCAGACGCGTGAAGTCGCGGAAGCCCGAAGCCGAATATTTAATGACTTCGGATTCGGTAACGGTCTCGAGATCATCAGCCGTGCCGACGATGTTGTAGGCGATGATGTGCGGCAGGTGCGAAACGATTGCCAGCACCTTGTCGTGGTGTTCGGCGTCCATCTCCTCGACCATCGAGCCGAGCGTCTCCCAGAAAAGCCGCAGCCGCGCCACCGCTTCCTCATCCGCGCCAGGGGGCGGCGTCAGGATGCACCAGCGGCCGCGGAAGAGGCCGACGAAGCCGGCATCCGGGCCGGAATGCTCGGTACCGGCGATCGGGTGCCCCGGCACGAAATGCACGTTCTCGGGCAAGTGCGGCGCCATCTGTGCGATCACCGAACCCTTGGTCGAACCAACGTCGGTGACGATGGCGCCTGGCTTCAGATGGGCTGAGATCTCGGCGGCAACGGCACCGGACGCGCCGACCGGCACCGAGACGATAACGAGATCCGCGTCGCGAACGGCGTCGGCGGCCGACAGCGTATAGCGATCGCCGAGCCCGAGTTCCTGCGTCCGCTTCAGCGTCGCCTCGCTGCGCGTGGAGACCACGAGCGTGCCGGCGAGTTGCTTCTCGCGGATTTCGCGCGCGATCGACGAGCCGATCAGACCAATGCCGATGAGGGCGATCGTTTCAAACTGCTGAGCCATTATTTCCGTCCCATGAATTCGGTCAGCGCCGCGATGACGCCCTCGTTGGCTTCCGCGGAGCCGATGGTCATGCGCAACGCATTCGGGAAGCCGTAGCTGCGGACTGCCCTGAGGATATAGCCGCGGCGGGTCAGGAACTCATCGGCCTCCTCCGCCCGCTTGCCGGCCTCGTCGGGGAAATGGATCAGCACGAAATTCGTGACCGACGGCGTGATGCGGAGCCCGATCGCCTCGAGCGCTTCGGCAACGCGGGCAAGCCAGGTGAGATTGTGATCGACCGCCGTTGCGACGAAAGCCTGATCGCGGATCGCCGCCGCACCCGCCGCAATGGAAGGCGCACTGAGATTGAACGGCCCGCGGACACGGTCGACCGCGTCGATCACTTCCGGCGGCGCATACATCCAGCCGATGCGCAGGCCGGCAAGACCATAGATCTTCGAGAAGGTGCGGGTCATTACCACGTTGCGGCTGGCCGAGACGAGCTCAAGACCGGCGGCATAGTCGTTGCGGCGCACATATTCGGCATAGGCGGCGTCGAGCACCAGGAGCACGCCCTCGGGCAGGCCCGCATGCAGCCGGCGGACTTCGTCGACCGGGATATAGGTGCCGGTCGGATTGGCGGGATTGGCGAGAAAGACCATCTTGGTCCGCTCGGTGACCGCGGAAAGGATGGCGTCCACATCGACGCGCGCATCCTTTTCCTCGACGGTTACGGGCGTCGCACCGGCCGCCAGGATCTGGATCTTGTAGACCAGGAAACCGTGCTCGGTGATGATGCCTTCGTCGCCGGGGCCGAGATAGGTGTGGCACAGCAACCCGAGCAATTCGTCCGAGCCGTTGCCGCACATGATGTTTGCCGGATTGAGCCCGTGAACGGCCCCGATCGCCTCCCGCAGCGCCCGCGCCTGGCCGTCCGGATAGCGCTCCAGATTGAAGGCCATCGCCTGGAAGGCTTCTATCGCCTTCGGGCTGGCACCGAGCGGCGTTTCGTTCGACGAGAGCTTATGCACCTTGGCGACACCCGGCGCATGCTCCTTGCCTGGCACATAGGCGGCAATGTCAAGGATGCCGGGACGCGGCTCAGGGCTCTTCGAAGCAAGGCTCATCGGGTCAGCTTTCTATGGCCATCAAGGTGCCACAGCGACCTTTGTCGCGCCTTGGGAGGCGCGGGGCGCTATAGGCAGGAAAAGAGGTCAAGCCATTACCGGCGCAAGCGGCTTTTGTCGAGGGTCCGCCGCCTGTACGCAGCGCCTTATCGGGTGAGGCGTGGCCGTTCGCGTGTGCTCGGCACGCCCTGCGGCGCCAACACCGGCACGAAGACACGGCGGGACGCACGCGCTGCAACCGGTAGCCCCTGGTAAAGCCGCTTCTGCGCCTCGACGACGATGACGCCTGAGAACACTGGCCAGAGCCAGCGGCCGAGCCGCTCAAAGCCTCGGCGCAGCCGCAGGATCGCCCGGAGCTTCGACGGCGGGAAGAACAGCGCGTCGGCCGTAGCCCCCGGCGTGAAGTTGGTCTCGCGCAACAGCGCCGTCAGCTGCCCGCGCGAATAGGGTCGGCCGGAGCCGAAGGGCGTATGCTCCATGCGTGCCCAGACGCCGCGTCGATTGGGCACGACGATCACGAGCCGGCCGCCCGGCGCCAGCACCCGCCAGATCTCCTTCATCGTCTCGCGCGGACTTTCGGCAAATTCCAGCGAATGCACCATCAGCACCCGGTCGATCGATGCGTCCGGCAGCGGCAATTCCTCGTCGAACACCAGCGCCGTCGAGGAAAGCTCGGCAACCGGCCAGTTCACCGCGCCCTGGCCCGCAGGCATGAAGGCGAAGGTGCGCTCCGTGTCCTTGCGGAACCGCTCGAGATAGGGAACGGCATAGCCGAGGCCGACCAGCCGCTCGTCCGGCAGCCGCGCCCAGACGGACGAAAGCGCCATGGTGACGGATTGCTCCGCCATCCGGCCAAGCTCGGAGTGATAGAATTCGCGAAGGTCGACAATATCGGTATGCATTCGCAACATGTTAGCTTCGAAGCGGTAGACTTCAAGGTAAGGCTCGCTACATTCGGCAGCATCTCCCCTCTCCTGACCGGAGGACCTGCCATGGCCGCGCTCGAACTCGATCTTTTCCTCTGCCGCACCGACAATTTCGGCGTGCTGATCCACGACCCCGAAAGCGGCCTGACCGCCTCGATCGACGCGCCCGAGGAGCCGCCAATCCTGGAGGCGCTGGAACGCCGCGGCTGGACGCTCACCCATATTCTCACGACGCACCATCATGGCGACCACGTCGCGGCCAATGACGCGTTGAAAGCCCGCTTCGGCGCCATCATCATCGGTCCGTTCAACGAGGCCGCGAAAATTCCGGGCCTCGACAAGACGGTGCGTCATGGCGAACGCTTCGAGTTTGCGGGCCGCAACGTCGAGGTGATCGAAACACCCGGCCATACCGCCGGCCATATCTGCTTCCATTTTCCACAGGACAAGCTGCTCTTTGCCGCCGACACGCTTTTTGCGCTCGGCTGCGGCCGTCTGTTCGAGGGGACGCCGGCGACCATGTGGCAGTCTCTCAGCCGGCTGATGGCCTTGCCGGACGACACGACCGTCTATTTCGGCCACGAATACACGCTCTCCAATGCCCGCTTCGCGGTCACGGTCGATCCCGACAATGCCGAACTCAAGGCGCGCGCTGCCGAGATCGAGGAAATCCGCTGCGACGGCGGCTTCACCGCGCCGACGACAATCGGCCTGGAGAAGCGTACGAACCCGTTCCTGCGCGCCGCCGATCCCGGCATTCGCGCCCATCTCGGCCTGCGAGATGCCGACGATGCCGCGGTCTTTGCGGAAATCCGCAAGCGGAAGGATAACTTCTGATGGCTGAAGCACAGACGGCGGAAGAGGTCATCGAGGCGCTCGGCCTCACACGCCATCCGGAGGGCGGCTGGTACATCGAGACCTTCCGTGACACGGCCGGCGGCCCGCGGGGTCATTCGACGGCGATCTATTATCTGCTTGAGCGTGGCGACCGTTCGCACTGGCACCGCGTCCGCGACGCCGTCGAGATCTGGCACTACCACGCCGGCGCGCCACTCGAACTCAGCATTGCCGAGGACGGGAAGCCCGCCGAGACGTTGCGGCTTGGGCCCGACATCCGGGACGGTGAGCGGCCGCAGGGCGTGGTGCCGGCCAACTGGTGGCAGTCGGCTGCCTCGCTCGGCGATTGGACGCTGGTCGGCTGCACGGTCGCGCCGGCCTTCGATTTTGCCGCCTTCGAGATGGCAGCCCCCGACTGGCAGCCGCCAACCCGATAGCGATCTTTCGGACTATTCCGCCGGCTGGGTGGCCGCGGCATCCTTGCGCAAGATCAGATCCTGGGCGGCGAGCACCGCCCCGCCGGTGACGAACAGGCAGGCAAGCGCTATGCGCCAGGATGGCTCGGCAAAGCCGAAGAGGATCAGGATCAGCGTCGAGAGCACCGGTGCTGCATAGCTCGAAACGCCGAGAAGCTGGATGTCGCCGTTCTTCACCCCGAAGTCCCAGGCATAGAAGGCCGCCCCCACCGGCAAGAGGCCGAGGCCCGCGACCGCCAGCCACTCGAAGGTCGTCGCCGGCCAGACCGTCGTTTCGAGCGCGAGATGGCAGACGAAGGACAGGATCGAGGTGGCAAGGCAGAAGCCGGTGACCACATCGGTCGAAACCGCCTCGAAGCGGCGTGTGATCAGCGAATAACCCGACCAGGTAAAGGCGCAGAGGAAGGCCGCGCCATAGCCGATGAGATAGGCATCGTCGAAGGCGACGCCGTTGCGCGCGACGATCAGGATCGTGCCGACGAGGCCCGCAAGCGCGCCGGCGATGTGATACCAGCGCAGCCGCTCCCCCGGCAGCAGTGCCGAACCGACAACGATCAAGAGCGGCCAGAGATAGGCGATCAGCCCGGCCTCCACCGCCGGCGCATTGCGCAGCGCCGTGAAGTAGAGGAAGTGATAGCCGAAGAGGCCGGCAATGCCCGTGATCCAGACCTTCGCCGGCTGCTTGAGCAGCGCCAGGCGCTCCGGTTTTGCCACAAGCACCGCAAGGCCGGGCAGGCTGCCGATCAGGAAACAGATTGCCGAAAGCTGGAACGGCGGCATCTTGCCCGATGCCGCCGTGAACAGCGCGAGCAGCGACCACATCAGGATGGCCGAAAAACCGATCAGAGTTGCCTTGAGTTTCATAGTCGTCCCCGGGCGCGATTTCTCTCAACGGAAACCTGCGCCGTCAAAATCACGGTGCTTGCTGGTATTTAACCTTTTAGTTGCACGCGATCGCGCGTCAACCACCAAATCGCGTCGCCGAGACCGTGACCGGCCCGAGCTTGGTGGGGATGCGGACATAGACGGGGGCATAGACATTCATGGTCTCAGCCTTGGCGAACCAGATTTCCATCGTCTGCAGTCGCCGCAGATATTCGACGTCCTCGCGGCCCTTCTTGTAGCCGGCCTTCGGCACGAAGCGGATGCCGCAGACGATCACCTCGCCTTCGAAGCCCTTCGTCTTGAAAGGCCTGGTGCCCTTCGGCGAAAGCTTGATGTCGAGCCGCGACTCGCCGTCGAAAATCGGCAGGGTGTTGGGGCAGACGCGCGCTTGCGCCGGAATGATCAGCCCCGAAAGCGGATCGAGAACGTTGCGCATGTCGCGCGAGGTGACCGGCACCCAGTTCTTCGGCAAAGGCGTGCGCTTCGGCGTCATGCTCGCATGCACGACATTGCCGTTGCGGTAGGTAACGCTGATCGCCCGGCTCTTCGAGCCGCTGCGATAGGACATCGAATATTGCGACGCGCGCAGGTAATCCTTGTCGACAACGCCGGAAACCTGTGTCTGGCCCGACGTGCGGCTGAGGATATCGAGCAGGCCCGCCGATTTCAGCGTCCCCGATATCGTGTAGCGATTCTTCTGAACCTCGGTGTGGAATGAGGCGCGCGCCACCGGCAGACCGGACAGCGAGATGCTGTAATCCGTCAGATGCTCGGCATCGGCGGCCGATGATGCTGTGGAAAACAAGACCGCCGAAAGCAGCATTGCCCCGCGAAAGCCATTTCGCAACTTCATGCCTTTAGGAATCCATCACTTGAACATCGCCGCAATACCCTGAAATGCAGGGTGTTTACGGCTTTTCTGCGCCATTTCGCTGTCGCCGGCTACGCGGTCGGTCCAATCACGGAACCAAACCGTCGTGTGTCCTCGGTCAAGAAATAGCGCATAGCAAAACCGCTTGGAATGGGTCTCACGCACCATTATTGTTGCCCGGATAGCGCTTCGCATGGGCAGATCGGCCGGGAAAAACCGCGGTTTTCCGAGAATGCAAGAGGTTTGGCTTGACGGGCGGGCCGTCTCTGACTATAGAACCGCGACTTTCCAATAATGGCCTAGGAACGCGGCCTGGGCTCTGGGCCCGCTACCGCATTGTCCGGCGGCGATAAAGAGAATAGGTGTACCATGTCCCGTAGTTGCGAATTGACCGGCAAGGGCGTCCAGTCGGGCAACAATGTAAGCCACGCCAACAACAAGACCAAGCGCCGGTTCCTTCCGAACCTGTGCAACGTCACGCTGATTTCCGATGCTCTCGGCCAGCGCTACCGCCTGCGCGTTTCCGCAGCTGCTCTCCGCTCGGTTGAACACCGTGGCGGCCTCGACGCCTTCCTGCTGAAGTCGGACGAGAACGAGTTGAGCATGCGCGCTCGCCTGCTGCGTCGCCAGATCGTCAAGAAGGTTGCTGAAGCCGCCTAATCGGCGCCAGCGCACCGTCTTTGACACGCGTTTAAAAGGCTTGCGGGTTCATCCGGCAAGCCTTTTTCTCGTGCGCACGTTTCTTAACCGATACGCGCTTTTGCCTTCATCGGCCGGGTGCACTGCCCTGCTTTCATCCCTCTAGCTGGTGGCATACCCCAGGATAAAAAAATGCTGATCAACCGCACTTTCTTCGTCTATGTCGCGCTGATGACCCTCGTGGTCGTCGCCTCGAACATCCTCGTTCAGTTTCCGCTACCGGGCTCGATTGCCGGTATGCAGCTCGGCGATCTCCTCACCTGGGGCGCCTTCAGCTATCCCTTCGCCTTCCTGGTGACCGACCTTACCAACCGCCAGTTCGGGCCGCGCATCGCGCGTCGCGTGGTAGTCGCAGGCTTCATCGTCGCCATTCTGCTCTCCATCGTCGCCGCCACGCCGCGCATCGCTATCGCGTCGGGCTCGGCCTTCCTGTTCGGTCAACTCCTGGACATATCGGTGTTCAACCGGCTCCGCCGTCAGAGCTGGTGGCATGCGCCGCTCGCAGGCTCGCTGATCGGCTCGGCGCTCGATACCGCAATGTTCTTCTCCTTTGCGTTCGCACCGTTCTTCGTGTTCTTCGGCCCGAACGACAGCTTTGCGCTGGAAACCGCACCGCTCCTCGGCGTACTTGCGGCTGAAGCACCGCGCTGGATCTCCTGGGCGGTCGGTGACTTGAGCGTGAAGATCCTCTGCGGCCTCGTCATGCTGCTCCCCTATGGCGCGCTGATGAGCATCGTGAAGCCCATGCCCGCTGCGGAAAAGCAGGCGGCCTAAGGGCCGCCTGCCGGCACGCCTCGGCCCGCGCCGAAGCGGCGACCGGGCGTCGATTGCAAGGCGCGGGGAAGAGCAGCAGCCGCCCTTCCCCGCGCCTCACCTTCTAGCGCTGCTTCAAAAGCATCTGAGCGTTTTCGAATGGCAGCCCTTCGTCGTCTTCCGACCGCCGGGACTGTTCTTCAAAGCCGAGGTTCTCGTAGAAGGCATAGGCCTGCGAATTGGCGGTGTAGACCTCCAAGCGGAGCTGCCCCTTCAGCTGCAGGGCATGCGAAACCAGCAAGCGGCCGATGCCGGCACCCTGGTGTCGCGGCGAGACGAACAGCCCGCCGATGAAATCGTCGAGCAAGCTGACGAACCCGGCCGGTTCGCCGTCCCGGATGGCGACCCAAGTCTCCGCGTTCGGCAGATAGACGGTCTCGATCAACAGGCGCTGTTCACACAACCGCGCCTCGCCGACAAAAGCGTGCGCCGTTATCGAGGCCTCGAACCAGATGGCCGACAGTTCTTCCAAATCCGCAGCACGATAGGCGCGGATCATCACACCCATTTTTTTCATGGTTTTTCCGTTCAATAGATATGCGTCAAGAGGGACGCCTGTTCGGCGCCTTGAACAACCGCGAATGCGGGTAAATTTTCAGCCTCTGCGCATAAATCTCCTTCAACGGACAATCGGCCAATAGGCCTTTGCCGGGACACCGTCAAGCATCGGACGAGCTTGTTCGGGCCTCTGCGCAGCCCCGCCGAGCGAGACGGCTCGATCCTTCACCGGCTCTTGGCCGGATCTCCACACGATCGGGCGGATCGCACTATTCAGGAGTTGGCTGGCTTATTGTGTCAGCGCGGTGTTGAGCCGGAACTCCAGCATCAGGTTGCGCTCGAGGATCGAATGGTTGTCGTCGGAGACGACGATGACCCGCACTTCGCCGTCGGGACGCACGACGACGTCGAGGCCTTCCATGTTGTCGATCTGGTAGCCCATGTCCGCTTCGAGGAGGACTTCGCCGTCGACGACCGCGCCGGGCTTGATCTTATCGCCTGGGATCCGACGGATCTGCATGCCGAGACCTGAGCCGAAGGAGAAACGTCGCTCCAGCAGCAAGAGGTCGCCGTTCGGCAGGAAGGCACCATCGGTTGCCGCATAGGGATCCTTGCGCACGACGCTGAATGCGCCGCGCTGTGGCCCGTCGAGGATGCCGGCCAAAAGATTGTCCGCCTTGTCGACGCTGCGTTCGGCAATGGCGATCATGGCGCCCGCGAGGGGGCTATCCTTCGGCGAGACCGCGATCGTCTCAATGCCGGCGTTGCTGCGCAGCTCGCTGATCGGAAACGGCAATGCCAGGCTTCCGATCGGCTTCGAGCCGGCAAAACCCGGATCCGGATAGATGTCGATGCGATGGGCCTGCTCGTAACTGACGATCGCCTGGCCTTCTCGAAGGGCAAGCCCTTCGGAATCCACCTTCCATTTCGCCAGGCCGACATCACCGTTACGATCCGCCATCGGCGTGGCGGTCAGGTTGGTGATACCGGAAAGCCGTCCCTGCTCGTCGCGGGTTACCGCACCTTCCAGCCAGTGGCCGGTATCCATGACGGCAACGAAAGAGCTGCCGTCAGGACGAAAGCGGATTGCCGAAACCGCGCCGAACAGCGGATTTGACGAGGTCATCTCCAGACCGCCGAGAAACTCCAGGGCGCCAAACCGGGTGGCGCTGGAGCCGACAGCGAAATTACTGATCTGGCGGCTGCGGATCGGCAGGTCTTCGCTATCGGAAGCGGACCATGCCGGGCAGGCCGAAGTCAGGAGGAAAAGGGCTAGGAGACCGCGGCCAAGCATCAAGAGAAGTACCTTCAGGGGGGCATCGGGAATGACGCGGCGTGCGCTCACAGTGAGCCCGCCACGCATGGTAGCTTGGTAGACTGTAAAACTATGTCCGTAAATTGACTTCGGCCGCCAGCGATGCGTGCAGGTGCCGATTGGCAGCTCGGAGGCGATGTTCCACCGCCCCCAAGGGGGAAGCATCACCCGGCGCGGCGAAGACGCGAAGAACCGCGGCGCTGGCTTTCGTCCTCGAAGAGTGCGGCCAGCTGTTCGGTCATCGCGCCGGCAAGCTCATCGGCATCGACGATCGTGACGGCACGGCGATAGTAGCGCGTCACGTCGTGGCCGATACCGATTGCCAGCAGTTCCACCGGCGAGCGCGTTTCGATCTGCTCGATGACCGCGCGCAGGTGACGCTCCAGATAGTTTCCGGGATTGACCGACAGCGTCGAGTCGTCGACCGGCGCGCCGTCCGAAATCATCATCAGGATGCGCCGCTGTTCGCGCCGCGCCATCAGCCGCTCATGCGCCCAAATCAGCGCCTCGCCGTCGATGTTTTCCTTGAGCAGGCCTTCCCGCATCATCAGGCCCAGATTGCGTCGTGCGCGGCGCCACGGAGCGTCGGCAGACTTGTAGACGATGTGTCGCAGGTCGTTGAGGCGACCCGGGGCCTGTGGCTTGCCGCCGGCCAGCCACTTCTCGCGTGACTGCCCACCCTTCCACGCCTTGGTGGTAAAACCAAGGATCTCGACCTTGACGCCGCAGCGCTCGAGCGTGCGCGCCAGGATATCGGCGCAAGTGGCGGCAACCGTGATCGGGCGGCCTCGCATCGAGCCGGAATTGTCGATCAGCAGCGTCACGACGGTATCGCGGAAGTTAGTGTCCTTTTCGCGCTTGAAGGAGAGCGGCTGCATCGGATCGATGATGATGCGCTGAAGTCGCGCCGAGTCGAGATAGCCCTCTTCGAGATCGAACTCCCAGGAGCGGTTCTGCTGCGCCATCAGGCGGCGCTGCAGCCGATTCGCAAGCCGGCCGACCGCACCCTGCAGATGGGCAAGCTGCTTGTCGAGGAAGGCGCGCAGCCGGTCGAGCTCGGCCTCGTCGCAAAGCTCTTCCGAGGCGATGGTCTCGTCGAACTCGCGGGTGAAGACGGCGTAGTCGACCTTCTCGTTGAAGTCGGCGAAGGGCTGGTTCGGACGCTTGACCTCGCCGGGCGTTTCGCTGTCCTCGTCGCCTTCGTCCTGGAGGTCGTCGTCGGAGATCTCCGCGCCGTCCATCTCGCCTTCTTCCATCTGCTCTTCGGCAGCCTGGTTCTCGTCGGCGGGTGCGGCATCGTCGCCGGCTTCCTCGTCGCTGGCGTTCTCGTCCTGCTCCTGGCTGCGCGGCTGGTCTTCGTCGGTCTCGCTTTCCTGCTCGTCCGGCTCGTTGTCGTCGTCACCGTATTTCTCGGCGACTTCCATCGAGGTCAGCATGTCGCGAACGACCCGGGCAAAGGCCTGCTGGTTGTTGATCGTCGACGACAGGTGCTCAATGTCGCCGGCAGCCTTGCCCTCGATGAACTCGCGCCAGAGGTCGAGCACCTTGCCGGCAGATGCCGGCGGCTTCTGGCCCGTCAGCTTCTCGCGCACCAGCAGCGCTACGGCCTCGCCGAGCGGCGCGTCCGCCTGGCGCTCGATCGTTGCGAAATTCGCCTTGGCGTATTTCTCTTCGAGCATGACGTTGAGGTTCTTGGCGACACCCGCCATGCGCAGCGACCCGATCGCCTCGACACGCGCCTGCTCCACCGCATCGAAGATCGCGCGGGCATCTGCGCCTTGCGGCGACATGGTCGCGTGGATACGCGCATCGTGACAGGCCTTGCGCAGCGCCATGCTGTCACCGAGCCCGCGGGTCACGGCAAGTTCCTGCAGGGTCGGGCGCTTGGAAAGTTCCGGTAGACGGATGCGTTCGCCGGTCATGCCCGGCCGCTCGTTGGCGAAGGCGACTTCCACCTCGGCATCGCCCGCGATCGATCGGATGCAGCCGGAAAGCGCCCGCTTGAACGGTTCCGCAGCATTCTCGCGCGTGGTTGGCTTTGCCTTCGAATTCGAGCTCACGACAGTTCCTTCTTCAGCCAGAGGCGACGGCGCCCCAGTGGGGCGTCATCCGGTTTGCCACAGCGTCATGGCCCACCCTCCCAAAGGGGACGGCAGGCCGTGGGATCAGGCGGTGGCTTCGAGCACGATGTTGGCAGCGCTTTCCTTCAGCTCGATGCCGAAGGCGCGCTGGTAGTGCTCGGCGACCAGCGCCCGCTCCAGCTCGTCGCACTTGTTGAGGAAGGTCACGCGGAAGGCGAAAGCGATGTCGCCGAAGATGTGGGCGTTCTCGGCCCAGGTGATGACCGTACGCGGGCTCATGACGGTCGAGAGATCGCCATTGATGAAGGCTGCGCGCGTGAGGTCGGCGACACGTACCATCTTGGAGACGGTCTCGCGGCCCTTGTCGGCAGTGAAGCCCTTGACCTTGGCGGCGACGATGTCGACTTCCTTGTCGTGCGGCAGGTAGTTCAGCGTGGTGACGATCGACCAGCGGTCCATCTGCGCCTGATTGATCTGCTGCGTGCCATGATAGAGGCCGGTCGTGTCGCCGAGGCCGACGGTGTTGGCGGTCGCAAACAGGCGGAAGGCCGGGTGCGGACGGATGACACGGCTCTGGTCGAGCAGCGTCAGGCGGCCGGAGGATTCCAGCACGCGCTGGATGACGAACATGACGTCCGGGCGGCCGGCATCGTATTCGTCGAAGACGAGCGCGACATTGTGCTGGTAGGCCCAGGGCAGGATGCCGTCCTTGAATTCGGTGACCTGCAGGCCGTCCTTGACGACGATCGCGTCCTTGCCGACGAGGTCGATACGGCTGACATGGCTATCGAGGTTGACGCGCACGCACGGCCAGTTGAGGCGCGCGGCGACCTGCTCGATATGGGTGGACTTGCCGGTGCCGTGATAGCCCGACACCATCACGCGTCGGTTGTGGGCGAAGCCTGCGAGAATGGCGAGCGTCGTTTCGCGGTCGAAGAGGTAGTCCGGATCCAGATCCGGGACATAGGCGTCGCCCTTCGAATAGGCAGGAACGCGCAAATCCGTATCAATGCCGAAAACCTCCCGGACGGAAATCGTGGTGTCGGGGAGGTTGGAAATGTCGAGGTCAATCTTGCTCATCATGTCTCCAGAGCGGCCACCGGACGGCACCCGCGCATTCGCCTGCAAAAGTGCTTCTGTATTAATCCGGGTTGTTAGCAGAAACCAGCCTGTTTTAACAATTGGTAGGCCTGAATAACCGCGCGAAAACGCTCTTCCGATCCTCTATCTCCGCCATTGGCATCGGGGTGATGCTTCTTGACGAGGTCCTTGTATGCCGCCTTGATGTCGGGAGTGGTCGCCGAGGCTCCGAGACCAAGCGTTTCGAAGGCCTTCGCCTCGAGCGTCTTCAGCTTGCGCTGACGTGGCTCGGGACGACCGGATCGCGCCCGTGCCTCGCTGACAAAGCCGAAGGGATCGCGCATGCGGGCCTGGGCGCCGGCAGAGCCAGACCGCGTCTGCGACTGGGTCGGGCCGTTCTTCGCGTTCTTGTTGACGCCGACAGTCCAGGTGGGCCGATGACCGGTGATCGCTTCCTTCTGGTAGCGGGCGACCTCGCTGTCGGAGAGGCCGGAGAAGAAGTTGTAGCCCTTGTTGTATTCCTTCACGTGCTCGAAGCAGAACATGAAGTACTGCCCCTCGGCGTTGCGACCGACGGGCGCCCGGTGCACACCCTTCTGATCGCAGCCGTCCCACTGACAGACGGGAGCCGCCGGCTCTGCCTGCGGCTCGACCTTGCGCCGGGTTCGAATGCGATCGAAGTATTTTGAATCGAGTCTCATGGCGCTCATTATGGGGTTTGGCGGGAGTCACAACAAGAATTGACAAAGCGGAATGTTGCTGGCTTTGTGCGGGCATTTTGCGCCGCCGTGCCAGCGATTACCGGGTTCTTAACTGCGAGGGGGCGCCAAGCAAACAGCAAAATGGGACGGAAGAATGTCGCTCACCGAGACCATCGAAAAGAAGCTGATCGAGGCCTTCCACCCTGAACGGCTCGAGGTCATCAACGAGAGCCATCAGCATGCCGGCCATCAGCCGGGCTTCGATGGTACCGGCGAGTCCCACATGCGCGTGCGTATCGTTTCTAGCGCCTTTGCCGGCATGAGCCGTGTCGCCCGCCACCGCGCCATCAATGATCTCCTGAAGCCAGAACTCGACGCCGGCCTGCATGCGCTCGCCGTCGAGCCGGCAGCCCCCGGCGAGCCGACCCGCTGGTAGAGGCAATCGCGGCCATCAGGCCAGCGGAGCGCCCTCTTCCGCCGGGCGGATGCGCAGCTTGGTAATGCGGTTCTTCACCCGCTTCATCACGATGAAGCGTTTGCCGTGGAAGGTGAAGGCCTGGCGTTCCTCCGGAATGCTCTTGGACTCGTGGATGACCAGACCGGCCACCGTCGTCGCCTCCTCGTCCGGCAGCGACCAGTCGAGCGCGCGGTTGAGATCGCGGATCGGCACCGAGCCATCGACGACGATCGAGCCATCGGCTTCCTGGCGCACGCCCTGAATGTCGAGGTCGTGCTCATCGGCGATATCGCCGACGATTTCCTCCAGAATGTCCTCCAGCGTCACCAGACCCTGAACCTGACCATACTCGTCGACGACGATCGCCAGATGCAGCTTGCGACGCAGGAACGCGTTGAGCTGATCCTTGAGGTTGGTCGTGTCCGGCACGAACCAGGGCTTCTGCGCGATCTTGACGATATCGAGGTTTTCCGGCTCGACATTGGGTTCGGCCAGCGCCCTCAGCAAATCCTTGGAATGCACGACGCCGATGATGTTGTCCGTCGACCCGCGCCAGAGCGGCAGCCGCGTGAACGGGCTTTCGAGAATATCGCGGACGCAGGTTTCCGGCGGCTCGTCGGCATTGATCGCCCGCATGCTGGTGCGGTGGATCATGATGTCGGAGATTTCAAGCTCGCCAAGATCGAGCACGCCGCCGAGCCGATCGCGGTCGGCCTTGATCACCGAGCCCTCACGGTGCAGCAGGTCCACGGCGCCGCGCAGTTCCTCATGCGCCGACAGCATAGACATGTCGGAGGCCAGGTTGATGCCGAAGATGTTAAGCAGGCGCCGGACGATGCCGTTGACGAGGCTCGAAACCGGGCCGACGACGGCGACGAAGAGACGGACGAGCGGTGCCACGGCAATCGCGAAACGATCCGGCGAGGCAATCGCCCAGCTCTTCGGCAGTACTTCCGAGAAGATGACGAGCAGCACGGTCATGGCGAGTGTGGCGATCGCCACGCCGCTGTCGCCGAAGAGACCGATCAGCAGGCTCGTCGTCAGTGACGAGGCAAGAATGTTGACGAGATTGTTACCGATCAGCAGCGCGCCGATCAGCCGGTCGCGACGCTCGATCAGCCGGTTGACGATGCCGGCGCGCTCTTCGCCGTTGTTTTCCAGCGTATGCATACGCGAGCGCGACGCGGCGGTCAGCGCCGTCTCCGAACCCGAAAAGAAGCCCGAAAGCACAAGCAGGCAGAAGACTGACAGGATCGACAGCCAGTACTCCGCCAGGAAGGCAATGAAGGCTTCGCCGGTCATTGCGGGTGCTTTTCCCTCAGGAAGCTCAGAACCTCGGAGGATGGGACGTCATCAGCGACGAAGGACTGGCCAATACCCTTCGTCAGGATGAAGGTGAGCTTGCCGCCCTTGACCTTCTTGTCCTGGGCAATCGCGTCCATCAGCCGATCTGCCGGAGGCAGTGTACCGGGAATTTCCGACATGCGCGTCGGCAGGCCGACGGCCCTCAGATGCGCCTCGACACGGGTTGCATCGTCGGCGCTCGCAAGGTTCATGCGCGTCGAGAACTGATGCGCCAGCACCATGCCGATCGAAACGCCCTCACCGTGCACCAGCCGGGCGCTGTCGTATTCGGTCGCCGCCTCCAGTGCATGGCCGAAGGTGTGGCCGAGATTGAGCAGCGCGCGCAGGCCATTTTCGCGTTCGTCCGCCGCCACGACGTCCGCCTTGGCCTGGCAGCTGACTGCGATCGCCTCAATGCGGGCGCTACCCCCCGCAAAGACCGCCTGCCAGTTGTTTTCGAGCCAGGCAAAGAAGTCCGGCTTGTCGATCAGCCCGTATTTTGCGACCTCGGCATAACCGGCGCGGAATTCGCGCTCGCTCAAGGTGTCGAGCACGTCGGTGTCGGCCAGCACCAGATCCGGCTGGTGGAAGACACCGATCAGGTTCTTGCCGTGCGGCGAATTGATGCCGGTCTTGCCGCCGACGGAGGAATCCACCTGCGCCAAGAGCGAGGTCGGTATCTGGATGAAGCGCGAGCCGCGGCGCACGATGCCGGCGGCAAAGCCGGTGAGATCACCGATGACGCCGCCGCCAAGCGCGATCACCGCATCGTTGCGCTCGATCCGGGCGCCAAGCACCGTTTCGCAGACCGGAATCAGATGTTCGAAGCTCTTGGTCTTTTCGCCGGCGGGAAGCACCAGCGACACGGCGTCGATGTCGCACTCCCCAAGGCTCGCCATCAGCGGCTCAAGGTAGCGCGGCGCGACGTTCTCATCGGTGATGACGGCCATCTTGCGCCCCTTGAGGCGGGCGGCGATTTCCTCACCGGCCGCCGCAATCAGCCCGGGACCGATCAGGATGTCGTAGGAACGGTCACCGAGGTCGACACGGACCTTGCGTTCGGCGGCAGGCATCGCATGGCTATTCATGGGTCTTCTTGTCCTGGTACTCGATGACGGCGGTGAGGACATCCTCGACCATCGTCTCTTTCTTCACATCGCGCGACAGCACCGTCAGGTCCGCTTCGGCGTAGATCGGGTAACGCGCATTCATCAGGTTTTCGAGCGTCTGCTTCGGGTTCTCGGTCTTCAGCAGCGGCCGGGTGTCGCGCTTGTTGACCCGCTCCCAGAGCACGTCGAGCTCGGCGTTCAGCCAGACCGTCAGGCCACCCTTCTTGATCTGGCGGCGCGAGCGCTCGTTGATATAGGCGCCGCCGCCGGTCGAGACCACGCGCGGACCGCTGCGCAAGAGCCGCTTCAGCACCCGCGTTTCAAGCGCCCGGAACTCGTCTTCGCCATAGCGGGCAAAGAGATCGCTGATCGTCATGCGCGAGACGCGCTCGATCTCATGGTCGGAATCGACGAAGGGAATGCCAAGCGCCTGAGCCGTCAAACGACCGATTGCCGATTTGCCGGCGCCCATCAGGCCGATGAACACGAGATTACGTTTACCGAGTACAAGCTTCGCCCGCTCGGCAAGCGTTGCGGAAACCGGTTCGATCACGTCGTTCATTGGACTTCTTATTCCCCATTCCCTTTCGGTATCGACAAATCGGGGTGTAGCGTCAAGTCGTCGCGCGCGTCCGCTCACGGTTCTTGAACTCGGCGGAAGCGGCGTTCATATAGGTCTGGCACCCGCCACAGCGTCGCGCGCTCATTCCGAGCGCCTGAAACGCACTGGCCGTTTGAACGCCTGCATGTAACCTTACGTCCGCTTCGATCGAAAGGCACATGCAGAGGAGATTGAAATGCCGACCCTCTTCCGGTTCCTGTTCTTCTGCGCCGTAATTGCCGGGATAGTGTACGGCACGATGATCTCTCTCGTCACCTTCGTCGAGCCGACGGAGCGCGACGTCACCGTGAAGATCCCGTCCGAACGGGTGAACAAGACCCAATGAGCGATCTTTCCGCCGCCCATGTCGAGGCTTTCCTCGAAATGATGAGCGCCGAGCGGGGTGCAGCGGTCAACACGCTGCAATCCTACGAGCGTGACCTCGAAGATGCCTCCTCGCATCTGCGCACGCTCGGAACCGGGCTGACCGGGGCGACACCAGATGACCTTCGCGGGTATCTCGCCCATCTCGCCGGTCAGGGCTTCAAGGCTTCCTCGCAAGCGCGGCGGCTTTCGGCGCTCAGGCAGTTCTACAAATTCCTCTACGCCGAAGGCATGCGCGGCGACGACCCCACCGGGATCCTCGACGCCCCGAAGAAGGGACGTAGCCTGCCGAAGACGCTGAGCGTCGACGACGTCTCGCGCCTGATCGGCCAGGCGGAGACCGAGGCGGCAGCCGGCGGTACCGACCACCTCGCCAAATTGCGCATGCATGCGCTGATCGAACTGCTCTATGCGACCGGCATGCGCGTCAGCGAACTGGTGTCGCTGCCGGCAAGCGTGCTCGCCCAGAACGGCCGCTTCCTCGTCATCCGCGGCAAGGGCAACAAGGACCGCCTCGTTCCACTATCGCAGGCAGCGATCCGGGCCATGCGGGCCTATGGCGAGGCGCTCGCCGAGGAGATTGCGCGCGAGGAAAGTGGCAACCGAGAGAGCCCGTGGCTCTTCCCCTCCTCGGGCAAGCAGGGGTTCCTGCCGCGCCAGGTTTTTGCCCGCGATCTGAAATCGCTGGCCGCGCGCGCCAGCATTCGCGTCGCCACGATCTCCCCGCACGTGCTTAGACATGCCTTCGCCAGCCACCTGCTGGCCAATGGCGCCGACCTTCGCGCGGTGCAGGAACTGCTCGGTCACTCGGACATTTCAACGACACAAATCTATACACATGTTCTGGAAGAACGGCTGCACAACCTGGTGCAAAACCATCACCCTCTTGCCAAACAGGCGAAAAAACAGGATTAGGACCGCCGGGCAGGCTGGTTTCGGCCCGCAGACCCTTGTCGCAAAATGATCGGAAACGCATCTCATGCACAACTATCTCGATTTCGAAAAACCCATCTCCGACCTCGAAGGCAAGATTCTCGAATTGAAGAAGCTCGCCGGCGAAGACGAGAGTGTGAACACTTCGGATGAGATCGAACGCCTGGAGACGCGCGTCCGCGACGCGATGGTCGAGATCTATTCCAAGCTGACGCCGTGGCAGAAGACCCAGGTCGCCCGCCACCCCTCGCGCCCGCACTTCCTGGATTATGCCGCCGAACTCTTCACCGAGTTCACGCCGCTTGCCGGCGACCGCAACTTCGCCAACGACGACGCCATTCAGGCCGGTCTTGCGCGCTTCCGCGGCATGCCGGTCGCCGTTCTCGGCCAGGAAAAGGGCAACGACACCAAGTCGCGCATCAAGCACAATTTCGGCAGCCCCCGTCCGGAAGGCTACCGCAAGGCGATCCGCGTCATGGAAATGGCTGACCGCTTCGGCCTGCCGCTGATCACGCTGGTCGATACCGCAGGCGCCTACCCGGGCGTTAACGCCGAAGAGCGCGGCCAGGCGGAAGCGATTGCCCGCTCCACCGAGATGTGCCTGAACGTTCGCGTGCCGATCGTCACCGTCGTCATCGGCGAAGGCGGCTCCGGCGGTGCGATTGCGATCGCCACCGGCAACCGCGTCTACATGCTCGAGCATGCGATCTACAGCGTCATCTCGCCGGAAGGTGCAGCCTCGATCCTGTGGCGCGATTCCACCCGCGCCAAGGAAGCGGCCAGCAACATGAAGATCACGTCCGAGGATCTGAAAGCGCTCGGCGTCATCGACGGCATCATTCAGGAACCGGTCGGCGGCGCGCACCGCGACCCGAACGCGGTCATCGGCCGCACCGGAACCGTGATCGCCGACGCGCTCAAGGAACTTTCCGGACGCGATGGCGACCAGTTGCGCACCGATCGCCGACAAAAATATCTGAATATCGGCCGTAACCTCTAAGCCGGATCGGCAGTCCTTAAGCGGGAGCGGGGCGGAAATCCCACGACCTTCCCCTCGCCCGATCTGATGGCCCGCGATTGCGGAAGCGGATTTCGCAACTGCAAAGCGGAGTGTGGCCAAATCTTGGCCATATTCATGAGGTCATGAACAGCGCATCGGCAGGGCCACCCTGCAGGGTTAAGAATTCGTGAAGTATAATCGCTTAGTGATTCTCTAAAAGGCCCACCCTCGCGGACTTGGGCTTTCCTAGTCGAGTTTGGGTTTGAACGGGCCTCTGCTGATGCGTTTCTGGAACCTTTTAGCTTCCGCCGCCATTGTCGCCGCGCTTGCCGGCTGCACCAACGAAACGCTGGATGCGACGACATCGGTCGATATCAAGTCCGTCAGGAACAAGACCGAGTATCAGGTCTCTGCCCCGATGGTCAAAAAGATGAGCGAGCTCGGGATGCAGAAGCAAGCCCCGATCGCGCTGCGCATCTTCAAGGAAGAAGGCACGCTCGAGGTCTGGAAGGCCAATACCGCCAACCGCTTCCAGCTTTTGAAGACCTACAAGATCTGCGCCTGGTCCGGCAAGCTTGGGCCCAAGGTGAAGGAAGGCGACCGGCAGGCGCCGGAAGGCTTCTACCCGCTCTTCCCGCGCCAGATGAACCCCAATTCCAACTACTATCTGGCGATCAACACCGGCTATCCCAACGCCTACGACAAGGCGAACGGTCGCCAGGGCACACACCTGATGATCCACGGCGCCTGCTCGTCGTCGGGCTGCTACTCGATGACCGACGAGCAGATGATCGAGATCTTTGCGCTCGCCCGCGATAGCTTCAAGGGCGGCCAGGAAAGCGTTCAGCTGCAGGCCTTCCCCTTCCGCATGACCGCGGAGAACATGGCGCGGCACCGCGACAATCCGAATATCGACTTCTGGAAGATGCTGAAGGTCGGCTACGACCAGTTTGAAGTCACCAAGCGTCCGCCGGAAGTCAATGTCTGCGAGAAGAAATACGTCTTCAACCAGCAGGCCTCCGGCCCGTTCAATCCGGGTGGCCAGTGCCCCGCCATGTCGACGCCGCCGGCCCTGCAGGTGGCGATGGCGAGCTTCGAAAAGAGCTACCAGACCGACTACGACAAGGCGATGAAGAAGTATGACGGCATGGTCTGGTACGAGCCAAGCGAAGCCGAGCGCAAGGCGATCGTCGCCAAGCAGCGCGTCGGCCGCGAACTCGCCTATGCGCCGACCGGAAACTCGCTTGACGCCGGCAAGATGATGAAGGCGAGCGATCTCGAAAAGAAGATCGCCTTGCAGAAGGAAGCGGAAGAAACCAAGCAGGCCGTCGAGATCCAGAAGAAGGAACTCGAAAAGGCGACCGATGGCGGCAAGCACGTCCCGGTCCCGGCCGCCAATCCCATTCCGCAGCCAGTGATGCAGGCGGCCGTCGAGCAGCCGAAGAAATCCTTCTGGAGCCTGTTCTCCAAGAGCGAGCCGGAGTTGCAGATGCCGGCCCCGGTCGTCATCACGCCTGAACAGCAGGCTACTGCCGCACCGCAGACACAAGCCGCCCCGGCAACGACCGCAAAGCAGGCGAAGGCGCCGGCCCCTGCCGCCCAGCAGCAGGCCGCTGCCGTGACCACGGCAACGACACCGTCAGCCGATGCGGCCGCCGAAGCGCCTGTTATGACGGAAGAGCCGCCGAAGAAGCGGCCGTTCTGGAAGATCTGGGGCAATTGATGCCGGACGAACAGAAGATCGTCTATGACCTGAGGGGGCTTAAATGCCCCCTTCCCGTTTTGAAGACGCGTAAACGCATGACTTCGCTGGCGCCGGGCGCCTTGCTGGAGATTGAGACCACCGATCCGCTGGCGGTGATCGACATTCCGCATTTCTGCAACGAGGACGGCCACAAGCTTGTAGAGGCCGCACCCGCCGACGGCGGCCACCGGTTCCTCATCCGCAAGGGCTCGTAAGACGCCACGTCTGCCGCGCGGCAACGCTTCGATTACTGAGGTGATTTAGAACCGCATGCCTGGCACGGCGAGCGGATTGTCAGACAACGCTTGGGCGTCTGGCCGGTCGATGCGCGGCTTGCCGGTGAAGGCGTCGAAGAGGTCGCGGACGAAGGCCTCTTCCAACCCCTTGGTGATCAGCACCATGCGCGTGCGACGGTCGTTCGGGTCCGGCCAGGCGGCGAGCCGCTCCGGCGTGTGGAAGACGTTCTGCACGCCATGCAGCACCAGCGGCCGGTCCGGCCTGTCGGCAACCGCGACGATCGCCTTCATCCGGAGCAGCTTCTCGCCATGCGCCGAGCGCAGGAGATCGATGAACATGTCGAGCGCCATAGGCTCGATCGGCCGGTCGTGCACGATGCTGAAGGAGCGGATGTCGCCGCCATGTCGCGTCACATCGTGATGGTGATGATGATCGTGCCCATGATCATGGTGGTGATCGTGGTCGTGATGATCGTGACCGTGGTCATGGTCATGGTCATGATCATGATCATGATCATCGTGGTCGTGGTGCGCCTCGTCCTGCAGCCAGCGGCCGACATCGGCGATCTTCGACGACGGGTCGTAGAGGCCACAATCGAACAGCTCTGCGCGCCCGGCTTCGGCGCTGTCGCCATCGATCAGCGGCGCGCGCGGATTGAGCCCGCGGATCCGCGCCGTCAGCGCATCACGCTCCGACGTTTCGGCAAGGCCGGTCTTGCTGATGACGATGCGATCGGCAACGGCAATCTGCTTCAGCGCTTCTTCGTGATTGGCGATCGTCTGCAGGCCGTTGACGGCGTCGACGACGGTGACCACGCCATCCAGCCGGAAGTTCTGCGCAATGACCGGATTGCCGATCACCGATTGCAGCACTGGCGCCGGGTCGGCAAGGCCGGTGGTTTCGATAACGACGCGCTTCAGCGGCTTGATCTTGCCAGTCTGCATGCGGTCCATGAGATCGGCAAGCGTATCGACCAGTTCGCCACGCACGGTACAGCAGAGGCAGCCGTCGGAAAGCTCGATGACCCCGTCGCCGGAGGCTTCCACCAGCAGATGATCGATCGACACGTCGCCGAACTCGTTGATGATAACGGCCGTATCCGAGAGATCAGGATCCTTCAGCAGCCGGTTGAGCAGCGTCGTCTTGCCCGCACCGAGGAAGCCGGTAAGGATCGAGACCGGCACCGCCGACAAGGGACTAACCATCATGCACTCCGATCAGAAGGTCGGCCGCGGCACCGGGATCGGCACATTGGCGACATCGCCCTGGCCGGCCGGGTCGCCGGCAAGCTTCGGCGCTTTTTCGCCGCTGCCGGCGATCAGCCCGGCGAAGGCAAGCTTCAGCGGCCGGTTGATTTCGTGGATATAGGGCGAGAGCAGCTTCTGGCGGCCGGCTTCGTCGCGGCCCTCGCTGCGAACCTTCGCGGCCGCCTTCGAGCAGATCTGCTTGCTGACATCGGCCACCATGTCGCGCGTCTCGCCATAGGCCGGGATCTGCACCAGCGACGGCTTGCCGTTGCCGTTCGTCGTCAGTGCCATCTGCAGGAGCCGTGCGGACTCATCCGCACGCGCACCGAGGCTGTCCTCGCCGAGCACGACCGAGACGACGCTGCGCCCCTCGCGGGTGGCGGATGAAACCTGGTTGAAGCCGGAGGCGCAGATGAAGCCGGTTTTCATGCCGTCAGCCCCTTCGAAGCGGCCGATCAGCATGTTGTAGTTCGGATAATCCTTCTTGCCGGTGGTGAAACCTTCCAGCGAGAAATAGGAGGCGTATTGCGGAAACTCGCGCTTGAGCGTGATCGCGAGTACCGCAAGGTCGCGGGCGGTCGTGTACTGGCCGGGACCAGGCAGACCGTTGGGATTGATGAAGTTCGAGGAGGTCATGCCGATGCGGCGGGCCTCTGCATTCATCCGCTCGATGAAGGCGGGCTCCGAACCGGCGACCGTTTCGGCGATCGCGACCGCAACATCGTTTGCCGACTTCACCAGCATCATCTTCAGCGCGCTGTCGAGCGTCATCGCCTGGCCGGGCTTGTAGAACATCTTGCTCGGCGGCTCGGCGGCGGCGTTCTTGGTCATGATGACCGGGCTCTCGAGCGTGAGCTGACCGGACTTGATGGCGCGGAAGGCCGTGTAGGCCGTCATCAGCTTGGTCAGCGACGCCGGATACCATTTCTGGAAGATATCCTGGTGCTCGTAAACCTTCAGCGAATTGACGTCGACGACCAGCCTTGGATTGGCCGCAGCCGGCAGCGCCGCAAGAAGCGTGGCGCATGTCGCCGCCGTCACTCCGAGCGCCTTCATCTTGCCACGCGTGAAAAATCCTGCTGTCACCACGATAGGACCTCGAAAATCCGCTGTTGCCTCGTCTCGTCCGGCTATTTAGCCTATATGGCGAGGAGATGGCAAAGCCCATTCACGGGCAGTCGTGCCAATCCACACCGATACGCAGATACAATTAGTGATCGAACAGACCGACAGGACGAAACGATGCCGATACTTAACCGTGCCGCCGAGCTCCAGAATGAAGTCACCGAATGGCGGCGCCACCTGCACAGGAATCCGGAGCTCCTGTTCGCGGTCGAAAATACGGCAGCCTTCGTCGAAAAGAAACTGAAGGAGTTCGGCGTTGACGAAATCGTGACGGGGCTTGGCCGCACCGGCGTCGTCGGCCTCATCCGCGGCAATCTCGGCGCGGGCCGCACCATCGGTCTGCGCGCCGACATGGACGCGCTGCCGATCACCGAGACGAGCGGCAAGGACTGGGCCTCTGAGACATCCGGCAAGATGCATGCCTGCGGCCACGACGGCCACACGGCCATGCTTCTCGGGGCGGCGAAGTATCTCGCCGAGACCCGCAACTTCGCCGGCCAAGTCGCGGTGATCTTCCAGCCTGCAGAAGAAGGCGGCGGCGGCGGCAACGAGATGGTCAAGGACGGCATGATGGAGCGCTTCGCCATTGCCGAAGTCTACGGCATGCACAACATGCCGGGCATGCCCGTCGGCCAGTTCGGCAGCCGCGTCGGCCCGATCATGGCCTCGACCGACGAGTTCACCATCACCATCAAGGGCCGCGGCGGCCATGCGGCCCAGCCGCACAAGACGATCGATCCGATCATCGTCGGAACGCAGATCGTGACCGCCTTGCAGACGATTGCGTCGCGCACAGTCGATCCGCTCGCCTCCGTCGTCGTCTCCGTCACCAAGTTCAATGCCGGTTTCGCCCACAACGTCATTCCGCAGGAAGCCGTGCTTGGCGGCACCGTGCGCACCCTCATGCCTGAGGTGCGCGAGATCGGCGAAAGCCGCATCCGCACGATTGCCGAGGGTGTTGCCCAGATCTACGGCGCGACCGTCCAGGTCTCCTACAACCGCAACTATCCGGTAACGGTGAACCATGCCGACGAGACCGGTTATGCCTTGCAGGCGGCAGCCGAGATTGCCGGTGCCGGCAATGTCCAGCCGTCGCTCGATCCGATGATGGGCGGTGAGGATTTCTCCTACATGCTGCTTGCCCGCCCCGGCGCCTTTATCTTCATGGGCAACGGTGACACCGCCGGGCTGCATCACCCGGCCTATGACTTCAACGACGAGGCGATCCCGCACGGCATTTCCTACTGGGTGAAGCTCGCGGAAACGCGACTTGCCGCCTGAGGCACGGTTGGGAGGCACGATGCATCAGATCGACAAGATTGACCGACGAATTCTCAACATTCTCCAGGCGGACGGCCGCATCACCAATCTGGAGCTTGCCGATCGCATCGGCCTGTCGCCGACCGCGACCAGCGAACGCCTGCGCCGGCTGTTGAAGGAGGGATACGTCTCGGGCTTCGGCGCGCGATTGGACCCGCAGAAGCTCGGCTTTGGGCTGCTGGTCTTCATCGAGGTCATGCTCGACAAGACGACGCCCGACGTCTTCGACCAGTTCGCCGCCGCCGTCAAACAGGCGCCGGCCGTGCTCGAATGTCACATGGTGGCAGGCGGCTTCGACTATCTGGTCAAGACGCGGTTCGAGGACATGGCGGCCTACCGCAACTTCCTCGGCCAGGTTCTCTGGACGCTCCCGGGCGTCAAGGAGACCCGCACCTATGCTGTCATGGAAGAGATCAAGAACGACGGGCCGCTGCCGCTGGTGTGAGCCTCTGTCGCAGAAAAATAGGAGAACGGCCCGGGATCTACACAGATCCCGGGCCGTCTGCTTTCAGCTTAGGCGGCGTCCTGCAGCGATGCCATGTCGATGACAAACCGATAACGCACGTCGCTCTTGACGACGCGTTCATAGGCTTCGTTGATCTCTTGGATGCGGATCGTTTCGATTTCCGAAACGATGTCGTGTTCGCCGCAGAAGTCGAGCATTTCCTGGGTCTCCTTGATCGAGCCGATCATCGAGCCGGAAATGCTGCGGCGCGCCGGCACCAGCGAGAAGGCATGCACCGGCACGGCGTTCTCCGGAATACCGACCAGCACCAGATCGCCATCGACCTTGAGCAGGTTGAGGTAGGCGTTCCAGTCGATCTCGGCGGCAACCGTGCAGATGATCAGGTCAAACGTGCCCGCCAGCGCCGTGAAGGTCTCGGGGTCGTTGGTGGCATAGTAGTGATCGGCGCCGAGCTTCAGCCCGTCTTCCTTTTTGGAAAGCGTCTGGCTGAGAACGGTCACGTCTGCGCCCATGGCATGCGCCAGCTTGACGCCCATATGTCCGAGACCGCCCATGCCGACGATCGCGACCTTCTTGCCGGGGCCGGCCTTCCAGTGGCGCAGCGGCGAATAGAGCGTGATGCCGGCGCAAAGCAGCGGTGCCGCAGCGTCGAGCGGCAGGTTCTCGGGGATCGACAGAACGTAGCCTTCCTTGACGACGATGCTGTCGGAGTAGCCGCCCTGGGTCGGTGTCTTGCCGTCGGCTTCGACGCCGTTATAGGTCACGACCAGGCCGGGCATGTAGTGTTCCAGATCCAGATCGCGGGTAGCGCAGGTGGTGCAGGAATCGACGAAGCAGCCGACGCCGGCGCGGTCGCCGACCTTGAACTTGGTCACCTTGGAGCCGACCGCCGTGACGATGCCGACGATCTCGTGGCCCGGAACCATCGGGAACGCCGAGTTGCCCCATTCGTTGCGGGCCTGGTGGATGTCCGAGTGGCAGACGCCGCAATATTTGATCTCGATCACCACGTCGTCGTCGCGCGGTTCGCGGCGTTCGAAGGTGAAGGGCGTCAGCGGCTTCGACGCATCGGTCGCCGCATATCCTCTTGCAATGGCCATCAGTCTGTCCTCATTTTGGGAAAGGGTGCAGGTCCGGAGGGAGCCCGGCCTGACGCATCAGGACTATGAGGGTGCGCACGCTGCAAGCGTTAGAGCGATCCTGCAAAGTTTTTGCACGATCCTACAAGATTGACAGCGACATCCTGGAGATGGCACGTCGAGACCCTATCTGAGCGTTGCCTCACACAACGCTAAGCCGCTGGAAAGACCTGAGATTATGACAGCCACGCGACAGACTGCCCGTCCCGAGATGATCGACGTCATTGCCCGGTTTGCCAAAACCGACGGTGATCACATGACGCAGATTGCCGGCCTGAGCCTGCACCGCCACGGCGGCGACGCCCCGGTTAACTGCTCCGCCTACAGGCCGAGTTTGGCGATCATCGTGCAAGGAGCAAAGCGCGTGGTTCTCGGCGAAGAGACGCTGATCTACGGCGCCTCGGATTATCTGCTGACGTCGATCGACCTGCCGGTTCTGTCCCAAGTCTGCCAGGCCTCTGCAGACGAGCCCTATCTCAGCATGGCCTTCACGCTCGATCCGGGTAAGATCCAGGCGCTGCTTGCGTCCCTGTCGCAGCTGCCGGCACCCGCCGCCTCCGTGCGCGGCATGAGCGTTAGCAAGATCACTGTCGAACTCGAAGATGCCGCACTTCGCTTGCTGCGTCTGCTCGAGCGGCCGGACGATATCCCTGCGCTGCTGCCACTGATCGAGCAGGAAATCCTCTACCGGCTTTTGACCGGGCCGCACGGCCATCGCCTCAGACAGATGGCGACGACCGACAGCCAGCCGCATCAGGTCGGCCGCGCAGTCGCCTGGCTGAAGGAACACTATTCGCGGCCCTTGCGGATCGACGATCTCGCTAACCGTGTTTCCATGAGCGTCTCGTCGCTACACCATCACTTCAAGGCGATCACCGCGATGAGCCCCCTGCAATACCAGAAACAGCTTCGGTTGCAGGAGGCCCGGCGGCTGATGCTGGAGGAGAGTCTCGACGCCGGCGATGCCGGCCATCAGGTGGGTTATGAAAGCCAGTCGCAGTTCAGTCGCGAATATGCCCGCCATTTCGGCGAGCCACCGATGCGCGACATCGGCCGCGTGCGCCGCTCGCTGCTCGAACGGCTTGCTCCGCAGGCGGAGCTGCTGAGCGAGGGCTGACGAGGCGCCCTCGGTTCCGCTGGCGGCGTATCAGCTTCGCTCGATATCCCGCCTAAGCACGATCGAGGTGGTCAGATCCTCGACATTGTCCATCGTCGCCACCTCGTTGCGCAGCTCGTTGAGCGCATTGATCGAGCCGACCTCGACCTCGACGACGAGATCCAGCTGGCCGCTGACGGAGGACACCTTGCGGACCGCAGAGAAACCGGCAAGCCGGTCGAGCACGCCGATCGATGGCGTGCGCTTCAGCGTCACCAGCAGAAAGGCCTGAATGGTGCCCTCGTCCAGCTGGCCGATATCGGCGCGATAGCCGCGAATGACGCCGGCCTTTTCCAGTCGCGTGACCCTCTCGGTCGTCGCACTTCTGGAGAGCCCGATCCGGCCCGCCAGCGACTTCATCGGGATCCGCGCCTCCTGCGACAGAATGCTGAGGATGGTGCGGTCGATCGCGTCGATGTCCTGCATGTCCCCTCCTCCGTGCCCGCCGACAAGATGACGGTTATTATAAACATAGTGCCGGTGCAACCGGCATATTGCCGGATGCATCGGAGCACAGCCCATGCAAATCTCGTCATCGAGATGAGGATCCCCATGAACGATATGCTGAAGACCACGCCCGACTTTTCGACCGAAGCGGCAGCCGCCTTGCTGAAGGAGCATTACGGCCTCTCCGGCGCACTCTCGCTGCTTGCCAGCGAACGCGATCAGAACTTCAAGGTCGAGGCTGAGGACGGCAGCATCTCCATTCTGAAGATCATCAATGGTGCCGAGCCCGAGGTCGAAAGCGATTTCCAGACCGCACTGCTCAGCCACGTCGGCGCCCATGCCGCCGACCTGCCGGTGCCGCATATCCGCCCGACGCTGTCAGGCACGAGCCTTGCTTCGACCACGAGCACGCGCGGCGTCACCCACCGCCTGCGGCTCGTCAGCTGGGTCGAGGGCCTGCCGCTTGCCGAAACCGGGCGCAACGATGCGGCGCTACAGTCGCTCGGACGGATGCTCGGCCGCTTCGATGCCTCGCTCAAGGGCTTCATGCATCCGGGCGCGCTGCGCGATCTCGACTGGGATATCCGCCATGCCGGCCGTTCGGCCGACCGGCTGCACCACGTCACCTCGGCCGAAGACCGTGCCTTGCTCGAACGCTTCCTTGTCCGCTTCGAAAAGACCGTGGCACCACGACTTGCAACCCTTCGTGCCGCCGTCATTCACAACGACGCCAACGATTGGAACGTGCTGGTCGATAAAGTCGATCACGACACCATTTCCGGCCTCATCGATTTCGGCGACGCCCTGCATGCGCCCGTGATTGCAGAGGTGGCGATCGCCGCCGCCTATGCCGGGCTCGACCATCCCGATCCGATCGGCGCCGCTGCGGCAATCGCCCGTGGCTTCCATGCGGAGTATCCGCTGGCGGAAGAAGAGGTCGATCTGCTCTTCGATCTCATCGCGATGCGCCTCGTCACGTCGGTCACGATCTCGGCGTCCCGCCGCGCCCATACCGACGACAATCCCTATCTCGCCATCAGCGAACGGCCGGCCTGGACGCTTTTGCGCAAGCTCGACCGGATGAACCCGCGTTTCGCCACCGCCATCCTGCGGCATGCCTGCGGCTTCGAGGCAACATCCGGCGCCCGCAAGGTTGCCGCCTGGATCAACGCGAACCGCAAGTCGCTGAAGCCACTGCTCGAACGCCCCGCCGCCACCTATCCGGCAGCGCTCGTCCCCTATGGCGACCCCACCCACCCGATGACGGTAAAATCCGCTGGCGAACAGCCGGATGAAGCCCAGGCGATCTGGGAAGACTATTGTCGCGCGCATGGCGTCGAACTCGGCATCGGACCTTTTGGCGAGGAACGCACCGTCTATGCCGGCGAGATGTTCGTATCGCGCTTCATCGACCACACCCGCCGCACTCGCCATCTCGGGCTCGACCTGTTCATGGCCGCCGGCACCAGGCTCTACACCCCGCTTGCCGCAACCGTCGTCAGCGTCGAGATCGAGAAGGACCCGCTCGGTTATGGCTGCCTGATAGCACTTCGCCATGAGCCCGAGGGATGCCCGCCCTTCGTCACGCTCTGGGGTCATATGGCGCACGAAGCCATGGGACGCATCAAGGCCGGCGACCAGCTTGCGGCCGGCGCGCTTGTCGGCGAGATGGGAGCGCCGAAGGAAAATGGCGGCTGGGCGCCGCATCTGCACCTGCAGCTTTCGACCGACATCGCTCTGTCGGCGACCGAAATCCTCGGCGTCGGCGAGCCGCAGTTCCTCGACGTCTGGGCCGAACTCTTCCCCGATGCGCGCACCTTCGCCGGGATCGCCGAGGAGTTCTACGAGAAGAAAGGCCGCTCGCACGACGAGATCGTCAAGCGCCGCAAGGAATTGCTCCTGCCGAACCTTTCGATCTCCTACGACAAGCCGATCAAGTTCGTGCGCGGCGAAGGCGTCTGGCTGATCGACGACAGCGGCCGCGCCTATCTCGATTGCTTCAACAACGTCTGCCACATCGGTCACGCCCATCCGGCAGTGGTCGAGGCGATGGCAAAGCAAGCGGCGATCCTCAACACCAACACCCGCTACCTGCACGACAACATCGTCGCCTATGCCGAGCGGCTGACGGCAACGCTGCCGAAGGAATTGACGGTCGCCGGCTTCGTCAACAGCGGTTCCGAGGCCAACAGCCTGGCGCTGAGGTTGATGCGCGTCCATACGGGCCGCGAGAATGCGATCACGCTCGACTGGTCCTATCACGGCACGACGCAGGAGCTGATCGATATCAGCCCCTACAAGTTCCGCCGCAAGGGCGGCAAGGGACCGAAGCCGCATGTGCATGTGGCCACCATTCCCGACAGCTACCATGCACCGGCCGACTGGCCGGTCGAGGAACACGGCAAGCGGTTTGCCGAAAGCGTCGCCGAACTGATCGCGACGATGAAGGCCAAGGGCGAAGGCCCGGGCTTCTTCATCGCGGAATCGATCCCGAGCGTCGCCGGCCAGGTGTTCCTGCCGGAGGGCTACCTGAAGGAAGTCTATCGCCTCGTACGCGAGGCCGGCGGCGTCTGCATCGCAGACGAAGTGCAGGTCGGTTTCGGCCGCGTCGGCAGCCATTGGTGGGCCTTCGAGACCCAAGGCGTCGTGCCTGACGTCGTCACCATGGGCAAACCGATCGGCGACGGCCATCCGCTCGCAGCCGTCGTCACCACCCGCGAGGTGACCGACAGCTTCAACAACGGCATGGAGTATTTCAATACCTTCGGCGGCAACCCGGTCTCCTGCGCCGTCGGTCTCGCGGTGCTTGACGTGATCGAAGGGCAGGATCTGCGCGGCAATGCGCTTTCGGTCGGCAACTATCTGATAGATGCCTTCCGCGCCATGCAGACCCGCTACGAGGTGATCGGCGATGTGCGCGGCATGGGTCTCTTCCTCGGCATCGAACTTGTCACCGACCGCAAGACCAAGGCACCGGCAACCGAATTCGCCCGCGCCGTCTCCAACGGCGCCCGCCGCCGCGGCGTGCTGATGGGCACCGAAGGCCCGCATGACAACATCTTGAAGATGCGCCCGCCGATGATCTTCTCGAAACGCGATGCCGATCACCTGCTCGCCGTGCTCGAAGAGACTTTTGCGGACGTCGCAAGGACGCTCGGTTAAGGCCGGGTCGAACAGCAGAAAAACCAAACGCAATGACCGGGGTGCCCGACACGCATCCCGGCACGAAGACGCATGCCCTAAAAACATCAATGAGGAGAACAGGACAATGAAACTTGGAGTGAAATTTGGAGTTCTGGCACTGGCGAGCACGGCGTTTCTTGCCGGCACCGCCGCCAACGCCGGCATGCTCGACGTCATCAAGGAACGCGGCGAACTTCGCTGCGGTGTCAGCCAGGGCGTGCTCGGCTTTTCCGCCCCCAACGACAAGGGCGAATGGACCGGTTTCGACATCGATTTCTGCCGTGCGGTGGCTGCCGCAGCGCTCGGTAATCCCGACAAGGTGAAATACGTACCGCTGTCGACCAAGGAGCGGTTCACCGCGCTGCAGTCGGGCGAGGCCGACCTTCTGTCGCGCCAGACCACCTGGACGCTGTCGCGCGACACCGATCTCGGCATGAGCTTCGTCGGCGTCAACTACTATGACGGCCAGGCCTTCATGGTGCGCAACGACCTCGGCGTGAAGAGCGTCAAGGAACTCTCGGGCGCCTCCGTCTGCACCGAGACCGGCACGACGACCGAACAGAACATGGCCGACTATTTCGGCGCCAACAACATCCAGTACCAGGTCGTCGCCTTCGAAAAGGCCGACCAAACGATCCAAGCCTTCAACACCGCCCGCTGCGACGTCTATTCGACCGACGCTTCTGCGCTTTATGCCCAGCGCCTGACGCTGAACGACCCCGATCGTTTCGTCGTGCTGCCTGAAGTCATCTCCAAGGAGCCGCTCGGTCCGGCCGTCCGCCAGGGTGACGATCAGTGGTTCAAGATCGTGCGCTGGACGCTGTTCGCGCTGACCGAAGCCGAAGAACTCGGCATCACCAAGGACAATGCCGCAAAGCTTCTCGAAAGCGGCACGAACGCCCAGAAGCGCTTCCTCGGCATCGAGAACGAAGCCGGCAAGTCGCTGGGGCTCGACCCGAAGTGGGCCTACCAGGTGGTTTCCGCCGTCGGCAACTATGGCGAAGTCTTTGAACGCCACCTCGGCAAGGACAGCCCGCTGAAGATCGATCGCGGTCTCAACAAACTCTGGAGCCAGGGCGGCCTGATGTACGCCCCGCCGGCACGCTGATCCCCAGGAGCAGTTCCGGCAAAGTCTCCCGTTTGGAATTGCTCATCCAAGGAAAAGCGCCAACGAGACGCCGCGGCCCTCCCCGCGGCGTTTTCGCCTTTACCAGCCCTCCTCCAGCACCCGGCCCAGCATGTCGGCGAAAAAGTCGGCGCTCTCGCGGGATAGGCAGAGCGGCGGCTTGATCTTCAGCACGTTCAGGTGGTCGCCGGTCGGCTGCATGATGACGCCGAGATCGAGCAGGCGGTCGCAGATCGCCGCCGTCTCCTCGGTCGCCGGCGACAGGGTCTCCCGATCGCGCACGAATTCGACGCCGAGATAGAGTCCCATGCCATGCACCGCGCCGATCAGCGGGAAGTGCTGCCCTAGCGCTTCGAGCCGCGCCTTCAGATAGCCGCCGACCACCTGTGCGTTTTCCGGCAACCGTTCTTCGGTCAGGATATCCAGGACCACCTGCCCGACGACGGAGCTCACCGGGCTGCCGCCCGAGGACGAGAAGAAGTACCCCTCCTTCTCCAGCGCATCGGCGATCTCGCGGCGGGTGATGACGGCGCCGAGCGGATGGCCGTTGCCCATGCCCTTGGCGACGGTAATGATATCGGGCACGACGCCCTGCTCCTCGAAGCCCCAAAAATAGTCTCCGAGGCGACCATAACCGACCTGCACCTCGTCGGCGATGCAGACGCCGCCGCGGGCCCGCACCATGGCATAGACCGCGTCGAGATAGCCCTTCGGCAGCGGAATACCGCCGGCATTGCCGTAGACCGGTTCGCAGATGAAGCCCGCGAGCTTCTCGTCCGCCGCGTCCAGCTCGGTCAGTTTCTTGACGACGGAGCGCACATAGCTGTCGGTCGTGTCGGCGCCGCGGAACTCGCCGCGATAGGTGTTGGGCGCGGTGACCGGATGTACCCAGGCCGGGCGGGTTTCGAGCGCCTGCGGATTGTCGGCGATCGAGGTCGACACTGCGTCGCTCGCGACCGTCCAGCCGTGATAGGCCTCGAGCAGGCTCACGATGTTGCGCGCGCCGGAATAGGCCCAGGCGAGCCGCAGTGCCAGATCGTTCGCCTCCGAGCCGCTGTTGACCAGAAACACCGTGTCAAGCCCATCCGGCGCGAGCGCTGCAAGCCGCGTCGAGAATTCGGCGACGGAGGCATAGTGAAAACGCGAATTGGTGTTGAGCAGCGACCATTGCCGCCCCACCGCGGCTGCAAGCCGCGGATGCCCATGGCCGAGAATGGTAACGTTGTTGACCATGTCGAGATAGCTGCGGCCCTCGATGTCGAACAAATGGTCCTTCCAGCCGCGCTCGATCTGCGGTGGTTTCAGGTAGTAGTTCTTCTGCGGCTTGGCGAAGTGCTGCTGGCGGCGGGCAAGCAGTGTTTCGCTGTGCGGCTCCGGCCCATCGCATTCGAAGCCGAGGACGCCGGCCGGCGACGGGCACAGGTGCTTCCACGCCGCCGCCTGACGCGGCACGACGAAAAGCGGAGGCACGAGACCATGCTCGCGGCAAAGCTGGACGCGGATCAGGCCGTAGGAGTGCTGTTCACCGGAGACGACGCCCAGCACGGCACCAGCAACGATCGTCTCCTCGAGGTCGGCACCGGCTTCCACGCCCTCGAGAAACAGGCTGGCTTCGGCCCCTTCGAGCACCAGCAGCCCGTCCCGCCGGACGATACGGGCGGCAAAGGGAGCGACAATCTCGCGACCGGCCTCCAGGCAAATGTCGACATGCAGTGCGAAGGTGGCATCGGGCTTCGGTGACCGCAACTGGGTCTCCGTCATCCGGTATTCGCCATAGCGCGTCGTCGCGATGCCGATTGCATGGGCGGCGTGTTGCAGCAGCGAGATCGGCAATCCCTGGTGCTGCCAGCGCTCCTCTGGCAACAGCGGGCTCAGGATCGAGAGGTCGATCTGGCGCACGTCAGTGGGGCCGAGCCCCTGGATGAGGCTCTCCCCGGTCACCTGGGCCGATACCGGCGCAAAGCCGACGGCCGAAAGAATGGCGTGCTCCATCAGCGCAGAAGGCACCGACGACGCGACCTCGAAGATCTCCCGCTCATGCGCGGCATTGCCCTCGACGTAAGCATTGTCGGGCTCGCGGGAGAGCTGGTGTTCGGAGCTTGCGACCAGCACCGCAGCGCGCGCGACGATCAGCGGCCAAAGCGCCTTCAGTTCCACCTCGGTCAACGGGCATGCCGCATGAAACGCCTTGACCGCGGGTAGGATGAACCACGGGTCTCCATCCGCATGATGCAGCAGCGAGGCGCAGGTGACAGCGAGTTCGGCAGCCAGCCAGCCATTGAGGATATCGCCGAAATCGATGACGCCGTCCGGCATCGCCCGGCCGGCGGCGTCGAGCCGGCTGACCACATTGTCGTCGGTGACGTCATGGTGGATCGCCTGGGTCCTGAGTTCAGGGGTAAGCGGCTGCAACCGCCGCATGGCGCCGACCATCACTTCAGCGATGCGCTTCTTGCGCTGCTGGTCCGCCATATCGGTAAGCAGATGCAGGACGACGGGGCCGGCGCGCCTCAGATCCCATTGCAGTTCCCGCTCGAGCCCCGGATGCTCGAAGTCCTCCAATGCCGACGCGAGCTGACCCGCCAGGCCGCCGAGAGCAGCCACGGCTTCGCGCGACAGATGTTTGCGCCGGGTGAGCGGTTCGCCTTCGAGATAGGTGAGCAAGCGGATGCGATAATCCGCGCCGCGGACGGCAACGCTCTCGATCGCCTCGCCCTTGAGAGAGGGCACGACCTCCGCAACGCGTGCCGTCGGCAGACGTTTGCCAAGGTGCCGCAAGGCCGCATTCTGCGCTTCCAGTTCCAGCGGCTCGTATTCCGCCCGGCATATCTTCAGCACATAGCGCCGCTCGCCGGTGTCGAGACGGTAGTTGCGGTCCTGCTGGCTGCCGAGTTCGCTGATCGTGCCCGACAGGCCATAGTGTTCGGCGAGCAGCGAACGCGCCTCCTCGGCTCCGACATCGGGTCTCGGGAGCTCGGTGCGAAGCTTCAGCGGGTCCTCAACCATGATCTCGTCATCCTCCCCTTAGGCGGTCGATCCTCCGAATCGACCGGAATGTTGTCGAGAATAGAGCGGGATCAAGGAAAAGATGTGCGGCTTCCCGATTACACCCACCCGCAACCTACTGCGACATGCCTTCGAGCCGATAGCGCGTGCCGGGATAGAGCAGCCGCGCTGTCGTCACATTGCCTGCGTCCGACCACGTGCGGCGCCGGATCATCAGGCACGGTTCGTTGCGGTCGATGCCGAGCAACTTGCATTCCCAGAGCTGCGGTGCGACCGCTTCGACGATCTGCTCGGTGCGGGTGATCGGCGCCATCGCCGTCAGATAGGCGTTCGGCGTCATCGCCTGGAAATCCTGCTCCAGATAGCGCGGGCAGATCGCCGGATTGACGAAACGATCCTCGATCTGGATCGGCAGGCCGTTTTCCGAGTGCACCATGATCGAATGGAAGACGCGGGCGCCGGTGGCAAGCCCGAGTGCATAGCCGATGTCAGGCGTCGCGACCTCTTCCTTGAGCAGCGTCATCAACGACGTATGGGCGTGGCCACGTTCATGGATCTCGTCGGCAATGTTGCGGACTTCAAGCAGCGCGGTGCTGCCCTTGTGCGCGGCGACGAAAGAACCGACGCCCTGCACCCGCGTGATCGCGCCTTCGGTTGCCAGTTCCCTCAGCGCCCGGTTGGCGGTCATGCGGCTGACGCCGAGGTCGGCAACGATCTCGTTTTCCGAGGGGATGCGATGATGGGCGGGCCATTCGCCGCTCTCGATGCGGCTGCGGATGAACTGCTTGACCGCCTCGTAGCGCGGCATCGGGCCGTCTTCGAAAGCGATTGTCTCGTTCCGTTTTCCCAGTGCCGTCATCAACTCAAGCCCCGCCTTTCCGCGCCGCCGAACAAATCATGCGCATTCGCCCTCGAATCTTTTCGTTCATTTCACGCTTGCGCGCCAGCGTAAAATATCTATAGTTCCATATACAACTACGTACAGGAAAATGCACATGGCTAGTTTTCCCGTCAACCGGATCTTTGCAGAACGGGCTCTCCTGCCCGGCGGCTGGGCCGAAAACGTCGCGATTTCGCTCGACGCTTCCGGTCGCACCGCAACGATCGAAACCGGCACCACCGCCGCTAGCGGCGACGAGCGCACGGCCGGCCCGCTGATCCCGGCGATCGCCAACCTTCACTCCCACGCCTTCCAGCGCGCCATGGCCGGCCTTGCCGAAGTGGCGGGCAGCGGTGACGACAGCTTCTGGACCTGGCGCGAGGAAATGTATCGCACCGTCGGGCTGGTAACCCCTGACGACGTCGAGGCGATCGCCGCCAAGCTCTATATGGAAATGCTGAAGGGCGGTTTCGGCCACGTCGCCGAGTTTCACTATCTGCACCACCAGGCCGACGGCACCCCCTATGCCGACCCGGCCGAAATGTCGCTGCGCATTCTCGCTGCCGCCCGCACGACCGGCATCGGCCTCACGCATTTGCCTGTCTTCTACGCCCACGCCAATTTCGGCGGCGTCGCGCCCAACCCCGGCCAGCGGCCGTTCCTGCACGATCCTGATCATTTCCTCGCACTGCTTGAGCGGCTCGCGCCGCTCTGCCGCGACGCCGGCCATACGCTCGGCTACGCCATCCATTCGCTGCGCGCCGCAACGCCCGAGGAGATGCGCATCATCCTCGATGCCGCACCCGTTGCCGGTCCGATCCACATCCATGTGGCCGAGCAGACCAAGGAAGTCGACGACAGCCTCGCCTGGAGTGGCCGCCGCCCGGTCGAGTGGCTGCTCGATGAAATGCCCGTCGACGCACGCTGGTGCGCAATCCACGCAACGCATCTGACGGAAAGCGAACGGCAGCGTCTGGCGCGTTCGGGCGCCGTTGCCGGTCTCTGCCCGGCGACCGAGGCCAATCTCGGCGACGGCATTTTCCCGGCGGTCGATTTCATGGCCGAAGGCGGCGTCATCGGCGTCGGCACCGACAGCCACGTGGCGACCAGCGTCGCCGAGGAGTTGCGGCTGCTCGAATACGGCCAGCGCCTGCGCGACCGCCGCCGCAACCGGCTGGCCACCGGGCCGGGCGCCTCGATCGGCCGAACCATCTTCGACGCGGCGCTCAAGGGCGGCGCCCAGGCCGCCGGTCAGAAGGCGGCCGGCATCACCGTCGGCGCGCGCGCCGATTTCGTCGTGCTTGACGGCAGCAATCCCTACATCGCCGCCGCCACCGACAACCAGATCCTCGACCGCTGGCTCTTTGCACTCGGCGGCGAGACTGTCCGCGACGTCATGGTCGCGGGCGCGTGGAAGATCCGGAACGGACGCCACGACCGGGAGGACGATATCGACCGCGCCTTTGCGCGGGTGCTGATGAAACTGAAGTAATCGTCAAAGCCAAAAATCAAATCAGGGAACAGCTTAATGTCGATCAACAAATTGAAACTCACCCTGGCCGCAACCGGCCTCGTGCTCGCGGCCTCCACCGGCAGCGCCAGCGCTTCGTATTGCGGCGACGGCAAGACCGTCATGTTCGCCGGCATCGATTGGGAAAGCGGCGCCTTCATCACCGAAGTGATGAAGACCATTCTTGCCAAGGGCTACGACTGCCAGGTGGATTCGATCCCCGGCAACTCGGTGACGCTGGAACAGGCAACCGCCAACAACGACGTCCAGATCTTCGCCGAGGAATGGCTCGGCCGTTCGGACGTCTGGAACAAGGCGGTCGAGGAAAAGAAGGTCGTCGCCGTCGGCAAGACCTTCGTCGGCGCCAGCGAAGGCTGGTTCGTGCCGGAATACGTCATCAAGGGCGATGCGTCGCGCAGCCTTGAAGCCAAGGCGCCGGATCTGAAGAGCGTGTCGCAGCTCTCCGATCCGAAGATCGTCGAGCTCTTCGCCGATCCGGAAGAGCCCAGCAAGGGCCGCTTCCTCAACTGCCCTTCGGGCTGGACCTGCGAGGGCGTCAGCTCCGCCAAGCTCGAAGCCTACAAGCTCGGCGAAACCTATGTGAACTTCCGCCCGGGCACCGGCACGGCGCTCGATTCCGCCATCACGTCCGCTTACCTCCAGGGCGAACCGATCCTCTTCTACTACTGGTCGCCGACGGCGATCATGGGCAAGTTCAAGCTCGTGCAACTCGAGGAGCCGGCCTATAGCGAGGAGTGCTGGAAGGAGCTTTCGAGTGCCAACGGCAAGCGCGAGCAGGGCTGCGCGTTCCCGTCGGTCGACGTCTCCTACGGCGTCAACAGCACCTTCGCGCAGGAAGCCCCTGAAATCATCGCCATCCTCGAAAAGGCGACTTTCCCGCTCGACGCCGTCAACGGCAGTCTCGCCTACATGGCCGACAACAAGGTCGACGCGACGGCAGCGGCCGCCGAGTTCCTGAAAACCAAGGCCGATGTCTGGGGCAAGTGGGTTTCCGACGAAGCCCGCGGCAAGATCGAAGCCAGCCTCAAGTAATCGCGACCAGCCGCTGACTTGGGCTTCATCGCCGCGTCTAGCGCGGCGATGAAGCCCGATCCGGCGGCCGGCCACATACCCGTGGCAAGTGCCGCCGGCGGCCGATCTGTGTCCGCTGGCAGCCCGAGCAAGGAACGCATCCGATGTTTCCGGATTCTCTCAATCTCTCCATTCGCGGGCCGGTGAACGATTTCATCCAGGCGCTGGTCAGCGGTTATGGCTGGGTCTTCAAGGCGATCAGCGCCGTCATTCTGAAAGCCGTTCTATTCATCGAATGGATCCTGCGCGGCCTGCCCTGGTGGGTCGTCATCCTGATCTTCATGGCGCTCGCCTGGCAAAGCTCGAAGCGCTGGACCCTGACGGTCGCCGTCGGCGTGCTGCTGTTCTTCGTCGGCGTGCTCGGCCTCTGGGACCTGACGATGCAGACGCTCGCCCTGATGCTGATGGCAACGATCGTCTCCGTCGTCATCGGTGTGCCGATGGGCATCTTCGTCGCCAAGAGCCGGACCGTGCGCAGCATCACCCTGCCGGTGCTCGACGTCATGCAGACCATGCCGAGCTTCGTCTACCTGATCCCGGCCTTGATGCTCTTCGGCCTCGGCAAGGTCCCGGCGATCCTCGCCACCATCATCTATGCCGTGCCGCCACTCATTCGCCTTACCGATCTTGGCATCCGCCAGGTCGACCATGAAGTGGTGGAAGCAGCGACCGCTTTCGGCGGCAGCCCCAACCAGATCCTCTTCGGTGTCGAGCTGCCACTCGCCACGCCGACAATCATGGCCGGCCTCAACCAGACGATCATGATGGCGCTGTCGATGGTGGTCGTCGCCTCGATGATCGGCGCCCGCGGCCTCGGCGAGCAGGTGCTGAACGGCATCCAGACGCTCGACGTCGGCAAGGGGCTGGAAGCCGGTATCGGCATCGTCATTCTCGCGATCGTTCTCGACCGCATCACGCAAGGCTTCGGCAAGAGCCGGACGGAGGATCCCCGCAATGGCTGATATCGAGATCCGAAACGTCTACAAGATCTTCGGGCAGGACGCGAAAGCCGCGCTCGCCATGGCCAAGGAAGGGCTCAACAAGTCCGAAATCCTCGCCCGCTCCGGCTGCAGCGTCGGCCTCAACAATGTCAGCCTGACGATCGGCGCCGGCAAGATCTTCGTAATCATGGGGCTTTCCGGCTCCGGCAAGTCGACCCTCGTGCGCCACATCAACCGGCTGATCGAGCCGACCAGCGGCGAAGTGGCGTTCGACGGCAGCAACATCCTGGACCTCGACGCCAAAGCGCTGCGCACCTTCCGGATGCACCGCGTCAGCATGGTGTTCCAGAGTTTCGCGCTGATGCCGCATCGCACCGTGCTGCAGAACGTCGTCTACGGCCAGCGCGTGCGCGGCCTGCCCAAGGCCGAGGCCCGCGACATCGGCATGAAATGGATCGAGACCGTCGGCCTTGCCGGCTACGACGCCAAGTACCCGCATCAGCTTTCCGGCGGCATGAAGCAGCGCGTCGGCTTGGCTAGGGCGCTGGCCGCCGATACCGATGTGATCCTGATGGACGAGGCCTTCTCGGCACTCGACCCCTTGATCCGCGCCGACATGCAGGACCAGTTGCTGCAGTTGCAGCAGAACCTTTCAAAGACCATCGTCTTCATCACCCATGATCTCGACGAGGCGCTGCGCATCGGTTCGGAAATCGCCATCCTCAAGGACGGCCAGGTGGTGCAGGTCGGCACGCCGGACGATATTCTGGAACGGCCGGCCAACGATTACGTTGCCCGCTTCGTGCAACGCCGACAGGGACGACCGGAAGCCCATGAGTGAGAATGTAGTCCTCGATGCACCACTGACCTGGAAGCAAATCGCAGCGGTCGCCAATGGCGCACCGCTCGCGCTTTCCGATGCAGCACGCCAGCGCATCGTCCACGCTCGCCGGGTCGTCGACGCTCTGGTCGAGCGCGGCATCCGCGGCTACGGCATCAACACCGGTGTCGGCGCGCTCTGCGACGTCGTCATCGACCGCGAGAACCAGCAGGCGCTATCGCGCAACATCATCCTCAGCCATTCCTGCGGCGTTGGCGAACCGCTCGCCCGGCCCGAAGCCCGGGCGGTGATGGCCGCCCAGATCGCCAACTTCGCCCACGGCTATTCCGGCGTGCGCATCGAGACGGTCGAGCCGCTGCTGGCACTGCTCAACGCCAACCTCATCCCCGACATCCCCTCGCGCGGCTCGGTCGGCTATCTCACCCATGCGGCCGCAATCGGCCTCGTGCTGATCGGCCACGGCACCGTCGATGACGGCAAGGGCAAGATCAGCGGCGTCGAGGCGCTCGCGCGGATCGGCCTCAAGCCGCTCAGGCTCGAAGCCAAGGAGGGCCTGAGCCTTGTCAACGGCACGCCCTGCGCCACCGGCCTTGCGGCATTGGCACTGTCGCGCGCTACGCACCTCTTCGACTGGGCGGATGCCGCCGCCGCGATGACCTATGAAAACCTCGGCAGCCAGGCGAATGCCTTTGCCGCCGGTCCATTGGCGCTTCGCCGCTCCAAGGGGCTGGATGAGGTCGGAGCATCCCTGCGCGATTTTCTTGCCGGCAGCCCGATGCTCGCCGAGACCGCGGGCACCCGCACGCAGGATCCTTTAAGCCTTCGTGCCGTGCCGCATGTCCATGGCGCTGCCCGCGATGCACTGGCCCACGTCGCCGACGTCGTTGACCGCGAGCTTGCAAGCCTCACCGACAACCCGGCCGTGTCGGGCACGCCCGAAGCGCCGGAGGTGCATTCGCAGGCCCATGCGGTCGGGGCTGCCCTCGGCCTTGCCATGGACAGCCTGGCCGTCGCCGTTGCCGAAGTCGCTGCCATCTCCGAGCGCCGCATCGACCGGCTCGTCAATCCGCTGGTGAGCCGCCTGCCGGCCTTCCTCGCCGGCGATAGCGGTGTTGCCTCCGGCTTGATGATCGCCCAGTACACCGCCGCTTCCCTTTCCGCTGAAAACCGGCGCCTCGCGGCCCCCGCCAGCCTCGATGGCGGCATCACCTCGGCGCTGCAGGAGGACATCCTGACGCATGCGACGCCGGCCGCCTGGAAGGCACTTGCCATCGCCGACAACCTCGAAACGATCCTTTCGATCGAACTGCTTGCGGCGTCGCAGGCCTATGACCTGCAGCCGCGTGGCCGCGCCGCACGCACCGACGCGCTTTACCGGCGCATTCGCTCGGAAATCCCCACCTATGCCGACGACCGGCCGCTCAACGGCGACTTCGCCCGCATGCGCACACTGATCGAAGGAGGCACGCCATGAAGGTGCTGCGCGCGAAAGACTACAAGCGCATGCCCTGGAAGAACGGCGGCGGTGAGACGGTGGAGATCGCCATTTTCCCCGAGAAGGCGTCGCTTGCCGATTTCGACTGGCGCGTCAGCATGGCGACCGTCGCCACCGATGGCCCCTTCTCCAGCTTCCCCGGTATCGACCGCACGCTGTCGATCCTTCAGGGCAAGGGTATGCGGCTGATGATCGAGGGTCGCAGGCCCGCTTTGATGACCGGCGAGACGGCGCCGCTCCCCTTCCCGGCCGACGTCGCAACATCAGCGACCCTCGTCGACGGTCCGATCGTCGACCTCAACGTCATGACACGGCGCGGCAGGCTCACGCACTCGGTTCAGCGACTGGCACTCGATCATCCGCGCAGGGCAGAAAACCTGGGGGGCACGACCCTCGTGCTATGCCACGGCGGCGCCGTGCGGTTGACCGCAAGTGACGCCACGGCCGACCTGGCAGCGGGCGACACGGCCGTGCTGACGGGCGCAGCCTCCTTAACCATCGAACCGGCGGCCTCTGCCGTCCTCTTCCTGATCACCATCGACAAGCCGGCCGCCTGATCGGGCGCCGTCTCGCGTCGTTCAGCCGCGCCTCAGATGCAGCAGGGGATAGGGCCGGCCTGCATCGTCGACAGGCGAACGCCCGACCACCTCAAAACCCATTCGCCGATAGAAACCGGCGCCGGACACATTCTGCTCGTTGACGTCAACCGTCAGCACCGGATGCAGGCTCATCGCATGCTCGACAAGCCGCCGACCGACGCCAGCGCCGCGCGCCTCGGCGTGGACGAAGAGCGAGTCGATCTGCGCCCCACTCATGCCCATGAAACCGAGCGCCAGGTCATTTTCATCCGCGGCAATCCAGAACTCGGCGGCCGGCAGATACTGGTCGCGCACCAGCACCTCGATCGCAGCAAAATCCTCCGGCGTCAGGAAATCATGGGTGGCGACAACGGCGCTGCGCCAGATCTCGAAGGTGCGCGGAAAATCGGATGGACGGGAGGGGCGGATGGAGATGGTCATGATGCAATCGCTTCTGAAAATGCGGCAGCGCGAGGCGTGCCGCGCGTCCGGCTGTGGCCAACGCGACTTTGCGAGGGCGTCAGCCTGTGAAGATGTCCGGTCCTGATCCGGTCCCGGACCGCGCACCTTATCCGCAGCCCCGACGATCGCAAGCGATCTCCGCACCTGCGGTTTTCAGGCCACGCCGGTTAAGAATTCAGCAACCATATTCCATGTTCCCCGGGGAACAGCACGATTGACGCCACACGATAGTCTCCATGTCACGGTTCTTAGTCACACATCAACGAACGCAGGGACTGGAGGACAAGGACATGATCAAAACCGCTTTCGGCGTCAACGTCACCGTACTGGTCTTCTCGATCACCGTGATCGCCATCATGCACTTCGCCCTGTCCCAATATCGCGCAGCCGAAATCGCCAACATCGACCTGCCGGACTACACGACGATCACTTCGTCGATTCATCGCTGAGGCGACCTACCCCGCGGCGGCAGCCGGGCAGCATGCCCGACTGGTTTCTACGCACACCCTCTCAAGCCGCATCTGCAGGCGCTGCCATCGATGATGGCGGCGCCTTTTGCATCGATCATCGGCTCCATGTATGGCCAGAGGGATTATGATAGGGAACGCTGACTGAACGAATCGCCGCTCAAGACAGCATTAGCAGCATATCCAGGAAGGCCCGAAATGACGGATCCGCAAAACGAACTGAAACTCAGCGCGTTCAAGTTCCACGAGCAGGCCGTCCGCGCCTCCGTCGGCGGAAAACCGCTCGCACTCGATGTGTTGGAACTCGGCGGCGAAATCCTGGTGGTACTGACCTGGCTCGGCAATTCCGAAAGAGGCCTGCGCAAGCCGGAATACGTCCTGCCCCTGAGCGCCGTGGCGCATCAGGCGCTGAGCAACGATCAGGACGCCAAATACAAATGGGCCATCGGCGCCCCGCTGCCGCAATCGCTCTTTGACGGCAGCGCGTCAAGGCAGTTCCGCAGACAGTTCGGGGTCAAGAGCGGACCGGCGCTGACATTGCCCTTGAAGCCGCCGCACCATTGACGGCGATTGTGCGTGCCTCAGACGAGCGCTTTCGTGCCAGATCTCCCTCATCAATCATTGCAATCTTAAAATCGTTAGAGATTGATGCCGTAACCGGCCAGCCACGAGCAGTCATCTCCAGATTGCGGAATGGAACCGTCCCCGCTTACCATGCGTAGGATGGGGATATGCCTATGAACGACAGAGGCTTCTACATTCCGGTTCTAAGCGCGCTGACCTTGGCCGCCTTTGTACTGCTTATTCGCTTCTTTCCAGATGTGACGAACTGGGAGCTCTGCGAAGCGTCGAGATGCACCGTACAGGATTGGCTGGCAGCGACGGCCGGCGGGTGGGATTTCTCGCAGCCGCGGTCGGCGCATACTTCGTTTATCACCAATTGGCGGAACAAAGGCGACAACTGCATTCGCGCTCGGAGATGGCGATCCCGTCTTTCAGGTCCACGTCTACGCTTTCGACCACACACGTGCGGTTCTGCGCTTCATCAATTGGAACAGGCGTACCCTCGCCATTCACCGGATCAGGATCCGGTGCGCGGATGTCGCAATTCCCATGCCGATCAAGTTTCGCTGGTCTGAGGACCAATTCACGCCCGGCGGAGTCGTCAACGACTGCGGGATCAATGCGGCAGGATGGCTCAACACAGTGCCTGGCGTAGAAGGCTGGATAGACAGACAAGGTCGTCCAGATATCTTCGACTTCCAACTGCTCTTCCAGGAAGAAGTTGAAGACTTCATCGAACTCATTGGGGGTCTTAGCACTACAACGATCGCTGAGATCATTGTAAACGGACAATATGAAGACGGTACGGAAAGACCGATTGATTTTAGGCTGAGGGTACCCGTCATCGATTTCCTGCCGAACACCGCAGCACGTGTACATTTGCACACTGCGGATGGCTAAGAGCATTCAAACAGAGTGCCCGCTTGGCGCCTTTTCAGCAACTCATCCAGCGCGCGTAATGAATCGACCACCTCATTCGCCCCGAGGTGGTAACGCATGCCGTACAAGCAAACTATTATCGATTCACTCGGGAACAAATGGTAGCGGAGGAGGGATTCGAACCCCCGACACAAGGATTATGATTCCTCTGCTCTAACCTACTGAGCTACTCCGCCGGGTACCGCGTCAGGGCTTCGAAGTGGAAGCCGTCTTGACTGGACGGGCGGCTTATACGGCCCGCTTCCGCCCACTGTCAACCCAAGTCTCCGGGAAAATGTGAAGTTTTCACAACAGCCCGGAAATCAAGGGCTTCAGGCGGCTGCCTGCGCCGAAAGCAGCGCCTTCAGCGCGGCTTCTGCGCCGGCTTCGCGTTCCGATTTGCGAATAAATCCGCCGCCATAAACGCGCGCATCCTCGCCGACGCCGGAATAGAGTGCGCAGGCTTGGCCGGGTGCAATACCGGCTTCGCCTTCCGCAAGCTCCACATAGATGCCCTCTTCGTCCATCGCGAGCACGGCAGGCGCCGGCTGGCGGGTGGAGCGCACCTTGGCGAAACATTCAAAGCCCCGCGCAGCGGCCACTTCGACGTCCTCATCACCCAGCCAGTTGACGTCGCGCAGGTAGACGCGGCGCGTTTCCAGCGCCTCCTTGGGGCCGACGATGACGCGGCGCGAGCGGGCGTCGAGATAGACGACGTAGAGCGGCTCGCCGGTCGCAACGCCGATGCCGCGGCGCTGGCCGATCGTGTAGTGCAGGATGCCCTCATGCGTGCCGAGCACGCGGCCGTCGAGATGCACGATCTCGCCGGAAAGCGCTGCATTCGGCTTCAGCTTCGACACGATGTCGCTGTACTTGCCCTGGGGCACGAAACAGATGTCCTGGCTGTCTGCCTTCTGGGCGACGACGAGGCCCATCTCCTCGGCGAGCTTGCGGGTCTCGGCCTTGGAGAGATGCCCCAAGGGGAAGCGCAGATAGTCGATCTGCTCCTGCGTCGTTGCAAAGAGGAAGTAGCTCTGGTCGCGATCGGCATCCGTCGGCCGGTAGAGCGCCCGCTGGCCGGCATAGCGCGGTTTCGGGCTCGGGCGCGAGCGGATGTAGTGGCCGGTCGCCAGCGCATCGGCGCCAAGCTCCTTGGCGGTTAAAAGCAGGTCGGCAAACTTGACCGTCTGGTTGCAGGCAACGCAAGGGATCGGCGTTTCGCCGGCGATATAGCTTTCGGCGAAGGGATTGATCACCGTTTCGCGGAAGCGCGCTTCGTAGTCGAGCACGTAGTGGGGAATGCCGAGGGTTTCGCAAACGCGGCGTGCATCGTCGATGTCCTGGCCGGCACAGCAGGAGCCGGCACGGTGCACGGCGGCGCCGTGATCGTAGAGTTGCAGCGTGATGCCGAGAACGTCGTAGCCCTCGCGTTTGAGCAGGCCGGCAACGACGGAACTATCGACGCCACCGGACATGGCAACGACGACACGCGTATCTTCGGGCTTGCGGTCAAAATCGAGACTGTTCACGGGATCCAATCCGGCCTTCGGGCGGCAACCTTGCGCCTGCCCTGTTTCACGCTTCATGCGATGCTTTGCCGAGGAACTCTCGGCCCACGGCATCTTCGGCTCCGCGGCGGCCGGCATCAATCGGATGCATAGAGCGCGCCGCAGTACTTTCAGTTCCGCGACATATAGAAACTTGTCCGTCCGGCGGCAAGGCCGGCCGCTGCCGCTGCCCGGCCTTAAAGGCGTCAGATCAGCTTCAATCGCATGGCGCGGGCAATCGCCTGCATGCGGTTGACGGCATCGAGCTTGCGGGTCGCGCTCTTGAAGTAGCTGCTGACCGTGTAGGTCGAGATCCCCAGGATGATGCCGATCTCGTCGCTGCTCTTGCCGGCAGCCGCCCAGCGCAGACATTCCAACTCGCGGCTCGAGAGTTTTTCACGTGCCGTATTGCCGGTGTCGAAGGTGCGCTCCAGGCATTCGAAAAGCTGGACCAGCGTGAGATACAGCGTCGCCCGCTCGACGCCGGCAGGTGCCTCGCGACGGCCCGAAAGCATGGCGATGAAGGGATCGCCGCCACTCGTGTGCAGCAGCACCGCGAAATGGCGCGCCATCTCCGGATGGGCCAGCAGGCGGTGCACCATGGCCTCGTCCGCGGGCTTGGCCGCAACATCGAGCAGCTCGGCCCCGCCGGTCACCGGCAGCTTGGTGAACCGCAACTTTTCGACCAGCCCGCTCGACTGGAAAGTCTCGCAGGCGTCGTACTGGCGCACCAGTTCGGACGGCCAGTTGCTGAGCACTAGCCGCTCGGAAAAGCGCTGCTGTTCGGCCAGCGGCATGCGCGCGATCATGAAATGGCCGAAGCCATAGCGCGCGATCAACCGCCGCATGAGATGCAGAAGTTCGTACTCGGTGCGGACGGTGGCCGTATCGATGTCCGAAAACATCTCCACCGTTTCAGCCTCGCGCAGCAAGGCCGGTTCATGCGATTCCTTCATCTGCGATCACCACATCCCCGGCGCCACCGCACCGGTCGAGAGAAATACAAACAACGCCCCACATCTTCAGGAGCATGAAATTCACCCGACAGGCGAAATAAAACTGCCGCTCCCGGCCTGCCCGCGAAAGAAACGCGCCCGGTTGTGAAAACTATGACGATGCACCAAGAATGAATGCGGGAGCGTACATACGACGCTCATCCTTATTTCGGGGCTTCGTTACCAAAAATTTTAGTTAAAGTGAAATGTGGTATTTGCATGGCTCCCATGTCAATTCCGCGAGAATCCGGATTGTTCTCAAGCGTTTCCACAAGTCGGGGAAATATTGCCCCAAGATCTAAGGGGCGCCACACGCGGATAAAAGCCCACCGGAAGTGTCTCAAATTATGAGCAAATTGTTACTTGACGCTTAGGCAAATGTTAAATGTGGCAGGCTAAGGTCACGGTCATATGGTCTTGAGTTTGTGTAGAGAGTCCCATGACCGAAATGATGCGACCACGCGTGAAATATGTCATCGGCCCCGATGGCAGCCCTCTGACGATTGCGGATCTGCCGCCGGCTAATACCCGGCGCTGGGTGATCCGCAGGAAGGCTGAGGTTGTTGCCGCCGTGCGCGGTGGCCTGTTGAGCCTGGAAGAGGCGTGCGAACGCTATACCCTTACCGTCGAGGAGTTCCTGTCCTGGCAGTCCTCGATCAACGATCACGGTCTCGCCGGCCTGCGCACCACTCGCATCCAGCAGTATCGCCACTAGTTCGCCCATCACAGGGCCATAGGTCGCGCGGCGGCTCCGGGTTTCCCGGGGCCGCCGCCGTCGTTTTTCCAGGTCCCGCGCGCACCGGCATTGGTTGCGTTTAACGAACGCTCTGTCCTCCGGCGATGGCGGGGCAGGCGATTCCGATTTGCGGAAAACTGCGCTAGCTTCCACGCAGACAAACCCGTTCATCAAGGAAGGCTGCCATGGAAATTATGCACGAGGAAACCGGATCGCACGGCCGCTACTCGACATCAGTCGAAGGCCATACCGGTGAAATGACCTATTCGCGCACCTCGCCTCAACTGATCATCGTCGATCATACGCTCGTTCCGGATGCTCTGCGCGGCAAGGGTGTCGGCCAGGCGCTGGCCAAGCATGCGATCGAGGAAGCCCGCAAGGGCGGCTGGAAGATCATTCCGCTCTGCCCTTTCATGAAGGCCCAGGCGATGCGGCATCCCGAATGGCAGGATGTCATCCAGGGTTGAGACAACCGCGGCAGCCACGGCACAAATCTTAAATCGAAATCGCGACCTTGGCGCGTCTTGAAAGAGGCGCGGCCCTGCAGGCCTCAAAATGAGAAGACCCGCCCGGATGCCGAGGCATCGGGCGGGTCTTTTTGTCTTGTCACGATCGTGCCGGATCGGATCATGCCAGCCGCATGATCCGTCAAGGATGGAACCATCTGCTCCGAAACGGGCAATCGGCCCGTCCAACGGACAAATCCCCCTTGCCGGATCCGGCTCGGGGTTCAAATCACCCTTTGGAACAAGGCGTTACGGCCCGCTGCGCCGGATTTTGGCGCAGGAGCCGCAGCTATGCCCGCAGGCGGGTCGACGTGTCCCGCTCTTCGAGGGCCGCCGCCTTCGCGTATTCAGCCTGCACTTCTTCGAGCGCGAGTTCGGCAGCATCCTGCTGCGTCTTCAGTTCGCGAATGGAAACCTGAAGATTGTCGGCTCTTTGACGTGCGGCCTTGGCGAAGGTGGGATAGGCGAAGTGCTGGGGATCGGAGATACCCGACTTCTTCTCCTCGAAAATAATCTGATTTTCCAGATCCTTGGTCATCCGTTCGAACTCAGCCATCATCATCTGAAGCTGGTTCAGCTGACGCTGCTTCTCCCGGACCTGAAATTCCTTCAGGCGGACAAGGCTCTCACGTGCTTTCATACGCAATACTCCCGTGGATAACGAGACCCCGGTTACTGATTTGCCCGCGAGCCGGCCCGAACAGGGCCGGAAACGAAAAATCTTCAGCGATATTAACAAAAGCCTACCGCTGGTAACCTTTCGTTTACGGGCATCGTTAATCATAGGCGTGATGATTTAAGGCTCCGTAAATGCTGAGGCACGAAATGTGACCGCCCCGGCATTAACGAGTCAGAAGAGTCAGATAACGGCATTTCCTCATGTTTCACATGAGATTAGCCGTTCTGGATTCACGTTTGAAATCAGGAGACTGCTAAAAATATTTAACAAACTCGATACACCTTGCCAGAGGGAATCAGAATTTGTTAACCATTTGGTGGCAGCCTCCAAATCAGGCAACGACTGGATCCGTATCGCGTAAGGGTGCCACGACAACCTTGGGCGGCGGAAAAGGGGAAGAATATGCGGGTTCTATTAATTGAAGACGACAGTGCAACGGCTCAGAGCATTGAGCTGATGCTCAAGTCCGAGAGTTTCAACGTCTACACCACCGATCTCGGTGAAGAAGGCGTCGATCTCGGCAAACTTTATGACTACGACATCATCCTTCTCGACCTCAATCTGCCGGACATGTCCGGCTACGAAGTCTTGAGAACGCTGCGTCTTTCCAAGGTGAAGACACCCATCCTGATTCTTTCGGGTATGGCCGGCATCGAAGACAAGGTTCGCGGCCTGGGCTTCGGCGCAGACGACTACATGACCAAGCCGTTCCACAAGGACGAACTGGTCGCTCGCATTCATGCGATCGTCCGCCGCTCCAAGGGCCACGCCCAGTCGGTCATCTCCACCGGCGAGCTCATCGTCAACCTGGATGCCAAGACGGTTGAAGTCGGCGGACAGCGCGTCCACCTGACCGGCAAGGAATACCAGATGCTCGAGCTGCTCTCGCTGCGCAAGGGCACGACGCTCACCAAGGAAATGTTCCTGAACCACCTCTACGGCGGCATGGACGAGCCGGAACTGAAGATCATCGACGTCTTCATCTGCAAGCTGCGCAAGAAGCTTGCAAACGCCGCCGGCGGCGCCAACTACATCGAAACCGTCTGGGGCCGCGGCTATGTGCTGCGCGAGCCGGATGGTGCCGAATACGCCGAAACTGCCTGATTCCCCGCCAGGGCTTGCATCGATCCCCGCATGATGCGGGCCCGACATTCAAGAGTTTCGCAAAACCCGCCTATGAGGCGGGTTTTTTTTTGCGCGCAAACGACCACGCTTGCCGGTCCTGCAATGCCCGGCGGATGCCAGGGTTGCGCGCGCCTGCACCCTCCCCTTCCCCGACGCTCGAAAATCTGATCCGCTCGCCCGCTCCGCACACAACAAAAAGCCGCGGCAAACGCCACGGCTTGATTTTGCTGCAAACAGATCAGGATAAGGCGGCTCAGGCCGCCATCGACTGGCTCGCGAAAACGCTGGTCAGGATCTTGCGGTCGAAAGGCTTCAGCAGGAAGTCGTCCGCGCCAGCGCGCTTGCCGGCCATCATCTTCTTCAGGTCTGCCTCGACGACGCAGTAATAGATCCGCACCGAAGGGCCGTTCGGCAACCGGCGAATATTGCCGATGAGCTCGAGCGCGCCTTCGAGACCCGCGTCGATGATCAGGATGTTCGGGAGTTCAGCTTCGCAGCGCACAAGCGCCTCGAGGCTGTTCGACGCCTCGTAAACCATGAAGCCCATGCCGGAGAGGATACGTTTTCCAACTTTCCGCACGACATCCGAGCCGTCGGCAATCATCAAACGTCGCATGTCCAACTCCCTTCGCCACTTACCTATACGCGTATCGGCATTCCTGAAACAACTCTATACAAATTTGGGAAAGATTTCGTTACGGAGTTTGCTTAACGAAGCTTTTTCATGCGGGATCAACACTCTGAAAACATTAAATTTTCCAGAATGCGAGCGAGATCGAAACGCATATGGCAGATACGTTTCCGCCGGATGCGATGGCACCCGGCGGCTGTCGAGAAGTCAAGAAATCGGAATACCTGGCGCCGTCGAATTAAACCTCAGGCTGCATTTTGGCCGTAAAGATGATTTCCTCGCCGGTCGAGGTAACGGCGATGTCCATGCGCGCCTCCTCGCCGAGAAGCACGGTGTAATAGGGCTGGATCGAATGGGCATCGACCGCCTCTTCCGGCGTGCCGGACAGGAGTTCCACCAGCCTCGGCGGTACCCGCATCATCCGGCCCTTCGCAACGAGCGTGAACGCGGCGTCGAATTCCGGATTCTCGAGCGTCACGTCGATCGAGCCGCCGCGCGGAATGGCGCCGTAGGCAATCAGGAAGAGGTTCAGAAGCAGCTTGACCCGGTTCTTGGCGATGATCGCCCGCGGGCCGTGCCAATTGACCTCGGTCTTCTTCTCGGCAGCGGCAAAATCCTTGGCGGCCTTTTCCGCCTCGCCAGTGTCGATCGACGCGCCGACCGAACCCGAGGCACCGAAGGCAAGGCGCGCAAACTTCAGCCGGACAGAGGCGTTGAGCGCGCTCGTGCGGATGAGGTCCATCGCATCGGCATCGGCGCCGCCCTCGTCGAGCAGTTCCAGGCCGTTGTTGATGGCGCCGACCGGGGAAATGATGTCGTGGCAAACCCGGCTGCACAGAAGCGCGGCCAGATCGGGTCCCGTCAATGTCAGGTTCGGATTCGTTGCCATCTTAGTTCCTTGTTTGGTGCCATCGGCCGTCGCCTGGAGCACGCGCCGTGGTCACGCCGGTAAAGCCTCACGCGTGAAGACGCAAGTCATGAGCTGCCCGGCGCAGCCGTTCATCAGTGGAACATAATGACACCACATTTGGTAAACCGATTGTTAAGACCATCAGTTCAAATTGCATGGCATTGGTCCAGACCCCAACTGGCCGAGCAGTGATCTGACTGTCGGCCACTGCAAACCCGCAAGCGAGCAATTTTCGCGCCTGACGGAGGATATGATGCATCAGATCATGAAGGCAGCCACATCGGCTCGCCGTGTTGTCCTGGCCACGATGTTTCTGGTCGCCGGCGCCCTGTCCGCTGCGCACGCCCAGTCGGCGAACAACAACAGCCAATACACCATGCAGGAAATCGTCGATGCCGGTCACGGCTTCTTCGGCGAAACTTCGGGCGGCCTTGCCAAGGTCGTCGAACGTGCCTTTGAACGCTACGGCCTGCCGAACGGCTACATTCTCGGGCAGGAAGGCTCAGGCGCGTTCATCGCCGGCCTCACCTATGGCGAAGGCGAGCTCAACACCAAGAATGCCGGACAGCACAGCGTCTTCTGGCAGGGTCCGTCGCTCGGCATCGACTGGGGTGGCCAAGGCAGCCGCGCGATGATGCTCGTCTACAATCTGCCGAGCGTGCCGGCGCTCTACAAGCGCTTCGGCGGCGTCTCCGGCTCGGCCTATGTGGTTGCCGGCGTCGGCATGACGGTGCTGACCGACGAGAACATCGTCGTGGTGCCGATCCGCACTGGCATCGGCGCGCGCCTCGGCGTCAATGTCGGCTACCTCAAGATGACCCAGACCCCCACCTGGAATCCCTTCTAAGACCGTTGCCGGACCTGCCTGTCGCAAAATCCGGCACCATAGACTTGCAGCGCACGAAACGTCATGTTTAGTGCAAGGAAGCGGAAGATGGAGCGCCTGCCGTGCCCTTTGTGGCCGGGCAGGCGGTTCGGTTTCCGGTCCAGTTTCGAAACGGCCAGCTCGTGATCCAATTCTCGCTTCTCTTTGCCCTGGGCTTTCTGACGGCGATCATCATCGGTCTCCTGGTCGCACCGGCGATCCACCGCCGGATCGTGCGTTTCGCCGAGGACCGGCTGAAAGCGACGATGCCGCTCAGCCCTCAGGAGGTGCGCGCGCAAAAGGATGCTGCCCGCGCCGCCTTTGCCGCCGAGAATGCCCGCACGCTTCAGGCCCTGAAGCGCGAACGGGACAAGGGCGTGTCGCTGATGCTGACCAACGAGAAGAGCCTGCAGGAAGCCCGTCGCCTCAGTGGCGAAAACGCCGATCTGCACGCCCAGCTGGCCGACATGAACGTTGAGGCGGCAGACATGCGCTCGGCCATCCGCCAGTTCGAACAGCGGCTGGAACGCATGAAGGCGACCCTCGACAGCGTCGAGCGGGACAACGCCGGCAAGGCTGACGAGATCAGAAAGCGCGACGCCCAGCTCGCCCAGGATGCGGCCCAGACCGACAATCTGCGGATCGATCTGGCTGCGCGCGAGACCGAGGTCGAGCATCTGAAGAGCCGGATTGCCACGCTGCGCGACGAGCGCGAAGCCCTGCGCAGCGACTTGAAGACCGAGACCACCCATGCAAAGGAAATGGAGCTCCGCCTGTCGCGCGACGGGACCCGCCTTCACCGGCTGGAAGACAAGCTTGCGCGCGAAATGGCGACCAGCGCCGATCGCGAGAGCGCGCTCGAAAGGCGCGCCGGGGAAATCGAGAGATTGAAAGCCAAGGTCAAGGACACCAACCAGGAAATGCGTGACGCCGCCAAGGCTCTCCGCGCCGCGGGCGTCGCCTTTCCCCTGCGCCGCGACCGCAAGCCGGCATCCGAACCGGCCGCCAACGGCGCCGCGGAACCGGCCCAATCCGTAGGAGGGGAGCCCGGCTCCATCGTCGCCGCCGACGACCTGCGCAATCGCGCCACCGCCCTTTCGGAGCGCCTAACCAACTCCAAGTCCGCAGCCCATGACGAGGCGCTTCGTGATGAAGTCGCAGCAATCGCCGCGGGCATGGTCGCACTGACGGCGACGAACGAAGGCGCCGCCTCCCCCATCCTCGGCCTGCTCTCGGGCGAGGAAGAAGGCACCGGTAACAGGAAAAGCCTGGCAAAGCGCGTCAAGGACATCCTGCCGCGCGAGTAGTGCGCGCAGCGGTCGGAATCATCTGCCCTTACACCAGTGCGAACCGTCAGATCCGGCCGTTGATCAATGCCACCTGGTGCAATGCGATGCCCGCCGCGGTCGACACATTGAGGCTGTCGAGCCCAGGACGCTGGCGGATGCGCGCCGTCTGGATCGCCGTCATCACCGATTGCGGCAGCCCCTCGCCCTCGGTCCCCATCAGAAGCGCCGTGCGCTGTGCCGCCGGGATCGCCCCGATGTCGATCGTTCCCGCCGGCGACAGGCCCCAGATTGCAAAGCCCGCATCCTGCAGCTGCTGCAGCATGACGGCAACGGACCCTTCGCGGGCAAAAGGCACCGTCAGCACGGAACCGACGGAAACGCGGATCGCCTTGCGGTACATCGGATCGCAGCTCGTCTCGTCCATCAGCACCGCATCGACCCCGAAGGCCGCGGCGTTTCGGAAAAGCGCACCCATATTGTCGTGGTTGGAGATGCCGCACGCCGCCAGCACCAGGCTCGACGCGGGTAGCGACGCGATCAGCGCGTCGCGATCCGGCTCGCCTTCGCGGCGCCCGAGTGCCAGCACGCCGCGATGCATGTTGAAGCCGGCGATCGCGTCGAACACCTGCGCATTCGCCACATAGACCGGCACGTCAGGCGGGAAACGCCGAAGAATGTCGCCAACGCCCTCCAGACGGTTTTCCAGAAGCAGGAGGGCCTCGGCCGCAAAGCCACGGCCGGTCTCGTGCGCGGCAGCCAGCATGCGCAGCACCACGGTGCCTTCGGCGATGAAGCGACCCTGCCGCCCCGTCAGATCGCGCTCCTTGATCGAGACGAAACCGGCGATCCGGGGATCGGCGGGATCGTCGATGCGCAAGACGGGCGGGAGGGCGCCTGGCATGCCGTCAGTTCGTCCGAACGGTAATATCCGCAACGATGCGGCCGGTGCCGATGTCGAAGACGATGGCGCGCGGCTCGGCGCCGGGCAGGTTGCCGTAGAACAGCACCTGCGAGCCCGAAAGCGCGACATTCGTCACGGTGAAGCCTGCGGGCAGCGCGGCAACGGCGTTGAGCGGTGCCTCGCTCGGGACGACGGCAGCGGACGTCTGGGCCGGCGCTTTCTCATCCGTGCGTGTCAGCTTGTAGACAATCGTTCCAAGGACAGCCATAAGCATGACCAACATGACGCCGGCCGAGACGAGCTGCAGCTTCACCATCTTGCGGCGGACATTTTCCATCGCCGGATCTAGCGGCTTGTCTTCCTGGTCGTCGGGCTCGATTGCGGTCATGGCTGGCCTTTTTTCGGATTTTTAGCGGAATGAACGACCCCTTTAAACAAGCAACGGCCAATAGGAAAGTCCTGACGGCGGGCGAGGATGCCGCAGGGCGGCTCGATTCCTTCCTGACGGACGCACTTTCGGGTGAATTCTCCCGCAACCGCATCAAGGCCCTGATCGAACAGGGTGCGGTGTCGGTCAACGGCAAGCCGGTGAGCGAACCGAAAAAGAAGGTACAACCGGGCGACGTTTTCGAGATCGACCTGCCCGAGCCGGAAGATCCCGAGCCGAAGGGCGAGAACATTCCCCTCGACGTGCTCTATGAGGACAGCGACCTGATCGTGCTGTGCAAGCCGGCCGGCCTTGTCGTGCATCCGGGCGCCGGCAACTGGACCGGCACGCTGGTCAACGCCCTGATCCACCATTGCGGCAGCAGCCTGTCGGGCATCGGCGGCGTCAAGCGCCCCGGCATCGTCCATCGCCTCGACAAGGAGACGAGCGGCGTCATGGTCGTCGCCAAGAACGATGCGGCCCATCGCCATCTCTCGGACCAGTTTGCCGACCACGGCCGCACCGGCCCGCTCGAGCGCGCCTACCGGGCGGTCGTCTGGGGGCGGCCACGGCAACTGAAGGGTACGATCGACGCGCCGCTCGGCCGCGCCGGCGACCGGACGAAGCGCGCGGTCAAGCGCGAGGGCAGCGACGACGCCCGCGAGGCGATTACCCATTACGAGGTGGTCGAGCGCTATCTCGAAAAGCCCGACGGCACCTCGCTCGCCTCGACCATCGAATGCCACCTGGAAACGGGCCGGACCCACCAGATCCGCGTGCACATGGCTCATATCGGCCACCCGCTGATCGGCGATCCCGAATACGGCGCCGCCTTCAGAACCAAGGCGAACCTTCTGCCGGAGGCCGCCAAGACCGTGGTCAATCAGTTTCACCGCCAGGCGCTGCATGCCTTCATGCTGCAGTTCGAACATCCCTCGACCGGCGAGACCATGCATTTCGAAGCACCGATGCCGGCCGACATGGCAGCGCTGATCGACGCGCTGCGCAGCGGGGAGTGACCGCCCCTTGAAATCCGGCGAAAGAATTCCGATCTAAGGCGAGCCTCTATTCGTGACATTTCCGTCGCTCCGGCGTCACATGCTTGTGAACCGGACTCCTTGAATCATGCTTTCGCCGTACTTATTTTCTACGTTCGTGGGGTCTTGACGAAGACCCACATGCCCGGCTTGCCGACCGGAGGCCGGAGACTAAAAAGGGGGGTGCTTCATATGGCCCGAAACAATTTGCCGTCCATTGCCGCTGGAGAAGGCGGCCTCAATCGTTACCTCGACGAAATTCGCAAGTTCCCGATGCTGGAGCCGCAGGAAGAGTACATGCTCGCCAAGCGGTACCAGGAACATGACGACCGCAAAGCGGCACACAAGCTCGTCACAAGCCACCTTCGCCTCGTCGCCAAGATCGCGATGGGTTATCGCGGCTACGGCCTGCCGATCGGCGAAGTCGTGTCGGAGGGCAACGTCGGCCTGATGCAGGCCGTGAAGAAGTTCGAACCCGATCGCGGCTTCCGTCTCGCCACCTACGCAATGTGGTGGATCAAGGCGGCGATCCAGGAGTACATCCTGCGCTCGTGGTCGCTGGTCAAGATGGGCACGACCGCCAACCAGAAGCGGCTGTTCTTCAACCTGCGCCGCCTCAAGGGCAAGATCCAGGCACTCGATGAGGGTGACCTGAAGCCGGAGCAGGTCAAGGAAATCGCCACCACGCTCAAGGTGAGCGAGGACGAAGTCGTGTCGATGAACCGCCGCCTGTCCGGCGACGCCTCGCTCAATGCGCCGATCAAGGCGAGCGAAGGCGATTCCGGCCAATGGCAGGACTGGCTCGTCGACGATCACGACAACCAGGAAGAAATCCTGATCGAGCAGGACGAGCTCGAAAGCCGCAGGGCGCTGCTGGCGAACGCGATGAAGGTGCTCAACGACCGTGAGCGTCGCATCTTCGAAGCACGCCGTCTGACCGAAGATCCGCTGACGCTTGAGGATCTTTCGGCCGAGTTCGACATCAGCCGCGAGCGCGTCCGACAGATCGAGGTTCGCGCCTTCGAAAAGGTTCAGGATGCCGTGCGCAAGGCAGCGCTGGAGCGCGCCAATTCCTTGCGCGTCGTCGAAGGCGCCTGAGGCGACTGCAGCACTTCAACAAAGGTTCTGCTTCAAGAGCGCGAAAACCAACAAAAAACCCGGCGGTTGCTTCCGCCGGGTTTTCTGTATCTACCGCTCTTATCGAGCTTACTGGCTGTTGCTTTCGGCAGCCGTTCCCGTCGTCGACCAGGCGCGCATCGCCTGGTTGAAGGCATCCGTACCGCTCTGCCCCTTTTCAAGCGTCAGCAGCGCGCGGCGGCCGTTGCGATAGGTGAGCGGAATATCGATCCAGCTGCGGCTACGCAGCAGTTCGGTGTTGTTGCCGATGGCGTCCGTCGCATCGTTCAGCGCGATCATGTGGAAATCGTCGGTGATCTTGGCCGGAACCGCGATCAAGGCGTCTCCCCGGTCCTGCTCGGTCCGCTTCATCGATACGCGCTGGACGCTGTCGATAGCGCCGCCTTCGAAGTTCGACGGCAGCGAGAACACGAATTCGATGACGTGACTTGCCGGCAGCGACGGATCCGCATTCCGCTTGATCGTCATCAGCGCGGTGAGGCCACGGTCGGGAACGGTGATCTGGGCCTGGATTGCCGGTTCGGGCTTGGCGTCGCCGCCAGGCGACTCCTCCTTCACCGTCCATGCCACGGTCCCCGGAACGGCCGTGGGCGAAGACTGGCCAAGGCGCTCCTCGTAGAGGAACATCTTCTCGCCGGTCGCAAGCGCGACTTCAGGCTGGTTCGGCTGGCCCGACGGCTGTCCTGTCGCCGGCGCTCCGGCCTGGCCGGTCGTGCCGCCCTGCCCGGCGGCCGCTTCGACAGGCTTGCCTGCCTCGGTCTGCGGCGCCACGGACTTGCCTTCCTGCGCCGCGCTCTCGCCGGTTGGGTTGGCCGGGCCGTCGTCGGTCTCCGATCCGTCCGCCATCAGGCGCTGCGTGAACTTGGTCGAGCTGTTGTCCGGAGCGACGGTATCGTCGTGCGCAGCCGGTTCCTGCGTGGCGGTTTCGCCAGCGGGCTGCGGCGGCGTGCTTTGTTCTGCCGGCGCTCCGCCGATGTTTGACACCACCGAGGTTATCGACGCCACCATGCCGGAGATCCAGGCATTGCCGGCTTCGCGGTTCTGCCAGTAGGCAAACCCGCCGCCGCCAAGCGCCAGCAGGGCGACGCCCGCAATTGCGAGACGCTTAATGCTGAAGCGCGACGGCTTCGGCGTGGCCCGGTAAGATGTCGGCCTCGGCGCCGCCGGGGTTGCTTCGCCAGCCCGTTCCGGCTCGCGTGCTGCGGCCGCAGCTCCGGCTCCCGCCGCAGCAGCATTGGCCGCGTCCTCGAAACCGAGCAGGTCGTCGATATGATCCCAAGCGGTACCAGCGCGTTCCTGCTGGTTCTGTGCCGCCGGTGCGGCAGTAGCCTGAACAGGCTTTTCGACCGGCCATGACCAGTCGCTGATCTCCGGTTCGGAAGTCTTCTCGGCCCGCCGCTCTTCGATCGCCGCGAAGGGGTCATTGTCGTCGAACGACCAGCCGCGCACCGGGTCCGCCTTGGGCGTCGCCTCAGGCGCATGTTGGTCCGGCTCGGCGACCGGATGCATCCCCAGGAGCTCGGGCGCGTTATCCGGTTCGTGGGCCTCGGCGGCACGCTCGTCGCTGAGGTGTTCGGCAACCGGAGCGACGGTCGAAGTCGGACCAACGGTCTCCCACTCGGGCAGGTCCCACTCCGAGAGTGCCGGCTTCTGCTCGGCGTTTGCCGCCGGCGCTTCCTCCCAGGCCGGCTCATGCGCGGCATGGTGCAGCGCCTCGACCGACGGGGAAGGCTCCGATGTGTCCTGCGTTTCTGCCACCGGCTCCGAATACTCGGGCGCTTCGTAGGCTGGCGCGTCTTCTTGCGGCTGAGCCACGACGGGACTTTCGTCCAGCGGCGCCGCAACGGCTTCGGCAGGCTCAACGACCGGTTCGTATTCTACCGGCTCGACCGGAGTTTCCTCGGCCAGTTCAGCATGAGGCTCGACGACATGCGTCGGTTCCTCATAAGCCTCGACATGGTGGTAGGGCTCGGCGGCGCTTTCCGGTTCCGCGGCCGGCTGTTCGACCTGCTCGGCAACAGCCACCGGTTCGCTTTCGGCAACCGGCGCAGACTGAGCTTCCGGTTCCGGTTCCGGTTCCGGTTCCGGTTCCGGTTCCGGTTCCGGTTCCGGTTCCGGAACGGGCTCGTCTACGGCAGCGTCCGAGGCAACCGGTTCGACGGTCTCCGCCTCGGCTACCTCCGGCTCATCGAGCGCCGGCAGGGCCTCGGCATGTTCGCTGTCGACCTCGGCGATCGCATTTTCGAGCTTCGCCAGCTGGCGATTGATCATGTCGTCCGACGGACGCGGGTTCATGTTTTCGAGTTGGCGGCGCACGGCCGCGCGCGCCTTCTCGTATACCCTGTCCCGCATTTCAGGTGTGTTTTCCGACAGGCCGTCAACGGTCCTGCGAATAACTGCAACAAAGTCCGCCATTAGTACTTTCTCATACGCCCAGGTATGTCTTTGCGATCACGACGCAATGTCAGTTCGCCGACACTAGTCCTCAAAGGGGTCCGTCACAAGTATTGTGTCGTCCCGCTCCGGGCTGGTCGAAAGAAGAGCAACCGGTGCACCGATCAGTTCTTCCACCTGGCGGACATACTTGATCGCTTGCGCCGGAAGATCTGCCCAGCTGCGCGCGCCAACCGTCGATTCTTTCCATCCTTCAAGCGTAACATACACTGGCTTTGCCGAAGCTTGCTGCGCCTGGCTTGCCGGCAGATGGTCGATCTGCTGCCCATCCAGAGTATAGCCGATGCAGATCTTCAGTTCGTCGAGACCATCGAGAACGTCGAGCTTGGTAAGCGCGATGCCGGTGATGCCGTTGGCGGCGACCGACTGGCGCACCAGAGCCGCATCGAACCAGCCGCAGCGACGCTTGCGACCCGTGACCGTGCCGAACTCATGACCTTTTTCACCGAGGAACTGGCCGATTTCATCGGTAAGCTCAGTCGGGAACGGACCTTCGCCGACGCGCGTCGTATAGGCCTTGGTGATGCCGAGGATATAGCCGAGCGAACCCGGGCCCATGCCCGAGCCGGCGGCAGCCTGGCCGGCGACCGTGTTCGACGAGGTGACGAACGGATAGGTGCCGTGGTCGATGTCGAGCAGCGTGCCCTGCGCGCCTTCGAACAGGATGCGGGCGCCCTTGCGGCGAGCCTTGTCGAGCAGCACCCAGACGGTGTCCATGAACGGCAGCACCTTGGCGGCGACCGACGAAAGCTCCTGCATGATCGCGTCATGGCTGATCTCGGCTTCGCCGAGGCCGCGGCGCAGCGCGTTGTGGTGCGTCAGCAGGCGATCGACCTTGGCCGGCAGCGTGTCAAGGTCGGCAAGATCCATGACGCGAATGGCGCGACGGCCGACCTTGTCTTCGTAAGCCGGACCGATGCCGCGGCGCGTGGTGCCGATCTTCGTACCGCTGTTGGAGGCGGCGTCCTCGCGGATGCCGTCGAGCTCGCGGTGCAGCGACAGGATCAGGGTGGCATTGTCGGCGATGCGCAGATTGTCCGGCGTGATCGCAATGCCCTGCTTGCCGAGCTTGTCGATTTCGGCGATCAGCGCGTGCGGATCGATCACGACGCCGTTGCCGATGACGGCAAGCTTGCCGGGACGCACGACGCCGGAGGGCAGGAGCGACAGCTTGTAGCTGACGCCGTCGATCACCAGGGTATGGCCGGCATTGTGACCGCCCTGAAAGCGCACGACGATATCCGCGCGCTCGGAGAGCCAATCCACAATCTTGCCTTTGCCTTCGTCACCCCATTGGGAGCCGACCACTACGACATTCGTCATAATTCTCTTCCTGTTCAGGCGCGCAACCGAGGCTGCGCTGTTCTCAAACCCGCGCATCTATACTGTGTTGTCATCTGGAAAGCGACCCCGTTATGTCGGGCGTTCCGCCCTTTTTGCATGACAAGGCCGGGATATAGAGCCTATATCTTCCGCTCTCCCGCCATCGCGACAGCCGGTCGCCATCCCCATGCAGGTCTGACCATCGTGAATTCCAGGGCCTACTTCTATCTGTGCATCACCGCTCTCTTCTGGGGCGGCAACTCCGTCGCCGGAAAGATGGCCGTTGGCCATGTGAGCCCAATGATGCTGACGACCCTGCGCTGGGTCTTCGCGCTCATCGTCATCCTGGTGCTGATGACGCCGCAGATCCGCCGCGACTGGGACAAGATCCGCAAGCACTGGCTGCAACTTCTTGCCTATGGCGCGATCGGCTTCACCACCTTCAATGCCCTGCTCTACTCGGCGCTCAAATATACGAGCGCCATCAATGCCGTCATTCTGCAGGCCGGCATCCCGATGCTGATCTTTCTCTTCAACTTCGTGCTCTTCCGCACCAAGGCGTCGATCGCCCAAGTGATCGGCTTTACCGTCACCCTCGTCGGCGTGCTGGTGACGGCGGCCCATGGCGACGTCACCAGCCTGCTGTCGCTCGAATTCAACTTCGGCGATGCGCTGATGATCGCGGCCTGCATCGTTTATGCCGGCTACACCGTGGCGCTGCGCTACAAGCCGACCATGCACTGGCAGAGCTTCATCGCCGCCCCCGCCTTCGGCGCGCTGTTGAGCGCCATCCCGCTGTTGTTCTGGGAGATCGGCACAGGCACGGCGATAGTCCCAGATACCACGGGCTGGGTCATCGTTCTCTATGCCGCGATCTTCCCGTCGCTGATGTCGCAGGTGCTTTATGTGCGCGGTGTCGAGATGATCGGCGCCAACCGCGCCGGCCTGTTCATCAACGCCATTCCCGTTTTCGGCACGCTGCTGTCGGTGATGCTGATCGGCGAGACCTTCCACCTCTTCCACCTCGTCGCCCTGCTCTTGGTGCTCGGCGGGATCGCGATCGCCGAAAAAGGTCGCCCGCGCTAGAGAAGTCTCGCGCCTGCCGGGCAAGTTTCGGGCGATGCAATCGCTAGAACTCGGGAGGCGACTTAAGGCTTGATTAGCAGATGGGTGTTTCTGTCGCCGCCAGGATTTTCCTTGGGGCTAAGGCAGTGAAAAATATTAGAATTTCGACACGTATCTACTTATTGACGGCGATGGCGCTGGTCTTCATGGCAGCCGCCATGGCCTACAAGACTCAAGTCGCCAACTCGGAAGTCAGCGACGAGCGCCGGCAGATGCTGCGCAACGTCACCGAAGCGGCGATCTCGACGATCGCAAGCTTCGAGGAGCAGGAGCGCAATGGCACGCTCTCGCATGAGGAAGCCCAGAGCCGCGCTATTTCCGCCGTTATGGCCATGCGCTTCGGCCAGGACGGCTACTTCTTCATCAACGGCTTCGACGGCATGATGATCGCCCACCCGCTCGCCAAGAAGCTCGTCGGCACCGACGTGCGCGGCCTCAAGGATACCAACGGCAAAGCCTTTAACGTCGAGCTCATCGCGTTGGCGCAGAACCCGGGCAGCGGTATCGTCAACTACTATTGGGACAAGCCCGGCCATGAGGAGCCGGTCGAGAAGTACTCCTACATTCAGGGCTTCAAGCCCTGGGGTTGGGGCGTCGGCACCGGTGTCTATGCCGACGATCTCGCCGCCAAGTACAATGCGTCTCTGCTGATGACGATCATCACCACGGCGATCGCCGCGATCGCGACGCTGGCTGCCGCCATGGCGATCGGCCGCTCGATCAGCCGGCCGATCAACCGGCTGAAAGACGTGATGCTCGAAGTATCGAACAACGACACCCGTTCGGAAGTTCCGGATACCGACCGCCGCGACGAGATCGGCCACATGGCCGATGCCCTCGTCGTGCTGCGCGCCTCGGTGATCGAGCGCAACGCGCTCGAAGTTCGCCAGCGCGAACAGCAGATGGCGCTCGACGGCGAGCGCAGCGCCAACGAGGAAATGCAGCAGGCGACCGCCCGCGTGCAAGCCCATGTCGTCAGCACGATCGGCGGTGCGCTCGAGCGGCTCGCGAGCGGCGACCTGACGACCCATGTCCCCGATCTCGGCGCCGACTACGAAAAGCTGCGCCAGGACTTCAACACCGCCGTCGCCGCACTTCGCTCGACGGTGAGCGCGATCGCCGATTCCACCTCAGTTGTCACCGGCAATGCCAATGAGATCAGCAGGGCAGCCAACGACCTGTCGCAGCGCACCGAGCAGCAGGCAGCGTCGCTCGAAGAAACCGCAGCCGCCCTCGACGAGATCACCTCAGCGGTTCAGAACTCCACCAACCGCGCCGAGGAGGCGACCCGCATGGTCGCCGAGGCCCGCAAGGGTGCGGCCACCTCGAGCGAGGTCGTTCGCGACGCAATCACCGCCATGGGCCGCATCGAAAACTCGTCTTCGAAGATCGGCGAGATCATCGGCGTCATCGACGACATCGCCTTCCAGACGAACCTCCTGGCGCTGAACGCCGGTGTCGAGGCGGCACGCGCCGGTGATGCCGGCAAGGGCTTTGCCGTCGTCGCGCAGGAGGTGCGGGAACTGGCGCAGCGTTCGGCAACGGCGGCCAAGGAGATCAAGGGGCTCATTACCGCGTCGGGCGTCGAGGTTTCGGCCGGCGTGCGTCTGGTCGAGGCGACCGGCTCGGCGCTCGGCGACATCGAGCGCCGGGTCAACGAGATCAACGACCGCATCGTCGCCATTGCGACGGCCGCCCGCGAACAGTCGGTCGGGCTGCGGGAGATCAACACTGCCGTCAACCAGATGGACCAGATGACCCAGCAGAACGCCGCCATGGTCGAGCAGACCTCGGCCGCAAGCCAGGCGCTCGCCGGCGAAAGCAACGTGCTATCCGGCCGGCTTGCCCAGTTCACGGTCGAGGAGAAAGCGTGGCGGCCCTCGACGCAGCGGGCGGCCTGATCCAGCACAAAACGAAAATGGCGCCAATCGGCGCCATTTTCATTCAGACGAGATGCCGCTCCATATAGAGCGCATCATCGCCATAACTTGAAAGCTTCTGCACCAGCCGTTCGTCCATGCGAACCTCGAAGCCCTGTCGCTCCCAGAAGCGGCGGGATCCGTTGACGGAAACGAGCGACATCGACCGGAACCCTTCCGTCCGTGCAACATCGGCAAGCATCGGCAACACGCCGCCCCCTGCCCCGGAGCCACGCATTTCGGGCAGAAGGGCGAGGTCATGGATGTACCAGGTATCGGCAGCCTCAGGGATTTCGCCAAGCATGCTGTTCAGCGACGGCGGCGCACCGCGAAGCCAGGGGTGGCTCAACACATAGCCGCGCGACAGGCCCTTTGAGTCCAGCATGAAACAACCGGCAGGGCTGAGCGCGATGCGGTCGGCGAGCACGGCGTCATCCTCGGGAAAGGCCTGGTGAACCACGAGCTGGATCTCCGATACGGATGCGAGGTCGGGCAGGCTTGCCTCACGCCAGCGGAATGTCATTTCGGTCATTTCTCGTCACATGCGTTCGAAACAGGAAAACGCACCGGCGGTCGGCCGGTGCGTCCTCGATATGTCCCGTGAGTGGGTCGGCAAAGTGGCAGACCGTGCTGCCACTTGCTGGGCTGGCATCAATCGATGTTGAAGACCAGCGGCTTTGCCTGGCGAATTGCCGGATTGGCACGCAGCTTGTCAAGCACGGCCTCGGAAACAGCGCCATCGACGTAGAGCAGCGCGATCGCGTCACCGGCTTCCTTCTCGCGGCCGAGCTGGAAGTTCGCGATGTTGACGCCCGCATCGCCGAGCGTCATGCCGATGAAGCCGATCATGCCGGGAACGTCGGTGTTGGTGATGTAGACCATATGGTTGCCGACATCCGCATCGAGGTTGATGCCCTTGATCTGGATGAAACGCGGCTTGCCGTCCGAGAACACCGTGCCGGCGACCGAACGTGTCTGGTTCGCCGTCTTCACCGTCAGCTTGATGTAGCCGTCGAAGACGCCGGTCTTGTCACGCTTGACCTCGGACAGGATGATGCCCTTTTCCTTGATCATGACCGGCGCCGAAACCATGTTGACGTCGGCGACCTGCGGCCGGATCAGACCGGCAAGCACGGCACTCGTCAGCGCCTTGGTGTTCATGCCGGCGGTCGAGCCGTCATAGAGGATCTCGATTTCCTTGATCGCGCTTTCGGTCACCTGACCGACGAAGGCGCCGAGAACATCGGCAAGCCGGATGAACGGCTTCAGGATCGGTGCTTCCTCAGCGGTGATCGACGGCATGTTGATGGCGTTGGAGACCGCACCCTTGACCAGATAGTCCGACATCTGTTCGGCCACCTGCAGCGCGACGTTCTCCTGAGCTTCCGTGGTCGAAGCGCCGAGATGCGGCGTGCAGACGACGTTCGGCAGGCCGAAGAGTGGGCTTTCGGTTGCGGGTTCGACCTCGAAAACGTCGAAACCGGCGCCGGCGACATGGCCCGACTTGATCGCTTCGGCAAGCGCCTTCTCGTCGACCAGACCACCACGGGCGCAGTTGACGATGCGCACGCCCGGCTTGGCCTTGGCAAGCGCTTCGGCGCTCAGGATGTTGCGGGTCTTGTCGGTCAGGGGCACGTGCAGGGTGATGAAGTCAGCCTGGGCGAGCAGTTCGTCGAGTTCGACCTTGGTGACGCCCATTTCTTCGGCACGCTCCTTGGAGAGGAACGGGTCGTAGGCAAGCACATGCATCTTCAGGCCGATGGCGCGCGAGCAGACGATCGAGCCGATGTTGCCGGCGCCGATGACGCCGAGCGTCTTGCCGGTGATTTCGACACCCATGAAGCGGGACTTCTCCCACTTGCCGGCCTGCGTCGAGGTGTCGGCGGCCGGAAGCTGGCGGGCAACGGCAAAGAGCAGCGCAATCGCATGTTCGGCGGTCGTGATCGAGTTGCCGAAGGGCGTGTTCATCACGATGATACCGCGGCGCGAAGCGGCCGGGATGTCGACATTGTCGACGCCGATGCCGGCGCGGCCGATGACCTTGAGGTTGGTCGCAGCGGCGATCAGCTTTTCCGTCGCCTTGGTGGCGGAACGGATGGCAAGACCGTCATAGTTACCGATGATTTCGGCGAGCTTGTCCTTGTGCTTGCCGAGCTTCGGCTGGAAATCGACTTCGACGCCGCGGTCGCGGAAGATCTGGACGGCGGTTTCCGACAGTTCGTCGGATACGAGAACACGAGGTGCCATGGGAGGCCTCCTTAAAGATCAGGTCTGAATGGGAATGCGGGTAGCCAGGCCTCGCTCCCATCGGGAGCGAAGCGGATCACTCAAATCAGTGTGAGATGCGGGCGAAGTTCATTGTCCTCACCCATTGTCCGATCAGGCCGCGGCCTGTGCCAGCGTTGCCTTCTGGCTCTCGAAAGCCCAGGTCAGCCATGGCATCAGCGCCTTCATGTCGGCGGCCTCGATCGTGGCGCCGGCCCAGATGCGAAGACCGGACGGGGCATCGCGGTAATGGCCGATGTCGAAGGCGACGCCTTCCTTTTCGAGGAGCGCAACCACGCCCTTGGCAAAGGCCGCCTGTCCGTCGGCGTCGAGCGCGAGCACGTCCTTGTCGACGATCTTCAAGCAGACCGAAGTGTTGGAGCGGGTCTCGTCCTTGACCGCCAGGTTTGCGATCCAATCGTTGGCGGCGACGAAATCGAAGATTGCCTGCGCATTGGCATCAGCCCGGGCCATCAGGCCCTTGAGCCCGCCGACCTGCTGCGCCCAAAGCAGCGCATCGATGTAATCTTCGACGCAAAGCATCGACGGCGTGTTGATGGTTTCGCCGGTAAAGATGCCTTCAATCAGCTTTCCGCCCGAGGTCATGCGGAAGATCTTCGGCAGCGGCCAGGCCGGCACGTAGGTCAGCAGCCGTTCGACGGCGCGCGGCGACAGGATGATGACGCCATGGGCGCCCTCGCCGCCAAGAACCTTCTGCCAGGAGAAAGTGACGACGTCGAGCTTGGCGAAATCGAGGTTCTGCGCAAACGCGGCAGAGGTCGCATCGCAGATCGTCAGGCCCTTGCGGTCAGCCGGGATGAAGTCGCCGTTGGGCACACGCACGCCCGAGGTCGTGCCGTTCCAGGTGAAGACCACGTCGCGGTCGAAATCGACCTTCGAAAGGTCGGGAAGTTCGCCGTAACCGGCTTCGAACTTGCGTACGTCGGCGAGCTTCAGCTGCTTGACCACGTCGGTCACCCAGCCGGCGCCAAAGCTTTCCCAGGCGACCATGTCGACGCCGCGCGGACCGAGCAGCGACCAGAGCGCCATTTCGACGGCGCCGGTGTCGGAAGCGGGCACGATACCGATACGGTAGTCGGCCGGCACTTCAAGAATGTCACGGGTAAGATCGATGGCCTGCTTCAGCTTCGTCTTGCCGATCTTGGCGCGGTGCGAACGACCGAGCGGAGCATCGGAGAGAGCGTCGAGCGTCCAACCGGGGCGCTTCGAGCAAGGGCCAGAAGAGAAATGGGTATTGTTCGGACGGAGGTCCGGCTGTGCAGGCTTTGCCATGTGCTATCCTTCCAGATAGATAGCCCTTCGTTGGGGAAGGGTGTCCCGCCGTCGTCGATATTGGCGGCGGGATCGGAAGTCAAGCGCTTTGTCGCAATCGACAAAATTAATGGCGTCGCGGGCAACATATGAAAAGACAGGCGGCCACCGCCGAACGATTGTTGCCAGACAACGCCTTCATGTGAGCAACAGGTTGAATCACTTGGGGAAAGAACGCAGCGAACCTGCTCGACTTTCCCGCGGCCGATGGCGCTAGAACGAGAAGCGCAGGCCCGCTCGGATTTCGTGACGGGAAAGACCATCGTCAAAGCCGTTGCCGCCACGTGCGCCCGCAAGCGCCTCAGTGCCGAAGCCGAACATCTCGCCGTCGGCGATATGGGAGTAGCGGTAGCCGACATCGAGCTTCAGCTGATCGCTGAGGTCGTAGGAAACGCCGGCCATCAGCGCATAGGTGAACCGCCAACTGTCGCGCCCCTCGTAAGAGGTGGAGCCGGCCGCTCCGGCGCAGGCGCCGCCACCGGCAACGCAGGTCGCCTTTTCAACCGCCGTATCCCAATTGAGACGCGTCGCGCCGAGACCGGCGCCAACGTAGGGGGTAAAGCCGGCGAGCGTGCCGAAGTCGACATAGGCGTTCGCCATCAGGCCGAGAGCGGAATAGTCGGCCCCGGTCGAAAACGCGCAGGATGTTCCCGCCCCTTGCCCCGCGCACGGGCTTGCCGATGAGGATGAACCGTTGAACCGGCCCTCGAAATACTCCGCCGTCAGGTCAGCGCGGAACGTGTCGGTAAACTGGTAGCCGACGCCAAGCGACCCGGAAAACGGCTTGTCGAAACGGGCGTTGTCGAAGGTGGTGCTGTCGTAGGTCGACGTGCCCGCATCGAAGGTCCGGTAATAGGGATCGCCTTCGCTACGCCAAGGCGCATAGCCGATATCGCCGCGCAGATAGATCGCACTCGCGCCAGCCGATTCTTTTTCGATGGTGATCTCCGGCGCATTCAGGAGATCCTCATCGGCAGCGAATGCCGCGCCGGAAAGGAGCAGGCCGGCACCAAAAGCGGCCCCGCAGAACCCGTTTCGCCAATCCATGCCCATGCCCTTTCACCACTGCTATCGGTGCGGGATGGCGCACTGCCGTCACCGCTTCGTTCAGCGTTAACTATTGGCAGCGACTGGTTAACCCCCGGTTAACCATGCCTGTTAGGAAACAAGCAAAGAATGGCGGCAACGAAAAAGGCCACCCGAAGGTGGCCTTTTGTATCATCTGGTCTGGCCGATCACTTGTAGACGATCGGCTCCGGCTCGTAGGGCACTTCGCAGACACTGCCGAACGAGTAGCGCAGACCAGCGCGCGCCTCGTGGATGTAGAAGCCCTCGTCGGAGCCCGGACCGCCACCGTTGGCGTAGCCGAACATGTCGCCATCGTCGACCTGGCGGAAGCGGTAGCCGACGTCGGCCTTGAGATTGCAGGTGAGGTCGATGGCAGTACCGGCCATCAGCGCGTAGGTAAAGCGCCACTTGCTCTCACCGTCATGGCTCGTCGTCGGGTCGCAATTGCCGGGGTTGCCGATTTCGCAACTGGTGTTGCGCAGCTTGTCCCACTTGACGTGCGTCGCACCGATACCGGCACCGACGTAAGGCGTGAAGGCGCCGTAGGTGCCGATATCGACATAGGCGTTGGCCATCAGGCTCCAGGCGGAAACCGATGTGACGTCGCGCGACCGGCACGGGCCCGGGAAGTTGCCGCAGCCACCCACGGTCGAGCCGTTGAAATCGGCGCTGCCCCAATAGTCGGCCGTGACGTCGGCACGGAAGTAGTTGTTGAACTGATAACCGACACCGACGCCGGCGACCCAGGAGTCATCGATATCGGCGGTTTCGAAATTGGCGATGGAGCCGCCCGGCCCACCCTGGTAGAAATTCGCGCCGCGCAGGTTGTTCCAGGCGTAACCGACATCGCCGCGCAGGTACCAGCCGCTGGTCTGGATGACTTCGACCGGCTGTTCCGGCACCGGCTCGATAGGCGGTTGATAGACATCCGCAGCAAGAGCTGCCGTGCCGCTGAGCAAGATCGCAACAACGCCACTCAAAATTCTCTTCATGGCCCACTCCAATAGATTCCGTTGCTTGGATCACCGTGAAAGCGGTGCCCAAATCCCGTTGTTGTTGTGGATAATGAGGAGCAAAGGTTAAGTTCCGATTAACTACAAACGTTTACCGCGTTTGTTAAGGAATCGGCATATTCTTGTAGTTGTCGTGCAGTTTACTGCCTGCTGCCCGAGATCACATAAGGTAGAGCTAAATAGAACGGCAGAACAACACTCTCTTTTGTCGTGATGGTTGCAGGTTCTGTTCCCCAGCGGAGTTCTAACGGGAAAATGGCCCGGACCGCGGCGACACTACCGGGCAAAAGCAACAGGCAACGGGAAAAAAAGAGGCCGGCGCTTCGCACCGGCCCTGGAGGGAAGTCGATTGGTACCGGCTTAGGCGGCGTTGCGCACGCTGCCGATGACATTGACCAGTTCGTCGACGATGCGCTCGACCTGGCCGCGATCGTCGCCTTCCGCCATCACGCGGATAAGCGGCTCCGTGCCGGACGGGCGGATCAGCAGACGACCGGATTTCGCAAGCTCCGCTTCCGCGTCCGCAATCGCCTGGCGCACGGTCGCGTCTTCAAGCGGCTTGCCGGCCGAAATGCGCACGTTCTTCAGCACCTGCGGCACTGGCTCGAAGCGGTGGCAGACCTCGCTCACCGTCTTGCCCTGACGCTTGATCACCGCAAGGATCTGCAAGGCCGCAACAAGACCGTCGCCGGTGGTGCCGAAATCGGAAAGCACGATATGGCCCGACTGTTCGCCGCCGACGTTCAGCCCGTCCTGGCGCATCTGCTCGACGACATAGCGGTCGCCGACCTTGGTGCGGCGCAGGTCGATGCCGCGCCCTTTAAGGTAACGCTCGAGACCGAGATTGGACATCACGGTCGCCGCAACGGCACCGCCGCGCAGCATGCCGTCCTCGGCCCAGCTGTCGGCAATGACGGCCATCAGTTGATCGCCATCGATGACGGTACCGTTCTCGTCGACGATCAGCACGCGGTCGGCGTCGCCGTCGAGCGCGATGCCGATATCGGCGCGCACTTCATGGACCTTCTTGGACAGAGCAGCCGGATGCGTCGAGCCGCAGTCGAGGTTGATGTTGAGGCCGTTCGGCTCCGTACCGATGGTAACGACTTCGGCACCCAGTTCCCAAAGGGCGGTCGGCGCCACCTTGTAGGCCGCGCCATTGGCGCAATCGACGGCGATCCTCAGGCCCTGCAGCGTGACATCGCGCGGCAGCGTGCGCTTGGCATGTTCGAGATAGCGATAGATGTCGCCATCGACGCGCTTCGCGCGGCCGATGTCTTCCGACTTCGCCAGCTGGCCCGAGAGATCCTGGTCGAGCAACGCCTCGATCTTCTGTTCGATGTCGTCGGAGAGCTTGTAGCCATCGGGGCCGAACAGCTTGATGCCGTTGTCCTGGAAGGGATTGTGGGACGCCGAAATCATCACGCCGATATCGGCGCGCAGCGAGCGGGTGAGCATGGCCACACCCGGCGTCGGGATCGGCCCGAGCAGGAAGACGTCGAGACCGGCCGCGGTGAAGCCTGCCACCATCGCGTTTTCGAGCATGTAGCCGGAAAGACGCGTGTCCTTGCCGATCACCACCCGGTGGCGATGGGCGCCATTGCGAAAGATCGTACCGACGGCGATGCCGACCCGCATCGCCAGATCCGGTGTCATCGGAAACATATTGGACTGGCCGCGAATACCGTCGGTGCCGAAATACTTGCGCTTCATAAGAGCTCCATCGTTCTGCCGGGTCAGCGCTGGCTTTGCCAGTTTCGCCTGTCTGCGGGGTGCGCGACTGGGTTTCATTGACCGGACCTCATTTCATATCGGCGGTTGCCGTACGCCTCCGATCGTCGTGCCCACCAATGGCCATGCGATCGCGACACATGAGTCTTCTTTGACACAAAAGTGCAGCAAACGGCAGCGAGCCTAGCATCAGAAATCATTACATCCCGTTACCAAATGCCAGGTGCAAAATCGCCAACGAAAAACCGCCGCTCCACTCAAGGAACGGCGGCTTCAATACATGGCCGACAGGTGTCGGTTATTGCGGCTGCGGCTCGAACCCGCCTTCGGACTCTTCGCCCTTGCCCGCCGAGCCTTCCTTCTTGGCACCGGCCGAGGGAACGGCCGAGCCACGATGCGGCGGCGTGTCGTCGCCGAGATCACGTGCCGGCTTCTCCCCGCGGATCAGCGCCTTGATTTCTTCGCCAGTCAGCGTTTCGTATTCGAGCAACCCTTCGGCAAGCGCCACGAACTCGTGGTTCTTCTCCGTCAGGATTTTGCGGGCGGTCTCGTAGGCCTCATCGATCAGACGACGGATTTCGTTGTCGATCTTCTGGGCGGTCGCTTCCGACACGTTCTTCTGCTGAGCAACGGAGTGGCCGAGGAAGACTTCCTGCTGGTTCTCGCCATAGGAAACCTGGCCGAGCTGGTCGGAGAAGCCCCATTGCGTCACCATCGCACGGGCAAGCTTGGTGGCCTGCTCGATATCCGAGGATGCGCCCGAAGTGATGTTCTCTTTGCCGAAGGTCAGTTCTTCGGCGACGCGTCCACCCATCATGATGGCAAGACGCGAGACCATCCACTTGTAGCTCATCGAGTAGCGGTCGCCTTCCGGCAGCTGCATGACCATGCCGAGCGCGCGACCGCGCGGGATGATCGTCGCCTTGTGCAGCGGATCGGCCGAGGGAACGTTGAGCGCGAGGATCGCGTGACCGGCTTCGTGATAGGCGGTCAGCTTCTTCTCGGCCTCGGTCATCGCCGACGAACGACGCTCCGCGCCCATCATGATCTTGTCCTTGGCATCCTCGAACTCGAGCATGGTGACAAGACGCTTGTTGCGACGGGCGGCCATCAGGGCGGCCTCGTTGACGAGGTTCATGAGGTCGGCACCGGAGAAGCCGGGCGTACCACGTGCGAGCACCTTGAGGTCGACGTTCGGCGCCAGCGGCACGTTGCGCACATGAACCTTGAGGATGCGTTCGCGGCCGTTGATATCCGGGTTCGGCACGACGACCTGGCGGTCGAAGCGGCCCGGGCGCAGAAGGGCCGGGTCGAGAACGTCAGGACGGTTGGTCGCGGCGATCAGGATGATGCCTTCGTTGGCTTCAAAGCCGTCCATCTCGACCAGCAGCTGGTTGAGCGTCTGTTCGCGCTCGTCGTTGCCGCCGCCGAGACCGGCGCCGCGATGACGACCGACAGCGTCGATTTCGTCGATGAAGATGATGCAGGGCGCATTCTTCTTGGCCTGTTCGAACATGTCGCGCACACGGCTGGCGCCGACGCCGACGAACATTTCAACGAAGTCCGAACCGGAGATCGTGAAGAACGGCACGTTGGCTTCGCCGGCAACCGAGCGGGCTAGCAGCGTCTTACCGGTACCGGGAGGACCGACGAGCAGCACGCCGCGCGGAATGCGACCGCCGAGGCGCTGGAACTTCTGCGGGTCGCGCAGGAATTCGACGATTTCTTCCAGGTCCTGCTTGGCTTCGTCGACGCCGGCGACGTCGTCAAAGGTAACACGGCCATGCGCTTCGGTCAGAAGCTTGGCCTTGGACTTGCCAAAACCCATCGCTCCACGCGAGCCGCCCTGCATCTGGCGCATGAAGAACAGCCAGACGCCGAGGATCAGAAGCATCGGAAGCAGGGTACCGATATAGCTGAGGAACCCGGACGAACCGTCGGTTTCCGGGCGAACCGTGACCGTCACGTCCTTGGCTTCGAGGCGCTCGGTCAGCGCCGTATCGACCGAAGGCGCGTAGGTCTGGAAGGTTGCGCCGCTTTCGGAATAGCTGCCGATCACTTTCGAGCCGGTGATCACGACTTCCTTGACGCGGCTCGCATCCACGTCCTTGAGGAATTGCGAGAACGGAATCTCGCGCGAGCCGGTGCGCTCCGTCGGCTGTTGGAACATGCTGAACAGCGCGATCAGCAGAAGCGCTATGATTGCCCAAAGGGCAAGATTACGAAAATTAGGGTTCATCGAACTCCCCGGAACCTGTCACGACCCGCGCATTTCGCGAGCCGCTGTCTTGCTCCCTAACATAGGGTTCTGGTGACGTATTGCCAAGGCAAACCGCCGGCTACCGTTCCATTTCTGTCAATAGATCGTGAACCGGCGGCGGAGGATAAGGCTCTCGTCCGAACAATCCGGCGATCCGATCGGCCATGATCCGGTCGAAACCCGGCAAAAAGGTGTCGTAGAGCCCGATCCGCGGCTCGATTGTGATGGATGCGACACTTTCGCCGTTCTCAGACCGGACCCTCGGCGCCGTAAGCGTTGCACGACCGGCAACGCCCGGTGGCAAGCCTGCGGCAATAAGTCTCTGCTGTTGTGGCCCGCCTCGGCCCTCTGCCGCGACGGAGATGGGCGCGCTTCCGCCATTTCGCACATGGAAGCGGCCATCCCATGTTGCGGTCTCGCCGCCTGCAAGCGTCAAAGTCGTCAGGCCCCGCGCCTCGCGATAGAGGTAAAGCCCGCTTGCGCGGCGGTCGAACACGCATCTTCCGGCCGTCATCCTACCGAGCGTTGTCTCTCGCAGAAACGCCGCCACCCGCTTCACCGTATCTGCGGCGGGGATATGCGCGCGGCCGCCGACCACGGCCACCAGCGCGAGCAGCGCCCGCTGCCAATCGACGTTGTCCCGATGGTCGCCGAGAGCAAGCGGGATCTCCACCACCAGGCCTGCATGCACGCGCACATGGCGGGTGATGAAGGCGGCAGCCCTTGCCGACGACCGGGCCCTGGCTCCAGCATCCCATACCCCCTCTTCCGCCCGCGGTGATTGCGCCAGTTCGGCCCGGACGCGGACCCGCTCGAAGGTCGGGTTGGCGTTGCTCGGATCATCGAACCAGGTCACGTCGCGCGTCGCGAGATAGGCGCGGATCGACGCTCGGTCTAGGTCGAGGAACGGCCGCAGCACCCAGATCCGGCGGTCGTAAAGGGTGGCACTCGCCATGCCGGAAGCGCCCGGCCCCTGCGCCCTTTGCATCCGCATCAGGATCGTTTCGCGCTGGTCGTCGCTGGTGTGGCCGGTGACGATACAGCCGGCCCCAAGCCGCTCGGCGGCATCCGCCAGTAGCCGATAGCGCGCCTCGCGCGCCGCCGCCTGAATGCCGGTCAGCGGTTTGGGGCCATTCCAACGCTTGATGAGGTGCGGAACGCCGATGCTTGCGCAGAAGGCGGCAACGCCTTTCGCTTCCGCAGCCGATTCCGGCCGCAGGGCGTGATCGACCGTACATGCGGCCAGGGAAAATCTGTTGGGGTCGCTTGCCTCGATCGCCTCGTTCAGGGCGAGAAGCAAACCCTTGGAATCGCTCCCGCCGGAGACGGCAACGAGGATACGCATCGGGCGAAGAAAGGAGGCGAGAAATCGTTTTGCCGTTTCGACAACGGCTGTCGGCGCTGGAGCCTCAGCAGCCAAAGCGGCTCTGCTCGCTCGTCACCTTCGCCTTCACCGCAGGCGAGGCCTTGGGATAGCGCTTGTTGACCTCGCCCAGCGTCGCGCAGGCGGTTTCCTTGTTGTCGAGCGCACCGAGCGACATGCCGAGCTTCAAGAGCATTTCGGGCGCCTTCGGCGATTTGCCGTGGGCCTGATGCGCGTTCAGGAAGGTCTTGGCGGCGTCGCTGTATTTGCCTTGCGAATATTGGGCTTCACCCAGCCAGAAGCTGGCATCGGCTGCCTTGTCGCCCTTCGGAAACGCGGCCAGGTAGTCGCCGAATTCCTGCTCGGCAGTGCTGTAGTCGCCCGAAAGGACATGACCGTAGGCCGACTGGTAGAGGTCGCCGGGATTGTCGAGCGATGCAGTCTGCTGGCTGCCGGGATTGCTGTTCAAGCCGCCGTCGGCCGGTGCGCCGGAATCGACGCCGGGAAGCGTGGCGTTTGCGCCCGGCCGCCCATCCGTCGTCGCTGCGACCGGATTGCCGTTCTCGTCGAACACGATCTGTCCGAGTGTCGACGGCGGGGCCGCGCCGTTGCCGCCCTGGCTTGCTCCGGGCGAAACGCCCGAAGACGCCATGTCGTTGCCGCCGGCTGCGGGCGCCATGGTCTGGCTATCCGTCACCCCCGGGGTGACGGACGCCTGATCGCTGGTTTTCGGCGTCTGCAGAGCGCCGCTCTTCTTGGGGGAGGCCTTGCCGCTTTCCAGATCCTGGAAGCGGAACTCGTTGTCCTCCTGGAACTTCCGGATCTGCTCCTGCATCTGCAAGAGCTGGAAGCTCATTTCCTCGATACGCCCGTTAAGCGAGCGGATCTGTTCTTCGAGCTGGCCAATCCGTGCGGTTTCGGCCGACTGCACCTTTACGACGGGCAGGTTCTGCGCGCCGCTGTTGGTCTCAGTCGTTCGGGCCAGCAGCCCTGAAAGAGGCATGGCGTTCGCCGTCTGGCCGAGACCCGCAAGGGTCGCAAGACCGATCAGGCCCGCCACGACAAATTTCTTCATTTCATTTGTCCTGTTCGAATACCGGTTGTCCCACCCTTGACCAGGGGCCCGCAATACATCTCGCCGAGTCATCTGGGTGATTGCCGCACAGTTTTCCAATTGCCCTGAAAAAGCAACGGAGTTCGGCCAAAGTGTGGTAAAAAAGCAAAGGGCGGCCAAGGGCCGCCCTTTTAATTTAGCGATCTGTGATCTCCGGAACACGCAACGCCTCCTGAGATCAAGTCGTGATTCCGGGCCACGCGATGCGCGCGGCCGCGGCATCATTACATGCCGGCGCCACCGAGAACGGTAACGGCGCGGCGGTTCTGCGACCAGCAGGAAATGTCGTCGCAAACGGCGACCGGCTTTTCCTTGCCGTAGGAGATCGTCTTCATGCGGTTCGACGGAACGCCCTGGCTGATCAGGTAGTCGCGGGTCGAGGCCGCACGGCGGGCGCCGAGCGCCAGGTTGTACTCGCGCGTGCCGCGTTCGTCGGCATGGCCTTCGATGGTGATCGCGTAGTTCGGGTACTTGGCAAGCCACTGGGCCTGACGAGCGAGCGTCTGCTGCGCGTCGGCGCGGATCGAGGTGGAGTCGGTGTCAAAGAAGATGCGGTCGCCGACATTGACGGTGAAGTCCTGCTGCGAGCCCGGCGTTGCCGAACCGGCGCCACCGAGACCGAGTTCGCCAGCGCTGCCCGGCAGGTTCTTCTTCGATGCACAGCCAGCCAGGGCAAGCGTCATGACCAGGGCGATCATGACCGGGTTGCGAGCGATGGTCTGCATGCGGCCTGCGGCCGGGGTGTCAATTCGGCTCATACGCCGGTCTCCTTGAGAAGTGTCTGAATTCACGGTTGCCAGACTGTAACCGGAAGCGGTTAATCGCTATTCAACAGTTATGGTTAACAAATCGATAATTTCGGCTCGGGCCCTGCTAGACCAGCACTTTGCGGCGAGAAAGCGGCATCATTGCCACATTTTCCCGCCGCAAATCGGATCAGCCTGCAGCGGGATCAGGAAAAAAGGAGGCGGCTTTCCGCCGGCCTCCCGCCCTTAAGCGGACGAGAGGGCGATCACGTTACTGGCTTTGGATCGGGCGACCCAAAGCCACGTGAACTACTCGAGCAGCGGCGACCAGGCCGGGTCGGATGCGAAGCCCTGCGTCTGGATCAGTTGCTCGTTGTAACCCGACAGATCGATCGAATAGAGCTGCGGTCCGCCGGAACCGGCACCCTGGCGGAAGAACATCAGGACACGGCCGTTCGGCGCCCAGGTCGGGCCTTCGTTGTGGAAGCCGGTGGTCAGGATACGTTCGCCCGAACCGTCGGTCTTCATCACGCCGATCGAGAACTTGCCGCCCGACTGCTTGGTGAAGGCGATGAGGTCGCCACGCGGAGACCAGACCGGCGTCGAATAGGAGCCGTCGCCGAAGGAGATGCGGCGCTGGCCGGAGCCGTCGGCACCCATGACGTAGATCTGCTGGCGGCCACCGCGGTCGCTTTCAAAGGCGATCTGGCTGCCATCCGGCGAATAGGACGGGGCGGTATCGATCGCGGCGGTGTTGGTCAGGCGCGTCGTGGTCCGCGAGCGCAGGTCCATTGTGTAGATGTTGGCGTTGCCGTCCTGCTGCAGGCTCATGATGACCCGCTGGCCATCCGGCGAGAAGCGCGGCGAGAAGGTCATCCCGGGGAAGTTGCCGACGACCTCGCGCTGTCCGGTTTCCAGCTGCAGCAGGTAGACGCGCGGCTGTTGGTTTTCGAACGACATGTAGGTGACTTCCTGGCGGTTCGGCGAGAAGCGCGGCGTCAGAACGATGTCGTTGGAATTGGTGAGCGCACGGGCGTTGAAGCCGTCCTGGTCCATGATGGCGAGCTGACGCTTGCGTGCCGTCTTCGGGCCGCTTTCGGCGACATAGACGATGCGGGTGTCGAAGTAGCCCTTTTCACCGGTGACGCTCTGATAGATGGCGTCGGCGATGATGTGGGCCACGCGGCGCCAGTTTTCCGGCTGGGTGAAGAACTGCTGGCCGGTCATCTGCTTGTTACCGAACGTATCCCACAGGCGGAACTCGGCCTTCAGCCTGCCGTCGCCTTCCTGCGTCACGCGGCCGGTGACGAGCGCCTGCGCGTTGATGACCTTCCAGTCCTCGAAACGCGGCGTCGCATCCGGATTGCTGATCTTCTCGATGAACGCGCCCTTGTTGATCGGCGCGAACAGGCCCGAACGCTTCAGGTCCGCCGCAACCACGTCCGAAATCTTCTGGCCGAGTTCGCCCTGGAGAAAGTCCGTGACAGCGATCGGCAGCGGTTCGACGTTGCCCTTGTTGATGTTGATTTCAACTTCAGCATTTGCCGGTGTCACCGCCGCCACGACGGCGGCTAACATGCCCGCGGCCACCATCAGGGCGCGGAAAAGAGAGACCTTGATCATAGGGACAAGCCTTTCAGCTTCGTACGAAGGGTTTGCAGGGGTGGTTTGCTATCCGGCATGGGTTCCAATCCCGGCAGCTCTAGAGTGCGAATTCCGAGGGGTCGAAATTCAGCACGAGGGTATTCCATCCTTTTTCGCCCTCATATTTTTCAGGCGGGAGGTTCTGTAGCGGGGCCGAACGGCGGATCGCGCGCAAGGTGCTGCTTTCAACGGCACGGCGCGTACCTTCCGGACCGCCGGTTGCGGTAACCTCGGGTGTGCCGACGATATTGCCGGCGGGATCCAGCTGCACGCGCACCGTGACACGCACTTCCTCGACGCCGGTCAGGCCTGGCGTCAGTGACCAGTTGCCCTGGATCTGGCCCTTGACGCCATCGATCTCGTTGGCGCTCAAGCCCACACCAATGGTTTTCTTGCCGCCGAGCGCCGCTTCCTGTGTCGAGCGCTTGGCACCACCGGCGGAGGGATCCTGCCGGTTGAGAAGGGCGGCGATCTCGTCGGCGTTGAACTTGCTTTCCTCGGTGGAGGCAGCTTTCTTCTGTTCCTTCGGCGTTGCCTCGTTCTTGCGGTCAGGCGTCTTGGCGCTCTGGGCGGGCTTTTCGACCTTCGGCTTTGCCGCCGGCGTCGGCACCTTCTCAGGCAGCGCTTCGGCTTCCGGGTTCTCGGCCGGCTTTTCCTCGGCGGGTGCCGGCTCCGGCTTCGTCTCCGGCTTCACTTCCTGCTTCGGTTCGGGCAGAGCGGCAACTTCGGTCGCAGGTTCGGAGGCGGGCTTGGATTCCTCGACCTTCTTGATCTCTTGCTCGACCGGATCGGGCGTCGGCTCGGGCTTCTCGTTCTTTTCCGGAGAGGCCGTGGCTTCGCTCTTCGACGGCTTGGCGTTCGGCGTCGGCGGCGTCTTCAGGTCGGTATCGTTGTCGCCGATGTTTTCGGCAGGCTGGTTGGTCTCCGGCCGCTTGGTCGGAACCGGCGACGAGGTCTCCTTCTTCGGCGCCTTCTTGTCGCCCTGCTGAACCTGCGTCATCTCCGAATAGGGAACGATGTCGACAGGCAAAGCCTCGACGTCGGCGACCTGGAAGTCAGCCGGGCTGCCAAGCGACACCAGCGCCCAGGTCAAGACCATGGCGTGGAGGACAGCAGATGTAGCGAGACTGCCCTTCATCGTGGACGATCACTTTTCCTGTTCTTGCAGCGTGACAAGGCCGAGGTTCTTGAAACCGGCGGCCGAGATGCGGGCCATGACCTTCATGACCGTGCCGTAGTCGGCATTGGTGTCACCGCGCACATAGATGCGCTCGTTGTAGCCGGTGGTGGCGATCGCCTCGAGCTTCGGCACCACTTCGTCGATGGCGATCGCGGTTTCCTGCAGGTAGATCTCGCCTGCCGGGTTGACCGAGACAGTGATCGGCTGCGTATCGGAATTGAGCGCCTTTGCCTGCGTTTCCGGCAGATCGATCGGCACGCCGACCGTCATCATCGGTGCTGCCACCATGAAGATGATCAGGAGCACGAGCATGACGTCGACGAACGGCGTCACGTTGATCTCGCTCATCATGGCTTTCTTGCCGCCGCGGCGACGACGTCCGCCACCCGAACCCTTGGCTCCGCCAACCGACATACCCATCAGCGTGGTCTCCGTACTCTCTGGCGATTACTGCGCGGCCTGGCGCGGGTTCTGCAGCTTCTCGTCGATCTGCCGCGACAGGATGGCGGAGAATTCGTCGGCGAAAGCTTCCATGCGTGCCGACAGCTTGCCGGCGTCGGCCGAGAACTTGTTGTAGGCGATAACCGCGGGGATAGCGGCGAGCAGGCCGATCGCGGTGGCGAGCAGTGCTTCGGCGATACCGGGCGCCACGACCGCAAGGTTGGTCGACTTCGAACCGGCGATCGCCTGGAACGAGGTCATGATACCGACGACCGTACCGAAAAGGCCGATGAACGGGGCGGCCGAACCGATGGTCGCGAGCGAGCCGAGACGGGCCTCCAGCGATTCCGATTCCCGGGCGAGCGTCACGTCCATAGCGCGGTCGATACGCATCTGCAGGCCGATCGGCGAACGGGCGCCGCGCTCGAAGCTCTTCTTCCATTCGCGCATGGCGGACACGAAGATCGCACCCATGCCGGCCGTCTGGCGGTCGGCGAGCGTGCGGTAGAGTTCTTCCAGCGACTGGCCGGACCAGAACACCTGCTCGAAGCTGTCGAGCTGGCGGCGGACGCGGCCGTAGTTCAGCGTCTTGTCGACGACGATCGCCCAGGTCCAGACGGAGGCTGCGACGAGCCCCAGCATGACCAGCTTCACGACGAAGCCCGCTTGCATGAATAGCGACCAAAGGCTCACATCGTGTGTTGCCGCGGCCAATCCAACCTGTTCCATCGTCTTCAGTCCCCGAATCCAAACACCCGGCAAGAGCGGTTCATGCTCGTGACCGGGTAGCCCAAACGTCCTGTTTGCAAGAGTGCCCGGCACCGCCGCAGATCGCACCATCGCGACCTTAATTAGCTTTAGGTTGCCTTCTTGCCGTCAATTTTGGTCAAAGGATGACGTGCACTGCACAAATCCTGATGCGATGATTAAGACACCATTATGGTTAAGAGACCGTTACCGTCGTGTGTCTTTGCAGTATCACCCGGCAGTCGGAACTTAGCGTTGCCGAGTACGTTCCTAGGGATGGCCCAACGAACGACAGGACAACGAAGCGAAGGAAAGTCCTCACCGGACTTTGATCCCCGGGACCGATTGATCCTCGCCCTTTACGCCGAGCTCAAGGCCGAGCGGGAAACCCGCGCCGCCCTGGAGGACGCACTCGCCCACGGCGTCGTATCGCTGGAAATCCTCCAGGCCATCATCTCCGATCCGGTTCCCGTGGTGACCGAGGAGGACATTGTTCGCATCGAACGGGTCCTCGCCCTCGATGCGGCCCGGTCCGCAATTCTGGCTAAGGACGCGCCGACCCTCCGGGGTCTCCGTGGAGGCGGGTGATGGCGTCCCTTCGCAGCCCGCTTGCCGAATACAACAAACGCCGCAACTTCGGCGAGACGCGCGAACCAAAGGGCAAGCTTGGTCGCGGCCGGTCCGGCCGCATGCGCTTTCTCGTGCAGAAGCATGACGCCACCCGGCTCCACTACGACTTGCGGCTGGAATGGGACGGTGTCTTGAAGAGCTGGGCGGTCACCCGCGGACCAAGCCTCAATCCGGAAGACAGACGACTTGCCGTGAGAACCGAGGATCATCCGCTGGCCTATGGCGATTTCGAAGGCACAATCCCCGAAAAGCAATATGGCGGCGGCACCGTCATGTTATGGGACAGCGGCTGGTGGGAGCCGGAAAACGATCCGGACGAGGGCTTGCGCAACGGCAAGCTGACATTCCATCTTCACGGTCAGCGGATGCAAGGCGGGTGGGCATTGGTGCGGATGCGGTCACGCCCCGGCGAAAAGCGCGAGAACTGGCTGCTGATCAAGGAGGGTGACGAAATTGCCGCCGAGGATGGCGACGTTCTGCTGGAGGACCATCTGACGAGCGTCAGCACCGGCCGCACCATGGCCGAGATTGCCGATGGGAAGGGCGAACGCAAGAAGCATGTCTGGACCTCCAAGGGGGAGGACAAGGAGGCGAAGGCCGTGACAGTCAAAACATCCAAAACCGCAACGAAGCCCAAGGACAAAGCAGCAAAGCCGGCAAAGGCGAAGCAAGCCATATCGGACGAAACCGTGCTTGGGGTGCGCATCACCCATCCGGATCGCGTCCTGTTTGCCGACCAGGGCATCAGCAAGCTCGATCTCGCCCGCTACTACGCCGTCGTCGCCGATCGCATATTGCCCCATGCGGCCGAGCGTCTCCTCTCGCTCGTGCGTGCGCCGCAGGGCGTGAAGGGTCCGCGCTTCTACCAGAAACATGCGAGCGACGGTTTTCCCGACGAGATCAAGGAAGTCCCCGTCGAGGAAAGCTCCGGCGAAACGGAAAACTACATGTATGTGCGCGACGCCAAGGGGCTGGTCGCTGCGGTCCAGATGGGCACGCTGGAGTTCCATATCTGGGGATCGCATGTCGACAAGCTGGAGATCCCCGATCGACTGGTCTTCGACCTTGATCCTGACGAGGGTCTCGACTTCGAGATGGTCAAAGGTGCGGCCGTGGCCTTGCGCGATGCGCTCGACGAGATCGGGCTGAAATCGGCTCCGATGGTCACGGGGGGCAAGGGCGTCCATGTCATCGTGCCGCTGACGGCCCGCGCCAGCTGGCCGGAAGCCAAGGCCTTCGCCAAGACCTTTGCTCAAGGTTTCGCCGATCGCGAACCGGACCGGTTCATCGCCACCATGTCGAAGGAAAAGCGCAAAGGACGCATCTTCATCGACTGGCTGAGGAATGAGCGCGGCGCGACCGCCATTGCCCCCTACTCGACCCGGGCGCGCGCTGACGGACCGGTGGCGACGCCCATCAACTGGGATGAACTGGACGATCTCAAGTCGGCCAACAGCTTCCACATCCCGGACATCCTCGAGCGGATCGAAAATGGCGCAGACCCCTGGCAGGATGTGGCCAAGATCAGGCAATCCCTGACCAAGACGATCCTGGGCAAGATCGGCGTGAACGAGGCGGACTAGGCCGCCGACGCCCCGCGCAATCCCTCGATCCACGAGCGCAATGCCGTCCCGATCGCGTGCGGATGATCCTCCTGCAGGTAGTGCGCGCCCGCGCCGAGTTTCACCAGGCGGCAATTCGCAAGCTCGTCGGCATAAGCTTCCGCCTCCGCCGGCGAGATGAGCGCACCAGGGTCGCCCGAGAACAACAGCTTGGGATATCCTGAGGCGCGAAGCGTGGCGTGATCTGCCGTACTGATAGCGTAGAACTCAGAAGGCGCGCCCTCGATCGGCAGTTCACGCGGCAGGCGCAGCACGGGGCGGCGGGAAGATGGATTCGGAAACGGTGCCCGATAAGCAGTCATTTCCTCGTCGTTCAATTGACGCAGGATCGCGTTCGGTACGACCCGTTCGATGAAGACGTTTTCCTCCAGGATCAGCCGCTCGCCGACGCCTTCAGTTCGGAACGCCCTGAACAGTTCGCGGGCCTGCGGCTTTTGATGAAACGCCTCATAAGTTTCAGCCGGACGGATATATTCCATGAAGGCGAGGCCGAGCACCTTCTCCCGATTGAGTGCGGCAAAGTGGAAGGCAAGCGCTGTTCCCCAATCCTGCGCGACCAGGAAAAGTGGACCGGGGACCACCTTTTCGATGAAGGCTTCGAGATAGCGGAACTGGTCGAGGAAGGTGTAGTCGATGTCGGGCTTGTCGGATTGGCCATAGCCGATCAGATCCGGTGCAACGCAGCGCCCGACCGGTGTCACATGCGGCAAGATGTTCCGCCAGATATAGGACGACGTCGGGTTGCCGTGGAGAAACAGGACCGTCGGTCCCGTGCCTTTTTCGATATAGGCCATCGACGATCCGAAAATGTCGACGAATGACTTGCCCGCTGCGAATGCCTCTTCACGCATGCTTCCCTCCATCAAACACGGTTGAAAAAACGATCGTCCTGAACGTTGCAAGCGGCGCCGGGCTGCGATCGACCTTCATGCGCAGCATGGCCCCCTGCCAGGCGCTGAGCAGGAAGTCGGCAAGCTCGGCCGCCGAGCCGAGCGGAGCGATTTCGCCCTTCTCCAGCCCTTCGGCGATGCAGGCCTCGAAGGGACCGCGCCACGTCGCAAAGAGTTTCGACAGATGCGCCCTGAGCCGTTCATTGTCGAAGGAGGCTTCGAGGCTGAGATTGCCGATCATGCAGCCGCGGCTGTAGTCGGCGTCAGCCAGCTTGCCGGTGATGAGGTCGATGTAGCGACGCAACCGGTCGACGGGGCGCACGCTTCTGTCGCCAAGCGCCTCTTCCACGAGGCCCGAGACATAGGCGAAGTAGCGATCGAGCACCTCGATGACGAAGTCTTCCTTGGACGTGAAGTGATTGGTGAAGGACCCAGGACGGGCGCCCGCAGCCTCGACGATGTCGCGTACGCCGGTCCCGGCGTAGCCTGTGTTCCATACGAGCTGATCGCCCGCCTTCAGAAGATTTTCACGTATCGATTTTCTGGACATGGCGAAATAATACGTACGTACGTATTATTGTCAATGCACTGAATCGAATGCAGTGAAAGCGCGCGTCCACCAACGAAAAACGCCCCTGGAAGGGGCGCCGTGTCTCCGTTCGACCGAAGGAGAGCCCTAGCTCGCGCTCTCCTTCGCATGATGGAATCTGTAGGCGAGCGCCTCGGGCAGCCGCCGTGGCCGACCCTGGCCGTTGATCACGGCGATGATCACCTTGGCGGCGATCAGCAACTGCTCGCCGCGGCGGATCTCCTGCTGCAGCACCATCTTGGCGCCGCCGGCCTTCTCGGTGACGGTGGTAATCGTCAGGATGTCATCCATGCGCGCCGGCAGCTTGAAATCGATCTCCATGCGATGGACGACAAAGACGAGGCCTTCGCTGTCGCCCTCGATCGCCAGCGTTGCCTGCTCGACGCCGAGCAGCCGCAGGAAATCGGTGCGGGCGCGCTCCATGAAATGCAGGTAGCGGGCGTGATAGACGACGCCGGAAAAGTCGGTGTCTTCGTAATAGACGCGCTGGATCAGCTGATGGCCGTTTTCGGTCAGTTCGCCTGCGAGCGAAATCAGGGACATACTTTTCTCCGAAAGAATTTCCCGTTTCCTGTGCAGGAACAAAAAGCCGTTTGCAAGCATTGCAGCCTTGTCACAATCCTATCCTATCACGTGACGGACTTCCTTTGCGATCAGGAGAACGTGCATGAAGATTGCGATTCTCGGCGGCGACGGTTTCGTCGGTTGGCCCACGGCCCTTCATTTGTCCGATGCCGGTCACGACGTTCATATCCTCGACAATCTCTCCCGCCGCTGGATCGACACGGAACTGGGCGTACAATCGCTGACGCCGATGGATTCGATCCAGGAACGCACGCGTATCTGGCATGCCGAAACCGGCCGGCGCATCCATTTCAACCTGATCGATCTCGCCCGCGACTACGAACTCCTGAAGAACTGGCTCGCCGACCATCGCCCTGACGCCATCGTGCATTTTGCCGAACAGCGTGCCGCGCCCTATTCGATGAAGAGCGACCGCCACAAGAACTACACGGTCAACAACAACGTCAACGCCACGCACAATCTTCTGAACGCGCTGGTCGAACTCAGCCTCGACGCCCACCTCGTGCATCTCGGCACCATGGGCGTCTACGGCTACTCCACCATCGGCGCGGCGATCCCCGAGGGCTATCTGCCTGTCGGCATCGAAACGATGGGCGGCGAGACCGTCAGCCAGGAGATCCTCTACCCCTCCAATCCCGGCTCGATCTACCACATGACCAAGTGCCTGGATCAGTTGCTCTTCCAGTTCTATGCCAAGAACGACGGGCTTCGGATCACCGACCTGCACCAGGGCATCGTCTGGGGTACGCATACCGAGCAGACGCGCCGCCACGCCCAGCTCATCAACCGCTTCGACTATGACGGCGACTATGGCACCGTGCTCAATCGTTTCCTCATCCAGGCGGCAATCGGTTATCCGCTGACCGTGCACGGCACCGGCGGCCAGACCCGCGCCTTCATTCACATCCAGGATTCGGTGCGATGCATCGAGCTGGCGCTCACGAACCCACCGGCGCGCGGCAGCCGTGTCGAGATCTTCAACCAGATGACCGAGACCCACCGGGTGCGCGATCTCGCCGAAATGATCGCCTCGATATCGGGGGCTGAGATCGCCCGGTTGCCGAACCCGCGCAAGGAAGCTGCCGAGAACGAACTCGTCGTGCACAACGAGAAATTCCTGAGCCTCGGTCTCAACCCGACGCGGCTGCAGGACGGATTGCTTTCGGAAATCGTCGATGTCGCCAAGAAATTCGCCTATCGTGTCGACAGAACGCGCGTGCCCGCCGTCTCCGCCTGGACCAAGGACATCGCGCCGCTGATCAACCACGACCCAGAGGGCAAGCGGCTGAAATCCGTTTCATGACATCGAACGATCCTTCGGAGGGGCTCCGCCCCTCCTCGCCTCCCCAAGCCGACCATGCCTATGTGACGCTCGTCACCAATGCCGATTATGCGCTTGGCGCCCGCGCACTGGCGCGCTCCATAACACGGACGGGCACGAGGGCCGATATCGTCGTGCTGCACACGGGCGGCGTTTCTGTCGATGTACTGGCGCCGCTTGCCGAATTCGGCTGCCGGCTGGTGGAGACCGACCTTCTGCCGCTTTCCGACGCCTTCAACGCGCGCCACCAGCGCCGGAACGTGCATGATAAGGCGCCCTTCACGAAAGGCCGAAAGCCCGACTTCCACTCGCCGCTCGACAACTTCTGCAAGCTCCGGCTCTGGCAGCTTACCGAATATCGGCGCTGCGTCTTCATCGACGCCGATGCGGTCGTGCTCCGGAACATCGACCGGCTGTTTGCCTATCCGGAATTCTCCGCTGCCCCCAATGTCTACGAAAGCCTTGCGGACTTTCATCGGCTGAATTCCGGCGTCTTCGTCGCCGAACCGTCAATGGCGACCTTCGACAGGATGATCACCCAGCTTGATGCGCCGGACGCCTTCTGGCCGCGCACCGACCAGACCTTCCTGCAAGCCTTCTTCCCGGACTGGCACGGTCTGCCAGTGACGATGAACATGCTGCAATATGTCTGGTTCAACCTGCCCGAACTCTGGGACTGGGGCTCAATCGGCGTGCTGCATTACCAGTATGAAAAGCCCTGGGAGACGGATCATCCGCGCCGGGAGACCCTGCAGCCGCTTATCGATCTCTGGCATGGCTACCTGACAGGAGACGATATTCCGGACATCGCATCGCTCACCAACCCGGTCCGCCGATGACCCGCGCGCTTGTCTCCGGCGGCACGGGCTTCGTCGGCCGCTTCATCGTCGAGCATCTGCTTCTGGCGGGGTACGAGGTTGTGATCGGCGGTCGCACGCGGGCCCCAAACACCTTCTTCAGCGGGCCTGTTGGTTTCGTGCCCCTGTCGCTCGATCCGACGATCGATCACAGCGCGGCCTTCGGCAATGTCCAGTGTTTCGTCCATGCCGCCTTCCAGCACATCCCTGGCCGATATCGAGGCGGCGAAGGCGATGATCCCGAGAGCTTCCGCCGCGCCAATCTCGATGGTTCGGTCCGGCTTTTCGAAACGGCACGCGAACAGGGCGTAGGTCGCTGCATCTTCCTGTCGAGCCGCGCGGTCTACGGAACGCACCCAGCAGGCGCCGTGCTGTCGGAGGGATCGACCTGCCATCCCGAGAGCCTCTATGGCGCGCTCAAGCTTGCGGCGGAGCGGCAATTAGAACTGCTGGGCACGGACGACTTCAGGACAGCAAGCCTACGCGTCACCGGCGTCTACGGAGCACCGGGCAACGGGGCGTCGCACAAATGGCAGGCCCTGTTCGACGACTATCTGCAGGGCCGCCCGGTTGCACCGCGGGCCGGCACGGAAGTGCATGGCGACGATGTCGCAGCCGCCGTGCGCCTCGTGCTCGAAGCGGAAACGCGCCGCTCACCGGTTTCGGTCTTCAACGTCTCCGATATCCTCGTCGACAACAGCATCATTCTGGAAATCGTTCGCCAAATCACCGGTTGTATGAACGACCTGCCCGAACCGGCCGCATTGACCGAATTCAACGCGATGGACTGTGGCCGTCTGCACGCGCTCGGCTGGACGCCGGGCGGGCTCCCGCGGCTGCACGAGACGATCGAAAAGCTGCTCGGCTGAGACGCTGCGTAGAGCCGTTCTGTGTCGATCAAGGACTCCTTTAAGGAGTATTAATTTACAATTTAATACCCAAGGTTGCCGCCGAAATTCCGAGCTATGTTGGCTGCGCGGAACGGTTCCGGTCCGTGCAAAAAGCTCAACCCTCCCGTCGATCGACGGCGCTTCGAAGGAAATCAATCATGCCTATCGAGACGTTGAATCCTGAAGTCTGGAAGCTTGTCGGCACTTTGAACGGTGAATGGAAAACGAATGGCGGCAAGGATTTCGGCTGGGGCACGGTCAAGACCTCATCGCAAACCTTGACTGCAAACGCCTTGCTTTCGGTCTACAAACTGATGCGCGGCAACCAGAATCTGACGCGCGACTACTACCTCGTCGTCGGGGATGTCTATCACGGCATCCAGGGTTCGCCATCCACTCCGTCGTCCAACTGGGTATCGGTCGGCTTTTACGCCAATCACATGAAGCTGCGCCTCGAGACGAACTCGCAGCAGGCGCGGCTCGTAACGTTCGGGCCGAACAGCACCGTCGAGCAAGCGACGATCAGTTTCTCGATCGGCGGCGAGCTCAGCGCCGAATACAGCAAGGAAGGCCCGAAGGGCGGCGCCTCGCTCAGCGCCAATGTCGGTGTCAGCTTCACGGCCTCCGAGGTTTCGTTTGCGGCACGCCCCGCAACGCAATCGATCGAGTGGCAGGCGAGATTGCCCCATGTCGGCTGGGTTTCGGCGGGAGTGCCGGCAAATCCCGGTCGCCCGTCCTATGCCGGTTACATCTGGAATGCGGCCGCGATCATCGAGGTCCCGCAAGGCGCGACGCCCAACTTCAAAGGGCGCTTCGAAGTGGACTTCGAGTTCAATTGGACCCGCGGCATTCGCAAGCGGTCGTTCACGCCCGAGATCGATCTCGTCTACCAGTCCCTTACCAGGACGGGCACCAGCGACATCGAGGTTATTCCGCCGCTGCCGACGATACTGGAGACATTGCGCTCCCTCGCCTCTTCGACCGGTCGGGACGGCAAGACCGACACCTTCCTGGCAGCGCTGGAAAACTCTCGTGTGATCGATGCGCTCGGCGACAGCAATCTTGACCAGATCGTCATCGCGCCAACCAACCTGGCCGTCCAGACCTACTTCGACCAGCACCCGCAAATCGCGCTCGAGGCCGTTTCGCCGGCAAACCAGGCCTGGCTCGATAGCTGGGTCGCCGAACGGATCATCAGCACACCGCCCGGCTCTGTTGAACTGGCAACACTCAGTGCGTCGATAAAGAGCATGAGCGAGGGGGAATGGTACCAGTGCGCGGACGGCCTGCTACTGGTCACCGGCACCTATGAGGTGGCGTCCGGCCTGCGGGGCGCAGTGCGAAGCGGAGCCATCAGGGCCGCCTGACGCACCGTGACAAACGGGCGCTGCTCGGCTCAACAGAGCGGGCGGGCGGAAGCAAACAGGCCTGGCGTCGTCTCGATGCCAGGCTCTTTCAGCGCAAGACCGGACGAACCCGGAATTTGTCGCTCAGCCGAGATCGATCACCACGATCTCCGGCGGCATGCCGAAGCGAACCGGCGCAAGCGAGCAGCCGAGACCGCCGGAAACGATCAGATTGCAATCGTTCTCGGTCACATGGCCGTAGGCGTAACGCTCGCCGAAACGCGAGGGCACGACCGGCGCATAGCCGAGAAACCGCACCTGGCCGCCATGGGTATGGCCCGACAGTGTCAGCGCGACACGCGACGGAACACGCGGGAACACATCCGGCTCATGCGCCATGAGGATGACCGGATCAGTATCGCTCACCTGGGCGAGCGTACCGTCGAGATCGTCGAGACCGCTCATGCGCTTGCGTTGCCACTTCTTGCCGGGCACCAAGGCAAGCTGATCTTCGAGGCCAGCGATCCAGAAGCCCTGCCCCTCCTTCTCCAGTCTCACCGCCCGGTTGCTATAGACGTTGATGCCGACGTCCTGCAGCGCCTTATGCCCGAAGGTCGGCCCGCCGCCGTTCTTCTGCGCGGTCCGGTCTTCCCACCAGTCATGATTGCCCATGACCGCGTGGACGCCGAGCGGCGCCTCGAGTGTGGCCAGCGCCTTCGACCATTCGCTGGAATGCACATAGCTGGTGACGAGGTTCATGCCGGCCACATAGTCGCCGAGCAGCAGCGTGATATCGCCGCCAAGGCTGTTGGCCTGCCGGCAGATCGAAGCGATACGGCTTGCCGGCATCCAGGGCTCGCACGCGTGGATGTCGGTGAGCACGACGGCGCGCAGCTTGAGGCCCGGTGTCCAATTGGGTGGCGTCAATTTGTATCGGGTGACGTTCAGCCGGGCCAGAGGTTCGACGGCAAAGGCGTAGCCGCCCAGTGCCGCCATGCTGACGATACCGCCGCCGATCAGTTTCAACAATCCGCGGCGGCTGATCATCTAGTCGTCGTCCTCTAATGTCAGGCGAAACTGGGTCGCCTCCATCTCCTTGGGGGGATTAAGGCCGATATGTTTCCAGGCATTGGCGGTCAAAATACGGCCGCGCGGCGTGCGTTGGATGAAGCCCTGCTGGATCAGATAAGGCTCGATGATGTCTTCAATCGCATCACGCGGCTCCGAAAGGCCCGCAGCTATGGTTTCGATGCCGACGGGACCGCCGCCGAAGTTCTGCGCGATCATGAAGAGGTAGCGCCGGTCGAGCTGGTCGAGGCCCATATTGTCGACGAGCAGCCGCGTCAGCGCCTCGTCCGCGAGCTCCTTGGTCACGGCTTCGGCACGCGCCACTTCGGCGAAGTCGCGCACCCGGCGCAACAGCCGGCCGGCGATGCGCGGCGTACCGCGGGCGCGGCGGGCGATCTCGCGGGCGCCGTCGTCGGTCATGCCGAGGCCCATCAGCCGGGCGCCACGCCGGACGATCGATTCCAGCTCTTCGACCGTGTAGAAATTGAGCCGCACCGGAATGCCGAAACGGTCGCGAAGCGGCGTCGTCAGAAGCCCGAGGCGGGTGGTTGCCGCCACCAGCGTGAACTTCGACAGGTCGATCTTCACCGACCGCGCCGCCGGGCCTTCGCCGATGATGAGGTCGAGCTGGAAGTCCTCCATCGCAGGATAGAGGATTTCCTCGACGGCCGGATTGAGCCGGTGGATTTCGTCGATGAAGAGCACGTCGCGCTCTTCGAGATTGGTGAGCAGGGCCGCGAGATCGCCGGCCTTGGCGATCACAGGGCCGGAGGTCGAGCGGAAATTGACGCCGAGCTCCTTGGCCATGATCTGCGCCAGCGTCGTCTTGCCGAGCCCGGGAGGGCCGACGAAGAGCACGTGGTCCAGCGCCTCGCCGCGATTTTTTGCCGCCTCGATGAAGATCTTCAGGTTGGCGCGCGCTTCCGCCTGGCCGGTGAAGTCATCCAGCGTCTGCGGGCGCATGGTCGCATCGAGGTCTTCACCGCGCTTTTCCGGCGTTATCAGGCGTGCGGCGTCAGTCATGCGTTCGTTCCATTCGGTCGGGCAGCTGAGCGCTGCAACCCGTCATCATGCCGGGCACGATGCGTTCTGCCTTCTGTGCCCAGCCAAGGCAAGCGTTCATCGCGCCAGTTCTTTCAGGCCAAGGCGAATGAGCTTGGCGCTGTCGCCGCCTTCGCCGCCGTTCTTCAAGGCCGCCGCAACGGCATTGGCCGCCTGGTCGCGCGAGTAGCCGAGATTGGTGAGCGCCGAAACCGCATCGGAAACCGGCGCGGAGGCGACGCCTTCGCCAAGCTCCTGCTTGAGGCCGATCGAGGCCGACATCTCGCCGGCGAAGGACGGCGCCTTGTTCTTCAGTTCCGTGACGATGCGCACCGCCACCTTGGGCCCGACACCGGGCGCACGGGAGACGGAGGTCTTGTCCTGCAGCGCGATCGCATTGGCCAATTCCCCCGGCGTCAGGGTGGAAAGCACGGCCAGCGCCACTTTCGAGCCGACCCCCTGCACGCTCTGCAACAGCCGGAACCATTCCCGCTCCAGCGCCGTCAGGAAGCCGAACAGCTTCAACTGGTCTTCGCGCACATACGTCTCGATGAAGAGCACCGCCGCCTCGCCCGCCGATCCGAGCCTGGACAGCGTGCGCGCCGAACAAAAGGCAACGTAGCCGACGCCATGCACATCGAGCACGACGTGATCCTCGGCGATCTCGTCGATGGTACCCTTCAATTTGCCGATCATGTGGCGTCTCTCGCGGTGGGTTCTGGATGGTCATCGGACCATCGGAAATTATCGTGTCGGGCGCAACTACGCCATCAATGCGGCAAGCCGGCTCGTCACCGATTGCCGGTTGTGGGCATGGCAGATAGCGATCGCCAGTGCGTCCGCCGCATCGTTGCCCTTGAACTCGGCCTTCGGCATCAGAACCTTCAGCATCATGTGGATCTGCTGCTTCTCGCCATGGCCGACACCGATCACCGCCTTCTTGACCGCGTTCGGCGCATATTCGGCGACCCTGAGGCCTGCGCGTGCCGGTACCAGCATGGCGATGCCGCGCGCCTGGCCGAGTTTCAGCGTCGCTGTCGCGTCCTTGTTGACGAAGGTCTGCTCCACCGCCGCCTCGTGTGGCTGATAGCTGTGCACCACCTCGGCAAGGCCGTCATGCAGCTGGCAAAGTCTGGAGGCGAGGTCCATGTCGCCATCCGACGTCACCGTGCCCGAGGCGACGAAACGCAACGAATTGCCGAGCGTCTCGATGATGCCCCAGCCGGTACGACGGAGCCCCGGATCGATGCCGATGATGCGAATCGTGGTCTGCATGAATTTCACCCTATGATGTCAGTCCGGACGCTGCCAGCAAAAAGTGAACAAAACAAAAACATACGCACAGTTGAGGCGCGGCCTCAGGTTTTCTTCGGCACCGCCCTTGGATTGAGGAAAATTGAGCTTACATAGCCTTGCATCAATTTCTCTCAATAAAGGCCTTTACCATGGCGACTTTCTCCGTCCTCGATCTTTCCCCGATCACTGAAGGCGGCAGCGTCGCCCAATCGCTGGAGAATTCGCGCCGTCTGGCCCAGGCGGCCGAGGAGAACGGCTACACCCGCTTCTGGCTGGCCGAACATCACGGCATGAAGGGCATCGCCAGTGCGGCGACCTCGATCGTGATCTCGCACGTGGCGGCAGCGACGAAGACGATCCGTGTCGGCTCCGGCGGCATCATGCTGCCGAACCACTCGCCGCTTGTCATCGCCGAACAGTTCGGAACGCTCGCCGCCCTCTACCCCGGCCGCATCGACCTCGGCCTCGGCCGTGCGCCCGGAACCGACATGCGCACCGCCCAGGCCCTCCGACGCAACATGGAGGCGAGCGGCAACAACTTCCCGAACGACGTCGTCGAACTGCAGGCACTGCTCGGCCCCGTCGCCGAGGACCAGAAGATCATCGCCGTGCCCGGCGCCGACACCAATGTGCCGATCTGGCTGCTCGGCTCAAGCCATTTCAGCGCCCATCTCGCCGGCATGCTCGGCCTGCCCTTCGCCTTCGCCTCGCATTTCGCGCCGGACATGCTGCTCTCGGCGCTGGAGATCTACCGCGAGCGCTTTACCCCCTCCGAGACCCTTGCCAAGCCGCAGGTGATGGTCGGCGTCATGGGGGTTGCCGCCGATACGGACGAGGAGGCGAACTACCTCTTCACCTCCATGCAGCAATCCTTCGTGGCCCTGCGCCGCAACGCGCGCGGGCAGTTTCCGCCGCCGGTCCAGTCGATGGATGGGCTTTGGAGCTATGACGAGAAGATCTTCGTCGACCATTCGATGATGTATGCGGTGGTCGGAGGGCCAGAGACGATCCGGCGCAAGATCGGGGCGTTCCTCGAGCAGACAAAGGCCGACGAACTGATCATCTCCATGCCGATCTTCGACATGCAGGCGCGGCTGAATTCGCTTCGCCTCTTCGCCGACGCCCAGCGCGATCTCGCCAAGGCGGCGTAAAGCCGGCCGATCAGATCGCCCCGAAAGCGGGTGCGATCTCTTCCAGATTGGCAAAGAACCGATCCGGCCCGAGCCCTTGCAGGAAGACCGGGTCGGCATAGCCCCAGGCAACCGCACCGGCCGCCACGCCCGCCTTTCGCGCCGCATCGATATCGCGCGCCTCGTCGCCGATCGCCAGGATGCGAGCCGCATCGAGGCCGGAGTGCCGGATCGCACGCTTGAAGTGCTGTGCCTTGCCGAAAAGCGCGGCACCGCATTCGAAGAGATCAATCGTCGCTGCCGCTTCGCCGAGTGCGGCGCGAATACCCTGCTCCGCGTTCGAACTCACGATCGCAATGCCGATGCCCGCCGCCTTCAATTTCCAGAGAAGCTCAGCGGCGCCCGGAAACAGCCGGACGCTTGCCGCTTCAGTCGCCATAGCACGGCGCATGAAGGTGGCGATCTGCGGCAGTTTCCAAACGGGCACGCCGAGATGCGCGATGATCTCGCGGCTGCCCATGGTGCGCAACGACTGGAACTCCTCGACCGAGAGTTCGCGGAAGCCGTAGCGCCGTGCAGCCGCGTTGCACGCCGTCATGAAACTCGCCGCCGTATCGGCAAGCGTGCCGTCGAAATCGAAGATCGCGAATTCATAGGTCATCGAGCCATCCAAAGAAAAACCCGCGGCCTTTCGGACGCGGGTGAAAATTCTGCGAGCGACGGTCGTCCCAATCAGGCCGACAGCTTCGCCAGGATCTCGTCCGAGACTTCGAAGTTCGAATAGACGTTCTGGACGTCGTCGTCGTCTTCAAGGATGTCGATGAGCTTCATCAGCGACTGCGCCTTTTCTTCATCGACCGGAACGGTGTTCTGTGCCTTCCAGATCGCCTTGACCGTTTCGGCTTCGCCGAGCGTGTCTTCGAGCGCCTTGGACACTTCGCCGATCGCTTCGAAACCGCAGATGATCGTGTGGCCGTCCTCGTCGGTGGTGACGTCGTCGGCACCCGCTTCGATCGCCGCATCCATCACCTTGTCGGCGTCACCGACGGAGAGCTTGTAGGTGATCTCGCCGACGCGATCGAAGGAGAAGGAAACCGAGCCGGTTTCGCCGAGCGCGCCGCCGGCCTTGGTGAAGGTCGAGCGCACGTTCGAGGCGGTGCGGTTGCGGTTGTCGGTCAAGGCTTCGACGATGACGGCAACGCCGCCCGGGCCATAACCCTCGTAGCGGACTTCTTCGTAGTTCTCCGCGTCGCCGCCAGAGGCCTTCTTGATCGCCCGTTCGATGTTGTCCTTCGGCATCGACTGCGCCTTGGCGTTCTGGATCGCCAGGCGCAGGCGCGCGTTCATCGCGGGATCGGGCATGCCCGACTTGGCGGCAACCGTGATTTCGCGCGCGAGCTTGGAAAACATTTTCGAGCGCACCGCATCCTGACGGCCCTTGCGGTGCATGATGTTCTTGAACTGTGAATGGCCAGCCATGGCACCCTCTGCATGCATTAATTTGAATGGAATGGGGCGCCTTATAGTTTTATTGCCGCTTTCCGTCCAGCCGGGGGGCGGTTTTTCAGTTGGCCGAGACCTGCGCGCGGCTCAAGAGGAAGCTGTGTCCGTCGTCACGGCGGCAGGAAAGGCCAGTGCGTTCCGACACGCAGGAGAACGGCCCTCGCGACCAGCTTTGCCCATAGTCGAGCACAGTCCCAGTCGAACAGCAGCTGGGATCGCCGACGGCGTGATTGAGCGTGGCGGCTCCCGCCCGGCCAAGGGTCGCCCTGACATAACGCGGCGCGACGATATCGCAGGCCAGCTCCGGACCGCCATCGGCGGGCTGATAGACGGACGTGCCGCCAGCCGGCGTGTAGATACAGCCGATATTGCCCGAGGGCATCGCGAAGATCTCCGGCTCACCCGCCGGTCGGACCGTGGTCTCCGGCTGGCTTTGCGGCTGTTGCCCCTCGGGAGACGGCATGCGCGGCGGCGGCGCGCCACCGGCCTCGGCAAGAGTCGAGAAGGAGAGAAAGAACGATACGCCAACCACGAGCAACTTCATCGGGCGATCCCAGGATGTTCAAACGCCCTTGAGGATATAAATCAGTGGTTTGCTTGGCAAGGAACGCAGGGATACTTTGATACTGGCGCTGTCGGCGTAACGCTTGTCGTAGTCGTCGCCGAACATGTCCAGAAAGGCGTCGATCGGCGGGCCACGGCGGTGCATCGGCAGGATCAGCGAGGCGCGCAGCCGGCTGACCACCCGGCTCATGCTCTCGGCACCCATGGTCAGGCCGCCATCGACAGGCACCATGAGCACGTCCAGCCGGCCAATCTGGCTGTAGTGGCTGTCGTCGAGTTCATGGTGCAGATGGCCCAGATGGCCGATGCAGAGATCCGCCACCTCGAAGATGAAGATCGAGTTCCCGTCGTGCTCCATGGCGCCGCCGCCGGCGCGGATGTCGGTCGTCACGTTGCGGATGTGGGCGTCGCCGACCACGAGATCGTGGCGCGCCGGTTGGCCGCTATCGCTCCAGCCATGCAGCACGGTCTTGATCGCCGGATCCGGCGTCAGCGTGTAGTGGCTCGAATGCGCCTTGTTCATGGTCGCGACCATCGGCGGCATCGACGGTGCATACCAGCCGCTATAGTCGGTTGCGATCGAGACGCCGCCGGGCGTCTCGATCAGGAAGGTGGAATGGCCGAGATAGCTGATCGTCACCTCGCCGGCCGTCGTCTGCCCCTTGGTGGCAGCCGCGGGCGTGAAACTGGCAAAGGTCGCCTGGGGGAGCGTTTCGGCGATCGCCTGGCATTGGCTGACAGGGCGCGGCTGTTGCTGCGCATGGGCGACCGATGGCCAGAACGCGTGGATGAACCATATGGCGGCGAATGTGTAGACAAAGTACCGGAGCATCAGCCTTCACCTCTCTCACTTGCCGCCTGACCTCGGGCCTTGGGGGCACGCGGCAGGCAGGTATTGAACAGCGAATGGAAGCCTTTGCCTTCGCTCGACCGAACGGTGGCGTCACGGGGCGCGGAAAGAATTGTTCAAGGGCCCGGCCACGTCCAGTTACAAAGGGCAGGCGGTGCTCACGTTTACGTCACCGACCCTGAGGCCGATAAGGTAACGATAGCCTCGTCAAAGCCGAATGCCCCGGCATTGCTGCCGGGGCATTCGTCAGATTATCGTCGGGCCTGCCCTATTCGGCCGGGTGCGGCGCCGGTTCGCTCACCGCCGCCTTGCGTCGCCGGAACGACCGGAGCGCGACGTAGAACACCGGCGTCAGGAACAGGCCGAGGAATGTTACCCCGAGCATGCCCGAAAACACCGCCGTGCCGAGCGACTGGCGCATTTCGGCACCCGGGCCGGTCGCGATCATCAGCGGCACCACGCCGAGGATGAAGGCAAAGGCGGTCATCAGGATCGGGCGCAGGCGCAGCTGGCTCGCTTCCACCGCCGCCTCGATCGGCGTCTTGCCCTCGTCTTCGCCCTGCCGAGCGAACTCGACGATCAGGATCGCGTTCTTGGCTGCAAGACCGATCAGAACGATGAGCCCGATCTGGGTCAGCACGTTGTTGTCGAGCCCGCGGATGAACACGCCGACCAATGCGGCCAGCACGCCGAGCGGCACGATCAGGATGATCGCCAGCGGCAGAACCCAGCTTTCGTACTGGGCCGACAGCGCCAGGAACACGAAGACGACCGACAGTGCGAAGATGAACACCGCGGTGTTGCCTGTCTGGCGCTCCTGGTAGGCGAGTTCCGTCCACTCGAAGGTCGTGCCCTGCGGCAGGATCTGGGCGGCGAGCGCCTCCATCTTGTCGAGAGCCGTACCGGTCGAGACACCGACCGCAGGGTTACCCTGGATCGGCACCGAGACGTACATGTTGTAGCGCTGCACCAGCGTCGGACCGGCCGTATCCTGGATCTCGACAAGCGTACCCATCGGCACCAGCGCACCGGTTGCCGAGCGCACCTTCAGCGCCAGGATGTTGTCGCGCTCGACGCGGTACTGCTGGTCGGCCTGCGCCCGCACCTGGTAGACGCGGCCAAAGGCGTTGAAGTCGTTGACGTAGGACGTACCGAGGTTGATCGACAGCGCCTCGAAGATGTTGGGGATCGGCACGTTGAGTGTGCGCGCCTTGTCGCGGTCGATCGCCAGGAAGTATTGCGGACTGGAGGCCGAGAAGGTGGTGAAGACCCCGGTCAACCCTTCCGTCTGGTTGGCAGCGCCCATCATCTGGTAGGCAAGCCCGAGCGCGCGGCGCATGTCGGAGCTCTGCCGGTCCATGATCTGCATCTTGAAGCCGCCGGAGTTACCGATGCCGCGCACCGAGGGCGGCGGCACGGCGATGATGAAGGCTTCCTGGATGCTCTGCAGGCTGCCATAGAGCTGGCCGATGATCTGGTTGGCCCCCTGCCCGTTCTTCAGCCGCTCTTCGAAGCTTTCGAAGGAGGCGAAGACCACGCCCGAATTGGACGCGTTGGTAAAGGTCGCACCGTTGAAGCCGGCAAAGGCGACAGCACTTTTCACGCCCGGCACGTCCTGGATGATCTTCGAGGCCCGCTTGACGACGGCGTCCGTCCGGTCGAGCGAGGCGCCGTCCGGCAGCTGGATGACGACGATCGCATAGCCCTGGTCCATGGTCGGCACGAAGCCGCGCGGCACGATCTGCGCCATGTACCAGGTGGCCCCCAGCAGCCCGACGAAGACGAGAAGGGCCGCGGCCAGCGCCACCTTCGTCGAGACGAGCTTGCGCACGACCCATGCATAGCCCGACGCCATCCGGTCGAAACCGTTGTTGAAGCCGTTCGCCAAGGCCTTGCCGAAGCGCGTCAGCGGATTGCGGCTTTCATGATGGCCGTTCTCGTGCGGCTTCAACAGGATAGCCGCCAGCGCCGGTGACAGTGTCAGCGAGTTGAAGGCGGAAATCACCGTTGCGACCGAGATCGTCACGGCGAACTGCAGGTAGAACTGGCCGGCGATACCGGGGATGAAGGCCGTCGGCACGAACACCGCGGTCAACACCAGCGAGATCGCGATGACGGCCGCCCCCACCTCGTCCATGGTCACATGCGACGCCTCGCGCGGGGTCATCCCTCGCGCGAGATTTCGCTCGACATTCTCGACCACCACGATCGCATCGTCGACGACGATACCGATCGCCAGCACCAGGCCGAACAGCGTCAGCATGTTCAGTGAGAAACCGAAGGCATAGAGGAAGGCGAAGGTGCCGACGAGTGACACGGGGATTGCGACGATCGGGATGATCGCCGTGCGCCACGATTGCAGGAAGACGAGAACGACGATGGCAACGAGAATGGCCGCCTCGGCGATCGTCTTGTAGACCTCGTTGATCGATTCCGAGATGAACTCTGTCGGGTTGTAGACGATGCGGTATTCGAGCCCGTCAGGGAAGTCCTTGGAAACGTCGGTCATCACCTTCTGGATCTGCTCGGCGGCGTCGAGCGCATTGGTGCCCGGCCGCGAGAAGATGCCGAGCGCCACCGCCGGGCTGCCGTCGAGATAGCTGTTGTTGACGTATTCGCGAGCACCGAGCTCGACACGCGCGACGTCCTGCAGCTGCACGAGGCGACCGCTTTCCGTCGCCTTGACGATGACATAGCGGAACTGCCGCGCGTCGCTGAAGCGGCCGTCCGTCGTGACCGTGTACTGGAACGCGCTGTCGCCCGGCGCCGGCGGACCACCGATCGAACCGCCGGAGACCTGCACGTTCTGCTCGCGCAAAGCCTGCACCACGTCACCGGCCGTCATGCCATAGGCCGACAGCTTCTCCGGATCGAGCCAGACACGCAGCGCATATTCGCGCTCGCCGAACAGGATGACGTCGCCGACGCCATCGAGCCGGACAAGCAGGTCGCGGATACGAGTGCGCGCATAGTTCGAGACGTAGAGTTGGTCATAGCGTTCGGTCGGCGACAGGAGATGCACGACCATCATCAGGTCGGGCGAACTCTTGGCCGTGGTGATGCCGATACGCCGGACTTCTTCCGGCAGCCGGGGCTCCGCGATCGACACGCGGTTCTGTACCAGCACTTGTGCCTGGTCGAGGTCGATGCCGAGCTTGAAGGTGATCGTCAGCGCCATCGAGCCGTCGGCGGTCGAATAGGAGGACATATAGAGCATGTTCTCGACGCCGTTGATTTCCTGTTCGAGCGGCGTCGCGACGGTGTTGGCAACGGTATCGGCGTCAGCACCCGGATAGGCGGCGCGAACGACGATGGTCGGCGGGGCGATTTCCGGGTACTGCGCCACGGGAAGCTGAAAATAGGCGATACTGCCGACGATCAGCAGCACGATCGACAGCACCGACGCGAAGATCGGCCGGTCGACGAAGAAGTGAGCAAACCTCATTGCGCCGCCCCCGCTGCTTGCGCTTCAGGAGGAAGCTGGACCGTCTCAGGCTTCACCTTGGTGCCGGGCCGCGCCCGCATCAGACCGTTGACGACAATGGTCTCGTCGCCGGTCATGCCGGAGCGGATGACACGGTAGCCATGGAGCTTCGGGCCGAGACGCACGGGCTTGGTCACCACGGTTCCGTCGGCAGTCACCTCGTAGACGATGCGCTCGTTCTGGTCGGCGCCGATCGCTTCGTCCGGAATGAGGACGGCCTTGTAGGTGTTCGAGCCTTCGATCTGCACACGGCCGAAGAGACCGGGCTGCAGCACGAGGCTTGGGTTATCGAGACGGGCGCGGACGCGCATCGTACCGCTCTGCGGATCGACGCGGTTTTCGGCGAAGTCGAGCTTGCCCTTGAACGGCTCCTCTTGCGAGTCGGCGATGGTGACCAGCACTTCGAGCGAGCCGCCGCCTTCCTGCAGCGCACTGCCGCGCTCGCGTGCGACCCGTGCATAGGAAAGCAGCCGCCGTTCGTCGACATCGAAGTAGAAATCGATCGGGTCGAGCGACACGATCGTCGTCAGCACCGTCTGGTCAGCCTGGACGAGATTGCCCGTCGACAGCAGGCGCCGGTCGACGCGGCCGCTGAGCGGCGCGGTGATGGTGGTGTAGTCAAGGTCGAGCTTGGCACGCTCGACCGCCGCTTCCGCGCCGCGCACCAGCGCCTGCGCCGACAGGAGTTCGCGGCGATGATCGTCGAGCGTCGAGACCGAAAGCGTGCCGGTGCCCGTCAGCGATTGCGTCCGCTTGAACTGGGCCTCGGCGAATTCCAGCGACGAGCGCGCCGATTCCAGCGTCGATTCGGCCTGGGAGAGAGCCGTACGATAGGGCCGCTGGTCGATGACGAAGAGCTTGTCGCCCTTCTTCACCAGGGCGCCATCGGTGAAATTGACCTCGTCGAGATAGCCGCCGATGCGGGCGCGAACCTGCACCTCGTCGACGGGCTCGAAACGGCCGATGAACTCGTCGCTGTCGATGACGTCCCGCACGACCGGCTTGGCGACGGTCACCACGGGCAGTTGCGCGTCCTGCGCCTGGGCACCGATTGCGGATAGAAGGGAAAGAGAAGCGCCGACGAACATCGGCAAATGCCACTGAGACAACATGCATGCCCTCCGAATGCACTTGGATCACGAGGGGCAGCCAATCGACCAGACCACCGCGATCGCTTTGAATATTTCAGAGCGGGGCCTGTGCGCAAAACAGCCGCATTACCCGTCCCGCTCCGCACAAATCCTCGGATCGGCAGCGATCCGAGAGGCAAAGTCACACAAGCAATCAAATGATACAGCGGCCTTGCGCCCTTCGGCCCGCGAACGCTGTCAGGTCAAATTCGCTGGGCAGCGAGCAATTGCCCGTGGCGCAGCGACAACAGCACATGCCCGCAATCCAGGACTGCGCACACCATTCATTCTGCAAAAACCCACGAATACATCACGCCCCGGCCCGGCGTGATTTCGCGATAACCTGCCATCATTTGATGGGGTTGTCACCTTGAAAAAAATCAATTCCAATAAGGCGATACGGGACAACCAAAGGTGCCCGCGCGCAGCTTCGCGCTGCGTTCAGAATGCCGCCTGACTTGGCCTTAAGACCAGAAATCCGGGATCGTTTCCGCCAGTCTCGGCCCAAGTCGCAGCGGCGCGATCTTCTCGGCGAGCCCGGTGCGATCGGAGATCTCGACCCCGAGACCGCAGATGGTGGCCGGACCCGAGGCCGCCTCGAAGCGCCCCTTCGGCATCTTCGAGATGAAGCGGTTGAGCGGCTCCTCCTTGTCCATGCCGAGCGAGGAATCGTAGTCGCCGCACATGCCGGCATCGCTCATATAGGCGGTGCCGCCGTTGAGGATCTGGTGGTCGGCGGTCGGCACGTGCGTATGCGTTCCGACGACGAGGCTGGCGCGACCGTCGACGAAATGGCCGAAGCACTGCTTCTCGCTGGTCGCCTCCGCATGGAAGTCGAACACGATCGCATCCGCCTGCTCGCCGAGCGGGCAGGCATCGAGGATGGCCTCGGCCGACTTGAAGGGGTCGTCGAGTTCGGGATGCATGAAGACGCGGCCCATGACGTTGGCGACCAGCACGCGCGCGCCATTGCGGGCAAAGAACAGGTTGGATCCGCGGCCGGGCGTGCCGGCCGGATAGTTGGCCGGGCGCAGGAACTGGTCGTGCCGCTCGCAGAAGACCACCGCTTCCTTCTGGTCCCAGACGTGGTTGCCGGTGGTCACCACGTCGGCGCCGGCGTTGATCGTCTCGAGGAAGATGTCTTCGGTGATCCCGAAGCCGCCCGCGGCGTTCTCGCCGTTGACGATGACGAAATCGAGCTTAAGGTCGCCGATCAGTCCCGGAAGCCGCTCCCAGACCGCCGTGCGGCCCGTCTTGCCCACCATATCTCCCAGAAACAGAAGCCTCATGCTCGCTCAAATCCCACCAGGGCAGTTCCGGCGGAAGCGCGTCAGCGGTTGTGGCGGCCGGACCTGCGTAAAACAAAGAGGTAGAGCGTCTACACGATCCTGGGCCGACAGGAAACGCCCAAGATCGATTCCGCGTGGGATCGCGAACCAATCTTCCGCCTCGGCCCGCGCGATTTCAACGCGCCGGGCCGTCGCTCGGCTTCGTCAATGACCTAGAAATGCCGGAATCCGCTCTCGGTGAGAACGGCATCCAGCGCCACATCGTGCGGTTCGGCCGGCACGGCAGCCACCTCCTGGCAGTCGAACGCGATGCCGATCAGTTTCGGCAGATGCCCCTTGTTGCGCAACCGGTCGATGGCCCGGTCGTAATAACCGGCACCGTAGCCGATCCGGTGACCGGTCGCGTCAAAGGCAGAAAGCGGCACGAGCATGATATCCGGGTCGAGCACCGGAGCATCCGGGCCAGGCCCCGTCGTGCCGAAGCCGGTTGAGATGATGTCGACGCCATCGAGCAGTTCGCGAAAGACGATCGTCTTCTTGTCCATGATCACAGGCAGGCAGAGCCGGGCGCCGCGACTCTTCAGCCGCGCCATCAGCGGCCGGATATCGACCTCGGAGCGGATGGGCCAGAAGCCGGAAACGATGTGGCCCGGATCGAGCGCAATGACGTCGCCGGCATGGTCGGCCATGGTCAGGCTCGCCTCGATCCGTATCTCCGCGGGCATCGCATCGCGCAATGCCAGCCGCTCGTTGCGCAGCGCCGCCTTCAGGTCTTTCGGTGACATCGTGCCCTCTCCTGCCTCATGCCATCGTCGCGGACGAATTCTCCTCCCGAAATGGCACAACCCGTCACTTTCTCGCCGATTCCCGGCTCAATCACCAGCCTATATACCCGATGTCGCCCGTGCACATTCACCCGCATCGCCGCTTTTGCCGCGGTTTGCGACAGCACTGCCAGCGCCTTCCCGGTTCGGCACAGCATTAGCGTTCCGTTCATCATGGACGACGGTTCCGCTTTCGCGCATTGGCGAGCGCATGCAAATAAAGACGCGATTTCAAATAATTAGCAGGAACTAATGCCCGTGTTCGATGTATGGACGCGCTCCTGCAGGCAGCAGTGGAAAAGCCGACGTCCATGAAGGACCAAATGAAAGAACTCGAACCGTTGGAACTGCGTTGCCTGACGCTTGCAGCCCGCGGCCGCACGCGCCAGGACATGATGCGCGAAACCGACATTCCGCTCGACCGGATCGACCGCGCGCTGGAAGACGCCATGCGCAAGCTGCAGGCCGGCAATCTGGCCGAAGCCGTCTTTCGTGCCGCAAGGCTCGATCTCATCTCGTAAGGATTGGCGCGGGGACGGGCTAGAGCATCCAGTGCGACCGATAGACCGCCTGCCCCAAGATCCGCTCCCGCTGCCGAAGGTCGGGGTCGCCTGCCGAGATCCCGACGTCACGCAGCAGCAACGGCTTGTCTGCCGGCACCTCGACGGGCGCCTCGACAAACAGCAAATCGACAGTCCATTGCCTTGCCCTGCGTCGGGCGGTAACGAACGTTTCAGAAAAGGCGAGAACGGCAAGCACGCTCATGGCAAGGACTCGGGCGCAAGATGATCTGACGGGACGATCTTCGTCCTCGCATTGACATCTGACAAACGAATTGCAAGCATGACTGTCATCAGAAAATCTGATGGTTGAAGCCATGCCCCTTCCCCTCGATAGCGATCTGCTCAGAACCTTTCTTGCGGTTGTCGATACCAGCAGCGTCACGCGCGCCGCAGACATCGTCGGGCGCACCCAGTCGGCGGTCAGCATGCAGATCAGGAAGCTCGAGGATGTGCTCGGCGACGCCCTGTTCGAGCGCCATTCGCGCGGTGTGGTGCTGACGCCGCAGGGACTGCGGCTCGTCGACAATGCCAGGCGCATCGTTACCCTGCTCGACGACACGGCCGCCGCGCTCCGCCAACCCGCGCTCGACGGCGCGGTCCGGATCGGATTGCCGGAGGAATACATCAACTCGACCTTGCCGAAGGCGCTTGGCAGTTTCGCCGCCATCCACCCGGGCGTCGAAGTGACCGTGCAGCAGGGCGCGTCGATGACCAATGTCGCAGCGCTGGAAGCGGGCGAGATCGACCTTGCCGTCGTCTTCGAGCCCGGCGGAAAGACGAGAAACGAAGTGCTGATGATGGATCCGACCGTCTGGGTGACGTCGGAGCAGCACCGGACCGACGAGCGCCGCCCGGTACCGATCGCGACCTATACCTATCTCGAAGGCGGTTGGTGCGACGACCTCGCTCAGCGCAACTTGAGGAAATGCCGCATCGACAACCGCGTCGCCTATGTCAGCCGCACCAGCGGCGGCCTGATGGCGGCGGTGGTATCCGGCCTCGCCATCGCGCCGCTTGCCCGCAGCAGCATTCCGGCCGGCTGCCGCGAACTGACCGCCGATGACGGCTACACCGTGATCGATCACTCGAATGTCGTGCTGCGGATTTCAAAGGCCGGAAACGGCAAGGACCGGATCGTCGAGGCCATGGCCGACGCCATCCGCCGGGCCTTTGCCGGGGAGTGAATGAGCAACGGAAAGAGGGAGAAGTGCGATCCACACAACCGATGGATATTTTACGATCCCGGGTGCCTACAAAGTAGGTGGGCGCCATGTGTCCGAACCCACGGGTCCGGACAGGGACAGCTCCCTTAGGATCGAGTATGGCCCCGGGGATTGTGGTTCCTGTCGGGGAGCGCAGACCGCATTCGATATATAAAGTGTCTCGGTGCTTCGCGCCAGTGGCTCGCCGACGAAACCTTGTCAGCTCGACGGCGTCGTGGGGCGGCCGTTCAGCTTGGCGGCGATACCGTGGATCTGCTGGGTCACTTCGCTGAGTGCCGAGGCCAGCGCCTCCTCGTTCTTCAGCTGATCCGAAAGCGCGGCGTCGCGCCCGTTGGTCAGGTTGCCGACCTCGGCTTCGAGGTTCTTCAGCCGGCGATTGACCTCGCTGAGCTCGTCCATGACCATGATGCCGGCCATGACGGTCAGGCGCAGATCGCCGATCTCGCCAAACTGGGTCTTGAGGTGTCCGACATACTGATCGAAATTGGTGGCAAGCTCGATCAGATGATCTTCCTGCCCTTCCTCGCAGGCCATGCGATAGGCCTTGCCATCGATCGAAACTGTCACCTGCGCCATGTCGCTTGTTCCTAGCGGTCGAGCACCGCCCGAATGGTTTCCATCGCCGTCACGAGGCGACGGGAAACCTCACGGTTGACCTCCTCGAGCCGGTTTGCCCGGAACTGCGACTGATCGAGTTCCTGCGCCAGCCGCGACCGGTCGGTGTTGACGCGTCGCACCTCGCCCTCGAACTCGCTGAAGTCCCGCTCCCTGTCAAACCGACCGTCGATCGCATTCTCCAGGGATTGCACTGCGTTTCGCAGTTCGTCGATCGCCGCTTTGACAGTCTTTGCCGGCATGTGTTCCGAATACCTCGCCCATGAGGCCGAATCGCCCGAATCCCGTCCGCCGCTTCGGCTCGATCTTTTTTAAACCTATTACGTAAGTCTCAACAATGCCAAGTACAGCAAACAACAGCGGAAGCTGTGGATGGATTGCGTAGCCGGCTTTCTTCAACGGCAGTGCAGCAGGCTTATTGCATTGCGGAACAAGCACTCGGGCAGGGACCGAAGCAAGCTGCCGTCAAATGGCCGCGGAAGCCCCGTATTTATTGACTCGCACGGCGCACCTGCTATGTGTCAGCCGCTTCTTGCGCGGTCTTTGGAGGATAGAGACCGTTCCCTGACCACCGAACGCAAACGGAACAGTCATGATCTCTCGCGAAAAACACGACCGGATGGCAAATGCGATCCGTTTCCTCTCCATGGATGCCGTCGAGAAGGCAAATTCCGGCCACCCTGGCCTGCCCATGGGTGCAGCCGACATAGCGACAGTCCTCTTCACGCGCTATCTGAGCTTTGACCCCAAGAACCCCTCCTGGCCGAACCGCGACCGCTTCGTGCTGTCGGCCGGCCACGGCTCGATGCTGCTCTACTCGCTGCTCTATTTGACGGGCTACGAAGACATCTCCATCGACGAGATCAAGAACTTCCGCCAGCTCGGCGCCCGCACCGCCGGCCACCCGGAATACGGCCACGCCGCCGGCATCGAGACGACCACCGGTCCGCTCGGCCAGGGCATTGCCAATGCCGTCGGCATGGCGATCGCCGAGCGCAAGCTGCGCGACGAATTCGGCTCCGACCTGATGGAGCACTACACCTACGTGCTCGCCGGTGACGGCTGCCTCATGGAAGGCATCAGCCAGGAAGCGATTTCGCTCGCCGGCCACCTGAAGCTCAACAAGCTGGTCGTCTTCTGGGACGACAACAACATCTCGATCGACGGCCCGATCTCGATCGCCGACTCGACCGACCAGCACGCCCGCTTCCGCGCCTCCAACTGGAACACCATTGCCGTCGACGGCCATGATCCGGAAGCGATCGCCGCCGCGATCGACCAGGCGCAGAAGTCCGACAAGCCGACGATGATCGCCTGCAAGACGACGATCGGTTTCGGCGCACCGAACAAGGCCGGCACCCACAAGGTTCACGGCTCGCCGCTCGGCGCCGAGGAAATCGCCGCCACCCGCAAGGCACTCGGCTGGGAAGCCGAAGCTTTCGTCGTTCCCTCGGACGTTCTCGACGCCTGGCGTCTGGCCGGCCTGCGCTCGACCAAGGCGCGCAAGGAGTGGGAAGACCGTCTTGAAAAGAGCGAGGCCGAGAAGAAGGCCCAGTTCGTTCGCCGCTTCTCCGGCGAGCTCGAAGGCCGTCTGTCCTCCGCCATCGACGACTACAAGAAGAAGCTCGCCGAAACCAAGCCGTCACCGGCAACCCGCAAGGCTTCCGAAGACGCGCTCGAAGTCATCAACGGCGTTCTGGCCGAAACCATCGGCGGCTCGGCCGACCTGACCGGCTCGAACAACACCAAGACGAGCCAGACCAAGTCGATCACCCCTGACGACTTCTCCGGCCGCTACATCCATTGGGGCGTTCGCGAGCACGGCATGGCCGCTGCCATGAACGGCATGGCGCTGCATGGCGGCGTCATCCCCTATTCCGGCGGCTTCCTGATCTTCTCGGACTATTGCCGTCCGTCGATCCGCCTTGCCGCTCTGATGGGCATCCGCGTCATCCACGTGCTGACGCACGATTCCATCGGCCTTGGCGAAGACGGCCCGACGCACCAGCCGGTCGAGCATATGGCAGCCCTGCGCGCCATCCCGAACCTCCTGATGTTCCGCCCGGCCGACGCCACGGAAACGGCCGAGTGCTGGCAGCTGGCGCTCGAAAGCCACAACCGTCCGTCCGGCATCGCGCTGACGCGCCAGAACCTGATGGCCGTTCGCACCGAGTATGAGGAAGAAAACCTCTGCGCCCGCGGCGCCTATGACCTGATCTCGGCCGCCGACGCCAAGGTCACGATCTTCGCCACCGGCTCGGAAGTCGAAATCGCCGTCAAGGCCTGCCAGACGCTGACCGCCAAGGGCATCTCGACCCGTGTCGTCTCCGTTCCCTGCTTCGAGCTTTTCGCCGAGCAGAGCGAAGACTACCAGCAGGCGATCATCGGCAACTCGCCGGTCAAGATCGCCGTCGAAGCCGGCATCCGTCAGGGCTGGGATCACTTCATCGGCAGCGATGGCACCTTCATCGGCATGTCGAGCTTCGGCGCTTCCGGCCCCTACAAGGAGCTTTACAAGCACTTCGGCATCACGCCCGAGGCGGTGGTCGCCGCCGCGGAAACGAAGCTCGCCTGATCAATCTGCGGGGCGCGCCGAAAGGTGCGCCCCGCTTTTTTTCGTACCACGTCAGTCAGACAGGGAGAGACCCATGACAGTGAAAGTCGCCATCAACGGTTTTGGCCGCATCGGCCGCAACGTGCTCCGCGCGATCGTCGAATCCGGCCGCACCGACATCGAAGTCGTTGCGATCAACGACCTTGGCCCCGTTGAGACCAACGCTCACCTGCTGCGCTATGACTCGATCCACGGTCGTTTCCCGGCCGAGGTCAAGGTCGAAGGCGACACGATCACCATCAACGGCGGCAAGCCGATCAAGGTGACCGCGATCAAGGATCCGGCAACGCTGCCGCACAAGGAACTCGGTATCGACATCGCGATGGAGTGCACCGGCATCTTCACCGCCCGCGACAAGGCTGCAGCCCACCTGACTGCCGGCGCCAAGCGCGTCATCGTCTCGGCTCCGGCCGACGGCGCCGACCTGACGGTCGTCTACGGCGTCAACCACGACCAGCTGACCAAGGACCACCTGGTCATCTCCAACGCATCCTGCACGACGAACTGCCTGGTTCCGGTCGTCAAGGTCCTGAACGATACCATCGGCATCAGCCACGGCTTCATGACCACGATCCACTCCTACACCAACGACCAGCCGTCGCTCGACCAGATGCACAAGGATCTGTACCGTGCCCGCGCTGCCGCTCTGTCGATGATCCCGACCTCGACCGGTGCCGCCAAGGCCGTTGGCCTGGTTCTGCCGGAACTGAAGGGCAAGCTCGACGGCACGTCGATCCGCGTCCCGACCCCGAACGTCTCCGTCGTCGACTTCAAGTTCGTCGCCAAGCGCAACACCTCGGTCGAGGAAATCACCAACGCCATCAAGGCCGCCTCCAATGGCGCGCTCAAGGGCGTTCTCGGCTACACGGAAGAGCCGCTCGTTTCGCGCGACTTCAACCATGACAGCCACTCCTCGATCTTCGCGATCGACCAGACCAAGGTCGTCGAAGGCAACTTCGTGCGTATCCTCACCTGGTACGACAACGAGTGGGGCTTCTCGAACCGCATGGCCGACACGGCGGTCGCGTTCGCCAAGCTCATCTAAGACAGATGTTTCGCGCCCTCTCCTCAACGACGGTCCGCTGGCGTCCGCTGGAAGGGGAAGGGCTCGAACACCTGACGCTGACAAAAATCGACACCACCGACGGCGCGGTCATCCGCGCCGTCGGCGTTCTGATCGGCAGCCGCGGCGGCACGCCCTATGGCGCGCGCTACCGGATCGACTGCGACGACAGCTGGCACGTTCGCAAATTGATGGTCGACACCACCGATGGCCGCAGCCTGCATCTCCGCTCGGACGTTCCGGGCGAATGGGCGACGGCACGCGGCACGCCCCTCCCCGAATTCGACGGCTGTATCGATATCGACCTCGCGGGAACGCCCTTCACCAACACGCTGCCGATCCGCCGCCTCGGCCTTGTGAGCCAGTCCGGCACCGCCAGACTGAAGATGCTCTATGTGCCGTTCGACACGTTTCAGCCTGTTGTGGACGGCCAGCACTACACCTGCCTCGATGATTTCAGGCTCTATCGCTACGAGGCCGAGGACCGCAGTTTTGCCGCGGAACTGCCCGTAGACGAGGACGGCCTCGTCATCGACTACCCCACCCTTTTCCAAAGACTATCACCGGAGACTATCTGATGACTTTCAAGACCCTCGACGATCTGACCGACATCGCCGGCAAGCGCGTTCTGGTGCGCGTCGATCTCAACGTGCCGGTCAAGGACGGCGTGGTCACCGACGCGACCCGCATCGAGCGCGTCGCGCCGACCATCCGCGAATTGTCCGAGAAGGGCGCCAAGGTCATCCTGCTCGCCCATTTCGGCCGTCCGAAGGGTGAGCCGGTCGCCGACATGTCGCTGAAGACGATCGCTCCGGCCGTCGAAGACGTGCTCGACCAGCGCGTTCATTTCGGCGCCGACTGCATCGGCGACAAGGCCAAGAACGCGATCGCCGAAATGAGCGACGGCGACGTGCTGCTCTTGGAAAACACCCGCTTCCACAAGGGCGAGGAAAAGAACGAGGCCGAATTCGTCAAGGCGCTCGCCGCCAATGGCGACATCTACGTCAACGACGCCTTCTCGGCAGCGCACCGCGCCCATGCTTCGACGGAAGGCCTTGCCCATCACCTGCCGGCCTATGCTGGCCGCACCATGCAGGCCGAACTCGAAGCGCTCGAAAAGGGTCTCGGCCAGCCGAAGCGCCCGGTCGTCGCCATCGTCGGCGGCGCCAAGGTCTCGACCAAGATCGACCTGTTGCAGAACCTCGTGACCAAGGTCGATGCGCTCGTTATCGGCGGCGGCATGGCCAACACCTTCATCGCTGCCAAGGGCATCAATGTCGGCAAGTCGCTGTGCGAGCATGACCTCGCCGACACCGCCAAGGCGATCATCGCCGCTGCCGACAAAGCCGGCTGCGCCATCGTGCTGCCGGAAGACGGCGTGATCGCCCGTGAGTTCAAGGCCGGCGCCGACAACGAAGTCGTCGACATCAACGCCATTCCCGCCGATGCCATGGTTCTCGACGTCGGCCCGAAGTCGATCGCGGCCGTCAATGACTGGATCTCCAAGGCCGAAACGCTGGTCTGGAACGGTCCGCTCGGCGCCTTCGAAATCGCGCCTTTCGACAAGGCCACCGTTGCCGTTGCCAAGCATGCGGCTGCCCGCACCCGTCAGGGCTCGCTGGTCTCGGTTGCCGGCGGTGGTGATACCGTCGCGGCGCTGAACCATGCCGAAGTCGCCGACGATTTCAGCTACGTCTCGACCGCCGGCGGCGCATTCCTGGAGTGGATGGAAGGCAAGCCGCTTCCGGGCGTCGACATCCTGAAGCAGAAGTAAGTCATACAACCGGCGCGTGGGAAGCACTCTCACGCGCCGGCCATCAAGAAAAAACATCATTTATTCAAACGATTAAAAAATTTTAAATCGTTTCAGTCGATTTTCCCGCCATTTTCCTGGACAATTTCACCTGTTACTCGCGCTCCTGTTGGGAGCGTGGCGGTTGCCCCGTGCACCGTCGGCCCTGCAACTGTTTCAGTGTTCGCCTGATCCTGATGATCGGCGCTGTCTAGGGAGAGAAAAAGCATGACGGAAAAACTGGAAGACATCGCCGTCGCCATGGTCGCCAATGGCCGCGGACTGCTTGCCGCTGACGAGTCCACGGCAACGATCAAGAAGCGCTTCGATACGATCGGTCTCGAATCCACCGAAACCTCCAGGCGCGATTACCGCGAGATGCTGCTGCGCGCCGAAAAGGCGATGCGCAAATACATCTCCGGCGTCATCCTCTACGAAGAAACCCTGTTCCAGCATGCGGTCGACGGCACCCAGCTCGTCGACATCATCCGGGCGGCCGGCTCGATCCCCGGCATCAAGGTCGATGCGGGCGCCAAGCCGATGACGAACTTCCCGGCCGAGACAATCACCGAAGGCCTCGACGGCCTTGCCCAGCGGCTGGCGAGATATCACGAGGCCGGCGCACGCTTTGCCAAGTGGCGCGGCGTGATCTCCATCTCCGATACGCTGCCCACCGCCGGTGCGGTTCGCGCCAATGCCCATGCGCTCGCCCGCTACGCCGCCCTGTGCCAGGACGCCGGCATCGTCCCGATCGTCGAGCCGGAAGTGCTGATGGACGGCGCGCCGGGCGATCACTCGATCGATCGCTCCGAACAGGTGACCGAGTGGACGCTGCGGACAACCTTCGAAGAATTGGCGGCCATGCGCGTCAAGCTCGAAGGCATGATCCTGAAACCGAGCATGGTGATCGACGGCAAGAAGGCCCGCAATGCCTCCGTCGCCGAAGTGGCCGAGCGCACCATCCGGGTGCTGAAGCGCACGGTGCCTTCGGCGGTACCGGGCATCGCCTTCCTCTCGGGCGGCCAGTCGACCGAGGAAGCGACCGCCCACCTCTCGGCAATGAATGCCAGCCACGACCTGCCCTGGAAGCTCACCTTCTCCTATGGCCGCGCGCTGCAGCAGGAGGCGCTCAATGCTTGGCACGGCAAGGCCGACAACATCGGCGCCGGCCAGCGCGCCTTCTCGCATCGCGCCGAGATGTGCAGCCTTGCCGCCAAGGGTACGTGGAAGAAGGAACTCGAGAAGGCTGCCTAAGCCAGGTCTACCGGATGAGAAGGGGCCGTCCGCCGGCCCCTTTTTTTTGCCAAAGGGTTGGCGCGCCTGCGAGGTGACGGCTTCGTCGTCGTCGGGGAACTTGTCACCCGGACAAGTTCGCGTCTTTGTGCGGTGTGTCGGCTGCCTTAAGCCTTGGCTTCAGAGCCGACACGATGAGCGCCAACGGCGCCCAACCAGCGAAAGCCAGGACCATGACCTCTGAAACCGCGCCGAAATCCGTTGCCTATGTCACCGTCGACGTCTTCACCGACGAGCGCTTCGCCGGCAACCAGTTGGCTGTCATGTCCGACGCTCGCGGCTTGAGCGATCGTCAGATGCAGGCGATCGCGACCGAGTTCGGCTATTCGGAAGCGACCTTCGTGCTGCCGCCCCGCGACCCGGCCAACACCGCCGAGGTCCGGATCTTCACGCCGACGACCGAAATTCCCTTTGCCGGTCATCCCAATGTCGGCACGGCCTTCGTGCTCGGCGGGCAAAAGGAAATCTTCGGCCGCGCGCCCGGTGAAATCCTGCGGTTCGAGGAAAAGGCCGGCCTTGTCGAGGCCACATTGCTGCGGGAAGGCGGTGTAGTGGTGGGCGCCACCATCGTCGTACCGCGCAGCCTGACCGTCGGCCCCGAAATCGACGCCGACACCATCGCCGCCTGCGCGTCGCTCGCGCCTGAAGCCGTCAGCAGACGCGTGCATGCGCCGACCCGGCTTTCCGTCGGGCTGCCCTTCGCCGTCGCCGAAATCAAGGATGTCGCGACGCTGTCGTCCGCCCAACCCAATGTCACCGCCTTCCAGGCGGCCAACGCGCGCTACAAACCCGAGGAAGACAGTTTCAGCCTGTTCCTCTACGCTCGCTCGGCAGAGGCGCCATGGCAGATCCGGGCGCGCATGTTCGCGCCGCTCGACAATGTCAACGAGGACCCGGCAACCGGCAGCGCCTCGGCAGCACTTTCCGCCCATCTCGTCTCGCTCGTCCCGGAGCAGGATATCGATGTCGAGATCATCATCGAGCAGGGTGTGGAGATGGGGCGCCGCAGCCTCATCGGCGCGCATGTCCGAAAGCAGGGTGGTGTCGTTCGCAAGGTCAGCCTTTCCGGCCAGTGCGTCAGCGCCATGCGCGGGCTGATCGAGCTCTAGCGGTTTTTTAACGCCTCAGGCGCGGTCGCGCTCGGGCAGAAGCTTCAAGATATCGGCAAACATATCCTGCCATTCGGCGTCTTCCATCTCGAGGAAACCGAAGCCGCGCAGCAGGAAGACGCCTTCCGTTGCCAGAAACACCATCCGCGCCCTGCGCCCCTCCTCCGTCGAGAGGTCGAGACCATCGAGGCGGGTGCGGTACCAGGCGCGATTCTTCGCCATGTGCTCTTCCCGCTGCAGCAGTGCGGCCATCATGCCGGAAGTGCGGGCATTGTCAGCCGTGTTCATCCGGGCGGTCACCGCCGCATGGGCGCGCATTGCCTTGATCGGATCAGGGTCGTCGCCGCCTTCCGCCGTTACCGCGGCATCGAACTCGTCGAACCAACGCTGCATCATCGCGTCGATCAGGCCGTCCTTGTTGCCGAAGCAATATTGCACGCCGCCCTTGGTGATGCCGGAAGCCTTGGCGACGGCATCGATCGTCAGGCCGGCCGCGCCGACGGAATTCACCACCGCCTCCGCCGCGTCCAGAACCTTGTCCCGATCGATTGTTCGTCGCCGTCCCATCTTGACTTCCTATTTCAAATCCATACGTACGTATTCAAATAACCAACGACCCTGATTTAAACAAGGCCCAGCGCCCATTTCCCAGTGGCGGCCACCGAGGTGTACCATGCTTCCGCAAAATCGCTGGCTCATTCTGGCCATAGTATCGAGCGCGCTCTTTCTGATCGTCGTCGACATGACGGTGCTCTATACCGCCCTGCCCCGCCTGACCCATGATCTCGGCGCCACCGCGTCGGAGAAGCTCTGGATCGTCAACGCCTATGCTCTCGTCGTCGCTGGTCTTCTACCCGGCCTCGGCACGCTCGGCGACCGGCTCGGCCAAAAGAAGCCCTTCATCGTCGGCCTTGCCGTCTTCGGCATCGCCTCGCTGATCGCCGCCTATGCGCCGACACCGGCGATCCTGATCGGTGGTCGCGTCCTGCTCGCCGTCGGCGCTGCCCTCATGATGCCGGCGACGCTGTCGATCATCCGGCTCACTTTCACCGACGAACGCGAACGCGCGCTGGCGATCGGCGTTTGGGCAGCGATCGCTTCGGGCGGTGCCGCGATCGGCCCGGTGCTCGGCGGTTTCCTGCTCGAATACTTCTGGTGGGGCTCGGTCTTCCTCATCAACGTGCCGGTCGTCGCGATGGCCCTCGTGCTCGGCCTCGTCGTGCTGCCGAACAACGCTGGCAATCCGAAACACCCCTGGGACGCGATCGGTTCGCTGCAGATCATGGTCGGCCTCATCGGCCTTGCCTATGCCGTCAAGGAAACGAGCAAGCGCGAGCCGTCGTTGGAAGCGGGTCTCGCTGCCGCCGTGATCGGCGCGATCGCGCTCTTTCTCTTCGTGCGCCGCCAGCGCCGCAGCCCGCATCCGCTGATCGACTTCAGCCTCTTCCGCAATGCGGTGTTTTCCTCCGGCGTTGCCGCAGCGCTCGTGGCATCCGCCTCGATCGTCGGCATCGAACTGGTGCTGAGCCAGCAGCTGCAGCTGGTCGAGGGCTTTTCGCCGCTCGAGGCCGGTGTCTTCATTCTGCCGATCCCGCTTGCGGCTTTCGTCGCCGGCCCGCTGACCGGCACCCTGCTGCCGCGCCTGGGCGCCGAAGTGGTGCTGCGCTCGGGCCTCATCCTGGCGGCTCTCGGTCTTGGCGGCTATCTGCTCGTCCATGAAACCGGCGCGCTCGCCCAGATCGTCACCCTCGTCGTCCTCGGCCTCGGCATCGGTGCGTCCATGACCGCCGCCTCCAGCGCCATCATGTTCAACGCCCCGCCGGAACGGGCCGGCATGGCAGCATCGATCGAGGAGGTCTCGTTCGAGCTTGGCGGCGCGATCGGCATTGCCGTGCTCGGCACCATCATGTCGGTCGTCTACACCGCCTTCCTCGTCCTGCCGGAGGGGGCTGCAATCCCGCCGATGGCGCGCGACAGCCTCGATGAAGCCCTGCTCCTCGCCGAGAAGCTGCCGGCGGAAGTGGCGAGCGAACTGGTGAGCCGTGCCCGCCTCGCCTTCGAAGGAGCGTTTACCGCGGTCGTGATGGTGGCAACAGCAATGCTGTTCGTGACCGGGGCGGCCATTTGGTGGCTGACGGCTGGGCGCGTCAGCGCCCCTCAGGGATCCCGCCAGGCGGGCCACCACTAACAGCAAGCTTCGAGCCGCCGGATGGAAACGACTGTCCGGCGGTCAGCGCAATCCCGCTTCGCATTTCGCGATCGCCTCGACCATCGCCTGGAAGCGAACATGGTGGCGCACCGCGTCGAGGTCGGAATCCTGCTTGAACCAGAGCAACTGGTAGCAGGAGCTCTGCGGCAGCAAGGTTTCGAGAAGATCGAGGGCCGCGTCGATATCGCCAAGGATGCAAAAGACGCAGGCCGTGTTGTAGCGGGCGACCACGTCATCGGGATCGATTGCCAGCGCCCGCGCTGCCCATTCGCGCGCACGGTCGGCCTCGCCCATATGGGCAAGCGCCAGCGCGCCGCGGTGGGCCGGGCCCGAGTTTTCCGGGTTGAGCTCCAGCGCCCGCTCTGCCCGGGCGATGCCGATGCGCGCCCACTGCTTGCGTTCAGTATCCCGGCCGAGCGTGCGATAGGCGCTCATCAGGTGGATCGGTGACAGGTAGTCGTCCGGCCGGATATCGGCGGCACGCTTGAAGAACTGAATCGCCATTTCGAACGCGCCCTGCATGAACAGGAAGCGGCCATAATGGAAATTCGCCTCGTAGAGCCCGGCATCCAGCGCAAGCGCCTGCTCGAAGGCAGCAACGGCTTCGTCGCATTGGCCGTCCTGATGCAGCACGAGACCGCGAGACGCATGGGCCTCCGCGAGGTCTGGGTCGAGCGCCAGCGCCTTGTCGGTCATGGACAGGATGCCTTGCAGCGGAAATTCATCCTCGTGCCAATCGCGAAGCGCCGACTCGCAGTCGGCAATGCCGGCATAAGCGCGGGCAAAATCCGGATCGAGCTCCACCGCCTTCATGAACATGCGCCGCGCGAGCAGGAGATAGGAGCGCGTCCAGGCGTGGGAAAACTGCCGGCCACGCAGATAGTAGGTATAGGCCTCGACGCTTGTCGTCGGGTCGCTTTCGATCGCCCGCCTCTCCGCCGGCAGCAGCTTGATCTTCAACTGGTCGACGATCGCATGGGTGATTTCGTCCTGGATCGCGAAGATATCAGTCAGGTCCCGGTCGTAGCGGTCGGCCCAGAGATGCGTGCCGGTCAGCGCATCGATCAACTGGCCGGTGATGCGCACCCGCGCGCCCGCCTTGCGCACGCTGCCCTCGAGGATGTAGCGGACGCCCAATTCCTGGGCCACCTGCTTCACCTTCACCGACCGCCCCTTGTAGGTGAACACGGTGTTGCGGGCGACGACGTGCAGCTTCGAGATCTTCGAGAGGTCGGTGATGATGTCTTCGGTGATGCCGTCGGAGAAGTATTCCTGCTCCGGATCGTGGCTCATATTGGTGAAGGGAAGCACGCCGACCGAGAGCCCGTAGCCATCGTCGAGCACCACCGGGCACGATCCGTTCGGTGCCGACGCGACCTTCGTCGGGGCGCCGAGCGCCACCGAATAGACGTGAACGCCGGCGGCGATGTTCTTCAGCGTGTGTTCGCCCTTGTCGACGAAGCCGACATCCAGGCGCGACCCGACATGATCGCGCACGGAAGCCGAGACGGCGATGCCCGACGGCTCTGCGAGGCCTTCGAGACGCGCCGCGACATTGACGCCGTCCCCGAAGATGTCGCCATCCTCGACGATGATGTCGCCGAGGTGCACGCCGATCCTGAGCTCGATGCGCTTCAGCGGCGACACGCTTTCGTTGCGCAGCAGCATGCCGCGCTGGATATCGACGGCGCAGGCGACCGCGTGCACGACGCTTGCGAACTCGACCAGGATGCCGTCGCCGGTGAGCTTGACGATGCGTCCCTTGTGACGGGTGATCTTCGGATCGACGAGTTCGCTCTTGTGCCGTTTCATGGCGGCCAGCGTGCCGGTTTCGTCAGCGCCGATCAGGCGACTGTACCCCACGACATCGGCAGCGAGAATGGCAGCAAGCCGGCGTTCCAAGAAACCCTCGAAGTCATCTCCCGAATGAGGTTCGCACTTTAGCGCTTTCTTTCCCATCTGTCCTGCGCCCTTTTCTGGTTGAAACGACAGGTTTCGCAACCAAGGTAGCGGCGAGCCGGAGGCGATGGAGTTCCAAAGGTAACGGGGAGTTGCGGCGGGGCGGCCGGGTCAGGGACGGATCAACACCGTCACCATCATCATCACGATGGCGAAGACCGCGATCTTCCAGAAATCGCGACGGCGGCGCAGCCCCGGAATGCCGATCGGCCAGAGGAGCTGAATGGCCATGATCAGAAGCAGAAAAAGGGCGATCGCCTTCTGCATGTTGCCCTCGTCTACCGGGAGGCCGCCTCGACCGGTGAAGCGTTCGCAACACCGGCACTCTTCGTCGCACGCAGCACCGCCTCCCCCGAGGACTAGCGATACGTTGCGCTTGGCAAAAAGGGCTAGTGTTTCCGCGGGCGATTTGCAATGACCGGCCGCCGCATGTTGCGTCATTCGTCTCCCATCGAAGGACAAAACCTGCGGCACTGCCAGACGCTGCAATCAGAAACCGGCTGGCAATTCACCAGGCACCGCCCTAACTTGCTGACGGCAGAACGAATTTCGGATGAATGATGAGAAAGAACCTGCTCCCGGTCGCCGCCCTCCTGCTCGGCACGCTGTTTCTCTTTCTGGGCAATGGTCTGCAGGGGCTTCTTCTTCCCGTGCGCGGCACCGCTGAAGGTTATCCCACCACCATCCTCGGGCTGATCGGCACATCCTGGGCTGCTGGCTTCGTTCTCGGCTGCTTCTTTGCGCCCACGGTCGTCAAGCGCATCGGCCACGTGCGCGCCTTCAGCGTCTTTGCCTCGCTCATCGCCATCGTCGCGCTACTGACCGGCATCCTGATCGATCCGACCTGGTGGCTGATCCTCAGGGCGCTGACAGGCTTCTCCACCGCCGGCACCTCGATGATCATCGAAAGCTGGCTGAACGAGCGCGCCACCAACGAGAGCCGCGGCGTCATCTTCTCGCTCTATATTGCCATCACGCTCTTCGGCGTCGTCGGCGGCCAGATGATGATCCCCTTCGGCGATACCTCCACCACCATCTTATTCATGATCTGCGGCATCCTCTACTGCGTCGCCATGCTGCCGACGCTTCTGTCCAAGGCTGCCTCGCCGCAACCGCTGAAGAAGGTGAGCCTCGACCTGCGCGGCCTTTACCGCAACTCGCCGGTTTCCTTCCTCGGCATCCTGCTCGTCGGTATTGCCAACGGCGCGTTCGGCACGCTCGGCGCCGTCTTTGGCCGCCAGGCGGGCCTTTCCGACAGCACCGTCGCCGCCATGATGAGCGTGGCGATCTTTGCCGGCGCCGTCATGCAGTTGCCGGCCGGGCGGCTATCCGACCGCATCGACCGGCGCTACGTCCTGGCAGCGCTTGCCGGGGTCGGCGCTCTCGCAGGCTTGCTGATCTTCCTGGTCGAGCCGACCCAGGTCTGGATCGTGCTGACGCTGATTGCGATCTACGGTGCGGCGGCCAACGCGCTCTATCCGATCGCCGTGTCGCACGCCAACGACTTCGCGACGGCCGAGGACTTCGTCAAGGTCTCCGGCGGCCTGCTGCTGCTCTACGGAATCGGCACCATCATCGGCCCGACGATCGGCGGCCCGGTCATGACGGCGGCGGGCCCCTACGGCCTGTTCATGATCACCGCCTGCGCCCATATCCTGATCACCGCCTACGCCATCATCCGCAGCCGGATGCGCGCACCGGTCCCGGTCTCCGACCGCGACGCCTTCTCGCCGGTCAACGCCGGCACGCCGACGACGCCGGAAAGCCTGCAGCTTTCGCCGCGCGCGGCGCCGTTTGACGAGACACGCAACGAGCCAGACAAAGGTCCGGAATGGGAGGATCAGTCCGATGAGCCTGTTTGACGATGATCGGCCGCAAAAGAAGGTGGCCCATGAAATTGGCAGCGATCTCGCGCTGCTGTCGGTTGACGAGTTGACGCAACGCATCACCCTTCTGACCGAGGAGATTGCACGGCTGGAGGCGGAGCGGACACGCAAGTCCGCCAGCCGCTCGGCCGCCGAGAACCTGTTTCGCTGATCCGGCGGCGTAAGGTCGCACCGCAGCAAAACGAAGCGCGTTTAACGCGGCATTAAGCATTATCTGCGATTGTCAGGGCATCCGGAGCTTTCCGGTTTCAGACAATTTCACCGACTGGCGAATGGGTCTGATTTTTCTCCCTGTTTTACCTTGAGAGCCGCTTTCCGCGGCTCTTTTTTTGTTTTGGCATAGGTTTATCCAAAGAACTGTGGAGATTAACCCTTTCTTAAGAATGCCCTTGCGCGAAATGCGCTATCGGATCATTCTTCAAGCATAGAGACGGGCAAGGATTTATTTCCCATAACCGTCCACTACCTGACTGTCGTGATGCGTTTGAACCAGGGAAAACAGGTCATGTCCGAGAGAGGATTGAATACGGTCAGTTTCGCAGGACACGCGGCGTCCTCGGCACAATTCAAGACCCTCTATTCGGAAGGCATGGGACTGGTCGAGGAAACGGCCACCTATCTCGACGGACCGGGCCGCGCCGCTTCCAAGGTCCTGCCGCGCATGGCATCGGTTCTCTATGCAGCCGAATCCATGCGGCTCACCACCCGCCTGATGCAGATGGCTTCCTGGCTGCTCCTGCAGCGCGCCGTCAACAACGGCGAGATGAGCCGCGATCAGGTGATGTCGGAAAAGAGCAAGGTTCGCCTCGACAGCTTCAACGTCGACAAGGCGGCTCCCGGCTGGGCCGAACTGCCGGAATCCTTCCGCGACCTGATCGAGCGCTCGCTGCGCCTGCAGAACCGCGTCGCCCTGCTCGACCGCGAGATCTATCGCCCTAACGAAGCGGCCGCGATCGTCCCGGACAACCAGAACGGCGTCAAGGCGCAGATCAAGCTGCTGCAGACGGCCTTCGGAACCAACTGACGCCGCGCAGAAAATAGACCTGAGAAATCAAACCCGCCGCAACAGCATTTGCCGGCGGGTTTTTCGTTGCGACCGGCAGCACATGGCGGCACTGGCGCGCCTTGGCCTCGACTGCGAAAACTCCTGGAGAAACCTCACCGAGGGCGCCTATCCGATCGACGCCACACAAGGGCATCTCGATCTCCTGACGGAAGAGGCGTTGCTGCTTGCGAAAAGCGCCGGCTGGTCGGGTCAGGAACCGCGACATAACGCCGTCATCCTGCTCCTTGCCTGGAACAGCGACGGAGCGCCAGTGGCCACAGCGCGTCCATGGCACGGCGCCATGTCACCGCCTCGCCCGGCCTACCCCCAGAACCAAGACAGAAAAAGCCCGGGCCAAATGACCCGGGCTTTTTGAATCTGCCGAAGAGGCGCTCGATTAGAGGCCGAGGCCTTCGAAGCGCTTCTTGAACTTGGAGACGCGGCCGCCGCGGTCCATGAGCTGCTGGTTGCCGCCGGTCCAGGCCGGGTGCGACTTGGGGTCGATTTCCAGGTTCATGGTGGCGCCTTCAGAACCCCAGGTCGAGCGGGTTTCGTATTCGGTGCCGTCGGTCATGACTACCTTGATGACGTGGTAATCGGGATGGATGTCTGCCTTCATAACGATCTTCCTAGAGTTCCAGGGTCCAATTGTCGCAAGGCATTGCGACTTCGAGACCGAACACGTAAATGAAGCCGCGCACCGGCTGAACGGCCACGGCTTCCCAATTCGATGCCGTGCCTATACATCAAGGTCTGCGCGATAACAAGTGCCGCACGGAAGACTCATGGGCAATCCCTTCCTCCGTGTCTGGCGAAAGGGGTCAAGTGTCGTCAAGAGAAAACCAGGCGCCTGCGCGCAAGTCCATCCGCCCGCTCGCCACGCTCCTCCCCTATCTCGCCCGCTACCGACATCTGGTCGTCGGCGCCGGCATTTCGCTGATCCTCGCTGCCGTGACCACGCTGGCGCTGCCGCTCGCTGTTAGGCGGATGGTCGACAACGGTTTCTCCAGTCCCGACAGCGGCTTCATCAACACCTACTTCTCGATGCTGATGATGCTCGCCATCGTGCTGGCGCTGGCGAGTGCGGCGCGCTACTACTTCGTCATCACGCTCGGCGAGCGCATCGTTGCCGACTTGAGGCGCAATGTCTTCGATCGCGTCACCCGCCTTTCCGCCTCCTTCTTCGACGTCAACCAGTCCGGCGAGATCGTCTCGCGACTGACCGCCGACACCACCCAGGTGAAGTCTGCTGTCGGAGCCACCGCGTCGGTCGCGTTGCGCAACCTGATCCTGTGTCTCGGGGCCATCGGCATGATGGTCTATACCAGCCCCAAGCTGTCGAGCCTGGTGCTGATCGCGATCCCGATCATCGTCTTCCCGCTCGTCGGCTTCGGCCGTTCCGTCCGCCGCCGCTCGCGCCAGGCGCAGGACACGCTCGCTGCCGCCTCGGCCTATGCCGGCGAGGCGATTGCCGCATCGCGCACAGTCCAGGCCTTCAATGGCGAAGGGCTTGCCAACAGCCACTTCGGAGCCGCCGTCGAGGATGCCTATGGCGCGGCGCGCGCCGCGATCAAGGCGCGCTCGGTGCTGACCGCTTTCGCCATCACCATGGTGTTCGGCAGCGTCGTCGCCGTGCTCTGGTTTGGCGCGCACGACGTACTGTCAGGTAATCTCTCCGCCGGCACGCTCAGCCAGTTCCTGCTCTATTCGGTCTTTGCCGCGGGCAGCCTCGGTTCGCTCTCGGAAGTCTGGGGCGAACTCTCGCAGGCAGCGGGTGCTGCCGAGCGGCTGAACGAGCTTCTGACCGAAATTCCCGAGATCCAGGCTCCGGAAAATCCCGTCGCCATGCCGGTCCCGGCGACCGGCGCCATCGCCTTCGACGACGTTCATTTCGCCTACCCGTCGCGACCCGACTACAAGAGCCTCAACGGCCTCAGCTTCAACATCGCGCCCGGCGAGACTGTTGCGATCGTCGGACCGTCCGGCGCCGGCAAGAGCACTGTGTTCTCCATGCTGCTTCGCTTCTACGACCCTGCCAAGGGCGCAGTGCGCGTTGATGGCGTCGACATTCGCACCGTCGATCCGAAGGATCTGCGCGACCGCATTGCGATCGTGCCGCAGGATGTGACGATGTTCGCCTCGTCCGTGCATGACAACATCGCCTTCGGCATGCCGAATGCCAGCCGCGAGGCGGTGCGTGCCGCCGCCGTCGCCGCGCAGGCGGACGAGTTCATCAACAGGCTCGACAAGGGTTACGACACCTATGTCGGCGAACGTGGCGTTACACTTTCCGGCGGCCAGCGCCAGCGCATCGCCATCGCCCGCGCCATCCTCAAGAACGCGCCGGTGCTGCTTCTCGACGAAGCAACCTCGGCCCTCGACGCCGAGAGCGAGACGCTGGTTCAAAAGGCGCTCGACGGCCTGCTGCACGAGCGTTCGACCATCATCATCGCCCATCGGCTGGCGACCGTGCTGAAGGCCGATCGTATCCTGGTGCTGGATCATGGCCGTATTGTCGAGGAAGGAACCCACGCCTCCCTCATCCGCCAGGGCGGGCTTTACGCCAAGCTTGCGCGGCTGCAGTTCAACCATGGCGCAGAGGCCCTGTTCGTCAACGTGCAGAGCTAAACGCACCGCACGGCGCGAAAAGCGTCCTCCGATTTGCCGTAAAGCGGTTGCCGACGGGAGGCCGAGCCCTATTGTTAGGGGGCCGGCCGAGGAGGCCGGCATCGCTTTCTGCTGAATTGATCGGGAGGACTACCGCATGGCATTTTCGCACCTGACCCGGCGTGCCGCTCTGGCGCTGGGCCTGATGGCGCTGACGGCGCTGCCCCTTGGCTCGACGGCACTGGCCCAGGACTTCCCCGACCGGCCGATAACGCTCGTCGTTCCCTTTGCCGCCGGCGGTTCCACCGACGTGGTTGCCCGCATCGTCGCGCAGAAAATGTCGGAGGACCTCGGCCAACAGGTGATCGTCCAGAACGTTGCCGGCGCCGGTGGCAATCTCGGCGCAGACAATGTCGCCCGCGCCGATCCGGACGGCTATACGATCCTGATGGGCACGGTCGCCACCCACGCGCTCAATCCGCTGATCCTGAAGACCAAGCCCTACGACCCCGAAAAGGATTTCGCGCCGATCTCCCTGCTCGTCGTCGTGCCCAACGTGCTCGTCGTCAATCCGGAACTCCCGGCCAAGGACGTTGCGGAACTGCTGGCACTCCTGAAGGCCAAGCCCGACGAGTACAGCTATGCGTCTTCCGGCAACGGCACGCCGCTGCACCTCTCCGGCGAACTCTTCAAGAAGATGGCCGGCGTCAGCATGCAGCACATCCCCTACAAGGGCGCAGGCCCGGCGCTGAACGATGTCATCGGCAACCAGGTGCCGATCATGTTCGACAACCTCCCCTCCTCCTCCAGCCACATCAAGGCGGGAACGCTGAGGGCGCTTGCGGTGACCACGGCGGAACGGGCACCGTCCTTCCCGGATGTGCCGACAGTCGCCGAGGCCGGCATTCCGGGCTACGAGACCTACACCTGGAACGCGCTCTTCGCCCCGGCCAACACGCCTCAGCCGGTCGTCGCCCGCCTCAACGAGGCGGCCAACAAGGCGCTGAAGGATCCCGCTGTCGTCGAGCGCATGAAGGAATTCAGCGCCACGATTGTCGGCTCGACGCCGGAAGAGCTGGAAGCCCATGTGAAAGCCGAATTGGCGAAGTGGACGCCGGTCGTTCGTGACGCCAATGTGCAGATGGATTGACGATCAGAACGAGCGGGGCCCCTCATCCGACTGCCGCCACCTTCTCCCCGCAGGCGGGGAGAAGGGACTTGTGGCGCGGTCCGTGCGTATGCGCCAGCACATACGATGTTACTCGGTTGCCTGAACCTCGATGTACCGCGCCGCCTCGGCGGCGATTACACGTGAGGGTATCGTTGCACAATCGACCGTCACCTCCCCGCTTGACGAGAAGAGGGCTAGGATGAGGGGCAAATACGCGGCAAGGAGCCATCACACCCCGGCAGCACCCCGCCCCGCGGCCCGGCCGGAAAAGATGCAGCCGCCGAGGAACGTGCCTTCGAGTGCGTTGTAGCCATGCATGCCGCCCCCGCCGAAGCCGGCGACTTCGCCGGCAGCGTAGAGACCGGGCACCGGCTCGCCCGATTGCTCCAACACCTGGCCTGACAGGTTGGTTTGAAGCCCGCCCAGCGTCTTGCGCGTCAGGATATGCAGCCGAACGGCAATCAGTGGGCCGGCCTTGGGATCGAGCAGCCGATGCGGTTTGGCCGTGCGCAGCAGCCGGTCGCCGCGATAGGCGCGCGCACCGCGGATCGCGGTCACCTGCGCGTCCTTGGAGAATGCGTTGGTAATTTCCCGGTCGCGCGCCACGATCTGCTGCCGCAAGTGCTCCAGCGACAGCCGGTTCTCACCGGTCAGCGCATTCATCGCCGGCACCAGGTCTTCGAGACGGTCGCGCACGATGAAATCCTCGCCCTTGTCCATGAACGCCTGGACCGGCCCCGGCGGGTTCTTGCCGAGCCGCTTTAACAGAAGGGCGATGCTCTTGCCGGTGAGATCGGGATTCTGCTCCGAACCGGAAAGCGCGAACTCCTTTTTGATGATCGCCCGCGTCAGCACGAACCAGCTGTAATCATGACCGCTGTCGCGGATCGCCTTCAACGTGCCGAGCGTATCGAAGCCGGGCATGGCCGGCGCCGGAAAACGGTTGCCGTCGGCGTCGCACCAGAAGGACGAAGGGCCCGGAAGGATGCGGATGCCATGGTCCGGCCAGATCGGATCGAAGTTCTTCAACCCCTCCGTATAGTGCCACATGCGATCCGCATTGATGACCGCGCCGCGCGCCTGGCTGGCGATCTCCAGCATGCGCCCGTCGACATGGTGGGGCACGCCCGCAACCATCGTCGCCGGCGGCTGGCCGAGCCGCTTGCGCGGCCAGTTGCGGCGCACCAGATCATGGTTTCCGCCGATACCGCCTGACGTGACGACGATCGCGCCCGCCGAAATCTCGAAATCGCCGACGATGTCGCGGGAGCTGCGCTCACCGCGCCCGACCGGATCGTCCTTGAGCAGCGCACCGCGCGCACCCGTCACGCGGCCGTCGGTGGTCACAAGTTCATCCACCCGATGGCGGAAGCGGAAGCGCACGAGACCACGACTTTCCGCCTCGCGCGTCAACCGGATGAACGGTTCGAGCACCGCCGGGCCGGTACCCCACGTGACGTGAAAGCGCGGCACCGAATTGCCGTGCCCGTGGGCGAGCCCACCGCCGCGCTCCGCCCAGCCGACCACGGGAAACCAGCGCATGCCGAGCGAGTGCAGCCAGGAGCGCTTCTCGCCCGCGGCAAAGTCGAGATAGGCTTCGGCCCAGAGCCGTGGCCAGTGATCCTCCGGACGGTCGAACTGCGAGGAGCCCACCCAGTCCTGCCCGGCAAGCTCGCGGGTGTCGCGGATGCCCATGCGGCGCTGTTCGGGGCTGTCGACAAAGAACAGGCCGCCAAGCGACCAGAAGGCCTGTCCGCCAAGATTCTGTTCCCCTTCCTGGTCGAGCACGATGACCCTGCGGCCGAGTGCCGCCGCCTCCGCTGCGGCGACAAGGCCGGCAAGCCCCGCGCCGATAACCAAAACGTCGCAATCCATGAAATGCTCTCCCCCTCGCATCCCATCCGGCCCCCCACGCTCTGACACGCAAAGGCCGCCGCAGCCATCTGAATGGCTGCAGAATTGTTACGCGTACGTCAAGGTCAATTCAAGCGCCAGGCTGCGTCGCCCGACGACGGGATACGCGGAGAGCGAAGTCTATTTCTCGGTCAGCTTGAGCTCGATGCGGCGGTTCTGCGCCCGCGCCTCAGGGGTTTCACCCGGTGCAATCGGCTGGTACTCGCCAAAGCCCGCGGCCACTAGCCGATCTGCTGGCACGCCCTTCGAGATCAGGAACTTGACCACGGAGGTCGCACGCGCCGACGAAAGCTCCCAGTTGTCGGCGAAGCGCCCGGCGCCTGAAAGCTGCACATTGTCCGTGTGGCCGTCGACGCGCAGCACCCAGTTGATTTCGGCGGGGATTTCCTTGGCGAGGTCGAGCAGCGCGGTGGCGAGCTTGGCCATTTCCGCCTGCCCTTCCGGATTGAGGTCGTTGCCACCAGAGGGAAACAGCACCTCCGACTGGAAGACGAAGCGGTCGCCGACGATGCGGATGTTTTCACGGTCGGAAAGAATTTCCCGGAGGCGTCCGAAGAAGTCCGAGCGGTAGCGGTTGAGTTCCTGCACCCGCTGGGCAAGCGCCACGTTCAGCCGGCGTCCGAGATCGGCGATCTTGGTCTGCGACTGCTGGTCCTTGGCTTCCGACGCCTGAAGCGCGACTTCGATGGCGGCGATCTGGCTGCGGAGCGCGGCGATCTGCTGGTTCAGCAGCTCGATCTGGCTCATGGCCCGGGCGCTGACTTCACGCTCGGTCTCAAGCTCAGAGCCGAGACGGCCGATCTTCTGGTTGGCGGCGTCCGTGCTCCCGGCGCCCTGGTCGAGCAGGGCCTGCAGCCGTGAGCGTTCGCCTTCGGACGTGGCGAGCGACGCCTGCAGATTGGCAAGCGAATCCTCGAGATCCTGCTTGCCGCTCTTTTCGAGCGCCAGAAGCTGGGTGAGTTCGTTGATCTGGCTGTTCAGCCGCGTCAGCACCTCGTCCTTGCCGCTGATTTCGCGACTGAGCAGAAACTGTGCAAGGACGAAGACGGTCAGCAGGAACATGATCGACAGCAGCAGCGTCGACAGTGCGTCGACGAAGCCCGGCCAATAGTCGATCGTGCGCTGAGAGCGGCCTTTTCGGGCAAGCGCCATGGATTACTCTCCTCCGGCCTCTTCCACGCGCGCCTTGGCCGACACGGCCGGCTTGTCATGCGCAGGCGACCGGTCGGAGATGCCGACCCGCGATGCCAGCTTGTCGAGCGTCTTGCGCATCGCCTTGGCTTCGTCCTGCTGAGCCTCGATCCAATCCCGCAGCATCTGCTGTTCGCCGCGCATGTTCTTGACCAGCCCTTGAATGCCTTCGGCGAGGCTTGCCATGGCCGCGGTCGTGCGCTGGTTCGCGCCGCCCTCATGGTTGAGGCGGACGAGCTGGTCGGTGAGCCTCTTCAGCTCCTCGACCGGCGCGCCGGCGGGCAGATCGAGCGCCGGCGAAAGTTCCGAGCCGACGTCCGTCACGGAGGAGAGCCAGTTTTCAAGCTCGGTGTAGAAGCGGTTCTGCGCGCGCCCGGCCTGCAGATCGAGAAAGCCGAGGATCAGCGAACCGGAAAGGCCGAAAAGCGACGTCGAAAACGCCGTGCCCATGCCGGTGAGCGGTGCCGACAGGCCATTCTTCAGCGCCGAGAGGATGTCTTCCGTCGTTCCCGATCCGGCATCCAGAGACTGGATGACCGTGTTGATCGAGCCGATCGTTCCAAGAAGGCCCCAGAAGGTGCCGAGCAGGCCGAGAAACACCAGAAGCCCGGTCAGGTAACGCGAAATGTCACGCGATTCGTCGAGGCGGGTGGCGATGGAATCGAGGATCGACCGCAGCGCCGTGGTCGAGATCGCCGTCTGGCGACCGCCGATCAGCGCCCGCATCGGCGCAAGCAGCACCGGATCGCGCCCGACCTTGTCGGCGCTGCCGGCGGCACGAAACGAGTTGAACCAGCGCACCTCGGGGCGCAAGCCCAGCACGTGGTTGAAGACGAGCAGGATGCCGATCAGAAGGACACCGAGGATCAGGCCGTTGAGGCCCGGATTGGCGAGAAAGGCGTTTTGGGCCTGACGGAAGAGGATTGCACCCACGAAGCCGACGATGATCAGAAAGACCACCATCGTCCAGAAATAGTGCATGGGGCTCGAGAGCTTGTGCGGGTTGTAGCCGTCTTCCATACCTTCCCGACCGTTCCACCCGGACAGATGCAGTTTCGTCATGGGTATGAGTATCTCCCGCTTCACTTGACGGAACGGCGCCGCGCCGGCCCGGAGCCTATCGCATAATTCCTGAAACCGAAATCGATTCAAGGGCCAATTTGTGTATGCAGCCGGGATCACGCCACGGCCTGCAGGTCGCCAGTTAGGCACAGGCCTGTGGCGGTGTCGTGTTGCACCGCCCAGCTTCGTGCCAAAAACAAAGCCTCCGATGCGGGGTGCGCATCGGAGGCTTCGGAACGAACGGGATTGCGACTTACTTCGTCGGCACCGGGCGGTGAACGACTTCCGTCAGCGCCTTGACGATGTATTCGTTGCCGCAGATGACCGAACCGTCATCGACCGGGCGGGCGCCGCCGTTGATATCGTGCGTCCAACCACCGGCTTCGCGAATGAGAAGCACACCGGCGGCAATATCCCAAGCGGCAAGGTCGCGCTCCCAGTAGCCGTCGAAACGGCCGGCAGCGACATAGGCAAGATCGAGCGCAGCCGAGCCCATGCGGCGGATACCTGCAACTTCGCCCATCACATGGCGCAGTTCGATCAGGTACTTGCCGTGGTTGCCGCGGCCAAGATGCGGCGTGCCGGTGGCGATGACGGCATCGGAAAGATGCTTGCGTGCAGCGACGCGCAAACGACGGTCGTTGAGGAAGGCGCCACCGCCGCGCTCGGCCGTGTAGAGTTCATCGGTTGCCGGGTTGAAGACGACAGCGCCGACGATCTCGCCCTGGCGCTCCAGTGCGATCGAAACTGCGAAATGCGGAATGCCGTGCAGGAAGTTGGTGGTGCCGTCGAGCGGATCGACGATCCAGCGGTGCGCACCGTCGGTGCCGATGATCTCTTCGCCTTCCTCGCCGAGGAAGCCATAGGTCGGGCGAGCCTTCAGGAGTTCTTCGCGAATGAGCTTTTCGGCCTTACGATCGGCCTGCGAAACATAGTCGCCCGGTCCCTTGAGCGAGACCTGCAGGTTCTGGACTTCGCCGAAATCGCGGGACAACGACTTGCCCGCCTTGAAGGCGGCCTGAACCATGACATTGAGAAGTGCTGAACGGGCCATCTGGCGATCCCTTGAAAAACGAAGGCCGATCGAACGCGTTCGATCGGACGTTGAACCTGCTTGACGAAACATAGGCGCATTGCCGGCCCCAAGGGCAAGCTGCAAACCGTGTTCCGTCGTCAAAAAACCGAGTGAAGTCTCACTCCGCTCGCGCATTGCTGCCACTGTCATGGCGCCACGAGCAAAACCGCGGCCTCAGAACCACAAAAGCCCCGCGAGTTCAAGCGAAATAGCATTTTTGCCGGCCGGCGGCGACGGGATTCCGCCTCGCTCAGCTCCGGCGATACCTGTTGGCCGCACTCAGCGCCTGCTTCTGCTGCTCTTCATTGAGACCGAGGTAGAAGTCCTCGAGCGCATCGTCCTTGAGACCGGCACGGCGTGACAGCACATACCATTTCGCCGCCTCGACCGGGTTGGGCCTCGTGCCGATGGCATTGACATAGAGATGCGAGAGACGGTTCTGCGCCACCACGTTGCCGCCCTCGGCCGCCCGGCGCATCCAGCCGAAGCCGTCCTCCAGGTTCCGATCACCGGCAATGCCTTCGATCATCCAGATCGCGATGTCCAACTGGGCGGTATCGAAGCCCGCCCGCGCCGCACGGATCAGCCATTCGCGGGCACGCGCCCGCTTGCTTTCCTCGATGCCGTCGACATTGACCAGGATCTGCGACAACGCATATTGCGCGTCGGCAATGCCCTGTTCGGCCGACTTCTCGTAATAGGGCATCGCCAGCTTCAATCCCTTCGGTCCGGGATTGTCGGCAACGAGCGTCTGGCCGTAATTGAACTGTGCCGAGCCATTGCCGAGATCGGCCGCCTTCTTCATCAGCTCTTCGGACTTTTTCCGGTCACGCTTGGCGTAGCGCCCCTCCATCAGGATCAGGGCATATTTGAACATCGCCGCCGGGTCGCCTTTTTCCGCCGCCTGGCCATACCAGAAGGCAGCCTGCTGCGGGTTGCGCACGACGCCAAGCCCCTGCTGCAAGATTTCGGCAATCAGCGTCTGTGCCGCAGGATCGCCGAGCTGCGCCCGTGGCAGCGCCAGATCCATCGCGGTCAGGTAATAGCCGCGCTGAAACGCGCCGTAGGCGTCGTCGACCTTGCCGGCGAAGGGTTTTTCGGCCGGCAGCGCCGGCAATTCGGCGCCCATGCGATCAAAGACACCCACGCCTCCAGATGGCGCCGTGCCGTCCGCCGGCTTCTTGTCCGAAGCCGCGTTCGACTTGTCGCCAGTCTCGGCTCCTTCGGGCATCGCAGCGCCGTTGAAGGGCGTGATGCGGCCACGCTTTTCGACGCCGGCATCGTCGCTTGCGGACGGCTTCTCCTGCGCATGCGCCGGCAGCGCCAGGGCAACGGCCAGGGCGACAAGGGAAAGACCTCGACTCAATCTGGAAGACGGACGGTTCAACATCGAAACGTCTTAATCTTCAAACCGTGGCGCTTTTTCGTCAAGCAACGCGTTGACCGCGGCAACGACGGAGGGCGCCTGTCCTGGCTCACCGAAGACGGCCAGACGAAGCGCCACGAACTCGGCACCGGTCTCCGCCACTGCAAGCGCCGATTGCGGATCGGTGCCGCCCATGACGATGCACGGGATCTCGATCATCGACGCCCACCATTCGGCAAGCGCGAGGTTCTTCGAATGCGCCTCCGGCTTGATGTCGCCGTCGGTCCTGCCGAAGAACACGTAGTCCGGGCGCACTTCGCCGATCTCCAGCGCATGGTGGCGGTCGGCCGCGTTGCCGCCGCCGACGATCAGCTTCGGCGTGTGCTTCTCGACCGCCTCACCGAGCACTTCGGCATTGCCGGAAACATGCAGGCCATCCGCCTTGGCGCGGCCGGCAACGCGCGAGTCGCCCGCGATCAGCGCTGCGGCGCCCGCCTCCTGGATGACCGGCACCAGGCGCTCGGCATGCTTCTGGAACTCGCTATCGTCGAGCCCGTATTGCGGCACGATCACCGAGGCGACGTCGCCACCCTTGAGCGCGTCGGCGAGCACCTTGGCACGTTCCGCCGCATCGGGCATGTCGGGCGCGATCAGCACCAGGCGGCAGCGTTCTGTTGTCATGCTCAGATATCCATTTCCGGCTGTGCCGCGTAAGCCGCGAAACCAGCGCTCGATTTCATTTCCGAAAACCGATAGACGGAGACTGCAAAAGGATCAACAGCCACCCATGCTTCCGGATCTCGACTTCTACCTTATCGCCATCCCGGCCGTTCTGCTTGTCGGCCTCAGCAAGGGCGGCATGGGGGAAGCACTTTCGCTCATGGGTGTACCGATCTTGTCGATGGCGGTGTCGCCCGTCCAGGCCGCCGCCCTTCTCCTGCCGATCCTGATCGCGATGGATCTTGTATCGCTCTGGATGTGGCGCAAGCATGGCGACCGCAAGACCCTTTTCATGCTTTTGCCCGGCGCCATTGCCGGCATCGTCATCGGCTGGGCAACCTCCGCCTATGTCTCGCGTGACCTGCTCCGCCTGATCATCGGCCTGATCACCGTGCTCTTCGTGCTTCGCTACGTCTACAACATCTGGCGCATGCGCCTCGGCATCACCATCGCGCCGAAGACGCAGCGGGCCGGGCCGGCGGCGCTTTGGGGCTCGTTCGCCGGCTATGGCAGCTTCGTTGCGCATGCCGGCGGCCCGCCCTTCCAGATCTACGCGCTGCCACTGCAGCTCGACCCGCGCGAATATACCGGCACGATCGTGCGCTTCTTCGCGATCCTGAACGCGGTGAAGCTCATTCCCTATTTCGCACTCGGGCAACTCGACCTCAGCAACCTGAAAATCTCGGCGACGCTCTTTCCGCTCGCGATCGTCGCGACCGTGTGCGGCGCCTTTATCGTTCGCCGCATGAAGCCGCAGATCTTCTACCCCTTCATGTATAGCATGGCCTTCATCGCGGGCTCGAAGCTGCTCTGGGACGGTATCGTCGGCCTCGCTGCGGGCGGCTGAGCCGCCACCCAAGTATTACGGAAATATTGCAAAGCAAAATTAGCGTTTCGCACCGCACAAAATTCTTGCTGCCTTGCAAAAATTCGCCTAACGTCCGCCCATGACGATCGCGGACCCTTTCGATGCCATTGCGGACCCGAACCGGCGCTACCTGCTGGAGGAATTGCGGCGCGCGCCGAAAACCGTGAACGAGCTGGCCGAAGGCTTGCCGATCAGCCGTCCGGCCGTATCGCAGCACCTGAAAGCCTTGCTGGACTGCAATTTGGTCTCGGTCTCGGCGAGCGGCACGCGGCGGATCTATGCGATCAACCGGCCGGGGTTTGACCGCCTCAACCTCTGGCTCGACCAGTTCTGGTCTTGAGCTTGGAAGCGACGACCCGGAAAACAAGAGGACCGGGCGTCAAGCCCGGCCCGAAATTCCATATATTCCACTGTGGGGGATTGGTTCTAAACCTTGTTGCGCCTACTCAGAGGGGAGATGGCGCTTCCCGATGGTTCTGGGAAATACCGTTGATAATCAGTGAGTCGAGGAGCGAAGCCTTTCGATTTCGTCCTTGATGCGCAGCTTCCTTCGCTTGATATCGGTAATCAGTTCGTCTTCCACGGACGGCTGATTCATCGCTACGTGGAGCTCCTGCTCCAGGGCGCCATGTTTTTTCTCAAGCGTTGCAAGATGAGCCTCAACAGTCATTTGGCAGTCCCTTCCTTTTGCTTGCATCCGGCACGCAAATGCCGGATGTTTCATGGTTGTAACCTTACTACTGTGCCATGCCATTTTTCATTTGTCGAAGGCGAAATGATGACGAGGGATAACTTCCCGTTACCGCCCAAGATGTGATAGAGCGGCGCATGAAATTCCGGTTCGAGGAGGACTTCGCAACCGGGCTGATGGGGATCGCTTTGCATGCCGGACCAGGACCAGGCCGAACTCAGACTGACCGCCGCGCGGCTGAGGCAGGAACATGAAGACTATGATGCTGCCATCAACGCCATGATCGAGACCGGCTGCGACGCGCTCAGAGTGCAGCGCATGAAGAAGAAGAAGCTGGCGATCAAGGACAAGATCAGCAAGATCGAAGACCAGATCATTCCCGATATCATCGCCTGAACGCGGAACAGGACAGACGTGATCGACACCACGACCCCACCCGTCGCCATCATCATGGGAAGCCAGTCGGACTGGGAGACGATGAAGAACGCCGCCGATACGCTCGACGCGCTCGACATTCCCTATGAGGCACGCATCGTTTCGGCCCATCGCACGCCCGATCGGCTGGTCAGCTTCGCCAAGGGCGCCCGCGACGAGGGCTTCAAGGTCATCATCGCCGGTGCCGGAGGTGCTGCGCACCTGCCCGGCATGTGTGCCTCGATGACGCCGCTGCCGGTCTTCGGCGTCCCCGTGCAGTCGAAGGCACTGTCCGGCCAGGACAGCCTGCTGTCGATCGTCCAGATGCCGGCCGGCATCCCGGTCGGAACGCTGGCGATCGGCCGTGCCGGTGCCGTCAACGCAGCCCTCCTTGCCGCAGCCGTCCTTGCGCTTGGCGACGAGGACCTCGCCGACCGGCTCGACGACTGGCGCGAACAGCAGACCATTGCCGTTGCCGAGTATCCGGTGGACGAGGCATGACCACCATCGGCATTATCGGCGGCGGCCAGCTCGGCCGCATGCTGGCGATGGCAGCCGCCCGACTGAACTTCCGCACGGTCATCCTCGAGCCGCAGGTCGACTGTCCGGCTGCCCAGGTCGCAAACGACCAGATCGTCGCTGCCTATGACGACGAAGCCGCGCTCGGAAAGCTTGCTGAAGTCAGCGACATCATAACCTATGAATTCGAGAACGTTCCGGTCGCGGCTGCCGAGCGACTGGCGGCAAAACGCCCCGTCTTCCCGCCACCGAAAGCGCTGGAAGTCGCGCAGGACCGCCTCACCGAGAAGCGCTTCATCAACGGCTGCGGCATTGCCACGGCGCGCTTCCATGCCGTCGACAGCCAGGCCGACCTTGAAGCGGCCCTTGCGGATTTCGGCGGGACCGGCGTGCTGAAAACCCGTCGCCTCGGCTATGACGGCAAGGGACAGCGCGTCTTCCGCTCGACGGCAGACAGCCCAGCGGGCGCTTTCGCAGCACTCGGCGGCGTACCGCTGATCCTCGAAAGCTTCGTGCCCTTCGAGCGCGAAATCTCGATCATCGCCGCCCGCGCGCCCGATGGCGCCGTTGCCTGTTTCGATCCGGCGGAAAACGTGCATCGCAACGGCATCCTCCATACCTCGACGGTCCCGGCAGAGATCGGTGCTGCGGCCGGCGAAGCGGCACGGGTTGCCGCCAAGGCGATCCTCGATGCGCTCGGCTATGTCGGCGTCATCGGCGTCGAGTTCTTCGTGCTCGCCGACGGCAGCCTGATCGTCAACGAGATGGCGCCCCGCGTGCACAATTCCGGCCACTGGACGGAAGCTGCCTGCGTCGTCTCGCAGTTCGAGCAGCATATCCGTGCCGTCGCCGGACTGCCGCTCGGCAATCCGCGTCGCCATTCGGACTGCGTCATGCAGAACCTGATCGGCGACGACCTCGACACGGTCCCCGGATGGCTTGCCGAGGATGACGTGCTGGTGCACCTCTACGGCAAGACCGAGGCCCGCGCCGGCCGCAAAATGGGCCACGTCACGCGGCTCGTCCGCGGCTGAGGACCATAGAAATGCGGGGCAAGACACCAAAATGGGGCGTCTTGTGGTTGACACACCAGGGGTGACACGGTATTTGCCATCCCACCTTAAAGGAGCGCGCTCACGGGCGCGCTTTTGATTGTTAGAGATACCGGGCGAATTTTCATTCCCCGAAACCTGCGGATCAGGAAAATGAAGATCAAGAATTCGCTCAAGTCGCTCAAGACCCGCCACCGCGAAAACCGTCTGGTTCGTCGCAAGGGCCGCATCTACATCATCAACAAGTCCAACCCGCGCTTCAAGGCTCGTCAGGGCTGAGACCCGACAGGGGACTTGGGGACAGCGCTCAAGCGATGTCCCAGAATTGATTTTGAAGTTATTCCGTGGCGAGCTAACATGCTCGCCATGCGAGTTTTTATACCCTTGATTCTGGCGTGTTCCGCCCTGCTCGCCACCTCCACGGGAGCTGGCAATGTTTCCTTCGCGGCGGAAGCCTCGACCCAACCGGAAGCAACCAGCCTCACCACCCCGAAGCAGCGCCTCGACACCCTGTTCGCCGACCTGAAAAAGGAACGCGACCCCGACAAGGCACGCGAGCTCTCCAACCAGATCCGCATCGAGTGGCAGGATTCCGGCAGCGCCACCGTCAACCTGCTGATGCAATGGGCCGACAAGGCGATCACCGACAACAAGCAGCCGGCCGCTCTCGATATCCTCGACCAGGTTATCGCCCTTGCACCCAATTATGTCGAAGGCTGGAACCGCCGCGCGACACTGCATTACGCGATGGGCAACTACCGGAAATCCATGTCGGACATCAATCGCGTGCTGTCGATCGAGCCCCGCCACTTTGGCGCGCTTGCCGGCATGGCGGCGATCCTCGGCGCCTCCGGCAAGGATGAGCTTGCCATGCGTGCCTGGGAACAGTTCCTGGACATTTATCCCGCCGATCGCAAGGCGCAGGAACAACTGGGCGAACTTGCCGAAAAACTCGCCGGCAGCAAGACCTGACAACGCGTGTTCCAGTCGATTGCCAAGCCCGCCACCGCCCATCCTCTCCGACAGGACATCGCTTCTGAAGATCGCGACAGCCGCGCGCCATTTCATCGAACCGATCTGGATCGAATGGCATCGTCACGCCGGCGCGGACCGCCCCACGATCGCCTCGCAAGGCACCTGCGGCCGCACGAGCCTGTTCCTGCAGCGCGTCTTGAGCACCCAAGGCTTCAGCGCCGACTGGGTCTGCGGAACGCCGCGCAGCGGGCCGTTGGAGCCTGAAATCGGACCGTTCGGCTTCAACTGCGGGAAGAGCTGGCAAAGCCATGCCTGGGTCGAATGCGGCGATTTCATCGTCGACATCACAGCCGATCAATTCGGCGCGCCTCCGGTCCTCGTTGTCGATCGCACGGACAACCGCTACAACAAAGGCAACCGGGATGGGGCGCTGCCAGAGTTCGTGCTGGCCCGCCGGCGCGCCGTGGACGACATCTGGCCGCAATGGCAAAGGATAAGTGCCGGTGGCCCCAAGGGTTCGCTTACGCCTTGAAAGCCGGGCGCCGGAAGACAAATAGAGACTATGTTCCCAGTTGCGCTCCTGTCCCTTGCACTGATACTCGCCGGCGTCGCCTACAGCCTCTGGCACGCGCGTAGCTTCGCCCGGCGCTTTCCCAATGTCGGCGAACTGATCGACATCGGCGGCTACCGCATGAACAGCGTACACCTGCCCGCCGGCGGACAAGCCGACCTCTTGCCCGTCGTCTTCATCCATGGCGCCAGCGGCAACCTGCTCGACCAGCTGCATGCCTTCGCACCGGCCCTTGACGGCCGCGCCGAGATGCTGTTCGTCGATCGCCCGGGCCACGGCTACTCGGAGCGCGGCGGGCCGGAAAACGACTTGCCGGACGGTCAGGCGGATGCGACCGCAAAGCTGATGGACAAGCGCGGCATTCGTCGCGCCGTGATCGTCGGCCACTCCTTCGGCGGCGCGATTGCAGCGAGCTTCGCCCTTAACCACCCGGACAAGACCGCCGGCCTCGTCCTGCTGGCGCCGGCGACCCATCCCTGGCCCGGCGGCATCGACTGGTATTACCGCCTGACGGCCCTGCCCTTCGTCGGCTGGCTCTTCGCCCACACGCTGGTGACGCCGCTCGGGCAGCGGCGCATCGAGGGCGGCACACACTCGATCTTTTCGCCCAATCCACGGCCGGCCGACTACATCGACAAGACTGGCCCGCATCTCGTGCTGCGTCCCTCGACCTTCCTCAGCAATGCCCGCGACATCGCCAACCTGCACGCCTATCTGACCGCGACCGCGCCGCGCTACCGGGAGATCGCCGCACCGACGGTGATCATCACCGGCGACAGCGATGGCATCGTGCTGGCCGATATCCACTCACGCGGGCTGGCGCGCGATATCCCCGGCGCCGAGTTGCTCTGGATCGGCAATCTCGGCCATAAGCCCGACTATGTGGTCACCGATGTCATCGTCGCCGCGGTGGAGAAGCTGGCCGGCAAGCCCGGGGATCTGGATGCGGCAGTAAAGCGCGCCGAAGAAAGGCTTGCCGCCGCCAAGACACCCTGATCGTGCCAGGCCATCCGTTGGGCCGCACCTCATCTGGCAGCCTTTCTCGGCGCGCCCGTTATCCCGCTAGCTGCCATCATCAACAAAACACGAAACCCCAGGAGCGGATCAGCGCTCCTGGGGTTTCGTTGCAGTCCGAGAAAGAGAGCGGGCGTCAGACGCCGCTCATGCCGTCCGAGCCGATATAGGCGATACGCAGCATGTTGGTCGCGCCCGGGGTACCGAGCGGCACGCCGGCCGAAATGATGATGCGTTCGCCCGGCTTGCCGAAGCCTTCCGAGGCAACGATGCGGCATGCGCGGTTGACCATGTCGTCGAGGTCTGTCGCATCCTCGGTGACCACGCAATGCAGGCCCCAGACGACCGAGAGGCGGCGCGCCGTCTGCACGATCGGCGACAGCGCGATGATCGGCACCTGCGGCCGCTCGCGGGCGGCGCGCAGACCCGTCGTACCCGACGAGGTGTAGCAGACGATGGCAGAGAGCCGCAGCGTCTCGGCGATCTGGTGGGCCGCAAGCGAAATCGCGTCGGCACCGGTGGCTTCCGGCGGCGTGCGCTGCGCGTAGATGATGCTGGAATAATGCGGGTCGCGCTCGACGTTGCTGGCGATCGACGCCATGGTCGAAACGGCTTCCACCGGATATTCGCCCGAGGCCGATTCTGCCGAAAGCATGACGGCGTCCGCACCTTCGAAGACGGCCGTCGCGACGTCGGAGACTTCGGCACGCGTCGGGACCGGAGCCGAAATCATCGATTCCAGCATCTGCGTGGCGACCACTACCGGCTTGCCGGCGCGGCGACATGCGCGCGTCAGCTGCTTCTGCAGGCCCGGCACCGATTCCAGCGGCATCTCGACGCCGAGGTCACCGCGGGCAACCATCAGTGCGTCGGAGAGCTCGATGATCTCGTCGATGCGGTCGAGCGCCTGCGGCTTTTCGATCTTCGACATCAGGCCGACGCGGCCGCGGGCGATCTTGCGAACCTCTGCCAGGTCTTCCGGACGCTGCACGAAGGAGAGCGCCACCCAGTCGAATTCGCCGGTCGCCAGAACGGCGTCGAGGTCGGCACGATCCTTGTCGGTCAGTACGCCGACGGCAAGCAGCGTATCGGGCAGGCTGACGCCCTTGCGGTCGGAGATCTTCGTGCCGGCGACGACCGTCGTGACGATGCTCTTGCCATCGGTCTTTTCAGCCTTCAGGTGCAGCTTGCCGTCGTCGATCAGCAGCCGATGGCCGGGCTTGACCGCTTCGAGGATCTCCGGATGGGGCAGATAGACGCGGGTGTTGTCGCCAGGCTCGTCCTTGTTGTCGAGCGTGAAGGTCTGGCCGACCTTCAGGTCCACCTTGCCTTCCGCGAACTTGCCGACGCGCAGCTTCGGTCCCTGCAGGTCGCCGAGGATGCCGATCGGCCGGCCACAGCGCGCCTCGACTGCGCGGATGCGCTGCACCAGCGTGCGCATCACGTCGTGGCTCGCATGGCTCATGTTGATGCGGAACAGATCGGCCCCGGCCTCGTGCAGCTTCTGGATCATCTGCTCGTCCGAAGACGCCGGTCCGAGCGTTGCGAGGATTTTGACTTTTCTGTTCCGCTTCATCAATTCTGGCTTTCCTGCGTGCCGGACGGATCCGAAAGCTGAACCATCCAGCTTCCCTGCCGTCCCGTGTCGTACTCTTTGAATCCCATGCGCTGGAAGCCGCGGGCGAAGCAGTCCTGCACGCCCGTGATTTTGAATTCGTTCTCGGCAACGCACATGTTGACGTCACCGGTCCAGCGGCCGCCACGGGCCGCATCTTCCGCGTAAAGATAATAATATCGTGACTGTAGCTCGCCCTCGATCAGGGTCGCGCAGGTGTTGGCAGGCACCTGCCACCAGCCTTCCGTCATCCAGCCGTCCTTGGCTCGGTAGCCGATGGCTACGCCGACCAGTGTCTGGGTGCCGTTGCACACGCGGAAGTCGGCGCGTGCGTCGCTGGCGAAAAGAAATGAGCTTGATGTTGCCAGGAGAAACAGGAGGATGCCTCCCAGTGTCGTCAGCCCCGGCTTCGCTTTGGAAAAAGGATATCTGGACACGGTTTCCGATGGAACTCCGTTTTGATTTGCGTGGCACTTTCTTGCGACGGGCAGCCCCGAAAGTCAACGTAACTCTAATCGATTACAATCGGTAAATTGCTTTCGGATTTCGATAAACAGTTGCGTTTTTCTTGCGATTGACGCCCTCGCGTGCGATCAGCGAGACGGGGCGCTGAAACGGACTGGAACGGCATGCAACACTATTCTCCCTATGAGATTATCGAAGCCAAGCCCACAACCGGGCTCGTGCTCCTTGCCGATCACGCGATGAACCGGCTGCCTGCCGAGTATGGCAGTCTCGGCCTTCCCGCCGCGGCCTTCGAGCGGCACATCGCCTATGATATCGGTGTCGAAGCGCTCGTGCGGCGCCTGTCTGCGATGCTCGATGCGCCGGCCGTTCTCGGCTGCTTCTCGCGCTTGCTGATCGATCCCAATCGCGGCGAGGACGACCCGACGCTGATCATGCGGATTTCCGACGGAGCGATCATTCCGGGAAACCATCCCATCACCGAGAAGGAGTGGGAGAACCGGCTGAACCGGTTCCATCGTCCCTATCACCGCGCCGTCTCCGAGACCATCGGCCGAAGCGCCGAGGCGCATGGCGCAGCACCGCTGGTCATCTCCATCCATTCCTACACGCCGGCCTGGAAGGGCGTCGCCCGTCCCTGGCACGCCGCCGTCCTCTGGGACAGCGACGGCCGCGCCGTTCGGCCACTGATCGACAGGCTCGAGGCACCGGGCGATATCGTCGTCGGCAACAATGAACCCTATGACGGCGCGTTGCGCGGCGATACCATGTTCCGGCACTGCATGGTGCCGGGCATTGCGCATGCCCTGATCGAGGTGCGGCAGGATCTGATCGCCGACTCTGAAGGCGTTGCCGCCTGGGCCGAGCGGCTGGCGCCGATCCTGGCAAGCCTCAACGCCATGCCCGAACTGCATCGGTACGAGCGGCACATCTCGCGCACCGGCGCCTATGATGAAGAGGACGAGCGACCATGACCGAACTGACCCCGGAGCAACAGATCGCCTTCGAGGCCGCCGCCTTTCGCCGGCTGGTCAACCATCTGCGCGAGCACAGCGATGTCCAGAACATCGACCTGATGAACCTCGCCGGCTTCTGCCGCAACTGCCTGTCCAACTGGTATCGCGAAGCCGCCGAACAGGCTGGCGTTCCGCTTGCCAAGGAGGAATCGCGCGAGATCATCTACGGCATGCCCTACGAGGAATGGCGCGAGCGCAACCAGAGGGAAGCATCCGCAGAACAAAAGGCGGCGTTCGAGTTCAACCGGCCCAAAGCTGAGTGAGGAAAGGCGTATGCGGGTTTCCGCGGCATTCCGCTCTAACTCGTAAGCCGCTTCAAAATGATGGCTGGATCGAGCCGACGCAAACCGTCGTGATCAAAGGAATAGGGCCGTTTCGCCCGCCTCTGCCACGGAAATGACCGCGTTGTTGCGCAATCACCCTTGACCTTGGCGGCCGTTCGCGGCACGTCACGGCACCCAAGAAATTCCATTCCCCCTATCAAGGAGAAGACCATGTCGGATGCTCACGGCGTCGCACGCGATCAGCTTCGTGCTTTCATCGAACGGATCGAACGCCTGGAAGAAGAAAAGAAGACCATCGCCGACGACATCAAGGACGTCTATGGCGAAGCCAAGTCCACAGGTTTCGACGCCAAGATCCTGCGCAAGGTCATTTCGATCCGCAAGCAGGACCACGACGAGCGCATGGAACAGGAAGCGATCCTCGACACCTACCTCCAGGCGCTCGGCATGGTGCCGGCAGCCGACGAGGAATAAGCAAGCCTTTTGAAGGCCGCCGACAGGCGGCCTTCGCCTTCCGCGCGTGAACCCGGCAGCAGAGGCTCTCAATGCAGCCGGGAGCCGACATAAGGCGAAGGCAGAATACAGACACGAAAAAGCCCGCCAGATCGGCGGGCTTTTTCGTGTCTAGGGTTTGGTGGAAGCTCAGTTGGTGCTGAACTTCTTCACTTCCATGAAGTTGACGGCATTGCCGCTGAACCGGGCCGTGTCGACGTTTGGTCCAGCGCTGCTGGAGAAGCCGGCGGCATAGACCGTCGTCGGAGCAGTACGCAGAGACTTGCTGACGAAGCGCGGCGCCTTCACCGGCTTGGACAGCGTTGCGACGCGGCCGGTCGAAAGCGCCCATTCGGAAATAATCTTCTGGGTCAGCTTCGGCTCGGCGCGCACCGACGAGCGGGTCGCGGCATCGGCGTCGTTCTTCTTCGGTCGGCCGCCCTTGGCCGGAGCTTCCGCCTGCGTGTCGAAGGCGCTGTCGAAGATCGCGGCGCGCGCATTCGTACCCGACTGCGGCGCATAGGCTGCCATCTCGATCGGCTGCGGCTGGGCAACCGGCTGACGTTCAGCTGGCGTCGGCTGGGCAAGCGCGACACGGGTCTTGGCTTCGGCCGCCACGTCGCGCGGCGGTTCGGCGGATGCCACGACCGGGCGCTCCGCGAAGGAGGGGATCACGACCTGTGCATCGGCAACGGCGGCAAGCGCCGCGTCACCCGCGGGCCGCACGGCCGGAACCGGCACGAAACCGAGCGCCTGCATGTCCGGTTCGGCATCGGCGGATGCGACGAGCGTGTTCATGTCGCGGCGGTCAAGCATTTGCGGTACAGGAACCTTCATCGAGCCGAGGTCGGCAAACTCGCTCGGCATTTCCGAGGTTGGCGGCAGGGCGGCAGCAAGGGCTTCCTGCGCGGGGCTCTTCTCCGGCGCCACCAGGGCTACGGCTACGCCACCATCGGCAGGCGCTTGCTTGAAGGCAGGCCGCACCGCCGGGACCGGCGCATTGATGTTCTGTTCGGCAGCAACCGTCGGCTCGGCGGCGACAGAACCGGCGACGCCGGGCAGCGCTTCCTGAGCGGCGGGCGCGGCAGCCGTCTGCACCTTGGCAGCAGGAGCTGCGCCACCTTCATCGTCGGCACCGGGGCCGGCTGCGATTGCCGAGGGTTCTTCATCCTCGTCACCGCCGCCGCCAAAGAGCATGGCGAACAGGTTGCCGCGGCGCTTGCCGCTCGCCGTATCGCCCGGGCCCGTATCGCCGCCACCGGCGACCTGGATCGCCGACGCGCCGACGCGACGCTTGTAGTCGGCAACCGCCTGGTCATAACCCGGAAGCGGCTTGCCGTCGGACGGCAGATGCATGGTCTTGCCGTCGGGGAAGAGGCGCGCCAATTCGGCACGGCTCATGCGCGGCCAGGCGCGAACGCCACCGACATCCATATGGACGAAAGGCGAGCCGGAAGTCGGGTAGTAACCGACGCCGCCCACCTGGAATTTCACGCCGATTTCACGCAGCGTCTTCAGCTTCACATCAGGCAGATAGAAGTCCATCGCCTTGCCGAGCATGTGCTGGCTCTTCTTGGCGACGCCCTTCGAACGCGAACGCAGCATGCCGTTGGTCGCCGGCGAACGATAGGCCGAAACGACGTGGATGTAATCGCGCGATCCGCTCTTCTGATAGACTTCCCAGACGAGATCGAGCAGGCGCGGGTCCATCTTCGTCGGCTCGTTGCGACGCCAGTCGCGCAGGAAACGGTTGATTTCCTGCAGACCCTTGGCGTCGTAGCGGCCATTGCGCTTGAAGGTGATCTGCGCCTTTTCCTGAGTATGAATGAAATAGAGCTTCAGTGTCCGGGTCTGGCCTGCGGCCTCCACGGGAGGAGCAAAACCAGGCGTAACGAGGGCAGCCGCAAGAGCAACGGATGTCAGAACCTGCGGCACCCGGCGGGTGACCGCCGCGCAGACTCTCGCTAAGGAGCCGAGCGGCTTCTTAAAACCGAACAAATTTGGCATTCAATCCCCGTCCGACGGACAACCGTGCTTCGCTGTCTCAGATGACTGTCAAATAAGGTGACAGCATGGCAAATTTGCCACAGTCGTCACCGCCCCTTATAATATAGTGAATACTTCACTAACAAGGTCTAAACGGCGGTGACTGAATAGCACGGCTAATGAATCGTGAATGCGTCGATTTTATGCCGCCTCTCTCAAAGGGTTATCGGGATCGATGCCATAATCCTTCAGCTTGCGGTAGAGGGTAGACCGGCCGATACCGAGCTTTCGGGCCACCTGGCTCATCTGGCCGCGGTAGAATTTCAGCGCAAAACGAATCAATTCCTCCTCGACTTCGGCAAGCTTGCGCACGTCTCCGCCCTCGTCGACGCTGGCGATCGCATTCTCCATGCGCGGGTCGCTGGAGGCTTCCGCCTCCATGGACTTCGCCGCACTCGCGAAGTCGGGATAGACGCTTGATGCCGTCTCGCCGCCAGCCGGCGCCCGCTCCGGTCCGCCCTCGCCCCAGGAGAAGCCCGAACGATCGGAAACCACGTAGCCGGGTATCTGAGTGGCGATCTGCGGGAAATCCTTCACCGTCAGTTCGTTGCCCTCGGCCAGCACGACGGCGCGGAAGATCGCGTTCTCGAGCTGGCGAATGTTGCCCGGCCAATCATAGGCGGTCAGAAGCGCGAGCGCACCGCTCGATACCGTCAGCGGCTGGTTCAGCCGCTGCTCGGCGGCGAAGCGCTCGACGAAGGAGCGCACCAGCACCGGGATATCTTCCTTGCGTCGGCGAAGCGCCGGAATGGTGATCGGGAAAACATTGAGGCGGTAGTAGAGATCCTCGCGGAACCGCCCTTCGCGCACTTCGTTGATCAGGTCCTTGTTGGTGGCCGAGATCAGCCGCACGTTCACCTTCTGCGGATGGCGCGCGCCGATCGTCTCGACCTCACCCTGCTGAACCGCGCGCAGCAGCTTCACCTGAACCTCGAGCGGCAAGTCGCCAATCTCGTCGAGGAACAGCGTTCCTCCGTCCGCATCGACGAACTTGCCGGTGTGCTTTTCGGTCGCGCCGGTAAAGGCACCCTTTTCGTGACCGAAGAGAATGCTCTCGACCAGATTGTGCGGGATGGCGCCACAGTTAACGGTGATGAAGGGCTTGCCGACCCTGTCGCTTGCCGACTGGATGGCGCGCGCCACCATTTCCTTGCCGACGCCAGATTCGCCCTCGAGCACGATCGGGATGTTGGACTGCGCGGCGCGGCGCGCAAGGTCGATCACCCGGATCATCGCGGGGCTTGCCGAGACGATATCGTCGAAGCCGACGGCGCCACCGCGCGGACGGCGCGAGGTTTTGACCTTGCCGTCACGGCTTGCCATTTTCAGCGCATTGCTGATGGCCACGGACAGCCGTTCCGGAGAGACCGGCTTGACCAGGAAGTCGAAGGCGCCGGCCTGCATCGCGTGCACCACGGTCTCGATGCCGCCCTGTCCGGTCTGGACGATGACCGGCGTGTCGACGCCGCGCTCGGCCAGCGCTTCGAGGAAGCCGTGGCCGTTCATTTCCGGCATCAGGAGATCGAGAAGGATGACATTGATCATGCCGCCCTTGCGCTCCAGCAGTTCCAGACCGCTGCGGCCGTTATCGGCGAGATGCGCCACATGACCGAGACGCTCGATCATGTTCGTCAGCAACCGGCGCTGCACCGGATCGTCATCAATGACCAGAATGTGTGATGTCACGGAAGCCTCCTGCTCTGGACACGCGGTACTCTTTGGCCAACCTCATGTGCCAAATCACGTCAGGCATCTGTGCCATAAAGGGCTGAACATCATGTTTTGAGAAATGCTTGCATTTTATCCATTGCCGGCGATAGCAATGGGGGCCATATCGCTGCCTCTTCCTGTCACGAACGAGAGAAATCCGACGATGACCTTCCGCCCCTTCGCCCCCGAGCAATTTGTTGTCCGCGCCGCCGCCGGCCAGACCCATGGCGCCGCTGCCGACCTCGGTGACCTGCCCTCCTGGCGGCTGGAGGATCTTTATGCCTCCGCTTCCTCGGATGCGTTTCGCAACGATATGAAGAAGGCCGATGCCGACGCGATCGCCTTCGAGACCAAGTGGAAGGGCAAGCTGGCCGAAGCGGCGACGCAGAGCGGCGAAGCCGGCATCGGCGCTGCCGTGCGGGAATTCGAAGCGCTCGAAGACATCATGGGCCGCATCGCGTCGTTTGCCGGCCTCACCTATTTTTCGGACACGTCCAAGCCGGAGAATGGCAAGCTTTACGGCGATGTGCAGTCGAAGCTCACCGACATGTCGGCGCATCTCCTGTTCTTCTCCCTGGAGCTGAACCGCATCGACGACGCGATCCTCGACAAGGCACTCGAAACAGACGCGCTCGCCGCCCATTACAAGCCCTGGCTGACCGACCTGCGCATGGACAAGCCCTATCAGCTCGACGACAAGCTGGAGCAGCTTTTCCTGGAAAAATCGATGACCGGTGCCGCCGCCTTCAACCGGCTGTTCGACGAGACTATGGCAAGCCTCACCTTCACTGTCGACGGTGAAGCGCTGCCGCTCGAGGTCACCCTGAACCTGCTGCAGGACCCGTCGAGCGACGTTCGCAAGAAGGCGGCGATGGCGCTGGCGGAAACCTTCAAGGCCAATATCCGCACCTTCACGCTGATCACCAACACGCTCGCCAAGGACAAGGAAATCTCCGACCGCTGGCGCGGCTTCAAGGATATTGCCGACAGCCGGCATCTGGCCAACCGCGTCGAGCGCGAGGTCGTCGATGCACTCGCCGAAGCGGTCAAGTCCGCCTATCCGCGCCTGTCGCACCGCTACTATTCGCTGAAGGCAAAGTGGCTCGGCATGGAGCAGATGGATTTCTGGGACCGCAACGCGCCGCTGCCGGAAACGCCGAACGCGCTGATCTCCTGGGACGAGGCCAAGGACACGGTGCTCTCCGCCTATAATGCCTTCGCGCCGGAAATGGCTGATATCGCCCGCCGTTTCTTCGACGAGCGCTGGATCGACGCGCCGGTGCGGCCCGGCAAGGCGCCGGGCGCCTTCGCCCACCCGACGGTGCCGTCGGCTCACCCCTATGTGCTCGTCAACTACATGGGCAAGCCGCGCGACGTGATGACGCTCGCCCACGAGCTCGGCCACGGCGTGCACCAGGTGCTTGCCGGCGGACAGGGCGCGTTGATGGCCTCGACGCCGCTGACGCTCGCCGAAACCGCGTCTGTCTTCGGCGAGATGCTGACCTTCCGCGCACTGCTCGACCAGACGAAGGACAAGCGCGAGCGCAAGGCCATGCTCTCCCAGAAGGTCGAGGACATGATCAACACGGTCGTGCGCCAGATCGCCTTCTACGAGTTCGAGCGCAAGGTGCACACCGCGCGGAAGGAAGGCGAGCTGACGGCCGACGATATCGGTAAGCTGTGGCTGTCGGTGCAGAACGAGAGCCTTGGCCCGGCCATCCGGATTTCCGAAGGCTACGAGACCTACTGGGCCTATATCCCGCACTTCATCCATTCGCCCTTCTACGTCTATGCCTATGCCTTCGGCGACTGCCTGGTGAACTCGCTTTACGCGGTCTACCAGAACGCCGAACAGGGCTTCCAGGACAAGTACTTCGAGCTTCTGAAGGCCGGCGGCACCAAGCACCATTCCGAACTGCTCGCCCCCTTCGGCCTCGATGCCACCGATCCGTCGTTCTGGGCACAGGGACTGTCGATGATCGAAGGGCTCATCGACGAACTCGAAGCGCTTGATAAGGCCTGATCCGGACAAGGGTCCGGATCGCTGCGCGATCGACAAGACGACTTTATGAACGACACTGCACCCTATGTGCTGTTCCGGGACGACAGCGAAAGCCGCACCACGGTTTTCGCAGCGCCTTCGCGCGTCATAACGGCCCGCACGAAGGCCGAATTTGTCCGCGGCCTTGCCGAGCTTGAACGCGCGCACAAATCAGGCAAATGGATTGCCGGCTTCATGTCCTATGAGGCCGGCCATCTCTTCGAGGAGAAGCTCGAAGGCTTTGCCGAGGAAAATCGCAAGACGCCGCTGATGTCATTCGGCATCTTCGATGCGCCGAGCGAGGATCATCCCCTCGCCGAGCCGCAGCGGCGAACCGAGAACGAACCCTTCTTGAGCGAACCGCGCGCCGGCTGGGATTTCGATACCTACCGCGAACGTTTCGACCGCCTGCACCTGCATTTGCGAAAGGGCGATTGTTACCAGGCAAACCTGACGATGCCGATCCGCGCCCGCTGGTCCGGCGACCCGCGCGCAGCCTTCTGGTCGCTGATCGACCGGCAGCCGGTCAAGTACGGCGCGCTCGTCGCGCTCGACGGGCCAGTGCTCCTGTCGCGCTCGCCGGAGCTTTTCTTCCGTGTCGATGCGGACGGCTGGATCGAGACCCACCCGATGAAGGGCACGGCCAAGCGCGGCGCGTCGGCCGCGGAAGACGCCGAGATCATCGCCGCCATGCGCACCGACGAAAAGACCCAGGCCGAAAACCGGATGATCGTCGATCTCCTGCGCAATGACATCTCGCGCATCACCGAGGTCGGCACGCTTGATGTCCCCAAGCTCTTCGACATCGAGACCTACCCGACCGTGCACCAGATGGTGAGCCACGTCCGAGCAAAGCTCCTGCCCGAGATCAGCCTCAAGGATATTTTCACGGCGCTCTTCCCCTGCGGCTCGATCACCGGGGCGCCGAAGATGCGCGCCATGGAAATCCTGCACGACCTGGAAGACGGTCCCCGCGACGCCTATTGCGGCGCCATCGGTTTCATCGCCCCGAACGGCGTGATGCGGTTCAGCGTCGCGATCCGGACGATATCGCTCTTCGAAAATGGCGATGCCGTCTTTAATGTCGGCGGCGGCATCGTCTTCGACAGCACCGCCCAGTCCGAATACGAAGAGTGCCTCCTGAAGGCCCGCTTTGCCGTTGGCGACGACAGGATCGCGCTCGGCGAAGGCGATGTCGCGCCCGCCGATGACGCGGTCGTCCGATGACGGATTTCTCGTTGATCGAAACCCTGCGCTACGAGCCCGAAGCCGGTTTCATCCGCCTGCGTCTGCACCTCGCCCGGCTGGTCCGATCCGCCCGCCGTCTCGGCATTTCGGGCGCCGATGGCGCGCAGGCCGCGCTGCTTGCAGCGGTCAAGGCCGGAGATGGCGGCGCCGCGCTTCGCGTTCGCCTCGAGCTCTTCCCGGACGGCCATATCGAGGTGAAGACCGCCCCCTTCGCGCCGCTCCCCCAAGATACGGTCTGGCGGGTACGGGTTGCCAGCACCCGGCTCAAGTCGGGCGATCCGCTGCTGCGCTACAAGACCAGTCGCCGCGCCGCCTATGAGGCAGCCCGCGGCGAGTTCGGCCCGAGCGAGGCCGACGAAGTTCTGCTTCTGAACGAGAAGGATGAGGTCTGCGAAGGCACGATCACCTCCGTCTTCCTCGACGACGGCAGCGGCATCCTCAAGACGCCGCCGATCGCCTGCGGCCTGCTTGCCGGCGTGCTGCGTACCGAGCTCATCTGCCAGCGCCGCGCGCGAGTTGCGCGACTTTCGCTTAACGACCTCGCCCGCGGCGACCTTTATCTCGGCAACTCGCTACGGGGCCTGATCCGGGTGAACCTCCTGGTCTGAGCCGGGAAGCGTGTGGCGCCTGACCTGGTCCCGTCCATCGCGCTTGGCGAGATAGAGCGCCTGATCGGCGCGTGCATAGAGGTCGCTGACCGTGTCCCCGTCGCGATACTCCGCAACCCCGACCGAACAGGTGTAGAAGAACTCCGGGATGTTCTCGAGCGGGCGGGAATTGCGCACCCGTTCGAGCAGACGATCGAGAATGCGGTGGCCCTCGCTGATGGTGGTATCAGGCAGGATGAGCATGAATTCCTCGCCGCCAATCCGGCCGAAGCAGTCCGAACGGCGCACGAACTCCTGCATCTGGCGCGCAAAGTCGAGTAAAACCTCGTCGCCGCGCTGGTGCCCGTGGCGGTCATTGATCGCCTTGAAGTAATCGATATCGATGATCGCGACACAGCCCCACATATGCGGGTTCTCGGCGCAGTTGGCGATGAACTCGGTGAGACGCCCCATCGTGTAGCGGCGGTTGGGCACGCTCGTCAGCTCGTCGACCTGGGCGGCCCGAAGCGCAAAGTCGCGGTCCTGGCGCAGTTCCCGTTCTTCGGCATGGATCGTCGTGACGTCGACGGCGATGCACAGCATGCAGCCATCCGCATCCACCGTCTCCGTCATCCACAGCCAGCGACCGTCGTGCAGGTCTGTTTCCATGGCGCGGAACGGCACCTTGCCGCGCCGGTGCAATGTCGAGGCGATCCAGGCATCGATATCTTCCGACTTCAGGATGGTGCCCTGTCCGGCGGCATGGTTCCGACGCATGATCTCTTCCCAGGTCGGGCTCTCGTCCGGACCGACATGGTAGGCCGCGCGAAACGCCGGATTGGCGAAGCGCAGTCGATCGTGCTGATCATAAAGTGCGATCAGCACGGGTGTTTTACTCTGTAGGGCCGCAAGAGCCTTGAGATGACTACCGGTCACGGTCTGTCACGCCTCCGGGAACTAATCAATTATGGCGCGAAGCGGATGCTTCTACCGTAGCTATAGCACGAACCGCTTGTGACAAGCGTTTCACCGTGCGAAACGATAGGGAATATGGTTAAATCGCAACCTCGACCGGTCGCTCCGCATGAAGCATACGCCTTACGACGGTTCTTCAAAACCCTTCACCATCGGCCTTGCCCAGCTCGACCCCGATCGCTGGATTGAGCCGGACGACCAGCTGCAGCACTATCTCTCCGAAAAGAAGCTGCTGCTTGCGCAAGCGCGCGGTACCGTGTTTGCCGCAGCCGACGGTACGCAGGACGCCCAGCGCGAACTGCTGGGCATTCTGGTCGACTACCTGCCGGCCGCCTACCCAGAGATCTACCGCCGCGACGGCGACAGCATGATCGTCGGCGGCGAGCCCGTGCCACTCGACGGCGATGATCCACTGGCCGTTTCGGGATCGCTTGTCCAGGACGATCTCGCCATCATGCAAAAGACCGGAGACGGCTGGCGTCTGAACGCTGCCTATGTCGCCTTTCCCTCGTCCTGGTCGCTCGCCGAAAAATACGGCCGCACCATGAACGAGATCCATGGCCCCGTCCCGGGTTTCGAGCATGGCACCCGCAATGCCGAACTGATTGCCCGCATGTTCGACAACCTGCCGCCGGGTCGCTTCGTCGAGCGCTTCAACTGGGCGGTCAATGTCGACGGCGCGCTGCACCTGCCGAAATCGAAATCCGAAGGCATCGCCGCCGGTGCGATCGAGATGACCGAGGAGCGGACCTTCATCCGCATCGAACGGCAGACGCTGCGCAAGCTGCCTGAGACCGGTGCGCTCGTCTTCACTATCCGCATCTATTCGGACCCGCTGACGATGCTGCGCAAGCGGCCGGATGCCGCAGCCCTGGCCGCGTCCTTCGTCGAGCAGCTGCGCGCCCTGACCTTGCCGCAGGCCGCCTACAAGGGGCTTGTCAGCAAGCGGGACGGGCTGATTGAAGCACTTCTCACGATCGCCGGTTAAGCACAGACGCAAATAGCGGTTGACCCGCCGGCTCTTTATTGTGACAGCAATCTATGCTCTACAGCGCCGCGTGCCCCACGGGCATCGCGGCCGTCGGCACATTCATACGAGCCAGAACAGCGGCCACAGCCGCTTCCTCATGCTTAGTCACCCACCGCCACAGGGAAAGTTTTCTCAGGAGTAAGACAAAAATGGCAGATACCACCTATCCGGTTTATGGCGAGATCACCGGTCCGATCGTGATGATCGGTTTCGGTTCGATCGGTCGCGGCACCTTGCCGCTGATCGAGCGCCACTTCAAATACGACAAGAACCGGTTGATCGTGGTCGAGCCCCGTGAGGATGCTGCCGACAACGAGATCTTCGAACGCCATGGCGTTCGTCACGTTCGCGCGCATGTGACCAAGGACAACTACAAGGAACTGCTGAAGCCGCTTCTGACCGAAGGCGAAGGCCAGGGCTTCTGCGTCAACCTGTCGGTCGACACCGGCTCGCTCGACCTGATGAAGATGTGCCGCAAGCTCGACGTGCTCTACGTCGACACGGTCGTCGAGCCGTGGCTCGGCTTCTACTTCGACGCCGAAATGGACAATTCCGAGCGCACCAACTATGCGCTGCGCGAAACCGTGCGCAAGGAAAAGGAAAAGAACCCGGGCGGCACAACCGCGGTTTCCACCTGCGGCGCCAACCCCGGCATGGTCTCCTGGTTCGTCAAGCAGGGCCTCCTCAACCTCGCCAACGACCTTGGCGTGAAGTTCGAAGAGCCGCATCAGGACGACCGCGAAGGCTGGGCCAAGCTGATGAAGAAGGTCGGCGTCAAGGGCGTGCACATCGCCGAGCGCGACACCCAGCGCACCAAGAACCCGAAGCCGTTCAACACCTTCTGGAACACCTGGTCGGTCGAAGGCTTCATCTCGGAAGGCCTGCAGCCGGCCGAACTCGGCTGGGGCACACATGAAAACTGGATGCCGAAGAACGCCAAGAAGCACAAGAAGGGTTGCAAGGCAGCGATCTATCTGGAGCAGCCGGGCGCCAACACCCGCGTGCGCAGCTGGTGCCCGACCCCCGGCCCGCAGTATGGCTACCTCGTGACCCACAACGAGGCGATCTCGATCGCCGACTTCTTCACGGTTCGCGATAAGGAAGGCGAAGTCACCTATCGCCCGACCTGCCACTACGCCTACCATCCGGCCAACGACGCCGTTCTGTCGCTGCACGAAATGTTCGGCAACGGCGGCAACGCCCAGCCGGTGCACCACGTCCTTGACGAAAAGGAACTGGTCGACGGCGTCGACGAACTCGGCGTGCTGCTCTACGGCCACGACAAGAACGCCTACTGGTTCGGCTCGCGCCTGTCGCTCGAAGAAACCCGCCGCATCGCGCCTTACCAGAACGCGACCGGTCTGCAGGTCACTTCGGCCGTTCTCGCCGGCATGGTCTGGGCTCTCGAGAACCCGAAGGCCGGCATCGTCGAAGCCGACGAGATGGACTACAAGCGTTGCCTCGAAGTCCAACTGCCCTACCTCGGCCCGGTCGAAGGTCACTACACCGACTGGACCCCGCTCGACGGTCGCCCGGGCCTGTTCCCGGAAGACATCGACACCAAGGATCCGTGGCAGTTCAAGAACATCCTCGTTCGCTAAGCTGCTGAGACGTAAGCGCATCCGGCCCGGGACACGAACGTGCCCCGGGCCTTTTCATCTCTGGCGGAAAAGCCCGAGGCCGCGGCCTGCCGCTCTTGCTTTCAACTCATGATCGCGGCATGGTCTGCCGGAATGAAACAATCCGCTCGACCCAAACGCGGGGGAAATCGCCTATGAAGCCATTCGCCGTTCTGACCCTAATCGCAACCGCGGCCGCGCTTGCCTCCTGCCAGTCGTCGCCACGGATCATCGATGAGGGTGGGCAGCCGGCACGCCAGGCTGCGGGCGTCGAGGGCTCCTGGGTAGACCCGAACGGTATCGTCTCGACATTTGCCGGCGGTACCTTCTCCACGCGCACGACCGACACCAACCAGTTGCTCGCCTCGGGCAACTACGTCAAGACGAGCCCGACGCTTGTCGAGATCAATATGACCTCGCTGGTGCGCAACACCCAGTCGAAGGTCGCTTGCGCTCTGGTCACGCAGAACCAGCTCAACTGCACCACCGACGCCGGGGCACAGTTCTCGCTCGCGCGTCGCGGCTAAAACAGAAAACACGAAATTGCAAAAGCCTCCGTCCGGAGGCTTTTTTCGTTTGCGGGCCACGACTTAACCTTAACGGTAAACCCGACAACCAGGGCATGGTTTTAACGCTTGAAGTCGCCTTCAAGTGATGAAAACATCCGGCCCGGCAAAGCCACCCCGACCGTGGGGACCGGATCCGTTTCGGCGGACCGGATGCGGTCGGGCGACAACCGGCAAAACAGGAGAACATCATGATCAGACACGTGCGGACCGGCCTGATGACCGCGTCCATTCTTGCCCTCTCCTCGGGCGCAGCCTTCGCCGATTATGAATTGAACATCCTGCATATCAACGACCTCCATTCCCGCATCGAATCGATCAACAAGTTCGATTCCACCTGCTCGGCGGAAGAGGAGGGCAAGAACGAGTGCTTCGGCGGCGTCGCGCGCCTCAAGGCCTTGATCGACCAGAAGCGCCAGGACCTCTCGGGCAAGAACGTGCTGCTGCTCAACGCCGGCGACAACTTCCAGGGTTCGCTGTTCTTCACCACCTACAAGGGCCTCGCGGAAGCCGAATTCCTCAACCTGATGAAGTTCGACGCGATGACCGTCGGCAACCATGAGTTCGACGAGAGCGAGGACGGCCTTGCCGGCTTCCTCGACAAGATCGCCTTCCCGGTCGTCACCGCCAACGTGCTGCCGAGCCAGAAGTCGAAGATCGGCGACCGCATCAAGCCGTCGATCGTGCTCGATGTCGGTGGCCAGAAGGTCGGCATCGTCGGCGCGGTTGCCAACGACACGCCTGAACTCTCTTCCCCCGGCCCGGACATCCTGATCGGCGACGACGTCGCCACCACCACGGCAGCCGTCGAGGAACTGAAGAAGCAGGGCGTCGACAAGATCATAGCGCTCACCCATGTCGGCTATCCGCGCGACCTCGCGGCCATCGCCAAGATCCCGGATGTCGACGTCGTCGTCGGCGGCCACTCGCACAGCCTGCTCTCCAACACCGATGCAAAAGCCGAGGGTCCTTACCCGACGATGGTCGACAACCCAGGCGGCTACAAGGTTCCGGTCGTCCAGGCCGGCTCCTACACCAAATATCTCGGCGATCTCGTCGTTACCTTCGACGACAAGGGCGTGGTCAAGGCCGCCAAGGGCGACCCGATCCTGGTCGACAGCTCGGTCAAGCCGGATGAGGCGGTGCTTGCCCGCGTCGCCGAACTCGGCAAGCCGATCGAAGAGCTGCGCTCGAAGATCATCGCCAAGACCGAGGCGCCGATCGACGGCTCGCGCGAGAATTGCCGCACCAAAGAGTGCGAAATGGGCAGCCTGCTCACCGACGCCATGCTCGACCGCGTCAAGGGCCAGGGTGTGACCATCGCCATCACCAACGGCGGCGGTCTGCGCGCCTCCATCGATGCCGGCGACGTTTCGATGGGCGAAGCCATTACGGTCCTGCCGTTCCAGAACACGGTTGCGACCTTCCAGATGAAGGGCGACGGCATTCGTGAAGCCCTGGAAAACGGTCTCAGCAAGCTTGAGGAAGGCGGCGGCCGTTTCCCGCAGGTGGCCGGCATGAAGTTCTCCTTCGACAAGTCGAAGCCGGTCGGCAGCCGCGTCGTCTCGGTCGAGGTGAAGGAAGGCGAGGCCTACGTCCCGCTCGATCCGGCCAAGACCTATTCGCTCGTCACCAACAACTACATGCGCAATGGCGGCGACGGCTACGACGTCTTCAAGGAGAAGGGTGAAAACGCCTACGACTACGGTCCGGGCCTCGAAACCGTGCTTGCCGACTACCTTGCCGCCCACCAGCCGTTCAAGCCCTATACCGACGGCCGCATCACCGAGGTCGCTTCGGCGGCCGGTGCGGCAACGGCCGAGCCGGCGGCGGACGCAAAGCCTGCTGCCGACGCCACGGCAGCCCAGCCGGCGGCAACGGCCAGCGGCACGGCGGCAGCGAGCGGCCCGCAGAAGCACGTGATCACCAAGGGCGACACGCTCTGGGATCTCGCCAAGGCCTTCTACGGCGAAGGCGCGCTCTGGAAGAAGATCTCCGACGCCAACGGCAAGCCGGCGCCGCGCCACCTGCATGTCGGCAAGGAACTGGAGATTCCGGCAAAGTAAGACAATTTGCCTCTACTTTCAGAGCCGGCGCGGCTTCCCCGCGCCGGCTTTTCTTTTTAGAAGGACTGGAAACCGAAGGAACGAAAGCGGCGTCCCGATACGGGGACCCGACGAGGATGAAGATGACCGATCAGCTTGCCGTGACCACCCCTGCCAGCCACCCGTCCGTCAAATCCGGAAAGGTCGGTATCCTGCTGGTCAATCTCGGCACGCCTGATGGCACCGACTACACCTCGATGCGCCGCTACCTGAAGGAGTTTCTGACCGACCGCCGGGTGATCGAGTGGTCGCGACTGTTCTGGTACCCGATCCTGTTCGGCATCGTGCTCAACACCCGCCCCGGCAAGGTCGGCAAGGCCTATGAGACGATCTGGAACAGGGACTTGAACGAAAGCTACCTCCGGACCTACACCCGCAACCAGTCCGAACTGATGGCGAAGTCCTTCGCCGACCAGCCTAACGTCATCGTCGACTGGGGCATGCGCTACGGCCAGCCGTCGATCGCCTCGCGCATGGACGCACTGCAGAAGGCCGGCTGTGAACGCATTCTCGTCTTCCCGCTTTATCCGCAATATGCCGCCGCCACCACCGCCACCGTTAATGACAAGGCCTTCGAGGCGCTTCTGAAGATGCGCTGGCAGCCGGCACTGCGCACCGTTCCACCCTACCACGACGATCCCGTCTACATCGACGCTCTGGCAACCTCGATCGAGCGTCACCTGGCGACGCTCGACTGGGAGCCGGAGGTGGTTCTGACCTCCTTCCACGGCATTCCGAAGAGCTATTTCGATAAGGGCGATCCCTACTACTGCCAGTGCCAGAAGACCGCGCGGCTTTTGCGCGAAAAGCTCGGCTGGTCGAAGGAGAAGCTGCAGGTCACCTTCCAGTCGCGCTTCGGGCCTGAGGAATGGCTGCAGCCCTATACCGACAAGACGGTCGAAAAACTTGCGCAGGACGGTGTCAAGCGCATTGCCGTCCTCAACCCGGGCTTCGTCTCCGACTGTCTGGAAACGTTGGAAGAGATCGCCGAGCAGGCGGCCGAAAGCTTCCATCACAATGGCGGCGAGAAGTTCACCCACATCCCCTGTCTGAACGACAGCGCCGAAGGCATGGCCGTGCTCGAACACGTCGTGCGCCGGGAGCTTGCCGGCTGGCTTTAAGCGTCCCATCACCCCACTTGAACGGCGCGCTGGCCGCCAGCTCAGGATGAAGGAGCCGCGCTCTTCCCCACCGGCGAGTGCGGCAATCTAACATTTTGAATTTACGCGCAATCCGCGGAAAACCGATTCCGAAGGGAAACGGAATACGCTAGACTGCAGCCACAGGTCGAGATTGCAATTTAAGGGGGTAAGTCTTGGGCGGAATGGATATCGTCGTCATTGGCTTCGTGGTGCTCATCATCCTGGTCCTCTTCATGGGGATCAAGACGGTGCCGCAGGGCTACCGCTATACGATCGAGCGCTTCGGTCGCTACACCAAAACGCTGGAGCCGGGCCTCAATCTGATCGTGCCGTTCATCGACCGCATCGGCGCCAAGATGAACGTGATGGAACAGGTGCTCGACGTTCCGACCCAGGAAGTCATCACCAAGGACAATGCCAGCGTTTCGGCCGATGCCGTCGCCTTCTATCAGATCCTGAATGCGGCGCAGGCCGCCTACCAGGTCGCGCATCTGGAAAACGCCATCCTCAACCTGACGATGACCAACATCCGCTCGGTCATGGGTTCGATGGACCTCGACGAACTGCTCTCCAACCGTGATACGATCAACGACAGGCTGCTGCACGTCGTCGACGAAGCTGCCAGCCCCTGGGGCATCAAGATCACCCGCATCGAGATCAAGGATATCGCCCCGCCGAAGGATCTCGTCGATGCCATGGCGCGCCAGATGAAGGCCGAGCGCGAGAAACGCGCGCAGGTGCTCGAAGCCGAAGGCGCCAGAAACGCCCAGATCCTGCGCGCCGAAGGCGCCAAGCAGTCGGCGATCCTGCAGGCCGAGGGCCAGCGCGAAGCGGCGTTTCGTGACGCCGAAGCGCGCGAGCGCCTGGCCGAGGCAGAGGCGAAGGCAACCAAGATGGTCTCCGAGGCCATTGCGGCCGGCGACGTGCAGGCGATCAACTACTTCGTTGCCCAGAAGTACACCGAAGCACTCGCCTCGATCGGCACCGCCAACAACCAGAAGATCGTGTTGATGCCGATGGAAGCTTCCGCGCTGATCGGTTCGCTCGGTGGCATCGGCGCCATCGCCAAGGAAGTCTTTGGCGACAGCCAGACGGCGCCAGCGACCCGCCCGCGCCAGTCGACGCCGCGCACCACACCAGCTTTCCCGACCGATCCCGCGCAAGGGAAGTAGACGATGATCGAACGCGCCATTCAAGAACTCGGGCCCTGGAGCTGGTGGGTTCTGGGCTTCGTGCTTCTCGCCGCCGAGCTCGTCGCCCCCGGCGTGTTCCTGATCTGGATCGGTGTCGCCGCCTTGGCAGTCGGCATCCTCTCCCTCATGCTTTGGGAGGTCGGCTTCTGGACGTGGCAGGTCCAGCTCGTGCTGTTCGCGCTGCTCTCGGTGGCGGCCGTTCTCCTTGGCCGCCGCTTCGTTCTCTCCACATCCGAGACCACCGACGAGCCGCTTTTGAACCAGCGCGCCGAAAGCCTCGTCGGTCGCACCGCGGTCCTGGAAAAACCGATCGCCGAAGGCCGAGGGCGCATCCGGCTCGACGACACGTTCTGGGTCGTTGAGGGACCGGACCTGCCGGCCGGTACAAGGGTGCGCGTCGTTTCCACCCACGGCCGCAACCTGACCGTCGAAAGCGTAACCGCAAGCGGCTGATGCCACGACGTTTTTTCCGTTTGGAAACGATTGATTAACCACGTCGCTTTACGGTTGCGAAAGGATTGCAATCAGGCTCGTGGACAAACGGCATATGGTGCCAGGCTCATCTCGCTCGATCAAAGGAGGCGCGCGGCGTTCGACGTCGCTGGCGTTGCTGCTGGCCGGCACGGCGATGCTTGCCCCCGCATCCTTGAACGCCCAGACCGCCACGACCGCTCCCGCCACCGCTCCGACGACGACCACCTATGGCGCGGGCACAGCGCCTTCAGCCGTTCCGGCCGCGACGCCCGCAATCACCGATCCGCAGACCACCGGCGCCGTCAGCGCTGACGACCTGACCCCGGCCTCTAACGAGGATTACCTTCGCCTGAACCAGCGCGAGCCAACGATCGACGGTCTGCGGTTGCGGACCGATAACCCCGAATACGATCGCGCCCCGGGCATCCGAATCGGCACCTTCACGCTGCGCCCCAGCGTCAGCGAGACCATCAACCACGAATGGCGCAAGGACGGCGACACCAAGACCAGCCGCGGCTATCTCGAAACCGGAATCCGCGGCACCTTGACCTCGGACTGGTCGCGGCATCAGCTGACCGTCACCGGCGAAGGCGTGTTGCAGAACAACATCTCCGGCGAGGGCGAGGAAGAGCCCCGCGCCAATGTCGATGCGGAACTGCGGCTCGATCTCTGGGACGAAACGATCGCCCGTCTGCGCGCCGGCTACAGTTTCGAGCGCGAGGACGCCGACGACCCGAACGCGATCTCCAACGCCAAAAACCAGTCCGCGGTCAACACCTACCGCCTCGGCGCGGCCGTTGAGCGTGATTTCGGTCTGATCCGCGGCTCGGTCGGCATCGATTTCGACCGGCGCACCTATGGTGATGTCGAACTCGAAAACGGCACGAACCTTTCGGTCAAGTATCGAAACCGCAACACCGGTGTGCTCACGGCCCGCGTCGGCTACGAACTGTCGCCGGCATTGATCCCGTTCCTCGAAGCCTCCGTCGGCAAGTCGCTCTACGATCTGCGCGAAGATCCGCTCGGCTTCGAACGCTCCTATCAGACCTATGCCGCACGCGGCGGTATCGAGCTCGACCTCGGCGAGAAGCTCTATGGCGAGCTCGGCCTCGGCTACGAAACCTACAATTTCGAGGATGACCGGCTTGGCGAACTCCGCGGCCTGTCGGTCGATGGCCGCCTCAACTGGTCGCCGCAACGCGGCACCGACGTGCTCTTCGCCGTGTCGACCGACCTCAACCCGTCGACGACGCCCGGCGACGCTGGTTCGATCGATTACAACCTCACCAACATCATCACCCACCAGATGCGCTCGGATCTGGTCGCGCGGCTGACGAACAGCCTGACGCTGCGCAACTACCCCTCGAACGCCCGCTCGTCGGACGAGACCACCTGGCGCACCGGCGCCGGCCTCACCTACGACATCAACCGCTACCTGGCGCTGACGGGCGACGTCAGCTACGAGCGCACCACCCGCGATCAGGGCGACACCACCGACATCACCCGCGTCGGCGTCGGGTTGACGCTGCGCCGCTGAGGCAATCCCATCATCCAGATTAAAAAAGGCCGCGCCCGATGGACGCGGCCTTTCTTGCCTTCGAGAAGAGAAGGCCGATTACTTCAGGCTGCCGAGCAGGCTCTTCAGCGGGCCTTCGACGGTCGGACGGATATCGCCACGCTCGAGCGCGAAGGCGACGTTGGCCAGAATGAAGCCGTCCTTGGCGCCACAGTCATAGGTATCGCCACGGAAGTGGTAAGCGGCGAACTGCTGGTTGTCGGAAAGCTTGAGCATGCCGTCGGTCAGCTGGATCTCGTTGCCGGCGCCGCGCTCCTGCTTTTCGAGAATCGGGAAGATCTCCGGCTGCAGGATGTAGCGGCCGTTGATGAAGAAGTTGGAGGGGGCAGTGCCCGGTGCTGGCTTCTCGACCATCTTGGTGATCTTGAAACCTTCGCCGACCTTGTCGCCGACGCCGACGATGCCGTATTTGTGCGCCTGGTCCGGCGCGCATTCCTCAACCGCGATGACGTTGCCGCCGCTCTGCTCATAGAGCTCCACCATGCCCTTCAGGCAGCCCTTCTCACCCTTCATGATCATGTCGGGCAGGAGCAGCGCGAAGGGCTCGTTGCCGACGAGTTCACGGGCGCACCAGACCGCGTGGCCAAGGCCGAGCGGCGCCTGCTGGCGGGTGAAGCTGGTGGTGCCGGCCTTCGGCAGGATGCCGTCGAGCAGCGCGATCTCGGCCTTCTTGTTGCGCTCGCGCAGCGTCTGGTCGAGCTCGACCTGAATGTCGAAATAGTCCTCGATGACAGCCTTGCTGCGGCCGGTCACGAAGATCAGATGCTCGATACCGGCTTCCAGCGCTTCGTCGACCACATATTGAATGACCGGCTTGTCCACCACCGTCAGCATTTCCTTCGGCACGGCCTTGGTCGCCGGCAGGAAACGGGTGCCCAGTCCTGCGACCGGGAACACGGCTTTGCGGACTTTACGCTTGTCGGTCATCGATACCTCCTTGAAAGGATTTCACTCATAACTCTTGCCGAATGGTCCTGGACGTCAATCCGTCCCTAACCATACAGCGCTCCGTAATGGAGCCGCAATCTCTATGCCGTCAGCTGAACACAGCATGAACCGACGAAACAAATGCATATGCGAACTCCACGACCAAGGCTTGACATTTTCTGTGGCCGAAGACGCCACCACATTTTCATGGTAAAGGGTTTGTTGACCACGTTTCTGTAGATTCGTTGCAATCCGGCAATGCAACAAGCGCGGCCGGATCCGAAACAGGAGCCGCCGACGACTGCCCCCACCGTCCAGGCTGGCCCCAGACTGCCACCTTGCGGAGTGATTCGGGCCATGACGGCCGAAGCTCCGCAGAGAAACGGAACCGACAGCTGATGATCAGAAACCGCAGGACGTTTTTCCGTCATATCGCAGCCGCCCTCGTCCTATCCGCCGCCACGCTCGGCACCTCCCCCGCGCGCGCCGATACCGGGTTCCAGAACTGGATCAACGAGTTTTACGCGACCGCCGCCCAGGCCGGCATCACCAAGGCAACCTATCGCCAGGCCTTTGCCGGCGTGAAGTCGCCCGACCAGACGGTGATCGACAAGGCCAACTACCAGCCGGAGTTCAAGCACAAGATCTGGGAATATATCGATTCCCGCGTGAACCCCTACACCAAGCGCGTCGGCCAGGAGATGGCGACCAAGCACGCCCGCACGCTGAACGCGCTGGAGAAACACTTCGGCGTCGACAAGACCATCCTGCTGGCCATCTGGTCGATGGAGTCCAACTACGGCGCCGTGCTGGAGAAGGATGACCGCCTGCACTACGTCCCGCGCGCGCTCGCAACCCTTGCCTACGCGGATCCGAAGCGGTCGAACTATGCCAAGAAGCAGCTAATCGCCGCGCTGAAAATCCTGCAGAAGGGCGATATCACCCCACGTGAGCTGACGGGCTCCTGGGCGGGCGCCATGGGCCACACCCAGTTCATCCCCACGAGCTACCTGCTCTATGCGGTCGACGCAGACGGAAACGGTCACCGCGACATCTGGAACTCGGTGCCAGACGCGCTGGCGACCGCCGCCAACCTTCTGAAGAAAAATGGCTGGCAGCCGGGCGAGACCTGGGGCTACGAAGTCGCCCCGCCGGCCAACGCCGCGAAGTATTCGGGCCAGACGAAGACGCTCAAGGAATGGGCGTCGCTCGGTTTTGCCCGGCCGAACGGCAAGGGCTTCCGCAACGGCAGCACGCGCGCCGAGCTCAAGCTGCCGAGCGGTGGCAACGGCCCCGGCTTCCTGATGACCAAGAACTTCTTCGTCATCAAGCGCTACAACGCGTCGGACAGCTACGCGCTCGGCGTCGGCCTGCTCGCAGACCAGATCGCCGGCTACCAGGGCATGCAGCAGCGCTGGCCGCGTCCGGACGGTTCGCTTGACATCAGCGAGAAGTTCGAGCTGCAGAACCGGCTGAAGGAGCTTGGCTACTACAGTGGCGAAGTCGACGGCAACTTCGGCTCCGGCTCCAAGGCCGCGATCCAGGCATTCCAGTCGAAGAACGGACTGGCGCCGGATGGTGAGCCGACGCAGATGCTGCTGCGGGCGCTCCGCAACTAGCAGGTTCGAAACGGTTTCACGATCTGAGTATCCGTGAGATACAATAGGGCAAGCGCGCTGCACCCCCGTGCGGCGCGCTGAAACTTTGGTGCGGCAAGGCCGCCCGAATACGCGATGAACGGGGCAGAAAGCAGATGATCAGCAGGCGCCGCAGGCACGATAGCCGTACGCCGTTCGGGATTGCGACGATCTGCATTGCCGTTGTGGCGATGCTCACCGTCAGCCTTTTTGCGAGCTTTGCCGAGGCGCAGGAGCGCGTTCAACGCCGCACCTTGTTTCAGATGCTCTTCGGCGGCTTGACCCGCGAACGGCCGACCTACCAGGATCGCGACTATTATCCCGAACAGCCGCGCCCGAAGCGCCAGCGCCAGCCGCAACAGCGGCAGAAGGGCCAGGGGCAGCAGAAGCAGAAGCCAAAGGTTGCCGACACCCCTGCCCCGGCGCCGATAGTGGTGGAGAAGGCGCCGGATGCCAAGAAGGTGCTCGTCGTCGGCGACTTCATGGCCGGAAGCCTTGGCGACGGCCTGAAGACGGCCTTCGAGATGACGCCCGGCATCACCATCGAGACGCGGGCGAACGGTTCGTCCGGTCTCGTGCGCGAAGACTATTTCAATTGGCCGGGCACGCTGCCGGGCTATGTCGGCGACGTGAAGCCGTCGGTCATCATCATCAGCCTCGGCGCCAACGATCGCCAGCAGATGCAGATCGGCAGCACCAAGGAGAAGTTCCGCTCCGACCTTTGGACGGAAGAATATCGCAAGCGTGTCAACGCGCTGGCAGCCCTTGCGCGCAAGGAAAAGCTGCCGGTTCTCTGGGTCGGCATGCCGCCGTTCCAGTCGGCCGCGATGACCGCCGACATGGTCACCTTCAACGGCATCTATCGCGAGGAGATCGAGAAGGTCGGCGGACAGTTCGTCGACATCTGGGACGGCTTCGTCGATGAGGGCGGCAAGTTCGTTCTGACCGGCTCCGATATCAACGGCCAGCAGGTGCGCCTGCGCGGCGCCGACGGCGTCAACCTCACCAAGGCCGGCAAGCGCAAGCTTGCCTTCTACGTCGAGAAGGACATCCGTCGGCTGCTCGGCGATGCCGCCGCCACCGACAAGAACGTGCCGGGCGCCGACGAGCTCAAGGACCTGGTGGTGACCGCACCGCTCGGCAACGAGGATATCGTCAAGACCCAGCCGATCGGGCTGACCGATCCGGCGCTGGATGGCGCCGCGTCCCTGCTCGGCAGCGCCGCACCGGACAAGGGCAACGGCAAGAGCCCACGCGACCTGCTGGTTGGCAAGGGTGACGTCGCCGCCGCTCCGGCCGGCCGCGTCGATGACTTCCGCCTCTCGAAGCCAAACACGGTCATCAGCAACCCGGTGATCCGCAACTAGGCCGACGATCCCCATTCAGCCTTCTGGCACACCATGAAAAAAGCCCCGCATCGCTGCGGGGCTTTTTTCATGCTTGGGAGTAATGCCTTAGCGCGGCAGCGTGGTCGAACCCATCAGCGCCTCGTCGATCGCACGCGCCGCCTGGCGGCCTTCGCGGATCGCCCAGACGACGAGCGACTGGCCGCGGCGCACGTCGCCGGCCGTCCAGAGCTTGTCGACCGAGGTCTTGTAGTCGCGCTCGTTGGCGACGACGTTGGTCGAGCCGCGGCGGTCGGTGTTGAGCGTCAGCTTGTCGCCGAGGTCCTTGATCACGCTGTTGGTGAAGGGACCACTGAAACCGATGGCGATGAAGGCAAGATCCGCCTTGATGATGAACTCCGTGCCGGCGACCGGCTTGCGGCGATCATCCACCTGGCAGCACTTCACGCCGGTCAGGTTGCCGTCCTCGTCGCCGATGAACTCAAGGGTCGCCACCTGGAACTCGCGGATGGCGCCTTCGGCCTGGCTCGAAGAGGTGCGCATCTTCGTCGCCCAAAACGGCCAGACGGCAAGCTTGTCTTCCTTTTCCGGCGGCTGCGGACGGATGTCGAGCTGGGTCACCTTGACGGCGCCCTGGCGGAAAGCGGTGCCGACACAGTCGGACGCGGTATCACCACCGCCGACGACGACGATATGCTTGCCGCCGGCAAGGATCGGCTGCGACGGCCAGCCGACGCTGTCGATGTTCTCGCGGCCGACGCGGCGGTTCTGCTGGACGAGATAGGGCATCGCGTCATGCACGCCGGCGAACTGGACGCCGGGGATTCCCGCGTCGCGCGGGGTCTCGGAGCCGCCGCAGTAGAGCACGGCGTCATGCTCGTCGAGCAGGCGCTGCATCGGAACGTCGACGCCGACATTGATGCCGCAGTGGAAAGTGACGCCTTCGCCGCGCATCTGGTCGACGCGGCGATCGATGAAGTTCTTCTCCATCTTGAAGTCCGGGATGCCGTAGCGCAGCAGGCCGCCGGGCTTGGTTTCGCGCTCGTAGACGTGCACCTCGTGGCCGGCGCGGGCAAGCTGCTGGGCCGCGGCCATACCGGCAGGTCCCGAGCCGATGATCGCGACCTTCTTGCCGGTCTTGGTGACGGCCGGCTGCGGCACGATATAGCCCATTTCATAGGCCTTGTCGGCGATCGCCTGTTCGACGGTCTTGATCGCGACCGGGGTGTCTTCGAGGTTCAACGTGCAGGCTTCCTCGCACGGCGCCGGGCAGACGCGGCCGGTGAATTCCGGGAAGTTGTTGGTCGAATGCAGGTTGCGGATCGCCTCGTCCCAGTTGCCGTTGTAGACGAGATCGTTCCAGTCCGGGATCTGGTTGTGCACCGGGCAGCCGGTCGGGCCGTGGCAATAGGGGATGCCACAGTCCATGCAGCGAGCAGCCTGCTTCTGCACTTCCGGTTCTGACATCGGAATGGTGAATTCGCGAAAATGGCGGATGCGGTCGGACGCCGGCTGGTACTTTGCCACTTGCCGGTCGATCTCGAGAAATCCAGTTACCTTACCCATCGTTTCATCCTGAAAGCTGTGCGTCTGAACAGGCGCTTTTTGCGAGCGCGCGTGAGGGGCCCCCGAACCGATCTGTGATGAACCGGGAGCCTTGGTCACCGGGGCCTCCTATTCGGCCGCCTCTGCCATTTTCATGCGTTCCATATCCTCGAGCGCACGGCGGTACTCGACCGGCATGACCTTGCGGAACTTCGGCCGATAATCCGTCCAGTGATCGAGGATCTCCTTCGCCCGGGGCGAACCCGTGTGGTGAAGGTGGTTGGAGATGAGCTGATAAAGCCGCTCCTCGTCGTGGCGCGTCATGTCGCCCGACACGTCGACCATGCCCTTGTGCATGATGTCGCCGCCGTGGTGGTGCAGCTTCTCCAGCATGTCGTCCTCTTCCGGAACCGGTTGCAGCTCGACCATCGCCATGTTGCAGCGACGGGCGAAATCGCCTTCCTCGTCGAGCACATAGGCGACACCGCCCGACATGCCGGCCGCAAAGTTGCGCCCCGTTCCGCCGAGCACGACGACGACGCCGCCGGTCATGTATTCGCAGCCGTGGTCACCCACGCCCTCGACGACCGCGACCGCGCCGGAGTTGCGCACGGCGAAACGTTCGCCGGCAACGCCGTTGAAGTAGCACTCGCCCGAGATCGCGCCGTAAAGCACGGTGTTGCCGACGATGATCGATTCTTGCGGAACGATCGTCGCATTTTCCGGCGGCCGGACAATGATGCGACCGCCCGAAAGACCCTTGCCGACATAGTCGTTACCGTCACCCACGAGATCGAAGGTGATGCCGCGTGCGAGGAACGCGCCGAAGGACTGGCCAGCCGTGCCCTTGAGGGTCACGTGGATGGTGTCGTCCTTCAGGCCCTTGTGGCCCCAGCGCTTGGCAAGAGCACCGGCAAGCATCGCGCCGGCCGAACGGTCGACGTTCTTGATCTCGGCTTCGATCTTGACCGGAGCCTTGGTTTCGAGCGCGACCGCCGCTTCCTTGATCAGCTTGCGATCGAGAACATCGTCGATCGGGTGCTGCTGGCGCGTGGTCCAGTAGGTCTCTTCCTTCTTGGCTTCCACCTTGTGGAAGATCTTCGAGAAGTCGAGGCCGTTGGCCTTCCAGTGCGCAAGCGCACTGTCCTTTTCGAGCAGTTCCGAAGCGCCGACGATGTCGTTGAGCTTCCTGACGCCGAGCGACGCCAGGATCTCGCGCACTTCTTCGGCCACGAAGAAGAAGTAGTTGATGACGTGCTCGGCCGTGCCCTTGAAGCGCTTGCGCAGCACCGGATCCTGGGTCGCAACGCCGACGGGACAGGTGTTGAGGTGGCACTTGCGCATCATGATGCAGCCGGCGGCGATCAGCGGTGCGGTGGCGAAGCCGAATTCGTCGGCACCGAGCAGCGCGCCGATGATGACGTCGCGACCGGTCTTCAGACCACCATCGACCTGAAGGGCGACGCGCGAACGCAGGCCGTTCAGCACCAGCGTCTGCTGGGTCTCGGCCAGACCGATTTCCCAAGGGCTGCCGGCGTGCTTCAGCGAGGTGAGTGGCGAAGCGCCGGTACCGCCGTCGAAGCCGGCGACAGTGATATGGTCGGCACGCGCCTTGGCAACGCCGGCGGCAACCGTGCCGACGCCAACTTCCGAGACGAGTTTGACCGAAACGTCGGCTTCCGGATTGACGTTCTTCAGATCGTAGATCAGCTGCGCCAAGTCTTCGATCGAGTAGATGTCATGGTGCGGCGGCGGCGAAATCAGGCCGACGCCCGGGGTCGAATGCCTGGTCTTGGCAACCGTTGCATCGACCTTGTGGCCGGGCAGCTGCCCGCCTTCGCCGGGCTTGGCCCCTTGCGCCACCTTGATCTGCAGCATGTCGGCATTGACCAGGTACTCGGTGGTCACGCCGAAGCGGCCGGACGCGATCTGCTTGATCGCCGAACGTTCCGGGTTCATCGAACCATCGGGCAGCGGCAGGTAGCGATCGCTTTCCTCGCCCCCTTCGCCGGTGTTCGACTTACCGCCGATCCGGTTCATGGCAATCGCCAGCGTCGTATGCGCCTCGCGGCTGATCGAGCCGAAGGACATGGCCCCGGTCGAGAAGCGCTTGACGATATCGACGGCCGGTTCGACCTCGTCGACCGAGATCGGCTTGCGGCCAAGGGCGTCGGCGCTCTTGATCGTGAACAGGCCACGGATGGTGTTCATGCGCAGCGCCGAGTTGTTCACCATCTCAGCGAACTCGCGGTAGCGGTCCTCTGCGTTGCCACGAACTGCGTGCTGCAGCGAGGCGATTGCGTCCGGCGTCCAGGCATGGCTTTCGCCGCGCATGCGGAAGGCATATTCGCCACCGATATCGAGCGAGTTGGCGAGAACCGGGTCGGCGCCGAAGGCCGCCTTGTGGCGGGCGACGGTTTCGGCGGCGATCTCTTCGAGGCCGATGCCTTCGATCGTCGTCGCCGTGCCGAAGAAGAACTGGTCGACAAGCTTCGACGACAGGCCGACGGCGTCGAAGATCTGCGCGCCACAATAGGACTGGTAGGTCGAGATGCCCATCTTGGACATGACCTTGAGGATGCCCTTACCGACGGCCTTGATGTAGCGGTAGACCACTTCGCTGCCGTCGACTTCCTTGGGGAACTCGCCACGCTTGTGCATGTCGGTGAGCGTATCGAAGGCGAGATAGGGGTTGATCGCCTCGGCGCCGTAGCCGGCGAGCAGGCAGAACTGATGCACTTCGCGCGGTTCGCCGGATTCAAGCACGATGCCGACCGACGTGCGCAGACCCTTGCGGATCAGGTGGTGGTGCACGGCGGCGGTCGCGAGCAGCGCCGGGATCGCCACGCGGTCCGGACCAACCTGACGGTCGGAGAGCACGATGATGTTGTAGCCACCCTTTACCGCCGCTTCGGCACGCTCGCAGAGCCGATCGAGCATTTCGGGCATGCCTTCGGCGCCGCGCGAAATGTCATAGGTAAAGTCGAGCGTCTTGGTGTCGAAACGATCCTCGGTGTGACCGATCGAGCGGATCTTTTCGAGATCGCCGTTGGTCAGGATCGGCTGGCGCACCTCGAGCCGCTTGGCATGCGCCATGCCCTCGTGGTCGAGGATGTTCGGACGCGGACCGATGAAGGAGACGAGGCTCATCACCAGCTCTTCGCGGATCGGGTCGATCGGCGGGTTGGTGACTTGCGCAAAGTTCTGCTTGAAATAGGTGTAAAGCAGCTTGCGCTTGTCCGACATCGCCGAGATCGGCGTGTCGGTGCCCATCGAGCCGATCGCTTCCTGGCCGGTCGTCGCCATCGGCGACATCAGGATCTTGGTGTCTTCGAGCGTGTAGCCAAAGGCCTGCTGACGATCGATCAGGGAAACGTCGCGACGGAGCGCACGCGGCTCCACCGGCTTCAACTCTTCAAGGATGAGCTGCGTGTCTTCGAGCCACTTGCTGTAGGGGTGCTTTTGCGCGAGCGAGGACTTCACCTCCTCGTCGGAGATGATGCGGCCTTGTTCCATATCGATCAGGAGCATCTTGCCCGGCTGCAGGCGCCACTTCTTGACGATCTTGTCTTCGTCGACCGGCAGCACGCCGGCTTCCGACGCGAGAATGACGCGATCGTCCGAGGTGACGATGTAGCGGGCCGGACGCAAACCGTTGCGGTCGAGCGTCGCGCCGACCTGGCGACCGTCGGTAAAGGCGACAGCTGCCGGACCGTCCCACGGCTCCATCAGCGCTGCGTGGTATTCGTAGAACGCCTTTCGCTCAGGCGACATCAACTGGTTGCCGGCCCACGCCTCGGGGATCAGCATCATGACGGCGTGCGACAGCGAATAGCCGCCCTGCACCAGGAACTCGAGTGCGTTGTCGAAGCAGGCGGTGTCCGACTGGCCTTCGTAGGAGATCGGCCAGAGCTTGGAGATGTCGTCGCCGAAGAGCGGCGAGGAAACCGACGCCTGGCGCGCCGCCATCCAGTTGACGTTGCCGCGCAGCGTGTTGATTTCGCCGTTATGGGCGACCATGCGGTAGGGATGGGCGAGCTTCCACGACGGAAACGTGTTGGTCGAGAAGCGCTGGTGAACGAGCGCCACCGCACTTTCGAAGCGCGGGTCGGACAGATCCTTGTAATAGGCGCCGACCTGGTAAGCGAGGAACATGCCCTTGTAGACGATCGTCGAGGACGACAGCGACACGGGGTAGAAGTTGCTCTCCTCGCCCTTGTATTCGTCATAGATACGGTTGGAGATCACCTTGCGCAGCGTGAAGAGACGGCGCTCGAACTCCGGGTTCGTGGCGGCGTCACGGCCGGCACCGATGAAGATCTGGACATGGCGCGGCTCGGTCGCGGCGATTTCCGGCGCCTTCGACAGCGACGCGTTGTCGACGGGCACGTCGCGGTAGCCGATGAGCACCTGGCCCTCTTCGGTGACGACGTCCTTGATCACCTGCTTGAAGTGTTCGACGAGCGCATCGTCCTGCGGCATGAAGATGTGGCCGACGGCATATTCGCCCGCCTTCGGCAGGGTGATGCCCTGCTTGGCCATCTCCTCGCGGAAGAAACGGTCGGGAATCTGCACGAGGATGCCCGCGCCATCTCCCATCAGCGGGTCGGCGCCGACGGCACCACGGTGCGTCAGGTTTTCGAGCATGAAGAGACCATCGCGCACGATCTGGTGCGACTTCTGACCCTTCATATGGGCGACGAAGCCGACACCGCAGGCGTCATGTTCGTTGCGCGGATCGTAGAGCCCCTGTTTTCGCGGCAGGCCAGTCGGGAATGCGGGCGTTTTTTCAGCCGTCGCAACGCTGTGTGCGAGGTTGAGCCCAGATTGCTGTGATGGCGAATGATCCGTCATCGTTTTCCCTCCTGTTGAACCCGGCACCGCCGGGCATGGCACCGCCCGCGCATGACTCTTCGTTGCGTGCAAAGACACGCCGAAAAGCCGGGGCACTCATCGTCTCATGATCCTGATCAGGTCGCAAATAAGCACGGCATCATCAGGCACTGATGTCTGCGACCATCCTGACGGCAGGCGATAACAACCGGATGAAATCCGGCCAATCCTCCCGCTTCGCACGCCGGATGCCACTTTTTTAGGCACTCACGGCGATTGTTCCGGTCCCTAGACCGAAATAGGACAGCAAACCTGTCCTATTTCATGTGCTCTATGCCAGAAACCACCCCCCTCTGCAAGAGGCATATCAGCAAATAATGGAGAAGATTTTGCCGAACATTGCCGGAAATTTCCGGCTTTTATAATTTAATTACGACATATCGTCGTTTTCTTCATTTTGGTTTCAAACTGGTCTCCTGTTGGCCTTTCGCCCGCTGACCGTGATTGATCCGGCTATAAACTCGGCTAAGGTCGGAAAAAGCCGTCGAATTGACGGTGAAACAGGGTGAGAAGTGATGATTTTTTCGTCTGATAACTGGGCTGGCGCCCATCCCGCGATTGCCGAAAGCCTGATGGCCCATGCCGGCGGCTACGCGTCGGCCTATGGCACCAGCGAGCTTGACCGGAAGGTGGAAAAGAAGTTCGCGGACATCTTCGAAAGGGACGTCGCCGTCTTCTTCGTCGGCACCGGAACAGCCGCCAATTCGCTGGCACTGGCAACAGCCAACCGCGCCGGCGGCGTCGCCTTCTGCCATCGCGAGGCCCATGTCATCGCCGACGAATGCGGCGCGCCCGAATTCTTTTCGCATGGCGCCCGACTGAAACCCGTCGACGGACCGCGGGGCAAGATGGAGGCCTCCCGCCTTGAAGCCGAGATCCGGCGCTTCCCGCTCGATAACGTCCATGGCGGCCAGCCCAGTGCGGTATCGCTGACGCAGGCGACGGAAAGCGGCACGGTCTATTCGCTCGCCGAAATCGAAGCGATCGCGGCCGTCGCCAAGGGACACAAGCTGCCGCTGCACATGGATGGTGCGCGCTTCGCCAACGCGCTGGTCAGCCTCGACGTAACGCCCGCCGAAATGACCTGGAAGCGCGGCGTCGACCTCGTCTCCTTCGGCGGCACCAAGAACGGCTGCTGGTGCGCCGAGGCGCTGGTGCTGTTCGACCTCTCCAAGGCCCACGAGATGCACTTCCTGCGCAAGCGCTCCGCCCAGCTTTTCTCCAAGTCGCGTTTCGTCTCGGCGCAGTTCGACGCCTATTTCGCCGGCGATCTCTGGCTGAACCTCGCCCGTCACGCCAACGCCATGGCCACACGCCTGGCCGAGGGCATTGCCGCCGCAAAGACGAGCCGGCTTGCCTGGCAGGCCGATGCCAACGAGGTCTTCGCCATCATCAGCAAGGATGTGGCGACGAAGCTCAGGCAGGATGGCGCCGTCTTCTACGACTGGCCAGTGCCGCACGACCTCGAGGGCAAGCTTGCTGAGAACGAGGGCCTCTATCGCCTCGTCACCAGCTTTGCGACCAAGGCCGAGGACGTCGACCGCTTCGTCGCCGGCTGCTGAGCGGTATCGGTATCAGCCCTGCCTTCAAGACTGCCCTTGCAGGGTCCTCAGATTGGCGAGGATTTCGACCGAGAGCGCCGCACTCAGCTTTCGGTCGACGCCCTTGCTCGGCACCAGCACGAATTCCACGTCTTCGAGCGGCGGCAGGAGCCCGGCCGGGATTTCCTTCAGCCCCGAGGGCACCATGCTGCGCGGCTGCACGAGCACGCCCATGCCGGCACGGGCCGCCGCCGTCAGGCCGCTGAGGCTGCCACAGGTGCATACGATCCGCCACGGCAGGCGGTGGCGGTCGAGCACTTCGAGCGCGACGCTGCGGGTGATGCTCGGCGGCGGAAAGGCGATCAGCGGCAGCACCTTGTCGCGCTTGATCCTCTCGGGATCGCGCGCCAGCCAAACCAGCGGTTCGCGATAGACGAGCTCGCCTCTGAGGTCGCCGAGCCTGCGCTTGGCAAGCACCAGATCGATCTCGCCATTGTCCTGCATCTGGTAGAGCACGCCGCTCAAGGCCACCGTGAGTTCCAGATCGACCGACGGATGGGCGCGGACGAAGTCTTCCAGCACCGCCGGCAGCCGGCTCATGACGAAGTCCTCGGAGACCCCGAGGCGGAGACGACCGCGCAAACTGCTTTCGGCAAACAGCGCCCGGACCTCGCCGTCGATCGCCAGCATCGAGCGCGCGTGGGCAAGCAGCGCCTGCCCGTCTGCCGTCAGCGAAACGCGGTGCGTATCGCGGTCGACGAGCGTGCGTCCGAGCGAGGCTTCGAGCCGCTGGATATGCTGGCTGACCGTCGATTGCCCGAGCGATAGTTTTTCCGCTGCAAGCGTGAAGCTGCCCATCTGTTCGAGGGCGACGAAACTGCGCAACTGCACGAGATCCAACATAGCTCATCTCATTTCGTGATAACTGTTATTCCTTGCATCCTGCTTCACAATGAGCGATCCCCGCAAGACGTTCGATAACGAGCAAGTGAGCTGATATGCGCCGCTACCTTCCCGATACCTTCACGATCCTGCTTCTGGCGACGGTGCTGCTTGCATCCGTCCTGCCGATCCATGGCGAGGCAACCGAATGGTTCGGTTTGGCGACGAAGGTGGCTGTCGGAATGGTCTTCTTCCTGCACGGGGCGCGCCTGTCGCGCGACGTGGTGATCGCCGGCATCCTGCATTGGCGCCTGCACCTGACCATCCTTGCCTCGACCTTCGTGCTCTTCCCGCTCATCGGCCTTGCGGTCGGCTTCGTGCCGGATTCGATCCTGCCGCAATCGCTCTATACCGGCATCCTCTTCCTCTGCGTGCTGCCCTCGACGGTGCAGTCGTCGATCGCATTCACCTCCATGGCCGGTGGCAATGTGCCGGCCGCGATCTGCTCCGCGTCGGCCTCCAACATTTTCGGCATGTTCCTGACGCCGCTGCTCGTCGGGTTGCTGTTTTCCGCCGGCGGCCATGGCACCGTCACGCTCGATGCGGTCAAGCAGATCCTGCTGCAGTTGCTTGCCCCCTTCGTCGTCGGCCAGATGCTGCAGCCCGTGATCGGCAACTGGATCCGCGCCCGCAAGGGACTGTTGGCGCCGGTCGATCGCGGCTCGATCCTGATGGTCGTCTACCTCGCCTTCAGCCAGGCGGTCACCTCCGGCCTGTGGCAGACGTTTTCTCTGACCGATCTCGGCGTGCTCGTCGTCATCGAAATCGTCATGCTGGCACTCGTGCTTGCTGTCACCATGTACGGCAGCCGCCTGCTCGGTTTCGACAAGGCCGACGAGATCGCCATCACCTTCTGCGGCTCGAAGAAGAGCCTTGCGAGCGGCGTCCCGATGGCAAGCGCCATCTTCGCCGGCCAGAACATCGGCGCGATCGTGCTGCCCGTCATGCTGTTCCACCAGATCCAGCTGATGGCCTGCGCGGTGATTGCCCAGCGTTATGCAGCAAGGAAAGCGGCGGCTTCCGCCATGCCGGTACCGGCCCAGCCCTGATTGATCCGGCAACAAAAAACGGCGCCCGTAGAGGACGCCGTTCTTTGTGGGAGGTCTGTTTCATGCCCTGTTCGGGCGTGATGTTCAGAGGGTCTGAGCCTCGATCTGCTTCGGCTGCGATGCGACCGACGCGATCTCGATCCGGCGGGGCTTGGCGGCTTCCGGGATCTCGCGGGTAAGATCGATGTGCAGCAAGCCATTCTTCAGCGAAGCGGACTTGATCTCCACGTGATCGGCGAGCTGGAAGCGGCGCTCGAAGGCGCGCTTGGCAATGCCGCGATGGAGAAACTGGCTTTCTTCGCCCTTGTCCTCGGCCTTTTCGCCCTTGACCGTCAGCGTGTGTTCACGCGCCTCGATCGAAAGCTCGCTCTCGTCGAAACCGGCAACGGCCATGGTAATGCGGTAGGCGTTTTCGCCGGTGCGCTCGATGTTGTAGGGCGGATAGGTCTGGGCTTCACCCGGCTGGCCGAGGCTGTCGAGCATGGTGAACAGGCGGTCGAATCCGACGGTGGAGCGGTAAAGGGGAGAGAAATCGAAGTGACGCATGGTGTCCTCCTTGGAGCAACTTTTTGCGATGTCTGGTCGGCCACCCCATTCTGGCAGTGGCAGGACCGGTGAACGGACCCGTCTTCGGCGCCCGTGACCCTGATTTGGGGAGGCGATTTGACGACTTCAAGACGCCCCCGCCGACGATTTTTCCGTGAACCCGACATGAACGCCGGCTTCGGCTTCCGTTCAGCCCGACGGGACTAAAACAAAATCCTGGGCCGCAACGCCCAGGCTGAAGTGACATGTCCCTTCCCCTTCAGCGGCCGGAAACGGTGATCGTCCGGATTTCACCCACCGTTTCCGGCTTTTTTCTTTGACGGCGAAGACCCTGCCGCCTATCCCTTGATGCTACCGATCAACACGCTTTCACCTCCGGCCACGACCCCATGACCTCGATCCTCCACGCGACACCGGACAATCCGATCCCGGACAATCATGTCGCTGGCTTTTTCGATGGCATCGGCGGCCGCAAGATCCGCTATGCGATCTTCAAGACGAAGCAGCCGGTGGCGCGCGGCACGGTCGTTCTGCTGCAGGGCCGCAACGAATCGATCGAGAAGTACTTCGAGACGATTGCCGATCTGACTGCGGCCGGCCTCTGGGTCGCCACCTTCGACTGGCGCGGCCAGGCCGGCTCCGAGCGGCTGCTGGCGCACCCCGGACGCGGTTATGTCGACCACTTTTCCGACTATGAGCGCGACCTCAGCACCTTCCTCGAACAGATCGTGCTGCCCGATACCCGCCTGCCCTTCTCGATCGTCGCCCATTCCATGGGCGCTCTCGTTGCCCTCTCCCTCGCCCCGATGCTGGCAAGCCGCATCGATCGGCTTGTAGTGCTCGCACCCTTCGTCGGCCTTGGCGGCCAGGCGCTCGGCGAAAAGAGCATCGCGACGGTTGCGACCTTCATGCGGCTGGTCGGCCTCGGCGCCCTGCCGGCACACCCCGACAAGGGCAACCGCCCCTTCGAAAACAACGTGCTGACGGCCGATCGCCGCCGCTACGCCCGCAACATCACGCTAACCGATGCGCATCCGGAACTTAGGCTCGGGCCCCCGACGGCGCGCTGGCTGAGCGAGGCTTTCCACGCCATGCGCCGGGTCATCCGCCGCGAGCATCTGACCCGCATCACCCTGCCGACGATCATCCTGGCACCGACGGCCGATCGGCTGGTACCCCATATCGCCGTCGAATGGCTGGCGCGCAATTTCCGCGCCGCCCAGATGATCCCGATCGACGGCGCCCGACACGAGCTGCTGCACGAGGCGGACCGCTACCGCGCCCAGGCGATGGCAGCGATCCTCGCCTTCGTCATCCCCGAAGAAGGCGACGCGCGCGAAACCAGCGCCGCCTGAAGCAAGCGATCGCTCGCGACAGCGCCGCACGTCCTATCAGACGCGCAAAGGTCACTGTAACACGTTGATTTTACGGATATCTGCACCTGCCGCGCGAGGCGCAGGGCGGATCAGCCCTTCAGGATTTCCAGCGCCTGCGCGTGCAGTTCGGCATTGCCGGCAGCAATAACTTCGCCGCCCATTTCCGCCGGACCGCCCTGCCAGTTGGTGACGATGCCGCCGGCCTGCTCGATCAGAGGGATGAGCCCGCCGACATCATAGGGCTTCAGCCCGCATTCGATTACCAGATCGACATGGCCGGCGGCCAGAAGCGCGAATGCGTAGCAATCGCAGCCGTAGCGGAACAGCCGCACCTTGCTTTGCACCGTCTCATAGCGGGTCTTGAGATCGCCGGAATAGAGATGCGGCGAGGTGGTGAAAAGCACCGCGTCGTCAAGCGATCTGCAGGCGCGCGTCGAAAGCACCTGCTCGCCACCCGGCCCGCGGTAGACCGATTTCGTGCCGTCGGCGAAATAGCGCTCGCCGGTGAAAGGCTGGTCCATCAGGCCCATGACCGCCTCGCCATTGCGATAGAGGCCGACCAGCGTGCCCCAGACCGGCAAGCCGGAAATGAAGGCGCGCGTGCCGTCGATCGGGTCGATGACCCAGACATACTCGCGGTCGAGGCCGATATTGCCGTGCTCTTCGCCAAGAATGCCATGGTCCGGGAAATGCGCCTCGATCAGCGCGCGGATCGCCGCTTCCGCCGATTGGTCCGCTTCCGTTACCGGATCGAAGCCGCTCTCCAGCTTGTTGACCACGCTGGTCCCGATCCGAAAGCGCGGCAGGGTTTCCGCCTTGGCGGCATCTGCAAGACGATCGAAGAAGGCGCGGTCAGGCAACATGGCGATCTCTCAGGAAAACATGGAGGAAGGTACGTCCTGCATAGACGAAATTTGTCGAAAGGCAAACGACCGAGCACGCCCACCTGCGGGCGTCGTCGGCGTCAGGGCCGAAGCATTTCGCACTGCACCACGACCGCTTCGCACTTCAAACGCGACTTTGGAGAATTCAATCGGTTGATTCGCCATTTCCGGCTGAAAAACTTTTGACGCGACGCAAAAGTTTTCACCGGCAAACTTGACATTTGTGCAGTGCAATATTATGGTTTTCCTACAGTCACCTGTGACTGTAAATACCCTCCTTGGGTGTTTCCTCCCTAGACTTGACCGCGCCGTTGGCGCGGTTTTTTTTGAACCTCCCCGACAGCAAAATACCAAGCGTCGCCAGTACCTTGCTGGACGCCATCCCGCTTTGCCGGTTCTTCCTGATTTTTGGGAAAGGCTACTCGGCCGCCAGCGGCAGGTAAGCGCCGTAGTCCTCGACGTGGCGGGCAAGCGAGCCGATGAAGGTCGTGAGATCGGCAACCAGCGCACCGAAGCCAGGTTTGCGCACCAGCGTCGCCTCGTCGACATAGAGCGCCCGGTTGATCTCGATCTGCAGCGCATGCAGCCCGCGCGTCGGCCGGCCGTAGTGCTCGGTGATGAAGCCGCCGGCATAGGGCTTGTTGCGCACGACGCTGTAGCCGAGCTGCTGCAGCAGATCGACCGCAGCGCGCGAAAGCTCACCGGCAGCACTGGTACCGTAACGATCGCCGATGATGAAGTCGGGCCGCTGGGCGCTGCCCGGCAAATGCACGTTGCCCGGCATCGAATGGCAGTCGATCAGCACCGAGAGGCCGAACTGCACGTGTGTGCGCGCGATCAGCTTGCGCAAGGTGGCGTGATAGGGCTTGTAGATCGTCTCGATCCGCGTCAGCGCGTCCTCGACCGGGAACCGTCCACGATAGATTTCCATGTTCTCGGCCACCAGCCGCGGGATCGTTCCGAGCCCGCCTGCGACGCGCATCGAGCTGATGTTGGCATGCGGCGGTAGCGGCCCGTCGAACATGCGCGGATCGAGTTCGTATGGCTCGCGGTTGACGTCGAGGAAGGCGCGCGGGAAATGCGCAAGCAGCATCGGCGCGCCGAGGAACGTCGCGTTCTGGAACAGCTCATCGACATAGTGGTCTTCCGACCGGCGAATCGAAAGCGCGTCGAGCCTGGACTGGTCGAGAAAACTCTGGGGATAGGAGCGGCCGCTGTGCGGCGAATTGAACACAAAGGGAATGCGCTGGATTGGAGGTTCAAGGACCTCGAACAGTTCCCTCTCCGCAATTTCCCCCATCTGAACCCTTTTTTACCATATGCGGTACTTGCAATTGTCATCATGTTGCCAGTTGGCCCGCTCTGTGTCCATAGTGGCCAATCACAGCATCCCGGGGAATTGACGTCCCGCGTTCACGAGATATTTACCGCGTTGCGGTTTGGATAAAACGCCGCAATCTACGCGCAATGAACTGAATAAAGAGAAGCACGGCCCAATTCATGACTGCGAAAATCCTTCTTGCCGAAGACGACAACGACATGCGCCGGTTCCTGGTGAAGGCGCTGGAAAAGGCCGGCTACAAGGTCATGTCCTATGACAACGGCGCCAGCGCTTACGACCGGCTTCGCGAAGAACCGTTCTCGCTCCTTTTGACCGACATCGTCATGCCTGAGATGGACGGCATCGAACTGGCGCGGCGCGCGACGGAACTCGACCCGGACCTCAAGGTCATGTTCATCACCGGCTTTGCCGCCGTTGCGCTCAACCCCGACAGCAAGGCGCCGAAGGATGCCAAGGTGCTGTCCAAGCCCTTCCACCTGCGTGACCTCGTCGACGAGGTCAACAAGATGCTGGCTGCTGCCTGATCAAGGCAGTTTTCCACAGGCGCGACGTCCCGCGACTGTAAAGAATGCGACTTAGAACCGACCGCCGCGATCCACAGGGATCTCCGGCGGTCTTTTCGTTTCAATACCTTAGCAGAAACCCAGCAAATCCGGCGTCTTGCCGGTGTCTCATCGACGCCGCCCCCATGGGGAAAATCACCGCCTCTAAATTTCTGTCAAAAAACCTTCGAAAACCCTATTGACGCGACAACGGCTTTTGTGGTCTATGCGCCACATCGGATGGGCGTGTAGCTCAGCGGGAGAGCACTACGTTGACATCGTAGGGGTCACAAGTTCGATCCTTGTCACGCCCACCATTCGAATTCAAAGGCCTTTCGAGAAATTGAAAGGCCTTTTTCGTTTCCCTCGATTTCTTCCTGGCAGCAACAGACGAACGGCCCGCTCGCCGCGGCCTTGATCAAAACGCTGTGCGCCAAGTTGCCCACAGCCAACGCTCAGACTTTGGTCCGACGGGGGCCGGCAAAGGTCCGGGGCGCATTGTCGAATCGGCTTCGCGGTGGCTTGATGCCGATGCGCCCGGAAGCACAGCCCGCCTCCTGGGCGCAACCGGTCCCAGAGCGATGCCCCGTAGCCCCAATACGCCGCTCTGGGACCCCGTCTCCTCCTCATCCTGTCGCCATCGGCCTGCTATCGCGGCCACCGCCTGCGGGGACGCGCCGGGTTGGTCTTCCGTCACGAAAATTTGTGGTTTGCGTCATGGAACGCACGCCTTCCCGCCCTAATTTACGTCTGCAATCTCAACGCCTTGCCACGCGCCAGGCGCAAAGCAAGGGAACCCACCAAAACCGACGACGGGCAGTATGCCTCGCCTCACCACGAGCGGGTGTGATGCCGAACCGAGCACCTCTCCATTCGAGCGAAAGGAACTGATCATGCCGGCAGTCAAGAACATCGTGCTTGTGCACGGCGCCTGGGGCGATGCCTCCCATTGGCGCCATGTCATTCCGCCGCTCCACGCCAAGGGCTACAGAATTGCCGCGGTTCAGAACCCGCTGACCTCGCTTGCCGACGACGTCGAGCGCACCCGCAAGCTGGCCGAATCGCTCGAGGGCCCGACCCTGCTCGTCGGCCACTCCTATGGTGGTGCTGTTATCAGCGGCGCCGGTCATGCGGCCAACGTCGTCGGGCTCGTCTATGTCGCGGCCTTCGCGCCGGATGAAGGCGACAGCCTCGGCAGCATCTTTGCAAGGCGCGAGCCGCCATCCGGCGCCGCCAGCATCCGTCCCGACAAGGACGGCTTCCTCTGGCTGGCGCAGGATACGTTCCGTGAGAGTTTCGGCCAGGACCTGAGCGAGACCGAAGCATTGGTCATGGCGGTCGCACAGAAACCGATCGCCGGGCGTTGCTTCGAGGACAGGGCCGGGGCTCCCGCCTGGAAGACGAAGCCCAGTTGGTACCAGGTCTCGCGCCACGACCACATGATCCCGCCGGAAACCGAACAATGGATGGCCGAGCGCATCAAGGCGAAGAAGATCATCACGCTCGATGCCAGCCACGCCTCCCTTGCCTCGCACGCCAAGGAGATCGTGGCGCTGATCGACGAGGCGATCGCTTCGCTCGGCTGAGCGTCCGCCAGCGCAGCACCCCGACAAGAGAAAACCCCGCCAGCGCCGAGCTGGTGGGGTTTCTTCCTTACGCCTGCATCAGGATGCGGCGTCAGGCATAGGCGCCGCGCCGGCGCTGTCGCATGGCCCTCGGCCGGCGCGAAAACGTATCAAGATCGATGGCCGCCCCTTCCGGCGCGCGACACACCTCCTCCGGATGCCGGTCGCTCGCTTCGACGGCGAAATGGATTGCGGCGCTCTCATTGGTAAAGAGGCCGCCGACGAGACCCTTGCGGTCGGATACGACCCACCAGCCGTGCCGGTCGCGGCCGACGACGAAACGCGCGCGCGCCAGGAAACCACGACGGATCTGCTGCATACTGCCCATGATCGAACAATCCTTGTTGACGAAAGCGAAGCCTTAGCCGGCAATCCACGGAAGTGCGGCCTGGATGCCGTAGGCAAGGCCGAGGACGACGGCGAGCCTGATGCCGATGCCGAGAAAGGCATCGCGAACGGCGCTGTCCCTGGGCGGAATGCGCTCGGCGCGCTCGCTGCTTTCGATGCGCCGGCGCTCAGCGGCGCGCGCGGCAAGATGGGGGAAACGGGACATGGTCTTTCCTTTCGGGTGAGATGGATGCGGACGGCGGGAACCGCCGCGGCAATCGGGCACGACAGATCCGTGCGATGACGAACCGTCAGCCAGCAAGCGCGATGCGCACCCCGCGGCCGATCTGAGTGGAGGCTGGAAGCTCGGTCAGCGGTTCGAGCGCCGCGCGGATCTCGGCCGCCGTCTCCGGCGCCACCTGCGTCAGCGGCAGACGCACCTCCGGGCTGAGCGCCCGCACCAGGTGCAACGCGTATTTCACCGGCCCCGGATTGGTCTCGCGCTCGAGCGCCGTGAGCAGCGGGCGGAGCCGCTCATGAAGGGCGAGCGCCGCTGCGACATTTCCGGTCGTGACAGCCTGGTGCATGGCGACCACCAGCCGCGGCACGACATTGGACGCCACCGAGATGGTGCCGTGACCGCCGCAGAGATTGAACGGCAGCGCCGTCTGGTCGTGACCCGAGAGCTGCATGAGCCTGGCCTTGAGGGCTGGCGACGAAGACAGGAAGCGACCGACGTCGCCGGTGGCGTCCTTGATGCCGACGACATTTTGAAGCTCCGCCAGCCGCTCGATCGTCCGCGCGGCGAGATCGACCCCAGTGCGCGAGGGCACATTGTAGATGATGACGGGAAGATCCACCGCCCGGGCGACCGCCTCGAAGTGGCGATAAAGCCCCTCCTGCGACGGCTTGCTGTAATAGGGCGCAACGACGAGCGCCGCGTCGGCGCCGAGCGTTCTGGCTTCCGCCGTCAGTTCGATCGTCGTCGCAGTACTGTTGGTGCCGGTTCCGGCGATAACCGGGATCTTGCGTTCCGCCACCTCGACGCAGCGTTCGATCACCATGGCCCGTTCCGCCCGCGACAGCGTCGGCGCCTCGCCGGTGGTGCCGCAGGCGACGACGCCGGAAATGCCGTGTCGGATCTGCCATTCCACGAGCGACATCAGGCCGACGACATCAACCTTGCCGTCCCGGAACGGCGTGACGAGCGCCGTGATCGCGCCTTCGAGGCGCAGCGAATGCATGTTCATGGAAATATCCTTCAGGTGGGAAGTTGGCCACGGCCGGCAGCAGCCGCAAGCTGATGGCCGCGGCAGGAGCGCAGGAAGGCGCCAAGGATCGCCGCGGCAAGGTCGGCATGCCGTGCCTTGAAGGTGATGCGGCCGGCTCCGGTTGGTTGATAGCGCAGCGCGCAGGTCCACAGCCCGAACTCGTGACTGAGCGTTCGAAGGCACAGTTTCGCTTCGGTCGCCGACGTCAGGTGAATGACGGCATCGACCAGCGCATCGGCGGCCATCAGTTCACGGAACCGACGCGACGGCCATTCTCCAGCCGTCAGGTCCGGCAGGTCCGCGATCACCCGCACCGCCTCCCAGACATGGTGCTCGCGCAGGCGGCGAACGCCGGTGAGCCGCAGCATGAGCGCATCGAGCGCCTCCGGAGCCCTTTCGCCACCGGTGAGCTCAGGGCCCGCATCGACCTCGCGTAGAGCCCCGGGCAAATGACGGTTGATGTTGAAATCCTGGAGAGACATGGCACGCATCCCTATTCGATGCGACAAGGCTAGACCCGTCAGGCGTCCAGTTTCGATTGCGACTTCAGGCGCTCGACATAAGATTTCCGTAAAGCGCTTCGGCGGGTGTTGTCCAAGGCGCCGGCCGCGGTCTAGATTTGATTTCCGAAGCGGCGAAAGCCTGGCGCGACAGCGCGCGCAGCGTCGAAATAATCTGACGCAAAAGATGACGCGCGCGCAATTTTGCGCTAGGTAGCCCCTTCGGTGGCGATCAGGGATCGCCATTCCCGAGCAATACCCCTTGTCCGTGAAGGAACATGCCATGCCTGCCTATCGCTCACGTACCACCACCCACGGCCGCAACATGGCCGGTGCCCGCGGCCTCTGGCGCGCGACGGGCATGAAGGACAGCGATTTTGGCAAGCCGATTATTGCGGTGGTGAACTCGTTCACCCAGTTCGTGCCCGGCCACGTGCACCTTAAGGATCTTGGCCAGCTCGTCGCCCGCGAGATCGAGGCTGCTGGCGGCGTCGCCAAGGAATTCAATACCATCGCCGTCGACGACGGCATCGCCATGGGTCACGACGGCATGCTCTATTCGTTGCCGTCGCGCGAAATCATCGCCGATAGCGTCGAGTACATGGTCAACGCCCACTGCGCCGACGCCATGGTATGCATCTCCAACTGCGACAAGATCACGCCCGGCATGCTGATGGCGGCGCTGCGTCTCAACATCCCCGCCGTCTTCGTTTCCGGCGGCCCGATGGAGGCCGGCAAGGTCGTGCTGCACGGCAAGACGCATGCACTCGACCTGGTCGACGCCATGGTCGCCGCAGCCGACGACAACGTCTCGGACGAGGACGTCAAGGTCATCGAACGCTCGGCCTGCCCGACCTGCGGCTCTTGCTCCGGCATGTTCACCGCCAACTCGATGAACTGTCTGACCGAAGCGCTCGGCCTGTCGCTGCCCGGCAACGGCTCGACGCTCGCCACCCACGCCGACCGCAAGCGCCTCTTCGTCGAGGCCGGCCACCTGGTCGTCGATCTCGCCCGCCGCTATTACGAGCAGGAAGACGAGAACGTGCTGCCGCGCAAGGTCGCCTCGAAGAAGGCGTTTGAAAACGCCATGGCGCTCGATATCGCCATGGGCGGCTCGACCAACACCGTGCTGCACATTCTCGCCGCGGCCCACGAGGGCGAGGTCGATTTCACCATGGCGGACATCGACCGCCTGTCGCGCAAGGTTCCCTGCCTGTCGAAAGTCGCTCCGGCGAAAAGCGACGTGCACATGGAAGACGTGCACCGTGCCGGCGGCATCATGTCGATCCTCGGCGAACTCGAGAAGGGCGGCCTCATCAACCGCGATTGCCCGACGGTCCACAGCGCCACGCTCGGCGACGCCATCGACCGCTGGGACATCACCCGCACGACCAGCGAAACCGTTCGCAACTTCTTCCGCGCGGCACCGGGCGGCATCCCGACCCAGGTGGCCTTCAGCCAGGAAGCGCGCTGGGACGAGCTCGACACCGACCGCGAAAAGGGCGTCATCCGCTCGGTCGAACATCCCTTCTCCAAGGATGGCGGCCTCGCCGTCTTGAAGGGCAACATCGCGATCGACGGCTGCATCGTGAAGACCGCGGGCGTCGACGAGAGCATCCTGAAGTTCTCCGGCCCGGCCCGCGTCTTCGAAAGCCAGGATGCGTCGGTCAAGGCGATCCTCGGCAACGAGATCAAGGCTGGCGACGTCGTCGTCATCCGCTATGAAGGCCCCAAGGGCGGCCCGGGCATGCAGGAAATGCTCTATCCGACGAGCTACCTGAAATCGAAGGGCCTCGGCAAAGCCTGCGCGCTGATCACCGACGGCCGCTTCTCCGGCGGCACTTCGGGCCTGTCGATCGGCCACGTTTCGCCGGAAGCGGCCAATGGCGGCACAATCGGCCTGGTGCGCGAAGGCGACATGATCGACATCGACATCCCGAACCGCACGATCAGCCTGCGCGTCGACGAGGCGGAACTTAGCCGTCGCCGCACTGAGCAGGACGCCCAGGGCTGGAAGCCGACCGAACAGCGCAAGCGCAAGGTGACGACGGCGCTCAAGGCCTATGCCGCCTTTGCCACCTCCGCCGACCGCGGTGCTGTGCGCGACCTCGGCGAACACTGACCAGCTACGTTCGGGCAGGGCCCGAGCGGCGCAAGAAACAGCGAAGGGCTCCCGCGCGTCGGGGGCCCTTTTCTTTGATCTCATCCTAGGGATCCGCCCGGCTTTGCCGGACAGGAAGCATCTGCTATTTTAGTTTACCCTAAAATCAAACAGGTGGGTCATGGCGGACGAGTCTGGATTGCTCGGCACCTGGAAGATGCTTTCCTGGACGCGCGAGGTCGTCGCCACTGGCGAGGTCACCGATGCCATGGGCCCTGATCCTATCGGCTATCTCTCGTACTTTCCCGATGGCCGGATGACCGCCGTTGTGGTGAAACGCGATCGACCGCAGCTCAAAGGACTCGTGCCGTCTCACGACGAAAAGGCGGCACTGTTTGATTCCATGCTCGCCTATTCCGGCTCCTATTCGCTCAAGGACGGCCGGATCATCCATCATGTCGAGGCAAGCTGGAACCCGGCCTGGGGCGTCTCCGACCTGATCCGCCCCTTTGTCCTGCAAGGGGATAAGCTGGTGATCTACGGCGCGCCGGGCGTGGACCCGGCAACCGGCGAGGAGGTCATCTACCACCTCGAATTTCGCAAGATGTAACCAGCTTAGCTGTGGGCTCTAGAGGTGACGGGTCTCGGCTGGCGCGTGGAACCAGTTGTTGTTGCGCCCGTCCATGTACTGCACCGGTGCTTCGGCCAGCACCGCCGGATCGAGGTCGTCGAGGCAGGCGAGGTTGACGGAGTAATAGGCGCCGCCAATCTCCTCGATATAGCCGTGGCCGAAGGCGGCAACGCCGCAGGTCCTGCAGAAGCGGTGATGCACGCTGTCGCTGCCGAACTGGTAGTCGGCGATATTGGCTTCGTCGCACTGCAGCCGGAAGGCGTCGGGCTTCACGACCGCCCCCCAGTAGCGCCGCTTCCAGCAAATCGAACAGTTGCATTTGCCGGTGCCGGCATCGAGGTCGATGTCGGCCTCATAGCGGATGTTTCCGCAATGGCAGCTTCCATTATAGGTCAGTTTCATACCCGTCGCTCCTGCGTGGCGGGCCAGGCAGGCCCCCTATTGCCGCCCACCCGGCAGGCGATATGCTGCCAGGTGAAACTCATGCAGTCCATATGCCATATTGACAACATATTGTCAAATAGGAGCGAGATCTCGCACGCGTCAGAGATGACGGAATTCGGCAGGCGTTTCATCCCAGCGGTCGTTCCGGCCATCCAGATATTGCACCGACACCTTAGCCAGGACCGTCGGATCGACATCGTCCAGCGTTGCGACATTGATGCTGCAATAGGCGCCGCCGAGTTCCTCGACATAACCATGGCTATAGGAGGCGATGCCGCAGGCAGGGCAGAAGCGGTGGTTGCCAACCTTGGCGCCAAACTGATAGAGCCCAACCTGATCTTCCGGTGACAGGAGGCGAAAATCCTCCGGCTGGACCTGTGCACCCCAGTAGCGGGCCTTGCCACAGAACGAGCAATTGCATCGCGTCGTCCCCGCATCGAGATCGAAAGTCGCTTCGTATCTGACCTTGCCGCAATGGCAACCGCCGCTGTAAGTCCTTCTCGCCATGCTCTCATCCCCCTTGCTAAATTGACTTGCTGAAACGACCGAATCATGACAACATGATGTCATACAAACATTCACACGACGGTGGTGCTGTCAACATGAAAGATCCCGATCGGACACCCGTCGGAGACGCCTTTGCGGAGTTCGCCATATCGGTACTGCGGCTAGCGGGCCCGCTGACGCAGGCCGGCGACGCACTCGCCAAACCTTCCGGACAGACGAGCGCCCGCTGGCAGGTGCTGGCCGCGGCAAACCATGCGCCGATGTCAGTTGCCGATGCGGCACGCGCGCTCGGCCTTGCGCGCCAGGGGGTGCAGCGCATCGCCGATCTCTTGGAGGCCGAAGGGCTGATCGCCTACAGGGACAACCCGACCCACCAGAGGGCAAAGCTCATGGTTCTGACTGCGGCGGGAGAAACGGCACTGCACGACATCAAGGAGCGGCAGGCGGCCTGGGCGGACGGCCTGGGCGGCGCACTCGGCGAACGACGGCTGCGGCAGGCCTCTGCCTTGATCGCCGAGGTGATCGAGGTGCTCAAGGAGCGCCCCGCGCCAGAGCCGTCCGAGGACTGACCGGCCGCCCGTCAAGCCAGCCTTAAGAGATCGGCACGCAGGCGGTCCGAACCGCCGTCATCGAGCACCGGATCGAGCGCCTCATGCAGGTTCCGCCAGATCGGCACGGCGCGCGCCAGCAGCGCCTGCCCTTCGGTCGTCAGCCGCAATCGCCGCGACCGCCGGTCGTCGGCATCCGGGAAGCTTTCGACCAGGCCGCGCCGTTCCAGCGGCTTCAACGCCGCGGTCAAGGTCGTCCGGTCCATGGCGAGAAGCGACGCCACCGAGCCCATATTGGGCGGCGCCGGGCGGTTGAGCGACATCAGGAGAGAGAACTGTCCGTTGGTGATATCGAGCGGGCGCAGCGCCTCGTCGAACCGGCGGGCAATGGCGCGCGCGGCGCGTTGCACATGCAGGCAGAGGCAGGTGTCCTTCACATGCAGGGTAGTGTCGAACGAAACAAGCGGCATTTTTGACATGCCCGATTAATGTTGATATCAACGTAAATAGTCAAGTGCAACGTTGGAAAACGTTGGAAGGAGGAACGGGCATGAGACAGGATCACGCAGTGGTATCGCCTGGAGAGTGGCTGAAAGCGCGCAAAGATCTGCTTGCGCTGGAAAAGGAACACACCCACGCACGCGACAAGGTCAATGCCGCTCGGCTGGCCTTGCCCTGGGTGAAGATGGAAAAGACCTACGTCTTCGATACGCCGGCGGGCCGCAAATCCCTGTCCGAGCTTTTCGACGGCCGCAGCCAGCTCATGGTCTACCATTTCATGTTCGGCCCCACCTGGGAGGCCGGTTGCCCCGGCTGCTCCTTCCTGGTCGATCATTTCGCCGGCATGCTGCCGCACCTCAACCATCACGACGTGACGCTGGTCGCCGCATCGAACGCGCCGCTCGCAAAGATCGAAACCTACAAGAAACGCATGGAGTGGGATTTCCCCTGGGTCTCGGCGGAAGGCAACGGCTTCAACCATGACTTCCACGTGGCCTTTTCGCCAGACGAGCTCGCAAGCGGCAAGGTCGGGTACAACTTCACCGACATAGAAAGCGCCAATGCGCATGAGGAACTGCCCGGTCTCAGCGCCTTCCAGAAGGGCGAGGACGGCACGATCTACCACACCTATTCGTCCTATGCTCGCGGGCTCGAGGAACTCGTGGGCACACTGATGCTGCTCGACCGCACACCCAAGGGGCGCAACGAGGACGGGACCATGAGCTTCGTTCGCCGCCACGACGAATATGATCGGGAGCCCGGACGCAAGGCGGGCTGAATTCCGCATCCCGGCGGACGGAACTTTTCGCCCGCAAAATCGTTTTGAGAACGCTCGCGTGCCGGGCCGAACGTCTGCGCCCGGTCAAGAAGGAAATCCCGTGAGAGCAGAACCGGAAGAAGCGCACCGCTGGCTCGAGCAATTGCTGGGCGACTGGCACGTTCGCACGGCCGGCTCCGATGGCAAGCCCGATGGCAGCGGGCCCTGGACCGAGCATGTCCGGTCACTCGAAGGCCTCTGGATCGTCTGCGAGGGTCAGGGAACGATGCCGGGCGGCAGCTTCGGCCAGACGCTGATGACGCTCGGCTTCAATCCGCAGACGAAACGTTACGTCGGCACCTGGGTCGGTTCGATGATGACCCACATATGGATCTATGACGGAGAACTGGACGCGGACGGCACGTCCCTCTCCCTCTACTGCGAAGGGCCAGATTTCGAAAAACCCGGCAGGACCATGCGCTACCGCGACGTCATCACGCTTGCCGGGCCATCCCGTCGGCTGCTGACGGCGCAGGCGCAAACAGCGGACGGAAACTGGAAAGACTTGATGACGGCGGAATACCTACGTCGGGATTGAAAGCCGCGCTGACGACGGCCTTGGCTGTTCGGCCATGCATCATGTCAGGCTGACCCGACGACAGTTCATTCGAACAGGCAAACAAGTGGCGCCAGATACGCCGCGCCAGAGCAAAACCGGAGGAAGGCAATGGCAGATCACGGCAAATTCGTTTGGTACGAACTGATGACCACCGACATGGCGGCCGCCGAGACGTTCTACAAGGACGTGGTCGGCTGGGCCGCCAGCGATGCCGGCATGGCCGGTATCAGCTACACGCTGTTCAACGTCGGCGAGATTCCGGTGGCGGGATTGATGACCATGCCGGAAGGCGCGCTCGAAATGAACGTGCCGCCCGCCTGGCTCGGCTATGTCGGCGTCGACGATGTCGATGTGAGCGCCGCCAGCATCGCCGCCAAGGGCGGCAAGGTGCACCGGGCGCCGGACGATATCCCGGGTATAGGGCGCTTCGCCGTCGTCACCGATCCGCACGGCGCGGTCTTCTCGATCTTCAAGGGTACGGGCGATCCGCCGCCGGTCACCGACCCGATGGCCCCCGGACTGATCGGCTGGCACGAGCTTGCCTCGGGCGACCTCGACACCGCCTTTCCCTTCTATTCCGAACTCTTCGGCTGGACGAAGGACCAGGGCATGGACATGGGCGAAATGGGCATCTACCAGATCTTCGCCCATGGCGGCGCCCCGATCGGCGGGATGATGACCAAGCCGAAGGAAGTGCCCGCGCCTTACTGGCTCTACTACATCAACGTACCGGCCATCGATGCCGCCATCGAACGCATCAAGGCTGGCGGCGGCAAGATCGTGCTGGAGCCGATGGAGGTCCCCGGAGGCGCCTGGATCGTTCAGGCGCTCGACCCGCAGGGCGCCCTCTTCGCACTGGTCGGGCCGAAGCGCTGAGACGACTGCATGTCTCCTTAAATCGTCCTCGACGTAAGGGAACAGACTTGCAGAAAATCAAAGTGTTACAGCGACCTTAGCCCGTCTGATAAGACGCGCGACGCTTTAGGCCGCAGCACAGATCACGTTGCCGTGAAGAGTTGCTGAAGTAAAATGACGACCAACCAAGTCCAGGCCCGCTTTCGGCAAGAAGGCGGGCCGGATTTATTGCGATCATGGACCGGAAAGCGAATACGGGGGCCGCAAAGCTGGGGTCTGCCGTGCGCCGGGCGCATCCCTCGGTTGCGGATTAGCCCCTAGTATTTCAGGGTATTTCAAGCTTATTTAACATCTTATACGATAGCAGGGGCGGCAAGCACACTGATTTCGGATGGGTTTCTTGTCGGGTGGCAAGAATTTGTCGCGATTGTCGAGCAGACGGGCGGCGACATGAGTGGAGCAACTTCGCGCATATGAGCAATAAGGGCAGCACCTATGCGTCCCCTCAGATGGGCGTGGGGGAAGCGCGTACGGCCAGGGCCCTGCGACGCAAGCTCCAATGGCTGGTGGCGATCGTCGTTGCCTGCACGGGCATTCTTGCGACCGAAATCATCGCCGCATCCTATAGCGACTTTGTCGTCGCGCGCCGCAACCTGACGGAAGTCATGGCCTTTTGCCGCGTCCTCGACGCCGCAAACTACCTCTCGGCCGAACGTGGCCCGTCCAACGGTGTGCTCGGCCTTGGCGTAGCGCCCGGCTCGACTGTCCAGGCGCGGCTGGCGGAGTTTCGTGCCCGCAGCGACGCGGCATTGGCTCAGATCACCGCCGACATCGACAATGCCAGCCGCTCCGAACCGGCCGGCGCGCTTTCGCCCATCCTAGTCGAGGTCCATCGTCGGCTGATGCTTGCGCGTGCGGAAGTCGATCGCATTGCGGCCCTTCCGCCGGAACGGCGGAACCTTGCCGAAATCGAAGCGACGATCGAGGCCATGTTCGGCGTGATCGATGCGCTTCGCCCCGCGATCGACTGGAACATTCAGCGCCTGACCAACACCGACCCGAACCTTGCGGGCATTGCCCTTGCAGCCCAGATGCTCGCCAATCTGCGCGAGGACGGCGGTCGCCTCGGCTCGCACGTCATGGCGCCCGTTGCCGTCGGCAAGCCGCTCGCGATCAAGAATCTGGCCGACAGCGAGCGCACGCGCGGCAGGCTGCAGGAGGTCTGGGCGATCGTCGGCAAGCCGGGCGCGCTTCCAGGCCTGGATCCGTCGAAGATCGGCGATCTCGCCAAGATCGACCGCGAGTTCTTTGCCGAAGGTTTTGCGATCATCGACAACATCGTCGCCGTCGGTAAACGCTCGGGCGACTACCCGATGACCGCCGAACAGCTCACCGACCTTTTCGTCCCGAAGATGAAACCGCTCGAAGATCTGCGTCGCGCCTTCATGGATTCGACCGTCGAGCGCCTGTCCGCCAACAAGACCCGCGCGTCGATCAAGCTCGCCGTGGCGAGCCTTGCGACCTTCTCGCTCTTCCTGATGTTGCTGATCTTGATGCGGCGCGCCCGATCGCTGGTGTTCGAACCGCTGCTTCTTGCGCGCCACAGCATCATCGAGCTTGCCAATGATCGCCCGATCGCGCGCCTTCAGGGCAAGGGCGGAGAAGGCGAAATGGGGCGCCTGTTCGATGCGATCGACATCCTGCGCCAGCGCCTCGACGAGCGCACGCTGCTGATGCAGCATCTCGAACGCCAGGCGGAAACCGACGAACTGACCGGCCTGCTCAACCGCCGCGCGCTGGAGCTGATCGGCGGCGCGGAAGACACGGACGGCAAGGATCAGGACGCCTGTCTGATCCTGATGGACATCGACCATTTCAAGCAGATCAACGATACCCACGGCCATCTGATCGGCGACATCGTGCTTCAGGAAACCGCCCGCATCATCCGCAATTCCGTGCGCAATTCCGATCTCGTCGCCCGCTTCGGCGGTGAGGAGTTTGCCGTGATCACGCCCGGCGACAGCATCGAGTCCGCCCTTGCCCTTGCCGAAAGGATCAGGGTCAACCTCGCGCACGAACCGATCGTCCTTGCCGACGGACGGAAGCTGAACGTCACCGCCAGCTTCGGCGTGGCCGAAGGCCGCAGCGCGAACGGTGGCTGGAAGCACCTGATCGAACTTGCCGATAACGAGCTCTATCGCGCCAAGTCCGAGGGCCGCAATCGCGTCTGCGGCCAGCCGGCCGAAGCGACGCACCAGCCGTTCAAGGCGATGAAATCCGCGCGCGCTTAGCCAGGAAATCAAGTACCACCCGCACGCGCGCCGGCAGGGCTCCACCCTGCCCGTGGAACACCGCATGGAATGCCTCGATGTCGCCCGGGTTCAAGTGCTCGGCGACCGCCGTCAGCCGACCGCAACGGATATCCTCCTTGACCGTAAACGTGGGCAGTCGCGCCAGCCCGACACCGGCGAGCGTAAGCTGGCGCAAACCCTCGCCGTCGCTCACGCGGACCTGCTCCGTCGGCGCCAGCGTGAAAGGCTCCCCGTTCGACAGGAGCGGCCAGCCATCGATCGAACGCGCATAGCTATGGCTCAGCCTGTTCATCGCTTCGAGGTCGCCGACACTCTCGGGCATGCCGAACCGTTGAAGATAGGACGGCGCGCCCACGATCGTCATCGACGTGCTGCCGAGCTTGCGGGCGATCAGGCTCGAAGACTTCAGAGGACCGGCGCGCACGGCGATGTCGGCCCGCTCCGCCATCAGATCGACCACGGCGTCGGTCTGCAGGATATCGAGCGAGACCGACGGAAAGGCCGAGAGAAACTCCGGCAGCACCGGCATCAGCACATGCACCGCATAGGAAGCGCTGACGTTTAGCCGCACGCGGCCCTCGGGCGTTTCGCCTGAACCCGCCTCGCGCTCCGCCTCGTCGATATCGGCAAGGATGCGCACCGCCCGCTCATAGAAGGCACAGCCTTCCGCCGTCAGCTGCAGCCGCCGCGTCGAGCGGTTGATGAGCCGGACGCCGAGCCTTTCCTCCAGCCTCTGCACGAGCTTGCTGACGGCCGAGGGTGTCATGCAGCAGACCTTTGCCGCGGCCGAGAAGCCGCCGAGCTCCACCGCCTTGGCGAAAACCGCCATCTCCCCCGAACGGTTGATAGACAAGCGCGACATGTGACTTCAACTCACAAATGATGTTCTTTCATCCGGTCTACATCGCAAATGGCCGCGATACCACCTTCTCCTGGTGGGCGAGCGGACTTCCGCTCTCGCAAAGACAAAACCAACGAGGAGTTTGACGACATGGAATACAGACGGCTTGGATCATCGGGACTGAAAGTGCCTGCCTTGAGCTTCGGCGCCGGCACCTTCGGCGGCAAGGGGCCGCTCTTCAGCGCCTGGGGCAACAGCGACGCCGCGGAAGCCCGGCGGCTGATCGACATCTCGCTCGAAGCCGGCGTCAATCTCTTCGATACCGCAGACGTTTACTCCGACGGTGCGTCCGAGAGCGTGCTCGGCGCGGCCATCAAGGGCCGGCGTGATGCCGTGCTTCTCTCCACCAAGATGGCATTGCCGATGGGCGACGGACCGAACGACGCCGGCACGTCGCGCACGCGTCTCGTCAAGGGCGTCGACGATGCCTTGAAGCGGCTCGGCACCGACTACATCGACCTTTTGCAACTGCACGCCTTCGACGCGGGAACGCCGGTCGAGGAGGTGCTTTCGACACTCGACAGTCTGGTTGCCGCCGGCAAGCTGCGCTACGTCGGTGCCTCGAACTTTGCCGGCTGGCAATTGATGAAATCGCTGGCTGTCTCGGAGAAGCACGGCCTCGTGCGCCACGTCGCCCACCAGGTCTACTATTCGCTGGTTGGACGCGACTACGAATGGGAACTGATGCCGCTTGGCGCCGACCAAGGCGTCGGCGCTCTGGTCTGGAGCCCGCTCGGCTGGGGGCGTCTCACCGGCAAGATCCGCCGCGGCAAGCCGTGGCCCGAAGGCAGCCGCCTGCACGACACTGCGGCCTTCGGCCCACCGGTCGATGATGAGAAGCTCTACGATGTCGTCGACGTGCTCGACCAGCTCGCGGAGGAAACCGGCAAGACGATCCCGCAGATCGCCATCAACTGGCTGCTGCAGCGCCCGACGGTCTCGAGCGTCATCATCGGCGCCCGCAACGAGGAGCAGCTTCGCCAGAACCTCGGCGCCGTCGGCTGGTCGTTGTCAGCGGACCAGATCGCCCGACTCGACGCGGCGAGCCGAACGACGCCGGCCTACCCCTACTTCCCCTACTACCGCCAGGAGGGTTTTGCCCGCATCAATCCGCCGATCGTCTGACCGAGGATGGCCAATGTTTCGCACGCCCGTCCGGGCGTGCGAAGGCGTTGCGCCGCCCTGATTTTCTGCGGGCGCTTTCGCGCTTGCATTCTCGATTTGCATTGCACAAACTTCGTGGCGATGGGGGGCGTCAGACCCGCCACGAAGGGGATCAAATCCGGCATGTCGATCAAGGCCAGTATCTATCACCTGACCCACTATATCTATGACCGTCCCGTAAGCCTCTCGCCGCAGATCATCCGGCTGAAGCCCGCTGCCCATTCCAAGACCAAGGTCATCAGCCACTCGCTGAAGGTTTCGCCCGGCAACCATTTCGTCAACCTGCAGCAGGACCCCTACGGCAACTACCTCGCCCGTTTCGTCTTTCCCGATCCGGTGAGCGAGCTGAAAATCGAAGTCGATCTCGTCGCCGACATGACCGTCTACAACCCCTTTGACTTTTTCGTCGAGGAAGAGGCCGAGCATTGGCCCTTCCCCTACCCCGAGGATCTCAGCGACGATCTCCGGATCTATATGACGCCGGAGCCGCTCGGCCCGGCGCTCTCCGCCTTCATGGCAACGGTCGACCGTTCCCGCCAGCGCACCATCGACATGGTCGTCGGGCTCAACGCACGCCTGCAGAAGGAAATCGGCTATGTGATCCGCATGGAGCCGGGCGTGCAGGACCCGGAGCAGACGCTGACATCGGCAAGAGGATCCTGCCGCGATTCCAGCTGGCTGCTCGTACAGATCCTGCGCAATCTCGGCTTCGCCGCCCGCTTCGTCTCCGGCTATCTCATTCAGCTGACGCCGGATCTGAAAGCCCTCGACGGCCCCTCCGGCACCGACCACGACTTCACCGACCTGCATGCCTGGGCCGAAGTCTACCTGCCCGGCGCCGGCTGGGTCGGGCTCGACCCGACCTCGGGCCTGCTGACCGGCGAGAGCCACATTCCGCTTGCCGCAACGCCCCATTACCGCAACGCCGCGCCGATCTCCGGAGAATTTTTCGGCGATCCCGAGACCCGCACCGACTTCGCTTTCGACATGAAGGTGAGGCGCGTCGCCGAGCACCCGCGCATCACCAAACCCTTCTCCGACGAAAGCTGGGATGCGCTGAATGCACTCGGCGGGAAGGTTGACCGGGAGCTTGAGGAAAACGACATCCGCCTGACGATGGGCGGCGAGCCCACCTTCGTTTCGATCGACGACTTCGAGTCCGAGGAATGGAACACGGAGGCCGTCGGACCAACCAAGCGCGAGAAGGCCGACACACTGATCCGCCGGCTGCGCGAACGCTTCGCCCCCGGTGGCTTCCTGCATTATGGCCAGGGCAAATGGTATCCGGGCGAAACCCTGCCGCGCTGGACCTTCTCCCTCTACTGGCGCAAGGACGGCGTGCCGATCTGGCGCCGGCCGGACCTGATCGCCGAGGAGACCGGCCGCCACGACGTGACGGTAGCGGATGCCGAACGCCTGCTGCATCTGGTCGCAGGCGAATTGAGCGTGCCGACCGAAATGGTCGTGCCGGCCTTCGAAGACCCGGCCGACTGGCTGCTGAAGGAGGCAAACCTCCCCGACAACGTCGATCCTGCCAACTCCAAGCTGAAGGATCCCGAGGAGCGCAGCCGCATGGCCCGCGTGTTCGAGCGCGGCCTGACGGCGCCGACCGGCTATGTTCTGCCGGTGCAAGCCTGGAACACGCGCGCCACCGGCGTGAAGTGGATGAGCGAGAAATGGCAGACGCGCCGTGGCCGCATCTTCCTCGTTCCCGGCGACAGCGCCGTCGGCTATCGCCTTCCGCTCGGCGCCCTACCCTATGTCGCGCCCTCCGCTTACCCCTATATCCATCCGGTCGATCCGACGGTCCCGCGCGACGATTTGCCGGACTTCAGCGAAAGCAGCGCCCGCACGCAGCATGCACGCTTCCAGGCCTCGGAAGTTCCGGAAACACCGCTCCCGGCGCCGCGCGACGAGATCGCCGGACTGGTGCGCACCGCCATCAGCGTCGAGCCGCGCGACGGCCGGCTCTGCGTCTTCATGCCGCCGACGACAAGCGTCGAGGAGTATCTCGATCTGATCGCGTCTGCGGAGCGCGCTGCCGCTGCGATCGGCCTGCCCGTGCACATCGAAGGCTATGCACCGCCGCAGGACGAGCGCATCAACGTCATCCGCGTTGCGCCGGACCCGGGCGTCATCGAGGTCAACATTCATCCGGCCGCCCATTGGCAGGACTGCGTCGATATCACCACGGCGATCTACGAGGAGGCGCGCCAGAGCCGGCTCGGTGCCGACAAGTTCATGATCGACGGCCGTCACACCGGCACCGGCGGCGGCAATCACGTGGTCGTCGGCGGCGCCAATCCGAATGACAGCCCGTTCCTGCGCCGCCCGGATCTGCTAAAAAGCATGGTGCTGCACTGGCAGCGGCATCCCTCGCTCTCCTACCTGTTCTCCGGCCTCTTCATCGGCCCGACCTCGCAGGCGCCGCGTATCGACGAGACCCGGCACGACCAGCTCTATGAACTCGAAATCGCCCTGGCGCAGGTGCCGATGCCGGGCTCTGCAACGCCGCCGCCCCTGCCCTGGCTCGTCGACCGGCTGTTCCGCAACCTGCTCGTCGATGTCACCGGCAACACCCATCGGGCGGAGATCTGCATCGACAAGCTGTTTTCGCCTGACGGGCCCACCGGCCGTCTCGGCCTCGTCGAGTTCCGCGGTTTCGAGATGCCGCCGAACGCCCGCATGTCGCTTGCCCAGCAATTGCTGGTGCGCGCCCTCATCGCCCGTTTCTGGAAGCACCCGGTCGACGGTCGCTTCGTGCGCTGGGGCACCGCGCTGCACGATCGTTTCATGCTGCCGCATCACGTCTGGCAGGACTTTCTCGACGTGCTCGCCGATCTCCGGGCGCATGGCTTCGATCTGAAGCCGGAATGGTTCGAGGCTCAGCTCGAGTTCCGCTTCCCCTTCTGCGGCGAGGTCGAATACGAGGGGGCAAAGCTCGAAATCCGTCAGGCGCTCGAACCCTGGCACGTGATGGGCGAACAGGGCGCGATCGGCGGCACCGTGCGCTATGTCGACAGCTCGATCGAACGGCTGCAGGTCAAGCTCGATACCGCCAATCCCGAGCGATATACGGTCGCCTGCAACGGTCGGCCCTTGCCGCTCACACGCACTGGTTCGAATGGCACGGCGGTGGCCGGCGTCCGCTACAAGGCGTGGCAGCCGGCCTCAGGGCTACACCCGGTGCTACCGGTCAACACTCCCCTTACATTCGATATCTATGATACATGGTCGAATCGGGCGATCGGCGGTTGCATCTACCATGTCGCCCACCCGGGTGGGCGCCACTACGACACGTTTCCGGTCAACGGCAACGAGGCGGAGGCGCGACGCCTGGCGCGGTTCGAGCCTTGGGGCCATACGCCGGGAGGCTATCCGCTGCGCCCCGAAAGCCCGTCGACGGAATTCCCGATGACGCTTGATCTCAGGCGTCCACCAGGAGCGTAAATGCCGAAGAAGCAGACAGCGGCCGCAAACCATCCGGGCACCGACGACGATCCGGTCTTCGGCTACCGTGCCCTACCGGGCATTGCCGACGAAATGCTCGACCAGGACGGCAATGTCCGCCCGGTCTGGCAGCGGCTGCTCGCGACGCTTGGGCGGCTCGACGAGACCGAACTTGCCAACCGCTTCGCGCGCGCCGACCGCTATCTGCGCGACGCCGGCGTGTTCTATCGCGTCTATGGCGCCAAGGAGAGTTCCGAGCGAAGCTGGCCGCTGTCGCACATTCCGGTTCTGATCGACGAAAAGGAATGGGCGCACGTCTCGCAAGGCCTCGTGCAGCGCGCCGAACTTCTGGAAAAGGTGGTCGCCGACATCTATGGCGAGAACCGGCTGGTGCGCGAAGGGCTGCTGCCGCCGGCGCTGGTCGCCTCCAATCCGGAGTTCCTGCGCCCTCTCGTCGGCGTGAAACCGGCCGACGGCCACTTCCTGCATTTCGTCTCCTTCGAGATCGGCCGTGGACCCGACGGTAACTGGTGGGTCCTGTCCGATCGCACCGAGGCACCTTCGGGCGCCGGCTTCGCCCTGGAGAACCGGGTCGCGACCACGCGTGCCTTCTCCAATCTTTATGCCGAAAGCCACGTCCACCGGCTGGCCGGCTTCTTTGGCGAGTTCCGCGACACGCTGCAGAGCCGCCGGCTGCACCCGGACGACCGCATCGCCGTTCTTTCGCCGGGGATCGCCAACGAGACCTATTTCGAACATGCCTATATCGCCCGCTATCTGGGCTTCATGCTGCTCGAAGGCGAGGATCTGACCGTGATCGGCGGCCGGGTGATGGTGCGCACCGTCGCCGGCCTCAAGCCCATCGGCGTGCTCTGGCGTCGTCTCGACGCGGCCTTTGCCGATCCGCTCGAGCTCAATCAGTCCTCGCATATCGGCACACCGGGCATTGTCGAGGCGCTCAGAGCCGGCTCGGTCTCAATCGTGAACGCGCTCGGCACCGGCATCGTCGAAACCCGCGCCTTCCTCGCCTTCATGCCGGCGATCTGCCGCCATCTGCTGGGCGAGGAACAGAAGCTGCCCTCGATCGCCACCTGGTGGTGCGGCCAGGGCGCCGAACGCGAACAGGTCGCCGCCAACCTCGACCGCATGGTCATCGGCCCCGCCTACCAGACCCGCCCTTTCTTCGACGACAATGGCCAGTCGGTACTCGGCCGTACGCTTGATGAGAAGGCTCGAGCCTCGATCGCAGATTGGCTTAGCGCCGAGGGCGGCAAGCTCGTGGGCCAGGAGGTGGTCACGCTTTCGACCACGCCGGCCTGGGTGCGTGGCCGACTGACCCCGCGGCCGATGAGCCTGCGGGTGTTTGCGGCACGCACCCGCGACGGCTGGCAGATCATGCCAGGGGGCTTTGCCCGCATCGGCTCCGGCGACGATGTCGCCGCGATCGCGATGCAGGCGGGCGGCACCGCCGCCGATGTCTGGATCGTCAGCGACCGACCGGTCGAGCGCACGACGCTGCTTCCGGCCGAGGAAAGTTTCACCCGCAACATGCCGGGAAGCCTGCCGAGCCGGGCGGCCGACAATCTCTTCTGGCTCGGCCGCTATATCGAGCGTGCGGAAGGGGCGCTTCGCATCCTGCGCGCCTGGCATGGCCGCTTCGCCGAAACCGCCGATCCGGACCTGCCGCTCCTTAAGGATGTCGGCGACTATCTCGCAGCCCTCGACATCGATGCGCGCCAGCCTGTGCCCGACAGCCTGCTCGCCAATATCGCAAGCGCCCTCTTCAGCGCCGGCAACATCCGCGACCGGTTCTCGCCGGACGGCTGGCTGGCACTGAACGACCTGTCGCAGACGGCGCGCAAGTTCCACGCGACGGTGCAGGCCGGCGACGACGCGACCCGCGCAATCACCGTGCTCCTGCGCAAGCTCGCCGGCTTTGCCGGTCTCGTGCATGAAAACATGTACCGCTTCACCGGCTGGCGCTTTCTTTCGATCGGCCGCTATATCGAGCGCGGCCTGCACATGACCCGGCTGCTCGGCCACATGTCGGGGCCGGATGCGCCCGATGGCGCCTGTGACATGCTGCTCGAAATCGGCGATAGCGTCATGACCCATCGCCGGCGCTACAATGTCAGCACCGCCGCCTTGACCGTCACCGACCTCCTGGCGCTCGATCCCCTCAATCCGCGCTCGGTGCTTTACCAGTTGAATGAGATCAAGACCGAGGTCGAGCTCTTGCCGAACGCCTTCGTCAACGGCCAGATGTCCCCCTTCTACCGCGAGGCGATGCGGCTGCATTCGGGCCTGGCGGTGATGACACCGGAAGCCATGAACCTCGGCGTCTACAATCGGTTGGAGCGGGATCTCGAAAGCCTGTCCGATCTGCTCGCGCGCACCTATCTCGGCTAGCCATGCTTTACGACATCAGCCTGAAGATCATCTATGACTACGAAGTGCCGGTGTCCGGCGGCCGCCACCTCGTGCGCGTGCTGCCGGCGACGCTGCCCGGTCGCCAACGTCTCGTCGTCGGCTCGCTCAGCTGCCATCCCATGCCGGCCGAACGTACCGAGAGCATCGACTTCTTCGCCAACCCGTTTACGTCGATTCTCTTTCGCAACTCGCATGCAGACCTGACGATCCGCATGCAGGCGCGCGTGCAGGTGGAAGCACAGGCCCTGACCGCGGACTTCTCCCCTGACCTCACCGGCCTGCCGGCCGAGCTTGCGGCCTGCTGGTCCGTCGATGCCGACGCGCCGCATCACTTCGCCGGCCCGAGCCCACTCTTGCCCGAGGTCGCCGACATTGCCGCCTACGCGCGTGACACCATTACCGACACGATGACCGTGCGCCAGATCGCCGTTGCACTGTGTGACCGCATCCATCGCGACTTCGCCTATGACGGCGAGGCGACAACCGTGAACACGACGCCGGCAGAAGCGTTCAAGCTCAAGCGCGGCGTCTGCCAGGATTTCGCCCATGTCATGATCGTGGCGCTCAGAAGCCTCGGCATCCCTGCCGGCTATGTTAGCGGTTTCCTAAGGACGATCCCTCCGCCCGGCAAGGAGCGCCTGGAGGGGGCCGATGCCATGCACGCTTGGGTGCGCGTCTGGTGCGGCACAACCGGTGGGTGGCTCGAACTCGATCCGACCAACAATATTCCGGCTGGAACCGACCATATCGTCGTCGGCCATGGCCGCGACTACGGCGATGTCGCGCCCGTCATCGGGGTCCTGAAAAGCTACGGCAGCCAAACGACGAAACAGGCGGTCGACGTCATTCCGGTACCGTGACCCGATTTGGCACAGGCCGATTCCCGCTTCGGAACAGACAGGGTGCCGCAGAACCCCTTACAACAACCGGTTTTCCGGCAATCCATTAAAATTGCAAGGATTGCCGGAACGATATCGTAAGCCATCGCCGCTATTGATGCCCCCAAGCTTGCAACGTGTTCCTTTGGGGTGTGCAAAGATGGGAAGACGATACACGGTAGGCCGGTCCTTCGTAGCCATGCTCAAGGACCGGGGTGGCAATTTTGGCATCATGGCAGCACTCGCGGCGCCATTGGTGTTGGCAGCCGGCGGCGTCGCCGTCGATCTGGCCACCATGATCACGACGAAAAACCAGATGCAGGATGCAGCCGACGCGGCAGCACTTGCGGCTGCGTCCGCACTGGTTGCAAACAAGGATACGCTGGCGACCGAGAAGGCCAAGGAAATCGCCTTGAACTTCCTGAAGGCGCAGTCGGGCGCAAGCTCGACCGATCTGCCCGGTGGAGCCGGCGGCAGCGACCCGGGCACCAGCAGCGCTTCCGCGGGCGGCGTGACCGACCCGACGGAGACCCAGGTTCAGCCGACGGTCGACATCGTCATGACGACTGTCGGCAAGAGCGACAAGGCCTTCAAGGTCACGATCGTCAACAAGCAGACAATTCAGCTCAACCCCATGACGCGGTTGCTCGGACAGAAGTCCGTCAATCTGGAAACGGTAGCCGTTGCCGAGAGCGCGACGGAAACCAAGAACGCCATGTCGATGTATCTCGTGCTCGACCGCTCGGGCTCGATGGCCTTCGTGACGAATGTGAAGGACGAGAAGCGCACCAAGTGCAAGAACTGGACGGCGGAGAACTGGGGCAAGAGCATCTCTGAGACCAGCCCTTGCATGATCGACAAGATCACGACCTTGAAATCCGCGGTTGAGACGCTGCTGAAGCCACTCACCGAGATGGACCCCGACAACAAGTATGTCCGTGTCGGCGCTGTTTCCTATAGCAGCTCCATCTTCCCGGAAGAGAAACTGGCCTGGGGCACGACGAAGGCCAGTACCTACGTCAAGAACCTGGAGGCGAACGGCGGCACGGATTCGAGCGGCGCCTTCGCCAAGGCCGTCACGGATCTGAAGCTCAAGGGCGAAAACGACGCGCACACGGCATCCAACGGCCTGACGCCGAAAAAGTACATAGTCTTCATGACCGATGGGGCGAACACACATTTCGAAGGAAAGGCGTTGACCATCCCGGCGGCGCCAAAGCCGGAACCGGAACTCGACAAATACAAAGCCCAGGATTCCAAATCCGACACGGCAACGCTCAAGGCGTGCCAGGATGCCAAGGACGCCGGCATTCGCGTCTTCACCATCGCCTTCATGGCGCCGATCCAGGGAAAATCGGTGCTCAGCCGATGCGCCAGCAGCACAGCCGACTACAAGTCGCCGGAAGATGCCGCAGCTCTGGTCAAGGTTTTCGGTGAAATCGGCGCCACCACCTCGGGCAAGATGGCACGCCTGACAAGGTAAGACAGACCACATCGCTGACGATGCCGCCCGGCCCCGCTGGGCGGCATTTTGCGTTTCGGCGGGATACGTTCTCCACCGTCTGAGACAAGTCTAATCCATTTAAAAACATCTGTTGCAAGCGCTTCGGATCGATGCATAAATTGGCTTTATCCCCGGTCGGGTCCGGCCTGCGATCTCCCAACGCAAAAGGGTAAAGACAGTTTCATGATGAACAGGCTCTCCACCAACGACGTGCCGCAGCCCGCCCCAAGGTCGTCTGAACCTAGCCAGCTCGCCGTCGAAATCCTCGAACGTCTGAAGTACCGCATCGGCAAGGACCCGAAGGTCGCCAAGCCCCATGACTGGCTGACGGCGGCGATCCTGGTTGCGCGTGACCGCATCACCGACAAGTGGATGGACTCCACCCGCAAGACCTACGCAACCGGCGCCAAGCGCGTTTATTATCTCTCGCTCGAATTCCTCATCGGCCGGCTGATGCGCGATGCGATGACCAATATCGGCCTGATGGACGAGATGCGCGACGCACTCGCCTCCCTCGGCGTCGATATCGATGTCGTCGCCCAGCTCGAGCCGGATGCGGCCCTCGGCAATGGCGGTCTCGGACGGCTGGCTGCCTGTTTCATGGAATCGATGGCGACCGTCGACGTACCCGCCTATGGCTACGGCATCCGCTACATGCATGGCCTCTTCCGCCAGCAGATGGCCGATGGCTGGCAGGTGGAACTACCCGAAACCTGGCTTGCCCACGGCAACCCCTGGGAATTCGAACGCCGCGAAAGCTCCTACGAAATCGGCTTCGGCGGCGTGGTCGAAACCGCCAATGTCGACGAGGAAATCCAGCGTTTCGTGTGGAAACCGGCCGAGCGCGTCATCGCCACCGCCTTCGACACGCCCGCCGTCGGCTGGCGGGCAAAACGCGTCAACACGCTGCGCTTGTGGACCGCGCAGCCGATTGACCCGATCCTGCTGGCCGCCTTCAACGCCGGCGACCACATCGGCGCCCTTCGCGAAAGCAACAAGGCGGAAAGCCTGACGCGTGTTCTCTATCCGGCCGACGCGACGCCAGCGGGCCAGGAGCTGCGCCTACGCCAGGAATACTTCTTCTCCTCGGCCTCGCTGCAGGACATCCTGCGCCGTCACCTGCAGCAATACCCGGATTTCAACTCGCTGCCGGACGCCGTCGCCATCCAGCTCAATGACACCCATCCAGCCATTTCCATTGCCGAACTGGTGCGGCTCTTGACCGACCTGCACGGCCTCGATTTCGAGCAGGCCTGGGACATCACCCGCCGCACGATCTCCTACACCAACCACACGCTTCTGCCCGAAGCGCTCGAAAGCTGGCCGGTACCGCTGATCGAGCGCCTGCTGCCGCGCCACATGCAGATCGTCTATGCGATCAACGCCAAGATCCTGATCGAGGCCCGCCGCCAGAAGGGCGCCACGGACGACGAAATCCGCAACATCTCGCTGATCGACGAAAGCGGCGAACGACGCGTGCGCATGGGCAATCTCGCCTTTGTCGGCTCGCACTCGATCAACGGCGTTTCGGCACTGCACACCGAGCTGATGAAGGAAACGGTGTTTGCCGACCTGCACAAGCTCTACCCGGACCGCATCAACAACAAGACCAACGGCATTACGCCGCGCCGCTGGCTGATGCAGTGCAATCCCGGTCTCTTCGGACTGATCCGCGACGCGATCGGCGACGAGTTCATGGACAATACCGAGGCGCTGCAGGCGCTCGACGTCTTCGCCGACAAGGCGGACTTCCAGGAACATTTCGCCGCGGTCAAACGCGCCAACAAGGTGCGCCTCGCGCAGCTCGTGCAGAGCCGCCTCGGCATCCGGCTCGATCCGTCGGCGATGTTCGACATCCAGATCAAGCGCATCCACGAGTACAAGCGCCAGCTCCTCAACATCATCGAGGCCGTGGCGCTCTACGACCAGATCCGCTCCCATCCGGAGCTCGACTGGGTGCCGCGCGTCAAGCTCTTTGCCGGCAAGGCGGCGCCGAGCTATCACAATGCCAAGCTGATCATCAAACTGGCCAACGACGTCGCCCGTGTCGTCAACAACGATCCGGCGGTGCGCGGCCTCCTGAAGATCGTCTTCGTGCCGAACTACAACGTCTCGCTCGCCGAGATCATGGTTCCGGCTGCCGACCTTTCCGAGCAGATCTCGACGGCCGGCATGGAAGCATCGGGCACCGGCAACATGAAGTTCGCGCTGAACGGCGCCTTGACGATCGGTACGCTCGACGGCGCCAATGTCGAGATGCGCGACTGGATCGGCGAGGAAAACATCAAGATCTTCGGCATGACCGCCGAAGAGGTGACCAGGGCACGAGCCGAAGGTCACAATCCGCGCGCCATCATCGAAGGCTCGCGCGAGCTGTCGCAGGCGCTGCAGGCGATTGCGTCCGGCGTGTTCTCGCCCGATGACCGCAATCGCTTCGCAAGCCTCGTCGAAGGGCTCTACAATCACGACTGGTTCATGGTCGCTGCCGATTTTGAAGCCTACGCCAAGGCGCAGCGCGAGCTCGACCAGCTCTGGACGACGCCGTCCGACTGGCACGCGCAGGCAATCCGCAACACCGCACGGATGGGCTGGTTCTCGTCCGATCGCACCATCCGGCAATATGCCGGGGAAATCTGGAGAGCTGGATGACGCCCTCGGCCGGCAAGGACCCGGAACCCGCAGCTTCAGGTCTGCTGTCAGCCCCGGATATCGCGGCCATCCTCAAGGGCACGCATGACGACCCCTTTGCGGTTCTTGGCGTGCACCCCGTCGGCAAGACCGTCCTTGCCCGCTGCTTCGTCCCCGATGCCGAGACGGTGACGGTCGAAACGCTCTCGGGCAAGGACCTGGGGGCGATCGAACGGCGCGACGATGCCGGCTTCTTCGAAGGCCCGGTGGCGCTGAAGAAGCCACAGCCCGTCCGCTACCGCGCCCGCAATCAGGGCGGCGAATGGGTGGTCGTCGATCCCTACAGCTTCGGTCCGGTTCTCGGACCGATGGACGATTATTACATTCGCGAAGGCTCGCATCTCAGGCTCTTCGACAAGATGGGGGCGCACCCGATCGAGCATGACGGTGCCAGCGGCTACCATTTCGCCGTCTGGGCACCGAATGCGAAGCGTGTTTCGGTCGTCGGCCAGTTCAACGACTGGGACGGCCGTCGCCACGTCATGCGGCTGCGCACCGACACCGGCATCTGGGAAATCTTCATTCCCGGCGTCGATGCGGGCCTTGTCTACAAGTACGAGATCCTCGACCGCAACGGCACGCGTCTGCCGCTCAAGGCCGATCCCTTTGCCCGGCGCTCCGAACTACGCCCGAACACGGCCTCGATGACCACGCCGGAAATCGCGCAGACCTGGGACGACGAGGCACACCGCAAGCATTGGGCCTCGGCCGACGCAAGACGGCAACCGATCTCGATCTACGAAGTGCACGCCGGTTCCTGGCAGCGCCGCGACAATGGCGAGATGCTCTCCTGGGACGAGCTTGCCGACCGGCTGATCCCCTACTGCGTCGACATGGGCTTTACTCATATCGAGTTTCTGCCGATCTCGGAGTTTCCTTTCGACCCCTCCTGGGGCTACCAGACAACCGGTCTTTATGCGCCGACCGCCCGTTTCGGCGAGCCCGAAGGTTTTGCCCGCTTCGTCAACGGCTGCCACAAGGTCGGCATCGGCGTCATCCTCGACTGGGTGCCGGCACATTTTCCGACCGACGAGCACGGCCTGCGCTGGTTCGACGGCACCGCACTCTACGAACACGAGGATCCGCGCCAAGGCTTCCACCCCGACTGGAACACGGCGATCTACAATTTCGGCCGCCAGGAAGTGCTGTCGTTCCTCGTCAACAATGCGCTCTACTGGGCGGAAAAATTCCATGTCGACGGCCTGCGCGTCGATGCGGTCGCCTCGATGCTCTACCTCGACTACTCGCGCAAGCACGGCGAGTGGGTGCCGAACGAATATGGCGGCAACGAGAACCTCGAGGCCGTCCGTTTCCTGCAGACGCTGAACACGGAAATATACGGCTCTCACAAGGGTATCCTGACGATTGCCGAGGAATCGACCTCCTGGCCGAAGGTCTCCCATCCGGTCCATGCGGGGGGTCTCGGGTTCGGCTTTAAGTGGAACATGGGCTTCATGCACGACACGCTGCAATATCTGTCGCGCGAGCCGGTGCACCGCAAGTTCCACCACAACGACCTGACATTCGGCCTGCTTTATGCCTTCAACGAGAACTTCGTGCTGCCGCTGTCCCATGACGAGGTCGTGCACGGCAAGGGCTCGCTGATCGCCAAGATGGCCGGCGACGACTGGCAGAAGTTCGCCAATCTCCGGGCCTACTATGCCTTCATGTGGGGCTATCCCGGCAAGAAGCTCTTGTTCATGGGTCAGGAGTTCGCGCAATGGCGCGAATGGTCCGAGGATCGAGCGCTCGACTGGAACCTGCTCGAATACCATCTGCACGAGGGCATGCGACGGCTGGTGCGTGACTTGAACGGCACCTACCGCGCCAAGCCGGCGCTGCATGCGCGCGATTGCGAAGGCGAAGGTTTCGAATGGCTGCTGGCCGACGACCGCGACAACTCGGTCTTTGCCTGGCTGCGCAAGGCGCCCGGCGAAAAACTGGTCGCCGTCATCACCAATTTCACCCCCGTCTACCGGGAAAGCTACGCCATCCCGCTGCCGGTCAAGGGTCGCTGGAAGGAGATCCTCAACAGCGACGCGGAAATCTATGGAGGAAGCGGCAAGGGCAATGGCGGCGCGGTTTTTGCCGAGAAGAACAGCACGGGAGCGATCATGGCCAACATCACCCTGCCGCCGCTCGCGACACTGATTCTGGAACAGGAGTAATTTATCCGACCCGCCAGCCGAAGGCGGCGGAAGACTGCAAATATCGAGGGCCGCAAGGCGTCGCAGAAGGCCGCCGTGACGACCCCTTAAGGTCAATGAATGGGGAGGACAAATGGTGGAAAAGCGTACGCAACCTCTGGCACGTGATGCCATGGCCTATGTTCTCGCCGGCGGTCGCGGCAGTCGCCTGAAGGAACTGACCGACCGACGGGCGAAGCCGGCGGTCTATTTCGGCGGCAAGGCCCGTATCATCGACTTCGCGCTGTCGAACGCGCTCAACTCCGGTATCCGCCGCATCGGCGTCGCCACCCAGTACAAGGCGCATTCGCTGATCCGCCACCTGCAGCGTGGCTGGAACTTCTTCCGCCCGGAGCGAAACGAAAGCTTCGATATTCTCCCGGCCAGCCAGCGCGTTTCCGAAACGCAATGGTACGAAGGCACGGCCGACGCCGTTTACCAGAACATCGACATCATCGAGGACCATGGCGTCGAATACATGGTGATCCTTGCTGGCGACCATATTTACAAGATGGACTACGAATTGATGCTGCAGCAGCACGTCGATTCCGGCGCCGACGTCACCATCGGCTGCCTCGAGGTGCCGCGCATGGAAGCAACCGGCTTCGGCGTGATGCATGTCGACGAAAAGGACCGCATCATCGCCTTCGTCGAGAAGCCGGCCGATCCGCCGGGCATTCCCGGCAATCCGGAGATGGCGCTTGCCTCCATGGGCATCTATGTCTTCCACACGAAGTTCCTGATGGATCTTCTGCGCCGCGACGCCGCCGATCCGAAATCGAGCCGCGACTTCGGCAAGGACATCATCCCCTACATCGTCGATAACGGCAAAGCCGTCGCCCACCGTTTCGCAGAGTCCTGCGTGCGGTCGGACTTCGAGCGCGAGGCCTACTGGCGCGACGTCGGCACGATCGATGCCTATTGGCAGGCCAATATCGACCTGACCCACGTGACGCCGGAGCTCGACATCTACGACAGCACCTGGCCGATCTGGACCTTTGCCGAGATCAAGCCGCCGGCGAAATTCGTGCATGACGATGAAAACCGCCGCGGCTCGGCAACCTCGTCGCTGATCTCCGGCGACTGCATTATCTCAGGCGCCGCGCTCAACCGCAGCCTGTTGTTCACAGGTGTCCGCGTAAATTCATATTCCCGTCTGGAGAATGCCGTAGTTCTTCCCGATGTGAAGATCGGTCGCCACGCGACGCTGCGCAACGTGGTCATCGACAGCCGTGTCGTGATCCCCGAGGGCCTCGTCGTCGGTGACGATCCGGTGCTCGATGCCAAGCGTTTCCGGCGTTCGGAAAACGGCGTCTGCCTGATCACGCAAACGATGATCGACAAACTGGGAATGTAGGCACTTCATGAACGTCCTGTCCGTTGCGTCCGAAGTCTATCCGCTGATCAAGACCGGGGGGCTCGCCGATGTCGTCGGCGCGCTTCCGGCAGCGCTTTTGCCGCACGGCGTCAAGACCCGCACGCTGGTGCCCGGCTATCCGGCCGTGCTGCAGAAGCTGAAGAAGAAAAAGAAGGTCGGCAGTTTCGAAAACCTGTTCGGCAATCCGGCGACAGTTCTCGCCGCCGAAATCGACGGGCTCGATCTGCTGGTCCTCGACCAGCCTGAACTCTACGCCCGAGACGGCGGCCCCTATGTCGATGCCACCGGCCGCGACTACGTCGACAATTTCCGCCGCTTTGCCGCACTCTCGCTTGCGGCGGCAGAAATTGCCGGCGGCGATGTCGTCTCGGGCTGGAAACCCGATATCGTTCACGCCCATGACTGGCAGACCGCGCTGACGCCGGTCTACATGCATTTCGGCCCGGCGGCCGCAACGCCGACGGTGATGACGATCCACAACATCGCCTTCCAGGGCCAGTTCGGCGCCTTAGTCTTCCCCGAGCTTGCCCTTCCCGCCGAAGCCTTCTCGATGCAGTTCGTCGAATATTACGGCGACGTCGGCTTCCTGAAGGGCGGCCTGCAGACCGCCGACGCCATTACCACCGTCAGCCCCTCCTATGCGCAGGAAATCCTGACGCCCGAATTCGGCATGGGCCTCGAAGGCCTGTTGAAGAGCCGCGTCGCCGACCTCTCTGGCATCGTCAACGGCATCGACGCCGACATCTGGGATCCGCAGACCGACCCGCACATCGCCCAGCATTTCAGCGCAACGAGCCTGAAGCAGCGCGCGGCCAACCGGCGTGCGCTCGAGGAACGCTTCGGCCTTGAAAAAGGCAACGGCCCGATCTTCTGCGTTGTCAGCCGGCTCACCTGGCAGAAGGGCATGGATCTGGTCGCCGAGATCGCCGACGAGCTCGTCGCCATGGGCGGCAAGCTCGTGGTGCTCGGCTCCGGCGACGCGGCGCTCGAAGGCGCGCTGCTCGCCGCTGCCTCCCGCCATCGCGGCCATATCGGCATGGTCACCGGCTACAACGAGCCGCTGTCGCATCTGATGCAGGCGGGCTCCGACGCCATCCTCATTCCGTCGCGCTTCGAGCCCTGCGGGCTTACCCAGCTCTATGGCCTGCGCTACGGCTGCGTGCCGGTCGTCGCCCGCACCGGCGGCCTTGCCGATACCATCATCGACGCCAACGAGGCCGGGCTTGCGGCCAAGGTCGCGACCGGCTTCCAGTTCACGCCTGTCAATGCCGATGGGTTGCGGCTTGCGATCCGGCGGGTGCTGCGTGCATACAGCGAGCCCAAAGTCTGGTCGAAAATTCAGACCCAGGGCATGAAATCGGACGTTTCCTGGGCCACAAGTGCCGAGCGTTACGTCTCTCTTTATTCCGGACTTCTCGGGAAAGGTTAAGTCAGCATGATAAGAACGGTTACCACAACCCCCTACGGCGACCAGAAGCCTGGCACGTCAGGGCTGCGCAAGAAGGTCCCGGTCTTCCAGCAGAAGAACTATGCCGAGAACTTCATCCAGTCGATCTTCGATTCGCTCGAAGGCTTTCAGGGCGAAACGCTTGTCATCGGCGGCGACGGTCGCTTCTACAACCGCGAAGTCATCCAGATCGCCATCAAGATGGCGGCGGCCAACGGCTTCGGCCGCGTGCTCGTCGGCCGCGGCGGCATCCTGTCGACGCCGGCTGCCTCCAACGTCATCCGCAAGTACAAAGCCTTTGGCGGCATCGTGTTGTCGGCCAGCCACAATCCTGGCGGCCCGACCGAAGACTTCGGCATCAAGTACAACATCGGCAATGGCGGCCCGGCACCGGAGAAGATCACTGACGCGATCTTCGCGCGCAGCAAGGTGATCGACAGCTACAAGATCTCCGATGTCGCCGACATCAACCTTGATGCCGAAGGCACGCAGGACATCGACGGCATGACGATCACCGTCATCGATCCCGTCGCCGATTATGCCGAGTTGATGGAAAGCCTGTTCGACTTCGGCGCGATCCGCAAAATGATTGAAGGCGGCTTCCGCGTCGTCTTCGATGCGATGAGCGCCGTTACCGGTCCCTATGCCAAGGAGATCATCGAAAAGCGACTCGGCGCGCCTAAGGGCTCGGTGATGAACTTCATCCCGCTGCCCGATTTCGGCGGCCACCACCCGGACCCGAACCTGGTTCATGCCCGCGCGCTCTATGAGACGATGATGGCGCCCGACGCACCGGATTTCGGCGCCGCTTCCGACGGCGACGGCGACCGCAACCTCGTCATCGGCCGCGGCATCTTCATCACACCGTCCGACAGTCTAGCCATGCTCGCCGCCAACGCGCATCTGGCACCCGGCTATGCCAAGGGTCTTGCCGGCATCGCCCGTTCGATGCCGACCAGTGGTGCTGCCGACCGTGTCGCCGAAAAGCTCGGCATCGGCATCTACGAGACGCCGACCGGCTGGAAGTTCTTCGGCAACCTGCTCGACGAGGGCATGGCGACGATCTGCGGCGAGGAAAGTGCGGGCACCGGCTCCAACCACGTGCGCGAGAAGGACGGGCTCTGGGCAGTCCTGCTCTGGCTCAACATTCTGGCGGTGCGCAAGGAAAGCGCGCTCGACATCGTCAAGAACCATTGGGCGACCTACGGCCGCAACTACTATTCGCGCCACGACTACGAAGAGGTCGATTCTGATGCGGCCAATGGCCTGATCGCCAACCTGCGCGACCAGCTTGCCACGCTGCCCGGCAAGTCCTTCGGCGCGCTCAAGGTCGCGACCGCGGACGACTTCGCCTACAACGATCCGGTCGACCATTCCGTCAGCAAGAACCAGGGCATCCGCATCCTGTTCGAAGGCGGCTCCCGCGTCGTCTTCCGCCTGTCGGGCACCGGCACATCGGGAGCAACGTTGCGCGTCTATATCGAGCGCTTCGAGCCGGACGCCTCGCGTCACGATATCGAGACGCAGACGGCGCTCGCCGATCTCATCGCCGTTGCCGAAGAGATCGCCAGCATCAAGACCCGCACCGGCCGCACCGAGCCGAGCGTCATTACCTGAGATACCGCACTATCGGGGCCGCTTGATGCGGCCCTTTTTCGTTTGCCGCTTACCCCCCTCTGCCCTGCCGGGCATCTCCCCCACAAGGGGGAGATCGATCTGCGGCACGGCCTTGCCCTAAGATGGCGTTGACGTCGCAGGGATCCCCTCGCCCGTAAACCAACGCATCGGTTTATCGGTGGAATGGGAGGATGCCACAAGTCAACCTCCCCCTTGTGGGGCAGATGCCCGGCCGGGCAGAGGGGGGTGGGTCACACACACACACCGACGACACCACGAAGAGGGCCGCCTTCATGCCGACCAAAGGAAACCCACCCCTCGGTGCCATCATCACCTCCGAAGGCACCGTGTTTTCGGTCTGGTCGCACAATGCCGCCCGTATCGATCTCTGCCTTTTCGACAAATCAGGCGCCAAACAGCTGCGCCAGCTGCCGATGACGCGGAACGGCGACATTCACAGCTTGAAGGTTGCCGACGCGCCGAAAGGAACGCGCTACGGCTTCCGGGCCGATGGCGTCTATTCGCCCGATCACGGTCTCTGGTTCGATCCGTCCAAGCTTCTCGTCGATCCCTATGCCATCGAACTCGACCGTCCGTTTGGCCATGATCCGCGCCTGACGATCTTTGGCGAAGACACCGCCGACCTCGTACCGAAAGCGATCGTCACCGAGGTGAAGGCTGCCAAGGTGAAGGCGCCGCTCTTTCGCGCCGGCGGCCTTGTCTACGAAATCGCCGTCAAGCCTTTCACCATCCTTCATCCCGACGTGCCCGAAGCCAAGCGCGGCACGGTGGCCGCCCTCGCCGAGCCCGCCATCATCGAACATCTGAAGCGCCTCGGCGTCTCGGCCATCGAGCTGATGCCGATCGTCGCCTGGATCGACGAACGCCATCTGCCACCGCTCGGTCTGAAGAACGGCTGGGGTTACAATCCGATCGCCCCTATGGCACTCGATCCGCGCCTGGTGCCGGGCGGCATCAAGGAGCTGCGAAAGACCGTCGAGGCGCTGCGCAAGGCCGGCATCGGCGTCATCCTCGATCTCGTTTTCAACCACTCCGGTGAAAGCGATCGCTTCGGCACAACGCTGTCGATGCGCGGCCTCGACAACCTGACTTATTATCGTCACGCCACCGACCGCCCGGGCGAGCTGATCAACGATACCGGCTGCGGCAACACGATCGCCTGCGACAATCCGGTGGTCGAGGCACTGATCCTCGACAGCCTGCGCCACTTCGTCAGCGCTGCCGGCGTCGACGGCTTCCGCTTCGATCTCGCCTCGATCCTCGGCCGCGACATGGGCGGCTTCCACCGCGATGCCCCACTCTTTCAGGCGATTGCGGCCGATCCGCTGCTTGCCGACCGGGTGCTGATCGCCGAGCCCTGGGATATCGGTCCCGGTGGCTACCAGCTCGGCAATTTCCCCGCGCCCTTCCTCGAGTGGAACGACCGCGCCCGCGACGACCTCCGCATCTACTGGCGCGGCGACCGCCATTCGATTGGCGCGCTGGCGACAGCGCTTGCCGGCTCCTCAGGCAGTTTCGCCCGCTGGGGTGAGAGCGGCACGCGCACGGTCAACTTCATCGCCGCCCATGACGGCTTCACGCTGGCCGATCTCGTCTCCTATGCCGGCAAGCACAACGAGGCGAACGGCGAGGAAAATCGCGACGGCCACAACGAGAACCATTCCTGGAACAATGGCGCCGAAGGGCCGACGGCGGATCCGGAAATCAAGGCGGCTCGCCGCCATGACGTGATGGCGCTCATCGGCACGCTCTTTGCCACCCGCGGCACGATCATGCTGACCGCCGGCGACGAAGCCGGGCGCAGCCAGCGGGGCAACAACAACGCCTACTGCCAGGACAACGCCATCACCTGGCTCGACTGGACGGCGATGGACGACGAGATCGTCGCCCATACTGAGGCCCTGTCAGCCATGCGCTCCCGCTTCGGCGTTTTCGACGAGACCACGTTCCTGACAGGAAACGGCGACGTCGAGTGGTGCCGTCTCGACGGTCACCCGATGACCGTGACCGACTGGGAGCATCCGGCAACGGACAATCTGACAATGGTGCTGACCACCCCCGACCGCACCCAGAAGCGGGCAACGCGGCTTGCCGTCGTCATCAATCGCAGCCATGCGCCGCATCCCCTCCGCCTGCCCGACAGCGTCAATGGAAAATGGCAGGATGCGCTCGCAGCGTCATCCCCCGCCGATCACGTGGCGCCGCGCTCCGTTGCCTTCTTCGTCGAGGTTTTCTAAAGCTTTTCCACCACTTGCAGGTTGCAACGGGCGAGCCTATAGATCGCTTGGGGGGCTTGTTTCGAGGCGTTTACATGCTGCACGACATTTCACTTTCTGAGATCAAGGTGCTGGTCGGCAAGGAGGTCGGCGTTTCCGACTGGATCACGGTCACGCAGGAAACAATCGACAAATTCGCCGAGGCAACCAGCGACTATCAGTATATTCACGTCGACCCGGTGCGGGCCGCTGCCGAAACGCCCTTCGGCGGCACGATCGCGCATGGCTTCCTGTCGCTCTCGTTGCTCTCCGCGATGAACTACAATTGCCTGCCGAAAATCCGCGAACAGACCATGGGCATCAATTACGGCTTCGAGAAAGTGCGCTTCATCGCGCCGGTGAAGAGCGGCGCCAAGGTGCGCGGCCACTTCACCATGGCCGATGCCCGCTTCCGCGGCGCCAGCATGCTGATGATCACCTACGACGTCAGCGTCGAGATCGAAGGCGAGCGCAAGCCGGCGCTGACGGCAACCTGGCAGACGATCATCCAGTTCGATCCCAAGGATCGCCCCGCCGATGCCTGAGGCGGTTTGAGCAGGCAGATCCCATGACAGTAGCAGTCATCGTCGAGCCGGCCGACGGGCGTTTCGTCAGCGACTTTGCCGGCTGCGACTTTTCCTTCGAGGTTACGTCCGAGGCACGGCCGCCCTTCATCGGCCCCGATCTCGGCGACGTCGCTCTGGTCGAGAGCTACATCAAGACCTATGGATCCGACCCGGACGAGCTTGTGGAGACCGCGGCTGGGCCGGATGCCGCCCTCTTCACAGCGCGTCTCGACGGCCGGCTCGCCGGTTACATTGCACTCTCGAAGGCGTGGAACGGCTATGCCGAGGTGGACGATATCGCCGTCGACAAGGACGCGCGCCGCGCCGGCGTCGCGCGAGCTCTCATGGACAGGGCAGTGTCCTGGGCGCGGGAACGGGGCCTGCCGGGGATCAGGCTTGAGACCCAATCGAACAATGTCGCCGCCTGCCGCTTTTACGAGCGCTACGGCTTCGAGCTCGCCGGCCACGACCGACACCTCTATTCGGCATTGACGCCGGGAACGCACGAGATTGCGCTCTTCTGGTACTTGCGCTTCGCGTAAAAAAGCAAGGCGGCTGTCGTGGTCGCAAGATCAGTAAATGGAGAAGTCATTGCGCCAGCGTATCATCGTCTGCCCGCTCATTCAGAACAGGGGCGCCTACTTGCTCTGCAAGATGCCGCCCGATCGCGGCGTGTTTCCCGGGCAATGGGCGCTTTCGGGTGGCGGCCTCGAGCCGGGCGAACGTCTCGATGAGGGCTTGCGCCGTGAAATCCGGGAAGAGCTCGGAGACCGTCTGGAGATCGGAACGATCAAGCCCTGGACCTTCCGGGACGACATCCGGACAAAGTCCTATGCCGACGGCTCAACCGAGCAGCTTCATATGATCTATCTGATCTTTGACTGTGAGGCCGAAAATCGCGAGGTCAGCCTCAACGACGAGTTCGTCGAACATGCCTGGGTCGAACCCGAGCACCTTCAGGATTACGACCTGAACGACGCGACGAAGCGCACGCTCCTCGAAAAAGGCATCTTGCTCGCTCGGCAATGAGAGCGAGCTGTTTCAAACAGTCTTCGAATGCCGGGAGGTGCTTGCTCGCACCTCCCGGCTTTTTCATTTAGTGGCCGGCGTCAGCAGCGCCCTCGGAAAGCAGTCCGAAGACGAAGGGCGAGAACGACCGCCAGCACTCGACCCGGAACTGATCCTCAGCTGTGCGGAAGAGGATGATCTCCGCCTTGCCGAGGATCGTGCGCGAGCAGCCACCTACCGGGAAGATCGCCAGCGACAGATCCTGCGGGCAGCCGCTGTTGATAGCCACGTCGGCGCCCGGACCGCTGACAATGACGGCGACGTTGCGATGCGAAATGTCGACCGCCGAATGCAGCGTGCCGCTTGAGGCCGCTGCCGCCATCAGGTCGGCTTGGCTCTCATCGATGACCAGCCACTCGTCCGGGCCGATCCACAGCGCATGGCGCGGGCCGGAAGAAGCCGAGGTCTTCGGCCGGGTCGGCAGCGTCACGCCAAGTGCGGCCGAAAGGGCCGGCAGTGCGTCGGCGCCGGCGCGCAGCGAAATGCGCGTTGCTGCCGGCGCAGGCGTCAGGATCGCCTCGGCCGAGCCCCCGCGCGCGGTGAGTGCCGCCTTGCGGCTTGCAGTAACCTGGTCAGCCATGGAGGCGGCCCCCTTCCTTGTCAAAGAACACCATGTCGCTCACTTCGACGGCAATGGTGCGATCGGTCATCGGCACGTAGAGCGTCTGGCCGAGGCGCTCGCGGCCACCGGCCACCATGGCCAGCGCAATCGAGCGACCGCAGTTTGCCGACCAGTAGGACGACGTCACGTGACCGAGCATGGTCATCGGCTTCGGCTGGTTCGGGTCGGCGACGATCTGCGCGCCTTCCTCCAGCACCACCTTCGGATCCTTGGTGAGAAGACCGACAAGCTGCTTGCGGCCATCCTTGACGAGATCCGGGCGTTTCAGGCCGCGGATACCGACGAAGTCGGGCTTCTTCTTCGAGACGGCCCAGGAAAGACCGGCATCGTCCGGCGTCAGGGTCCCGTCGGTGTCCTGGCCGACGATGATATAGCCCTTCTCGGCGCGCAGCACGTGCATGGTTTCCGTGCCATAGGCGCAGGCGCCCATCGGCTCGGCCCGTGCCCAGATCGCTTCCCATACCGCCTGGCCATAGTCTGCCGGCACGTTGACTTCGAAGCCCAGCTCGCCGGTGAACGACATGCGGAAGAGCCGTGTCGGCACGCCGCAGATCCTGCCCTCGGCGACGCTCATGTGCGGGAAGGCCTCGTTGGAGAGGTCGATGCCCTCGACGAGCGGCGCGATGATCTCGCGCGCCTTCGGTCCTTGCACGGCGATGACGGCCCACTGTTCCGTCGTCGAGGTCAGCCACACCTTCAGGTGCGGGAACTCGGTCTGCAGATAATCTTCCATGTGGTTCATGACGCGCGGCGCACCGCCGGTCGTCGTCGTCACGTGGAAGCGATCCTCCGCCAGGCGACCGACCACGCCGTCGTCATAGACGAAGCCGTCGTCGCGCAGCATGATGCCGTAGCGGCAGCGGCCGGGCTTCAGGTTGTCCCAGGCGTTGGTGTACATGAGATTGAGGAACTGCGCCGCATCCGGGCCAACAACCTCGATCTTGCCGAGCGTCGAGGCGTCGAAGACACCAGCCACGTTGCGCACCGTCTTGCACTCGCGCGCGACCGCCTCATGCATGTCTTCGCCGGAGCGCGGGTAGAACCAGGCACGCTTCCAGTTGCCGACATCCTCGAACTCGGCGCCATGCGCCTCCTCCCAGGCATGGATCGGCGTCTTGCGCGCGGGGTCGAACAGGGCACCACGCGAGTGGTTGACGATCGCTCCGAAGGTCACCGGCGTGTAGGGCTGGCGGAAGGTCGTCAGACCCACCTGCGGAATGTCCTTGCCAAGCGCTTCGGCGGCGATCGCCAGACCATGCATGTTGGAAAGCTTGCCCTGGTCGGACGCCATGCCGTTGGTGGTGAAGCGCTTGATGTGCTCGATCGAGTGCATGCCTTCGCGCACCGCCAGACGAATGTCCTTGGCGCAGACGTCGTGCTGGAAGTCGATGAAGGCCTTGACCGTGGTGTCCGGCCCGGCGCCTTCTGCAGCGCCGATCATGCCGCCGGTCCAGCCGTAGCGGTTTTCGCCCGAAAGCGTCACCTGCGCACCGCCCTCTGTACCGGCCGCACGCGCGGTCAGTTCGCCGGCCGCAAGCGCCTCGTCGATGGTTGCCTGCAGGTCGTCGGTGCCGTTGCAGGCGCCGATCGACAGGCAATCCTGCAGGTACGTGCCTGGCAGGAAGCGCTGCGTCGCCGCATCGAACTTCACCTTGCCGCGCGACTGCGAGAACAGGTGCACCGACGGTGTCCAGCCGGCCGAGACCAAAAGCGCGTCGACGGCGAACTTGCGGGCCGAGCCGCCGCCATTGCGGGCGACACTGATCGAGTTGACGCGGAGCTTGCCACCGGCCTTGATCACCGAATGCCCGGTCAGCACCTCGATGCCGAGCTTGCGCGCTTCCGCCAGCACCGCCTCGCCCGGATTTTCGCGGCAGTCGACGATAACAGGAACCGAAACACCGGCCCGCTTCAGGTCGAAGGCCGCCTCATAGGCCGAGTCATGCGCCGTGTAGACGCCAACCTTGGAGCCGACTGCGACGCCGAAGTGATTGAGATAGGTGCGGCCGGCCGAAGCGAGCATGATGCCCGGGCGGTCGTTGTTGGCGAACACCATGTGCCGCTCGATCTGGCCGTTGGCGAGGATCACCTTCTTGGCGCGCACCTGCCAAAGTCGCTCGCGCGGCAGCGACTTGTCGAGGGCCGCCAGATGATCGGTCACGCGCTCGACGAGGCCGACGAAATTGTGGTTGTAGTAGCCGAAGCCGGTGGTGCGGGTGAGCACCGTGACGTTGTCCATGGAGGCAAGCGTCTTGGCGGCCTCCTGCGCCCAGTCCCAGCCATCCTTGCCGTCGATGGTCGTGCCGCTCTCGTAGCGAAGCGCACCACCGACTTCCGGCTGCTCGTCGCAGATGATCACCTTGGCGCCGGCCTTGGCAGCGGCAAGTGCTGCGGATAGACCGGCAACACCCGCACCGATGACAAGCACATCGCAATGCGCGTAGCGGCTGGCATAGTGATCCGGATCGGCTTCCGTCGGCGTAACGCCGAGGCCGGCAGCACGGCGGATGAAGGGTTCGTAGATCGCGTGCCAGGCGGCCTTCGGCCACATGAAGGTCTTGTAGTAGAAGCCGGCGGCGAAGAACGGTGACATCAGGTCATTGAGACCGCCGATGTCGAAGGCGAGCGACGGCCAGCGGTTCTGCGATTCCACCTTCATGCCGTCGAAGACTTCCTGCACCGTGGCGCGCACGTTCGGCTGGCGCCGGGCGGCATCCCGCGAGACGTCAAGCAGCGCGTTCGGCTCCTCGGCACCGGCCGAAAGAATGCCGCGCGGACGGTGGTACTTGAACGAGCGGCCGACGAGATGGATGCCGTTGGCAAGCAGCGCCGAAGCGACCGTGTCGCCTTCGAGCGCCGTCAGCGTGCGGCCGTCGAAGGTGAAGCGCGCGGTGCGGGCGGGGGTCAGGCGGCCGACGCCTGGAATGCGATTGGCGCCCATCATTTCGCGGCTCCCTTATCCTGGCCGTTCTTGTCCTGCTCGCTTTGAAGAATGGTGGCGATGTCAGGTTTCGGTTCGCCAGCCTTGTAGGTGGTGTAGAAACGGTCGCTGACCGTGTCGCGGGCGGCGTTGAAGAATCGGCCGCAGCCATGGATGTGGCGCCAGCGTTCGAAGATCAGACCCTTGGGGTTCTGACGCAGGAAGAAATATTCCTCGAACTGTTCGTCGGTGATGTCGGCGATGTTTTCCGGGCGGGCGATATGGGCGTCGCCGGCACCGCGGAACTCGAGCTCGGAACGCTCTTCCTCGCAATAGGGGCAGTAGATCAGAAGCATCTCGAAATCCTCAGTGCGCAACGGCGGCGGCAGCCGCTTCGTCGATGAGCCGGCCGGTGCGGAAGCGCTCCAGCGTCAGCCCTGCGGCGAGACGATGCGGCTCGCCCTTGGCGATCAGATGGGCGAAGAGATGGGCCGAGCCCGGCGTCGCCTTGAAGCCGCCCGTACCCCAGCCGGCGTTCAGGTAGAGGCCCGGAACCGGCGTGACGCCCTGGATCGGCGAGCGGTCCTGGGTGACGTCGACGATGCCGCCCCACTGCCGCATCATCTTGACACGGCGGAACATCGGGAAGAGCTCGCAGATGGCGTCCAGCGTGTGCGTGATGATCTGCAGGCCGCCGGTCTGCGAATAGGAATTGTACTGGTCGGTGCCGGCGCCGATGACGAACTCGCCCTTGTCGGACTGCGAGATATAGGCATGCACCGAGTTCGACATGACGACGCAGGGGAAGATCGGCTTCAGCGGTTCGGAGACCAGCGCCTGCAGCGGCTGGCTCTGCAGCGGCACGCGCACATCGGCCATCTGCATTAGCACCGAGGTGTGGCCGGCGGCGGAAATGCCGACCTTCTTGGCGCCGATATAGCCGCGATTGGTGTCGACCCCGACGACCCGGCCGGTCTCGTCGCGGCGGATGCCGGTCACTTCGCAGTTCTGGATGATGTGCACGCCGCGGTCGGAGGCCGCACGCGCATAGCCCCAGGCAACCGCATCGTGGCGGGCCGTGCCGCCACGGCGCTGCAGGGCCGCCCCGTTGATCGGGTAGCGCGCAGTCTTGGCGATATCGAGCGGCGGGCAATAGGCCTTGGCCTGCTCCGGCGTCAGCCACTCGTTGTCGATGCCGTAGAGACGGTTGGCATTGATGTGGCGCTTGAACGACTGCTGGTCATGGATGTTGTGCGACAGCATCATCACGCCGCGGGGCGAATACATGACGTTGTAGTTCAGATCCTGCGAGAGGTTTTCCCAGAGCTTCAGCGAATGCTCGTAGATGTCCATGCTCTCTTCATAGAGATAGTTGGACCGGATGATCGTCGTGTTGCGGCCGGTATTGCCGCCGCCGATCCATCCCTTTTCGAGCACCGCGACATTTGAGATGCCGTGCTCCTTGGCAAGGTAATAGGCTGCTCCCAAGCCATGGCCGCCGCCGCCGATGATGATGGCGTCATACTCCTTGCGTGGCTCCGGCGATGCCCAGTGCGGGCCCCATCCCTTGTGGCCGCGCAGCGCCTCGCGCGCCACGGCGAAAACTGAATATTTGCGCATCGGCCCGTTACTCCCGGTGATCATTCTCGTTGGAGTTAGAAATCGCAAATCCGAGACCTGCGCAACGTTTCTTTTGCGACGCATTTGCGTGGACTTGCGCGCAGTTGCGACATGACTATGGATCGGTTAAGCGGCGCGGGATAAGTCGCGCGACACTCGTATCTCAGGTTTTTTTCAGCGCCGCCTCATGTCGTCGCTGGACTTTCGCCTGATGATCTGGTATCCGCTCATCTAATCGTAAAGCTTCCAGCTTAGCGAATGTCACTCTTTTGCCTCCGCACCTGACGGAGCAGCAAACAACACGAACCAAGGAACGGGATTCACGTGCAGGTACTAGTCCGCGATAACAATGTCGATCAGGCGCTCCGCGCTCTCAAGAAGAAGATGCAGCGCGAAGGCATTTTCCGCGAAATGAAGATGCGTGACTACTACGAGAAGCCGTCCCAGAAGCGCGCTCGCGAAAAGGCTGAAGCCGTTCGCCGCGTCCGCAAGCTGGCACGCAAGCGTGCACAGCGCGAAGGCCTCCTGGCTCGCTGATTTGTCGTTTTTTCGACGCTATTCGATGTAAGTCGTGGCGGGGGCGAAATATCGCCACCGCCTTTTTTTGGTATGGACATCTTTTCCGCCGACAGGCTAGCGTGCTCGACGCTGCCACCGACGGACGACCGACCGGAGTGTTTGGACCGGTGGTCTGCCAAGGCCGACTTTGGCCCGGCTTGAGGAGCCCGCGGGGAGTTCAGCGGCTCCAGAAACGGAAAGCCGATGGCTTTCGAGACCTTGTCGATTTGAGGGATCAACCTTTGACACTTGCTGCCATGACTGCGGACGTCTCCGGTTTTAATGTCCATGAGGCGTCTCGCCGCCACCAGCGCAAGCCGAGGCTTGCCGCCATGCTGCTTCTCGGCTCGGCCCTCCTCATCGCCGGCTGCACGACCGACGGTCCGGACTCCGTCACCAACAAGGTCGAGCGCGAACAGGGCTCGCAGGAAAACATCGCCTCGCTTTCGAGCGTCATCGCCTCCAACCCGAGCGATCCGGAAGGCTACAATGTCCGCGGCTCGGCTTACGGCCGCGCCGGCGAATACCGCCGCGCGATTGCCGATTTCGACCAGGCGATCAAGCTGAACCCGCGCTTCTACCAGGCCTATGCCAACCGGGCGCTCGTTCATCGCAACATGGGCAATACCCAGGCAGCGCTTGCCGACTACAACACGGCCCTGCAGCTCAACGCCAACTACGACGTCGCTTATATCGGCCGCGGCAATCTCTATCGCCAGGCCGGCCAGCTCGATTCCGCCTTCAACGATTTCAACAAGGCCATCCAGCTCGATACCACCGATCCGCGCGCCTATCACAATCGCGGCCTGATCTACCAGGCACGCAACCAGCACGGTCAGGCGATCGAAGACTTCTCGACCGCGATCTCGCTGTCGCCGAGCTCGCCGGAACCCTATAACGGCCGCGGCATCTCCTATGTCGCGCAAGGCGACGACGACAACGCCTTCTCCGACTTTAACACCGCGATCAACCTGAACGGCAAGGTCGCCGAATCCTGGGCCAACCAGGCGCTGATCTACGAGCGCAAGGGCGACAAGGCCAAAGCGTCGAAATCCTATTCGCACGCGCTGCAGCTCGACCCGAAATACGAGCCGGCCCGCGCAGGCCTTGCCCGCGTCAAGGCATCCTGAGCCAACCCGATCACGCATTTCGAAACGCCCGCGACCGCATCGCGGGCGTTTTCGTTTGCAGGCATTGCCCCCTGCACAGCGGAACCTTCCTGCCCGCCATCCGTTTGCTTGAAGCATCAAGAACGGAGACTAGCCATGATCAAACGAACCCTCGTCACTGCGCTGGCGCTCGCCGCGCTTGCCACGGGCCCGGCCGCCGCGCAAAACTATGTCGCCCTTGGCCGCCTCGTTTGTGGTTCGGAAGGCGGCACTGGCATGATCCTGACCTCAACCAAGAACCTGATGTGCACCTTCACGCCCACCAATGGCGCACCGAAGGCCGTCTATGCCGGCACGATCCGCAAGATCGGCATCGACATCGGCAAGACGGGAAAGAGCACGATGATCTGGGACGTGCTTGCCAAGACAGGCACACCGATCAGCGAATTCGCGCTTGCCGGTGAGTATTACGGCGTCGGCGCCGATGCGAGTCTCGCCGTCGGCGGTGGCGCCAAGGTGATCGGCGGCGGCACCAACAAGGCGTTTATGCTACAGCCGGTCAATGTCCAGGTGCAGGAAGGCCTGAACCTCGCCGTCGGCATTGACGAGCTGACACTGGCACCGGCTGGCTAAGTCGACCTGGACTAAAGCTCGACACATCGCCGCATACGGCGCGCGCATGTCCTTCAACGCAAAACGCCCGCCGAAAGGCGGGCGTTTCTTTATCGGTCGATGCGAGCAGCCCTCAGGCGTGCAGCGCCTTGACGATGTCTTCCGTCACCTTCTTGGCGTCGCCGAGCAGCATCATCGTGCCGTCCTTGTAGAACAGCGTGTTGTCGATGCCGGCATAGCCGGAGCCGAGCGAACGCTTGACGAACAGGCAGGTCTTGGCCTTGTCGACGTCGAGGATCGGCATGCCGTAGATCGGCGAGGACTTGTCGTCGCGCGCCGCCGGGTTGGTGACGTCGTTGGCGCCGATGACATAGGCGACATCGGCCTGCGCGAACTCGGAATTGATATCCTCGAGCTCGAACACTTCGTCATAGGGAACGTTTGCTTCAGCCAGCAGAACGTTCATATGGCCGGGCATGCGGCCCGCGACCGGATGGATCGCATATTTGACCTCGACGCCGGCCGCCTTCAGCTGATCGGCCATTTCGCGCAGCGCATGCTGTGCCTGGGCGACCGCCATGCCGTAGCCGGGCACGATGATCACCTTGGAGGCGTTCGCCATCAGGAAGGCCGCGTCATCGGCCGAGCCCTGCTTGACCGTGCGCTGGACACCGTCCTCGCCTGCGGCCGCTGCTGTCTCACCGCCGAAGCCGCCGAGGATGACCGAGATGAACGAGCGGTTCATGCCCTTGCACATGATGTAGGAGAGGATCGCACCGGACGAACCGACGAGCGCCCCGGTAATGATCAGCGCCAGGTTACCGAGCGTGAAACCGATACCGGCCGCGGCCCAGCCCGAATAGGAGTTGAGCATCGAGACCACCACCGGCATGTCGGCGCCGCCGATCGGAATGATGATCAGCACGCCGAGCGCCAGCGACAGTACGACGATCAGCCAGAACACCGTCGTGCTCTGGGTCAGGACCAGCATGATCACCAGCACGACGAGCGCGGCGGCCAGGCCGGCATTGATCGCATGGCGACCCGAAAGCATGATCGGTTTGCCGGACATGCGACCGTCGAGCTTTAGGAAGGCGATGACCGAGCCGGTAAAGGTGATCGCGCCGATGGCGACGCCGAGCGACATTTCGACCAGCGCCTGCGCGTGGATGTCACCGATCGTACCGATGCCGAAGCTTTCCGGCGCATACATGGCGGCAGCCGCCACCATGACGGCGGCAAGACCGACCAGCGAGTGGAAGGCGGCGACCAGCTGCGGCATCGACGTCATGGCAATGCGACGGGCGATCACGGCACCGACGCCGCCGCCGATGGCAAGGCCAAGCACGATCAGCATCAGGCCACCGAAGCTCGGCTTGGCAAGCAGCAGCGTCGTGACGATGGCAATGCCCATGCCGACCATGCCGTAGGTATTGCCCTTGCGGCTGGTGGTCGGATGCGAGAGGCCGCGCAGCGCCATGATGAACAGGACGCCCGAGACGAGGTAGAGGAAGGCTGCGAAGTTGGCGTTCATCAGGCCGGCCTCACTTGTCTTTTTTCTTGTACATGGCGAGCATGCGCTGGGTGACGAGGAAGCCGCCGAAGATGTTGACGGAGGCGAGCACCAGCGCGATGAAGCCGAAGCCGGTCGCAAGGCCCGAGGCGGAAATGCCGACCGCCAGCAGGGCGCCGACGACGATGACCGAGGAGATCGCGTTGGTGACCGCCATCAGCGGCGTGTGCAGCGCCGGCGTCACCGACCAGACGACGTAGTAGCCGACGAAGATCGCCAGCACGAAGATCGCCAGGCGAAAGACGAAGGGGTCGATCGCACCGCCGGTGGCGCCATGGGCGACGGCACCGGCCGCATCCGGCACGTATTCGGCCGCGGTGCGGACCGCTTCTACCGCCCGGTCGAGATCGGCGAGCGCCTTGTCGAGAAGTTCATTCGCCATCACTTGTCCCCCTTGCTGGCGCCGAAGTTCGGATGCACGACCTGACCGCCATGGGTGAGCGCCGTCGCCTTGACGAGCTCGTCTTCCATGTTGAGCGCGAGCGCCTTGGTCTCCTTGGAGACCATCGTCTCCAGGAAGGTGACGAGGTTCTTGGCATAAAGCCCGGAGGCGGAAGCGGCGATGCGGCCCGGCACATTGAGATGGCCGATAACCTTGACGCCTTCGACCTCGGCGACCTTGCCGGCCTCTGCCCCCTCGACGTTGCCGCCGCGCTCGACCGCAAGGTCGACCGCGATCGAACCGGGCTTCATGCTCTTCAGCATCTCGCGGGTAACGAGCCGCGGCGCCGGGCGGCCGGGGATAAGCGCCGTGGTAATAACGATGTCCTGCTTGGCGATATGCTCGGCGACAAGTGCTGCCTGCTTGGCCTGATAGTCCTTGGACATTTCCTTGGCGTAGCCGCCGGCGGTCTCAGCCGCCTTGAACTCGTCGTCCTCGACGGCGATGAACTTGGCCCCGAGCGAGGCGACCTGCTCCTTGGCGGCGGGACGCACGTCGGTTGCCGAGACCACGGCCCCGAGACGGCGGGCCGTCGCGATCGCCTGCAGACCGGCAACGCCGGCGCCCATGACGAAGACCTTGGCGGCAGGAACCGTGCCGGCCGCCGTCATCATCATCGGCAGCGCCCGGTCATATTCGTAGGCCGCGTCGATGACCGCCTGATAGCCGGCGAGGTTGGCCTGGCTGGACAGCACGTCCATCGACTGCGCGCGCGTGATGCGCGGCATCAGCTCCATCGCAAAAGCGGTCAATCCGGCATTCGCCATCTCGGCGATCGCCGCCTCGTTGCCGTAGGGATCCATGATGGCGATGACGATGGCGCCGGACCTGTAGCCGGCAATCTCGACACTCGTCGGCCGACGGACCTTGAGCACGACATCCGCCGCCCTGGCGTCTGCCGTCGTGCCGATCCGGGCGCCGGACTTTTCGAACTCGGCATCCGGAATGCGCGACAGAAACCCGGCGCCCGCCTCGACGACGACGTCGAAGCCGAGACCTTTCAGTTTCTTCACAGTATCCGGTGATGCGGCAACGCGACCCTCGTTCGGATCCGTTTCCTTGGCGACGAAGACGATCTCGCTCACAAGTCCCCCCTCCTGGCCGCAATCGAGCCAGGGCCGGAATGCGGGCATTCTCTCCGACTGCAAAGCGGGTGGCCTACCGGGCCGACACGCCCTCATGTGCGCGGCACACCTGTGCCCGGCGCAATCGTCTGGAGCAAGCCATCGCCTGGATGCGGGACCTTTGGCGATCCACCGGCATCGAGCCGCAACCGGGCTCTGCGGGCCTGCTGTCCACTCCTCCCTCACTCGGGTGAGGATTATCCGCCCCTGCCCTCCGACGGGCATCCGGGCCTCAAGCCATATGCGTCGGCACCTCCAGCCGGCGACATGCAACTTCTTCCGGGCAAACGCCCGGTCGCCGAGGAAGCACGGTCTGCGCTCCCTCAACGGTCGGTTTGGTCGCGCCGATTAGCGAAGGAAGAAGAAACCGGCGACGTTGATCAGAATGAAAAGCACGATCGAGGAGATCAGGCCCATCGTCGTGAAGAAGCCGGCAGCCATCGCGATCAGCAGGGCGACGCAGAAAAGCGTGCCGTACTTCGAGGCACTCAGGAACATGAGGTAGGTCTTCTCGTGTTCCGGATAGTCCATCGGAGCGCCCACATCGACCGGTCCAGAATGATGCTCAGCCATCGTTCAAAATTCTCCCTGAATGCCGCGGCGCCACCTTGGGGTCATCGCCGCCCTATCGAAGCACGGTCTCGCGAAAAGCCGCGAAACCCTTATAGCTGCCCTTACACAATGCGCACGGCTGGCGCAACGAAAACCCGTTCTTTAGCCATACCTGATGGGGCGAAATGTCACGCCACACAGCAAGGTGCGGCGCGCCTCGACGCGCCCCGAATTCGCATTCGCAATCGAGGCCGCTTACCGGAAGACGGACGTCCGGTAGGAGCGGCCGTAGCCGGTCTGCGCCATGCGCGCGGTCGGCAGGATCGTCAGCGGCGCAAACGGCACCTCGCTGCGGTCGGCAAACATCATGCGGCGTTCGAACGGTTCGGAATCGAAGACCGGGTAGCGGTCGAGGATCGACGGCCGCTGCCCCCGCACCTGTGCCACCAGAAGCGCGCCGTCGGCATTGTAGACACCGAGGTTCTCGCGCTTGGCGACAACCGTCTCCGACGCAAAGATGCGTTTGTAGAAAGCCGCGTGTCGCGGACGGCAGGCCGTCAGGCAGCGGTCGGCAGCGAAATACTCGCACGCCATCGCGACCGGTCGCAGCGTCAGATAGGGAAGCGCCCGCATCTCGTCGCCGATCACGTCAGGATCGACCGCCAACCGGCCGGGATCGACCAGCACCATGCCGGCGTCGAGGAACGCGTCGATCTCGGGAGCGAAGATCATGCCCGACGTGCTGGCGCGATGATCCGACGTCACATGATGAACGCGCACGGTGCTGACAAGCACTTCGTCGAGATAGAGACCGAAGACATAGGCGTGACTGTCGAAATCGAGATCGTCGATCAGCGTCGAGCCGGTCAACTCCATCAGATTGACGGACTTGTAGGACTTGTAGCGCAGCCGCGCGATGTCCTCCATGTCCTCGCCGGTTTCGACCCGCCGGTATTCGACGCGATCGAGCAATTGCATCAGTTTTTCAGAAAAGCGCCCAGGCTCAGCCTGGTGAACCTTCTCACCCATACTCAACACCTCATGGTTAACAAATCGTTAACCTATTGACGGGTGATGAGGCGGCAACCGCAAATCGAAACAGTTCACCGTTAACTTTTCGTTAACCATAAAAATTCGTGAACTTATTTGCTCGATTTGAAATCAAGCGCACCAAAGCGGGATCAATTTGGCGCACCTAATCAATGACTTGCTACCGGAAAACCAGCAGCAAAACAGGACAGTTTTAAGAAGATTTCAGGGGTTAGGCGATGCGCTTGCTGGTGGTTTTTGTGCCTCGTTTTGGCACACCATTCTTGCAAAGCGTAGCAATGGCCGAAGCCGGCATGGGCGCGGCAAAGACGAAGCCCTGTATCAGATCGGCACAATTGTGCTCGTTGATAAGTTGTAGCTGGTCCGCCGTCTCGACACCTTCGACGACGATGCGCAGGCCGAGCGCGCGGGCAAGGTTGGCGGTCCCGCGCAGAAGCTTGAAGCGCCGAGAATCCTCGCGGATGTTGCGCACGAAGGAACGGTCGATCTTGATGATGTCGACCGGCAGGGCATCGAGATAGCTGAGGCTCGAGTAGCCGGTGCCGAAATCGTCGATGGCGATGGTGATGCCCAGTCCGCGCAGTTCGCGCAGGATCGCCTGCACCTTCAGCGGCTCGTCCATCAGGCAGCTTTCCGTCACTTCCAGATGCAGCCGCGCGGCATCGAGACCGGTTCCGCGAAGTGCGTCCGTGACCATGACCACGATTTCGCTGCTGCGAAGGTCGAGCACCGACAGGTTGACCGACACCGATACGTCGCCCGGCCAGTTCATGCAGTCCCGGCACGCCTGATCGAGAACAAAGCGGGTGATTTCCGTGACCAGCCCGAGCTCTTCGGCAAGCTGGATGAATACGTTCGGCGGCACCGGCCCGCGTTCCGGATGGGTCCACCGCGCCAACGCCTCGCAGCACTCCACGCGCCCGCCGTTCGGGGCGAACATCGGCTGGTAGGAGAGCGTCAGGCAGCGGGCGTTGATCGCCTCGCGCAGGTCCGCCTTCAGCTTCTGGCGATCGACGTAGCGCGCATCCATCTCGGCCTCGAAGGCCGTGCAGCCGCCGCGGTTGCGCAGCTTTGTTTCCGAAAGCGCAAGATCCGCCTTGATCTGCAAGTCCTCGAGCTTGAGGTCGAGGCTCGAAGCGATGACGATGCCAGCGCTCATCGTCATGCTGAAGGTGAAGCCGCCGGCTTCGTAAGTGTCGCGCAGATCGGCATGAAGTCCGCGCATCCGCTCTTCGAGTGCAATAGCGTCACTGCCATCGGGAATGAACACGACGAACTCGTCGCCCATCAGCCGCGCGACGATCGCATCGTCACCGGCAAGCACCCTTAGCCGGCCGGCAATCGCATGAAGCAGTCTGTCGCCGACGATATGGCCGCGCATGTCATTGACGTGCTTGAATTCCGTTACGTCGAGAACCATCAACCCGACCAACCGTTCGGCCGTGTCGTCCGCGCTCACCGTCGCCTGCACCAGCTCCCCGAAATAGTCGCGGCTCGGCAGCTGCGTCAGCTTGTCGAACCGCACCATATGCAGGATCTGCTTTTCCGCCTGGACGCGCGCGGTCACGTCTTCAAAAATCAGCACCGTGTCGCCGTTATCGCGGCGGCTCGCCGAAAATTCCAGATGCAGCTCTTCGCTGACGGGGATCAGCACCTGCGGCCGCTTGCCCTTGAGCAGAAGGTCGAGCTGGCGCGAAATGGCCTTGGTCTTGTCCGGATCGAGCCGCATGCGCCGGGCGCCGCGCCGGATCACATCATCGAGCAGCCAGCCCTTGAGTTCGGTGCGGTCGCCGAGGGCCAGCAGTTCGCAGGCCCGCTCGTTGGCGACGACCACCCGGCCATCGGCATCAAGCATGAACAGCCCATGCGTCATGTTGTTGAGCGCCGTGTCGAACTGGCCGGCGATCGTGGCGATCTCGCGCGCTGCCATCACGTTTTCATAGAGGAAGGCGCGCACATTGTTGGCCATCATCCAGGTGGACAGGATGAAGGGCAGGATCAGCACGGCAAGCGCCAGCATGAACACGTCCTGCAGCGTGATCAGGCCGATGACGATCGGCAGGCAGGCCGAGGAAGACAAGAGGAGCACGGCCCGCTCGGAGCCGTAATTGCGACCGACGAGCGAAATCATCGACGCAAGCGTCACCGAAATGGTGGCGAGCTCGGAAAAGGAGTCCTGGCTGATGGCGATGGCGTAGCCACAGGCAATACCGCAGGTGAGCGTGACGCTGACGCCGCCGACGATGTAGCGGTTCTCCCACTTGCGGACCATCGCCCGATCAGCATTGGAGAAATCCTGCCGGTCGAACCGCGCCATGTCGAGATTGCGCAGCGCCCAGAGGACGAAGATCACACCGGAGCAGGCGAGATAGAGCGGATCACTGGTTTTCAGATAGACGAGCAGGAACGTCACGACATGCGACAGCATGCCGATCACCAGCGTTTTGCGATGTTCGTAGAGCGAGCTCACGGATGACAGATACACGTCAGTCGGAAGAGCGCTCTGTCCAAGTCGCATCATGAACCAAGCTCCGGTTTACCGGATTGTTAGGGGTGATCACTTAACGAAAGATTTCGTCTAACGCCCCGAAAAATGTACCGAATCCCAGCAAAACCACGGGTCTTCGCCGGCATCGCCCAAGAGTTCAACTCAGTAGTGCGAACCGCACGGGACAATACTCGGTTTCTACAACCAAACATAGGCATTCACACAATGAAACGGCTTGATCGCAACTTCGACAATTCTGCGACGCCCGTAGATGATCCCAAACTTGCGCCTGTGATGGTTACTCGTTCTTGAAGAAATACCTGCGATTTCCTGCCGTTTCGGATCGCTCCTCCTGTCTCGCTGCCCGGGATCGGCGCGACGATCGCGCTCACCACCTTCTCAGTTGACTTTCATCTGCAACTGAAGGCAAGGCTTTTCTCAAGCATCCAACGGAGCCTGATGATGTCGAAACCTGTCGTTGCCATCCCGTGCGATTTCCGCGAATTCGACGGCAATGTCTGGCATGTCGTTGCCCATCAATATGTCCGCGCCGCCGTCGAAGGCGCCGGCGTCATGCCCTTCCTCATCCCGGCACTCGAGACCGGCAACGACATCGACGAGATCCTCGACCGGGTCGACGGCGTGCTGGCAAGTGGCGCCCGCTCGAACGTCCATCCCTCGCTCTATGGAGCCGAGGCCAAGGAGAGCGACGGCCCCTTCGATCCCGGCCGCGACGCGACCAGCCTGCCGCTCATCACCCGCGCGCTGGAGCGCGGCGTGCCGCTTCTCGCCATCTGTCGCGGCATTCAGGAACTCAACGTCGCGCTCGGCGGCACGCTCGCATCCGAAATTCAGGACCTGCCGGGCATCTGGGATCACCGCAAGCCCGACGTGAAGGAACTCGACGTCGCCTACGGCATCCGCCAGGACGTGATCGTCAAGGAAGGAAGCTGCCTCGCGCCGGTGCTCGGCGCCGGCCGCATCCGCGTCAACTCGCTCCATCGCCAGGCGATCGGCGCTGCCGCGCCCCGTCTTGCGGTCGAAGCGGTTGCCGACGACGGCACGATCGAGGCCGTCTCGGTGATCGGCTCCAAGGCCTTTGCCGTCGGCGTGCAATGGCATCCGGAATATTGGGTGCGCACGGACACGCCGTCCGCGAGCCTGTTCAAGGCGTTCGGCGATGCGGTCAGAACCTACGCCGCCGCTCGTCTGGCCGCCTGAGCTATCTGTTTGACCTTGCGCCTGGCGCGTCGACGTCGGGCCTTAGTCCGCGCGTCGCGTGAACGGTGTTTCCGGCACGGGCGTCAGCGCTTTGCCGGTCGAGAACCACGCCACGACGTTGTCGGCGACGAGGTCGGCCATGGCGTTGCGCGTCACCACCGAGGCAGAGGCCACGTGCGGCAGGAGCGAAACATTCGGCAGCGCCACAAGCGCCTCCGGCACCTGCGGCTCGTTCTCGAAGACATCGAGACCGGCACCGGCGATCACGCCCGCCTGAAGCGCCGCGATCAAGGCCTGTTCGTCGACCGTCGAGCCGCGTCCGACATTGATCAGCACCCCATTGCCGCCAAGCGCGGCAAGCACCTCGGCATTGACCGTCCGCCGCGTCGCCTCGGTGCCGGGTACGATGACAACAAGCGTATCGACCGCAGCTGCGAGCCCCGTCAGCGTCGAATGGTAGGCATAGACAAGGCCTTCGCGCGGGCTGCGCGTATGATAGGCGATCGATACGCCGAAGGCTTCGAGCCGCTTGGCAATCGCAAGACCGATGCGCCCGAGACCGTAAAGACCGACGCTTCGACCCCGCAGCGACAGCGGCGATAGCGGGAAGGCGCCCTCGCGGCTCCAGCGACCTTGGCGCAGCCATTGCTCCGCCTGCGGCAATTGACGGAGCGTGTTGAGCAGCAGCCCGACCGCGGTATCGGCCACTTCTTCCGTCAGGACGTCGGGCGTGTTGCTGACGGCAATTCCCTTGGCCGCGGCATGCCCGACCTCCACCCCGTCGTAGCCGACGCCGAAATTGGCGATGATCTCAAGCTGCGGCAGGGCGTCCATCAGTGCAGCCGGCACGCGCCCGGAAACGGCGATCGCCTTGACGTCCTGCATCTGCGGCGTCACCAGCGTCGCATCGGCACCTTCGATCCGCACCACTTCGAACCGTTCCGCCAGACGATCGATCACCCGCGGATTGATTTTTCCGGGCACGAGAACGCGAATGCAGGCAGACATGGCAATTTTCCTTGCGGGTGATGGACCTCAGGCGATGACCCGCAAGGGGCCGGTCGACTGCCGGATGCGCATCTCCGGCTTGATCAGGTGAATTCCATCCGGCTCATGGCTGCCGGAGAGCTTGTCGAGTAGTGCGCGGGCAGCACTGCGGCCGACATCGGCCTGCCCATTCCAGACGGTGGTGAGCGCCGGCGTCGCGATCGACGCCTCTTCCAGGTCGTCGTAGCCGGTCACGGAGATGTCGACGCCTGGCACGAGACCGGCGCGCGCGATGCCGTTCATCATGCCGATCGCCACGAGGTCGTTCCAACAGACGACCGCGGTCGGCTTCTGCGGCAGCGAAAGCAGGTGCACTGCGGCCTCGAAGCCGCCCTGCTTCGTGCGGGGCCCGGGAATGCGCAGTTCCGGATCGACCTCGATGTTGGCCTTGCGCAGCGCGTTGACGTAGCCCTGGTAGCGGTCGCGTCCGGTGGAGGTCTCGTCCGTGCCGCCGACCATGGCGATGCAGCGGTGGCCAAGGCCGATCAGGTGGTTGGCGGCAAGCGAGATGCCGTAGGCGTCGTCGCCGCGGAAGATCGGCACGTCCACGCCCTCGATCGAGCGGGCGATCAGGATCGCCGGCATGCCGTTGTCCTCGGCGAGCTGGATGTCCTCCAGCGGCGTGCCGATCGCCGGCGACATGATGACGCCGTCACCGCCGAGCTGCAGCAGCGTCTCGATAAAATCGCGCTGCTTGTCGACGGAATCGTAGTGATTGGAAAGAATGAAGGTCTGCTTGTCGCGGTCGAGTTCGGCCTCGATCGCCTTCAGGATTTCCCCGTAGAACGGGTTCATGATGTCGTGCACGACGACGCCGATGATGCCCGATCGTGATGTCCTGAGACTGGCGGCGCGGCGGTTGTAGATATAGCCGAGCGCGCGCGCCTGTTCCTTGATCTTGTCGCGGGTGACGGTCGCCACCAGCGGGCTGTCACGCAGGGCCAGGGATACCGTCGCCGTCGAAAGACCGAGTGTTTCCGCGATCGTCGAAAGCTTGACCTTTTGCGCCACGATGCCCCCTGTAAGCCTGTTTCGCCCCATCCGCACGAACCCCAGCCAGGAGCGGTGCGTCAAGCCGTTCGACATCCTTCGCGCGCCTTTGAGACGGCACGCGTGCCATAAATTTAAATCCCTATTTAAACTGTTTAAATCGCCGCGGCAATATGCGGCAAATCAGGTTCAATCGGCCGCGCGCGCAGCCTGGAGATTGCTGTCAACGGCGCGCAGCAGCTTCATCAGCGTGCGAACCTGCTTGTCGGTCAGACCACGGGTCGCGAGCTTTTCAGAATGCTGACCGGCCTCGGCGATCGTCTGCAGCCGGTTGCGGCCGGGCTCAGTGAGATAGACCTTGGTGAGCCGTGCATCATCGTCGTCCGGACGCCGCTCGAGAAAGCCCTGCGCTTCCATGCGGCCGATGGTGCGGGTCATGGTCGGCGCCTTGACGCCGAGCTTGACCGCGAGCCCGCCGGCCGTCAGACCGTCGGTCTCGGCCAGCGCCAGCATGACGCCATCCTGTCCGGCATAGAGGCCGCTTTCGAGCAGATTGCGGGAGAGCACGGTGCGCATCGACCGCGCAGCCTGGACAAGGACGGCGGCAAGATCGTGAGGCTCGATCAGGAGCTCGTCCTTCTTCTTGCCGTTCTTGCCCTTCTTTTCGGCCTTGTTCTTCTTGCCCATTGGACCTCCTGCCGAATCCCGTCTCGAACACTTATAACAATACAGCTTGCGATTACGAACTGTATGACTCAAATAACAATTTTACGACAATTGACGTGGAGGATCGAAGAGAAATGTCGATGCCCGAGCCGCGATGGCAGGACAATCCGGCCGACCTTCCGCCTGACGCCCGCCGCGACTGGATCGCGGTGCTGCCGCTCGGCGCGCATGAGCAGCACGGACCTCACCTGCCCTTCGAAACCGACACGCTGATTGCTGAAGGCATCGTCTCGCGCACCATCGCCGCGCTTCCCGCCGATCTGCCTGTAACCTTCCTGCCGGTCGAGCCGGTCGGCTACTCGATCGAGCACATGGATGTCGCCGGCAGCCGCACGCTTGGCTACAGCGAGGCGGTCGAGCGCTGGCTCGGCATCGCCGGGGATCTCCATGGCCTTGGTATTCGCAAGCTCGTGATGCTGAACGCCCACGGCGGCAATTCGCCGTTGATGACGATCGTCGCGACCGAAGCGCGCGTGCGCTTGAACATGCTGGCGGTCGCGACCAGCTGGACCCGCTTCGGCCAGCCGGACGGCTGGATCGCGCCAGAAGACAAGGCCTTCGACATTCACGGCGGCGATATCGAGACTTCGGTGATGCTGGCGCTGCATCCCGACAAGGTGGACACGACAAAAGCGTCCGATTTCCCCTCGCGTCAGCGCGACTTTGCCGGTCGCTTCAAGCATCTGCGTGCCTACGGCCCGCATGCCTTCGGCTGGAAGATGCGCGACCTCAACGCCGATGGCGTTGCCGGCAACGCGTCAGCCGCAACGGCTGCGCGCGGCGAGGCGCTGCTTGCCTATGCCGTCAAAGGCCTTGTCGAACTGCTCGAAGACGTCAGGGATTTCGACCCGTCTGAACTCGCCTGACGCGTGAACCGACGCCCGGCAAACACTTTCTTTGCGGTTTTGCGCTATCAAGGACGTCCGTTGGAAGAGCAGAGAACCCATGGCGAAGATCATAGCGCTCGGCGCCTATTTTTATCAGGCCGTCATCGCCTTCGGCCTGCTGATCATCGTCGCCCATTGGCTGGCGCCTGCGGACTACGCCAGCTATTCGTTGTTCATCTCGATCTGCCAATTCGCAGCGATCGCCGCTTTCGAATGGGTGCGCTTCGCCTGCACCCGCTTCTATCCGGGGCCGGACGCTGACAGCGAGGCGGCTGAGCGGCGCACGATCCTCGTTGAAGCGACGGTCTGCGCAGCACTCTGCCTGGCCGCAGCCTCGATAGCCGTGTTCTTCGGCGTGCCGGCGGTCGTCGCCCTTGTCGGCGGTCTGGTGTCGATCGCGCAAGGGGGCAGCGACCTGCATCTGACGATGCTGCGGTTTCGTCAGGACTTTCGCGCCTTTTCCGTGTTGCAGGGATCACGCGCCACAATTCTGGCAGTCGGCACGCTCGCCGGGGCATTGGCCTCGCCCACCTTCCTCTCAACGGTCACGGGGCTTCTGGCCGGCTACGCTGCCTACGGCCTGCTCGCCTCGGTTCTTTCCCGCAGCCCGGCAGCGCGACCGACCGTTGCACTGGAGACTGCGCGCTTCCGCAAGCACCTCGTCTATGGCAGCGTTTCGGCCGGCGCTGCAACGGCCGCCATGTTCGCGCCGCTCGCCCTCAAGACGCTGCTGACGTCCGTTCTCGGAGCGACGGGTGCCGCCGGCGCGCTGTTGGCGCTCGACCTTTTGCAGCGGCCCTTCGTGCTCATCGTTTCGGCGCTTCAGGCGATCCAGTACCCCGAAATCGTCGCCGCCCACGACCGGACCGACAACCGCGCGGACCTCGCCCGGACGCTCGGGCAATACTATGCCCTGCTTGCCAGCTTCGCGCTGATGATGGCGGCCGGCATCTTTGCAGTGCTCCTGCCGGTCACGTGGGTCGTCATCAGCCCGGACCTGCAGCAGGGGTTCCTCGCCACGGCGCCCGCGATCATCCTCATTTCGCTTGCCCGCACGCTGACGCAGATCATGTTGCCGACGCCGCTGCACCTGAAGCAGCGTCTTGCGCTGATCCTTCTGCTCGCCGTCATCGACTGCCTGCTGCTGAACCTCGGGGCGCTCGCGGCACTGGTTGTCGCAGGCCCGAGCGATACGGCGCTTGCGACCGGTGGTGCGATCGGCGCGGTCCTTGCGACCGCCTTCGGTCTGCGCCTGATGGCGGTGCTTCCCTTCGACCTCCCCTGGTCGCCGGTGCTTCTTGCCGCCGCAGGGCTCGCCACGGCTGGTTTCGCCTTCGCGCTCGCCGGCGAAACCAGCTATCTCGCGATCGGCGCCGGCATCCTCGGGGGCGGCGTCCTGTGCCTGCTCGCACTCAACCAATTGCGGCTGATGATGCGGGCTCCGGCCCCATAGGGCTGGAAACAATTGCGCTAAGAAAAACTGCACGAATTTCCGGTTAGATCGCCGCCGAAACGTTCGGAGAGTCCGCCATGAACATCGTCGTCGGCATAGCGACCGCAGGCCGCCGCGAAGTCCTTTCGGAGACCCTGCTGCATCTGACGCGGCAGACCCGCTTGCCGGACTCCATCCTGGTCTGCCCGAGCGCGCCCGAGGACATCGACGAAAACCGCCTCAGTGCCCTCGCAGTCGACGTCCGCGTCGTTAAGGGCAGCAAAGGCTCGAGCGCGCAGCGCAATGCGATCCTCGACCACGCGACGACCGCCGACCTAATCGTCTTCTTCGACGACGACTTCCTGCCACACCACGACTTTCTCGCAGAGTCCGAGCGATTGTTTGCGCGCGAGGCGGATATCGTCGTTGCAACCGGCCTGGTTCTGGCAGACGGCATTCACGGACCCGGCATTTCGGTGGCCGATGCGAAGGCGATCCTCGATGGCGACGCCGGTCCCGCGCCCGAGGATCAAATCACACCCGCCTTCAATGCCTACGGCTGCAACATGGCCTTCCGTGTTGCGGCGATCGCCGTCGAGCACACCCGCTTCGACGAGCGCCTGCCGCTCTACGGCTGGCAGGAGGACGTCGATTTCTGCCGGCGACTTGCGTCACGCGGGCGCATCGTCAAGTCGCCGAGATTGCGCGGCGTCCATCTCGGCAACAAGCGCGGCCGCACCTCGGGTTTGCGTTTCGGCTACTCGCAGGTCGCCAATCCGCTCTATCTGCGCAACAAGGGCACGGTCGGCCTCAAATGGGCGCTGCGTCTGATGGGGGGCAACGTCGCTGCCAACATCCTCGGCAGCGTCAGGTCGCAAGGCCTCGTCGACCGCCGCGGTCGGCTGAAGGGCAACGTCATCGCCGTCTTGGATATGCTGCGCGGACGGTTGGACCCGATGCGCGTGCTCGACCTCTAACGCCCTCCGCAGCCATCAAGCCCGGCTGGCAGCCAGCATGTTGAGCAGCACCACCGCGCTTCCATCCCAGGAAAAGCGCTTGGCATTGTCGTAACCGGCATGCGTCAACTCACGACGCAAAGTCGCGTCGGCCGAAATCATCCGCATTGCCTCGACCAGCGTTTCCGCCTTCAACGGATCGAAATAGCGAACCGCGTCGCCGCAGGCCTCGCGCACCGGCGGGATGTCGGCGGCCAGCACCGGGCAGCCTTGCGTCATCGCCTCCAGCGGCGGGATGCCGAAACCTTCGTAGAGGCTCGGAAAGACGAAGGCGACGGCGTGGCGCTGCAGCCCGGCGATCTCCGCGTCGGTCAGGCGCCCCGGAAAGATCAGGTTGCCCTTCGACGTCGGCGCGATATCGCGAAAAACCGACGGATCGGTGCCGCCCACCACGACCAGCTTGTGGTCACCGGCACCCAAGGCCTCGAAGGCGCGCACGGCAAACTCGACATTCTTGTTGGGTTTCAGCGTGCCGACCAGAAGGAAGAAGGGCGTATCGGTCAGCCCGAGCCGCGCGATGACACCGTCGTCCGGCTGAAGGCCGGCGAAGTGATCGGTCGCATTGTAGATCACATCGATACCGGCCGAAGGCACGCGGAAGACGTCGGCTAGTTCCTTGCGCGAGAAGTTCGAGACCGTGCCGATCTTGGCCCTCCGCGTGAGAAGATAGCCGAGCGTTCCGTGGAACAGCCGGTATCCGCGCCCGAACGAGGCGGGATGGCGAAAGAGCGTGACATCGTGGATCACTACCGCCTGGTCGCCATGCAGCACCGGACCGCTGCCGCCGAAGCCGATGAGCGTGTCGCGGCGTGACCGCCAGAAGAGTGGCCCCTGCTCCCATAGATGGCCCGGGCCGGAGCCGAAGCGCTCCACCGAAATCGCCTTGAGGCCGAGATCGTCGACAGCCTTGCCGGGAGCAAGGAGCCGCCAGCGCACGCCCTTCAGCGCATGCGGCACCGCACCCGAAGCGATGCGCTGATCGAGCGCCCGGGTCATCTCGCGGGCGAAGCGCTGCACGCCCGTAAGCGGCTGGGTCAGGAACCGGCCGTTGATGGAAATCGTCTTCACGTGCGCACCCCTTCGATGTGCCCCGCACTCTCGCCGATCTTGATGAAAGGAGGGTTATCGGGATCGCAGCGATCAACGCCGCCCGACCGGCAAAATCGCCTGCGCCATTTGCGCATCGCCGCCGCATCTCCTATATGAGACGCGACTAGGATGCCTGCTCCCGCATCCGGAAATCCCAGAGGTTCCCATGACCGAAACATCCCCGCAGAAGCCGATCCCCGTCACCGTGCTCACCGGCTATCTCGGCGCCGGCAAGACGACGCTTTTGAACCGCATCCTCAGCGAGAACCATGGCCGCAAATACGCGGTCATCGTCAACGAGTTCGGCGAGATCGGCATCGACAACGACCTGATCGTGGAATCCGACGAGGAAATCTACGAGATGAACAACGGCTGCGTCTGCTGCACCGTGCGCGGCGACCTGATCCGCGTGGTGGAAGGCCTGATGCGCCGCCCCGGCCGCTTCGATGCGATCATCGTCGAGACCACGGGCCTTGCCGACCCGGTCCCGGTCGCCCAGACCTTCTTCATGGACGACGACGTGCGCGCCAAGACCGAGCTTGACGCCGTCGTCGCGCTGGTCGACGCCAAGCACCTGCCGCTCCGGCTGAAGGACAGCCGCGAGGCCGAAGACCAGATCGCCTTCGCCGATGTCGTGCTGCTCAACAAGACCGACCTCGTCACGCCCGAGGAACTGGAGCGCATCGAGGCGACCGTGCGCGTCATCAATCCGTCGGCCCGCATCTATCGCACCCAGCGCTCCGAGATCGATCTCGCCAAGGTCCTCGACCAGGGCGCCTTCAATCTCGAAAAGGCGCTGGAAAACGATCCGCACTTCCTCGACCAGGACGATCACGAACACGATCACACCTGCGGTCCGGATTGCGGCCACGATCATCACCATCACCACCATGATCATGATCACGACCACCATCATCATGATCATGACCACGATCACGACCATCATCACCACCACGATGCCCCCTCGCCGATCCACGACGTGACGGTGCAGTCGATCTCGCTGCGCGGCGGCGAGATGAACCCGGATCGCTTCTTCCCCTGGATCCAGAAGATCACCCAGACGGACGGCCCGAACATCCTGCGCCTGAAGGGCATCATCGCCTTTGCTGGCGACGCCGAGCGTTACGTCGTTCAGGGCGTGCACATGATCATCGAGGGCGATCACCAGCGTGCGTGGAAGGAAGGCGAAAAGCGCGAAAGCCGCCTCGTCTTCATCGGCCGTGACCTCGACCGCGAAAAGCTCGAGCGCACCTTCAAGGCCTGCGAGGCGCAGCCGAACTGATGCCGACTGTCGCTCCCCTCGATCTCGAAGGTCACGTCGTCGGCGTGTCCTTTCTCAAAGGCGTCCCCTTCTTCGCCGAAGCCACCGGCGCCATCCACCGCCTCGACCTCGGCCACAAGACGACGGAGGTCCACGAAGGCCTGCTATCGCTCGTGGTCGACGAAGCCAACGATACGCTGCTGACCGGCGGCGAAGATGGCAAGGTCATGCGCACGGCCGCCGACGGTACCACGGCGCTGGTCGCCGAAGCGCCGCGCAAGTGGATCGCCCAGGTTGCCGCCGGCCCGCAAGGTGCCGTTGGCTATGCCTATGGCAAGACCACGCACGTGAAGCTTGCCGACGGCACGACGAAGGAATTCGCCGAGCAACGCACCGTCGAAGGCCTCGCCTTCGCGCCGAAAGGCCTTCGCGTCGCCGCAGCGCGCTACAACGGCGTGTCGTTGCATTGGGTCGGCACATCGGGCCAGCCGATCGACCTCGAATGGAAGGGCGCCCACACCGGCGTCACCTTCTCGCCCGACGGCCGCTTCCTCGTCACCACGATGCAGGAAAACGCGCTGCACGGCTGGAAGCTCGACGCCAAGCCCGGCGCCGAAGCGCGCCACATGCGCATGACCGGCTATCCGGCCAAGGTGAAGTCCTTTTCCTGGTCGGCCAAGGGCAAGTGGCTCGCATCCTCGGGCGCGCCGGCTGCCATCGTATGGCCCTTCCAGGGCAAGGACGGCCCGATGGGCAAGGCGCCGCTCGAACTCGGCACCCGCGCCGACATCATGGTGACCTCCGTCTGCTGCCATCCGGCCGAAGATATCGTCGCCATCGGCTATCAGGACGGCATGATCCTCGGCGCACGCTTTGCCGACAGCAAGGAAGTGCTGCTGCGCCGTCCCGGCAAGGGCGCAATCACCGCCATGGCGTGGAACAAGGATGGCCGGCAGCTGGCCTTCGGCTCGGCCGAGGGCGACTGCGGCGTCGTCGATATCGCGGGATAAACGGTGGCGCATGACCGCATTGATTGAGACGCTACGGTACGAAGGCTCGCTTGCGGCACCGCTCGCTGATGGCGCGGTCTGGAGCCTGATCCGGGCGGAAGCGCGCGCGCTTGCCGCACGTGAACCGGTCATGGCGCCCACCCTGATGCCGATCATCGATGCCGGATCGGATGCCGAATTGCTGGCCGGCGTGCTCGCAGCCGGCTTGGCCGTCGCGCGCGTCGACGAACGCTCGCTTGCGCAGCTGCTCACCGACGTCTTCAAGGCAAACCCTCAGATCCTGCTGGCGACCGAAGCCGATCTTCAGGCGGTGAAAGAGCGTGACCCGGCCTGCCCGGGCCTCAAGCATGTGCTGGTGAACCTCAAGGGCTTTCAGGCACTGCAGACCTACCGCGCTGCTCACCAGCTCTGGGTCGATGGCCGACGTGAAGTCGCGAGCTGGCTTTCGAACCTCGCCTCGCTCGTCTTCGGACCTGACATTCATCCGGCCGCCTGCATCGGCAAGGCTGTCATGCTCGACCATGGCTCCGGCATCGTCATCGGAGAAACCTCGGTCATCGAAGATCAGGTCTCGATCCTCCAGAACGTCACGCTCGGCGGTACCGGCAAGGAGACCGGAGACCGCCACCCGAAGATCGGCCGCGGCGTGATGCTCGGCGCCGGCGCCAAGATCCTCGGCAATATCGAGGTCGGCGCCTATAGCAAGGTCGCCGCCGGCAGTGTCGTCCTCAAGACCGTTCCGCCGCGCACCACCGTCGCGGGCGTGCCGGCAACCGTCGTGCGCATCCATCGCGTCGATGAAATTCCGGCAGCGGAGATGGACCAGACGATCGTCTGATCCCATCCTGTTGCCTGTCAGATCTTCACCAGCGCCGCGGTGGCATACATGAATGCCGCACCGGCTGCGAGGCCGGCCAAAACCGGCGGCGTCAGGAACACGTCGCTCCGGCGCTCGCTCTGGCGCATCAGATAGGCGCCCACTTCGACGATCACCTGCAGGATCGCGCCCGCCCCGATCGCCAGCGCCAAGGCGGACCATTGCGCCGAGGCGGCAAGGCTCCCGAGCCACATGCCGATGACGGCCGGGCTGCCCGCCAGCAGCGTCAAACTGACGAAGACCGAGAACGGCGGCCTCTTCTTCAGGATCGGCGCGGCGATGCCAATGCCTTCTGTGACATTGTGGAGCGCAAAGCCGAGCACGAGGAAGGTGCCGAGCCCGGCCGAGCCGGCCGCAAAGGCGGCCCCGATCGCCAGCCCCTCGCCAAGATTGTGCAGGCCGATGCCGAGCGCGATGTAGGTGGAGAGCGCCAGCCCGGTCGGCGCACCACTTCGCCGGCCGATTGCCATCAGCAGAAGGAAGCTGCTTAAAGCCGCCAGCACCACCATGACTGGCCCCTGGAAGATCGCCGCGGCTTCGCCGGCAACCTCGAGCGCCTCGCCACTCGCATCGACCAGCAGGAAGCCGAGCAGGCCGATCGTCAGCGACAGCAGAAAGGCCATGCCCTCGCGCCCAACACCACGCAGCACCGGATAGAACATCAGCCCGACGGCCACGGGCACGATGCCGACGATGATGCCGACCAGGGCTTGCAGCCGCAATTGGCCCGTCGTCGCCTGGGGCGTCGGCACGGCAACCGCAATGTCATGCGCAAAGGTGGCGCCGGTGTTGGTCACCACCTTCACTGCATGCGCCTCACCGAGCATCCAGGGAAATGGCAGTTTCAGCCATGCGGCCCCACCGCGTGCGATCGGCCCTGGCGGGTCCTGGGCGAATTGCCAATAGGCGTCGTCCACCTGGACCTGCGCCACCGTCATCGGTTCCGATCCGCCGGCGCGAACAAGCAGACTGAGACCACTATCGTCGAGAACGGTTCTTTCGAAGGTGAGGTTTTCGACCGGCGGCGCACCGTTGCGAAAGCCCGACAACGGATCGGTTGATACGAGCCAGGCAACGGAGATGCCAAAGACGATAAGAGGCAACGCCAGCCACACCAGGTTGGTCTTTGCCGCGCGAATGGCAGCTCTTGGCATCTCGTTCATGCGAGCGCCTCCACCACGTCGAACATGCCGACCCAACCGAGCTCAGTGAACTCGGTCTGGTGCGGGTGGAACATGTAGAGGCCGGGTTCGTGCTCAGCGAAGGTGAATTCGAGGATGCCGCGCTGCGCCTGGCACTGGGTAATGAGATCGACGGTTTTCAAGGTCGGCGTCAACGTCGTGCCCTGGTCGTAATAGTCGAAGAAATTGGCGTGCAGGTGGAAGGAGTTGATCGGGTCGAACTCGATGACGTTGATGAGATAGATGCGCACCGGCTTGCCCTTCACGATCCGGATCGGCCGTTTCATGAAGGCGTGCGCGACGGTGTTGACCGCATAGAATTCATTCTCGGCATCGAAGTTGGTGTCGAAGGCGTTCATCACCATCACCAGTTCCTGCCAGCCGGCGTTCTCTGGTGTGCCGAGCAGCCGGGAGCGGGCGACCTCCACATGCTCCGGCCGGCGCTCCGGGTCGGGATCGATCACGAAGGCGCCGTACATGCCCTTGTGGATGTGCCGGCGCAACGGCATCGCATGGCAGTGGTAGAGATGGCAGCCGAAGGGCTTGGCATCGAACTCATAGATAAATTCGTCACCCGGATCGACCATGCCGGCCCCAGGAACGCCGTCCATGCGCGCCGCGTGAATACCGTGGAAATGGATCGAGTGCGGATGCGAAGCATAGTTGCGAAAGACGATCCGCAGCCGCTCGCCTTCTTTGGCCCGCAGCGCCGGCCCCGGCACGCGGCCGTTATAGGTCCAGGCGGGAAATTTGATGCCGGGTGCGATTTCGATCTCGCGGTCCTCCGCCGTCATCTCGAAGGTGCGCAGCGTCCGTCCGTCCGGCAGCGTCGAAACCGTACCCGTGTCCCAATCTGTGAGCATCTCCGTCGGGTCGAAGCCGTTGACGGCGCTATCGACCTCGCCGACCGTCATCATCGCGCCATGCCCCATGGCGGGCATCGGCTCCTGTCCCGCCGCTCCCGATGGCGCGGCATGACCGACATGGCTCGCCTGTTGTTGACCCAAGGCGGCGCTGGTGCAGATCGCCGTTCCGCCCGCTGCCGCCAGCCCGCCCATCAGCAGACTGCGCCTTCGCAGCAGGTCCGGTCTTGTCGGCTTGTCCATATTCGCCCCTCTCCCTCATTGGGTAACACGCACCGCACCGCGCCTGACTGGGGCCAGCAACGATCCACCTGCTTCTGCAAATCATTTGCAACAACATCAATAGTGCAAATGCATCCCATTCGCAACTGACTTGGGAAGCGTGATGTCCGAAGGGGCCGGCAGGACCGCGCGCTCAGCACGGCGCGCCCGTCATCATCCCGGAAACCAAAACGTCCCCGGAAGGCGCCGGCCTCGGGGACGTTGGGTTGAACTTCGGCGCCGGACCGGAAACGAACATGTCCGCAGGGCCTCGGCAGGCGGTGCTCGCGCCTCACCATTCAAGTTCGAGTTGCGGGATCCCGTTGGAGGTTTTTTCGATCGTGCGGCCGCTCTCGTCCACCGTCGCGGTAACCCGCTGGCGCAAGGCCGAGAAGCTCTCGAAGGTGACGACGTCGACCGGCTGGTCGAATTTCATCGTCAGACGATAGCGTCCCGGCTGCGCCGCGATCGCCTGGACGCCCAGGATCTCGCCTTCGAAGGCCTGGCCGAGATAGCGCCCCTTCACGCGGGACCCGAGCATCCAGGGATTGAAGGGCGGCCGGTTGCCGGCGGCGGCATGCAGCGTGTTCCAGTCGCGATAGCCGTACTGGGCGGCGATCAGTTCGAGCGAGCGGGAATGGCCGATGGTTTCGCCTTCGGATGCGAGGCGGATGCGCAGACGCTTGGCCTGGTCTTTCAGGGCGTCGAGCGAGGGAAGCGGGATTGATCCGCGCGTCATGAGAAGGTCTCCTGCAGCGGCATGCATTCCTTGAAGATGGGAGCCCGCATTGCCACCGGTTCGCATGCCGTTTCGGCTGACCGTGTCTCAAAAGAAGGACTTCACCAAAGCATGACGCTCGCGGACGGCAGGGACCTTCACCCTGCCGCTTCCATAGGGGATGCCGCCTCGACTGTCAAACCAGGCCCGGAAATGCGGCTGCGACCCCGCGAAAGACGATTGCGCACGCGCAAAAGCTGTGGGACGACTGAAGGAGACGACGAGGGAGGAACTCATGACCGAAATGACGATACTCGCATTCGCGCTGGTTGCCTTCATCGGCATCGCGACACCGGGCCCGACGGTCCTCCTCGCACTCACCAACGGATCGCGCTACGGGGTGCGGCGCGCAATCGCCGGCATGGTCGGCGCCGTCCTCTCCGATTTCGTGCTGATCGGCGCGGTCGCGCTTGGCCTCGGCGCGCTGCTGGCGGCCTCCGAATTCTGGTTTACCGTCGTCAAATGGCTGGGCGCGGGCTATCTGGCCTTTCTCGGCATCATGCTGCTGCGGTCGAAAGGGACGATCCAGGTGGCAAACGAAGCCGGCGGCGCGGCTCCCGTTTCCTCTGCCGCGATTTTCCTCAAAAGCTTCCTGGTCGCTGTCACCAATCCCAAGGGTTATCTGTTCTTCACCGCCTTCTTGCCGCAGTTCATCGATCCGGCGGCACCACAGGCGTCGCAATACGCCATGCTTGCGCTCGTCTTCGCAGCCGTCGATTTCACCGTGATGTTCGGCTATGCGCTGCTCGGCGCGAAGGCTGCAGCTTTCCTCAAGCGTTCCGGCGCCGTCTGGCTCGACCGCCTCTGCGGCGGCGCCTTGCTGGCGCTCGCCGGCTCGCTCGCCCTCTATCGCCGCGCCACCGCCTGAAATGCTGTTTCGCCAAAACGTGCTCGCTGGCATCGCCAGCCGCGACGTGACCTTGGCCTTCCGGCGTTGGACCAAGCCGACGGTCAAGGCCGGCGGTAGTTTGCGCACCTCAGTCGGTGTTCTCGCCATCGATGCCGTCGACGAGATCGACGAAGGCGCGATTACCGACAGCGATGCCCGCAAAGCTGGCTTTGTCGATCTCGGCGCTCTCTTGAAGGAGCTGGCCGCTCGCCCGGAAGGGCGCTGCTATCGCATCGCCTTCCACCGTGCCGGCGACGATCCACGCATCGCCCTGCGGGAAGCGGCTGACCTCGACGGTGAAGGACGGGCAGAAATCGACCGCAAGCTCGCGCGCTTCGACGACAGCGCCGGCATGGGCTGGACGCGTCCGGTACTGCAGCTGATCGCCGTCCGTGACGGGACGACCGCGGCGGAGCTGAGCGCCGCCATCGGCATGGAGAAACTGAAGCTCAAGGCGCGCATCCGCAAATTGAAGGAGCTCGGCCTCACCGAAAGCCTCGATGTCGGCTATCGCCTGTCCGGCCGCGGGCGCGCCTATCTCGACGGCGAATAGCCCGCGTGAAAAAGCGGGCGGTGACGCGGACACGATCGGTCATTCCTTCCAATCCCGATCGCCGCTGTTGCGTGCCTAAAGCAGGTGTGAGACGACTTGCCACCGAAACGGACCACCCCCATCAGGCAAGGCGAGGAGACAGGCATGATCGGCTACACCATGGTCGGAACGGCGGACCTGAGGCGCGCAGAGCGCTTCTACGATCCGGTGATGGCGCTGATCGGCCAGGAGCGCTGCTACTGCGACGAGCAGGTTTCCTCCTGGGGTCGAAAGGATGATGACAAGGCGCCGCGTTTCTTTGCCTGCCACCCCTTCGACGGGAAAGCCGCCTCGATCGGCAACGGTGCGATGACCGCCTTCCTGGTGGAAAGCGCGGAGGTCATCGACCGGCTGTTCGAGACCGCCATGGCGCGCGGCGGCAGCGAAGAGGGAAAACCAGGCTTCCGTCCGCAATATGGCGATGGCTTCTACGCTGCCTATGTGCGTGATCCCGACGGCAACAAGCTGGCCTTCGTCTGCTACGACGCCCGCGAGGTCGAGAGCTCGTCCTGACCCGCCTTAACGGCGCGTCGACCAGCCGAACCAGATCGCCACGGCCGCAAGCATCAGCGCGAGCACACGCCGCACCAACCGTTCGCGTGCCGGCGAGTTGAGGACCGGTTCCAACGCCCCGGCCAGAAGCACGATCGCGGCATGAACCGCGGTCGCGACCCCCACATAGAGCGCGGCAAGCGTCAGGTTCTGGGGCAAGAGCGGGCGTGTATCGTCGACGAAGGTCGGAAGCACGGTGACGAAGAACAGCGCCGCCTTCGGATTGAGCAGATTTGTGATCAGGCCGCGCCGGAAATAGAAGGATGCGGGCTTGCCGCTCGGCCCCGCCTCCTCACCGTCACCGTTCCAGGCCTCGAAGGCGAGATAGAGCAGGAAGCCGACGCCTGCCCAGCGAAGCGCCCCATAGAGCATGTCCGACTGGCCGACGAACTCGGCGACCCCGAAGGATGCGGCAAGGCCGACGATGGCCAGGCCGAGCGCCACGCCGGCGACGGTCGCCATGCCGGGCCTGCGCCCCTCCGAGGCCGCGACCATGGCGAGGTAGGCCATGTTCGGTCCCGGCGTCAGTTCGATGATGAAGGATGTCAGTAGAAAGGGTAGCAGGGTCGCTGCCCCGAAAATGAACGGATCCATGCGCGAGACTTCCATCCGCCTGCAACGAGGCCTTGCCGCAAGGACAGGTCAGCGGTGCCGCATTGTCAAGGAAGATCACGAACCCATCAGCAGGGAGCGCCCGGCATGTCATGCGTCTGCCCCCTCGCCGATCACATCGGACCAGCGAGGGAGCAGCGAAAAATCCGCCACCGCAGGGTTGGCGGCGGAAAGAGATCTCAGGCGGCGCGGCGAACCGGCGGCATGGCGAGCTTGCGGCCGCTGGCGACGATCAGGCCGGCGGTGCCCTCGAGCCAGTTGTCCCGAAGCTCGAGCGCCAGGAACCGGTCGCGTTCGAACGGCCCTGGCATCACCAGATGCTGGGTGCGGCTGGCAAAGAAGCCGAAGCGCTCGTAATAGGCAGCATCACCGACGAGCAGGATCGCGCCATGGCCGCGGTTCTTGGCCTCTTCGATCGCGGCCCGCATCAGCATGCCGCCGATGCCCTTGCCCTCATGGGCGGGGTCGACTGCGAGCGGACCGAGCAGCAGCGCCGGCACGGCATGGCCCTCACGGCTGACGCCGGCCTCGACGTTCCAGAGCCGGACCGTGCCGATCACGTGACCATCGACATCGCGGGCGACGAAGGCAAGGCCTTCGGCTGGCAGCCGGCCGCTGCGCAGCTTCTCCGACGACTTGCGGCGGCGCTCCGGCCCCATGGCACGGTCGAGCAGGTTCTCGCGCGCGACGACGTCGCCCGGATTCTCCGCATCGATTACAAATGTAGTGGGCGCGAAAAACGCGCGCAGGGCGTCAACAACAGCGGCCATCGGGGCCTCCCGTCATCAAAACCGCTTCAGGCGGACCGAACGAAAATTGTGAAGTGGCGCTCCCGCCCGAGGACGGGAGCAGGCCGGATCAGATCACATAGGCCTTCAGCGGCTCGAAGCCGTTGAAGGCGACGGCCGAGTAGGTCGTCGTATAGGCGCCGGTACCTTCGATCAGAACCTCGTCGCCGATCGAAAGGGTGATCGGCAGCGGATACATGTTCTTCTCATAGAGCACGTCGGCCGAATCGCAGGTCGGGCCGGCGAGCACGCAAGGCTCCATTTCGTCGCCATCGCGCGCCGTACGGATCGGGTAGCGGATCGCTTCGTCCATGGTTTCGGCGAGTCCGCCGAACTTGCCGATGTCGAGGAACACCCAGCGATGGGCGTCGTTGTCCGACTTCTTCGAGACGAGAACGACTTCCGCCTTGATCACGCCGGCGTTGCCGACCATGCCGCGACCGGGCTCGATGATCGTTTCCGGGATGTGGTTGCCGAAGTGCTTCTTCAGCGCGCCGAAGATCGCCTGGCCGTAGGCTTCCGCCGTCGGCACGTCCTTCAGGTACTTCGTCGGGAAGCCACCGCCCATATTGACCATCTTGAGCTCGATGCCCTGCTTGGCCAGTTGCACGAAGACGCGCTTGGCATCGGCAAGGGCCTGATCCCAGGCATCCAGCTTCGTCATCTGCGAACCGACATGGAACGAGACGCCGTAGGAAACGAGGCCATGCTGGTGGGCGTAGACGAGCACGTCGACGGCCATCTGCGGGACGCAGCCGAACTTGCGCGACAGCGGCCATTCGGCGCCTTCACCATCAGTCAGGACGCGGCAGAACACGCGGGCGCCGGGGGCTGCGCGGGCAACCTTCTCCACTTCTTCGTGGCTGTCGACCGCGAACAGGTTGACCCCAAGCGCGTGGGCGCGGGCAATGTCGCGCTCCTTCTTGATGGTGTTGCCATAGGAGACGCGGCTCGCGGTCGCACCGGCGTCGAGCGCCATTTCGATTTCGGCGACGGACGCGCAATCGAAGGAGGAGCCCATACCGGCGAGCAGGCGCAGGATTTCCGGCGCCGGGTTTGCCTTGACCGCATAATAGATCGAGCTGTCCGGCATTGCATGGCGGAAAGCCTTGAAATTGTTGCGCACGACGTCGAGGTCGACAACAAGGCACGGGCCTTCCGGTCGTCGGGTGTTGATGAAGTCGATGATGCGAGCCGTGGTCATGGCCATATTCCCCTGATCCAAGATGCCCCGCTTTCGCGGAGGACAAAGGGCATACGCGCACATGCTCTGGAACCAGCCGGTGGAGACCCCGGAACCATGCATGCGCTCGATGCGCGAACGGTGAATCAAAGCCCGCCTAGGCTTCAATTCGGCTTTGTCTGCCATGGATTGGAGGGAATAACCCAACCGCACTTCCGGCAATGAAGGTGTGCCTCTTCAGTAACCCCGGCTGTTGGAAAGCCGGCAGACACCAGAAAGGCCCGCACCGTCGTTGCTTCAAGATGTCCTCGCATTTCCCGGTTGGCCGGAATAGCGACTGGAGGGGTTAGTTCCAGGTACCTTACCGATACCCTCACCTAATCGAGGGTCGGCGGACACCCACAGGCACGTGCGACTTTGGGCAAGGGCGTAGGTAAGAAAAAAGCCCGTCGTAATCAAGAGTTTTTTCACAACCGCGGTTGAATTTTTTTCCAGCCGGGCAAAACTGTCGATGTTCACAAATTTTGAACGCTTGGCGCCAGATCGTCCACAACGCTAAAGCATTGAAAGAAGACTGTTATTTATAAGAACAGGCACTGAAGGCAGAACCCGGCGCAATGACGCAAGCGACGGACAATCTGCCGTCTGCATTATCGACGCGGAAAGAGGCCTTCGCCGGCGAATCGGCGAAGCACGATTGAGAGCACGAAAGAAAGATCGTCATGGACACACTCACCCGCATCCGCGCCTTTATCGATGTCGTGGACGCCGAGGGGTTCTCGGCCGCCGCAAGGCGTGTCGGCAAGTCGAAGGCGCTGCTTTCGAAATATGTGCGCGAGCTCGAGGATGAACTCGGTGCGCTGCTCCTCAACCGCACGACACGGCAGTTCTCGCTGACCGAGGCTGGCCACACCTACTATCGCACCGCGTCGGAAATCCTGAAGGAGATCGACAATCTCGCCGATCTCGTGCGCGCCAACAACTCCGACCTGAAGGGACGGCTGCGCATCACCGCGCCGCGCACCTTCGTCGATGCCGACATCGGCCAGTCGCTGGTCGATTTCGGCAAGCAGCATCCCGAACTCTCGCTCGAAATTATCTCCGACGACCGTTTCGTCGATCTGGTCGAGGAAGGCTTCGACGTCGCCATCCGCATCACCCGGCTCGAAGATTCGACGCTGATCGCCCGCAAGCTCGACGATTTCCAGGTGCTGATCTGCGCTGCCCCGGAATTCCTGGAAAAATCTGGCCCCATCGCTCACCCGACGGACCTTTCCAAGCTGCCCTGCATTCTCGATACCAATGGCCGCTCCTATTCCAACTGGCGCTTCGTCGAGCCCGATGGTTCGGCCTTCACCGTGCCCGTCAGCGGCCCGATCGAGGTCAACAGCCCGCTTGCAGCCCTCAGAGCCACCGTCTCCGGCCTCGGCGTATCGATCATCCCGGACTTCATCGCCCGCCCGAAAATCGCTACCGGCGAACTCGTGACGCTGTTCGACGATTTCCTCCCCCGCGACCGCGGCATCTATGCGATCTATCCGCATCGCCGCTACCTCCCGGCCAAGGTCAGAACCCTCGTCGACTTCCTGCACGCCTGGTTTCGCAAGCCACGGTGATCGGGCGCCGGCACCTCAAAGTCCCAATTCCGTCCCATTTCCGGTACATTCCCGGAAACGAATCGCGGAGCGATTGCTCCAGCCGAAAGGATTGCCGCCACATGAGAACCAAACGCCTCGTCATGGCCGGCCTTGCCACCCTGGCTGCCCCGTCGCTGGCCTTTGCCCACCCGCACATTTTTGCGGAAGCGCGCCTCGAGGTCGTCTCCGACGACAAGGACGAGATCAGCGAACTCAGGAACGTCTGGCGCTTCGACGAACTGTTCTCCTCCAGCGTGGTGCTCGATTTCGACAAGAACTCGAACGCGACGCTCGATCCGGATGAATTGGCCGAAGTCGGGCAGACGGTGATGGAGTCCCTGTCCGAGTACAATTATTACACGACGATCCTCGACAACGGCAAAACCATCAAGGTCAACAAGCCGGATCACATCACCGTCGACTACAAGGACGGGCAATTGCTGATGATGTTCGCGGTCAAGCCGGCCGAGCCGATGCCGCTCAAGGGCAAGCTCTCCTTCGGCGTCTACGATCCAACGATGTATACGGCCATGGACTTCGCCACCGACGATGACCTGACCGTCGTCGGCGACAAGATCAATGCCTGTGAGCACAAGGTCGTCCGCCCTGATCCCGACGAAGTTCTCGCCGAGAACAAGGACACCTTGACCGACGCCTTCTGGAGCGACCCGACGGGCACCGACATGTCGAAGCTGTTTGCAACCAGGATCGAGATCACATGCTGAACACCCGCGGGATCGCACGTCTGGTCACGGCCGCGCTCGTCGTCACGGCGCTTTCTGCAACAATCGCCGCGGCGCAGTCGCCCCTCGGCATCGGCACGGCCGAGCCCGCGTTCAAGACGACCGGTTTTCTCGGCGGCTTCTTCGCCTGGATCAACATGGAGCAGCAGGGCTTCTACCGGCTGATGACCAATGCGCTGAAGGGGATGCGTGAGAACCCCTGGCAGCTCTGGTCGCTGGTCGGCCTGTCCTTCACCTATGGCGTGTTGCATGCCGCCGGCCCCGGTCACGGCAAGGCGGTGATCTCGTCCTACATGATCGCCAACGAGACGGAACTGAAGCGCGGCGTGCTGCTCTCCTTCCTGTCCTCGCTGCTGCAGGGCGTGGTCGCGATCCTCCTGATCGGCGCCGTTTACCTCATCCTGCGCGGTACCTCGATCAGCATGACCAGCGCCACGCGCTGGCTGGAGATCGCAAGTTACGCGCTGATCGCCGCCTTCGGCGGCTGGCTTCTCCTGCGCAAGCTACGGTCGATGCTGCGTCCGGTTGCCTTGGCTTCCGTTGCCGGCGGCGGGCACGTCCAGCTCGCGGACGATCACCATCATGATCATCACGATCATCATCATAGCCACCATCATGATCACCACGGGCACAGCCATGGCCCGGGCGAGGTCTGCTCGAGCTGTGGCCATGCGCATGCGCCCGACCCGTCGATGCTGAAAGGGGATCGTTTTGCGCTCCGCGAAGCTTGGTCGGCAGTCATCGCCGTCGGCCTGCGCCCGTGCTCCGGCGCACTCATCGTGCTGTCCTTCGCACTCCTGAACGGGCTTTACCTCGGCGGCGTGCTTTCGGTCTTCGCCATGTCGATCGGTACGGCGATCACCGTCTCAATCCTTGCGACCATGGCCGTCACCGCAAAGGGCGTTGCGCTGCGCTATGCGGCAAACGGCGCGGCGGCTGCCCGGATCTCGAACGGCATCGAGATCGCCGGCGCTGCCCTGGTTCTGTTGCTGGGATTGGCGCTGCTCGGCGCGGCTTTGCAGAGCTGACGCACGCGGCCTGATCGGGCCGTCAGAGCCCGCGCTTGCGCTGGTAGCGGGCTCGCAGCCAGAAGAGCAGGAAGAAGCCGAGCACGAAGATCACGCCGAAGGCGGCAGCAAGCCAGGGCGAGATATCGCCGAGCTTGAGCATGATCGACGGCAGAACGAAGAAGCCGAGACCGGCGACGACGAGAATGATCGCAGCGGCGATCGCCGGTGACTTTTCCTTGTTCTGCATGACTTCCCTGTTGTTGTCTGCTGCGGCTTAAGCAGCCTGCGCCTATTTCGACGCCTGCCGCTCCAGATCCGAACGTATATCTTCAAGCCGCCGCTTCTGGCGACCGTCTTCATCGAAATTATCAGCTGCAAGCCAGGTTTCGAATGCGGCATTGAGCAGCGGCCATTCGCTGTCGATCATCGAAAACCAGGCCGTATCACGGTTGCCGCCCTTGGATATCATGTGCTGGCGGAAGATGCCCTCGAAGGTAAAACCGAGCCGGGCGGCGGTCTTGCGGCTCGCCATGTTCTCGCTATGGCATTTCCACTCGTAGCGGCGATAGCCGAGATCCTCGAAGGCGTGCTTCGCCATCAGGTAATGCACTTCGGTCGAGAGCGGCGAGCGGGCCATGGCGGCGCCGTGTGCCACGGAGCCGACTTCGACGACGCCGTTGGCGGGATCGGCACGCATGTAATTGGCCATGCCGACGACAATGCCGGTCGCCTTGTCGCGGAAGACCTCTGTAACCCAGCCGGATTTCTCCTGCGCCGCCGTCAGCCAGGCATCGAAAGCGTCGATATCCCTAAAATCCGGCTGCGTGAAGTATTTGAGCAGCGGGTTGATCGCCATACCGCCGAGGCCGTCCCAGAGGTCCTGCAGATGCCGGTCGCGCTCATAGGCCTCGAGCTTGACGAAACGCCCTTCGAGCGCGACGCCCTTCGGCGCCGGGCACCCTTTCCAGTTCTTCAGATCCTGCATCGGCCGCTCCTCCTTCATCCCTGCCCTTCGGCATAGGCCAGAGTGGCGGCCGACACAAATTCAAACTGGTGATGAACCCTGTTCGAACCGGTGATGAAACCATGCCCCCCGAACGGTATCCTACGCGGTGGCCGGCACCTTGGCGGCCGAGACCGTCGCCTCGATGTGATCGACCAGCGCGTCGGGAAGTCCGAGGCGTCCGGCGAGCAGGTCGAGATAGCCGCGCTCCGCACGGGTTTCCGGCTCGATCGTCAGGCGCGACGCGGTGTAGATCTCCACGCGCTCCTCTTCGGTCTTTGCCGCGCCGACGATCGCGTCGATATCGACCGGGTTGGCAAGCTCGCCTTCGAGGAAGGCCGCGGCATCGGCCGAAAGGCCCGAGACCGACAGCTTGTCCATGATGTGCTGGCGCTCGGCCTCGTCGATATGGCCGTCGGCACGCGAAGCGGCGATCATTGCGCGCACGAGGGTCAGCGCAAAATCATGGCTGACGGCTTCGGGAGCAGAGGCGAAGCCGGAATCGGCCGGCGGCGGCAGAAGTTCCGGCTCGCCCTTGGCAACCGTTGCACCGCCCGGCGTATTGCCGGCCTGATAATTCTTGTAGGCTTGGTAGCCGAGACCGGCGATCGCCGCGAGACCGCCAAGCACGGCGGCGTTGCCGGCCAGCTGGCGACCCGACTTGGTGCCGAGCAGAACAGCGGCAATGGCGCCGCTCGCCAGTGGATTGTCCTTGGCAAGCTGCGTCGCCTGGGTCGCGCGATCGCGCACCGTGCCGCCGGCACCGGGCACCTGCGATCCCAGAAACTGATCCAGCAATTTCTTCGCGTCGAACATCGGGTTTCGCTCCTTGTCGGTTCCGGGCGGTTGAAGGCGAGCTCAAGGGTGCGCCGCCCGCGCGCCCGTCGCTGAATGGATTGAGACATAGGAACGTTGCAGGGAAAATACAAATTCGCGCCAGAGGCGAGCGACGCCGTACAGCCAAAGAAAAAGGCCGGGCTCTCCACCCGGCCTTTCAAAAAACGGAAGGCGTTGCTTGCCGCTCAGCCCTTGAGCACGAAGGCTTCTGCCGCAAGCTTGGTGATGCCGGCCCAGTCGCCCTTGGCAACCAGTTCCTTCGGCGCAACCCAGGAGCCGCCGACACAAACGACGTTGGGCAGCGTCAGATAGTCGCGCGCATTGGCAAGGGAAATGCCGCCCGTCGGGCAGAAGAGCGTGCCGGCAAGCGGCGAGGACAGCGACTTGAGGTAGGCGGCGCCGCCGGCCTGCTCGGCCGGGAAGAACTTCATGACGTCGTAGCCTTCTTCACGCAGACCCATGACTTCGCTCGCCGTCGCCGCACCTGGCAGCAGCGGCACCTCGTGGTCGTTGGCCACATCGATCAGTTCCTGCGTCGTGCCGGGGCTGACGATGAACTTCGAGCCGGCTTCGACCGCGGCTTCGAACTGGGCGGCGTTGAGGATCGTACCGGCGCCAGCAACAGCGCCTTCGACTTCGTTGGCAACGGCGCGGATCGCTTCGAGTGCGGCCGGCGTGCGCAACGTGATCTCGATCGCCTTCAACCCGCCGGCAACGAGCGCGCGCGCCAGGGGAACGGCGGTCGCCACGTCGTCGATCACCAGCACCGGAACAACCGGCGCCAGTTTGAGGGTTGAAAGAAGCCTGTCGGATTTCGCGCTCATGCCGATCGTCCTTTTTAAAACGATTGAATATGCCCTCCGCATACTCCCCCTGCCACCGGTTGTCGAGACCCAAGGCGGCGGGAGCGCGGCTTTCGCATGTAAGGCAACGGTAATATGCAACTTGCGACAAAGAGATGACTTGAGCCTTTGCGTGAAAGCGATAGGTTGAAGGCCGCGGGCCCTCGAAATGGCGGATTTTCCATGGCGAAGGAAATAGAGCGCAAGTTTCTCGTCGCTTCCGATGGGTGGCGAGAGCGTGCGGACAAGGGCATTGACCTCAGGCAGGCCTATGTCGTGACCATGGACGACCGCTCGCTGCGCGTGCGCATCCACGGCGACAAATGGGCGCGGCTGACCATCAAGATCGGCAAGTCGGCACTGGTCAGAAACGAATACGAGTACGACCTGCCGATGGACGATGCCCGCGAGATGCTGACCCAGGCGGTCGGGATCGTCATCGAGAAGAGGCGCTACCGGGTGCCGCACAAGGGGTTCACCTGGGAAGTCGACGTCTATGGAGGCGCGCTCAAAGGCCTCGTCGTTGCGGAAGTCGAGATGAAGCGCGAGACCGACATGCCGGCGCTGCCCGATTGGGTCGGGCAGGAAATCACGGGCGATCGCCGCTACTCCAACCAGTCCCTCGCCACGGAAGGACTGACGGAACCGCAACCATGACTTACGCCTTCGAACCTGGACGGCCTTTTTCCGAAGACTTCCGCACGATCGCCGCCGAACAGCTCACACAGGCGGTGATGAAGCTCGAGGATCGGCCTGACGGGGTGCACGAGGCGATCCACGACGCCCGCAAGAACTTCAAGCGCCTGCGCTCGCTGTACCGTCTCGTCGCAGCGGACGTGCCGCTTTTTCAGAAGCACGAAAATGCGCGCATCCGCGACATGGCCCGCAACCTCTCAACCGTTCGGGACGCGGCCGCACTGGTCGAGAACGCCCATTACCTCAAGGCAGCCGCTTGCAACGAGGAGGAAGAACGGGCGCTCGCCCATGTCTGCGAGCGGCTGACGACACGCCGGGACCGCATCACGGCAAGCGCGACCGATATCGAGGACCGCGTGGCAGCCACCATCGTGCGCTGCGAGCAGGCACTGCAGGCCCTCAGCCAAGTGACATTCGACGATCGACGCCGCAAGACCGCAGACCGGCTGACGAAGGGATGGCGGCGCACTCTGAGGCGGGCCAAGCGCGCCCGGCAGGCATGCAGCGAGACTTCGGAAGCCCCGGCGTTCCACGAGCTGCGAAAGCGGGCGCAGGACTACCGCATGCATCTCGGCCTGATGCACGCGGTCTGGCCTTCCGCCCTGCAGGCCAAGCGCGCCGAGGCTAAAGCGCTGGTCGACACGCTCGGGCACCTCAACGATCTCGCGGTCATGACCCAGTTGATCAACGAGGATCCGGGGCTTGCCGGTAACAGTCAGGATCAGGCCCACCTCATCGCGGCCGTCATCGACCGACAGGGAAGCTTGCGCAAGCACGCTCTTGATCTCGCCGCCGAGGTCTTCCAGGAGGAACCGGACGACGAAAGCCGAACGATCCGGTTGCTCTGGCTCGACGCCGCGCGCTGATGTTTCGGCGAAATTTCGGCGGGCGGACCGACTGTCCGCGCCGCGACAGAGTGCCCCTGGGCCCCGCCGCGATTGCGCTTGCGGCGCGAAAGCTGTATTTGCACGGGCCATGACCGACATTTTCACGATCCCGCGCCCTGAGCCCCATGGTGAGACGCATGGCCAGTTTCTGGTGGCCGCGCTCTATCATTTCGCACGCTTCCCGCGTTTCGCCGATTTTCGCGAACCGCTGCAGGCCGTCTGCGACGAAAACGGCGTCAAGGGAACGCTGCTTCTGGCGCATGAAGGCATCAACGGCACGATCGCCGGCACGGATGCCGGCATCGCCGCGGTGCTCTCGTTCCTGCGCGCGCAGCCCGAATTCGGCGCACTGGAGCACAAGGAAAGCCGTGCATCGTCCATGCCGTTCCTGCGCATGAAGGTGCGGTTGAAGAAGGAAATCGTCACCATGGGCGTCGAGGATATCGACCCCAACAAGATCGTCGGCACCTATGTCGATCCGAAGGATTGGAATGCACTGATCTCCGATCCCGAGACGATCGTCATCGATACGCGCAACGACTACGAAACCGCAATCGGCATCTTCAAGGGCGCGGTCGATCCGAACACCAAAACTTTCCGCGAATTTCCCGATTGGGTGCGCAACAACACCGGCCTGCACAACAAGCCGAAGATCGCCATGTACTGCACCGGCGGCATCCGTTGCGAGAAGGCGACCGCCTTCATGAAAGAGCAGGGCTTTGATGAGGTGTACCACCTCAAGGGCGGCATCCTGAAATATCTCGAGGAAGTGCCCCAGGAAGAAAGCCTCTGGGAAGGCGCCTGCTTCGTCTTCGACGATCGCGTCTCCGTCACCCATGGCCTCGAGGAAGGCGAGCACACGCTCTGCCACGCCTGCCGCCAGCCGCTGACCAAGGCGGACTTGGCTTCACCGCACCACGAGGACGGCGTCTCCTGCATCCATTGCCACGAGGTCCGCACCGACGAGGACCGCGAACGCTACCGCCAGCGCCAGCGGCAGATCGAACTTGCCAAGAAGCGCGGCGAGCGCCACCTCGGTAGCTGACATACGCTTGGGCATCCGCCCGTCGCTCGTGCGAGCGGGAAGCACCCCTCATCCGCCTGCCGGCACCTTCTCCCCGCAGCGGGGCGAAGGGACTTGTGGCACCGCCCCAGCCGACATCGCTAACTCCAGCTTGCGGCTGCGACTTGCACGCAGTTCCCCGGGTACCGAGAGCTGCGTTCCGCGGCGCCCCAGCGTGGCACGTCCCCTCGCCCCGCTTGCGGGGAGAGGGTTGGGGTGAGCGGCGGTTTCACTCGCGAACGCAGTCAGCCCGGCAACGCCTCGCATTCCTCAAGTGCCAATGCACTGCGGTCCCATTCATGGCGGCTGCGGGTGAAAATGGCGTTTGTCGGTCGAAATACCGACGGGTCGTCGAGCGTGCCGGCATAGATCGACACACGCGGATCGTCCGGCGGGCCGGAGCCATAAACCTGGCTGCCGCAGGTTTCGCAAAAATAGCGGATCGAAGGATTGCCGTTTTCAGCGCGCGTCTCGTAACCGCGGCCGGTTCCCGACATCGTCACATCGGCCCGCTCGAAGATCATGTAACAGCAATGACCGGTGCCTGTCGTGCGCTGGCAATCGCGGCAATGGCAGAAACCGGAAAAAAGCGGCTCACGGTTCAGCTCATACCGGATTGCACCGCAGAGACATCCGCCTTTCAAGACGCTCATGGTTCGTCCTCCTCGAAGTGCCAGGAGGATAGCCAAGCAAGCCATGCGGTCGAAGAAAAACCGCGCGCCGCAAGTTGCAGCGCGCGGTCCATGTTTCTCTTTACCAGAGACGCTTACCAGCTCGGGATCAGCGCGCCTTTGAAGGTGTCGTTGATGAAGGCCTTCACCTTTTCGTCGTGGTAGGATTCGACCAGGGTCTTCACCCACGGAGCATCCTTGTCGGCCTTGCGCACGGCAATCACGTTGGCGTAGGGCGACTTCTCGCCTTCGATCGCGATCGCGTCCTTTTTCGGGTGCAGGCCGGCTTCCATCGCGTAGTTGGTGTTGATGACGGCGGCATCGACGTCCTGCAGCGAGCGCGGCAACTGGGCAGCGTCAAGCTCGGCAAACGTGATGTTCTTCGGGTTCTCGGTGATGTCGGCCGGCGTGACCTTGAGGCCCACTTCTTCCTTGACCTTGATCAGGCCCTTCGACGCCAGAACCAGCAGCGCGCGGCCGCCATTGGTCGGGTCGTTCGGGATGGCGATCGTGGCGCCGTCCTTGAGCTCGTCGAGGCTCTTCACCTTCTGCGAATAGACGCCCATCGGGGTGGTGATGGTGGTGCCGACGCTGACGATGTCGAAACCACGATCGGCGATCTGGTTGTCGAGATAGGGCTGGTGTTGGAACGAGTTGGCGTTGAGGTCGCCGTCAGCCAGAGCCTGGTTCGGGACGACATAGTCGGAGAATTCGAGGATCTCGATATCGAGGCCCTTGGGAGCTGCGATTTCCTTCACCTTCTCCATGATCTGGGCGTGTTCGCCCGGCGTGACGCCGACCTTGATGGTTTCGGCGAGTGCCGTGCCGGCGGAAAGAGCGGCAATCGCTGCCGCGATGATAAGCTTCTTCATGGTCGTCTCCTTGTTCACGTTCAGTCTTGGGAGGAAATCAGGTCTTGCGGTTTTTCTTGTCGAAACGCCGCGCCAGCCCGTCGCCGGCGCTCTGGACGAGCTGCACCAGCACGATCAGCACGATGACGACGACGAGCATCACGTCGGGCATGAAGCGCTGGTAGCCGTAGCGGATGCCAAGGTCGCCGAGCCCGCCGCCGCCGACGGCACCGACCATCGCCGAATAGCCGATGAGGCTGACGGCGGTCATGGTGAGCGCCAGGGTCAGCGCGGGCCGCGCTTCGGCGAGCAGCACCTTGAAGACGATCTGCATCGGGGTCGCGCCCATGGCGCGCGCCGCCTCGATCAGCCCCTTGTCGATTTCGCGGATCGCCGCTTCCACCAGCCGTGCGACAAAGGGAATGGTGGCAATCGTCAAGGGCACAATCGCAGCCTTCGTACCGATGGAGGTGCCGGTGAGCAGTCGGGTAAACGGAATGATGGCGACGACGAGGATGATGAACGGCGTCGAGCGCGTGGCGTTCACGATCAGCCCGATGAAGCGGTTGAGCGTCGGCGCCGGGAAGAGTTCACCCTTGCCGCTGGTGGCGAGGAAGATGCCGATTGGCCCGCCGATCAGCGAGCCGATCAGGCCGGCGATGGCGACCATATAGATCGTGTCGACGGTGGCCCCGCCGATGCGCAGGAGAATATCAGGCGACATAACCGAGCACCTCCGTGACCAGACCGTTTTCGACAAAGAAGCGTTCGGCGCGGCCGGACGTCTCGGCATCCGCGCCATAGGCGACGACCAGCGAGCCATAGGGCGCGCCGCCGATCTCGTCGATCGTGCCGGCGATGATGTTGACCTCGGCGCCGACAGACTTGATCAGCTGCGAGATCAGCGGCTTCTCGGCCGCAGCCCCGAAGAAGGTGAGCCGCACGACGGCGCGATCGCCGGCCGCGGGTGCAGACTTCAGGGCGCGGGCGACCGCGTCTGGAAGCTTCGACCCCGGCAGCCCCGAGAGCAGCGCCCGCGTCGTCTCGTGCTTCGGATGGGTGAAGACGTCGAAGGTGTGGCCACGCTCGACGATGCGGCCATGATCGATGACGGCGACGTCTGAGGTCACCGCCTTCACCACTTCCATCTCGTGGGTGATGAGCAGCACCGTCAGGCCGAGATCGGCATTGATGCGCTTCAAAAGCTCCAGGATCGACTGGGTCGTTTCCGGATCGAGCGCCGAGGTCGCCTCGTCGGAGAGAAGGAGCTTCGGCTCGGTCGCAAGCGCGCGGGCGATGCCGATGCGCTGCTTCTGGCCGCCCGAAAGTTCGGCCGGATAGCGCCCGTGCTTGTCGGCGAGACCGACGAGATCGAGCAGCGGTCGAACGCGCTGTTCGATCGCGCGCTTGTCCATGCCGGATATTTCGAGCGGCAGCGCGACGTTTCCGAACACAGTGCGCGAGGACAGCAGGTTGAAGTGCTGGAAGATCATGCCGACGGAGCGGCGAAGGCTGCGCAGCGCCGCCTCGTCGAGCCCGCCGACATCGACGCCGTCAACCAGCACCTTGCCGCCCGTCGGCTTTTCGAGCCCGTTGACCAGTCGGATCAGCGTCGACTTGCCAGCGCCGGAGCGGCCGATGATGCCGGTGATCGAACCACGGTCGACGGTCAGCGAGACCTTGTCGAGCGCAGTGAAGGCGCCGCTGGTGCCGGACGCGGGGAAATGCTTGGAAACGCCGTCGAAGACGACGGCCGCGTCAGCCGATGGCGCGGCGTTTTGGGCGGAAACGCTCATCGTTCGGAATTCCCCGAATGAGGCGCAGTCGGAATGTGCGGGTACATAAGTGCTCTCGGATGTTCAAAACTCATGATCCCGGGCCTGGCCGGGATGGAACGCGCGTCTGGTCAGGCCGACATTCGACAACGCATTCGGAACAGGGAGCACTTCTCTAACATCAAGCAACCAGTCAGTTCAACTTTGCTGCCGCATGGCCCGCATGCGACATAATCTACGGCTCTTATGGAGAATTGCCATGCCCTTTCACAGGCATGATTTTTCCGAATTTGCCAAGCAACGGCAAAACCATGCTCTTTTGCTTCGCAACGCGCCGTCATCCCGCAAATCGCCATCTTGGAAATCCTTGTTCGGGCGGACTGTGTCCGACCGCATTTCATGCTAACGGGCAGGAACAGGAATATGAGGTGAGAAATGCGCATCGTCTTGACCGGAAGTTCCGGCCGCATCGGCAGAGCGATCTACAACGCGCTCGCCGCCGCCGACCATGACGTCATCGGCATCGATCGCGCGCCCTTCGGCACGACGGCCATCGTCGGCGATCTCGTCGATGGCGAACTGCTGGAGCGCGCGATGGAAGGGGCGGACGCCGTCATCCATACGGCGGCCCTGCACGCGCCACATGTAGACGCCGTCGCCGACCAGGAGTTCGAGCGCGTCAATGTGATGGGCACCCATCTGGTGATTGCCGCAGCCCAGGCCGCCGGCGTCGGCCGCATCGTCTTTACCAGCACGACGGCACTTTATGGTCATGCGGTCACGGAAGGCGGCTGCGCCTGGATCACCGAGGAGACGCCGCCGAAGCCGCACACCATCTACCACCACACCAAGCTTGCGGCCGAAGCTCTGCTCGAAAACGCGGCGGATCGTGCTTTGCATGTGCGGGTGCTGCGCATGTCGCGCTGTTTCCCGGAGGTCGCCGATCGTATCGCAAGCTACCGCCTGCACCGCGGCATCGATGCGCGCGACGTGGCTGCCGCGCATGTGGCAGCACTCGACAATGGCGGCCCGGCTTTTCAGCGCTACATCATCTCGGGCGAAACGCCGTTCCTTCCAACGGATTGCCGCCGGCTGGCGGAGGATGCCGCAGGGCTCCTGCGTGAGCGTGCGCCAAAACTGTCGCAGGCCTTTGCCGATCGCGACTGGCCGCTGCCCGCGACCATCGACCGGGTGTATGACCCGAGTGCTGCGATCGAAAAGCTCGACTGGAAGCCGCGCTACGGTTTCAAGGAAGTGCTGGCCCAGCTCGACCGGCAGAGCCTGGAAGTCCTGCCGGTCCGGCGGTGAATTGACCGAGCCGCACGGAAGCGTTGCGGGCGGGTGAGCCCGCCCGCTTGAGCGTCAGATGTGGTTGCCCTTCGGGAACTGTTCGGCCAGAGCCTGGTACCACTCACCGCTCTTCTTGATGGTGCGGACCTGGGTGTCGTAGTCGACATGGACGATGCCGAAACGCATCTTGTAACCTTCGGCCCATTCGAAATTGTCCATCAGGCTCCAGGCGAAATAGCCGCGCATCGGATAACCCTCGGCGATTAGATCCGCCGTCACCGACAAGTGGTCGGCGATATAGTCGAGCCGCGGCTGGTCGTCGACAATGCCGTTCTCGACACCCATGTTGTAGCAGGCGCCGTTCTCGGTGATGTAGCAGTCGGGCAGCTGGTAGGTCGCGTTCAGCGTCTTGACCAGACTGCCGAGCGCCGGAGCGTAAACCTCCCAACCGATATCCGTCTTTGTCTGGCTCACCGGCTTGGCATTGATGGTTGCCGGATATTCTGCGCCCTTGGCCGGATCGGCACTGACCCGCATCGGCGTGTAGTAGTTGAGCCCCCACCAGTCGAGCGGCCGGGAGATCGTCTCCATGTCGCCGTCTTCGATCGCGGGCATGCGATGGCCGAGCGCACTCATGAAGCTTTCGGGGTACTCCCCCTTGAAGATCGGGCCGAAGAAGACGCCATTGTGGAAGTCGAAGGCGCGATCGGCGGCTTTCCTGTCGGCCGCGCTGTCGCTGCCCGGGTAGACCGAATGCGCATTGATGACGATGCCCGTAGGCAAGTTCGGCCGCTCGGAGCGGATGGCGTCGACGCCGAGCCCGTGCGCCAGATTGGTAAAGTGCAGCGCATGCAGGGCTGCGTCCATGTTGCGCTCGCCCGGCGCATGGATGCCATAGAGGTGGCTAAGCCACACCGAGCACCAGGGCTCGTTGAAGGTCGCGACCGCGTCGAGCCGGTCGCCGAGGCGGGCGATCACGGTCTTGGCGTAGCGCTGGAAGGCATAGGCCGTCGTGCGGGCCGTCCAGCCGCCATCGCCCATCAGCGCCAGCGGCAGGTCCCAATGGTAAAGCGTGGCGAAGGCCTTGATGTTACGCGCCTTCAGGCCGTCGACGAGGCGGTCGTAGAAATCGAGACCTTTTTCGTTGATCGGGCCGGTGCCTTCAGGAATGATCCGCGGCCAGGCAACGGAAAACCGATAGGCATCGACGCCGAGGCTTTTGATCAGGTCCAGATCCTCGTCGAGCCTATTGTAGTGATCGCAGGCGACATCGCCGTTGTGACGCCCGAAGACACGGCCCGGCATGTTCGAAAAGGCATCCCAGATCGACGGCTTGCGCCCGTCAGCTTTGGTCGCGCCTTCGATCTGGAAGGAGGCGGTCGCCACCCCGAATACGAAATCGCCCGGGAAGCGCTCTGCCAGGATCTTGGGATCGGTCATCTCTTTGTCTCGTCTCGTTCCGGCCCCGCTGCCAGCGGGACCTTGGTTTTCGGTTTGTAGCGGGCCGACCTAAATCCATGCCGGCAAATGTCAACTCGCGAAAAAGGGCGGGAAAGCCCCGCCCTTCCGCCGGTATTGGCCTGCGGCTATACCTTTACCCACGCCCCATTTCGTTTGGATGACTGTACGCAGGCGTCGACGAAGACCATGCCCTTCATGCCATCGTCGATGGTCGGGTAAGTGACGGCCGGATCGATCTTCTCGCCCTTGCGCTTGGCAAAGATGGCGCGCGCCGCCTCCGCGTAGATGTTGGCGAAGCCTTCCAGGTAACCTTCCGGATGGCCCGACGGAATACGGCTGACGCGGTTTGCGGCCGCACCCGCCCCGGCGCCGGCGCGAGTGAGCAGGCGCTTCGGCTCACCGAACGGCGTGTACCAGAGATAGTTCGGGTCCTTCTGCGTCCATTCAAGCCCGCCCTTGGTGCCGTAGACGCGCACCATCAGGCCGTTCTCGTGGCCGGGCGCCACCTGGCTGCACCAGAGCAGCCCCTTGGCGCGCTCGCCGTCCTTCGCCTTGAAGCGCATCATCACATGGGCATTGTCGTCGAGCTGGCGGCCGCCAACGAAGCTGTCGAGATCGGCAGCGAGTTCTTCGAGTTCGAGGCCGGAGACGAAGGCGCCGAGATTATAGGCGTGCGTGCCGATATCACCCGTCGAGCCGCCGGCACCCGAGCGCGCCGGATCGGTGCGCCAGGCCGCCTGCTTCTGGCCCGACTGCTCGATGTTTTCGGTGAGCCAGTCCTGCGGGTACTCCATCTGCACCAGCCGCACCGCACCGATCTCGCCATTGGCGACCATCTCGCGCGCCTGCCGTACCATCGGATAGCCGGTGTAATTGTGCGTCAGCACGAACAGCGCATCGCTCTCGTCCGCCGCTTTCTTCAGCTTCTTCGCGTCGCCAAGCGTCGAAGTCAGCGGCTTGTCGCAGATCACGTGGATGCCGCGCTTCAGGAATTCCTTGGCCGCAGCGTAGTGCACATGGTTTGGCGTGACGATCGCCACCGCCTCGATGCCATCCTTCAGCTTCGCCTCGCGGATCGCCATCTGCTTGAAGTCGGAATAGACCCGCGACGGATCGAGCCCGAGCTCTCGGCCTGAGCTTTCCGCCTTTTCCGGCGTCGACGACAGCGCGCCGGCCACCAGCTCATAGTGATCGTCGAGACGGGCTGCGATGCGATGCACCGCGCCGATGAATGCGCCGGAGCCGCCGCCCACCATGCCGAGCCGGATGCGACGCTCGCGCTTCTCGCTCGTTCCTTCGATTGCCATGATCTTCTCCCCTGTTCGTTCCGTGTTGTTTGCTCGTTTCCTGGCGCAACGGATGCCCCTCATCCGCCCGCCGGCGCCTTCTCCCCGCACGCGGGGAGAAGGGCTCATGCCGCACCCGCTTGCGAAACCGCAGCAACAGCAGCCACGATAGCCCGTGGTCAGCGGCAATCCACGTCCCCTCTCCCCGCCTGCGGGAAGAGGGCTAATCCTCGGGTTAACCCGAGGAGAGCGGGCAGTCGCACCCTCAGGTCCTACCTGCCTCAGATACCGAGCATGCGCCGGTTGGCCGCCTCGTCCGTGCCAGCCCCGGCAAAGTCGTCGAACGCCTTCTCGGTCACGCGGATGATGTGATGCTTGACGAAATCGGCACCCTCGCGTGCCCCATCCTCCGGATGTTTCAGCGCGCATTCCCACTCGACCACCGCCCAGCCGGCGAAATCGTTGGCGGCCATCTTCGAGAACACCGCACCGAAATCCACCTGGCCGTCGCCGGGCGAGCGGAAGCGGCCGGCGCGGTTGACCCAACCCTGGTAGCCGCCGTAGACGCCCTGGCGCCCGGTCGGGTTGAACTCCGCGTCCTTGACGTGGAACATGCGGATGCGGTCCTTGTAGATGTCGATATTGTCGAGATAGTCGAGGCACTGCAGCACGTAGTGCGAAGGGTCGTAGAGCATGCAGGCGCGGGCATGGTTGCCGGTGCGCTCCAGGAACATCTCGTAGGTGATGCCGTCGTGCAGATCCTCGCCCGGATGGATCTCGTAGCAGACGTCGACGCCACAATCCTCGGCATGGTCGAGGATCGGCTTCCAGCGCTTCGCCAGTTCATCGAAGGCGGTCTCGACGAGACCGGCCGGCCGCTGCGGCCAGGGATAGACGAAAGGCCAGGCGAGCGCGCCGGAGAAGCTTGCCATGGCGTTGAGGCCGAGGTTCTTCGAGGCCGTCAGCGCCAGCTTCACCTGTTCCACCGCCCAGGCCTGGCGTGCTTTGGGATTGCCGCGCACCTCGGGTGCTGCAAACCCCTCGAAGGCTTCATCATAGGCCGGATGCACGGCGACGAGCTGACCCTGCAGATGGGTCGAAAGCTCGGTTACCTCGACGCCATTGTCGCGCGCCGTGCCGGCGAACTCGTCGCAATAGGCTTTCGAGGTCGCCGCCTTTTTCAGATCGATCAGCCGCGCGTCCCAGCTCGGCACCTGCACGCCCTTGTAGCCGCAATCGGCCGCCCATTTGGTGATCGCATCCCAGGAATTGAACGGCGCGGCATCGCCGGCGAATTGCGCAAGAAAGAGCCCTGGCCCCTTGATGGTCTTCATGCTGATTTTCCTCCCGATGGAACGGCCGAAATTGGTGTTGGCCTTGTCCTGACAGCCGGCATGAAAGGCGATTGCACGCCTTTGTTTTCTCCCAGAACTGCCGGATCTGAAACGTTGCAGGCGCCGAAGCTAGCAGATTTTCAGCGAGGGGCAACAGCGCACGACCGGATTCCGAAAAGTTTTGTAATCGATTTCATTGCACACGGCATTAGACCAGCCACGGCACGCCCTCGCTGCAGAAATCCGCGACATCAACGATCGCCTCCCGTGCGCGTCGACGAAGAGAAAGGGCGCTTTCGAGGCGCCCTTTCGATATCCATCTCCGCTCAGACGTAGCGGTTGACGACGTTTTCGAGCAGCTCCTGCTTGCCGGACTTCGGCTGCGGGTTGAGGTCCGACTTCAGCACCCAGGCCTCGATCTCTTCCAGCGCGAAGCCGCCGTCGAGCATCTTCTTGGCTTCCGGCACCTGCCAGCCGGCATAGCGGCCTTCGAGCGGTGCGGAGAGCGCCTTGTCCTCGATCATTTTTGCCGCTGCCTTCAGGCCACGCGCGCAACAATCCATGCCGCCGATATGGCCGATCAGCAGGTCCTCCGGATCGATCGACTGGCGACGCAGCTTGGCGTCGAAGTTCGTGCCGCCGGTCGCAAAGCCGCCACCTGAAAGAACCTGGTAATAGGCGAGCGCCATTTCCGGCACGTTGTTCGGGAACTGGTCGGTATCCCAGCCGGACTGGTAGTCGTTGCGGTTCATGTCGATCGAGCCGAAGATGCCGAGCGCGTTGGCAAGCGCCAGCTCGTGCTCGAAGGAGTGGCCGGCGAGGATCGCATGGCCCTGCTCGATATTGACCTTCACCTCGTTTTCCAGGCCGTAGTTCTTCAGGAAGCCGTAGACCGTCGCGACGTCGTAGTCGTACTGGTGCTTGGTCGGTTCCTGTGGCTTCGGCTCGATCAGGATCGCGCCCTTGAAGCCGATCTTGTGCTTGTATTCGACGACGAGGTTGACGAAACGGCCGAGCTGGTCGAGCTCGCGCTTCATGTCGGTGTTGAGCAGCGTCTCGTAGCCTTCACGACCGCCCCAGAGCACGTAGTTCTGGCCACCGAGGCGCTTGGTGGCGTCAAGGCAGGTTTTCACCGTCGCGGCTGCGAACGCGAAGACATCCGGATCCGGATTGGTCGCCGCACCCGACATGTAGCGCCGGTTGGAGAAGAGGTTCGCCGTGCCCCAGAGCAGGTTGACGCCGGTCTCGGCCTGCTTCTTTTCGAAGTAGTCGACAATCTCGTTGAGGTTCTTCGTGTTCTCGACGAAGCTTTTGCCTTCCGGGCGCACGTCGGCATCGTGGAAGCAATAGAACGGGACGCCGAGCAGGTCGAAGAATTCGAAGGCGACGTCGGCCTTCAGCTTGGCCGCAGCCATGTCATCCTTGAACCAGGGACGTTCGAAGGTCTGTCCGCCGAAGGGGTCGCCGCCCGGCCAGACGAAGGTGTGCCAGTAGGCAACCGCGAAGCGCAGGTGATCTTCCATGCGCTTGCCGAGCACGACCTCGTCCTTGTTGTAATGGCGGAAGGCGAGCGGGTTGGCGCTATCCGGTCCTTCATATTTTATCTTGGCGATATCGCCGAAAAAGCCAGTGCTCACGGGTCTTGCTCCTCTTTCAAGAGTGGTGTCGGCCGGCGTCGCGCATGCGATAGGCGCGGCCATTACGTGGAAGGTAATTGGTTTCATTCCCTCGTCCGGCGATACCGGAAGCATCGAAACGCCAAACGAAAGGAACACTTCGATGCACGACTTCAACGCCATCGCCAGAGCCTACATCGCCGCCTGGAACACGACCGACGCCGCAAGCCGCGCCGGCCAGATCGAGAAGGCCTTCACCGCCGACGTCGCCTATCGCGACCCGATCATGCAGGGCGACGGCCATGCCGGCGTGGATGCGCTCATTGCCGGCGTGCACGGACAGTTTCCCGGCTTCCGCTTCACGCTGAAGGGTGCCGCCGACGGTTACGCCGACACGATCCGCTTTTCCTGGGCACTCGGTCCGGACGGCGTTCCCTCTGTCATCGAAGGCACCGATGTCTGCCAGATCGAAGATGGTCGCCTGAAGACGGTCACCGGTTTCCTCGACAAGGTTCCGGCCCGCTGAGCACGCGGCGGCGGATCGAGACAGGGGGCGCCGTATCACGACACGGCGCCCTTGATCGCCGGATAGAGCCGACGGTAGCGCTGGTAGCTCGCCTCATAGGCCGAAACCAGCGACGCCTCCGGCGCAATGTTCTCGGCCGTCTGTGGGGCGTAGCAGCTGACAACGGGATCGGCACCGGTCGCGGCGATGAGGCCGAGGCGGGCCGCCCCGAAGGCAGCGCCGAAATCGCCGTCGGCGGGCAGGTCGACCGGCAGGTTGAGCGCCGTGGCGATCGATTTGAGCCAGTAGCGCGAGCGCGAACCACCACCGATCGCCGTCACCCGAGAAAGCGTCGTGCCGGCGGCGCGCAAGGCTTCCAGGCTGTCGCGAATGGCGAAGGACACGCCCTCCATCACCGCCTGGGTCAGCACCACCCGGCCGCTCTCATGGCCAAGCCCGACAAAGGCGCCACGGATCGCCGCGTCATTGTGCGGCGTGCGCTCGCCCGACAGATAGGGAAGGAACGTGACGCCCGAAGGCGCCTTCAGATGATCGCCGAGTTCGGCGCTCAGGTCGGCAGCACTGCGGCCGGCGATGCCGGAGTACCAGTTCAACGCATCGGTCGCAGACAGGATCACGCCCATCTGGTGCCAGGTATTCGGCAGCGCGTGGCAGAAGGCATGCACGGCGCTTTCCGGGTTGGGTAAGTAGCTTGCATTCGCCGCGAAGAGAACACCCGAGGTACCGAGCGAGACGAAGGCATTGCCCTCGCCGACCGTGCCCATGCCACAGGCAGAAGCCGCATTGTCGCCTGCACCGCCGGCAACCACGACGTCACCGGAAATGCCCCAGCGCGCGGCCAGTTCCGAACGCAGCTTCCCGGCCGCATCGGTTCCCTCGACCAGGCTCGGCATCTGCTTTTCGTCCATGTCGGTGGCGGCAAGCAGGCTTTCCGACCACTGCCGCTTGCCGGTATCGAGCCAGGCAGTGCCGGCGCTGTCGGACATTTCCGACATGTGCTCGCCGGTCAGCCACAGGCGCAGATAATCCTTCGGCAGCAGCACCCAGCGCACCTTGGCGAAGATGTCGGGCTCGTTGGCCCGCACCCAGGCAAGCTTCGGTGCGGTGAAGCCGGGGAAGACGATGTTGCCGGTGATGGCGCGGAACTGCGGGTCCGCATCGAGCGCTGCCGCCTCTCGGAAGCTGCGGGTGTCGTTCCAGAGGATGCAGGGCCGAAGCACCCGGTCGTCGGCATCAAGCAGCGTCGCACCGTGCATCTGGCCGGAAAGGCCGATACCGCGCACCGCCGAAAGCTCCGCCGGGTGTGCCGCCTTCAGCCCGGCAATTGCCTCTTCGGTGGCGCGCACCCAATCGGCCGGGTCCTGTTCCGACCAGCCGGGATGCGGCCGCGAGACGTCGAGCGCGCCGGAGGCGGAACCGACGATGCGCTGGCCGCCATCGATCAACATTGCCTTGACGCCCGAAGTCCCGAGATCCAGTCCGAGATACATGCTTGCCTCCATTGAGCAATCCTTCGAAAGAACTGCGTAAATTCAAAGCGCTACGCCGGATCGACCGGCAGGTTGTCCTTCAGGAAAATTTCGATGCGGATGCGCTCCTGCGCCCCGATCACCGAAAGGCCGTCGGCGCGGGCCTTCAGCACCCGGATGGCGCTGCGCACCTCATGGCCGCCGTCCTGATTGAGGAGAGCGTCGAGCGTGCCGGAAAGAAGTGCCGCGCGGCTGTGCGGCGTCAGTTCATGGGCGATGGCGCAGACAGCCTTTTCGCGACCTGCCTTTTCCAGTGCCGCGATCAGGCCGCGATTGCCGGCGCCGAGACTGTAGATGCCGGCAAGCTCCGGTTGATCGGCGAGAAGGTTGGAGACGAGGCGATCGACCTCGGCCGGATCGTCATGGCCTTCGACGACGGGCAGCAGCCGGCGGCCAGGCGCACTTTCTGCCATGGCCGCGCCAAAACCTTCGAGACGGTCGCGATGGTCGCGCACCAGCATCGAGCCGGCTACGATCGCCACCGGGCCGTTTCGGCCACCGAGGAAACGCCCCATCAGGGTGCCGGCGGTCCGGCCGGCGGCAACGTTGTCGACACCGGCGAAATGATCGCGCGACGACCCCGGCAGGTCGGAAACCAACGTCACGACGGCGACGCCGTCTTCACGCAGCGCATCTACCGCACTGACGACCTCGGGCGCATCGATCGCAACGACCGCGACGCCGGCCGGGTCAAGCGCCCGCGCTTTATGAAGCGCTGCAGCTAACGCTTCCGGGTCGAAGGCCGGCACGGACAAGACCGTGATCGCCGTGCGCTCGACTGCCGAGCGCGCCTTCGCCGCCTCCACCTCGGCCGCAAGACCGCGCATGAAGGTGTTGTCGCCCTCCGGCAGGATGAAGACCAGCGGGTAGATCCGGCTCTTGGCGAGGTTGGCGGCGGCGACGTCGCGCACATAGCCGAGCGCTTCGATGGCGCGCTCGACCTTGTCGCGGGTGACACCACGCACGCCCGGCCGGTTGTTCAGAACCCGGTCGACGGTCGCGAGGCTGACCCCGGCTCTAGCAGCGATATCGTGAACTGTCGGGCGCATGTTTTCCTCCGGGTTCTGCCTTTAGAGGAATTTCTGATGTACGTAAATCAAAAATCCGCAAGACGTGGAAAACGGAGCGCCGCGCGGCTGTCCGGAGACAGGGGATTAGACACCTTAAATATTTGATTCAGATAGAGTTTTCGACCTAGGAAAGGCGCTTGCTGAAGGTATCGGTAAAGACAACCTCGCCATGGCTCTGTCCAGCCTCCGCCAGCGCCACGTCCATGAAGCCATCGGTAACGCGCACGACGCCAAAGCCGCCCATGTAAGCGGCCTTCGGCTTGATGAGATCGAGCCCGCCCTGGCGGTAGATCATTGCGGTTTCGTGCTGATGCCCGTGGAACAGGCCTATGACGTTGCTGCCTTTGACGGTGTCGAGCAGCGCCTGGCGCTGAGGGATGCTCCACCAATGCGGAGCGCCGTCGCCTTCGTCGTCGAAAGTCCTGGCCTTCGCATCCCAGACCTCCGTCGAAAAGGCGTCCCAGCCATAGTGCTGGAAGAGGATCACCGGCCGGCCGTCGGCGGCATAGGACGCCAGATCCTGTTTCAGCCAGGGCAGCGCATTGACCGCACCCTTGGTCTCGTCGCCGCCGAAGCGCTGCAACTGCACCAGATGCAGCCCGCCCCAGTCCCAGGAGTAGCAATCCGACAGCGGATCGTAGTTGGTGACCGGCACCGGAGGCTTGTAGAACACCGACTGGCGGTGGTTGAGCTCGACATAGTCGCGCAGTTCGCGGCGATACCAGTCGACATGCGGCGGGGGCCCATCCTGGTCGAGGTCGTGGTTGCCGAGGCCGACATAGACGGGCATGTGGACGTGGTCGGGTCCCGCCCCTTCCTGGTAGCGACTTGAGAATTGCTGCAACTGCCGCCCCTCGCGCGGCTGGCGCACCTGGCCGCCGCCGTCATCGGTGAGATCGCCGCCGAGCACCAGGCCGAGCGGCTTGCCGATCTCTCGCCCGGCGCTTGCAAGCCCGCTCGGCTTGCCGGCAACCGTCTCCGGCCAGCGCATGGCGTGCACGGCATTCAGCGCCGCGACGTGGCGCAGCAGATTTGCGTCCGTCTTGCCTTCGGCCGCGCAGTTGGGAGCAAGCCCTTCGATTGAAACGAGGCAGGCATGGATATCGTTGGAAAACAGGAATGTCGCGTCGATGGCCGGGACTGCGGCGCGGCTTCGGGAGGCAGCAAGCGCTGCCCCGAGACCGGCAAGGCCCGCAACGAATGATCGCCTGGATATGCCGTCAGAACCCGATCGCCGCATGCCGCTCCCCCTCTCACACTTGGGACAGAAGTGTGCCGCAAGGCGCGGCTCGCGTAAATCGAGAGTCGCGTCCTGCTTAAGAGGGGGAGCTAGTGACCGCCGCCGCTAGGGCCGACGCCCTCGGGCTTCTTGATCATCATGACGCCAAGGATCAGCGACAGGAACAGCACCGTCAGCAGCATGAAAATGTCGCCGAAGGACAGGATGATCGCCTGCTTCTGCGCCATGCCCGCAAGCTGCTTGATCGCGATCGTCGTGCCGTCGAGACCATGGGCGTTGAAGTTGGCGGCCATGTTGTTGAAGCGTTCCATGGCTTCGGGGTTACCCCACTGGATATGCTCGGCAAGGCGGGCATAGTGGAAGTCCTGGCGCTGGGTCAGGATCGTGTTGATAACCGCAAGCCCCACCGCGCCGCCGAGGTTACGGGTCAGGTTGAACAGGCCCGAGGCGCCGCGCATGCGCGCCGGCGGCATGGTGCCGAGCGCGATGTTGTTGATCGGCACCATGCACAGCATCAGCCCGACGCCGCGCAGGATCTGCGGGATGAACAGCTCGTAGAAGTCCCAGTCGGCCGTCAGGTGCCCCATGATCCAGGTGCCGCTGGCAAAGCTGGTGAAGCCGATCGTCATCAGCACGCGCGGATCGAGCTTGCCCGAGAGAATACCCGCGACCGGCGCCGTGAAGAACATGGCAAGGCCCGAGACGAACATGGTCTCGCCGATCATCAGCGAATCGTAGCCGCGGATACGGCCGAGATAGAGCGGATAGAGATAGGTGAGACCATAAAGGCCGATGCCCATGACGAAGGAGAACATCGAGCCGAAGGCGAAGTTTCGGTTGGCAAAGGCCCTGAGGTCGACGACCGGGAACTCCACCTTGAAGGCGCGGTAGAAGAACACGATGGCGGCAATCGCCGAAGCGACGGCACCGATGACAATGTGCTCGTCGTTGAACCAGTCGTTGGTGTTACCCTCTTCCAGCACGTATTCGAGCGCGCCGAGGAAGATCGCCATCGAGGCGAGACCCCACCAGTCGAACTTCTTGAACAGGCCAAGCTCCGGCTTGTCGAAGTCGATGAAGGTCCAGGTGAGCGTCGCAACGATGATGCCGGGAATGACGTTGACGAGGAACAGCCAGTGCCAGGAGAAGGCGTGGCTGAGATAGCCGCCGACCGTCGGACCGATGGTCGGGGCAAGCGTGGCGATCAGGCCGATGATCGGCGAGACGATGTTGCGCTTCGACGGCGGGAAGATGGTGAAGGCGGCCGCAAAGACCGACGGGATCATGCCGCCGCCGATGAAGCCCTGGATCGCGCGATAGACGATCATCTGGTCGATGTTCGTCGCGGTCGCCGCAAGCGCGCTTGCCGCGGTGAAGCCCGCCGCCGAAACCGAGAACAGCACACGCGTCGAGACGATGCGCGCCAGCGTGCCCGAGAGCGGGATCATGATGACTTCGGCAATGAGATAGGAGGTCTGCACCCAGCCGATCTCGTCGGAACCGGCCGAAAGGCCGGCCTGGATTTCGGCAAGCGAGGCCGAGACGATCTGGATGTCGAGGATGGCCATGAACATGCCGACGACCATGGCGAAGAAGGCGATCAGCCTCTTCGGGTCCATATGTTCCTCGACCTTCGGTGCGGCGGCCGCCACCGAGCCTGCTGTTGCCGTTGCGGCCATCTCAGCCACTCCTTGCATGGGCGCGCTTGGGCGCCAGCGTTCTGGACATGCGCGTTTCGCCGCGCCGGCGTTCCGGACTTCACCGCGCTCCGTAGCGCCGGGGTCTCGACAAAAGGCGCGCCCAAGGGCGCGCCGGCATTTCGTCCGCTTACTTGGTCGCGGCAACCTTGGTCTGATCCGGCGCTGTGCGCGTGTCGACGTCGACGACAACGCTCAAGCCCGCGCGCAGGTGACCTTCAGCCAGCACGTCGGCCGGCAGGGTGATGCGCACCGGCACGCGCTGGATCACCTTGGTGAAGTTGCCGGTGGCGTTTTCCGCCGGCAGCAGCGAGAAGACCGAACCGGAGGCCGGCGAGATCGAGGCGACCGTGCCTTCGATCGCATGATCCTCATAGGCGTCGACATGCACCTTCACCTTGGAGCCCGGCACCAGATGGGCGATCTGGGTCTCCTTAAAGTTGGCGTCGATATAGAGCTGGTCGACCGGAACCAGGGCGGCAAGCCGCTGGCCGGCCGACACGAGGTCGCCGACCTGCACCGCGACGTTGCCGACGATGCCGTCATAGGGCGCCTTCAGCACGGTGAAGCCGAGGTCGCGGTTGGCCTTGTCGCGCGCAAGCTCCAGCGAACGGATCTCGCTTTCGGCTTCCGTGCGCTGCGCTTCGAGAACGGTGATGCTGGCGTTGGCAGCGGCGATGTTGGCGTCTGCCCCGGCAAGATTTGCCCGTGCCTGGTCGAGCGCCACATCGGCGTTATCGAGCGAAGCGACGGTGCCAACGGCCTTGGACTGGAGGTCGCTCGCGCGCTTCTGCGCGAGCTCGGCGCCGCGCACCGTCGCTTCGAGAGCCTTCTTCTGCGCTTCGGTCTGGGCAAGGCTCGCCTTGGCGCCGGCGATCTGCGCATCGAAGCGGCTGAGCGCAAGCTTCTGGGTGGCAATCTTCGCCTCGGCCTGCTCGGCGGCGATGCGGTAGTCGCCGTCATCGAGCGTGACCAGCGGGTCGCCGGCCTTCACCTTCTGGTTGGCGACGGCGTCGACCTTGGCGACATAACCGGAAACCTTCGGCGAAATCGTCGCGATGTCGCCTTCGATATAGGCGTCATCGGTCGAGATCATGAAGCGGCCATTGGTCCACCAGTCGTAGCCATACCAGGCACCAGCAGCCAGAAGCGCCAGGCCGAGTACGGGAAGGATGGGCTTGCGCGCCTTCTTCTGCGGCGCGGCGGCTTCCTTTGCCGGAGCCGGCGCGACCGCCTGCTCCGCAGCGGGCGCCTTCGCCTCAAGCGCGGTTTCCTGCTGCACTTCGAAAGTCTCGTCGACGGGACGGACGCGGGCAGCGCTGGACGTGTTGGATGCGGACATTGGGCACCGGCCTGGTTAAGGATTGCTGAACGAACTGAACCGTTCGGTTCGATTGGAACTTGACATAGGCCCTTTCTGGTCGCATATCAAGAGGAAATCGAACCGCGTGGTTCGATGACTTAAATTTAATATGAGCAGGGCGGAAACAAGCGACCATCATGAGCGAGGCAAAGAACGGAACCCAGGACGTCATGCAGCCGGCAGCCGGCATGGATGAGGATCTCTGTTCGGGTGGCGGCCGTCACGCCGCCGGCGAGGATCCAGCCAAGCGTGAACAGATCCTCGAAGGCGCGCGACGCGCGTTCCTGAGCCAGGGTTTCGATGCCGCCAGCATGAACGACATCACCCGCGAGGCGGGCGTCTCCAAGGGCACGCTCTACGTCTATTTCGAGAACAAGGAAGACTTGTTCAAGGCACTGATCATAAAGGGCAAGACCCGGGTGGTCCAGACCGCCAAGCACGCGCTCAACGATCACGACGACGTCGAAGAATCACTCTACGATTTCGGCGTGACGCTGACGACGAGCATGACGGCGGAAGAGACGATCCGCTCCATGCGCATGGTGATCGGGGTGATCGACCGCATGCCGCATCTGGCCGAGCGCTTCTTCAGCGAAGCACCGGAGAACGGCTACACTGTGCTCAAGGCCTATCTCGACCGCCAGGTCCCGACCGGCGTGCTCGACATCGACAACACAGAAATGGCCGCCCGCCAGTTTATCGAGATGGCCCAAGCCGGCCTCTTCAAGCACCGGCTTTTCGGCGGCATGTGTTCGGCACCGCCGAAAGAACAGATCGAGGCGACGGTGACCGCCGCCGTCCGCGTCTTCATGTCCGCCTACGGTCCGAAGAAGAAGAAATAGGCGGACTGACGCCGAACCTCCTTCAGCCCTCCTGCGTTTCAATCGAGCAATTTCGATCAAGCGCGCCTTCAGCCGAGCCCCTATCAAAAGGGCGTTGCCAGGGGAGTGAAGATGAGTGCCATCGGACGGGCGGTCTGGTTCATCGAGAGCCATTTCGCAAAAGAGATATCGCTGGATGAAATCGCCGGGGCCGCGGGCCTTTCGCGCTTCCATCTTTCGCGCGTTTTCGGGCTGGTCACCGGCCGCTCGATCACCGCTTATATCCGCGGACGGCGTCTCAGCGATGCCGCCAGCGCGCTTGCCGATGGCTCCATCAGCATCCTCTCGGTGGCACTCGATGCGGGCTACAGCTCGCACGAGGCTTTCACCCGTGCCTTTCGCGACCAGTTCGGCGTGACACCCGAAACGGTTCGCAAGCAAAGGCACATTCGAAACATCGAGCTGATGGAGCCTTTAAGAATGGACGATACCCGCCTTCTCAAGATCGACCCGCCCCGCTTCGAAGACAGCCCGCCATTGCTTCTGGCGGGCCTTTCGGAAACCTACACCTACGGCCGCACCGAAGGCATCCCGTCGCTCTGGCAACGGTTCAATCGCCATTTCGGCGCGATACCCGGACAGAGAGGCGACATCGCCTACGGTGTGTGCACCGACAGCAACGGCGAGGCTGGCACCTTCCGCTACATGGCGGCGGCCGAAATCAGCGACGCCGACGACCTGGCGGAAGGCTTTTCGACGCTACGGCTGCCGAAGCAGCGCTACGCCGTCTTTCTGCATCGCGGGCACATCTCCGCGATCGCCAAAACCGCCGACTACGTCTTCGGCACATGGCTGCCCGAATCCGGACTGCAGCATGGAGAAACGCCCGACCTCATCGAACGCTATGATGCGCGCTTTGACCCGCATTCGGGCATGGGCGTGGTCGAAATGTGGATTCCTGTCAAATCGTAAACGGTAAAGCGCCGCTGCAATCGGGCAGCGGCGCTTGTCTCTTCCGCAATGTTTCTTAAATACTTTCGGCGATTCTTGCGCGTCGACGCGCCATCCCCCACAGCGCCGCGCGTCCATCGGACGCGCGGCGCTGTGGAACTTTTGAAGTGCTGAAAGAGAAAGATCGCCGATGCAGGATATCCTGTTGCTTGCTCAAGACCCCGCCGCCTGGGTCGCCCTCGTCACCCTGGTCGTCATGGAGGTGGTTCTCGGCATCGACAACCTGATCTTCATCTCGATCCTCACCAACAAGCTGCCTGTCGAGCATCGCGAAAAGGCCCGGCGCATCGGTATCGCCCTTGCCCTCGTCATGCGCCTTGCGCTGCTCGGCACGGTTGCCTGGATCGTCAAGCTGACGACGCCGGTGTTCGAGGCCTTCGGCCACGGCTTCTCCTGGAAGGACATGATCCTGATCGCCGGCGGCCTGTTCCTCGTCTGGAAGGCGACCAAGGAAATCCACCACAATGTCGATCCGGCCGATCACGGCGAGGACTTTATCGCCTCCTCGGCGATCAACAGCTTCGGCGCCGCGATCGCCCAGATCCTTTTGCTCGACCTCGTCTTCTCCGTCGACAGCATCATCACCGCCGTCGGCATGACACCGCACCTGCCGATCATGGTCATCGCCGTCATCGCCGCCGTCACGGTCATGCTCGTTGCCGCCAACCCGCTCGCCAACTTCATCGAGAAGAACCCGACGATCGTCATGCTGGCGCTCGCCTTCCTGCTGATGATCGGCACGACACTGATCGCCGAAGGCATGGGCCTGCATGTGCCGAAGGGTTACATCTACGCCGCCATGGCCTTCTCGGCGCTCGTCGAAATCCTCAACATGGTCGCGCGCAATGCGCGCCTGAGGAAGGCCGGAAAGCTCGACTGACGCGCCGGGCCGAAAACAATCCCGTCATGAGAAAGGCCCGCATCCAAGATGCGGGCCTTCTGCTTGCGGGAGTTCTGGAAGACGCGGAGCCCGGCTGACCGGCCGTCAACCGCGAGCCATCAGCGGCAAGACAAACGGGGTCGTTTCCTCTTTCCGCCAAGCTTGCCGGGGCCAGTCCCCACGCCTTCTGGTTGGACAACGCATCTCCTCAGGAAACGTTCCGATCCGGTTTCAGCCGCTCAAACATCCGGGCGATGGCCGACCTCGACCAGAATGTTGCCGGGTATCACTACGTAGAAAACATAGGCGCCGTGCCGATCGGCAGGCGGGATCACCTGGGCGCCGGATCCAAGCACCCGCTGATAGGCATCGTCGACGTCGGCCCGCACCGGCAGCAAAAAGCCTATGTGGTAGGTCTGGGTCCCGAGGCTGACCTGGTCGCCGCCGCCGAGCGCAGTGATCGGCGGGCTGACGACGAGCACCAGGCCGGAACCGTCCGTCAGGCGGAAAAAGGCATCGTTGCCGCGCTTTTCGACCAGCGTCAGGCCGAAATGATCGATGAGGAAGGACGCCGTTTCGGCAACGACAGGGCTATAGAGGTCGATATGGTTCAGTCGCATGTTTACAGTCTCCGTGTTCGAGAAACGCGGCGGACTGCGTCGATTGCATACACCCCGCCGCGGACCGATGCGATTGCATCGGAACCACGTCGCGGGTTCGAACGAGACGTTCGAGCAGAGCTTCGTTTAGAAAACCGAAGGGACCGGGCTTACCATATCCGGTCCTGCCTTTTTCGACGTCCCCTGCTTAGCGCAGAACGGCCAAGGACGGAAGACGGGGCGGCGATCAGTTCTTGCCGGCACCGGGGTCGATATGCTGGAGTTCCTGCAGATAGGCGTCGAGACGGTCGAACTTCTGCTCCCAGAAGCGACGATAGCCGTCGAGCCAGCTGTTGACGTCCTTCAGCGGAGCGGCTTCGAGCTTGCATGGTCGCCACTGCGCTTCGCGGCCACGGCTGATCAGCCCGGCGCGCTCGAGAACCTTGAGATGCTTGGAGACTGCCGGCAGGCTCATTTCGAAGGGCTCCGCCAGCTCGCCGACCGAGGCCTCTCCAAGTGCGAGGCGGGCGAGAATGGCCCTTCGCGTTGGATCGGCCAGGGCTGAGAGCGTCGTCGACAAGCGATCTTCCGGCATTTTCTAAAAAACCTTTCAGTTAAATAACCTTTTGGTTCATTAACGCCCGCTGGCGGCAGTGTCAACAAAAACCGGCGTGATCGGGTTTCCGTTGACATGATCGGCGTTCTATGGTCTCACGCGAGCCTATTGGAATAGCCTGCCGATACCGTTGTTGCGGCACCCTTGCGGGCCTTTCCTTCCCATAAAATGCGCGCCCCCGGCGGCCGGTTTCTTCTCCGGCAAGGGGCGAAAAGCACGTCAGACGGGCAAAGACCATGGCAAATTCAGCAGTCCGGGTACGCATCGCACCCTCCCCCACCGGCGAGCCGCATGTCGGCACCGCCTACATCGCTCTGTTCAACTACCTCTTCGCAAAGAAGCACGGTGGCGAGTTCATCCTGCGCATCGAAGACACCGATGCCACCCGCTCGACGCCCGAGTTCGAACAGAAGGTGCTGGACGCGCTGAAATGGTGCGGGCTCGAATGGTCGGAAGGTCCTGATGTCGGTGGTCCCTATGGTCCCTACCGCCAGAGCGACCGCAAGGACATGTACCGCCCCTACGTCGAGAAGATCGTCGAGAATGGTCACGGCTTCCGCTGCTTCTGCACGCCCGAGCGGCTCGAGCAGATGCGCGAGAGCCAGCGCGCCGCCGGCAAGCCGTCGAAGTATGACGGCCTGTGTCTCCACCTGTCCGCCGAAGAAGTGACCTCGCGCGTTGCCGCCGGCGAGCCGCATGTCGTGCGCATGAAGATCCCGACCGAGGGCTCGTGCAAGTTTACCGACGGCGTCTATGGCGACGTGGAAATTCCGTGGGATGCCGTCGACATGCAGGTCCTCTTGAAGGCCGACGGCATGCCGACCTACCACATGGCCAACGTCGTCGACGACCACCTGATGAAGATCACCCACGTCGCCCGCGGCGAGGAGTGGCTGGCCTCCGTGCCGAAGCACATCCTGATCTACCGCTATCTCGGCCTCGAGCCGCCGGTCTTCATGCACCTGTCGCTGATGCGCAATGCCGACAAGTCGAAGCTGTCGAAGCGCAAGAACCCGACGTCGATCTCGTACTACACGGCGCTTGGCTATCTGCCGGAAGCGCTGATGAACTTCCTCGGCCTGTTCTTCATCCAGATCGCCGAAGGCGAGGAGTTGCTGACGATCGAGGAACTGGCTGCAAAGTTCGACTCGGAGAACCTCTCCAAGGCCGGCGCGATCTTCGACATCCAGAAGCTCGACTGGCTGAACGCCCGCTGGATCCGCGAGAAGCTTTCGGAAGAAGAATTCGCCGCCCGCGTCCTTGCCTGGGCCATGGAAAACGACCGCCTGAAACAGGGCCTGAAGCTCAGCCAGTCGCGCATTTCGAAGCTCGGCGAACTGCCTGATCTCGCAAGCTTCCTCTTGAAGTCCGACCTCGGCCTCAAGCCCGAAGCCTTCGCCGGCGTCAAGTCGACGCCCGAAGAACTGCTCGAGATCCTCAACACCGTTCAGCCGGACCTTGAAAAGATCCTCGAATGGAACAAGGAATCGATCGAAGCCGAACTGCGCGCGGTCGCCGAGCGCATGGGCAAGAAGCTGAAGGTGATCCTGGCGCCGCTCTTCGTGTCTGTGTCCGGCTCGCAGCGCTCGCTGCCGCTGTTCGACAGCATGGAAATCCTCGGCCGCGCCGTGGTCCGCCAGCGCCTCAAGGTCGCGTCCCAGGTGGTCGCCTCCATGGCCGGTAGCGGAAAGTAAGGAGAGCACGATGAACGACAAGACCGAGACCACTGGCCTCTCCTCCGACGCCACGGAAGTGCGCGCACAGAAGCTGAAGCTTTTGCGCGAGCAGATCGGCGACGTCTATCCGGCGCATTTCCACCGGACGATGAGCAATGCCGAGCTGACCGCAAAGTACGAGAGCCTGGAGCCGGACACCGAGACCCAGGATGTCGTGACCGTTGCCGGCCGCGTCTATTCCTCGCGCAACTCCGGCATGTTCATGGACATCCATGACGCCTCCGGCAAGATCCAGATCTTCAGCCACAAGGACACCACGCCGGAAGACGCCCGCGCGCTGCTGCCGATGATCGACATCGGCGATATCATCGGCGTGACCGGCGTCGTTCGCCGCACCAAGCGTGGTGAGCTGACGATCAACGCCCAGGCAATCACCATGCTGACGAAGTCGCTGCTGCCGATGCCCGAAAAGTGGCACGGCCTCTCCGACATCGAGATCCGCTACCGCAAGCGCCACCTCGACATCATGACCAACGAGGAATCGAAGCTGCGCTTCCAGCAGCGCAGCAAGATCGTCTCGGGCATCCGCCGCTTCATGGAAAACGACGGCTTCATGGAAGTCGAAACGCCGATGCTGCACTCGGTCTACGGCGGCGCCACCGCCGAGCCGTTCAAGACGCATCACAACACGCTGAAGCTCGACATGTTCCTGCGCATCGCGCCGGAACTGTACCTGAAGCGCACGCTGGTTTCGGGCCTCACCGACAAGGTCTTCGAGATCAACCGCAACTTCCGTAACGAAGGCGTCTCCACCCGGCACAATCCGGAATTCACCATGATGGAGTGCTACTGGGCCTATGCCGACTACGAGGACATCATGGACCTCGTCGAGCGGCTGTTCGGTGAGCTTGCCATGGCGATCCACGGCTCGACCGAGTTTGCCTATGGCGACAAGGAAATCTCCTTCAAGGGTCCGTTCCGCCGCGTGCCGATGCCCGACGCTGTCAAGGAAGCGACCGGCATCGACTTCCTGGCGATGAAGACCGACGAAGAAGCCCGCGCTGCCGCCAAGGCTGCCGGCTTCGAGGTCGAGAAGGACTGGACCTGGGGCGAGTGCCTCGCCTTCATCTTCGAAGAGAGGGTCGAAGGCACGCTGATCCAGCCGGCCCACGTCACGCATTTCCCGAAGGACATCTCGCCCTTTGCCAAGGAAGTGCCGGGCGAACCGCGCCTCGTCGAGCGTTTCGAGACCTATTGCAACGCCTGGGAACTGGGCAACGCCTTCTCCGAACTCAACGATCCGGAAGAGCAGCGCGCCCGGATGGTCGAGCAGCTGGAACAGGCGCACGCCCGCGGAGAAAAGGCCAAGCAGCTCGACGACGAGTTCCTTGACGCGATCGACCAGGGCATGCCGCCGGCCGGTGGCCTCGGCATCGGCGTCGACCGCCTGATCATGCTGCTCACCAACGCACCGTCGATCCGCGACGTCATCCTCTTCCCGGCCCGCCGGCAGAAGGCTGACTGATCAAGGTCGCAAAACCCACGAACACGAAGGCCCGCCGCTCACGCGCCGGGCCTTTTTTCAATTCTCAGAAAGAACGGATTACCGAACGTAACCCGGGCCTAGTGGCCCGCAGGCGCCTCGGCGGTCTCGGCCGGCTTGGCCTCCTGCTCACCGGCGCCGCCCTCGGCGCTCACGCCATCGGCCGGTGCGGCCGACGGGTCGATGCATGGCGAATGGTCGTCCATGGCCGCCATCATCGCGCGGATGTCGTCCATCGAAAGGTCGACGGTCTTGCCATGGAAGACGCCGACAGAATTTGCCGTGCCGTCATTGTAGAACGCCCGAAACGTCTCGCTCATGCCCGGAACGCTCCGCGGACCGGGGGCGAAGAGCACCTCCGCACCGATCGCCGCACCGCGCACGTCAGCCCGGTTTTCGGGACCTGCGGAATCGAGCACGACGACCTGATAGAGATCTGCCCGCTCGGCCTTCGCCAGGGCGCCCACGACGCGCAACGCCGTGCGCATGCGCGCCTGGCCGTCGGCGCGGTCGGTCTTGACGTGCATGCGGATCCAGCGCTGGCCGTTGTGGCCGAGCTTCAACGTGCGAATGGTCGTACACTCGAGGCCCGAAACCTTCGGCTTGGAAAGTTCCGCCATGAGCGCATCGCGGCTGACATAGACGGCAGCACCGCCCGAAGCGGCGGAAACACCGAAAGCCGCCGTGAGAATGACGAGCAGTCTCTTTGATGGCCTGATCTTGCCGAGGATAGCCTTCACGAGCGTGGACTCCGCCATCATATCCAGAAATTGCAGAAAGCCCGGAACGGGCAGCACAACATTAGGCGCGCGACCTTTCGGAAAGTTTAAATTGCGGTAGCGATCTGCCGGCAACCCGCAAGACACCGGCGGGTGGCAGATCAACAGACAGGAGGCCGGTGATTGTGCGCCGGCCTCCTGCCTGAAGCATGCACGCCGATCAGTCGACGGCGATATCGATCCGGTCGCGGCACTCGCGATAAGGCGAAAGATGCACCTTGCCCGAGGCATCGATCCACCGGCGGTTTTCGACGCAATTGGCGCCCGACTTCGTCAGGATGACCTTGGGGCGCCGCCGGTTGTAGCTGTCGTTGGCATGGGTGAAGGAACCGATGCCGGCATACCAGTCGCTGCTGTCGGAAGAACCGTGTCCGCCACCACCGCCACCGCGGCCCTTGCCACCGGCACTTTGGGCAAAGGAGGGAGCGGCAAACGACGTTGCCGCGGTGACGACGATCATGGAAACAAGGACCAGCCGATGCATGACATTACCTCCCGATTGACTGGATGAGCCGTTCCCATCCACACGCAAAGCTTGCCATGCTCGCCCGGTTGGTGATGTTCCCATGGAAACCATGGCCAGAGGCACGGCCGCTCCTCGCGTCAACCCGGATGGCGATTGACATTCGCGGCCATCTTGCCTCCATTGCGAGCCGTCAAACACAAGAACAAGAAAAGAAGAACGAGAATGCATAAAGTCATCTTTGATACGGATCCGGGCATCGACGATGCAATGGCGCTGCTTTTCCTGCACCGTCACCCGGCCATCGACCTGATCGGCATCACCACCGTATTCGGCAACGCCTCGGTCGAAACCACTACCCGCAACGCGCTGTTCCTGAAGCAGCGTTGGGGCATCGGTGCGCCCGTCGCCAAGGGTCTCGACAAGACTTTCAATCCCGACCGCCCGCATGTCGGCTGGCCGACCTTCATCCACGGTGACGATGGCCTCGGCAACATCGACGTGCCCGAGACGGTCGACCTGCCGGTCGATCCGCGCCCGGCGCACCGCTTCATCATCGACACCGTTCGCGCCCATCCCGGCGAAGTGACGCTGATCGCCGTTGGCCGCATGACCAACCTGGCGCTGGCGCTGCGCGAGGATCCCGATTTCGCAGCGCTCGTGCGCGAAGTCGTCATCATGGGTGGCGCCTTCGACGTCAACGGCAACATCACGCCGGCTGCCGAGGCCAACATCCACGGCGACCCGGAAGCCGCCGACGTCGTCATGACGGCCCCCTGGCCGGTCACCGTCGTTGGCCTCGACGTCACCACCCAGACCGTGATGACCAAGGCGATGATCGCCGATATCGCCGAACGCGGCGGCGACGCCGGCAAGCTGCTTGCCGATATCTCGAAATTCTACGTCACCTTCTACGAGCAGCACGTGCCCGACGGCATGGTCGTGCATGACAGCTGCGCCTGCGCCTATGTCGTGGCGCCCGACCTCTTCACCGTCAGGAGCGGATCGATCCGTGTCGTCTGCGGCGGCATTGCCGACGGCCAGACGATCCAGAGCCCCGACAACCGTTTGTTCCCGCCAAGCCCCTGGGACGATCTTCCGAGCCAGAAGGCCTGCATCGACATCGATGCCGCCCGCACGCTGAAGCTCATTATCGACACGCTGGTTCTGCCCGGCTGAACCTGATCGAGGCGCAGCAAATGTTGCGCCTTGAAAAACTTGAACAAGACGGCTGGCGAATGCGCATTCGCCGGCTATCTTTCAGTCCATGAAACCGGACGCCCTGCTCTACCCCGCCCCCAAAGGCCTCTATTGCCCGATCGGTGACTTCTACATCGACCCGGTTCAACCGGTCGAAAGGGCGCTGATCACACACGGCCATTCCGACCATGCCCGCGCGGGGCACGGCCACGTGCTCGCCACCCGCGAGACCCTCGACATCATGCGCATCCGCTACGGCGACGACTTCTGCGGCACGAGCCAGGCGATCAGCCTCGGTGAACCCCTTGTCGTCAATGGCGTCGACGTGGGCTTCCATCCGGCCGGTCATGTACTCGGCTCGGCGCAGATCTCCGTTCGTGCAAACGGCGTGCGCATCGTCGCGTCTGGCGACTACAAGCGACGACGGGATCCGACCTGCGCCGGCTTCGAGCCGGTCGCCTGCGATGTCTTCATCACCGAAGCGACCTTCGGCCTGCCGGTCTTCCACCACCCGGACGATCGCGCGGAAACCCGCAAATTGCTGACGTCGCTCGCCCAGTTTCCCGAGCGCACGCACGTGGTCGGTGCCTATGCGCTCGGCAAGGCGCAGCGGGTGATCGCACTCCTGCGCGAAGAGGGGTATCACCAGCCGATCTTCATCCATGGCGCCCTGCAACGGCTGTGCGACTACTATCAGAGCCAGGGCATCGACCTCGGCGACCTGCGCCCGGCAACGCTTGCCGCCGACGAAAAGCAGGATTTCAGGGGCACGATCGTGATCGGCCCGCCCGCCGCCTTCGCCGATCGCTGGTCGCGGCGCTTCTCCGACCCGATTGCCAGTTTCGCTTCCGGCTGGATGTTGATCCGGCAACGAGCGAAACAGCGGGGCGTCGAGCTGCCATTGATCATCTCCGACCATTGTGACTGGGCCGAACTGACGGCAACGATCACCGAGATCGCGCCGGCCGAGGTCTGGGTCACGCACGGACGCGAGGAAGCGCTGGTGCGCTGGTGCGAGCTCAAGGGCATCGCCGCCCGCCCGCTTCACCTCGTCGGCTACGACGACGAGGGAGAGTGACGAGATGCGCGCCTTCGCCGAACTGCTCGACCGCCTCGTCCTCAGCCCGCAGCGCAATGCCAAGATCCGCCTGCTTGTCGATTACTTCCGGACCGCGCCGGATCCGGATCGCGGCTATGCGCTCGCGGCGATCGCCGGCACGCTGTCGCTCAACACCGTCAAGCCGGCGATGATCCGCGACCTCTTGCTCGAACGCATGGACGCGGTGCTTTTCCAGTATTCCTACGACTATGTCGGTGACCTCGCCGAAACGGTGTCGCTCGTCTGGGAGCCGCCTACCGGCACCGTAGAGGCGGACATTCCGCTTGGCGAGGCCATCGAGCGTCTGCAAAGGACCGGACGGGCCGATGTGCGCGGCGTCGTTCGCGACATGCTCGACCGATTGGATACGTCGGCGCGCTTCGCCTTCCTCAAACTTGTGACGGGCGGCCTTCGCATCGGGGTATCGGCGAAGCTCGCCAAGCAGGCGCTCGCCGACATGGGCGGCAAGGACGTCGCCGAGATCGAGACCCTCTGGCACGGCCTGTCGCCGCCCTATCTGCCGCTCTTCCGCTGGCTTTCGGGCGAGGCGGAAAAGCCCGAGCTTTCGACGCCGGCCGTCTTTCATTCGGTCATGCTCGCCAATCCTGTCGGCGACGGCGATCTCGACGGGCTCGACCCCAAGGACTTCGCTGCCGAATGGAAGTGGGACGGGATCCGCGTGCAGCTTGCCAATATCGGCGGCGTGCGCCGGCTCTATTCCCGCAGTGGCGACGAGATTTCCGGCGCCTTTCCCGACGTCCTGGAGGCCGCCGACTTCACCGGGGTGATCGATGGCGAACTGCTCGTCGGCGGCACCGCGCGCACCAACCGCGCAACCCGAACTTTCGCCGACCTGCAGCAACGGCTGAACCGCAAGACGGTCAGCCCTAAGCTCATCGAGACCTATCCGGCCTTCGTCCGCGCCTATGACATTCTCTTCTCAGGCGAAGAGGACGTTCGCCCACTGGGTTTCGTCGAACGACGCGCGCGGCTCGCCGACCTCGTCGAGCGCGCCTCGCCGCAGCATTTCGACCTGTCGCCGCTGGTGCCCTTCGCGTCCTGGCAAGAACTCGACAGCCTGCGCGCCGACCCGCCCGATCCGGTGATCGAGGGCATCATGCTGAAACGGCTGGATTCGCCCTATACGCCGGGCCGCGCCAAAGGCCCGTGGTTCAAGTGGAAGCGCGCGCCCTTCAACATCGACGCGGTGCTGATGTATGCCCAGCGCGGCCACGGCAAGCGCTCGAGCTACTACTCCGATTACACCTTCGGCGTCTGGACCGACATCGACGGAAAGGAAACGCTGGTACCGGTCGGCAAGGCCTATTTCGGCTTCACCGACGCCGAACTGGAAATTCTCGACCGTTTCGTCCGGGACAATACGACCGAGCGCTTCGGGCCGGTGCGCGCCGTCAGGGCCGAGCCCGAGTTCGGTTTCGTTGTCGAGGTCGCCTTCGAGGGTATCAACCGCTCGAGCCGCCACAAGTCGGGCGTCGCCATGCGCTTCCCGCGCATCGCGCGCCTGAGACAGGACAAGCTGCCGCGTGACGCCGACCGGCTGGAGACGCTGCAGGCGATGATCGAGGCGCGGGAGAATACCTAGCTTCGCGGAACATCCGGCGCTGCCTCGCGTTGGCCAGGGCAACCAACCGAAAGGCGATGTGCCATGCCAGCCCAGTCGAAAGCCCAACAGCGTGCAGCCGGCGCTGCCCTTGCCGCCAAGCGCGGCGACGTCAAGAAATCCAGCCTCAAGGGCGCCTCGCGCGAAATGGAAAAATCCATGAGCGAAGGTGAACTCGAAGACCTTGCAGAAACCAAGCACAAGAAGCTGCCCGAGCACAAAGGTGACTGAGACGCGAAGGAATAAAAGCGGAACCTAAAACAAGGTTTATTAAGACCCTTTTGGGATTATCCGGCTCAAGACATAGCCATTCGCGTGCCGCCGGGGTGTTTCGTGCCTGCCAGACATGCTTTCAACCTCGGGATGAAGAGGCTCGCCAGGGTTTTGACGCCGAGCTATCTTCCGGCGATCATTGCCGCCTTCGTGGTTCTGGTCGCTGGCATCCTTGCGGACAACCAGAACCAGGTGGTCGACGAGGCGCGCCAGCGCGCGCGCGTCGCCGAGGAACTCAATCCCATCCGCTCCAAGCTCGAGGCCAACGTCAACGGCAACATCCAGCTCGTGCGCGGGCTGATCGGCACGCTGGTCACCGAGCCGGCAATGGATCAGCAGCGCTTCGCCGCGCTGTCGCGCAGCGTCTTCACCGAGCGCTCGCAATTGCGCAGCATCGCGGCTGCGCCCAATCTGATCGTCTCGCTCGTCTACCCGCTCGAACAAAATCGCCGCGCACTCGGCCTCGACTACCGCCGGAACGAAGCGCAGCGCGCCGCCGTCATGCGCGTAAAGGACACCGGCCAAATGGTGCTTGCCGGGCCTGTCGATCTCGTCCAGGGCGGCAAAGGGCTGATCGGCCGCTTCCCCGTATCGATCGACGCCGGCGGCGGCAGCAACCGCTTCTGGGGCATCGTCTCGGCCATCATCGACGTGGACCGGCTCTATCGCGACAGCGGCCTTTCTTCCGATGAACTCGGCATAGACGTCGCCATTGCCGGTCAGGACGGCACAGGCGCGCAAGGTCCGGTCTTTTACGGCGACGCCAATATTTTCCGTGGCTCGCCGGTCGAAATGACCGTGCTCCTACCCGGCGGTTCCTGGCATATCGCAGCCGTTCCGAAGGGCGGTTGGCCGACGACGGCGGGCAACGCCTGGCTCATCCGCGGCCTCATCGTCATCGGCGGACTGATGATCATCCTGCCGATGGTGTTGACCGGGCGCCTCTTGAGCGAGCGGCAAGGCAACATTCGTGCGCTCAGATACAGCAAGGCGCAGCTCCAGGAACTGTCCCATCGGCTGAAGATCGCGCTCGACTCCTCCCAGATCGGCATCTGGGAACTCGACATCGCCAGCAAGAAGCTGCTCTGGGACGAGCGGACCAAGGAACTCTATGGGCAAAAGACGTCGTTGCGTCAGGCCTATGACGACTGGAAGGACGCGCTGCACCCGGACGACCTCGACCGCGCCGAGCGGGAATTTGCCGAGGCGCTGGAATCCGGGCTCGCCTACAATTCCGACTTCCGCGTTCGCCTGCCCGACGGCAGCACGCGCCACATCCGGGCCAACGGCTCCTTCTATATCGGCGCCGACGGGCACAGGAAGATCGTCGGGGTCAACTGGGACGTGACCGCCGACTTCGAAACCCGCGAAACGCTTTTCGAAGCCAAGCGCACGGCCGAGGCGCACAGCGTCGAACTCGAAGCGGCGCGCCATCGCATGGAGTTCAACGCGCTGCACGATCCGCTGACCGGCCTGCCAAACCGGCGTTTCCTCGACCAGGTCCTGGCCGATCGCGACCGGCATTTCGCGCGGGAGGCGAAACTCAGCATCTTCCACATGGACCTCGACCGCTTCAAGCAGATCAACGATACGCTCGGCCACGCGGCGGGTGACGAGATCCTGCGGCATGCCGCCGAGCTTCTGCGCGGCAATGCCGACGAAAAGGACTTCGTCGCCCGCATCGGCGGCGACGAATTCGTGCTCGTCCGCCAGGATGGAGGCATCGAGCCGGATGCCCGGCTGGCGTCACGCATCATCGAGGCGATGAGCGTGCCCGTCCGCTACAAGGACCAGGAGTGCCGCATCGGCGTCAGCATCGGCATCGCCGCCCAAAGCCAGACGAGCGAAGAGCTGTCGCACGTGCTCGTCAACGCCGACATCGCGCTCTATGAAGCCAAGCGCCGCGGCCGCAACCGCCACGAGATCTTTACCGGCGAACTGAAGACGGCTGTCTTCAAGACCAAGCAGACGGCCGACGAGATCCTGCGCGGGCTCGAACACAACGAATTCATCGCGTATTTCCAGCCGCAGTTCTGCCCGCGCTCGCTCGACATCATCGGTGTCGAGGCGCTGGCGCGCTGGGACCATCCGACCAAGGGCCTGCTCGGCCCACACACGTTCCTGAAGACGGCCGAAGACATCAATGTTGTGGCCGCGATCGACCAGGCGATCCTGGAGCAGGCGCTGTTCCAGATCTATCGCTGGGAAGCAAGCGGCATTCGTATCCCCAAAGTCTCTGTCAATCTCTCCTATGCCCGGCTTCACGACGAAAATCTGATCGAGCGCCTGGAACAGTTGCAGATCCCGGCCGGCCGCCTGTCGTTTGAACTGTTGGAATCGATCTCCTTCGACGAAAGCGACATGACGGTCCTGTCGAACATCCGCCGGATCAAGGAACTCGGCATCGCCATCGAGATCGACGATTTCGGCACCGGCTATGCATCCATCGTCAGCCTGCTGAAGCTGACGCCGCGGCGCTTGAAGATCGACCGCCAGCTCGTCCTGCCGATCCTCAAATCCCCAGCCGAAAAGCGTCTGGTCGAGTCCATCATCGACATCGGCACGTCGCTCGGCATCGAAGTGATCGCCGAAGGCGTCGAGACCCTCGAACACGCGGCCATCCTGAAGGAACTCGGCTGCCATGGGCTGCAAGGTTATGCTTTCGCGCGGCCCATGAGCGCCAACGACCTTGCGACCTTCGCCTTCGAGCGTCGGTGGCTGGCAGCCTGAGAGGCTTCGGCCACAGCTAAAAAGCGCAGGTGCGTGCATTTTTCGCAGGCTTGAGGCTTGGCAGCCCTGCCGCGAATCGCCATAAAAACAATTGCCTGCCTCCACATTCTTGGGAATGGCGGCATCACCTGCGGCAGTCGCTGATGCGACCGCCCTTTCGGGCCTCTAGAGTGTCCCGCTTCAAGTGGAACCACTGAAAGCGGAAAAGATGCTCTAGAATCAAAATCCTGGTGCGTCCCTTGTGCATTCTTTTGGAAAGCACGGCGCTCGGGTGCCCGCTCTCCATGAACCCGAACGAAGGGAACGGTACGATCGAATACGCGGGAAAATTGCTTTCTGTCTTCATTCTCGCCCCATTTGTGGGAAGCCTCCTTGCAATCTTCTTTCCGCCCGATCAGCGCGGTGCGACAGCCTGGTTTGCAGGAGCGATCGCGCTCCTTTGTTTCCTCGTCGCCGCCGGCCTCTATCCCTTCGTCACCTCGGGCGGCGTCCTGCGCTATGACATCGCCTGGCTGCCGGAACTCGGCCTCAACTTCACGCTCCGGATGGACGGCTTCGCCTGGCTCTTCACGGTTCTGGTAACCGCGATCGGCGTGCTCGTGGTGCTTTACGCCCGCTACTATATGGCCGCGGAAGACCCGGTGCCGCGCTTCCTGTCGCTTTTCCTCGCCTTCATGGGCTCGATGCTCGGCGTCGTGCTTTCAGGCAATCTCATCCTGCTCGCCGTTTTCTGGGAACTGACGAGCATCGTCTCCTTCCTTTTGATCGGCTACTGGCACCACAATGCCCACGCCCGTGACGGCGCCCGCATGGCGCTGACCGTAACCGGCACAGGCGGCCTCTGCATGCTCGTCGGCCTTCTGCTGATGGGTCGCATCGTCGGCAGCTACGATCTCGACGTGGTGCTCGCCTCCGGCGACCTCATCCGCAACTCGCCGCTCTACATGCCGGTACTGATTCTGGTGCTGCTCGGGGCGCTGACGAAGAGCGCGCAGTTCCCGTTCCATTTCTGGCTGCCGCACGCGATGTCGGCGCCGACGCCGGTTTCGGCCTATCTGCATTCGGCAACCATGGTGAAGGCAGGCGTCTTCCTCTTGGCGCGCCTCTGGCCGGTCATGGCCGGCACCGAGGCCTGGTTCTGGATCGTTGGCCTTGCCGGTCTTTCGACGCTGCTGCTCGGCGCCTATTTCGCCATCTTCCAGCAGGACCTCAAGGGCCTGCTCGCCTATTCCACTATCAGCCATCTCGGCCTGATCACCGTGCTCCTGAGCCTCGGCAGCCCGCTGGCCGCGGTCGCCGCGGTCTTCCACATCGTCAACCACGCGACCTTCAAGGCGTCGCTGTTCATGGCGGCCGGCATCATCGACCACGAGACCGGAACGCGCGACATGCGCAAGCTCGGAGGGCTGATCAGGTACATGCCTGGAACGGCGGTACTCGCCATGGTCGCGAGCGCGGCCATGGCTGGCGTACCACTCTTGAACGGCTTCATCTCGAAGGAAATGTTCTTCGCCGAAGCGATCGAAACGCACCAGGCCAACATTCTCGATACGATGACGCCCTATGTCGCGACGCTCGCCGGCATGTTTGCCGTTACCTATTCGCTGCGCTTCATCCACAGCGTCTTCTTCGGCAAGACGCCGGAGGACCTGCCCAAGGTGCCGCACGAGCCGCCGCGCTGGATGCGTGTGCCGATCGAGTTCCTGGTGCTCGCCTGCCTCGTCGTCGGCATCATTCCGGCGATCACCATCGGCCCGTTCCTGCACACGGCTGTCGTCTCCATTCTCGGCGCCAACACGCCCTATTACAGCCTTTCCGTCTGGCACGGCTGGAACCTGCCGCTGATCATGAGCTTCGTCGCTCTTGCCGGCGGCATCGGTCTCTACTTCCTGATGCGCAACTACCTCGCCACCAGCGTCGAGGGGCCACCGATCTTCCGCCTGCTGCACGGCCAGCGCATCTTCGAGCGCGTGCTGGTAACGCTCTCCTGGAAATGGGCGCGTTCGCTGGAGCAGCGCCTCGGCACGCGGCGGCTGCAGCCGCAGATGCGCTTCCTCGTCTTCATCGCGATCGCCGCCGGCGCGCTGCCGCTGCTTCTCAATCATTTCGAGCTGCCGCCGCTTCTCGTGCGCAGCATCGATCCGGCCTTTGCCCTCCTCTGGGCGGTCGGCATCGCCTGTGCCATCGGTGCTGCGATCCTGGCGAAGTTCCACCGGCTGGCGGCACTCGTGCTGCTCGGCGGCGCCGGGCTCACCACCTGCCTCACCTTCGTCTGGCTTTCGGCGCCGGATCTGGCGGTTACACAGCTCCTCGTCGAGATCGTCACGACGGTGCTGATCCTGCTCGGCCTGCGATGGCTGCCGAAGCGCATCGAGGACACCGAGGAAACCGAGCTCTTGTCGCTGAAGGTCCGCTTCCGGCGCCTGCGTGACTTCCTGCTGGCGGTCGTCGCCGGCGGCGGCGTGGCGCTGATCGCCTATACGATCATGACCCGGCCCATGCCTGACACGATCGCGAGCTACTTCCTCGAGCGCGCCTACAAGGAGGGCGGCGGCACCAATGTCGTCAACGTCATCCTCGTCGACTTCCGCGGCTTCGACACGCTCGGCGAGATCGCGGTGCTGGCGATCGTCGCGCTTACCGTCTTCGCCCTGCTGCTGCGCTTCCGCCCGCAGGCCGACAGCCTGGAGGCTCCGGAACAGCAGCGCGTCCAGAACGCCTTCGACGACGATCACCCGGATCGCAACAAGGGTGACAGCGTGGCTGAATACCTGTTCGTGCCATCGGTGATCATGCGTTGGATGTTCCCGGTCATCGGCATGCTCGCAGCCTACCTCTTCCTGCGCGGCCATGACCTGCCGGGCGGAGGCTTTGCTGCCGGCATCGCCATGTCGATCGGCTTCATCCTGCAATACATGTCCGGCGGAACCCGCTGGGTCGAGGAGCGCCTGCGCATCCATCCGCTGCGCTGGATGAGCATCGGGCTTCTGGTGGCCGCTGCGACCGGCATCGGCTCCTGGTTCTTCGGCTATCCGTTCCTGACATCGCATTCGCAATACGTGACGCTGCCGATCATCGGCAAGTTTCCTCTGGCGAGCGCCCTGTTCTTCGATCTCGGCGTCTTCTCGCTGGTGCTCGGCGCAACCGTGCTGATCCTCATCGCGCTCGCCCACCAGTCGATCCGCGCGCCGCGAGCCCATGCACGCGCCATGCGAAAGGAGGCACGCTGATGGAGATCATTCTCTCTGCCGCAATCGGCGTGCTTACGGCATCCGGCGTCTACCTGCTTTTGCGCCCGCGCACCTACCAGGTGATCATCGGCCTCTCGCTGCTCTCCTATGCGGTCAATCTCTTCATCTTCGGCATGGGGCGCCTTCGCGTGAACGCGCCGCCGGTGCTGGAGCCAGGTGGTGTCGGCGATCTCAGCCGCTTCACCGATCCGGTGCCGCAGGCCCTGGTGCTGACAGCGATCGTCATCGGCTTTGCCATGACCGCGCTCTTCCTCGTCGTGCTGCTCGCCTCGCGCGGCTTCACCGGCACCGACCACGTCGACGGCAGGGAGCAGCGCCATGACTAACTGGATGCACCACCTGCTGATCCTGCCGATCCTGCTGCCGCTGATGGTCGGCGCCGCGATGATCCCGATCGACGAGCGCAACCGCTCGCTCAAGGGTGTGCTGAGCTTCGTCTCGACGCTCGCGCTCTTCATCCTCTCGATCGTGCTGATGCGGATCGCCTCGATGGATGGGGCGCCCGCAGGCAACGGCGTCTATCAGCTCGGCAACTGGCCCGCCCCTTTCGGCATCGTGCTGGTGCTCGACCGCCTTTCGGCACTGATGCTGTGCCTGACGAGCGGACTGGCGCTTGCCGCCCAGGCCTATTCGATCGCGCGCTGGCACACCGCGGGCCATCATTTCCATTCGCTGTTCCAGCTCTTGATCGCCGGCCTCAACGGCTCGTTCCTGACCGGTGACCTTTTCAACCTCTTCGTCTTCTTCGAGATCATGCTGGCGGCGTCCTACGGGCTGCTGCTGCACGGCTCCGGGCCGCTGCGCGTCAAGGCCGGTCTGCACTATGTCGCGATCAACCTCGCCGCCTCCTCGCTCTTCCTGATCGGCGTCAGCCTGATCTATGGCGCGACTGGCACGCTCAACATGGCCGATCTCTCCATGAAGCTGGCGACGCTCTCGCCGGAGGATCGCCAGATGGTCGAGGTCGGTGCCGGCGTGCTCGGCGTGGCCTTCCTGGTGAAGGCCGGCATGTGGCCCTTGAGCTTCTGGCTGCCGACGGCCTATGCAGCCGCGACGCCGCCGGTCGCCGCCGTCTTTGCGATCCTCACCAAGGTCGGCATCTATGTCATCCTCAGGCTGTCGCTGCTGGTCTTCGGCGCGAGTGCCGGCGCGTCTGCCGGTTTCGGCCAGCCGATCCTGCTTGCCGGCGGCCTGCTGACGATCGCCTTCGGCGCCATCGGCGTGCTCGCATCGCAGGCCATGGGCCGCCTCGCCGCCTATTCGGTGCTGGTCTCCTCCGGCACCCTGCTCGCCGCCATCGGCCTCGGCCACCCAAGCATGATCGCCGGTGCGCTCTTTTACCTCGTCAGCTCGACACTGACGATCGCCGCCTTCTTCCTGCTGATCGAACTGGTCGAGCGCGGACGTGACGCCGGCGCCGACGTTCTTGCGGTGACGATGGAAGCCTACGGCGACGCCGACGAGGACGAGGAGGAAGAAGAAGTCGGCTCGGCGATCCCCGGCACGATGGCGATCCTCGGCCTGTGCTTCTGCCTTTGCGCCCTCTTGCTGGCCGGCCTGCCACCGCTCTCCGGCTTCGTCGCCAAGTTCGCGATCCTCGGCGGTCTCTTCGGCCTGTCGGGAGCGGAAGCCGCCCCGGCGGTCTCCGCCGCCGACTGGACCTATGTCACGCTGCTGATCGTTTCCGGTCTCGCCGCGATGATCGCAATGAACCGCGTCGGCATCCGCACCTTCTGGGCGTCGATCGAAAACACCGTGCCGCGCGTCGTAGTCATCGAGATCACCCCCGTCGTCGTGTTGCTCGCTGCCTGCATCTTCTTAAGCGTGCAGGCCGGGCCGGCGATGCGCTACATGCAGGCAACAGCGGATTCGCTGTTCGATCCTGCGGGTTATACGGAACGGGTGCTCTCAGCGCCGCGGGCGGGAGGGCAATAGGCGATGCGCACCTGGCTCCCCTATCCCCTGCTCTCCGTCGGGCTGCTCATCATCTGGCTCCTGCTCAATCAGTCGGTTGCGCCCGGCACCTTCCTGATGGGGACGGTACTGGCAACCGGTCTTGGCTGGGTGACGCTGAAGCTTGGCCTCGTGCGCTCGCACCCGCGCCGGGTTCTGTTGATCGTGCGCTTCGGCTTTGCCGTCGCCGTCGACGTGATCCGCTCGAACATCGCCGTCATCGCCGTCATCCTGCGTGGCCAGCGCCGACCGCCGAACTCGGGCTTCCTGACCATCGATCTCGATCTGGAAGACGAAAACGCCCTGGCGCTGCTTGCCTGTGTCATGACAGCGACGCCGGGAACGGCCTGGCTCGAATACGATCGCGGCCGCAAGTCCCTGCTCTTCCACGTGCTCGACATGGAGAACGAGGACATCTGGCTCGATACGGTCAAGCGCTATGAGACCGCCCTGAAGGAGATATTCGGATGATGGAACTTTCAATCATCTGGTCGATCCTGATTGCCCAGATCATGCTCGGCCTGGCGATGGCTTTTGCCTTCTATCGCATGGTGAGGGGGCCGCGCGCCCAGGACCGCATCCTCGGCCTCGACACGCTCTATATCAACGCCATGCTGATGCTCTTGACCTTCGGCATCCGCACGGCCAACTCGCTCTATTTCGAGTCCGCCTTGATCGTGGCTTTGATCGGCTTCGTCTCGTCGATCGCCTTCGGCAAGTTCCTGATGCGCGGGGAGATCATCGAATGAGCCACCTCACCGACCTTCCCGTCTGGGCAGCCGTTCTCGTCTGCGGGCTCACCGTCCTCGGCGCCGCAGTGGCGCTGATCGGCTCCGTCGGCTTGCTCCGGTTCACCAGCTTCTACGAGCGCCTGCACGCACCGACGCTGGCGACCAGCGGCGGCGTACTGATGATCTGCACCGCCTCTATCATCTGCTTTGCCGTGCTGCAGAGCCGCTGGGTATTCCACGAAATCCTGATCATCGTCTTCGTCGTCGCCACCACGCCGGTGACGCTGATGCTGCTTGGACAGGCAGCGCTCTACCGCGACCGCGTCGAGGAAAAGCGCGGCGTCCCGCTCAAGCAGCGGCCGCCGCGCGAAGAACCGGCAGAATAGGTTTCAAAACCCTCTCAGCGGGAAACTTAGGCCGACCCCCGAGGGAGTGCGGCCTATTCGCCGCGCCCTCTGAAGCGCCGCTGATAGGCGGGATCGTAGAGCGAGCTTTCACGGAAATCAGAGGCTTCGAGCCCCGGACCGACGAAGATCAGCGCCGTGCGCTCGATCGGCTCTTCCGCCACCTTGGCGGCGATGTCACCGAGCGTGCCGCGCACCACGCGTTCGTCCGGCCAGGAGGCCTTGACGACGATGGCGACCGGGCAGTCGGCACCGTAGACCGGCGTCAGTTCCTCGACCACCTGCTGAAGCGCATGGATCGCAAGGTGGATTGCCAGCGTCGATCCAGTAGCGCCGAAAGCGGAAAGCGTTTCTGAGTTCGGCATCGGCGAGGCGCGGCCCGAAACGCGGGTCAGCACCAGGCTCTGGGCCACGGCCGGAATGGTCAGTTCGCGACCGAGCGCTGAAGCCGCCGCCGCAAAGGAAGGAACGCCCGGCGTCATCGTATAGGCAATGCCATGCTTCTCGAGCCGGCGGATCTGTTCGGCCACAGCACTCCAGACCGAGAGGTCGCCCGAATGAAGCCGCGCCACGTCGAGCCCTTCGGCTTCGGCCTTCACATACTCCGCCTCGATCTCGTCGAGCGACATCGGCGCCGTATCGACAATGCGGGCGCCCGGCGGGCAATATTGCAGCAGCTCCAGCGAGACGATCGAGCCGGCGTAAAGGCAGACCGGGCAGCGCCCGATCAGGTCGCGACCACGCACCGTGATCAGGTCTGCGGCTCCCGGGCCGGCGCCGATGAAATGTACCGTCATAGGTTACTCTTTCTTTTTCTTGCGCAGTTCCGGACGCAAAACCGCGTCACACTTTCGCTGGAACTGCTTTAGCCCTTCGTCCACGACCATTGGGTGACCGGCATGGCCGGCTTCCAGCCGGTCATGCCACCGATGGGTCCTGCACGCGCGATATCGATGCGGATCAGCGAACCGCCGAGCCGCGCGTGATGATCGAGCAGCACCGCTTCCATGTCCGTCGTCACCGCGTTGGCAACCAGCCGTCCGCCTAACTTGAGCGCCTCGATCGCTGCTTCCATGACGCCGTCTTCGCTGCCGCCGCCGCCGATGAAGATCGCGTCCGGTTGTGGCAGGCCGGCAAGCGCCGCCGGCGCCTCGCCTTCGACAACCGTCAGCCCGGGCACGCCGAACATCGTCGCGTTGCGGCCGATGCGCGCTGCCCGCTCCGGCTCCACCTCAATGGTGATCGCCTGCATGGTCGGATCGGCGAGCATCCATTCGATGCCGATCGAGCCAGAGCCGCCGCCGATGTCCCATAGCAGTTCGCCCTTGCGCGGTGCGAGTGCCGACAGCGTCAGCGCCCGGACCTCGCGCTTGGTGATCTGCCCGTCATGTTCGAACAGCGCATCGTCGCGGCCGGCGGCAAGCGGCAGGATGCGCGCGCCCTCGTCGGCCGCCACCTCAATGGCGCAGACGTTCAAAGGATGCACGAGGCCGAGCATGAAGCGCGCGGCGATCTGCGTCGTCACCCGTTCGCCGGCGCCGCCCAGCGCTTCGAGCACGGTCAGTCGCGACTGACCGAAGCCGCTTGAAACCAGAAGCTCGGCAAGGTCTCGCGGACCCGCGCCGTCCGACGTGAGCGTAAGCACACGCGCCCCCGGATGCAAATGCGGTCGCACCAGATCCAGCGGCCGCCCATGTACGGAGACGAGCGTCGCATCCTGCAGCGCCCAGCCGAGGCGCGAGGCGGCAAGACTGATCGACGACGGCGCCGGAAGCGTGCGTATTTCGGCCGAGGCGATGCGGCGCGCCAGCGTCACGCCGACGCCGAAGAAGAATGGGTCGCCCGAGGCAAGCACCACCACCGGGCTGCCGCGACGCGCGACGATCTCGACGACCGAGCGTTCGAGGGGGCTTAGCCAATTGTGCGCTTCGCCGGTGATGAGGGAGGCGGCGAGCTCCAGATGACGATGGCCGCCGTAGACGACCGGCGCTTCGGCGATCAGCCGCTTGGCCTCGTCGCCGAGACCCGCTACACCATCCTCACCGATACCGATGACGGTCAGCCAGGGGGAGACGATGGCGGGTTCGCTGTTCGACACGTCAGCCATGGAAAAACCTCGTATTCTGATTCTGGGTGGCACCACCGAGGCACGCGAACTCGCGCGCCGCTTGGCCGAAGATGTCCGCTACGACACCGCCATCTCGCTGGCCGGCCGCACCGCGGACCCGCGGCCGCAGCCGGTCAAGACGCGCATCGGCGGCTTTGGCGGCGCCGATGGGCTGGCGCATTTCCTGCATGACGAAAACATCGCGCTGCTGGTCGATGCGACGCACCCCTTTGCCGCACGCATTTCGCACAACGCCGCGGACGCAGCGCAAAGAACCGGCGTTGCGCTTATCGCCCTCCGCCGACCGGAATGGGTGCTCCTGCCTGGCGACCGCTGGACTGCTGTCGATAGCGTTGTCGAGGCCGTCAGCGCGCTCGGTGATCGGCGACGCCGCGTCTTCCTGGCGATAGGTCGACAGGAAGCTTTCCACTTCGAGGTCGCGCCGCAGCACAGCTACGTCATCCGCAGCGTCGATCCGGTGACGCCGCCGCTTAATCTGCCCGACCAGGAGGCGATCCTGGCGACCGGTCCCTTTGCGGAAGCCGATGAAGCCGCGTTGCTCAGGAGCCGGCAGATCGATGTGATCGTCGCCAAGAACAGCGGCGGCAGCGCCACCTACGGCAAGATTGCCGCAGCGCGCCGGCTCGGCATCGAGGTGATCATGGTCGAGCGGCGCAAGCCCGCGGACGTGCCGACGGTCGGCAGTTGCGACGAGGCACTCAACCGCATCGCTCACTGGCTCGCCCCTGCATAGAAGCGCGGCGTGTAGACGAGATCGGGTTGGCCGTCGCGCTCGACGATGCGCGTCTCCGGCGAGCCGATGATGACGCAGGTCGCCATGTCGGCGCGGTTGGCATCGGCCTCGCCGAGCGGCATCACCGCGATCCGTTCGTCCGGCCGCCCGGCCGCACGGCCGAAGATGACCGGAACCGTTGCCGGCAGAACGCTGCGCAGAAGCTCGAAGGCCTCACCGAGCTGCCAGGGCCGCGCCTTGCTGATCGGATTGTAGAGCGCAATGACGAAGCCCGCTTCCGCCGCCAGCCTGAGGCGCCGGGTGATGACTTCCCAGGGCTTCAGATTGTCGGAAAGCGAGATCGCACAGAAATCATGACCGAGCGGCGCGCCGATGCGGGCGGCAACGGCGAGCATCGCGGTCACGCCGGGCGTGATCACCAGTTCAACCGACTTCCATTCCGCCGGTCCCTTGTCGATCGCCTCGCAGACGGCGGCCGCCATGGCAAAGACACCGGGATCGCCACCGGAGACCATGCAGACCTTCACGCCTGCCGCAGCCCGCGTCAGCGCGACCTGTGCCCGATCGAGCTCCTCGCGGTTGTCCGAGGCGACACGGATCTGATCCGGTCTGAGGTTCAGCCGGTCGAGATAGGGAAAGTAGCCGTAAAACTCCTGAGCGGCCGCAACGGCTTCCGCCGTTTCCGGCGTCATCTGCTTGGCGCTGCCCGGTCCGGTACCGACGACATAGAGCGTACCGGTCATGGTCGGTCCTTCCAGCCGGGAACGAGCACCAGCGAGAAATAGGGCGCCTCGTCGTCGGCCTTTTCCGCAAGAGCCGTCATCGCCGCGTTCTTCATCGTGCCGCGTTCGACATAGACGGCCTGGTCGAGACGGCCGGAGGCAGCGAGCGCCCGACGGATCTTCGGCAAATTGCGCCCGACCTTCATGATCACGGCGGCTTGGGTATCCGCAAGCCTGCGGCCGAGCTCGGCCTCGGCCATGGTGCCCGGAAGCACCGAGAGCACGTCGTCGCCCTGCACCAGCGGCAGGCCGGCAAGCGACCAACAGCCGGACATGGCGGTAATGCCGGGGATCACCTCGACCGGGAAACGATTGGCGAGCCGCACATGCAGATGCATGTAGGAACCATAGAACAGCGGGTCGCCTTCACTGAGCACGGCGACCGTGCGCCCGGCGGCAAGATGCGCCGCTACCGCTTCGGCCGACGCATTGTAGAAGTCGGTGATCTGGGTCTTGTAGGCGCCATCGTCCTTGTCGATTTCGGTCGTCACCGGATAGTATAGCGGCAGCTCGACAAGATCGGGCTTCAGCAGACCCTCGACCACCGCGCGGCCGTTACCGCTTCGCCCGGCCTTGGCGAAATAGGCAAGCACATCGGCTTGCCCGAGCGCCTTCACCGCCTTGACCGTCAAAAGTTCCGGATCACCGGGGCCGGTCCCAACACCGATCAGGCGCCCCACGCCGACGCCGCTCACAGGCCCGGCCTCGCGAGCGAGTTGAGCGCTGCCGCCGTCATGGCGCTGCCGCCGAGCCGGCCGCGCACGATGGCGAAGGGAACGCCATAGGAATTCTCGGCCAACGCATCCTTCGATTCCGCCGCGCCGACGAAACCGACGGGCATGCCGAGGATTGCCGCCGGCTTCGGCGCGCCGTCGCGCAGCATTTCCAAGAGGAAGAACAGCGCCGTCGGTGCGTTGCCGATCGCGACCACCGAACCGGCCAGCCGCTCGCTCCAGAGCTTTAGGGCTGCGGCGGAGCGGGTGTTGCCGATCTCGGCCGCAAGGCCGGGCGTGCGAGGATCGCGCAGCGTGCAGATCACCTCGTTGCCGGCCGGCAGACGGGCGCGGGTGACACCGTGCGCAACCATCTCGGCATCGCAGAGGATCGGCGCACCGGCTTTCAGCGCCGCACGGGCCGAGCTTACGAAATCGGGAGAAAACACGAACTGCCTGGTCGCCTCGACGGAACCGCAGGCGTGCACCATGCGCACCGCCAGATCCGCTTCCTCTTCGGAGAAGCGCGACAGATCGGCCTCGGCGCGGATGATGGCGAAGGAACGCTCGTAGATGGCGTTGCCATCGCGAATGTAATCATACTCAGGCATGTCTATCCCTGTTCGAACGCTGCCGAGACGCGCGCAGCTCCGAGCCGTGTAAGACAGGACTGCGCCGATTCGCCAGCGTCTTTGTTTTGCCGCACCAGCCGGCCGAGCCGGGCAAGGGCGGATCCCATTCCATTCTCATCGGTGTAGGCGCTTGGCAAGCCATTGGCAGCCCCATTTACGACAAGCCCGTATCCTGATGGCGCACCGACAAGCGTCAGTTCGGACGGCTTCGGCCGGGCGCAGCCCTTGGCGCAGCCGGAGAGATGCACGGTGAGCGACCCGTCCAGCAATTCCGGCGCCGTCTCGACGAGGCGCTCGGCCATGCCATTGGTTTCCATCCACGCCGAGGCGCAACCCTTGCTGCCGGCGCAGGTGGCGATCGCGTTGCGCGGATCCTGCTCGGCAATGCGAAAACCGTGTGACGCTGCCAGGCTCTGCGCCACAGCCGCGGTCTCGGGGCAAAGGCCGAGGACGAAGAAGGCGTGCCCGGGCGCAAGCCGGATCGCATTGGCGCCAAGCGCCTGGACCTGATGCAGGTAGGATGCCAGCGCGGCGGCCTCCACCTGAGCAAAGGCCAGACCGAGGCCGAGAACGGTGTCGGCGTTACCCAGCGCATGAATGCCGGGTATTGCGGCCGAACGCGGAGCGGCCGGGCGTTCGGACGATGTCTCACAGCGACAGAGCGCGCGGATTTCCGACGGGTCCAGATCGCGCCCGCGCACCGTCGTGCCTAGGCTCGCCAGTTTCTCGAGAATGGTGATCAGGGCCGGCACGACCGCGTTGCCGGCCAACGTCCCGACGATCGATGCCTTCGTTGCCGTGCCGCCAAGCGACAGCACCCAGGCGACCCCCGCGACAGTCGAAACCGCCTGAAGGCGAATGTCGGCGACGACAGCGCCGAGACCAAACCGGCCACCGCTATCGATGACGACGGATAATTTGGGTGCAAGCTTCAACGGCACCTGGCGCGCACCCAACGCTTCACGAAGCTCGGTGGCAATCGGCCGCGGATCGGCGATCTCGTCCGGGTCGATGCCGGCGAGAGGCGGCACCTCTATCGCGAGCCCCTTGGCAATGGCGATCTCCGCATCGCCGATCGCCTGCGCCAGCATCGGCACCGAAGCTGCACTCAGGCCGCGAAGCTGCAGGTTTCCGCGCGCGGTAATCTCGATGATGCCATTGCCGAAGCGCTCGGCAGCCGTGGCAAGGGCAATGACCTTCGGCAGCGTCAGACTGTCATCCGTTGGCCTCACCCTGACGAGCAGGCCGTCGCCGGTCTGCATCGGCTCTGCCAAGGACGGGCAGGCGCCGCGGCGCATCGAAGCGACGGTGCCGGTTTCTCCGGTCAATGGAAGGGCGCAGCTGGTCATCAAATCCGTCATCACTTGAGGCTCTCCTCCCTGAAGAAGCCTCTTAAGACGCTATAACACAGCCGCAAACCTTGAGTGAGATCAAACACGACGCAGATCGGCCCTCCCCGTCACTCGTCGAAGTCGGCGCCCTTGCGCAGGAGATAGATGTCCATGATCCATCCCATCTTCGCGCGCGCCGCCGCCCGCGTTTCAAGGATCCGGTCCTTCACCTCAGCCACGCGGCCGGAAATGACGATCTCATCCGGCGTGCCGAGATAGGCGCCCCAATAGATCTCCGCCTCCGGGTCCTCGACCCGCTGAAACGCCTGTTCGCCATCGAGCATGACGACCGAGGTCTGGCTCTTCTCGGGAAAGCTTTCGTGCAGCCGACGCCCCGTGGTGATCTCCACCGGCTTGCCGACGAGGTTCAGCGGAATGCGGTGGCTGGCGCAAAGCGCCTGCAGACTGGTGATCCCGGGAATGACGTCGTAGGCGAAGGCGACCTCACCGCGTGCCCTGACCCGCTCGACGATGCGAATGGTGCTGTCATAGAGCATCGGGTCGCCCCAGACGAGAAACGCGCCAGTTCCCTCTTCGCCCAACTCCTTCGACAGAAGCGCTTCGTAAATCCCAGCGATCTGGGCGTGCCAGTCATCGACGCTGCCGTCATAGCTGACGCCTTCGGTGCGCCGCACGGGCACCGCGAACTCGACGGTGCGACTGTCCTTGCGCGTGACGTAGCGGGCGCAGATGTCGCGGCGCACTTCGGCAAGCTCGGTCTTCTTCGCTCCCTTGGTCGGGATAAAGAGCACGTCGGCGCGGTTCAGCGCGTTGATCGCCTGCACGGTCATGTGTTCGGGATTGCCCGAACCGATGCCGATGATCAGAATTTTGCGCATGCCCGCCTCCGCCATTTCGTTCGGGCGTCTTAGGCGGATCGCCGCCGCCAAGGCAAGGCCTCGGGGCGACGACAAAGCCGTCATTCGCGCCAAGCCTTCAGTTGATGTCCGCAGCCGGATTTTCCGGCAACCGCCAGTCGATCGGATCGAAGCCTTTGCCTTCAAGGAAGGCATTGGCCTGGGAAAAATGCCGGCAGCCGAGAAAGCCGGAATGGGCTGAGAGCGGCGACGGATGTGGTGCCCTCAGGACAAGATGGCGCGAGCGGTCGACGAAGGCCGCCTTCTTCTGCGCATAGGAGCCCCAAAGCATGAAGACGACGGGATGCTCGGCCTCGTTGACCGCACGGATGATCGCATCCGTGAACTTTTCCCAACCGTGACCCTGGTGTGACGCAGCGTTCCCGCGCTCTACCGTCAGCACGCTGTTCAAAAGCAGCACGCCCTGCCTTGCCCAGCTTTCGAGAAAACCGTGACGCGCCGGCGGAATACCGAGATCGGTATTCAGTTCCTTGTAGATGTTGACCAGCGACGGCGGCGTCCGGACACCGGGGCGAACGCTGAAGCAGAGCCCATGCGCCTGGCCGTCACCGTGATAGGGATCTTGGCCGAGAATGACCACGCGCACCTTGTCGAGCGGCGTCAGGTCGAGCGCGCGAAAATACTCCGGCCCGCGAGGGAAAATCTGCCGGCCCTCGTTCTTCTGGGCCACGAGGAACTGCTTGAGGTCAGCCATGTAGGCGCTGGCGAATTCCGGTGCCAACGCTTCCTTCCAGCTTTCTTCAAGCTTCACTGCCGTTTCCATTGCACGTCCGCTCCATGTCAGGGGATCGAGGCCGCAATTTAGGCCGCCCGGACATCATCGCAAGCCCAATCGCGCCCGCCGCGGGAATGCTGCACCGGTTTTGCCGGGCGGCCACAACCACACGGGTATTACGCTAGCCCTTTTGAGGAGCATTGTATTTCAACAGATACAACGGTAATCAGGAGGCGATATCGTTGTATCCTAAGAGATATCACGCATCGTTGGAGGGAAATCGATGATCAAGAGAAGAGACTGGCTGAAGGGACTGGTGCTGGCGCTCGGCCTCGCCTGGGCCGGCGCAAGTGTTCTGCCGGCGTCCGCACAGGCGGAAGAAAAGGTGACGGTCTTTGCGGCTGCGAGCCTGAAGAACGCGCTCGATGCGATCAATGCCGAGTGGCAGAAGGAAAGTGGCAAGGAAACGACCGTTTCCTACGCGGCCAGCTCGGCACTGGCCAAGCAGGTGGAACAGGGCGCGCCCGCCGACGTCTTCATCTCTGCCGACCTCGCCTGGATGGACTACCTCGCCGAAAAGAAGCTGATCAAGGACGACACCCGCGCAAACCTGCTCGGCAACCGCATCGTGCTCGTCTCCGGCAAGCAGGACGCTGCCCCGGTCGAAATCAAGCAGGGCTTCGATCTCGCTGGCATTCTCGGTGACGGTCGCCTTGCCATGGGTGCCGTCGATTCCGTTCCGGCCGGCAAGTACGGCAAGGCTGCGCTCGAAAAGCTCGACGCCTGGAAGGCCGTGGAGGCCAAGGTCGCCGGCGCTGAAAGCGTGCGTGCCGCCCTCCTGCTCGTTTCGCGCGGCGAAGCGCCGTACGGCATCGTCTACCAGACCGATGCCGCGGCAGACCCGGGCGTCAAGGTCGTCGGCACCTTCCCGGAAGACAGCCATCCGCCGATCATCTACCCGATCGCGATCACGGCCGAGAGCAAGAGCCCTGATGCGGCCGCCTACATCGACTTCGTCAAGTCGGCAAAGGCTGCCGAACTCTTTGAAAAGCAGGGCTTCACAGTCCTGAAGTAGCCGGCTGAAATAGGCGCTAGTGCCGTCTGTCCAGAGGCAGGCGAAGCATCTAACGTCATGTTCGCGACGCCCGCGCCCAAACGCGGGCGACGCGAACATTTGTCAGAGGCATAGGGGGCAGACAGCCGCGTCCCACAAGCCTCGTATTGGGGAGCGATATCCATTGGACTGGCTTGCAGTGAGCGATGCGGAATGGACGGCGATCCTGTTGAGCCTGCGTATCGCAACCGTCGCAATGATCTGCAGCCTGCCCTTCGCACTCGTCGTCGCCATGCTGCTTGCCCGCGGGCGCTTCTGGGGCAAGACACTGCTGAACGGCCTCGTTCATCTGCCGCTGATCCTGCCGCCTGTCGTCACCGGCTTCCTGCTGCTCCTGCTTTTCGGCCGCCGCGGCCCGCTCGGCGCCTTCTTCGCCGATTATTTTGGCCTCGTCTTTTCCTTCCGCTGGACCGGCGCTGCCCTTGCCTGCGCCGTCATGGCCTTCCCGTTGATGGTGCGCAGCATCCGCCTGTCGATCGAGGCGGTTGACCGCAAGCTCGAGGACGCGGCGACCACGCTCGGCGCGAGCCCCCTCTGGGTCTTTGCCACCGTCACGCTGCCGCTGATCATTCCCGGCATCATCGCCGGCATGATCATCGCCTTTGCCAAGGCGATGGGCGAGTTCGGCGCCACGATCACCTTCGTCTCCAACATTCCCGGCGAAACGCAGACGCTTTCGGCCGCCATCTACACCTTCACCCAGGTGCCGGGCGGCGACGCCGGCGCCATGCGGCTGACAATCATTTCCGTCATCATTTCCATGGCCGCGCTCATCTTCTCCGAACTGCTGGCGACCTTCGCCGCACGCCGGGTGGCCGCCCAATGAGCCTCATCGTTGAAGCCCGCCACCAGCTCGGCAATTTCTCGCTCGACGCCGCCTTTAGTTCCGATGGCGGCGTGACGGCGCTGTTCGGCCGCTCCGGCTCAGGCAAGACCTCGCTCATCAACATCATCGCCGGGCTTCTGAAGCCCGAAAGCGGCCGTGTCCTGCTCGATGGCGACGTCATCGCCGACAGCGAGAACAGGATCTTCACGCCGGTGCACCGCCGGCGCTTCGGCTATGTCTTCCAGGAGGCGCGGCTGTTTCCGCATTTGAGTGTACGCCGCAACCTCGCCTATGGCCGCTGGTTCGCCGGCAAGAGCGGCACCGGCAATGAGTTTACCCGCATCGTCGACCTGCTCGGCATCGGCCATCTGCTCGAACGCAACCCTTCGGCCCTTTCCGGCGGCGAAAAGCAGCGCGTCGCCATCGGCCGCGCCTTGCTCGCGGCACCGCGCCTGCTTTTGATGGATGAGCCGCTGGCCGCGCTCGACGAGGCGCGCAAGGCCGAAATCCTGCCCTATCTCGAACGGCTGCGCGACGATGCGCGCATCCCGATCGTCTATGTCAGCCATTCCGTCAGCGAAGTCGCCCGGTTGGCCCGGCGCGTGGTCGTGCTCGAAAGCGGTCGGGTCACCGCATCGGGCGCGGCCGCCGAGGTGTTGAGCGCGCCCGCCGCAACGCTTGCCACCGGCAGGCGCGAGGCCGGTGTCCTGCTGGAGGGCGAAGTCGAGGGAACCGATCCGGTGCACGAACTGACGACCGTCCGGGTCGGGCGGGAACGGCTGCGCATCGCTGGTGTCAGCGCGACGGCCGGCGTCAGGCTTCGCCTGCACATCGCCGCCCGCGACGTCATGCTGGCGACCTCAAGGCCAGTGGAAATCAGTGCGCTCAACGTACTCGAAGGGCGCATTCTGACGCTGACATCGGAGGAGGATGGCAGCGTCGATGTCCGGGTGACCTGCGGCGAGGCGACGATTGCCGCCCGCATTACCCGCTTTTCCCGCGACGCGCTGCAGCTTGTTCCCGGCAGAACCATCTATGCCGTCATCAAGTCGGTCGCGATCGATCACTAAAGCCTGTCGCATGAAAACGCATTCACGCGCCAGGCTTTAAGCTCTTGTTTTTATGCATGTCGTTGCCGCAATACCGCTGCACGCTTTTGCGCGACATGCATTAGGCCTTTTGGGAAACAGCCTCGGCCGTATCGGACGCTCGTGTATCGCTGCTCCGAACGGATTCGAGCCAGGCCAGATCCTCGCCGATCGCAAGGCGCGCCTTCTCCTCCATCTCGCGGTAGCGCCGGATAAGCTCTTCGCCGAACGGCGTCACCAGGGCTCCGCCACCCTGCTTGCCGCCGCGCTGCGATTCTACCGAAGGCTCGCTGAACATCCGGTTCAGGGCATCGACCAGCAGCCAGGCGCGGCGGTACGACATGTCCATCGCCCGGCCGGCGGCGGAGATGGAGCCGGTCTCGCGGATCAGTTCGAGCAAGAGGATCTTGCCGCGGCCGAGCCGGTCGGCGGGCGGAAAATCGATGCGCAGGACGGGGCGAAGATCGGGGCGGCTCTCACTCATGCGCGCGAGCATAGAAGCACGCGCAAAATTCCGAAAGACCGTCTCGCGGCGAACCGGACGGGTTGGCGATAAAAGATTGCCAGCAACCGAGCGCCGGCCGACGACGGCCAGATTGCAGGTCTTGATCTCGCGGCGGCGGCATGCACCGATGGCCGCGACACCTCCTGCCCGAAAGTGCCCTCCCCATGCCCGGTCCCACGCTCGATCCGATCGCCACAGACACCACCCTGCCCGCCAGGGCCGACGTCGTCATCGTCGGCGGCGGCATCATCGGCGTCAGCACCGCCCTCTTCCTTGCCGAACGCGGTATCGACGTCGTGCTCTGCGAGAAGGGCACGCCCGGCGCCGAGCAATCGAGCCGCAACTGGGGCTGGGTTCGGGTGATGGGCCGTGACGAGCGCGAAATCCCGCTGGCGATCGAGGCGCTGAAGATCTGGGACACGCTCGACGCGCGCATCAGTGGCGAGACCGGCTTTCGCCGCAGCGGCATTCTCTATGTCTCCGAGAATGAGCGCGACATCGCCAATCGCGACGCATGGCTCGCCATGGCCCGACCCTACGGCGTCGACAGCGTGCAACTCAGCTCCGACACGACAGAGGCGATGATGCCGGGCGCCGCCATCCGCTACCAAGGCGGGCTCTTCACGCCGAGCGACGGCCGGGCAGAACCGCAGAAGGCGGTGCCCGCGATTGTCGCCGGTGCACGCCGCGCCGGTGCCCGTATCCTGACGGGCTGCGCCGTGCGCGGGGTCGAAAAGGCAGCGGGCCGGATCTCCGCCGTCGTCACCGAGAGAGGCCGCATCGAGACGTCGACCGTCATCGTCGCCGGCGGCGCCTGGTCCAGGCTCTTTCTCAAAAGCCTCGGCATCCGGCTGCCGCAGCTGAAGGTGCGGAATACGGTGTTGAGAACCGGGCCGGTCTCCGGCGGTCCGGAAGGGGCCGGCGCAACCGCGACCTATGCCTATCGCAAGCGCCTCGATGGCGGTTACACGATTGCCGACGGTGCCGCCAACCTGCACGCGGTCGTGCCCGACAGCTTCGCATTCTTCCGGGATTTCCAGCCGGCGCGAAAGGCGGAGGGCGATGCCGTGCAGGTGGGCATCAACGCCCAGAGCTGGAACGAATTGTTCGAGATCGGCACCGTCCCGCTCGACCGGCCCGGCGCCTTCGAGCGCCACCGCGTGCTCGATCCCAATCCGGATTCGCGGCGCGCCCTCCGGGCCCTCGACGCCGCCGGCAGGGCCTTGCCATTCCTGCGCAAAACCAAGGTGCAACAGATATGGGGAGGACTGATCGATGTGATGCCCGATGCCGTCCCCGTCATCTCACCCGCCGAAACCGTTCCGGGCCTCATTGTCGCGACGGGTTTTTCCGGCCACGGTTTTGGCATCGGGCCTGGCGCCGGACACCTCGTCGCCGACCTCGTAACCGGCGAGAAACCGATCGTCGATCCGACGCCATTCCGGCTCTCGCGCTTCCTCGATGGAACGCCGATCACCATCGCCCCGCCGGTCTGAGCGCTACCGCCGACGGATCGCCGCGAAAGAAAATTACCGGCAACGACCGGCAAGAAGGTGAACGACACAACGCGTGGGCGCACTCCCGGCAGGATTCTATCTTTCTTCGCCTGCCCCTGCCCCGCAACACGGAAAGACCTTCATAAGCCCCGGAACTCGTGGCAGTCTGTGAGCATTCCCGTCGGGAGAGCGGGGGCTTTTAGGAGGAGTCTGTGCAGACCTTGGGCGGAGGAGCCTTGCCGGTCACATTGCACGTCCTCGTACACCTCAGGCCCATCGTTATCCCGTCCCAGAGCATTTCCAGCGAGGGTGCTAGCGCCTTTGCGTCCGGAAATGCGTGAGAACAGAAATGAAGAGCGGTTCGACTGGAACCGATCTTGATTTGGTGCACTGCGCACTCCGGAGGAGGCCGGAAACCGCATGAGCGATCTCGATCGACTTAGCCTGCATGTCCCCGAACCCGCCGTTCGGCCCGGCGGCCAGCCGGATTTCTCCAACGTCAAGATCCCGAAGGCCGGCTCCGTGCCGCGCCCGGAGGTGGACGTCGCGCCGGAAGAGATGCGCGACCTCGCCTATTCGATCATCCGCGTCTTGAACCGCGACGGCGAAGCGGTTGGTCCCTGGGCCGGGCTGCTTTCGGATGACGAGTTGCTCTCCGGCCTCAGGCACATGATGCTGCTGCGCGCCTTCGATGCGCGCATGGTCATGGCGCAGCGCCAGGGCAAGACCTCCTTCTACATGCAGCATCTGGGCGAAGAGGCCGTCAGTTGCGCCTTCCGCAAGGCGTTGGTGAAGGGCGACATGAACTTCCCGACCTATCGACAGGCCGGTCTTCTGATCGCCGACGGCTATCCCATGGTCGAGATGATGAACCAGATCTTCTCGAACGAGAGCGACCCTCTGCGCGGCCGGCAGCTGCCGATCATGTATTCCTCCAAGGAGCATGGCTTCTTCACCATCTCCGGCAACCTCGCCACCCAATATGTACAGGCGGTCGGCTGGGCGATGGCGTCGGCCATCAAGCGCGACACCAAGATCGCAGCCGCCTGGATCGGCGACGGCTCGACGGCGGAATCGGACTTCCACTCGGCGCTCGTCTTTGCCTCCACCTACAAGGCACCGGTTATCCTCAACATCGTCAACAATCAGTGGGCGATCTCGACCTTCCAGGGCATTGCCCGTGGCGGCTCCGGCACCTTTGCCGCCCGCGGCCTCGGCTTCGGCATTCCGGCCCTGCGCGTCGACGGCAACGACTATCTCGCCGTCTACGCCGTCGCCAAATGGGCGGCCGAGCGTGCAAGGCGCAATCTCGGCCCGACCCTGATCGAATACGTCACCTACCGCGTCGGCGCCCATTCGACCTCCGACGATCCGAGCGCCTATCGCCCGAAGACGGAATCCGAGGCCTGGCCGCTCGGCGACCCGGTCCTGAGATTGAAGAAGCACCTCATCCTTCGCGGCGCCTGGTCGGAAGAGCGTCATGCGCAGGCGGAAGCCGAGATCACCGACGAAGTGATCCAGGCCCAGAAACAGGCCGAGGGCCACGGCACGCTGCATGCCGGCGGCAAGCCGTCGGTGCGCGATATCTTCGAGGGCGTCTATGCCGAGATGCCGCCGCACATTCGCCGCCAGCGGCAGAAGGCAGGATACTGATATGGCCAGAATGACAATGATCGAAGCCGTGCGCAGCGCCATGGATGTCTCCATGGAGCGCGACGACAATGTCGTCGTCTTCGGCGAGGACGTCGGCTATTTCGGTGGCGTCTTCCGTTGCACGCAAGGCCTCCAGGCGAAATACGGCAAGACCCGCTGTTTCGACGCGCCGATCAGCGAAAGCGGCATCGTCGGCACGGCGATCGGCATGGCCGCCTACGGGCTGAAGCCCTGCGTCGAGATCCAGTTCGCCGACTATATGTATCCGGCCTACGACCAGATCACCCAGGAAGCGGCCCGTATTCGTTACCGCTCCAACGGTGATTTCACCTGCCCGATCGTCCTGCGCATGCCGACCGGCGGCGGCATCTTCGGTGGCCAGACGCATAGTCAGAGCCCCGAAGCGCTTTTCACCCATGTCTGCGGCCTGAAAGTCGTCGTGCCCTCCAATCCCTACGACGCCAAGGGCCTGCTGATCGCCTCGATCGAGGATCCGGATCCGGTGATGTTCCTGGAACCGAAGCGGCTCTACAACGGCCCCTTCGACGGCCATCATGACCGGCCAGTCATTCCCTGGTCGAAACACGATCTCGGCGAGGTGCCGGAAGGCCACTACACCGTTCCGATCGGCAAGGCGGAAGTCCGCCGAGAGGGCTCCGCCGTCACCGTCGTCGCCTATGGCACCATGGTGCACGTGGCGCTCGCGGCTGCCGAGGAAACCGGCATCGACGCCGAGGTGATCGACCTGCGCAGTCTGCTGCCGCTCGACCTCGATACGATCGTCAAGTCGGTGGAAAAGACCGGGCGCTGCGTCGTCGTGCACGAAGCGACGCTGACGTCGGGCTTCGGCGGCGAAGTGGCCGCCCTCGTGCAGGAGCACTGCTTCTACCATCTCGAAGCGCCCGTCGTGCGCGTCGCCGGCTGGGACACGCCCTACCCGCACGCGCAGGAATGGGACTATTTCCCCGGCCCCGCGCGCGTCGGACGCGCGCTCGTCGAAGTGATGGAGGCCTGACATGGGCGAATTCGTAATCAAGATGCCCGATGTCGGCGAAGGCGTGGCCGAGGCTGAACTCGTCGAATGGCATGTGAAGCCCGGTGACCCCGTGCGCGAGGACATGGTGCTCGCCGCCGTGATGACCGACAAGGCGACCGTCGAAATCCCCTCGCCCGTCACCGGCACCGTGCTCTGGCTCGGCGCCGAGGTAGGCGACACCGTTGCGGTGAAGGCGCCGCTCGTGCGCATCGAAATATCAGGCGAAGGCGAAACGGCTGCTCCCGTGGAAGAGAAGCCTGTCGCGAAGGTGGAAGAAAAACCCGCAGTGAAGACTGAGGCGCCCGCGCCGGTCTCCAAGCCGGCCCAGCCCGCCAAGGTCGAGGTCAAGGCGCCGACCACGAACGGTGTCCACGCCAACGGCGCACATGCCGCTGGCGAACGATTGGAGAAGGCCCTTGCCTCGCCGGCGGTGCGCCTGCGCGCCAAGGAAAGCGGCGTCGATCTGCGCCAGGTGACCGGCACCGGTCCGGCTGGCCGCATCACCCATGATGACCTCGACCAGTTCATCGCCCGCGGCGCCCAGCCGGCGCTTGCGCCGGCCGGCCTGCAGCGCAAGACCGCCGTCGACGAGATCAAGGTAACCGGCCTTCGCCGTCGCATCGCCGAGAAGATGTCGCTTTCGACCTCGCGCATTCCCCACATCACCTATGTGGAAGAGGTCGACATGACGGCGCTCGAGGACCTGCGGACGACGATGAACCGCGACCGCAAACCCGACCAGCCGAAGCTGACCATCCTGCCCTATCTGATGCGCGCGCTCGTGCGCACCATTGCCGATCAACCCGCCGTCAATGCCACTTTCGACGACGGCGCCGGCATCATCAGCCGCCATCACGGCGTGCATATCGGCATCGCGACGCAGACCCCGGCCGGCCTCACCGTTCCGGTCGTGCGCCATGCCGAAGCCCGCGGCATCTGGGATTGTGCCAACGAGCTCAATCGCCTGGCGGACGCTGCCCGCACCGGCACGGCCACCCGCGACGAGCTCACCGGATCGACCATCACCATCTCTTCGCTCGGCGCGCTCGGCGGCATCGTCTCCACGCCGGTCATCAACCATCCGGAAGTCGCGATCATCGGCGTCAACAAGCTCGCCGTCCGCCCGGTCTGGGATGGCACGCAGTTCGTGCCGCGCAAGATCATGAACCTGTCCTCGAGCTTCGATCACCGCGTCATCGACGGCTGGGATGCGGCCGTCTTCGTGCAGCGGCTGAAGACCCTGCTCGAAACGCCGGCGCTTATTTTCGTGGAGGCCTGAGGCGATCATGAAGGAAATTTCCTGCAAGCTGCTCGTCATCGGCGCCGGCCCCGGCGGCTACATCTGCGCAATCCGCGCCGGCCAGCTCGGCATCGACACGGTCATCGTCGAAAAGGCGAAAGCCGGCGGCACCTGCCTCAATGTCGGCTGTATTCCCTCCAAGGCCCTCATCCACGCGGCGGAAGAGTTTCATAAGCTGCGCTCGGCCGCTTCCGGCCGCAGCCCGCTCGGTCTGTCGCTCGCCAACCCGACAATCGACCTTGCCCGCACCATCGCCTGGAAAGACGGCATCGTCGGACGGCTGAACGGCGGCGTCATCGGCCTTCTGAAGAAGGCGGGTGTCAAGGCGGTGATCGGCACCGCCCGTTTCGTCGACGGCAAGACCGTCGATGTCGAGACCGAGATCGGACTGCAGCGCATCCGCGCCGAGACGATCGTCATTGCCACCGGCTCGGCGCCGGTCGAGCTGCCCGACCTGCCTTTCGGCGGGTCGATCATTTCCTCGACCGAGGCCCTGTCGCTGAAAAGCGTGCCGAAGAGCATCGCCGTCATCGGCGGCGGTTACATCGGTCTCGAACTTGGCACCGCTTTCGCCAAGCTCGGCAGCCACGTGACCGTACTCGAAGCGCAGCCGCGCATTCTGCCGCTCTATGACGCCGATCTGACGAAACCGATCGCCAAGCGTCTCGGCGAACTCGGCATCGAGGTCTTCACCCAGACGGTCGCCAAGAGCTACTCCGCCGAAACCGGCAGCCTGCAAGCCGAACACAACGGTCGCGCAATCGATGTCGCCGCCGAAAAGGTGCTGGTCACCGTCGGCCGCAAACCCGTGACCGAGGGCGTCGGCCTTGAGGAAATCGACCTCGACCGCACTGGCCGCTTCATCCGCATCGACGACCAGTGCCGGACGTCCATGCGCGGCATCTATGCGATCGGCGACGTCACCGGCGAGCCGATGCTGGCGCACCGCGCCATGGCGCAGGGGGAAATGGTGGCGGAGATCGTCGCCGGTCACAAGCGCAGCTGGGACAAGCGCTGCATCCCGGCCGTCTGCTTCACCGATCCGGAGATCGTCACCGCAGGGCTGTCGCCCGACGAGGCGCGTGCGAGCGGCATCGAGATCAAGATCGGCCAGTTCCCCTTCCAGGCGAATGGCCGCGCCATGACGACGCTTGCCGAAGACGGTTTCGTTCGCATCGTCGCTCGCGCCGACAACCACCTGGTGCTCGGCATCCAGGCCGTCGGCCACGGCGTCTCGGAACTCTCGGCAAGCTTCAGCCTGGCGATCGAAATGGGCGCGCGCCTCGAAGACATCGCCGGCACGATCCATGCGCATCCGACGCAATCGGAAGCTTTCCAGGAGTCCGCGTTGAAGGCGCTCGGGCACGCGCTGCATATCTGACGTCGAGGGGCGGTTGGGGCAAAAGTGCCCCTCATCCGGCCTGCCGGCCACCTTCTCCCCGCCACGCGGGGAGAAGGACACACGCGGGGCACGCACTCGCGCCAACCATTGCCTTTTGCCGTATGGGAGAAAGACATGAGCAGAACTGACCCGATCGTCATCGTTTCGGCGGCCCGCACACCAATGGGCGCCTTTCAGGGCAGCCTCAAGGATTTGACCGCGCCGGAAATCGGCGCCATAGCGCTCAAAGCCGCACTCGATCGTGCCGGCCTTGATGCTGTCGACGAGGTGTTGATGGGCAATGTGCTGCCGGCCGGCATTGGCCAGAACCCGGCGCGCCAGGCAGCCCTTGGCGCCGGCCTCGGCAAGGAAACGCCGTCGACGACCATCTCCAAGGTCTGCGGCTCCGGCATGAAGGCGTTGATGCTTGGCCACGATGCTCTGCTGTCCGGTAGCGCGTCGGTGCTTGCGGTCGGCGGCATGGAGTCGATGACCAACGCGCCCTATCTGCTGCCGAAAGCGCGCGGCGGCTTCCGCCTGGGTCATGGCGAAGTCAAGGACCACATGTTCCTCGACGGCCTCGAAGACGCCTATTCCGGCCGGCTGATGGGCACCTATGCCGAGGACACGGCCGAGCACTATCAGTTCTCGCGCGCCGATCAGGACGGCTTTGCGCTGCGATCTCTGGAGCGCGCAACCCGCGCAGCTGAGGATGGTTCCTTTGCCGAGGAAGTCGTGTCAGTCGCTGGCGCCGGCAAGCGCCAGACCGCCAATCTCGACCGCGACGAACAGCCGACCAAATCGGATCCGTCAAAGATCCCGAAGCTGAAACCCGCCTTCCGCGACGGCGGCAGCGTGACGGCCGCCAATTCGTCGTCGATATCAGACGGGGCAGCGGCGCTGATCCTGATGCGCGCCAGCGAAGCGGAAAAGCGGGGGCTGACCCCGCTTGCTATCGTCGCGGGCCATGCGGGCCACGCCCAGGAGCCGGCCTGGTTCACGACCGCCCCGATTGGCGCAATCGACAAGCTGCTGGCAAAGCTCGCCTGGGAGAAGGGCAGCGTCGGCCTCTACGAAATCAACGAGGCCTTCGCCGTGGTGGCGATGGCGGCGATCCGCGACCTCGGCCTGTCGGACGAGATCGTCAACATCAACGGCGGCGCCTGCGCACTCGGCCATCCGATCGGCGCATCCGGCGCCCGCATCATCGTGACATTGCTTCACGCCATGCGCGCCAACGGCGTCAAGCGCGGCATCGCCTCGCTCTGCATCGGCGGCGGCGAGGCGACGGCGGTCGGGCTAGAGCTGTTGCAATAGCGTAGCGCGTTCCGGTCGCCTCGCGCTCCAACCTACGAGAAACGCCGCCGGTCGAACCGGCGGCGTTTCTCGTTTTCAGCATGCGATTTGCCTGACGCCTCACCCCATACGCTCGGAAGCATAGGAGCCCGGGCTCGGCGGGAAGACGACGACACGGTTGCCGTTGATGAAGCAACGGTTGTGGATATGAGCGTGCACGGCGCGCGCCAGCACCTGGCTTTCCACGTCACGGCCGATCGAGACATAGTCTTCGGCACTCTGGGCATGAGTGATACGGGCGATGTCCTGCTCGATGATCGGACCTTCGTCGAGGTCGGCGGTGACGTAATGCGCCGTCGCGCCGATCAGCTTCACGCCGCGCTCATAGGCCTGCTTGTAGGGGTTGGCGCCCTTGAACGACGGCAGGAAGGAGTGATGGATGTTGATGATGCGGCCCGACATCTTCTTGCAGAGCGCGTCGGACAGGACCTGCATGTAGCGGGCAAGCACGATCAGTTCGGCGCCGGTCTGGTCGACCAGTTCCAGCAGCTGGGCTTCCGCCTTCGGCTTGTTCTCCTTCGTCACCTTGATGCAGTGGAACGGGATATCGTGGTTGACCACCACCTTCTGGTAGTCGAAGTGGTTGGAGACGACACCGACGATGTCGATCGGCAGTGCGCCGATCTTCCAGCGATAGAGCAGGTCGTTGAGGCAATGGCCGAAACGCGACACCATGAGCAGCACCTTCATGCGCTCCTCGCTGTCGCGGATCTCGGCGTTCATGTCGAAGCGCTTCACCACCGCTTCGAAACCTGCCTTCAACTCGTCGAGTTTTGCGCCTTCCTGGCTGATAAAGCTGAGACGCATGAAGAACAGGCCGGTTTCGAGGTCGTCGAACTGCGAACTGTCGGAGATATAACAGCCCTTTTCGGCGAGATAGCCGGTGATCGCGGCGACGATGCCACGGGTGGTCTTGCAGCTGACGTTCAGCACATAGCTTTTCATCGGTATGTCTCTCGCTCCAGAGGTTTTTCCGGCCCCCCTTATAGGCCAGTCATACAAAAACTAGCGCGGCCTTTTCGCCGCCGTCGATCCATTCGCGACATTCGCTTGACGGAACCGGCCAGAGAAGGCGGCCCGCAGGATGCGGGCGCGCCCGAAGGTGCTAGGAGAAGGGATCAAGCGAGAAGCCGCGTGGCCCCTCAGCGCGGCGTGCGGTCCGGGTGCGCGCGGGCGAAAGCCTCGATCTCCGCGCAGTTCTGGTCGATCGCGACCAGCCGCGGACAGGCCGAAAGATCGACGTCCCATCGGCGGGCATTGTAGACCTGCGGCACAAGGCAGAAATCCGCCATGGTCGGCATGTCGCCATGGCAGAAGCGCCCGGTCGCGGAATGGTCGAGCAACCGTTCGAAGGCGGCAAGCCCCTCGCCGATGAATTTGCGCATCCAGTTGCGCCGCGCCGCCTCGCTGTCCTCGGCATTGGCCATGACGTGGGACACGACGCTGAGATTGCAGACGGGGTGGATGTCCATGGCGATCGCATAGGACAGGCTGCGCACCCGCTGACGACCGATGGCGTCATCCGGCAGGAAGCCGGAGGTTGCCCGGGTCTCGGCGAGGTACTCGATGATGGCGAGCGATTGCGTGAAGCGCTCGCCATCGATCTCAAGGACAGGCACGAGCCCTTGCGGGTTGCGGACCAGATGGTCCGGCGCCTTGTGTGCCTTGGCAAGCAGGTCGACCGGCACAGAACGATAGCGTTCACCGAGGCTGTTGAGCGCGATGCGCACCCGATAGCTCGCCGACGAACGCCAGTAGTCGTAAAGGACGGTCTCGCTCATGCCTTGCCCGTTCGTGTCAGTCAGCCGTTTCCGACTGTGTTGTAAGCTTCGACGGTCTGTTCGATAGCTCCGAAGATGGAATGACCGGTTTTGTCCTTCATCTCGATGCGCACGACGTCGCCGACCCTCAGGAACTGGGTTTTCGGCGCACCGCCGGCGATCGTCTCGATCATCCGGAGTTCAGCGATGCAGGAATAGCCGGCACCGCCTTCCGCAACAGGCTTGCCCGGTCCGCCGTCGAGCTTGTTGGAAACGGTGCCCGAACCGATGATCGTGCCGGCGGAAAGCGGCCGGGTCTTGGCCGCATGCGCGACCAGCTGCGCAAAATCGAAGGTCATGTCGATGCCGGCATTGGCGCGGCCGAAGGGTTTGCCGTTGAGGTCGACTTGGAGCGGCAGGTGCAGCTTGCCGCCGTCCCAGGCGTCGCCCAGTTCATCCGGCGAAACGGCAACCGGCGAAAAGGCCGACGACGGCTTTGACTGGAAGAAACCAAAACCCTTGGCAAGCTCGGCCGGGATCAACCCGCGCAGCGACACGTCGTTGACGAGCATGACGAGCTGGATCGCCGCCCGTGCCTCGTCGATGGTCGCACCCATCGGCACGTCGTCGACGATGACGGCGACCTCGCCCTCCATGTCGACGCCAAAGGTCTCGTCGGCAAGCGGGATCGGATCGCGCGGCGCGATGAAGCTGTCGGAGCCGCCCTGGTACATCAAGGGATCGGTCCAGAAGCTTGAAGGCATCTCGGCATTGCGGGCCTTGCGCACCAGCTCGACGTGATTGACGTAGGCCGAGCCGTCGGCCCATTGGTAAGCGCGCGGCAACGGCGACAGCGCATCATGTTCATGGAAGCGGATCGTCGGCTGCGAACCGGTCTCGATCCCTTCGGCGACGCGCGCAAGCCGAGGGCCCGCATGCGCCCAGTCGTCGAGCGCTGCCTGCAGCGTGCGGGCGATGTGCCCGACCTCCGAGCAGCGGGTAAGATCGCGGGAGACGACCACGAGCTTTCCGTCGCGCGTACTGTCCTTGAGTGTCGCCAGTTTCATGCAGTCCTCCCTCTCAAACTTCTCATTGTTCCAGACCGAAGACCGCTTCGCGGCCGTCGCGGAATTTCTTTACGCGGACGAATCGTCCGCAATCTTCACAACAAGGCCGTCGGTGGCGATCGTCAAGGCGCCCGCCCAGTTTTTGCGAGCCGCCGCAATCCAGTGGGCCTCAGATATCTCGGGGTCGTCGGCGGGGATGAGGTGATGCAGCACCAGCCGTCCGACGCCGGCGGCCGCCGCGATCGCCGCCGCCTGTTCGGCGAAACTGTGGCTCGCCAGCAGATGCTCCTTCAGCCGCGCGCCATTGCCGGTGCGCGCCACCAGCCGGTCGACGCCTTCGGCGAGCATCGCCTCATGCACGAGGATGTCAGCTCCTTTGGCGAAATCAGCAAGCAGCGGGAAATAGGCTGTATCGGACGAGAACACGACCGAGCCTTCCGCATCGTCGAACCGAAGCGCAAAGCAATCGGTCACCGGCGGATGGTCGACGCGCAGCGCCGAGAGCGTCAGGCCGTTCTCGGAGAAGATCTCGCCTTCCGAAAACTCGATGACCTCGACCAGCATCCGCAGGTCGGGCCGGCCCTCATCGACGATACGAATCTCGATATCGAAGGCCATCGATTGCAGGAAGCCCTGCCAATAGGCGCGAGTGCCTGTGGGCCCGTAGACGCCTACCGGCTGCGACAACCCCGCGGTCCAGGCCGTGTGAATGAGCGGCCCGAGTTCCAGCACATGATCCGAATGCAGATGGGTAATGACGATCAGGTCCAGCGTCTTCAGCGCCACACCGGCATCGGTCAGTCCGCGCGTGACGCCAAGGCCGCAATCGACGACAACCGTCCGGCCGCCGATTTGAAGCAGAGACGACGTCGGCCACGGGCCGCCCGGCCGGATCGCCGGACCGCCCTTGCTGCCGAGCAAAACCAGGCGTGAACTCAAGACCAATCGCCTTCCGGCGTCCCGTTGAACCGCTTCTTGAGATCCGTCCAGCAGTCGATGTAGTTGTCCTGCAACGTCTCCAGTTCGGCGGCGTAGCGGGTCAGTTGCTGCGGGAAGCGGGTCTCGAACATGAAGGCCATCGTATGGTCGAGCTTCACCGGTTTCAACTCGCTATTCGTCGCTTTGTCGTAGCCCGACGCATCGGGCCCATGCGCCAGCATCATGTTGTGCAGGCTCATGCCGCCAGGCACGAAGCCCTCTTCCTTTGCGTCGTAGCGACCGTAGATCAGCCCCATGAATTCGCTCATGATGTTGCGGTGGTACCAGGGCGGACGGAAAGTGTGTTCAGCCACCAACCAGCGCGGCGGGAAGATAACGAAATCGATATTCGCCGTGCCCTCTTCGCCCGAGGGCGCCGTCAGCACCGTGAAGATCGACGGATCCGGATGGTCAAAGAGGATCGCGCCGACGGGCGAATAGGTCTTGAGGTCGTATTTGTAGGGCGCGTAGTTGCCATGCCAGGCGATGACGTCGAGCGGCGAATGGCCGATCTCGGTTACGTGGAAACCGCCGCACCACTTCACATGCACGCGGCAGGGCGTCTCCTTCTCCTCGAAGGCGGCGACCGGCGTCTTGAAATCGCGCGGATTAGCCAGGCAGTTTGCGCCGATCGGACCGCGATCCGGCAGCGTGAACTTGGCGCCGTAGTTTTCGCAGACATAGCCGCGCCAAACCTTCTCGTCGCCAAGTCGCGTCACCTTGAACATGGTGCCGCGTGGCACGATGCAGATCTCGGAGGGTTCGACGTCCATCTTGCCGAGCTCGGTGAACACCTGGATCGCGCCCATTTCCGGAACGATCAGCAGCTCGCCGTCGGCATTGAAGAAATAGTCGTCCACCATGTCGGCGTTGAAGGCATAGGCATGCGCTGCCATGCCCGAATGCGTCGGCGCATCGCCCGCCGTCGTAATCGTGCGGATGCCCTGCAGGAAGTTCAGCTTTTCCGTCGGCTCCGGCAGTGGATTCCAGCGCAACTGGCCAAGCGCCAAAGAATGCTCGGCGACATGCGGCGCCGTCTTCCAGTGCGGATAGTCGATTTTGTTGAAACGTCCGGTGTGGCGAACGCTCGGGCGGATGCGATAAAGCCAGGACCGCTCGTTGGTGCCGCGCGGCGCGGTAAAGGGGGAGCCCGAAAGCTGCTCGGCATAGAGGCCATAGGCACATTTCTGCGGGCTGTTCTGCCCTTGCGGCAGGGCGCCCGGCAGGCTCTCGGTCTCGAAATCATTGCCGAAGCCGGGCATGTAGCCAAGCGCTTCGTTGGCCTTAGCCAGTGTCCCGGCCTGTTTTCCTGCCTTGTCCAGCATCGTCGATCCTCCTCCTCATGGCACCCTGCTTCGGCTTCGCGAACCGACCTGTTCACAGGTCCGGCGCAATTCCAAATACCGCGGCGACGGCCTTTTCCCAGGGTGGACGCAGGCGTCGCCTTCGGCATATTAGTTGCAATCGTAACTATCGATTTTGTAACTATCAAGGATGCCCGATGGCCGCCGATGGCTTCGAACTCAATGCCTTCCTGCCCTATCGGCTGAACCGCGCCGCGGAATTCGTCGCGCTGCGCTTTGCCGCCCAGTACAAGGCGCGCTACCAGCTCACGCGCCCGGAATGGCGCACTCTGGCCGCCCTCGGCAGCACAAGCCGCCCGATGACGGCCACCGAAGTCGGCGCGCACTCGGCCATGCACAAGACCAAGGTCAGCCGCGCCGTCGCCTTGCTCGAAAAACGCCGCTGGCTGACGCGGCGCGAAGACGAAAACGACCGCCGCATCGAACATCTGGAACTGACGAAGACCGGCATCCGGGCCTATGGCGAATTGACGGAGCTTGCCGTCCGCTATCAGGCGGAACTCGACACGCTGATCGGGCCGGCCGGGATACAGGCGCTCGCCGTCGGGCTGGAAGCAGTGGAACGCGCTATCGGCAGGTTCGACCCTCCGCCCTCTGCCTGAGGCTTCAGCCCTTCATCCGCTCGGGGATCGGCACGCCCTCGAAGCTCTTCAAGGTTTCAAGCACGATCGACGTCTTCACATGCTGCACGCTGTCGTGCGGCAGAAGCACGTCGTTGACGAAGCGCGACAGCCCCGCAAGATCTGGCGTCACCACCCGCATGTGGTAGTCCATCTCGCCGGTGAGCGCATAGGCCTCCAGCACCTCCGGCAGGCCGGAAATGAGCTTGCCGAAGCGCTTGGCATTGTCGCGATTGTGGGTAGCGAGCGTGACCGAGATCACCACCATCAGATCGAGGCCGAGCTTCTGCCGGTCGATCTGTGCCTGGTAGCCGGTGATGTAGCCTTCCGCTTCAAGCCGGGTGCGCCGGCGCGAACATTGCGACGGCGAAAGCGCGATGCGTTCCGACAGTTCGTTGTTGGTCAGATGCCCGTCACGCTGCAATTCGCTGAGGATCTTGAGATCGAACCCGTCAAGCTGCTCCATTCGTGCATCCTAATACGCAATTTTGCATGTTTCGTGCGCCATTCTGTCTAAACCGCGCAAGAATACAAGCATCATGCATGGGAATTGCGTCATACTCCAGCAAAGTTTGGAAGAATAAGAGGAGACTTCCGATGGGCCCCTTCCCGCATGACGCCCCGCCGGCAACGATTACCGCTGACAATCCCGCCGGCACCGACGGCTTCGAGTTCGTCGAATTCGCCCATCCGGAACCGGAAAAGCTGGCCGAGCTCTTTACTCGCATGGGCTACAGCCCGGTCGCCAAACACAGAAGCAAGAACATCACCGTCTGGCGCCAGGGCGACATCAATTACATCCTGAACGCCGAGCGTGGCTCGCACGCCATGCGCTTCGTCGACGAACACGGCCCCTGCGCCCCGTCGATGGCCTGGCGCGTCGTCGATGCCAAGCACGCCTTCGAGCATGCAGTCTCGAAGGGCGCCATCCCTTACGAAGGCAAGGACAAGTGTCTCGATGTCCCGGCGATCGTCGGCATCGGCGGTTCGCTGCTCTATTTCGTCGAGACTTACGGTGCCAAGGGCTCGGCCTACGAGGCCGAATTCGAGTGGACCGGGGAGCGCAATCCGAAGCCCGAGGGCGTCGGCTTCTATTATCTCGACCACCTGACCCACAACGTCTATCGCGGCAATATGGACAAGTGGTGGGCCTTCTACCGCGAACTGTTCAACTTCACGCAGATCCACTTCTTCGACATCGACGGCCGCATCACCGGCCTCGTCAGTCGCGCGATCACCTCGCCCTGCGGCAAGATCCGTATCCCCTTGAACGAGTCCAAGGACGATACGAGCCAGATCGAGGAATATCTGCGCAAGTACAAGGGCGAAGGCATCCAGCACATCGCCGTCGGCACCGAAGGCATCTACGATGCCACCGACAAGCTGTCGGACAATGGCCTGAAGTTCATGCCGGGCCCGCCGGAGACCTACTACGACATGTCTCACGACCGTGTGCACGGCCATGATGAGCCGATCGAGCGGATGAAGAAGCACGGCATCCTCATCGACGGCGAAGGTGTCGTGAACGGTGGCATGACAAAGATCCTCTTGCAGATCTTCTCGAAAACCGTAATCGGCCCGATCTTCTTCGAATTCATCCAGCGCAAGGGCGACGAGGGTTTCGGCGAGGGCAACTTCCGCGCTCTGTTCGAGTCGATCGAAGCCGACCAGATCCGTCGCGGCGAACTGGGTCCGCAGGCGGCCGAGTAAGTCAGGTCCGGCATCGGCCGGACGGCACCGCCCAATCAAATCAGCCTCTCGCCTCAAGCGAGGGGCTTTTTACTTTGGAGACCTGAGGCGCCTGCGAGCCAGCCGCGCCCAGTGTACACCCCAACGTGCCCCAAGAGGGGCACGCATCGGCGAGAGCCTCAGTTCGTGGCGTCGTTGACCACCCGCCAGTTTGGCCGACCAAGGTCGTGCGGCCAATCGATGACGTCGCGGTCGTTGAAGTAGACGACCTCGGCGAGATTGGGGAACTGCGAATCCGCTTGCGTCGCGGCGTTCATCCAGGGCTGCATATAGGCCTGGCTGCCTTCCCATCCGAGCTCGGCCACCCAGATCGGCTTGTTGTATTTGGCGACCAGGTCGTAGCCGGGTTTCAGTGCCTCGGTGAAGGTCTTCGGCGCGCCGTATTCGATCTTGTCAAACGGTTCGAGCCCGAAGACCGAGAGGCCGACGAGATCGACGTAGTCATCGCCCGGATAGTAATCGACCAGGTTCGGCAGCCCCTTGGGCGACCACATGATCTGCGCTTTTGGCGCTTTCGCCCGCACGATGTCCATCGCGTGCCGGTAGGCCTTGATCCAGTCCTGGGGCTCCCAGCCGGCCCAGGAGAAACGCCCGGACGTATCTTCCATTTCCTGGCCCCAGCGCACGATGACTGGGCTCTTCAGCCCGGCAATCGTGTTGGCGATTGCTTCCATGTTGGCGTCATACTCACCTCTGAGCATGCGGTCGCGAAGCTGCGTCGGCGTCAGTTTCCAGTCCAGCGACCAGGACCAGGGCTCGATGGTGATCAGCAGGTTGCGATTGCGCTGGAGCGCGTACTCGTCGGCGACCTGCAAGGAAGCGAGGTCCACGTCTTCCCAAGGCAGGAACAGGGCCTCGGTCGAGACATCGCTCTGGGCGCCGAAATCGCCATGCGGATCATAGGCACCGAACTTTGTTCCGCCCGGGTGAATGACCGGACGTTTATCGCTCATCGTCTGTTCTGCACTGGTCGCAGGATTGGCTTTCTCCTGCGCCAACGCGGATACCAAGCTTGCACTGAGATCCAGCTGGAGAGCCAGAGCCGTGCATAGCGCGAATGCCAATTTGCGTTTCATTTCATCCTCCTGCAGCAGAACGTCTATTTCTTGGCCAGGAACTGTTCCTTCAGCCGGAGTGCCTTGGCCGTGATGTTGTCGTGGGCAACAAAACGTTTGTACTCGTCACCGGCGCGGGGCTTGGCATGGCTGAAGACGTACCACTTCCCGTTGGGCACCTTGCGTTGATAGACCGTGTCGCCGATCCGGGCGTGACCGAAGCAGCTCCGGGCATTGCCGGCATTGGCCGAGGTCGTCCAGGTGGCCTGCATGCACATCATGCCGAGGTCGCTGACGTACCAGTTGCCTTCGGCAAAGGAACGATCGCCCTTGCCCTTGTCGACGAACGCCACGAGCTTGCGCCCGTGGGCTTCGAACCGGGCACCGCCTGTCGACCACTCCCAGGTCTTGTTGCGGTAGAGCGAGTAGACCTCATAGGCGCTGAGCGGCTTTGGCTTGACTTCCATCTTCGCCTTGACCGGCTCGGCGCCGAAATAGACCGCGGCCGCTGCCAAAGGCACCAGCAGCGGGAGAGCTATGACTTTCAACGACCCTTTCATTGCATTTCTCCTCGCATTGGAGACCACACACACTCGACTGCTTGCCGTCGTCATGACGGCACATGAAACCGACCGACCTTCCTGGTCGTTATCGTTTCCCTGTTACTTTGTTGGCTGATATTCGATGCACTGATTTCGCCGCGCGCCTGCCCGTCGGATGGCTGTGAAAACCCTCTCCATTTCAGGCGGAAGCGAACGGTTTTGAGATTGGTGCCGCTGCCGGCACCGGCGACCGTGTATCTCGTTTCGGTGAAGCTCACGAACTGCAGGCCGTGCGACAGCGCCTGGGTTGCCTCGGCCCCATGGCGCACGGCCGATTGAGCCGAGAGCACCGAGACCAGCACCAGGCACCCGGCCGTCGCCGCCGTCATCGTCGACCGCGGGATCAGGGCCAACCGGTTTTCGCGTGCGTGGCAAATGAGGATCACCGCCACCAACCCCGCATAGATGAGCGCGTTGATGCCGGCGAAGACATAAAACCCGCGCGCCGTGCCGGCATCGGAGATACCCCTGGCGACCAGAGCCGATGCCAAGGCGAGCACCAGATAGGGCATCAGCACCCGCAGCGGCAAAGGCGCGGCGGCACCGCCACCCTTCGGCGTGATGCGGAAGTCGACGAAGGAGCCCGTCAGATGATCGCGCACCGCCGCAAGGCAACCGAGCAGCGACCAGGGCCAGCGTGCAAACAGGAACAGCGTGCCTTCCCAGCTCAGGACGCGTGCGTCATAGGGCCGGAACGTGCCCGTCGAGCGCCAGAAATAGGCAAGCGCGATCAGCACCAACGAGAGCGGCGCGAAATGCAGCAGAAATTCCGGATAGGTGACGGCGACGAAGGTCCGACCGGAGACGAGCGCCACGATCGGCATCAGGAACATCAGCGCCATGAACGACGAAAACAGCGGATACCAGAGCTGCGAGAACAGGAACTGGAACTTCAGCCGCGGCGACAGCTTCGGCACGTAGACCGGCGAGTATTTCAACAGGATCGTGACGAGGCTTCGCGACCATTGGAACTCCTGAACCACGAGATCGGCGAAATTGGCCGGTCCGTCGCCATGGGCGATCGCGTTCAGCGCATGCACGCCGCGCCAGCCATGGGCATTCATGATCAGCGTTGTCGAATGGTCTTCGGCAAGTTCGGGCCCAAGCCCACCGATCTGCTTCAGGGCCTTGGTCCGAACGGCATAGTGCGAACCGATGCACAGCGGCGCCCAGCCGTTGTTGTAGCCGGCCTGCAGCGAGCCGTGCATGCTGGCCTCCGCGTGGAGCCTCCCGCGCGCTGCCCAGCTGGTGGCGGCGTTGGCATCGCAGATGCTCGGCGCCGAGACATAACCGACCGACGGGTCGTTGAACGGGCGCAGCACCTCGACGAGATAGGTGGTTTCCGGCACATGATCGGCATCGAACTGGGCGACGAAATCGTAGCGCTCGTAGCCATAGTGATCGTAGAAATAGGCGAGGTTTCCCTCCTTGCACCGGGTCCGGCGCGGCCAGGAAGAGCGATGGTAGTCTGCGACGCCCTTTCGCGTGGAGATCATCACCCCGCGCGCCGCGCACCAGGCAATCGTGTCCGGTGACGGATCTTCGTCTGCGAGCCACACGTCGAATTCGCAGCCGGTCTGGTCGAGCATGGCGAGCAGCGTCTTGCGCACCACCGAAAAGGGTTCCGAAGGCGCCTTGGTCACCACCATCGCGACCCGCCCCTGCGGCACCCGGACGGCGCTTGCCGCCATAACCTTCGCGCCGGAAAAGATCACGATGAAATAGACCGGCAGCAGCGTGATCCATCCGACGACCACCGTGATCAGCACATAGGACGGCCAGTCGACGACGTGGGCGGGATCAAGCCACCACTGCCAGAAATACAGGAGGGCGCCAAACCATGCGGCAATGCCGAGGACATGGAGCAGTCGCAGCCGGCCCGAAAACAGGGCGGCGGGCGCCGAAGCGGCCTTCCGGCTCTGCCCGAAGGCGATCGTCTCATCCGGTTTCGCGGTTTCCAGCGACCAGTTCATGAGCGCACCTCCAGGCCGAAGCTCGGCGCGGCCGTCGCGATGATCGTGTCGATGTCCGAAAGCTGCGGACGGAAACCCAGCCTCTGGCGCGCCCAGTTCGTGTCGGCATAGAGAACCGGCGGGTCGCCGGGCCGGCGCGGCAGCATCTGCACCGGGACCGGCCGACCGGTGACCCGGTCGATGGCCGACAGCACCTGCCGGACCGACGTCCCATGGCCAGAACCGAGATTGGCGTGCAACACCTCGCCGCCGTCGCGCAGATAGTTCACCGCCGCCACATGCGCGTCGGCAAGATCGGTCACGTGGATGTAGTCGCGGATGCAGGTGCCATCCGGTGTCGCATAGTCGTCGCCGAAGACATCGAGCCTGTCGATCCGCCCGGCCGCCGCCATCAGCGCACGGGGAATGAGATGCGTTTCCGGATCGTGTTTTTCGGTCAGCTGCCCTTCCGGATCGGCGCCGGCCGCATTGAAGTAGCGCAGCGCCACCGAGCGGATGCCGTAGGCACGGGCATAGTCGCCAAGCATCAGTTCGATCATCAGCTTGGTGCGGCCATAGGGATTGATCGGCAGCTGAACCATGTCCTCGGTAATCGGCAGCTGCGGCGGGATGCCGTAGGTGGCGCACGAGCTGGAAAAGACGATGCGTCCAAGTCCGGTCGCCCGGCAGGCTTCCAGAAGCGCGATGCTGCCGGCAACATTGTTGGTGTAGTATTTTCCCGGATCCTCGACCGATTCCCCGACATAGGCGGATGCGGCAAAGTGGATGAGGCATTCGGGCGAATGGGTCCGGATTGCCGCCGCCAACCGTTCCTTGTCCTCGATCGCCCCCTCCACGAGGGGGCCCCATTTCACGTTGGATCGATGCCCCGTCGAGAGATTGTCGTAGACGACGGGAACGATGCCCTGCTCAGCCAGACGCTTGCAGGTGTGGCTGCCTATGAAGCCGGCTCCGCCGGTGACCAGTGCGACGCGAGACATGTCATACCGCCTCTCCGGCCACTGCGCGACCGGCCGCACTGAGGCGCTCGTCGAAATGGGCGATCGTGCGCTCAAGGCCTTCGCGCAGCATCACCTTCGGCTCCCATGCGAGTTCACCACGCGCCTGGGTGATATCGGGTCGCCGCTGGCGAGGATCGTCGGTGGCCGCCGCCAGATGCACGATGCGCGAACGCGAGCCCGTCATCGAAAGCACCATTCGCGCGAGCTCGAGAACCGTGAACTCTCCGGGATTGCCGAGATTGATCGGACCGGTGCACGGGTCGGCCGAGACCGAAAGACGGAGGAAACCGTCGATCAGGTCGTCGACATAGCAGAAGGACCGGGTCTGGTGCCCGTCACCATAGATCGTCAGGTCCTTGCCCTGCAGGGCTTGGACGACGAAGTTCGATATCACCCGCCCGTCGTCGGGCCGCATGCGCGGACCGTAGGTGTTGAAGATACGCGCGACCTTGATCTTCACGCCGTAGGTCCGGTGGTAGTCGAAGAACAGCGTCTCGGCCGACCGTTTGCCTTCGTCATAGCAGGCTCGCGGCCCGATCGTGTTGACGTTGCCGAAATAGGTTTCCCGCTGCGGACTGGTCAGCGGATCGCCATAGACTTCCGAAGTCGAGGACTGGATGACGGTGGCGCCAGTGGCCTTGGCGTTTTCGAGCGCATGCAGCGCGCCGAGAACGTTCGTCATCAATGTCCCGACCGGGTCCGCCTGATAGTCCGGTGGTGACGCGGGGGAGGCAAAGTTGAAGATGACATCGGCATCGATCAGGTAGGGCTTTCGAACGTCGTGATCGATGATGTGGAGATGGGGGTCCTGCGCCAGATGAGAGAGATTTTCGCGCCGGCCGGTCGAAAAGTTGTCAAGACAGATGACCGTATGACCCAGGGAAATAAGTCTTTCGCAAATATGAGATCCGAGAAAACCACTTCCACCCGTTACTAGTATTCTCTTCGGTATTCCTGCGATCTTCTTAAGAAACTCCCGCTGTCCAACCACGGACAGCGGTCCCGTGACGACCTTTCGCATGCGCACCTCCAATTATTAAACTCACCATTTTCGTTGGTGATTTGGAGACGGGATGCGAGCGCAATAGATAATAAAAATATTCTCTTTATTACAACGACACGCACAACCCGACAAAAAATAAACTATTCAATTTCAATCAATATTTTTTAGATTCTCAATTTCAATATTAGCTAATTATCAAATACGAACCGTCCAGTCAATATGTATGGAATTTATTTCCAGTAAATAATCCAAAATTACAACAAATTACTATTGACATAATCATATGTGATTACATTTCAGCCAATCCAGGCCAAAAGTAACGAAATATTTACCAGTATATTCTAGGGTAAATTTCGGTGTGATCTTTCGAGCTTTCACGCACCTGTCGAGGAGACATGCCACAGCGGGACCGCCCGGCCAATCGCCGGGGCAGGCTCAAAGTAGCATTTGATTTCGGGAATCAGCCCCAGGAGAACGCACCTGGGGCCGAATAGAACTTGGCACGCCTTCGACGACGGCCAAGCCCTCAAGCAGATAAATGTCTGCCTTACGTCGCGCCTAGTTCTTCCAACGCGACAGGAGGACGTCGCCGTTGCGCTCCGTCGCCGCATCGTTGGTGAAGTATCGAGACGCCGCTTCCGTACGGTTGCGAACGTTCATCTTCTTATAGATGTTGCGGACGTGAACCTTGACGGTATTTTCCGACAGCCCGAGCCGGTCCGCGATGATCTTGTTCTGCGTGCCCTTGCAGATCAGATCGAGGATCTGGACCTCGCGTGTCGTCAGGCCATCGGGGCCAGCATCGCGCTTGCGCCGTCCTGTTCCCGAAACGGTCGTCTGGCCCGGGGCCTCCCCGCGCCGGCCATAAAGGCTGTTCGCCGCGAAAGGCTCGGGAGAAAGCCGCCGCAGCAGAGCCGCCGGGAAATGTTCGCCGCCCTTCATCAGTAAGTCGATGGCCGCAAGGCAGACATCCAGATTGAGGTTCAACGGCAGGACGCCATGGATGAGGCGCTCTTCGACGAAGCCGGCAATCGACGGATCGAGTTCCTCGGCATTCTCCACCACCAGGCCAATCGATGCCCGCGGGTGGAACTCGTGAATGGTCCGCAAGATAGCCGGAAAGGACTTGGGAGGCATCCGGTACAGCATGATCAGCGTGACATCGACGAGACTACCGTCAAGCAGATTGTCGGGATCGGAGAAGCTGACGATATCGTGCCCTTGAAACCTGGACCCGACGGCCTGCATCAGGCATTCGGCGAACAGGTCGATCTTGGCGAGCATTACGATTTTTTTCTTTTGTGACAAAGCCTTGTTGTTATCTTCAAAATCACCCACGTTGGAGCTTCCAGGATACATTACGCCCTCCTAGGATTTTTCCATTTATTTTTATGGGTGCCCCGGTCTGGCCGTGGGCACGCCCCACTTTCAAAAAATTTATTCGGAACCACTTATGCGTCACGATTATTCCTGTGCGATAAAATTCGCGATAGCTAATGTAACGTAAAGATCTCCGCAACGAAACAGCCCAAAAGGATTAGAGAAGCGCCGGAAGGGCACTTAAATCGTTATAAATCGAACCATCTTTGGGTTATATTGCTAACGTTCTGTTTACCAAGACGCGGAACGCTCTCAAAAACAAGCCTCTAGGATACCCCCAGCAGAGCGAGCGTCCTATGCATTTCTGCCAAGACGGACCCGACGGCGCGCGATAAATGGATTAGTTAAGCGGCCTCGTGCAGCCGCGCTTAACCCCCCTCTTCCGCTCCGATATACGCAGGAATACTTAGTTGGTACTAGGAGGCCCGTCCGCTGCTGTCGACGATAGCCCGAAGCCAAGCGCAAAGCGTGGAAAGCGCGGAGGCACCGGTCGGCAGATGCCCCTGAAAAAGCAGGGGATTTCCTCGCTGCGCCAATGGCTTGCGGTCGATGGCTAGGCGAGAAAGTGTCAGTAATTACAAACCACTAACTAGAATTGGTATCTTCCGCGCCACGCGATTTGGTGTCAAATTAAGCGTTCGTTCCGGAAGATCAAAAGGGACCGGCTGAGCGCCACCAAGCGCTTCCAGCCGTGAGAAGCCTCGACCTCCGGAGAGTAGCGTCAGCGTTCCACCGAGTAAGCGTAAAGCAAGTCAACATACAAACCGGACCTAAATCCGGGCATAAATTATATAAAAAAGTAAAAACTAAAATAAATTTAGCAAAAAAGCGAAAATCTCTAAATCAAGATATTATCGTTCTTCCAAACGGAGCCAACACCGGAAAAATACCGTAAGAGTTAAGGGTATTTGGTGTTGGCCTCCCCTTTTTCCGAAATCCGCTCCAGCAACGAAAACCGCGCCCGGCGACGTCAGGCAACGCCGAAAGAGGCAGCCATGACCAGCGCGCCTGGAAAGCGGCGCGCTGCCTGTCACCCAATGATGCAATCGGGCACCACGCGGCGACACCGCAAGGCGGCTCGCCGCTGCGATCACTTCTTGCTCAGCGCCTGCGCCAGCTGATCGACAATGTCCTGTTGCGACTTCAGGCCCGATGCCGTGAGGTAAAGCTTGGCGGAGTCGAGATAAACGACGTGTCCGTCCTTCCAGGCCTTGGTCTGCCGCACGAGTTCGTTGTCGAGCAGGGCGGCCGCCGGCTGTGCCTGCTGGCCGATGGCTGCATCGCGATCGACGACGAAGATCCAGTCGGGGTTGGTTTCGAGAATGTACTCGTAGGAAACCGCCTGGCCGTGGGTCGCGACCTGCAGCTCGGGATCGGCCGGCTTGATCCCGAAGACGTCATGCAACGCGCCGAAGCGCGATCCCTTGCCATAGGCGCTGATCTTTCCGCCGGTCGTCAGCAGGATGAGACCCGTTCCACGTTCCGCAGCAAGGCCACGCAGCGCCTCGATCGAGGAATCGAGCTTGGCGATGCTTGCCTTGATCTCGGCTTCTTTGCCGAAAATCTCGCCGAGGATCTCTGCATTCTTCTTGACGCTGCCGATCAGATCCTTGTCGTCCGAGGTCAGGTCGATCGTCGGTGCCAGTTTGGCGACTTCAGCATATTTCGCCTGCGACCGCCCGCCGACGATGACGAGGTTGGGCTCCGCCGCATTGATCGCCTCGAAGTCGGGTTCAAACAGCGTGCCGATCTTCGCATAGGTGTCGGCCTTGTACTTTTCGAGCGACGGCGGGACGGCCGATCCGGGGACGCCGGCGACGGGGACGCCGAGCATATCCAGCGTTTCCAACATACCGAAATCATAGACCAGCACGGTCTTCGGGTTTTTCTCCACCTCGGTGACGCCGCTGCTGTGTTCGATCTTCAGGGTTTCGGCCGTCGCCACCGATGCGCCGCCAACCGTCATCATGGCCGCGACGAGCAGTCCGCGCAAACCATTAGAGAAGGGAGATATATTCATGACTATTTACCTCATGTTTTCTCCTCCTCCCTAGCGCGATTTTGCCAGGAGGGCAATGCACGCATTCCGCGTCATTCCCGCCTCACAAAACTTGACGAAGCCGATCATATATATGACTAAGGCGAGCCTTCGATCGAGCACCTCCTCACGGCCGCAAGCCTCAGGGGTTCGTTGCGGCGGTCGATGGAAAAATGCAGCCACGGATACGAGAGCGGTGATCAGAACGAAAAGCAGCTGGAGCGTGACGCAACCATGAGGCCGGTCCTGTTCGCTATCCCGGTCGTCCTGTTGCTTGCCGCCGTCAGCGTCTTTACCGGTGTCGGCAGTCTTGCGGCCAGCGACGACGGCCGCGGCTGGCTTCTGGTCGTCGAAAGCCGCCTGCCACGCACACTGGCGCTGATGCTCGCAGGCGCCGGCCTCGCAGTGTCCGGCACGATCATGCAGATGCTGGCGCGCAACCGCTTCGTCGAGCCGTCGACCGCCGGCACCGCCGAATCCGCCGCCCTCGGAATGCTTCTGGCCATGCTGATCGCGCCGGGCCTGCCGGTGGCAGGCAAGATGGCCTTCGCCACCCTGACCGCGCTTGCCGGAACCGCCCTGTTCCTGCAGATCCTGCGCCGCGTTCCGCTGCGCTCGGCGCTGATGGTGCCGCTGATCGGCCTCATGCTCGGCGGCGTGGTCAACGCCGTTACCACCTTCATCGCCTATCGCTACGACCTGATGCAGTCGATGGGCGCCTGGATGTCCGGCGATTTCTCGGTCGTCCTTCGCGGACGCTACGAGCTGCTGTGGATCGGTTTCGCGCTGACGCTGGTCGCCTACGCGACCGCCGCGCGCTTCACCGTCATTGGCATGGGCGAGGCGATCGCCCGCAATGTCGGGCTCGACTACGACAAGGTGGTCACCCTCGGACTTGCCATCGTCTCCATGGTCACGGCGACGGTGGTTGCGACCGTCGGTATGATCCCGTTCCTCGGCCTCGTCGTTCCCAATATCGTCAGCCTGACCCTTGGCGACAATCTCAGGCGCACATTGCCGGTGGTCGCCATCTCCGGCGCTGGGCTTGTTCTCGCCTGCGACATCGTCGGGCGAATGGTGATTGCGCCCTACGAGGTGCCGGTGGGCACGGTCATGGGCGTGATCGGCAGCCTCGTCTTCCTTTATCTCCTGCTTTCGAGGCGGTCCCATGCAGGCTGATGCCAAGCGGATCTCTCCGTCGACCGTCCTTCTTGCGTCCGCTGCGCTGGCGCTGCTGTCGATGATCGCCTTCATGACCATCGGCGCGAAGGGAAGCTGGAGCTTCATCCTCTCTTTCCGCGGCACAAAGCTTCTCGGCATGGTGCTGGTCGCCTACGCGATCGCCGTCTCGACGGTGCTGTTCCAGACAATTTCCGGTAACCGCGTTCTGACGCCGTCGATCATCGGTTTCGACGCCATGTACACGCTGCTGCAGACGGTCATGGTGTTCTTCCTCGGCGCCGCCGGCGCGGCAAGCATGAACCCGCAGATGCAGTTCACGCTCGAAACGACCGTGATGGTCGGCCTGTCGCTGCTCCTGTTCCGCGCCCTCTTTTCCGGCGGCAGCCGTAGCCTGCATCTCCTGATGCTGGTCGGCGTCATTCTCGGGGGCCTGTTCCGCAGCCTCTCCTCGTTCCTGCAGCGCATTCTCGACCCCAACGACTTCATCGTCCTGCAGGACAGGTTGTTTGCGAGCTTCAACAGTATCGATGCCAACCTGCTCGGTATTGCCGCCGCAGCCACCCTCGCCGTGACCTTCGTCCTGTGGCGGTTGTCGCCCACCTTCGACGTGCTCTCGCTCGGGCGCGAGGCGGCGATCGGGCTTGGCGTCGACCATCAGCGCGTGGTGACGCTTCTCCTGGTGCTGATCGCCGTGCTGGTCTCGGTCTCCACCGCGCTCGTCGGGCCGGTCACCTTCTTCGGTCTGCTCGTTGCAAGTCTCGCCTGGCAGCTGTCACCCACCGCCAGCCACCGCTTCGTCCTGCCGGTCGCAGTCTTTATCGCGGTCGCGACGCTCGTCGGCGGCCAGGTCATCCTCGAGCGGCTGTTTTCCTTCAACACGGCGCTCAGCATCGTCATCGAATTCTTCGGTGGCCTAGTCTTCATCTTCCTGCTCGTCCGAGGCTCCGCGCGATGATCGAGATCCAAGAGGTAACGAAATCCTATGGCGGCACCGCGGTCGTCGACCGGGTGTCGCTGACGCTACCCGCAGGCGGCCTGACTTCGATCATCGGCCCAAATGGCGCCGGCAAGTCGACGCTTTTGTCGATCGTCAGCCGGCTGATGCCGATGGATACGGGCAAGGTGCTGGTCGACGGCCTCGACGTCAGCCGCGCCGCCGGCGACGTGCTTGCCCGGCGGCTGTCGATCATGCGCCAGGACAACCACATCAGCGCGCGCCTGAGCGTGCGCGACCTCGTCGCCTTCGGCCGCTATCCCTATTCCAAGGGACGGGTGACCGCGGCCGATGCGGAGCATATCGACCGATCGATCGCCTATCTCGGGCTCGAACCCTACCAGAACCGCTTTCTCGACGAACTCTCCGGCGGCCAGCGCCAGCGCGCCTTCATCGCCATGGTGCTGTGCCAGGACACCGACTACATGCTGTTCGACGAGCCGCTCAACAATCTCGACATCAAGCATGCGGTCGAGACGATGAAGCTCCTGCGCCGGCTGGCCGACGATTTCGCCAAGACGGTGGTCGTCGTGCTGCACGACATCAACTTCGCCTCCGCCTATTCCGACCGCATCGTCGCCATGCAGGGCGGCCGCCTCGCCTTCGAGGGACCGCCGCAAGACATGATCGTGCCGTCGCGGTTGCAGGCGATCTTCGATGTCGACTGCCGCGTCCATGCCGTCGGCGACACGCGCCTCGTCAACTATTTCGACTAGAACGCAGACATACGCCTTGGCCCGAATGCGCGAAGCGCGCTGCACGGACACCCATGCAGCGCGCTTCGACAATGATCATGCCGGGAACAGGGCGGACGCTATCCGGCCGCGCCGGGTGCGCCCTCCTTGCCGATCCGGGCCGCATCCGCCGCGTGGTCCTCGTCCGTCACGGAGGAGAAGCGCTTCAGCCAGCGGCCCATCTTCGTGTTGATGTCGTCCATCACGGTGAACATCACCGGCACGAAGACAAGGCTCAGCATCGTCGAGGTGATCAGGCCGCCGATCACCGCAACCGCCATCGGCGCGCGGAAGGCGGCACCGGCGCCGACGCCGATGACTGCCGGGACCATGCCCGCCACCATGGCGATCGTCGTCATGATGATCGGCCGCGCGCGGGTGACGCCCGCCGTCAGCAGCGCCGTGCGCCGGTCGGCACCGTCGTTGCGGCACTCGATCGCATAGTCGACCAGCAGGATCGAGTTCTTGCAGACGATCCCCATCAGCATCAGGATCCCGATCATCGACGAAAGGTCGAGTGCCGCACCGAACAGGATCAAAGCCAGCGCCGCGCCGCCGATCGACAACGGCAGGGCAACGAGGATGGTCACCGGCTGCAGGAAATCCTTGAACAGCAGGATCAGAACCGCCACGACCATCAGGATGCCGGCAAGCAGCGCCAGGGCGAAGTTGCGGAACATCTCCGACATGTATTCCGCGTCGCCATAGTTGGCCTGCGTCACGCCCGCGGGCAGTTCCTTCATGGCCGGCAATGCCGAAATCGCCTCGAAGGCCGTGCCGAGTGTCATGCCGTTGAGGTTTGCCTCGACGGCGATCAGACGCTTGCGATCGAGACGCTCGACGCTGCTTTCCTCGGCACCGAAGGAGACGTTGGCGACGGACGTCAACGGCACCAGGGCACCCGCATTCGTGCCCACCCGCAGATTGCGCAAGGTGTCGAAATCGCCGCGGGCCGACCGGTCGAGCATCACCCGGATCGGCACCTGGCGGTTACCGAGGTTGAACCGCGCGGAGTTGCTCTCGCTGTCGCCCATCGTCGCGATACGGGCGACGGTGCCGATCGAGGTCACCGACACGCCGAGCCTTGCCGCCTCGTCGAAGCGCGGCTTGACCAGAAGCTCGGGCGAAAGCAGCGGCTCGGTCGACCGAACGCTGATCAGCCCGGGGAGTGCACGCATCTCGTTTTCCAGACGCCGCACCGAAGCCATCAACGTTTCCGGGTCATCGCCCGTCAGGTAGATGGAGAGGTCCTTCGCGCCTTCGGTCGAGGAGAAGGTTGCCTGGATGTCGGGGGTCTCCGCCAGCAGGGGCCGCAACGACAGTTCGAAGGACTTGCGGTCGAGTTCACGCTCCTTGCGCGGCTTGAGCTTGATGCGCAGCGATACCTCGTTGAGACTGTCGGTCGTCGCCAGAACGTTCTCGACTTCCTTGCGTTCCTTGAGCTTGGCCACCAGATCGTCGGAAATGCGCGCGGTTTCCTGGAGCCTCGTGCCGGGCGGCAGCGTGATCTTGAGCTGCGAGACGTTGCTGTCGCTCGTCGGCATGAAACCCGTCGGCAGCATGCTCAAAAGCGCGATCGAGCCGACGAAGATCAGCGCGACCATCGAAAGCGCGGTCTTGCGGTGATCGAGGGTCCAGCCGAGCATGCTGCGATAGGCATCGCTGATGCGCGACGGCTTGACGGCATGGCCGTGACCAGGTTTCGGCCGCAACAGATAGGCCGCCATCAGCGGCGTCAGCAGGCGTGCCACCAGCAACGAGAACAGAACGGCGATCGCGACGGTCAGGCCGAACTGCTTGAAATATTGCCCGACCGCACCACCGATGAAGCTCACCGGCGCAAAGACGGCGACGATCGTCAGCGTCGTTGCGACGATCGCAAGGCCGATCGCATCGGCCGCATCGATAGCCGCGATGAACGGCCGCTTGCCCATGTCGACATGCCGCTCGATATTCTCGATTTCGACGATCGCATCGTCGACGAGAATGCCGATGACCAGCGTCAGGGCCAGAAGGCTGATGCCGTTGAGCGTGAAGCCGAGCAGGTCCATCACCGCGAAGGTCGGCAGGATGGAAAGCGGCATGGCAAGCGCCGAGATCAGCGTCGCCCGCCAGTTTCGCAGGAAGGCGAAGACGACGACGATGGTCAAAAGTGCGCCTTCGATCAAAGCCGTGACGGCCGCATCGTAGCTCTCCTGCGTATACTCGACGAGAGAGATCAGCTCGGTCATCTCGACGCCGGGGGTGCGCGCCTGGATTTCCTTCAGCCGCTCGATGACGCGCTCGGCAACGACCGTGTCGCTCGCTCCCTTGCTGCGCGAAACCGAGAAGCTCACGATCGGTTCGCCATCGAAATGGGCAAAGCTGCGCGGCTCGGACGAAGTGTCCTCGATCGTCGCGATGTCGGAGAGCTGCAGCCAGCGGCCGCCTGCAAGCGGGATCGAAAGCTGCCGGAGCTCGTCCACCGAGCCGGCACTGCCGACGGTGCGGATCGACTGCTCGCGCCCGCCGATTTCGCCGCGACCGCTCGGGATGTTGATGTTGATTTCCCTGAGCGCCGTGTTCACCTGGTCGGCCGTTACGCCAAGCGCCAGCAGCCGTTCGGGATCGAGCGAAACGCGCACTTCGCGGCTGACTCCGCCGAGGCGTTGCACCTTCTGCACGCCGGGCAGTGTCAGCAGTTCGCTGGTGATCGTGTCATCGACGAACCAGGACAGCTCCACTTCCGACATGTGGGGCGCCCGCACGGCGTAGTAGACGATGGCGCTACCGTCGACGTCGAGGCGCGAGACGATCGGCTCCTGAATGGATTGCGGCAGGTCGGCGCGGATCTGCGCCACGGCCTCGCGCACGTCGTTTGCCGCCCGGTCCGGATCCGTGCCGATCTTGAATTCGACCGTGGTCGTGGAGACGCCGTCGGTAATGGTCGAGCGGATGTGACTGACCCCGACAAGGCCGGAGGCGACCCCTTCGACGCGGCGCGTCACCTGCGTTTCCATTTCGCCCGGCTGTGCGCTCGGTTGCGTGATCGTCACCGTCACGATCGGGAAGGATACGCTCGGATTGGCGTTGACCGGCAGCCTCAGAAACGAGGCGATCCCCATCAGCGTCAGCACGACGAAGAGAACGATCGTCGGAACCGGCTTGCGGATCGCCCAGGCGGAAATGTTGCTCGTCATTGCTGGTCGCCCGTCTGCGTCGGCTGGACGTCTTTCGTTGCGACCGCTTCGCCTTCGCGCAGCGACGCCCCGGATTTAAGGACGACCCGTTCGCCGGTCGAAAGGCCCGAGGTAATCTCCACCTTGCCGCCCTGGCGCATGCCCGGCTTGACCGACTTGCGCACGACCTGGCCCCCATCGACGACGAAGACCGAGACGGCGCCATCCGGCGCACCGAAAAGCAGGGCGGAATCGTCGACCATGATCGCCTTGCGTTCGCCCACCACGATCTCCGCCCGGCCGAACGTTCCCGCGAAAGGCGGGCGCTCGGTGGACAGCGTGACTTGCGCGGTGCCGAGGCGGGTCTCGCGGTCGATCTTCGGGTTGATTACCCGCACATGCCCCTGGAGCCAGTCGGCTCGGCCCGAAAGCTTGACCTTCACGGTCTGGCCGACCGCGAGCAACGGCAGTTCGGTTTCCGGCACCTCGGCCGCAAACTCGATTTCGCCACCGCGAATGAGCTTGAGCAGCGGGTCTGAGCCCGCAAGCGCACCGGCGCGCGCCAGCCGTTCCGAAACGATCCCGTCGGCAGGTGCCACGATCACGGCACGATCGAGCCTACGGCGCGCCTCGGCCTCAAGCGCTTCCGCCTGGTCGTAATCGGCCCGCGCGACCTCGACAGCCTGTTGGGCAAGGGCGAGCGCGGAGACGCGTTCCTCGAGAATGGTCGCGGCCTGAAGGTGGCTCAACTGGCGGGCGCGCGCGAGTTTTCGCTGTTCCTGCGTGACCGTCTCTTCCTCCCGCGCCATCGCTGCACTGGCGCGCGCGACGCGGCCCTTGGCCTCGCGCAGCAGGTTCTCCAGCATGTCGGTTTCCAGCCGGGCGAGCACCTGCCCCGCGGCTACCCGATCGCCGATCTCGACCTCGACACTGGCGATACGCTGGTCAGTCAAGGTTGTGCCGACGGCAATCTCCTCGCGGGCAACGAAGATGCCGGCAAAGGAGCGTGTCCATTGCTGTGGGCGGCTGTCGGCAACGAGCGTCGTTACCGTGCGGGTGGCAGACGGGGCGGGAACGGAGGCGGCGGCCTCCCCCGAGGCGCGCGCCGGACCAGCAGCCGCAGCAATCACAAGCAACGCTGCGAGAGCGACGTTCAACTCAACTGTACGTCTCATTTCATTGGCTTTCCATTGGCGGGGCCGGCGGCGTGATGCGCCTGCGATACCGGATCCCGGGTCGGGCAAAGGGCGTCGATAATTTATTAGATCATTCAATCTAACAATAGAATTCATCAAACGCGACAATTGTAAGGCAGATCACACACGAGCATTGCGGGAAGATGGCGGAGATCGTGCAAACGGCCGGCGGCCTTGACACCGATCGTCTGTCCACCGAAATCAGAGTGCTTGATCTAATAATTGAACGGCATGCAAGGAGAACCGGCGATGCGCAAGATCGACCCCGAAAAACATGCGGCCAGGCGTCGGCTGATTCTCGATGCGGCAATCGCCTGCTTTTCGCGCAAGGGTTTTCACGGCACGTCGACGGCCGAGATCTGCGCCGAGGCAGGCATGAGCCCGGGAAATCTTTTCCATTATTTTCCGACCAAGCACACCATCATCGCGGCGATCGTGGAAGAGGAACGTCAAGAAACGGCGGAGATTTTCCGAAAGCTGGGCGAAGAGGAGGATCTGTTCGCCGCCTTGCTGGGCTTTATGGATAGCGTTCTCGAACTCGCGGGCGATCCTGCCTATTCGAGCCTCGCGCTCGAAATCGCCGCCGAAGCGATGCGTGACGAGCGCATCGGGACGCTCGCGGCGACGAACGACGCGGAACTCCAGTCGGCGCTCGTGGCACTCCTGCGCAACGCCGCCAGCCGAAACCAGATCGACAGGACCCTCGACGCGCAAGGTGCTGCCCGCTGGATCGCCGCGATCATCGACGGCATCTTCAGCAGGGTCGCGGTCGATCCCGGCTTCAAGCCGAAGGAGGAAGGCGTGCTGCTACACCGCCTGTTGAGCCGCTTTCTGCGCACGCAAGACTGAGCGTGAGAAATACGAAACCGCAGCGGCCCTTCGGCACCCTGCGGTCTCCGGTTGCCGGCCCGCCTCGGCTTGAAGCCGAGGCAGTTCGTCGAAGCAATCTCAGGAATGCTTCTGGATGACGCCGTAGACGATGTTGCGGTTGGCACCGAAGAAGACGCGCGCGTCGATCGCAGACTTCCCGGCACTCTTGTGGATGATGTTCCACATGTCCACTTCGGAACGCAGCAGCAAGGCCCAGTTCATGAAGGTCTCCATGTAACCGTCGACACCGATGTCCTGGGCGAAGTTGGCAAAAAGGAAGACGCCGTTCGGCTTCAGCATCTGCAGGCAGCGATGCGTCAGCTTGATGGCCACCTTGTCGGCGAGATAGTCGTAGAGACCAGCCGCATAGATGAAGTCGAACGTGCCGAGCTTCTGGTCGCGGCCGAGCAGGCTGCGAACGGAACCGTCGACCGCTTCGATCGCCGTGCCGGAGAAATCGCGGCTGATCGATCCGACACTGAGAGGATCCTGATCGAGCGCCACCCAACGCTTGATGCGGCGTTCCTCGAGCGCTTTGGAGCGGTTGGCTTCCCGCAGATGACCCGCGGCAATCGTCAGGATCTCCGCCTCGGAACCCCGGCTCGCCGCGATCTCGTCGACGTGGCGCGTGAGGATATCGCGGCGCTCGCGCACCGCCACCGAGGACGAAGCGTCCTTCGTGTAGTCGTAAAGGGCGCGCCCGACCGGGGACGCCTGCTCGATTTCGCCGGCAACGCTCGCATGGCCGTAGATGAAGTCGAGCAACTGCGCGTCACCCGAATATCCCCTGGGCTTGTCGAACGACCACCGGGTGAACGGATCCTGCAGGAAGTACTCCGAAACCGGGTGATCCTGGGCAATCGGGATTAGCTCCTGCCACACGCTCGGGTGGTATTTGGCACGGGTCTGGTGGAGGGAGGCCGCGAGCCGGTCGATAATTTTCGACGCATCTGTTCCTTGAATGAATTGTTCCTGAGCGACCCTGAGAATCAATGCGAGCTCGGCCTTGGCGGTCGAGAGCTGTTCGTCATGTCGTTCGCCGCGGGGCGAAACGAACTCATCAGCCATTGCCTTGGGAGTAATGAGGCTCTGACCGTCGAAAACAGTCTGAAATTGGCGCACGCGAGACCATCCGTTAAAGCTTTGTTAACAATAGTCGCGAAGATGCGCGCATTACGGCTCGGAATGCAAGTTTTTGTATATAATAAGGTAAATACTCGGAGCTCACCCCTTTGGGTGATACCGATTCGCAGATGCCCTGACCCATTAATTTAACAAAACTTAATGGACACCTCCTATCATGCCTCGCAGCGTTTCCCGCCCTTGTTGCAGATGGGCCGCGGCGAACACGCAAGGAGTGTCCGAAACAACGTCCATTGATGGAAAAGCGACGACAGATTTCCGTTGACCGTGACGCAGCGCGATGGATCAGTGCATGAAGCACACGTTGGCCGACGTAGTTGACATCGACCTACACAAGCAGCCGCACAGGCCGCACCTGGCTGAGCTTCAGACCCTCTATCGCATGGAGGGCGAGGCTGGCCGGCGCGCCTCGACCCGGCAGGGGCTGTGGGTTGCCGTCGTCGTCTACCTGCTCTTCTTCATCCCGGACATCCTGCTCGTCCCCGACGTCGCCTTCTACACGATCGTCTCGCGCCTCTTTGTCGGCATCGGCTCGCTTCTGACCTTCGAGATCCTGTTTCGGCTGAAGGCCCAGACCAAATGGCTCGACGGCACCTGCGCCGCAGCCCTCGTCTTCGGCTACATAGGCTGGCTTGTTCCGGCGATGATGACGGCCGATACGAGCAGCATGTCCTACTACATGATCTTCGGCGCCATCTTCATGATGGGCGCCAATCTCTTCTTCAGCTTACGGTTCCGCCTCTCGGTGGTCGCCTCCAGCATCGTGCTGGTGACGTTTTTCATCGCGCTGTCGTTCTTCTCCGAACACGATCCGGCCTACCTGATCGCCTTCGGAACGTTCTACGTCTCCTGCTTCGTCTTCACCTCCTATGTGAACTGGAAGCTCAACCGCGAGCGCTACAAGGTTTTCCTCAACGCCTTCGAGGCGAAGATCCAGCAGAACGAAGCTTCCGAGCGGGGAATGGCGCTTCTGCGGCTGTCCAACACCGATCCGCTGACCGGTCTCGACAACCGCCGCGCCATCGATCAGCAGCTGCGCGACTACTGGAACGATTGGCAGAAGCTCGGCAAGAACTTCACCGCCATGCTGATCGATGTCGATTTCTTCAAGAAATACAACGACTGCTACGGCCACCAGGAGGGCGACCGCTGCCTCATTCTCGTGGCCAATGCGCTCGGCGAAGCGATCAGGAACTATCACGGCTCGATCGGCCGCTACGGCGGCGAGGAGTTCATCGTCCTTGCTCGCCTGGATACGCGCGAGCAGGCGGCCGAGCTTGCGGAGGTCATCTGCCGCACGGTTGAAAGCATGGGGCTGATCCACGAGCAGCGACGCGACGGCGTGTCCATCGTCACCGTCAGCGTCGGCGCCGCCTTCACCCGCAATCACACCGGCGCCAAGCTCGAGAAAATCATCCACGAGGCCGACCGCGCGCTTTACGCCGCCAAGGCGAGCGGGCGAAACTGCTCGAAGCTGTTCGATCCGAACGATCCGCAGAGCAGCGACGAGAGCGAGAACATCGCAGCCCTCCTGAAGATCGCCGTCGACCAGAACCTGGTATCCCTCGTCTACCAGCCGATCACGAGCGTGACGACCGGCGAGGTCGATGCCGTCGAGGCGCTGATGCGCCTGACGATGCTGGATGGCACCTCGGTTCCGCCAAGCCTGTTCATTCCGGTCGCCGAGCGGACCGGCGCCATTCTCGATCTCGGCCGCTGGGCGATAAAGACCGTGTGCCGCGAACTGCTTGTCGACAATCACGTTCCCTTGGTCAGCGTCAATGTCTCGCCGATCCAGCTGAAGACGCCGGGCTTTGCGACCTCGGTCGCGGCGATCCTGGGAGAAACCGGGGTTGCCGGAAGCCGGCTCGCCTTCGAGATCACCGAAGGGCTGGAGATGGAGATGCACTCGGGCATCCTGCGCTGCATCAGCGACCTGGAGACCCTTGGCATCCGCATCTGGCTGGACGATTTTGGAACCGGCTTCGCCGGCCTCTCCTGGCTGCGCCTGATCGATTTCGACACGGTGAAGATCGACCGGTCGTTCCTGCACGATTGCGCCACGCCGAAGGGCCGCGCGATGCTGCAGGACATCATCGGGCTCGTGCGCAACCGCGGCCACAAGATCCTGATCGAGGGCGTGGAGACCGACGAGCAACTGGCCCTGATGCGGCGCTTTCGGATCGATCACGTCCAGGGTTTCCACGTCGGACGCCCGGCGCCAGCGGACATGTTCCGCACGCCCACCGACAAGCCACGCCTCCCGCTTCGAAACGGCGTCCGTAACTAGAAGCCTTGTCGACTTCATTTGCCACGATTTGCGGTCGACAGAAGGCAAACCGGTATCGGCGAACGGGAATGCCGCTGCCGCTTCCCGTTCGGCGCTGATCAATGACATCGGCGAGCGAAACGCCCGGCCGCGCCCCGCGTCCTCGGCATCGTCAGCGCCCGCCGGCGCAACCTCGGCAGGGAACGTGAGGCCCGACGCGAATAAATGTTGCGCTCCGACCGAACCGGTGCGTAGGATACGGGAGACTACACTGCCGCCGGATACAATCTCACATTGTGCCCATGGAGGCGCGTGATGGCCATCGGGGACCAGCAGGACGTCGGCGTCGAACCGACCATATCTCCGCCCAGCAGCGTGGAGGTTCTGGCACAGCTTGAGCGCATTCGCCTGAGCGCCGAATTCGATGCTCCAGACCGCGACCGTAAATTCCTGGCCTATGTCATCGAGGAAACACTGGCCGGGCGCGGCGACCGCATCAAGGCCTATTCCATTGCCACCGAGGTTTTCGGCCGGGATTCCTCCTTCGACCCGCAAACGGATCCCGCCGTTCGGATCGAGGCGGGCCGCATTCGTCGGGCACTCGAACGCTATTACCTCGTCGCCGGACGCAGCGACCCGATCGTGATCCGGATGCCGAAGGGCGCCTATGTGCCGACCTTCGAAAGACGAGCCGAAAAGCAGCCAGCAGCCGTTAGAGAAAGCGGAATGCCACCGTCCGAAGCCGCGCCGGTCGGCTGGCGTCATCGCCGCCGCATCCTGCTTGGCGCTGCGGCGCTTGTCTGTGGCCTCGCCGGTCTGTCGGCCGGCTTGCTGCTTCTTTCCGGTGACAACAGTACGGCGGCCAGTCGGCCAAATATTCCGAAGGTGATCGTCACGCCTTTCGAGGACATCTCGGGGACGCGGCAATCGGCGATGATGGCGCAGGGGCTGACGGACGAAGTCGTGAGCAACCTCGCCAAATTCAAGGAGATCGTACCGGTCATGGTCAGCGATCCATTACGGACATCGGCCGATCAAACCTATGCGCTTGAAGGACGGGTAAGGCTCGAGGCAGAGCGGCTGCGGCTGGTCGTGAGGCTCATCCAGCGATCCGACGGGGCGGTCGTCTGGGCGAACACCTACGACGAACGACTGCAGTCCGGCGACGTCATCGATCAGCAGGCAAGGACGGCGGCCGCGGTCTCGAGCGCGGTGGCAGAGCCCTATGGCGCCATCTTCCAGGCAAGCGCAGCCGAACTCAGGCGTTCGGTTCCCGAGGGCTGGCAGGCCTATGCCTGCTCCCTCACCTACTACGACCATCGCGGCGACATCGATCCGCAATCCCGTCGCTCCGCCGAGGAGTGCCTGCAGCGCGCGACCCGGCAATTCCCGACCTACACCACCGCCTGGGCGCTTCTGTCGATGAGCTATATAGATGCGCTGAGCAATGGCCTCGATCCCTCGGCCTCAGCAGGGCTGCTGGAACAGGCTGGCGAAGCGGCGGCGCACGCCGTCGATCTTGCCCCCTTCGACGTTCGCGCCCTCGAAGCACAGATGCTCGTCCTCTTCGCTCGCGGCGAAGTCGATGCTGCCCTCGCCGTCGGCGCCCGCGCGCTTGCCATCAATCCCAACGACACCGAACTTGCCGGCGCATACGGCCTCCGGCTCGCGCAGTCGGGCCAATGGGATGCGGGCTGCAAGCTCCTGTCGGACGCCACCGAACGCAACCTCGGCCAGACTGGCGTTTTCGAAAGGGGGTTGGCAAGCTGCGCCTATTTCGCCGGCGACTATGTCGCCGCCGAACGGTGGGCGCGCCTCGCCAATCCGGGCGCCAACCCGGCCGACCGGGTCCTGCTGCTTGCGATTCTCGGAAAGCTCGGCAAGACGGACCAGGCGCGTGAGGAGCGAAAGTGGTTCGAGACCAACGCGCCGGCATTCCTCGGTGACCTCGGACAAGCGATTGCCCTTCAGTTTCACCGTCCCGAGGATCAGCACCGACTGTTCGACGGCCTGCGCGCCGCCGGCGTTGCTGTGCCCGAAGCGGAGTATCAGCAGGCAGGTACCACCAGCGCGATACGCTGATCAGATATTGCCGGGTTCAAGCTCGCCGTCACGGACGGCGGGTGCAGCCGCCTTCTCTGGCGCCGCATCAGAGCGCGCCCAGACCATCAGCAGATCATGCGCGACACTCAGCACGATCGGCCCGAGAAAAAGACCGATCAGGCCATAGGACAGCGTGCCGCCAAGCACCCCGAGCAGGATCACCAGCGTCGGCGTCGACAGCCCGCGTGCCACCAGGATCGGCTTCATCACATTGTCGATGACGAACAGCGGGATCAACAGAATCGTCAGCAACAGCGCCGGACCGAAATCCATGGTGAACCAGGCCCAGATCATGACGGGCAGCAATACCAGCGCGGGGCCGATCTGGATGATGCAGAGGATCAGCACGACGAAGGCAATCGCGCCAGGCGCCGGAACATCGAACAGGCTGAGCACCAGTCCGCACAGAAATGCCTGTAGCAGCGCCACGCCGATGACGCCGCGCGCCACGTTGCGGATCGTCGCCGTCGCCAGTTTGAGGAAACCGATGCCCCGCTGGCCGCCGATCCTGCCGGCAAAGCGCTGTGCCATTTCCGCCAGCCGCTCCGCCGAACCGAAGAGAAAACCTGCGATCAACACCGAGACCACGAAACTTAGGACCTCGGCGCCGACGCTCGCGACCTTGCCGAGAACCTTGGTGCCGGCTTGCATCAGCGCCGGTTCGATCTTGCTCAGCAGTGCTTCGATATTGCCCGACGCCATGCTCCAGACCGCATGTATGCGCTCGCCGACGACAGGCCACGTGCGGATATATTCCGGCGGGACCGGTACGCTCAGCGAACCGTCGGCAAGCCTGGCAAGCAGCGCCTGCAACCCTTCGGCAAAGCTGACCGCGATCGCAGTCAGTGGGGCGACGATGACGGCGAGGCATATCAGCGTGATCAGGAATGAGGCAAGGCGCCGCGAGCCGAGCAGGCGTCCCAGCCGGGCATAGGCTGGAAAGAGCGCCACCGCGAGGATTGCCGCCCATATCAGAATGATCGCGAAGGGTGCGATCAGCGTCAGAGACCAGTAGGCCAGAAGCCCGACGATGCCGATCCGGGCGATATCCGTGATCTTCGCCTCGATGGAAGGCGACCCGTTCGTTCCGTTGCGGACCACATTCGATCGGGAAGGATCCTCGTCCATGCTAGCCCCTTCCCCCTGACGCGAAACAGCCGACACCCGCAGCTCTATGCTCGCCGGCACCTTGCAAGCTCTACCGTCACGTGGATGGCACGCCCACGGCAACCGTGGGGCAGTAACATACAGTAGAATACGCCTGCCGGGCTTCCCGATCCGCCGGCCTCCTCTAGAGATTCCATTGACTGATGACGGCTGTGGTCAGAGACTGCTGCGCGATCAGCTTGAAATTGCAGAACAAGAAGCGTCGACAGGGGGCTGTCCCGCGCGCCAGTCCAAGCGCCCGTGCCATTGCCCAATACACGAGGGAGGCTGGATAGATGATCAAAAAGACGATCATCGCGCTCGGCAGCGCAATCGCGGTTTTGATAACAACACCCGTCACGGCGGTTCTTGCACAGCAGACGGCAGCCGCACCGGCTGCTCAGGAACAACAGACAGCACCCGAGCCGCTCAGCGACGATGAGCTCGAGGTGCTGGTGGCGCGCATCGCGCTTTACCCGGACGAGTTGGTGGCGCTCATTTCCGCCGCCGCACTCTATCCTTTGCAGATCGTCGAGGCAGAACGGTTTCTTGAGGCTCGCGAGAAGAAACCCGACATGAAGCCGAAAGACGACTGGGACGGCAGCATCATATCGCTGCTGAACTACCCCCAGATCGTCAAGATGATGAGCGAGGATCTCGAGTGGACGCAGTCTTTCGGCGATGCGATCGCCAATCAGCAGAAAGACGTGCTGATGGCCATCCAGCAACTGCGTGACGAGGCGGTCGCCAAGAACATCATCAAGACCGACGACAAGGTAAAGGTGGTCCAGGAAGGCGACAACGTCGTCATCCAGGCGGCCAATCCGGAAACCATCTATGTGCCGCAGTATCCGCCGGAGATGCTCTACGAGCCGAACTATGCACCGGCGCCGATCGGCTACTATGACGAGCCCTATCCCGCCTACTGGTATCCGGGTGCGGCCTTCTTCGCCGGTGCGGTCACGGGTGCGGCCTTCGCCGCGATCGTCGACTGGGACGATTGGGGTGTCTGGGGTGGCCGCTGGAACGGCGGCGACATGGACATCGACTGCAACAACTGCTTCAACAACATCAACGGCAAGGTGAAGTGGAACGACGTCGACTGGAAGAATGTCGATCGCAGCAAGATCAACTTCAATCGTGACCAGCTTCAGCATTTCGACCGAAACAGCATCAAGAACAACATCAAGGCGAACGGCAACAACAACCTGCGCAACCGCGCCGCCGAGATCAATCGCGACCGGCCGAACGCACGGCCCGGCGGAGGTGGCGGCGGCCAGATCAGGGATGTGCGCAAGAGCACGCTCGACGGGCTGAAAGCGCAGCAGAGACCGGCAGCTCGGCCCGGCGGCGGCGGTGGCGGTCAGGCGATCGCCAAGGCCCGCGCTGGGGACGGAAAGCCGAGCATCAATCGCCCGGGCAACAAGCCGTCACAGGTCAACCGCAGCGGTGGCAAGAAGAAGATGGCGGCAAAGGCGCAGAACCGGCCGAAGAAGCCATCGGGCCTTGGCAATGTCAATTCCGGACGGCGTGAGGTCGCTTCGTCACGCCGCGGCGGGCAAAGCCTTGGCGGTGGTCATCGCGGCGGTGGGCGGCCACAGATGAGCCGTGGTGGCGGCCGGCCGCCGATGCACCGTGGCGGTGGCGGACGCGGCGGCGGCGGCCGCAGACGTTGATCGGATCACAGGAGAACGACCATGACAAAGCTCTTCAATTCCCTTCTCCTGGGATCAGCGATGGCGCTGGTTCTGGTAGCGACGCCGATCGGCTCCGCCTATTCGCAGGACAAACCGCCTGCCGATCAAGCTGCCGGCGATCAGCCTGCGGGAGACCAACCGTCGGCCGATCAGCCGCCGGCGGACCAGATGGTGGGTGGGCTGGATGCCTATGCCGCCGCAGAAGACCCGCCGGTCTTCGACGATCCGGACAAAGCCATCGGCGAATTCAAGGCCAGGCTGGCCGCGGATGATTTCGACGGCCTCGCAAAACTTTTGGGGCTGAATGCGGAGAAGCTGAAAGACAGCGAAGGGGTGAAGGATACGTTCGCTCTTATCCGCGAAGGGGCAGCCCGCAATGTCGTCGTTCGCGATCTGGAGGGCCGCAAGATCCTTCAGATCGGCGACCGGCTCTGGCCCTTGCCCTTCCCGCTCACCAAGGGCGATGACGGCAAATGGGCCTTCGATACCTATGTCGGACTCGAAGAGATCGTCAATCGTCGCGTCGGCGAGAACGAGTTGCAGGCGATCGACACGGTCGAAGCCTATGTCGATGCCCAGAAGGAATACGCCTCTGAGGATCGCGACTCCGACGGCGTGCTCGAATATGCCCAGAAGCTGATCAGCACGCCCGGCCAGACCGACGGTCTCTATTGGCCGGCCGACCAGGGGGATGGCGAAAGCCCCGTCGGAGACTCGATCAGCGAAGCGGCCCTGGAAAAGGCAAAAGCTGGCGAAGGATACTTCGGCTACCGCTTCCGCATCCTGACCTCGCAGGGCGACAACATTGCCGGCGGTCGCTACGACTATGTGATCAACGGCAACATGATCGGCGGCTTTGCGCTGATCGCCTGGCCGGTCACCTATGCGGAGACGGGCGTGAAGACCTTCGTCGTCAACCAGCAGGGCATCGTCTACGAGCGCGACCTCGGGCCGAGCACGGAAGCAATCGTACCCTTCATCGACCGCTTCGATCCGGACGACAAGTGGTCCGTCGTCGACGATTGACGGGGATTGCTACCATCGGCATGAACGATAACGCCGCCCGGTCGGGCGGCGTCAGACAATAACCTCGCCGGCCCGTCCGCCAGCCTCTTCCTTTGCCTCAAACAAGTATCAAGGGCATATCGAGCGAGGCTCGGAATTTGCGCGGCTCGATCGGGCCTGCTGTCAGCGAAGCTCCCTCCGGGAAATGGGTCCTGACGCGGTGGGCCACATTGGCAAGGCCGATGCCGAGCCCGTGCGTCATCCCCGCCGCAGTCGCTGCGGCAACATCGTTTTCGACGATCAGATTGAGCCTGTCCCCGCGCCTTGCCGCGCGGATCAGGATTTCGACTGTGCTGCTGGAACGACCGACGCCGTGTTTGACCGCGTTCTCGACCAAAGGCTGCAGGATGAGACTTGGAACTTTCGCATCCTCGAGTTCGCCGGGAATGTCGATCCGAACGCTCATCCGGTCCGAAAACCGCTCCTTTTCGATCTCGAGATATTCCTTCTGCAGCGCCATCTCGTCGGCAAGCCTGAGCTCACGCATGGGGTCGAGCTGCAGCGTCGAGCGCAGGAAGCCCGAAAGCGACATGATCATCCGTTCAGCCCGCTCGGAGGCCCCCTCCTCGACAAGCCCGGTGATGGAATTAAGCGTGTTGAAAAGGAAATGCGGGTTGATCTGGTACTGCAGGGCGCGCATTTGCGCCGCGAGCGCCTCTTCGCGTGAGGCGATCAGCTTCAGGTCGCGGTCGCGCACGTCCATGTGATTGAGCAACGCGACGAAGAGAAATGACCAGCCGAAGAAGATCGACATGCGATAGCAGACCGCATAGGCGTAATCCATGATGTTGAACGGCACGACCACGGGCAACATGATCAGGCTGTAGAGATAGGCGTCCAGCAGCGACATGCCGAGCGAGCTGACCAGCGACAACAACAGACATGCCGCGATTTGTCGGCCATAGCTCTGCCGCCGCATCCGGCTGAGAAGCTGCGCCAGGAGGATGGCGACGAGGACAAAGACCGCTTCGAGCGCCAGCTTGCCGAGAAGGGGTTTCAGCGGATTGTCCCCGATCGTGAGCCAGATGGGACTGCTGATCAGGAATTCGGCCGCCGCGTAGATCAGTGCCAGCCGCAGGGTGACGACGCGAAACCGGTTGCCGTCCAGGAAACTGTCGGTGGGAATGGTGATGTGCTTCATCAAATTCTGTCGCGCTGAATTCGGGTTCAAGCCCCAGGCGCCAGCATGACGAGGGGCGGCTATTTGAAAAAGCAAATAAAGAAATTTAGCAACTAAAAGGATCACTCGGTTCCGTCTTTCCGCGCGAAGATTGCGGCGGAAGTCGAGGAGATGGCTCGATCCCGTGGAAAGGCCACGTGGACCGACGACGGCAGGCGTCGGGCGAGAGTGCGTTGAGGGACGGGCTTGACCACGAAACAGGCGTGGCTGCGATCATGGAGATTGTGATGGCATGTCGCGGGTGTCGCTTATCGTTACGGGCGCTGGGCCGATAGCGTCATGGTCCAGCGCTCTCTGGGTACGGGCTCGACGACGCCGCCACCGCCGCCGCCCCTCTCCACCCGATGAGGGTCGCCCCTGTGTGCGCCGTTCAAACGTCAAAAAGCCCGCTGGATTTCTCCATGCGGGCTTTTTTTGATTTGGTTGCGGGGGCAGGATTTGAACCTGCGGCCTTCAGGTTATGAGCCTGACGAGCTACCGGGCTGCTCCACCCCGCGCCAAGCGTAAATCCCGATGGGATTTATCGCGGTAACGTAAATCCCGAAGGGATTTATGGTCTGTGCCGAGCAAATTGCGAAGCGATTTGTCTCGTGTAAGGGACGCACTGATGACTTCGGTCTAGCAAAACAAAAGGGCCGCTTGAGGGCGGCCCGTGTTTCGGCTGGGCCGAGGGATGAAGAGAAGGTGATCTTTGTTTTCCGGATTTTATCTTGCGCTTTGCAGACCTGGCAGCGACCTACTCTCCCGCGTCTTAAGACGAAGTACCATCGGCGCTGGGGCGTTTCACGGCCGTGTTCGGAATGGGAACGGGTGCAGCCACCCCGCCAGAACCACCAGGTCGGCAAAGCGCAAGATTTGCGTCTAGCGGACGCAAACCGGATTGAGAAGCTGGTGAGTTGGTCGAGCCAACTCGTTTTGTTTTGAACACGTCGCTCATCTGAAGATGAGCATGAGCAATGGGAACGATCAAGCCAATCGAACGATTAGTACTGGTAAGCTTCATGCGTTGCCGCACTTCCACACCCAGCCTATCAACGTGGTCGTCTTCCACGGTTCTCAAGGGAATACTCGTTTTCAGGTTGGTTTCCCGCTTAGATGCCTTCAGCGGTTATCCATTCCATATATAGCTACCCTGCTATGCCCTTGGCAGGACAACAGGTCCACCAGAGATATGTCCATCCCGGTCCTCTCGTACTAGGGACAGATCCTGTCAATATTCCTACACCCACGGCAGATAGGGACCGAACTGTCTCACGACGTTCTGAACCCAGCTCACGTACCGCTTTAATTGGCGAACAGCCAAACCCTTGGGACCTGCTCCAGCCCCAGGATGCGATGAGCCGACATCGAGGTGCCAAACAACCCCGTCGATATGGACTCTTGGGGGTCATCAGCCTGTTATCCCCGGCGTACCTTTTATCCGTTGAGCGATGGCCCTTCCACGCGGGACCACCGGATCACTATGACCGACTTTCGTCTCTGCTCGACTTGTCAGTCTCGCAGTCAGGCGGGCTTATGCCATTGCACTCGACGACCGATTTCCGACCGGTCTGAGCCCACCATCGCGCGCCTCCGTTACTCTTTCGGAGGCGACCGCCCCAGTCAAACTACCCACCATACACTGTCCCGGATCCGGATAACGGACCGCGGTTAGACATCCATGACGATAAGGGTGGTATTTCAAGGATGGCTCCACAAGAACTGGCGTCCCTGCTTCAAAGCCTACCACCTATCCTACACATGCCGACACGAATGCCAGTGTAAAGCTATAGTAAAGGTGCACGGGGTCTTTCCGTCTGACCGCAGGAACCCCGCATCTTCACGGGGAATTCAATTTCACTGAGTCTATGCTGGAGACAGCGGGGAAGTCGTTACGCCATTCGTGCAGGTCGGAACTTACCCGACAAGGAATTTCGCTACCTTAGGACCGTTATAGTTACGGCCGCCGTTTACTGGGGCTTCGATTCAGAGCTTGCACCCCTCCTCTTAACCTTCCAGCACCGGGCAGGCGTCAGACCCTATACGTCGTCTTGCGACTTCGCAGAGCCCTGTGTTTTTGATAAACAGTCGCTACCCCCTGGTCTGTGCCACCCCAACAGACTTGCGTCCCTTGGGGTCACGCTTCTTCCGAAGTTACGCGTGCAATTTGCCGAGTTCCTTCAGCATAGTTCTCTCAAGCGCCTTGGTATACTCTACCTGACCACCTGTGTCGGTTTCGGGTACGGTCTATACGGTGGAGCTATTTCCTGGAACCGCGTCCCCGCCCACACAATCCAATAAGTGTGAACAAGTTAAGCGATCCGTCAC
>NZ_JBYTDX010000001.1:3342500-3782500 GCF_058791875.1 Ensifer sp. EB106-05-01-XG146
TCCTTGCGCGACAGAGACATGATCTGCTGGATCGCCAGCATCTCCAGGGAGACGTTCGGATAGCGCGCCGCAAAGTCCGCCAGCCGGTCGGCCAGAAAGAAGTTGCCGAAGCCTTCGAGTGTGCTGAGACGGACGACGCCGCGCTGCGCCGTCAGACCGTCATTGATGTCGAGCTGCAATTGTTCGGTCTCGCGCTCGATCCGCTCGGCGGTTTCGACGAAGCGCTGGCCCATGCCGGTCAAGATGTAGCCGCGCGGATTGCGCTCGAACAGCTTGACCTTGAGCGCGAATTCCAGCCTGTCGATGCGACGAGACACCGTGGCATGGCTGGTCCTCAAGCGCCGCGCCGCCGTCGACAGTTGCCCGGTGCGGGCCACCGCCAGAAAGAACTGCAGATCGTCCCAGGTGAAATTCGGATTCATGCTTACTCCCCGTCTGTCCGAAAATGAACAGATCCTGTTTTGCAATTTACGGTTCCGGACGCTTGCATCCAAGCGGTTTTTTCCCGATTGTACGCGTCAGAGCGGACATCTGAGGAGCATGTCTGGCCAAATATGAACAGACCGAAACGAACGCCCCCGGCGGCCACCATCCGGCGCCGGAGTATTCCTGCGTTCGTTCGCGGCGGCTGGCGGTTCAGGAAGAAGACAAGATGACGAAGCTCAAGAATGCGGCGCCGGGGCGCGGCTGAAGGAGCGATGTCGCCCGAACCCGGGATCTGAAGGGTCGCGCCGTACATATCGAGGGAGAACCATGGACATATACGACTTCATCGTCGTTGGGGCAGGTAGCGCCGGCTGCGTGCTTGCCAACCGCCTTTCGGAAAACCCGGGGCATCGCGTGCTGCTGCTCGAAGCCGGCGGCCGCGACAACTACCATTGGATCCATATTCCGGTCGGCTATCTCTATTGCATCAACAATCCGCGCACGGACTGGTGTTTCACGACCGCAGCGGAAGAGGGCCTGAACGGCCGTTCACTCGGCTATCCCCGCGGCAAGGTGCTCGGCGGCTGCTCGTCGATCAACGGCATGATCTATATGCGCGGCCAGGCTGAGGACTACGACCACTGGCGCCAGCTCGGCTGTACCGGCTGGGGCTGGGACGACGTGCTGCCGCTCTTCAGGAAATCCGAGGACCACTATCGCGGTGCCAACGAGATGCACGGCGCCGGCGGCGAATGGCGGGTGGAAAAGGCGCGCGTGCGCTGGGACGTGCTCGACGCTTTTCAGAAGGCGGCAAGCGAAGCCGGCATTCCCGAGACGCCGGATTTCAACCGCGGCAGCAACGAAGGCTCCGGTTATTTCGATGTCAACCAGCGTTCCGGCATCCGCTGGAACACCGCAAAGGCATTCCTGCGCCCGGCCCAGAAGCGCGGCAACCTCACAGTTCTGACCAAGGCGCATGTGCGCAAGCTGATCATCGAGGGCGATCGCATCGCCGGCGTTGAATTCCAGCATGACGGCACAGTCAAGCGCGCCGGCGCAACCCGCGAAACTGTGCTCTCCGCCGGCGCGATCGGCTCACCCCATATCCTCGAACTCTCCGGCATCGGCCGTGGTGACGTGCTGCAGGCAAACGGCATCGAGCTTCGCCACGAACGCGCCGGCGTCGGCGAAAACCTGCAGGATCATCTGCAGCTCCGCATGGCCTACAAGGTCACCGGCGTACCGACGCTCAACGAAAAGGCAAACTCGCTGTTCGGCAAGGCGTCGATCGGACTCGAATATCTACTGAAGCGTTCCGGGCCGATGGCAATGGCGCCGAGCCAGCTCGGCATCTTCACCCGCTCCGGGCCGGAAAAGGAAACGCCGGATCTGCAGTATCATGTGCAGCCGGTGTCGCTCGACAAGTTCGGCGAGCCGGTTCATTCCTTCCCGGCAATCACCGCCAGCGTCTGCAATCTGCGCCCGGAAAGCCGCGGATCGGTACATCTGAAGGGTCCGGATTTTGCCGCCGCGCCGGACATCAGGCCGCGCTACCTGACGGCGGAGGCCGACCGCGATGTCGCGGTCAGCGCCATCCGGTTGACGCGGCAAATCGTCAAGCAACCCTCGTTCGCCCGCTTCAACCCGGTCGAGTTCAAGCCGGGCCCGTCCTACGAGACCGAGGAGGACCTGAAGCGCGCGGCCGGCGATATCGGCACGACGATCTTCCATCCGGTTGGGACCTGCCGCATGGGCGCCGATCCGGAGAGCGTCGTCGATCCGGAACTGCGCCTGCGCGGTCTGAAGGGATTGCGCATCGCCGACGCCTCGGTCATGCCGACGATCACCTCGGGCAACACCAATTCGCCGACGATCATGATCGCCGAAAAGGCGGCAACGATGATCCTGGCAGTCAATCGTTAGGCGTCAGCGGCAAGGGCGGGCGGCACTCGGGCGTCCGCCGAAGATGCTGATTCCATGCCGGATTCGGCCAGCTAGCGGTGTCGGATAACGGTAAACTGGCCGAAAAGCGACGCGAAAAGCTTAAATCTCAGGCGTTGAGCCCCTATATCAGGTCCTGATGGCTCGGTTTGAGCCCAAGCAAGATTTAGGGGTTGTGATGGCAATGCAGCGATTTGGGCGTTTTGGACGAACTCTGGCAATGATGGCGATCGGCATGGTCGTTGCGCTGACCGTTGTGGACGTCGCCGAAGCGCGGCGTTCGGGCGGCGGCTTCGGTAGCCGCGGCACCCGCACCTTCTCGCAACCGCCGGTCACCCGTACCGCGCCGACCAACGCGGCACCGATCGACCGTTCGATGACGCCGCGCCAGGACGCAGGCCCGGCCGCGACCAATCCGGCAGCCGGCCAGACGCGCCCGAACGCCACCCAGCCGAACGCCCGTCCGGGCTTCTTCAGCGGCTTCGGCGGTTCGCTGCTCGGTGGCCTGATGGTCGGCGGCCTCATCGGCATGCTGATGGGCGGCGGTTTCGGCGGTGCTGCCGGCTTCCTCGGCCTGATCGTGCAGATGCTCCTGATCGGTGGCCTGATCATGCTCGCCATGCGCTTCTTTAACCGCAACCGCCAGCAGACAGCCTATGCCGGCCCGTCCGAGCGCTCGTCGGGCCAGCAGCCATCGAACGGCATGCCGTCGTTCAAGATCCCGAGCATCGGCGGCGGCCAGGCAAGCGGTCAGGCGCAGGCTCGACCCCAGGCAGCCCCTCAGGCGGCGCCCGTCACCGACGGCCCGGCCGATGAAATCGGCGTCCAGGGGTCTGACCTCGAGCAGTTCGAAAAGATGCTGAAGGACGTGCAGGCGGCTTACGCCGCGGAAGACTACGGCACGCTGCGTCGCCTGACGACGCCGGAAGCCATGTCGTACCTAGCAGAAGAGCTCAGCGACAACGCCACGAGCGGCGTCAAGAACGATGTGCGCGACGTGCACCTCGTTCAGGGCGACGTCGCCGAAGCCTGGTCGGAGAACGGTACCGAATTTGCGACCGTCGCCATGCGTTACGAGAGCATCGACGTCATGCGCGACCGCACCACCGGCAAGGTGATCAGCGGCGATCCGGACAATCTGACGGAAGCCGTCGAGCTCTGGACTTTCGTGCGCAAGCCGGGTGCCGAATGGCAGGTTTCGGCGATCCAGGGCGTCAGCCACGACTGAAGCGCAGCAAAGCCTATAGAAAAAAGGCCCGGTCGGCATCGCCGCACCGGGCCTTTTCGTTTTCAGGCCGTCCAATCACACGGCCGCGGGGGCCCCAGTCGGCGGCGCGAGGATGCCGGTGATCAGATCCCGCAGCCAGCGATGGGCGGGGTCGCCGTCGCGCCGCCGGTGCCAGATCTGCCGGAAGGCGAAGGGCGGGATCGCGAAGGGTGGCGCGAAGATGGCGAGCGGCCCGATCTCCCCGTCGCGGGGCAGGATCCGGCGCGCAACCGTTAGCACGAGGTCGGTTCCCGGAACGAGACCCGGCGCCGCACTCCAATGAGGAAGGGCCAGCGCAATGCGGCGCTTGTGTCCAATAGCCGAAAGCGCAAGGTCGATCTCGTTGCCGGTATCGCCACGCAGGGAGACGAGAATATGCGGCCGCTGCAGATAGGCCGAAAGATCCATCGTCGTTTCGCCGCCGAGGCTCGCGCGATCGGCCAGGCAGGCGAAGTGCTCCTCGAACAGCAATGATGTCCTCAGATCCTCGGCAAGCGTCGGGAAAACCCCGAGCGCCAGATCGATTTCGCCGTCGACGGCCTGCGCCATCATCACTTCGCGGCTTGCCTGGCTGACGAGGAGATCGACGTTCGGCGCCTGCCGGCGCAGCACGGTCATCAGTTGCGGCAGCAGCACAAGCGCAGCGTAATCGGACATCGCCAGCCGGAAGACGTGGGGCTCGCGCGCCGGATCGAATGGCTGAGAACCCATGAGCAGACGCATATGCGCGAGCGCTTCGGCAAGCTGCGGCGCGATCTCCAGCGCCCGCACCGTCGGCTCGAGATGGCCGCCATGGCGAACCAGCAAGGGATCGTCGAACAGAGCGCGCAACCGCGCCAGCGCATGGCTGACGGCAGGCTGGCTCTTGTTCAACCGCAGAGCCGCGCGCGAGACGTGGCGCTCCGCCAGGAGCGCGTCGAGCACCACGAGCAGGTTCAGGTCGATTGCGCCAAGATTATTCATCATACGAATATAGCACGTGAAAAATTGGAATTTCCATTCCCAAGATAGATGATGGAGGGTCGCCGCAACAAAAAGGAAAAACAATGCCCAATCTCTCCTCCCTCCTGTTGCTTGCCGTGGCGATCTTCGCCGGCGCCGTCGTCCCCCTCCAGGCCGGCGCCAATGCCAACCTTGGCCGCCTCCTCGGCCATCCGCTCTGGGCGACGGTCGTCTCGCTCGGCGTCAGTCTCGCGCTCATCCTGCCGATGCTGATTGCCTTCCGGGCGCCGTTGCCCAGCCTGGCTGTGGCATTCAAGGGTCCGTGGTGGATCTGGGTCGGCGGCCTCGCCGGCGTGATCTACATCACTGCGGCTCTTCTCCTTGCGCCGAAGCTCGGCGCGGCAAGCTTCATTGTCGCCGTCATCGCCGGCCAGATGGTCATTTCCATGTTGATCGATCACTACGGCCTGATGGGTTTCCCGCAAAAGCCGGTCAATGCGGCGCGGCTGACCGGCCTGTTCTTCATCGTCGGCGGCATGGTGATCACCCAGATCGCCAATGTCACGCCGGCCTTGGCCAACGCGCCGCGATAGCACAGAGCCGCATCTCGGCAGCGGCAGCCATGACGATCAAGGCTGCCGCTTGTCACCTGAGAAGCACCCATGGTAAATGGCTGACCATGTCGAGCGAACCCCATTTGATGGCCTGATTTGCCCCGCAAGGCGGGGCTTGCATCTGTGAGCCCAGAACCGTCCGCCTCTTGCGCGGGCTTATCCTGTTCGCATTCGATCTCATCAAACCTGCCCAATACAGCAGACCCGAGATCGATTGCGTCTCATCGGGCTCTCCTATGGACAAATCCAATCTTTGGGGCGATGCCGCCTTCCGGCGCATCAGCCTCGTCCTCACCGTCGATTCCTTCTGCTCCTGGATGCTCGTCGCCGCGCTGCCGCTCGTCGTTGCAAGCCGCTTCGGCGCCGGTGCGGAACTGGTCGGCAGTCTTGCCTTGCGTCTGCTGCCGAGCCTCCTGCTTGCGCCGATCGTCGCCTCGCTCCTACGGCGCAGCGGCCCGCAGCTTCCGGTGCTGTGCTGCCTGTCGGTGACCGCCATCGCCATTCCCGGCCTTGCGTTCGCGCCGGACGCAATGACATTGCACATGATCGTCCTGGTCATCGGCGCTGCGGACGCGGTGGTCACGCCGGGTCTGTTGATGCTGCGCGCCGCCGTCGTTCCAGCCGGCCGCAACATGGAGGCCAACACCGCCTTCCAGGCGATCGACCGCTTCGCCAAGATTTTCGGTCCGCCGGCGGCGGGTCTGGCAGCTGCCTCCACCTCGATCGTGACAACCCTTCTTGCGCTGTCCCTTGCCCAGATCGGGGCAGCCCTTCTGCTGGTGCTTCAACCACGCGACAAGCCGGTGCAGGAGAACGCGGCACCCTCGCACGCATCGGGCTTCGGACGGGAAACCCTTGCGATGTTTCGCGAGAACCCCTTGCTCTGGGCTTTGCTGCTCCCGGCCTTCGGCTACATGGTCTCGCTCGGGACACTGCAGCCGTTCCTGTTCTGGCTCAGTCGTGACCAGTTTCATCTCGGCCCGGAGATGTGGACCTTGCTTCTGGCGGCACAGGGCGCCGGCGCCCTGATTGGTGCCGTCGTCTCGCACCGATTGGCGGGAGCTTTGACCAGTACGCAGGCGCTGCTTCGCGCCTATCTTCTCTCCAGCCTGCTCGAAGGCCTTTCGACCTTCGCGCTGATTTTTGCCCCCAACTCCCTGGTGGCCAGCGGACTGCTGATCGTCGGCGGCATACCGGAGATGATCGCTTTCGCTACCTACTTTACCCTCCTGCAACGCTGCCTGTCCCTGGAGCGCCAGGCAGTGTTTTACGCCGTGAGCTTGCCACTCATGGATGCCTGCTTGATCGCCGGCATCGTCTCGGGAGCCTTCTATACCAGCGATCTCGTGACCCTCGGGCAGTTCTGGCTCTTTGCCAGCGCCTGCGCCGTGCTTCCGGTTCTGCCGTTCCTCGCGTGGCGCGGGTCGGCGACCGACCGTCAGAGCAGTGTCTCGCGGCAAAAAGATCAACGCCAGCCGTAACTTACGGCTGGCGTGTTTCACTTTGACTGGCCATACTCGCACCGGGCTATAAAGGGGTATTGCATGCAGGACCGGTTGTTCATCGATGGCAAATGGGAAAAACCGCGGCGCGGCGGCACGCTCGACGTGATCGATCCGGCGACGGAGGAGATCATCCATCGTGCACCTGCGGCAACCTACGAGGACGTGGACCGGGCCGCAAAGGCGGCCCGCATCGCCTTCGATAGCGGCCCCTGGCCAAAACTTTCGGGCAGCGAGCGCGCCGCCTATCTGCGTGCAATCGCCGCCAAGATCGAGGAAAAGCGCCACTCGCTGGCCCGGCTCGAAGTCGCCGACAACGGCAAACCGCTGCCGGAAGCATTGTGGGACATCGACGATGCTGCAGGCTGCTTCCGCTATTATGCCGGCCTCGCCGAGGAACTGGACACCAGCCCTGAGGAGGCGATCGCCGTCGGCGACAGCCGCTTCACGTCACGCGCCGTGCGCGAACCGCTGGGCGTCGTCGGCGCGATCACCCCGTGGAACTATCCGTTGCTGATGGTGTCGTGGAAGGTGGCGCCGGCGCTGGCCGCCGGCTGCACCATCGTGCTCAAACCGTCGGAGCTGACACCGCTGACAGCACTTGAGCTCGGCGTCATCGCCGAGGAAGTCGGGCTGCCGGCCGGCGTGCTCAACATCCTCACCGGCACCGGCCAGGACGCCGGCCAGCCGCTGACCGAGCATCCACTGGTCGACAAGCTTGCCTTCACCGGCTCCGTCGTCACCGGCCGCAAGGTGATGATGGCCGGTGCCCAGGACATCAAGAATGTCAGCCTCGAACTCGGCGGCAAGTCGCCCTTCGTCGTCTTTGCCGACAGCGACATCGACAAGGCCGTCGAATGGATCATGTTCGGCATCTTCTGGAACCAGGGCCAGGTCTGCTCGGCGACCTCGCGCGTGCTCGTCGAGGAGACGATCTACGAGACCGTCGTCAAGCGCCTCTGCGAAGAAGCGGCGAAGATCACCATCGGCAATGGTCTGGAAGACGGAACCCTGCTCGGGCCGATCGTCTCGAAGGGGCAGTACGACAAGATCATGGGCGCGATCGACCGCGCCCGCCAGGACGGCGCCACGGTGGCTGCCGGCGGCGGCCGCCCGGCCGGCCTCAACAGCGGCTACTTCATCGAACCGACGGTGCTGACCGATATGCGCGAAGACAGTTACGTCTGGCGCGAGGAGATCTTTGGTCCGGTCGTCTGCGTCAAGCCGTTTGGCGAAGAGGCCGACGCGATCCGCATGGCCAACAACAGCCGCTTCGGTCTTGCAGCCGCCGTCATGTCGGCCGACAGGGACCGCTGCGAGCGCGTCGCCCGCGCTTTTCGCGCTGGCATCGTCTGGATCAACTGCTCGCAGCCGACCTTCACCGAAGCACCCTGGGGTGGCTACAAGCAATCGGGCATCGGCCGTGAGCTCGGCCGCTGGGGCCTTTCCAATTATCTGGAGACCAAGCAGATCACCAGTTTCGACGCCGACGAGCCCTGGGGCTGGTACATCAAGGGATAGCGCCGATCGGGGCGTGGAGGTCAGCGTCAAATTCCCTTCATGCGGCTGTGAAATAAGCCGACTAACGATGGCATCACGCAAAGTTGTCGTCGAACACACGCAATCCGGAGGGTCAGATGAACAGGTCGAACGACGAGATCGAAACGCAGGACTGGCTGGAAGCGGAACTGGCCGACACGCTCGACGAGGACTACGAACTCGAGCTTTCCGAACCGGCGCTGTCGGAAGAGATCCGCAAGATCTACCGCAAGAACCACCCGCCATCGATCCCGCGCATCGATTACTTCCGCTCGCTGCTGAAGTTGCAGTCGGAACTGATCAAGCTGCAGGACTGGGTGGTCCATCACAAGGAAAAGGTGGTGGTGATCTTCGAGGGCCGCGATTCCGCTGGCAAGGGCGGCGTCATCAAGCGCATCACCCAGAGGCTCAATCCCCGCGTCGTGCGTGTCGTCGCGCTGCCGGCACCGTCCGACCGCGAAAAGACGCAATGGTATTTCCAGCGCTACGTGCCGCACCTGCCGGCCGGCGGCGAGATCGTGCTCTTCGACCGCTCCTGGTACAACCGCTCCGGCGTTGAGCGCGTCATGGGCTTCGCCACCGAGGACCAGGTCGAGCAGTTCTTCGACGACGTGCCGGAATTCGAGCGCATGCTGGTTCGCTCCGGCATCCGGCTGGTGAAGTACTGGTTCTCGATCACCGACGAGGAGCAGCAGATGCGCTTCCTGGTGCGCATTCACGACCCGTTGAAGCAGTGGAAGCTGTCGCCGATGGATCTGCAGTCGCGGGTGCGCTGGGAAGGTTACACCAAGGCCAAGGAGGAGACCTTCGCCCGAACCAACATCCCGGAAGCACCCTGGCATATCGTCGAAGGCAACGACAAGAAGCGCGCCCGTCTGAACTGTATCGACCACCTGTTGAGGCAGATCCCCTACGAGGACGTGCCGCACGAGGAAATCTCCCTGCCGGAACGCGTCTTCAACCCGGACTACGAGCGCAAGGTTCTGCCGCCGGAACTCTACGTGCCGTCGAAATACTGACGCACGCGGGCAACCGCCCGCGTCTGCAGCCGTTGAAAGCGAGGCGGCATCCGCCCGCCTCGCTTGCAATATCCCCGCGAAAATCAGAGATTGCCGTGAAACGCCAGTTTCATGGACATCGCATGAGCCCGAAAGAACGTTCCTTCCTCACCCGTGTTCGCCAAGTGCTGCCGGAACTGCATCCGGCCGAGCGGCGGCTGGGCGACTTCCTCTGCGATTTTCCAGGCGAGGTCGCCAGCTACTCAGCCCAGGAACTGGCGGCGCTCGCACATGTGTCGAAGGCGACGGTCTCTCGCTTCATCCAGCGGCTCGGCTACGACAATTACGAAGAAGCGCGTCGGCATGCCCGCGCCGACAAGCAGACCGGTTCGCGCCTGTTCCTTGCAACCGCCACCGACAGCGGCGGCGAGCAGTCGCTCACGTCCCATGTGGCGCAGGGCGTGGCCAATATCGAAGCGACCTTTCTCGCCATTTCCGAAACCCAGGTGACGGCGGCGGCAACCGCCATCCTTGGCGCCCGCAAAGTCTGGGTCATCGGCTTTCGCGCCAGCCATTCCTTCGCCACCTATCTGCAATGGCAGATGACACAGGTGGTCGAGCACATCTCGGCCATTCCCGGCGGCGGCCAGACGCTCGGCGAACATCTGGTCAGCATCAACAACGACGACGTCGTCATCCTTTTCGGCCTGCGCCGGCGCGTCACGTTGATGGAACCGATCCTCGCGCAGCTCGAAAAATCGGGCGCAAGGCTGCTCTATATCACCGACGAAGGCGTTCCCTTCCTCAACCAGGCAGAATGGCATTTCCGCTGCCAGACGCTGGCGCCGGGGCCCCTGTTCAACCACGTCTCGGTGATGGCGCTCTGCCATCTGCTCACCACGCGTTGCATCGAAATCGCCGGTCCCGCCGGCCGAAACCGCCTGCGCGGCATCGAGGCGATCAACGACGCTCTCGACGAATTGTGAGCGCCGATTGGGCATTTGCCTGAAACGGCAGAACATTTTTCGAGCACAAGAAATCTGGGTTTCAACCGCCCGTTAGAGTGCAATCTGTCGCCAAGCTTTTGACGGCAAACGAGAAACTGTCGTTTCCCGTCGAGTGGCACGAAATCTGCATTCCATAACCTGGGTTGCGAGCGGCCATTTCCTTTCGCAGCGCGTCATAGAATCTCCTATGAAACTCAGATTTCATGATGTAGATTTCATGAAACTGAGTTTTCACATTTTCACGTTGTTAAGCCATAAAGGGGAACGAACCATGGCAGCGGAAAATATGGTACCGTCCGGCAGGTCATCGCCGGTCATCAGACAGTTGGAATCAGCCTTCACCAAGATCGGCGTCACCGGCGCCCACAAGCAAATTCTCGCCCTCGTGCTCATCGGCTGCCTGTTCGACAGCTTCGAACAGAACACCATCGGCGTTGCCGGCCCGATCCTGAAAGAACATTGGGGCCTTACCGGCACCGACATCGGTTTCCTCAACACCATCACCTTTGGCAGCGCGGCGATCGGCCGCCTGCTTTCAGGCATCCTCGGCGACCGCTACGGCCGACGCGTGATGCTGACCATCAACCTCCTGCTCTTCACCATTGGCTCGGCCGCCTGCGCCATGGCGCCGAACTTCGCCACGCTCTGCTTTGCCCGTGCCATCGTCGGCTTCGGCGTCGGCGGCGAAATCTCGACGGCCGTTACCATGCTGTCGGAATTCTGCTCGCCGAAATTCCGCGGCACGGCGGCCGGCCTCGTCAATGTCGGCGCCGGCGGCTTCGGCAACTTCCTGGCGCCCGCCTTCGGCCTGATGATCTTCACCCTCTTCCCGGGTGAAAACAGCTGGCGCTGGCTCTTCGCCGCCCTCGCGCTCCCGGCTCTGCTCGTCGTCTTCTACCGCCGCTTCGTGCCGGAGACCCCGCGCTTCCTGGCTTCGCAGGGCAAGATCGACGAAGCCAACAAGGTGCTCTCCATCCTTGCCTCCGGCTCGTTGCGCCCGCGCAATCTCAAGGTCCAGGAGTATCTGACCAAGGATCACCTGAAGGACGAAGAGCCGGCCAAGAGCGACTGGAAGGAACTCTTCCGCGCGCCCTTCATCGGCCGCACGATCCCCGTCGCCATCGCCATCCTGATGAGCTACGGCGCCCAGCTTTCCGTGCTGACGCTGATGCCGATCATCTTCGTCTCCATGGGCTACACGCTGCAGGGCAGCCTGCTCTACAGCATGATCATCCAGAGCGGCAGCGTGCTTGGTGCCATCGCCGCCTCGATGTTCGGCTACTACTTTCCGCGCAAGAAGGTGCTGACGCTCGGCGCCGTGTTCGCCTGCCTCGCGGCGGTCTCGATCGCCTATCTCGGCACCAACATCTATCTGGTGCTGATGTTCGGCGCGATCTTCCAGTTCTTCGTGCTGCTGCTCAACACCTCGATCTGGATCTATGCGCCCGAACTCTTTCCGACCCGCATCCGCGCCTTCGGCGTGGCGCTGATCCTGGCAACCGGTTCGGCCGCGGGTTCCTTCGTCCCCACCATCGCCGGCGCCCTCTTCGACGTCTACGGCATGGTCGGTGTCTTCGGGCTTGCCGCCGGCATGTATGCGGTCTTTGCCTTCTGCATCCAGCTCGGCCCCGAAACCTACGGCATGTCGATGGAAGACCTCACCCAGCCTGCCGATGCCGACCTGGCAAAGGCTGACACTTCTGAAATCAAAGTCGGCGTGGAACTGAGAACGTGAGCGCACATATCCTTCTGATCAACCCGAACAGTTCGCGTGCCACGAGCGACATGATGGTCGCCATCGCACGCCGGGCGGCATCAGGACGCATGGCCGTGGCAGTCGCCACGGCCATGCGGAACCCGCCGATGATCGTCACGCCGGAGCAGCTGGACGCATCCGCTGCCGAGGTCGTCGAGATCGGCGAAAAGCATGAGGCCGGATGCCTCGGCATCGTCGTCAGCGCCTTCGGCGATCCCGGCCTTGCCGCGCTCAAGCACCGGCTCGATATCCCCGTCATCGGAATCTGTGAGGCCTCGATGATCGAGGCCTCACAGGGCGGCCGCAAATTCGGCGTCGCCACCACGACGCCGGAACTGATCCAGGCGATCGACGACCGCGCCCGCGATCTCGGCGTCTGGGAACAATATACCGGCATCCGTTGCACTTCGGGCGATCCGCTGGCGCTTTCCGCCCACCCGGATCGGCTGCTTTCGGCTCTCGGCGATGCGGTCCGCCAATGCATCGAGCTCGACGGCGCCGAGGCCGTCATCATCGGCGGCGGCCCGCTCGGCCAGGCGGCCGACGAGCTCCAGCCGATGTTTTCGACGCCGATCATCGCCCCCATCCCGAGCGCAATCGGCCGCATGCTCGACCTGATGCAGGTCGCCGCCTGACAGGCATTCCTCATCGCAGACACCCAAAAGGAGTATGGATCGGGCGGCGCTAATGCCTGTTTCCGCCGGCCGCCCTGTGGTATTTTCGCCCTTCCTAATTGGCGAGACCGAAGCTGGGGCGGAGGTTACGCGATGAAATCTCTCTTTGCTTCGCTGGTCGCGGTGGCGTTCTTCGCCGCGGCGGCGAACGCGGGTCCTTTGCATGACGCGGCACGGGACGGCGACACGGAACGCGTCAAACAGTTGCTCGATCAGGGAACCGACATAACCGAGCCGGATGCGGCCGGTGAACCGGCGCTGTTGATTGCCGCTCTCAAGGGTCGCGCCGAGGTCGTCGCCCTTCTCATCGAGCGCGGCAACGACATCGAGATCCGCAATAAGGGTGGTCTCACCGCGCTTCACGCCGCGGCCTATGGCGGCAATCTCGAAACCGTCAAACTACTCGTCGCCAAGGGCGCGGCGGTCAACGACGTCGCCAACTTCTACAAGATGTCGCCTCTGCATGCAGCAGCCGAAGAAGGCCACGCCGAAGTGGTCGCCTTCCTGCTTGCCAACAAGGCAGACATCGAAGCCAAGGAGCGCAACGGCTATACGCCGCTCACCCAGGCCGGCTGGCGGTCCTATTGGCCGGCCGCCGAACTTCTGTTGAAGGCCGGCGCCACCTGCCAGAAGGCCGAGCTTGTCGGCGAATGGCTCTACGGCGAATGCACGAAACGTCAATAGATCCGGAAACGGAGGAAACGGCATGTCTCGACACTCCATACGATTTATAATCGCGGCGACAACGGCGTTCCTTGCGCCGGCCGTCCCGTCACTGGCAGAAGAGCCCGTGAACACCGGCTACTTCGGTGACGTGGCGATCAAGGGTTACGATCCCGTCGCCTATTTCACCGAGAACAAGGCTGTCGAAGGATCACCCGAATTCAGCTATCGCTGGCTTGGCGCCACCTGGCAGTTTGCCAGCGCCGAGCATCGCGACCAGTTCATCAAGGAGCCGACCCGCTATGCGCCGCAATATGGCGGCTACTGCGCCGATGGCGTCTCCTTCGGCACGGTCACGACCAACATCGATCCCAAAGCCTGGCGCATCATCAAGGACAAGCTCTATCTCAGCTACGATCCGGGCGCAGCCGACGGACTGGTGAAGAACCCGAACAAGGTGGTCGATTCGCGCAAGCACTGGTCCGAGGTCGAGCAGACGCTGCTCACCGAGAAGGCGAACATCAACTGGACGCAGCCCCGGCCCTGAAGGCCGGCGGCTCGGCGATGACAACCGTCACTTCTCGATCGAGAAGAACTTCAGCGACTGCGGCGTGACATTGATGTAGTCCGCCGTGCGCTCGCCCTTTGCCGTATTGCGGTAGACATAGCCGCAGACCATGCGGTCGAGAAAATAGCCGTCATATTTTTCGCAGAGCTGGTTGCCCTTCACTTCAATCCGACCGGTGATGTTGGTGTTGCTGGTGCGATAGGCGGTGTTGCCGTCCTTGTCGAAAAACTGCGCAAAGCCCGTGCCGTTCTTGTGCACGCCGACCCAGGTCTTGTCGGTGGTCAGTTGTTTCAGCTCGGCCGGGCCGAGCCGGTCGCTGGCGGCGCCGACGAAGCCGAAGGGCCATTCCGGAATACCGGCGACGCGAAGGCCGAAGAGGTGGCGATAGAGATCCTCTTCGCGCCAGTAGTCGTAGAGATAGCCGTAGTAGCTCAGGTTCGTGTCCGGGAAGAGCTTCAACAGCTCGTCCGCTTCGGCGGCCGCACTCTGCTGGTCGCCGCGCTGGGCATAGGCCGACGCCAGATACTCCCGCACCGCCTCCGCCTTTGGCAAGGATGCGCCGGCCGCTTCAATCAGGGGGATCGCCTTCTCAAGGTGACGCGTCGTGTAATAGACGATGCCCGAAAGCAGCTGCAGGCTCGAAGATGGCGACGGATCAAGCCTCAGCGCCCGCTCGATATCGTCGAGCGCCTGCTCGTGTTCACCGGTCTGGGCCAGTATCAGCGCCAGATTGGCGAGCGCCTCGGCATCCCCCGGCTGCGCCGAGACGGCTCGAAGCGCCGATTCCTTTGCCTCAAGGGGACGGCCGTCCACCAGCTGCAGCAGCGCCAGCACGGTATGGGCGCGGGCGTTGTTGGCGTCGAGCTTCAGGGCCTGTCCCGCCGCATCATAGGCGATCTTGCGCGCCACGGCCGCGGACCAGAGATAGTTGTAGTCGTTGCGCCAGACGTCGACGGCGACCCGGGCGATACCGGCATGCGCATCGGCGAACTTCGGATCGAGATCGATCGCCCGCTGATAATAGGAAAGCGTCTGGCGATAGGTGTCGACGTCGCGCCAGATCAAGCCCTGCTGCTCGGCGCGCATGTAGTTGTCGTAGGCCTCGAGATTGTCCGTCGGAATGCGCGCCAGCTGGTCGCGTTCGCCCTCGCTGAGCTTGACCTCGAGCGCTGCGATGATCTTGCCGATCACGTCGTCCTGAACCGCAAAGAGGTCGGCGTATTGCCGATCGTAGCGCTCGGCCCAGAGCGAAAGACCGCTCATCGCATCGATCAGCTTGACGTTGATGCGCAACCGCTGGTCCGCCCGCTGCAGCGTGCCCTCCAGCACATAGTGTACGCCAAGCTCGGCGGCCACGTCCTGGATCTTGTCGGTACTGCCCTTCAGCGCGAACACCGAATGGCGCGCGATGACAAAGAGGCCGGACACTTTCGAGAGTTCTGTGATGAGATCGTCCGTCAGCCCCTCGGCCAAATGGTCGTGATCGCTGTCGCCGCTGACATTGATGAAGGGCAGCACGGCAACCGAAGGCTGGTCCGGCAGCGGATAGGCGAAGCGCTGCGCCATCCCCTCCTGCCCGATCCACGTCCAAGGCTGCCACCAGGCGACCGCAGTCGACAGCGCAATCGCGACGAGACCAACGACCGATCCCTTCACCCAGGCCGCATTGCGTCGAGGCTTCTCGACAACCGTCCTGCCGGCGGCCCCCGGATCGAGGAGGACCCGGTAAACCCGGATCGGCTCGGCAAGCCCCTTGACCGTCTGTTGACCCAGGGACGCAAATCCGACTTTCAGCTTGGAGCTGACCTGGTCGTAAGCCGTGCCGGAGATCGCAATACCACCCGGCTCGGCAAGTCCCTGGACCCGATCGGCGATGTTGACGCCGTCGCCATGGATGTCGTCACCCTCGACGATGATGTCGCCAAGATTGATGCCGATGCGGAAGTCCAGCCTCTCGCCATCTGGCGCCTTGTCGGCTTCCGCCTCCGCCTTGCGCCGCTGGATCTCGACTGCGCATTGGGTCGCGTCGACAACGCTGCGGAATTCGACGAGCAGGCCATCGCCCATCGTCTTCACCAGACGCCCGTGATGCTCGCGGAAAAGCGGCTCGAGAATATCGCCGAGATCCGACTGGAATCGCAAGCGCGTCCCTTCCTCGTCCAGCCGGCTCAAGCGGCTGTAACCGACGACATCCGCGATCAGGACGGCTGCGAGACGGCGCTCCATCGACGGGCTCTCAACGTGCGATGTACTCCAGAGGCAATGGTACCGCAGCTTGGCGGGCGGCGCCATCGGCACGCATGGACGAGACGCGTCGACCAGGCCGTAACCGTTACGTACTTGCAGGACCTCGCTGAAGTGCCACGATTACAGGCGATCATCCGAAGGAAGCTGCCATGCTCAAACGACGGTCTCTGCTGGTGCTCGGCGCTCTTGCCACGGCACTTCCCGCACTCAAGTTGACGAGCGCGAGGGCTGCCGATGCAGGCCTCTCTGCGGACGAGGCGCGCGCCATTGCCAAGGACGCCTATATCTACGGTTTCCCGCTGGTCGACAGCTACAGGGTGCAGCATTCCTATTTCGTCGATCACGGCAATCCCGAGTTCAAGAGCGGCTGGAATACGCTCAACAATACCGCGCGGGTCTATACGCCTGACGACAAGGCGATCCAGACGCCAAATTCCGATACGCCCTACTCCTTCCTGGGCGCGGACCTGCGCGCCGAGCCGCTGGTCCTGACCGTGCCGGCGGTCGAGAAGGAGCGCTACTACTCGCTCCAGTTCGTCGACATGTACACCTTCAATTTCGCCTATGTCGGAAGTCGCGCCACCGGCAGCGAGGCTGGCACCTTCCTGCTGGCGGGACCGGGCTGGAAGGGTGAAACCCCGCCCGGGATCAAGGCGGTGATCCGGTCGGAAACGGAATTCGCTTTCGTGCTTTACCGCACGCAGATGTTTGATCCCGCCGACATCGAGAACGTCAAGAAGATCCAGGCGGGCTACAGGGTCGAGCTGCTGTCGAGCTTCCTTGGTCAGCCGGCTCCGGCACCGGCCGCGGCCGTCGATTTTATCACCCCGTTGAGCGCGGCTGACGAAAAGACCTCGCCTGACTTCTACAGGGTCCTGAATTTTATCCTGCATTACTGCCCGACGCACCCGTCCGAAACGGCGCTGATGCAGCGTTTCGCCGATCTGAACATCGGTGCGGGCAAGACGTTCGACATCACGGCTTTCTCGCCGGAGATCCAGAAGGCGATCACTGACGGCATGGCGGACGCCTGGGCGGCGTTCAAGGAACACAAGGAAACCGAAATCGACACCGGCAAGGCTTCGAGTGCCGACGCGTTCGGCACGCGGGAGTTCCTGAAGAACGACTATATGCAGCGCATGTCCGGCGCGGTTCTCGGTATCTACGGCAACTCGAAGGACGAAGCTCTCTATCCCGCCTATTTCGTCGATGACCAGAAGAAGCCGCTGACCGGGTCGGGCCACTACACCTTGCGCTTCGAACCCGAGCAACTGCCGCCGGTCAACGCCTTCTGGTCGCTGACCCTCTACGAACTGCCGTCGAGCCTGCTCTACGCCAATCCGCTTAACCGCTATCTCATCAACTCGCCGATGCTACCGAACCTGCAAAAGGACGCCGATGGCGGCGTGACGCTCTACGTCCAGCACGAGAGCCCTGGGCCTGACAAGGAAGCAAACTGGCTGCCGGCGCCGAGCGGCCCGTTCTTCACCGCCATGCGGCTCTACTGGCCAAAGCCGGACGCATTGGACGGAAAATGGAAAGCGCCGCCGATGCGGCGCGCCAACTGATCAACGAGGATTTGAATATGAAACACTATCGTTCGTTCCTCATTGCCAGTGCACTGGCGATGGCTGCCGCAACCCAGGCAAGCGCCGCCGACCCCGTAACCGTCGGTGTCGACAACTTCGTTCGTGCCGAGAGCGACATGTACCTCGCCTCCATGGTCAAGGACGGCGCCTTCGGCAAATTCGTGCATCGGCGCGAACCGGCTTCGATCGACAATCAGACCGTCATTCGCCTCAACCGCGATACGCTCTATTCATCGGCCGTGTTCGATCTCGACGCGGGCCCGGTTACGGTCACCATGCCGGACGCGGGAAAACGCTTCATGTCGCTGCAGGTGGTCAATGAGGACCACTATGTGCCGGAGGTCGTCTACGGCGCCGGAGAGGTGACGTTGACCAAGGAAAAGGTCGGCACGCGCTACGCCGTTGTCGGCGTCCGCACCCTGGTCGATCCGACCGACCAGAAGGATATCGCCGAAGTCCACGCCCTGCAGGATGCGATCAAGGTGACCCAGGAGAAGGAAGGCACGTTCGAAATCCCGGCCTGGGACCCGGCCAGCCAGAAGAAGGTGCGCGAAGCCCTGCTTGCGCTCGGCGCCACCATGCCGGACTTCAAGAAGGCCTTCGGCACCAAGGCCGACGTCGACCCGATCCGCCATCTGATCGGCACCGCGACCGGCTGGGGCGGCAACCCCGACAAGGACGCGTCCTATCTCAACGTCACGCCCGCCAAGAACGACGGCAAGACCATCTACAAGCTCGACGTCAAGGACGTACCGGTCGATGCCTTCTGGTCGGTCAGCGTCTACGACGCGCAAGGCTTCTACGAAAAGAACGCCTACAATGCCTACGCGATCAACAATATCACCGCCAAGAAGGGCGACGATGGCAGCGTCTCGATCCAGTTCGGCGGCTGCGACGGCAAGATCGCCAACTGCCTGCCCGTGGTCGACGGCTGGAACTATACGGTGCGGCTCTACCGGCCGCGCAAGGAAATCCTCGACGGAACCTGGTACTTTCCCGAGCCGCAGCCGGTAAACTAGGCGTGCCGCGAATTTGGCAGCGGAGGCCGCATGCATGGAACACAGCGATGACAACCTTGCGGCCTTCGCCGAGCATGGCGCAACGCCCCTGCCCGCAGCAACGGGTGAAGGCCGTGTCGAGCGTGACGGCGCACGAATCTGGTATGCGACCTATGGATCGGGCGAACCGGTTATCCTCTTGCACGGCGGCCTTGGCCACAGCGGCAACTGGGGCTTTCAAGTCCCGGCCCTGCTCGACACTGGCCACCGCGTCATCCTGATCGACAGCCGCGGCCATGGCCGCAGCACCCGCGACCGAAAGCCCTACACCTACGAACTGATGGCGGCGGACGTGCTTGCGGTGATGGACAGGCTGGATATTCAGAAGGCCGCCTTTGCCGGCTGGAGCGATGGCGCCTGCATCGCGCTTATCCTCGCCTCACAGACGCCGGAACGCGTCAGCGGCGTCTTCTTCTTCGCCTGCAACATGGACCCGAGCGGAACGAAGGACATCGAGCCGAGCCCGGTGCTCGACCGTTGCTTCAGCCGTCATGCCGAAGACTACCGCGCGCTGTCGGCGACGCCCGACGATTTCAGCACCTTCGTCGACGCCGTCAGCGAAATGCAGAGAACCGAGCCGAACTACACGGCGGAAGATCTCGGCAAGATCCGCGTGCCGGTCGTGATCGTCCAAAGCGAAAACGACGAGTTCATCAAACACGAGCATGCTGACCATCTCGCCCGCAGCATTCCCGGCGCCGCGTTCATCCTTCTCGATGGCGTCAGCCACTTCGCCCCGCTGCAGCGGCCCGACCGCTTCAATGCCGCGCTCACGGCTTTCCTTGTCGCACTCGAAGACGAGCCCAAAGGCGACGCGCAATGACGGCATTGACGAGCCCTTGTCGGCTCGTCATCTCGCCCTCAGGCGACGCTACTCGGCCGCTTCGGTCTCAGGCATCGGCACGTAGTTGAGGATCGGCGACAGCCAGCGCTCGACCTCGCGCACCGGCATGCGTTTACGTGTCGCATAGTCCTCGACCTGGTCGCGCTCGACCTTGGCGACACCGAAGTAATAGGCTTCGGGATGGCCGATATAGAGGCCGGAAACCGACGAACCCGGCCACATCGCATAGCTCTCGGTGAGGCTGACGCCGATCGTTGCTTCTGCGTCAAGCAGCCGGAAGAGCGTTGCCTTTTCCGTGTGATCGGGCTGGGCCGGATAACCCGGCGCCGGGCGGATGCCGGCATAGGGCTCCCCAATCAGCTCCACGGGCGTAAACGTCTCGTCCGCCGCATAACCCCAGAGTTCGGTGCGCACATATTCATGCATGCGCTCGGCAAAGGCCTCGGCGAAACGATCGGCCAGCGCCTTGACCATAATCGAGGAGTAATCGTCGTTGGCGCGCTCGAAGCGCTCGGCGATCGCCACTTCCTCGATGCCGGCTGTGACAACGAAACCGCCGACATAGTCGTTGGAGCCGCTATCAACAGGCGCGACGAAGTCGGAAAGGGCCACGTTCGCACGGCCATCGCGCTTGCTGAGTTGCTGGCGCAGCGTGAAGAAGGTCGCAAGTTCAGCGGCCCGATCCTCTCCGGTAAAGAGCCGGATATCGTCGCCGACCGTGCCTGCCGGCCAGAAGCCGACAACCGCCTTCGGCGCAAACCACTTCTCCTCGATGATCTTTTTCAGCATCGCCTGCGCGTCGTCGAACAACTGGCGGGCAGCCGCACCTTGCGCCTCGTCGTCGAGGATCTTCGGATAGACGCCCTTCAGCTCCCAGGTCTGGAAGAACGGCGTCCAGTCGATGTAGCGGGCAAGCTCCGCCAGATCCCAGCTTTCGAACACGCGCGTGCCGAGGAACGAGGGCGTCTTGGCCTGATAATTCGACCAGTCAACCCGATGCTGATTGGCACGTGCCTGCGACAGGGGCAGCCGGCGCTTTTCCGCCTCGTTGCGCGCATGCGCGTCGGCGACCTTGCGATACTCCGCCCGAACCGTCTCCATGTAATTGTCGCGCGCTTCGGGCGAGAGCAAGCTCGATACGACGCCGACGGCGCGGCTGGCATCGGTCACGTAGACCGTCTGGCCGCGATCGTAGCGCGGATTGATCTTGACGGCGGTGTGCACGCGGCTGGTGGTCGCGCCGCCGATCAGCAGCGGTACGTCGAAGCCTTCGCGCTCAAGTTCCGAGGCGACATGCACCATTTCATCCAGTGAGGGCGTGATCAGGCCAGAGAGACCGATGATGTCGACCTTCTGCTCGCGCGCCACTTCGAGGATCTTCGCCGAGGGCACCATGACGCCGAGATCGATGATCTCGTAATTGTTGCAGGCCAACACGACGCCGACGATGTTCTTGCCGATGTCGTGCACGTCGCCCTTGACCGTCGCCATCAGGATCTTGCCGGCGCTTTCGCGCGCCTCGCCGCCATTGGCGAGCTTTTCTGCCTCCATGTGCGGCAAGAGCACGGCGACCGCCTGCTTCATAACGCGTGCGGATTTGACCACCTGCGGCAAGAACATCTTGCCGGAACCGAAGAGGTCGCCGACGACGTTCATGCCGGCCATCAGCGGGCCCTCGATGACATGCAGCGGCCGCGCTGCCTCAAGCCGAGCCTCCTCGGTATCAGCCTCGATGTATTCGGTGATGCCGTTGACCAGCGCATGTTCGAGGCGCTTTGCCACCGACCATTCGCGCCAGGAAAGATCCTTCTCGCGGCCCTGCGAGCCGCCCTGTCCGCGATAGCGCTCAGCGATCTCCAGCATGCGCTCGGTCGAATCGGCGCGGCGGTTGAGCACCACGTCCTCGCAGGCCTCGCGCAGATCGGCATCGATGGCGTCATAGACGGCGAGCTGGCCGGCGTTGACGATGCCCATGTCCATGCCCGCCTGGATGGCGTGGTAGAGGAACACCGCGTGCATTGCCTCGCGCACCGGCTCGTTGCCGCGGAACGAGAAGGAGAGGTTGGAGACGCCGCCCGACACATGCACGTGCGGCAGGGTCTTGATGATCTCGCGCGTCGCCTCGATGAAGTCGACACCGTAGTTGTTGTGTTCCTCGATGCCCGTCGCCACGGCGAAGATGTTCGGATCGAAGATTATGTCTTCGGGCGGGAAGCCCGCCTGTTCCGTCAGGAGCTTGTAGGCGCGTGTGCAGATCTCGATCTTGCGCGCCTGGGTGTCGGCCTGGCCGACCTCGTCGAAGGCCATGATGACGACGGCGGCACCGTAGGCGCGGCAAAGCCTGGCATGGTGCAGGAACGCCTCTTCGCCTTCCTTCATCGAGATGGAATTGACCAGCGGCTTGCCCTGAACGCATTTCAGGCCCGCCTCGATCACTTCCCACTTCGACGAATCGATCATCACGGGAACGCGGGCGATATCGGGTTCGGAGGCGACGAGGTTCAAGAACTCGATCATCGCCTGCTTCGAATCGATCAGGCCCTCGTCCATGTTGATGTCGATGATCTGGGCGCCGTTCGCCACCTGGTCGCGCGCGACGTCGAGAGCGGCCGAATAATCGCCGGCAGTGATCAGCTTGCGGAACTTCGCCGAGCCGGTGACGTTGGTGCGCTCGCCGACGTTGACGAAGGGAATGTCGGAGGTGAGCGTGAAGGGCTCCAGCCCGGAGAGCCGCATCAGCGGCTCGACCTTGGGGATCTCGCGCGGCGGATGCTTGGCAACGGCCTTGGCGATCGCGCTGATATGGGCCGGCGTCGAGCCGCAGCAGCCGCCGACAATGTTGAGCAGCCCGTCGCGCGCAAAGGCTTCCACCTGGGCGGCCATCTGCTCCGGCGTTTCGTCGTACTGGCCGAACTCGTTCGGCAGGCCGGCATTGGGATAGGCGCAGACGAAGGTATCGGCAACGCTTGAAAGTTCGTCGATATGGGCGCGCATGGCATTGGCGCCGAGCGCGCAGTTGAGCCCGATGGTGAAAGGCTCGGCATGGCGCACCGAGTGCCAGAAGGCCGTCGGCGTCTGCCCGGACAGGGTGCGGCCCGAGAGGTCGGTGATCGTGCCGGAGATCATGACGGGCAGGTCGATACCCTTCTCCGCAAAGACTTCCTTGGTCGCGAAGATCGCCGCCTTGGCGTTCAGCGTATCGAAGATCGTCTCGATCAGAATGATGTCGGCGCCGCCGTCGATCAGACCGCGGATCTGTTCGGCATAGGCGATTCGCAAATCGTCGAAGGTGACGGCGCGATAACCGGGATTGTTGACGTCGGGCGAAATCGACGCCGTGCGGTTCGTCGGCCCGAGCGCGCCGGCGACGAAACGGCGGCGACCGTCTGCGGCTTCGGCCCGCTTGGCCGCGCGCCGAGCCACTCGGGCACCATCGCGGTTGAGATCATAGACCATGTCTTCCATGCCGTAATCGGCCTGGGCGATGCGGGTCGAGGAGAACGTGTTGGTTTCAAGGATATCCGCGCCGGCGATGGCATAGGCGTAATGGATGTCCTCGATCGCCTTCGGCTGGGTCAGCGTCAGAAGGTCGTTGTTGCCCTGTTGATGACAGGCGCAGCCGCCAAATCGGTCGCCGCGGAAATGCTGCTCGACAAAGCCGAGCTGCTGGATCTCCGTGCCCATCGCGCCATCCATGATCAGGATGCGTTCGCGCGCGGCCTGGGCCAGCGCCCGCTTGATCTCGGAGCCATCCGGCTTGCAGGAAACATCGCCGAAAAGGGCGTCGATGGCGGACATGGGAAATCTCCCGTTCTGAAAACGACAAACACTAAGGCAAGTCAATCACATAAAGATATCTTTATGTCAACATATGCGGCAATCACATTTACCCCTCGGAGCAAAGAAAATGGCCCGCCGCAATCGCGACGGGCCATAATGAAAGCGATACTCTGGATCGGCAAATCAGATCCGGGCTAGGCAGTCCTCGGTTTCATAAATGGCGCAGAGGATATGGTAGAAGCTGCTCGCCGGCGCCGGCTCCTCGACGAAGGTGCCGTCGGCCTTCTGCTTGTCGCGCCAAAGGCCCGCAATCGGCGTCGCCAGAAACGTCTGAAGGGCCGCCGCTGCTCGCGCGGCCGAAGCAAGATAACGCTCGCGCTCGGCACCATTGGTGAGTGCGGCAAAGCGGACGGCCGCCTTCAGCCACTCGGTCTGCGGCCAAAGCCTCGCGATCGGATCTGCCACCGACAGATCGTCGAGAAGCGTCATGATCGCGACGTTGCGGTTCGCGCAGATGCCGTGGGCCTCACCGATATCGAACAGCCGCCGTGCCTTGACGATCGCCTCGGCGCTGCCGCGGCGCTCCGCCCAGCGCAAAAGCAGCCACGCCCATTCGAACAGATGTCCAGGCTCGACGATCCGGCCCTTTTCGCCTGCCATCGGCGCCCAGTCGTGATCGAAGAATTCGCGCAGCACACCGCTCTCGGCATCGATGAAATAATCCATCGCCAGATGCGCAATTTCGTCGGCGAGGTTCGCCCAGCCAACCCGATCGAAGCCCTCGACCGTCTCGCTCGCCAGGCACGCCTCAAAGAGATGCATATGCGGATTGGAGCAGAGCGGCAGGCGCGAGGGATTGTCTTCCTCGAAGCCGGCGACCGGATGCTTGACATGCGCCTCGATCCGCGAGCGAAGGTCATTGCTGCGCTCGATCATCTCGGCCTTGCGGGCCGGCACGACCTCGCCCAGATAGGCGAAGGCAAGCAGCGCGAAGGCCTGGTTGTAGAGGTCAAAGGACGGATCGAGCAGATTGCCGTCGGCATCGGCGAGCGCGCCGTAAAAGCCGCTCGGCTGCTTGAAAATGCGATCGAAATAGGCAAGCCCGCCTTCGGCGGCACCGCGCCAATCACCGGACCAGCCGCGCCGCCCGGCCTCGGCGAAACAGTAGACCTGCCGCGGCTGAACGCGTGCACGCCGGTTGGCGCGAGTCGGCTCGCCTGCCATATCGATCGTCTCGACGAAGCCGCCTGAATGATCGACACCCTTGTCGCGCCAGAGCGGCAGGGCCTTGTCTGCCAGCCAATCCGACAGCACGCGTGATTGCGAAATTATATCCAATGCCAATTCTCAGTCCTCGAGCTTCAAGGCGCCATGATCCTTGCCGAGCAGGGCCGAGAGCGCTTCGACCACCATGTTGTGGTCCTCGCGTTGCGGCAGGCCGGATACGGTGACGGCACCGATACAGCCGGTACCTTTGACGACGATCGGGAAGCTGCCACCGTGCGCTGCATAATCCGCATCGGCAAGGCCGAGCTTGGCCTGCAGATTGGTCTGCGCCTTGGCCAGCTCGCGGCCGGTGGCATAGCTGCTCTTGAACAGGCGGAACACGGTGTTGCGCTTGCGGCGAACCCAGTTCGGATTATCCGGCGTAGCCCCGTCGAGCGCGGCATAGAACACCTGCATCGAGAAGAGCGTGATGTCGATGACGACGCCAAGCTTGCGCTCGGCCGCCATCTTGCGCAGCAGTGAGCCAAGCTCCCACGCCGCATCGAGATCGAAGCGCTCGAACTGCAATTCCTGTTCCTGCCGCGCGATGCGGGCGAGGTCCTTGTCGATATTCATGGGGGTCATTCCTTCCAGAGCCAGGCCGCACCGCGCACGCCGGAACTGTCGCCGTGCAGGGCCTTGCGAATGGGCGTTTCGAACGTGTCGCCGAAGAGGTAGTTGACGACCCGCGGCGGCACGTCCTGGTAGATCTCGTCGACATTCGACATGCCGCCGCCAAGCACGTAGACATCCGGGTCGACGATGTTGGTGAGCAGTGCCAGGCTGCGCGCCAGCCGGTCGACGAAGCGCTCATAGACGCCCGTTGCAACCGGATCGCCCGCCCGCTTCGCCTCGATGATATCGCGCCCGCGCTTCTCGCCGCCGGTCGTCAGGCGATAGTCGAGCTCGACACCCGTGCCGCAGGCATACATGTCGAGGCAACCGTGCTTGCCGCACCAGCATTTGTGGCCAGGATATTCGTCCTGCGTCATCCAGGGCAGCGGATAATGGCCGATCTCGGCGGCAACGCCCTGGTAGCCGGCGTGCACCTTCTTGTCGATCGCAAGGCCGCCGCCATGGCCAGTGCCGACGATAACGCCGAAGACCACATGCTCATTCTTGCCGGCGCCGTCGACCGCCTCCGAGACCGCCAGGCAATTGGCGTCGTTGGCAAGCCGGACCGGCCGGCCAAGCGCCGTTTCGAGGTCACGCCCAAGGGGCTTGCCATTGATCAGCACCGCATTGGAATTGCGCACGATTCCGGTGCGCGGATTGGGACTGCCGGGAATGCCGATGCCGATCGAGCCCTGTTCGCCCGCCGTCTGCTCGGCGGCAGCAACCAGATCGAGAACGGCGCGGATGCAATCGTCATAGCCGCTGGTCGGGGTCGAGACGCGATGACGGGCGCGTGTTTCGCCATCGCGGCCAAGCGCGATGACTTCCATTTTTGTGCCGCCCCAATCTATTCCGATGAACATATGTGGATCAGGTCTCTGATGAAGGACTCAATGGGGAGCGCCAGCTTCCTCGGGCCGGCGCTTGCTTTGCTTAGCATTCAGAGGACATGGAAGACCAGCCCCCGTTTCATCGTCGTTTTCAAGCCTGCCGGTCCGCGTCGGCACACCACCCGGACGAGACGACCCAAGCTCGCCGCCACCTGCATTTCCGCGGGCACGCACGCAAAAACACTTGGCGAAGAGCCCTTGCTTTTGTATGGGTGCTATTCAAGTGGTCCCGTAGCTCAGCAGGATAGAGCACCAGATTCCTAATCTGGGGGTCCCGCGTTCGAATCGCGGCGGGATCACCATTCTCCAAGACCCCCCTTAATCGAATTGGACGCGGCGCACGCCGTGCTGACGCCGTGGATGACAGCAAAGCAACCCCCTCCGGAGAAAACACGGTTCATCTGCTCGTGACCTATATGGAAATGCTCGAACGTCCGGCGGGCGACGCGTTTCCGGCACCGATCGCGCAAGCGGTGGTCGCGTCCGAACGTCCGGATGCCGCTGCGTTTCTTTCGCTCTATCGCGCCGTCGGCGAACCGTTGCGCTGGGATCAGCGGCTGCGCATGCCGACGGCCGATCTCGACGACTTTCTCAGAAGCGCCTCCACGATCCTCTACATCGTCCGGCTGGATGGCCGCGCAGTCGGGCTCTGTGAATTCGACCGCGCCGATACCGGGGATGTCGAGCTCACCCATTTCGGCCTGATCCCGGATGTTTACGGCCAAAGGCTGGGGCCATTTCTGCTCGATAGCGCGCTGCGCGCCGTCTGGGACCGAGGTGCAAACCGGATCTGGCTACATACGGACGAATGGGATCACCCGAAGGCGCAGGCTACCTATCGCCGCGCCGGCTTCAGCGCCTTTGCGCAGAAGCTCGAGGAGATCGTGCCCTAACGCACGCTCACCGAAGCGGCTGCCACGCCGGGCCGCCCCAGGCTTTGAGTTCCTGCAGAAACACCTGCAGCCGCGATGGCAGGAAGCGCCGCGTCGGATAGACCGCATGCACAAAGACATCCGGCGCGGACCATCCCGGAAGCACGCGCAGAAGCTTGCCGCTCGCAAGCAGGCTGTCACAGAAGATCGGCGGGAGCCGGCCGATGCCGTGGCCGCGCTCGGTCATGGCACTCGCCGACTGGATATCGTGGACCGACACCGCCCCGGTCACACGCAGGCTGGCCGCTTCGCCACCCTTGACCAGATGCCATTCGGCCTCGTTGCCCCGGGCATTGACCAGGACACAGCGGTGGCCACTCAGGTCTTCGGGTCGCGATGGGGTGCCATGTTTGTCGAGATAGCCGGGTGCGGCCACCAGGAAATGGGTGCTTCGACCCAAACGCTGCGCGACAAGCGACGAATCGCGCAAGTCTCCGAACCGCACTGCGACGTCGATGTTTTCGGCAACGAGGTCCATGAACATGTTGGTGACGAGCAGATCGACCTCGATCTCGGGATACGTCTTCAGAAATGCGGACAGGAAATCAAAGAAGGGCGGCTGCCCGAGGGTCATGGGAACGGTGACCCGCAGCAACCCCTCCGGTCTTCTCTGTGCCTCGCTCAGCACCCGCTCCGCGTCGCGAAGCTGCTTCAGCGGTTCGCCGCATTCCGCATAATAGGCGCGCCCCTGCGCCGTGAGACTGAGCTTGCGCGTCGTGCGCTGGATGAGCGTGACGCCCAGTTGCTCCTCGAGCGCCGTGACCTTGCGGCTGACGGTGGAGACCGGCATGCCGAGCGAACGTGCCGCCCGGCTGAAACTCTCGAATTGGGCAACGGCCGCAAAGACCGCGATATCATTCAGATCGACCATGGGAAGATTTTTGCATCGTTGGAAAAGTAATTCCAGATATTTCCGCCTAATCGCACAATCTGGCAGCAGCCATATTGATCTCACCGAAACCGTCCATCCACGGAGAGATCAGATGACAAACAAAGTCGCCATCATCACCGGTGCATCCCAGGGCATCGGCGCGGGCCTCACAAACGCTTTTCTGGCAGAGGGCTACAGCGTCGTCGCAACCTCGCGCAATGTCAGCCAATCGCGCGAAATCACCGAATCGGACCGACTGGCCCGGGTCGACGGCGATATCGCCGATCCGGAGACGGCGAAACGCGTGGTCGAAACCGCGATCGCCCGGTTCGGCTCGATCGACGCGCTCGTCAACAATGCCGGCATCTTCTTCACCAAGCCCTTCGTCGACTACACCGCCGAAGACTACCGGCAGCTGAGCGCCACCAACATCGAGGGATTCCTCCACACGACCCAGCTTGTGATCAAGCAGATGCTTTCGCAGAAAAGAGGCGGCAGCATCGTCAGCATCACGACACCCCTTGCCGACCGACCGATTGCAGGCATGAACGCTTCGGTCGCCATGCTGACCAAGGGCGGCATCAACGCGATCTCGAAGAACATCGCCATGGAATACGCAAGGGACGGAATCCGCGTCAACGTCGTGGCCCCCGGTGTCGTCGACACGCCGCTCCACAAGGACAACCCGCGGGATTTCCTGAACACGCTCTCGCCGATGCACAGCATTTCCAGCGTGGCCGAGATCGCGGATGCCGTCCTGTTCCTGACCAGGGCGCCGCGCATAACCGGGGAGGTGCTGAACGTGGACGGCGGCGCGCATCTGGGCAAATGGTAGAGTGGGAGCGCCCGTTGCTGGCGCAGGGCGGCGCAGGGGAAAAGAAACGCGCTGACGTCATGCGCCTGTCACGAACGACAGCTAAACAACACTCACATCTTCCTGATGACCACGGATGAACTGGCATCGACGGAAGGTGATGAGGAAGGTCGGGTTTGCCCCGGCCTTTTTTTGTTGGGCCGGTCCCGTTCCTTCGATCACGATCGCAAGGTTGCCGCGCTGGGCGGCTGGCTTGACAGGAGATGCAGTCTGCCTGACGGTGCGCGCATGACGGGAGGACACCATGGGTAAGCTTCTGCAAATCATCGCCATCGTCATCATCCTGGCCGCTCTGGCCGCCGCGATCGCGCTGCTCGCTGCCGATCCGGCAACGGCGCAGCTTCGGGCGCTCGTCATACTGCCTTGGGCCTTGAGCGCGATCCTGAGCGGCATACTTCTCGCGGCTTTCGGCTCGATGCTGCGGCAGCTCAGCGCGATCCGCGCCGCGACCGAGCGTCAGGCCGCCCTGTTCCAGGCCATCCTTGACCGCAGAGCGCCGACGGCCGCGCAATAAGCGTTGCTATCCGCGTTCGGTCCACCAAAACCTGATGATTTCAATCATCGGGCCGGCACACGCGCAGCCGATGTCCATCCGGGTCCAGCGCGACGAAGGTGCGGCCGAAGACCGCCGTCTTCAGCTCCTGCTCGATCGTGATCCCTTTGCTGCGCCATTCCGCATAAAGGCGCTCGACCTCGGCATCGTCCTTGACCATGAAGGCGACTTCAGAGCGGTGACCGCTTCCCGACGAAACGAAATCCCGTGCACCGGTGGACCAGAGACTGAACGTCAGCCCGTTTTCGAGTTGGAAGGCGACATAGGTCGGGAAGGATGCAACGGGTTCGCGTCCAAGCAGGCCGGTATAGAAGGCAGCGCTTCCGGTTGGGTCTTCGACATAGAGCAGGATAAGGTTCGGTGACAGCATCGTCGGGTCTCCTTTTCGATGCCCGGACCCTAGGCACTGCCGCTGTCAGATCCTGTCAGCATCAACCGGACAGTCAAAGGCCGCCGGGCCTTGCGATCCGGCGGCCTTTGGCTGGAAGCCGACACATCAGAAGACGGCGAGATATTTCAACAGAGAGATGATGCCGATGATGATGACGATGATCTGGACGATCTGCTTGGCGCGCGCGTCGAGCGGCAGACGCTGGACGAGATAGAGCACCAGCACGATGACGAGGAAGGTAATCAGAATTCCGATAAGCAGCCCCATGGAACACTCCCATTTTCACACAACAGCGCCGCGATGGCGTCGGGATTGTAACTAGGACGCGAAGGAAAAAGTTCCAATCGAGGCGACAACTTATGCCACTGGTTCACCCAGGCGCAGGCCGCGCCTGGTGTTTCCGCTCAGGCGAGAAGCCGGCTCAGGATGCCGGCTTGCAGGCGGTTCCCCGATCCTCGTCGCCTTTGGTGGCATCATACAGCGTTGCTTCCTCGCCCTTCGTCCACCAGACATATTGCCCGCCGGCATATTTGGCTCCGGACGCAGCTATCACGTTTGAGGCGACGACGAATGTGCCGTCGATGGTGAAGGTCACCAGCGAAACCGGGCCGGCATTGATGTATTCCGCCTCGATCGCCTTGCCGCCGCAGTCGTAGCGGACCGATTGCCGGTCCACCGCATCGGCGCCGGGAACGCGGATCGTCACGTCGGCGCCTTCAGACGCTGCCGTCATAGACGCCAGTTTCAGGGCGATGCCGCCGCCGGCCTTGCCAAGCACGAGCTTCGATCCTTCCACCGACCAGGAAAGCTCGTTGCTGAGCGCCTTGAGGAACTTCTGCTCCTGGTTCATCACCGCGGGCACGCACATCTTGCGTGTCGATGCCGCCGGGCCGAAGGTGATCTTCGAGCCGGAGAGACTGAAAGTACCGGTGAAATGGTTGCAGCCGGCCATGCCGCCATAGGTCCCGTCCTCGCGGATCTCCAGGGTCGACTGGAGATTGTCGATGACCCCACCCCCACCGATATCTTCGGCAAGCCAGGTGGCGACGAGCTGCGGCGGCACGTTTTCTGCCGCAACCGGCTGCATCGATGCCATTTCGATCGCGACGCAGGCGCAGGAAACGGCGGTTATGATTTTCAGCATCGCGAACTCCTCCGGACCCCGACTCAAGGCACCCAATTCTTAGCCTGCGGACGAGACGGAATGAAGACCGCGCCCTTGTTGCCGGCGGATTTCGCCTGTAGAGCCTAGCAAACAACATAAAAACTCGGATCGATCTCGTGAAGATCATGCGCCCGCGGCGAAGGCTCAGCCGGGCATCCCGTCCGAAAAGAAGAACATGGGTATTGGCATGGCATCCCACGACAGTGCGAAGCGCCGACTGACGATCCTCGGCTCGACCGGTTCGATCGGCACCAACACGCTCGACGTTATCGAGCGCCTTGGCGGCCGTGAGCGCTTCGACGTCGTCGCCGTCACCGGCAACGGCAACATTCCCCTGCTCGCCGAGCAGGCCGTGAAAGTTGGCGCCGAACTCGCCGTCACCGCCAACGATAGCCAGTACGAAAACCTGAAGGCCGCGCTCGCCGGCACCGGCATTCAGGTTGCCGCCGGCAAGAGCGGCCTGATCGAGGCGGCCGAGCGCAGCGCGGACTGGGTGATGGCGGCGATCGTCGGCAATGCCGGCCTGGCGCCGACGCTTGCCGCCGCCCGCCGCGGCGCCGACATCGCGCTTGCCAACAAGGAGTGCCTGGTTTCCGCCGGCAGTCTGTTCATCGACGCGGTGAAGAAAGGCGGCGGTCGGCTGCTTCCGGTCGACAGCGAACACAATGCCATCTTCCAGGTTCTGGAAGAACACCAGCGCCATGCGGTCGAGCGCATCATCCTGACCGCTTCCGGCGGCCCGTTCCGCACCAAGTCGCTGGAAGAAATGCGTCACGTGACGGCGGACGTGGCGCGCGCCCATCCGAACTGGTCGATGGGGCTGAAAATCTCGATCGACAGCGCCTCTATGTTCAACAAGGCGTTGGAGATGATCGAGGCAAAGCACCTCTTCGCGCTCGAACCCGCGCAGGTCGAGGTGATCGTGCATCCGCAGTCGGTGATCCACTCGATGGTCGGCTATACCGACGGATCGGTGCTCGCCCAGCTCGGCTGCCCGGACATGCGCACCGCCATCGGCTATGCGCTCTCCTATCCGAGCCGCTGCAGCCTGCCGATCGAGCGGCTCGATTTCGCCAAGCTGTCCCGCCTCGATTTCGAGGCTCCGGACGAAGTGCGCTTCCCGGCCATCCGCCTGGCGCGACGCGCCATGGTCGAAGGCGGGGTGCAGGGTGCGGTCCTCAACGGCGCCAAGGAAACCGCGCTCGACGCGTTCATCGCCGGCCGCACCGGCTTTCTCGCCATGGCAGAGATCGTCGAAAAGGTCATGGACAAGCTCGCCGACCTGCCGGCGGCAGCAACGATGGACGACGTCTTTGCCGCCGACGAAAAAGCCCGGCACTTGGCGGCCGGGCTGCTTCGGTAATTCAGAGCTTTCTGACCGGCGCGCATGGCGCCGGCAAGATTGGCCTTACGCGACAGCGCGGGCCAGCGCACAGCGCGACCACAGCGAATGCAGCGCGCCGACGAGATGGTCGATATCGGCATCCGAATGGAGCGGCGTCGGGGTGATGCGCAGGCGCTCGGTCTTCTTCGGCACCGTCGGATAGTTGATCGGCTGCACGTAGACGCCGAAATTATCGAGCAGGAGATCCGAGATCCACTTGCACTTGGCAGCGTCGCCAACCATGACCGGCACGATATGGCTCGGGTTCGGCATGTGCGGAATGCCGCGCTGGTCGAGCAGCGAGCGCAGGCGACGCACACGTTCCTGGTGCGCGAAACGTTCGACCTGGCTTTCCTTCAGGTGGCGGATCGAGGCGAGCGCGCCGGCGGCAAGCGTCGGCGGCAGCGCCGTCGTGAAGATGAAGCCGGAGGCAAACGAGCGGATGAAGTCGCAGAGTGCGGCGGAGCCGGTGATGTAGCCGCCCATGACGCCGAAAGCCTTGCCGAGCGTGCCTTCGATCACCGTCAGGCGGTGCATCAGGCCTTCGCGCTCGGCAATGCCGCCACCGCGCGGGCCGTACATGCCGACCGCATGCACTTCGTCGAGATAGGTCATGGCGCCGTACTTGTCGGCGAGGTCGCAGAATTCCTTGATCGGCGCGATGTCGCCATCCATCGAATAGACGGACTCGAAAGCGATGAGCTTCGGCGCACGCGGATCGGCGGCAGCGAGCTTGGCCTCGAGGTCAGCGACCGAATTATGCTTGAAGATGACGCGTTCGCACTTGGAGTGACGGATCCCCTCGATCATCGAAGCGTGATTCCCGGCGTCCGAGAAGACGATAACACCGGGAATCTTGGAACAGAGCGTTCCGAGCGCGGCCCAGTTGGACACGTAGCCCGAAGTAAAGAGCAGTGCCGATTCCTTGCCATGCAGGTCCGCGAGCTCGCGCTCAAGCAGGACGTGGTAGTGGTTGGTACCGGAAATGTTGCGGGTGCCGCCGGCGCCGGCGCCGCATTCGTCGATGGCGCGCTTCATCGCCTCGGTGACGACAGAATGCTGGCCCATGCCGAGATAGTCGTTCGAACACCAGACGGTGACTTCCTGAACGCCTTCAGCCGTATGGCGCACGGCCTTCGGGAATTGGCCGCGATGACGGGCGAGGTCTGCGAAAACCCGGTAGCGGCCTTCCTGATGCAGCCCGTCCAGCTCGTTCTTAAAGAAATTCTCGAAATCCATCATTTTCTCCAGTGCCCGGCCGCTTTTCTTCAATCAAAGCGACCTGGGGTCAACCTCGGAATGCCCAGCATCTGCCAACTGCGGCAAAAGGCCCTTGACGCGCTGCCTTCCCAGCGAGTGCATCCGAGATGATCTAGCATTTTTGAGCCTGAGCATCTTCGCTGCTTTCACTGAAACCGTTTCAACGGGAACAGCCCTAGTTTTGAAACATTCCAAAGAAAGCCTTAGTGCATGTTCATCACGTCAAGCTTGATCGAAGTCAAGCAAGGATGAAAAAAGGACGGCCGAAGCCGTCCTTTTTCAATGTTGGTGTGACGGCGAAGGCTGGTCATGCCGCCGCAACGGCGCGTTTGGCCATGACCTTCACCAGATTGGCGCGATAGGCCGCATCCGCGTGAATGTCGGAGAGCAGCTCCGAGGCATCGACGCTAATATTGCCGAGCGCATCCGGCGTCCAGTTGGCAGCAAGGGCTGCCTCCATCTCCGCCTGACGGAAAACGCCATTTGCGCCCGCACCCGTGACCGCGACCCGGATCTCGCCATTGTCGCGCTTGGCGACGAAGACACCGGTCATCGCGTAGCGCGAGGCCGGGTTGGCGAATTTCTGGTAGGCGGCCTTTGCCGGGGCGTCGAAGCTGACCGCGACGACGATCTCGCTGTCTTCCAGCGCCGTTTCGAACAGACCGGTGAAGAAATCGTCGGCCGCGATCTCCCGCCGGTTGGTCACGATCGTCGCGCCGAGCCCGAGCATCGCTGCCGGATAATCCGCCGCCGGATCGTTGTTGGCGATGGAGCCGCCGATCGTGCCCATGTGTCGCACATGCGGATCGCCGATATGGCTGGCAAGGCTGCAGATCGCCGGACACACAGCTTTGAGCGCCGCCGACGAGGCGACCTCATAATGTGTCGTGGCCGCGCCGATCCGCACGGATCGGCCGTTGACTGAGATGCCCTGCATGTCGGCGATGTGCCGAAGGTCGATCAGATCGCTCGGCGACGCCAGCCGCTGCTTCATCGTCGGAATGAGGGTCATGCCACCGGAGACGTACTTGCCTTCGCCGGCCGCATCCATTCGGCTGACGGCGTCCTGAACCGAGGACGCCCGGTGATATTGGGTCTCGTACATGAGGTGTCCTCCCGTTCACTTGGCCGCGTGCGCCGCCGCCCACACCTTCTGCGGTGTCGCCGGCATGGTAAGCGCGTTGTTGCCGATGGCATCTGTGATGGCGTTGATCAGCGCCGGTGGCGAGCCGATGGCGCCGGCCTCGCCGCAGCCCTTGATGCCCAGCGGATTGTTCGGGCAGGGCGTGTTCGAGGTCGAGACCTGGAACGACGGCAGGTCGTCGGCGCGCGGCATGGCGTAGTCCATGTAGCTCGCCGTCAAAAGCTGGCCGGAGGCATCGTAATGCACGCCTTCGAGCAGCGCCTGGCCGATGCCCTGGGCAATACCGCCATGCACCTGTCCCTCGACGATCATCGGGTTGATGATGTTGCCGAAGTCGTCGGCCGCGACAAACTGGATGATCTTGGTTCGGCCCGTTTCCGGATCGACCTCCACCTCGCAGATGTAGCAGCCGGCCGGAAAGGTGAAGTTGGCAGGGTCGTAGAAGGCCCCCTCCTTCAACCCCGGCTCCATGCCGGCCGGCAGATTGTGGGCGGTGTAGGCGGCAAGCGCCATCTGGAACCACGGCACGGTCTTGTCGGTGCCGGCGACCTTCAGTTCGCCGTTTTCGATGACGATGTCGCTTTCGTCCGCTTCCATCAGGTGAGCGGCAATCTTCTTCGCCTTGGCTTCGACCTTGTCGAGCGCCTTGACGACGGCCGACATGCCGACAGCACCGGAGCGCGAGCCGTAGGTGCCCATGCCCATCTGCACCTTGTCGGTATCGCCATGCACGATGTTGACGCTGTCGATCGGCACACCGAAGCGGTCGGCGACAAGCTGGGCAAAGGTCGTCTCGTGGCCCTGGCCATGGCTGTGCGAGCCGGTCAGGACCTCGATCGTACCGACGGCGTTGACCCGCACTTCGGCCGATTCCCAAAGACCGACGCCAGCACCGAGCGAACCCACCGCCGCCGACGGTGCGATGCCGCAGGCCTCGATGTAACAGCTCATGCCGATGCCGCGCTTCATGCCGCGCTTTTCCGCTTCCGCCTTGCGGCCGGCAAAGCCATTCCAGTCGGCCGCCTGCATGGCCGCTTCGAGCGAAGCGTCGTAGTCGCCGGCGTCATAGTTCATGATGACAGGCGTCTGATGCGGGAAGGAGCGGATGAAATTGACCCGACGCAATTCGGCAGGCGAGACGCCGAGTTCGCGGGCCGCCGTCTCCATCGTGCGTTCCAAGAGATAGGTCGCCTCCGGCCGCCCGGCGCCGCGATAGGCGTCGACGGGCGCAGTGTTGGTATAGACCGTGCGCACATTCGCATGGATCGCCGGGATGTCGTACTGCCCGGAGAGCAGCGTCGCATAGAGATAAGTCGGCACCGCCGAGGAGAACAGCGACATGTAAGCGCCGAGATTGGCGATCGTATCGACCTTGAGCCCGATGATGCGGTTGCTCGCATCGAACGCCATCTTCACCTTCGACACGTGGTCGCGACCATGCGCATCGGTGAGGAACGCTTCGGTGCGGTCCGACGTCCATTTGACCGGCACGCCGGTGCGCTTCGACGCCCAGAGACAGACGATCTCCTCCGGATAGATGTAGATCTTCGAGCCGAAGCCGCCGCCGACATCGGGCGCGATCACCCGCAGCTTGTTTTCCGGCGCGACATTATAGAAGGCGCTCATCACCAGCCGGGCCACATGCGGGTTCTGGCTGGTGGTGTAGCAGGTATAGTGGTCGTCGCCGGCGTCGTAGATGCCGATCGCCGCACGCGGCTCCATCGGGTTGGGCGAAAGCCGGTTGTTGTGGATGGTGATTTCGGTGACATGCGCCGCAGCGCCGATCGCCTTGTCGGTCGCCGCTTCGTCGCCGATCTGCCAGTCGAAGATCAGGTTACCGGGCGCTTCCGGGTGAAGCTGCGGCTGTCCCGCCTCAAGCGCCTTTGAGGCGTCGATCACGACGGGAAGCTCCTGGTATTCGACGACCACGGCTTCGGCAGCATCACGCGCCTCGGCGACGCTGTCGGCAACGACGATCGCCACCGCATCGCCGACGTATCGCACGGTCTCGTGCGCGAGCGGCCGCCAGGCGCCCATCTTCATCGGCGATCCGTCCTTGGAATGGATCATCCAACCGCAGATCAGGTTGCCGATACCATCGGCGAGCAACTGCTTGCCGTCGAGCACGCCGATCACGCCTGGCATGCCGATCGCCGCCGACCCGTCGACTTTGAGGATCTTCGCATGCGCATGCGGGCTGCGCACGAACACCGCATATTTCATCCCCGGCACGGACATGTCGTCCGTATAGCGGCCCTTGCCGGTCAGGAACCGCTTGTCCTCCTTGCGCGCCACGCGCGCGCCAATGCCTTCAACGCCCATTGCCTATCTCCTCCCGAGATATCCAGCGACAGTCCCGACGGCCATGCATCGGTCCTGAGTGACATGCGTCAGGGGCGAGATTCCGCCCCCGTTCTGCCGCTATTCTGCGGCCACACGGGCGCCGCTCATCTCGGCGGCGGCGGCAAGGATCGCTTTCACGATGTTGTGGTAACCGGTGCAACGACAGATGTTGCCTTCGAGCTCGGCGCGCACCGTCGCCTCGTCCAGCTGACCCTGATGCCTGCGGATCATGTCGACGGCCGTCATCACCATGCCGGGCGTGCAGAAGCCGCATTGCAGGCCGTGATTGGCCTTGAAGGCCGCCTGCACCGGATGCAGTTCGCCATCGGCCGCCAGCCCTTCGATGGTGGTGATCGTAGAGCCTGCGGCTTGCGCGGCGAGGATGGAACAGCTCTTGACCGACTTTCCGTCCATATGGATGACGCAGGCGCCGCACTGCGAGGTATCGCAGCCGACATGGGTGCCGGTCAGTCCGAGATTTTCGCGTATGAATTGCACCAGCAATGTGCGGTCGTCGCAATGACCGCTCACCTGACGGCCGTTGACCGTCATTGTTACTTTCGCCATTTCGCTCCTCCGGGGTCGGTCAATGCCAACACGAGCGCGGCCGGAAAGTCGGGTGAGATGGTTCACGCGACTAGGGTACGCGCCAACTGATATCGATGCCCGTCGCCCACGGATCCGCTCCTCCGGATTTTCGCAGGCTTGTTTGTATCATTTGTCTTTTTTTGGAATGCCGCAACCGCCCCTGCCCGCCGAACGACAAAATTTTTCCACGCCGGTTGTGCCGAAGGGAACTGCCTTCATGTCCCGTTCAGGAACGATATCATTATCTTGCCGGCAGGAAGAAACCGCAGCGCTCCCGTAGACTTTCGATGGGGACCGCGTATTTTCCGAACCGCAAGTTCCGGTGGAGCGGGATGTTCCCGGCTTCGCCATCATCCACGGGACGGACTGAGCGATAGGCTTGAGATCCGTAGACATCGGAGAGAACAACATGAAGAAAGCCATCGCACTTGTGCTGGTCGCCCTGGCGGTCGCAAGCTGCACCCAGACGGAAAAGGGCGCCGGCATCGGTGCCGTTTCCGGCGCGATCATCGGCGGCGCTGTTACCGGCGACGTCCGTGGCGCTGCAGTCGGCGCGGCAATCGGCGGTGTTTCCGGCGCAGTCATCGGCAACGTCACCGAGCAGCCCGGCCAGTGCTACTATCGCGACCGCTACGGCCGCCGCTACATCGACTCGTGCCCGCGCTAAGGCGACAGGCAGCCTGCCGTCGGCTGCAGCTTGAGCCGCCCGACGGTCTGGTTTGATGTTTCCCCCTCACGGCTGACCGCCCTGAGGGGGTTTTTCGTTGCGGCAACCGCATCCTCTGCCGCACACAACGCGCAGCGGCCAACGAAGGCGCCGAAATCGGGTGGCAACCGCCGAAGCAATCCCGTCTGCTGACCTCGACGTTTCATGATCGAGGTTCTTCCATGCCAAACCCACCACGCGACACCCTGCCACCGGCCTTCAAGCGCATCGGCTGGTCTAACCTGTTCGCACAGTTTTCCGAGCAGATGGCGCTGGCCGCCGCTCCGCTCGCCGCCGTGCTTCTGCTCGCCGCAGGCCCTGCGGAAACCGGATGGCTGCAGATGGCGCAGACGCTGCCATTCCTTCTGCTCTCCATTCCCGCCGGTCTCGTTGCCGACCGCGCATCGCGGCGCAGGCTGATGGTCTCCTCGGAAATGCTGCGCGCGCTGTCGCTGGTTGCCACGCTGTTGCTGATGCTCGGCGGCCTGCTGTCGCTGCCGCTGCTCGCCGTCATGGGCTTCGTCGGCGCCATTGGCACGGTCTGCTACAATGTCGCCGCCCCAGCCCTGGTGCCGGCGATCGTGCCCCGTCACCAACTCGCCGACGCCAATCGCTGGCTGGAGCTCGCCCGCAGTCTCGCCTATTCCGGCGGACCGGCGATCGGCGGCGCGATCGTCGCATGGACCGGCGCATCGCTCGCCTATGTCGCCGCCACATCCCTGTCCCTTCTCTCTGTCGTCCTGCTCGCCGGCCTTGGCGACCAGCAGCAACCGACCGCTCCCAGGCGCAACCTCCTTCAGGATCTCGCCGAAGGCGCCCGGTTCCTGGGCGGCCACGCGCTGCTCAGGCCCATTCTGGTGACCGCCATCGTCTTCAACACGGCCTGGTTCGTGCTGCAGGCGGTCTATGTCGCCTATGCCATTCAGACCCTCGGGCTGACGGCGACCGGCGTCGGCATCACGCTTGGCATCTATGGCGCCGGCATGATGATCGGCGCCTTCGCAGCCCCCGCCATTGCGCGCCGGATCCCCTTCGGCCTGATGATCGCCCTCGGCCCGCTCGGCGGGTTGACGGCTGCGGCCGTGATGCTCTCGACCATCTGGGTTCCCTCAGGCGCCCTTGCCGGTTTGAGCTTCTTCCTGTTCGGCGCCGGCCCGGTGCTCTGGTCGATCGCCACGCTCACTTTGCGGCAGGCCGTCACCCCCAATGCGATGCTCGGGCGCGTATCGGCCTTCATCACCACCGCCACCTTCGGCGCCCGGCCGATCGGTGCAGCGCTCGGCGCCATCGTCGCCACACGCTTCGGCGTCGAGGCGTGCCTTGCCGTCGCAGCGGTCGGTTTCCTCATCCAGTTCCTCGTCATCATCGCTTCCGGCGTACCGCAATTGCGGGCGCTGCCCGAGGCGGCGTAGCGGCTCGATACAGCGGACAAGGCGGCATTTAAGCCTCCAAAAAGGCGCAGCGCCTTACTGGTTGTCGGCGGTGGTTGTGCTGCGCCGACAACATTTCCGCGCTTTTTCGACGGAATCGGCACCGAAATTCGGCATCAGGGGTGGATGCAGCGGATCGTCATCGTTAACAGATGGAAAACCTTAGGCATGCGATAGTGACCCAGCCGCATAAGCAGGCAGTTTGTATTGGGTCGCCTGAAGACGGGATGCGGAAGCGAATGTCCCCACCACGGTCGAGTATTGCGTACTGGAAGGCAGCGACTTCGCTTGCTGTTGCCTTTTCGTGCGCGCTCGGCCCGCTTTCCGCCGAGAAGGCCTATGCCTTCAAGCTCTTCGGCATGAAGTTTTTCGAGAGCGACGAGGAAGAGGCGCCGGTGATCGACCCGGTCAACTATACCCTCACCTTCGACGCCGGCACCGAAGACAAGGAACTGAAGGAAGCGCTGGAAAACAGCTCGCAGCTCGTGCAGGGCCAGGAAAAGCCTGTCTCCGGCGATCTTGGCCTGGCAATTCGGGCGCGTGACGACCGCGACCGGCTGCTTGCCGCACTCTACGAAAAGGCCCGCTACGGCGGCACCATCGCGATCCGCATCAACGGCCAGGATATCGACAGTCTGCCGCCGGATCCGTCTTTCCCGGATGGCAAGCCGATTCCGGTCACCGTCACCGTGACGCCGGGTCCGGTCTTCAACGTCGGTTCCGTCAAGTTCGAAGGCGATGCGGCCGGTTTCAGTCCCGCTGATTACGGCCTGCCCGCCGGCGCGCGTGCCGATTCCACCTTGATCATCAAGGCCGGCGAAAAGGTCGTGAACGATCTGCGCGAGCAGGGTCGCCCCCTGGCCAAGCTCACCGAACGCAGCGCTGTCGCCAACCACGCCAACTCGACCGTCGACATCGTCATCGGCGCCAGCGGCGGCCCGGTTGCCCCAGTCGGCGAAGTCAGCGTCGACGGAACGAAGACCGTCGACCCGGGTTTCGTGCGCGACTACTCACGCCTCAACGAAGGCCGTCCCTATTCGCCCGCGGACATCCGCAAAGCCTCCGAGCGCCTGCGCCAGCTCGGCGTCTTTTCGAGCGTCACCATCAAGGAAGCCAATGCGCTTTCGCCCGATGGATCTCTCCCGATGAAGATCGAGGTGTCCGAAGGCAAGCACAAGTATTTCGGCTTCGGCGCCCAGGTCTCGACCACCGACGGCCTCGGGCTTTCGGGCTACTGGGGACACCGCAACCTTTTCGGCCGCGCCGAATCGCTGCGCATCGAAGGATCGGTCGACCGCATCGGCGAGACCAAGGAACTGGACAAGCTCGACTATTCGGTTGGCATCCTGTTTGCCAAACCCGGTGCCTTCGGCCCGGCTTCCACCTTTACCGCGAGCGTCAAGGCCAACATCCAGGACCCAGACGCCTACCGCGCCAAGATCCTGACGGCAGCGGCCGGCGCCACCTTCGAGCTCTCGGACACCGACACCGTCTCAGGCGGCGGCGAGCTCAGCTGGGCCAATATCGACGACGCCTTCGGCTCGAACTCCTATCTGACGGCCGCGATCCCGCTCGAATATGTGCGCGATACCCGTAACGACAAGCTGAACGCGACCGAAGGCTACCGGGCGATGATAAACGCCAAGCCGAGCTACGAAATCAAGGGGCAGACCTTCTTCTCGTCCTTCGAAGCCTCGGCATCCGGTTACCATGCGCTCGGCGACGAGAAGCGCTTCGTGCTTGCCGGCAAGATCGGCGCCGGCATGCTCGTCGGCGGCAGCGGGCTCGAAGACATTCCTGCCAACCGCCGCTTCTATCTCGGCGGTGGCGGCTCGGTACGCGGCTATTCCTACCAGGAGATCGGCCCGCGCAATTCCGACAACGAGGAGACCGGCGGACGCTCCTATGTCAATGCCTCGCTCGAAGCCCGCATCGCCATCACCGACACCATCGGCGTCGTGCCTTTCATCGACGCCGGTACGGTGTCTGCGAAGACGACGCCGGATTTCTCCGACATCCGCGCCGGCGCCGGCATCGGCCTGCGTTACGCCACGCCCTTCGGCCCGATCCGCCTCGACTTTGCCGTTCCGCTTAACAAATATCCCGGCGGCACCAAGTACGGCATCTATGCCGGTATCGGCCAATCCTTCTGATCCGGGCCGTTTCTTCCACCAGAACCTGCAAATCGCCGCCATTGCCGGATAGTTTCTGCCGGCGGCGATTCCGCTTGGGAGCAACTTGCGTTATGGGTAGATCATGAATCAGGTCGTCCGCTTCCTTCGCGCGACGCTGCGCTATGGCCTTCGTGTGCTTGGCGTGATTGCGGTCGTTGCCCTTCTTCTCGTCGCCTTCGTGGGCTTTACCACACCCGGCGCAAGGCTCGTCGCCTGGGCAATCGAGAAGTATGCGGCAACCCCCGACCAGATCGTGCGGATCGCCGATCCGAGCGCGCTGTTGACCGGCAAGTTCACGGCCGGAAGCATCACGCTGTTCGATGGCGAGGGCGTCTATGCCGAAGTGCGCGACCTCGATCTCACCTGGTCGCCCGCCGCCCTTCTCTCCTTCCGCTTCGAAGCCGCAGCACTCTCGGCCGGCTCGGTGCGCGTCGAGCGCCTGCCGATCCCCTCCTCCGAGACCAAGGAAGTCCGCTCGACCTTTGCGCTTCCCGTGGACGTCAAGATCGACGCGATCGATCTCAAGGAGGTCATCATCGGCAAGGCGATCGCCGGCGAGGACCAGTTCCTGACCGCCAGCGGCAAGGTGAACGCGACCAACGAGAGCATCGCCCTTCAGCTTGCGGCCGCCCAGCGCGACCGGCCGGAGGCGCGCGCGGTCGCCGATATCGTCTTCAATCCGGCGGGCAACGAACTGAAGCTCGAGGCGACCGTGGACGAGCCCAACAACGGCGTGCTGGCAAAGCTGCTTCGCCTGCCCAACGAGCCCGCAGTCAACATCAAGCTGACCGGCGAAGGCCCGCTTTCCGACTGGGCCGGCAGCGCCACGGCCGCACTCGACGGCAGCGAAATTCTCAAGCTCGACGGTCGCCACGTCCAGACGCCCGACGGAATGCACCGGCTGACCGTTAACGGCGGCGGCGGTTTCGGCTCGCTGATGCCGCCGGCGCTGCGCCCGATGTTCGAGGGTGACACCAGTCTCGACATCGCCGCCGCGTTCAACGACCAGGGGCTGGTTCAGGTCGACAAGGCTCATGTGACGACGGGCGCGCTCTCCTTTGCCGCTTTCGGTACTTACGACAGCAAGGGCGAGAACAACCTCAAGGCCAGGCTTGCCGGCACCAACGGCCCTGTCGACTTCCGCTGGCCGCTGCAGAAGGGTGAAGCGCAGGCCAAGATCAATGCCGTCGATTTCTCGCTGATCGGCGACGCGCAAGCCGCGATCCTCGATCTCACCGCAGACGTCACCTCCCTGGCGGTGCCCGACGTGGCGCTTGGCGCAGTCAAGCTTTCGGCACGCAGCGACGGCTTCAATCTCCAGGCGCAATCCGGTCCGGTGAAGGCGGCAATCGAGGTGGGCGAAGCCGGCTTCAACGACCCCAACCTCGCCCGCCTGGTCCAGGTGCCGCTGAAGGTGGACGCAATCCTCTCCGTGACGAAGGAAAACATCGCCTTCAACCCGGTGACGATCGAAAGCCCCGGTATCGGCGGTTCGCTCACCGGCGCCTTTTATCGCGACGAGAACACGGTTTCCGCGGCCTTCAAGCTCTTCGCCGTTCCGGACGCGTTGCCGCCGGCGGCCGCCGCGAAATTCGATGGCACGATCGCACTCTCGGGCGAAGTGAAGACGGCAACCGACGGCGGCGTCACCGTGGAGGGCCTCGAGCTCAAGTCGGGCACGATCGAGGCCGCCGGCACCGTTGCGCTCGCGCAGAGCAACCTGACGGCCGACCTTAGGGGTACCCTGCCTGATCTCGGCAAGCTGCTTGCCGATGCCAAGGGCCAGGCCGACTTTACCGCCGCCGTGACCGGCCCGCTTTCGGAACTCGGCATCAAGGCCGAGTTGACGTCGAGCGGCGCGACACTGGCCGGACGCACGCTCAGCGACCTCAACGTCAAGGCCGACGCCAAGGCCAACCCTTCGAGCCCGCAGGCAAGCCTGACGGCGACCGGTGCACTCGACGGCCAGGCCATCGACGTCAAGGCCGACGTCGTCTCGAAGGATGGCCAGACCGCAATCCCGGTGCTCGAAGCCAGGATCGGCGAGAACAAGCTGACCGGGGCGATCAGCTTCACCCCCGATTTCAAGCCGGACGGCACGGTCAGCTTCGACCTGCCCGATATCGGCCTCTTGGCCGCCATGGCCGGGCAGAAAGCATCCGGCGACCTCAACGGCTCGGCGGCCATCAAGACTCAAAACGGCATCACCTCCGTCGTCGTCAAGGCCGGCGGCAGCGGCATCAAACGTGACGCACTGACGATCTCCAGGCCGACCGCCGACATCACCATCGCCGACCTCGCGGCCCTGGCGATCAAGGGCAGCATCCGCGCCGAAACGGTGGCGCAGGGCGAAAACCGTGTTTCCGGACTTGCCGTCGATTTCGAGCAACAGGCCGGCCGCACCGGTTTTGCCATCGACGGCAAATATGACGGCGGACCGCTGACGGTGAAGGGCGACCTCGCGGGCGCCAAGGGCCGCACGGAAATCCGCCTCGCATCCTTTGGCGCAACGCCGAAGGGCATTGCCCTGAAACTGGCGCAGCCGACGGTGATCGCCATCGAAAACGGCACCGTCCGTCTCAACGCGCTGACGATCCAGGCATCGAAAGGCACGATCGCAGTCAACGGCACGGCTGGCGAAAAGCTCGACATCACTGCGAAGCTCAACGCCCTGCCCGCAGCACTGGTCAACGCCTTCGCACCGGACCTCGGCGCCGAGGGCACGATCGCCGGCACCGTCGATGTCGAGGGCGCAGCGTCTGCCCCGGTCGTCGCCTACGACCTCAAATGGTCGGGCGCCTCGCTCGCGGCAGCCCGCACCGCGGGCGTTGCGGCCTTCGATGTGACGGCGGACGGCAAGTTTGCCAACAACAAAGTGACGCTCGATACGACGCTTTCGGGCGCCGGCGGACTTTCCTTCAAGGGCGGCGGCAATGTCGACATCGGCGGCAACATGCCGATCGCGATGAAGTTCAGTGGCAACGTCCCCTTCGCCCTCATCGCCAACCTGATGGCGGAGAAAGGCTTCACGCTGACGGGCCAGGCAAATGTCGATGTGGCAATCTCCGGTTCCGCCAAGGCGCCGCAGATCGCCGGCACGATCACCACGTCAGGCGGGCGCCTCGTCGACGTGCGTCGCAACCTGGCGCTCAACGACCTGACCGCCAATGTCGCGCTCGATGGCAAGCAGGCGACGATCTCCAGGCTCTCGGCCAATCTCGCGACCGGCGGCTCGGTCGAAGCCAGCGGTACCGTCGGCACCGTACCCGGTTCCGGCTTCCCGGCCAACCTGACGATCAAGCTGAACAACGCGACCTACGTCGATGGCACCCTGTTCAACGCCAACGTTGCCGGCGAGATGACCTTGACCGGTCCCCTGGTCGCGACCCCGACGCTCGGCGGCAAGGTGACGATCCGCAAGGCATCGATCACCATTCCGGAGAAGTTGCCGACGTCGCTTTCGGCCATCGACATCAAGCACAAGAATGCGCCGCCCAAGGTGCGGAAGATGGTCAAGGACCTGCGCAAGGACGAAGTGCCGGCCGCAGGCGCCAATGCCAGCGGCGTGATTGCCTTCGATCTCGGCGTCAACGCCCACCAGATCTTCGTGCGCGGCCGCGGCATCGACGCGGAGCTTGGCGGCGACCTGACGATCCGTGGCACCGCCGTGCAGCCAATTGTTTCCGGCGGCTTTGAGATGCGCCGCGGACGGCTCGAAATCCTCGGCAAGCGCCTGACCTTCACCGACGGCAATATCGGCTTTGGCGGTGACCTGATCCCGACGCTCGACCTCAAGGCGACCTCCAGCGTCGGCGCGACCACCATCACCGTCGCGGTCGCGGGCCTCGCCAACAATCCGCAGATCGCCTTCTCTTCCTCCCCGGCGCTGCCGCAGGACGAAATCCTGGCGCAGCTCATCTTCAACCGATCGCTGTCAAACCTCTCGGCCTTCCAGATCGCCCAGCTCGCCTCGGCCGTCAGCCAGCTTGCCGGTGGCGGATCGACCTCGCTGCTCGACGGCCTGCGCAACAAGCTCGGCGTCGACGATCTCGACGTCACCACCGACGAGAATGGCGGCGCCTCCGTGCGCGCCGGCAAGTATCTCAACGACCGCACCTATATCGAGCTGCAGCAGGGCTCCGATTCCGCCTCCAGCAAGGCGGTCATCAATCTCGATGTCGGCAAGGGCGTGAAGCTCAAGGGCTCGGCCGCCGGCGACGGTTCGGCCTCGGGCGGCGTCTTCTTCGAAAAGGAATATTGAGCGGCGGCGGGCGTAAACACGCCTGTCCCGCCCGCATCACAAGGAAGCCGGTGGGTCGATCGCGATCCACCGGCTCCAGAGCCCCTGTGTTGCCCGCTCGACAGCAAACTCACTATGGTCCTTTGGAGGCACCGGCGGCGCCTGAAGCCGTGATCGGTCGCATGTCATCGGCGCGGAGCGCGCTGCCCTTCTTGCGCCTGTTTCAGGCCCAGCCATTCTCGGGGACGAAGGAGACCTCGCGGCGTGGGCGCGTCAGCTCGTAGCGGTTCCATGCGACGGCGTCAGGCGACAGGCCGGTCATCTCGGTTTTTCGGGCGAGCATGAGGAGTTCGTCGATCGACAGGGCATCGCCGCGCTCGATCTTCTGGAGCGCCGCATCGATCAAGGACAGGCTGTGTTCGACACGGTCGCGCAGGTCCAAGAACGCCGATTGCTGGACGGCTAGCGTTTGTCCGAGGGCCGGCGCAGTACCGGCGAGCATTTCGGTAATCCGGGTGAGGCTAAGGCCAAGCCGCCTCAAAGCCATGATTTCGGTCAGCCGCGCGATTTCGACCGCACCATAGAGCCGCCACTTCTTCTCCGTCCGCCGCGGCGTGATCAGGCCGCGGTCCTCATAGACCTTGAGAGCGCGGATGGTAAGGCCAAGACGGTCGGCGCATTCGGCCGCCGACAGCAGTTCATTGTGGTTCACGCCCATGAGCACCTCTTCGAAACACTTCTAAAAAGGTGACTTTGCGGTCGAGCCGAGCGGGCTTTGCGAAGCTTTGATGGAGATTTGGCGAAGACGCACCGTGAAAGGCGATTTACCGGCACGCGCCGTCAAAACTTGCGGGACCGCTCCGTGGAAATGCCACTTTGCCAAACCTACATCGGCATCCAGGCGCGACCGCGCGCCCCGTTGTTTCATTCCTTTTTTCAGGTGATTGCCTTGCCCTCTTCTTTTCCGCGTCCCGAACTGCCCGAACCATTCCGCCCTCTTGTCGCTGGCTATCAGTGGAACCGTGATCTGCTCGGGCAATCCGACTCGAGCATCTTTCTTCTGAAGGCGCCCGATCGACCCATGCTGGTGCTGAAGCTCGAGGAAGCCGGCCCGTTCAGCGAGTTCGTCGACGAGGCGGCGCGGCTTGATTGGCTGGCATCAAAGGACTTGCCCTGCCCGCGGGTGATCGCTCGTGCCTTCGGCGCGGAGACGAACTGGCTGCTGCTGCAAGCAGTGCAAGGGACGGACCTCGCCTCCACGACGCTCTCGCCCAAGGACCAGATCGTCATCCTCGCGGACGCGCTGAAGCAACTGCATGCGCTGGATATCGCCAACTGCCCCTTCGATCACCGGATCGAAGAGCGCATCGCCATCGCGAAGGCGCGCACCCAGGCAGGCGTGATCGATGAAAGCGACTTTGACGAGACGCGGCTCGGCCGAACGGCGGCGGATCTCTTTGCCGAACTGCAGGCGCACGTGCCCCAACCCGGTGAACTCGTCGTCACCCATGGCGACGCCTGCCTGCCGAACATCATCGAGAAGAACGGCCGGTTTTCCGGCTTCATCGATTGCAGCCGGCTGGGCGTCGCCGACCCCTACCAGGACATCGCTCTTGCCTGCCGCAGCATCGTCCACAATCTCGGCGAGGAGTGGGTTCAGCCGTTTCTGACCCGCTATGGCCTCGACAAGGACGATTCGGAGAAACGTGACTTCTACTGCCTGCTCGACGAGTTCTTCTGATCGTCAGGCAGCAGGCATAAAATCCACCCAGAGCACATGCCCGGGTAGCGAAAGGCCCGCAACGTCTCAGGCGGCGTTGCGGGCCTCGATGCTCAGATCGACGACGTCGGCATCTTCCATAGCGTTGAACAACGCCCAGATGTGGCCGAAGGGGTCGATGAAGGCGCCGACGCGATCGCCCGTCGACAAGGTTTCGGCCGCATTGCGAAGGCTTGCGCCTGCGCCGATCGCTCGGCCGATGACGCGATCGACGTCGCGCACATGCAGCTCCAGGATCACCGCCGTGGTGCCGAGCGCATGCGGCGAGCGCGGCCCGCCAAGCTTGGGTTCCGCATCGCGGCGCGGATTGGCCCCGGCAATACGGAACACCGATTCCCCGATCCTCAGATCCGCACTCGTCAGAATGCCGCTCGGCCATTCATGCCTTTGCAGCAGTTCGGCGCCGAGTGCTTCGCGATAGAAGGCGATGGCGCGATCCTCGTCGCCATGCCTGACGAACAGCTTCACACAGATCTGCCGATCGGCAAGCCTGCCGCCATTGGCAACCATGACATCCTCCATCTTGGGTGAGGCGGCCATCATAGCGAAATACGAGAACAAATCAAGAACAATTCGACTCTGAGAGGCATTTTCCTCACCGCTTCGGGCGGCCAGAAATGCTCAGAACGCGCCGGTCATCTTGCTGGTTTTCAACAGGATATTCGTCTCCGTAACGGTGATGCCGTCGATCAGGCGGATGCGCCGCAGCGTTTCGTCGAAAGAGACGAGATCGCGGTCCTGAAGCTCGGCGATGAAGTCCCAGCGGCCATTGGTGCTGTGCAGCGCCCGCACCTGCGGCAGTCCGCGCAATTGCTCGGCGACACGATCGGCCATCTTGCCGTGCACCTCGATCATGACCACGGCGCGCACCCCGGAGGTCGGGATTTCGGCACCGGTGCGGATGGTGAAGGCAGCGATCGTACCATTGGCGACCAGCCTGTCGATACGGGCCGCCACCGTCGCCCGCGACACGCCCGTCATTTCCGATAGCGTCGAAACGGGAATGCGCGCATTCTGGCGCAGAGCGCTTATCAGCGCCTGGTCGAGATCATCCATAGTCTGCCACTTTGTAAAATCGGACTTAGCAATCTGTCGAAACTAGCTCACTAATCGGCAGTTTTCCATCTTTTTGCTGACGCCCATTTTGGCCATAATCCACACATCCCGGACGGGATCACATGGGAATTATCTTGAAAAGGAATCGGGCGGACATGACGACCATCACGCTGATCGGCGCACCCATCGAGGAAGGTTCTGGACGACGCGGCGCGGCCATGGGCCCGACGGCTCTGCGCATCGCCGGCATCGATACGGTGCTGCGCGATCTCGGCCATACGGTTCACGACGAAGGCGACGTCAAGCCGCTGCCGGCGCGCGATCTCGCCAACCATCCCGGCGCCAACAACCTGCAGATCGTCGCAGCCTTCGCCCGCGCCCTGCATGATTCCGTGCACGACACCGTGCGCAAGGGCCATTTCCCGATCATTCTGGGTGGCGACCATGCGCTTTCGATGGGCAGCGTCTCCGGCATGGCGCGCTATGCCGCAGACGTCGGCCGGCCGCTGTTCGTGCTCTGGCTCGACGCCCATGCCGACTTCAACTCGCCGTCGACCTCGCCCTCCGGCAACATGCACGGCATGCCGGTCGCCTTCTTCTGCGGCCAGGCCGAATTCGCCCCGATCCTGCCGTCGGACCGTCCGCTCGTCGATCCGAAGAAGGTCTTCCAGGTCGGTATCCGCTCGGTCGACGACCGCGAGCGCGAAGAGATCACAGAACATGGCGTGCGCGTCTTCGACATGCGCGCCGTCGACGAACTCGGCATGGCTCACATCATGCGCCAGATCCTCGAAGAGGTCCGCGCCGCCAATGGCCTGCTGCATGTCAGCCTCGATGTCGATTTCATGGATCCGGAACTGGCGCCGGGCGTCGGCACCACCGTTCCGGGCGGCGCCACCTTCCGCGAGGCGCACCTGATCATGGAAGTGCTCTGGGAAAGCGGGCTCGTTTCCTCGCTCGACGTCGTCGAGCTCAACCCCTTCCTCGACGATCGCGGCAAGAGCGCGCGCATCCTGGTCGAACTGACGGCGAGCCTCTTCGGCCGCCGTGTTCTCGACCGGCCGACCCGCAGCGCCTAGATCACGGAGATCTTGGGTCGACTGGATCCAAGATCATAAGCGTGAACGGCTCTCATAAGTCTAAGCGGGATGCGGGCGGAAAACCGCGCACACTTTTCCTCTTCCCGCTCAGACAAAGAAACACCGGAGGACGATATATGAACACGACGGCTGCCCTGATCGAAACCGAATACCGGCTCGGCGCCCATAACTACAAGCCGCTCGACGTGGTGCTTTCGCGCGGCGAAGGTGTCTATGTCTGGGATATGGAAGGCAACCGCTACCTCGACTGTCTCTCGGCCTATTCTGCCGTGAACCAGGGCCATTGCCACCCGAAGATCCTGAAGGCGATGATGGAGCAGGCGCAGAAGCTGACGCTGACCTCCCGCGCCTTCCGCAACGATCAGCTGGCGCATTTCTACGAAGAGATCGCTGCGCTGACCGGCTCGCACAAGGTGCTGCCGATGAACTCCGGCGCCGAAGCCGTCGAGACCGCCGTCAAGGCCGTGCGCAAGTGGGGCTACGAGGTCAAGGGCGTGGCCGAGAACAAGGCCGAGATCATCGTCTGCTCCAACAACTTCCACGGCCGCACCATGGGTATCGTCGGTTTCTCGACCGATCCGGACGCCCGCACCGGCTTTGGCCCGTTTGCGCCGGGCTTCAAGGTCGTACCCTTCGGTGACATCGACGCCTTCCGTGCGGCGATCAACGAAAACACCGTCGCCTTCCTGGTCGAGCCGATCCAGGGCGAAGCCGGCGTCATCGTCCCGCCGGTCGGCTACTTCACGACGGTGCGCGAGCTCTGCACCAAGCACGGCATCACGCTGATCCTCGACGAGATCCAGACCGGGCTTGGCCGCACCGGCAAGCTGCTTGCCGAAGAGCATGAGGCGATCGAAGCCGACGTGACGCTGATCGGCAAGGCTCTGTCCGGCGGCTTTTATCCGGTCTCGGCGGTGCTTTCGAATTCCGAAGTGCTCGGCGTCTTGAAGCCCGGCCAGCACGGCTCGACCTTCGGCGGCAACCCGCTTGCCTGCGCCATTGCCCGCGCGGCGCTGAAGGCGCTGACCGAGGAAGGCATGATCGAGAACTCGGCAAAGATGGGCGAGCGCTTCCAGAAGGGCCTCACCGACATCCGTTCCAACATCATCAAGGACGTGCGCGGTCGCGGCCTGATGCTGGCGGTGGAACTGGTGCCGGAAGCCGGCGGCGCGCGCAAGTATTGCGAAGCGCTGAAGCAGCTCGGCATCCTTGCCAAGGACACCCACGGCGACACGATCCGCATCGCGCCGCCGCTCGTCATCACCGCCGAGCAGGTGGATTGGGCGGTCGAACAATTTGCCAAGGTTCTCGCCTCCGCTTGATCGCAAATCGCTTCCGCCCCGGGGTCCCGCCCGGGGCGAGATCTTCGTAAGCACTTGCAAAAGCAAGTCTTAACGAATCCCGGCCTATAGTCCTTTCCCAAAGCGCAAAGCGGTTCCTCCGCGCATGATGCAGCTGCGCCCTGCCGGATGTGATCGGCGGACTGGAAGGATCTCTCCTTTACGGATCATTGACCGCGCCTGATGCGCCGTCAGCCATGCGGAGAGATCTGGAGTTTGGCGGTGTCGCGCCCAGAGGCGTCGACCGGAAAGCTGGAAGGACCTTCGATGACAAGCACACTCAGGACGGCCGGGTTCGACGGCGAGACGCTGGAAATCATTGCGTTCCGCCTCCACGATCAGGAATTCTGCGTCAAGACGACGACGATCCGTGAAATCCGCGGCTGGGCGCCCTCGACGCCTATCCCGCATTCGCCGCCGGAAGTGATCGGCGTCATGAACCTGCGCGGCACGGTGATCCCGATCATCGACCTCGCCCACAAGCTCGGCATGAAATCGACCACCGCCAACGAGCGCAGCGCCATCGTCGTCGCCGAAGTGCACAACATGGTCATCGGCCTCGTCGTCGACCGCGTGTCGGATATCCTCACGGTCCAGGGCAGCCAGGTGCAGCCGGTGCCGGAAGTGACGGCCTCCTTCGACAAGAGCTTCGCCGAAGGCATCATCGCCAACGAAACCGGCATGATCTGCTTCCTGAACCTTGCCCGCATGTTCAAGGAACGCGAGGTCGAGGAACTGGCCGCCTAAAGCAACAGCTCAGCGATATTCAAGGCCGTCCGACGTCTCGTCGGGCGGCTTTTTTGTTGGTTATTTGCTCAGCCGGAGGGCAATACTTTAGAAAAACAGGGGAAACTAATTCAACTAAAATTGGGATCTACGAGTTCTTACAACTGAAATTTGATAGTTGCTATTTTAACACCTGCTTAATAATCCTATCACTAACCTAGATTGCATAAACACGGCGCCTGGGCATGAAGCCCGCCAGTTCGAACTCCCCTCACGAAGCACTAAATCGCTGACCCGGTGGGCCAGCGCGGGACGACCAGACATGTTTCGGCAGGCCGGCATTTGTCTTAGTCCGGGAGTTTGCGCCGCTTCGGCTCCGCAAACCCTGTCAAAGAAGGCACGAAGCCCCCGGCTTGAGCCAACAAACGAGAAGAGGGTTACAATGTTCGCTCTCGGAAAAATTGCAGACGCGAACCAGATCATCGCCGCGCTATCGAAGTCGCAGGCTATCATCCAGTTCGACCTGACCGGCAAGATCCTGACCGCCAATGAGAATTTCTGCCAGGCACTCGGTTACAACCTCAGCGAAATCGTCGGGCAGCACCACCGCATGTTCTGCCCCGCCGACTACGCCCAGACGCAGGAATACCGCGACTTCTGGGCCCGGCTCGGCCGCGGCGAATTCGACGCCAATGCCTACAAGCGTGTCGCCAAGGGCGGCCGCGAAATCTGGATCCAGGCGACCTACAACCCGGTGCTTCGGGGCGGCAAACCCTACAAGGTGGTCAAGTTCGCAAGCGACATCACTGCCGCCAAGGCAAGGGCCACGGAAGATGCCGGCAAGCTCGACGCGATCTCCCGCTCCCAGGCCGTGATCGAGTTCACGCCATCGGGCGAGATCCTGACCGCCAACGAAAACTTCTGCGCCGCGCTCGGCTACAGCCTCCAGGAAATCCAGGGCAAGCACCACAGCATGTTCTGCGAGCCCAACTATGCTCGCACCGCCGAATATGCCGACTTCTGGAAGCGGCTCGCCGCCGGCGAGTTCTTTTCCAACGAGTTCGTGCGCTACGGCAAGGGCGGCAAGGAGATCTGGATCCAGGCGGCCTATAACCCGATCCGCGACTTCAGCGGCAAGGTCTACAAGGTCGTCAAGTTCGCGACCGATGTCAGCGAGCGCATGAGCGCCATCAACAGCCTCGGCGCGGGCCTGCGGGCGCTCGCCGAAGGCGATCTGACGCGCAACCTCGACACGCCCTTCGTACCAAGCATGGAAGCGGTGCGGATCGACTTCAACGATGCCACCGCAAAGCTGCGCGGGGCGATGCGAACCGTCGGCGACAATGCCAGCGCGATCGCCTCCGGCGCCCGCGAGATCCGGGCCGCCGCCGACGACCTGTCGAAGCGCACCGAGCAACAGGCCGCTTCCGTGGAAGAGACCGCCGCAGCGCTCGACGAGATCACCACGACCGTCTCCGACTCCAGCCGCCGCGCCGAGGAGGCCGGAGGCCTGGTCGCCAAGACCAAGGCCGGTGCCGAACGCTCCGGCAATGTGGTCAAGAGCGCGATCGGCGCCATGGACCAGATCGAACAGTCGTCACGCGAAATCTCCAACATCATCGGCGTGATCGACGACATCGCCTTCCAGACGAACCTTTTGGCGCTGAACGCCGGCGTCGAGGCGGCGCGCGCCGGTGAAGCCGGCAAGGGCTTCGCCGTCGTCGCCCAGGAAGTGCGTGAACTGGCCCAACGCTCCGCCAGTGCCGCCAAGGACATCAAGTCGCTGATCGGCACCTCGACCGAACACGTCAAGAACGGCGTGTCGCTGGTCGGCCAGACCGGGGCGGCGCTTGAGGAAATCCTCGTCCAGGTCCAGGAGATCAACGCCAACGTCTCGGCGATCGTGGAAGCGGCACGGGAACAGTCGACCGGCCTCAAGGAGATCAACCAGGCGGTCAACTCGATGGACCAGGCGACCCAGCAGAACGCCGCGATGGTCGAGGAAAGCACGGCCGCAAGCCACGCCATGGCCCGCGAGGCCGAAGCCCTGCACGAACTGCTCCGGCAGTTCCGCTACGGCGAGCAGGCCCAGGTCGTCGACGCGAACCGCCACCTCGAAGATCGCGCGCAGCCATCACGCCTACAGGCCACCGCCCGCGCCATGCGCGGCGGACAACGAACAAGCCTGGCCGCGGCACCGGCCGCGGATGGCTGGCAGAATTTCTGAGCGCACATCCCTGCACCCCGCGCTCGGGAATGGGGAAGGCGGCGACCGGTAGCCGCCTTCCCTTAAATCTTTTCAGGAGAGTGCCCGCTTAGGAAAACGCGCTCTCGATGAGCGCGCAGAAAGCGCTGGCAGGTAAGGAAAGCAGGCTAGGCCGCTTCCGGACGTTTGATCTTTGCGGCCGCCTCCAGCACCAGCGGCGTCAGCCCCTCGCCGCCATTGTCGATATGCTCGAACAATTTGCGCCGCATGCGCGGCTCCCAGTACTTGTTGATATGGGTGGCAACGCCCTGCGCCGCCTCGCTCTCAGGCTGGCTCTTGAAGAAGGTGGCGATCTGGTTCGCCATATAGATCAGCTTGGCGTTGGTATTGTCATGCGACATCGACGGCAGCTCCGGACTTGATGCGTTCGGCATGGGTGAAAATCTCGAATTCGTCGCCGCGTACGAGCGCAATCAGCGTCATGCCCGCAGCTTCCGCCGTGCGGATGGCAAGCGCCGTCGGCGCCGAAATGGCGATGATCACAGGGCTGCCGACGACTGCCGTTTTCTGCACCATCTCGACGGACACCCGGCTGGTGACGACCACCGCGCCCTCGCTGCCCTTGAAGCCGGCGCGTGCGGCGGCACCGACCAGCTTGTCGAGCGCATTGTGGCGGCCGACATCCTCACGCACCGCGATCAGCCCTCGGCCCGGCACATAGAAGGCGGCACCGTGCACGGCGCGCGTTTCGAAATGCAGCGGCTGCTGGCCATTGAGCAGCGCTACGGCCGAAACCACGTCCTCCTGCGACAACGTCAGTCTCGAACGGGAAACGTCCGGCGTCGGCCGTACCGCCTGCTCGATCGATTCGATGCCGCAAAGACCGCAACCGACCGGCCCCGCCATGTGCCGTCGGCGTTGACGCAGCATGTCGTTCTCTTCGTCCTGAAGCACGATCTGCAAGTCGATGCCGAGATTGCCGGCGACCGTCTCGGAGACGAACTCGACCGTTTCGATCTGGCCGGGATCGGTAATGATGCCTTCGGTCAGGCTGAAGCCGACGGCGAAATCCTCGAGATCGCCGGGCGTCGCCATCATCACCGCATGGGTCGAACCACCATAGCTGAAAGCGACCGGCGTCTCCTCCGGCACGGCGCGCGCACCGTCCCGAAGCGCGCCGTTGCGGCGGGCGGCCTCGGGAACGGTCTTGGATGTCCTAAACGTCGCCATGATCGGTCGCAGCGAAAGGCATTATTCCGCCGCCTCCAGCTTACCGGAAATCCGGCGCGACTGGCGGGCCTGCTCGTCATAGTCGACCTGCCAGTCCGACGGGCCGTTCGACGGCATCACCTGCACCGCCGTCACCTTGTATTCCGGGCAGTTGGTGGCCCAGTCGGAGAAGTCGGTGGTGATGACGTTTGCCTGCGTCGTCGGGTGGTGGAAGGTGGTGTAGACGACGCCGGGCGCGACGCGATCGGTGATCAGCGAACGCAGGGTCGTCTCGCCGGCGCGGCTTGCGAGCCGGATCCAGTCGCCATCACGGATGCCGCGCTGCTCGGCGTCGTGCGGGTGGATCTCCAGCCGGTCTTCCGCATGCCAGACGACGTTGTCGGTGCGTCGCGTCTGGGCGCCGACATTGTACTGGCTAAGGATGCGGCCGGTCGTCAAAAGCAGCGGGAAGCGCGGGCCCGTGCGTTCATCCGTCGCCACATATTCGGTGCGGATGAACTTGCCTTTGCCACGCACGAAACCGTCGATATGCATGATCGGCGAACCCTCGGGATGCGCCTCGTTGCAGGGCCACTGCACCGAGCCCATCTTTTCGAGATAATCGTAGGAAACCAGCGCGAAGCTCGGCGTCGTCGCGGCGATCTCGTCCATGATCTCGGACGGATGGCGGTAGTTCCAGTTGAGGCCCATGGCCTGGGCGAGCTTCTGCGTGACCTCCCAGTCGGCATAACCGTTCTTCGGCGTCATCACCTTGCGCACGCGGTTAATGCGGCGCTCGGCATTGGTGAAGGTGCCGTCTTTTTCGAGGAAGGTCGAACCGGGCAGGAAGACGTGCGCGTAGTTGGCCGTTTCGTTCAGGAACAGGTCGTGCACGACGACGCATTCCATCGCGGCGAGGCCGGCTGCCACATGCTTGGTGTCCGGGTCGGACTGCAGGATGTCCTCGCCCTGGATGTAGAGCGCCTTGAAGGTGCCGTCGACCGCGGCATCGAGCATGTTGGGGATGCGCAGACCCGGCTCGTTGGAGATCTCGACGCCCCAGAGCTTCTCGAAGGTCTCGCGGGTGGCATCGTCGGAGATGTGACGGTAGCCCGGCAGCTCGTGCGGGAACGAACCCATGTCGCAGGAACCCTGCACGTTGTTCTGGCCGCGCAGCGGGTTCACGCCGACGCCCGGCCGACCGATATTGCCGGTGACCATGGCGAGGTTGGCGATCGCCATGACCGTCGTCGATCCCTGGCTGTGCTCGGTGACGCCGAGACCGTAATAGATCGCGCCGTTGCCGCCGGTGGCATAGAGCCTGGCCGCGCCCCGCACGAGATCGGCCGGCACGCCGGTATAGGCTTCGGTCGCCTCCGGGCTATGGTAGGGCTCGGCGACGAAGGCGGCCCAATCCTCGTACTCCGACCAGTCGCAGCGCTCGCGGATGAACTGTTCGTTGGCGAGGCCTTCGGTGACGATCACATGGGCGATCGACGTCAAGATCGCGACGTTGGTGCCGGGCTGGAGCGGCAGGTGATAGGCGGCCTCCACATGCGGCGAGCGCACGATGTCGGTGCGGCGCGGATCGATGACGATCAGCTTGGCGCCTTCGCGCAGCCGCTTCTTCAGTCGCGAGCCGAAGACCGGATGGCCGTCGGTCGGGTTGGCGCCGATGATGACGGCGACGTCGGTGAACTCGACACTGTCGAAGTTCTGCGTACCGGCCGAGGTCCCGAAGGCCTGGCCGAGGCCGTAGCCGGTCGGCGAATGGCAGACGCGGGCGCAGGTATCGACATTGTTGTTGCCGAAGCCGGCGCGCACCAGCTTCTGCACCAGATAGGTCTCTTCATTGGTGCAGCGCGACGAGGTGATGCCGCCGACGGAATCGCGGCCGTACTGATACTGGATCCGCCGGAACTCGGAGGCCACATGCGCGTAAGCCTCCTCCCAGGTGACCTCGCGCCAGGGATCGGAGATCTTCTCGCGGATCATCGGGTTGAGGATGCGGTCCTTGTGGTTGGAATAGCCGTAAGCGAAGCGGCCCTTGACGCAGGAATGGCCGCGATTGGCCTGGCCATCCTTCCACGGCACCATACGCACCAGTTCCTCGCCGCGCATTTCCGCCTTGAACGAGCAGCCGACGCCGCAATAGGCGCAGGTCGTCACTTCGGAATGTTCGGGCTGGCCGATCTCGATCACCGACTTTTCGATGAGCGTCGCCGTCGGGCAGGCCTGGACGCAGGCGCCGCAGGAGACGCATTCCGACGACATGAAGTCTTCCGCCATCCCGGCCGAAACGCGGCTGTCGAAACCGCGGCCGCCGATCGTCAGCGCGAAGGTGCCCTGCACTTCCTCGCAGGCGCGCACACAGCGCGAGCAGACGATGCATTTGGCCGGATCGTAGGTGAAATAGGGATTGGACTCGTCCTTCGGCATCCACTTGGCGTTGATCTCGCCATTGTTGCGCGCCGTGACGTGGTTCTCGCCCTCATAGCCGTAGCGCACGTCGCGCAGGCCGACTGCGCCGGCCATGTCCTGCAGCTCGCAATCGCCATTGGCAGCACAGGTCAGACAGTCGAGAGGGTGGTCGGAAATGTAGAGCTCCATCACCCCGCGGCGCACGTCCTTCAGCCGCGGCGTCTGGGTGGAGACCTCGATACCGGCTGCAACCGGCGTAGTGCAGGAGGCCGGCATGCCGGCGCGTCCCTTGATCTCGACGAGACAGAGCCGGCAGGAGCCGAAGGCATCCATCATGTCGGAAGCGCAGAGCTTCGGCACTTCTATGCCGGCATCCATCGCCGCGCGCATGATCGAAGTGCCCTCGGGCACGGTGACCTCGCGTCCGTCGATCGTCAGCGTCACCAGTTTTTCGGACTTGGAGGCCGGAGTGCCGTAGTCGATTTCATGAATGAGAGACATGGTCTTTTCCTCACTCCGCCGCTTGAACGCGCGGTGCCGGCTGAAAATCATCCGGGAAATGGGTCATGGCGCTCATGACCGGATAGGGCGTGAAGCCGCCAAGGGCGCAGAGCGAACCGAACTTCATCGTGTTGCAAAGATCGGCGAGCAGTTCGCGGTTCTTCTCCGGCTCGATGCCAGCGGCGATCCTGTCGGTCACCTCGACACCGCGCGTCGAACCGATGCGGCAGGGCGTGCACTTGCCGCAGCTTTCTACCGCGCAGAATTCCATCGCAAAGCGCGCCTGGTGCAGCATGTCGACGGTGTCGTCGAAGACGACGATGCCGGCATGGCCGATCAGACCGTCACGCGCGGCAAAGGCTTCGTAGTCGAACGGCGTATCGAACAGGGCACGGGGAAAATAGGCGCCGAGCGGACCGCCGACCTGCACGGCCTTGACCGGCCGGCCACTCGCCGTGCCGCCGCCGATGTGATCGATGATCTCGCCGAGCGCCAGGCCGAAGGCGGTTTCGTAGAGACCGGCATGCTTGACGTTGCCGGCGATCTGGATCGGGATCGTGCCGCGCGACCGGCCCATGCCGAAGTCGCGGTAATAGGCGGCGCCCTTGTCCATGATGATGGGGACGGAGGCGAGCGAGATCACGTTGTTGATCACGGTCGGACAGTCGAAGAGGCCCTTGTGCGCGGGAAGCGGCGGCTTGGCCCGCACGATGCCGCGTTTGCCTTCGAGGCTATTGAGCAGCGCCGTTTCCTCGCCGCAGACATAGGCACCTGCGCCCTCGCGCACTTCCATATCGAAGGCCCGACCGGAACCGAGCACCGAGGTGCCGAGCACGCCGGCCTTGCGGGCGATCTCGATCGCCTCAGCCATCGCCGCGATCGCATGCGGGTATTCGGAGCGGGTGTAAATGAAGCCCTTGGTCGCGCCGGTCGCGATGCCGGCGATCGCCATGCCCTCGATCAGCACGAAGGGATCGCCTTCCATGATCATCCGGTCGGCAAAGGTGCCGCTATCGCCCTCGTCGGCGTTGCAGACGATGTACTTCCGATCACCCGCCGCATCGAGAACGGTCTTCCACTTGATGCCGGTCGGAAAGCCTGCGCCGCCACGGCCGCGAAGGCCGCTTTCGGTCACCTGCGCGACAATGTCCTGCGGCGCCATGGCAATGGCATTGCGCAGACCGGCGAGTCCGCCATGGGCCTGGTAATCGTCGAGCGAAAGCGGATCGATGATACCGCAGCGGGCAAAGGTCAGCCGCGTCTGCTGCTTCAGGAAGGGGATCTCCTCGGTCTTCCCGAGACAGAGTGCATGATCGCCGCCGTCGAGCAGGGCGGCATCGAGCAGCGAGGAAACGTCACGTGCCTTGACCGGGCCATAGGCAACACGGCCGTCAGCCGTTTCCACCTCGATCAGCGGCTCCAGCCAATGCATGCCGCGCGAACCGTTGCGCACAATCGTGGCGTCGAGGCCGCGTGCGCCGATCGCCTCGGCCATTGCCTTGGCTACCTTGTCGGCGCCGAGCGCCACGGCCGCGGCGTCCCGCGGAATGTAGATCTTTGCGGTCATCGACGCGCCTCCTGAACGAGCGCTTCGAGATCGGCGGCATCGACCCGGGCATGCACTTCTCCGTCCAGCATGGCGGAGGGTGCGCAGGAACAGAGCCCGAGACAGTAGACCGGCTCCAGCGTCACCGCGCCATCCGGGGTCGTCTGGTGAAAATCGATGCCGAGCAGCCGCTTCGCGCGCTCGGCCAGCTGGTCGCCGCCCATCGACTGACAGGCTTCGGCGCGACAGAGCTTCAGCACGTGGCGCCCGGCGGGGTGCTCGCGGAAATCATGGTAGAAGCTCATCACCCCATAGACTTCGGCGCGCGAGAGGTTGAGTTCGCGGGCAATCACCGGAAGACATTCCTGCGGCACATAGCCGAACTCTTCCTGCAGCTCGTGCAGGATCGGCAGCAAGGGGCCTTCCAGCCGCTTCAGCTCCTCGACGATGGCGAGCGTGGTTTCCGCGATATCGGCGCGCGGCTGATGGATGTTCAACGGGAGCCCTCCCGGCTCGTGGGCGAGGCGGCAGCACCCGAAACGGACGACCGGCCCAGCCGACATTTCACTTCTGGCGAAGGCCGTTCCTCGGCGGTCTCCGGCCATGATCAAAAAGCTTCGCGCTTATGGCCGCATGGGTCAATAAGGCTGTTCCGTCGATCGATAGAAAAAATCTATTGAGCCTGATTCCGCTCGCCGAGAATGCGTGCTTCGTGAAGCAAGGCCCACACCAGCGGCGTAAACGGCTCACGATGCGTCGCAACCAGGCCGACCGTGTGACGGGCGTCCGGATCGACGATCGGGATCATCCGGATATCTTCGTGAAAACCGAATGATTTCGCGACGTTGAATGGCATGATGCTGGCCCAGCGGCCGGTGCGCACATGCGAAAAAAGCACGATCATCGAGTTCGATTCGAGCGTCGGTTTGGCGACGGCACCGGCCTCCGAAAAATGCTGGTTGATGATGCGGCGGTTCTGCATATCGGCCGTCAATAGACAAAGCCGAACGTCGCTAACCTCTTTCCACGTCACGCTTTCCCGCTCCGAAAGCGGTGTTCCGGCGGCGGTGACGAGGTGATAGCGCTCGACCTGGAGCGGAACGCTCGTCACCCGGCCGAGCGGCTCGTTCTCCAGATAGGTGAGCCCCGCATCGATCTCGAGATTTTCGAGCAGCGCCAGGATCTGCACCGATGTCGTCGAGAGCACGGAAAAGGTGACATCAGGGTGCTTTTCCTGGAACGGCGCGGTGATCATCGGCACCATGGCAAGTGTCGTCGGCACCGCGGCCAGCCGGATATGGCCGGAAAGACCCTTGCGCGCCGCCCGCATCTCCTCACGCATGGTGCGGGTATCGCCGACGATGCGCCGCGCCCATTCGAGTACGCGCTGGCCCTCGGGCGTCAGGCCCTGAAAGCGCGACCCGCGGCTGACGAGCATGACGCCGAGCTGATCCTCAAGCTGGCGGATGGCCGCCGACAGCGTCGGTTGCGTCACCCCACACTCCTCCGCCGCGCGACCAAAATGCCTTTCGCGGGCGAGAACGAGGAACATTTCCAGCTTGTCGATCATGTCCGGCCTTCAGTTGTTGTGGCTCTGCCCCTCACCCTAACCCTCTCCCGCTTGCGGGACGTGGCGCTTCGCGAGGTCGCCCCTTCATGATGCAGGCCCCGAATGGAATGGGGACGCGAGCGGGCGCCGCAGCCTTCCTTCTCCCCGCAAGCGAGGAGAAGGTGCCGGTAGGCGGATGAGGGGCAGCCGACTTCATCTACCGCTCAAACGATCAGCTGCCCGCCATTCACCTCCAGCACCTGCCCGGTGATGTAACCCGACAGCACATGCGAGGCGAGGAAGAGATAGGCGGGCGCGCAGTCTTCCGCCGTCCCGAGCCGACCAAGCGGAATGGTCTTGCGGGTCGCCTCCAGCTTCTCCGGCGATGAGTAGCGCTCGTGGAATTCGGTGGTGATCGTCCCCGGCGAAACGCAGTTGACCCGGATGCCCTCGGGCGCGAGTTCCCGCGCCAAGGCCTTGGAATAGGTGGAAACGAACGCCTTCGTCGCCGAATAGATCGACGACCCGGCGCTGCCGCCGGTAACCGCAGAGATCGAGACGGTGTTGACGATCGCCGGATGCGTACCCTTGCGCAACAGCGGCAGCATCGCCCGCGTCATCTCGACGACCGCGGTCTGGTTGAGCTGGACGACGGTCTGATACTGCTCGTCGGACAGCTCCGCCGCCGGGAAGCGGCCGACCATCGTGCCGGCATTGTTGATGAGGATATCGATGCTCTGGAAGCGGCTGCGCACCACGTCGGCCAGCCCCTCGACACCATCCGGCGCGAGAAAGTCCGCCGTCGCCACATAGGCCCGGCCTTCCGTCGCCGCAGATTCGAGAAAATCGGGCAGGTCGCCGATCGACCGGCCGGCATGGACGAGTACATGCGCGCCACAATCCAGGAACTGCCGGGCAACCTCGAGCCCGATGCCGCGCCCGGCACCGGTGATCACGACGGTCATGCCCTTGAACAAGGCCGGATGAAACATGTCTTTCCCCTCTTCACTCCTAAGGCAGGGTCGCCTATCGCCGTAGCGAATGCAACGCGCGCCGACACCCTGGACCCGCTGCGAAAGCAATTTCGCCGCAAACGCCGATTCTGAAATTGCGCGGCTTTCGTTTTTGCATATTATGAAACAAAACGAAAATGGGGAGGATGGAATGTATTTGACCGGTCGGCAGGAGGAGATCCTGGAACTGGCAAAAAGCGAGGGCCGGGTACTGGTCGAGGAGCTGGCGCAGCGCTTTTCCGTCACGCCGCAAACCATCCGAAAGGACCTGAACGACCTCTGCGACGCCAAGATCCTGAACCGCATTCATGGCGGCGCGATCTTCCCGAGCGGCAAGGAAAACGTCAAATACGACGCCCGCCGCCAGATCGCGGCACTTGAGAAACAGGCGATCGGCAAGGCCGCCGCCGAACTCATCCCCGACAACGCGTCGCTGTTCATCAATATCGGCACCACCACCGAAGCTGTGGGCGAGGCCCTGCTCGACCACAAGGAACTGATGGTCATCACCAACAACATCAATGTCGCCAATCGCTTACGCGTTTTCCCCTCGATCGAGGTGGTGATCACCGGCGGCGTCGTGCGCGGCTCGGACGGCGGCATCGTCGGCGAGGCCGCCGTCGATTTCATCAAGCAGTTCAAGGTCGACTTCGCCGTCATCGGCGCCTCGGCGATCGACCATGACGGCGCGCTGCTGGATTTCGATTTTCGCGAAGTGAAAGTCGCCCAGGCGATCATCGCCAATGCGCGCCATGTCATTCTGGTTTCCGACTCGACCAAATTCGAAAGAACCGCGCCTGTTCGCATCGGCCATATATCGCAGGTCCAGACCTTCATCACCGACCGCTGCACGCTCGAAAACGTCAGGAAAATCTGTGTTGAACAGGACGTTCGCCTGATCGAAACCGACGCCTGAAACGGGAGATTTAGCCACCCCTAAAGATTCGGGGAGCATTCGTTTGACATTCGATATGTTTTCGTTTTAACTGATTTCACTTTCGCTGATGCATCAATTTGTGCATCGCGAAATGTGGAGGGGAAACAGCAGTGTCAGAGCAGGCAATCTACGACGTCTTCGTCATCGGCGGCGGCATCAACGGATGCGGCATCGCGCGCGACGCGGTCGGCCGTGGGTACTCGGTCGCCTTGGCCGAAATGAACGATTTCGCTTCCGGCACGTCCTCCGGCTCCACCAAGCTCATTCACGGCGGCCTGCGCTACCTCGAACATTACGAATTCCGCCTCGTGCGCGAAGCGCTGATGGAGCGCGAAGTGCTGTGGGCGATGGCGCCGCACGTCATCTGGCCGATGCGCTTCGTGCTGCCCTATCACAAGGGCGGCCTGCGCCCGGCCTGGCTCATCCGCCTCGGCCTCTTCCTTTACGACCATATCGGCGGCCGCAAGCTGCTGCCGGCAACGGCGACGCTGGACATGAACCGCGATCCCGCCGGCAAACCGCTGAAGCGCCTGTTCAACAAGGCCTTCGAATATTCCGACGGCTGGGTCAACGACGCCCGCCTCGTGGTCTTGAATGCCCGCGACGCTGCCGACCGCGGCGCCGTCATCATGGCCCGTACCCGCGTCGTCGCTGGACGTCGCGACGGTGGGCTCTGGGCCATCGAAACCGAGAACCAGGCAACCGGCGAACGCAAGACGCTCAAGGCCCGCATGCTCATCAATGCCGCCGGCCCCTGGGTCGACGCGGTTCTCTCGGGCGCGCTCGGCAAGAACGACGTGCACAATGTCCGCCTCGTTCAGGGCAGCCACATCGTCGTGAAGAAGAAGTTCGACGATCCGCGCGCCTATTTCTTCCAGAACCCGGATGGCCGCATCATGTTCGCCATCCCTTACGAAGAAGACTTCACGCTGATCGGTACCACCGACCGCGACTACACCGGTAATCCGGGCGAGGTGCGCATCAGCGACGCGGAGGTCGACTATCTCTGCCGGGCAGCAAGCGAGTATTTCCTTGAGCCGGTGGAAAAGGACGACATCGTCTGGACCTATTCGGCCGTTCGCCCGCTTTACGACGACGGCGCCAGCAAGGCGCAGGAAGCGACGCGCGACTACGTGCTGCGGGTCGAGGGTGACAAGGGTGCGGCACCGCTGCTCAACGTCTTCGGCGGCAAGCTCACGACCTATCGCCGCCTCGGCGAATCCGCGCTGGAAAAGATCGGCGAGGCGATCGGCGTCAAGGGTTCGAAATGGACCGCCGGCTCCAGGCTTCCGGGCGGCGATTTTCCCGCCCAGGGTTATGCCGACGAAGTCGCAAGACTGCGGAAGCAATATCCCTTCCTTGCGCCCCAGCATGCGCGTCGCCTCGTGCGCCTCTATGGCACGCGCGCCGCAGCACTTCTGGGTTCGGCGTCGAACGAGGCCGGTCTCGGCCACCATTTCGGCGCCGATCTCTACGAGGCCGAGGTCAAGTGGCTGATGACGCAGGAATGGGCGCGGCACGCCGAGGACGTGCTGTGGCGGCGCACGAAACTGGGATTGAAGCTGACGCCGGGCGAGGCGGCAGCGCTGGAGGAATACATGCGAGGCGCGGCCAACGCAGCCGCCTGACAACGCTCGCATTCAATGCATTTCCAACACGGGCGCGCGCGCCCGGAAATGCAGAAAACCGATGAGATAGAGCGTTTCCGCGCTGGGGTGGAAAACGCTCGGACTGCCGACAGGCTGGGTGGAGAATTCAATGCTTGAAATGAAGAAGATATCCAAGGTCGTAGGCGGGGAGACGCATATCTACCCGACCGACCTGGTGCTGGAGAGGGGGTCGCTGAACGTTCTGCTCGGCCCGACCCTTTCCGGCAAGACGTCGCTGATGCGGCTGATGGCCGGTCTCGACAAGCCCGCCTCCGGTTCGCTCCTTTTCGACGGCGCCGACGTCACCGGCCTGCCGGTGCAGAAGCGTTCGGTCGCCATGGTCTACCAGCAGTTCATCAACTATCCGGCGATGACCGTTTACGAAAATATCGCCTCACCGATGCGCATCAGCGGCGCCGACACCGCCACCATCGACCGCGAGGTGCGCAAGGCGGCCGATCTGCTGAAGCTGACGCCTTATCTCGACCGCACGCCCTTGAACCTCTCGGGTGGCCAGCAGCAGCGCACGGCACTTGCCCGCGCCATCGTCAAGAACGCCGATCTGGTGCTGCTCGACGAACCGCTCGCCAACCTCGACTACAAGCTGCGCGAGGAACTGCGCGAGGAACTGCCGAAGATCTTCGCCGCCTCCGGCGCCATCTTCGTCTATGCGACGACCGAGCCTTCAGAAGCGCTGCTGCTCGGCGGCAACACCGCAGCCCTCAGCCAGGGCCGCATCACCCAGTTCGACAAGACAATCGACGTCTATCGCCGCCCGGTCGACCTGATCACCGCCCGCACCTTCGCCGATCCGCCGCTGAACTGCATCGAGCTGGTCAAAGCGGGTTCGGCCTTCACGCTCGACGGCAAGTCTGTGCTCACCGTCCCGGCACATCTGGCTGGCATTGGCGAAGGTCCCTGCACCGTCGCCTTCCAGCCGCATCACCTGTCGTTTGACCGCCCGCAGGGCGGCGGCGATGCGCTGACGGTGAAGACGGCGATCTCCGAAATTGCCGGCTCCGAAAGCTTCATTCACGTCGGTTTTGCCAATGCGCGCTGGGTGATGCTGGCGCCGGGCATTCACGACATCGAACCCGACGCGACCCTCGAGGTCTTCGTCGATACCCGCCATCTCATGGCCTTCGGGCCGGACGGACGCGCCATCGGCGGCACGGCCTAAAGGAGGCGCTGGGAGGAAAACATGGCACGCATCAATCTCAACCATATCCGCCACGCCTATGGCGCCAAGCCGAAGTCGGAAAACGACTACGCGCTGAAGGAAGTGCACCACGAGTGGAACGACGGCGGCGCCTATGCGCTGCTCGGGCCCTCCGGCTGCGGCAAGACCACGCTGCTCAACATTATCTCTGGCCTGATCAACCCGTCCGAAGGCGAGATCCTCTTCGACGGCAAGGACGTGACGCATCTGTCGACCCAGGAACGCAACATCGCCCAGGTGTTCCAGTTCCCGGTCATCTACGACACGATGACGGTTTACGATAATCTGGCCTTCCCCTTGCGCAACCGGCATGTGCCGGAGGCCGAGGTCGACCGCCGCGTCAAGGAAACGATCGAGATGATCGGCCTTGGCGGCTGGGCGAAGAAGACGGCTCGGGGCCTCACCGCCGACCAGAAGCAGAAGATCTCGCTCGGCCGCGGCCTCGTGCGCAACGACGTCAGCGCGATCCTCTTCGACGAACCGCTGACGGTCATCGATCCGGAAATGAAGTGGGTGCTGCGCTCACAGATCAAGCGCCTGCACAAGCAGTTCGGCTTCACCATGGTCTACGTCACCCACGACCAGACCGAGGCGCTGACCTTCGCCGACAAGGTCGTCGTCATGTATGACGGCCAGATCGTGCAGATCGGCACGCCGGCGGAACTCTTCGAGCGCCCGCGCCACACCTTTGTCGGCTACTTCATCGGCTCGCCGGGCATGAACGTGCTGCCGGTCAAGCTCGACGGCGGCACCGCGACGATCGGCGGCGAGCAGTTGGGCCTCACCTTCCAGCCCAAGGTCAAGGCCGGCGCCAAGACCGAGCTCGGCATCCGCCCGGAATTCGTCTCGCTCGGTCGCGAAGGCATGCCGGTCGCGATCACCAAGGTCGAGGATATCGGCCGCCACAAGATCGTGCGCGCCCGTTTTGCCGACCAGCCGATCTCGATCATCGTCGACGAGGACGGCGAGATCCCCGCCGAGCCGCGCGTCACCTTCGACCCGAAAGCCATCAATATCTACGCCGATTCCTGGCGCGTCGGCGAGGAGGCCTGACCATGGAGAAAACCTGGAACAACAAGGCCTGGTTCATGGTGCTGCCGGTCCTCGTGCTGGTCGCCTTCTCGGCCGTCATCCCGCTGATGACCGTCGTCAACTATTCGGTCCAGGACACCTTCGGCAACAACCAGTTCTTCTGGGCCGGCACCGACTGGTACGTGCAGGTGCTGACGTCGGACCGCTTCTGGGACGCGCTCAGCCGCAACCTGATCTTCTCGGCGATCATCCTGGCAATCGAAATCCCGCTCGGCATCATCATCGCGCTCAACATGCCGAAGAAGGGTCTCGGCGTACCGGTCTGCCTGGTCCTGATGGCGCTGCCGCTCTTGATCCCGTGGAACGTCGTCGGCACCATCTGGCAGGTCTTCGGCCGCGTCGACATCGGCCTGCTCGGCCGCACGCTCGAAGCGATCGGCATCAACTACAATTACGTGCAGAACCCCGTTGCCGCCTGGGTCACGCTGATCGTCATGGACGTCTGGCACTGGACGAGCCTCGTCGTCCTGCTCTGCTATGCCGGTCTCGTCTCGATCCCCGACGCCTATTACCAGGCGGCCAAGATCGACGGCGCCTCGCGCTGGTCGGTGTTCCGCTACATCCAGCTGCCGAAGATGAAGCGCGTGCTTTTGATCGCCTTCCTGCTGCGGTTCATGGATAGTTTCATGATCTACACCGAGCCCTTCGTCGTCACCGGCGGCGGTCCCGGCAACTCGACAACCTTCCTGTCCATCGACCTCGTCAAGACGGCCATCGGCCAGTTCGACCTCGGTCCTGCGGCAGCGCTATCGATCATCTACTTCCTCATCATCCTGCTGCTCTCGTGGATCTTCTACACCGTGATGACCACGAGCGACGCGCAGGGCTGACAAAGGCGGGAGGAGAAACAAAATGCAAAAACAACTACTTACCGAACGCCTCTCCTGGCTGGTGCCGACGGTCTACATCGTCTTCCTGCTCCTGCCGATCTATTGGCTCGTCAACATGAGCTTCAAGGAAACGAGCGAGATCCTGAGCACCTTCTCGCTCTGGCCGGTCAATCCGACGCTCCGGAACTACCAGGTGATCTTCACCGATCCCTCCTGGTACAACGGCTACATCAACTCGATCATCTACGTCGTCATGAACACGGTGATCTCGGTGACGGCAGCGCTGCCGGCGGCCTACGCCTTCTCGCGCTACCGCTTCCTCGGCGACAAGCACCTGTTCTTCTGGCTCTTGACCAACCGCATGGCGCCGCCGGCCGTCTTCGCGCTGCCCTTCTTCCAGCTCTATTCGGCCTTCGGCCTGATCGACACGCACATCGCGGTTGCCCTTGCGCACTGCCTGTTCAACGTGCCGCTCGCGGTCTGGATCCTGGAAGGCTTCATGTCGGGCGTGCCGAAGGAGATCGACGAGACCGCCTATATCGACGGTTACTCGTTCCCGCGCTTCTTCGTGAAGATCTTCATGCCGCTGATCGCCTCGGGCATCGGTGTCGCTGCGTTCTTCTGCTTCATGTTCTCCTGGGTCGAACTGCTGCTTGCCCGCACGCTGACGACCACGGACGCCAAGCCGATCGCCGCCACCATGACCCGCACGGTCTCCGCCTCCGGTCTCGACTGGGGCGTGCTGGCGGCCGCCGGCGTGCTCACCATCATTCCGGGCGCACTCGTGATCTATTTCGTTCGCAACTACATCGCCAAGGGCTTTGCCCTGGGGAGGGTATGATGACCGCTCAACCCGTTCGCAACGCTCGCTGGCAACTGCCGTTTGCCGCCGTTCTCGTCGTCTACGCCGCCGTTGCCGGGCTGCTCTTCAGCATGCTGCCCATCAAGGACGGCGCGCGCGACTGGTTCGCGCCGCTTATCCCCGGTGGCTGGATGGCCTGGTCGTTTCCGTCGGCCATGTTCTTCCTGACGATCTTCGCACTGCTGTCGATGATGGCGGTCTGGGAATATGCCTCGCCCGGTGGCAACCCGCGCGTCGGCATCCTGCGCTTCGAGACGACACGGGGCGATCGCCTCTTCGTGTCACTGCTCGGCAGCGCCTTCATTCACCTCGCATGGCTCGGCTTCGTCGGCGGGCAGAACCTGTGGTGGGCGCTCGCGCTCTCCCTGGTCTATGCCGTCGGCGTCTTCCGCTACGTCTGAGGCGAACCGATTTGAGGGGCCGCCAGACGGGCGGCCCCTCGAAAGATAAAGAACCGCATTCGCAAACCTAAGGGAGGGAATTATGCGACGGCATCTTTTGACTACGACGGCAGCTATGCTGCTGGCTTTCACCGGCAGCGCTTTTGCCGGCATGGACGAAGCCAAGAAATTCCTCGACAGCGAGATCGGCGACATGTCCTCGCTCGACCGCGCCGGCCAGGAAGCCGAAATGCAATGGTTCGTCGATGCGGCGAAGCCCTTTGCCGGCATGGAAATCAAGGTCGTTTCCGAAACGATCACCACCCATGAATACGAATCGAAGACCCTGGCCAAGGCCTTCTCCGACATCACCGGCATCAAGATCACCCACGACCTGATCGGCGAAGGCGACGTCGTCGAAAAGCTGCAGACGCAGATGCAGTCGGGCGAAAACGTCTATGACGCCTACATCAACGACTCGGATCTGATCGGTACCCATTGGCGCTACCAGCAGGCCCGCAGCCTGACCGACTTCATGGCCAATGAAGGCAAGGACGTCACCAACCCGAACCTCGACATCGACGACTTCATCGGCAAATCGTTCACGACAGCACCGGATGGCAAGCTCTACCAGCTTCCCGACCAGCAGTTCGCGAACCTCTACTGGTTCCGCTACGACTGGTTCAACGACGAGAAGAACAAGGCGGACTTCAAGGCGAAGTACGGCTACGACCTCGGCGTTCCGGTCAACTGGTCGGCCTATGAGGATATCGCCGAGTTCTTCACCGGTCGCGAAGTCGACGGCAAGAAAGTCTATGGCCACATGGACTACGGCAAGAAGGACCCGTCGCTCGGCTGGCGCTTCACCGACGCCTGGCTGTCGATGGCCGGCAACGGCGACAAGGGCATCCCGAACGGCAAGCCGGTCGACGAGTGGGGCATCAAGGTCGACGAAAACTCGCGCCCGGTCGGCTCCTGCGTTGCCCGCGGTGGCGACACCAACGGCCCGGCCGCTGTCTACTCCATCCAGAAGTATCTCGACTGGATGAAGGCCTACGCACCGGCAGCTGCGCAGGGCATGACCTTCTCGGAATCCGGCCCGGTTCCGTCGCAGGGCGAAGTCGCCCAGCAGATGTTCACCTACACGGCGTTCACCGCCGACTTCGTCAAGCCGGGCCTGCCCGTCGTCAACGAGGACGGCACGCCGAAGTGGCGTTTTGCTCCGAGCCCGCATGGCGTCTACTGGAAGGACGGCATGAAGCTCGGTTACCAGGACGCCGGTTCCTGGACGCTGCTGAAGTCCACGCCTGACGACCGCGCCAAGGCCGCCTGGCTCTATGCGCAGTTCGTGACCTCGAAGACCGTCGACGTGAAGAAGAGCCATGTCGGCCTCACCTTCATCCGCCAGTCGACGCTGGACCACAAGAGCTTCACGGACCGCGCTCCGAAGCTCGGCGGTCTGATCGAGTTCTACCGTTCGCCGGCCCGCCTGCAGTGGTCGCCGACCGGCACGAACGTTCCTGACTATCCGAAGCTGGCTCAGCTTTGGTGGCAGGCGATCGGCGATGCATCCTCGGGTGCCAAGACCGCTCAGGAAGCCATGGACTCGCTGTGCGCCGAGCAGGAGAAGGTTCTCTCCCGTCTCGAACGCTCGGGCGTTCAGGGCGACATCGGTCCGAAGCTCGCCGAAGAGCACGATCTCGAGTACTGGAACAAGGATGCCGTTTCCAAGGGCAACCTCGCTCCGCAGCTGAAGATCGAGAACGAGAAGGAAAAGCCGCAGACCGTCAACTACGACGATCTGGTCAAGAGCTGGCAGAAGTAAGAAACCAACGGCCGCCTGCAAAACGGGCGGCCCTCATCTCCTCGGGAGATGCGGCACCGGGGTCGGCAACGGCCCCGGTATTTCTTTGCCCATAGGCGTGAAAGGACCTGTCGCGCCTACATGTGGGCAAGCCGCAGGCGTCCGGATTTCTCGGATCGTCGCTTGTCGAAGATGGCCCTGACCGCCTGCGTCGAGCCATCATCCATCCGCACGCTCATATCCATGTGGAGATGCTCATCGACGATCGTGATGCGGATGTCGAACGGCTTGCCGCGATAGCGGCCGGCGCCGTCCTCGTTCCAGCGCCCGATGCCCGCAGCGCTCGAACCGCCGCCGACGCGCCCGAGATGGGTCACCGCGAACCATCCATCCCTCCCCGTCACCTTCAGCACGGGGCCGTTCCGCCGGATCTCGACCGAGCAGCTCTCGAAGTCACCGGCGCCGGACGTGACCTGCTGCCATTGCCCCTGGAAGCTGACGCCGCTCGCCCCGGCGATCGCCGGCCAGAGAACGATCAGCAACACGAAAAGCGCACGGCAGGGAGACGAAAAGGCCAATCTGCAAGATTTCATCGACATGATCCCCAACGAACCGCGGCGGAGCCTTCGCACCCGGCGCGACGAACCATCGTCGCTTCGCATTGCAGCAACGTTGCATCGTTGCTAGGATCAAGCTGTTCGTTGGCGCGCCTTGAGGCCTTCTTCGGCAATACCTGCCCGGTCGGCGCCGTTCGACGGTCAAATCCGAACCTTTCCCGCCCGGATCACCCCTCGACAACTTCCCCCGAAATCCGGAAAGTGTTTTCGTTCCGGCGATACTTGCGACATTCTGTCTCGACAACCGAAGATAGCGTTCCCCTGTTGGAGGACGGGGGCCGGACTGGTCGATGTAATGGGAGGAGGAACCATGAGCGACGTTTCCAGCATACACCCGGTGGACGAGAGGCTGCCCGTGGGCAGACTTGCGACCCTCGGGTTGCAGCATGTCCTTGTCATGTATGGCGGCGCCGTCGCGGTGCCCCTGATCGTCGGCCGCGCCTTGCAGCTCAGCCCCCAGGACGTCGCTTTCCTGATTTCCGCCGATCTTTTCGTTTGCGGCCTCGTCACCATCATCCAGTCGCTTGGCCTCGGCCGCAGCATCGGCATCCGGCTTCCGGTCATGATGGGCGTTACTTTCGCCTCGGTCGGCCCGATGGTCTCGATGGCGGCGATGACACCCGGGCAAGAGGGTGCCCGGATGATTTTCGGCGCCATCATCGGCGCCGGCCTCGTCGCGCTCCTGCTCGCGCCGGTCATGGGCCGGCTTCTGAGGTTCTTCCCCCCCGTCGTCACCGGCACGATCATTCTCGTCATCGGCGTTTCGCTGATGCGCGTCGGCGTGAACTGGATCTTCGGCAATCCCTTCGGTCCGACCGCACCCAAGCTCGTCGATCCGAGCCATGCGGAATGGCTGGCGGAGCTCAAGAAGGCCGCGGCCACCGGAGGCCCGGCGGTACCGGACGGCCTGGTGCTTGGCGCCAGCGTCCCGAACCCGCTCTACGCCGAGCCGAGCCACATTGCGCTGGCCGGCTTCGTGCTCCTCTCCATTCTCGTGATCGCCCGCTTCGGCCGCGGACTGATCAGCAACATCGCGGTGCTGACCGGCGTGGTCGTCGGCTGCGTCGTCGCCGCAGCAGTCGGCATGATGCATTTCGACCGGGTGGCCGATGCCGGCTGGTTCGCGGTGGTCACGCCGCTGCGCTTCGGCATGCCGATCTTCGATCCGGTGCTGATCGCCACCATGTCGCTGGTGATGATCGTCGTGATGATCGAATCGACCGGCATGTTCCTGGCACTCGGCGAAATCACCAATCGCGAAGTCTCGCGGCAGCAGTTGACGGCGGGGCTCAGGGTCGATGGCCTCGGCACCATGATCGGCGGCCTGTTCAACACCTTCCCCTACACGAGCTTCTCGCAGAATGTCGGGCTTGTCGGCGTCACCGGCGTCAAGAGCCGCTACGTCTGCGTGATGGGGGGCGTCATCATGATCGCGCTCGGCCTCATCCCGAAGATGGGCGCACTGGTCGAAGCGGTTCCGACCTTCGTGCTCGGCGGCGCCGGCCTGGTGATGTTCGGCATGGTCGCTGCGACCGGCGTGCGCATCCTGTCGACCGTCGATTTCAAGTCGTCGCGCAACAACCTGTTCGTGGTTGCCGTCTCGGTCGGCTTCGGCCTGATCCCGCTGATCGCGCCGAACTTCCTGATCTGGCTGCCGCATGCGATCCACCCGATCATCGAGTCCGGCATCGTGCTTGCCTCGATCTCGGCCGTCGTGCTCAACGCCTTCTTCAATGGCCTCAGCTTCGAAAGCACAGCCAGCGTCAACGCGGCCAAGCTCGCCGACAGCCATTGAGCCACCCGCAATCACGGAACCCCGGCTTTCCCACGAAAGCCGGGGTTTCGCTTTTTCACATCTCGGAGGATCCCGATACTTCGATCGCCAACGAAGCATCCGCCGTAAGCGTCGCGCTAGAACGATGGCAACAATGACGACAAGGATGCGATCCCGATGGCCAAGACCAACCTTTCTTTCGAACTCCTGCTGCTTCTTGCGCTCGCAACGCTCTGGGGCGCCTCCTACACCTTCATCAAGATCGGCATCGAGACCATTCCGCCGGTTACACTGATTGCCGCCCGCACCCTGATTGCCGGCGCGCTTCTTCTTGCCGTTCTGCGCTGGCGTGGTCTCAGCCTGCCGCGTGACGCGGCGACCTGGCGGCGCTTCCTGTTCCAGGCCTGCCTCAACAGCGTTGTGCCCTTCACGCTGATCGCCTGGGCCGAGCAGACGATCGATGCCGGCATCGCCTCGATCCTCAATGCGACGACGCCGATCTTCGCCTTCCTGATGACGGCGCTGATCACCCGCCACGAAGCGGTCACGGCCCGCAAGCTCGTTGGCATCGTCGCCGGCATGACCGGCATCAGCCTGATCATCGGCATGGAGGCCCTCGGCGGCCTCGGGGAACAGTTGCTGCCACAGTTGGCCGTGGTGCTCGCCACCGTCTGCTACGCGGGCGCCGCCATCTTCGGTCGCAGCTTCAAGGGACTCGACCCGATGATGCCCGCCGCCGGCTCGTTGATCGCAGGTGCTGCCCTGCTGATCCCGGTAAGCCTCGTCGTCGACAGGCCCTGGACGCTTGCGCCGTCGACGGAGTCGCTGCTGGCACTGCTCGGCCTCGCCGTCTTCTCGACCGCCCTTGCCTTTGCCATCTACTTCCGGCTGATCCAGACACTGGGCTCGGTCGGCGCCACGGCACAGGCCTATCTGCGCGTGCCGATCGGCGTTGCCATCGGCGCGCTCTTCCTCGGCGAACGGCTGTCGGACACCGCCTGGATCGGCCTTGGCTGCGTCATCGTCGGGGTCGCGGCCATGACCATTCCGGCGCGGCGACGCGTCGCCGCGATCGCCGACCGCGGCTGAGGCCACTTACGGATAAAGAGAAGAGATTGCGCGCGCCGTCTGGCGCGCCATTGCCGACGCCTCAGTCCTTGCGCTTGCGGCAGTAGAGTTCCAGCCGGTGACGTACGAGGTCATAGCCGAGTTCGGCGGCGATTTCCGCCTGAAGCTGCTCGATCTTGTCGGAGCGGAACTCGATCACCGCACCGGTGTCGATGTCGATCAGATGATCGTGGTGCGGCGCGTCGGCGGTCTCGAAGCGAGCGGTCGCACTCTCAAAGGCATGGCGCTGCACCACGCCCTGTTGCTCAAGCGCAGACAACGTCCGGTAGACCGTCGATAGCGAGACGGTGGCGTCGATTTCCTTCGCCCGGCGATGCAGTTCGTTTGCATCCGGATGGTCTTCGGCGGTGGCGAGGATCTTCAGAATAGCGGCACGCTGGCGCGTCACGCGCACGCCGCCATCCCTCAACACGCCTTCCAGTTCTTCGACACGATTCTTGTTCTGTTTCATGGTCGTACACTAGCCAAGGGCACGGCCTTTGAAAATAGCTAGTTGCGAATGCTTCTCATTTGCATTGACTTATGCAAATCATTCCCCTACTCCTGTGAGCATCAACACTGGGAGTAGAGAATGATCGATCAGACGAGGCGCGCGATCCTGGCGGCAATGACGGCCGTCGCAGCCATTGCGCTCGTTCCAGGCGCCGCTTACGCGCAGGAGAAATTCAAGGCAGTGACGACTTTTACGGTCATTGCCGACATGGCAAAGAACGTCGCGGGCGACGCGGCCATCGTCGAATCGATCACCAAGCCGGGCGCCGAGATCCACAACTACCAGCCGACGCCGCGCGATATCCTGAAGGCGCATGACGCCAAGCTGATCCTCTGGAATGGCCTGAACCTGGAGCGCTGGTTCGAGAAATTCTTCCAGAACTTCGACGATGTTCCCGGTGTCGTCGTCTCGACCGGCATCGACCCCATGGGCATTGCCGAGGGCCCCTATACCGGCAAGCCCAATCCGCATGCCTGGATGTCGCCATCGGCCGCGTTGATCTATGTCGACAACATCCGCGACGCCTTCGTGAAGTATGACCCTGATAATGCCGAGACCTACAAGGCCAATGCCGAGGCCTATAAGCAGAAGATCGAGGCGACCATTGCACCGATCCGCGCCGAGATCGCCAAGATCCCCGAGGACAAGCGCTGGCTGGTCTCGAGCGAAGGCGCCTTCAGCTACCTGATCCGCGATTTCGGAATGAAGGAACTCTATCTCTGGCCGATCAACGCCGACCAGCAGGGTACCCCGCAGCAGGTCCGCAAGGTGATCGACGCCGTCCGGGCGAACCATATCCCTGTGGTCTTCTCCGAAAGCACGATTTCGCCGGACCCGGCAGAACAAGTGGCGCGCGAGACCGGTGCAAAATACGGCGGTGTGCTCTACGTTGATTCCTTGAGCGAAGCGGACGGCCCGGTTCCGACCTATGTCGACCTGCTGCGCGTCACATCGGAAACCATCGCCAAGGGTCTTGCACAATGAACCTTCAGGTGAAGACGCGCTCCGGGCCAGCACCTTCTTCCGGTGAGCAAGGAAGCGGCATCCGCGTCGCGGGTGCCACCGTCACCTACCGCAACGGCCTGCGGGCGCTGCGTGACGCCAGCTTCGAGATCCCGACCGGCACGATCACCGCGCTCGTCGGCGTCAACGGCAGCGGCAAGTCGACGCTGTTCAAGGCGATCATGGGTTTTGCCCGCCTGTCGCGCGGCGAGATCGCGATCCTCGGTCTTTCCGTGCCGGACGCGCTGAAGAAAAACCTCGTCGCCTATGTGCCGCAGGCCGAAGAAGTCGACTGGAACTTCCCGGTGCTGGTCGAGGACGTGGTCATGATGGGCCGTTACGGCCACATGAACATGTTGCGCATCCCGAAGAAAGTCGATCACGAAGCGGTCGAGGCAGCCCTTGCCCGCGTCGGCATGAGCGACTACCGCAAGCGCCAGATCGGCGAACTCTCCGGCGGCCAGAAGAAGCGCGTCTTCCTCGCACGCGCCCTTGCCCAGGACGGCAAGGTCATCCTGCTCGACGAACCCTTCACCGGCGTCGACGTCAAAACCGAGGACGCGATCATTCGGCTTTTGATCGGCCTTCGCGACGAGGGCCGGGTCATGCTGGTCTCGACCCACAATCTCGGCAGCGTACCGGAATTCTGCGACCGCACCGTGCTTCTGAAGAACACCGTGCTCGCCTATGGCCCGACCGAGACGACCTTCACCCGCGAGAACCTCGAGCTCGCCTTCGGCGGCGTGCTGCGGCACTTCGTGCTCGGCGGCGATAGCCTGCACGACGACGCCGATCCCCGCCAGCTTGCCGTCATCACCGACGACGAGCGTCCGCTCGTCATGTATGGCGACAAGGACCGCATGGTGGCGCAACCGGCAAAGCCCGAGACCAACGGGGAACAGAACGGCAAATGATCGCCACGCTCTCCGAACCCTTCACCTACGGCTACATGCTCAACGCCATGTGGGTGAGCGCACTGGTCGGCGGCGTCTGCGCCTTCCTGTCCTCCTATCTGATGCTGAAAGGCTGGTCGCTGATCGGCGACGCGCTCTCGCACTCGATTGTGCCCGGCGTTGCCGGCGCCTACATGCTCGGCCTGCCCTTCTCGCTCGGCGCCTTCTTCTCCGGGGCCCTTGCCGCCGGCGCCATGCTGTTTCTCAATCAGCGCACAAGGCTCAAGGAAGACACGATCATCGGGCTGATCTTCACCTCCTTCTTCGGCCTCGGCCTCTTCATGGTCTCGCTGTCGCCGACGTCGGTGAACATCCAGACAATCGTGCTCGGCAACATCCTGGCGATCACGCCCGCCGACACGCTGCAATTGGCGATCATCGGCATCGTCTCGCTCATCATCCTGACGGCCAAGTGGAAGGACCTGATGGTGACCTTCTTCGACGAGAGCCACGCCCGCTCGATCGGCATCCCGACGACCTTCCTCAAGGTCTTGTTCTTCACGCTGCTTTCGGCCTGCACGGTCGCGGCCCTCCAGACCGTCGGCGCCTTTCTCGTCATCGCCATGGTCGTAACACCGGGCGCCACCGCCTATTTGCTGACGGATCGTTTTCCGCGGCTGATCCTCATCAGCGTCGCCATCGGCACGCTGACGAGCTTCTTCGGCGCCTATTTCAGCTATTTCCTCGATGGCGCCACCGGCGGCATCATCATTGTGCTACAGACGCTGATCTTCCTCACGGCCTTCGTCTTTGCCCCGAAGCACGGGCTTCTGGCCGCGCGCCGGCGCGGCGCCGAACCGGTGGAGGCCGGCCGATGATCTCGCTCGACATGATGCTTGCCGTGTTCGAATTCGAGTTCATGCGCAACGCGCTTTTGATCTCGGTGCTGGTGGCGATCCCGACCGCGATGCTCTCCTGCTTCCTGGTGCTGAAGGGCTGGTCGCTGATGGGCGATGCGATCTCACATGCCGTCTTTCCCGGCGTGGTGATCTCCTACATCGTCGGCCTGCCGCTCGCCGTCGGTGCCTTTGCCGCCGGCATGTCCTGCGCGCTGCTCACCGGCTATCTCAAGGAAAACAGCCGCATCAAGCAGGATACCGTCATGGGCGTGGTCTTCTCCGGCATGTTCGGTTTCGGCCTGGTGCTCTACACCAAGATCCAGAGCGACGTGCACCTCGATCACATCCTCTTCGGCGACATGCTCGGCATCGGCTGGCCGGACATTGTCGAGACCGGCGCGATCGCGCTCGTCGCCGCCGGCATCCTCGCGGTCAAGTGGCGGGATTTCCTGCTGCATGCCTTCGACCCGGCCCAGGCCAAGGCGGTCGGCCTGCCGGTCAACTGGCTGCACTATGGGCTGCTGGCGATCCTGTCGCTAACGATTGTCGGTGCGCTGAAGGCGGTGGGGCTGATCCTCGCCATCGCCATGCTGATCGCGCCCGGCGCCATCGCCTTCCTGATCACCCGGACAATGGGCATGATGCTCATCGTCGCCGTGCTGATCGCGATGACGGCGTCCTTCACCGGCGTCTATCTGTCCTTCTTCATCGACAGCGCGCCGGCGCCGACCATCGTGCTCCTGATGACCGCAATGTTCCTGATGGCCTTCGCCTGGTCGTCCTGGCGGACCTACCGCAACGAAGCCCGGCGCGTGGCGGCCGAATGAAAAAGAGGCTCCCCTTGGCGGGGGAGCCTCTTGCCTTTTCTCAGTGGCTCGGATGCAGCGCGTCGTTGAGATACATGCAGGTCAGCATGGTGAAGATATAGGCCTGGATCAGGGCCATCAGCAGCTCCAGCCCCGTCAGCGCCACCGTCATCAGCAGGGGCATGATCGCCGCCAGAATGCCAAGCGCGCCGAAACCGCTCAAGCCCACGACGAAGCCGGCGAAAACCTTGAGCGTGATATGACCGGCGAGCATGACCGCGAACAGACGGACCGAGTGGCTGACCGGGCGCGACAGGTAGGAGACCACCTCGATCGGGATGATGATCGGTGCCAGGATCAACGGCACGCCTGAGGGCATGAACAGCCTGAGAAAGCCGAGGCCGTGCCGGTAGAGGCCGTAGAGCGTGACCGTCAGGAACACCAGCATCGCCAGCGCGAAGGTGACGGCGATATGGCTCGTTACCGTGAAGGCATAGGGAAACATGCCGATCAGGTTGGCGGTCAGGATGAACATGAACAGCGAGAACACCAGCGGGAAGAAGCGCATGCCCTTTTCGCCGGCGTTGTCGCGCAAAGTCTTTGCCGCAAACTCATAGAGGATTTCGGCAGCCGACTGCGCCCGGTTCGGCACGAGGCCGCGTCTCCTGGTCGACAGGATCAGGAAGAGGCTGGCGATCGCGATCGTCAGCACCATGTAGGCGGCCGAGTTGGTAAAGCTGATCTGGTGGCCGCCGACTTCGGCGATTGGGAAGAGCGACTTGATCTCAAATTGTTCGATGGGTCCGGCCATCATCAACCTCGTGCGTTGGTGACGAAACGTCGGCGGCGCGCGCAGGCGGCCACCTGCGCGCTTCAATATGTTGGGAAAGCGATCGGCGGCCGAGATCGTTCCACGAAACGATGGCTTCCGGCGGGGCAATTGGGCTGCTCGATGAAGGAATTGGTCACGCGGACGTGCCGCGGGCTACAGGGCTGCATGGTACGATCGTCTCCAATATCTCGGTCGAGATAATGGGGCCGTCCCCAGGCGAAACACCGACGCGGGTCGTCCCGCGTCCGCCTGACCTAGAGGCAATTTGCGCCGGGGTCAAGTCGGCGCTTGGCCGCCGCGCAACCGGTCTCAGCCGTAGCGACGGTGATCCGCAAGCACCTCGTCGATCACCACGCGCTGCTTTGCCTTTTCGCTCGCGGGCGCGCCAGTCATGTCGGCAAGGACGATCAGCGCCTTCCACAGCGTCCAGCCGCGGCCGCGCGCCCAGGCGCCGCGATCGAGAGCCATGCCGTCGCGGAAAACCTCGCGGCTCTCGCCGTCGAAAAACGTCCAGGCGATCGCCAGATCGCAGGCCGGATCCCCGACGCCGGAGGTGCCGAAGTCGATGACGCCGCTCAAGCTGCCGTTCTCGACCAGCAGGTTGCCCCAGGCGATATCGCCGTGAAACCAGACAGGCGCTCCTTCGAAAGACGCGGCAAGTGCGGCCTCCCACACCTCTGCTGCCACTGTCGTATCGACATTGTCCGCAAGCAGCGTGAGCGCCTGACGCGTCTGCGCGTCATAGAAGGCGGGCGGTCCGCCGCGATGGAAATTGTGATCGCCGGGCAAGGGTGCCCCGATGGCATCCGCTTGCATCAGCGCGCGCAGGAACCGCGCCAGGTCCTTCGCCACCTGACTGACATCGTCGACCCGCTCGACAGCCAGTGTTTGCCCGGGGAGATAACGATAGACCGACCAGGGCCAGGGAAAACCTTCTCCCGGCACGCCCTTGCCGAGAGGCACCGGAATGGGCAGCGGCAGTTGCGACGCCAGCAGCGGCAGCCAGCGATGTTCCTTTTCGACCTGCAGAACGTAGTGTTCGGCGCTCGGCAACCGGACGGTCATCCGGTCGCCGAGGCGAAACGTCCGGTTATCCCAGCCGCCCGGTTCGATCGGCCGTACGTCGAGTTCCGACCATTGCGGAAACTGCGCCGCGAGCAGCCGGCGCACCAGTGGTACGTCGATCGAGGGAGTTGCGGATGTCGGCTCTGTCATGACGAACGTACGCCCCGTTTGAATGTCTGCGGACGCAAGCTATGCAATCGCTTCCGGATTTCAACTTTTTAGTTCACGCCGACAACCATTCACCGGCGCGTTGCACCGGGATGCAACAGTCGCCGCGCGGTTATCGGCGGTTGCATATTGCCGTCGCGACGGATTTCGAGGATGAAGAAAGCTTGGACATCTTGCTAGCCTGAGATCATGGAAACCCGGCAGACCGATCGCCCTTCGCTGGAGGCTCCGCAGCTCATCGCCCATCATCGGGCGGGCGAGGCTGCATGAGCACGGCCAAGGGCAAGACGCCCGCCGGCAAGCCGGCCCGCAGCACCGGTCTGCGCTTCTTCATCGTGGCCCTGCTGCTGATCGTCACCGCAATCGTCGCGACGGCCCTGCTCGCCAACGAGCAGCGCAATCTGAAAAGGGTTCTGCTCGCATTCGGCCTGCCGACGACCTTCCTCGAACGGGGAAAGCCAGACGAGACGACGGGCACGAAGCGCGCGAGGCGCGTGCCACCGCGCATCGCCCTGCCCGCCTGGACCTTCCAGGATCTGCAGACGCCGGAGCAGCCGTTCCTGCGCGCCATCCGCAGCGACCCCAAGGCGCTTTGCGACGAGTTGCGCGACGCCGGGTTTCGGGAACTCGAATGGAAATCGAGCGCCGGCGAACAGGCCCAATGGGAATGCTCCTCGCTCATTTCCTTCCCCCGGCCGGGCGAGGACAAACCCTCCTCGATCTTCATCTTCGTCAAGGGCAGCGGCGAGGAAGAGATCTCATCGTTCCGGGTCAAGCTCAACATCGAGCGCCAGGAGGACAGCCAGGCGGTGACGACGGCGGCGGCCCGCGCGGCATCCGTGTTCCTCGACCACGTGCGCTGGGCGGATGCGGCCAGCGTCACCTTGCAGATCCAGGCGCTGAGGGAATTCGACCTCAAGCGCTTCGGCAGCCGCATCCAGCTCAAGCGTGAATCCGACGAGGAGACGCAGCGCTACAATTTCCTCGCCAATCAACCCGCCCGCGCCCGCCCGAAGAACATTGCCGAACAATATTTCGACCGCAGCAAGTGGCTCGCCTATGGCGATGGCAGCCTGCGCAGTTTCGTTCGGGGGCCGAGCGCCTGGAACGCTCCAGCCAAGGTGCCCGACGGAACGGGTAGCAACAAAGAGGAATCCGCGCCGTCCGCTAGCCCACCCTGACGGCCGCGTCGCTTGTCGCTTGAGCCGAAGGACGGCCTAGCGGTCGATCCGCGTCGAGAGGATGATCGACGACAGCGTCCGGTCGACACCGTCGATTTCGCCGATCCGATCGATCAGCAGATCGAGTTCGCTGATCGACGTCGCGGCGACCACGGCGATCAGATCGAAGCTGCCGCTGACCGAATGCAGCGTCTGGATTTCCCGGATGGCGCTCAGTTCTGGGGTCACGCGCGAGAGCGCCCGCGGCGCAATGGTGATCAGCACATGCGCCTTGACTAGCCCCTTCTCGTAGCTTTCCGAGAGGCGCACGCCATAGCCGGCGATGATGCCTTCGCGCTCCAACCGCTCGATACGGGCCTGCACCGTCGTGCGCGACAGACCAAGCCTTCGGGCAATCGTCGCCGTCGGCATGCGGGCGTTCTCGCTCAAGATGGCGAGAAGCTCGCGATCCTTGTCGGTGATCTGCATTTCGTCGATCCTGTTGGGCAATCTGCCGAATTTAGATAGGCGATTTAGTCATATCAGCGCTTCAAATCAACAGCCCCTCCCGCGACAATAGAGACACAAACAGTTCTCATACCCCGGGGGAAAGAATGAAGAATATCGTCGTCATCGGAGCAGGCAAGATCGGCTCCACCATCGCTCGCATGCTGGCCCACACCGGCGACTACAGCGTCTGCGTCGCCGACCGCGCCGCCGAGCAGCTGGAACAGGTCGAAAAGCATGCCGCGATCACGACGGCAACCGTCGACATAGGCGACAAGAAGGCGCTCGTCGCCCTTCTCTCCGGCAAGTTTGCCGTGCTCAGCGCCGCTCCGTTCCACCTGACGGTCGCAATCGCCGAAGCCGCTGCCGAAGCCGGCATCCACTACCTGGATCTTACCGAAGACGTCGAATCCACCCGCCAGGTCAAGGCGATCGCCGCCAAGGCGAACACCGCCTTCATCCCCCAGTGCGGCCTCGCACCGGGCTTCATCTCGATCGTCGCCAACGATCTCGCCAGCCGCTTCCAGACGCTGGAAAGCGTGCGCATGCGCGTCGGCGCCCTACCGCAGTACCCGTCGAACGCTCTGAACTACAACCTCACCTGGAGCACCGACGGCGTCATCAACGAATACATCGAGCCCTGCGAGGCGATCGTTGAGAGCAACCTGATCGAAGTTCCGGCCATGGAAGAGCGCGAAGAATTCTCGCTCGATGGCGTCACCTACGAAGCCTTCAACACCTCGGGCGGCCTCGGCACGCTCTGCGAGACGCTGAAGGGCAAGGTCCGCACGCTGAACTACAAGACGATCCGCTACCCGGGTCACGCAGCCATCATGAAGGCGCTGCTGAACGACCTCGGCCTGCGTCACCGCCGCGAAGTCCTCAAGGACATCTTCGAAAATTCGCTACCGACCACCACCCAGGACGTCGTCGTGATCTTCGTTACCGTTTCGGGCTTCCGCGACGGTCGCCTGATCCAGGAAACCTACGCCAACAAGGTCTATAGCGGCGTCGTTGCCGGTCGCATGCAGAGCGGCATCCAGATCACCACGGCCGGCAGCATCTGTGCCGTGCTCGATCTGCTCGCCGAAGGCAAGATCGCCCAGAAGGGTTTCGTTCGTCAGGAAGACATCGGCCTCGACACCTTCCTCGCCAACCGCTTCGGTCACTACTACGCCCAGAAGGGCGAGAGCGCGCGCGTCGCCGGCTGAGCCAATCAGTCCTGACGCGCCGACTTCAATGCCCGGGTTCAGCCCGGGCATTTTTCGTTTCACGGTCCGCCAACGATGCGATGCGCTTAGTTGCGGCCGAATTCGTCTTCAATGCGAACGGTGTCGTCGTCGCCGAGATAGGAGCCGGTCTGCACCTCGATCAGCTCGAGCGGAATCTTGCCCGGGTTGTGCAGCCGGTGCACCGTGCCCTGCGGAATGAACACGGACTCGTTCTCGTGCAGGAGCCGCGTCTCGCCGCCCATAGTGATCTCCGCCGTGCCGCGCACGACGATCCAGTGCTCGGCGCGGTGATGGTGCTTCTGCAGGGAGATCTTCTTGCCGGGCGTCACACGCAGCCGCTTCACCGAGAAGCGCTCGCCGTCGGAAAGCGCGGCCACCGCGCCCCAGGGACGGTAGGCAGTGGGGTGCACTTCCGTCAGCGCTGCGGTTTTGGGAGAACGCGCGAGCGCCTTGACGATATGGCCGACGCTCTGGCTGTCGTCTAGCCGCCCGACATAGACGGCGTCCTCGCCGGCGATGACGGCCACGTCTTCCAACCCCTGCACCGCCAGGTGAATGTCGCGTGACAGAACCAGCGAGTTGCGGGTGTTCGACACCGTCGCCCGGTCCGTGACGACATTGCCGTCGTCATCCTTGCGCCCGGTCTTCCACACCGCATCCCAGCTTCCGAGATCCGACCAGGGGAAGGACGACGGCACAACGGCTGCATGGTCGGTCTTTTCGAACACGGCGTAGTCGACGGAAATATCCGGAGCGGCTGCAAAGCTCTCGCCGTGCAGCCGGGTGAAATCGAGATCCTTGTAGGCACCTTCGACCGCAGCCTTCGCTGCGTCGAAGACTTCGGGCGCAAAGCGCTTCAACTCGTCGAGGAAGAGCGTCACCGGCAGCATGAACAGGCCGGAGTTCCAGAGATAGCGCCCGGTCGCGATCATCGACTCGGCTTTCGCCCGATCCGGCTTCTCGACAAAACGCACCACCCGGTTCGTACCTTCGGCCAGCTCGTCGCCACACTCGATATAGCCGTAACCGGTGGCCGGCTCGGTCGGCGTGATGCCGAAGGTCACCAGCTCTCCCCGCCCGGCGGCCGCCTGCGCTCTCAGGATGCAGTCCTCGTAGAGGACGCCGGCATCGATCTCGTGATCGGAGGCGAGCACCTGCATGATCGCCCCTTCGCCGTAGCGGCCAAGGACTGCAAAGGCGGCGGCGGCAAGGGCCGGTGCGGTGTTGCGCGCCACCGGCTCCAAGAGGATGTCGCCGAGCTCAGCCTCGATCGCACGGGCTTGCTCGGCGACGATGAAGCGAAAGTCGCTGTTGGTGACAACGATGGCAGGTTCGTATCGCGTGCGGTCGCCCACGCGTTCGAGCGTCTGCTGGAACAGCGATCGCTCGGAAAGAATCTGCAGGAACTGCTTGGGCGCGGCGGAGCGCGAGAGCGGCCACAGTCGGGTGCCCTTTCCGCCGGCCATGATGACAGGAACAATCTTCGACGTCATGCCAGCAGTCTCTCTTCCTAGGCTGAACGATGCCGGCTCAGTACAGCAGCTCTAATGAAGAATGGCTAAAGCGGCCGGTCCGGCTGCTATTGGTTACAAGATCGGACAAAACAGGCAACAAAAAACCCCGCTCGAGGGCGGGGCTTTCTCATTCGCTTCACCCTTCCGGGTGTCCCTTTCAGGCCGGGATCACGATCTCGCCGAGCTTCGTCAGTTCGGCGACGAACTGCTCCAGACGGGTCTTCTTTTCGTCGCCGGCGCCTTCCAGCTCGGCACGAACCGCGTCGATACGGCTTTCGAGAGCCGTGCGGTCGAGTTCATCGACATGAACGGCGGATTCGGCGAGCAGCGTGCAGCCGGTCGGCAGGATGTCGGCAAAGCCGCCAAACACCGCAAAGCGCTCCGTCTTGCCGTCGGCCAGCTTCACCGTGACCACGCCGGGCTTCACCGTCGTCATCGTCGGCGCGTGATTGGCCATCACGGTCATCTCGCCCTCGGTCGCCGGGATGACGACTTCCGTCACCTTTTCAGAGACGAGCAGGCGCTCGGGGGAAACAAGCTCAAAGTTGAAATCGGCCATGACCATTCACTTCTTGTGGGCGCGCCACCTGAGAGGCGGCTGTGCATGTCTTCCCTATCCTTGCGAAAGGACAGGATGAAAGCCTCGGCGCTTGTGCAGCGCCGAGGCTTAACAGTGCTATCAAGCGGCTTCGGCAGCCAGCTTCTTGGCCTTTTCAATCGCTTCTTCGATCGAGCCAACCATGTAGAAGGCAGCTTCCGGCAGGTGGTCGTACTCGCCGTTGACCAGGCCCTTGAAGCCCTTGATCGTGTCTTCGAGAGCGACGAGCTTGCCCGGCGAACCGGTGAAGACTTCGGCGACGAAGAACGGCTGCGACAGGAAGCGTTCGATCTTACGAGCGCGGGCAACGGCCAGCTTGTCTTCTTCAGACAGTTCGTCCATGCCCAGGATGGCGATGATGTCCTGGAGCGCCTTGTAGCGCTGCAGGGTCGTCTGCACCTTACGCGACACTTCATAGTGCTCTTCGCCGACGATCATCGGGTCGAGCATGCGCGAGGTCGAGTCGAGCGGGTCAACGGCCGGGTAGATACCCTTTTCGGCGATCGAGCGCGACAGAACGGTCGTTGCGTCCAGGTGGGCGAACGAGGTTGCCGGTGCCGGGTCGGTCAAGTCGTCGGCCGGAACGTAGATGGCCTGAACCGAGGTGATCGAGCCCTTGGTCGTCGTGGTGATGCGTTCCTGCATCTGACCCATGTCGGTCGCCAGCGTCGGCTGGTAACCCACGGCCGACGGAATACGGCCGAGCAGAGCCGACACTTCGGAACCTGCCTGGGTGAAGCGGAAGATGTTGTCGACGAAGAACAGAACGTCCTGGCCCTTGTCGCGGAAGTCTTCAGCGATCGTCAGACCCGTCAGGGCGACACGAGCGCGGGCGCCCGGCGGTTCGTTCATCTGGCCGTACACGAGAGCAGCCTTGGAGCCTGCGCCACCGCCGTGCTTGTTAACGCCGGACTCGATCATTTCGTGGTAAAGGTCGTTGCCTTCGCGGGTACGTTCACCCACGCCTGCGAACACCGAGTAACCACCGTGCGCCTTGGCGACGTTGTTGATCAGTTCCATGATGAGAACGGTCTTGCCGACGCCTGCGCCGCCGAAGAGGCCGATCTTGCCGCCCTTTGCGTAAGGAGCGAGAAGGTCGACGACCTTGATGCCGGTGACGAGGATCTGCGCTTCCGTCGACTGCTCGACGTAGGACGGCGCTTCCTGGTGGATGGCGCGCTTGCCCGAGGTGACGAGCGGGCCTGCTTCGTCAACCGGCTCGCCGATGACGTTCATGATACGGCCGAGCGTTTCGTCGCCAACCGGAACCGTGATCGGTGCGCCGGTGTCGGTGACCGACTGGCCGCGGACGAGACCTTCGGTCGAGTCCATGGCGATCGTACGGACGGCGTTTTCGCCGAGGTGCTGTGCGACTTCGAGAACGAGGCGGTTACCGTTGTTGTCGGTTTCCAGCGCGTTCAGGATCTGCGGAAGCTGGCCTTCGTCGAACGCGACGTCGACGACGGCGCCGATGACCTGCGTTACGCGACCGACAGCGCCGGTTGCGGCTGCTGCTGCGGTCTTGGCGGAAGCTGCCTTCCTCGGTGCAGCGGGCTTCTTCTCCGCTGCGGTTTCTTTCGGGGTAGCTGCCTTAGCCATAATCCTTACCCTCTTCTCGTGACCTTAGAGCGCTTCCGCGCCCGAGATGATTTCAATGAGTTCCTTGGTGATCTGAGCCTGGCGCTGACGGTTGTAGTTCAGCGTCAGCTTGTTGATCATCTCACCAGCATTGCGCGTCGCGTTATCCATCGCGCTCATCTTGGCGCCCATTTCGCCGGCGACGTTCTCGAGCAAGGCCCGGAAGATCTGCACCGAAATGTTGCGCGGAATGAGATCGCTGAGGATCGCGCCCGCGTCCGGCTCATATTCGTAGACAGCGGAAGCATCCGATGCTTCCGCTGCGACCGGGCCGGCCGAAGCGGGGATCAGCTGCTGAGCCGTCGGAATCTGGGCGATAACGGACTTGAACTCAGAATAGAACAGCGTGCAGACATCGAACTCGCCCTTTTCGAAGAGCGCGATGATCTTGTGGCCAATCTGGTCGGCGTTTTCAAAGCCGATCTTCTTGACCTCACGCAGGTCGACACGATCGATGATCAGCGACGCGTATTCGCGGCGCAGAATATCGAAGCCCTTCTTGCCGACGCAGATGATCTTGACCGTCTTGCCGGCTGCAAGCAGCTTGCGAACGTGGTCGCGGGCATGACGGGCGATCTGCGAGTTGAAGCCGCCGCAAAGGCCGCGTTCAGCCGTGCAGACGACCAGAAGGTGCGTATCGTCCTTGCCGGTTCCGGTCATCAGCGCAGGCGCGCTGTCGTCCGCGCCAACCGCCTGGGCGATGTTGGCGAGAACGGCAGCCATACGCTGCGAGTAAGGCCGGGCGGCCTCGGCCGCCTCCTGCGCGCGCCGAAGCTTCGCCGCGGCGACCATTTTCATCGCCTTGGTGATCTTCTGCGTCGCCTTGACGGAGGCGATCCGGTTCTTCAGATCCTTAAGTGAAGGCATCCGTTATCCGTCCTAAATGAAATCCGCTCAGGCGAAAGACTTGGCGAAGCTGTCGATTGCAGCCTTCAGCTTGCCCTTGACGTCGTCGGAGATCGCCTTGTCCTTGCGGATGGTTTCCAGGATGTCCTTGCCTTCCGAACGCATGTACGAAAGCAGGCCCTGCTCGAACTTGCCGACCTGGTTGACCGCCAGCTTGTCGAGGTAACCGTTGACGCCTGCGAAGATGACAGCGACCTGTTCTTCCGTCTTCAGTGGCGAGAACTGCGGCTGCTTCAGGAGTTCGGTCAGGCGGGCGCCGCGGTTCAGCAGGCGCTGCGTAGCGGCGTCGAGGTCCGAGCCGAACTGCGCAAAGGCGGCCATTTCGCGATACTGGGCGAGTTCGCCCTTGATCGAGCCGGCAACCTGCTTCATCGCCTTGATCTGCGCGGCCGAGCCAACGCGCGAAACCGACAGACCGACGTTAACGGCCGGACGGATGCCCTGGTAGAACAGGTCGGTTTCGAGGAAGATCTGGCCGTCGGTGATCGAGATCACGTTCGTCGGGATGAACGCCGAAACGTCGTTACCCTGCGTTTCGATGACCGGCAGAGCCGTCAGCGAGCCAGCGCCCATGTCGTCGTTCAGCTTTGCAGCGCGCTCGAGCAGACGGGAGTGCAGGTAGAAAACGTCGCCCGGGTAAGCTTCGCGGCCCGGCGGGCGGCGCAGCAGGAGCGACATCTGGCGGTAGGAAACAGCCTGCTTCGACAGGTCGTCGTAGCCGATCAGGGCATGCTTGCCGTTGTCACGGAAGTATTCGCCCATCGCGCAACCGGCGAACGGTGCGAGGTACTGCATCGGAGCCGGGTCGGAAGCGGTCGCAGCAACGATGATCGAGTACTGCAGAGCGCCACGCTCTTCCAGAACCTTCACGAACTGGGCAACGGTCGAACGCTTCTGGCCGATTGCGACGTAGACGCAATACAGCTTGTCACCTTCCGGACCATTGTCGTGAATGGCCTTCTGGTTGAGGATCGTGTCGAGGATGATCGCGGTCTTGCCGGTCTGGCGGTCGCCGATGACGAGTTCGCGCTGGCCACGGCCAACCGGGATGAGGGCGTCGATGGCCTTGAGGCCGGTCGACATCGGCTCATGCACCGACTTGCGCGGAATGATGCCCGGAGCCTTGACGTCAACGCGCGAGCGCTGCTTGGCGTTGATCGGGCCCTTGCCGTCGATCGGGTTGCCGAGCGCGTCGACGACGCGGCCGAGCAGTTCCGGACCAACCGGAACGTCCACGATGGCGCCAGTCCGCTTGACGGTGTCGCCTTCCTTGATGTCGCGGTCCGAACCGAAGATAACGACACCGACGTTGTCGGCTTCGAGGTTCAGCGCCATGCCGCGAATTCCACCCGGGAATTCGACCATTTCGCCTGCCTGGACATTGTCGAGGCCGTAGACGCGGGCAATACCGTCACCGACGGAAAGCACCTGACCGACTTCGGAGACTTCTGCTTCCTGGCCGAAATTTTTGATCTGATCTTTGAGAATTGCGGAAATTTCCGCGGCGCGGATATCCATCAGCCGACCTCTTTCAGTGCAAGCTTAAGGGTAGAGAGTTTGGTGCGAAGGGAAGTGTCAATCTGGCGGGACCCGACCTTGACGATCAGACCTCCAAGAATAGACGGGTCGACGGTGACGTTGACCGCCACGTCTTTGCCGGTGACGCTCTTCAGCGTCGCCTTCAATTCAGTTTCCTGCGCCGCGGAGAGCGCATGGGCCGACGTGACGTCGGCGGAAATTTCACCACGATGGCGCGCGGCGATCAGGCGGAACGCCTTGATCATGCCCGGCAGCGCGAAGAGGCGGCGATTGCGGGCAACGACCTTGAGGAAGTTACCGACGAGCCCGGAGATGCCAGCCTTCGCGGCAACTGCCGAAATGGCCTTGAACTGGTCGTCTGCAGAAAAGACCGGGCTGGCGATCAGCCGCTTCAGATCGTCGCTGCCGTCGATCAGGGCCTGGACGCGGGTAAGATCCGCACCGACTGCCTCGACCGAACCGGCGCTGAGCGCGAGTTCAAAAAGCGAGGACGCATATCTTTCTGCAACACCGGAAATAAGCTGGGATGTGTCTGCCACGGGCACAAGCTTCTCTCAATTTCATCCAAGAACTGCGCTGGCGGTGGGCCGTCAACTTAAAATCTTGAATTTGCTGCAATAATTTGCAGGATATCGAGGCCTGGCGACCCACTTCCCCCGCAATTCGCGGTTCGTCTAGCATAGGATGTTTGGACTCGCAACACGCGAAGGGCAGGAATGCGGCATAAGTCGGCCACCTTTGGCCGAATTTTGCCGTAAATTCGGTCCTGCGCTGTGAATCGCGGGGAAGCCCGCAATCGCAATCAGATCATGCCGAAGACATAGGCGAGCGGAAGGATGGCGAGTGCCGCCTGAACGATGAGCGCCGCCCAGTTGTAGAGCGTGCTGCCGTTGTCGCTCATCATCGAGAGGATTCGGCCGAAGGCGGCGAGCGCAAAGGCCGCGCCGACAGCGAGATAAACCATCGGCTGGGCGAGCAGAATGGCGGCAAGACCGAGCCCCACATGCATGCCGCCCATGGTCGAGCGCGCCTCGGCAAGGCCGCCGCGCCGCCCCTCGGCAATACCGATGCCGGCTGCGCGAAAGGTCAGCCGCGGAGCAAACAGCATGACGACGCCGATCAACGCTGCTACCGCCGCCGCGCAGAAGGCGAGGAACTCGCCGGTTTCCGTCGGAATATAAAACTCCATGCCCGTTCCCGCAGATGAGCCCGTTGTCATGCTGCCCCGTCGTCGGCCGGAGCAATGCGTCCCTGACCTCTAGCGCATGTAGCCCCGGTTGTGAATCGCCCACGGGCTTCAGAATGCGGCGATCACAGGAAACTTGAACTACAGGAAGCTCTGCGGATCGATGTCGAGCTGGACGCTGATCGAGCCGCGCTCCTTGGGACCGGCGGCGATCATCGCCTTGACGAAGGCCTGCATGTCGCTGTTACGCCGGCCATGCACCAGCAGCCGGAAGCGATGCCGCCCACGCACCAGCGCCAGCGGCGCCTCGGCCGGACCGAGAATACTGATACCCTCGGTGCGGGGGGCGGCCATCCGCAAGCCGCGCGCGTGGCCCTCGGCATCCTGGCGCGTGTCGGCCGAAACGATCAGCGAGGCAAGCCGGCCAAAAGGCGGCAGCAGCGCTTTCTCGCGCTCGGCGATCTCGCGGTCGTAGAAGGCGTCGGCATCGCCGGAAACGATCGCCTGCATCACCGGATGCTGCGGCTGATAGGTCTGCAGCAAGCCGAGGCTTTTGAGACCCGTTCGGCCCGCACGACCCGTCACCTGCGAGAGCAGCTGGAAGGTCCGCTCCGCCGCACGCGGATCGCCGTTCGCAAGACCCAGATCCGCATCGACAATGCCGACCAGTGTCATCAGGGGGAAGTTATGTCCCTTGGCGACGAGTTGCGTGCCGATGACGATATCGGCTTCGCCACGCGTGATGGCTTCAAGCTCCAGCCTCAACCGTTTGACGCCCATCAGGTCGGAAGAAAGCACGATGGTGCGCGCCTCGGGGAAATGCCGCTCCACCTCTTCGGCGATGCGCTCGACCCCCGGCCCGCAGGCCACCAGATGATCGAGCGTGCCGCATTCCGGGCAGGCTTCCGGCGTGCGCTCGGAGTAGCCGCACTGGTGGCACTGGATCTGCCCGCGGAAGCGATGCTCGACGAGCCAGCTCGAACAATCCGGGCACTGGAAGCGATGGCCGCAGACGCGGCAGAGCGTCAGCGGTGCGTAGCCGCGACGATTGAGGAAGAGCAACGCCTGTTCGCCACGCTCGACCGCCTTGCCGACCTGGTTCAAGAGCACCGGCGACAGAAAGCCGCCGCGTGCCGGCGGGTGCTGACGCATGTCGACGACGCCGAGCCGCGGCAGCGCCGCATCGCCGAAACGGGTCGGCAGGTGGATCGGCTTGTAACGGCCGACGTCGCCATTGACCCGGCTTTCGAGCGACGGCGTCGCCGAGACGAGCACGACGGGAAAGCCGGTGATGCGACCACGAACGACCGCCATGTCGCGCGCATTGTAGAAGACGCGATCTTCCTGCTTGTAGGCGGGGTCGTGCTCTTCGTCGACGATGATGAGGCCCAGTTCCTCGAAGGGCAGGAACAGCGCCGAGCGGGCGCCGGCCACGACGCGGACGGTGCCTGTCGTCACCTGGCGCCAGACCTTTTCGCGGGTGCGGGGAGCCAAGTCCGAATGCCACTCGGCGGGCTTGGCGCCAAAACGATCCTGGAAGCGCTCGAGGAAGCTCGACGTCAGCGCGATTTCGGGAAGCAGGATCAGCACCTGCTTCCCGGCGCGAAGGGTCGCAGCGATCGCCTCGAAATAGACCTCGGTCTTGCCGGATCCGGTGATGCCGTCGATCAGCGACACCGAGAAGCCGCCCTCCTCTACCGCTGCCAGCAGATCGGCGGCCGCATCCTTCTGTGGGCCTTCGAGCCGGGGCGCGGCGAAATCGGGATCTGGCAAGGCGACGACAGGCGGCGGCGCCATGAAGACGGTCTCGAAGACGCCTTGCTGGGTTAGCCCTTCGATCACACTCGACGACGTGCCGGCGGCATGCGCCAGCCCCGAACGAGTCCAGGAAAAACCGTCACTGGCGGCAGCGATTACGCGCTCGCGCGCAGCCGTCATGCGCTCCGGCCGCATCTCGGTGAGACGCAGTGCCTCCACCATCGGTTCGGGATCGAACGCCGCCGGTGCGCGGAGCGCCATACGCGCCACCAGCCCCGGCGGCGTGACGGTATAAGCGGCCACCCAATCGAGAAAGGTCCGCATGTCGCGCGTCAGCGGCGGGCAGTCGAAAGCCTTCTCGATCGTCTTGAGTTTCTTGGCATCGACGCTCCCGTCATCATCGCCATCCCAGACCACGCCGACGACGAGACGGGGGCCCAGAGGCACCTGCACGATCGAGCCCGGTTCGACCGCCATGCCGTCGGGAACCGCATAGGAATAGGCTTTCGGCGCCGGCATGGGCACCAGGACCGGCACGACGCGACGGGCCGAAACGGGCCCGAGCAAATCGCCGAATAAATCGGTTGAATCGCGAGTCATTTTGCCGTGACCTTGCCACGTGTTTCGGTTAAAGAAAACTGCGCTGCGAACCGCAGCCTTGCAGGCCGCAGGGTTTGTCACGGTTCCACCAGAGTTTCAACGCGCGCGATCTCTGCCAACGGAATTCCTCCCCGGTAGATATGCGCCGAACGGCAATCGTGCCCCAAGGGAGTGACCCCATGAAATTTTTCGTTGATACCGCCGACGTCAAGGAAATCCGTGAGCTGAACGATCTCGGCCTCCTCGATGGCGTCACCACCAACCCGTCGCTGATCCTGAAGTCGGGCCGTGACATCACGGAAGTCACCAAGGAAATCTGCGGCATCGTCGAAGGCCCGGTTTCGGCTGAAGTGACCGCAACCGAATACGCCGAGATGATGAAGGAAGCCGCCGTTCTCTCGAAGATCGCCGACAACATCTGCATCAAGCTGCCGCTGACGCTCGACGGCCTCAAGGCCTGCAAGGCGCTGACGTCTGACGGTCACCAGACCAACGTGACGCTGTGCTTCTCTGCCAACCAGGCCCTGCTCGCCGCCAAGGCCGGCGCGACCTTCGTCTCGCCTTTCGTCGGCCGCCTCGACGACATCGCGTTTGACGGCATGGACCTGATCCGCGAGATCCGCCACATCTACGACAACTACGGCTACGAGACCGAAATCCTCGCAGCTTCGATCCGCACCGTGAACCACGTCAAGGAAGCCGCCCTCATCGGCGCGGACGTCGTCACCGCACCGCCGGCAACGCTGAAGGCGCTGGTCAAGCACCCGCTGACCGACAAGGGCCTCGAAACCTTCCTGGCCGACTGGGCCAAGACCGGCCAGAAGATCGCCTGATACTTTCAGGAAAGTTCAGAAAGAGCCCGGCCACCGCGCCGGGCTTTTTTGTTGCCTACTCGTCATCGTCCATCAGCCCTGTCAGCCGCATGCCGTCGATCCAGGTGGCGCTGTCCTTGCGGATCACTCGCCGCGGACGAATGCCCGAGCGTTGACGCACTTCCTGCGCCAGCCGCTCCGAATGGGTGACGATCCAGACCTGGCTTTCGCGCGACGCGCTGGCGATCATGTCGGCAAGCGCCGGCAGCATGTCCGGGTGCAGGCTCGTCTCCGGCTCGTTGAGCGCGATGAAGCGCGGCCGGCGATAGGAAAGCAGTGCGGCCGCCAGCGCCAGAAAACGCATCTGCCCGTCGGAAAGCTCGCGCGGCGAAAACGGTCTGTTGGGAAAATCCGGAAAGACCAGCGAAAACTCGGCGAACTGGCCAGGTTCGGGAACACCGAGGTAAGCGCCGCCGAACGCGTCGGCGATGGCCCGGTCGAGATCGACCGTGTCCTCGCGCGTGTGACGGAGCGTTGCAAAGACGGCCGCCATATTGACGCCGGTCTCGTCGAGCATCGGCGCGGTCACCGCAAGGCAGGGCAGCCGCAACGGCGAATCGCGGTCGGTGCGGAAGCCGTGAAAAAAGCGCCACTGCTCGACCGCACGGCGGAAGGTGCCGACCTCCGGATAATGGCCGGCATCGCCGAGCAGCGAGATCGCCGTTTCGGACGTCAGCGCCTGCTCCGGATAATCCTCCATCCGCCCGCGTTCGCCGCGCACGAAGATGCCGGGGCCCACGCGTTTCATCATCGTCACCGGGCGGCGGCCGGTTTCGACCGTCAGTTCCTCTTCCTTGACCTGTGGCTCATAGGCGAACCCGGCCGCAGCCTTCGGCGGACGCAGCCCGGCCTCGATGCGGTAGCGGAAGGTGATGGCCCGCTCCTCGTCCAGAAGCTCGGTTTCGAGCCTTATGCGCGCCGGCTTGTCGGCACGCCGGCGGCCGCTCCAGAGCGCCGACGACATTCCGCCCTCTTCGGCAATCTCGCGCGCCAAAGTGCCCCGCGTGGCGGCTTGCACGAGTTGAAGCGCCCGGTAGAGATTGGACTTGCCGACGCCGTTTTCGCCGATGAACAGGTTGACCCCGGTCAGATCCATGCGGATCGACCTCAGCGAACGGTAGTTTTCGGCAAACATGGATTGAAGCTGCATGGCTCAGACCTAGCCGATCCGCCGCGCGGGGTGAAGCCCGCCAGCGTTTCCGTAAGCCACGACAGTCGCTAGAGCGCGGCCGCCGTTTGCAGCCGGGGCTTGAAGGCCGCGTCGGCATCCAGCGCCAGATCGAAGACCGTGTGTCGTTCGAGCGCCTTCGTCACCTCGCCCGTTTCACCTTCCAGCGCCTCCGGCGGGATGAGGTTGCCGATGCGAAAGTCGAAAAGATCGCCCTTCTTGTTCAGCAGTTCGTGGAACACGGTCATGTCGCGCAGCTCGGTCGACCATTTGGCGAACCAGTAGAACAGGCCGGAATTGCGGGCGCTCATATGCACCGGCAGGATCGGCAGGCCGTATTTGCGCGCAAAGCCCACGGCCGATGTCTTCCATGGCCGCTCGTTGAGACATCCTTCGGCCCAGTAGGCGATGCGTCCCGAGGGGAAGAGCACCGTCGCCTTACCCTCGCCGATCGCCCGGTTGGTCACCTGCAGCGTCTCACGCGCCTTCAGCTTGCTCTTGTGTTCCTCGCGCCATTCGACCGGGATGACCATTTCGACGAAGCGCGGATTGACGCGGATGGCGTCGCGATTGGCGAAGAACATCATGTCCGGCCGCCGGCTCTTCAAGAGGTCGAAAACGGCGATCCCATCGGCAATGCCGGTCGGGTGGTTGCTGACGAGCAGGAAGCCGCCCTTGGCGGGAATGCGCTCGGCCCGGTCGACCCGCACCTCCAGCGAAAGCAGCGAGCTCAGGTGCTCGAAGGCCTGGAATCCCGGCATGTTGGCGACGGCATCGGCGAACTCGTGCGCCTTGCGATAGTTCAGCAACGTGTAGAGAAAAGGCCGCATCAGCGGCCATAGCGGGCTCTTGACGATCCGCTGGCCACGCTCCGCGATCAGCGTGTCGACGATGTGGCCAGGCTGCCCCTGGGAGACCAGGGTGATTACTTCTGCAAAATGCGCGAATCCGTTCACCGAATCCCGTCCCGCCATAGTCCGATCCGTTTGTTTGCGGCTGACCATCGCAATTCTATATGATCGAAGGATGACAGATTCCAAGGGTGCATTAGCAAAAACCTAAGATGCGTCAGGGCATTGTCGCGGACCGACAAACTCAGGAAAACGACAATGAACGAGTTCCTCGTCATCGGCCATCCCGAGCTACTTGCCGAGCGTCAGCGCTGGCTGGACGGCCTCATGCGGGAGCGCCGCCTCTCCGACAATACCGTCGAGGCCTATGAGCGCGACACCCGGCAATTCCTGACATTTCTCACCGGCCATCTCGCCGGGCCGCCACGGCTTTCCGATATCCGCACGCTGAGGCCGGCTGACCTTCGCGGCTTCCTCGCCCAGCGTCGCAAGGGCGGCGCCGGCGCCCGCACGCTCGGCCGCGGGCTGGCCGGGCTTCGCTCCTTCCTGCGCTATCTCGAACGCAACGGCCTTGCCAACGCGGCCGGTGCGGCTGCGGTGCGTTCGCCCAAACAGCCCAAATCCCTGCCGAAGCCGCTCACCGATCGCGAAGCGCTGAATGTCGTGACGTCCGAGGCGCAACTTGCCGAGGAACCCTGGATCGCGGCGCGCAACGCAGCGGTGCTGACCCTGCTCTACGGCTGCGGCCTGCGCATTTCCGAGGCGCTCGGCCTCACGCCGTCAGCATTTGCCGGCGCGCCCTCGTCGCTGCGCATCGTCGGCAAGGGCGACAAGACCCGCATCGTGCCGCTGATCGAAGCGGCGCGCGAGGCCGTCGCCACCTACTTGAAGCTCTGCCCCTATCCGATCGCGGCCGATGCGCCGCTGTTCCTGGGCGCGCGCGGCGCCAAGCTGCAGCCGGCGATCATCCAGCGCGAAATGCAGAAGCTGCGCGGGGCGCTCGGCCTGCCCGAGACGGCAACGCCGCATGCGCTGCGCCACTCCTTCGCCACCCATCTGCTGGCCGGCGGCGGCGATCTCAGGACCATTCAGGAACTGCTCGGCCATGCCAGCCTGTCGACCACCCAGGTCTATACCGGCGTCGATTCGGCTCGGCTTCTGGAAATCTACGACCGCGCTCACCCGCGCGCCTGATTTTCGGCGAAAGGGCGGATTAACCATGCCCGTTAGGGAAGCCGTGACCGGCCCGGGCCTAGGGTCGACTATCGACCATGCGACTGTCAGGGAAGAACGATGACCGCCTTTGCGAGACCTCAGCAAAACCTGCCGCGGCACCTGCTTGCGCGGCTCGCCGATGGCGCACTTTGGCTGGCCGCCCTGCTCCATGTCATGCTCGCCGCCTGCCTCCTTGTCGCTCTCGTCTTCGTCGCTGAGGCTGATGCCACGGAGGTCGAATGTGGCGGCGCGAATGTTCTGACCGCGCTTGCAAAATCCGACCCGACGAAACTGGCCGCACTCGAAGCGGAAGCTGCCGCCATCCCGAACAGCAAGGGCATCTTCTGGAAGATCGAGAAGGACGGTGTCGCGCCGTCCTGGCTGCTTGGCACGATGCATGTCACCGATCCGCGCGTGCTGGCCCTGCCGACTGAGGCGCCCGCCGCCTTTGAGGCAGCCTCGACCGTCATCGTTGAATCGGACGAGATCATCGATGAGAAGAAGTCGGCCGCCGCGATCCTGATGCGGCCCGATCTCACCATGCTTCCGGACAACAAGACGATCGCCGACTTCCTGAAGCCCGACGACCGCGAACAGCTCGAAACAGGCCTTAAGGCACGCGGCATTCCGCTGACCCTGGTTTCCCGCATGAAGCCCTGGATGATCGCGAGCTTCGTCGCGCTGCCCGCCTGCGAAATGAGCCGCAAGGCTGCAGGCGCCTCCTTCCTCGACAAGAAGATCGCCGAGGATGCCGTCAGTCAGGGCAAGAGGCTGAAGGGGCTGGAAACGCTGGTCGAGCAGCTCGCCGCCATGGACTCGCTGCCGACCGAACTGCATCTACGCGCCCTCATCGAGACGCTCGCGCTCGGCAAGACCATCGACGACGTCTTCGCGACGATGACCGATCTCTATCTCGTAGGCGACACCGGCATGATCATGCCGATGATGAAAGCCGTTTCGAACAAGAGCGCCGAGGATTTCGGCTATGCCGATTTCGAGCAGCGCATCATCGTCGACCGCAACAAAACCATGGCGACGCGCGCCGAACCGATCCTCAAGGACGGCGGCGCCTTCATGGCGGTCGGCGCACTGCACCTGCCGGGCAAGGAAGGTCTGGTCGAACTGCTTCGCGCCCAGGGTTTTACGGTCACGCGCGCCAACTGACGGGCCGGCCGTCAGCGAGCGCCCGCCGGCACGACGCTCCCTTCTCAGCCTTGCGCACCGGCACGGGAAACGACCTCGGACGCGCGCGCAGTGGTAGAATCACTCTCGATCCACGACAGACGGCGATAACCCCAGAACGCTGCGGCAAGGATCAAGGCCCCGGCGGCGAGCGCAATGGTGAAGCCGGCCTGAACGCCGAAGCGCGCGACCACGCCGCCTGACACCGCCGCGCCCGCCGCAACACCGATGCCGAGACCGGTGGTCAGCCAGGTCAGCCCTTCCGTCAGCTTCGACGGCGGCACGGCGGTTTCGCCGATGCTCAAGGCAACGATCATCGTCGGCGCAAAGAACACGCCCGAAATGAACATCATCGTCGCAAGGCTGCCGATCCCGTCGGCAAAGAGCAGCGGCAATGTGCTGGCGGCGGTCATGCCCGCACCGATCATGAACAGCTTCGCCAAAGGCAGGCCGATCCGGACCGCACCGAACGCCAGACCGGCGATGCAGGAACCGAGGGCATAGAGGGAGAGCACGAGGCTCGCCGCCGCTGGACGCCCTTCGGCCTCGGCAAAGGCGACGCTGACCACGTCGATCGTGCCGACAATGATGCCCATGCCGGCGAGCGCGACAATCAGCACGCGCAGCGCCGGGTAACGAAGGACCGAACCGGGCGCCATCGTCTCGGTCGGCTTGACCGGTGGCTCGGTGCCTTTCTGCAGCACGAAGGCGGTGACCCCGATGGCCAGGCATGCCGCAGCCGCCAGCGGTCCGGCCTCGGGAAACAGGCCGACGCTTAAGCCCACGGCGATCGGCGGCCCGACGATGAAGCAGATCTCGTCGAAGACCGATTCGAGCGAAAAGGCGGTCTTCAGCTCCGGACGGCCGCGATAGAGCTCGGTCCATCGCGCCCGGGTCATCGCCGACATGCTGGGCGTGCACCCGGCAAGAATGGAAAAGACGAAGAGTGTCCAGTCCGGCGCCCGCCAATGGGTCGAGACGAGGAGAGCCGAGCTGCCGAGAAGGCTGAGTGCCGCGGCGACCGGCAGGACGTGGCTCTGGCCGAAGCGATCGACGAGCCGGGAAACCTGCGGCGCCAGCAGTGCCGAGGCCAGCGTGAAGGCGGCGGCCACACCGCCAGCCAGCCCGTAGCTGCCGCGGGACTGAGCCAGCATGGTGATGATGCCGATGCCCATCATCGACAATGGCAACCGTGACACCAATCCCGCCAAGGTGAAGCCCACCGTGCCTTTGGCAGCAAAGATCTGTGCATAGGGATTGGCCATGAAAACTCCTGCAATACATGTCTGAGCGTCGCGTCATTAACATACGCCGCGTATGGCAGTGATATTGACATACGCTTCGCATGTCAATTAACATACGAACCGCATGCAAAAGGAGGAGCTGCAAATGACAAGGCGCGCGCGCAGCGACATGATCGCGGAAACGAAGGCAAAGCTGATCGCCGCCGCCCGGGAAGCGTTCAGGCAACGCGGATATGCGGAGACTTCGATGGACGATTTCACCGCCTTGGCCGGGCTCACGCGTGGGGCGCTCTATCATCATTTCGGCGACAAGAAGGGCCTGCTGCGTGCGGTCGTGGAGACTCTGGACGGCGAGATGGACGCACGGCTCGACGCAGCCTCCGCGACCCCGGAGCCGTGGGACGGTTTCGTGCGCCGCTGCAGGCTCTATCTGGAAATGGCGCTCGAACCGGAAATCCGACAGATCGTGTTGAAGGATGCGCCGGCCGTACTCGGAGCAAGCGTGCTGGAACCGAGCCGGCGCCAATGCCTCGCGTCGTTTGCCACCAGGCTTTCGGCGATGATCGCCGCGGGCGTCGTACGTCCGGGAAATGCCGAGACATTGGCGCGGCTGATCAATGGCGCGCTCTCCGATGCGGCGCTCTGGATTGCCGAGGCGGAAGATCCGGCCATGCGCCTCACCAGCGCACGCGACAATCTCGACCTGCTTTTGTCCGGACTGAAAATTGAACCCCGGACTTAACCGCCGGGACCTGCCACCCGCGCCAGAAGTGTCGGCACGATAGCCTTGTGAAACGGCGTGACGGCCATGAGGTAAACCCGCCCGAGCGTGTTGTGCCTGCGCACAAGCGTGGTGACGCCGACGATCTGATTGACCGCCGACCCCGCCCGGACGTCGACGACGATGCGGAAATCGAGATGCTTGTCATCGAAGCCGAGCACCACTTCGTCATCACTCTTCGAAACGACAGGAAACGCCCCGATCAGTCCCAGACGGCTGGACGGCGCCGCCGACTTCAGGCCGATGATCGAGACGATGCGGTTGCGCAGGCGCAGCAACACGCGGACCCATCGCGGCGACCGGCCAAGCGAACGTTCGGCGGCTTCCGCCGCGGTCACGCCCTTGCCATCAAGGGCAAGCTCGAAGCGGTCGGCCCAATCGGCATTCGGTAGATGCCGGCTCGGCAACGATATGGCCACGGCTCTCGGTTTCATCTTTCCTCCTGACGCGCGCGTCGTCTGTCCTTGCAGACATGATCGCGCCCTCCCCCGTGCCTGGACAGAAGACCGCTTGTCGCAGCCCTCGGGCCAATCGTCACATCCCCTCTTCCAGATCCTCCGCCCTCCACCCCTTCCCTTCGCTCCGGCAAGCTGCATAACTCAGGCGGGACGCTGCAAAATCTGGAGATGGACAATGGAAACCAGCTACGACACACGCGAACTCGAGATGGTCGTACTGATGACGCCGGATATGGCGAACTTCAGCGGTAAGGTCCATGGCGGTGCGCTGCTCAATCTCCTCGATCGCGTGGCCTTCTCCTGTGCCTCGCGCTATTCTCAGCAATATGCCGTGACGCTCTCGGTCGACCAGGTCACCTTCCGCCAGCCGATCCATGTCGGCGAGCTCGTCACCTTCCGTGCAGCCGTCAACAATGCCGGCCGCACCTCGATGGAAATCGGCATCCGGGTCGAGGCCGAGAACATCAGGAGCGGCGAGCGCCGCCACACCAATTCCTGCTATTTTACCATGGTCGCCGTCGATGCCGACGGCAGCCCGACTCCGGTTCCGACCCTTGTCACCGACACGGCCGACCGCAAACGCCGGCAGCGCGCTGCCGAGGCCCGGCGCAGCCTGAGGCGCGAGTTCGAGGAGCGTTTCCACGCCCTCAGGTCTGCTTCAGAAGAATGATACGGTCGCTTGGCGAACAGGACTGCCGATGGCGACAATGTCAGCGGGCGCTGACGCCACTGAGTGTGCAATGACCACAAGGGCCAGCCGGCATGCACGAGCGCGGCCGGAAACAGGGGGCCGCGTGATCGCAGCCCCCTGCATGATCCTTACATGTGGATCGGCTTGAAGAAGGTCGAAAGTGCCGCTTCCTTGACCGCTTCCGACATGGTCGGGTGCGCGTGGCAAGTGCGGCCGAGGTCTTCCGACGAACCGCCGAATTCCATCAGAACCGCGATCTCGTGGATCATCTCGCCGGCGCCGAAGCCGACGATATGGCCGCCGAGCACACGGTCGGTTTCCTTGTCCGCAAGGATCTTCACGAAGCCGTCGGTGGCGAGCATCGCGCGCGCACGGCCATTGGCGGTGAAGGGAAACTTGCCGACCTTGTAGGCGACACCAGCCGCCTTCAGCTCTTCTTCGGTCTTGCCGACGGAGGCGACTTCCGGCTGGGTGTAGACGACGCCGGGGATGACGTCATAGTTCACGTGGCCGGCCTGACCGGCGAGGATCTCGGCAACGGCAACACCTTCGTCTTCCGCCTTGTGGGCGAGCATCGGGCCGCGCACGACGTCGCCGATCGCGTAGACGCCGGCGACGCTTGTCTGGAAGTGATTGTCGATCTCGACGCGGCCGCGCTGGTCCATGACGACGCCCGCTTCCGCAAGGCCAAGACCGTCGGTGTAGGGCTTGCGGCCGGTGGCGATCAGCACGACATCGGCATCGAGCGTCTGGGCGTCACCGCCCTTGACCGGCTCGAACGTCACCTTGGCGCCCTTGCCGTCCTTGACGACGCCGGTCACCTTGGCGCCGAGCTTGAAGTCCATGCCCTGCTTGGCGAGCATGCGCTGGAACTGCTTGGCAACCTCGCCATCCATGCCGCCGAGAAGCGTGTCGAGATACTCGACAACGGTGACCTTGGCGCCGAGGCGGGCCCAGACCGAGCCGAGTTCGAGGCCGATGACGCCGCCACCGACGACGATCATGTTGGCCGGAACCTTCTCGAGCGCGATGCCGCCCGTCGACGAGATGATCACCTTCTCGTCGATATCGACCTTGACGCCCGGGATGCCAGCGACGTCGGAGCCGGTGGCGATCACGATGTTCTTGGTTTCGAGGATCTGTTCCTCGCCCTTGTCGTTGGTGACGGAGACCTTGCCCTGGCCGAGCACCTTGCCGGTGCCCTGGATGCCGTCGATCTTGTTCTTCTTGAACAGGAACGAGACGCCGTCGACATTGGCCTTAACGGTCGCGTCCTTGTGGGCCATCATCTTTTCGAGGTTCAGCTTCGGTGCCGCGACTTCGACGCCGAGCGCGTCAACACCGTGGGCAACCTGATGGAACATCTCGGAAGCATGCAGCAACGCCTTCGACGGGATGCAGCCGATGTTGAGGCAGGTGCCGCCGTAGGTGGCGCGCTTTTCGACGACGCCGACCTTCAGACCGAGCTGGGCCGCCTTGATCGCGCAGACATAGCCGCCGGGGCCGCTGCCGATAACGATGAGATCATAAGCCATTAGAATATCCTTCCTTCAGGACGGTTACCGTCCGCCGCTGACATTGAGAATTGCCCCCGTCACATAAGTCGCCTTATCCGACAGGAGGTAGAGAACCGCGTCAGCGACTTCCTCGGCCGTGCCGGGTCGCTGAACGGGAATGGTGAAGGCGAGATCACGCGCCCGGTCCGGCAGGCCGCCGGAGGCGTGGATCTCGGTATCGATGATGCCGGGCCGTATCGCGTTGACGCGAATGCCTTCGGTCGCGACCTCGCGCGAAAGCCCTGTCGTGAAGGTGTCGATCGCACCCTTCGAGGCGGCGTAATCGACATACTGCGCCGGCGAGCCAAGCGTGGCGGCAACCGAGGAGATGTTGACGATGACACCGCCCTGGTGCCCGTATCGTGTCGACATGCGCCGGACGGCTTCCGCTGCACAGCGGATGGAGCCGGTGACGTTGATGCGGAACATGCGCTCAAGCCGCTCGGGCGACATCTCGTCGACACGTGCCGTCTGTCCGACGATGCCGGCATTGTTGACGAGCCCGTCCAGCCGGCCGAAAGCCGAATCGACGGCAGCAAAGATCGCTTGGACATCCGCCTCGGAGCCGACATCGCCCTGAACTGCGATCGCCGTGCCGCCGGCCCGCTCGATCGCGCCGACAACCGCATCGGCCGCATCGCGGTTCGACGCATAATTGACAACGACCCGCCAGCCGGCTTTTGCAGCGCCAAGGCAGATTGCAGCACCGATGCCGCGGCTGCCGCCGGTCACGAGAAGAACAGGGCTCGCACTCATGCGGCGCATCCCTTGAACGTGAAGGCATCCCAACTGTCGGCCTCGGCCTTGCCCTTGCCCCAGGCGGTCGAAGCGCGAAGCGACGGACCGAAGTCGGGAAGCAGCAGTTGCTCGGCCGCCGTCTCGGTCTCTTGCGGGATCTCGCTGATCGCGCCGGCCTTGTCGAGCGCGTAGACGACACCCTGCCACACAGTACAGGCGCGCAGTTCCTCGCCGGTCGCATCCCCCTCGGGGCAATTGTGCATGATCAGCCCGGTCGCCCGTTCCGGCTCGCCCGCCGGCATGACGACGCCATCGAGCAGCAGGCCGGGCTTGAGAACCGCCACCTTGAAGTGGTTGCTGGTCGCGGCGCTTGCCGAGCCGACCGGTTCGAAACGCAGCTCGTAGGCCCCGTCGCGGTCGCCGTAGATCGCGTGCGACTGCTTGCAGTCAGCGGCGATCGCCGGCGCAGCAAAGGCAAGACCGAGCAGGGCTGAAAGGAGACGACCGGAGCGCATGATCAGGCAGCCTTCTCCGTCGCGAGCTTGAGGCCGAGCGCGATGAAGACCACGCCGCTGGCGCGGTCGATCCACTTGCTGGCGCGGGTAAACGCAGCACGCATGCGCGGCGTCGTCATGAACAGGCTGACGCCGACGAACCACGAGATCAGGCAGGTCGCCATGACAAGGCCGTAGCCGAACTTGATCATCATCGGCGTATGGGCGTGAACGACCGTCGAGAAGATCGACAGGAAGAAGAACACCGGCTTGGGGTTGAGCGCGTTGGCGGCAAAGCCGAGGCCGAAGGCCTTGGCCGCCGACTGGCCCTTGACCGGCCGGTTGCCTTCCGTGTGGTCGACGTTGATCTCCGTCTGGCCGGCGCGAAGCGCCTTGATGCCGATATAGATCAGGTAAGCGACGCCGCACCATTTGACGATGTTGAACAGATAGATCGACTGCGAAATGATCAGCCCGAGGCCGAGGATCGTGTAGGTCACATGGAACATCAGCGACGTGCCGATGCCGAAGGACGTGATGATCGCCGGGCGGCGGCCATGCACGATCGACTGGCGCATGACCATCGCGAGGTCGGCGCCGGGTGAGACGATGGCGAAGGCGAAGATCGCCATCAGCGATGCGAGTTCGAAGAAATACTGGCTCATGGGTTTGCGACCGGTGCGTTGAAGGCCCAGACGTGGCCGAAGGGATCCTGGATGCGCGCGTAGCGTGCGTGCCAGAAGGTATCCTGCGGCTCCAGAACTGTCGATGCCCCGGCGGCCACCGCCTTGTCGTAGGCTGCGTCGACATCGGCAGCCTTCGCCAGGTTGATGCTGATCGCAACGCCGGTACCGCCGATCGTGTTCGGCGAAAGCACGCTGCCGCCGAATTCGGGGAATTCGTCGTGCAGCATCACCTCGCCGCCGTAGATCGCCAGACTGGCGTGCATGACGCGTTTGCCGTCCTCGGCCATCGCGTGGAATGTATTCACCGCACCGAGCGCCTTCTCGTAAAAGGCGATGGCGGCAAGCCCGTCCTTGACGCAGATATGCGCCTGGATCGGCGGAACGTCGGGTCCGAATGCCATGCCAGTCTCCTCTTGCCTTGTCGCCGGGATGCTATGCCATGAGCCGGACGACCATCAGCAACAGCGCAATGATCGACACGAACCAGACGAGGGTGCGCAACACGGGAACGCCGGCCGCGTAGAGAACAGTGTAAGCCAGCCGTGCCAGAAGCCAGGTCACTGCGCCGATGGCGCCGAGACCGCCGGTCTTGCCGGTCACCGCCAGGGCGAGCGCAAGCCCAACAAAGGCCGGATAGGTTTCCAGCATGTTGCGAAGCGACCGCAGCAAACGTCCTGCCACGATGCTCTTCGAAACGCGCTGTTCGTCGCGGGGGCCGAGCAGATATTTGAAACCGAGATCGCCGGCGAGATCGAGCGACAGCGCCTGCACCAGGATGTGCACGATCAGGAACACCACGCTCCAGCCAAGCACCCAGATTTCAGTCGACGCTGCGGCGGCTTCCATCATCCCTCGCAATCGCAGGAGCGGTTCGGATCGACATCATCGGCCCTGACGGCCAGTCTCTCCGGCCAGGCCGCAGAGACGGTTTTCGCCGCGCGTGATCGCGGACGGCGAACGGCGGGGGCATGAAGGACGCCCCCGCTGTTTCCGGATATCAGAGATCGAGAACCAGGCGTTCCGGATCTTCCAGGCTTTCCTTGACGCGCACGAGGAAGGTCACGGCTTCCTTGCCGTCGACGATGCGGTGATCGTAGGAGAGCGCGAGGTACATCATCGGGCGGATGACGACCTGGCCGCCGATGGCGACCGGACGCTCCTGGATCTTGTGCATGCCGAGGATGCCCGACTGCGGCGCGTTGAGGATCGGCGAAGACATCAGCGAACCGTAGACGCCACCGTTGGAGATGGTGAAGGTGCCGCCCTGCATGTCGGCCATCGACAGCGCGCCGTCACGGGCAGCCTTACCGAGGCGACCGATGTCCTTTTCGATCTCGGCGATCGACATCTGGTCGGCATCGCGAACGATCGGAACCACAAGACCCTTGTCCGTGCCGACGGCGACGCCGATGTGGCAGTAGTTCTTGTAGATGATGTCGGTGCCGTCGATCTCGGCGTTGACGGCCGGGATTTCCTTCAGCGCGTGGGTGACGGCCTTAGTGAAGAAGCCCATGAAGCCGAGCTTCACGCCGTGCTTCTTCTCGAAGATGTCCTTGTACTTGTTGCGCAGCGACATGACGGCGCTCATGTCCACCTCGTTGTAGGTGGTGAGCATGGCGGCAGTGTTCTGCGCATCCTTGAGGCGACGGGCAATCGTCTGGCGCAGGCGGGTCATCTTGACGCGCTCTTCGCGAACGACGTCTTCAGCCGTCGACGGCGCACGGGCCTGGACCTTGGCTGGCTCGGAAGCGGCCGGCGTCGAGATGCCCTTGGCGACGGCTGCAAGGACGTCGCCCTTCAGCACCTGGCCACGCTTGCCGGAGCCGTCGACCTGATCGGCCGAGAGGTTGTTTTCGGCAAGCAGCTTGCCAGCCGACGGTGCCGGCGGCATCGACGAGGCAGCCGGTGCTGCAGCAGCGGCCGGGGCGGCAGCAGCCGGCTCGGCCTTCTTTTCGGCGGCAGCAGCCGGAGCGGCCGCTGCGGCGCCAGCGGCACCTGCAGCGATCTGGCCGAGCAGCGCGCCGAGCCCGACGGTCTCGCCGGCCTGGGCGACGATTTCAGAGAGCGTGCCTGCGGCCGGAGCCGGAACTTCGATCGTCACCTTGTCGGTTTCGAGTTCGAGCAGGGGTTCATCGGCCTTGATGGCGTCGCCGACCTTCTTGAACCAGGTGCCGACGGTCGCTTCGCTGACGGATTCGCCAAGGGTGGGAACGCGGATTTCTGTTGCCATGATTTTTGTTCCGTTGATCAGATATCTGTTTCTATTGGCTCAGAGCGTGGGGAGCATCAGCCCCCCAGCGCGTCCTCGAGGAAGGCGGCAAGCTGCGCCAGGTGCTTCGACATCAGGCCCGTCGCCGGCGATGCGGCAGCCGGACGGCCGGTGTAGCGCACGCGCTGATACTTGGCGTCGATATGGGCGAGAACCCATTCGAGGTACGGGTCGATGAACGACCAAGCGCCCATGTTCTTCGGCTCTTCCTGGCACCAGACCATCTCCGCGTTGCGGAAGCGGCTGAGCTCGTTGATGAGCGCCTTGGCCGGGAACGGATAGAGCTGTTCGACGCGCAGCAGGTAGATGTCGTCGATACCGCGCTTTTCGCGTTCTTCGAGCAGGTCGTAGTAGACCTTGCCCGAGCAGAGCACGACGCGACGGATCTTCGAGTCCTTCTGCAGCTTGATCGGGCCGTCCTTGATCACCTCGGCATCGTCCCACAGCAGGCGGTGGAACGAGCTCTCGCCGGCCATTTCCGACAGGCTGGAGATCGCACGCTTGTGACGCAGCAGCGACTTCGGCGTCATCAGGATCAGCGGCTTGCGGAAGTCGCGCTTCACCTGGCGGCGCAGGATGTGGAAGTAGTTCGCCGGCGTCGTGACGTTGGCGACCTGCATGTTGTCTTCCGCGCAGAGCTGCAGGAAGCGTTCCAGGCGAGCAGACGAGTGCTCCGGACCCTGGCCTTCATAGCCGTGCGGCAGCAGGCAGACGAGACCCGACATGCGCAGCCACTTGCGTTCGCCCGACGAGATGAACTGGTCGAAGACGACCTGCGCACCGTTGGCGAAGTCGCCGAACTGAGCTTCCCAGAGGGTGAGCGCGTTCGGACGGGCGAGCGAGTAGCCGTACTCGAAGCCGAGAACCGCCTCTTCCGAAAGCATCGAGTTGATGACTTCGTAGCGCGCCTGGGTCGGCGACAGGTTTGCGAGCGGGATGTAGCGCTCTTCCGACTGCTGATCGTAGAGCACCGAGTGGCGCTGCGAGAAGGTGCCGCGTTCGCAGTCCTGACCCGACAGGCGGATCTTGGTGCCTTCCGTGACCAGCGTGCCGAAAGCGAGCGCCTCAGCCATGGCCCAGTCGACACCCTCGCCGGTCTGGATCATGTTGGCGCGGTTTTCCATGAAGCGCTGGATCGTGCGGTGCGCGCTGAAACCAGCCGGGATCTCAGAGATCTTGCGGCCGACTTCCTTCAACTGCTTCATCGGCACCGAGGTCTTGCCGCGGCGCTGTTCGTCCTGGTTGTCGGCAGAGCGCAGGCCCGACCAGACACCGTCAAGCCAGTCGGCCTTGTTCGGCTTGTAGGACTGGCCGGCCTCGAACTCCTGTTCGAGATGCGCACGCCAGTCGGCCTTCATCTTCTCGACTTCGCCTTCGGAAATCAGGCCCTCGGCGATCAGGCGGTCGGAGTAGACCTGGACGACGGTCCTGTGGGCGCGGATGACCTTGTACATCTTCGGCTGCGTGAACGCCGGCTCGTCGCCTTCGTTGTGGCCGAAGCGGCGATAGCAGAACATGTCGATGACGACAGGCTTGTGGAACTTCATCCGGAATTCGGTGGCGATCTTGGCCGCGTAGACAACCGCTTCCGGATCGTCGCCGTTAACGTGGAAGATCGGCGCTTCGATCATCTTGGCGACGTCGGACGGATAGGGCGACGAGCGCGAGAAGGCCGGATTGGTGGTGAAGCCGATCTGGTTGTTGATGATGAAGTGGACCGTACCGGCAACGCGGTGACCGCGCAGGCCGGAAAGCCCGAGGATTTCAGCAATCACGCCCTGGCCGGCAAAGGCAGCGTCGCCGTGCAGCAGAAGCGGCATGACCTTGGAACGTTCGCGCAGCGGAATGATGTCGCCTTCAAAGACGGTCGCCATCTGGTCCTGCTTGGCGCGTGCCTTGCCCATGACCACGGGGTTGACGATTTCCAGGTGCGACGGGTTCGCCGTCAGCGACAGGTGAACCTTGTTGCCGTCGAATTCGCGGTCGGAAGACGCACCGAGGTGGTACTTCACGTCGCCCGAACCTTCGACGTCGTCAGGCGCGTAGGAGCCGCCCTTGAACTCGTGGAAGATGGCGCGGTGCGGCTTTGCCATGACCTGGGAAAGCACGTTCAGACGGCCGCGGTGGGCCATGCCGAGCACGATTTCCTTGAGGCCTTCCTGGCCGCCGCGCTTGATGATCTGCTCGAGCGCCGGGATGAGCGACTCACCGCCGTCGAGACCGAAGCGCTTGGTGCCCTTGTACTTGACGTCGATGAACTGCTCGAAGCCTTCGGCCTCGATCAGCTTCTGCAGGATCGCCTTCTTGCCTTCCGGCGTGAAGTCGACGCCCTTGTCCGGACCTTCGATGCGCTCCTGGATCCAGCCCTTCTCTTCCGGGTTGGACATGTGCATGAACTCGACGCCGATCGTCGAGCAGTAGGTGCGCTCGAGGATTTCGACCATCTCGCGGAGGGTCGCGTATTCGAGGCCGAGCACGTTGTCGATGAAGATCTTGCGGTCGAGATCCTTGTCCTCGAAACCGTAGTTCGAGGGCGAAAGCTCGTTGTAGTCTTCAACCGGGGCAGCCAGGCCGAGCGGGTCGAGCTTGGCATGCAGGTGGCCGCGGGCGCGATAGGCGCGGATCATCATGATGGCGCGGACGGAATCGCGCGTCGCCTGATGGATGTCAGCAGCGCTGGCGACGGTGCCGGTGGCGGCCGCCGTTTCCTCGGCCTTCGCCTTGACCTTCTTCTCGATGACCTTCTCGACCGTGCCCCAGTCGCCATCGAGCGCCGAGACCAGTTCGCCATTGGCCGGGATCGGCCAGTTGTTCTTTTTCCAGGAGGCGCCCTTGGCTGCCTTCACCACATCTTCCGGCCGGTCGGCGAGCGCCTTGAAGAAGGCCTGCCATTCAGCCGACACGGACGCCGGGTCCGCCTCGTAGCGTGCATGGAGCTGCTCGATATAGGCGGCGTTGGCGCCGTCCAGAAACGAAGTGAGCTGGAATTGCTCGTTGGCCTCTTGCCTTGTCATGGTCTCACGCGGACTGATCTGTCCGCCTCCTGACTGAAGTTGGGTTGCCGGGTATCCCGGTCGTTCATGTTCGTTCGGCGCGTCCGGGCGCCGGGCCTTTTTCCTACGGCGCCGCGCATCGTCAGGACGCGCTGGGTCACCGTGGCAGTCATTGCCGCATGTCCTGATCTTCAATCAGCCAAGGAAACAGGCGGCAGGCACGTTGTCCGGGCCGGATCGACCGGCCCGGACAAATGGTTTGAGATCAGCCCTTGAGGACTTCGACCAGCGTCTTGCCGAGACGAGCCGGCGAAGGCGATACGCGGATGCCTGCCTGCTCCATCGCAGCGATCTTGGATTCCGCATCGCCCTTGCCGCCGGAAACGACAGCGCCGGCGTGGCCCATGGTACGGCCCTTCGGAGCGGTACGGCCCGCGATGAAACCGGCCATCGGCTTCTTGCGGCCCTTCTTGGCTTCGTCGATGAGGAACTGTGCAGCATCCTCTTCGGCCGAGCCGCCGATTTCGCCGATCATGATGATCGAGGTCGTGGCTTCGTCCGCCAGGAACATCTCAAGCACGTCGATGAACTCGGTGCCCTTGACCGGGTCGCCGCCGATGCCGACGGCCGTCGTCTGGCCGAGGCCCTCGTTGGAGGTCTGGAACACGGCTTCATAGGTCAGCGTGCCGGAGCGCGAGACGATGCCGACCGAACCCTTGCGGAAGATCGAGCCCGGCATGATGCCGATCTTGCATTCTTCCGGCGTCAGGATACCGGGGCAGTTCGGGCCGAGCAAACGCGACTTGGAGCGGTCGAGGCGAGCCTTGACGCGTACCATGTCGGCAACCGGGATGCCTTCGGTGATGCAGGTGATGAACGGGATTTCCGCATCGATCGCCTCGATGATCGCGTCCGCGGCACCTGCCGGCGGAACGTAGATCACGGATGCGTCCGCGCCGGTCTTTTCACGGCCTTCGGCAACCGAGGCGAAGATCGGCAGGCTTTCGCCCTTGGAGCCGGTCCAGGTTTCGCCGCCCTTCTTCGGGTGAATACCGCCGACCATCTGCGTGCCGTAATAGGCAAGCGCCTGTTCGGTATGGAAGGTGCCGGTCTTGCCGGTCAGGCCCTGAACGAGGACCTTGGTGTTCTTGTTAACGAGAATCGACATGAGGTGGTCCTTCAGTTAGCCGTTGATCGCGGCGACGATCTTCTTGGCAGCATCGTCCAGATCGTCGGCGGCGGTGATCGCCAGGCCGGATTCATTCAGGATCTTCTTGCCAAGCTCGACATTCGTGCCTTCGAGACGAACGACCAGCGGAACCTTGAGGCCAACTTCCTGCACGGCCGCAACGACGCCTTCAGCGATGACATCGCACTTCATGATGCCGCCGAAAATGTTGACGAGGATGCCCTCGACCTTCGGGTCGGCCGTGATGATCTTGAAGGCTGCCGCGACCTTCTCCTTGCCGGCGCCGCCGCCGACGTCGCAGAAGTTCGCCGGCTCCTTGCCGTAGAGCTTGATGATGTCCATCGTCGCCATGGCAAGGCCGGCGCCGTTGACCATGCAGCCGATGTTGCCGTCGAGCGCGACATAGGCGAGATCCCACTTCGAGGCCTCGATTTCCTTGGCGTCTTCTTCGGTCTCGTCGCGCAGAGCCTTGATGTCGTCGTGGCGGAAGAGCGCGTTGCCGTCGAACGAGACCTTGGCGTCGAGAACGCGCATGCGGCCGTTCTTCATGACGATCAGCGGGTTGATCTCGAGCAGGCTCATGTCCTTCTCGACAAAGGCCTTGTAGAGGATCGGGAAGAGCTTTTCAGCGTCAGCCTTGGCTTCGCCGTCGAGCTTCAGGGCCGCGGTGAGCTTGGCAAGATCAGCGGCGGTGACGCCGGCTTCCGGGTTGATCGCGACGTTGACGATCTTTTCCGGCGTGTCGTGCGCAACAGCCTCGATGTCCATGCCGCCTTCCGTCGAAACGACGAAGGCAACCTGGCCGACCGAGCGGTCGACGAGCAGCGACAGATAGAGTTCGCGCTCGATGTCGGCGCCGTCCTCGATGTAGAGGCGGTTCACCTGCTTGCCGGCCGGGCCGGTCTGCGCGGTGACGAGCGTGTTGCCGAGCATTTCCTTGGCATGAGCCTTGGCTTCGTCGATCGAGAAGGCAAGACGAACGCCGCCCTTGGCGTCGGCGGACAGTTCCTTGAACTTGCCCTTGCCGCGGCCGCCCGCATGGATCTGGCTCTTGACCACGTAGAGCGGGCCCGGGAGCGACTTGGCAGCAGCTTCAGCTTCGTCAGCCGAGAAGATCGCGACACCTTCCGCGACCGGTGCGCCATAGCTCTTCAGGAGAGCCTTGGCCTGATATTCATGAATGTTCATGGTGTTTTTCCTGTCTGAGCATTGTGCGGGCAGGTGGGGCACCTACCCGCACCAATGCGGCAAAAACAATGAGGTCGAGCGGATCAGCGTCCGCCCGACGGGAGGCGATTACTGCTTGAGGCTCGGCGCAATGCCGATGCAGGCTTCGCAAAGACCGGCGACCGAAGCGACGGACTTGTCGAACGCTTCCTTCTCGGCCTTGTTGAGATCGATCTCGATGATGCGCTCGACGCCGCCGGCGCCGATAACGGTCGGAACGCCGACATACATGTCCTTGACGCCGTACTGGCCGGTCAGGTGTGCCGCGCAGGGCAGAACGCGCTTCTTGTCCTTGAGGTAGGCTTCAGCCATTTCGATCGCCGAGGCGGCCGGTGCGTAGTAGGCCGAACCGGTCTTGAGCAGGCCGACGATTTCGGCGCCGCCGTCACGGGTGCGCTGGATGATTTCTTCGAGGCGTTCCTTGGTGACCCAGCCCATCTGCACGAGGTCGGTCAGCGGGATGCCGGCAACGGTCGAGTAGCGGGCGAGCGGCACCATGGTGTCGCCGTGGCCGCCGAGAACGAAGGCGGTGACGTCCTGGACCGAGACGTTGAATTCCTGCGAGAGGAACAGGCGGAAGCGCGAACTATCGAGAACGCCGGCCATGCCGACGACCTTGTTCTTCGGCAGGCCCGAGAACTTCTGCAGCGCCCACACCATGGCGTCGAGCGGGTTGGTGATGCAGATGACGAAGGCGTTCGGGGCATACTTCTTGATGCCGGCGCCGACCTGTTCCATGACCTTGAGGTTGATGCCGAGCAGGTCGTCGCGGCTCATGCCCGGCTTGCGAGCGACGCCGGCGGTGACGATGCAGACATCAGCGCCTTCGATGGCGGAATAGTCGCTCGCACCCGTCAGGTTCACGTCGAAGCCTTCGACCGGGGAGGACTGGCCGATGTCGAGACCCTTGCCCTGCGGAATGCCGTCGGCGATGTCGAAGAGGACGATGTCGCCCAGTTCCTTCAGGCCGGCGAGATGCGCCAGCGTGCCACCAATCATCCCTGAACCGATAAGTGCGATCTTGTTGCGAGCCATGAAAGTGCTTCCTTTGTGATCCCAATATGATCAAGGCCTGAAACGCGGCAAACGCCAAACCTTCGCCGGAAGCCATTAAACGGCAATCGGTAAAATATCAATCGATACTTTTTGGTGGAACAATTTCAATCGGTTAGATCATAAAATTCTTACGTAAACGTAAGAGTTTTCGCCACATCTGCGTCACGAAACAGCAACATTTGCGGGATGCGCAGCGGCATATTCCTCGCTTTGCATCTCGATCAGACGTGAAACCGTGCGGTCGAACTCGAAGCCTTCCGTGCCCTTTTTCTGGGTCAAGAGATCCTGCGGCTCTGCCGCCGCCGAGGCAAAGAGCCGGGCGCCGTTGTCGTAGAGCGTATCGACCAGCAGGATGAAGCGCTTGGTCTCGTTGCGCATATGCGGACCGAGATGCGGTACGTGGTCGACGAAGATCGTCGAATAGCGCTCGAGGATGGCGAGATAGTCGGCAGCCCCAAGCGGTTGCTGGCAGAGGTCGGCGAAATTGAAGCGTGCACTCTTTCCGGACGCGGCCGGTACGGGGATCTTGCGCCCCTTGCGCGGCACGTCCGCCGGAGCGGCCGGCACATTGCCGGTCTCATGAGCCCAGGCGCGCGCCATCGCCGCATCCGCCTCAGGCCCGAGCGGCGAGAGCCACACCGGGCTGCCGTCGGTCTTTGTCAGCCGGTAGTCGGTGTCCGTGTCCAGCGAGATAACCTCGGCATTTGCCTTAAGGAGTTCGATGAACGGCAAAAACAGGCTGCGGTTGAGGCCATCGCGATAGAGATCGTCGGGCGCCACGTTCGAGGTCGCAACCAGCACGCAGCCCTTGGCGAAGAGTTCGCCGAACAGGCGGCCGAGGATCATCGCATCGGCGATGTCGGTCACGGAGAATTCGTCGAAGCAGAGCAGCCGCGCTTCACCGAAGAGCTCGGAGGCGACGGGCGGGATCGGATCGGCCTGCTTGGTCTCGCCGTTCTTCAGCTTCTGCCGGTGCTTGTAGATGCGCTCGTGCACATCGGCCATGAACTCGTGGAAATGCGCCCGGCGCTTGCGCTGGATCGGCACCGCCTCGAAGAACATGTCCATCAGCATGGTCTTGCCGCGCCCCACGCCGCCGTGGATGTAGAGGCCCTTGACCGGCGGGTGGTCCTTCTTGCGCGAGGCAAACAGCCAGCCGAGCGCATTGGTCTTGCGCGACGGGCGGCTGGCGAGCAGCTCGGCCGAGAGATGATCGAACCGCCGCGCGATCGTAAACTGCGCCGGGTCACGCTTGCGCTCGCCGTTCGCGACGAGCGCTTCGAGCTTGCGGTAAATGCTGTCGTCAGGATTGAGCACGTCTCACCCGAGATGGGACGGAAAACAAAAGCCCGGCATGAGACCGGGCTGGAGAAGCGTCAGCGGCTGAGGCTGACCGGCTGGCCGCCATTGGTCGAGCCGTCGAAACGCGCGTCGGCCGTCTTGTAGAGGCGGGCGATGGCATTGCCGCTACGGTCCTTGAGGACCACCTGCTTGCCGGCCACTTCCCAGGAGCCCATGGTCGTCAGCTCGCCGGCGCAACCGCGGGTGCCGCCGCGCGAACCGGAGCCAAGATTGGTGAGCGTCAGGAACATGTCGCAGGAGCTGCCGGCGCTGGAGACGCGCCAGTTGCCGACCATCGCTTCCTTGGTGACGTCGAGCCCGCCACCTGCAGCCGCGGCGACCTGCGTGCCGGGCTGCTGGACAGCGCCGCCGGCAACCGCCGTGCCGCTCGCCGGTGCAGCCGGGAATTGCGACGTGTTTCCGGTTGGTGCCGGAAGCTGGTTCGACGAAACCGAAGGGACCGGTGCGGCCTGGATGGGAGCGGGCGAGGCGTCCTGGGAGCTGAAACCGCCCATCGACGTCCGTTGGCATCCGGCCAGCGCAAGCACAACCGCCAGCCCCGCCGCCGCATGAATTACCCGCATATCCCTACTCCTGTTCGTGTCCGCGAACCATGATGCAACGCGATAATATAGGCCGAAATACAGCAAATCCACCTGACAAATCAAGGGACGACGATTCCTGGCGACCTGTTGCAGGATTGAAACGTCCGCAGGGCCGGATCGCGCGCCACGTCCTCGCTGCGTATCATCGCCTCCTGCCGTCGGCCCGCCTCTCCCGCATCGGCACAATCACGAATTGTCCGCCGCCCTGGAGAGGCGCAAAACAGAAAACGGCGAGCCAGGGCCCGCCGTTTCCAAAACTTCATGTCCGGTCCGGCCGATTACACACGGCGCTCGACCAGCATCTTCTTGATCTCGCCGATCGCCTTGGCCGGGTTCAGGCCCTTCGGACAGGCCTGGGCGCAGTTCATGATCGTGTGGCAACGATAGAGGCGGAAGGGATCCTCGAGGTTGTCGAGGCGCTCGCCGGTCGCTTCGTCGCGGCTATCGATCAGCCAGCGGTAGGCCTGCAGCAGAACCGCCGGACCGAGGTAACGGTCGCCGTTCCACCAATAGCTCGGACAGGAGGTCGAGCAGCAGGCGCACAGGATGCACTCGTAGAGGCCGTCGAGCTTGAGGCGGTCCTCGTGGCTCTGCTTCCATTCCTTGGCCGGCGTCGGCGACACCGTCTTCAGCCAGGGCTCGATCGAGCGGTGCTGGGCGTAGAAGTTGGTGAGGTCGGGAACCAGGTCCTTCACGACCGGCATGTGCGGCAGCGGATAGACCTTTACCGCACCCTTCACCTCGTCCATTCCCTTGGTGCAAGCAAGCGTGTTGGTGCCGTCGATGTTCATGGCGCACGACCCGCAGATACCTTCGCGGCAGGAGCGGCGCAGCGTCAGCGTCGGGTCGATCTTGTTCTTGATGTAGAGCAGACCGTCGAGCACCATCGGGCCGCAATCGTCGACATCGATGTAGAAGGTATCGATGCGCGGATTGGCACCGTCATCCGGGTTCCAGCGATAGATGCGGTATTCGCGAACGTTGGTCGCGCCGGCAGGCTTCGGCCAGACCTTGCCTTCCGTCATCTGCGAGTTCTTGGGGAGAGCGAGTTCAACCATGTGGCTTGTTCCTCAAGATCAATAGACGCGGGCCTTCGGCTCGATCTTCTTGGGATCGATGCCGTCGGCGATCAGGTCGGTATGGACGGGGCGGTAGTCGAGCTTGACGTCGCCGGCCTCGTTGACCCAGGCGAGCGTGTGCTTGCGCCAGTTGACGTCGTCGCGGCCGCCGAGCGGACCCTCGGTGTAGTCCTCGCGGGCGTGCGAACCACGGCTCTCCTTGCGCGCTTCGGCGCCGTAGATCGTCGTGATCGCGTTGGCCATGAGGTTTTCGAGTTCCAGCGTCTCCACGAGGTCCGAGTTCCAGATCATCGAGCGGTCGGTGACCTTGATGTCGGGCATCTCTTTCCAGATCGCCGAGATGCGCTTGCAGCCCGATTCCAGCGATTCCTGGGTACGGAACACGGCCGCGTCTTCCTGCATGGCGCGCTGCATCTTTTCGCGCAGCACGGCGGTCGGCGTGGAGCCATTGGCGTTACGCAGGCGGTCGAAGCGGTCCATGATCCGGTCGCAGGCGGCCTTGTTGAGTTCCGGCACCGGCTCGTTGCGGTCGATGACCTGGCCGGCGCGGATGGCGGCGGCACGGCCGAAGACCACGAGATCGATCAGCGAGTTGGAGCCGAGGCGATTGGCGCCGTGTACCGAGGCGCAGCCGGCTTCGCCGACGGCCATCAGGCCGGGCGCAATGCGCTCCGGGTTCTGGCTGTCAGCATTCAGGACTTCGCCCCAGTAGTTGGTCGGCACGCCGCCCATGTTGTAGTGCACCGTCGGCAGAACCGGGATCGGCTCGCGGGTCACGTCGACACCGGCAAAGATCTTCGCCGATTCCGAGATGCCCGGCAGGCGCTCGTGCAGGACGGCCGGATCGAGGTGATCCAGGTGCAGGAAGATGTGATCCTTGTTCTTGCCGACGCCGCGGCCTTCGCGGATTTCCATCGTCATGCAGCGCGAGACGACGTCACGCGAGGCAAGGTCCTTGGCGGACGGCGCATAGCGCTCCATGAAGCGCTCGCCTTCGGAGTTGACGAGGTAGCCGCCTTCGCCGCGTGCGCCTTCGGTGATCAGGCAGCCCGCACCGTAGATGCCGGTCGGATGGAACTGGACGAATTCCATGTCCTGCAGCGGCAGGCCGGCGCGTGCAATCATGCCGCCGCCGTCGCCCGTGCAGGTGTGCGCCGAGGTCGCCGAGAAGTAGGCGCGGCCGTAACCGCCGGTCGCCAGCACCACCATCTTGGCGGAGAAGCGATGGATCGTGCCGTCGTCGAGGTTCCAGGCGACGACGCCGGTGCAGCGGCCGTCATCCGACATGATCAGGTCGAGCGCGAAATACTCGATGAAGAACTCGGCGTTGTTGCGCAGAGACTGACCATAGAGCGTGTGCAGGATCGCGTGGCCGGTACGGTCGGCAGCAGCACAGGTGCGCTGGACCGGCGGGCCTTCGCCGTAGTTCTGCATGTGGCCGCCGAAGGGCCGCTGGTAGATCTTGCCTTCGGCATTGCGCGAGAACGGCACGCCATAGTGTTCGAGCTCATAGACCGCCTTCGGCGCTTCCATGGCGAGATATTGCATGGCGTCGACGTCGCCGAGCCAGTCGGAACCCTTGACGGTGTCGTAGAGGTGCCACTGCCAGCTATCCGGAGTCATGTTCTGCAGCGAGGCGGCAATGCCGCCCTGGGCGGCAACCGTGTGCGAGCGGGTCGGGAAGACCTTGGTGATGCAGGCGGTCTTCAGACCCTGCTCGGCCATGCCGAGCGTCGCGCGCAAGCCCGCACCGCCGGCGCCGACGACGACGACGTCGAAGGCGTGATCGACATATTGATAGGCCTTGCCGTTTGCAGCGGGTGAACTGTTCGATGCCATGGCGAAATTACCCTGCAAAAGCGATCTTCAGGATGGCGAAGAGACAGAGCCCGCCAACCGCGATCGTGAAAAATGTATTGAGCATGAGAAGCACGATCTTCATGCCTTCACCATGCACGTAGTCTTCGATGATCACCTGCATGCCGAGCCGCATGTGAACGAGGCCCGAGAGCACGACGAGCGCCATGACGACGGCGACGAAGGGGTTCGCGAGCGCGGCGACGACATCCGCATAGGGCGCACCTGCGTAGCGAACGAGAAAGATGACGAAGAAGATCAACAGCGGAACGTTGGCGACGGCCGTCAGGCGCTGGCGCCAGAAATGGTCCGTGCCTTCCTTGGCCGAGCCAAGACCGCGAACCTTGCCGAGAGGAGTGCGCATATCCATGAGTATTCTCCCTCAGTCAGCGAACGAGATAGCCGACCACCCAGATCAGCAGCGTCAGCGCCACCGAACCGATGATCGTTGCCTTGGCCATCCTGGTGGCGAAGTGCTTCTCGTAGCCGTAGCCGAGATCCCAGGCAAAGTGGCGCAAGCCGCCGAGCATGTGGTGCACCAGGGCCCAGGTATAGCCGAACAGCACCAGCTTGCCGATCAGCGTACCGAACAGCCAGCTGACCCAGTCGTAATAGGCAGCACCCGACGCAGCGGCGATCAGCCACCAGGCGACGAGGATGGTCCCGAAGTAGAGCGCACCACCGGTGATGCGGTGCACAATGGACATGACCATCGTCGGGATAGGTTTATAGATTTGAAGATGCGGCGAGAGTGGCCGGCTTCTTGTGACATTCGTCATCGGAACCTCACGGAATGCCCGGATTTCCGCCCAAAAAACTGGACGATTTTAGTCCGGTATCGCACCTGATTGTGCGCAATTCAGTCATTCGGACCTTTAATCACCATAAAGCTTAACGACAAGTGTGTTTGCGGTGCAAAATCAATTTAATCGATTAGACGAATTGCGCCATTTTCCTGCCAGCCGAAGACATGGGCCGGCGTTAACGATAGCGACAAAAAGCCAAGCAATTCCGTGACTTTCCCGACGATGTGGCCCAGAGTGCCCTTAACGATTTGTTAAGCGTCACCCGGAGGGCGAGCAGAATGATTCTGTTCAGGGCAATCCATGCGACCAAAGTGCTAGCGCTTGCCGGCCTGGTCATCGCCACCAGCTACATCCCGATGGAAGCTCGAGACCGGGGCGGACTGTCGGGGGTACAGACACGAACACGCCATGTCAGGATGAACGCCGATCACGGCTATCCACGTCACGATTTCGACCGGAGGGGTTATCGCAACGACTGGGACCGCCATCGCGGACCGCGCCGCGACTGGGCGTCCAACGGTGGCCCGCCGGAAGTGAACACGCGCACCCGGCACGTTCGCCTGCCGCGCTACCGCCCCTACCCCGGCGCTTACGCCGGACGGCCGGAGCATCGTGGCGGATGGGTGCGCGACGGAGCCGGTCGCGACTACTGGACATCCGACGCCCGCAGGCACGACGGTCGCCCAGGCATCTCTGACGTGCCGCCGCAGGTCTCGACCCGCACCCGCCATGTCCGCCTGCCGCAATATCGGGCCTATCCCGAGCGGTGGGGCAATGGCGGCGGATGGGGGCGCGATCAGGCCGGGCGCGAGATCTGGACATCGAGCAACCAAGGCCGAGACTATCGCCCGAGCTATTATGGCGGTGATGAATATCCGGACATCATTCCTGGTATCGGCACCTATGTCGGCGGCATTTCGGCCTATGTCGACGTCGGCAACGGCATCTATTTCAGCCAGGAAGGCGACTACGGCTACGCGGATGAGGCAGACATTGCACCGCCGCCCGAGGCGAAACGCGGCAAGATCATCAACGTCACGCCACAGACCATGAACGGTTCCTGCACCTACGAACACGGCGTCTGCGTCATCCGCCGGTAATCGCAGCTACAGCGATATCAGCCCGTCAGGCCAACGGTTTCGATGATCGGGGGCATCGTCGGAAGTGCGGGTATAATTAATCGCGTACGGCCGTGCCAAAGCGCCAGACGGTGGTACGCTTGACCTCGCTGTCCTCCAGCGCCCGGGTGACGGGGACCTCGTAGCTGGCAAGCGCCGTCATCATCTCGCGCGGGCAATAGGAACGTCCTGGATCGCCGACGATCACCGAGGCGCCGTTCGCGGCAAGTCCCGAAAACCACGGTTTCAACCGGTCGGCAAAAGCCTTGTCGTAGAAGACGTCGCCGGCGAGATAGACCTCGGCTTCAAGATCGCGGCCAGTGATGTCCTCGCCGGTATAGGAAAGCGTGACCCCGTTGAGTGCGGCATTGAGCCGGACGGCCGTTTCCGCCCAGGGGTCGATATCGGCGGCCAGCACCGATACTGCACCCGCCTTCATCGCCGCGATCGCCACCAGACCCGAACCGGAGGCAAAGTCGACGACACGGCGGCCGCGCACCGCTTCGGGGTGATCGAGGATGTAGCGGGCGAGCCCCTGCCCGCCGGCCCAGGCGAAGGCCCAGAACGGCGGCGGCAGGCCGATCTCCTGCAACTCTTCCTCGGTCTTCAGCCAGAGCTCATGCGCTTCGGTCGCCAGATGCAGACGGATCTCCGGCACATGCGGCGGCGTGAGCACATCGGTGTTTTCGAGGATGAAGCTTTCCGGATCGGTCTTCACAAAACTCTCCGCGCCTGCCCGAGCGTCCCGGACAGGCGGAAAACAAGACTAACGCGGCGGATTGTCGAGCCCGCCCATGCGGCAGACCTCGAGCCATTCGTCCTCGGTCACCGGCTGCACCGACAGGCGCATGGAGGTGACGAGCGACATCTTGGCGAGCTTCGGATTGTCCTTGATCTCCTTCAGCGTCACCGGCCGCGGCATGTCGACAACCGCGCGGATATCGACGCAGTCCCAGCGGGCGTCACCCTCGGCGGTCGAATCCGGATGCGACAGCGCGCAGACCTCGGCGATGCCGACGATCTCAAGCCCTTCGTTCGAGTGGTAGAAGAAGCCCTTGTCGCCGATCTGCATCGCCCGCATGTTGTTGCGCGCCTGATAGTTGCGCACGCCGGTCCATTCGGTGCCCTTGGCGCCGGCATCCTTCTGCATCTGCCAGGACCATTTGAACGGTTCGGATTTGTAGAGCCAATGCGCCATCTTGGTCTCAAGCCTCCGGATTGTTGAAGACCCAGTTGAAGGCCTTGATCTCGACATTGGAAAAGAGCCCGGCCTTGGCATAGGGATCGGCTTCGGCGATCGCACGCGCCTCGTCGATCGTCTCTGCCTTGACGAGCACCAGGCTACCGGTCGGCTTGCCGTCGTCGCCGAGGAACGGACCGGCCATCTTCAAAATGCCCTTGGCGTTAAGATCGTTGAGATAGGCGACGTGATCAGGGCGGGTATCGAGCCGAAGCTGCAGCGCGCCTGGCTTGTCGGTACAATGAAGTGCGAAGAGCATGCTTCCTCCTAGAGTTTTCGTTGGCGCGGGATGCGGGCGGAAGATCGCCGCTCCCTTCATTCCTGAGTGATCGGGCGGGTCATCAACTGTTCGAGCGCGGTGCGGACATCGAGCTTGCCGTCGATGATCGCCGCCACCGCTTCGGTGATCGGCATTTCGACGCCGAGATCATGGGCAACGCGGGCAGCAACCGATGCGGCGAACGCGCCTTCGACCAGTTCGCCCTTGCGTCCGCTGGCGCGACCATCCTTGCCGAGCGCGATGCCGAAACGCAGGTTGCGCGACTGGTGGCTGGTCGCCGTCAACACCAGATCGCCAAGGCCGGAGAGACCGCGCACAGTATCGGCCTCGCCGCCCTCGGCAGCAATGAAGCGCGACATCTCCGCAAGGCCACGCGAGATCAGCGCGGCACGGGCGCTGTCGCCAAGGCCTGCGCCCTCGACGATGCCACAGGCGATCGCCAGCACATTCTTCAGCGCGCCGCCGAGCTGCACGCCGATGCGATCCTGCGAGGGATAGAGCCGGAAGGTCGGACCCGAGAGCACCTCGGCCAGCATCGTCGCCGTCTGACCATCGGCCGCGGCGACCACCATAGCCGTCGGTAGGCCCTTGGCGATATCGGCGGCGAAACCCGGACCGGAGAGCACGCCGACTGCATGGCCGGGCAGCTCCTCCGCCAGCACGTCGGTCAGCAACCGTCCCGTCGCCTGCTCCATACCCTTGGCGCAGGTGACGATCGTGGCAGCCGCATTGATATGAGGACCATACTGTCTCGCCGCATCCCTATGCGCCTGCGACGGCATCACGAAGAGCACGACCTCGGCATCGGCAAGAACCGAGACATCGGCCGTATGCTTCAGCGCCGGCGGCAGGTCGATGCCCGGCAGGGCGTCCTCATTGCGGCCGGTGTCGCGGCAGGATTCGGCAATCTCCGGACGACGGGCAAGCAGCGTCACGTCGCTGCCTTCGGTCGAGGCGGCAACCGCGGCGAGCGCGGTGCCAAAGGCGCCTGCGCCGACCACGACGATCTTCGGCCCGTTCTTGGAAATGTCGTTCATGCTCTATCCGTATGCTTTAGATCTTGTCACGCCTTGGCGCCGCGTTTACCCGAACCGAGCAGCGCCTGCGCCTGGGCGTCGAGCGGCCAGCGCGAGCGCGGCGCGACATCAAGGCCGTCGGCCGCCATGCCTGCCGCCAGCCGCTCGGCACCGGCCCAGGCGATCATTGCCGCGTTGTCCGTGCAGAGCGAAAGCGGCGGCGCGATGAAGTCGAAACCGGACTGCGCGCACAAGGTCTGCAGCGTCGAGCGCAGCACCTGATTGGCGGCGACACCGCCGGCAACCACCAGCGCCGGGCGCGCCACACTGCCATGCTCCGCCTTGAAGCGCTTCAGGCCGCGCCCGACCCGATCCTTGAGCGTGCGGGAAATCGCCCGCTGGAACGAGGCGCAGATATCGGCGATGTCCTGCTCCGTTACCGGCTCCAGCGATTGCGCCGCCTGGCGCACCGCCGTCTTCAATCCCGAAAAGGAAAAATCGAGCCTGGCGTCACCGACGAGCGGTCGCGGAAAATCGAAACGCTGCGGATCGCCGGCAAGTGCTGCCCGCTCGACCGCCGGACCACCCGGATAGGGGAGGCCGAGCAGCTTGGCCGTTTTGTCGAAGGCTTCGCCGAGCGCATCGTCGATCGTCGTGCCCCAGCGTTCGTATTCGCCGACGCCCTTGACGAGGATCAGTTGCGTGTGACCGCCGGAAACGAGCAGCATCAGATAGGGGAAGGAGAGCCCATCGGTCAGCCGCGCGGTCAGCGCGTGGCCTTCGAGGTGATTGACGGCATAGAGTGGCTTGCCGGTTGCGCGCGCGATCGCCTTGCCGGTCATCAGCCCGACGATCAGGCCGCCGATCAGACCGGGACCACTTGTCGCAGCAATGGCGTCGATGTCGGAAAGCGTGACGCCGGCCCTGAGCAGCGCTTCCTCGATCAGCGTGTCGAGCGCCTCCACATGGGCGCGCGCCGCGATCTCCGGAACCACGCCGCCATAGGCGCTGTGCTCTTCCAGCTGGCTTAAGACCACGTCGCCGAGGATGTGGCCCTTACCGTCGGAATCGCGCAAAATGACGGAAGCGGCGGTTTCGTCGCAGCTTGTTTCTATGCCGAGGATGCGCAGGGGCGGAGACATCGGGAACTACTCAAAGATTGCGGTCGCACCGAAAGGTGGGTACACGGAACTCCGGTAACAATGGATAGCCTTTGATGCAAACAAAACCTTTCCGGATCGGCACGCGCGGCAGCCCGCTGGCGCTCGCTCAAGCCCATGAAACGCGCGATCGCCTCGCAGCGGCGCATGGTCTGGCGCCGGAAATGTTCGAGGTCGTCATCCTTTCGACCAAGGGCGACCGGATCACCGACCGCTCGCTCGCCGAGATCGGCGGCAAGGGCCTGTTCACCGAAGAGATCGAGCAACAATTGCTGTCGGGCGAACTCGATTTCGCTGTGCATTCGTCCAAGGACATGCCGACGAAACTGCCTGACGGCCTCTGTCTTTCCGCCTTCCTGCCGCGTGAGGACATTCGAGATGCCTTCATCGGTCGGACGGCAAAAAAACTGATGGAACTGCCGCAAGGCGTGACCGTCGGCTCGTCGTCGCTGCGCCGCCAGGCGCTGATCCGCCGGCTGCGTCCGGATATCAATGTCATCACCTATCGCGGCCAGGTGGAAACGCGGCTGAGAAAGCTCGCCGAGGGCCAGGTCGATGCGACACTGCTTGCCTATGCGGGCCTCAAGCGTCTCGGCATGACCGACGTTCCGACCGAACTGCTCGACCCCCAGGAATTCCCGCCGGCGCCGGCCCAAGGCGCGATCTGCATCGAGAGCCGCATCGGCGACAGCCGCATCAACGACCTGCTCGCAGCCATCGACGATCCCCGCACCCATGAGGCAGTCGCCTGCGAGCGTGGCTTCCTCGCGACGCTCGACGGCTCGTGCCGCACGCCGATCGCCGGTCTCGCCACCTCGGACGGCACCCATCTCAGCTTTTCCGGCATGATCCTCACGCCCGACGGCCAGACCCATCACCGGGTTACGATCGAGGGCAAGGCCACCGACGCCGAAGCGCTTGGGCAAAAGGCCGGAGAAGAGATCCGCGCCAAGGCCGGCCCCGGCTTCTTTGCAAGCTGGACTTAAAGCCATGCGCGTGCTCGTCACCCGGCCGCTCCCCGCCGCCGAGGCGACGGTACGCCGGCTGGAAGCCGCCGGCCACCGGCCGATCCTGCTGCCGCTGATGCAGGCGACCCATCTTGCTGCCGTCTCCGTTGCCGCGCTTGAAGTGCCGCATGCGGCGATCGTGCTCACCAGCGCCGAAGCCATTCGGATGCTCGTATCGTCAGATGCAGACCTGTCACAGCATCTGGCGACCCCGTGCTTCTGCGTGGGCGCCGCCACGGCGCAAGCAGCAGCCGGGCTCGGTTTCTCCGATCTGCGCATAGCGGAGGGTACCGGCCAGTCCCTGGCGGACCTAATCGGCGCGACCATCGACACGCTGCCGCCACTTCCCCTGCTCTATCTGGCAGGAACGCCGCGCTCCGAAGGGCTGGAAAAGGGGCTGAGACAACGCGGCATAGAGCACCGGACGGTCGAGTGCTACCGCATGGAGCCGATCGCCCATTCGCGCGCCGCGATCGAAGATCTGCGGCGGAGCAGCCGTCCCGACGCCGTGCTTTTATACTCGCGAGAGACCGCGCGACAGTTCGTTCGCCTGCTTTCCGAAGCCGGTGTCAATGCTGCTTCCTTTGCGCCGCGCTACCTCTGCCTCAGCCCCGTGGTGGCCGAGGCGCTGCCGGGTAACGTCGTGGCGGAGACCGCCGCAAGGCCCGATGAAGACAGCCTTTTCAGTCTTCTCTAACATCGAATTCATCCAAAAACGGAACGGAGGGGCTTTCCCTCACCGTTCCGGCTGACTAGGTTTGAAGGAAGAGCCGACAGGCACTAACGGTAAGAGGTCACCATGGTATCGGAAAACCCGCCGCGCCGCTCGAAGTCCGAGAAGGAACCGCTGACGATCGACCTCGAAGCGGAGAAAACCGTTGCGGAACCGGCCGGCCCGGAAGCAACCGGCGAGACGCTGGCAGACGCTGCGGCCGAAAACACAGCGCACAAAGCCGAGACGGATGAGCCGATAAGGGACACCAGCGACGACAGCGCCGCCGGATCCCGCCTGGACGAAGAAATCGAGGAGCAGCGCGCCGATGCCGCTGCCGACGCGGCCGCGGCCGTCTTCGCCGAAGAGCCGCCGCATGTGGCCCGCGAGCCCGAACCGGCACCGCCGCAGAAGCCGGTATCGAACTCCGGTGCGCTCGCAGCCGGCATCGTCGGCGGTCTCGTGACGCTGCTCGGCTTCGGCGGCCTGCAATATGCCGGCATCGTGCCTGGACTTGGGCCGACCCGCGGCGTCGAGCAGAACATTTCCGGCGAACTGCAGGCCCTGCGCGACCAGATCGCGGCGCTGCCCACCCCCGCAGCCGTCGTCGACAACACCGCACTCGAAGGTCGTATCGCCGCGCTCGAACAGTCGGCCTCCCAACCGGCTGCGAGCGGCGCGCCGAGCGCCGAGGTCGAGACGCTGAAGGCGGAAGTCGACAATCTCACCAAGGAGCTTGCAGGTCTGAAGACGGCGCTCGCCGATGCGCAGCAGTCGGCGACCGCCGAGAAGGCGGAACTGACGAGCCGCATCGAGACCGCCGAGCAGAAGCTCAACGAGCCGGTCAACGATATCCAGATGGCGAAAGCCGTTGCGGTCACTGCACTGAAGTCGGCGATCGATCGCGGCGGGCCTTTCCTCGCCGAACTCGACGCGCTGCGCAGCATCGCGCCGGACGAACAGGCCGTCGCCGCGCTCGCCCAGGATGCCCAGGTCGGCGTGCCGACCCGCACGGATCTGCGCCGCGAGTTCCCGAAAACCGCCGACGCCATGCTCGACGCTCTCAACCAGCCCGACCCGAACGAGGGTATCTTCGACCGGCTGGTGTCCAGCGCCATGTCTGGCATCCGCGTGCGTCCCGTCGGCAGCGTCGAGGGTGAAACGCCCGAAGCCGTCATCGCCCGGATCGAGGACAAGCTGAACAATGGCGACCTCAAGGGCGCCGCTCTGGAGTGGAATGGCGTGCCCGACACCGCCAAGCCGGCGGGCGAGGCTTTCAAGGCCAAGCTCGACCAGCGTTTGCGGGTCGAAGCCGCGATCGATGCCGCCGTCGCTGCGACTATGGCAAAACCAGGCACGGAAGGCTGAGGGAACCAGATATGATCCGCATTCTGATTTTCATCCTGATCGTGCTTGGTCTCGGCCTCGGCTTCGCCTGGCTCGCCGACCGGCCGGGCGAACTTTCGGTCGTCTGGCAGGGCCAGTTGATCGAGATGAGCCTGATGCGCGCGGCATCGCTGCTGATCTCGCTGATTGCCGCGGTGCTGATCGTCGTCTGGCTGGTGCGCACCATCTGGCTTTCGCCGCACACGGTCACCCGCTATTTCCGCGCCCGCAAGCGCGACCGCGGCTACCAGGCGCTGTCGACCGGCCTGATCGCCGCCGGCGCCGGTGACGCCAATCTTGCCCGCAAGATGACCGCCCGCACCCGCGGCCTGATCAGCGCCGACCAGGAACCGCTGATCCACCTGCTCGAAGCCCAGACCGCACTGATCGAAGGCAAGTACGACGACGCCCGCCGCAAGTTCGAGCTGATGGCCGACGATCCGGAGACGCGCGAACTCGGGCTTCGCGGCCTTTATCTCGAGGCCAAGCGGCTCGGCGCCCACGAGGCCGCGCGGCAATATGCCGAGCGCGCCGCCGAAAAGTCGCCGCACCTGCCCTGGGCAGCGCTTGCAACCCTCGACAGCCAAAGCCAAGCGGGACAGTGGGACGATGCTTTGCGTCTGCTCGACCAGAGCCGTGTCGCCCACGTGGTCGATCGCAAGGAAGCCGATCGCAAGAAGGCAGTGCTGCTGACGGCGCGCGCAATGACGAAGCTCGAGGGCGACGTGAAAGGTGCGCGGGACGATGCGCTTGCCGCGCTGAAGCTCGACGAACATCTCGTGCCGGCGGCGCTGACGGCCGCCAAGGCGCTGTTTCGCGAGGACAACCTGCGCAAGGGCACCTCGATCCTGGAGAAGAACTGGAAGCACGAGCCGCATCCGGACGTGGCCCGGCTCTACGTGCGCGCCCGCGGCGGCGACACTGCGGTCGACCGGTTGAAACGGGCGCGCAAGCTCGAAGCCTTGAAGCCCAACAATGCCGTGGCGATGGCTGCCGTCGCCGAAGCCGCGCTCGAAGCGCGCGAACTGCTTCTGGCGCGCACCAAGGCGGAAGCCGCCGCCCGGCTCGACCCGACCGAGAGCATCTTCCTGCTGCTTGCCGACATCGAAGAGGCCGACACCGGCGACGAGGGCCGCATCCGTCACTGGATGGCGCAGGCGCTGAAGAGCCCGCGCGATCCGGCCTGGACCGCCGACGGCGTGACCTCGCCGACCTGGCTGCCGGTCTCGCCGGTGAGCGGCCGGCTCGATGCCTTTGAATGGAAAGCGCCACCGCATACGCTTTCGGCCACCGTCGACCACGACCAGTCGAACGCCGACGAGGCGATCCGCAGCCTGCCCGCCGTGGTGGAGGCGCATGTGCACCAGCCCGCACCCGCAGCCCGGCGCAGTGAGACGCCGGTGATCCTGGAGGCCGAGCGCGAGGAGCCGCGTCCGGCACCGCAGCCGATCAAGGTCGCCGAACGCAAGGCGCCGGAACCGGTTGCCGACAAGCCTCCGGTCAAGGCGGAGAAGGAAGAGGGTGCGAATGGCGAGCACAGGCCCGATCCCTTCTTCGGCCGCCCGCCGGATGACCCCGGCGTGCGCGATCCGGCCGCTGGCGAGAAGGCGCCGGAAAAGACGACTTTCCGATTGTTCTGAGTTCTCAAGGGGCTGTGGCAAAATACATGTTTGAACGCTTACGGACGTTTCTCGATGGTCTGACCGGCCCGGCGAAGCGCATAGAGCATGGCGATCCGCGCGTGGCGGTCATCGCTCTCTGTTTCCAGGTGATGGAGGCCGACGGCCGGATCCTCGCGTCCGAGCGGCGCAAGATGCGCAAGGTCATCAAGGAGCATTACAAGCTCGACGATGCCTCGCTCTCCGCTTTGATCGCAGCCGGCGAGACTGCCGAGAGCGAGGCGATCGACTTCTACCAATTCACCGCCGAGCTCAAGCGTCACCTCTCCGAGGAGCAACGCGTCGAACTCGTCGGCATGCTCTGGGACGTCGTCTATGCCGATGGCGAGCGCAGTGAGATGGAAGATCACGTGATCTGGCGTATTGCCGATCTGCTCGGCGTTTCCGGTCGCGACCGGGTGTTGCAGCGCCAGGAGGCGGCGGCCAGAAGCGACACGGTCGAGAAAGCCGAGTCACAACAGGATAACTGAAATGCCGATGCCCGACGACAGCGCCCGAAAACCCGTCCTGATCATCCTGCATCAGGAGCGATCGAGCGCCGGCCGCGTCGGCCAGATACTCGAGCAGAAGGGTTTTGGGCTCGACATCCGTCGTCCGGCGCTCGGCGACGATCTGCCGGAAACGCTGGAACGGCACAGCGGCACGATCGTGTTCGGCGGTCCGATGAGCGCCAATGACGAGGAAGAGTTCGTCCGCCGCGAGATCGACTGGCTTTCCGTGCCGCTCAAGGAAAACAAGCCCTATCTCGGCATCTGCCTCGGCGCGCAGATGCTGGCGCGCAACCTCGGCGGCTCGGTGGCACCCCATCACGAGGGCATGACCGAGATCGGCTGGTATCCGCTGGTTGCGACCGAGGCCGGCAAGGCGCTGATGGACTGGCCGGCCATGGTCTACCATTTCCACCGCGAAGGCTTCGACCTGCCTTCCGGTGCCGAGTTGCTCGCAACCGGCGACACATATCCCAACCAGGCCTTCCGCTATGGCGACAATGCCTGGGGCATCCAGTTCCACGGCGAACTCACTCGCGCGATGATGCATCGCTGGGTGGTGCACGGCGCCCATCGCTTCGAGATGCCCGGTGCCCAGGTGGGCAAGGCCCATCTCGACGGACGCATGCAGCACGACGGGCCGCTGCGCACCTGGATGGAAAACTTCCTTGAGTTGATCTTCCTGCGCGATGAACGGCCGGGAGAAAAGGCGGAAAGCGTGTAACGTGCTGTCCGCTCGCACCGCTTACTTGTGGTGATCGGGCACGTCGAGCGTATCGATCTTGCGCAATTGCGGAAAGCCAAGCGCCCAAAGCCCTGAGACGAGCAGCGTGCCCATGCCACCGAAGACGACGGCAAAGACCCCGCCGAAGCCGGACGCCATCATGCCGGCGCGGAATTCGCCAAGTTCGTTCGACGCGCCGATGAAGACCATGTTGACGGCGTTGACCCGGCCGCGCAGTTCGTCCGGCGTCCAGAGCGTGATCAGCGTCTCGCGCACATAGACCGATACCATGTCGGCAGCACCCATGACGACGAGGGCCGCGATCGAGACCCAGGGGGTCGCTGAAAGGCCGAAGATAACGGTGCCGAGACCGAAGAGCGCCACGCCGATGAACATGTAGAAACCGGCGCGATGGCGGATCGGGTGCGCCGCCAGCCAGACCGCCATGGCAACGGCGCCGACACCCGGGGCCGCGCGCAACAGGCCGAGCCCCCAGGGGCCGAGGTCGAGGATATCGCGGGCAAAGACCGGCATCAGCGCCACGGCGCCGCCGAGCAGCACTGCAAAAAGGTCGAGCGATATGGCGCCGAGCACCACCTTCTCCGCCTTGATGTAGCGGAAGCCGGCGGTGATCGTCTGCCAGCTTTGCGCCGAGGCCTGGGTGCGCGTCGCCGGCTTCGGAATGGCAAAGACCATGAATGCGGAGGCGAGGAAGAAGCAGAAGCCGATGGCATAAGGAAAGACCGCGCCGAGCGCGTAGATGAGACCACCCGCGACCGGGCCGACGATCATCGCGGTCTGCCAGGAGGTGGAGTTCCAGGCAATCGCGTTGGGCAGATCTTCCGGGGGCACGAGGTTTGGTGCCAGCGATTGCGACGCGGGCGCAAGGAACGCACGTTCGATGCCGAAGACCACGAGAACCGCATAGACCGGCCACGGCGAAAACAGCCCGGTCACTGTCAGCGCGAGCAGCGCCGCTGCGCAAAGCGTGCTGACCACCATGCAGACGCCCATGATCATGCGCCGGTTGTAGCGGTCGGCCACGGATCCTGTGACGAGGATCAGCACCAGCGATGGCAGGAACTGGAAAAGGCCGATCAAGCCGAGATCGAAGGGATCGCGCGTCAGATCGTAGATCTGCCAGCCGACGGCGACAGAGATGATCTGGATCGCGAAATAGGCGAGGAAGCGCGAGAAGAAGTAGCGACGATAGCCGACATGCCGAAACGCGGCAAAACGATGCGAGGCATGGACGGCGGACATGAGGAAGTCGCTCCTGAAGCGGGTCGCGCAAAACTGGGTCGCGGTTTTGCGATAACGACAAGTGAAACGTCAATATTCAAAAGGCAGGCAGCGCATCTGAAGGATCGCGACATGCTTTCGTCGGCACCGACTGTCGAGCGGCCACACGTTAAACATGATCGCGCCCGATAAACCGGCGTACTTGCTCGTTTAGGTCTCAATGTCTACATGTCTGTCAATAACGATTTGGAGACCGGCATGCTTGCTGTTATCGGCACCTTGAACTTCATCATCAACATCGCGTGGTTTCTGGTCATCGCGTCGGCCATCTTTTCCTGGCTTTACGCGTTCAATGTCATCAACGTGAACAACCAGGCGATCAACATGATCGGCCGCTCGCTTTACCAGTTGACCGAGCCGCTCTACCGCCCGATCCGCCGCATCCTGCCCGACATGGGCGGCGTCGACCTTTCGCCGCTGGTCGTTCTGGTAATCCTCTATTTCATCCAGCTTTTCCTGAACACGACGATCGCGCCGGCCTTGCTGGGCTGACGACGGCCGGCCAGGTGCAGGGTGAGTAGCACGGCCTTCACCGCGCATGGCGACCATGTTCGCCTGACGGTGCGCCTGACGCCGAACGGCGGCCGTGATGCCATCGACGGGCTGGAAGCGGCTGCTGATGGCGAAGAATATCTGAAAGTGCGCGTCCGCGCGGTCCCGGAGAAAGGCAAGGCCAATCAGGCACTGCTTGCCTTTCTTGCCAAGACGCTCGGGCTTGCCAAGAGCAAGCTCTCCCTCATCTCAGGCGAAACGCAGCGCAAAAAAATCCTCCGGATCGAGAGCGACCCGGAGGATCTGATGAAACGCCTTGCCGAACTGGCCGGCAGATAGAGCTTACTTGGCGCCCTTGGCGCGCTCGACGGCTTCCTTGATCAACTGGCGGGCGGTGGAAGCATCTTTCCAGCCGTAGATCTTCACCCACTTGCCGGGCTCCAGATCCTTGTAGTGCTCGAAGAAGTGCTCGATCTGCTTCAGCGTGATTTCCGGCAGGTCGGTATATTCGTGAACCTTGTCGTAGCGTTGCGTTAGGTGACCCGACGGAACGGCGATGATCTTCTCGTCCTGACCGGAATTGTCTTCCATCATCATCACGCCGATCGGGCGCACATTGATGACGCAGCCCGGAACCAGCGGACGGGTGTTGCAGATCAAAACGTCGATCGGATCGCCATCGTCCGAGAGCGTATGCGGCACGAAGCCGTAGTTGCCCGGATAGGTCATCGGCGTATAGAGGAAGCGGTCGACGACCAGCGTGCCGGCTTCCTTGTCCATCTCGTACTTGATCGGATGGCCGCCGACGGGAACCTCAACGATCACGTTGACATCTTCTGGTGGATTCTTTCCGATGGAAATCGCGTCGATGCGCATGGATCTACTCCAGGGTCGGTTTGAGAAGTTTGCCCGTCGGATAAAGGGAAACATGCCGCAATGCAACATAACTTTCGTCCGTAGCGCAGATTCAACCGGTCGTTTTGCGCCTGCCCATCGACCTCTACAGGTCTGCCAATCGCGTTTGAGGGAGTTTCGTATGAACGGAAGGGTTGCATGCCTGGCGCTGGTGCTTTTGTCCGCCGGCCCCGTCTTGGCCAATGAGAGCGTCTATACCGACATCGGCCGCGACAAGTGCAAGACGATCGCCGAAGAAGAGGGCATGTACGCGTTGATGACCTGCCCCGGACATGCGGACTATCCCGTTCGCTTCAAGGAAGCCGACATCCGCCAGAGTGTCTCGTTCGGTCACCTGAACCAGCGCTATGCCGACGACGCTTTCGAGAGTTTCATTCCATTCAACCACGCCGGCACGACCGTGGAGTGGCGGGTTGCCAAGGATGGCAAGGCCGTAGCGACGATCCTGCGCTGGTTCATCGAGAACACGGACGCGTCCGGCGCTTCGGTTCCTGCACTTCAGGGGCAGGTGCTCGTCATTTCCAAGGTGGCCGAGAAGGATGACGGCAAGGGCTGCGTCGCCGGCTATGTCGATGCGCTTGCCAATCCCGATACGAATGCATTCGCCCGCAAGATCGCCGACGAGGTGGCACCGACCTTCCGCTGCGGCGTCGACAAGCCCGCCTATCACGGCACGCGGGGCGACAAGGCGGCCGATCCCAACAACGAACTGCCTGAGTAAGTCTTTGATTTCAGTGTCGCGGAGGCGTCGGGCCTAGTTCCAGGCGAAGCCGACCTTCTTCAGGTGCTTGTCGCCGAAATCTTCCATGCCTTCGGCGATATCGGTGCCGCCGGCACCCTGGAAGAACTGGTAGGCATGCTCGCTGTCTTCGAGGCACCAGACGACGAGGCCACGACAGCCGAGCGAACGCAGCAGGCTCTTGGCCTCGCCGAAGAGAATGCGCCCGAGGCCGATGCCCTGGTATTCCGGCCTCAGGTAGATCTCGTAGATCTCGCCTTCCTGCGGCAGGGCCTTGGCGCGGCTGAGGCCGAGCGTTGCATAGCCGGCGATGGTTCCGGCGACGTCGACGACGAGCAGCGTGGCAGGACCGCGGGTCGCCTTGCGCCACCAGGTCTCGTCACGGCGATTGACCATCTGAACGAGCGGACGATGGGGAATGAGACCGCCATAGGTCTGCAGCCACGAAACGCGGTGCACATCGGCAATTGCCGACGCTTCCTGCGGCTCTCCGGGCCGAATCTCTATCGAAACAGTCTTCATGACTCGCGACTCTAAACACACACAAGGCGAACAGGAATCCCGCCCGGTTGCCAGCCTGCGTTAACCCACAGGCAACTTTAACGGCACCCAATGGAAGGTTAACGCCTTTTTAACTTTATCCGCAAGTCGCCCATCGGTGGCACACACAGCAAAAAACCCCGGATCGCTCCGGGGTTTTTCTGAAAGTCGTAGGATCGATCAGGATCGATCAGGATCGATCAGGCAGCGCCAGCCGTGCGGGCCTTTTCGAAGCGCTTGCGATCGTTCGGGTCGAGGTGCAGCTTGCGCAGACGGATCGACTTCGGCGTCACTTCGACCAGCTCGTCGTCCTGGATCCAGGAGAGCGCGCGCTCGAGCGTCATGCGGATCGGCGGCGTCAGGCGAACAGCTTCGTCCTTGCCGGCAGCGCGCATGTTGGTGAGTTTCTTGCCCTTGAGCACGTTCACTTCGAGATCGTTGTCGCGGGTGTGGATGCCGATGATCATGCCGGCATAGACCTTCTCGCCGGCGTCGATGATCATCGGGCCGCGGTCTTCCAGGTTGAACATCGCGTAGGCAACCGATTCACCGGCGTCGTTCGAAAGCAGAACGCCGTTGACGCGACCACCGATCTCGCCCTTGTAGGGCTGGTAGGCGTGGAACAGGCGGTTCATGATCGCCGTGCCGCGGGTGTCGGTCAAAAGTTCCGACTGGTAGCCGATGAGGCCGCGGGTCGGAGCGAAGAACACCAGACGGACGCGATTGCCGCCAGACGGACGCAGTTCGACCATCTCGGCCTTGCGCTCGGACATCTTCTGCACGACGACGCCCGAATGCTCTTCGTCGACGTCGATCACGACTTCTTCGATCGGCTCGAGCATCTGGCCGTTGTCATCCTTGTGCATGACGACGCGCGGACGCGAAACGGCAAGCTCGAAGCCTTCACGACGCATGGTTTCGATGAGAACCGCAAGCTGCAGTTCGCCGCGGCCCGATACGAAGAAGGAGTCCTTTTCCGAGGATTCTTCGATCTTCAGCGCAACGTTGCCTTCGGCTTCCTTGAACAGGCGGTCGCGGATGACGCGGCTCGTGACCTTGTCGCCTTCGGTGCCGGCAAGCGGGCTGTCGTTGACGATGAAGGACATGGTGACGGTCGGCGGGTCGATCGGCTGCGCGGTCAGCGCTTCGGCGACCGACGGATCGCAGAAGGTGTCGGCGACGGTGCCCTTGGTAAGGCCGGCGATCGCAACGATGTCGCCTGCCTGCGCTTCTTCGATCGGCTGACGCTCGATGCCGCGGAAGGCGAGGATCTTCGAGATACGGCCGGTTTCAAGCAGCTTGCCATCCTGGCCGAGAACCTTAACGGCCTGGTTCGGCTTGACGGTGCCCGAGTGAACGCGACCGGTGATGATGCGGCCGAGGAAGGGGTTGGCTTCGAGGATCGTGCCGATCATACGGAACGGGCCTTCGGCAACCGTCGGCTCCGGCACGTGCTGCAGCACCAGGTCGAGCAGCGGCGCCATGCCCTGGTCCTTCGGACCTTCCGGGTTGACGTTCATCCAGCCATCGCGGCCCGAACCGTAGAGGATCGGGAAGTCGAGCTGCTCGTCAGAGGCGTCGAGGTTGGCGAAGAGGTCGAAGACTTCGTTGATGACTTCTTCGTGGCGGCCGTCCGGACGGTCGATCTTGTTGATCGCGACGATCGGCTTCAAGCCGACCTTCAGCGCCTTGCCGACGACGAACTTCGTCTGCGGCATCGGGCCTTCGGAAGCGTCGACGAGAACGATGGCACCGTCCACCATCGACAGGATGCGCTCGACTTCACCGCCGAAGTCGGCGTGGCCAGGGGTGTCGACGATGTTGATGCGCACGCCCTTCCACTCGACCGAAGTCGCCTTGGCGAGGATGGTGATGCCGCGTTCTTTTTCGATGTCGTTGGAGTCCATGACGCGTTCGGCAACGCGCTGGTTTTCGCGGAACGAGCCCGACTGCTTCAGGAGCTCGTCAACAAGGGTCGTTTTCCCATGGTCGACGTGCGCGATAATCGCGATGTTACGAATGCTCATTTTTCGTCTCGGAAGGTTCAGGGCAAGCCCCGATGGGCCACGCCGCTTTTTCAATGGTCGCGCTCATACAGGTTTTTTTGCGATTGCGAAAGGGGGGCGCGCGCATGAGCGTCGTGTTCAAATGCCGGTAGGCCATGGGTTTGCACTCGTCAGGGGTCTCACGAACGCCGTTTGCAAAGCTGTTGGCCGCGACCGAATTCCTCATGCAATTGCGGCCGGATCGAGCGTCACGCGCCAGAGTTCCTGGTCCTGCCGGTCCATCAGCCGCACCGTCATCTGCTGCGTCTGGCCGTTGATATCGACGATGCCGAAAAACTGCAGACCAGCCGATGGCGGCAGGTTCTGGTCGATGCCGCCGCCGGATGCCTTGATGAAACGAACCTCCGGCCCGAAGGTCATGTCGAGCTCCTTCGGCCCATAGGTGCCGGAATGCAGTGGACCGGACACGAACTCCCAGAACGGCGTGAAATCCCTGAATGCGCCGCGCCCCGGATCGTAGTGATGCGCGGCGGTGTAGTGCACGTCCGCCGTCAGCCAGACGAGGTTGTCGATGCCGTTGTCGCGGACGAAGCGCAGGAGATCGGCAAATTCGCGTTCGCGCCCCGCGGGCGGGCCGTTGTCGCCATTGGCGATCGCGTCCGAACCGCGCCGGTTGGTGTAATCGTCCCAGACGACGAGACCGATCGGCATGTCGCAGGCGATCACCTTCCAGGTGGCCCGCGAGGCAGCAAGTTCGCGCTTAAGCCAGTCGACCTGCCGCCAGCCGAACAGGGCGCCGCCGCCGTCTTCTCCCTGGTTGGCGCCGCGATAGGATCTGAGGTCAACGAAGAACACGTCGAGCAACGGACCATAGCCGATCTTGCGGAAGACGCGGCCGGGCTGCGTTGCCGGCATGCGGATCGGCGTCATCTCGTGGAACGCCCGCGCCGCCCGCTCCGCATAGACGGCAACATCCTTTTCCGGATAGCGCGCGTCGTCGCGCAGGTCGGTCGAGGCCGACCAGTTGTTCAGCACCTCGTGGTCGTCCCATTGATAGAATGTGGGGCACACGGCGTTGAGTTGCCGCACGTGGTCGTCGAGCAGATTGTATTTCCACTGGCCGCGATACTCTTCCAGCGTGCGAGCGACGTCGCGCTTCTCGTGCGTCACCACCCGGTTCTTCCAGACACCGCCATCACGTAGCGCTATCTCGTCGGGGATCGGGTTATCGGCATAGATCGTGTCACCGGAATGAATGAAGAAGTCCGGCTCGTGCTGGCGCATGGTCGAATAGGTCTTCATGCCGACATCATCAATGCCCCAGCCCTGCCCGGCCGTGTCGCCGGACCAGACGAAGCGGATCGAGCGCTTGCGCAAGGGGGCGGTGCGAAACCGGCCGGTGACCGGCGCGGAGACGCGGTTGACGTCGTAGAGATCCGTGGCGGTGAAGCGGTAGAAGATATCCTGGTCCGGCAGCAGCCCGTCGAGCGAACATTTGATCGCGCAATCCGTCTGCGGCGTCGCCGTCAGATCGGAAAGGCGAAGGGGGTTAGAGAAGCTCTCGGTGGTCGAGTATTCGACCGACACCTTCGACGGGCGATCCACCCGTGTCCAGATCATGCCGGAGGACGTATCGACATCGCCCGATTGCACGCCGTGAATGAATTCCGGCCGGCCGTAGCCGCGTGCATAAAAGGGTGTCGCAAGACCGGATGAGGCCACGAAGCCCGCGGCACCGGCGGAAAGCAGGAAAGAACGCCTCGAAAGCGTCTTGAGGATATCGGCCAAACAGACCTCCGATTCGGCAGCGCCACCGCGCGTGCCGGACCTTTGGTCATCTGGGTGTCAGCGACGTAACAGGCGCATGAAACTATTTGAACGGTTTGGCGACAGTTCGGTGAAGGCCGGAGCTGGCCGCGGCGACAATGGGACGATGGCAAACTCCGCCAATGCTGTTATCAAAGGCGATCAGCGTTGGCCCTGGTGAATCCGGGCAACGAACCCGCCTCCTGCCTCCGTTCGGTGGCCTCACAAATCGACAGGTGATCATCGTGTCCCATGCCGCCAACGTCTCCGTCCGCGACCGCCTGGAACAGATCCTGAGCCGGCTCAACAATCGTCGGCACGAGCAAAAGGCTTTTGTCCGGCTCTACGAAGAGCGCGCGCGGAGCGAGGCAGACGCGGCCGACCGCCGCCGGCAGGCGGGGGACAGCCTTGGGCCGCTCGACGGCAAGATCGTTTCAATCAAGGACCTGTTGGATATCGCCGGCGAACCGACGCTTGCCGGCTCCATCATCCGGCGCGACGCGCCGCCGGCCCAAAAAGACGCGCTCGTTGTCCAGCGGCTGCGTGCTGCCGGTGCGGTCATTATCGGCAAGACGCATATGACCGAATTCGCGTTTACGGCCGTCGGCCTCAATCCGCACTACCCGGTACCCGGCAACGCCACCGACGAAAGCCTGATCCCCGGCGGTTCGTCCTCGGGCGCTGGCGTGTCGGCGGCAGAAGGCACCTGCGACATTGCCATCGGTTCAGATACCGGTGGCTCGATCCGCATCCCCGCGGCGCTGAACGGCATCGTCGGCTTCAAGCCGACAGCCAGCCGCATCCCGCTCGATGGCGCCTTTCCGCTCTCGCCGGTTCTGGATTCGCTCGGGCCGCTCGCCCGGACCGTTGCCGATTGTGCGGCGACCGATGCTGTGATGGCCGGCGAGCAGCCAAGGCCGCTTGTCGCCCGTCCTGTCGCAGATCTTCGTATCGGCATCCCCCGTGGCAGGCTGTTTGAAGACCTCTCCCCCGAAGTCGCCGACGCCTTTGCGGCAAGCCTCGACCGACTGGCCAAAGCGGGTGCCAAGATCGTCGACTGCACCATCGATGACTTGATCGAGAAGCTCGGCCAAGCGACGCGGATCGGCTCGATTGCGGGCCTGGAGGCAAGCCGTATCCACGCCGGATGGCTGGGTGATGCGGCCGTCCCAGTCGACGAAAGGGTCAAGTTCTCGCTTCGCCGCCGCCTTTTGGTGCCCGACGCGACGATCTCGGCCCTGCTGCAAACCCGGCATGCGCTCGCTGCCGCCATGGACGAGCGGCTCTCGCCCTACGATCTCATCGCACTGCCGACGACGCCGATTGCGGCCGTGTCCATCGCAAGCGTCGACACCGACGCGGCGGAATACGACCGCGTGGAGAGCCTGCTGCTGCGCAACTGCCAGGTCGCCAACCAGTTCGATCTCACCGCTATCACCCTGCCGATGCCGGGCCTTGTGCGGCCGGCCGGACTGATGCTGGTTGGGAGAAACGGAACCGATGCGACCGTACTGGCGTCAGCCCTTTCAGCCGAAGCGCTGCTTCAGCAAGCTTGAACGGCGCGCCCGATGGTCATCGAATGAAACACCGGCCTGCAAGCAGGCCGGTTCGGCAGTCGTCGTCGCCCGAAGGATCAGCCAGACCGGTACGCCGATAATCAGCAGCGCTATGACCGTATGCCAGATAGAAAATGTCATGCTTGTGCGCCTCCCCTAGCGCAAGCGATACGTGGCCGCGAACTCTCCCGACATCCGACGCGTCGCCGATTGGAACCCGGTCAGAACAGGACATCCCTGATTCGATTCGCAACCGATGGCGGATTACGTTCGAAAAATAGTTCGTGGAGGAGACGCGCTCCGCTCAATGCATCGTTTCGCCGGAGATCTCGTCACGGAGGATGCGGAAGGCATCTTCAAGCGCGGCGACCAAGACATCGGTCAGTTCGTCGCCGTCATTGTTCGCGAGATAGAGGGCAACCATCTTGTCGGATGGGTCGCGGTAATGCTCGATATCGTTTGACATATCATTGTCCTTCATTCGCCGTGTCACATCCCGGCCATTGAGGTGACTATAGGCGAAGGGACTTGCGTAAAGCTGGATGCATGACATCAGGCGAAGGGCACAGCACGCAGCGTCGCGTTATTCTCCATGCGCTCCCTAACGGGGTCGACCGACAAAGGATAGAGGATAGCGACCTATTTCGCTCGCGCCGGGCGCACGAGCACGCTAGAGCATGTCGCCGACGAACGACGCGGGAATGAGCATGTCGAAGAAAACCAAGAGCGACGAAACCGCGGACGTGCAGCGCCTGAAACTCGATTTTCCCGACATCCATGCGGATCTGATCGCCGGCCGCATCCCGTCGCTGCGCAAGGCGCTTATCGCGGCAGGGCTTAAGGACGAGCGCACGCGCCTCGACAAGCTCAAGAATTCCTGGACCAAGGCAAGCCCCACCGAGCGTGAAACGTTCCTCAAGTGGCTGAGCAGCAATGGCGGCCCGGACGGGCTTGCCCCACACGCTCATATCGATCCGCCGCTCGCAGCGCCCCCCGCGATTGCCAGCGGTCGCTACCTGCTCCCCGAAACGATCGCCGAAATCCGCACGATCATGAATCGCCGCCGGATGCGGGCGAACGACATCATGGCCGAGATGGGATTTGCCGGCGACGACCTGTCCCTCACCCGCGCCCTGTCCAAGGGCGCAAGCCTGCGGCTCTCGGTGATTGCCGCGCTGGAAACCTGGTTGCGCAACAACGCGGCGGAGTGAACCCGCCGGACATCGTCCGCTTTCAACGCGCCCCTCTTCCGCCCGCTGCAACCCGCATTGCCGGCGCGCGACCGTTGCGCGCGTTCAGCAGAAGAAAATTGCAACTTAAACCTGAGCCAATCCTTGAAAGCACGAAAGTGGTGCTTTATGTTATTGCTCATGGCTCAGGGCAACCACACGTCGATCTTGTACTACGATCTCGCGCCGGACGCGGAGGCCAGACGTGCGCTGGAAGAAACCTTCGTTGCCTACGGCGACATGCTGGCGATGCTCGATGAACTCGCCGGCGAAAAGGCGGGCGCCAATCTCGTAACGTTGCATGAACTTGCCTACGAAACGGTCCGGGAGCGCACCGGGCTTCCGGCGCGCATGGTCACGCTTGGACTGCGTGACTTCGCGGCAAACCGCGGACAGCAGGCCAATGCCGAAAGGCTGCCGCTGGACGACAAGCTTTTCGCAATCAAGGGACCGTCGGATCTGACCGTCGCCACCGTGCGTGGTCGCGTCGCGATCCCATACGACGTCGCCGGCTATTCGCCGGGCACTCTGAATATCTTCGCCGCCCAGCTCGTTGCACAGAAAGGCGGCTATCAGATCCACATTGGCGTCACCACGCATTCCGACCGAACGGAGAAGAAAATGATGACGAATGAAGGCATCCTATCCCGTATGGGCCGCTTGATCGCCGGTCTCGCCAATGCCGCCGTCGACAAGGCGGAAGGCAGCAACAAGATCGTGATCGTCGAACAGGCGCTCCGCGAAATCGACGCGGCCGCCGAAGAGGCCCGGGTCGATATCGGCCAGGCACGCGCCGAGGAGTATCGCATCCTCAGCCGCCGCGACGAAATCGGGGCCGATCTCGAAAAGCTGGACGAAAAGATCAGCACCGCCATCTCTGCCGCCCGGGAAGACCTTGCCAAGGCCGGCGTCGCCCGCCAGATCGACCTGGAATCGCAGCTGGCCGCGCTGGACAAGGCGCTCGCCGGCGCCCGCACCGATCTCGAAGAGGGCCAGCAGGCGCTGCAGGCGGTGCTTGCCACCCGCCGCGAGGCCGAGGCGCGGCTCGCCGATCTCAAGCGCAGCATCGCCCAGTTCCCCGAGAGCAAGGTTTCGGGCCTGGCGAAGCCCAGCCCGGTGGACGGTGCCGCCCGCGCCGCTGCCGCCGTCTCCCGCGCCACGGGCGTACCGGGCGGAGAACACGGCAACAGCGCCGAGCTGGACGAACTCGACCGCCTGCATCGCGATCGGGCGATCGAGGCGAGACTGGCCGCACTCAAGGCAAAGCAGCACTGACGCCGATGCTGTTCTTCCTCGCCCCGGAATCCCTACCCTTCGCGGTTGCGGCGGTGATGTTGGCCGCCTTCACCGGCATCGAGCTCCTCTGCCTGCTGCTCGGCTTCTCACTGGGCGAGGCGATCGACAAGGCCTGGCTGGACGACCACAGCGCATTGGGCGGGCTGATGTCCTGGTTCAATGTCGGCGGCGTACCGCTGCTCGTGCTGCTGATGCTTTTCCTCGGCCTCTTCGCGATGATCGGTTTTGTCATCCAGGCGGTGGCCGGGGCCCTGTGGGCGCCGCTGCCTGCCCTTGTCGCGGCGCTACCGGCACTCGCCGTCTCGCTGCCCGCAGTTCGGATGTCGACCCGATGGGTGGCAAAGATCGTGCCGCGTGACGAAAGCTATGCCGTCGATCTCGGCGATTTCGTCGGCCGCAGCGGCGAAGTCACCGTCGGCCCACTGGACCAGGGCCTGCCGGGACGCATCCGCCTCAAGGATCGCCACGGCAACTGGCATGTGCTGCGCGCGCGCGCCGCCCGCAACGAGCAACCGATCGCCATCGGCGCGCAGGTGCTCGTCGTCGACCGCGTTTCCAACATTTTCATTGCGATATCGGCGCCGGCAGAGCTGCTGACGCCGCCCAATCCTTAAAATTCCACGTCTTAAAGTCTCACGGAGCAACCATGTTTTATGAACTCTTGGTGCCGGCCGGCATCGGCATCGTCCTGATCCTCGGCATCGGCTTTGTTCTTGCATCGCTCTATACCCGCTCGAGCCGCGACGAAGCCTATGTGCGCACGGGCCTTGGCGGCCAGAAGGTGGTCCTCGACGGCGGCTCCATCGTGCTGCCGATCTTCCACTCGATCGCCCGCGTCAACCTGAAGACGCTGCGCCTTGAAGTCCGTCGTGGCGAAGGCGACGCGCTGATCACCAAGGACCGCATGCGCGTCGATATCGGCGCGGAATTCTATGTGCGCGTGAAGCCCGACGCTTCCTCGATCGCGCTTGCAGCCCAGACACTCGGCGACCGTACCAACGATGCCGAACAGCTGCGCGTGCTGATCGAGGCCAAGTTCGTAGACGGTCTGCGCTCGGTCGCCGCCACCATGAGCCTCGACGCGCTGCAGGAACAGCGCATGGATTTCGTCAAGGCGGTGCAGGAAGCGGTCGGCGCCGACCTGCAGTCGAACGGTCTCGAACTCGAATCCGTTTCGCTGACCCGTCTCGACCAGACGGATATCAAGCACTTCAACGCCAACAACTTCTTCGACGCGCATGGTCTTGCGGCGCTGACCCGCATTACCGAGGGCCGCAAGAAGGAGCGCAACGAGATCGTGCGCGATACCGAAGTCGCGATCGCCCAGAAGGATCTGGAAGCCCGCCAGCAATCGCTGACGATCGAGCGCACCAAGCGCGAGGCGGAGCTGAACCAGGAACGCGACATCGCCAACAAGTCGGCCGCCACCCGCGCCGAAACCGCGCAGCAGGAACAGGCGGCCAAGCGCGCCGAGGAAGAAGCTCGCATCGCCGCCGAGCAGGCGATCGCCGAACGCGAGGCGCTTGCCAAGCAGGCGCGTGAAAGCGCCAACATCGACGCCACCCGCGCCGTGCAGCAGCGCGACACGGAAGCCCGCCGCGACCTGCAGATCGTTTCGCAGGAAAGCGCCATCGCGGTTGCCAACAAGAGCCGGGAAGAGTCCGAGGCGAAGGCCCAGGCTGAAACCGCCCGTGCGCTCGCCATTGCCGCGGAAGAAAAGGTGGAAACCGCAAAGGCCGTGGAAATCGCTGAACGCGAACGCCAGATCGCCGTCATCGACGCCCGCAAGAACGCCGAAACCGAAGCGACCGCCGTGACCGTCGGCGCCGAAGCCGAAAAGCAGGCGGCCCTCGACCAGGCCGATGCGATCAAGACGCTGGCCACCGCCGAGGCCGACGCCGCGATCATCAAGGCGAAGGGCGTGCTCGAAACCGGCAAGGCCGCAGCCGAGAGCGAGGCGCTGCTCAACGAAGCCCGCAACAAGCTGAGCTCCGCCATCATTGAATTCGAGATCCTGCGCGAACGCATCCGCATCATTCCCGAAGCGCTGGCAGAAGCGGTCAAGCCGATCGAGAAGATCTCCGACATCCGCATCTTCGACACCGGCGGCATGCTCGGCCGCAACGGCGGCGGCGACGGTGCTGCAAACGGCATCGGCCTTGGCGACGGGTTGGCGGGCCAGCTCCTGTCCTACCAGGCCAACAAGCCGATCGTCGACCAACTGCTGAAGGAAGCCGGCTTCAACGGTGAAAATGCCATCTCGTCGCTGCTCGGCAACCTGCAGGCGGCACCGCCGCCGGCGGAGAAATCGCCGAAGAAGTAACGCGAAACCGACGGGATCCCTGGCCTCGCGGCCGGGGATCAGACTATGGGTGCGGGCATCAGGTCAGGCCGGCCCGCGCGTGACCGCAAGCATCCTGCGGCGCTGTCGTCGCGACCCTTAAACCGGCCCTGCGGCCGACGGTCCGCCTTCTTCCCTCCTGCCTCGGCTGCCGGGTCACGGGCCGCTCAACATGCTGGCGCACTAGCGCGCGTGTTCAATGCGCCACGTTCTGCCGTTTCCGCAAGTTGCCGAGAACTGGCCATTTACATCCACAAGTGCTAATATTTTTGGGCCGAAGGTTCCAGAGGAACCCGCCTCGCGGCCGACAATCAGATAAACGCGAATTGCTTGCAGCCAATTGCCGCGCCGTCGGACGACCGCTCCATGAGCGCCGTCGATGTCCGACGACATCAACGTGGAGGAAAAGCCAATGGCCAGCAATCTTGTTTCGTATATCGCGCAGATGCTTACCCCTGACATGATCGCACGCATCGCTTCGGCGCTCGGGCTCGACAGCAGCAAGGTGCAGGGCGCCGTCAGCGCCGCCATTCCCGCGGTGCTGGCGGGACTGACGGGTGTCGCCGCGCAACCGGGCGGGGCGCAGAAGATCGCCGATACCGCCAGTCAACAGGGCGGATCGCTCGACAGTCTCATCGGGATGCTTCAGGGAGGCGATCAGGCGACGCTTAGCCAGAACGGGTCACAGATCATTTCGTCAATCTTCGGGGCAAAGGACGGCAGTGCGCTTGCGAACGCCATCGGCGGGATCTCCGGCATGGACCCGCGGGCGAGCGGTTCGTTGCTGGCGACGCTTGCTCCCCTCGTGCTGGGTGGCCTTGCCCGGCAGAGCGGCGGCGATCTCAGAGCCAATGGCATCGCCGGACTGCTCGCGAGCCAGAAGGACAACATCGCGGCCGCCCTGCCCTCCGGCGCAAGAGAACTGCTTGGCGGAACAGGCTTGCTCGGCGGGCTCGGCGCTTCGGCACAGTCTGCCGCGGCCTCGGCGAGCCAGGTCGCCCGCAGCGCCGCGACAGCGGCTTCGTCCGTCGGTGGAGCCGGTCAGCGCGCAGCCGAGGCGGCGACGCCGTCCGGGTCGCGCAACTGGCTCTACTGGGTGATTGCCGTACTCGCGCTTGCAGCCGTGCTCTTCTATCTGTTCGGCAGACCGAGCGGAGAGGTCGCGCCACAGGCTGGTACGGCGGGGCAAAGCTTGACGGTCGGCGGGGTCGACATCGGCCGGCAGGTCCAGGACAGCATGGCGAGCCTGCAGACAACGCTGACCGGTGTCACGGACGCCGCCTCGGCCACGGCCGCCCTGCCGAAACTGGAGGAGATTTCAGCCGGGCTCGACAAAGTCACGGGCGCCACCGGGCAACTGTCTGCCGAACAGAAGGCAGCCCTTTCCGCGCTCGTCGGGCCGATGATGCCAACACTCAACGGGCTTTTCGACAAGGTGCTTGCGATACCCGGCGCTTCCGACATCGTGAAACCCGCAATCGATGCATTGAAGACCAAGCTCGCCTCACTGGCGACCTGAAGAACCAGCCCCAGCATGAGCTGCCGGCCCTGCATTCCGCACGGACCGTTGGCGATTGTCATCGACGAAACCGGATAGGAAGGAAGACGGCCATGGCCGACAAATCGACATTCACCCCGGAAGAATGGACGCTGCTCCTGGAGAGCGTGATGATGGCCGGCATTGCCGTGACGGCCGCGGAGCCGAGCGGCCTCTGGGGGATGATGAAGGAAGGCATCGCCAACAGCAGCGCACTTCTGCAGGCAAAAGCCGATGCCGCAGCAAGCCCGCTCGTCAAGGCGCTGGTCGCCGACTTCGAAACCTCGGAGGGCCGGACCGCCGCTCGCGATGGGCTGCAGACGAAACTCAAGGGTGCCAAGCCGGAGGACATGAAGGCCAGATGCATTGAAACGCTGAATCAGGCCCGGACACTCGTCGAGACCAAGGCGCAGGGTGATGTCGCAGCCTTCAGCACATGGCTATACCAGATCAGCCAGAAGGTGGCGGAAGCCGCCAAGGAAGGCGGCTTCCTGGGCTTCGGCGGCGTCGCTGTCAGCGATGCGGAGAAGGCCACCTTGTCGGAAATTTCCGCGGCGCTGAAAATCGCCTAGCGCAGCTGCGTTTCGCCGCGGAAGCACGAACGTGCCGTCAGCCCGGCCGCCGACGCCCTTGCCCGGTTCGCAACGGCATCGATGGCTATAGTTCGGCAAACCGCAATCGCTGGCGACAACGCCGCGACAGCGTTGTCAGATGGGTCACCCTTTGACGCGGCGCACGACCCGCGATCGCCATATCAGGGCTATCGAGCCTGCTGGCGATTTTGTTTCCTGGACGCCGAAGTCGAGTTGATAGAGACGCGCGTTTAAACAACGAACCCCGGAAGCTTCCGTGAACCGCCCTGGATCGGGCTGCTTCGCATAGCACATGGTGGTGAGATAGATTATGGCGGAGAGGGTGGGATTCGAACCCACGGTACGGTTGCCCGTACGCCGCATTTCGAGTGCGGTGCTTTCGACCACTCAGCCACCTCTCCGCTTTGCTGGTCGGCGCTTGTTCGGCGCGGTCGGGTTCATAGCGGCAGATTCGGGTGCTGGCAAGGGCCTTGTTTGAAGAATATGTAACGGCCTCGTTGCTTTCGCCTTGACACGCCTGTGCAAATCCTTGTAATCCGCGCAATGAAGTGGTGTGGCCTAGCTTCACCGCAGCGGGTGCGATTTGCGCCCATTCACCGGTGGATATCCGAAAAGGAGATCCACTCAACTGTCGACTGAGAAAAAGACGGCCTTGTCTTCGTGCAGAGAGCCGGATCGAACATGAAAGGATAAAAAATGTTCGCAGTCATCAAGACCGGCGGTAAGCAGTACCGCGTGGCCGCCAACGACGTCCTCACCATCGAAAAGCTGGAAGGCGTTGCAGGCGACAAGATCGAATTCACCGAGATCCTGATGGTCGGCGTTGGCGCCGATGCAACCATCGGTGCTCCGTTTGTCGAAGGCGCCGTTGTCAGCGCTGAAGTTGTTGAGCAGGGTCGCGCCAAGAAGGTCATCGCCTTCAAGAAGCGTCGCCGCCAGAACTCCAAGCGCTCGCGCGGTCACCGCCAGCACCAGACGACCGTCCGCATCCTGGACATCGCTGCTGCCGGTGGCAAAGCAAAGAAGGCTTCGAAGAAGTCTGAAGCTGCCGCTGAAGCCGCTGCAAACTGAGTTCAGGGATCTAAGGTTTAAAGGAGAACACCAATGGCACACAAAAAAGCTGGCGGTTCGTCGCGTAACGGTCGCGATTCTGAGTCCAAGCGCCTTGGCGTGAAGAAGTTCGGCGGCGAGAACGTCATTGCAGGCAACATTATCGTGCGCCAGCGCGGTACGAAGTGGCATCCGGGCGCCAATGTCGGCCTCGGTAAGGACCACACGATTTTTGCACTTACGGCCGGCAACGTGGACTTCCGTACGAAGGCCAATGGCCGCGTGTACGTGTCTGTAATGCCGAAAGCCGAAGCAGCGGAATAAGCCGGTAGCGCTCTAAAACAGCCGGCGTCTCATCGACCCGGCTGACGCACCTGATGGTTCCAAGCCAGACTTCAAAGGGGAGATGGGGCAATACCCAACTCCCCTTTTTCGTTTCTGGAGGAAACCATGCAAACCGAGTTGTTGAGGGAAGACCAATCCCGGTCTCCCGAGCAGAGGCTGAGGCCCCAACGGTCAAGGACCGATTGCCCGATATTGTTGTCACCCCGGCTCGTTCTGCGCGCGCCCCATGAAGACGATATCGACGCCCTTGCCCATCTTGCCAACAATGCCAATGTCGCGACCATGGTTTCGCGCATGCCGCACCCGTATACGACGGCCGATGCCGCCGACTTCGTGCGACGCGCGAAAGCCGGCACGATTGGCAAGTGCGTCTACGCGATTACCAAAGCGGACAATGGCGCATTTCTCGGTTGTTGCGGTATCGAGCCGCATCCCGATGGCAAGACGGCGGAGCTCGGCTATTGGCTGGGCGAGCCCTATTGGAACCAGGGCTATGCCACCGAGGCCGCCCAGGTCCTGACCGACATGGCCTTCCGCACCCGCGACATCGACCAGATCGATGCGCGCTGCCGGGTCATGAACTTGGCATCGCGCCGGGTCATCCAGAAGTGCGGTTTCCAGTTCCAGGGCAGCGGCATGGTCGGCAGCCTGGCGCTCGGCGGCTCGATCGCCGTCGAATGGTACCGACTCGACCGCAAGACCTGGGTCTCCTTGAGAAGCTGGGGAGGCATGCGATGAACGCGCTCGCTTCCGAACGCCAGCGGATCGTTGCCCGCCCCGGTCCCGGCCCCTGCCCGGTCATCGAGACCAAGCGCCTGGTCCTGCGCCCGCATCGGCGAAACGACGCCGAGGCGATCGCCCAGTCGCTCGGCGATTTCCAGGTGGCGCGCATGCTGGCGCGCGTTCCCGCGCCCTACGATCAGCAGGACGCGCTCGACTGGCTGACGGCGCAGACTTCAGGTTTGACGCCAGACTGGACCTTCGCCGTCACCACCGGTGACGACGTGCACATCGGCTGCGTCGGCATCGAGCTCCGCCACGGCCAATGGCATGTCGGCTACTGGCTGAACCGCTTCTACTGGGGCAAGGGCTTTGCCTCGGAGGCTGCCTATGCGGCGGTCGAGCGCTTCTTCCGCCGCATGCCCGAAACGACCCTGCATTCCGGCGTCTTTGCCGACAATCCGGGATCGCTGAAGGTGCAGGAGAAGATCGGCTTCCAGATCACCGGCTGCGCCCAGGTCTATGCGCTCGCGCGCAACGCCATGGTCGCCCATATCGAGACGCGGCTGACCGCCGCCGATCTGCGCCGACCGCACTAGAGAACATCCCCGCGAAGCTCGGGCTTCGCGGGGACTTTTTTGTCATGCGAGCGTGAAACCGACAGGCAGGTGGTCGGAACCCTTGGCCTCATAGTCGGTCCAGGCATCGATGAGACGAGACGCAAGGCCGGCGCTCAAGAAACAATAGTCGAGATGCATGCGTTTTTCGGGGTTTTCGGGATGGATCCAGCTATAGCTTTCAGGCGTCAGGCGGCCGAGATGGGCAAGCGCATCGACCGGATTCTCAAGCCGCAGCGAACGGCCGTAGAAGGCGTCGCGCGAGCCCGTCATCGCGCAGTATTCCGGCGTCTCCGGCTCCATGTTGAAATCGCCCATGACGATGAAGTCCTCCGGATGCGGCGGCTCGGCCATGCCGAAATCGGCCGCCCCGGTGATCGCGCCGCCTTCGAGCGGATAACCGAGCAGCCGGTCCTTGAGATAACGGATCTGGGCAATACGCTCGGCCGGCAGCACATGATCGAGATGCACGGAATAGACCCGGAGCGGACCGGCGGGCGTTGCGATCAGCGCTTCCGTCGCCCCGCGCTGCAGGTTCATCGGGCTGATCGTGCGGGTGCGCGGCAAGGGGATGAGCCGGGTTGCAAGGATCGGCCAGCGCGACAGGATCATGTTGCCGAACTGGAAGCGCCGGCTGACGGCGCGTCCATCCTCGATCGCCGAACCGATGTCGATGTCGCAAGGCGCGTGGAAGGCCGCGAAATGGCCAGGAAACAGCTTCTCGAAGCGGGTGACGAGATCGACATGGCCGTTGCGGTGGAAGCCGCGCGTCACTTCCTGAAGCGCGATGATGTCGGCGTCCCCGATCGAGGCGGCGATACGCTCGGGATCGAAGCGGCCGTCGAGGCCGATGCCGTATTGGATGTTGTAGCTAACGAACCGCACGATATTCTTTGACCTCCGAATAAACCGCCTATATCGATGGCGGCAAATTACAGCGCCGCGCATCCTTTAGGACCTGCAAAGGTCGCTGTAACACTTTCTAAGACCGCGCACTTACACCGAACAGATGGCAGCCCAATGAAATTTCTCGACGAAACGAAAGTCTATATCCGCTCCGGCGACGGTGGCGCAGGCGCCGTCTCGTTCCGGCGCGAGAAGTTCATCGAGTTCGGCGGACCGGACGGCGGCGACGGCGGCCGCGGCGGAGACGTCTGGGTGGAGGCCGTCAACGGCCTGAACACGCTCATCGACTTCCGTTACCAACAGCACTTCAAGGCCAAGACCGGCCAGCACGGCATGGGCCGCAACCGCACCGGCGCCGGCGGCGACGACGTGACGCTGAAGGTCCCGGTCGGCACCCAGATCTTCGAGGAAGACAACGAGACGCTGATCGTCGACATGGTCGCCGAGGGCCAGCGCTATCGGCTGGCCGCCGGCGGCAATGGCGGCTTCGGCAACGCCCGCTTCAAGTCCGCGACCAACCAGGCGCCGAACTGGGCCAACCCCGGTCTCGAGGGCGACGAGAAGACGCTCTGGCTGCGGCTGAAGCTGATCGCCGATGCCGGTCTCGTCGGTCTGCCGAACGCCGGCAAGTCGACCTTCCTTGCCGCCTGCACGCGCGCTCGCCCGAAGATCGCCAACTATCCGTTCACGACGCTGCATCCCAATCTCGGCGTCGCCACCATCGACGGCAACGAGTTCATTATCGCCGACATTCCCGGCCTGATCGAAGGTGCGCATGAAGGTGTGGGCATCGGCGACCGCTTCCTCGGCCATGTCGAGCGCACGCGCGTGCTGCTGCACCTCGTCTCCGCCCAGGAGGAAGATGTCGCCAAGGCCTATAAGACGGTCAGGCACGAGCTCGAAGCCTATGGCGGCGGGCTGGAAGACAAGCCGCAGATCGTCGCGCTGTCGCAGATCGACGTGCTCGACGAGGACGAGCTGAAGATAAAAGCCAAGGCGCTGGCCAAGGCCTGCGGCGAGCAGCCCCTGCTGCTCTCTGCCGCCGTCGGCAAGGGCATGACCGAAGCGCTGCGAGCGTTGCGCAGCGTCATCGTCGCCGCCAAGGCCGGTGAAGGCTATGGCGAGGAGAACCTCTGAGATGACCAAGACCCGCAAGCCGCTTTTGAAGTATCGCCGGGTCGTCATCAAGATCGGGTCGGCATTGCTGGTCGACCGCGCCACCGGGCTGAAGAAGGCCTGGCTTGACGCCATGTGCGCCGACATCGCCGGCCTGAAGGCCAAGGGCGTCGAAGTGCTGGTCGTCTCCTCGGGCGCGATCGCGCTCGGCCGTACCGTGCTCAACCTGCCGGCAGGTGCCCTGAAGCTCGAAGAGAGCCAGGCGGCCGCCGCCGTCGGCCAGATTGCGCTCGCGCGCGCCTGGTCGGAGAGCCTTTCGACCGATGCCATCGTCGCCGGACAGGTGCTGCTGACACTCGGCGACACGGAAGAGCGCCGCCGCTACCTCAACGCCCGCGCCACCATCAACCAGCTGCTGAAACTCGGCGCCGTGCCGATCATCAACGAGAATGATACGGTCGCGACCACAGAAATCCGCTATGGCGACAACGATCGCCTCGCCGCCCGTGTCGCCACTATGGTCGGCGCCGATTTGCTGGTGCTGCTCTCCGATATCGATGGGCTCTACACGGCCCCGCCGCATCTCGACCCGAACGCCCGCTTCCTCGAAACGATCGCCGAGATCACCCCTGAGATCGAGGCCATGGCCGGGGGTGCGGCATCCGAGCTTTCGCGCGGTGGCATGCGCACCAAGATCGATGCCGGCAAGATCGCCACGACCGCCGGCTGCGCCATGATCATCGCCTCAGGCAAGCCGAACCATCCGCTGGCGGCGATCGAGGACGGCGCCCGTTCGTCCTGGTTCGCACCATCAGGCTCGCCGGTGACCGCGCGCAAGACCTGGATTGCCGGGCAATTGCTACCGGCCGGAACGCTTGCCGTCGATGCCGGTGCCGAAGATGCGCTGCGCTCGGGCAAGAGCCTGCTGCCGGCCGGCGTCCGTGACGTGACGGGCAGCTTCAGCCGCGGTGACACCATCGCCATTCTCGGCACCTCCGGCCGGGAGATCGCCCGTGGTCTTGCCGGCTACGATGCCGACGAAGCCCGCCAGATCGCCGGCAAGAAATCGGCCGAGATCGCCGCGATCCTCGGCTATGCCGGCCGCGCCGCCATGGTGCACCGCGACGATATGGTGATGACCGGAAAACGCGCTGAGGCCGAGGGCAGCCGGAAGGATGAAGTCCATGCTTGACGAGGTGAAAAACAAGGGCGACGTCGAGACCGTCATGCTGGAGATCGGCCGCAACGCCAAGGCCGCCAGCCGACCGCTTGCCATCGCCAGCGCCGAACGCAAGCACGCCGCCCTGATCGCCATGGCCGATGCGATCGTCGCCCGCACGGACGAGATCCTCTCGGCCAATGCGATCGACCTTGAAAACGCCCGCGAAAGCGGCGTCGCCGCCTCTTTCATCGACCGCCTGACGCTGAGCGAAGGCCGCATCCGCGACATGGCAAACGGCATTCGCGCGATTGCCCAGTTCAAGGATCCGGTCGGTGACATCATTGCCGAATGGGACCGGCCGAACGGCCTGCACATCGAGCGCGTGCGTACGCCGCTCGGCGTCATTGGCGTCATCTATGAAAGCCGGCCGAACGTGACGGCTGATGCCGGCGCGCTGTGCCTCAAGGCCGGCAACGCCGTGATCCTGCGCGGCGGCTCCGACAGCTTCCATTCCTCCGGCGCGATCCATGCCTGCCTCGTCGAAGGGCTGAAGGCCGCCGGCCTGCCGGAACATGCGATCCAGATGGTGCCGGTCTCTGACCGCGCGGCCGTCGGCGCCATGCTCTCGGGTCTTGGCGGCACGATTGATGTGATTGTACCGCGCGGTGGCAAGAGCCTCGTTGCCCGGGTGCAGAACGAAGCGCGCGTGCCGGTCTTTGCCCATCTCGAAGGCCTCTGCCACATCTATGTCGATGCCTCTGCCGATCTAGCCATGGCGGAAAAGATCGTCGTCAACGCCAAGATGCGCCGCACCGGCATCTGCGGTGCTGCCGAAACACTGCTGATCGACCGCAACGACGCCGACCGACTGGTCAAGCCGCTGCTGAACGCCCTGCTGTCAGCGGGCTGCGAAGTACGCGTCTCCGACGAGCTCTCAGGCGCGGTCGACGGCCTGAAGGAAGCGACCGACGAGGATTGGGCAACGGAATATCTCGACGCCATCATCTCGGTGAAGCTGGTCGACGGGATCTCCGGTGCGATCGAGCACATCGGCACCTGGTCGTCGGCCCACACGGAGGCCGTCATCGCTGAGGATCCCGAGGTCGTCGAGCGTTTCTTCTCGGAGATCGATTCCGCGATCTTGCTGCATAACGCCTCGACCCAGTTTGCCGATGGCGGCGAATTCGGCATGGGCGGTGAAATCGGCATCGCCACGGGCAAGATGCATGCGCGCGGACCGGTCGGCGTCGAACAGCTGACCTCTTTCAAGTATCGGGTGCGTGGTGCTGGACAGGTCAGGCCCTGAGGTGACGGCAGGCAGGGTGAACGCCCGCTACCTGCGCATGCCCCATGTCGAAGCCGGCATGGTGGTGGGCCTCTTCGGCGGATCCTTCAACCCGCCGCATGAGGGCCATGTGCTCGTTGCCGACACGGCGATCCAACGGCTCGGGCTCGACCAGCTCTGGTGGATGGTGACCCCCGGCAATCCGCTGAAGGACCACAACAATCTGGCGCCGCTTGCCGACCGCATCGCCATGAGCGAAGCGATCGCGCACAACCCACGCATCAAGGTGACGGCCTTCGAAAAGGCGTTGGGGCAGAGCTATACCGCCCGCACGCTCGAAATCGTGCAGGCGCGAAACCGCGACATTCGCTTCGTCTGGATCATGGGCGCCGACAACCTGAAGAGCTTTCATCGCTGGCAGAACTGGCAGAAGATCGCCCGCACTTTCCCGATCGCCGTCATCGATCGGCCGGGCTCGACGCTCGCCTATCTCTCCTCACGCATGGCGAAAACCTTCGACTATGCTCGCATCGACGAGGACGACGCGCGGCGCCTCCCCTTCCACCGCGCGCCAGCCTGGACCTTCATCCATGGACCTCGCTCATCGATGAGTTCGACGGCGCTTCGCGCCGCCGGTGGAGTATGATTTCCAGGGATTCAGTTCTGCTGTCTTGAAACAGCTACGGTTTGATGCCTACATTCATGGACGGTTCGATCTTTGTTCGAATCGGAAGTGCCTGTTCTGTTCATGTGGAAAGGAAAGACCCTGACAACAGCACACGCCAAGGGATATGCGGTTACCGCATTCCCGCGCAGCACGGGATCTAGCGACGAAGCCGCTGTCCGTGCGCTTCAACTGGTCCTCGAGAGCCTAGAGGACTCGAAGGCAGAAGACATCGTCAGCATCAACATTGCCGGAAAGTCGGCGCTGGGAGACTTCATGGTCGTTGTCTCCGGGCGATCGAACAGGCATGTGATGGCCATTGCAGATCACCTGACGACCGACCTGAAAGACGGGGGCTTTGGCAATGCCCGTGTCGAAGGTCTGGAAGGCGGTGACTGGGTGCTGATCGACACCGGTGATGTGATCGTTCACATCTTCCGGCCGGAAATCCGGGAGTTCTACAACATCGAGAAGATGTGGGCGGCTCCCGAGATCGAGGACGGTACCTTGCATTGAGACCGACCGGGTCGCCGCGCAGCTGAATGCCGGACGAGCCGAGTTGCGGTCATGCATGAATGTGAAGGGCTGGCGCCGCCTTGGGCGGCGTTGTCAGCCGGATATTTGTTGCGACTGATCGTAACCTGCAGGCCCGTCAACCGGACAAGGCGCGCAACGACGCTGCAAGGCTCCAGGAACGCGGTATAAGATTCTCCTTGAATCGACCCGATTTCAGGAACTATGCAGTGCGCGTTGCAGCGCAAGCGAGGACGGACAAGGTCATGCGTATCGGACTTTTCGCAGTCGGCCGCCTCAAGGCGGGGCCGGAAAAGGATCTTGCGGCCCGTTATCTCGATCGCTTCTCCAAGGCCGGTCCGGCGATCGGGCTTGAGCTTTCCCGCGTCGTCGAAGTCAACGAAAGCCGTGCTTCGAACGCCGAGACGCGCAAGCGCGAGGAAGCCGCACAGCTCGAAAAGGCACTGGCCGAAGGCAGTCTGCTCGTGCTCTTGGACGAACGCGGCAAGGCGCTGGATTCGGAAGGCTTCTCATCGCTTCTCGGCACGTTCCGCGACAGCGGCAAGCGTGACCTGATGATCGCGATCGGTGGCGCCGATGGTCTCGATCCGAGCCTTCATGCCCGCGCCGATGCGGTGCTGAACCTTGGAAAGATGACCTGGCCGCACCAGCTCGTGCGCATCCTGATCGCCGAACAGCTCTACCGGGCCGTCACCATTCTCTCCGGCCACCCCTATCATCGGGTCTGAAGCGGCGGGGCTGCTTTTCGGGCAACCTCTCCCGGTACACGCGGCGATAACGAGAATATGCTTGGTCGTGCGCGCCAAATCAGATTAGGTTTTTTCCTCATATTTTCGGATGGACGCACGCAACGGATGACGCCCCGAGGCAGGACCAGCGTTTTCGGCATGGGAAGAGACGGCACAGGACGGCTTGCCCGTACTGCGGCGGCCTTTGCGCTTGCGCTTGCGATCGGCCTGCCGGCGAGCGCCCAGGAGGCCACGCCGCCCGCCGCCGCGACCGGTCAGGAGCAGGGCCCGCCCGACCCCGCCGCCGACCTCACGCTTCGCCGCAACAGTACGCGCAGCGAACTGGATGCGCTCTCCAAGACGATCACGCTTTCCCAGGAGCGCGCCAATGCGCTGACGGAAACCATTGCCGAAATCGACAAGACCAACGAGACGCTGCGCGCCGCAATCGTCGAGTCCGCAAAGAAACGCCAGGATCTCGAACAGCAGATCGTCGATGGCGAGAAGAAGCTGAGCGACCTTAGAAGCAAGGAAGACACGGTCCGTCGCTCGCTGCGCTCACGCCGGGGCGTGCTTGCCGAGGTGCTCGCCGCCCTGCAGCGGATGGGGCGCAACCCGCCGCCGGCGATCCTGGTGACGCCTGAGGATGCGCTCGGCTCCGTGCGCAGCGCCATTCTGCTTGGCGCCGTCGTGCCCGGCCTGCGCAAGGAAACCGAAAACCTCGTGGCCGACCTCAAGGCGCTCGCCGACATCCGCATCGGCATCGACCGGCAGCGCGAGGACCTGACTGCGGCAATGACCGCCAATGTCGAGGAAGAGCGCCGCATGTCGATGCTGGTTGCCGAAAAGGAAAAGCTGCGCCAGACGAGCGCCAGCGAACTTGCGGCCGAGCAGCGCAAGGCGCAGGAACTGGCCTCGCAGGCGACCAATCTCCAGGGCCTGATCGGCTCACTCGAGGACCAGATCTCCTCCGTTCGCGAGGCTGCCGAAGCGGCGCGCGCGCAGGAGGAAGAACGCCGTCGTATGAGCGAGGCAGAGCGCGAGGCGGCGCGGGAACTCGCCCGCAATGCGGTGCCTGACAAAAACCGCATTGCGCCCGCATATGTGTTTTCGGAGCTGAGGAACAAGCTTGCCTATCCGGCCGCGGGATCGCTGTTGCGCAAATTCGGCGATGCAGACGGCACGGGGCATTCCCTGCAAGGGATCATGTTGGAAACCAATCCCGGCGCGCTGGTGACTGCGCCGTCAGATGGCTGGATCGTCTATGCAGGCAATTTCCGCAGTTATGGGCAGATGATCATTCTCAACCCGGGCGACGGCTACCACGTCGTGCTTTCGGGGATGGAGAAGGTGAGCGTTCAGACTGGGCAGTTCGTCGTCGCCGGAGAACCGCTGGCGACGATGGGCGCAAAAAGAGTGGCGAGCGCTGCGGCCTTGGCGCTGGAAACGGACCGGCCGACGCTTTACATTGAATTCCGAAAAGACGGAAAACCGGTTGATTCCCGACCATGGTGGACCGCAGCAGAGGTTGGAAAGGCGCGAAATGATACGTAGGGCTTCACTTGTTCTGGTCGGGGCGCTGATGGGCGCGACCGCGATGGGCGTGGTTTATTCGGCTGTCGTTCCGGCCGTCGCTGCCAACACCTCGACCTATCGCGAACTGGCAATCTTCGGCGACGTGTTCGAACGCGTGCGGGCGCAATACGTGACGCCGCCGCAGGACGACAAGCTGATCGAGAACGCGATCAACGGCATGCTTTCCTCGCTCGACCCGCATTCGAGCTACATGAACTCGACCGATGCCGAGGACATGCGCACCCAGACGCGCGGTGAATTCGGCGGCCTCGGCATCGAAGTGACGATGGAAGACGACCTCGTCAAGGTCACGAGCCCGATCGACGACACACCTGCGGCCCGCGCCGGCGTGCTTGCCGGCGACTTCATTTCCAAGATCGACGGTGCGGATGTTCGCGGACTGAAGCTCGAAGACGCCGTCGAAAAGATGCGCGGCGCCATCGGCACCCCGATCAAGCTGACGATCCTGCGCAAGGGCGCGGACAAGCCGATCGAACTGACGATCGTCCGCGACGTCATCGCCGTTCGTGCGGTCAAGTTCCGCACCGAAGGCGACGTCGGCTACCTGCGCGTCATATCCTTCACTGAAAAGACCTATGACGACCTGAAGAAGGGCATCGAGAAGATCAAGGCGGAAGTGCCGGCCGACAAGCTGAAGGGCTACGTGCTCGACCTGCGCCTCAACCCGGGCGGTCTGCTCGACCAGGCGATCAACGTCTCCGACGCCTTCCTGGAACGTGGCGAAGTCGTTTCGACCCGCGGCCGCAACCCGGACGAGACCCGTCGCTTCAACGCCACGCCGGGCGATCTGACCGATGGCAAGCCGGTAGTCGTGCTGGTCAACGGCGGCTCGGCCTCCGCTTCGGAAATCGTCGCCGGCGCCCTGCAGGACCTGAAGCGCGCGACCGTGCTCGGCACGCGCTCCTTCGGCAAGGGTTCGGTCCAGACGATCATCCCGCTCGGCGAAGCCGGTGCGCTGCGTCTGACGACCGCGCTCTACTACACGCCGTCGGGCAAATCGATCCAGGGCACGGGCATCACGCCTGACATCAAGGTCGAACAGCCTCTGCCGCCGGAACTGCTCGGCAAGGTCGAGGCTCAGGGCGAGTCCGATCTGCGCGGCCACATCCAGGGCCAGAGCGAGACCGACGAAGGCTCCGGCTCGGTCGCCTATGTGCCGCCGGAAGCCAAGGACGACCTGCAGCTCAACTATGCGCTCGACCTTCTGCGCGGCAAGAAGACGGACCCGTCCTTCCCGGCGAGCCCCGAGCAGGCACAGTTGAAGAAATAAGCCTCACAGACACGAAACGAAGCGCCGCATGTTCACCCGAACATGCGGCGCTTCGCATTTGGCCCCATGACTGGGCCGGCCGATGCACTGGTCAAGCCTTCGCCACTAAATTATAGGGTTAGCAAGCGCTGCCGCGGCCACTGATTCTTCTAAGGCATACGGCGTGCGACGGGAGAGGATCGGCACGCGTCCTGGCGCCGGCCTCACTCTAGCGGCAACATCCCCAGCTCGACCGAGGCTCCGTTTGGGAACTGATCTCAATGCTCCGCTCGGCCAGAACCGGCGGGCCAAGCCAGTGTCGAAGCGCAATCCCCAGCGAACGCTCGGGTTTTCTCTTGCCGGCCTTTGCATCGCCGCGGTGATTGGCATTTCCGCCTGGAACACGCTTTCGCCAGACGGTTTGCGGCGTGATTCCGCATCGCCGGTCGTAACGGCCGAGAAAGCGAAGAGCCCAGGCGACAAGGCATCCAACCCGGCCAGCGGCCAGACGGGCGTCGGCTCCGGAACGATGGCACCGGGAACGGCCTATTCCGGCGCCGATGTCGAGCGCACGCTTACCGACGACGGCTCCACCGTCACGACGTTCTCGCCGCGCAGCCGCGACGGCAAGGGACCGGCCCTCATCAATGTCGGTCCGATCCGCGGCCAGGATCCGCGCATGGCGGCGATGCCCAATGACGACCTGCTGGAAGAAAGCCCCGCCGGACGCCTGCCGATCATCGGCCCCGACGGGCTGCGTCCGCTCGATCAATATGCGCGCCCCTGGTCGGGCGCGCGCGGCACACGCATCGCACTTGTCGTCGGCGGGCTCGGCCTCAGCCAGACGGGAACCCAGAAGGCGATCCGCGACCTGCCGGGCGAGGTGACGCTCGGCTTTGCCACGGCTGGAAACAGCCTGCAGCGCTGGATGCAGGAAGCGCGCCGCAGCGGCCACGAGATCCTGTTGCAGCTTCCGATGGAGCCGTTCGACTATCCGGCCAACGATCCGGGCCCCAATGCGCTGCGCGTCGGCCTCGGCGAAAAGAAGAACCTCGCGGAACTGCACCGCAACCTCGCCGAGATCACCAATTATACCGGCGTCATGAATTATCTTGGCGGCCGCTTCCTGTCCGATGCCGATGCGCTGGAGCCGGTCATGCGCGATCTCGGCAAGCGCGGCCTCCTGTTCCTCGACGATGGCACCTCGGCGCAGTCGCTGTCCGGCAAGCTTGCCGGCGCCTTCGACGTGCCGCACGGCTTTGCCGACCTGACGCTCGACAGCGAACTCAGCCGCAACGCGATCCTGAAGAAGCTTGATGAGCTCGAACGCATCGCGCGCCGCAACGGTACCGCCATTGGCGTCGCTTCTGCCTTCGACGAGAGCGTCGGCGCGATTGCCTCCTGGATCGGTGAAGCGCAGGGGCGCGGCATCGAGATCGTCGGCGTTTCCGCGCTCGTCAAGGATCCGCAACAGAACTAGCTTAAAGCCGTCCCCACGGGACCAATGAACGTTTGCACAGAAGAGGCAGCCGATGAGCAAGGACAAGAAACTGAAGGCGGATGACCTTCCCTATCGCCCCTGTGTCGGGGTGATGGTGCTGAACCGGGCGGGCCTCGTCTGGGCCGGTCATCGTATCGCCGTCGGCAATTCCGAATATGACGGCTCGCCACAGCAATGGCAGATGCCGCAGGGCGGCATTGACAAGGGAGAGGATCCGCTGAAGGCCGCCTATCGCGAGCTTTACGAAGAGACCGGCATGAGCACCGTCTCGCTGCTGGCCGAAGCGCCCGGCTGGATCAACTACGACCTGCCTGAACATCTGATCGGTATCGGCCTCAAGGGCAAGTATCGCGGCCAGACGCAGCGCTGGTATGCCTTCCGCTTTGAAGGCGAGGAAAACGAGATCGCCATCAACCCGCCGCCGGGCGGACACGAGCCGGAGTTCGACGCCTGGGAATGGAAGCCGATGCGCGACCTGCCGGAGCTGATCGTGCCGTTCAAGCGCAAGGTCTACGAGGAAGTGGTTGCGGCTTTCACGCATCTGGCGCCGTGAACCGGACCTGCCCGTTCCTGAAACGACAAAGGCCGGCGATATCGCCGGCCTTTATGTTTGCAAGCTTTTACCAGGCTCAGTCGGCTTCGGCCTCGTTGGCCGGAGCGGCATTGAGCTGGCCGTATTTCTCTTCGCCGATCTTGTCGAGCAGCTCGAGCTGGGTTTCGAGGAAGTCGATATGGCCTTCCTCGTCGGCAAGCAGCTCTTCGAAGAGCTTCATGGAGACGTAGTCTCCGGCGGCATGACAGATGTCGCGGGATTTCTTGTAGGCGGTGCGGGCGTCGTATTCGCCGGCGAGATCTGCCTTCAGCACTTCCTTTACGTTCTGGCCGATGCGCAGCGGCGCGACCGTCTGCAGGTTGGGATGGCCTTCAAGGAAGATGATGCGCGCGACGAGCTTGTCGGCATGTTGCATCTCCTCGATGGATTCGGCCCGCTCCTTCTTGGCGAGAAGCGTATAGCCCCAGTCTTCGAGGAGGCGGTAGTGCAGCCAATACTGGTTGACGGCACCGAGTTCGAGATAGAGCGCTTCGTTAAGCTGCTCGATGACTTTTTTGTCGCCTTTCAAGATCCGCCCTCCGGTTGTCGTCGTGGAATTGTCTGAGGCGGGTCATGAAATCAAATATCTCTGCGTCCGTCGAGTCGCGGTGCGCGTGATATTGCTCGGTGGTGCGGATGATGATGTCGACGACATTGGGGAAACAGCCGCAGCAACGGCCGCGTTTTTCCATCGCGTGGTAGACTTTCGCCGGCACGATCAGCTGCCAACAGTCCTCATCGAGGAGACCAATGATCGTGTCCTCGATCTCTTTTTCCGTGATGAAATTGCAGCTGCAAACCAGCATGTCGTCTCGCCTGTCGTACGCAACGCCCTGTATCAGCGCATAAAGCAAAACAGGACATTTAGTGTCAACTAAAAACTCCGCGAGCGGAAGTTGCGGGTGGATTAGAACGACTCTAAACTTGACAGAAAACTTCGCCTTTTCAGAATTTTAGAGATTCCTGAGCGACTGCGCCTGCAAACCCTGAATGGGTCATGAGGCGCACAGCCTGCGACATTTTTACACACCTCCGGTCGCGACGGCGGGAAACCCTGCCCATGACCCCGCGCCGGAAGCATTCCATGGAATCCCTCCGACGTATCTGGCCGTCCCTTCGCCAAACCGCCCCACACAATCGGGAGACAGCAAAGCCGGGTCGGGCTTTCAATGGAAATTGCGCCCCTTCGGCATCACGTCGGCCACCTCGGCTGTCGCTCGATCCGGGTTGCTGGAACTGCTGCCGGAATGGCGGGGGATCGGTAGGCGCTGGTCGCCTTGCGCCCGCTTCATGCGCGCGTCGCCGGTCGGTCTCAGTGCCTCATCGGCACGCTCGCTTGCGCCGAACCGCCGCGCTTCCTTGCGCAACAACCCGAGCATCGGCGTGATATCCTCGATGTGCTCGGCGACCACATGGATGACGCTGCTTTCGCGCTGCAGCCGGCCGCGGATCTTCACGAGACGCGCACCCATGACCACCGGCCGATAGGTCGCAAACACCTTCGGCCACACGATCGCATTGGCAACACCGGTCTCGTCCTCGATCGTCATGAAGATGACGCCCTTGGCCGAACCCGGACGCTGGCGGACGAGCACCAGCCCGGCAACGCTCACCCGCCGCCCGACCGGAGCGGTCGCAAGCATGCGGCTCTGGACGATTCCTTGCGCGGCAAGCGTGTCTCGGAGGAAGGAGACCGGATGCGCCTTCAGCGAGAAGGAGAGATAACGATAGTCGTTGATCACCTGCTCGCCTGCCAGCATCTCCGGCAGGATCATCGCGGGCTCCGGCCGCAACTCCTCTCTCGCAGCCCCCTCGAAAAGCGGCAGCCGCTCGGCCGCACTTTTTTCATCGAGCGCCTTCACCGCCCAGAGCGCCTTGCGCCGATCGAACCCGATCGAGCGGAAGGCATCCGCATCCGCAAGCCTTTCGAGCGCGGAACGGGAGAGGCCGGAGCGCAGCCAGAGATCACGAACCGACCCGTAACCGGCGCCCCGGTTGGCGACGAGTTTATCTTCGAGTTCCCTTTGGTTCAGCCCCTTGATCGAATTGAAGCCGAGGCGCATCGCCTTCGTCGTCCTGATGACGTCCTCCATCTCGCGGTGGCGCGGCTCGATGGCGTTGCGATCCAGCCCCCCTTCTTCGAGATCGGCATCCCAGACCGAGTGGTTGATATCGACAGGCAGCACCCGGACCCCATGCTCGCGCGCATCGCGCACCAGTTGCCCGGGCGCATAAAAGCCCATCGGCTGCGAATTCAGGAGCGCCGCGCAGAAGACATCCGGATAATAGGTCTTGAGCCAGGAGGAGACATAGACGAGCAGCGCGAAGGACGCGGCATGGCTCTCGGGAAAGCCATACTCGCCGAAGCCTTCGATCTGCTTGAAGCAGCGCTCGGCAAAGTCCCGTTCATAGCCGTTCCTGACCATGCCCTCGATCATCTTCTCGTGGAAGGTATGGATCGTGCCGGTGCGCTTGAAGGTCGCCATGGCCCGGCGCAACTGGTCAGCCTCGCCGGGCGAGAAGCCTGCGGCAGTAATCGCGATCTGCATCGCCTGCTCCTGGAACAACGGCACGCCCAGCGTTCGCTTCAGCACGGCCTCCAGTTCAGGACTTGGATATTCGATGGGAATTTTTTTATCCCGCTGCTCCCGCCGCTTCAGATAGGGATGCACCATGTTGCCCTGGATCGGCCCGGGCCGGACGATCGCCACCTCGATGACGAGATCGTAGAAGATGCGCGGCTTCAGCCTTGGCAGCATGCTCATCTGCGCCCGGCTCTCGATCTGGAAGACGCCGATCGTATCGGCGCGACAGATCATGTCGTAGACGTCCTTCTGGTCATCCTTGAAGAGCTGATGCAGCGTTTTCTGCTCGTTGTAATGCCGGTCGAGAAGCTTGAAGGCACGGGCGATGCAGGTCAGCATGCCGAGCGCCAGTACATCGATCTTCAGGATCTTCAGCGTGTCGAGGTCGTCCTTGTCCCACTCGATCATGTAGCGGTCGGGCATCGCCGTATTCATGATCGGCACCACCTCGTCGAGCCGGTCGCGGGTCATCACGAAGCCGCCGACATGCTGGGAAAGATGGCGCGGGAAACTCATCAGCTCGGTGGCGTAATCGAGCACCTTCACCGTCGTCGGATCCTTCGTATCGAGCCCGGCCGCCTGCGCCTCGCGCTCCGAGAGATCGGCGACCGACCAGCCCCAGACGGAACCGGCAAGCGCCGATTGCACGTCTTCTGAGAACCCGAAGGCCTTGGCGGTCTCTCGGCCGGCCGAGCGCGCCCGGTAGCTGATGACAGCCGCCGTCAGTCCCGCATGCTCCTTGCCGTAGGTGCGGTAGATATGCTGGATCACCTCTTCCCGCTTCTCATGCTCGAAATCAACGTCGATATCCGGCGGCTCGTCCCGTTCGGTCGAAAGGAAGCGGTCGAAGAGCAGGGTGGTCTTAAGTGGATTTACCTCGGTGATGCCAAGGCAATAGCAGACGGTGGAATTCGCCGCCGACCCGCGGCCCTGGCACAGGATGTCGGCGCCGCGCGCGAACTGCATGATGTTGCGCACTGTCAGGAAGTAGGGCTCGTAGCGTTTCTCTGCGATCAGGCCGAGTTCGTATTCGATCTGCCTGGAAACCTGTTCGGAAATTCCTTCGGGATAACGCTCGCGCGCGCCCTCCATCGTCAGCCGCCGCAGCGTCTGCGTCGGCGTCTCGCCCGGAATGCTCTCATCCGGATATTGATATTCGAGATCCGACAGCGAGAACTTCAGCCTCTCGAAGAAATGCCCGGTATTGGCGATCGCTTCCGGATAGTCGCGGAAGATGCGGATCATTTCGGCGGGCGTCTTCAGATGCCGCTCGGCATTGGCATGGAGCCGATAGCCTGCGGTCGCGATCGTCACATGCTCGCGGATGGCGGTGACGACATCGGCAAGCGGCCGGCGGCCGGCGGCATGAAACAGCGGACTGTTGGTGGCGACGAGCCTGACCGACGCATGGCGGGCAATGGTTGCAAGCCCGGCAAAGGCGAACTGATCGAAGCCATCATAACGCGGCACCAGCGCCAGATAGAGCCGGTCGGCGAAATGCGGTTTCAGTCGCTTGAGAAAATCGGCAAGCAGGGTTGCCTCCGGTGCGCCGATAACCGGGTCCGGTAGAACCGCAAGAAGCAAATCCTCGCCCCATTCGATCAGATCGGTCTCGTAGAGCGTGCAGGTGCCCTTCTTGGCGCGCAGGTTTCCGGCGCTCAGCATTCGGCAGAGATTGCCCCAGCCGCGGCGGTTCAAGGGATAGGCGAGCACGTCGGGCAGATCTTCGGCAAAGGTGAGCCGCGCACCGGGCTGGAAAGCCGACTTCTCCACCTTGGCCTGCGCATGGGCGCGCACCACGCCGGCGACCGTGTTGCGATCGGCAATGCCGAGGCCGCCAATACCGAGGCGGCTCGCCGCAACGACCATCTCACCCGGATGGGAAGCGCCTTCGAGGAAGGAGAAATTCGACCAGGCACCGATCTCGAAATAGGGGGTAGCGTCGCTCATGCGAAGACTCCATGCATGAACCAGCGCGGCGGGGCGCTCGCGCCATAATGACCCTCGCGAAACAGCCAGAACCGCCGGCCGCTATCGTCCTCCACCCGGAAATAATCACGCTCCAGCGCCGGCTCGCCATCAAGCCACCATTCGCCGGCGATCCGCTCCGGCCCCTCAGCGCGCGCGATACGGTGCAATGTGCGCCGCCAGCGAAAGCTTCTCGGCGGCCCCTCCGGCACTTCGGCCACCGCCTCCACCGGCTCGGGACTTGGAAAGAGCCGCTGCGGCCGGGCGGCGGCAGCAAGCAGGGGCGCCGGGATGTTGTTACCCGGTTCCTCAGCCTTGCCGATCAGCGCCAGGTCCGTGAGCGGCCGGAAGCTTGCCGCCCGCTCCGGCACATGGCTTTCCGAGAGCGCCGGCACCATGAGGCTTTCTGCGCCGAAGCGCGCCATGACCCGGTCGGCGAAGGCGGCAAGCGGACGCTCGCGATCCGGCGTGCCAGAGAAATCCTCCTGCATCACCTCGTATTTTTCGCTCTTCGGCACCGAAAGCCTGAGGATTTCGAAGCCGAAGCCGGCATCGAGATCTTCGTGCACCGCCTGCAGGCGTTCGCGGAAGAGACCCGCGACGCGACGCGGCTCGTTGAGCGGCGAGGACGTGCCGGCGGCGATGCGAAAGACCGCACCGTCGACGCGGAAAAGCAGCAGTTCGAACAGGCGCCCGCCCTCGCCGCGCTTCTCCAGTTCCGGTTTCAGCCGCAACGCCAGTTCTTCCGTCAGGCCCAAAATATCGTCTTCACCCTGGACCGGCTCGCCGAGCCGCCGCTCTGCCGAAAGGGCAGCGACGGGCAACCGTGGCGACAGCGGCTCGTCCTCGCGCCCGAGCGCCTGGTCGAGACGCAGAAGCAGGGTTGCGCCGAACCGGCGGGCGAGCGGTGCGCGCGGCGCCTCGATCAGGTCGCCGATCTGCTTGAGCCCGACCCGGCCGAGTGTTTCGATCGTTTCCTGCGGCAGCCGCAGCGCCGCCATCGGCAAGGGTGCCAGCGCTCGCGCCGCCTCGTCCTCGGCAAGGATAGCGTCGGAGCCGAAACGCGCCACCGCCCAGGAGAGCCCGGCGGACGAAGAGATCGCCGCCCGGGCCTCGACCCCCAGATGAAAGAGGCGAGCGAGCAGATCGTCGAGCAGCGCTTTTTCCCCGCCGAGAAGATGGGCGCAGCCGGTGATGTCGAGAAAGAGGCCGCTGTCGCCGTCGAGCGCGACGAGCGGCGTGTAGCGGCAACACCAGTCCGCCAGCCCTGCAAGCAGCGCCCGGTCGGCGGCGGGATCGGCCGGCAGCACGTCGATCTCGGGACACATGGCCCGCGCTTCGGCGACACCCTGGCCGATATGAAACCCACGCCTTTCAGCGAAACCATCGAGCGCAACGAGACGCATTGCGCTCTTCACCTTGTCGGCGAAGACGACGGGCGGATGCTCAGGACGCCCGCGGGAAAGCCACGAGTTCCCCCAGCGCTTGCGCGCGACCCGATCGGCCGGAAGATGCGGAAAGGTGAGCGACAGAATGCGCTGGTTCTGGATCTGCCGCAGCAGCGGCTGGTAGGGGCTCGACGGGGTAAAGGCGGCGGTCATGGGGGTTCCACTCCAGGAAGAAGCCGAGCGGCGCAGGAGCCCTGCTCTTCTCGGCAATGACGTGAAAGACGGGATGGCCGATGCTGCCGCGAAGCATCGATCCATCCGGTAGCGGTCGCTCGCGCGCCGGCGCCGGCTCGACGAGGAAGCGGAAGAAGGCGCTGCTCGCCTCCTCGTGTCCGGATTGGCGCAGAAGCAGAAGGGGGACGTGGCCAGCGCGCGAGCGCACATGCAGGCGTCGGCTCTCGCTGAGTGCCAGGGCGGCCGGGTTGCCGCGAATTTCAAGGATGACGGCACAGAAGCTCGGCACGGAAAGCGCGGCCTCGGCGATCCAGAGCGCATCCTTTATCGTGCGTGGCAGGCTGAAGACGAGGCCGCGGACATCGAGACCAAAGGCCTTCAGACCCAACCCATAGGGCATGCCCGCCTCGGTGGAAGCCATCGACTGGCTGATCCAGAGAACGGGGGCGGCCGGCTCGCCCTTTTCAAGCCGCGCCCGTTGACAGAGCACGCTGAGTGCTGCGGCAAAACCGGCGGCTGCACCGGCATCGCGCGTCTCGGCATTGCGGATTTCCGTCATGCCTTCGAGCGGCAGGCCGCCTTCGAGAAGGTCGTCCAGATCGGGAACGCCGAGCGCCAGCGCCTTGCGGCCAGGCTCGTCTTCTTCCCGTTGACGGAAGCCGCCGGGATCGGCCGCCTTGGCGGCGCGCACGACGCCCGGAAGCCGACGGTTTTCGATCCTGGCTATGGTTTCTCGGAGCGAAAGTACCGTCTCCCGCTGCACGGCTGTGTCGGCCATGACGGTCAACTCCCATCAGAATGTTCATGTTATGTTCTATTAGATTCCAGAGCTTCCTAAATGAGTCAACAGCCAATTCTAAGAATTTATTCCTGTCTCTGTGGTCAAGGAATTCAACACTCGAAAAACAAAGGCAAAATCGCTATATGGAGGGCAACAAGGAGTGCCTATGGCCCGCATTGACCAGACCGATGATTGGCGGGAACGCCACGCACCGACGCTTACCACTTTCGAGCAGCTTGCGCTGGAGGCCTATGGCCACCTGCCGCAGGAATTCCGCCAGCTGACGACCGACCTTATCATCGAAGTTGCCGACTTCCCGAGCGACGACGTTTTCGAGGACATGGCGCTGGAAACGCCTTTCGACCTGCTCGGCCTCTTCGAAGGCCGCGGCATCAGCGAACGCTTCACCATGGAAACCGGCCAGTTTCCGAACCGCATCACCCTCTACCGCCGCCCAATCATCGACTATTGGGCGGAGAACGAGGAGACGCTGGGTGACATCATCACCCACGTGCTGATCCACGAGATCGGCCACCATTTCGGCCTCTCCGACGACGACATGGAACGGATCGAGGCCAGCGTCGAGCACGTCGGCGGCTGACACTTCATTTGCCTATCATCGCGCGGTGAGGGCCGCCCCTCATCCGCACGGTGAGGAAGCCTCTCATCCGCCTGCCGGCACCTTCTCCCCGCAGGCGGGGCGAAGGAAACTCGCGATACGCATCCCAATCGGAGCACGACCGATTCCAGAAAGCAGGCCTCACACGCCGATTGTGAGCATCAACCGCGTCCCCTCGCCCCGCCTGCAGGGAGAGGTTAGTCCTCGGGCTAAACCCGAGGAGAGGGGCAAACCTGCGCGACGGCAAACAGCCTCGACTACTGCTCCGACAGCTTGATATCCGGGGTGTATTCCTTGCCTTCGACCTCCTTCACCACCGCCTGGCCGCACTGCATGTGCTGCGTGTCGGCATTGAAAGCATAGGTGGGCGAGCCATGCAGGCTCCAGCCCTGGTTTAGCGCCGCCGTCACCTTGTGGCAGAAGGAAGCGTCGTCAGGGCCGGTCAGGAAGCGGAAGAGTTTCAAGATCTTGTCTTTCGTTTTTCGATGAGGTCCGCCTTGGCGGCAAGCGTGACGGCCTGGTCGAGGTGCAGCCGCTCGACCATCCGCCCGCTGAGGTTGATGACGCCCTTGCCGGCGTTTTCGGGCAGCGCGAAGGCGGCGATGATCGCGCGCGCCTCGTCGACGGCGATCTGATCGACGCCGAAGCGCTCGTTCGCCGGGCCGATCTGCGCTGGATGGATCAGCATTTTGCCGTCATAACCCATGTCGCGGCCCTGCCGGCATTCCTCGTCGAAACCGGCACCATCGCGGAAATCGTTGAACACGGCGTCGATGACATCGAGCCCGCCGCCGCGCGCGGCAAGCAGGATCTGCATCAGCCAGGGGATGAGATAGGGCCGGCCCGGACGATCCGGAACGCCGGTCTCCTTGCGCAGGTCGTTGAGGCCGACGACGAAACAATCGAGCCTGCCACTGAAGGTACGGCCGGCCTCGGCGATTGCCGGCGCGTTGATCACCCCGCGTGGCGTCTCGATCATTGCCCAGAGGCGCAGCGTCTCCGGCGCATCGTTCTCGTCGAGCCAGTCGGCCGCCGCCTGGATATCCGCCGGGCTTTCGACCTTCGGCAACAGGATGGCGTCGGGATTGGCCGCAAGCGCCGCAGCAAGATCGCCCTGACCATAGTCGGAGCCGATCGCATTGATGCGAATGACAATCTCGCAATCCGGCCGGCTCGCCGTCAGATACTGCACCAGCGCCGCACGCGCTTCCACCTTGCGCTCGGGCGCTACCGCATCCTCGAGATCGAAGATCGCGACATCCGTCGCGAGTTCCGCGACCTTGGCAAGCGCGCGGGCATTGTCGGCCGGCACGCAAAGCACCGAGCGGCGCAGGCGTACAGGGTGATGTTCGCTCGATTTGTTCATGCTTCAGTTGTGCCCGCCTTTGCCGCGTTCCGCAAGACGAGGCGAACCGCCGCACCCCTTTCGAAAGCCCGCCTCTTGCAAGTCCGAAGGCGCGCCCCCACATCGCCATCAGAAAGGTGACGATTATGCAAAGCATTCGCTCTGTTCTCTTTACGGCCGCAGCCCTGACCATCACGTTCGCGGCCTTTGTGCTTACCGCCTCGCTGGCGCTGGCACTGGCCGGCATCGCCGCCGTCGTCGTGGTCGGCAGCGCCATTGCCACCCGGCTGAATTTCAGGCCTGCCCGCGCCACCGCGCGCCCGGCTGCCGCAGGTGCGGCCCAGGGCCAGCGCGAGATGCGCATCTGGAACGACGGCCGCGGCACGATCATCGACCTCTGATCCCCCTGGGTGTCGAAATCGATCCCTGGGCGTCGGAATCGATCCCCGGCGATCATTGCAATCGGGCCGATCCGTGATCGGCTCGAACCCTGTTGGCGGCCTTGAAAAACGTCATGGCTGCGATTTTTTTTCGACCCCATGTCGGATCGGAGATTCCATGTCCGTCCTTGAGGCAGGCCAGCACGGTCCTGGCTCTTCGAACAGGATGGAGAACGATATGGATACCCAGACGCAGCAGCCGGCACCGGTCCTCAACGGCCTTCTGCCCTATCTTCAGGTCGATGGCGCCGCCAAGGCGTCCGAATTCTACCAGCGCGCCTTCGGGGCCAAGGAAGTGGGCCGGCACCCGCTCGACGAGCAGGGCCGCACGATGCACATCCACCTCTATGTCAACGGCAGCTCGCTGATGCTCGCCGATGCCTATCCGGAATACGGTCATCCGCTGGAAAAGCCGCAGGCCTTCACCCTGACGCTCACCGTCGACGACATCGATGCCTGGTGGGACCGTGCGGTTGCCGCCGGCACCGAGGTGGTCATGCCGATCGAGGTGATGTTCTGGGGCGACCGCTACGGCCAGCTCCGCGATCCCTTCGGCGTTCTCTGGGCCATGAACAGCCCGGTGAAGGCAAGCTAAGTCCCTGCAGACAATCGAGATCCGGACGAAGCTCTCGCCGGGCGGGCATTTTCACCCGCCCGGCGAAGCGCATTTGAACAGATTTTCCTTCATTTCGGCGCAAAACTCATCTAAACGCTAGCGCAACATTCTTCTGAAATCGAAGGCCTGAAGTTATGGAAAAATTCGTCAAGCTCACCGGTGTCGCCGCCCCCCTCCCCGTCGTCAACATCGACACGGACATGATCATTCCGAAGGACTACCTGAAGACGATCAAGCGCACCGGCCTTGGCAAGGGCCTCTTCGCCGAAGCCCGCTACAATGAAGACGGCTCGGTCAACCCGGACTTCGTGCTCAACAAGCCGGCCTACCAGAACGCCAGCATTCTCGTTGCCGGCGATAACTTCGGCTGCGGCTCCTCGCGCGAGCATGCTCCGTGGGCGCTGCTCGACTTCGGCATCCGCTGCGTGATCTCCACGTCCTTTGCCGACATCTTCTACAACAACTGTTTCAAGAACGGCATCCTGCCGATCGTCGTCAGCCAGGCTGACCTCGACAAGCTGATGGACGACGCCTCGCGCGGCTCCAACGCCATCCTCTCGGTCGACCTGGAATCCCAGGAAATCACCGGTCCGGACGGCGGTTCGGTCAAGTTCGAGGTCGACGCCTTCAAGCGTCACTGCCTCTTGAACGGCCTCGACGACATCGGCCTGACGCTGGAAAAGGCAACCGCCATCGACAGCTTCGAAAAGACGGTCGGCGCCGCGCGCCCCTGGGCATAAAACGAAGATATGGCGCGCAAGCTCATCTCCTCGGGCTCGCCCTTCGAAAAGACGGCAGGCTATTCGCGTGCCGTCGCGATGGGTGACTGGTGCTTCGTCTCCGGAACGACCGGCTATGACTACGCCACCATGACCATGCCCGAGACGGTGGAAGAGCAGGCGCGCAATTGCCTGAAGACGATCGAGGGCGCGCTGAAGGAAGCGGGCTTCTCGATGAAGGACGTGGTGCGCAACCACTATTACGTCACCGATGCCAGCTTCGCCGACCGGGTGTTCCCGATCTTCGGCGAAGTCTTCGGCGAGATCCGCCCGGCCGCAACGATGATCGTCTGCGACCTGATCCGCCCGGAAATGCTGATCGAGATCGAGATCACCGCGCTTCGCGGCTGACCCCCCTGATCGCGCCCACCCTCAAAACGATTCCGATTTAAGCCATTATGCGATAGTCCATAGGGCATGACTTCGCCTGACTTACGCTGAACCGGAAGACGCCCATGCAATTTCAAGGCACCGCCGACTATATCGCCGACAAGGACCTGATGATCGCCGTCAACGCCGCGATCCGGCTGGAGCGGCCGCTGCTGGTCAAGGGCGAGCCCGGCACCGGCAAGACCGAGCTTGCCCGCCAGATCGCCGCCGCCCTTGGCCTCGAACTCATCGAATGGAGCGTCAAGTCGACGACCAAGGCACAGCAAGGCCTCTATGAATATGACGCCGTGTCGCGGCTGCGCGACAGCCAGCTCGGCGACGAGCGTGTCAACGAGGTCCGGAACTATATCCGCAAGGGCAAGCTCTGGCAGGCCTTCGAGGCCGATCGCCGCGTGGTGCTTCTGATCGACGAGATAGACAAGGCCGACATCGAGTTTCCGAACGACCTGTTGCAGGAGCTCGACCGCATGGAATTCCATGTCTACGAGACCGGCGAGATGATCGGCGCGCGTCACCGGCCGATCGTCATCATCACCTCCAACAACGAGAAGGAGCTGCCGGACGCGTTTCTGCGCCGCTGCTTCTTCCACTATATCCGCTTCCCCGATGCAGACACGCTCGCCCGCATCGTCGAGGTGCATTATCCCGGCATCCGCAAGACGCTGCTTTCGGCGGCGCTCGCCGCCTTCTACGACATCCGCCAGGTGCCGGGGCTGAAGAAGAAGCCCTCCACGTCAGAGGCGCTCGACTGGATCCGCCTGCTCGTCGCCGACGAGGTCGATCCGGCCGACCTCAGGGCCGATGCCAAGACCATGTTGCCGAAGCTGCACGGTGCGCTCCTGAAGAACGAACAAGACGTGCACCTCTTCGAGCGCCTCGCCTTCATGGCCCGCCGCGACGGATGAGGCCGGACGCGCACAAGGTCCTGATCTACGCCACCTGGCAGGACCGCCTGCTGGTCTTCGACGAGCCGGATTTCCCAGAGATCGAGCTGCAGGTGCCCGGCGGTACGATGGAACCAGGCGAAAGCCCGGAGACATCGGCTCAGCGGGAATTCATCGAGGAAACCGGGCTGACGCCGCCGGAAGCACTCACCCATCTCGTCACGCAGGACTACCACTACCCGAAGGACGGCAGGACGATCTGTCATCGGCGGCACTACTTCCACATCGCCCTTGCCGGCGAGCAACGGCAGACCTGGATACATCAGGAAATGACGCCCTTTGGCGGCGGTGACCCGATTCGCTTTCGTTTCTTTTGGCTCGGTATCGATCAGGCTGACCGCCGGCTGGGTTATGGCATGCGGGATGCTCTAAGCCTGCTGCAGACCAGCCCCTCTCCCTGACCCTCTCCCCGCGGGCGGGGAGAGGGGACGAGGACGACGGCTGCCCCCAAGCCGAGACGTGCCGACAGCGAACCCGGCTGCCAAGATGGGCCGAACGGTCGCTGAGCTTAGCTCGTGGAACGATCGGGTGCGGCAAGGCCGCTTCTCCCCGCCAGCGGGGAGAAGGTCGCGGCAGCGGGATGAGGGGCAGCCGCCCCCTACGCGAATCGTTTTTCTTGACCCCCGCGGCCCACTCGCGCTATCAAATTCTCCGTGGTGATTTGGCCGGCCGGCTTGCAGCCACGTTAAACAAGTCGCTAAAGGGCCGAGGAAAGTTGGATTTCCGAGGACCGGTCGCGATCAATCGCCGCCGGTTTTTTTGTATTGATCGAGTGGAAGCCCATGCCCATCAAGATTCCCGATACGCTGCCCGCCTTCGAAACCCTCGCGCATGAGGGCGTGCGGGTGATGACCGAGACCGTGGCGATCCGTCAGGATATCCGCCCGCTCCAGATCGGGCTCCTGAACCTCATGCCGAACAAGATCAAGACAGAGATCCAGATGGCGCGCCTGATCGGCGCTTCGCCGCTGCAGGTGGAACTGTCGCTGGTGCGCATCGGCGCTCACCGCGCCAAGAACACCTCGGAAGATCACCTGCTCTCCTTCTACGAGACCTGGGAAGAAGTGCAGGGCCGCAAGTTCGACGGTTTCATCATCACCGGCGCCCCGGTCGAGACGCTCGAATACGAAGACGTCACCTATTGGGACGAGCTGAAGCGCATCCTCGACTGGACCGAGACCAACGTGCATTCGACGCTCAACGTCTGCTGGGGCGCGATGGCGGCAATCTATCACTTCCACGACGTGCCGAAGTATCCGCTGAAGGAAAAAGCCTTCGGCGTCTATCGTCACCAGAACCTCAACCGCTCCTCCGTCTATCTCAACGGCTTCTCCGACGATTTCGCCGTCCCCGTTTCGCGCTGGACCGAAGTGCGCCGCGCCGACATCGACAAGGTGCCGAGCCTCGAAATCCTGATGGAATCGAAGGAGATGGGCGTCTGCCTCGTGCACGAGAAAAAGGGCAACCGGCTCTACATGTTCAACCACGTGGAGTATGATTCGACCTCGCTGTCGGACGAATACTTCCGCGACGTGGATGCGGGCGTGCCGATCAAGATGCCGCACGACTACTTCCCGCACAACGATTCGACCCTGCCGCCGCAGAACCGCTGGCGCAGCCATGCACATCTCTTCTTCGGTAACTGGATCAACGAGATGTACCAGACGACGCCCTACGATCTCGCGGAGATCGGCACCGGGAAAAGCTGAGGTCAGATGTTCATTCCCTTCTTCCTCGAACTCAAGGCAGCGAAGGTCCCGGTCACGCTCCGGGAATTCCTGTCCTTGATCGAGGGGATGGAGGCGGGCATCGCCACCTTCGACGTCGAAGCCTTCTACTATCTTGCGCGCACGGCACTGGTGAAGGACGAACGCCATATCGACCGCTTCGACCGGGTGTTCCAGCACTGCTTTTCGGGTCTCGAAGCAGTCAACCCGATGGAAGCGAGCGAAGAGGCCACCATCCCCGAGGATTGGCTGCGCAAGCTCGCAGAGAAGCATCTGAGCGAGGAAGAAAAACGCCTGATCGAGGCACTCGGCGGCTTCGACAAGCTGATGGAGACCTTGCGCCAGCGGCTGCAGGAGCAAAAGGGCCGCCATCAGGGCGGCTCGAAATGGATCGGTACCGCCGGCACCTCGCCTTTCGGCGCCTATGGCTACAATCCCGAGGGTGTGCGGATCGGCCAGGACCAGTCGCGCCACCGCCGCGCCGTCAAGGTTTGGGACCGGCGCGAGTTCAAGGATTATGACGACACGATCGAGCTCGGCACGCGCAACATCAAAGTGGCCCTGAAGCGGCTCCGGCGCTGGGTGCGCCAGGGTGCCGCCGACGAACTCGACCTCTCCGGCACGATCCGCGCCACCGCCGAACACGGCTATCTCGACGTGGTGACGCGGCCGGAGCGCCGCAATGCGGTGAAGCTTCTGATGTTCTTCGATATCGGCGGATCGATGGACGATCATATCCGCATCGTCGAGGAGTTGTTTTCAGCGGCTCGCAGCGAGTTCCGCCATATGGAGCATTTCTACTTCCACAATTGCGTCTACGAGGGCCTGTGGAAGGACAATCGCCGCCGCCGTGTCGACATTACCCGTACGACGGAAGTGCTGCGCACCTACGGCGGCGACTATCGCGCCATCTTCGTCGGCGACGCTTCGATGAGCCCCTATGAAATCAGCCACCCCGGCGGCTCGGTGGAGCACTGGAACGACGAGGCGGGCGCCCTCTGGCTCTCTCGTCTGACGGCACATTTTCCGCGCTCCATCTGGCTCAATCCCGTGCCCGAACAGCACTGGGGCTATACCCAGTCGATCACGATGGTGAAGGGCCTGTTCGAGGGACGAATGTTCCCCTTGACGCTCGCCGGCCTGCAGGAGGCGACCAAGCAGCTGTCGCGCTGACATGTCTGCCGAGAGGTCGCTATAGCACCTTGAATAGCTGGATGTTTTTGCTCTCAGGCCGGAGACGGCGCCAGGCCGCATTTAGTATGATTTTCCGGTTGCCGTGCCTTTGGAAATGACGCAGGTTGCTGCGATCGCACCGTTGCATGTTTCCTTGGATCCTAACCGAGCCAAGGACAAAACATGCAGCAATTCAAAAGTGTACGGCGACCTTTGTGCGTCTGCGGAGACGCGCAGCGCTGTAGTGGGAGCCAGCGGTGAATATGCATCAGAACACGGAAATCTTCGGCCACCTGCCATCCGGCGAGCCGGTCCATCGTGTGGTGCTCTCCGGTGGCGGCCTCACCGCCCATGTCTTGACCTGGGGCTCGGTGATCCAGGACCTGCGCCTGGAAGGCCATGAGCCGCCGCTGGTGCTCGGTTTCACCGATCTCGAAAGCTATCTCGCCCATTCGCCCTATCTCGGCGCCACGCCTGGACGCTGCGCCAATCGCATCGGCAACGGCCGCTTCACGCTCGATGGCGAGGCCTACCAGCTCGAACTGAACGAGAAGGGCGTCACGCATCTGCACGGCGGCAGCGACAATATCGGCAAGCGCAACTGGACGATCCTAAAGCAGACGCCCGACAGCATCACGCTCGCCATTACCGACCCGGATGGCCGCGCCGGTTATCCCGGCAACTGCAAGGTCACCTGCACCTACCAGCTGAAGCCCGGCGGCGTCTTGAGCGTCGTCTACGAGAGCGAAACCGACCAAGCGACGCTCGCCAATGTCTGCCAGCACAGCTATTTCAATCTCGACGGCAGCGCCGACGCCCTCGGCCACGACATCATGATCGCTGCCGACCATTATCTGCCCACCAGCGAACGCCAGGTGCCGACGGGCGAGATCCGCCCGGTCGAGGGCACTGCCTTCGATCTGCGGGAAATGACGCGGCTCAGCCGCCAGACCGAAGGCGAGCGTATCGCCTACGACCATAATTTCTGCCTTTCGAACGAACGCATGGCGAAACATTCGGTGGCGCTTGCTCGCAGCATCGATTCGGGTGTCACGATGGAAGTGCTGACGACCGAGCCCGGCGTGCAACTCTATACCGGCGCAAAGCTGAACATCCCCGTCCCCGGCCTCGAGGGCCGCCGTTACGGCGCCTTTGCCGGCTTCTGTCTCGAAACCCAGATCTGGCCGGATGCGGCCAACCACGCCGGCTTCCCGAACGCGGTACTTCGCCCCGGCGAGATCCGCCGGCAGGAGACGGACTACGTGTTCATGAAGAGCTGAGCGCGGAAACGGCGACCGGCTTTACCAACAAAGGCAAAATGCAAAAGGAGCCGTCTCGGCGGTCCGAACCACATGGTGCGGACGGCACTATCGGCGCATGGAATGCCTGACGGCAAATGCCGTTTCATTCCAGAAATGACTGTGAAATGAAGTGGTTGGGAGAAATTGGAGCGGGTGAGGCGATTCGAACGCCCGACCCCAACCTTGGCAAGGTTGTGCTCTACCCCTGAGCTACACCCGCTCATCATCCAAGGTCCGGGGGTAGTCGGTGGACCGTGGCGTCGGCGCTGTCTTGCGGCGACGGGCGGTATATGGCCTAAGCGATTTTGGAATGCAACAGGGAAATGACGAGAAATCGAATATTTTTTTGGACACCCTTCGCAAAGCCCGGAAATGCCGCGTTTTCGGCCGGCCTCGCCGCCTGTGAGATTGCGTCCTGACGGCCTTCTCCCCTAAAGCAGAGACGAAACGAACGCCGTGGGGATGAGAATCATGCGTGAATCACAGCCGAAAACCGCCGAAGACCTCTTCAATTTTCTCGATGGACTTGGAATCGAGTATAAGACGAAGAACCACGCTCCGGTTTTCACCGTGGCCGAATCGGTGGCGCTTCGTGACGAGATGCCCGGTGGCCACACGAAAAACCTCTTCGTGAAGGACAAGAAGGACAACTATTTCCTGCTCACCGTCGAGGAGCACGCGACGGTGGACCTGAAGACCGTGCACCAGGTGATCGGCGCGGCAAGCAAGGTATCCTTCGGCAAGCCGGAGAAGCTGATGGAGTATCTCGGCGTCATTCCGGGGGCCGTAACCGCCTTCGGCGCGATCAACGACACCGGGGGCAACGTCAAGGTCATCCTCGACGAGGCGCTGATGACGTTCGATATCGTCAACTGCCACCCGCTTTCCAACGACGCAACGACCTCGATCGCTTCGAAGGATCTGTTGCGCTTCATGGAAGCGACCGGACACGAACCGCTTGTCTTGAAAGTCACGGCCTGACATACGATCTTTGGCGCGAATGCAGTAAGCTGGCGGACGAGCCGGCGAGGAGAGAAGAATGACGGGCAGCGACAATCCCTATGCAGGGTCTTTCGGCACTCAGATGACGGCTTCGGCCTCCTTCGGCCAGCCGGCGCCGGCGGCCGCGTCGGGCGGTGACCTGATCAAGGAAACCACCACTGCCAACTTCACCAAGGACGTGCTCGAAGCCTCCAGGCAGCAGCCCGTTCTCGTCGATTTCTGGGCGCCCTGGTGCGGTCCCTGCAAGCAGCTGACCCCTGTCATCGAAAAGGTGGTCACGGAAGCCGCAGGCCGCGTCAAGCTCGTCAAGATGAACATCGACGATCATCCCTCGATCGCCGGCCAGCTCGGCATCCAGTCGATCCCGGCCGTCATCGCCTTCGTCGGCGGACGCCCGGTCGACGGCTTCATGGGCGCAGTTCCGGAAAGCCAGATCAAGCAGTTCATCGAAAAGATCGCCGGTCCCGCCGTTGACGACAGCAAGGCCGAGATCGAGGCGGTTCTCGCCGACGCCAAGGCGCTCATCGATGCCGGCGATGCCGAGAACGCCGCCGGCCTCTATGGCGCCGTGCTGCAGGCCGACCCGGAAAATGTCTTGGCGATCGCCGGCATGGTCGATTGCATGATCGCGCTCGGCCAGCTTGCCGAGGCCCGCGAGGCGCTGTCCAGCCTACCGGAAGATCTTGCCAAGGATGCCGGCATTGCCGCCATCGGCAAAAAGCTCGACCAGATCGAGGAAGCCCGCAAGCTCGGCGATCCCAACGAGTTCGAACGGCGCCTCGCCGCAAACCCCGATGATCACGAGGCGCGCGTGCTGCTCGCCAAAATCCGCAACGTCGAGGGCGACCGGATGGCTGCGGCCGACCATCTGCTCACGATCATGAAGCGCGACCGGGCTTACGACGACGACGGCGCGCGGCGCGAGCTGCTTTCGTTCTTCGAGGTTTGGGGCCCGAAGGATCCGGCAACCATCGCCGCGCGACGCAAGCTCTCGTCGATCCTGTTCTCCTGAGCCGTCAGACATGTTTTTGAAAGGGGCGCTATCTGCGCCCCTTTTCGTAAGCGGATCCGATCACGATCCATCTTCACCTGTGAAGATCGACGGGCTCGTCCCTTGAGATTTTCAAGCAGCGCACCATCTTTTGATCTGGTTGACCACGCTTCCTTGGCGGGGCAAAGCGAATACCGGCAGGGTCTATCGGAAATGCACGTCGGAAATGCACGCTATCTCGGTCCGAAGGACTTGCCGGAGATCATTCCGGTGTTTCCGCTGACCGGTGCATTGCTGCTTCCCGGCGCCCAGCTTCCCCTCAACATCTTCGAGCCGCGCTACCTCGCCATGCTCGATGACGCCCTTTCCGGCAACCGCCTGATCGGCATCGTACAGCCGTCCTTCTGCGAGGGCCGCAACGACACCGCCACCGGACCGATGCAGGCGCTCTGCGAGGTCGGCTGCATCGGCCGCATCACCTCCTTTGCCGAGACCGGCGACGGCCGCTACATCACCTCGCTCACAGGCGTCTGCCGCTACCGGCTGTTTTCGGAAGTCGGGGGCACCCGCGGCTACCGTCGCTTCCGTATCGGCCCCTTTGCGGCAGATCTCGAAAACCGCGACGACGAGACCCTCGTCGACCGGGCAGCGCTTCTGGCCGCCTTCAAGGCCTATCTCGAAGCCAACAAGCTGAAAGCCGACTGGGAAAGCGTCGAGCGGGCGAGCAACCGCACGCTCGTGAACTCCATGGCGATGATGTCGCCCTATGGCCCGGCGGAGAAACAGGCGCTGCTCGAGGCTCCCGATCTCAAGACCCGCGCCGAAACCCTGATCGCCATCACCGAAATCGTGCTTGCGCGCGACTTCGGCGATATGGACAGCATTTTGCAGTGAGCAACGGATAGATGGATATCAACGCCAGCAAGGTCGATCCGAAACTGCTCGAACTGCTCGTCTGCCCGCTGACCAAGGGACGCCTCAGCTATCACGCCGAAGCCAATGAACTGATCTCGGAAAAGGCGCGCCTCGCCTATCCCATCCGCGACGGCGTACCGATCATGCTGATCTCGGAAGCACGCAAGATCGAGGATTGAGGGCCGCGTCGACCCGTTACCCGTAGAGTTCTCGACTGCCCCTCATCCGGCCTGCCGGCCACCTTCTCCCCGCAAACGCAGCGAGGCGTCCCCTCTCCCATCCTGCGAGGAGAGGGCTAGTCCTCGGGTTTAACCCGAGGAGAGGGGCAACCCCAGCCGTAAAGCCTCAGATCGGCTGACCCGACAACAACCGCGGATCGGTCTCCCCGGCAATACCGGCCGCCTGGCGGATAAAGAAGCTCTTGAGAGATGGCAGCCGGTCGACGAGGCCCAGGCCGAAATCCCTGGCGATCCGGACCGGGGTGATGTCGTTGGAAAACAGCCGGTTGAGCACGTCGGTCGTAACACCCATGCGGAACGTGTCGAAACGCCGCCAGCTCTGGTAGCGCTCAAGCACCGCGAGCGAACCGATGTCGAGCCCGAGACGATCCGCCTCGACGATGGTTTCGGCAAGTGCTGCCACATCCTTGAAGCCGAGATTGAGCCCTTGCCCCGAGATCGGGTGAATGCCATGGGCGGCGTCACCGGCAAGCGCGAAGCGTGGTTTCACGAAATCGCGGGCAAGCGTCAGGCCGAGCGGAAAGGCCCGCCGTCCGCCGACCACCTTCAGGTGACCAAGCTTGTGGCCGAAGCGGCGCTCCAGTTCTTCCTCGAACAGGAAATCGTCGCCCTTGACCAGGCGTTCGGCGTCCTCGGTGCGCTCGGTCCAGACCAGTGACGAGCGATTGTTCTTGAGCGGCAGGGTGGCGAAAGGCCCGGCCGGCAGGAAATGCTCCTCCGCCGTGCCCTCGTGCGGCCGCTCATGCTCGACGGTGGTGACGATGCCGGACTGGCCATAGTCGAATTCGACGGTCTTGATGCCGGCGGCATCGCGCAGCTTGGAGCGCACGCCGTCACAGGCAACCAAAAGACGGGCCTCCAGTTCTTCGCCGCCGGCAAGCGTAACGGCAACTGCGTGGTCGCCGCTCTTGAAGCTCTCGACCATGGTCGACTGGCGATTGACCACGCCGAGCGCCGAGCAGGCACCGCGCAGTGCGCCGACCATCGCCGTATTAGGCACCATATGGGCAAACGGACGACCCTCGCCGCCGTCACCGTCGAAGGTCAGGAACACAGGCCGCACCGGATCGGCCGCCTTCGAATCGGTAATCACCATGCGGCGGATCGGCTCGGCCTCCGGCGCGATCTCATCCCAGACGCCAAGCACGTCGAGCATGCGCTCGGCCGCGGACGCAACGGCGGAAGCGCGCTGGTCCTTCTTCCAGGCGCCTTCCGGCGCGCCGTCGATCACCATCACGTCGAGATGAGGCGCCGCCTTCTTCAGCGAAACCGCGAGCGAAAGGCCGACATAGCCGCCACCGGCAATCAAGACATCGAGCATCGGCTTTCTCCGTCGCACTTGAGCATCGTTTTATGTCTATATAGATCAATGCCATCGACGTTCCTACCATCGGAGAAAGCCGAAATGTCGCGCCCCACCGAGACCTCCACCCCCATGGATGCGCTGCTGGCCATTCTCGATCTCGAAAAGCTCGAGGAAAACCTGTTCCGCGGCCGTAGCCCGCAGGTCGGCTGGCAGCGCGTCTTCGGCGGCCAGGTGATCGGCCAAGCGCTGGTGGCAGCGCAGCGAACCGTTGATGAGGGGCGTTACGTGCATTCGCTGCACGCCTATTTCATGCGGCCGGGCGATCCTTCCGTACCTATCATCTATGAAGTCGACCGCATCCGCGACGGTTCGAGCTTCGCCACCAGGCGGGTGGTCGCCATCCAGCATGGCAAGGCGATCTTCTCCATGTCCGCCTCTTTCCAGTATGACGAAGATGGTTTCGACCACCAGATCGACATGCCTGATCTCGCCATGCCCGAGACGCTTCCGGGCGAACAGGAACTCAAAGAGAAGTTTCTCGTCCACGCGCCCGAAGCAATCCGGCGCTATTGGGAAAGGCCGCGGCCGATCGAGATCCGGCCGGCGTCGCTGCAGCACTATTTTACCCGCAACGACGGCAAGCCGATCCAGGACGTCTGGGTCAAGGCGGTCGGCACCGTTCCCGACGAGCGCCATATCCAGGCAGCGATCCTTGCCTATCTCTCCGACATGACCCTGCTCGACACCTCGCTCTATGCGCACGGCACTTCGGTCTTTGACCGGAACCTGCAGGTGGCGAGCCTGGATCACGCCATGTGGTTCCACCGCCCCTGCAAGATGGACGACTGGCTGCTCTATACCCAGGACAGTCCGAGTGCACATGGTGCCCGCGGGATGACCAGAGGCAGCCTTTTTACGCGTTCCGGTGTGCTGATCGCCTCTGTCGCCCAGGAAGGGTTGATCCGGAAAAAGGCATCTGAATAGGAAATAAGCAGAATCTTCGTTCTGCCTATTTTTTAATCTTATAAAGTGACGATTTTTTGATGCGCCGCAGCAATCGTGCTGCGGCTTTCTTTTTTTCTATTTGTTTTCATTACCTTAAGTCGAGCGTCAGAATCTGGCACGCCCCTTGAATGTCATGGTTCGGTTGCACGGCGCTCTGGCGCTCCGCAGCAAGGAGAGACGGCCTCCGCCGGAGGCGAACAAGGATGAAACCAGATGAAAATTGTGATGGCCATTATCAAGCCGTTCAAGCTCGATGAGGTTCGCGAAGCCCTCACTGCTGTCGGCATCCAGGGCCTGACCGTGACCGAAGTCAAAGGCTACGGCCGCCAGAAGGGACATACCGAAATCTACCGCGGTACCGAATATGCCGTGAGCTTCCTGCCGAAACTGAAGGTCGAGATCGCCGTTCCTTCAGAACTCGTCGACAAGGCCGTTGAAGCGATCGCCGCAGCCGCCAAGACCGGCCAGATCGGCGACGGAAAGATCTTCGTCTACGCCATTGACCATGCGGTGCGCATCCGCACCGGCGAAACCGATTCAGAAGCGTTGTAAACCACGCCGTTCAGGGAGCACTACCTCGATGTCATCACTTAAGCTTTCCACCTCTCTTGGACGCCTGGGCGCAATGACCGCCGCCCTGCTTGCGCCGGCCGTGGCCTTCGCGCAGGAAGCGGCACCGGCGGCGGCCGCAGCCGCAGCCGTACCGGTGCCGGACAAGGCCGATACCGCCTTCATGTTCATCTCGACGCTTCTCGTCTTCTTCATGCTGATCCCGGGCCTCGCGCTGTTCTACGGCGGCCTGGTGCGCGCCAAGAACATGCTCTCGGTGCTGATGCAGTGCACCGTGATCGGCGCGACGATGATGATCGTCTGGGTCGTCTACGGATACTCCTTCGCCTTCGGCGGCTCGACCAGCCCTTATTTCGGCGGCTTCGCCAAGATGTTCCTCGCCGGCGTCACCACTGAGAGCACGTCGGCCACCTTCTCGGAAGGCGTCGTCATTCCGGAATACATCTTCATGCTGTTCCAGATGACCTTCGCGGCACTGACCCCGGCGCTGATCGTCGGCGCCTTTGCCGAGCGCATCAAGTTCTCCGCAGCCGTGCTCTTCTCGGTGCTCTGGGCGACCTTCGTCTACTTCCCGATCGCCCACATGGTCTGGGACGGCAACGGCCTGCTCTTCGGCATGGGCGCGCTTGACTTCGCCGGCGGCACCGTCGTTCACATCAATGCCGGCGTTGCTGGCCTGATCGGCGCGATCATGGTCGGCAAGCGCACCGGCTACGGCCGCGACATGATGGCACCGCACTCGATGACGCTGACGCTGGTTGGTGCTGCCATGCTCTGGTTCGGCTGGTTCGGCTTCAACGCCGGCTCAAACCTCGAAGCCTCGGGCGGCGCCATGCTCGCGACCGTCAACACCTTCCTTGCAACCGCAGCCGCCATTCTCTCCTGGTCGGCCGTCGAAACCTTCACCCGCGGCAAGGCCTCGATGCTGGGCGCCGCCTCGGGCATGATCGCCGGTCTCGTCGCCATCACGCCCGCCGCCGGCATTGCCGGCCCGATGGGCGCGATCGTCATGGGCGTGCTCGTCTCGCCGCTCTGCTACTTCTTCGTCTCTGTCGTGAAGAACAAGTTCCACTATGACGACACGGCAGACGTCTTCGGCGTCCACGGCGTCGGCGGCTTCTTCGGTGCGCTTGCCACCGGCATCTTCGCCTCCTCGTCGCTCGGCGGCATCGGTTATGCCGACGGCGTCACCATGGGCGGCCAGTTCATGACCCAGCTGACCGCGGTTGCCATCACCATCGTCTGGTGCGGCGTCGTCTCCGTCATCCTCTACAAGCTGGTGGACTCGATCGTCGGCCTGCGCGTCTCCGTCGAAGCCGAACGCGAGGGCCTCGACCTCTCGTCGCACGGTGAAGCCGCCTACCACAGCTAAGCGGATCGCGGCGCCGGCAATTCGGCGCCGCCTACAGTCCCGTCGCGATCCGCCCCACGCGGATCGCCCTTGGCCCGGATCGGAAGCTCCGGGCCTTTTTTCGTGCCGATCGGTCCGGCTGCGACTGCTATTTTAGCGCCAACTACGCATGGTTAATGTCGCATTAACCGTACACCGCTTAGGTTGATTCCATGGCGCGCAATGCGCCGTGAAGATCGAGACGGGCAGCAGGCAACATGAGCAGAAGCAATCCGGCAGCGCTTGACAGCCGTTCCAACCGGTTCGTGCTAACCACCTTCGTTTGGCGACAGATCGCGTCGCTGGCGGGCTTTGCGCTGTTCGGCGCATTGGCGCTGGCCGTCGCAGCGCTCTCGACATGGAACGTCGCCGATCCCAGCTTCTCCTACGCCACGTCACAAGCGCCGACCAACGTGCTCGGTTACACGGGTGCTGCCTTTGCCGACATCTTCATGCAGTTCTTCGGGCTGGCCAGCGTCGTCGCCCTCCTGCCGGCCGTCGCCTGGGCCCTGGTGCTGATCGGCGGCAAACGTTTCGACAAGGTCTTCAAGCGCCTCGGTCTCTGGTTCGTCGGCTCGGTGCTTGCCGGCGCAGCACTCAGCTGTGTTCCCGCCCCCATCACCTGGCCGCTGCCCAACGGCCTTGGAGGCGTCTTCGGCGACATGATCCTGCGCTTCCCCGCGCTCTTTACCGGCGCCTTCCCGACCGGCACGCTTGCGACCATTCTTGCCTGCATCTTCGCCGTCCCCGCCGCCTGGTGCCTGGTCTATAGCGCCGGCCTGATCGGCGTCAGCGACGAGGAGGAGGAAGAGGAAATTGCCGAGCCGACGCCGAGCAAGGCGCGCACCGTGCGCGACGAACTGGACGAGGACGACAGCGAAGGTCCCTTCACCCTGCTGATGGGCTCTTTTGCCCATATGCGCTACACCATGCACGCGCGCATGCGCCGCATTTTCGGCATGAGCGGCACCCGCGCCACGCCCAAGCGCCAGTACGACGAACCCTATGATTTCAACAACGACGAGTTCGGCACGCTGAACGAACCCGCCCGGCCGAAGCCGCTGGCCGCCGGCGACCGCATCGAGCCCTCGCTCGACCGCTCCGAGCGCCGCATCCTCACCCCGCCGCCGATCATGGCCGACGACGAGGATGACGACCTGCCCTTCGACATTGACGAGCGCCGCCCCGCCGGCATTCTGCCTGACGACGAAGACTACGATGCAGCCGCCGACTGGGCGCCGAAGGCGGCACCGCCGAAGCAGGGCCTGCCCAAGGGCGGCTCGCGCGTTTCGACGCCTGCTCCTCGCCCGAAGACGGGCCAGCGCGTCGAGCGCGAAGCCCAGCGCTCCTTCGTCGACGACAACGATGGCGACTTCACGCTGCCGCCGATGCATTTCCTTGCCGAGCCGAAAAACGTCGGTCGCGACGCCTCGCTCTCGCCCGATGCGCTGGAGCAGAACGCCCGCATGCTCGAAGGCGTGCTTGAAGATTTCGGTGTCAAGGGCGAGATCATCCACGTTCGCCCTGGCCCGGTCGTTACCCTCTACGAACTGGAACCGGCGCCGGGCATCAAGTCCTCCCGCGTCATCGGCCTTGCCGACGACATCGCCCGCTCGATGAGCGCGATCGCCGCGCGCGTCGCCGTCGTTCCCGGCCGCAACGCCATCGGCATCGAACTGCCGAACCAGCGGCGCGAAACCGTCTATCTGCGCGAACTCATCGGCTCGCGCGATTTCGAGACCTCCAAGGCCCGCCTTGCCATGGCGCTCGGCAAGACGATCGGCGGCGAGCCCGTCGTCGCCGATCTCGCCAAGATGCCGCATCTGCTCGTCGCCGGCACCACCGGTTCGGGCAAATCGGTCGCGATCAATACCATGATCCTGTCGCTGCTCTATCGGCTGAGCCCCGATCAGTGCCGCCTCATCATGATCGACCCGAAGATGCTCGAACTTTCCGTCTATGACGGCATCCCGCACCTGCTTTCGCCGGTTGTGACCGACCCCAAGAAGGCGGTCGTCGCACTGAAGTGGACGGTGCGCGAGATGGAAGAGCGCTACAAGAAGATGTCGAAGATCGGCGTGCGCAACATCGACGGCTTCAACAGCCGCGTCGAGCAGGCGCTTGCCAAGGGCGAACAGATCACCCGCACGGTGCAGACCGGCTTCGACCGCCAGACCGGCGAAGCCATGTACGAGACGGAAGAATTCGATCTGGCGCCAATGCCCTACATCGTCGTCATCATCGACGAAATGGCCGACCTGATGATGGTCGCCGGCAAGGACATCGAGGGCGCAGTGCAGCGGCTCGCCCAGATGGCCCGCGCCGCCGGCATCCATGTCATCATGGCGACGCAGCGCCCCTCGGTCGACGTCATCACCGGCACGATCAAGGCCAACTTCCCGACCCGCATCTCGTTCCAGGTGACCTCGAAGATCGACAGCCGCACCATCCTTGGCGAACAGGGCGCCGAACAGCTGCTCGGCATGGGCGACATGCTCTACATGGCCGGCGGCGGCCGCATCCAGCGCGTCCACGGCCCCTTCGTCTCCGACACCGAGGTCGAAGAAGTCGTCGCCTACCTGAAGACGCAAGGCGTACCGCAATATCTCGATGCCATCACCGAGGATGACGACGAGGATGGCGAGGGCGGCGGCCCGGCCGGCACCTCCAATCTCGCCGATTCCGACGATCCTTACGACCAGGCGGTTGCGGTCGTCCTGCGCGACGGCAAGGCCTCGACTTCCTACGTGCAGCGTCGCCTCGGGATCGGTTACAATCGTGCCGCATCGCTGATCGAGCGCATGGAGCAGGAAGGCATCATCGGCCCGGCGAACCACGCCGGCAAACGCGAGATCCTCGTTCCGACCGAAGAGTAAGTCACCGGACGACAGGGCAATTCCCGCAGATTCGCGTGAGGCGAATGCATTGATAGAAAAGACGCCCGGCGGATGCGGGCAGAGGCCCTGCATAAAGGGTCAAACCGGTAACAGTCATGTGAGAGCGCGAGCGAAAAAGCTCGAAAATGGCGCCTTGAAGGCGCCGCACTTGCGCTCCAGATGATTCGTAAATGAAGGAGACCGAGATGACAGAGACTAAGACTGGCGAGCGCAACCACCCGGTGATGTCGCGCCGCCTCTTCGTGTGCGGGCTTGCGGCACTTGGCGGCATCGGCGGCACCGGTCTCGACCTCGGCCAGGCCTTTGCCCAGGCCCCGAGCGCTGCCCAGAAGATCGCCGACCATTTCTCCTCGGTGAAGACCATGGCCGGCGAATTCGTCCAGTTCGGCCCGCGCGGCGAGCAGACCGGCGGCAAATTCTATATCCGCCGCCCCGGCCGCATCCGCTTCAACTACGAGGCCCCCTCGCCGATGCGCGTCATCGCCGACGGCAAGTCCGTCGTCATCGGCAACATGAAGCTCAAGACCTGGGACATCTATCCGCTGTCGAAGACTCCGCTCAACCTGCTGCTCAGCGAGAGGATCGACCTGACCGGCAAGATGGTGCGCGACGTCAAGGAAGAGTCCGACCTCATCACCATCGTGCTTGGCGACCGTTCGATCTTCGGCGATTCGACCATCACCCTGATGTTCGACCCGAAGACCTACGATCTGCGCCAGTGGACCATCACCGACGCGCAGAAGAAGGACACCTCGGTCATGATCTTCAATGTCAAGACCGGTATGGCGCTGGACGACAAGGTCTTCCAGATCCCCTATGACGAGGTCCGCAACAAGCGCGGCGGCTGAGCGACATCATGCGCCAAGCCGACCTTCGCGCGTCCATAGGACGCGCGGTTTTTAGTGCGGCCTCGTTCAGGCATTCCTTGTCCCGGCGCGCCGGACCTGCTTAAAGCTCGGGTCAAACATCCATCCCGAGCCGGCCTTCCCTTCGCGAGCGTCCGGCCCCAGCCGATCAGGGAATGACGCATGGCCCTTTCCGTCGCCACTTGGAACATCAACTCCGTTCGCCTGCGCATGCCGCTGGTCGAGCATCTGCTGCAGACTTGGCAGCCTGACATCCTCTGCCTGCAGGAAACCAAGTGCCCGAACGACCAGTTTCCCTCCAAGCCCCTGAAGGCGCTCGGCTACAATCATATCGAGATGCACGGCCAGAAGGGCTATCACGGCGTGGCGACGATCTCGCGCCTGCCGCTGCATGAGCTTAGCGATCGCCGCGACTATTGCGGCATCGGCGACGCCCGCCATCTCTCGGTCGTTTTCGAAGCCGGCGGCAAGAAGATCCGGCTGCATAATTTCTACGTGCCTGCCGGCGGCGACGAGCCGGACCGCACCATCAATCCGAAATTCGGCCACAAGCTCGATTTCGTCGAGGAGATGAAGCTGCTGCACGCCGAAGCCGAAGCCGGCATTTCCTCGATCCTCGTCGGCGACCTCAATATCGCGCCGCTGGAAGACGACGTCTGGTCGCACAAGCAGCTCCTGAAGATCGTCAGCCATACGCCGGTCGAAACCGAGGGGCTGACCACGGTCATGAACGGCGGCGGCTGGGTCGACCTGATGCGCCAGCACACGCCATCCCCGACCAAGCTTTACACCTGGTGGAGCTACCGGGCGAAGGACTGGGAAGCTGCCGACCGTGGCCGCCGGCTCGACCATATCTGGTCGTCCGCCGACCTCGCGCCGGCGCTCAAAAACGTCGATATCCTGCGGGAAGCGCGCGGCTGGGAGCGCCCCTCAGACCACGTGCCCGTCATCGCGCACTTCGACATCTAGGACGTCATTTTCTGGGCGGCGGCACGCGCCTTCGGCGCCCGCCGTTCCATCAAGAAAAACATGACTAAAAGAATCATATTTTTCTTGATGCGCATTTCCAAACGGACTATCCCTCTTGTCGGGCGGCGGGGACACCGCCTCCGATGGCCGCTCAGCCGTCGTTTTCACTGATATTCGGGTGCTTTGCTCTGGCTTTGGCCGGAGGGTTTTCGTGCGCCCGCAAGAGGGCCAGAGATGCCAAAGACCTTGCCGACCACCTTCCTGCGCGCCTCGCGCCGCGCGCTGTCCGCGACCACCGTGCTCGCCGCAAGCGCTGTCGCCGTGACCTTTCGCCGACAGCGACCCATGCGCAATCGGCCGAAAGCCAGAAGACCACCCGTCTGGAAAAGATAGAAGCGACGGCCGGCAAGGCAGCTGCGACGATCGCCGAGGATAACGACACGATCGTGCCGACACGCAACGTCTCGGCGCTGAAGACCGACACCCCGCTGATCGAAACGCCCCGCTCGGTCTCGGTGGTCACGCGCAAGGAGCTCGAAGAACGCGGCGTGCAGGACATGATCCAGGCAACGCGTTATGCCGCCGGCGTCACGACCGGCGCCTTCGGCTTCGATCCGCGTTTCGACCAGATCTATATCCGCGGCTTCGAGACGACGACGACCGGCGATTTCCGTGACGGCCTGCGCCAGCCCTACATGAACTACGGCACCTTCCCGACGGAGGTCTACGGCCTCGAGCGGATCGAGATCCTGAAAGGTCCGGTCTCGGTCATGTACGGTGCTGCCGGCGCCGGCGGCATCGTCAACCGCATCTCGAAGATGCCGGAGGAGGAGCCCCACCGCGAGGTCGAGCTGCAATATGGCACGATCGGTCGCGCCCAGGCCGCCTTCGATGTCGGCGGACCGGTAACGGCTGACGGCGACGTCCTCTATCGCATCGTCGGGCTTCTGCGAAACGGCGAGACCAACTACGACGTTGCCGACGATCGTTACCTGCTGCAGCCCTCCTTCACCTGGAAGCCGGACGAAGGCACGTCGTTGACGGTCTACGGCCTGGGGCAGAAGGGCGAAAGCGACGCCAGCCCGCGGGTGCTCGAGCATGAGGGCCGGCTGCTGCGCTACAGCGACCCGGACTATGACTACCAGAAGGTCGGGCAGGTCCAGGCCGGTTACAAGTTCGAGCACGAGTTCGACAACGGCCTGACCTTTCGCCAGCACGGCCGCGTCAGCGATCTGGACCTCAAGGCCCGTTACCTGCAGTTCGGGACGGAGGTCGCGCCCGGCGTCTTTGACCGCTCGCCCGTCGCCATCAAGGACGACCAGCGCGCCTACCAGATCGACAACCAGCTCGAAGCCAACTTCGACACCGGTGCGGCCTCGCACACACTGCTGACCGGCCTCGATTACACCTGGATCACCTCGGACTTCGGCCTCGGCTTCGGCGCCGTCGATCCGGCCTATCGCTTCGATCTCAACAACCCGACCTTCGGCGTCGGCGGTCCGACGCCAGCACTTACCAGCTTCAGCGGGCGGGACCTGCGGCAGACGGGCATCTATGTCCAGGATCAGCTGGAGGTAGGCAACTGGCGCGCCATTGGTGGCCTTCGCTACGACTGGGTCGACCAGACCAGCACCAACAAGAACACCGGCGTCGTCGATCGCAAGGACGATGGCGAGCTCACCGGACAGGCCGGCCTGCTCTACCTCTTCGACAACGGCATCGCGCCCTATGCCAGCTACAGCACCTCCTTCGTGCCGCGCACAGAGCTTTCGGCCGATGGCCGCGTGCTCGATCCGACGACCGGCGAGCAGGTCGAACTGGGCGTGAAGTACCATCCGGAAGGCGAAGCCTATTCACTGAGCGCGGCCTATTACCGGATCGTCGAAAGCGGCGCGCCGCAATACGTGTCCGACCCGTCCCTTCCCGTCGGCTACTACTACAAGTCGGCCGGCGAGGTGACGACCAATGGTTTCGAGGTGGAAGGACGCCGGGAGTTCGACAACGGCCTGAGCTTCATCGCCGCCTACAACTACAACGACGCTGAAATCACCGGAAACGTCGATCCGTCGCTGATCGGCAACGTGCCGTCGACGAAGCCGCGCCATGTCGCATCGCTGTGGGTGAACTATCTTTTGCCCGAAGACACGCAGCTTGCGGGCCTCAGCCTCGGCGGCGGCGTACGGCTGGCGTCAAGCTCCTACACGTCCGATGCCAACACCGCCAAGAACGGCGGCGCCGTCTATTTCGACGCCTCGATCGCCTACGACTTCGGCGTCAAGAATCCCGAACTCGACGGACTGTCGCTCGCCGTCAGCGCTACCAATCTCGGCGATCGCCGCGAAGAGGTCTGCACCGATGGCTACTGCTATTTCGGCCAGGGCCGCACCGTGCTCGGTTCGCTGAAGTATCGGTGGTAGCGGGAAACCGTAGCGCGGTTCAAGCAAAACGGCCGGCGAGCGCGCCGGCCCGGCGGATCATCGCCTGCAGGTTTTCGCGGATGCGCGCTTCGACGAGCTCGGCCACTTCAGGATATTCCTCCAGCATGCGGCGGAAGAGCGGCCGATTGATGCGAATGACTTCGCTGTCTTCCTCGGCCGTTGCCGTGAACTTACGCTCGACCATCGAGATCAGCGCCAGTTCCGACAGAAGCGCTCCGCGACTGACGGTCGAGACCGTCGTCTCAGAACCGTCGAAACCGGCCTTCGACAGGGACAAGCTGCCGCTGGCGATCGCATAGGCGCAATCGGCCGGCGCCGCCTCGCGAAACAGCTCCTGTCCCTTGAAGATGCGGCGCCGCTCCGCGCCGAAGGCGATCAGCCTCAGCTTGTCCTCGCTGATATCGGCAAACAGCGGCACGTTGGACAGAAGCACGATATCGTCGTTGAGCGCCAAGCGGCTAACCTCCCACGGTCACGCCAGTGCCGGTCCCGATGGACCGGATCGCGCACGCGACCGATGCAAACAACAGTCTACGGAGAACGCGCGAGAAGTGGTTTGCCACCCTGCGCACCCCGGCTACGGAACGATCTTGTAGCCGCCGTTCTCTGTCACCAAAATCTCGGCATTGGAAGGGTCCCGCTCGATTTTCTGGCGCAGACGATAGACGTGGGTTTCGAGCGTGTGGGTGGTCACGCCGGAATTGTAGCCCCAGACTTCTTCCAAGAGCACGTCGCGCGTCACCACCTTCTGGTCGGCGCGGTAGAGATAGCGGATGATCGCCGCTTCCTTTTCGGTAAGCCGGATCTTCTGGCCGTTTTCGAGCGTCAGCAGCTTCTGGCTCGGCTTGAACGTGTAGGGCCCGACGCTGAAGGTTGCGTCCTCGCTCTGCTCGTGCTGGCGCAGCTGCGCGCGGATGCGGGCGAGCAGTACGGCGAAACGGAACGGCTTCGTCACATAGTCGTTGGCGCCGGCCTCAAGGCCGAGAATCGTATCGGAATCGGTGTCGTGGCCGGTCAGCATGATGATCGGCGCCTTGAAGCCGCCCTTGCGCAGCAGCTTCACCGCTTCGCGACCGTCCATGTCCGGCAGGCCGACATCCATGATCAACAGGTCCACCTGCTGGGCACGCGCCGTCTGGATGCCCTTGCCGGCAGTCGCTTCCTGGATGAGGTCGAATTCCTCGTAGAGCGAGAGCTGCTCGACCAGGGTCTCGCGCAGGTCATTGTCGTCATCGACAAGAAGAATGGTACGGGTCGCCATGGGACAATTCCTGTTTGCTTCCGTTTTCAAACTAGCTCAAATGCCTGTGTTGGCAAGCGAACCAGCGTTGCTACCTCTTTATATCCGTAACCGTGCTTATGGTGCCCCCCAAATCACGGGCAAAGCAAAAATCCGTGAGAATGATGCTCAAGAAAACGTCGGGAAGAAGACCAGCCAAATCTGTCATCACCGTGCGCGCCGCACCGCGCGATCGCAAGCGAGCACTTGTCTCGTTCGACGGCCGCGTCGAGCACGCCGCCATCGGGCGAAGTGGCATTACCAGCCTGAAGCGCGAGGGCGATGGCGCCACGCCACGCGCCGCGATGAAGCTGATCGGCGGCTATGTCAGGCGCGACCGCCTCCTCCTGCCGCCGACGCCGCTGCCGACCCGGACGACGCGCACGGGCATGCTGTGGTGCGACGCGACGCGCCACGCGCTCTACAATCGTCCGGTCAAGGCACCCTTCCAGCCGAGCCATGAGGAATTAATGCGTGACGACGGGCTCTACGACATCTGCCTGGTGATGGACTGGAACCTGCTCGCGCGCCGGCGAAATGCCGGTTCGGCGATCTTCTTTCACCTGATCCGGCCGGGCTACGAGCCGACGCAGGGCTGCGTCGCCGTCAGCCTGCCGGCGATGCGTCGGCTGATCCCGCATATGCGCCGCGGCACCGTCGTGAAGGTAATCTGACCTCGACGTCCGATCGGCTCAATCGAGCGAACGCGGCGTCACGAAGCGCGCGAGCCTGGCCCCGCCGGACAGAAGCTCACGCCAGCCAGTCGCTTCGAATTCAAGGACGGCAAGCGCCGCCGTCGGAAACTTGTCCGCCATGCGCATACGCAGATCCGCATCGCCAGAGCCGACGAGTTCATGCGCCAGGTCCTCCATGCCGGGATTGTGGCCGACGATCAGCAGCGTCCTGATAGCCGGGTCGGTTGCACGAAGCACGCTGAGGATCTGGGCGGCCTCCACCTCATAGATCGCCCGGGTGTTTTCGACCGTGATGCCGGGCGGCAAGGCAGCGGCTACCAGTGTCCAGGTCTCCTGCGCCCGTTTCGCGGTCGAGACGAGGGCGAGATCCGGCACGAGCGCATGCCGAGCCATATAGCCCCCCATCAGTGGCGCCGCCTTGCGGCCTCGCTCGCCGAGCGGTCGGTTGATGTCGGCAACGCCGTCCGGCCAGGCGGACTTGGCATGGCGCAACAGCAGCAGACGGTAGCGTTGCACAGGCAGATCGTCGCTCATCCCATCATTCTCCCCAAGGTGCCTCGGCCCGCACAGCTTAACCCATTTCAGGCGCGCGGGCGGGGAGAGCGCCAAATAAAAAAGGCCGCCCCGAAGGGCGGCCATTGACGCCGGAAAAGCTCAGACCCGGCCTATTTCCATTCGCGGATATCGACGAAATGACCCGCGACCGCAGCGGCTGCCGCCATCGCCGGCGAGACCAGATGCGTGCGGCCCTTGAAGCCCTGACGGCCCTCGAAGTTGCGGTTCGATGTGGAGGCGCAACGCTCGCCGGGCTTCAGCCGGTCGTCGTTCATCGCCAGGCACATGGAGCAGCCCGGCTCGCGCCAGTCGAAGCCCGCTTCGCGGAAGATCTTGTCGAGGCCTTCGGCCTCGGCCTGTTCCTTCACGAGGCCGGATCCCGGAACGATCATCGCCGAAACGGTCGAGGCGACCTTGCGGCCTTCGACCACCTCGGCCACGGCCCGGAGGTCCTCGATGCGGCCGTTGGTGCACGACCCGATGAAGACGCGGTCAACGGCGATGTCGGTGATCTTCGTGCCCGGCTTCAGGCCCATATAGTCGAGCGCGCGCCACTTGGAGGCCCGCTTGTTCTCTTCCTGGATCTCATCCGGATTGGGAACGATGCCCTGAACCGAGATGACGTCTTCCGGCGACGAGCCCCAGGAGACGATCGGCGGCAGGTTGGCAGCGTCGAGCACGACGACGCGATCGTAATGCGCACCCTCGTCCGTGTGCAGCGTCTTCCAGTAGTCGAGCGCCATGTCCCAGGCCTTGCCCTTCGGTGCGCGCGGCTTGTCCTTGATATAGGCGAACGTCGTTTCGTCAGGCGCGATCAGGCCGGCGCGGGCGCCGCCTTCGATCGTCATGTTGCAGATGGTCATGCGGCCTTCCATCGACAGCGAGCGGATCGCTTCGCCGGCAAACTCGATGACGTGGCCGGTGCCGCCGGCAGTGCCGATCTCGCCGATGATGGCGAGGATGATGTCCTTGGCGGTGACGCCCGGCGGCAGCTGGCCGTCGACGCGCACCAGCATGTTCTTCGCCTTCTTCTGGATCAGCGTCTGGGTCGCGAGCACGTGCTCGACTTCCGACGTGCCGATGCCGTGGGCCAGCGAACCGAAGGCGCCATGCGTCGAGGTGTGGCTGTCACCGCACACGATGGTCATGCCCGGCAGGGTGAAGCCCTGCTCGGGGCCGACGATGTGCACGATGCCCTGGCGCTTGTCGTTTTCCGAGTAGTATTCGACGCCGAAGTCGGCGGCGTTCTTGGCGAGCGCCTCGACCTGGATGCGGCTTTCCTCGTTCTTGATGCCGAGGTGACGGTCGGCCGAAGTCGGAACATTGTGGTCGACGACAGCGAGCGTCTTTTCAGGCGCACGGACCTTGCGGCCGGCCATGCGCAGACCTTCGAAGGCCTGCGGACTCGTCACTTCGTGAACGAGGTGACGGTCGATGTAGAGAAGACAGGTGCCGTCGTCCTGTGCGTTGACCAGGTGATCATCCCAGATCTTGTCATAGAGGGTACGCGGTGCGCTCATGGCGGTATATCCATCGAGTTTTCAAAAAAAGTAGGAAAGCCGGCGGCAAGGCGGCCGGAAGCACTGATCAGGAGATCAGGATAGGCGGCTTGTAAGCGCCCCGTGGACGCGCGCAAAGAAGCGTGCCGGCAGGCGCTTGTGGTCCTGCAGCACGACGATTTTCTGCTCGCTACATCCGAATTTGGATTCCATGGCCGTGTTCATATCAATTTTCTGACAGGTCGGCAATTGCTGGAAACGGACTCAGCGCTGCTCCGCGCGCCTGAGCCGCCGCTCCAGCCCCCGCAATCCCAGCGACAGACCGATGGTCAGCACGAGATAGACATAGGCAACGATCGAATAGGTCTCGAAGAAGCGAAAGGAGCCGGAGGCATAGACCTTGCCCATCTGCGTGATGTCGGCGACGCCGAGCACCGAGACGAGCGAACTGTCCTTGACCATGGCGATAAAGTCGTTGCCAAGCGGCGGCAGGATCACGCGGATCGCCTGCGGAAAGATGACGAGACGAAAGCGCTGGTAGCGTGAAAGCCCGAGCGCCTTGGCGGCTTCGACCTGCCCCTTGTCTACCGAGAGGATACCCGCCCGGAACACTTCGGCGATGAACGCAGAATAGCCGATCATCAGCGCCAGGATCGCCCGCCACATCAATGAGATGTCGCGCACGACAACCGGCTCCATCCAGCCGGCGCTGATCAGCGGTGCTGAGATGAAATTGGCCGCGACGACGAGCCCCGGCGCGCCGACGAAGGCAATGTAGAACAGAAGCACCAGGATCGGCACGCCGCGGATGACTTCCGTATAGAAGCGGGCGATCTGCCGAAGGGACGAGTGCTCGGAGAGCGCCATCAGCGCGATGCCGAGGCCGAGCGTCGTCGCCAGCACGAAGCCCATGAGGGTCACGAAGACGGTGACGCCAAGGCCCTTGAAGACGACGGTGAAGACTTCCGAGAAGATGTCATTGCTGATGATCACGGCGGCGAGCGCCACAGCGATCACAACAAGGGCGACCAACCACCAGGGATAGTCGCCCTTGCCGGACATGTCTGAAGATTGTGGAGCGGCCATAGCCTGCTATCAGCCGCCCATCTTGTATTCGAGGAACCACTTCTTATCGAGGGCGTCGAAGGTACCGTCTTCCTTCAGCGCCTTGATCGCGGCGTTGACCGGAGCCACGAGATCCGAGCCCTTCGGGAAGATGAAGCCGAAATCCTCGGTGCCGAGCGGCCCACCGACGACCTTGAGCTTGCCTTCGGAGGAATCGACATAGCCCTTGGCGGCGACGCTATCGGTCAGGACCACATCGACGTCGCCGGCCTTCAGCGCCTGAACGGTCGCGCCGAAGGTCTCAAACAGCTTGATGCGCGGGTTCTGCTCGTTGCCGTCGAGCATTTCGTAGACGGCGGTGTAGAACGGCGAGGTACCCGGCTGTGCGCCGACGAGACCGTCGGCAAAGGCGCCGAAGCTCTTGCCATCGTTGAAGCGGGCCTCGTCGCTGCGCACCAGCATGAACTGCTGCGAGCGCATGTAGGGGTCCGAGAAATCGACCTTTTCCTTGCGGTCGTCCTTGATGGTGATGCCCGTCATGCCGATCTGGTACTGACCGTCATGCACCGCCTGGATCATCGCGTCCCAACTGGTGTTCTGGTATTCGACCTTGAAATTCAACCGCTTGGCGATCTCGTTCATCGCGTCGTACTCCCAGCCCTTGGCTTCGCCGGACTTCGGATCGACAAACTGCAGCGGCGGGTAGGCGTTCTCCGTGACGACGACGACCGTCTTGCCGCCGAGGTCAGGCAGGTCGGCGGCCAGCGCCGGTGCAGAAAACGCAAAAGGTGCTGCAAGTGCGGCTGCGATGCCCGCAAGCACGTGGCGACGGATTGTCATTGGAGGAGCTCCCGAAAAGTGTGGCAGCGGAAAATGTCACAAATTCCGTCGAAAAGACAAGCGGATAGTACCAAAAAAGAAAGGCGGCCGAGGCCGCCTTTCCAACAATCCCTAGGGATTGAAATGTTATTCTGCTGCGGCTTCCGCTGCTGCCTTTGCTTCGGCGGCTTCGGCTGCTGCCTTCTCGGCGGCGAGCGCCTGAGCTGCTGCAACCTTTTCAGCCTCGATGCGTGCCTTTTCCTCGGCAATCGCCTGACGCTCGGCTTCGTTCAGCTTGCGGGCGCGCGTGCCGGTGTTCTCTACGATACGAGCCGACTTACCGCGACGGTCGCGCAGGTAGTAGAGCTTGGCGCGACGGACCTTACCGCGGCGAACCACTTCGACGCTCTCGACGAGCGGAGAGTAAACCGGGAATACGCGCTCGACGCCTTCGCCGTAGGAGATCTTGCGAACGGTGAAGCTTTCGTTGATGCCGCCGCCCGAACGAGCGATGCAAACGCCTTCATAGGCCTGGACGCGGGTACGGTTGCCTTCGACAACGCGGACGTTGACGCGGAGCGTGTCGCCTGCGGAGAATTCCGGGAGCGTGCGCTTGGCGGCGATCTTGGCGGCCTGTTCGGCTTCCAGCTGCTGGATGATGTTCATCGGTCTAACCTTTCAAGTTCTTCTGAAACAGCCAGAGCGCTCTCGATGAACCTGTCGGGCCAGCCTTCAGGTCTTGCCGGATACCGGCAGGAGCGGATTCGCCATTCTTTGTTTTGGTCGACGGGCATGGAACCCGAACCGGGGCGGCACTTACACCAATCGCACTGCCTTGTCATCCCCGAAGGCCATAATTTCTAAGGCATCCGCGCCAGGAAAGCCGAATTTATCAGAAAATACGCAAACACGCGCGTGATGATTGTCCGATGCAACGGACTTGCGGCCGGCACAACCACCGGCTATCCCGAGCATGAGGGGTCGGGGGAGACCATGAACATCTTCGAAATACTCATGCTGTTTGCGGCCGGCTTCCTGTCCGGCGTCGTCAATGCCATTGCCGGCGGCGGAACGTTCCTGACCTTCGGGGCGATGACGCTTGGCGGTCTCTCGCCAATCGTCGCCAACGCGACCTCGTCGATCATCCAGTTTCCAGGCTACATCACCTCGGCGCTCGCCTATGCCAAGGAGATCCGCGCCGACAAGCGCTATGCGATCCTGCTCGGCGTCATCTCCGCACTTGGCGGTCTGGCCGGCGCGCTGCTGCTCATCTCGCTCTCCAATGCCTCCTTCCGCGCGCTTGTGCCCTGGCTGCTGCTGGCGGCAACGGCGATCTTCGCTGCCGGGCCGCTCCTGAAGCCTAAGGCCCGCGTCGACGAGCATGCGATCAATCCGGTCGGCATCGGCGCCCAGTTCGTCACCTCCATTTACGGCGGCTTCTTCGGCGCCGGCATGGGCATCATGATGCTGGCAGTGCTGGGGCTTGCGACCGGCGGCGGCTATCACCGGCTGAACGCGCTCAAGAACTTCATCTCGATCGTTATTGCCGCGATCGCCATCGTCGTCTTTGCCGCCGGCGGGGTCGTGTCCTGGCTGCACGCGGCAATCATGGTGCCAGGGGCCGCCCTTGGCGGCTACAGCGGCGTCTGGGCAGCAAGACGCGTGCCGCAGGCGGTCATCCGCGCGCTGGTCGTCGCCGTCGGCCTGCTGCTTGCCGCCTATTACTTCTTCACGGGCTGATTAAGAAGATCGGGCCGGCGCTCGGCGGTCAGCCGCCGCGCCTCCGCCTCGCGCCATTTGGCAATGGCGCCGTGATTGCCCGAGGTCAGCACTGCCGGGATTTCGCGGCCTTCGAAGACCTGTGGGCGGGTGTAGTGCGGATGCTCGAGCAGCCCGCCTTCGAAGCTCTCATGCACACCCGAAAGCTCGTTGCCCATGACACCCGGCAGAATGCGCACCACGGCATCGAGCAGCGTGAGGGCCGCCGGCTCGCCGCCCGAAAGAATATAGTCGCCGATCGAAACCTCTTCGAGGCCGCGGGCGTCGATCACCCGCTGATCGACACCTTCGAAGCGTCCGCAAACGATGACGACGCCGGGGCCGGCGGCGAGTTCACGCACCCGCTCCTGTGTCAGCGGTCGGCCACGCGGGCTCATCAGCAATCGCGGCCGATCGTCGTTCTCCGAGACACGATCGATCGCGCGCGCGAGCACATCCGGCTTAAGCACCATGCCGGCGCCGCCGCCAGCCGGCGTGTCGTCGACAGTGCGATGCTTGTCCTCGGCGAAATCACGGATCTGCACCGGCTCGATCGACCACTGGCCACGCTCGAGCGCCTTGCCGGAAAGCGAGGCGCCGAGATGGCCCGGAAACATTTCGGGATAGAGCGTCAGGATGGTCGCGCGAAACGTCATGGCCGCAATGCTCACTTGCGCTTCGCGGAAAACGGACTACCCGGATCCTGGTCCTTGTCGTCGGTCAGGCCGGCCGCAACCGGATCGACCAGCAGCCGCCCCGCTTCCAGATCGATCTCCAGCACCGACCATTCGGTAAACGGGATCAGCACCGGACGTCGGCCTGGCCCCTTCAGCTCAAGGAGATCGCCGGCGCCGAAATCGAAGACACCGCTGACCTTGCCGTAGCTCGTGCCATTGCCGTCGATCGCTTCCAGGCCCTCGAGATCGGCATAGAAGAACTCGTCCTCGTCGAGATCGTCGTCGGGCAGGTTGTCGCGCTCGATGAACAGGTCGAGACCGTTGAGCGCCTCGGCGGCATTGCGGTCATTGACGCCGCGAAAGCGAACGATGACCACGTTTTTCGCCTCGCGAATCTCCAGCACCTCGAACACACGGCCGTCTGCGCTGTGCAGATTGCCATACTCGCCGAGCGCCGTCGGATCATCGGTAAAGGACTTGACCCTGACCTCGCCGCGCAGGCCCTGCGCCGCGCCAATCGTCGCCATCAGAACCGGGTTTTCGAGTTTGCTCATCGTCCGCGTCCGTTTCGGTATATCTCGGTGCACATAACGGAAAACGGGCGGCATGGAAATGCCACCCGTTTCCTTAAGTCACGGCCAGCCGGAGAGCTGCGTCGGCAGATGACCGCCGATCACTCTCCGGACCGTTCGCCGGCTGTTATTCAGCAGCAGCAGCAGCGGCGTCTTCAGCCTTCTGCTTGGCTTCAGCAGCGCGCTCCTGAGCCTTCTTGCCCGGGGCACCCTTGGTCGGGTTGTTGCGAGCCGGGCGCTTTGCGAGACCGGCCTGGTCGAGGAAGCGCAGAACGCGGTCGGTCGGCTGGGCGCCCTGGGCGATCCAGTGGTTGACGCGCTCGGCGTCGAGCTCGACGCGCTTTTCGTCGTCCTTGCCGAGCATCGGGTTCCACGAGCCGATCTTCTCGAGGAAGCGGCCGTCACGCGGGCTGCGGGCGTCGGCAACGACGATCTGGTAGTAAGGACGCTTCTTGGAACCGCCACGGGCGAGACGAATTTTCAGTGCCATTTGAGTAACTCCTTGCAGGCTTTCTTGACCGCTTGGTTCAAGCGGAATGGTTTGTGCCGGCGTTGCCCGCGGAATGCGAGCGATCGGCGGCGATGGCTTCATGATGCCGGATGACTTCCTTGATGATGAAGTTCAGGAACTTCTCGGCGAAATCCGGATCCAGATTGGCATCCTTGGCCAGGCGGCGCAGGCGTTCGATCTGGTATTCTTCGCGCGCCGGGTCGGCCGGCGGCAGTTCGTGCTTGGCTTTCAGAACGCCGACTGCCTGGGTGCAGCGGAAGCGTTCAGCCAGCATGTGGACGAGCGCGGCATCGATATTGTCGATCGACTGCCGGTAGCCCGCCAATTCCCTTTTGATTTCGGGATCAATCATCTTTTAAGCGATCCTCACTTCTTCTTCGGCAGGCCGGGAAGGCCGGGGAAGCCGCCACCAAGACCCGGAAGCTTGGCGCCGCCCAGACCTGGCAGGCCACCGTCGCCAAGGCCCGGCATACCGCCCGGCTTCAGACCGGCGGCTTCCGCCTGCTTCTGCAGGGCTTCGAGCTGCTTCGGGTCGAGCTTCGAGAGATCAGGCATGCCGCCGCCACCGAGGCCGCCAAGGCCCATCTTGTTGGCAAGGCCGCCCATCATCTGCTTCATCATGCCGCCTTTGCCCTTACCGCCCATCATCTTCATCATGTCCGCCATCTGGCGGTGCATCTTCAGAAGCTTGTTGATGTCGGCGGCATCGGTGCCGGAACCGGCGGCGATGCGCTTCTTGCGCGAGTGCTTGAGCAGATCCGGGTTGGCGCGCTCGGCCTTGGTCATCGACGAAATGATGGCGAGCTGGCGCTTGAACAGGCTGTCGTCGAGGCCGGCCGCGGCCATCTTGTCCTTCATGCCGGCCATGCCGGGCATCAGGCCCATGATGCCGCCCATGCCGCCCATCTTCTGCATCTGGCCGAGCTGGTCTGCGAGGTCGTTCAGGTCGAACTTGCCCTTGGCCATCTTGGCGGCCATGGCAGCCGCCTTCTCGGCGTCGATGTTCTCGGCAGCCTTCTCGACGAGCGAGACGATGTCGCCCATGCCGAGGATACGGTCGGCGACGCGGCGGGGGTGGAACTCTTCGAGTTCGCCCATCTTTTCGCCGACGCCGATGAGCTTGATCGGCTTGCCGGTGACCGCACGCATCGACAGCGCTGCACCGCCACGGCCGTCGCCGTCCATACGGGTGAGCACCAGGCCGGTGATGCCGACGCGTTCGTCGAAGTTGCGGGCGAGGTTGACGGCGTCCTGACCGGTCAGCGCATCTGCCACGAGCAGGATTTCATGCGGATTGGACTTCCGCTTGATCTCCGCCATCTCGATCATCAGCGGCTCGTCGATATGGGTACGGCCCGCCGTGTCGAGAATGACGACGTCGTGGCCGCCGAGCTTGGCAGCCTGAACGGCGCGCGCAGCGATATCGGTCGGCGACTGGCCGGCAATAACAGGCAACGTGTCGACGCCGGTCTGCACGCCGAGCTGGCGAAGCTGCTCCTGGGCTGCCGGACGACGCGTGTCGAGCGATGCCATCAGGACCTTCTTCTTGTCCCTGGCCTTCATCCGGCTGGCGATCTTGCCGGTGGTCGTCGTCTTACCGGAGCCCTGCAGACCGACCATCATGATGACGACCGGCGCCGGCGCATTGAGGTCGATCGTGACGCCCTCGGAGCCGAGCATCTCGACGAGCTGATCATGGACGATCTTGACGACCATCTGGCCGGGCTTGATCGACTTCAGGATCTCGGCGCCGACGGCCTTTTCACGAACCTTTTCGGTGAAGGAGCGCACGACGTCGAGCGCGACGTCGGCTTCGAGCAGCGCACGGCGAACCTCGCGGAGCGCAGCGGAAACATCGGCTTCCGACAATGCGCCGCGGCCGGTCAGTCCATTCAATATGGAACCAAGGCGGTCCTGGAGGCTCTCGAACATTCTCACTTCCTTCTGGTTTCCGGTGGCGATCAACTCGCCGGAAACGTGGGTTCCTTCGCGCAGAAAACAAGGCGCAAAGCCAAAAACCACCCGAGGGCGCCACGCGCTGTCGGGTGTTGACCTCCGGGTTCTCTTTATACCTCTACGGGACCCGGTCGGTGGCTTCGAAGACTTGAGCTTGCGAAGGAATTGGCGCGGATAAACAGGAAAGCGCGGCAAAAGTCAAGGACGGCAGGCAAATGAGGCGCTTTCGGCTCAGAGCGCCCCGTCCTTGCCGGCGTCGTCGAGTTCGCCGGCCAGCTGCTCGAAGGCGGTCGACACCCGCGTCATCACCCGAAGTGCGGCCACCACTTCGGTCTGGTTGATATCGCCGAGCAGGGCATGCAGCAACTCCACCTCGCGGCGATGGATTTCCGCGAACAGATCACGCCCGGCCGCCGTCGGCGCGCAAAGATAGGCGCTGCGGTGTTCCGGGTTCGGCCGTCTTTCCAGCAACGTCTTGTCCATCAGCCCGTTGACGACCCTGAGCACGAACTGCCGTTTCATCGACAGGCGCCGTCCGGCTTCCGGCACCGTCAGCGGCGTTTCGCAAAAAAGTTCGAGAACCGCCCGCTCCGCCACTGATATGCCGGCACCATCGAGCATATGTTCTGCCGAGCGCTGCATATTGAGATGGATGGAGCGGACCAGCTTCAGGGTCTTGTAGAGACGTTCTTGCGGGTCGAATCGAACGAGCATGGAACCACGATAGCAATCCAGTTGCTGTCTTCAAGAATTTATTAAACCTTGACCTTTCAACCAAGGCGAACCGCCCGGATGAAGACACGCAATCCCTATTACCAAGGTCCCGTCACCGATCATTTCGACGGCACCAGGTTCTTCAATCCCGACGGCAAACCGCCCAAGGGCGCGGCAGATCTCCTGCGCTGGCAGTTCGGCAGCGGCAAGGTGCGCTGGCCCGCGCACAATCCAAGCCCGTTCGCGCCGGTGAAGCCTGAACTCAGCGTCGAAGGCGATCGCCTGCGCGTGACGATGGTCGGACACGCGACGCTGCTCATCCAGGTGCATGGGCTCAACATTCTCACCGACCCCGTCTGGTCGCATCGCGCCAGCCCGTTTGCCTTTGCCGGCCCGCAGCGCCGCAACGCGCCCGGCATCGAACTCGACGACCTGCCGCCGATCGACATCGTGCTCGTCACCCACAATCACTACGACCACCTCGATGTCGAGACGCTGGCAGCCCTTCACGAGGAACATGCTCCCCGCATCGTCACGCCGCTCGGCAACGACACGATCATCCGCCGCGCCGTTCCCGACGTCGAGATCGACGTGGTCGACTGGGGCGACCAGCTCGATTGCGGCGATGACGTCATTCTTCACGCCGAGCCCTGCCACCACTGGTCGGCGCGCGGCTCGCGCGACCGGCGCATGGCGCTCTGGGCCGCCTTCGTCGTGGAGACGCCGGCCGGCAAGATCTACCACGTCGGCGATACCGGCTTTCACGACGGCATCAACTATCGCGCCGCCCGCGAAAAACACGGCGCCTTCCGCCTCGCCAACCTGCCCTTCGGGGCCTACGAGCCGCGCTGGTTCATGCAGGACCAGCACCAGAACCCGGAGGAAGCCGTGCGCGGCATGGTCGATTGCGCCGCCGCCCATGTCGCCGGCCACCATTGGGGTACGTTTCGCCTGACCGACGAAGGCGTCGAAGAGCCGCGACAGGCGCTGGAACGGGCGCTCGATGCGGCGGGCATCGCCCGCAGCCGCTTCCGGCCGCTTCGCCCCGGCGAAATCTTCGATGTACCGACCGGCGGCGAGGGAGCCGAATAAAGGCGGCACTGGTATTTTCCGGGCTTTTCCGCCATATACAGCCCGAATGAAGGATGGCCCGCCCGGAGCGGGCCCGTTTGGACAATCGCGACATGACCGACAACGTGCAATTTGCCAGGATGAACGGGCTTGGAAACAAGATCCTCGTCGTTGACATGCGCGGTCGGAAGGATCGGGTGACGCCGGCCGCTGCGATCGCGCTCAATGCCGATCCGGCAACCGCCTTCGACCAGATCATGGCGATCCACGACCCCAAGGCTCAGGGCACCGACGCCTGGATCGATATCGTCAATTGCGACGGCTCCATGGCCCAGGCCTGCGGCAACGGCACGCGCTGCGTCGTCCAGGCACTGGCCGCCGAAACCGGCAAGAAGGCCTTCACCTTCCAGACCATTGCAGGCATCCTCAACGCCATCGAGCATGAGGACGGCACGATCTCGGTCGACATGGGCAAGCCGGTCTTTGCCTGGGACAAGATCCCGCTTGCCGAGGAATTTGCCGATACGAGCCGCATCGAACTGCAGATCGGACCGATCGACAATCCCGTCCTGCACTCGCCCTCGGCCATGTCGATGGGCAATCCGCACGCCGTCTTCTGGGTCGACAAGGACCCGATGTCCTTCGATCTCGATCGTTTCGGCCCGCTGCTCGAAAACCATCCGATGTTTCCCGAGCGCGCCAACATCACGCTGGCGCAGGTGCTTTCGCCCTCGTCGCTGCGCACCCGCACCTGGGAACGCGGCGCCGGGTTGACGCTTGCCTGCGGCTCGGCGGCTTGCGCGGCTGCGGTCAGCGCCGCGCGCACCGGCCGCACCGGCCGCAAGGTGGTGATCGACGTCGCATCAGCCCCTGCCCCGGCAAAGCTCACGATCGAATGGCGTGAGCACGACGATCATGTCGTCATGACGGGACCTGCCGAATGGGAATGGTCCGGCACGCTGAACCCGACGACCGGAACCTGGCAGCGCGACGAGGCCGAAGCGGGCGGAGCCCGGGCGCGTTGAGCGGCGTCGAGGTCATAACCTTCGGCTGCCGTCTCAATACCTACGAATCCGAAGTGATGCGGGCGGAAGCCGAAAAGGCGGGGCTGAACAACGCCATCCTCGTCAACACCTGCGCCGTCACCGGCGAGGCCGTGCGCCAGGCGCGCCAGGCGATCCGCCGTGCCCGGCGCGACAATCCGCATGCCCGCATCATCGTCACCGGCTGCGCCGCCCAGACCGAAAAAGAGACCTTCGCCGAAATGGTCGAGGTCGACGCCGTGCTCGGCAACGAGGAGAAGCTGAAGAGCGCCTCCTATCGTTCACTGCCGGATTTCGGCGTCTCGGCTGAAGAAAAGCTGCGGGTCAACGACATCATGAGCGTGCGCGCCACCGCACCGCAGATGGTCAAGCACATCGATGGCCACGTGCGCGCCTTCATCCAGGTGCAGAACGGCTGCGACCACCGCTGCACCTTCTGCATCATCCCCTATGGCCGCGGCAATTCCCGCTCCGTGCCGATGGGCGCCGTCGTCGACCAGGCACGCAGGCTGGTTGAGAGTGGCTATTGCGAGATCGTCTTGACCGGCGTCGACGCCACCAGCTACGGCGCCGACCTGCCGGGCACGCCGACCCTCGGGCTGCTGGCGAAGACGCTTCTGAAACAGGTTCCGGAAATCCGCCGCCTGCGGCTTTCCTCGATCGACGGCATCGAGGCCGACAAACACCTCTTCGACCTGATCGCCGACGAGGCGCGCTTCATGCCGCACCTGCACCTGTCGCTGCAGCATGGCGACGACCTGATCCTGAAGCGCATGAAGCGCCGTCATTCGAGCGCCGACGCCCGCGCCTTTGCCGATCAGGTCCGGCGCTTGCGCCCCGATATCAGCCTCGGTGCCGATATGATCGCCGGCTTTCCGACCGAGACCGAAGAGATGTTCGAAAATGCCGCGAGCCTCGCCGAGGACTGCGGCATCGCGCATCTGCACGTCTTTCCCTACAGCCCGCGTCCCGGCACGCCGGCGGCACGCATGCCGCAGCTCGACCGGGCGCTCGTCAAGGATCGCGCTGCGCGGCTTCGCGCCGTCGGCGCGACGCTCTACGCCCGCCACCTCGAAGGTATGGTCGGCAGCGAGCAGACGATCCTGGTCGAGAACAACGGGCTTGCCCACACACAAAACTTCACGCTCGTCGACGCGGCTGACCTGACGCCCCGTGCGCTTGTCCCGGTCTCAATCACCGGCCACAATGGCAAGCATCTGACGATGCAGGTAAAACAGATGGCTGCGGCCTGATTTATGCGGAATTCCTGAATGGCAATGGGTTTCATCAAGAGGATCTTCACCTTCGGCAAGGGCGCGGTGGAGGAAACGAAGCCGCCGGAAGGTGTACCGGAGGAGACGATCGTCTCTGCGCCCGAAGTCGAGGCGCAACCGGAGCCGAGCGCCGAGGCGGTCGAACCGCCTGCCGCCGCTGCCGAGGCAGAGATCGTCGAAGAGAGCCCGGAAACCGCCTTCGAACCACCTGTCGACATCGAGACCCTGCCGTTGTCCGACGACGATCCGGTGCTTGAGGCCGAGATCGAGACGGCCGGTGGCCCGGCCTCCGACGACGCCGAAGAGCTGGCGCGTGACGAAGCCGCCCCGGTCGAAGCTGTGGTAACGCCGGCCGAGACTGAAGCCGCGATACCCCCCTCTGTCCCTTCGGGACATCTCCCCCTCAAGGGGAGAGAGCAGACGGAGACCGAGGCCACAGCTGAGGAAGCAACAGCTGCCACCGAGACTGCGGCGCCTGTTGCGCACAAGGCGCCTGCTCCCTCCGATGAGATCATCGTAGCCTCCCGCGAGGCCGAAATCGTCGAGAGAATCGAGGAAGCTGCTGACGATGCCGAACCCACGGCAAGCGACGTCACGACTGCCGAAGCAGACGAGGTCACGCCAACCGAAACGCTTGCTTCCGAACTCGAGAGCGAGCCCAGCGTGATCTCCGCCCCTGTGGGGGAGATGCCCGGCAGGGCAGACGGGGGTGAAGCCGCAGCCCTCCGCGAAAGCATCGAGACCGCAGAAGCCAACGCAGCAGATGCCGCCACCGACGTCGCGCCGACCGAGACAGCCGAGGCCGAGCCCACTGCTACGCCCGCTTTGCCCAAGGGCTTCTCCGCCACAGAGCGCAAGCCCAAGGAAGAACCCGTCGCCGCGCCGAAGGAAAAGCTCAGCTGGTACCAGCGCCTGCGCCGCGGCCTCGCGCGCACCTCGTCGCAACTGACCGGCCAGATCGCCAGCCTGTTTACCAAGCGCAAGCTCGACGAAGCGACGCTGCAGGATCTCGAAGACCTGTTGATCCAGGCCGACCTCGGCGTCGAAACGGCGATGCGCATCACCGACACGCTCGCCTCGGAACGCTACGGCAAGGATGTCTCGGGCGAGGACGTGTCGCGCATTATGGCCGGCGAGATCACCAAGGTGCTTTCGCCCGTCGCCAAGCCGCTGGAACTCGATCTCAGCCACAAGCCGCACGTGATCCTGGTGGTCGGCGTCAACGGCACCGGCAAGACCACGACGATCGGCAAGCTCGCCGCCAAGCTTTCCGGCGCGGGCCTGAAAGTCATGCTCGCCGCCGGTGACACCTTCCGGGCCGCAGCGATCGAGCAGCTGAAGATCTGGGCCGAGCGCACCAACTCAGAAATCGTCTCGTCCAAACTCGGCGCCGATGCCGCTGGCCTTGCCTACGAGGCTTTCCAGCAGGCGCGCGAGAAGAAGTCCGACGTCCTGATCATCGACACCGCCGGCCGCCTGCAGAACAAGGCGGAACTGATGGCCGAACTCGAAAAGATCGTGCGCGTGCTCGGCAAGCTCGATCCGGATGCGCCGCACACCGTGCTGCAGACGCTCGACGCCACCACCGGCCAGAACGCGCTGCAGCAGGTCGAGATCTTCCGCAACGTCGCCGGCGTCAGCGGGTTGATCATGACCAAGCTCGACGGCACAGCGCGCGGCGGCATCCTCGTCGCCATCTCCGCCAAGCACAAGTTGCCGGTCTATTTCATCGGCGTCGGCGAAGGGATCGACGATCTCGAGCCGTTCGAAGCCAAGGATTTTGCCGAGGCGATCGCCGGCGTTGCCGCCTGACGGGGCGATCGGGCCTGCGCGTAGTTACGCCGGCCCGTTGCCTTGATATGGTTTTGCCGCAAAGCTGGTGTTATGAGCAGCAGGTACATGCAGAAACAGGACCCCCAGATGTCGTCGATCGAGGCTGCCAAGCCGCAGAAGGAAGTCAGCCCCTTGCTCAAGTTGGTGCTGGAGCTTGGGCCGCTGATGGTCTTCTTCTTTACCAATTCGCGTGGCGAATGGTTGGCCGGGCATTTTCCGGCGCTCGCCGAACTCGGCGGTCCGATCTTCATCGCCACCGGCCTGTTTATGGCCGCGACCGCAATCGCGCTTGCCGTCTCCTGGCTGCTGACCCGCACCCTGCCGATGATGCCGCTGATTTCGGGCATCGTCGTCTTCGTCTTCGGCGCGCTGACGCTCTGGCTGCAGAACGACACCTTCATCAAGATGAAGCCGACGATCGTCAACACGCTGTTCGGCACGATCCTGCTCGGCGGCCTGCTGTTCGGCAAGTCGCTGCTCGGCTACGTCTTCCACTCCGCCTTCAAGCTGGATGAGGCCGGCTGGCGCAAGCTGACGCTGCGCTGGGGCCTGTTCTTCCTGGTTCTCGCCGTGCTCAACGAAGTGGTCTGGCGCTCGTTCACGACCGATTTTTGGGTCGCCTTCAAGGTCTGGGGCACGATGCCGATCACCATTCTCTTTACGCTCGCCCAGATGCCGCTGATCATGAAGCACTCGCTTGACCAGGAGAACGCCGAGTGAGCACGATGCTCGAGGAGAATGACAGCCGCAACCGGCACGCACTCCTCTGGCTCGCCGCCTGTTTTGCTGTTCTCATCATCCAGATCGTCACCCAGCATCTGATGGGTCGCCTCTGGATCTGCGAATGCGGCTACGTCAAACTGTTCGAGCCCGTGGTCAAATCCAGCGGCAACTCGCAGCATATCGCCGACTGGTACACGCCGTCGCACATCATCCACGGCTTCCTGTTCTACGGCCTCGGCCATCTGCTCCTGCGCGGCAAGCCGCTGACGGCAAAGCTCTTCCTTGGGACCGTGATCGAATCGGCCTGGGAGATCGCCGAAAACACGCCGATGGTGATCAACCGCTACCGCTCCGCAACGATTTCGCTCGACTATTTCGGCGACAGCATCCTGAATTCGACGATGGATACACTGGCCATGGCCGCCGGCTTCCTGTTTGCCGCCCGCATGCCCGTCTGGCTGACCGTAACGGTCGCCATCGTCTTCGAACTCTTCACCGGCTGGCTGATCCGCGACAATCTCACACTCAACGTGCTGATGCTCGTCTGGCCGCTTGATGCGGTCCGGGACTGGCAGGCGGGGATTTAAGCGGGCTTCGGTCGCCGTCGCAGCCCCTCATCCCGCATCCGCGACCTTCTCCGGCAGATGGGGCGAAGGGACTGAGGCACTCACTTTCATTCCACGACTGCCCGGCAGGGAAAGCACGGTTTTATGCCGTCGATGCGATGCGAGAGTTTAGGGCAACCGAGCGCTAAGTGTCTTCTTCGCCCCGCTTGCGGGCAGAACGCCGGCAGGCGGATGAGGAGCAAATCCCTCCCATCCGAATGAGAGCTAATGCCGGGAGCGGTTACGAACCCGCAGTCGCCTTTTCGATCGCCGGCAGCAGACCCGTCTTCACGCTGTTTTCGTCGAACGGGCCGACGCGCTTGTAGAGGATCGTGCCGTCAGCGCCGACGAGATAGGATTCCGGAATACCGTAGACGCCCCAGTCAATCGCCGCCTTGCCGCGCGGGTCGACGCCGATGGCGGAGAAGGGATTACCGAGTTCGCCGAGGAACCTGAGCGCGTTTTCGTTCTGGTCCTTGTAGTTGATACCGACGACGGTCAGCCGCGGATCCTTCGACAGTTCGAGGATGAAGGGATGCTCCTGCCGGCAAGGCACGCACCAGGAGGCCCAGACGTTGACGAGCGTCAGCTTGCCCTTGATCGCCGCATCGGTCAAAGCCGGCATCGGCTGGCCATCGCGCGTCGCACCTTCGAGCGCCGGCATGTCGAGTTTCGGCGCCTTGGTGCCGATCAGCGCGGAGGGGATTTCGCTCACGTCCTTGCCGGAATTGAGCTGGCTCCAGAAGATCGCCGCAAGCCCGGCGAATATGACGAGCGGCAGCGCCGCCAGCACGAAACGCATGGGGCCGGGTTTGCGCTCCTCGTTACCCGGAGCGGGTGCGTTGCTCATCGTGTTTCTCCGGTAGCCGGTTCGGCCGAGCGCCGGCGGATGCCTGCGGCTTCGAGTTCGGTGAGTTCACGCCGGCGGGCACGACCGTCGAGCACGACCCAGGCAATCAGACCTAGGACCGTCAGCGTGGCTATTCCATAGCTCGTGAAAACGTAGGCGGCGTGGCTCATCATTGTGCGCGGGCTCCCCGTCCGGCAGCACGGGCCGCAAGGCGCCTGAGCGCCGTGACGCGCCGGCGCAGGATTTCGTTGCGCATGGCGGCGATGTGCAGCGTGAAAAACAGCAGTGTAAACGCGACCGCCATCACGATCAGCGGCCACAGGAACTCCGGATCGATCGTCGGTCCGTCGAGCCGCATGACGCTCGCCGGCTGATGCAGCGTGTTCCACCACTCGACCGAGAACTTGATGATCGGGATGTTGACGAAGCCGACGAGAACCAGAATGGCCGAAACCTTGGAGGACCGCGCCGGATCGTCGATCGCGCGGTTGAGCGCCATCAGTCCGAGATACATCAGGAACAGCACGAAGACCGAGGTCAGCCGCGCGTCCCAGACCCACCAGGTGCCCCACATCGGCTTGCCCCAGAGCGAGCCGGTGACGAGCGCCAGGAAGGTGAAACAGGCGCCGATCGGAGCTGCCGCGCGCGAGGAGACGTCGGCAAGCGGATGGCGCCAGACGAGCGTACCGAGAGCTGCCAAGGCCATCACCGAATAGCACATCATCGACAGCCAGGCCGCGGGCACGTGCACATACATGATGCGCACCGTTTCGCCCTGCTGGTAATCACCTTCCGTCGTGAAGGAAAGCCAGACGCCGGCAACGAAGAACAGCGCCGTCAGCCCGGAAAGCCAGGGCAACAGACGGTCAGCCAACGCCAGGAACCGCGTCGGGTTGGCGAGATCGCTGAATTTGCGGATGGCCAGGCTGTTTTCGCTCATGTTGGCTCTTTAACGCTTAAGGCGCCCGCCTGCAATTGATCCGCGTCAATCGCCCGATCACGATCGAGTTGGAACGCGGATCATAAATGTTATCGATCTGAACGGCTTAGCGACAAATCCATGGGAATGCCGCAAACACTTTCGCCCGTTCTGGCCCGATTGCGTCAATCGGACGCGTGCCGAAGTGCTGCGGCGGCGGCAACCGGGCCGATGACGGCGAAGAACAGGGTGATTGCCGCAAGGATCATCAAAGGTGGCAGGAACGGCGCCGGATCCTCGATCGCCGCATAGACAGCGCTGACACCGAAGATCAGCACCGGGATCGCCAACGGCAGAACAAGGATCGAAACCAGCAGCCCGCCACGCGGCAGCGACACGGCAACGGCCGCCCCCACTGCACCGATGAAGGTGATCGCCGGCGTGCCGATCAGAAGCGTCAGCATGGTGGCGCCGATGGCGATCTCGCTCATGTTCATGAAGAGGCCGAGCAAGGGCGAGGCAATCACCAGCGGCAGGCCGGTCGCCGCCCAATGCGCCGCACATTTGACGAAGACGGTGAAAAGCAGCGGCGTTTCCTGCATCAGCATCAGGTCGAGCGAGCCGTCGTCGCGCTCCGCCTGGAACAGCCGGTCGAGGCCGAGCAGCGAGGCGAGCAGCGCGCCGATCCACAGGATCGCCGGTCCGATGCGCGAAAGCAGGTTCAGGTCGGGACCGACACCGAAGGGAATGACTGCCACCACAGTCATGAAGAAGAGCACGCCGATCATCGCCCCGCCGCCGGCGCGGATCGACAGTTTGAGATCGCGGAAAAAGAGCGCGATCATAGCGGCAACCTCCGGATCGGCACGCGCGCGTTTTCCGGCAATGGGCTTCCAGGCATTGCGACCCTATGCATCATGCCAGCGATCTCCTGCCAGATGCTCGAACCCCGTCATGTGCAGCTCCTTCGTGCGGTCGAGCCCGAGTGGCTGGTGGGTCGCCGCAATGACGATGCCGCCTTTGCCAAGATGCGCCTTCACCAGATCGGCAAACAGCCGGTCGGCGCCGGCGTCAAGCGCTGCGGTCGGCTCGTCGAGGATCCAGATCGGGCGATAGGCAATGACCAGCTTGGCCATCGCCATGCGCCGCTGCTGGCCGGCCGAGAGATAACCGAAGGGCAGATGGGCGATATCCGGCAGGCCAACCGCTTCGACCGCCTCGGTGAGCGTGGCGCCGCGCGCCCCGGGCGAATCACCCATGAAGTCTCGCCAGAAGGAAAGATTTTCCGCGACGGTCAGTTCACGCTTCATCGCGTTGCGGTGTCCGAGATAGTGGCTGAGCTCGGATGGATGGGCGATTTCCGGGGGGCCATTCTCAAGTTTCAGGTGCCCGCTTTCGGGCCTCAACAACCCCGCAAGAACCCGCAGCAAAGTGGACTTGCCGGAGCCGTTCGGACCCGTCACGACAAGGGCTTCCGAGGCGTCGAGAATAAAGGAAATATCGTTAAAAATCAGGTCCTCACCGCGCTTCGCGCTCAACCCTTCAGCCATGAGGCGCATGAATTTTCAGCTTCCCTTCACTCTCTTTGCCGCAGGGCAAAAAAAAGTCCCGTTTCGACCTTCGTTGCTCTGGCACGTTTTGGAGAAATTATCTATAAGGCGGCCAACACGCCAGCGGTCGGCGTGAATTTCATCCTAGCGCCGAACATGGAATGAATTTCCACGTACGGACAGCGGAAATGGCCGCACCCGCATCCCAATTCGCGCTTCACAGGCGCTCGGGCGTTCGTACGTCAGTTTTTGGCGATCAGACGGAACGGGGTATTATCCAGTGTCCAAATCCCTAGACAGCTTCAATTGTCGCTCCACGCTCACCGTCAACGGTGTCGACTACGTCTATTACAGCCTGCCCAAGGCTGAGGCGAACGGTCTCGCCGGCGTTTCCAAGCTGCCCTATTCGATGAAGGTTCTGCTCGAGAACCTGCTGCGCAACGAAGATGGCCGCTCCGTCACCAAGAAGGACATCGAGAACGTTGCCGCCTGGCTCAACGACAAGGGCACGGCTGAAAACGAAATCGCCTACCGCCCGGCCCGCGTTCTGATGCAGGACTTCACCGGCGTGCCTGCTGTCGTCGACCTCGCGGCGATGCGCGACGCCATGGTCTCGCTCGGTGGCGACCCGGAAAAGATCAACCCGCTCGTCCCCGTCGACCTCGTCATCGACCACTCCGTCATCGTCGACGAATTCGGCACCCCGAACGCCTTTGCCCGCAACGTCGAGCTCGAGTACGAGCGCAACGGCGAGCGCTACCGCTTCCTGAAGTGGGGCCAGCAGGCGTTCAAGAACTTCCGCGTCGTTCCGCCCGGCACCGGCATCTGTCACCAGGTCAATCTGGAGTATCTGGGCCAGACCGTCTGGACCCGTGAAGAAGATGGCGTCGTCACCGCCTACCCGGACACCTGCGTCGGCACCGACAGCCACACCACCATGATCAACGGTCTCGGCGTTCTCGGCTGGGGCGTGGGCGGCATCGAAGCGGAAGCTGCCATGCTCGGCCAGCCGGTCTCCATGCTCCTGCCTGAGGTCATCGGCTTCAAGCTCACCGGCAAGCTCAAGGAAGGCGTCACCGCGACCGACCTCGTGCTTATGGTCGTGCAGATGCTGCGCAAGAAGGGCGTTGTCTCGAAGTTCGTCGAATTCTTCGGCCCGGGCCTCGACAACATGACGCTCGCCGACCGCGCCACCATCGGCAACATGGGTCCGGAATACGGTGCCACCTGCGGCTTCTTCCCGGTCGACAGCGAAACCATCAACTACCTCACCATGTCCGGCCGTGAAGAGCAGCGCATCGCTCTCGTCGAAGCCTATTCCAAGGCTCAGGGCATGTGGCGTGACGGTGACGGTTCCGAGCTCGTCTTCACCGACACGCTCGAACTCGACCTCGGCGACGTCGTTCCGGCCATGGCTGGCCCGAAGCGTCCGGAAGGCCGCATCCCGCTCGAAAGCATCGCATCGGGCTTCGCAACCTCGCTTGAAGGCGACTACAAGAAGCCGGGCCAGCTTTCGAACCGCTATGCCGTCGAAGGTACCGATTTCGATCTCGGCCATGGCGACGTTGCCATCGCTGCGATCACGTCCTGCACCAACACCTCCAACCCGTCGGTCCTGATCGCTGCCGGCCTGCTCGCCCGCAACGCGGTCGCCAAGGGCCTGAAGTCCAAGCCGTGGGTCAAGACCTCGCTCGCACCGGGATCGCAGGTCGTCGGCGAATACCTCGCCAAGTCCGGCCTGCAGAAGGACCTCGACGCGCTCGGCTTCAACCTCGTCGGCTTCGGCTGCACGACCTGCATCGGCAACTCCGGCCCGCTGCCGGCGCCGATCTCGAAGACGATCAACGACAAGGGCCTGATCGCCGCCGGCGTTCTTTCGGGCAACCGTAACTTCGAAGGCCGCATCTCGCCGGACGTCCAGGCGAACTACCTCGCTTCGCCGCCGCTCGTCGTCGCCTACGCGCTTGCAGGTTCCGTCCAGAAGGACCTGACCAACGAGCCGCTCGGCGAAGACCAGGACGGCAAGCCGGTCTTCCTCAAGGACATCTGGCCGACCTCCAAGGAAATCCAGGAGTTCATCTTCAAGTACGTCACCCGCGAACTTTACGCGACCAAGTACGCCGACGTGTTCAAGGGCGACGAAAACTGGCAGGCCGTTCAGGTTCCTCCGGGCCAGACCTATGCCTGGGACGACGGTTCGACCTACGTGCAGAACCCGCCCTACTTCGTCGGCATGGGCAAGTCCGGTTCGGGCATCTCCGACATCAAGGGCGCCCGCGTGCTTGGTCTCTTCGGCGACAAGATCACCACCGACCACATCTCGCCGGCCGGTTCGATCAAGGCGGCCTCGCCGGCCGGTGCCTACCTCATCGGTCACGGCGTCGGCGTTGCCGACTTCAACCAGTACGGCACGCGTCGTGGCAACCATGAGGTGATGATGCGCGGCACGTTTGCCAACATCCGCATCCGCAACCACATGCTCGGCCCGAACGGCAAGGAAGGTGGCTACACCATCCACTATCCGTCCAAGGAAGAGATGTCGATTTACGACGCCGCCATGCAGTACAAGGAAGAGGGCGTTCCGCTCGTCATCTTCGCCGGCGTCGAATACGGCAACGGTTCGTCGCGCGACTGGGCTGCCAAGGGCACCAACCTGCTCGGCGTCAAGGCCGTCATCGCGCAGTCCTTCGAGCGTATCCACCGCTCGAACCTCGTCGGCATGGGTGTCATTCCCTTCGTCTTCGAGGAAGGCACGACCTGGGAATCGCTTGGCCTCAAGGGCGATGAGATCGTCACGATCGAAAACCTCGCCAATGTCCAGCCGCGCGAAAAGCGCGTTGCCAAGGTAACCTACGGCGACGGCAGCGTGAAAGATGTGCCGCTCGTCTGCCGTATCGATACGCTGGATGAAGTGACCTACGTCAACAACGGTGGCATCCTGCAGACGGTTCTGCGCGACCTCGCCGCCTAATCGCGCGAGCGCATACGAGGCTCCGGAGCCGGGACGCCGAAAGGCGCCCCGGCTCTTTCTTTGAGGTGCACCTGCCGACGATCCGGTGCCGGGTCGCGCTCACTTGCCACCTCACTCCAACGTGACTTCCCGTTGATGCAGGGGCGTCGTATGTAGTGAACTCCCCCACAAGGAGTAGGCCGACGGCCGGTAACGAAGTGACGCCATGACATCCGCAGACCGTTCTTTCATTCGCCCTGTTGCACTGGCTTTCGGGCTGCTCGCAGCCGCCGGTGCCCCTGCCGGGGCGCAGGAGAAACAGGCGGTCAAGGGCGTTGTCGAACTGTTCACCAGCCAGGGCTGTTCGTCCTGTCCGCCGGCGGATGCGGCGCTGAAGTCGCTGGTCGACGAGGGCGATGTGGTGGCGCTCGCCTATCACGTCGACTACTGGAACTATCTCGGCTGGGCCGACACGCTGGCATCGAAGGAAAACACCGAGCGGCAATATGCCTATGCGCGCATGCTCGGGCGCAACGGCGTCTACACGCCCCAGGCGATCCTGAATGGCCGCGACCACTTGAACGGCGGCAATCTGCAGGCAATCAAGACGCGGCTGGAAACGATGAAGGCGGAAGGCAAAGGGCTTGCCGTTCCCGTCGGCGCCAAGATCCTCGGCGAAGAAATCCAGATCACCATCGGTAGCGGCATCGGCAAGGCCAACGTCGTCGTCGTCTATTTCGACCGCGCCAAGATCGTGAAGATGGAGAAGGGGGAGAACCGCGGCAAGGAAGTCCCCTATTGGCATGCGGTGCGTGACATACAGACGATCGGCATGTGGGACGGCCAGCCCGCGTCCTTCACGCTGCCGGCGACGGTGCTGACCGAGCGCCCGGGAAACAGCGGCTGCGCGATCCTGCTGCAATCGATGAAGGACAAGGAAACGCCGGGTGCCATCATCGGCGCTGCGGCCGTGCTCGCCGGCCCTCAGGGCAAATTGTAGGGACGGCGAAGCGCAAGGGGTTGGTTCGGCCCGGCAGCATCGAGGGGCTGGGGCTGAGGGTTCGAAGTTACCGGACCGAACCGGCCATAACTGCGTTCGGTGAACTCCCGCAGCATGACGATCTGACCGGACATACGGTGGCAACGACTCTGTCCGTCAGCGCCCGCGAGTTTTGCGATGAATTGGGGCGCCGGTTTGACTGAAATGGGGCAGAGGCAAGAAATGACCTCATCGTCCCATGGCTTCCAGCTTGCTTTTCGGCTCGTGTCAGGCACACTGTAATCGTTCTGTCACAACAGAAGGCCGGATTGCCGATGACCGATGAGCCGGATTTGCCGCAAGGCGAGGCGCGCCATCAGCGCGAGACCACTTCCGAAGTGGTCATCGATCTACACGAATACAAGAACGCCAAGAACGCTCCCCCCATCACTTTCCATCGTCGCGAATTGGATCAGATCCTGTGGGTCTACGGCCGTATGGTCGGCGAAGGCGAGTGGCGGGACTACGCGATCGACCACCTGAGGGACCGCGCGGTCTTCTCAGTGTTCAAGCGTTCGGGCGAAATGCCGCTCTACCGGATCGAGAAGAACCCGAAACTGGCCGCGAAACAGGGCGCCTATAGCGTGCTGAACATTCACGGCACGATCCTGAAGCGCGGTCACGAGCTCGCCCAGGTGCTCAAGGTATTCGACAAGGTGCTGAGGCTGGTGGAAACCTGACCAGCGGGAAAGGGTGCCATCAGGAGACGCACGCCGACGTCACGGGCAGCAACGGCACGACCTGCCTACGGCGCGCTGCGAGGCGCTTCGCCGACTGACATTCTTCAGCAAGCGATGGTCACTGGTAGAGGGTGTCCGGATAGACGTCTTCCGGCGGGTCGGTCGCCTGGCCCTCGCCGAGCGCGAGCTGCATGATCGTCGTGTCGAGCCAGCGGCCATGCTTGAAGCCGGTCGCTTTCATCGTGCCCTGGAGTTCGAAGCCGAGCGACCGGTGCACGGCGATCGAGGCCGGATGGGCACCGCCGATCACCGCGACCATCTGGCGGAAGCCGAGTTCCGTGCAACGCCGGACGAGTTCGACCAGCAGCGCCTTGCCGGCACCCTTGCCGCGCGCTTCCGGCGCCAGGTAGATGGAATCCTCGACCAGGAAGCGATAGGCCGTGCGCGTGCGGAAGCCGGATGCGTAGGCATAGCCGATGATCGTCCCGCCCGCGTCTACCGCAACCATGTACGGGTAGCCGCTGCCGATGATCGTTTCGAACCGCGCCCGCATCTCCTTTTCGGATGGCGGGTTGATCTCGTAGGTCGCAACCCCGTGCAACACGGATTCGCGATAGATCTCGGTGATGACGGGAAGATCGGCCAGGGTGGCGTCGCGCAGGGTCAGGGACATGGCTAAAGACTTTGATCCCAAGGTTTCGTCGTCCTTTCACTCCCACGGAGTCCGGACGCTTTCAAGCTGCTTCAGCAAACAAAAAAGGCGGCCGAAGCCGCCTTTTCCGTGTGCTGTTCAGACTTAGTTGTTCCGGTTGCCCATGAACTGGAGCAGGAACATGAACAGGTTGATGAAGTCGAGGTAGAGCGTCAGCGCGCCCATGATCGCCTTGCGGCCGGCAACGGCGCTGTCATCGGCTTCGTAGTACATTTCCTTGATCTTCTGCGTGTCGTAGGCGGTGAGGCCAGCGAAGATCAGCACGCCGATCACGCTGATCGCGAAGGCGAGCGCCGAAGAGGCGAGGAAGATGTTGACGATCGACGCGATGATGACGCCGAACAGACCCATGATCAGGAACGAGCCCATGCCGGACAGGTCCTTCTTCGTGGTGTAGCCGTAAAGCGACAGGGCGCCGAACGAGGCGGCCGTCACGAAGAACGTCTGAACGATGCTCTGGCCGGTGTAGATCAGGAAGATCGACGACAGCGACAGGCCCATCAGGGCCGCATAGATCCAGAACGTCGTCTGCGCGGCAGAAACGCTCATGCTATTGATGCGGAAGCTCATGAAGAACACGAGCGCCAGCGGCGCCAGCATCACCACCCACTTCAGCGGGCTCGTATAGATCGCAGCACCGAAGGCAGTCAGCTGGCCATCCGAAAACGCCATTTGGAAGGCCAGGTAGGCCGCGACGCCAGTGATCGCCAGACCAAGCGCCATCAGGTTGTAGACCTTCAGCATGTATGCGCGAAGGCCTTCGTCAATCACGGCACCCGCCTGAGCGCCGGCGGGCGACATTCGGGTTTGGTAATTTCTCAGATCAGCCATTGTTTCCTCATTCAAGCTCCGGTGGAAGTTACGGTGTCGGGCGGCGAATATCGCCCTGGAAGATGAGCTTCCACGCCCAGGCGCCGCTGCGGAGCTCCAGCATGCCTGTGGACAAATATGATGCCGAAACCCGCTGCACACAAGACCCGGCACTCCCGGATTCCGTTGCACTGGACCGATTCAGACCGGCGCAATAGGGATTTACGGTTAACTCGGCCCGGTCAAAGTTCGCGCAGGACCGGCGCCGCCTTCTGCCCGAGAATGCGCCATGTACCGGCAAGTCCGATGCCGACCGTCATCACCAGCGCTGCCACAACCGTCACGATCGCCACGTCGGGCAGGAAGCTCGACGGCAGCGTCATGATGCGGTTGACGACGAACCAGGCGGCGATACCGCCGGCAAACAGCGCAAAAACTGCGGTTGCAAGACCGAGGATCGCGTATTCGTAGCTGAACGCCTTGATCAGCGTCACCCGCGTTGCCCCCAGCGTCTTCAGGACCACCGCATCATGGACGCGCGCCCGGTTGCCGGCCGCAAGCGCGCCGGCCAGCACCAGCACGGAGGCGACGAGCGCCACGGCCGCGGCCGCCCGGATCGCCGTTGCCAGCTGACCGAGCAGCCCATTCACAATGTCGAGAGCGTCCTTCACCCGTACGCTGGTGATCGTCGGATAGGCATTGGTGACGGCCTTCAGGACCGCCGCCTCCTCTTCCGGCGTCGCCGACGGATCGATCACAGTCGCCAGCCAGGCATGCGGCGCGCCGGCAAAGGTGTTCGGCGAGAACACCATGACGAAGTTGATCGACAGCGATTCCCACTCGACATTGCGGAAGTTGGCAATCTTGGCGGTGATGTTGCGGCCGAGCACATTGACGGTGACCGTATCGCCGATCTTCAGGCCGAGTTCGCCGGCCTCCTCGGACGAGAAGGAAACCAGGGGTTCGCCGCTGTAGTCGGCCGGCCACCAGGCACCTTCGGACAGCGTCGAATTCTCCGGCTTGTTCTTGGCGTAGGTGATACCGCGGTCGCCGCGCAGCACCCATTGGCCTGCAGGCGGCACGTTGCGGCTGTTCACGTCCTCACCGTTGAAGGCGGTGATGCGGCCGCGCAGCATCGGCACCTCGATGACCTTGCCCTTCGGGATCGCCTGGTTCAGCACCGAGCGGAAACCTTCAATCTCGCTGCCCTGGATATCGACGAAGAAGAAATTCGGCGCTCGCTCCGCCATGCTTCCGGTGAGTTCGCGGCGCAGATTGCCGTCGATCAGCGCCAGCGTCACCAGAAGCGCCAGACCGAGCCCAAGCGACAGCACCACCGAGGAGGTCAGCGCACCCGGACGGTGAATGTTGCCGATCGCCAGTCTGAGAGCCGGCGAATTGACCCGCGGGCTGCGGCGCGCGAGCCAGGCGATCGCGAGCGCAACGGCCCTGAGCACGATGAAGGCGAAGGCAATCGCGCCGAGGAAGACGAGCGAAATATAGCGGTCGTAAGCCGTAAAGATCGCCAGGCCGGCGAGCGCGGCAAGACACGCGACGGCGCCGAGCAGATAGGGCCAGGCCGGAAAACCCGAGGGATCGAAACCCTGCTGGCGGAAGAGTGCGGTCGCAGGAATGGCGCGCGCCCGTCCGAGCGGCAGGATGGCGAAGGTCAGCGCCGTCAGCACGCCGAACAGGGCGGCAAGCCCGAGCGCGCCCGGATAGAGATGGAAGGCGGTCGAAATCGGCAACAGGTCGGCCAAAAACTGCGCCGCGACAAAGGGGATCAGAGCTCCGAGCGCGAGCCCGATAACGATGCCGATCAAGGCGATCATCAGGATCTGTGCGAGATAGATCATCGCCACCAACGCAGCGGGCGCGCCCAGGCATTTGAAGGTCGCGATCACGCTGCGCTTGGCATCGAGATAGGCGCGCACCGCATTGGCGACGCCGACGCCGCCGACGATGAGCGCCGTCAGGCCGACAAGCGTCAGGAACTGCGAGAAACGCGTGATGTTGGCCGTCAGCGCCGGTGCTGCGTTGCCGCTGGTGCGGATCGACCAGCCGGCTGCCGGCTGGCTTTTCTCCGCCTCGGTGCGAACGGCCGCAACCCCTGCCGGATCGGCGAGCTTCACCTTGTATGTGTGCTCGACGAGGCTTCCGGTCTGCACCAGTCCCGTCGCCGCCAGGGCTTCGTCCGAGACCATCAGGCGGGGCGCGAAGCCGAAGCCGTCGGAAAGCGCATCCGGCTCGCGCGTGATCGTGCCGGCGATCCGGACACGGGCGTTGCCGAGAAGGATTTCGTCTCCGACCTTAACGTCCAGGCGGTCGAGCAGCAGAGGCGCCACGACCGCACCGAAGACGTCGCCGTCGCGTGCGATGAGGTCGTGAAGCGGCCTGTCGGGTTCGCTCTCCAGCGTGCCATAGAGCGGATAGGCCGCTTCGACGGCCTTCAGTTCCACCAGGGCTTGATTGGAACCGTCGGGCAGCCGCGCCATAGATCTCAGGCCAGCGGAAACCGCAACGGTTCCAAGACCATCGAGATAGGCGCGCTCTTCGGTCGTTGCGACACGATTGTTAAGCTCGAAGCGAATATCGCCGGCGAGCAGTTCCTGACCCTGCGATGCGATCGTCGCTGTGATCGATTGCGACAGCGAATTGACGCCGGCAATCGCCGCCGTACCCAGCGCAATGCAGGCGAGGAAGATGTAGAAGCCCTTGAGCCCGCCGCGCATTTCACGCAGCGCCAGCCGCAGGGCAAGCAGCGGCCGCAGCCGTACCGAAGGCGCGCCGATCATGCCGAGGCCGCCTGCTGGACCGGCGCCACGGCCACGGGGTCCGCGGCGCCGCCGGCAACGATCTCGCCCGAGCGCACCCGCACCTGCCGCGCGCAGCGGTCGGCAAGGGCGGCGTCATGGGTCACGAGCACGAGTGTCATGCCGCGGTCACGCTGTTCGGCGAAAAGCAGATCGGCGATCTGCCGTCCGGTTTCAGCGTCGAGGTTGCCGGTTGGTTCGTCGGCGATCAGAAGCTTCGGCGAGGGCGCAAGCGCCCGGGCGATCGCAACGCGCTGCTGCTCGCCGCCCGAGAGCTGGCCGGGATAATGGCTGAGCCGCTCGCCGAGGCCGACGGCGACAAGCTCCTTGCGCGCGATCTCGAAGGCGCCCGACACATTGGCCAGTTCGAGCGGCACGGCGACGTTTTCGAGTGCCGTCATGTTGGGAATGAGGTGGAAGGACTGGAAGACGATGCCGATGTTGCGCCCGCGAAAGTCCGCCACCCGGTCCTCGTCGAGCCGGTGCAGCGGCGTGCCGTCGATGACGATCTCGCCGCGATCCAGCCGCTCGAGCCCGGCAAGCACCATTAGCAAAGTCGACTTGCCTGAACCGGACGGGCCGACGATGCCGACCGATTCTCCGGCATTGATCGTCAGGCTCATGCCTTTCAGCACATGCACCGAGGCGGCCGCCTCGCCCAGCGTCAGATCCGCGTTTTTAAGTTCGATGATGGTGCTGGCCAAGCGAAACAACCCTATATGAAACGAAGTGGGGAACAGAAACGGCATTCGGGATTTAGGAACAGGCCCATGGCATTAAAAGGATTTCAACGGGTTTTCTTGGCACTGATGATGACATTTGCGTTATCATGCACCGCACGCGCCGAGACGATCAGCCTGATCGGGTTCGGCGACAGCCTGATGGCGGGTTATCAGCTCCCGCCGGAGGACGCCTTCCCGGCTCGGCTCGAAAAGGCGCTGAAGGAAAAGGGCTTCGACGTGACGATCGCGAACGCCGGCGTTTCCGGCGACACGAGTTCCGGCGGTCTTGCCCGCATCGACTGGTCGGTGCCGGATGGTACCAATGGCGTGATCCTCGAGCTTGGCGCCAACGACGCGCTGCGCGGCATCGCGCCTGAAGAGACCCGCAAGAACATCGAGGCGATGATCACCCGGCTGAAGGACCGCGGCATCGCCGTGCTGCTCGCCGGCATGATGGCGCCGCCGAACATGGGCGGCGACTACGCCGCCCGCTTCAACCCGATCTATCCGGAACTCGCCAAAAAATATGGGCTGGAACTCTATCCGTTCTTTCTCGACGGCGTGGTGACGGAGGCCAAGCTCAAGCTCGAAGACGGCATGCATCCCAATGGCGACGGCGTCGGCGTCATGGTCGAGAAGGCCCTGCCCGTCGTCGAGCGGTTTCTGGCAACGCTGAACAAGACGGAGTGATGACATCGTCCACAGTTAAGGCAACGTTAATATTCTGAAGCGTCAAATACCAGTTGCGTGCAGATGCGATGCGTGATTCGCTAAGACATCTGCAAGAGATTCGGGGAGCTCGCCATGCCGAGACTATTCACCGCCCTCGAAATTCCGCGCAATGCTGCAATGAGTCTTTCATTGCTGCGCGGAGGTCTTCCCGGAGCTCGCTGGATCGATGTGGAGAACTACCACATCACCCTGCGCTTCATCGGTGACGTCGACTGGCGCACCGCCGACGAGATCATCGACAAGCTCGATCGCATCGAACGTCCTGAATTCCAACTGCAACTGAACGGCACCGGCGCATTCGGCTCGAAGAAGCCGCACTCGGTCTGGGCCGGCGTTACCAACCATCCGGAAATGTATGCGCTGCAGGCCGAAATCGAGCGCATCTGCCAAAGGCTCGGACTGGGGCCGGACCCGCGCAAGTTCACCCCGCACGTGACGCTGGCGCGGCTGCGCTCCAGCCGTGTCGAAGACGTGGTCGAGTACCTCTCGGGGCGCGGCAACTTCATGACCTCGCTCTTCACGGTCTCCCGCTTCGTGCTGCTCTCGTCGCGCGATTCAGTCGGCGGCGGACCGTACCTGACGGAAGAGCTTTTCCCGCTTCACGAGGTGCGTTCGCCGAGCCTTTCGAGCAACGACGAACATCCGGCCTCCAGCATCTGGTAAAGCGCCTCGAAGGCTTCCCGCCCTTCGTAATAGGGATCCGGCACGTCCCGCAGGTCGCCTGACGCATAATCGAGAAAGAGATGCACCTTCTGCGCCGTGCCATCCGGCGCGAGCCTTTTCAGCGTGCGGACATTGTTCTCGTCCATGCCGAGGATGAGGTCGAAATCACTGAAATCTGCCGCCGCCACCTGGCGTCCGCGCAGTGTAGAAATATCGATGCCGTGCCGCCGCGCCGTCTCTATCGATCGCCGGTCCGGCGGATCGCCGATATGCCAGGCGCCGGTTCCGGCCGAATCGATCTCCAGCGCTACAGCCAATCCCTCTTGCTTCGCCAATGCGCGCAACACGCCCTCGGCAAGCGGCGACCGGCAGATGTTGCCGAGACAAACGAAAAGAACTCTGACCGGTTTCATGCTATTCAGATTCGAAGGCTGGAGACAGTTGACGCTTATACGCGACAGCTCGGGCTTCGAACAGGCGCATGGGAGGAGACAAGCGATGGCAGCGGAGAGACTGGACGAGGCGACGATTGCCGACAACCTTCACAAGATGGAAGGGTGGGTGCGGGCCGAAGACGGCAACTCGATCTGGAAGGCGTTCCGCTTCAAGAACTTCGTCGAGGCCTTCGGCTTCATGACCGAATGCGCGATCGTCGCCGAGAAGCTCAACCATCACCCGGAATGGTTCAACGTCTACAATCGCGTCGACGTGACGCTGACGACCCATGACGCCGGCGGATTGAGCGAACTCGACTTCAAGCTGGCGGCGCGCATGGACAAGGCAGCGTCAGGCCGCATGCCCGATCATTTGAAATAGGACGCGGAATTCCCATATTGAAAGCGCCGGAGCGCCGCGCGTTCACGAGAACGCCTGGCGGCCGAGAATATAGCGGAAGCGGGACGATGGACGACATCAAGATTGGTGAAATTCTCTTGCCTGGCGAAGAATCCGAGCAGGAGCGGCGGGAAAAGCGCGTGAAGCGCCGCTTCTGGCCGACCTTTCGCCGAGCTGCCCGCCAGATCCCATTCAGCCGCGACCTGGTTGCCGCCTATTACTGCGCCATCGATCCGAAGACCCCGACACGCACCCGCGGCATCCTGCTTGCAGCCCTCGCCTATTTCGTGCTGCCGATCGATATCATCCCCGACGTGCTGGCCGTCGTCGGCTTCTCCGATGACGTTGCCGTCTTGACCGCGGCCTTTGCTGCCATCAGCGGGCAGATCAAGGAAACGCACTATACCAAGGCCGATGAGACGCTGGCCGATACGCCGGAGAGCTGACGTCGGACGCCGCCTGTCCGGTTGTGGCGCCGCATTCCCGCCCGAAAGTCAAACTCTTGCCTAATTCTTTGTGGCATAGATCTGCAAGTGACGCTGGTCGCGCGCTTTGGTGCGGCTGACGCCATGCAATGGCTTGGGGCAGGAAACCTTCTGGAACGGGCATTCCGAGGTAACGCGCATCCTCGATCGAGCCCGGTTCGGCGAAGGCGCGAATCGGCGGTCGAAAGGCACTGTGCGATGGGGCAAACCGCTCCATTTCGGGGCTAAAGCCGCGGTTTTCGGCCACCGTTGACGGTTTGGTAACCTGAATTAAGTCAAAACAAATCAAATCATGACTACGCGTCGCCCGTCTGACCTGTTTCGGGTGATCGAAAAGCAAGAAAAGCGGCAGGACCTCATGTTTGTAAGAAAGATCGCAACCGCAATCGCACTCGTTCTGGCCACCGCCAGCATGGCTGCCGCCCAGTCTCCGACGCGCATCCAGCAGTTCAACGCCTGGGGCGCCTATTCCTACAATGCCGGCGGCGGCAAGGTCTGCTACGTCCTTTCGGTTCCGAAGGAAAAGAGCCCGGCCGGCGTCGACCATGGCGACATCTTCTTCCTCGTTTCCCAGCGCCCCGGCCAGAACATCAGCTACGAGCCTCAGGCAATGATGGGCTATGCGCTGCAGGAGAACTCCAAGGTCAACGTCGTCATCGACGGCCGCACCTTCGTGATGTTCACCAAGGGCAATTCGGCCTGGGTCGAAAATGCTGCCGAAGAGCCGGCACTGGTTGCCGCCATGAAGAACGGCAAGGCCATGTCGGTCAACGCCAAGTCGCGCAAGGGTACCGCGACCTCCTACTCCTACTCGCTCTCGGGCATCTCCGCTGCGCTGAAGCAGATCGAAGCCTGCAAGTAATCGCGAGACCGAAAGTCACGCGTAGGGGCCGGCTGCAAAGCCGGCCTTTTGCGTTCAAGGGGCCTGCCTCGTGACTCCCGGCCAAAACAATGCTAAAGGGCGGCCAACTTGAGAGCCTCCGCGCCCCGATAGGCCGCTTTCGATGGCTCGACCGATTTCAATTCGCGCATCAGGACGATTTCCGGACCCGCTCTCCGGACGGCCTCTCGCCGTATGACAGGACATCATGAGCATGGCAGCCACTGAAATTCTGAACCGGGTGGAAATCGCCAAGGCGCCGCAGGTGCGCGCAGCCGTAGAGGCGGAAAAGCCGTCGCTGATCGGACTTCTGCGCGAGGACATGGCCAAGGCACTGGTCGAAAAGGGCGTGCCGGAACGCCAGGTCAAGATGCGCGTCAGCCAGCTCTGGCACTGGCTCTACGTGCGTGGCGTCTCCGACTTCGATCACATGACGAACGTGTCCAAGGACATGCGCGAGATGCTGAAGCAGCATTTCACCATCGCGCGCCCGGAGATCGTCGAGGAACAGATTTCCGGCGACGGCACCCGCAAGTGGCTGTTGCGCTTCCCGGCGCGCGGGGCCGGACGACCGGTCGAGATCGAGACCGTCTACATTCCCGAGGAAGGCCGCGGCACGCTCTGCATTTCGAGCCAGGTCGGCTGCACGCTCACCTGCTCCTTCTGTCACACCGGCACCCAGAAGCTGGTGCGCAACCTGACGGCCGAGGAAATCCTCGCGCAGCTGCTGCTTGCCCGCGACCGGCTCGGCGACTTCCCGGAGCGCGACACCCCGCAGGGCGCGATCGTGCCGGCTGAAGGCCGCAAGATCACCAACATCGTGATGATGGGCATGGGCGAGCCGCTCTATAATTTCGAGCAGGTCAAGACCGCCCTTCTGATCGCCTCTGACGGCGAAGGCCTGTCGCTGTCCAAGCGCCGCATCACGCTGTCGACCTCAGGCATCGTGCCGGAAATCTATCGCACCGGCGAAGAGATCGGCGTCATGCTGGCGATCTCGCTGCATGCCGTGCGCGACGACCTGCGCGACATGCTGGTGCCGATCAACAAGAAGTACCCGCTGAAGGAACTGATGGACGCCTGCCGCGCCTATCCCGGCCTTTCCAACGCCCGCCGCATCACCTTCGAATACGTGATGCTGAAGGACGTCAACGACAGCCTCGAAGACGCCAAGCAGTTGGTGAAGCTCCTGAAGGGTGTGCCCGCAAAGATCAACCTCATCCCCTTCAACCCCTGGCCGGGCACCAACTACCAGTGTTCCGACTGGGAGCACATCGAGAAGTTTGCCGACTTCATCAACCAGGCCGGCTACGCCTCGCCGATCCGCACACCACGCGGCCGCGACATCCTTGCCGCCTGCGGCCAGCTGAAGTCGGAATCCGAACGCATGCGCAAGGTCGACCGCCTCGCCTTCGAAGCGATGATGATCGCCAATCACGGCGAAGATTGAGACGAAGCGCCTCCTCGGGTCCTTCGTTCCTCGCCCATCACCCATCGATGAAGAACTTTGATGGGTGATGCAGTTCCTATCGATTGATTTCATGTCATCGGTTTCCTAAGAAAGCGGGACATCAATTGGAGGACAACCCATGCGCTCACTTCTCATCGCCCTTGCCGCCACGGTGGCATTCACCCTGCCCGCCCGTGCCGATGAGGTGACCGTCGCCGTAACCGCGATCGTCGAGCATCCGGCACTCGACGCGGCACGCGACGGCGTGAAGGACGCGCTGACCGCCGCCGGCTACAAGGAAGGCGAGAACCTCAAATTCATCTACGAGTCGGCCCAGGGCAACCCGGCGACCGCCGCGCAGATCGCCCGCCAGTTCGCAGGCGAAGCGCCGAACGTGATCGTTCCGATCTCGACGCCGTCGGCCCAAGCGGTCGTCTCCTCGACCCGCGATATCCCGGTCGTCTTCACCGCCGTTTCCGACCCGGTCGGCGCCCAACTGGTCAAGGACATGGACAAGCCCGGCGGTAACGTCACTGGCCTCTCCGACATGTCGCCGGTTGCCGAACACGTTGCCCTGATCAAGGAAATCCTGCCGAACGCCAAGTCGATCGGCTACCTCTACAATTCCGGCGAAGCCAACTCCGTTTCGCTGCTCGCGGTGCTGAAGACCGAGGCCGAAAAGGCCGGCCTGACCGTCGTCGAGTCCGCCGCGACCAAGTCGGCTGAAGTCCAGGGTGCTGCCCGTGCCCTCGTCGGCCGCGCCGATGCGATTTACGTGCCCACCGACAACACGATCATCTCCGCACTTGAAGGTGCCGTCGCCGTCGCCGAAGAAGCCAAGCTGCCGCTCTTCACCGCCGACACGGACTCGGTTGCCCGCGGCTCGCTCGCAGCCCTCGGCTTCAACTACTACGACGTCGGCAAGCAGACTGGCGAAATCGTCGTTCGCATCCTCAAGGGCGAAAACCCGGGCGATATCGGCGTCAAGGTTGCTGCCGGTTCCGACCTGGTGATCAACAAGAAGGCCGCCGAGAAAATGGGCGTCACCCTTCCGGAAAGTGTCGTAAAGCGCGCAACCCGCGTCGTTGAATAAGGCTTTCGGCCTTTTCAGGTTCAAGTTTGTTGCGTTTTGCCCGCCTCCGTTCCATACGGGGGCGGTTCGCTATGAGGGGCCCGGAACACCGGAGGCCGCTCCAAGTTTCTAAGCCGCACATGCGCCCGGCCGTGCGCCCCATGTGCCAAGCGGGAGCGTCGCGCTCATAAGCACAATCAGGCGCGACAGGTAGAAAAGAGGGTCTGGGGTTGAGTCTAATTGCTTTCTGGGGAGCCGTGGAGCTGGGGCTGGTCTATGCCTTCGTTGCCCTCGGCGTCTTTCTCGCATTCCGGGTTCTCGATTTTCCCGACCTCACGGTCGACGGATCGTTTCCGCTGGGCGCCGCCGTCACCGCGGTGCTGATCATCGCCGGCGTCAATCCGTGGCTTGCCGCCTGCGTGGCGATGGTCGCGGGTGCCGCAGCCGGCATCGTCACGGCGATGCTCAACGTGCGCTTCAAGATCCTCAACCTGCTCGCCTCGATCCTGACGATGATCGCGCTGTTCTCGGTCAACCTGCGCGTCATGGGCAAGCCGAACGTCGCGCTGATCAACGCCGACACGATGCTGTCACCCTTCTACGGCCTCGGCTTGCGCGATTTCTACGTCCGGCCGCTGTTTATCGGCGTGCTCGTGGTCGTCGCCGTCATCATCGTCTGGCGCTTCCTTGAGAGCGATGCCGGCCTTGCGATGCGCGCCACTGGCGCCAATGCCCGCATGGCCCGCGCACAGGGCGTCGACACCAACCGCCAGATCTATCTCGGCATGGCAATCTCCAACGCGCTCGTCGCCTTCGGTGGCGCTTTGTTCGCCCAGACCAACGGCTTTGCCGACGTCACCTCGGGTGTCGGCACCATCGTCGTCGGGCTTGCGGCGGTCATCATCGGCGAGACGCTGCTCGGTGCCCGCGGCATCCTGATTGCGCTGATCGGCTGCGTGCTCGGCTCGATCCTCTACCGCATATCGATCCAGCTGGCGCTGTCGACCGACATGCTCGGCCTGCAGGCCTCCGACCTCAACTTCGTGACCGCGGCACTCGTCACCTTCGCCCTCGTCCTTCCCCGTCTGCGTCGTGGAGGTGCGGCATGATCAGCGTCAACAACATCGAGGTCATCTTCGGCAAGGGCACGCCGCTGCAGAAGCAGGCGCTGAACGGCGTCAGCCTGACGATCGAGCAGGGCTCCTTCGTCACCGTCATTGGCTCCAACGGCGCCGGCAAGTCGACGTTGCTCGGCGTGCTCGCCGGCGACGTGCTGCCGAGTGCCGGCCAGGTGACGATCGGCAAGACAGACGTCAGCCGCAAGGGTACCGCTGCGCGCGCGGGCCTCGTCGCTCGCGTCTTCCAGGATCCGCTGACCGGCAGCTGCGGCGCGCTCTCGATCGAGGAAAACCTGGCGCTTGCTGCCAAACGTGGCGAGGCTCGCGGCCTCACAGCCGCGCTCGGCCCGAAGCGCCGCGAACATTTCCGCGAGCGTATCGCCGAGCTCAACCTCGGCCTTGAAAACCGCATGGGCGACCGCATGGACCTTCTGTCCGGCGGCCAGCGCCAGGCGGTCTCGCTGGTCATGGCGACGCTCGCAGGCTCCGAAGTGCTGCTGCTCGACGAGCATACGGCAGCCCTCGACCCTGGCATGGCCGAGTTCGTGATGAACCTGACGCAGAAGATCGTCTCGGAGCGAAAGCTGACGACGATGATGGTCACCCATTCGATGCGCCAGGCACTCGACTACGGCCACCGCACCATCATGCTCCACGGCGGCGAGATCGTGCTCGACGTCGCCGGCGACAGCCGCAAGGAACTGCAGGTCGAGGACCTGATCGCCATGTTCCGCCGCATCCGCGGCCAGACGCTCGACGACGATGCGCTGCTGATCGGCTGAGTACAGAAGACTAATTCATAACAAGGCCCGGGCATCCAAGATGTCCGGGCTTTTTGTTTTTGTTTACCGAGCCGTCGTCATGAAAATCTTCACCGCAAACACCGAGAAGACGCCGGCGAAGCTGAAATTAAGTGCCCGCATCACGCCCTTATTGCGCTGCAGCCAGGAGGCAAGCCAGTCGGCGGTGAAGACGACCAGCATGTTCACCGGCATGCCGATGGCGATGAAGAACAGGCCGAGGAACAGAAGCTTGCCGGTGACCGAGGGATCATCGGCGCTGACGAACTGCGGCAGGAAGGTCATGAAGAAGATGATGACCTTGGGGTTCAACAGGTTCACCCAGAAGCCGGCCGAGATGTTGGCAAGCGCCTTGCCTTCCGTCGGCTCGACCTTCTGCACCGAAATGCTGGAGCCGAAGCGCATCGCCTGCACCGCAAGCCAGAGCAGGTAGGCGGCACCGCCGGTCTTGAGGATGGTGAATGCGGTTGGCGAGGCGGTGATCAGCGCCGAGATGCCGAACGCGACGAGCAGCGTATGCACGACGATGCCGAAGCGGGTGCCGAGCACGACGAAGAGCGCGGCCTTCTTGCCCTGGGCGAGCGCCCGGCTGATCGAAAGCGTCATGTCCGGACCGGGTGTGGCCGCCAGAAGCAGCGTCGCAGCGGCAAAGGTCAGGAGGGCCGGCAGGCTGGGAATGAAGTCCATCGTCGTTTCCTCGGCACGGGGGTCGCCTCCAGTAATCCTGCGCCTGCGCTTTTGCCAGCGGATTCGCATCGTCAAGCGTTCTAGCGCTTGTATCGCCGCAGGTTCTGGCTAAAGTGCCGCAGATTTGCACGCGGCATCGCCGCCCTCCCCAAGACCAGACGGACGGAAACCATGGCATCGCATAAAGACGTGAAAAAGGTCGTTCTCGCCTATTCGGGCGGTCTCGACACCTCGATCATCCTGAAGTGGCTGCAGACCGAACTCGGCGCGGAAGTCGTCACCTTCACCGCCGACCTCGGCCAGGGCGAAGAGCTCGAGCCGGCCCGCAAGAAGGCCGAAATGCTCGGCATCAAGGAGATCTACATCGAGGACGTCCGCGAGGAATTCGTCAAGGATTTCGTCTTCCCGATGTTCCGCGCCAACGCCGTCTATGAAGGCGTTTACCTGCTCGGCACCTCGATCGCCCGCCCGCTGATCTCCAAGCACCTGATCGATATCGCCAAGAAGACCGGCGCCGACGCGATCGCCCATGGCGCGACCGGCAAGGGCAACGACCAGGTTCGCTTCGAGCTTTCGGCCTATGCGCTGAACCCGGACATCAAGATCATCGCGCCGTGGCGCGACTGGTCGTTCAAGAGCCGCACCGACCTGCTCGAATTCGCCGAGAAGCATCAGATCCCGGTTGCCAAGGACAAGAAGGGCGAAGCGCCGTTCTCCGTCGACGCCAACCTGCTGCACTCCTCCTCCGAGGGCAAGGTTCTCGAAGACCCGGCACTGGAAGCCCCTGAGTACGTGCACATGCGCACGATCTCGCCGGAAGCCGCTCCCGACCAGGCCACCGTCATCAAGATCGGCTTCGAGCGCGGTGACGCCGTCTCGATCAACGGCGTACGCCTGTCGCCGGCAACCCTGCTTGCCAAGCTCAACGAGTACGGCCGCGACAACGGCATCGGCCGTCTCGACCTCGTCGAGAACCGCTTCGTCGGCATGAAGTCGCGCGGCGTCTACGAGACCCCCGGCGGCACCATCCTGCTCTCCGCGCACCGCGCAATCGAGAGCATCACGCTCGACCGCGGCGCCGCCCACCTCAAGGACGAGCTGATGCCGCGCTACGCCGAGCTGATCTATTACGGCTTCTGGTTCTCACCGGAGCGCGAGATGCTGCAGGCCGCAATCGACAAGAGCCAGGAGCATGTCGAAGGCGAAGTGACGTTGAAGCTCTACAAGGGCAACGTCATGGTCATCGGCCGTGAGAGCGACAAGTCGCTCTACTCCGACAAGCTCGTCACCTTCGAGGACGACCAGGGCGCCTACGACCAGAAGGATGCCGCCGGCTTCATCAAGCTCAACGCGCTGCGCCTGCGCACGCTGGCCGCGCGCAACCGCTAAGACGACGCGTTCTGAAAAAAGAAGCCTCCGCGACCCGTTCGCGGAGGCTTTTTCATATGCAGGCCGAAGCGGTATCGATGCCGATGCCGCACCAGATTTCTACTCCGCCGCTTCCGAAAGCGGATCCTTGACCGGCACGGCGAGCGGCTGCGAGCGAACATTGCGGCTATACCAGACATAGCTCAGGATGCAGACGAGGCCGAAGCATGGAATGATCGTGCCGAGCGCCAGCACCGGAGCGCCGACCGCAGCGGCGATCGCGCCACCAAGCAGCCCCGAGCCCATCTGTACGAAACCCATCACTGCCGACGCCGTGCCAGCGATGTCCGGAAACGGCGCCATCGCCGCCGTCATCATATAGGGCATGACGAAGGCGATGCCGAAGGCATAAATCCCGATCGGCAGCATGACCGAGAGGAAGCTCGGCTGCAGAATGTGCATGGTGTAGGCAAGCGCGAGGCTGGCCGCACCGATGAAGACGAGGCCGGCCGGCACCAGCGCCTGCGGCGTGAAACGCCGCATCAGCAGCCGCACCACCACGGTTCCCGAAAAGAAAAGGCCCGACTGCATCAGCATGCCGACGCCGAACTCGGTCGGTGTCAGCCCCACCGCATTGATCAGTACGAAGGGCAGCATGGTCGCCCAGGCATAAAGTGCGCCGACCGCTCCGCCGATCACAAGTGTCGAGGAAACGAAGCGGCTGTCGCTCACCAACCGCCGATAGGCCGCAAGGATGGGCTTCAAGTGGCCCTTGGCCGGATCCGGGGTCGCGGTCTCGGCCATGAAAAACTGCACGGTGAGACAGGCCATGGCGGCAAAGCCGACCATCAGGAAGAAGATCGACTGCCACCCGAAGAGACCGAGCGCCAGGCCGCCAAGCGTCGGGGACACGGCGGGTCCGAGGGCCAGCATCATGCCGATCATGTTCATGATGCGTGCGGCCTCAGTCCCGGTGAACTGGTCGCGCACGATCGCCCGCGCCACGGTCATCCCGACGGAGGCGCCGATGCCCTGCACCAGGCGGCCGGCCAAAAGCACCGCGACGGAAGGCGCAAAGGCCGCCATCAGGCTACCGACGAGGTAGATCGCCATGAAGATCAGCGTCGCGCGGCGGCGACCGATGACATCGGAGAGCGTGCCAGACACCAACTGGGCAAAGGCGAAGCCGGCGAAATAGAGCGACAGCGTCATCTTGATCGCCGCTTCGCTGGAGGAGAAGGCGCGCACCAGTTCAGGCATCGCCGGCGTATACAGCGCCATGGAAACGGGGCCGAGCGCCACCAGGAAGGCACCGATGATGCTTGTGCGCCGCTCGCTCATGCGACGCGTCATTGCGCGGCTCCGACCCGGACTTCGGCCTTCTCCGCTGTCTCCTTACCGGCAAGGCACGGATCGAGCTGACGCAAATTGTCACGCAGGATGCGCAGGTTGGAACAGAGAAGCGCGCGCGCTTCCGAGTCCAGCCCTTCCGTATAGGCATCCATCATTTCGCGAAGACCGGTCATCAGCTCGTTGAACAACGGACCGGCCTTTTCGGTGATGACGACATTCTTGGCGCGGCGATCCGCCGGATCGGGAACGCGGGCGACGAGCCCGTTCGCCTCCAGCCTGTCGAGATAGGCCGACAGCGTCATAGGCTCAATGCCCATGCGTGTGGCGATTTCGGCCTGTTTGATGCCCTCGGTGAGCGCCACCTGGATCAGCGTGCGCGCCTCGCCAGGCGTGATGCCCAGATCCATGGCATTGACCTTGCGGTCGAAGGCCCCGCGCAAGAGGCGCGAGACATCGGTCAGAAGCATTCCAATGGTTTCGGATTCTAGCTTGAAGGGCATCATGATCGTTCACAGGTGATATAATAAGTTTTACTTATCATACCCTGTGAAAACGTTCAACGCGGAAGGCCATCTTTCCCTTGCCAGTTTAACGGTAAAACTCGCAAGGATTCAACGTATTACCTTCGCAATCCCGCGCGGGACCGTCTTTGTTGTGTCTCAGCCCTCAAGCTCCTCGCGCAGCATTTCGAGTTCCAGCCATTCCTCTTCCATGCGAGCGAGGTCGGCACGCAGCTTTTCCAGCTCCTGCGCCAGCTTCGCAAAAGCATTTGGATCTTTTGTGAAAAGATTGGGGTCCGCCATCTTTTCTTCGCGCTTGGCAGCCTCGGCTTCCGCCTTGGCAATCTCTTTCGGCAGGTTTTCGAGCGCGAATTTCTGCTTGTAGGAAAGCTTACCCTTGGCAGCCTTCGGCGCTTCGGCGGCCGGTGCGGCTGCATCGGCCTTGGCCTTTTCCGCCTTCTCGGCCTTGCGCTTCTCCTCGATCGCGCCCTTGCGCTGCGCCATCATGTCGGAATAGCCGCCGGCATACTCGATCCAGCGTCCATCCGGCGCCTCCGGATTGGCCGGCGCAATCGTCGAGGTGACGGTGCGGTCGAGGAAGTCGCGGTCGTGGCTGACGAGGATGACAGTTCCGGCAAAACCGGCGACGATCTCCTGCAAAAGGTCGAGCGTCTCGATGTCGAGATCGTTGGTCGGCTCGTCGAGGATCAGAAGGTTGGTTGCTCGCGCGAGGATGCGCGCCAGCATCAGCCTTGCGCGCTCGCCGCCCGAAAGCTCGCGGATCGGGGTGCGCGCCTGCTCTGGCTGGAACAGGAAGTCCTTCATGTAGCCGGTGACGTGGCGCTGCTCGCCATTGACCAGCAGGTTGTCGCCGCGCCCGTCCGTCAGGTAGTGCGCCAGCGTGTCGTCGAGATTGAGGTCTTCGCGCTTCTGGTCAAGCGTCGCGATTTCGAGATTGGTGCCGAGCTTGACCGTGCCCGTATCCGGCTCGATCTGTCCGGTCAGGATCTTCAGGAGCGTCGTCTTGCCGGCGCCGTTCGGGCCGACCAGACCGATGCGGTCGCCGCGGTGCACGCGGATCGAGAACGGCGCGACGATGGTGCGCTCGCCATAGGCCTTGGTGACCTTCTCCGCCTCGATCACCAGCTTGCCCGATTCCTTGGCGTCGGCGGCCGTCGCCTGTACCGTTCCCTGCGGCCCCTTGTGGCCGCGATAGGTCGCCCGCATGGTCTGCAGCTCACCGAGGCGGCGCATGTTGCGCTTGCGTCGAGCGGTCACGCCGTAGCGCAGCCAATGTTCCTCGCGCTCGATCGCCTTGCCGAGCTTGTGCTGTTCCAGCTCCTCGGCCTCCAGCACCTCGTCACGCCAAGCCTCGAAATGGGCAAAGCCGCGGTCGAGCCGCCGCGACTGGCCACGGTCGAGCCAGACGGTCGCGGTCGAGACCTTCTCCAGGAAGCGCCGGTCGTGCGAGATCAGAACGAGCGCCGAACGGCTGCGGATCAGTTCGTCTTCCAGCCATTCGATCGTCGGCAGATCGAGATGGTTGGTCGGCTCGTCGAGCAGCAGGATATCCGGCTCCGGCGCCATGACACGGGCAAGCGCCGCGCGACGCGCCTCACCGCCCGAAAGGCGCTTCGGGTCTTCCTCGCCGGTCAACCCCAGGTGCTGCAGCAGATAGGCGACGCGATAGGGATCGTCACTCGGGCCGAGTCCTGCCTCGGCATAGGTCTGCACCGTGTCGTAGCCGTCGAAATCCGGCGCCTGGTGCAGATAGCGGATGGTCGCGGAGGGATGGCGGAAGATTTCGCCCGACTGCGCCTCGGCCAGGCCCGCGGCAATCTTCATCAGCGTCGACTTGCCCGAGCCGTTGCGGCCGACCAGACAGATGCGGTCGCCCGGTTCGACTTGAAAATTGGCGCCGGCTAGCAGCGGCGCGCCGCCGAAGGTGAGGAAGATGTCGTCGAGTTTCAGAATGGGAGGCGCCAAGGCTCAGGCTCCGGAAAGATCATAGGGGCGGGCGAGCACAATGGCGCGACCGCTCTGGAGAGTGAAGCGAAGGGGACCCTCCGCAACGTTGGAAACGGTTCGGGACGAGCCGAACGGCAAGGTGAAATCGTCGAGCGGATAGCGCGCATTGACGATCGAAAGACCGGTAAGCTCGGTCAACCCGAGCACCGAGAAGAGGCAGCCCTTGGGTAGGTCGAGGTCGAGCGAGCCGGCCAGCAGCGGATAGGCCTCTTCCTCGCCCGAGGTCATCAACACGGAAAGGCCACGCTCGGCAAGGGCGACGGCATGCAGCAGGTGCATGAAGGCGTGATCGCTGCGGGTACCGCCGAGGGCGCCGGCGAAAATCAGGCGATCGGCTCCACGCGACAGCGCCGCCTCGACCGCGATCTCCCCGTCCGTCGCGGCCTTCGCCGCCGGATAGGGCTCGCGCGGGACGGAGGCGTAGTCCGCAAGAAGGGCTTCCTCGGTCGAGTCGAAATCACCGACCCAGACATCCGGCACGATGCCGAGCAATCGGGCATGGCGCATGCCGCCGTCAGCCGCAATGAAGCGACTTGCGGCCAGCTGGTGAGCCAGCCGGTCGGTCAGCGAAAGGGCGCCGCCAAGCAGAATGGTGAAGGTCGATCGAGCCATGGCAAAGCCCATAGCGCAAAGGACCGCCGAAGGAAAACGAAGAAAACCGTCGAACGAGCGGTTCTCGATATTTTGGTCAGACCATCAATGCCCCTCGGGCACCGGATCGGGAAAAAGCATGCCGGCATAAATGCCGGGGGTCGAATCCGGAATTTCGACGGCGCCGGCCACCCGCTCGTAGAACTTCGCCGGCCCGACGCCGCCGATAATCGCGTAGCCATAGCCGGCCTCGCGCATGGCCGTGAGGCTTGCAAGCAACAGTGCCTCACCGATCCCCTGCCCGCGCATGCTTTCGTCGACGCCGGTCGGACCGAAGAAGCCGAGTGCCGTTACGTCGTGGCAGGAAAAGCCGACGATCTTTTCGTCATGGACAGCGACGTGCATGCGCGTCGGGGTGGAGGAAAAGGCGGCTTCCGCCTCGCCCGCCCATCCGGCACCGAAAGTCTTTTCAATCCAGGAAACGACCAGGCGGCGCTCCGGCGCCATGGCGCGGCGAATGCTGATGCCAAGGCCAAGCTTCGACTGAGGTTCAGCCGGCAGGGCATAAAGTCGAACAAGCATATCGGGCATGACATTTCCTCCTCGCTGCCGTTGTGTAGCGCAGTTGGCGGCATACGCAAACACGAGCCATTGTGCTGGCCAGGCGTCCCCTTGCTTCGCCGTAAACATCGCTTGCCATGGGACCGAGGCAGCGGTAAATCTCTTGCCGCTCTAACGGGGTGCCTCCCGACCGCATTGCGGCCGGAGGCTGAGAGGCGTCAAAACGCCAACCCGCGGAACCTGATCCGGCTCATACCGGCGGAGGGATTAGACGCGATCGGATCGATACGCCCTTTTCCCATGCAACAACGAACTTTGGGAGAGAGGTCCTCGCCATGTCCAATTCATCGCAACTTAAATTCTTTAGCCGGCTAGCCCTTGCGACGGCCGCGAGCCTTGTTTTCTCCGGCGCCGCGACCGCCGCCGACAAGACGCTGACGGTGTACACCTATGAGAGCTTTATCACCGAATGGGGCCCGGGCGCCAAGGTCGCAGAAGCCTTCGAGAAGACCTGCGAATGCAAGGTCAACTATGTCGGCGTGGCCGACGGCGTCGAGCTGCTCACCCGCCTGAAGCTCGAAGGCGAGGCTTCCAAGGCCGACATCGTGCTTGGCCTCGACACCAACCTCGTTGCGGAAGCCAAGGCAACGGGCTTCTTCGCGCCGCACGGCGTCGAGGCAACCGGCGTCACCGTTCCCGGCAACTTCTCCGACGACACGTTCCTGCCCTATGACTACGGCCACTTCGCCGTCGTCTACGACACCGAGACGCTGAAGACGCCGCCGAAGAGCCTGAAGGAGCTGGTAGAAGGCGACCCGTCGCAGAAGATCGTCATCGAGGATCCGCGTACGTCGACGCCGGGCCTCGGCCTCCTGCTCTGGGTCAAGGCCGTCTATGGCGATGAGGCGGGTGCCGCCTGGACGAAGCTGAAGGACCGCGTTCTGACCGTCACCCCCGGCTGGTCGGAAGCCTATGGCCTCTTCACCAAGGGCGAGGCGCCGATGGTGCTGTCCTACACCACGTCGCCGGCCTACCACATGGTCGCGGAAAACACCGAGCGCTATCAGGCCGCTGCCTTCTCCGAAGGGCACTACATCCAGATCGAAGTCGCCGGCATGACCAAGAACGCCAAGGAGCCGGAACTGGCAAAGCAGTTCCTCGCCTTCATGACCGGTCCGGACTTCCAGTCGATCATCCCGACGACGAACTGGATGATGCCGGTCGCAGCGACCAAGGAGCCGCTGCCGGACGCCTTCAATAAGCTGGTCAAGCCGGAAAACACCTTCCTCCTGCCCTCGGAGGACGTCGCCAAGAACCGCAAGGCCTGGATCGACGAATGGCTTGCCGCCATGAGCAAGAACTGAGGCCGGATTGTTCGCACTGCGCGAAAATCGTATGACAGTGGTCGCCGGGGCAGCCTGCCTCGGCGTCTTCGTCCTTTTCGTCGGTCTTGCGATCGTCGCCTTGCTGAGCCAGACGGGCGGCGCGAGCGACGATGCGCTGTTCGACGCCTACATCTGGCGCGTCACCCGCTTCACGCTGCTGCAGGCGACCCTCTCGACGTTGCTGTCCGTGCTCTTTGCCATCCCCGTCGCCCGGGCGCTAGCGCGACGACCGCAGTTCCCCGGCCGCATCTGGCTGCTGCGCTTGATGGCGCTGCCACTCGGACTGCCGGTTCTGGTTGGCGCACTCGGGCTGATCGAGATCTGGGGGCGGCAGGGTTTCCTCAATTCCGGCCTACGCTGGCTCGGCCTCGCGCAGCCCGTCAGCATTTACGGCCTGTTCGGCATCCTGCTTGCCCACGTCTTCTTCAACATGCCGCTTGCAGCGCGCCTGTTCCTGGCCGGGCTCGAGCGCATCCCCGCCGAATACTGGCGCAGCGCCGCCAATCTCGGCATGCCGTCACGCGCACTCTTTCGCTTCATCGAATGGCCCGTGCTGCGCGGCCTCCTGCCGGGTGCCGCCGGCCTCGTCTTCATGCTCTGCGCCACCAGCTTCACCCTCGTGCTGACGCTCGGCGGCGGGCCTGCGGCCAGCACAATCGAAGTGGCGATCTACCAGGCGCTGCGTTTCGATTTCGATCCGCCGCGCGCGATCGCGCTGTCAGCCCTGCAGATCGCCATGACCGGCCTGCTGCTGCTCCTGCTTCGTCATCTGGCGACCGAGCCGGAAGAGGGCATGACCGGTGGCCGCACTGTGCGCCGTTTCGATGGCGCGTCAAGGATCGCGCGCCTGAGTGATGGCACCTGGATCACGCTTGCCTTTCTGTTTCTCGGCGCGCCGCTGGTCGCGGTTCTCATCTCCGGACTCGAAGCCGATCTGCTGAAGCTCGCCCGCGATCCGGCGGTGCACCGGGCGCTGCGGACGAGTGCGGCAATCGCGCTCGCCTCGGCACTCGCCTCCGTCACCATGGCAGCCGTGATGATCCGGGCGGCGGCAACCGCCACCGCGCCGCGTCACGCGACGTCGCTCTCCCGCGGCTTTGCCGGTGCCATCGGTGCCAGCACCTCGCTGATCCTCTTGGTGCCGCCGGTGGTGCTCGGCGCCGGATGGTTTCTGCTTTTGCGTCCCTTCGGTGACGTCGCGCGCTTTGCACCTGCCATCGTCGTTGCGATCAACGCGCTGATGGCGCTGCCCTTCGTCCACCGCATCCTCGCGCCGGCAATGGCGACCCATGCGGCACGGTCCGAACGGCTGACGGCAAGCCTTGGCATTCGTGGTTTTGATCGTCTGCGATGGATCGACTTTCCGGCGCTGCGCAAGCCGCTATTGATGGCCCTTTCCTTCGCCATGGCGCTGTCGCTCGGCGACCTCGGCGCCGTCGCTCTCTTCGGCAGCCAAGACATGGTGACGCTGCCGTGGCTGCTCTATAGCCGTATGGGCAGCTACCGCACCGCCGACGCCGCCGGTCTCGCCCTTTTCCTCGGGCTTCTCTGCCTGATATTCACCATCCTCGGCACGGCCAATGACAGCCGGCCGGAAGGACGCAAAGCATGATCGATCCCGTTCCCGCGATAGAGTTGCGCGATGTCGAGGTCCGTTTCGAAACGGCCAAGCTCACCTTCGATTGCACCATCGCCAAGGGGGGCATCGTCGCTGTCGCCGGTGCCTCGGGCTCCGGCAAATCGACGCTGCTCCACCTCATTGCCGGGTTCGAGGATCCCGATCGCGGCGAGGTGCGCATTCTCGGCGAGAACGTTGCCGATCGGGCGCCGTCGGAACGGCCGGTCTCGATGATCTTCCAGGACAACAACCTCTTCGCCCATCTCGACGTCGCGACCAACATCGGACTCGGCATCGACCCGGCGCTTCGGCTGAGCGCAACCGACCGCGAGAAGATTGAAGACGCGCTCCGCCGCGTCGGGCTCGAAGGCTTCGGGAAAAGGCTGCCGCCGACGCTTTCAGGCGGCGAGCGCCAGCGCGTCGCCCTCGCCCGCGCGCTTGTGCGAAAGCGCCCCCTGCTGCTGCTCGACGAGCCCTTCGCAGCGCTTGATCCCGGCATGCGCGCCGGCATGCGCACGCTCCTGCGGGAACTGCACGAGGAGGAAGGCAACACGATCCTGGTGATCACACACCATCCCGAAGACGTGAAGGCCCTGGCCGACGGCGTGCTTTTTCTCGACCAGGGGCGTATCATCGCAAACGACACCCTCGACCGCTTCCTGGCGCGGCGGGACAATGCGGCGATCGACCGCTTTCTCGGCAATACTTGAAGGACGGATCGGATTCTCCACGCCCTTGGCCGATTGCCACAATTTGACCGCGGCGCCATGCGACGCGCGAAATATCCGGCAAGGGCGCGAATATTCCCGCATCCGTTGCCGTGATACCACGGGGCAACTATTTCTACCGAGACAAACTAGGCAGGTGGCGCTGAAATCAGATACAGCAAGACCAGGACTGAGAGGTCGCGGCAGAGCAACGCTGCCGGGCTGAAAAAGTAGGACTTTCAACGCTGTCGTACCACTTGTCCGCAGGATGCGGGCGGAGCGATGGATGGGAACGGGCTGAGGCATGGAGAGGCATACAGTCACACACGACCGGTTCCCGCCGAAGGGCGGACGGCTGCGTGGACGCGCCGTGGTTGCATTGCTTGCGACCACGCTCCTTTCCGCATGCCAATCCGTGATCGAGCAGACCTACCAGCCGACCGTTTCGCCCTCCTCCAATCCGCAGATCGTCGAGGAAGTCCAGAAGAACGATCCGCGGGCGCAGCTGGGCGCGCGCGAACATCCGCGCATCGTCGCAAGCTACGGCGGCGAGTACAAGGACGCCAAGACCGAGCGCCTGGTCGCGCGCATCACCGGCGCGCTGACGGCGGTCTCCGAGAATCCGCAGCAGTCCTATCGCATCACCATCCTGAACTCGCCGGCGATCAACGCCTTCGCGCTGCCCGGTGGTTATCTCTATGTCACCCGCGGCCTGCTGGCGCTTGCCAACGATGCCTCCGAGGTCGCAGCCGTGCTGTCGCACGAGATGGCGCACGTCACCGCCAACCACGGCATCGAGCGTCAGCAGCGCGAGGAAGCCGAAGTGATCGCCAGCCGCGTGGTCTCCGAAGTCCTCTCCTCCGATATCGCCGGCAAGCAGGCGCTCGCGCGCGGCAAGCTCCGGCTCGCGGCCTTCTCGCGCAACCAGGAACTTCAGGCCGACGTGATCGGCGTGCGCATGCTCGGCGAAGCCGGCTACGACCCCTATGCAGCGGCGCGCTTCCTCGATTCGATGGCCGCCTATAGCCGCTTCACGGCGGTCGATCCGGAATCCGACCAGAGCCTCGACTTCCTGTCAAGCCACCCGAACGCGCCGCAGCGTGTCGATCTCGCGCGTCGGCACGCCCGCGCCTTCGGTCCGGAAGGCACCAGCGGCGACCGCGGTCGCGACTATTATCTCGCCGGCATCGACGGCCTGCTCTATGGCGACAGCCCGCAGGAGGGCTACGTGCGCGGCCAGACCTTCCTGCACGGCCAGCTCGGCATCCGCTTCGACGTGCCCGCCGGGTTCCAGATCGACAACAAGGCCGAAGCGGTTCTGGCGACCGGCGCCGGCGACATCGCCGTGCGCTTCGATGGCGTCGCCGACACGGGCGGCCGAAGCCTGACGGACTATATCGCCAGCGGCTGGGTCACCGGCCTGAAGCCCGACACGATCCGGCAGATCAGCGTCAACGGCCTGGAAGCCGCAACCGCGCGCGCCTCCGCCGACCGCTGGGATTTCGACGTGACGGTCATCCGCATCGACACGCGGATCTACCGCTTCCTGACCGCCGTGCCCAAGGGGTCGAGCGCACTCGAGCCGACCGCAAACCAGTTGCGCAGCACGTTCCGCCGCATGACGGCCGCTGAGACGCAGTCGCTGAAGCCGCTGCGGATCCGGGTGGTGACGGTCCGGCCCGGCGACACGATCACCACGTTGTCGGCCCGCATGATGGGAACCGATCGTAAGCTCGACCTCTTCCGGGTGATCAATGCGATGCAGGTCAGCTCGACGGTGAAGCCGGGCGACAGGGTGAAGATCGTTTCCGAATAGGATTGAGACAGGCGCAGCTGAAGCGCGTTCGGTTGCGGGCGTGAATTGCCTGCCATCTGCTAGGCAAGCACGTCGCGAGGCGCCTGAACGGTCACGAACGAAAGCACGCTGCGCCAATCGTCATCGCCAAATTGACAGCGGACAGTGCCGCTTCCCGGCGCAATGCGGGGTTCCGGCGAATAGTACGGGCATGGCGGCAGACGGTCGGCGTCAGGCGGTCAATGAATGCCTGCGGTCAGCGCCGGCGCTCGCGTCGCCAAGGCCGCCCGGAGCTTCTCCAGCGCCCGAGTTTCGATCTGGCGCACACGTTCCTTGGATATGCCGAGATCGATGCCGAGCTCTTCGAGCGTCGCTCCTTCTTCCGTCAGCCGCCGGGCGCGGATGATGCGCATTTCGCGCTCCGTCAGCGCGCACAGCGCGTCGCGCAGCCACACACGTGCCCGTTCGCCGTCGATCATCTCGCTCACCTGCTCGTCCGGCAGCGGCGCGTCGCTGGCGAGGAAATCCAGCCGTTCACCGCCATCGGAATCACTGCCGCCGACCGGCGCCTGCAGCGAGGTGTCGCTGCCGGAGAGACGTGCATCCATCGTCTGCACGTCGGCGATACTGACGCCGAGGGCAGCCGCAATCTCCTCATGCATAGCCTGCGATGTAAGCTGCCTGTCGCCCTGGGCAAGCCGGGCGCGAAGACGCCGAAGGTTGAAGAACAGGGCCTTCTGCGCCGAACTGGTGCCACCGCGGACGATCGACCAGTTGCGCAGGACATAGTCCTGCATCGACGCTCGGATCCACCAGGTGGCATAGGTGGAGAAGCGGACCTCGCGGCTCGGCTCGAAACGGGCCGCCGCCTCCAGGAGACCGATATGGCCCTCCTGGACGAGATCGCCCATCGGCAGCCCGAAATTGCGAAACTTCGCGGCCATCGAGATTACCAGACGCATATGCGACATGGCGATCTTGTTGCGGGCTTCCTGATCGTTGTCGTTTCGCCAGGCTTGCGCCAGCTTGTGCTCCTCGTCGCGCTCGAGATAGGGCGCCTCCATTGCGATCTTGATCATCCGCCGGTCTGCAGTGAGAGTCTTCATCGATCACTCCGTGACTGGCGCCGGGCGCCATTGCGTGTGAAGTCCAAAAGGCCGGACGGATGCAGTGTCCGGCAGCAGGGGGGCGTCTCGCGCCGCGATGTCGAAACTTGAAGAAACGACGCGGCGCCCTAACTTCGAAGTCACGAACCTGAACGGTGACGGGATCACAGAAGCAAGATCGCCCGGCGCGAAAGCGGCGCGCTTCTGCCGGCCTTTATAAATGCGCCCGGACGGCAAAAGTTCCATGCGATCAAAGAAAAAGCCCGGCGCGATGGCCGGGCTTTTTGGTAGTCTCAGTGCAGTCGGACAGCTTATGCAGCTTCGTCCTGAGCGTCGTCTTCGTCGATCGCCTTGCCGCGCTTCGGACCCTTGCTGAGGTTGGCCTCGACGAGGCGAACAGCTTCGGTTTCCGACATCTTGTTGACGGCAGCGATTTCGCGCGCCATGCGGTCGAGGGCAGCTTCGTAGAGCTGGCGTTCGGAATAGGACTGTTCCGGCTGGTTTTCGGCGCGGTAGAGATCGCGCACGACTTCCGCGATGGAAATCAGGTCGCCGGAATTGATCTTGGCATCGTATTCCTGGGCGCGGCGCGACCACATGGTGCGCTTCACGCGAGCCTTGCCCTGCACAACCTTCAACGCGCGGTCGACGAAATCGGTTTCGGAGAGCTTGCGCATGCCGATGCTGACGGCCTTGGCCACTGGCACTTTCAGGCGCATCTTGTCCTTCTCGAAATCGATGACAAAAAGCTCAAGCTTCATGCCGGCGACTTCCTGCTCTTCGATCGCCACGATCTGGCCAACGCCGTGGGCCGGATAGACGATCGATTCACCGGTCTTGAAGCCCTGGCGTGTCGAAGATTTTTTCTGCTGGGTCGTCATTCGTTTCAAAAACTCCCTGTTTCGCGCCGGCCATTCTGGCCGGGGCCGGGTCAGTGAGGCCCGGGATAGACGGGGATACCGCCGGGTGGGTACATCCTGGTCCGTCCAAGGAATGCAAACAGCCTCATAAAATGCGGTCACAACAGAGCAACGCCATGTTGCGTACTAGGGAGAAACCGCGTTTTGGAGATCGTTTGCTTTCGTGATGGTTTTCGGGCGCGCAAAAACACCCTCTGTGGATCAGTAGAAGGAACCTATCACAAAAAAGTGCCGAAATCAATAATTTGCTGCATGGCAGCCATCAAGCCACCATTCTCGCAACTGCGAGCGCGGCTCGTGTTTTCCCCAGCTTTGCGCCCCGGGGGCAGCTTTGCTTCGTCAGCCTCGACGAACGGCGGCGACCGCTTCGTCTCAGTCGCCCTGGCCCGGCTCGGTCGAGAAGAACTTCTCGTACTTGGCTTCGACGCCGTCCATCTCCTTCGCTTCCGGCATCGGATCGCGCTTGACGGTGATGTTCGGCCACTTCGAAGCGAAATCCGCGTTCAGTTTCAGCCACATATCAAGACCCGGCTCGGTATCCGGCTTGATCGCCTCGGCAGGACATTCCGGCTCGCAAACGCCACAATCGATGCACTCGTCGGGATGAATGACGAGGAAATTCTCACCCTCGTAGAAGCAGTCCACGGGGCAGACTTCGACACAGTCCGTATACTTGCAGCGAATGCAATTGTCGGTCACGACATACGTCATGAGGTACTCCAGCCAATGCTCACGTTTGATGGCAGACGGCAATCAATGGTGATGCTCGTCGTCCGCGCATGCTAGGAATGTCCGGCGCGCATAGCTGCCGAAGCAAACCCGATGCACCCAACGTGGGTCTGTCAGGTAAAGGCTTTATGGACCCTTTGCAAGAATATTCAATGCGCGAAACGCCACGGCAAAGGCAGAGTTTTCTAAAGGCTGTCGCGCAAAAGCGCGTCGTGTTTTACAGCCAGCGGCGGGCAGGGTTGGCGGCGCCCATCAGTCCTCGCGCGGATCGAAATCGGGCTTTAGCCGATCGGTTTCCCGCCGCTCCTTCTTCGTCGGCCGGCCCGCTCCGCGCTCGCGCGTGGCAAGCTCGTAGGCCGACAACTTCTCCTTCGGCTGCTCTGGCGTCAGATCGTCGTAAAGCAGACGCGCTTCCTCATAGGGACCGCGCCGCTCACCCGGGCCCAGGACCCGGACGATCAGACTGCGCCGGTCGAGCGCAAGTTCGAGCATATCGCCCGTCTTCAATTGAAACGACGACTGCGTCACGCGCTCGTCGTTGACGGCGACACGGCCATCCTCGATCGCCTTTTGCGCAAGCGATCGGGATTTGATCAGCCGCGTGAAAAACAGCCACTTGTCGAGACGCTGGCGCGATGCCGGGTTGGACGCAGGCTGTTTTTCCATGGTCTACCTTACTTCTTCATCTGCTCCTTGAGAGCAGCAAGCTTGGCGAAGGGCGAATCCGGATCCACCGGCTTTTCGCGACGCGGCGGACGCGCCTCGAATTTGCCCTGACCCGGCTTGCCGCCGCGGTCGTGACGATCATGACGCTCGCCGCGATCCTGACGCGGGCCGCCTTCCGGCTTGCCACCGTCATGGCGCTTGCCACGCGCCTGCTGACCACCCTTGCGCCCGCCTTCACGTCCTTCGCCCTGGCCCTGGCCCTGGCCACGCCCGTGGCGCTGACCGCCGCGACGCTGGTCGCCCTCGTGGCGGCCACCGCCCTGGCGCTGGTTGTCCTGACGGGTGCCAGGACGCCAGAGCAGAACGGGCTTGGCTTCGACCGGCTCGCCGGTCTCCGTCACTTGGGTCTCGGTCACCTGAGCCTCAGCAGGCTGGGCCCCGTCGGCAGCGACGGCAACGTCAGCTTCGGCCTTTTCGGCCTCGGCAGCAGGTGCCTCGACGACTGCAGTCTCGGCTTCTGCCGCACTGTCGCCGGCATCGGCGTCATCAACCGCAGCGACCGGTTCGGAAGCGGCGGCAGCAGCCGCAGCACCACCATCCTGACCCATGAGGAAGGCCTGGGCCTCCTCGGCCTTGACGCTGTCTGCGCGGTAGCCGAGGCCCTTCAGGATCTCTTCCATGTCGTCGGGCGTTGCACCGAGGATCGAGAGCATGGAGGTGGTCGCTGTAAAGCGGCGACCGTCATAGGCGCCTTCCGGACGCGGCTGCGTGCCCGGCTTCCACTGAAGGAGCGGTCGAATAAGGTCAGCGAGGCGCTCGAGGATATCGATGCGCACCGCGCGCTTTCCGAGGAAGCGGAAACCGGCGAGCTTGTAGAAGGTCCGCTCGAAAGACGGATCGGTAACGACAGACGTACGGCCGGCGGCGAGCATCGGGATGAGGTCGCCATAGCCGGGCTTGTCGAGGCCGTCGTTCTTCAACGCCCAGAGGAGCGTGATAAGTTCGGCCGGCGCCGGCTTCAGGAGCGCCGGCAGGAAGATGTGGTAGGCGCCGAAGCGAACGCCGTACTTGCGGATCGAAGCGCGACCGTCCTGGTCGAGCGACTTGACGTCGTCTGCGACATCGCGGCGGAACAGTACGCCGAGGTTTTCGACGAGCTGGAAGGCGAGGCCCTTGGCGAGACCTTCGAGATCTTCAGCGCGCGAAATATCGTCGAGCGGCTTCAAGACCGTTCCGATGTGATGGTTCACGAAACGCTCGATGCGCGCCAGAACGTGCTCGCGGGCGTTCGCCTGCAGCTGATCGTCGGCCAGCAGGATGACGCGCGGGCGCATGACGTGGTCGCTTGCCGTCAGACGGGCGACGGGATCGCCGAGCCAGCGCACAAGACCATCCGACGAAAGCGCCAGGTCGTTGTTGCCGGAAGCATGCAGCCGCGCGGCGCGTGCCTCAAACTCGAGCGCCAGCGCCTTCTGGGCAGCACCCTGCACAGCCTTGGCATCCGGGCCATCGCCGCCGGTCGCCAGCGTAAACCGGAAACCGGTTAGTTGTCCTACGTGATGACCTTCAACGAAGACATCACCATTCACACTGATTTCAGCTTCCAGCATAGCATTCTCTCTCAGGCGCTTCATGAGCACAGATGTCCTGCGATCAACAAAGCGTTTCGTCAACCGTTCATGTAGTGCGTCGGATAATCGATCTTCAATTTCCCGCGTCTTTTCTTGCCAGTGTGTCGGATCGGCCAGCCATCCTGGCCGGTTCGACACATAAGTCCATGTCCTGATCTGCGCGATTCGCGCCGAAAGTGTGTCGATCTCACCGTCCGTATGATCGGCCCGCCTGACCTGCTCGGCCATGAAATCTTCGTTTACGGTACCGCGGCGGACAAGATCCGCGTAGATCGTCGAGATCAAGTCGGCATGTTGAGCCGGTGTAATGCGCCGATAGTCCGGCAGCGCGCAGGCTTCCCACAGTTTTTCCACCCGCTCGGCATTGGTCGTGATGTCGACGACCTCAGGGTAGCGGGCCAAATGCTCGAACGCCTGCTGGTCTACCGCAGGTAGCGCCCGGGCAAGGCCGGGAACCGTCGGCGCGGCCTCAAGACTCTTCTTCAGAGCGGCAATCGAAGCGTAGTCGAACGCCTTCGAGCGCCACTGTAGTACCTTCACCGGATCGAACTCATGCGCCTCGATACGGTGGACCAGCTCGTTGTCGAAGGGATCGACGCGGCCGGTCACACCGAACGTACCGTCACGCAAGTGCCGGCCGGCGCGGCCGGCGATCTGCGCGAGTTCGGCCGGGTTGAGATTGCGGAACTGATAGCCGTCGAACTTGCGGTCCTGCGCGAAGGCGACATGGTCGACGTCGAGATTGAGGCCCATGCCGATCGCGTCGGTCGCGACCAGGTATTCGACGTCACCTTCCTGGTAGAGCGCCACCTGCGCATTGCGCGTGCGCGGCGACAGCGCGCCGAGCACGACGGCGGCACCGCCACGCTGGCGGCGGATCAGCTCGGCGATCGCATAGACCTCGTCGGCAGAGAAGGCGACGATCGCCGTGCGGTGCGGCAGACGGGTTATCTTCTTCGAACCGGCATAGAGCAGTTGCGACATGCGCGGTCGCTCGACGACGGTGATGCCGGGCAGCAACTGCTCGAGGATCGGCCGCATCGTTCCGGCACCAAGCAGCAGCGTCTCGCCGCGACCGCGCAGGTGCAGGATCCGGTCGGTAAAGATATGGCCGCGCTCGAGATCTCCGGCAAGCTGCACTTCATCGATCGCGACGAAGGACGCCGTCGTCTCGCGCGGCATGGCCTCGACGGTGCAGACCGAATAGCGCGCGCGATGCGGGGTGATCTTTTCCTCGCCGGTGATCAGCGCGACATTGTGGTGGCCGACCCTTTCGACCAGGCGCGTATAAACCTCGCGCGCGAGAAGCCGCAGCGGCAGGCCGATGACGCCGCTGTCGTGCGCAATCATGCGCTCGATCGCGTAGTGCGTCTTGCCGGTATTGGTAGGCCCGAGCACCGCGGTGACACCGCGGCCGCTCAGGATCATGGGGTGAACGGACACGTCATCGATCCCGGGCATTCAGAAATTACGGCAGCGTCTTTTCACGCTGGCGGCAAACACATGCCCACGCACCGAGCCAAACGCAAGGGGCGCCGACAACTAAAACCATCGCTTGGCATCTCTTAGCCCATTGCACCACCTGTTGTGGTCGGCGCAATCGACAATTGGAACAGCCGTGGAACGAATCGGCGACGAATCGACGACTCATTGTGATTCACTGTATGTTCACGACTACATATAGATTTCAACGCCGAACGTTGCACCACATGCTGAATCTGGAGCTGATTCCGCGCATCAGGCCCTTTGGCGCGCAACAATCCCGGCTCTGCCATTGCCTGACAGGTCCAAGGATTCCGAATCCAAGACTCTGGAAAGCCTGGAAAATTTTTCACGAAATTCGTCAGGGATTCACCCAAGTGAGAGAATGAGAATCGCAGTTTAGAGTCGCGACCAGTGCGGGAACAGTCGGCAGCGACTCGCAGACCGCGCGTCATTCCACCTTTGTTCTCCACAAGATATAGTGTCTACGCCCCCCTCCGGCAACGGAACTGCCAGCGCAACTTCAGGATTTCGAGCGGGATTCTTAGCGCTGCCGCCGCATGGAAACGGCGCCTCGAAAGGCGCCGTCCGGTAATGTTCGGCTTGTCTGATGCTCAGACGAAAAACTGTCCGCCGTTCGCCGAAATCGTCGAGCCGGTGATGAAGCCGGCATCGTCGGAGGCGAGGAACACCACGCAGCGGGCGATTTCTTCCGGTTCGCCGAGGCGGCCAACCGGGATCTGCGGGATGATGCGCTCGTTGAGCACCTTCTCCGGCACCGCCCGCACCATCTCCGTGCCGATATAGCCGGGGCAGATCGCGTTCACGGTAATGCCCTTGGCAGCCCCTTCCTGGGCGAGCGCCTTGGTGAAGCCGAGATCGCCGGCCTTGGCCGCCGAATAGTTGGCCTGACCCATCTGGCCCTTCTGGCCGTTGATCGACGAGATGTTGATGACGCGACCGAAGCCACGGTCACGCATGGCCGACCAGAGCGGATGCGTCATGTTGAAGAGACCGGTGAGGTTGGTGCCGATCACCTCACCCCATTGCTCCGGCGTCATCTTGTGAAACATGGCATCTCGGGTGATGCCGGCATTGTTGACGAGCACATCGACCGGACCGAGATCGGCCTCGACCTTGGCGATGCCCTCGGCACAGGCCTGATAGTTGGAAACGTCCCATTTGTAGACCGGGATGCCGGTTTCCTGCTTGAAGGCCTGAGCCTTCTCGTCATTGCCGGCATAGTTGGCAGCCACCTTGTAGCCGGCATTCTTGAGTGCGATGGAAATTGCCGCACCAATGCCGCGCGACCCACCCGTGACCAATGCTACCCTGCTCATATGCGCCTCCCACTTGATCAGTTCAGTTTTTCGAATGCCTTCTGCATCAGCTTTTCGCCGACCTGTTGCCCGTAGAGCCCGGCGGCCGCTTGAAACTGCGGCGTAGCCAGCGCGGACAGAGCCACCTCGCACTTCTCCAGCGCGAGACCCATCATCACCGCGGAGAGCTGCTCCAGCGACACCTTCAATGCGCCGCTGTCATCGTTCAAGGCCGCGACCATCACGTCCTTGAAAACGCTCTCCTCGTCGGAAGTCGTATGTTCCAGCATGCATTCTACCAGCCGCGCCTCGTTAAGAGGCGCGGGATTGGCATGTGCAGAAACGATCGGCGAACCGGCCAGAAGCAGGGAAAATGGAACCCACCTGGCGCTGTTCATGCCGCCAGACCGATCAGAACCGCTCGACGCACATGGCGACGCCCATGCCGCCGCCGATGCAGAGGGTTGCAAGCCCCTTGGAAACGCCGCGGCGCTTCATTTCGAACAGCAGCGTGTTGAGCACGCGGGCGCCCGACGCGCCGATCGGGTGACCGATGGCGATCGCGCCGCCATTGACGTTGACGATCGACGGATCCCAGCCGAGGTCTTTGTTGACCGCGCAGGCCTGGGCAGCAAAGGCTTCGTTGGCTTCCACCAGTTCGACATCGCCGATCGCCCAGCCGGCCCTTGCCAACGCCTTGCGCGACGCCGGGATCGGGCCGGTGCCCATGACCTGCGGATCGACGCCGGCGGTTGCCCAGGAAACGATACGGGCGAGCGGCTGGATGCCGCGCTTGGAGGCCTGCGCCTCGGTCATCAGCAGGGTGGCTGCGGCGCCGTCATTGAGGCCGGAAGCGTTGCCGGCGGTGACCGTGCCTTCCTTGTCGAAGGCGGGGCGCAGCTTCGTCATCTGATCGAGCGTTGCGCCGTGGCGGATATATTCGTCCTGGTCGACGGTGACGTCGCCCTTGCGACCCTTGACGATGAAGGGAATGATCTCGTCGGCAAAGCGCCCGGCCTTCTGGGCGGCTTCGGCCTTGTTCTGCGAGGCGAGCGCGAACGCATCCTGCTCCTCGCGGCTGAGCTGCCACTGGCGAGCGACGTTCTCGGCGGTGATGCCCATGTGATAACCGTAGAAGGCGTCGGTCAGGCCGTCCTTGATCATCGTGTCGATCATCTTGAAGTCGCCCATCTTCACGCCGCCGCGAAGATGCGAGCAATGCGGCGCCATCGACATGGACTCCATGCCGCCGGCGACGATGATCTCAGCATCACCGGTTGCAATCTGCTGCATGCCGAGCGCGACGGCGCGCAGGCCCGAGCCGCAGAGCTGGTTCATGCCCCAGGCGGTCTTTTCCTGAGGAACGCCCGCCTTCATCGCCGCCTGGCGCGCCGGGTTCTGGCCTTCGCCTGCCTGCAGCACCTGGCCGAGGATCACCTCGTCGACCTCGGCAGCCTCGACGCCTGCGCGCTCGAGCACGCCCTTGATGACGGCAGCGCCAAGTTCGTGCGCCGGCGTATTGCCAAAGGCACCGTTGAAGGAACCGACCGCGGTGCGGCCGGCGCTGGCGATCACGATGGAGGGATTGCTCATGGGACGTTTCCTCAGATCTTCTTGCCTAATGCAGGCAGACTGGCAAAGCGCGCGACGCAAGTCAAACGCCTTGATGCAGTGCCACAAAAGCGTCACCTAAAACGCAACCGCAAGATTTTGCACTTGCGTCGCCGCAACGCACAAAGACATTGTCAGCGGCGCGCTTTTGCGGATACTCTGAAAAACGCAATAAAGACGGGATGATGGGGGAGAGGAGACCCTGATGGCGAAGCACGAAGGCCAGATCGTTATCAAAAAATATGCGAACCGGCGGCTCTACAACACCGGGACCAGCACCTATGTCACGCTCGACGACCTGGCTGTGATGGTGAAGAAGGGTGAGGACTTCATCGTTCAGGATGCAAAATCCGGCGAGGACATCACCCATTCCGTGCTGACGCAGATCATCTTCGAGCAGGAGTCCAAGACCGGCAACACGCTGCTGCCGATCTCCTTCCTGCGCCAGCTGATCTCGTTCTACGGCGACCAGATGCAGATGGTGGTGCCGAGCTATCTCGAACACTCGATGCAGGCTTTCACCGAGCAGCAGTCGCAGATGCGCGAGCAGATCAACAAGGCCTTCGGCGACACGCCGCTCGGCAAAAACCTGCAGGTTCCGCTGCAACTTGTCGAAGAGCAGGTGCGTCGCAACACCGAGATGTTCCATCAGGCCATGCAGATGTTTTCGCCCTTCATCACCGCGCCGCCCGTGAAGGAAACAAAGAAGGCCGAAGCCAAGGATATCGACGAGCTGAAGGAGCAGCTTCGCGCGCTCCAGACCAAGCTCGACAATCTCGGCTAAGCAGGACCACCAGGCAGGAATGCGGTTCCTGCCTTCACCTCACCTGAACAGAGATCGCGGAAATCGGGGCGGCGTCGCCCCGAACCGTCTGGACCTAGAGGCCGATCGACACGTCCCGGCCGGCCGAGCGCATCGATACGGCAAAGCCGGCGATAACATCGATGAAGCTGATGGTCATCAGGATGAAGAAGAGCTGCGTTGCCGCCGGTGCGAGCAGCAGAAATTCGATCAAAAAGACGATGAACAGGATCATCGAGAGCAGATGATCCATCAGTGCGCGGCTGCTCGTGCGCGTCGCTTTCAGCAATTCGACGAAGAGCAGCAGCAGGGCGCCGACGATCAGAAGGTCGCCGAAGCGCATCGTCCAGGTCGCGCCTGATAGCATGGAGAGCGACACCATGTCGGCGTTCAGGCCGGCGAGGCCGCCGAACATTCCGATCATCGCGAGATTGTAGATTGCAAAAGGTAGGATCAGCAGCGGTATGGCAGCAAGCATCAGAACTCCTTGACCGCGTTTATGGTGGACCATGTATATGCGGCGTCGTCACGCAAGGCGCCAGCGATACCACGGCGTCCAAGCAAGATCATGTCAGATGCAAAACAAAAGGGCCGGCAGAGCCAGCCCTTTGAACCTAATCCGCGAACGGAAACGCTTATGCGCTTTCCTTCGGGGTCAGAACCTGACGGCCACGGTACATGCCGGTCTTCAGGTCGATGTGGTGCGGGCGACGCAGTTCGCCGGAGTTCTTGTCTTCGACGTAGGTCGGGGTCTTCAGAGCGTCAGCCGAACGGCGCATGCCACGCTTGGACGGGCTCGTTTTTCTTTTAGGTACAGCCATTTCATTCTCCACTTATCGGGCAAACACTGTTCAGCAGCCGAAATGGCCGTGTAAAACAGATGTTAATCACGGAAATTTGGCGCGCTTATACATGGACAACTGCCGTTTGACCAGTCCCCACGGGCAATTTTTCGACTCGACCTTTTCAGACCTCGTCTTCGGCGACGACCCACGGCTCTGCGCGGGCGGCCTCCTCCCATTTCAGGAACGCCGGATGTGCCTTCACGCGGTTCATGTAGCCGAGCGTTTCTCGATCCGCAACGAGATCGTAGACGTCGAAGCGGTTAACCACAGGCGCGTACATCGCATCGGCCGCGCTGAAGGACCCGAAGAGGAACGGGCCACCGGAACGCGCAAGCGCCTCCGTCCAGATCTGCTCGATACGTGCCACGTCCGCGCGGACGTCCGCGCCAACGTCCAGCGCCTGCTTTGGCCGACGGATGTTCATCGGGCAGGCACCACGCAGAGCGCGAAAACCGGACAGCATCTCCATCGAATAGCTGCGCGCCCGGGCGCGCGCCTGAGGGTCGGCCGGCCACAGCCCGGCGTCGGGAAAGAGTTCGGCGACATATTCGATGATCGCCAGCGATTCCCAGATAAGCAGGTCCCCGTGGCGCAGCAGCGGCACCTTTCCGGTCGGCGAGATCGCCCGGATCTCCGGATTGCCGGCGGCGAAATCGAACGGAATGACCACGTCCGAGAAATCGATGCCGACTGCCGTCATCGCGATCCATGGCCGCATCGACCAGGACGAATAGTTCTTGTTGCCGACATAGAGTGTAAGTCCGGTCATTTCTGTTCCTTGATTGCTGGTCTCTCCGAGAAAACGATCAGTTCCTCGAAATGGTTCATGTCCTCGAACGAGCAGAAGGCCGGCGGATCGAGCGCGATCACCGGCGCCTGCTCGCGCAGAAAAGCGAGCTGCTCGTCCAGCATCGCCTGCCAGCGCGGCAGCGCCGCATCGTCGAGCCAGTCGACGGGGTAAGCATAGGTGATGTGGAATTGGTAGTCGTCATGATCCGGATGGCGATAGCCGAAGGCTTCCGCGAAAGCGTCGCGCCAGGCCTTGAGACAGGCGCGGTCGGCGGCACCGTCGCCTTCGAGCGCAAGGCCCGTCGGCGTGATCTCGGTCACGCGGGCGCGGAACTGCTCCAGCGGCGCAAAATGCGCAAGCCGTTCGCGGTAGTGCGCCGTCATCACCTCGATCGGCGTATCGAGCGGCATGTCGGCCGGCCAGTAAGGGAGCTTCCGGCGGTGTTCGATGATGCCCTGGAAGATCGTCATGTGCAGGCTGGACGGGTGGGTAAAGGCGAACTGCCCCGCCTCGGGCATCGCCATCACCCGGTCGCGCACCGCAAGCACGGCGGCCTCGGACGGCGATCCGGCGGCAACGTGAGACACAACCGTGTTGCCCGGTTCCGAAAGGAACTGGCCTTCGGTGTTGTAGCGCGTTCCGAGATGTCTCGGCGGGGCATCGTTGGCGCTACGGCCAAGGGCGAAAAGCGAGGGGGAAATCAAGGTCATGGAGCAATCGGGCCTTTCGAAGGGAGAGAGGCCCAGATGGCAGAACTCTACTACGCGAGCATGACATCGCCCAGCGAGCGCATCCAATGAAAAGGTCTGATCCTAGTTATAAAGGCAGGTGATGTAACCGCCGGAGCGGCTGGCGCGGCGCTCGATCAGGTTCGCCAGGCGCTTGAGCCCGCGGCCGGGTTTTCCGGCGTTGCGCTCCTTCGGATTGGGCAGCGAGACCGCAAGCAGCGCCGCCTGCCGGCGCGAGAGCTTCGACGCCGAAACCCCGAAATGATGGCGGGCGGCCGCCTCGATACCATAGATCCCGTCGCCCCATTCGGCGATGTTCAGATAGATCTCCATCATCCGCCGCTTGCTCCACACGAAGTCGGCGGCGACCGCCAGCGGCAGTTCCATGCCCTTGCGCAGGAAGGAGCGACCGTTCCAGAGATAGAGGTTCTTGACCGTCTGCATCGGAATGGTGCTCGCGCCGCGGGTGGATTCCCCTTCGAGCGCATCCTCGACCACGCCCCGCATCTGGCCCCAGTCGACGCCGTCATGGGCGCAAAACTGCCCGTCCTCCGACATCATCACCGACTGCACCAGAACCGGGGCGATATCATCGAACTCGACCCATTGCCGATCGTAGCCGCGCAGCAGCACGAGATCGCGCAGCATGAGCGTCGAGACGGGATGGATGAACTCCACCAGGTAGAGAACGATCAGCGCGTAGGGAAGGACGAGAAAGCCCAGAACAGCCAGGACGATCTGGCGGCGACGCGTGCGCAACGTCCGGCGAAGCGAAGACCAGCGACTGGAAGGCAATTCGCCCTCCTCGCGCGCTTCCGGAACGACGTTCGCGGCCTGACTGTTCACCTCGCTGTCCATCCGCTTCTCTTAGTGCATGCGCAGGCAGAGTTGAACGGGCTTTCTGGCAAAAGGCAAGGCGCCGAGAAGGCTGTCCCAGGGAAAGCGCGCGGCTGCGACACGAATCCCCGTTGAAAGCCCTCTTCGCCCATGTCAAAGAGCGCGCATGAGCCAGGACACATCGCCTTTTACCCGTCGCCTCGCCACCAATGCCCGCACCGTCGAGGGTCTGCTGGAACGTCTGCTCGGCCAGACGACGGAAGCCGACGAAATCGCCCGGCCGGCAAACCTGCTCGCGGCCATGCGCCACGGCGTGCTGAACGGCGGCAAGCGTCTGCGCCCCTTCCTGGTGATCGAATGCGCCGATCTGCTCGGCGGCAATCGCGATGCGGCCTTGCGCGTCGGCGCGGCACTCGAATGCGTGCATTGCTATTCGCTGGTCCATGACGACCTGCCGGCGATGGACGACGACGACATGCGCCGCGGCCAGCCGACCGTGCACAGGGCCTTCGATGAGGCGACGGCGATTCTTGCCGGCGACAGCCTGCTGACCTTCGCCTTCGATATCATCGCAGCACCCGAGACAGCGCTTTCGGATGCGCAGAAGGTGGAACTGATCCTGGCGCTCGGACGCGCCGCCGGCCACGGCGGCATGGCCGGCGGACAGGCGCTCGACCTGGCCGCGGAAAAGTCGCCACCGGACGAGGCCGGGATCGTCACGCTGCAGGCGATGAAGACAGGTGCCCTGATCCGCTTTGCCTGCGAGGCTGGCGCCATCGTCGCCGGCGCTTCGAAGGAGGACCGCGCGCGGCTTCGCGCCTTCGGCGAAAAGATCGGCCTTGCCTTCCAGCTTGCCGACGACCTGCTCGACCTTACCGCGGATGCGGAGACCATGGGCAAGGCAACCGGCAAGGACGCCGCCCGTGGCAAGGGCACGCTGGTCGCGCTCAACGGCCAGACCTGGGCGGAAGACCGGCTGGAGCAACTGGTCGTCGAAGCCGAAGCGCTGCTTGCGCCCTATGGAGCGCGCTCGGCCATTCTCGTCGAAGCCGCCCGTTTCATCGCCAATCGCAGGAGCTAGATCCATGAGCAAATACTGGTCGCCGATCGTCTCCAAGCTGAAGCCCTACGTGCCTGGCGAACAGCCGCGCATCGCCAACCTGGTGAAGCTCAACACCAACGAATGCCCCTACGGTCCGTCTGAGAAGGTGCTCGACGCGATCGCCGCGGCAGCGAGCAGCGATCTTCGCCTTTATCCGGACCCGCTGGCGCTGAAGCTGCGCCAGGCCATCGCCGTACGCTATGGCGTGACCGCCGAAGAAGTCTTCGTCGGCAACGGCTCGGACGAGGTGCTGGCGCACATCTTCGCCGGCTTGCTGAAGCACGACGCGCCGCTGCTCTATCCGGATATCTCCTACAGCTTCTATTCGACCTATGCGCGGCTCTTCGAGATCGACACGGTCGAGATCCCGCTCAGCGATCGCTTCGAGATCGATCTCGCCGACTACGACCGGCCCTGCGGCGCCATCATCCTGCCGAACCCGAATGCCCCGACCGGCATCGCTTTGCCGCTCGCCGACATCGAGCGGCTGGTCGCAAGCCATCCGGACCAGCCCGTCGTCATCGACGAGGCCTATGTCGATTTCGGCGGCCAGTCGGCCGCAGAACTGGTTTCGAAATACGAGAACCTCTTGGTCGTCCAGACCTTCTCCAAGTCGCGCGCACTTGCGGGCTTGCGCGTCGGCTTCGCCATTGGCCAGCGCCCGCTGATCGAGGCGCTGGAGCGGGTGAAGGACAGCTTCAACTCCTATCCGCTCGGCCGCCCGGCCCAGGCCGGCTCCATCGCAGCGATCGAGGATGAAACCTGGTTCGAGGAGACTCGCGCCAAGATCATCGCGTCGCGCGACCGGCTCACGGCCGAACTGACAGCGCGCGGCTTCGAGGTGCTGCCTTCGTCGGCAAACTTCGTTTTCGCACGGCATCCCGGCCATCGCGGAGAAACGCTGGTGAAGGCGCTCCGCGAGCGCGCCGTGCTGGTGCGCCATTTCGCCAAGCCGCGCATCTCCGATTTCCTGCGCATCACCATCGGCACCGATGCCGAATGCGCGCGCCTGATCGAGGCGCTAGACGAGATCCTCTAAGTTGTCTCGGTGACATTTCGCTGTTTCAAACCGGCGACGAACTGATCTAGCCTCCGGCGACCGAGCCGGAGCTTTTCTCGCATGTTCGACCTGACGCCCTATCTGCCGCAGCTTCTCATTGCCTGGACCGCCTATCTGATCGCGACCGCATCGCCGGGGCCGGCGATCCTGGCGATCATCACCACCTCGGTCAGCCAGGGACGAAAGGCGGGCCTGGCGCTTGCCCTTGGCGTTCTGACGGGAAGTTACACCTGGGCAATGCTGACGGCCTCCGGTCTCTCGGCGCTGATCCGCGCCTATGGCCACGCGATCATCGTCTTGAAGATCGCCGGCGCCTGCTATCTCTTCTGGCTCGCCTATAACGCACTGCGCGCCGCCATGCGCAGCGACAAGAGCGCGATCGTACCGACGGCAAAGGTGCAGACCTCGCTGAAGCGGCTCTATCTCAAGGGGCTCGGCATCCACCTGACGAACCCCAAGGCGATCTTCTCCTGGATCATGCTGGTGTCACTCGGCATGCCCGCGGGCGCGCCGGTCGGCGTTACCGCCACTTTTATCGGCGGCTGCATGGTCTTGGGTCTGATGACCTTCTGCGGCTTTGCGATCGTCTTCTCGCTCACGCCGGTACACCGCGCTTATCTGAAGTCCAGGCGGCTGATCGAAAGCCTGATGGCCGGTTTCTTTGCCTTTGCCGGGCTGAAGCTGCTGACGTCGCGGCTCTGATCGCCCACAATTGCCGTAGACGGGCTGTCCGTTATTCGGCCGCCGCCTGGCCGCGGCCGTAGCGCTTCTCGATATAGTCGGAAACCAGCGTCTCGAAGTCGCCGGCAATGTTGGGGCCGCGCAGCGTCATTGCCTTCTCGCCGTCGATGAATACGGGGGCGGCCGGCATTTCGCCGGTGCCGGGCAAAGAGATGCCGATGTCGGCATGTTTGCTTTCGCCCGGGCCGTTGACGATGCAACCCATGACCGCGACCTTCAGGCCCTCGACGCCGGGATACTTCTCGCGCCAGACCGGCATGTTGCGGCGGATGTCGTCCTGGATCTTCTGGGCGAGTTCCTGGAACACCGTGGATGTGGTGCGTCCGCAGCCGGGACAGGCGGCAACAACGGGGATGAACTGACGGAAACCCATGACCTGCAGCAATTCCTGCGCCACCTGCACCTCGCGGGTGCGGTCGCCGCCGGGCTCAGGCGTCAGCGAAATGCGGATCGTATCGCCGATGCCCTGCTGCATGAGGATGCCGAGCGAAGCGGACGAGGCGACGATGCCCTTCGTGCCCATGCCGGCCTCGGTGAGGCCGAGATGCAGTGCGTGGTCCGAGCGGGCCGACAACATGGCATAGACGGCGATCAGGTCCTGAACGCCGGAAACCTTGGCCGAAAGGATGATGCGGTTGCGCGGCAGACCGATCTCTTCGGCGAGTTCCGCCGAGAGCAGCGCCGACTGCACGATCGTCTCGCGCGTCACCTCTTGCGCCGTCAGCGGAAAACCGTTCGCCTTGTTCTCGTCCATCAGCCGCGTCAGCAGTTCCTGGTCGAGCGAACCCCAGTTGACACCGATGCGCACCGGCTTGTCGTAGCGGATCGCCATCTCGACGATCTCGGCGAACTGCTTGTCCTTCTTGTCCTTGAACCCGACATTGCCCGGATTGATGCGATACTTCGCAAGCGCCTCGGCGCAGGCCGGATGATCGGCAAGCAGCTTGTGGCCGATATAGTGGAAGTCGCCGACGAGCGGCACGTCAAGACCAAGGCGCTCGAGCCGCTCGCGGATCTTCGGCACCGCCGCCGCACTCTCGTCGCGGTCGACGGTGATGCGCACCAGTTCCGAACCGGCCTTGTGCAGCGCGGCCACCTGGGCCACGGTCCCATCGATATCGGCCGTATCGGTGTTGGTCATCGACTGGACCACGACCGGTGCGCCGCCCCCGACGATGACGCCGCCGACATCGACGGCGACGGAGGCGCGGCGGGGCTGCGGATCGAAATCGAAGGCGGAAGACATGAAGGCCTCTTCGTGGGTCACTGAGCCGGGCGAGGATGCGGGCAGAACCCGCATGGACTTTCCTCAACTCGCCCTGGCCATTTGCCCATCAGGTGGATGAGGAAAGCCTGATTGTCAACGGCGACATCATGCCCTGACGGCGATTTGATGGCGCCGTTCCGTCTCAGTGCCCCTTAGCGTGATCCGCATGGATCGCATGGTGCGACAAGAGAAGCACGACGATGAAGAGCAGCGGCACCGAGGCGAAGATGATGGCAAAGCCCGTATGCTCGGCAACGAAGCCGATCAGCGACGGTGCGAACAGCATGCCGGAATAGCCCATGAAGGTCGCGACCGAGAGCCCGATGCCCGGCTGCAGGCCCGGCATGTTGCCGGCGGCCGAGAACGCGATCGGCACCATGTTGGAGATGCCGATGCCGGCGATCGCAAAACCGAGGATGGCGATATAGGCATTGGGCGCCGTGCCCGCGACGATCATGCCGACGAGTGCCGTGACGGTGCAGATGCGGAGCGTCCGTTTGGCGCCGAAGCGATCCCGCACGAAATCGCCGGCAAAACGCATGGTCGCCATGGTGGCGGAGAAGGCGGCAAAGCCGAAGCCGGAAAGCTCAACGGAGGCGCCAAGCTCGTTGCGCAGATAAAGCGCACCCCAGTCGAGCACTGTGCCCTCAGGCACCATCGAGAACAGCGCCATGATGCCGATCAGCCAGGGGAGCGGCGTCATCGGCAGGCGCAGCTTTTCCTTGGCTGCGCCTGGATGCGGCTTGTCAGCCAGGATCATCGGCCAAGCGGCGACAATCAGTACCAGGCAGATCGCAGTGACGACGAGGACATGCGGCAGCACACCGAAGCGGGCCATGAGGAAGCCGCCGATACCGGCACCGATCAGGCCGCCGAGGCTCCAATAGGCATGGCAGGACGACATGATCGCCCGACGCATGGATTTCTCGACCTCGACGGCATTGGCGTTCATCGCGACGTCCATTGCGCCGGCAAAACCGCCAAGCAGGAACATGGCGACAGCCGCCGTCCAGACATCGGGGACAAGCGTCAGAAGCAGAAGCAACGGCGACAGTATGATGGCGGTGACCTTGACCACCTTCTGCGACCCCACACGGGCGATGTAGCCGCCGGCAATCGGCATGAGCACCAGCGAGCCAATACCGAACATCAGGATCAACAGGCCGAGCACGCTTTCGCTGATGCCGAGCCGGTCCTTGAATTCCGGGATCTTCGGCGCCCAACTGCCGATGACGAAGCCGTTCAATAGGAAGAGCAGCGAAACCGCCAGCCGGTTGCGGGTCATGTAGCCCTGGCGGACGGTCGCGGAAGGAGAACGTTGGTCCATGGTCTTGCCTCTGTGCCGGGTCGCCCGGCTCAAATTGTGATTTCGATCAGATTTCCATCGGGGTCGCGAACAACAGCCTCATAGAAGCCATCGCCGGTCCATCGCGGTTTTGCGACCAGAATGCCGTTAGCCTCGGCGCGCGCGGCCATCGCCTCGACCGCCTGCTCGCTGCCGAGCGACAGCGCCACATGGGCAAGGCCGGTACGTTCTTCAGCCGGATCGGCCTGCCCAACCCAGGGGCCCTCCATGATCTCGAATGCCGGGCCGTCGCCAAGCGTCAGGAACCGCGAGCGAAAGCCCGGCCGCCGTCGGCTTTCATAGATCTCGCCGACTTCGGCGCCGAAGAAGGACGACCAGAAGCTGGCAATCGCCTCGAGGTTCCGCGTCCAGAGCGCCACATGCGTGATCGTCGTCATTCCGTCTCTCCCGCCATCAGGACCTCTGCCCTTGTCGCCTCGAAGGCCGACCGATGCTCGGCCGACGCATCCGCCTCGAGCAGCAGCGTCACCTTGTCATTGATATCGACGACCCCGTGCGCGGCGGCCGTACCGAGTTTGTCGCTGGTGACGGCGACAACCAGGCGCCGGCTGCGCAACGCAATGAGCCGCTTGAATTCCGCATCCTCGAAATAGATCGCCGTCAGGCCCGCAACGGCGTCGGCGCCGCACGTGCCGAGAAAGCAGAGATCGGGCCGGAGCAGCTCCGCGTCGCGCTGAGCCCGCGCGCTGATCGCCGCACCGACGGCACGGTTGAGCGGGCCACCGAGCAGGATCAGATCGACACCCGGCTTCTCCATGAGCGCGACGGCAATCAGCGGTGTGTTGGTGACGACGGTGACCGGCAGCTCCGGCTCGATCAGTTGCGCGATCGCAAGATTGGTCGAGCCGGCATCGAGGAACACGGTCATATCAGGCTTGATCAGGCCGACCGCCGTGCGCGCCAGCGCCGCCTTGCGTTCCGGCGCCATCGCCACCCGTTCTCGCAATGTGCTGTGGGCCGCCGGCGCGACCGGAAGTGCGCCACCATAGACGCGCTCGCACAGTCCTGCCGCGGCCATTTCCCGGAGATCGCGGCGGATCGTGTCTTCTGAAACGCTAAGCTCAGCCGCAAGATCAGCAGCCAGCACCCGGCCATTGGCCTTCAACCGCTCCTGGATCAGCGTCTTTCGCTCACGAAGAAGGAGTTCCCCTGACATTTTCACCAACCGTGCATAAACGTGCATGAATCGCCATAAATGCGCATAGCAATTTTTGAAACCGTTTTCAAGCCGGCACAGCGCCCAAATCGGAGCGGCGCGCGAATTTCGACAAACCGTGGCTTTTGCGCGCAATCGGGGTCAATTCGAGGAAAATTCTTCATCAAAACGCTCAGGAATTGGTGTTTTATACGCTCAGATCGCCGATTTTTTATGCGATTGTCCGCTCAATCCGGACGACGGGCCGGGCAAGAAAGAAGATGGAAAATCACGATGAAACTCCTCCCCACGCTGTTTGCCGCCGCTCTGATGCAGGTTGCCGCACTTGGCTCCGCTGAAGCCGGCGAGAATCTCGATGCGATCAAATCTGCCGGTGTCCTGAAGATCGGCACCGAGGGCACCTATGCCCCGTTCACCTATCACGACGCCTCCGGCAAGCTCGTCGGCTTCGACGTGGAGATCGGCCAGGCCGTCGCCGAGAAGCTCGGCGTCAAGGCTGAATACCTCGAAGGCAAGTGGGACGGCCTGATCGCCGGCCTCGACGCCAACCGCTACGACACGGTCATCAACCAGGTCGGCATCACCGAGGAGCGCAAGAAGAAGTACGACTTCTCCGAGCCCTATATCGCCTCCAAGGCTGTGCTGATCGTCAAGTCGGACAACGAAGAGATCAAGGGCTTTGCCGATCTCAAGGGCAAGAAGTCGGCCCAGTCGCTGACCAGCAACTTCGGCAAGCTCGCAACCGCGTCCGGCGCCGAACTCGTCGGCACCGACGGCTTCGACCAGTCGATCCAGCTCGTCTTGACCGGCCGTGCCGACGCGACGATCAACGACAGCCTCTCCTTCCTCGACTTCAAGAAGAAGAAGCCCGACGCCCCGGTCAAGATCGCCGCTGAGCAGGCCGATGCCGACTTCTCCGGCATCATCATCCGCAAGGGCGAGCCGGAGCTTCTCGAGGCGATCAACAAGGCGCTCGTCGACATCAAGGCCGACGGCACCTACGACAAGATCTCGCAGAAGTACTTCGGCGCCGACGTCTCGAAGTAACCCGATCACTGGGCCCTCGGCCGGTTTCTCAGCCGGCCATTCTCGGCTATGAAAAGCGATCCGTTCCGGACCCCGGGGCGGATCGCGCTTTTTGAAAGGCTCGCCCTTGACCACCTGGCTCCCACTGATGCTGGAATCCTTGCCGTCCCTGCTCTGGGCCGGCCTGACCTTTACCATCCCCCTGACGCTGCTTTCCTTCATCTTCGGCCTGATCCTGGGGCTCGTCACCGCCGTCGCCCGGCTCTTCGGGCCGGCACCGGTCGCCTGGATCGCGCGCTTTTACGTCTGGGTGATCCGCGGCACGCCGTTGCTGGTCCAACTCTTCGTGATCTTTTACGGCCTGCCGAGCGCCGGCATCCTGCTCGACGCCTTCACCGCAGCGCTCATCGGCTTCTCGCTGAATGTCGGCGCCTACACCTCCGAGATCATTCGCGCGGTGATTTCGTCGGTCCCGCGCGGACAATGGGAGGCAGCCTATTCGATCGGCATGAGCTGGAGCCAGGCAATGCGCCGCACGATCCTGCCGCAGGCAGCCCGCGTCGCCGTGCCGCCATTGTCGAACACGTTCATCTCGCTGGTGAAGGATACGTCGCTTGCCGCCGCCATTACTGTGCCCGAGATGTTCCAGACAGCGCAGCGCATCGTCGCCACCACCTACGAGCCGCTGATCCTCTACATCGAGGCGGCGCTGATCTATCTTGCCATGAGCTCCGTTCTTTCCGCCCTGCAGGTCAGGCTGGAGCGACGCTTCGCCCGCTATGGCGGCTTCCTGGAGGCACGCACATGATCGAGCTCTCCCACATCGAAAAGCGCTTCGGCGACAATCTCGTGCTGAAGGATATTTCCGTGACGCTCGCCGAGGGCACTGTGACCGCGCTGGTCGGCCCGTCCGGCGGCGGCAAGAGCACGCTGCTGCGCTGCATCAACCTTCTGGAGATCCCGACCTCCGGATCGATCAAGCTTGGCGACGAGAAGCTTGAATTCGCCCCTGGCCGCAAGATCGGCTGGACGGCGATCCAGCGTCTGCGCCGGCAGACCGGCATGGTGTTCCAGAACTTCCAGCTCTTCCCGCACCAGACCGCACTCGGCAATGTCATGGAAGGCCTCGTCACCGTGCTGAAATGGCCGGCGGACAGGGCAAAGACCCGGGCAATGGAACTGCTCGAAAAGGTCGGCATGGCGCACAAGGCCGACGCCTGGCCGGCAACACTTTCCGGCGGCCAGCAGCAGCGCGTGGCGATCGCCCGTGCCCTTGCCCCTTCGCCGCGCGTGCTTCTCTGCGACGAGCCGACCTCGGCGCTCGACCCTGAACTGGCGGAAGAAGTGGTCGAAGTCCTGAGCCGGCTTGCCCGCGAAGGCACCACCATGGTCATGGCCACCCACGACCTCCGGCTCGCCTCGCGCGTTGCCGACAAGGTGATCTTCCTCGACGGCGGCCTCATCGTCGAAAGCGGCGCGCCAAAGACGATCTTCTCGGCGCCCGAGCGCGAGCGAACGAAGAAGTTCATTGCCTCGCTCAGCGCTCCGCACGACTACGAGATCTGAAGGGAAGCATTGGGACCGGTTCCATTGGCCTAGGCGCTAAGCAGCCGTCGTCTCATCCATCGCAAAACAAAAACGGCCGGATTCGCATCCGGCCGTTTTTGTCTGTCCGTGTGGCAAACGCTTACGCGTCGAAGACGATCAGCAGGTCCTTGGCGTCGATCTGGTCGCCGGCGCGCACCAGAACTTCGGCGATCGTGCCGTCCTTCTCGGCATGCAGCGCCGTTTCCATCTTCATCGCCTCGATCGAGAGCAGCACGTCACCGGCCTTAACCGCCTGGCCCGGATGAACCGCGACCGTGGAGATGACGCCCGGCATCGGAGCGCCGAGCTGGGCAGCATTGCCGCCTTCGGCCTTGCGGCGCACGGCGCTCGTCGCACTGCGGTTGCGGTCCGGTACCTTGATCAGGCGCGGCTGGCCGTTGAGTTCGAAGAACACCTTGACCATGCCCTTCTCGTCCGGCTCGCTCTTGGCCTGGTGCAGGATCACCAGCGACTTGCCGCGCTCGATCTCCGGCTGCAGCTCCTCGCCCGGTCCAAGCCCATAGAAATAGGCCGGCGTCGGCAGCACGCTGACCGGACCATAGGTGTCGGCCGCGACCGCGTAATCGGTGAAGACCTTCGGGTACATCAGGTAGGAGGCGAACTCGAAGTCGTCGACCTTGCGCTCGAGCTTGTCCTCGATCGCCTTGCGCTCCGCGTCGAGATCGGCCGGCGGCAGCAGCGAGCCGGGAACGGCGGTGTAAGCCTTCTCGCCCTTCAGCGCCTTCTTCTGCAGCGCTTCCGGCCAGCCGCCCGGAGGCTGACCGAGATCGCCCTTCAGCATCGAGACGACCGAATCCGGGAAGGCGATATCCTTGGCCGGGTTCTCGACGTCGGCGACCGTCAGGTCTTGCGAGACCATCATCAGTGCCATGTCGCCGACCACCTTGGAGGACGGCGTCACCTTGACGATGTCGCCGAACATCTGGTTGGCATCGGCATAGGCCTGGGCAACGCGGTGCCACTTGGTTTCCAGCCCGAGCGAACGGGCCTGCTCCTTGAGGTTGGTGAACTGACCGCCCGGCATTTCGTGCAAGTAGACTTCCGACGCCGGTCCCTTGAGGTCGCTTTCGAAGGCGGCGTACTGGTAACGCACTGCTTCCCAATAGAAGGAGATGCGGCGGATCCATTCGGGATCGAGGCCCGGATCACGCTCCGAGCCGCGCAGCGCCTCGACGATCGAGCCGAGGCAGGGCTGCGAGGTGTTGCCGGAAAGCGCATCCATCGCCGCATCGACCACATCGACGCCGCTATCGACCGCGGCAAGCACGGTTGCAGCCGCAATGCCCGAGGTGTCGTGCGTGTGGAAATGGATCGGCAGATCCGTCGCTTCGCGCAGCGCCTTGAACAGCACGCGCGCGGCGGCCGGCTTCAACAGGCCCGCCATGTCCTTGACGGCGATCATGTGCGCACCGGCCTTTTCGAGCTCGGCCGCCAATGCCGTGTAGTACTTGAGATCGTACTTCGGGCGGGCCGAGTTCAGGATGTCGCCAGTGTAGCAGATTGCCGCCTCGCAGATGCGGTTCTCTTCAGCAACGGCCTCCATCGACACGCGCATGTTGTCGACCCAGTTGAGGCAGTCGAAGACGCGGAAGACGTCAATGCCGCCCTTCGCCGCCTGGCGGACGAAGTACTTCACGACGTTGTCGGGGTAGTTCTTGTAGCCGACGCCGTTGGCGCCGCGCAAAAGCATCTGCAGCAGCAGGTTCGGCGCGTCCTCGCGAATGCGGGCGAGACGATCCCACGGGTCCTCGGTGAGGAAGCGCATGGAAACGTCGAAGGTCGCACCACCCCAGCATTCGAGCGAGAACAACTGCGGCAGCGCACGAGCATAGGTGCCGGCGACGCGGGCGATGTCATGCGTACGCATGCGGGTCGCAAGCAGCGACTGATGGCCGTCGCGCATCGTCGTATCGGTCAGGAAAACCTGCTTTTCACCGCGCACCCACTCGGCGAATTTCTTCGGGCCGAGCGCGTCGAGCTTCTGCTTGGTACCGGCGGGGATTTCGCCCTGGATGAACGGCACGACGGGCTTGGCCGCATCCGCCGGCGGCTTCGGACGACCCTTGGCCTCCGGATGACCGTTGACGGTGACGTCGGCGAGATAGGTCAAGAGCTTCGTCGCACGGTCCTGGCGCCGGACCTGCTGGAAGAGTTCCGGCGTCGTATCGATGAAGCGGGTGGTGTAGGTGTTGTTGCGGAACTGCTCGTGGCCGATGATCGCCTCGAGGAAGGTGAGGTTGGTCGCCACACCGCGGATACGGAATTCGCGCAGCGCCCGGTCCATGCGGCTGATCGCTTCCTGAGGCGTGCTGCCCGAGGCCGTGACCTTCACCAGCAGCGGATCGTAGTAGCGGGTGATGTAGGCGCCGGTATAGGCCGTGCCGCCGTCGAGACGGATGCCGAAACCGGCCGCCGAACGATAGCCGGTGATGCGGCCGTAGTCGGGAATGAAGTTCTGCTCCGGATCTTCCGTGGTGATGCGGCACTGCAGCGCGTGGCCGTTGAGGCGGATGTCAGCCTGGTCAGGCACACCCGATTGCGGCGTGCCGATCGCCTCGCCGTCGAGAATGTGGATCTGCGCCTTGACGATGTCGATGCCGGTCACCACTTCGGTGACGGTGTGCTCGACCTGGATGCGCGGGTTCACTTCGATGAAGTAGAACTTGCCGGTGTTCACATCCATCAGATACTCGACGGTGCCGGCGCCGATGTAGTTGGTCGCCTTGGCGATCTTCAGCGAGTAGTTGGCCAGTTCCTGCCGCTGCGCATCGGAGAGGTAGGGCGCCGGCGCGCGCTCGACGACCTTCTGGTTACGGCGCTGGATGGAGCAGTCGCGCTCGAACAGATGCACGACATTGCCGTGGGTGTCGCCGAGGATCTGGCTTTCGACGTGGCGGGCGCGCTCGACCAGCTTTTCGAGATAGACCTCGTCCTTGCCGAAGGCGGCCTTGGCCTCGCGCTTGGCTTCCGTCACCTCGCGGATCAGATCCTTCGGATCGCGAATGGCGCGCATGCCGCGTCCGCCGCCGCCCCAGGAGGCCTTGAGCATGACCGGGTAGCCGATCTCGGCGGCGAGGCGATGGATTTCCTTTTCGTCGTCCGGCAGCGGATCGGTGGCCGGCACGACCGGAACGCCGACGGAAATGGCGAGGTTGCGGGCTGCGACCTTATTGCCGAGCTGACGCATCGTCGCCGGGCGCGGACCGATGAAAATGATGCCGGCGGCGTCACAGGCATCGACGAATTCCGGGCTTTCCGACAGCAGGCCGTAGCCCGGATGAATGGCGTCGGCACCCGAGAGTTTGGCGACGCGGATCACTTCCTCGATCGACAGGTAGCTTTCGATCGGGCCGAGGTCGCGCGCAAGATGCGGGCCGCGGCCGATCTGGTAGCTTTCATCCGCCTTAAAGCGGTGCAGCGCGAGTTTGTCCTCTTCCGCCCATATCGCGACCGTTTTCAGACCGAGTTCGTTTGCAGCGCGAAAAACGCGGATGGCAATTTCAGAACGGTTGGCAACAAGGATCTTCGAGATAGGCAAGTCGGTCTCCTCAATGACTTGATATTGCGGGAAATGCTGCACCCGCGAAATAAAGTATTAGCGGGTCACCGGGCAGAGCGCAATTTCAGATGCGACAGGAAACCGAATGCCTTTCGACTTTAGGAAATCAGGCCGAGACGGAAGGCGATCGCCACGACGTGGTGGCGGTTCTTGGCCTTCAGCTTTTCCTGGATTCCGTTCATGTACCAATCGACCGTGTGGCTCGAAATATCCAGCACCTTGCCGATGTCGTTGGAGGTCAGTCCGTCGGCGAGATAATTGAGGGCTTCCATTTCGCGCCGCGTCATTTGCACTTCGACACGCGAACCGAGCTCGGCCGAAACCTCGGGGTCGGTCAGGTCCAAGAGCTTCCAGAACAGCCGCTTGGCGATCGAGTCGAACAGGCTGATCTCGACAGGGCTCAGGTCGACGACGCGGCCGCCGACCGTCAGGTTGCCGAGCAGACCGCGCCGGCCGTGCACCGGGAAGATGTAGCCGTCGTAGAGACCGTGGTTGCGGGCCTCGATCATCATGCTTTCCATGCGCTTGCGATGCGGATCGGAGCGGAAAGCAAACAGCGTATCGCGCCAGCGGAAACCACGCTGGGCATGGCCGAGATAGCGGATGGTCGGGTCGATCACCACGAACTTCTTGCGGATATAGATCTGCGGCCAGCCCTCGGGCCAGCGACCGGCAAGCAGCAGCCTCAGCGGGTTGTCATGCGGCTTGGGCTGGCGCACGACGCCGTAGAAGTCGAAGCCGCAGCGATCGAGCAGGCGCTCGAATTCCGGGATGATTTCCTCGCGTGTCTTCATCTCCTCCAGAAGCGCGAGAAACTGTACGAGCAGCGTAATGTTCATGGATCACCTTCCAGGTCGATGCATATGGTCGCATTTCCGAATCCGGACATAAAGGCACCGTTCAGCGACCATTCATGTTGCACCCGCGATAATCCGTCATACCACGCCCGGTCTTATGCGAAATATGCAAGAAATCGGAGTTGGCACGACAGATAGCAGACTATGAATATTCTCGCCAAGCTCACAGACGAGCGAAACGGGAAAACGAGTGGCTGTCCTGCGTCCGGCTACGGCTTCCCATTGCCGCAAAAGACCGTCTCAGCGCGGCCCCGAGTGCTCTAACGGCGCGAGGCTTCAATGCTCGCCATGGGGAACCTCGAGGACGCGGGTGCATCCGCCGCAGAAGGTCTGCGGCGCGTCAAATCCGGTACCCGGAAGGGGTGAGACAGTGTCATTGTTCCAGGTGTATGCAAGAGCGCTCCAGTATCTTGCGGTTCACAAGTTTCGCGTCTCAGCGATCGTGCTTGCCAACGTCGTTCTGGCAGCGATCACAATTGCCGAACCGATCCTGTTCGGTCGTATCATCGACGCCATCTCGTCGAAGGGCGAAGTCACGCCGATGCTGCTCATGTGGGCAGGCCTCGGCGTCTTCAACACCGTCGCCTTCGTGCTCGTCGCCCGCGAGGCCGACCGGCTGGCCCATGGCCGCCGCGCCACGCTCCTGACGGAAGCCTTCGGCCGCATCGTTTCCATGCCGCTTGCCTGGCATAGCCAGCGCGGCACGTCCAACGCCTTGCACACGCTGCTTCGCGCCTGCGAAACCCTCTTCGGTCTCTGGCTCGAATTCATGCGCCAGCATCTGGCGACCGCCGTCGCCCTCGTTCTGCTCGTTCCGACCGCCTTTGCCATGGACGTGCGCCTGTCGCTCGTGCTCGTCGTTCTCGGCGCGCTCTATGTGGTGATCAGCAAGGTGGTCATGAGCCGCACCAAGGAAGGCCAGGCTTCGGTCGAGAACCACTACCACACGGTTTTCTCCCACGTTTCCGACGCGATCAGCAACGTTTCGGTTGTGCACAGCTACAACCGCATCGAGGCTGAAACCCGCGAGCTGAAGAAGTTCACCGAGCGGCTGATCTCGGCCCAGTTCCCGGTACTCGACTGGTGGGCACTCGCAAGCGGGCTGAACCGCGTCGCCTCGACCATCTCTATGATGGCGATCCTCGTGATCGGTACCGTGCTGGTGCAGCGCGGCGAACTCGGCGTCGGCGAAGTCATCGCCTTCATCGGCTTTGCCAACCTGCTGATCGGGCGCCTCGACCAGATGAAAGCCTTCGTCACGCAGATCTTCGAAGCTCGTGCCAAGCTCGAGGACTTCTTCACCCTCGAAGACGCCGTGCGCGAACGCGACGAGCCGGCCGGTGCGACCGAGCTGCCGCCGGTTGTCGGCGAGGTCGAGTTCCGCAACGTCTCCTTCGACTTTGCCAACACGAACCAGGGCGTGCACAACGTCTCGTTCACCGCCAAGGCCGGCCAGACGATCGCCATCGTCGGCCCGACGGGTGCCGGCAAGACGACGCTCGTCAACCTCTTGCAACGCGTCCACGATCCGCGCGACGGCCAGATCCTGATCGACGGCAACGACATCTCGAAGGTAACGCGCAAGTCGCTGCGCCGTTCGATCGCCACCGTCTTCCAGGATGCGGGCCTGATGAACCGCTCGATCTCGGAAAACATCCGGCTTGGCCGTGACGACGCGACGATCGAGGAAGTCATGGCTGCCGCCGAAGCGGCTGCTGCCTGCGACTTCATCGAGGGCCGCACGACCGGTTACGATACGGTCGTCGGCGAGCGCGGCAACCGTCTGTCGGGTGGCGAGCGCCAGCGTGTGGCCATCGCTCGCGCCATCCTCAAGAACGCGCCGATCCTGGTGCTCGACGAGGCGACCAGCGCGCTCGACGTCGAGACCGAGAACCGCGTCAAGGATGCGATCGATGCGCTGCGCAAGAACCGCACGACCTTCATCATCGCCCACCGCCTGTCGACGGTGCGCGAGGCCGACCTGGTGGTCTTCATGGACCAGGGCCGGATCGTCGAGATGGGCGGTTTCAACGAGCTCAGCCAGAGCAACGGCCGCTTTGCAGCCCTGCTCCGCGCCAGCGGCATCCTGACGGACGACGACGTCCGCATGAGCCACACGGCAGCGTAGCGCTCGCCCGACGTCAGGCAAATCGTACATCAAGCCACCCGCGGTCAGCCGCGGGTGGCTTTTCTTTTTGGGCGAGCGCCGCATCGGGAAGTCTTGTCATTCGCCAAATTGTTGGTAGACGGGAATTCCGGCTTCAATTCCAAGGGAATCACCAATGCCGGATATCTCCACCATCGCTCTGTTTGCCGCCGCAAGCCTCGTGCTGACCGCAACGCCCGGCGCTGACATGCTGCTGATTGCGTCTCGCAGCCTCAGCCAGGGCCGTGCCGTCGGGTTTCTCACCTATGCCGGCATCGCGCTTGGCACCTACTGCCATGCGCTCGCGGCAGCGCTCGGCCTCTCGCAGCTCTTCCTCACCGTACCGGTTGCCTATGAGATCGTGCGCTGGGCGGGCTGCGCCTATCTGCTTTATCTCGCCTGGAAGACGGTACGTTCGCATCCCTCGGGCGCGTCCCCGACGTCGACGCTCAAGCGGCTCTCACGCCGGCGGGTCTTCGGCGAGGGACTGATGACGAACCTGCTCAATCCGAAGATGGCGCTGTTCGTGCTGGCCCTGTTTCCCCAGTTCGTGCACCCGAATGGCGGGTCGATGGTCCTGCAGATGCTTCTGCTTGCGACCATCCTGAACGGGATCGGCTTGCTCGTGAACGGCACTGTCATCCTTGTCGGCAGCCATCTGCGCGCAAGGCTTTCCGGCTTCCGGCGTTTCCCGAAACTGCCGCAGTACCTTCTCGCCGGCGTGTTCACGGGGCTTGCCTGCCGCCTGGCACTGGGTTCAAGAACCTGACGCTGACGCACGGTCAAGGGCGGCGTTTGCTACGCCGCCCTTAGCGGTTTGGCAGACGCGATGCCGCGCAGCCATTCGAGATAATAGGCATAGGCAAAGTGCAGGCCGATGCCGGCGAGCACGAAGAGGCTGCCGAAGACCGGGTTCTTCCCTGTCACGAACAGCAGCACCTGGCCGGACATCGCCAGGATCGTGCCGAAGATGAAGATCGGTAGCGAATGACGGCCGACCACCGCCAGCGGATGATCGCGGTCAAGTTTGGCGAGGTTGCTGATCCGAGGCGTCACCGCGATGACGTAGCCGAGCGCCAGCACATGCAGCAATCGCGGCGTGGACAGGAAGGTCTTATCGAAGCCTGTCAGAACGGCCGGAAGACCGAAGGAGAGGTCGATGCTCCAGAACGAGAACAAGACCCAGACGGCGGAAACGGCAAGATAGGCACAGGACAGCATGATCAGCCAGGGCCAGCGCGGCAGCGATCCGCCGTTGCGCACATAGGTCATCATCACCACGCCGATGACGAACAGGAACTGCCAGGACCAGGGATTGAGAAACCAGTAGCCCTCGTCGAGGAAGTTCGACGGCACGAACTTGAAGATGCCCGCGGCGAACCACAGCGCGGCCGAGAGCAGAAGCAGCAGTTTCTTGCTGACGCCGTTCAGCCAGAGGATGCCCGGCAGCAGCAGGAACAGCGCCGCATACATCGACAGGATGTTGTTGTAGCCGAGCTGATGTCCCAAGAGCACCATGGCAACGATGCCCTGCTCCGTCTGTTCCACCATCGGGCGGATGTTGATCTCGCCGATCAGGTCCTGCCTTCCGAAGTAGATCGCGCCGCCGGCAAAGATCGCCAGCGTTACGATGCTCGTCATGATGTGGGCGACGTAAAGCGCCAGGGCCCGGCGCCAGATTTTGAGCGTCATGGCCAGCCGACCGCCGGAGACGAACTTGCCGCCATAGGCGATCCCGACCGAGAGGCCCGAGATTAGGACGAAAGCTTCAGCGGAATCGGAAAAGCCGAAGTTCTTGTGGGTCAGGTATTCGAGATATTGCCCGGGAACGTGATTGACGAAAATCGTCAGGAGACACAGCGCCCTGAACACATCAAGGCGTGTGTCACGCTCCTTCGGAACCAATCGGGCGGACATCGGGTCGACGCCACCCTGAAAAGTCTTTTGCAGCATGCGGTCCGTTTTCCAGGATTTGGCGCCCCTGCCCCATCCCTGTTGAAACGGGTACCGACGTCCCGCCTTTCGCGCGATGCCCGGCACCATGAAGGAGAGCGGGAGGCCATCTGCAGGCGGTTTCCCGCCCGGCACCCCGCTCACGAAATCTGCAGCGACCTTTGCGCGTCTTATCAGACGCGCAAAGGTCGCTGCAGGACTTTGAATTCCTGCGCGACGCTCAGCCGTCGAGGTCGCGCCGCCGGCAAATCCGCAAAGAAAAACCGGCCTTGCCCTTGCGGGAACAAAGCCGGTTTCATCCTGTCTTCAATGCCGGCCGTTACAGCAAAATGCCTTCATGCGCGTTTTTTGTGACACTATTGTTGACGCTGACGATCGGCTCGCCACTTTTCTTGTCGCGTTCGACCGAAATCTTGTGCCGCGCGCCATTGAGCGTCACTTCGGCCGAGTAGCCGTTCCAGGCTGCCGGCAGCACCGGGCGGATGACCAGCCTGTCGCCCTGCCGGCGAATACCGAGGATGCCCTCGACGCCGACACGGTAGAGCCAGCCGGCAGATCCCGTATACCAGGTCCAGCCGCCACGGCCCGCCAGATCGCCTTCGCCGTAGATATCGGCGGCAACGACATAGGGCTCGACGCGATAGTGTTCCGCCGCTTCGCGGTTTTCGGCATGCGAGATCGGATTCAGCATCTGGAAGACCCGCCAGGCCTCTTCCGCCCTGCCCTGTTCGGCAAAGGCCAAGGCTACCCAGGTGGCGGCGTGAGTATATTGCCCGCCATTCTCGCGCACGCCGGGCGGATAGGCCTTGATGTAGCCCGGATCCTGCGACGTCCGCTCGAGCGGCGGTGTGAACAGCCGCACGATGCGCTGGTCGGGGTCGACCAGTTCAGCCATGACCGCGTCCATCGCCTTCAGCGAACGTTGCTCGTCGCCTTCGCCCGAAAGCACGCTCCAGGACTGAGCGATCGAATCGATCCGGCACTCCAGAGCCTCACTCGTGCCAAGCGGCGTGCCATCGTCGTAATAGCCGCGACGGTAGTAGTCGCCATCCCAGCCGGCGGTCGCGAGCGCCTTCTTGAGCGCTTCGAGATGAGCCTCCCAGCGCGTAATGCGCGCCTCGTCCTTGCGCTCGCGCGCGAAGGGCAGGAAGCCACGCAGCGTGCCGGCGAGGAACCAGCCGAGCCAGGTGCTCGTGCCTTGCCCCTTCTCGCCGACCCGGTTCATGCCATCGTTCCAGTCGCCGGCAAGGAACAGTGGCAGGCCGTTCTCACCGGTCCGCTTGATCGCAAGATCGAGTGCACGGGCGCAATGCTCGTAGACGTCGCCGACCTCTTCGGAAATCTCCGGCTTGTAGAAGGCGTCGTGCTGCCCCGCTTCGAGCGCCGGGCCAGTGATGAAGGCAAGCTTCTCGGCAAGGAGATCGGACGTGCCGGTCACCGTGCAATAGCGGGTCACGGCATGGGCGAGCCAGACGACGTCGTCGGAGATCATCGTGCGCACGCCGGCGCCGGTTCCCGGCAGCCACCAATGCTGCACGTCGCCTTCGGTAAACTGGCGGGAGGCAGCGTTGAGGATCTGTGCCCGGGCGAGTTCCGGACGATGGATCAGGAACGCCAGCGTATCCTGCAACTGGTCGCGGAAACCGAAGGCACCGCTTGCCTGATAGAAGGCCGAGCGCGCCATGATGCGGCAGCCGAGGCTCTGATAGGGCAGCCAGTTGTTGATCATGGCGTTGAAGGCCGGATCCGGCGTTTCCACCTTCACGATGTCAGTGAATTCGCGCCAGAACGTCTTGTTCGCCTCAAGCACCGTGTCGAACGCGGTCTCACGCAGTTCGCCGATGATGGCTCGAACCTGATCGTCCGTATCGGTATCGCCGAGGATGAACGTGACCTGCCGTTCGGCACCGGGCTCGATGGAAATGTCCGTTGCGACCACGGCGCAAGGATCGCCGTCGACATCGACGGAGCCCGAAAGATCGGCACCCGAAGTGACCGCCTGCGGCGCCAGAATGCCGCCGATCGCGCCCAGGAACTCCCGGCGGCTGGCAGTGTAGCCGGCCGCATCGCCGCCATCGACGGCGAAGAACGCGGATCGGCCGGCAAAATCGATGCTGTAAGGGTTGGTCGCCACCAGCGCCTCGGCCGTCTCGTCCCATTTCGAAAGGACGAAGGGCGCCGAACGGGCACGGTTGTTGCCAAGCACCCACTCGTTGTAGCCGTAGAGCCTCAACTGCCGCGCCGACGCCGCACGGTTGCGGACAGACACGCGGACGAGCTTGGCCGGCAGGCTGCGATGTACCGTCTGGACGACCTGGATCTCAAGGTCGTCCTGGGTGCTGCGGAAGATCGAATAGCCGAGCCCGTGCGCCGTCTCGAAGACGACGGAACGGCGGCGCGAGAGCGCCGCATAGGGCGTGGCGACCGTGCCGCTTGCCATGTCGCGGATGAAGATGGCTTCGCCCGGCCGGTTGACGACCGTATCATTGGTCCAGGGCGTCAGCTGGTAGTCGCGCGAGTTGCGGCTCCAGGAATAGGCCGCACCCTCGGCCGAGATGTGGAAGCCGAAAGCATCATTGGAGATGACATTGATCCACGGCTGCGGCGTCGCTTCGCCGCCGCGCAGGCGCACGACGTATTCGCGACCGCCATCGGCGAAACCGCCGAAGCCGTTCCAGAAGGAAAGGCCATCGCCCTTGATTTCCGCCGGAGCGGCATCCCCGTTCTCCTGCGGCGCTGCCAGCAGCGGGCCTGAGAACTCGGCGCTCTTTTCGGAGCCTTTCACCGGTGCCGGCGAATAGAGCGAGTTGGCGCGGGCGATCTGGTCGGAGATCGTGCCGTTGCGGGCATGGAAGACCGCGCGCGAGGCCGACAGCAAGGTCGACCACGTCTCCGCCTCCATCAGGTCGCGGCGCACCGAGAAGATGTGCTGGCGCGGACCGTCCGAGAGACCGCGAAGCCTCAGGTTCTCGCACATGGAGTCGAGCGCGTGCTGCATGTCCTGGGCATAGGACGAGGCGCGCTCGTTGATGATCACGAGATCGGCGGTGATGCCGCGGGCGCGCAGGTATTCCTGGGCGCGCAGCGCCTCACGGGCGATGCCGAGATCGCCGTCGTCATTGATGCGCAGGCAGAAGATCGGGTAGTCGCCCGAAATCGCCAGCGGCCAGAGCTTCGACTGAGAATCCAGGCCGGCCTGAACCGTCGCCGAATCGGCGCGCAGATGCATGTCCGGATAGACGAGGTAGCGGCCGAGCATCTGGAAGCTTGCCGCTTCCTGCGAGGTCACGCCGACATGGCGCATCTGCACCTGGCTGCGGGTCCAGGCGTGGATGAGCTCCTGGTTGAAGGTCTCCGGATGGCGGTAGCGGTCGATCGCGCGATCGACCTCCTCGCGGCTCGGGGCGGCGATCGTCCAGAAGACGACGCTGACCTTCTTGCCGGCGGGGACGCGCACGACCCGGCGCAGCGACATGATCGGATCGAGCGTGAAGCCGTCCGTGCCGGAAAGCACCGCATCCGTATCGAAGGCAGCGGCTTCGGCAAGCGTGCGGCCCGGACCGATGAAGCGGCGACGGTCGGTCTCGGCTTCCGTATGGCGGTCGCTGCCGGCATTGTCGGTGACGAGATGCGCCACTTCCATGTCCGGATCGCCGGAGCTGCGCTTGTTGCGGCTGACGCGGATGACATCGCCGCGGCGGCTGATTTCCGTGCGCAGGAACATCTTCGAAAACGCCGGGTGTGCGCTGTCGGCCTCGTCTGTCGAAAGCACAGGCTCGGCATAGGAGGTCACTTCGATGAAGCGGTCCTGGGTGCCGGTGTTGAGCAGCATGACCCGGCGCCCTTCGGCGTCGTGTTCGGTGGCGACGATGCATTCCACCTCGCTGGTGAGATCACCGACGGTCTTGACGAATTCCGCCTTGTCGTCGCCGAAGCGCGTCAGCATCTTCTCACCGGCCGCGCGTCGCGGCTCCGACGTCGCCGACCACCAGTCGCCGGTCGTCGTATCACGCAGGAAGATGAAGGTTCCGGTACGGTCCTCGACCGGATCCGGCTTCCAGCGGGTAACCGACTGGCCGTTCCAGCGGGCGTAACCGGCGCCGTTGGCCGTCAGCATCACCGAGTAGTGGCCGTTGGAGAGGAACACGGTCTCGCGGTCCTGCGAAAGCGGGTTCTCGATGATGCGGACCTCAGGGCGCAGGAGATCGTCCTGGCCCTTGCCGACCGATTCCGGCTCGCGCTTGGCATTCATGATCGGAATGTCGCGCGGCGCCTTTTCCTGCAACAGCAGTTCGGCGGCTTCGATCACCGGATCGGCGTGGAACCACTCGCGCAGGCGGCCGTTGAAGACGACGTTGGCGACAGCCGCGATCGACATGCCATGGTGGTGGGCATAGTAGTTGCGAACCACCGCGCACTTCTGGCCCTCAGGCACGCGCGTCGGCGTGAAGTCGACGGCGTCGTGGTAGCCGTATGCGCCGAGCGCGCCGACCTCGCGGAGACGCCCGAGGTTGGCGAGCGCCGACTTCGGATCGTACATGCAGGCGAGGATCGAGGCGTAGGGCGCGATGACCGCGTTCTGGCCGAGACCACGCTTGAGACCGAGCGTCGGCACACCGAAGTTGGTGTATTGGTAGGTGAGCTCGTGGTCACGCGCGTTGAAGGCGGCTTCCGAGATGCCCCACGGCGTGCCGAGGCGACGGCCGTGGTTGATCTGTTCCTTCACGACCAGATTGTTGGTCTGGTTGAGGATACCACCCTGACGCTCCTGCATGACCAGCGGCGGCATCAGGTATTCGAACATCGAGCCGGACCAGGAGATCAGCGCACCGCGTGCGCCGATCGGCACGATCGGCCGGCCGAGCTTGTACCAGTGCTCCGTCGGAAGATCGCCCTTGGCGATGGCAAACAGGCTGGTGAGACGGGCTTCCGACGCAAGAAGGTCGTAGCAGGCCTCATCGAGCTCGTTGGCGTTGACGCGGAAGCCGATCGACAGCAGGCGCCGCTCCGGACGGAACAGGAAACCGAAATCCATCGAGAAGGCGATGTCGCGTGCCCGGTCCTTCATCACCAGCAGGCGCTGGCGCAGCGATTCGATTGCGCCGAGATCGAAGACGCCATCGGCGATATGGGCTTCGCAGGTGGTGACGAGCGAGTTGGCCCACTTCGTCACTTCGCTGCTTTGCGGCGTGCGCACCTCATGGTCGAGGTTGACGGTGAGCTTGTGCATGTCGCGCGCCAGAACGGCCAGGTTGATCACCCGGATCGAAGCGAACTCGTGTTCGCGCATAATCGCGGCGAGCGCGTTCTGAAAGCCGACGATGCGTTCTTCGATCAGGCGACGCAACGGACGCACCGTCTTGCGGTCGTCGGGCAGGTCGCGCAGCACTTCCTGAAGGATCGCAGCGACGTCGCCGATACCGGTGAGACTGCCCTGGACATGCGCCGACGGCGCTTCGGCCCAGTCGCGACACATCGACGACACGGCGATCAGATGACCGGCCAGATTGCCGCTGTCGACCGACGAAATGTAGCGCGGCTCCATCGTTTCGAGCGTATTCGTCCGGTACCAGTTGAACAGGTGGCCGCGATATTTCGGCATCCGGTCGATGGTGGCGATCGTCTGCTCCAGCCGGTTGATCGTCTCCTCGAAGCCGATCCAGCCGAAATCGCGCGCCGACATGACGGAGAGCAGATAGACGCCGATATTCGTCGGCGACGTCCGCTCGGCGAGAACCGGCTGCGGCGTTTCCTGGAAGTTGTCCGGCGGCAGGAAGTGCTGCTCGGCGGTGACGAAGGTCTCGAAGTATCGCCAGGTGCGGCGCGCGATCAGGCGCATCTCGTCGATCGCCTCATCGGAAACGACAAGCTGGTCTTCGGTTTCGGCCGACTGGCTGACGAACCAGGCAACGGCTGGAGACAGGGCCCACAGCAGCGCAAAGGGAATGCCGATGAAGGGCAGGCCGGTGTCGGAAATCGCCGCAAGGGCCAGCGAGATCGCCGACAGCGCCGGCGCAACCCACATGGCGCGGTAATAGTCGCCAATGGTGCCGTGGCCGGCGCTCTGCACCTGCGCGGCCGTGCGCCATTCCAGCATCAGTTTGCCGCTGACGAACGTGCGGTAGAGCGAACGCACGATGGCGTCGCCCATCATCGCCGCGTTGTGGGCGATGAAGACGATGCGCAGCGCGACCTGCGCGTTGGCGGCACGGACTTCGTTCAAGACCGCATGCAGGTGCGCTCGGGCAACGATGTCGTTGCGGCGCGGCAGGAGGCCGTTGATCAGCGACAGCGTCGGCGCCACGAACAGGCTGAAGATCAGCACGATCTGCCAGATCAGCGCTTCGGTCGGCTCCATGTAGTACCAGCCCATGACCGAGGCGACGAGCCAGGCAAGCGGGATCAGCGAGCGGCGCAGGTTGTCGTACATCTTCCAGCGTCCGAGCACCGACAGCCCGTTCGACAGATTGAAGATATAGGGCAGCAGCTGCCAGTCGCCGCGCGCCCAGCGATGCTGGCGCGACATTTCCACCTCGTAGCGGGTCGGGAAGTCCTCGACGAGTTCGACGTCGGTCACCAGCGCGCAACGCACGTAGGAGCCTTCGAGCAGGTCGTGGCTGAGAACGGCGTTTTCCTGGATGCGCCCCTTCAGCGCCGCCTCGAAGGCGTCGACATGATAGAGGCCCTTGCCGGTGAAGCTGCCTTCGCCGGCAATGTCCTGATAGACGTCCGAAACGGTGAAGACGTAAGGGTCGATGCCGCGGTTGGAGGAGAAGATGCGCTGGAAGGCGGAGGCTTCGCTGCCCGTCGTCAGCGACGGCGTGACGCGCGGCTGCAGCAGGCTGTAGCCGGCGATCACGTTCTGCGTCTTCGGATCGACAACCGGACGGTTGATCGGATGGTACATCTTGCCGACGAGCTTCGTCACCGCATCGCGCATCAGGCGCGTGTCGGAATCGAGCGTCATCACGTACTGAACGTTGTCCGGCACCGTGTTGGCGCCCTGCAGGAACGAGGTGTCGCGGTCACCGCGCAAGAGCATGTTCAGCTCGTGCAGCTTGCCGCGCTTGCGCTCCCAGCCCATCCACACGCCTTCCTGCTCGTTATACAGGCGGCGGCGATGCAGCAGGTAGAATCGGGTCTTGCCGTCATAGGCATAACGCGCCGAGAGCTGAGCGATCTCGCGCTTGGCATAATCGAGCACATCGGCGTCGGTGCTCGATTCCTCGTCCTTGCTGTCAGCCCAGTCGCTGACCAGTGCAAAGTAGATCTCACCGCGCGGGTTGGCGAGATAGTGAACCTCGAGATTGCGCACCAGTTCGTCGACGTGATCGCGCTTGGAAATCAGGCACGGCACCGCAACGAGCGTGCGGGCGTCCTCGGGGATCCCGTCGAGGAACTCGTAGCCGACCAGCCGCGACGGTTTGACGAACAGCGTCACCAGCGTGTTGAACAGGCCCATCGCGCCTTCCGAGGCCGGCAGCGCGAAGAGCAGCAGCATGATCAGCTTCGCGCCACTCGGGATCGCCATCGGGCTGACGAAGGAGTAGACGGCGATCATCGCCAGGATGGTCAGAAGGATGTTCGGCCCGGCGATCGCAAACCAATCGAGCCTGCGGCTGAGGCGAATGATGGTCTGCAGCACCGACGGCCGGTAGCTGATCTTCTTTTCCAGAAGCTTGCGTTGCTTGCCGACGAGGAAGGATCCGACATTCGGCTGCTGCAGCGGCGCTTCCGTCTCGGCCGCGACTTCCGCCTCGCGCACCATCTGGATGGCGATTTGCGTCACTTCGAATTCGCTGTGCCCCGAACGGCGCGCCAGCTTTTCGATCGTGTCGCGGTACTTGTTGCGCGACCCGAAATCGAGCGCCGCATAATCGGAGCCTTCACGCAGCGCCGCATCGATCTTGCTGACGCTTTCGAACCAGACGGCCCAGTCGGTGTCGTCGATCTCACGCAGGCTGCGGATGATGTTGCTCATCGTCGCATTGCCGGACGACAGGCGGTTCTGCTCGGCGACCAGCGCGCTTTCGACGTCGCTGCCGCGCTTCTCGAGCTGATCCTCGATCCAGCCGATCACGGCGCCTGAGGTCTGCGACCCGTCACGCATGCGGTAGAGCAGCTGCGCGACGAAGGTGTTGTCGGCCGCCAGCGCTTCCGATTCCGCAAGCAGCGTGCGCGACTTTTCCGGATCGCTGAGGCGAATGATCTGGTCGGCGACGTCGTTTGCCTTGCGCCGCATGCCGCGCGAGCGTTCGACGCGGATGGCAATCCGCCGCAAATTTTCGATCAGCACGAAGCGCAGGATCGACGGCAAGGCCCAGAGTTCGCCGATCTTGAAGGTCTCGTGCTTCTGGAAGCCCTCGACCATCGCCGTGATGCTTTCGCGCGTCACCGTGCTGTGGGTGTGGGCAGCGTAGAGCCAGGCGAGCGCCATGGTGCGCGGGATCACCGTGCCCGAAACCGAAATCGTCGGGAGCTGGCGATAGAACCGGCGCGGGAAATCGCGCCGCACTTCCTGGATCGCCTCTTCGACGACGTGATGGTTGTCGAGCAGCCATTCGGCGGCCGGCGTGATCGTTGCCCCGGCCTCGACGTCCGCGGCCGTCGCCCGGTAGACGCGCAGGATCTCGTTCTCGTTCTCGCGATGCCGCGGACGGAACTCGAACGGGAAGAAGCCCGGCAGCGAGGAGACACCCTTTGCCGCGAGATCCTCGCCGCATTGCCGGAGGTCCTCCATCGAAAAGAAGGTGGAGCGGATCGAATCGTTGTAATCGATCTGCTTCGCTTCCGGTTCGCGCGGTGAGGTGGGCGGCGTAGTTTGGAGCTGCATGGGTACGGGTTCTGAATCCAACCGGGGTTGATCGGCCCGGCCCTCGTCGGGGTGCCGGGTTGGCTGCGGTCCTGAGAAATCAGGCTGAGCCGGCGCGTTGCTAGACACGGTCATGTGTCCTCCCATCCACCGTCATTTCCCGGGAAACCGGGATCTGGCGGTAACAGGCACCGCCCTCGACTGGGCATCGGAGATCGCAAAGCCGGCGGCGCATTGGTTTTCAAGGCCGCGGTGATGCATGAAAATGGCATTTTTTAGCCGTGGTGCCAACAGCTTGCAAGGATTGCTCATACAAGATCGGACGTTTTGCGCACAGCCGAATCAAGCCGGAACCGGCCGCTGTGCGCGCCCCCAGTGACACTTCGATACAACTCTTTCAAATGCCCTCTTTCAAGCTTCATCGCGGGTGGCAGACGAGGCGAAACGTGATGGGGCGAGGAAGGTTCCCACGAATTTTCGACAAAAGCACCGCAGGTCAGCCCACCTGCTCGGTGATCCACTCGCGAAACGCCAGGCTGATCGGGTTTTCGAGCTTGCCCTCGGGCACGGCGAGGTAATAGCTGTTTTCCGTCTGCATCGGCCGGTCGAGCACGATCTGCAGCGTGCCGGCGGCAATTTCCTGCTCGATCAGGTAGCGTGGCAAAAGAGCAAAGCCGAGCCCGGCGGTCGCCGCCTCGATCACCATGGAAAACTGATCGAAACGGTTGCCGCGATAAGCGCCGCGCCCGTCCATGTCGTTGGCCTCGAACCATTGCGCCCAGAGTTTTGGCCTTGTGGCGAGATGGAGCATCGGCCCCGTGACGATATCTTCAGGGGAGGCAACCGGATGGGTTGCCAGCATGGCGGGACTTGCGGCGGGCACGATGATCTCACTGCAGAGATAGCTGCAGGTGGCGCGCGCCCAGACCGGCTGCCCGTAATGGATAGCCAGATCGAAATTCTGCTCCTCGAAATCGAACGGCGCAGAGCGCGAGGCGATGTTGATCACCGTGTCCGGATGGCGCTTGAGGAAATCGGGGAGACGTGGCACCAGCCAGCGGCTGCCGAAAGTCGGCAATGACGCGATCGAGAGCGTTGAATCCGCCCGGGCAGACGCCATCGCCCGTACCATCAGTTCCTCGGTCTGGTTGAGCAGGCGGCGCACCTCCGGCAGAAACTTCTGCCCGGCATCCGACAGGATCACACGCTGGCGCACACGCTCGAACAGGAGCACCCCGAGCTGGTTTTCGAGATCCTTAATCTGGCGACTGACGGCGCTCTGCGTGAGGTTCAGTTCGGCTGCGGCCTGCGTGAAGCTGCCGTGTCGCGCGGCGCATTCGAACGCCTGCAGCGTCGTCACGTCGGGAACCAGTCTTCGGCTCAACTTCATTCCGCCCTCGCATCAACATAGTCAGAAGCAACGCGATCAATGGCCAGTTCGATCGGATATGATCCGAAATGAGAATGACCTTGTCCTTCACCCATAGCGCGAGGCGAGCCCCAGTGAAAGAGAATAGTTTCGTATCCGCCGACGACATCCGCTCGGCCTTTTCCGCAGCCATGTCGGTCATGTACCGCGAAGAGGTGCCGGCCTACGGCACGCTGATGGAGCTGGTCGCCAAGGTCAACGACGATACGCTCGCCGCCGACCCCAAGCTGAAGGAGCGCCTCGACGCGACGGACTCGCTCGACCGCATCTCCGAGGAGCGCCACGGCGCGATTCGGCTCGGCACCCCCGCCGAACTCGCTATGATGCGCCGCGTCTTCGCCGTCATGGGCATGTACCCGGTCGGCTACTACGATCTCTCGACCGCTGGCGTTCCCGTGCATTCGACCGCCTTCCGCCCGGTCGGCGACGCCGCGTTGAAGCGTAATCCGTTCCGCGTCTTCACCTCGCTGCTCCGTCTCGACCTCATCGCCGACGAAACGCTGCGTGCCGAAGCCGAAGTTATTCTGGCCGCGCGCCAGATCTTCACCGCCGGCGCCGTCGAACTCACGGAAAAGGCCGAGCGCGACGGCGGTCTCGACAAGGTGGATGCAGAGCGCTTCGTCTCGGAAGTGCTCGAAACATTTCGTTGGCACGACAAGGCCAATGTCAGCCCCGACATGTACAAGCGCCTGCATGACGCCCATCGCCTGATCGCCGACGTCGTCTCCTTCAAGGGCCCCCACATCAACCACCTGACGCCGCGCACGCTCGACATCGACAAGGTGCAGGCGCTGATGCCGGAATACGCGATTGCCCCGAAGGCCGTCGTCGAGGGCCCGCCGACCCGCAAGTGCCCGATCCTGTTGCGCCAGACCTCGTTCAAGGCGCTCGAAGAGCCGGTTTCCTTCAAGGATGCCGACGGCACCTGGAAGGAAGGCTCGCACACCGCCCGCTTCGGCGAGATCGAACAGCGCGGCATCGCGCTGACACCCAAGGGCCGCGCGCTTTACGACGAACTGCTCGACGCCTCGCGCAAGATCGTCCGCCCGGCGGCCGACGGTTCCAACGCGCGCGAATACGAAGCGGCACTTGCCGGGGCTTTCGAGCCTTTCCCGGACACCTGGGCAGGCATCCGCGAAGCCGGGCTCGGCTACTTCAGCTATTCGCTGACGGAAAAAGGCCGCAAGGCCGGCGTCTCCAGCAAGCACGACATCGAAGCGTTGATCGCCGCTGGCCTCGTCCAGTTCGACGCGATCGTCTATGAAGACTTCCTGCCGGTCAGCGCCGCTGGCATCTTCCAGTCGAACCTCGGCGACGGGGCGCAGCAGGATTTCGTCGCCAGCCCGAACCAGAAGCGCTTCGAGGCCGATCTCGGTGCGACCGTGCTCAACGAGTTCGATCACTATGCCGGTATCGAGCAGGCTTCGATCGAAAGCTGCATTCAGGCCTTGACCGGCGCCATCGCTGCGGAATGATGCTTCCCTGATGATCGACCAACTGCACATCGACGCGCTCACCGACATCCTTGGAGACAAGGGTGTCGTCACGCGTCCGGAAGACCTGGAAGCCTACGAGACCGGCGCGCGCTATGATCGCGGCCGGACGCCGCTCGTGCTGCGGCCGGCGACGACCGAAGAGGTTTCCGCCGCTGTCGCCTATTGCGTCACCAACGGCATCGCGCTGATCCCGCAGTCCGGCAACACCGGCCTCGTCTCCGGCTCGACGCCGGATCAGTCGGGCGACGAAGCCATCCTCAGCCTCGACCGGCTGGCAAAACGCTTCGAACTCGACCTCGACAACCGCTCGGTTCGGCTCGATGCCGGCTTCCGGCTGTCCGATCTCAACCGGCGGCTGGAAGAGCACGGCCTGTTCTTCCCGATCGATCTCGGCGCCGACCCGCGCATCGGCGGCATGATCGCCACCAATACCGGCGGCTCACGCTTCCTGAAATACGGCGACGTGCGCCGAAACACGCTCGGCCTCAAGGTGGTGCTGGCCGACGCGGACGGCACCGTGCTCGACCTGCAATGCGACTTGCGCAAGAACAACACCGGCGTTGACTGGAAGCAGATCTTCGTCGGCACCTCGGGCGCCTTCGGCATCGTCACCGAATGCGTGCTCAACCTCGAGCGCCTGCCGCAGCAGACGGCAACGGCACTGCTGGTTCCGGCGAGCGGCGCCCATGTGATGCCGCTGCTGCGCGCCATGGAAGAACGCCTCGGCGCCTACCTTTCGGCCTTCGAGGGCATGTCGAGCAATGCCGTCAAGGCAGCCTTTGCCCACGTGCCGTCGCTGAAAAACCCGTTCCAGGCTGGCCAAGTCCCTGACTACGTCATCCTCGCCGAGATCAGCCGCACCTGGGCACCGCGCGAAGGCGAACAGTCGCTCGACGCCGTGCTGGAAACGGCGCTGGCCGAAATCTGGGAGATGGACGAGGCACCGCTCGCCGACGCCTTCGTCGGTCCGCCGCACGAAATCTGGGCCCTACGCCACGCGCTGTCTGAGGGCGTCAAGCACCTGGGCAAGCTGATCGCCTTCGATGTCTCCTTCCGCCGGGGTGACATCATGGCCTTCTGCGACCATATGAAGGCCGAAATGCCCTCGAAATTCCCCGACGTGACCGTCTGCGATTTCGGCCATATCGGCGACGGTGGCGTGCACTTCAACCTCGTCGTGCCGAAGAACAGCGACCTTCTCAAGGACGAGACTTTCGAACCCCGGCTACGCGAATGGGTTTTCGCCGTCGCCGTCGAGGAATATCACGGCAGCTTCAGCGCGGAACATGCGATCGGCCGCCGCAATCAGGCCTATTACGACTTTTATACACCAGACAAACTCAAGGACATGGCCGCGGGCCTGAAGACGCTGACCTCGCCAGGAAAGCTCGGCAGTGTGCGTTTCGGATAGGCCAGAGCGGAATGAGGAAAGTGTGTGCGGTCTTCCGCCGACATTTCGCTCCAACGAATGATCTAAACCAATAAAACGGGAGTCAGACCATGAACATCGCAACCAAGAAAGTCGACGTGACCAAGGAAGCCGCCGCGCTTCTCGAAAAGATGGGCGTCGCCAAGGAACTCTACACCGGCGGCGACATGCCTTCCTATAGCCCGGTCACCGGCGAGAAGATCGCGGCCCTCAAGACGGTTTCGGCCGCTGAAGCCGCCGCCAAGATCGACCAGGCGCATGAAGCCTTCAAGGCCTGGCGCCTGGTTCCCGCCCCGAAGCGCGGCGAACTGATCCGCCTGCTCGGCGAAGAACTGCGCGCCTTCAAGGCCGACCTCGGCCGCCTGGTTTCGATCGAAGCCGGCAAGATCACCTCCGAAGGCCTCGGCGAAGTCCAGGAAATGATCGACATCTGCGATTTCGCAGTCGGCCTTTCCCGCCAGCTCTACGGTCTGACGATCGCCACCGAGCGTCCCGGCCACCGCATGATGGAAACCTGGCACCCGCTCGGCGTCGTCGGCGTCATTTCCGCCTTCAACTTCCCGGTCGCCGTCTGGTCGTGGAACACCGCACTGGCGCTCGTCTGCGGCAACTCCGTCGTCTGGAAGCCGTCTGAAAAGACCCCGCTCACGGCGCTTGCCTCGCAGGCGATCTTCGAGCGCGCGCTCGCCCGCTTTGGCGATGCGCCGGCAGGCCTGTCGCAGGTCCTGATCGGTGACCGCACCGTCGGTGAAGTTCTCGTCGACAACCCCAAGGTTCCGCTCGTATCGGCCACCGGCTCGACGCGCATGGGCCGCGACGTCGGTCCGCGCCTCGCCAAGCGCTTCGCCCGCGCCATCCTCGAGCTCGGCGGCAACAATGCCGGCATCGTCTGCCCGTCGGCCGATCTCGACATGGCGCTGCGCGCCATCGCCTTCGGCGCCATGGGCACCGCCGGCCAGCGTTGCACCACCATGCGCCGCCTGTTCGTGCATGAAAGCGTCTACGACCAGCTCGTTCCGCGCCTGAAGAAGGCCTACGGTTCGGTCTCTGTCGGTAACCCGCTCGAAACCACCGCCCTCGTCGGCCCGCTCGTCGACAAGGCTGCCTTCGACGGCATGCAGAAGGCAATCGCCGAAGCCAAGTCGCATGGCGGCACCGTCACTGGCGGCGAGCGCGTCGAGCTCGGTTATGACAACGGCTACTACGCCAAGCCCGCTCTCGTCGAAATGCCCAAGCAGGCCGGACCGGTTCTCGAAGAAACCTTCGCGCCGATCCTCTACGTCATGAAGTACAGCGACTTCGACGCCGTCGTTGCCGATCACAATGCAGTCGCAGCCGGCCTGTCGTCCTCGATCTTCACCCGCGACATGCAGGAATCCGAGCGCTTCCTCGCCGTCGATGGCTCGGATTGCGGTATCGCCAACGTCAACATCGGCACCTCGGGCGCCGAAATCGGTGGCGCCTTCGGCGGTGAGAAGGAAACCGGCGGCGGCCGCGAATCCGGTTCGGACTCGTGGAAGGCCTACATGCGTCGCGCCACGAACACGGTGAACTATTCGAAGGCTCTGCCGCTGGCGCAGGGCGTGTCGTTCGACATCGAATAATCGGCGCACCCAGGTAGGTAGAGACCATGACCATCAACGCAACGGTCAAGGAGGCGGGCTTTGAGCCCGCCTCGCGGATCTCCTCGATCGGAGTGTCCGAAATCCTCAAGATCGGCGCCCGCGCGCAGGCCATGAAGCGCGAAGGCAAGCCGGTCATCATCCTCGGTGCGGGCGAGCCGGATTTCGACACACCCGACTTCGTCAAGGACGCCGCCTGCGAGGCGATCAAGCGCGGAGACACCAAGTACACCGCCCTCGACGGCACGCCGGAACTGAAGAAGGCGATCCGCGAAAAGTTCCAGCGTGAAAACGGCCTTGCCTACGAGCAGGACGAGATCACGGTTTCGACCGGCGCCAAGCAGATCCTGTTCAACGCCATGATGGCGTCGATCAATCCGGGCGACGAGGTTGTCATCCCGACGCCCTACTGGACCTCCTATTCGGATATCGTCCAGATCTGCGAAGGCAAGCCGGTTCTGATCCCCTGCGACGCCTCCTCCGGCTTCCGGCTGACCGCCGACAAGCTCGAGGCCGCAATCACGCCGAAGACGCGCTGGGTGCTTTTGAACTCGCCTTCGAACCCGTCGGGTGCCGCCTACAGCGCGAGCGACTACCGGCCGCTGCTCGACGTGCTCCTCAAGCATCCGCATGTGTGGCTGCTGGTCGACGACATGTACGAGCACATCGTCTATGACGGCTTCCGCTTCGTCACCCCGGCCCAGCTCGAGCCCCGCCTCAAGGACCGCACGCTCACGGTCAACGGCGTTTCCAAGGCCTATGCCATGACCGGCTGGCGCATCGGCTATGCCGGCGGTCCGCGCGACCTGATCAAGGCGATGGCTGTTGTCCAGAGCCAGGCGACCTCCTGCCCCTCCTCCGTCAGCCAGGCCGCTTCGGTTGCCGCGCTGACTGGTCCGCAGGAGTTCCTGAAGGAACGGACCGCCAGCTTCCAGCGCCGCCGCGATCTCGTCGTTACCGGCCTCAATGCCATCGACGGCCTCGATTGCCGCGTCCCGGAAGGTGCCTTCTACACCTTCTCCGGCTGCGCCGGCATGCTCGGCAAGGTCACGCCCTCGGGCAAGGCAATCGCAACGGATACGGACTTCTGCGCCTACCTCCTCGACGACGCCCACGTCGCCGTTGTTCCGGGCTCGGCCTTCGGTCTCTCGCCGTTCTTCCGCATTTCCTATGCGACCTCGGAAGCGGAACTGAAGGAAGCGCTCAAACGCATCGCCGACGCCTGCGCTCGGCTTTCTTGACGAACTCCGGACGGCGCCTCGGCGCCGTCCGCTCCTAGAACGTCGGCGGCGTACAGGCGCTGATCACTTCGCAAGGCACCGGCCCGACGCAGCGGAAACGATGCGGCCGCCGGCTTTCAAAATAATAGGCATCCCCCGGTCCCAGGATCCGCCGCTCATCGTCGACGGTGACCTCGATGCGGCCCGACAATACGATGCCCCCTTCCTCGCCGTCATGCACCAGCGGCACTTTCCCGGTATCGGCGCCCGGCTGATAGACCTCTTTCAGGATCTGCAGGCTGCGGCCGAAGAGGTTTTCGCCGATCTGGCGATAGGAAATCGGCCCCTTGCCGATCTCGACCAGTTCCTCCGCCGCATAGAACGCCTTGCGCGGTCGTTCCGGCTCGAAGGAGAAGAATTCCGCAAGCCCGATTGGAATGCCGTCGAGAATACGCTTCAGCGCACCGACGGAAGGATTGGAGGCGTTCGACTCGATCAGCGAGATCGTCGAATTGGTGACGCCGGCGCGCTTGGCCAGTTCGCGCTGCGACAGATTATGCATCAGGCGGAGATGACGAAGCCGGCTTCCGATATCGACGGTCATATGATCCGAGCCCTTGGTGTTCAGGTTGTTCGAAATAGCGCAAACATACTACAACGGTACAGTAAATTCCAATGACTTAACTGAAAGCAGAAAAGGACTTGTTTGGCAAATCAAATCATGGCGTCAATCGCCGAACTCAGGAGGATGCCATGAACCAGCACACCAAACCCAACGCCCCCGTTCTCGACAGCTATTGGATGCCGTTTACCGCCAACCGGCAGTTCAAGCAGGCTCCCCGCCTGCTCGCGTCCGCCGAAGGGATGCACTACACCAGCGCCGATGGCCGCACGATCCTCGACGGTACCGCCGGACTCTGGTGTGTGAACGCCGGCCATGGCCGCCGTCAGATCGCCTCGGCCGTCGAGCGCCAGCTGTCGACCATGGATTTCGCCCCGTCGTTCCAGATGGGCCATCCGATTGCCTTCGATTTTGCCGAGCGCCTCGCCGAAATCGCGCCGGGTCCGGAAGGCCAGAAGCTCGACCGCGTCTTCTTCACCGGTTCGGGTTCTGAATCGGTCGACACGGCCCTGAAGATGGCGATCGCCTATCAGCGCGCGATCGGCCAGGGCACCCGCACGCGCCTGATCGGCCGAGAACGCGGCTATCACGGTGTCGGCTTCGGCGGCATTTCGGTCGGTGGCATCCTCAACAACCGCCGCGTCTTCCCGCAGCTTCCTGGCTCCGACCACCTGCGCCACACGCATGACCCCGCGAAGAACGCCTTCGTCAAGGGCCAGCCGGAACACGGCGCCGAGCTTGCCGACGATCTCGAGCGGCTGGTGGCGCTGCATGGCGCCGAAACCATCGCCGCCTGCATCGTCGAGCCGGTCGCCGGCTCAACCGGCGTGCTGATCCCGCCGAAGGGATATCTTGAGCGTCTGCGCGCCATCTGCGACAAGCACGGCATCCTGTTGATCTTCGACGAAGTCATCACCGGCTTCGGCCGCCTCGGCGCCGCCTTTGCCACCGACTTCTTCGGTGTAACCCCGGATATGGTGACGGCGGCCAAGGGTCTCACCAACGGTGCGATCCCGATGGGCGCGGTCTTTGCCAGCCGCAAGGTGCATGACGCGCTGATGCATGGGCCCGAAAACGCGATCGAGCTCTTCCACGGCTACACCTATTCCGGCCATCCGGCCGCCTGCGCTGCCGGTATCGCCACGCTCGACATCTACCGCGACGAGGGCCTCATGACCCGCGCCGTCGAGCTGCAGGACGCCTGGCACGACGCCATGCACTCGCTGAAGGGCCTGCCTTATGTCATCGACATCCGCACGATCGGCCTGATCGCCGGCATCGAGTTGCAGTCGCGCGACGGCGCAATCGGCGCCCGCGCCTACGACGTCTTCGTCGATTGCTTCGAGAAGGGCCTGCTGATCCGCGTCACCGGCGACATCATAGCCTTCTCGCCGCCGCTGATCGCCGAAGAGAAACATTTTGGCGAGATCGTCTCGATCCTCGGCGATGCGCTGAAGCGCGCCAAGTAAGCCCAAGCGACGCACGACAAGGCAACGCCGCCGCCGAAGATCTCGGCGGCGGCGTCTGCATTTCGATTGCACACCTGAATCCGGCTAACGTCTCTACGCGCGAGGCGCGTCCTAACGAATCAACAGCGCCCGGAAATCGTTGACGTTGGTTCCGGTCGGTCCGGGCACGAAGAGATCGCCGCTCACGTCAAAGGCCGACCAGGCGTCGTGCCGGGTAAGATGTAGACGTGGATCGATGCCAGCCGCCCGCATGCGGGCAATGCTCTGCCCATTTGCAAAGGCACCGGCATTGTCTTCGGAGCCGTCGATGCCGTCCGTATCGGCGGCAAGCGCATCGATCCCCGACACGCCGTCGATATCGAGCGCCAGCGACAACAGGAACTCGCTGTTGCGCCCGCCCTTGCCGTGGTCCTTGCCCGAAATCGTCACCGTCGTCTCACCACCGGAAAGCAGTACGACCGGCTTGCCGAACGGCCGGTCTCTCAGCGCCACTTCGCGGGCAAGCGCTGCATGCATGCGACCGATATCGCGCGCTTCACCCTCGATCGCGTCCGAGAGTATATGCGCCTCGATGCCGAGTTCGCGCGCCTTGGCCGCCGCCGCTTCGAGCGAAACGCTTGCCGAAGCAACGACGTGACACTCATGCGCGGCAAACCGCGGATTGTCCGGATCGGGCGCTGCAGCGGCCTCCGAGCGCAGATGCGTCACCACTTGGTCGGGAAGTTCCATGCGATAGCGGGCAACGATCTCCAGCGCCTCGGCCGCCATGCTGCGATCCGGAACGGTCGGCCCCGAAGCGACGAAGGCCGGGTTGTCGCCGGGTACGTCCGAAACGACCAGACTAACGACACGCGCCGGAAAGGCGGCTGCAGCGAGCCGCCCGCCCTTTATCCGCGACACGTGCTTGCGAACGACGTTCATAGCCGAGATCGGCGCGCCGGAGGCAAGCAGCGCCTTGTTGACGGCGATCTCGTCGGCGAGCGTCAAACCCTCAGGCGGCGCCGGGAGCAGGGCCGAGCCGCCACCGGAAATCAGCGCGATGACCAGATCGTCCGCCGTCAAACCGGCCACGGCCTTCAGCAAGGCATCCGAGGCAGCAAGCCCCGCCTCATCCGGCACCGGATGAGCCGACTGCAGCACAGTGATCGTCTCACACTGTTCGATCGGTCCATGACGGGCGACGACCGTTCCGGAGAAGGGATGCTTCCAGAGCTTCTCGAAGGCGGCGGCCATCTGGCTTGCCGCCTTTCCCGCGCCGACGACCACCGTCCGCCCTTTCGGCGGGGCGGGCAGATGCGCCTTGATCGCCTCATAGGGATCGGCGGCTCGAACGGCCGCCTCGAAGAGCTCTGTCAGGAAGGGGCGCGCTGCGATCATCGCTGCCACTCAGCCGGCGATTTCGAGATCGTAGACGAGGATGCCAGCAATACCGCCCTCGGCCGCAGCAACGATCTTGGCGCCGGTCTTGCGGTGCTCCTCGTCTTCCAGATAGGCATCGCGCGCCGCCGCGTCAGTGAAGTCGACGATGAAGCCTTCGGCAAAGCCCTTGTCCATGCCCACTTCCGGGCTGACATTGGCGCCGATATGGGCGGCAAGGAATCCCTGTAGCCGGGCCTTCAGCGCGGCAATCTCCCCGAAGATCACCGCCTTCTCCTCGCTGGAGATTTCGGGGCGGAAGCGAATGAAGACACAATGGCGGATCATGGGGACCTCAACGGATATCGGCGCGGGCGCGCGGGCGGCTGTCGTTGCGTTCGTGGGCGAAGATCGCCGGCGGCAGGGGCTGGCGCTCGCGGATGATGTCGGCGCCCTTCTCCCCCATCATGATCGTCGGCCCGTTGGTGTTGCAAGAGGGAACGCGCGGCATCACCGAGCTGTCGCAGACGCGCAGGCCTTCAAGGCCACGCACCTTGAGATCGAGCCCGACCACCGCCATCGCGTCCGTGCCCATCTTGCAGGTGCCGACGGGGTGATGGTCGGTCTTGGCGTTGGCGCAGCCGTAGTCGAAGAACTGCTCATCGCTGACGACCGAATTGCCCGGCAGGCGCTCCGCCAGCACGAAGGGCTTGAGCGCCGCCTGCTGCATGATCTCGCGGGCGATCTTCAGGCCTTCGATGGACATCCTGCGATCATGCGGATCCTCCCAGTAGTTGGGATCGATCAGCGGCGCTGCCGCCGGATCGGAGGAGGAAAGCCGCACCGTTCCGCGCGAGCGCGGATGCAGATAGGCGGAGTTCAGCGTCACGCCGGCATTCTTCAGCTTTTCGACGCCCGCCTCGATGCCCGAGCCGAGACCGAGATGGAACTGGATATCGGGCGAGCGGGCGTTCGGATCGGCATACCAGAAGCCACCGGTCTCAAACAGCGACGACGCCACCGGGCCCGAGCGGAAGAGTACATATTGCAGGCCGGCCCATAGCGTACGATGGAGTTTTGCGACGCCGTCATAGGTGTGGTCGCCGGTGCATTCGGAAATGACAAAGAGATCGAGGTGATCCTGCAGGTTGCCGCCGACACCCGGTAGGTCATGTTTTACCGCGACACCCACCGATTTCAGGTGATCGGCAGGCCCAATGCCGGACTGCAACAAGAGCTTGGGCGAACCGATGGCGCCGGAAGTTACCAGCACCTCACGCTCCGCCCGGATGATCTCGCTGCCCTTGCCGGTGACGACTTCGACGCCGACGGCACGTGTACCCTCAAGCACGATCCGCGCCACGCGCGCGCCGGTGCGAACCGTCAGATTGCGGCGATCCTTAATCGGCGAAAGATAGGCAAGCGATGCGCTCGAGCGGCGGCGATTGCGCTGGGTGAGTTGATAGAAGCCGACGCCCGCCTGCTGGCGACCGTTGAAATCATGATTGTAGGGAATGCCGAGCTCCTGACCGGCGCGGATATAGGCGTCGCAGATCGGCAGCGCCGCCGTAGGCATCGAGACACCGAGCGGGCCGCCATAGGCGTGATAGTCGTCGGCAAAGCGCTGGTTGTCTTCTGAGCGCTTGAAATAGGGAAGCACGCTGCGATAGTCCCAGCCGGTGCAGCCGTCTTCGGACGCCCAGAGGTCGTAGTCGGCGGCGTTGCCGCGGGTATAGAGCTGGGCATTGATCGACGAGCCACCACCGATGACCTTGGCCTGGGTATAGCGTAGCACCCTGCCCTTCATGTGCTTCTGCGGCACGGTCTCCCAGCCCCAGCTGGCAACGCCCTTGGTCATCTTGGCAAAACCGGCCGGCATATGAAACAGCGGATTCCAGTCGCCGCCACCGGCCTCCAGCAAAAGGACACGGACCGATGGATCCTCGGAGAGGCGATTGGCGAGTACGCAGCCGGCCGGGCCGGCGCCGGTGATGATGTAGTCGTAGCTCATTCCCTGTCTTCCCTCCGCCGTCACCAATTTGGAACGTTCCAAATTTTCGACGTGTTCAATTCAAACCCTGCCCGCTTGCGAGCCTCAAAAATCCTGCGCGTTTCCTAGAGACGGCCGATCGAAAGCCCGCCATCCGCCTGGATGACCGAGCCGGTGGCAAAGGCGAATTTGCCGCCGGCAAGCCCGGCCGCGATATTGCCGATGTCATCGGGCTCGCCCCAGCGCCGCATCGGCACCAACCCGCCGTCAATCAAGCCATCGTATTTCGCCGAGACGCCGGCGGTCATGTCGGAGCGGATGATACCCGGCCGGATCTCGAAAACCGAGATGCCGGTATTGGCAAGCCTGAGCGCCAGCCCCTGGCTGAAGGCGGCAAGGCCGGCCTTGGTCATGCAATAGTCGAGCCGCTCGGGCGACGTCATCGTTGCCGAAACCGAGGTGATGTTGATGATCGACCGCGGTGCTACATCAGCCGGATCCGTCAGCATCGAGACGAGCACGGCCTGGGTGAAGAACACCGTTCCCCGCAGGTTGGTGGCGACGATCGTGTCGAAATTTTCCGGCAGCAGATCGAGGAAATCACCCCGCATCACCGAGGCGATGCCGGCATTGTTGACGAGGCAGCGGATCGGACCGAGCTCGGCGCGAACACGCTCGACAGTCGCCGCATGGCCGCTGATATCGGCAAGGTTCGCTTCGATGTAGATCGCCCGGCCGTGGTCGCCGGAAAGTTCCGACAGCGTCTGGGCGGTCGTCGCGTCCGCCGCACCGAGGCCGGTGAGCGCAATATCGAAGCCCTCGCGGGCGAGCGCACGGGCGACGCCGAGACCGATGCCGCGGCGGCCGCCGGTGACGATGGCGACGGGGCGCGTCGATGACGTCATGATCGAAACTCCCTAGTGGCGATATGGTCGGCGACCCTGAGCGCCTGAGCGGCAACGGTCAGCGCCGGATTGACGGCAGCCGATGTCGGCAGGAAGCTCGCGTCGACGACGAAGAGGTTCGGGTGGTCGTAGGCGCGACAGTAGGTGTCGAGCGGCGCATGCTTCGGGTCTTTGCCCATCCGCACCGTGCCGCACTGGTGTGACGGCGTGCGTTTGTCGAAAGCCTGGGACAGCACGATCGGATAACCGGCTGCCTTGAAATGCGCGCGCATCTTCGCTTCGAGCCCGGACAGCGCCTCCATGTTCGAGCGTCGCCACTGCATGATGATGCCGTTGCCGTCGACCATGATGCGGCTTTCCGGGTTCGGCAGGTCCTCCGTCATCATGTACCAGTCGACCGCATGGCCGGCCATGAAATCGAAGGCAAACCGCGGTGCCCAGAGGGGCGCATTGGCCTTGAGGATGTCGCCGTTGATCTTGCCGAGCAGCTGGACGTTGCCGAGCGGCAGGCCATCCCTGCCGCCGGTGAGGTAATAGTCGTTCAGCATCAGCGTCTTCTGGTAGATGCTGTCGTTGCGCTTGAACGGGTTGATTGCCAGCATGGCGCTGCAATTGTGGTTCATGAAGTTGCGGCCGACCTGGTCGGAGGCGTTGGCGAGCCCCTTGCCGTCGCCGGAGCGCAAGAGGATGGCGGCCGAATTGATCGCGCCCGCCGACAGGATCACCAGCTTCGGCGACAGCTTCTTCTTCTCGCCCCTGTGGGTGTAGTGGATCGCCTCGATCCGGCCGCCGGGTCCCGCCTCCAGCGTGTCGACATGCGCCGAGGTGATCAGCTCGATATTGGGATCCTTCAGTGCGGAAGCGAGCGATGCGGTTTCAGCGTCCATCTTGCCGTTGCCGGTGTTCGGAAACCCGTCCCAGGGCGTGCGCCCGCCGGCAAGCCAGGCGTCGATGTCGACGCCGAGCGGCAGCGTTGCCGGATTGAGCCCCTGCGCCTTCAGCTCTGCACGGGCCCGCGCAATCGCCGGCTCGTCCGGCACCGGGCCGAAAGTGTAAGGCGAGCTGTGGAACGGCTCCGTCGGGTCGTCGCCCAATTCGCCGCGCACCTCAAACAGCTGCTCGGCCTTGCCGTACCAGGGCTCCAGCTCCTCGTAAGGGAAAGGCCACGCCGGCGAAACGCCGCCGAGATGCTGCATCTCGGTGAAATCTTCGGCCCGGTAGCGCAGGAGCACCGCACCGAAGAGCTTGGAATTGCCGCCGACGAAGTAGAAGTTTCCGGGGTTGAACTCGGTGCCGTCGGGTTCGCGCCACATCTCCCTCGGGCGGAAGTGGCCCTTGACGAAGATCGAGCTGTAGCTGCGCGCCTCCGGCGTATCGGGCAGGCGGTCGCCACGCTCGAGGATGGCGATGCGGGCGCCGGAGCCGGCAAGCCCCGCCGCAAGCGTGGAGCCGCCGATCCCCGACCCGATAATGACGATCTCCGGCTGCTGCTGCATCGTTGGTTACGCGATCCGCTGCTGGCTCTGCGGATCGAAGAACACCGCCTTGTCGAGATTGAAGGCAAGGCGCGAGGTCTGCCCGGGCGCGATGCGGGCATCGGCTCTCAGCCGGGCAACGATCTCCTTGCCGCCGAGACGGGTGACCGCAAAGGTATCGGAGCCGGCCGGCTCGACCACCTCGATCAGGCACTCGCCCTCGGCGACCACCTTGGCATTGCGGTCGGCGCCATCAGGATCGGTCAGCGCTTCCGGACGGATGCCGAAGACGACGTCCTTGCCGGCATAGGCAGACAGTGCGCCGTTGGCCTGAGGCACCGCAAGCTTCAGCGGCTCGGCATTCGGACGCGTCAGCGTGACCGCAATGTCGGAGCCGCTCTTTTCGATCCGCGCCGTCAGCAGGTTCATCGCCGGCGAGCCCATGAAGTCGGCGACGAACATGTTGGCCGGGTTGTTGTAGATCTCGGCCGGCGTCCCGAACTGCTGCAGCACGCCATCCTTCAGCACCGCGATCTTGGTCGCCAGCGTCATCGCCTCGATCTGGTCGTGGGTCACGTAGACGATCGTCGTCTTCATGCGGTTGTGCAGCCGCTTGATTTCGGTGCGCATGTCGACGCGCAGCTTTGCGTCGAGGTTGGAGAGCGGCTCGTCGAACAGGAAGACCTGCGGGTTGCGCACCAGCGCCCGGCCCATGGCGACGCGCTGGCGCTGGCCGCCCGAGAGCTGGCTCGGCTTGCGATCGAGCAGATGGCCGATCTGCAGCATTTCCGAGACCTGCTTGATCGCCTTTTCGCGCTCCTCCTTCGGCACGCCGCGGATTTCCATGCCGAAGGCGATGTTTCCGGCAACCGTCATGTTCGGGTAGAGCGCGTAGGACTGGAACACCATGGCGATGTCGCGCTTCGAGGGATGCAGATCGGCAACCGAACGACCGTTGATGGCGATCTCGCCCGATGTGATCGGCTCCAGACCGGCAATGGTGTTGAGAAGTGTGGACTTGCCGCAGCCCGAGGGGCCGACCAGCACCAGGAAGCCGCCTTCTTCGATCTCCAGGTTGATATCCTTCAGGATCTCGAGCGAGCCATAGGATTTGCGCAGGTTGCTGATTTTCAAGAAAGACATGAGCTTATCCTTTCACGGCGCCCGACATCAGCCCGCGAACGAAGTAGCGGCCGGACACGATGTAGACGATGAGCGTTGGCAGGGCGGCGAGGATCGCGCCCGCGAAGTGGACGTTGTATTCCTTGACGCCTGTCGAGGACGAAACGAGGTTGTTCAGCGCGACCGTCATCGGCGTCGAATAGGGGCCTGAGAAGGACGCGCCGAACAGGAAGTCGTTCCAGATGTTGGTGAACTGCCAGATGACCGAGACGACGATGATCGGACCGGAGGACGGCAACAGGATGCGCCAAAAGATCTGGAAGAAGCTGGCGCCGTCGATCTGCGCTGCGCGCACCAGCTCGGTCGGGAACGCTTCGTAGTAGTTGCGGAAATAGAGCGTCGTGAAGCCGATGCCGTAGATCACATGGACGAAGATCAGGCCCCAGATCGAACCGGCTATCCCAAGGATGCCGAGGATGCGTGCCATCGGGATCAGCACGATCTGGAACGGGATGAAGCACGAGAGCAGCAGCATGCCGAAGAAGATGTTGGCACCGGGAAAGCGCCACTTCGTCAGCACGTAGCCATTGAGTGCGCCGATGATCGTCGAGATTGCTACGGCCGGCACGACCATCAGGATCGAGTTGATGAAGAAGGGTTTCAGGCCGGTCGGCTGCACGCCGATCTGCGCCGTCGACCAGGCCTGAAGCCACGGCTCGACCGTAAAGGTCTGCGGCAGGTTGAGCATGCCGCCCTGGCGGATCTCGTCGAGCGGCTTCACCGAGTTCACCAGCATGACGTAGAGCGGCAACAGCGAATAGAGCGCAAAGAGGATCAGCGCGGTGTAGATCAACGCGCGGGTGAGGCGGTTGTGTGAAATGATGTTGTCTGGGCTCGGAGCGCTCATCAGCGTCGTGCTCCCCGGATTTCGGAATAGAGATAGGGAACGATGATCGAGAAGATCATCACCAGCATGATGATCGCCGAGGACGCGCCGATGCCCATCTGGTTGCGGGTGAAGGTGTAGGAATACATGAAGGTCGCCGGCAGTTCGGTCGCCTGGCCGGGGCCGCCGCCGGTGAGCGCGATGATCAGGTCGTAGGCCTTGATCGCCAGATGCGCGAGCACCACGAATGCGGAAAGAAACACCGGCCGCATCAGGGGAATGATGATCCGGCGATAGATCGTCGAGGTCTTGGCGCCGTCGATCTGCGCTGCCTTGATGATCTCGTTGTCCACGCCGCGAAGGCCCGCAAGGAACATCGCCATGATGAAGCCGGTCGACTGCCAGACCGCGGCAATGACGACGCAGTAGATCGCGTAGTTGCGGTCCTTGATCCAGTTGAACGAGAAGCTCTCCCAGCCCCAGAGGTGCATGGTGTTCTCAAGGCCGATGCCGGGATCGAGGAACCACTTCCAGGCCGTTCCGGTCACGATGAACGAGAGTGCCATCGGGTAGAGGTAGATCGGCCGCAGGAAACCTTCGGCCCGGATCTTCTGGTCGAGCAGGATTGCCAGCCCAAGGCCGAGCACGGAGCAGATGGTGATATAGAGCGCGGCGAAGATCGCCAGGTTGCTCACCGCCCGCCACCAGTGCGGCAGCGCCCACAGCTTCGAATAATTGCTTAACCCGACGAAATTGTAGGACGGCAGCATCTTGCTGTCCGTCATCGACAGAAAGCCGGTATAGGCAATAAAGCCATAGACAAAGATCAGGACGATGAGGAAGCTCGGGGCAAGCACCAGCTTCGGTATCAGGTCCTGCAGGCGACTGCGGCTATCCATGAACGTTCACCACTTCTGGCGCGGCCGTCGGGAAATCCCTGATATCGGCATCCGCGCGAGGTTCTGGGTATCAAAGCGCCCCTCCCCGCGTCCTGTTGGCCACGGCGGTTCGACGGCGCCTGCATGTCGGAATAGGGTGTCCGGGGCGCCTAGAGTGCGCCCCGGAGCGAGCCCGTTACTTCGCGGCCTCGACGGCCGAGACCAGTTCCTTGACGGCCTCTTCGGACGTCAGTTCGCCGTTGAACTCGCGCGTCACGACGTCGTAGATCGCGTTCTTGACGGCAGCCGGGTTGGCATGGCCATGGGCCATGGAGCCGAAGAGCTTGCCGTTGGTGTTGGCTTCTGCCAGGTCCTTGATGCCCTTCTTGCCGCAGGCGTCGAAGTCCGTGTCCGGAACGTCGGTGCGCGCCGGGACCGAGCCCTTGACCACGTTGAAGGCCGACTGGAAGGTCGGGCTTTCGATCGCCGAAGCCATGGCGAGCTGGGCCGGAACCTTGTCGTCGGCAACCTTGAACATCGCGAACTGGTCGGAGTTGAAGGTCACGGACCCTTGCGTACCCGGGAAGCGCATGCAGACGAAATCGGTGCCCGGCACCTTCTTGGCCTTCAGGAATTCGCCCTTGGCCCAGTCGCCCATGAACTGCAGGCCGGCCTTGTTCTCGATAACCATGGCGGAAGCGAGGTTCCAGTCACGGCCCGAGAAGTTGTCGTCGACATAGGAGCGCAGCTTCGTCATGCGGTCGAAGGCTTCCTTCATCTTGTCGCCGCCGAGCGCTGACGGGTCGAGATCGATGAAAGCCTGCTTGTAGAAGTCGGTGCCGAGCGAAAGCACGACGGCGTCGAAGATCGTCGCATCCTGCCAGGGCTGGCCGCCATGGGCGATCGGGGTGATCCCCTGGGCCTTGAAGTTGTCGAGCAGGGCAACCAGTTCGTCCCAGTTGGTCGGCTCCTTGCCGCCAGCCTTGTCGAGGGCGGCCTTGTTGATCCAGACCCAGTTGGTCGAATGCACGTTGACCGGCGCTGCGATCCAGTGGCCGTCATACTTCGAGAATTGCTGCAGGGCGGTCGGGATCACCTTGTCCCAGCCTTCCTTGGAAGCGGTCTCGTCGAGGTTGCCGAGTGCGCCTTCCTTGGCCCAGTCGAGAATGTCGAAGCCGAGCATCTGCACGGCGGTCGGAGCGTTGCCCGCGGTGACGCGAGCGCGCAGAACCGTCATCGCTTCCGTACCGCCACCGCCGGCAACCGGCATGTCGGTCCAGGTGATGCCCTTGCTTTCCAAGTCCTTCTTCAGAACGTCGAGTGCGGCGGCTTCGCCACCGGATGTCCACCAGTGCAGAACTTCCACATTTTCGGCTGCGCGCGCGGCGGTGGCCGCCATCATCAGCGCCACAACGGCCGTCGTCGTCATCAACTTGCGCATCGTTTTCCTCCCGTTTGCAAGTTAACGAGGCGGAACCTCCTCCACCCCGGAATTCGCGCCGCTTCAGCCAGCGGCTGGCCATTTAAAACGTTATAAATTCAGCAAGTCAAGCATTCCGCCATTTTGTATTTTAGCACCTTCGGAACCGTTTGAATTTACTGAATTATATAGCTCACATTAGCTATTGCAGTGCAGCAAGCCATGCCGCGATGCGAGATTTAAAACGTTTTCATGATTCGATTGCCTAAGCCCTCGCACCACGATACAAACACCGCTCCCGCCCGCGTTCAGAAAGACTAGCATTGGCCGATCCCTCCAAGCCCGCCCACGCCGAAGACATTGGTTCTGCCGTCAAGCGCGGCAAGCCGACCCTTCGCACGATCGCGGAAATCACCGGCCTTGCGGTCACCACCGTTTCGCGTGCCCTTTCCGATGCGCCGCAGATCTCGCTCGATACCCGCAAGCGAGTGCGCGAGGTCGCAGACGAGATCGGCTATTCGCCCGACCGGGCCGCCCAGCGCCTGAAGACCGGCCGCACCAATGTCATCGGCGTGCTGCTCGACCCGCACGAGGAAATCCTCGGCTACGGCACCTCGATCATGAGCGGCATCGCCAAGGCACTTCAGGGCACGGCCTACCACCTGATCGTCATGCCGAACTTCCTGAACTCGACCAATGTCGAGGCGGTCAACTACATCACCCGCAACGCGATGGCCGATGGCCTGATCTTCTCGCGCACGGAACCGCTCGATCCCCGGGTCCGATTGCTGTCCGATCTCGGCTTTCCCTTCGTCACCCATGGGCGCACGGAGCTTTCCACCCCGCATCCCTATGTCGACTACGACAACTTCACCTTTTCCTACCAGGCGACGAAGCGCCTGATCGCCAAGGGCAGGCGCAAGCCGGCCCTGATCAGTGGCCCCGCCGATTTCACCTTTGCCGGCCATCTTCAGCACGGCTTCATGACCGCCGTGCGCGAGGCGGGCTGCGCCTACGAAATCCTCTCGGGCATCGATCTCGACAGCCCGGCAGGCGCCATCCGCGACCGCGTGCGCCAGCGCTACGCCGAGCCCGATCCACCGGACAGTTTCATGTGCGGCGGCGAAGTCTGCGCGCTCGCAACCATCACCGGCATGAGCGATTGCGGGCTGACGCTCGGACGCGAATACGACATCGTCGCCAAGCAGACCTCGCATCTCCTGAGCGCCATCCAGCCGCAGGTCGAGACGATCTACGAGGACCTGACGGCGACCGGCGAGGACATGGGCCGGGTGCTCCTGCAGAAGATCGGCGGCGAAAGCGACGTCAGCAAGCTGCAGCTGCTGCTCTGTCCGCAGATCCCATCGAGCTTCGGCGCGGCCGGCTGAGCGGGCGAACACGGCACGCAAGGCGGTGTCACGTGACGCTGCCTCCTGCCCCAATGTTCTCCCCATCGTCCGCATGTCCTCTCCTCCCCTGTTTCAGCCTTAGCGCGGCATCCACCAGCCGGTACGCGGCCCCATATGCATGTTGAGCGTCTTGGTCTCGGTGTAATCCTCGACCGAATGCCGGCCGAGTTCGCGGCCGAGGCCGGACTGGCGGTAGCCGCCGAAGGGCAGTTCCGACGCACCATCCATGAAGGTGTTCATCCAGATGGTGCCGGCGCGCACGCGGCGGCCGATCGTCAGGCAGGTGTCGAAGTCGCGGCTCCACACCCCGGCCGAAAGACCATAGTCGATCGCATTAGCGATGCCGATCGCCTCTTCCGTCGTCTCGAAGGTCAGCACCGAGAGAATCGGGCCGAACACTTCTTCGCGCGCCACCGCCATGTCCGGGCGCACGGAAGAAAGGATCGTCGGCGCCATGAACTGGCCCATGCCGAGATCGAGCGCGGTGCCGCCATGGGCAACCGCAGCGCCATCCTTGGAAGCAGCAGAAACATAGCTGGCGATCTTTTCCAGATGCTGCGGCGTGATGATTGCGCCGACCTGGGTTTCCGGATTGAGCGGATCGCCGACCTTCACCTTGGCCGAGAGCTCGGCGATGCGGCGCGTCACCTCGTCGGCGATGTCACGGTGCAGGATCAATCGCGAGCCGGCATTGCAGCATTCGCCGGCATTGAAATAGGCGCCGAAGACGGCGGCATCGATGAATTCGTCGAGATTGGCGTCGGGGAAAACGATCTGCGGGTTCTTGCCGCCGAGTTCCAGCGAGACCTTCTTCAGCGTCTGGGCAGCATTGGCCATGGTCAGGCGGCCGACGCCGGTCGAGCCGGTGAAGGACACCATGTCGACATCCGGATGCGTCGTCATTGGCGCGCCGACCTCCGGCCCCGTGCCGGTGATGATGTTGACCACGCCGGCGGGAACGCCGGCGGCTTCGAGGATTTCACCGAGCAGCAGCGTCGAGGCCGAGGTCAGCTCGGACGGCTTGACGACAGTGGTGCAGCCAGCGGCCAGCGCAAAGGGCAGCTTCTGGCTGACGATCAGGAACGGGAAATTCCAGGGCGTGATGATCGAGACGACACCGATCGCCTCGCGCAGCACGACGCCAAGTGTACCGTCACCGAGCGTGTTGTAGCTTTCGCCATGCAGATCGCGGGCGAGAGCCGCGGCGTAGCGCCAGATATCGGCGGCACCGCCGAGTTCGCCCTTGGCTTGGCTGATCGGCTTGCCGGATTCGATCGCATCGAGATAGGCAAGCTCATCGGCGCGCTCGGCAATGATATCGGCTGCGCGCAAAAGCACCAGCGAACGCTGCGAAGCGGTCATGCGCGGCCAGGTGCCCTCGTCGAAGGCACGGCGTGCGGCAGCAATCGCTTTTTCGGCGTCGGCCTTGGTGCCCGCCTGATAGCGGCTGACGACGACGCCGTGGCCCGGCGCCACGCGCTCGATCGTACGGCCCTCGGCGCTGTCCACCCATTTGCCGTCGATCAGCATCTGGAAGGCGCGAACCTTTTGGCCGTCGATCGGCTTGGGTTTCACGAGCACGGTCATTACCATTCTCCCTTGAATTGGGCTTCACGCTTTTCGGAGAAGGCAACGACACCTTCCTTGAGGTCGCCGGTCTTGGCGACAAGGATCGAGCCGAGCGCTTCGACTGCGGATCCGTTGTCTTCGCCATTCGCCGAAGCGAGCATCAGTTTCGAAATCTCGAGCGCCGCAGGCCCGCGCTTGGCGACACGCGCCGCATAATCGCGGGCAGCTGAAAGCACCGTGCCGGTCTCGACGACGGCATCGACCAGACCTTCGCGCAGAGCAGCCTCGGCGGTGAACATCTCGCCGCCCAGCACCATGCGCCTGACGATCTGGGCGCCAAAGCGAGAGACGAGGCGCTGCGTGCCCGACCAGCCGGGCACCATGCCGAGGCTCGTCTCCGGCAGCCCGATCTTGATCTGCGCTTCGGCCAGCCGGATATCGGCGGCCGCCGCCAGTTCCAGCCCACCGCCAAGCGCATGGCCGTTAAGAGCGGCGATGACGGGCATGCGCAGCGTCGCCAGCCGCTCGAACACGCGGTGGCCGAACCGTACCCAGTCATGCCCGAAGGCAGGCGCATCCATACCGCCCCAGGCTTTGATGTCACCGCCGGCCGAAAATGCCTTGCCCTCGCCGGTGAGGATGACGACACGCACATTGCGGTCGGCTTCAATCTCGTCGCAAGCCGATGCCAACGCCTTCAGCATGTCGATATCGAAGGCATTGAGCTTGTCCGGACGGGCAACCGTCATGGTCGCGATCGGTCCATCAACCTCGATGCGGATACGGCCTTCAGCCACGGTCGCCTCCCTGAAGCCGGCGCGCCGGCTTCTTCGGCAGTTCAAGACCAAGCAATGCATCCTGGAACAGACCCGCATCCATGGTCTTCAGTCTGTCGGAAACGATCAGTGGGAATTCCGACTGGTCGAGAATATGCGCCTGCAGGTCGACTCCCGGCGCGATCTCGGTCAGCATCACGCCCTCGGGCGTCAGCTTCATCACGCAGCGCTCGGTGATATAGGTGATGTCCTGGCCCTGCTCGATGCCGCGACGGCCTGAGAAGGTGACGTGTTCGACCTCGTTGACCAGCTTCTTCAGCTTGCCTTCCTTTTCGATCACCAGTTTGCCGTCGGCGACCGCGAGCTTGGCGCCGGCATTGAACATGCCGGAGAAGACGATCTTCTTCGCCCGTGCCGTTATGTCGACGAAACCGCCGGCGCCGGCCGTCACATGCGGGCGGAAAGAGAGTTTCGACACGTTGACCGAGCCGTTGCGATCGATCTCAAGGAAGGAGAGCAGCGAGGCATCGAAGCCGGCGCCCTGGAAATAAGTGAACTGATAGGGCGAGGGCATGAAGGCATCGGCATTGGAGGCGCAGCCGAAGGCGAAGTCGAGCAGCGGCACACCGCCGACAGCGCCCTGCTCGATCACCCAGGTGACCGCACCGTGCAGCCCCTCTTCGAGCAGGATGCGCGGCACATTGGCCGAAATGCCGAAGCCGAGATTGACGGCGCTGCCGGCTTCAAGCTCCTGCGCCACGCGGCGGGCAATGACCTTCTGGATATTGAATTCCGGCACCCGGAAACTGTCGAGCGGCCGGAAGATCTCGCCGGAAATCGCCGGATCGTAGAGCGTCTGGGTCGTCTGTTTCTGGTCGGGATCGACGATGACATAATCCACCAGCACGCCCGGCACGCGCACGTCGTGGGGTTTCAGTGAGCCTTCCTTGGTGATGCGCTTGACCTGGGCAATGACGATGCCGCCATTGTTGCGGGCAGCGAGCGCCTGGTCGAGACCACCGAGATAGGCGCCCTCGTGCTCATAGGTGAGATTGCCGCGCTCGTCCGCCGTCGTCGCGCGGATGATCGCCACTTGCGGCGCGATCGCCTTGAAATAGAGCCAGTCCTCGCCTTCGAACGAGACCTTCTTAACCATGGGCTCAGCCGCGGCCGAAGCATTCATGGCGCAGCCTTCGCGCGACGGATCGACGAAGGTGTCGAGGCCGACCTTGGTCATCACGCCCGGGCGCTTGGCCGCGGCCTCGCGGTGCATGTCGAACAGGATGCCGGAGGGCACGTTGTAGGCCGCCACCTCGTCAGCGCCGATCATCTGCCAGATCAACGGCGGTTCCGCACTCGACGGACCCGAGGGATAGGAGCCGCCGATGATCTTCTTCAGCAGACCCTTCTTGGCGATATAGTCGACGCCCTTGATGCCGCTCATGTCGCCGGCGGCAATCGGATGCAGCGTCGTCAGGTCGCGTGGGTGGCCGGTCGTCTCGAACCGCTCGCCGATCGCCTTGAGCATCAGATCCGGGCAGCCGAGGCCGCTGGACGAGGAGACCGAAACCACCGCGCCATCCGGGATCAGGGCAGCCGCTTCGGCCGGCGAGATGTGCTTTTTCATCGACATGAGTTCAAAGTCCCGTTTCGATCGCCACGGCCCGGCCGGTGGCCGCCGCCTTGACGACGGCAAGGCCCGTTGCCAGCGACCAGACGCCATCCTCGCCCGTCGCAGATGGACGGCCGTTGCCCCGGGCAGCGGCATGGAAAGCGGAAAGCGCTGTTTCGTAGAGATTGCGGTGGTCGAGCGTCAGCTCGCTCTCGCCATCGGCGTTGCGCAGCGTCACCGTGCCTGTCGGCTTCTGCGTCATCACGTTGCGGCCGATCAGCGATCCTTCGGTGCCATGCACCTCAAGACCGGTCTCTGCGTATTTGGTGGTGAAGGCATCGTGGAACTGTGCGATGACGCCGGAGCGGAAGTGGATGACACCCATGACGCCATCCTCCAGGCCTTCCTTGCCCATGCCGGCACTGTGACTGATGGCAACGGCCTCGATCGGATCGTCGTTGAGGATGAAGCGCAGCGTATCGGCGTCATGCACGGTGATGTCGAGAATGACGCCGCCGCCGGCGTCCGGCCTCTCCAGTCGCCAGCCCTGGAGATGCGGCGGCAGATAGACGGCGTGGAAGACGCGGGCTGCAATCGGCCGGCCGATCCTGCCCTCGGCGATCGCATCGCGCATTGCGCGGTGGCTGGCGGCATTGCGCAGGTGGTGGTTGGTAGCAAGAACGACACCCGCTTCCTGCGCTGCGCTCACCATGTCGCGCGCATCCTCCAGCGTCATCGCCAGCGGCTTCTCGCAGAGCACGTGCTTGCCGGCAGCGATCGCCGCCAGCGTCTGCTCGCGATGCAGTTCATTGGTGGTGGAGACATAGACGGCATCGACATCGGGATCGCCGACGAGTTCGGCAACAGTGGTCACCGACTTGGCGATGCCGTTCTCCTCGGCGTAAGCCGCGCCGCGCTCCGCGCTCGTGCTCATGACGGAGACGACCTCGCCTCCGGCGGCGCGGATTGCGCCGATCACCCATTCGCGCGCAATCGTGCTTGCGCCGATCAGACCCCACCGTGTCATGCCAGTGCCTCCCTTTTTCTCTCGATTGCAGCGCCGCAGCTCTGGCGAACGACGAGACGAACCGAACCGACGATGGCTTCCGGCTCCGCCTTACCGGCCTTGATCTGCTTCAACAGCAGTTCGGCCGCCCGTTGGCCCATGCCTTGCGGATCGACGGACACCGTCGTCAGCGCCGGAACTGCTGTCTTCGCCTCGATCACGTCGTCGAAACCGATAACGGCAAAATCGGCACCCGGCTCAAGCCGCCGGGCCCTCAGGCCATCGCAGACGCCGAAAGCGACCGCATCATTGAAGCAGAGTGCGGCCGTCGGCCGGTCGGCGAGCATCATCGCCTGCTCCACCGCCGTCACCCCGCCGGCACGCGACGGCGCCGAACCGATGATCAGCGATTCCGAAACCGGCATGCCGGCCTCGACGAGCGCATCGCGGTAGCCGCGCATGCGCGCCTCGAAGACGGCGGTGTCGGAAAAGCCGCCGAGGAAGGCGATGCGCTGGTGACCACGTTCGATCAGATGACGCACCGCGGCCACGGCACCAGCGTGGTTGTCGGAGATCAGCGAAGAGACATTTGCACCGGCAATGTCGCGGACGACGAGCACGACGGGAATGCCGCTCTCGACCAAAGGCGCAAGATCGGCCGCTTCGGTGCCACGCGCCGGCGAGATGATCAGGCCGGAAACGCCATGCTCGCGCATCGACGCGACCACTTCGCGCTGGCGCTCGATCTTTTCGCCGGTATTGGCAAGAAACTGCACGAAGCCTGCCGATTGCACGACCGCATCGACGCCGACGGCGAGTTCCGCAAAGAAGCTGTTGGTGAGATCGTTGACGACGATGCCGATGATCTTGGACTTCGATTGCCGAAGATTGGCAGCACCGCGATTATAGACATAGCCGAGATCGCGGATGGCGGCATTCACTTTGGCGCGCGTCGCCTCATTGACGAGCGAGCTGCCCTGAAGAACGAGCGACACGGTCGACTTCGACACGCCGGCAGCGTGCGCAATATCGATGACCGTTACCCTCTCCTTAACCACAGCATCCTCCCGAATTCTTCTGCCTGCTTTCTTCTTTCATAATTGGAACGTTCCAATTTCGTCAAGAGTTGGTTGATCACTTTTTTCCCGTCCAGCCGCGCTCGGTCTAGACAAAAGGCACCTTGAGAAGCGTCGCGATCTGCGGTTTGACGGATTATTTAATTGAATTTCAATGATATTATTGGAGATCCGCAATCGCCTGGAGGAGGATCGCCTCGCCTGAAAAACATTGCCGCTTGCCATTTGGAACGATCCAAAGTATTCCAGGACAAACGTCCGCGGAGGAGACCAACCCCAATGACAAGCCTGACGCTGCCGCGCCAAGACGGCTCGCTTGAACAGTATCGCCTGACCGGAACGCCGATCGAACGGCCCAACACGCCGCCGACCTTCAACCGCATCGCCTATGCGGCCGCCCATGTGGTCTCGGATCCGCTCAAGGATCTCGATCCCTGGGGCAACCCGGCGATCGACTGGGACGTGACGATGGCGTTTCGCCATCACCTCTGGAGCCTGGGTTTCAAAATCGCCGAGGCGATGGACACCGCCCAACGCGGCATGGGCCTTGCCTGGCCGGGCGCGCAGGAGCTGATCCGCCGATCGCTCAGCGATGCGCGGCAGGTAGCGGGCGCCGATCTTGCCTGTGGCGCCGGCACCGACCATCTTGCGCCCACCGATGCACGCTCGCTTGACGATGTGATTGCCGCCTATGAGGAACAGGTCGGCTTCGTCGAAGGCGAGGGGGGCAGGGCGATCATGATGGCAAGCCGGGCGCTCGCCCGCGTCGCGCGATCGGCCGACGACTATCGCCTCGTCTATGGCCGCATCCTCGGCCAGACCAGGCACAAGGTGGTGTTGCATTGGCTCGGCGACATGTTCGATCCGCAACTTCGGGGCTATTGGGGTTCGGAGAATTTCGACCAGGCGCTCGATACGGTGCTCTCGATCATCGAAGCCAACCGCGACAAGGTCGAAGGCATCAAGATTTCGCTGCTCGACAACGCCAAGGAAGTGGCACTGCGCAATCGCCTGCCCGAAGGCGTGCTCTGCTTTACCGGCGACGACTTCAACTATGCCGAGCTGATCGAGGGCGACGGCACGAAGTACAGCCACGCGCTGCTCGGCATCTTCGATGCGGTGGCGCCCTCCGCCTCCAAGGCACTCGCGGCGCTGGCGAAGGACGATCTCGCCACCTTCCGCGGCGTGATCGAGCCGACCGTGCCCCTGTCCCGCAAGATCTTCGAGGCGCCGACACAGTATTACAAGGCCGGCGTCGTTCTCCTCGCCTGGCTGAACGGCCACCAGCGCCACTTCACCATGCCCGCCGGCATGCAGTCCGCCCGCGGGGTGCTGCACTACGCCGATATCTTCCGCCTCGCCGACCGCGCCAATGTGCTCGACCGGCCGGAACTGGCGCTCCAGAGAATGAAAAGCCTGCTATCGACCCTCGGCGTGGACCAAAGCGCCTGAGAAAGAGCGGCGCTTGAGAAATGACAGACGGCGCCTTCCGGGCGCCGTCTGTTTTCGATCGGGAGCCGGGCAGGGGCCGGCCGGATGATCAGAATGTTGCCGTTAGGCTCATCCAGAAGCGGCGGCCTTCCATGACCGTGTTGAAATCGGTCTGCTCGACTTCCTTGTCGAAGAGATTGTAGACCGCGGCGTTCAGCGTCAGGCCCTCGCCGACATCATATTTCGTGCCGATATCGACCGTCGTATAGGCGTCGTACTTGCGGCCCTGCTGGCCGTTGATCGTCACCGGCTTGCCGTTGGTGCCGATGCGCGGGCCGGCGGCGATCTCTTCGCCGTGATAGCTGACGGAAGCCCAGGCTTCTAGCCCTTCGACCGGCGTGTACCAATCAGCCCTGAGATTGGCCATGTGTTCCGGCGTGCGCGCCAGCGGGAAGCCGGCAAAGGTGCCGGTCTTCTGTTCGGACTGCGTGTAGGTGTAGCTCGCGCGAAGTGTCAGATCCGGCGTCGCATTCCAGGTCGCGGTGAGCTCGACGCCCTGAATGATCGCGTCGTCGATATTGTAGTTGTACCAGAGGCGGTAGTTCGGGTCCTCGCTCCAGCGCACCGGATTGCCGGCCGAATCCAGCACCATCGAGTTGGAGATCTTGTCCCGGAAATCCGTATAGAAATAGGTACCACCGAGAATGACGTCGCCATTGTCCCAAACCGCGCCGATTTCATAGCTCGTGCTCGATTCGGCCTTCAGGTTCGGGTCGGCGATGATCACGCCGCAGGTGCCGGTCGGACCATAAGAGCAACCGCCACCGCCGGTCGTATAGGCATAACCCGGCGCGATGCTGCGGATATCGGGCGCACGGAAGCCGGTGGAAATGCCGCCCTTTACCGTCAGCATGTCGGTCGCGTTCCAGACGCCGTAGATGCGCGGGCTCAAGTGGTAGCCATATTCCTCATGATGATCGAGACGCAGGCCCGTGGTCAGCGCGAAGTCATCGACCATGCGCCATTCGTCTTCGGCAAACAGCGCCCATTGCGTCGCCGAGAAGGTCTCGTTCAAGCCCGTGCGTCGACCCGGGTTCTGGTCGGAAAGCCGCGCCTCGAAATATTGCCCGCCAGTCACCAGCGTGTGGCTGCCGCCGAGATCGAAGGGGGTGGTGAACTTGCCGTCGATGACGGTGTTGCGCACCTCGGGCGCGCGCGGCTGCTTGACGAAGCGACCGTCTGCCTGGCTGTAGTTGTAGGTCCGGCGCTCCGCCCATTCCTGCAGGATGGAGAAGTCAGACGTCGTCGGTCCCCAGCGGCCCGTATGGGAGAACGACCAGTGATCGCGGTCGTTGTCGTTGTAGGTGCTGACCGCGCGCGGTCCGGGCTCGATCGTCTTGCCGACATTGGCATCGCGGCGAAGCCGTGCGGTCCCGCCTTCGAGGAAGAAGTCATGATCCTCGTTCGGCGTATAGGAAAGCCGCGCCGTCAGATCGTGTTCCTTCGAACCGGTGATGCCGGAAAGGAACCTGTCCTCACTGCGCTTCAGGCCGCGGCCCCAGATCTGTACGCCGAGCGTGTCTTTCAGGATCGGCCCGCTGGTGTAGAACGACATTTGGCCCGAATTGCCGAACTGCTTGTGCTGCTGCATCGTGCCGTCGGTGGTGAACGAGCCGGTCCAGCTGTCGGCGACCTTGCGGGTGATGATGTTGATGACCCCACCCATGGCATCGGAACCGTAGAGCGACGACATCGGCCCACGGACGATCTCGATACGCTCGATGGCGGCGGCCGGCGGAATGAAGCTCTGCTCGAAACCGGAGTTGCCATTGGTGCGCGCGTCACGCGTGCTCTGGCGCTTTCCGTCGACAAGAATCAGCGTGTAGGAGCCGGGCAGGCCGCGGATGAAGATGTCGCGCTCGTTGGCGACACCTGTCACCGCAACCCCTTGCGCGTCGCGAAGCGCATCGGTGAGATCGCGGAACGACCGCTTTTGCAGGTCTTCGCCCGAGATCACCGTGATGCTCGCCGGCGCATCCTTGACGTTTTGCTCGAACCCGGTCGCCGTCACCACAATCTGCTCGAGTTCGGTCGCCTTCTCCTTCTCCTTTTCCTTGGCCTTCTGTGCCAAGGCTTCCGTCGGCACCGTCAGCGCCGTGCCGGCGAGGCAGGCGCAGACGAAACGACGTGACCATCCGGCCGAGCCGCACCGGTTCCAGCGGTCCCCTTGCCGCTGCCCCTCGGTTTCGGTCTCAGGCCCCATCCGCTTCATCATCTTCGCCCCGCATATATCTTGAGTAATGAACTCCACTTAGTTATTGGCGAGGGAGACGGTCAACGACGCTGTTTTGGAACCGTTCCAAATACGAAACGACGCAAAACAGCGCCCGCGAATATGCCGGATGAGACAGAAAGGCGGGACGGAACCATGGCGAAAGCAACGGCGAGCGTGACAGGAGGCGCGTCGGCGTCCAACGAACGTCAGACGGATCTGAGCAAGCTGCGCCTGCTCCTGGCGCTGGACGCACTGCTACGCGAAAACAGCGTCAGCCGTGCCGCTTCAAGCGTCGGTCTGCAGCCCTCGGCAATGAGCCGCTTGCTCGGTCAATTGCGTGAGGACTATGCCGATCCGCTGTTCCTGCGCACAGGTCATGGCCTGCGCCCGACCCCGCTTGCCGAGTCTCTGCGGCTACGCGTGCGCGCTCTTGCCGCAGAGACCGAAGCCCTGCTTGACGCACGCGCCGCTGGCTCCGCGTCCGCACCCACACAGACAGGTCACGCCGGCTGGGAAGGGCAGGCACTGACCGACGCACCACCGCTGGCGGTCCGGCCAAGCCGCCTGCTTGAGGGGGAGCCGGCACCGGAACAGTTCGCCGCAAAGCTGGCCGAAATCGGCGACGATGCCGCCCCTGAACGACGATTGGCTCGCTGCATCGCGACTGTCGGCACCGGCGCCGGCCGCAGCCGCCCCTTGAGCGAAGAGGAGGCCGAGGACGCGCTGGCGATCATCCTTGCCGGCGAAGCGGACCCGGTGCAGATCGGTGCGCTGATGACGGTGCTGCATTATCGCGGACCGACGGCGGTGGAGGTGGCCGGTTTCGTGCGCGCCATGCGCCGCCATATCGGCGCAATTGAACCGGGAAACGGCATCGCCGACCTCGATTGGCCCTGCTACCTCTCGCCCAAATTGAAGACTGCGCCCTGGTTCCTGCATGCGGCACGGCTTGTCGTCGATGCCGGGCATCGCGTCGTGCTGCATGGAAGCTACGGTGAAGAGGGTACGGATCGGTACAAGCTGGAGGTGGCCGCTTCCGCAGCCGGCATCCCGATCTGCACGTCGATCACGGCCGCCAAGACAGCGCTTCGGTCGGCAGGCATCGCCTATCTGCCGCTCTCGGCCTTTGCGCCGCAGGTCTATCGCTTGCTGGGGCTCTATCGGCTGATGGAGATGCGCATGCCGCTAAACGCCGCCATACACCTCATCAATCCGATGGGCGGACGGACAAGCCTTCTCGGCGTCGCCAATCCCTCGAGCCGCACGCTCAGCCGCGACATCGCCATGCTGCTCGGCACGAGAGAGTTGACGATCCTCGGCAACACCCGCGACCACGCTGAGTTCACGCCCTACCGCCAGACGCCCCTTTTCCGCCTTGTCGGCGGCGAAGCCTCCGAAGTCATCATTCCCGCGAAAATCGCGCCGCCGGCCGAACCGCGCACCGGCTTGAGCAGCCGCGAATACTGGCAGGCGGTTTGGACTGGTGCTGCCCGCGACGAGCGCGCGGAAACCACCATCATTACGACGGCGGCTGCCGCCCTTGTCAGTCTGCGCAATCATGACGACTTCGAGGCTGCTTGCGAGACAGTGCGGGGACTTTGGAACAACCGATCACGCCGGATGGCGTGATCGGAAATCGGCGTGGCTCAGGCAGCCAGGCCCTTTTTCGCGAGCATCGCATCCGGGCTCGGCAGTTTGCCGCGAAAGGCCTTGTAGGCATCCTCCGGATCGATCGAGCCTCCGACCGAATAGATGTTGTCCTTGAGGCGGGCGGCCATGGCCGGATCGAAGGCGTTGCCGGTTTCCTCGAAGGCGGCGAAGGCATCGGCGTCGAGCACTTCCGACCACATGTAGGAATAGTAGCCGGCCGAGTAGCCGTCGCCCGAGAAGACGTGCAGGAAGTGCGGGCTGCGATGGCGCATGACGATGGATTTCGGCATGCCGATCTCATCGAGCTTCTTGGCTTCGAGCGCCATCGGTTCCGCCGTCACCGCGGCCGTATGATAGGCCATATCGACCAGTGCGGACGACGTGAACTCGACCGTGGCGAAGCCCGAGTTGAAGGTTCGCGCCGCCAGCACCTTGTCGAGCAGCGCCTGCGGCATCGGCTCGCCCGTCTGGTAGTGCACCGCATAACGCTTCAGGATCTCCGGCACCGTCAGCCAATGTTCGTAAAGCTGCGACGGCAGCTCGACGAAGTCACGCGACACACCCGTGCCGGACACCGAAGGGTAGGTGACGTTGGATAGCATGCCATGCAATGCGTGCCCGAACTCGTGGAAGAGCGTTCGGGCATCATCGAGCGACAGCAGCGCCGGCTTGCCCTCGGCGGGCTTGGCGAAATTGCAGACGTTGTAGATGATCGGCAGCTCGCCTTCGGCGCCGTTCTTCAGCTTGAGCTTGTGCTGCGACTGGAACGAACTCATCCACGCACCGGAGCGCTTCGAAGACCGGGCGAAGTAGTCGCCAAGGAACAATGCCACCAGCTTGCCGGATGCATCCTTGATCTCGAAGACGCGCACGTCGGGATGGTAGGCGGCAATGCCCTTCTTCTCCGTCGCGGTAATGCCGAACAGACGCTTGGCGACATCGAAGCAGGCCTCGATGATCTTTTCGAGCTGCAGGTAAGGCTTGAGTTCGCCTTCGGAGAAATTGAACTTTTCGGCGCGGAGCTTCTCGGCGTAATGGCGCCAGTCCCAAGGCATGACGTCGTGATTGCGGCCCTCGTCGGCAACAAGCCGGGCAAGCTCGGCCTCTTCCTCGCGGGCGCGGGCAACCGCCTTTTCCCAGACTTGCATCAGCAGGCCGTTCACGGCAGTGGGCGTCTTCGCCATGGTATCGTCGAGCTTCAGCGACGCGAAGTTATCATAGCCGAGCAGCTTCGCCTTTTCGGCCCGCAGCGCCAGCATCTCGGCGATCAGCCCGCGATTGTCGGTGTCGCCGCCATTTTCACCGCGCGCGATCCAGGCGCGGAAGGCCTGCTCGCGAAGCTCGCGATTGTCGGAGAAGGTCAGGAACGGTTCGATGATCGAGCGCGACAGGGTGACGGCGTACTTGCCCTTCTGGCCGCGGTCTTCGGCAACCGCCGCCATGGCGTCGCGCAGGAAGTCCGGCAGGCCGGCGAGCTGTTCCTCGCTCTCCAAGAACAGAACCCAGCTCTTCTCATCGGCGAGCACGTTCTGCCCGAACCTGGCGCCGAGGCCGGCGAGTTTCTCGTTGATCGCTGCCAGCCGCTCCTGCTCGGGCTTTGCGAGCTTGGCGCCGGATTTGACGAAACCCTTCCAGTGGCGCTCGAGTACGCGCGTCGCTTCAAGATCGAGGCCAAGCCCTGCGCGCCCTTCCCACAGCGTGTCGATGCGCTTGAAGAGCGCCGCATTCATGCCAATTTTCGAATAGTGCCGGGACATCTTCGGCGCGATATCGCGCTCCAGCGCCTGGATCGTCTCGTTGGTGTCGGCGCCGGCCTTGTTCCAGAAGATCGAGGATACGCGCGACAGTCCGTCACCGGCGATCTCCAGCGCAATGATCGTGTTTTCGAAGGTCGGCGCCGCCGGGTTTTCGGCAATCGCGTCGATCTCCGCCTCATGTTCCCTGAAAGCCGCGTCGAACGCCGGAGCAAAATCCTCGTCCTTCACCAGGTCGAAACGCGGCAGGCCTTCGTGGCCGGTCCATGCGGTGAGCGCGGGATTGAGCGGGGTGCTGGTGGTCATCAGAAATCCTTTCGCATGCGGTCCGACGCGGGGCCGGGGAGGGGCGTCGCTGATCTATGACATCAGGACGCGGAGGCAATGGAGGTGGTCGTGAGGGGGCTTGCCGTCAAGGCCTGCGCAAACCGAGAAGCCCGGGGGCAGCGTGCCAGACCGCCTGAACGGCAAAGCCGATGAACAGGAGACCGGAGAGCCGGACGATCGCGAGTTCGTGGCGTCGGTAGAAACGCCGCACGACGGAGGTGCCGATGATGACGATCAGGATCAGATCGGCCACGAGAAATCCGATCAGCGAGACGCCGAGCAGCGCCGGCAGCGCATCGAACTCGAGCGCGTTGGCCGAGCTGGCCAGCAGCGCCGTGAAGGTTGCGAGCGCTACCGGATAGCCCTTGGGATTGGTGAGTCCAAAAATCAGTCCGCGTCTCAAAGGACGCTCGACTGTCACGAGCGCGCGGTTCTCCCCGGCGGGGCGTGCGCGCAATGCCGTCCAGCCGATCCAGCCGAGATAGGCGCCGCAGAAGAGACCGAGGATATCGAAAATCGTCGTGCCGACGGAGCGCGCGCCGACGATTGCGACCAGCGCCAGGGTCGACCAGAGAACGTCACCGGCAAGGTGTCCGCCCATGAACAAGGCGCCTGCCTTGCGCCCCTGGCCGGCGCCGATGCCGAGCAGCGCCAGAAACGCCGGTCCGGGAATAAGGACATAGGAGAGGGCGGCGAGAAAGGCTCCAATCAGCAGCGTCTCGGACATGGCGGGTTCCCAGTTGCGTTACCCGCATTCGATCCGGAGGCACCGTTTCAGTCAAGAGGAAAGCTAAGCCAACTATAGGACGACGCGGGTGAGCGCTTGCCGGAAGGCCGGCCAGTAAAGGTCAGGTTCTTGGTCGTGGCGCGGATATGGGCGGCGACGGCGTGAACGAAATTGCTCATGTTTTTCTCCTCGAGGGATCGACGGCCAGGCAGGTACACGGCTTCTAGACCATCATCGCAGTGCCCCGGCCGATCAGCTGTTCCGTAGGGAACGTTCCGCTCGCGGCCGCGCACAAATCTTTCGTTTCGCCGATTTCCCTCGATACGAAGTTGCGCTAGAACGCGGCCGAGTTTTCCCCCCGCGAGAAGGACTATCCATGACTGTGCGCAACCTCTTCCTTCTGCCCGGCGACGGCATCGGCCCGGAAGCCATGGCGGAAGTCCGCAAAATCATCGCCTACATGAATGCCGAGCTTGGTGCCGGCTTCGTGACGGACGAGGGCCTGGTCGGCGGTTCGGCCTATGACGCCCACGGTCAGGCGATCTCGGAAGAGGACATGAAGAAGGCGCTTGCCGCCGATGCGGTGCTGTTCGGCGCCGTCGGCGGTCCGAAGTGGGATGCGGTGCCCTACGAGGTGCGCCCGGAAGCCGGTCTGCTGCGCCTGCGCAAGGATCTCGAGCTCTTCGCCAACCTGCGCCCGGCGATCTGCTACCCGGCGCTTTCCGCCGCCTCGTCGCTCAAGCCGGAACTGGTCGAAGGCCTCGACATCCTGATCGTGCGCGAGCTGACCGGTGGCGTCTATTTCGGCGAGCCGAAGGAGATCATCGATCTCGGCAACGGCCAGAAGCGTGGCATCGACACCCAGGTCTACGACACCTACGAGATCGAGCGCATCGCGGGCGTCGCCTTCGAGCTGGCCCGCACCCGCAACAACCGCGTCTGCTCGATGGAAAAGCGCAACGTCATGAAGTCGGGCGTGTTGTGGAACCAGGTGGTGACCGAGACGCACAAGGCGAAGTACTCCGACGTCCAGCTCGAGCACATGCTGGCGGACGCCGGCGGCATGCAGCTGGTGCGCCAGCCCAAGCAGTTCGACGTCATCGTCACCGACAACCTGTTCGGCGACATGCTGTCGGACGTGGCGGCGATGCTCACCGGTTCGCTCGGCATGCTGCCGTCCGCCTCGCTCGGCGCACCGGATGGTGTCAGCGGCAAGCGCAAGGCGCTCTATGAGCCGGTGCATGGCTCGGCACCCGACATTGCCGGCCAGGGCATTGCCAACCCGATCGCGATGATCGCCTCGTTCGCCATGTGCCTGCGCTATTCCTTCAACCTGGTGACGGAAGCCGACAATCTGGAGAAGGCGATCGCCACCGTGCTCGACCAGGGCATCCGCACCGGCGACATCATGGCCGAAGGGGCGAAGAAGGTCGGCACCACCGAGATGGGCGACGCCATCCTTGCCGAGTTCAAGGCGCTGTCGGCGTAAGCGACAACCGATCCTGAACGGCGTCACGCTGACGCCAACAGGCCTACGAAAACCAACACCTCCGGAGCGCATCCGGAGGTGTTTTGCGTTTCACGGCCTTGAATTTGCCAAAAGAACCGACACATCGGAAAAAGACGGACCGGGGCCGCCTGGCGCGGGAAGCGCTCTGCATCGTGCCCCGACAGGAACAGACAATTGCCGCGCGATCTGGGTGGCAGGATGGGAGAACCATGAACCGACCACTTGCGGCCACCGGATGGATCGTGCTGACAACAGCCATCCTCGTGTTCGCGCTCATCCCGCTCGATCCGTTCCTGTCACAGCGCGCGCAAGGCCTGCCGGACAACATCGTCACCTTCAATGAAAGGATCACCGATTTCGGTACCTTTGGCTGGATGATCTATCTTTCCGGTATCCTGCTTGCGGGGGCCTTCGTGCTGCGCCGGGCGGCAAGCCAGGGGCCGCTTCAAAACAAGGCGCGCACTGCCCGCGACCTCGCCGCCTATTTCCTTTTGACGATCGGCACCGCCAGCGCGTTGGTGCATACGCTGAAGCTCCTGATCGGCCGGGCACGACCGGAACTCTTTGCCGAGCTCGGCGCCTACAGCCTGACGCCGTTCGCCGCCAGTGATCTCTATGAGAGCTTTCCGTCCGGGCACTCGACTGCGGCCGGTGCGTTTTTCGGCGTCTTCGCCATGCTGCTGCCGAGACTGAGGCCACTCTTTCTGGTCCTGGCGCTGACGATCGGTGTTTCCCGCGTCATCGTTGGCGCACACTATCCGAGCGACGTCGCCGCCGGGCTGCTGCTCGGCCTTTGGACATCGGTGATGATGGCGTTTGTCTTTGCCAAATACGGTCGCCTGTTTCGCCTCGGCCCGGGCGGTTGGCCGCTTGCCGGACGCAGCGAGCCGACCCAATAAAAAAGCCGGCGCGGAAGACCGCGCCGGAGTCAGGAGAGCCATGATAGCTCGGGGAAGATTTGAGGTGCCCCCGGGATTTGTTCTCTCCGGGAGCGCCGGGCTTAATCCATCGCGTGGATGTCGCGATCCTTCGTTTCCGGCAGGAACAGGAGGCCGATGACCAGCGTGATCCCTGCAAAGACGATCGGGTACCAGAGGCCGTAGTAGATATCGCCCTGGGCAGCACTCATCGCGAAGGCCGTTGCCGGAAGCAGCCCGCCGAACCAGCCGTTGCCGATGTGGTAGGGCAGCGACATGCCGGTGTAGCGGATGCGGGTCGGGAAGAGTTCGACCAGCAGGGCTGCGATCGGGCCGTAGACCATCGTCACGTAGATGACGAGCACGGTGAGCACCGCGATGATCGTCGTCCAGTTGACATTGGCAGGATCCGCGACCATCGCGTAGGTGCCGCCGCCGGCGATCGTGTAGACGGCCATTTCGGTGGCAGCGCCCACTTCATCCTTGGTCAGCAGCTTGTCGGCGATGAGCTTTTCGGCCGGAACCATGGTCTTTTCGCCGCCGCGGACAGCGGCTGCGTCAAGCGACAGTTCCGGGTTGGCGGTGACAAAACCGTCAAGCTTGGCGTCCGGAACCTTTGCCGCGCCACGAACCAGCGGGTAGCCGGCATTGTGGAGCGCCATGTTGGTCTGCTTTTCGAAGGCGGCGTTGGCGGCCTTGGCACCATCGCCAGCAGCGACTGCGTCGTAGCTGTTGATCGTGGTGTCGCCGACCTTGACCGTCGCCGCCGTGCCCGCCGCAGCCGTCGTGACGACGTCGTAGGGAACGGAGTTCTTGGTGAGGAACGCGGTTGCGATGTCGCACGAGGTTGTGAACTTCGCCGTGCCCGTCGGGTTGAACTGGAATTTGCAGTCGCCGGGAGCCGCGGTCACCGTTGCGCGAACGGTTGCCTGGGCTTCAGCGAGTGCAGGGTTACCGGCCCAGGTCAGCGCCTTGAACAGCGGGAAGTAGGTGAGCATCGCAAGCAGCAGACCGGCCATGATGATCGGCTTGCGGCCGATCTTGTCGGAGAGCCAGCCGAATAGCACGAAGAAGCCCGTGCCAATCAAAAGCGAGGCGGCGACCATGATGTTGGCCGACTGACCGTCTACTTTCAGGACGCCGGTCAGGAAGAACAGCGCGTAGAACTGACCGGAGTACCAGACCACGGCTTGTCCGACGACGGCACCGAACAGCGCCAGAAGCGCGATCTTGGCGTTCTTCCACTGGCCGAAGGCTTCCCGAAGCGGCGCCTTGGAGCCCTTGCCCTCTTCCTTCATCTTCTTGAAGGCCGGGGATTCGTTCATCTTCAGACGGATCCAGACGGAAATGCCGAGAAGCACGCAGGACAGCAGGAACGGAATGCGCCAGCCCCAGGCGGCGAAGGCTTCCTTGCCGAGCGCGAACTGCACGAGCAGGATCACCACCAGCGACAGGAACAGACCGAGCGTCGCCGTGGTCTGGATCCAGGACGTGAAGTAGCCGCGACGCCCATGCGGGGCGTGTTCGGCCACGTAGGTTGCCGCACCGCCATATTCGCCGCCGAGCGCCAGGCCCTGCAGCATGCGCAGCACGATGAGCAGGATCGGCGCGGCAATGCCGATCGAGGCAGCGCCGGGCAGGATGCCGACCAGGAAGGTCGACAGACCCATGATCAGGATCGTCACGAGGAAGGTGTATTTGCGGCCGACGAGGTCACCCAGGCGACCGAAGACGAGCGCGCCGAACGGGCGAACCAGGAAGCCCGCGGCAAAGGCCAGAAGCGCGAAGATGTTACGCGTCGTTTCCGGGTAGGAACTGAAGAAGGTCGCGCCGATGTAGACGGCGAGCGAACCGTAGAGATAGAAATCGTACCATTCGAAGACGGTACCGAGCGACGAGGCGAAGATGACCTTCTTCTCCTCGCCGGTCATCGGACGCGTTTTTGCGTCGTCCGCTGTCGCGACATTTGCCATTTTGATAATCCTCCACTCCAAAGGAGCGCCCATTGGCTGGTCCAGCATTCCTCCCTCGAACGTCCGGACGTGGTGCGCCTGAAATGAGGATGTCAGAAAAGTGTCATCACAGGCAGAGATGCTTTCGGCTTATGACTTTCGTCTAATGCGGCGATCGATCGCGGGCAGGGCGGGGGCGTGCCGGCGCGCGGCAATGTCTTGACTCTTCCCCAAAACCGCGTAAGAGCAGCGACGAACGAGGAAATCACCACCATGCGACCGATCGGTCCAGCCATCGCTGCTTTGATCCTGCCGGCTCTTGCCGCGGGGCAGGATGTCGATTTTTCGTTCGCTTGCAAAACAACGGCCAAAACGACGACGAAAACCGTCTGACGTCTCTGGCCCTCCGCTCTCTCCCCGGTTTGGCCGGGGACAGGAACCCTCGCGGCAGGTCGCGCGGTTTCCCCCTCACCCGACGAGGAGAGACAGAAAAGAGAGCTTAGATCATGGGTTTCAAGATTGCAGTCGCAGGCGCCACCGGCAATGTCGGCCGGGAGATGCTGAACATCCTTTCCGAACGCGGCTTTCCCGCGGATGAAGTGGTCGCCCTCGCTTCCGCCCGCTCCCAGGGCACCGAAGTTTCCTTCGGCGACAAGACCCTCAAGGTCAAGAACCTCGAAAACTACGACTTCTCCGACACCGATATCTGCCTGATGTCGGCTGGCGGCGCCGTATCGCTGAAGTATTCGCCGAAGATCGGCCAGCAGGGCTGCGTCGTCATCGACAACTCCTCGGCCTGGCGCTACGACGCCGAAGTGCCGCTGATCGTTCCGGAAGTGAACCCGGACGCGATCGCGCAGTTCACCAAGAAGAACATCATCGCCAACCCGAATTGCTCGACCGCCCAGCTTGTCGTCGCGCTGAAGCCGCTGCACGACCACGCCAAGATCAAGCGCGTCGTCGTCTCGACCTACCAGTCGGTTTCCGGCGCCGGCAAGGACGGCATGGACGAACTCTTCAACCAGACCCGCGCCGTCTTCGTTGCCGATCCGATCGAATCGAAGAAGTTCACCAAGCGCATCGCCTTCAACGTCATTCCGCACATCGACGTGTTCATGGAAGACGGCTACACGAAGGAAGAGTGGAAGGTTCTCGCCGAGACCAAGAAGATGCTCGACCCGAAGATCAAGGTGACCTGCACCGCCGTGCGCGTTCCCGTCTTCATCGGCCATTCGGAATCGGTGAACATCGAGTTCGAAAACGAGATCACCGCTGACGAAGCGCGCGACATCCTGCGCGAAGCGCCGGGTTGCCTCGTCGTCGACAAGCACGAGAACGGCGGCTACGTCACTCCTTACGAGTGCGCCGGCGAAGATGCGACCTACATCTCGCGCATCCGCGAAGACGCAACCGTCGAGAACGGCCTCAACCTGTGGGTCGTTTCCGACAACCTGCGCAAGGGTGCCGCTCTGAACGCGATCCAGATTGCCGAGCTGCTGGTCAATCGTGGCCTCATCAAGCCGCGCAAGCAGGCTGCCTGAAAACGGCATTAGAACCATTCACTCCCGCCAGGCTCTTTCGAGCCTGGCGGGTTTCCTGTTTCACGAGGGGCCGATCCTTCCCGGATTCACGTGAAACCACGATAAAGTTACCTGCCGCTTGCGGTAGGTGACACGGCCGGCGAAGGCTGGCATTTTTAAGAGCAACGAGATTCGGGCTATGACGGGGTATTTCATGCACAGGGCGAAGTGCGCAGCAGTGGGGCTTGCCGCCCTGATTTCGACTGCAGTTTTTCCGGCGGTGGCATCTGCCGCCCAATGCGGCAATGACGGAAGCGGCTTTGAAGCCTGGGTGCAGAACTTCAAGCAGCAGGCCTCCGGCAACGGCATCAGCCCGCAGGTGCTCGACCGTGCACTCTCCGGCGTCTCCTACAACAAGGCGACGATCCGCGCCGACCGCGGCCAGAAGAGCTTCAAGCTGTCGCTCGAGCAGTTCATGCAGAAGCGCGGCGGCCAAGTGATCATTTCCCGCGGCAAGAAGATGAAGCAGCAGAACGCCGCACTCTTTACCAGCATCGAGCGGCGCTACGGCGTGCCGGCTGGCCCGCTGATTGCCATCTGGGGCATGGAAACCGGCTTCGGCGGTTTCATGGGCAAGGAGCACACGCTCTCGGCCGTTTCGACGCTGGCCTATGACTGCCGTCGCTCGGACTACTTCACCAACCAGCTCTATGCGGCCCTGCAGCTCGTGCAGCGCGGCGATCTGAGCCCGGATGCGCGTGGCGCCGCCCATGGCGAAATCGGCCAGACCCAGTTCCTGCCCGCCAACGTCCTGAAATACGGCGTCGATGGCGATGGCAACGGCCATGTCGACATGGTTCGCTCCAAGGCTGACGCGCTGGCATCCACCGCCAATTTCCTGCGCGGCCATGGCTGGCAGCCGGGCGCCGGCTATCAGCAGGGCCAGGCGAACTTCGCTGCGATCCAGGGCTGGAACGCCGCAAGCGTCTACCAGCAAGCGATCGCCATCATCGGCGCCGAGATCGACGGTCTCTAGGATTTTCGTCCTTCGGAACGCATAACCAACCAGACAAAAGGCCCGGTTCGAAAGAGCCGGGCCTTTTTTTGCTGACCGCTTACATTCCCGGGCGGGAAAAATCGCCCGTCACCGGGTCCATCACCCAGAGTTCGCCGGTCGAGATGTCGAACCAGGCGCCGTGCAGGTGGAGCTTGCCCTTGGCCTCGAGGATCTGGACGCACGGGAAAGTGCGCAGATTGGCAAGCGAGTTGCGGATCGAAACTCGCTCGAGCGCACGCTGGCGCTCCGCCTGCGTCATCACGTCGTTGCTCTGGATCTGCTCAGCCGCGGGCCTCAGCAGATGCATCCAGCGACCGATGAAATCGCCCGGTGACAGAGGCTCCGCATCGGGATCGAGTGCCGCTTTGATACCACCACAGCGGCCATGGCCCATGACGACGATGTCGCTGACGCGCAGCGACTGCACGGCGAACTCGAGGGCCGCCGAAGTGGAGTGGTAGTGACCATCCGGCTCGTAGGGCGGCATGAGATTGGCGACGTTGCGCACGACGAAGAGTTCGCCCGGGCCGCTGTCGAAGATCGTTTCCGGCGCAGCACGCGAGTCGCAACAGGCAATCACCATCGTCTTCGGCTTTTGACCGGTTTCCGCCAGCGCCTTGTAGCGTTTCTGCTGCTCGCTGAAGCGACCGTTCATGAAGTTGTGGTAGCCGTTCAGAAGATAGTCCGGAAAACGCTGCTGCTGCTTGTCCATCGATTGCTCCGCTCGTGCTTCAAGGCGGCATGGCCGGCTTTCGCCCACCTGCGCCTCCGTCATGAAAATGATCGCGATCTAAAATTCAATCCACGATGCCATAGGGGTGGCGGTCCGTGAACAGCTTCTTCACTTGCGCCGCATCTGATTCGGATGAACCAGTCGGCGCATCTGCACCATCGCCATTGGCGTCGATAGGCTCGACGCGTCCTGCTCGATGGTCAGTTCATCCGCGCCGCGCTTGACGCTCCGCGCGATGATCTCAAATACGCTCGCAGTCGCCATCTGCAAGGCACGTTCCTCTGAAAGTCCTTCAAGGATCCGGGCGAGAAACACCGCCGCCAACAGGTCGCCCGTACCATTCGGCGGGTTTTCGACCAAACGATGTTCGGCAAGCAGGGCGTGGTTGCCCGAGAGAAAGAGATTACCGGTCCCGCCGCTCATCATCGGCACGGCAGACGTCACCAAGACGCGGGCCGGACCGAGGCCGAGCGCTGCGTCAAGGATCGCCGTGTTCGTCTCCAACGTCGCCCCGGCAAGCCAGGCAAGCTCGTAACGGTTCGGGGTCGCGAGATTTGCAAGCGGCAGCAACCGGTCGCGAATGGCAACCGCCGTGGTTTCCGGCACATAGAGACCGCCAGCATCGCCGATCACGGGGTCGCAGGCGTAGATCAGTTTGGGATTGCGCTCCTTCAGCGCCGTCACCAGCCGGGCCACGCTTTCGGCCTGTCCGGCCGAGCCTAGGTAGCCCGAAAGCACGGCGCGCACCTCTCCGGCCCAGGGTGCTGCCATGAGGTCATCGATCACCGACCCGAAATCCTGATCGGAAATGGTGACCCGCGTCGAGCGGCCGTGGCCCGGGTGCCAGGGGAGGATGACGGTCGGGAGGGCCCAGACTGGATGCCCCAGAGTTTCGAGCGCGAAGACCACGGCCCTGTTGCCCACCTTGCCGCGCACGACATGGCTCGAGATGACGATGACGGCGCCGGGCAGGGAAGGCATTTCGGGCATCGACCAGTCCAATCCTACGATCTCGAAACTCTGTTCACCCGACTGTCACCCCCCTGTCAACAGCCGATGTCAGATAGGCTCCGGAGAAGCCTCTGGCGTTTTCGTGCTTTTTCTTCGATTTTCGAGCAATTTTCGCGAAATTACCTTCGATTTAAATGGATTTAAGCTGTTTTCACGTGAAATTCTCCGATTTTGGGCTCGATTTTGCCGAAATCAGCGTAAAAAGCGGTCGCCATTAGCCATGGTTCTGATAGGGTTTGGCCTATCATGAATGGGAGAGACTTCATGGGCGTGAAATACAATCCGAAGCGGGACAGACACATCGACGCAGCGAAGGCGGCCGCCATCAAACTGGGCGTCGAGGCGCTGGCGCCGGAGATCCTCTTCGGTGGGGCCAGCAACGATGACCTCGATCTCTATTCGGCGGACATGCTGGCGCTGACGGCCGCCCATGCCTATCAGGAACTCGCCCGCTGGGATGGCGGCAAGCCGCAGGTTTCCGTCGAAACCGTCGCCGGTGTAGCACCTGGCGGCACCGAGGTGTCGATCATCGCGGTCACCGAACGCAACATGCCGTTCCTCTATGATTCGGTCATGGGGGAAATCACCAGCACCCACCGTGACATTCACCTCGCGATCCACCCCATCCTGGTCAAGGAACCGGGCAAGCCGGCAAAGCTCTTCGATCCCGAAGAGGAAAGCGATCCGTCGCACCGCGTCAGCCACATCCAGATCCATCTGACGAAGCTCGCGCCGGTCGAGGCCGAACAGCTCAGCAACCGCATTCGCGACGTGCTGGAGCAGGTGCACCAGGCTGTGCACGACTGGCCAGCGATGACCGCGCTGCTCGATCATGCGATGCAGGAGCTGGAGGCCTATAACGCCTCGCGCAAGAAGAGCGACCGCGACGAGGCGCTTGCCTTCCTCCGCTGGTTGCGTGACAACAACTTCACCTTCCTCGGCATGCGCGAATACACCTATTCCGGTAAGGGCGGAAAGGCGATGGTCGAGCGCGGCAAGGGCAGGGGCCTCGGCATGCTCTCCAATCCCGATGTGCGCGTGCTGCGCCAGGGCAAGGACGCGGTGCTGACTACGCCTGAAATTCTCGCCTTCCTCGAAAGCCCGGATTTCCTGATCGTCACCAAGGCCAACGTCAAATCGGTCGTCCATCGCCGCGCCTATATGGATTATATCGGTGTCAAGCGCTTCGACGCCGACGGCAATGTCGCCGGAGAACTGCGCATCGTCGGCCTCTTCACCTCCTCGGCCTATACCCGCCAGGCGGCCGAGATCCCGCTTTTGCGCCACAAGATCGAAAAGATCGTCGATCACTTCGGCTACGATCCGCAGAGCCATTCCGGGAAGATGCTCGACAACACGCTCGAATCCTATCCGCGCGACGATCTCTTCCAGATCGATGTCGGCCTGCTCGCCGCTTTCTGCGAACAGATCAACGAACTCGGCGACCGGCCGCGCATCCGAGTACTGCCACGCATCGACCATTTCGACCGCTTCGTCTCGGTCATCGTCTTCGTGCCGCGCGAACAGTACGATTCGGATGTGCGCGAAAAGATCGGCGACTACTTGAAGACGGTCTATGACGGTCGCGTCTCCGCCTACTACCCGGCCTTCCCGGAAGGGGGCCTTGCCCGCGTCCACTTCATCATCGGCCGCTCCGCCGGCAAGACGCCGCGCATTCCGCAGGCCAAGCTCGAAGAAGCCGTTCGCGGCATCGTCACCCGCTGGATCGACCGGTTCGACCTGCTTGCCCGCAAGGACGGCATCGAGCTCGATGTCGACAATGCCTACCAGTCGTTCTTCACGCCGGCTGAAGCCTATGCCGATCTGGCCGACATCGCCGCCTGCAAGGGCCCGGATCCGATCCGCATCGAGTTCTACCACTATCCGCGCGCCGTCTCGCGGCCGGACACCGCCGAGCTCAAGATCTTCCACGCCAGCGAACCCGTGTCGCTGTCGCGCCGCGTACCTTTGCTTGAAAACCTCGGCTTCCGGGTCATCAGCGAACAGACCTACGACATCGGCGTCAATGCCCACGGCGAAGAGAAGCGCAAGGTCGTGCTGCACGACATGGAGCTGATCCATCGTGATGGCCTTGCGCTGAACCTCGAAAAATCCGGCCCGGCGCTGGAAGAGGCGTTCCTGGCCGCCTGGAACGGCGCGATCGAGGACGACAACTTCAACCGGCTGATCCTGCTTGCGGGCCTCAACGCCCGCGAGGTGACGGTGCTGCGCGCCTATGCCCGCTATCTGCGACAGGCCGGCATCACCTACTCTCAGGGCTATATCGCCGACACGCTGAACAAGTATCCGGCGATTGCCGCCGATATCTTCAAGCTGTTCGTGACCCGGATGGATCCGCAACTCGAGGAAAAGCCGCGCGCCAAGAAGTGCAACGCGCTGCTGTCGGCGATCGAGGACGCGCTCTCGGCCGTGCCGAGCCTCGACGAGGACCGGATTTTGCGACGCTACGTCAACGCGATCGAAGCGACGCTCCGGACCAACTACTTCCAGCATGACGCCGACGGCAAGCCGCGCGCGGTACTCGCCTTCAAGCTGGACCCGAAGCAGCTCGACGGTCTGCCGGAACCGCATCCGTTCCGCGAAATCTTCGTCTACGGCACCGAGGTCGAAGGCGTGCACCTGCGCTTCGGCAAGGTCGCCCGCGGCGGCCTTCGCTGGTCGGACCGCGCCCAGGACTACCGCACGGAAGTGCTCGGTCTGGTGAAGGCGCAGCAGGTCAAGAACGCCGTTATCGTGCCCGTCGGCGCCAAGGGCGGCTTCTATCCGAAGCTGCTTCCGGCGGGCGGCACCCGCGACGAAATCTTCAAGGCCGGCACCGAAGCTTACAAGACCTTCATCCGCACGCTGCTGTCGGTCACCGACAACATCGTCGGCCAGGATGTCGTACCGCCGGCCGACACGCAGCGCCATGACGGCGACGACCCTTACTTCGTCGTTGCTGCCGACAAGGGCACCGCGACCTTCTCCGACACGGCCAACGGCCTTGCACAGGAAGCGGGCTTCTGGCTCGACGACGCCTTCGCATCGGGCGGTTCCGCCGGCTACGACCACAAGAAGATGGGCATCACCGCCCGCGGCGCCTGGGAGACCGTCAAGCGGCACTTCCGTGAGATGGACACCGACATCCAGACGACGCCCTTCACCGTTGCTGGCGTTGGCGACATGTCGGGCGACGTCTTCGGCAACGGCATGCTTCTGTCCGAGAAGATCCGCCTCATCGCAGCCTTCGATCATCGCGATATCTTCATCGATCCGAATCCGGATATCGATGGGTCCTTTGCCGAGCGCAAGCGCATGTTCGACCTGCCGCGTTCGAGCTGGCAGGACTATGACCGCAAGACGCTTTCGAACGGCGCGATGATCATCTCGCGTGCCGAGAAGTCGGTGACGTTGACGCCTGAGGCGATGGCCGCCATCGGCCTCGACAAGCAGAAGGCAACGCCCTTCGAGATCATGAACGCGATCCTGAAGAGCCAGGTCGACCTGCTCTGGTTCGGCGGTATCGGCACCTATGTGCGCGGCAGCAACGAAACGGACGCCGAAGTTGGCGATCGCGCCAACGACGCCATTCGCGTGGCAGCCGAAGAGGTCCGCGCCCGCGTCATCGGCGAGGGCGCCAACCTCGGCGTCACCCAGAAGGGCCGCATCGGCTTCGGCCTCAATGGCGGCCGCTGCAACTCGGATGCCATCGACAATTCGGCGGGCGTCAACTCCTCCGACGTCGAGGTCAACATCAAGATCGCGCTGGCTTCCGCCATGCGCGATGGTCGCCTGACCCGTCCGAAGCGCAACACGCTGCTCGCCTCGATGACCGAGGAAGTGGGCCACCTAGTGCTGCGCAACAACTACGAGCAGTCGCTGGCGATCTCTCTGACCGCCATGCAAGGGCTCGGCAACCGCACGACGCTCGGCCGGCTCATGACCCGGCTGGAGGCCGACGGCCATCTCAACCGCAAGGTCGAGACGCTGCCGACCGACCAGGCCATGACCGAGCGTTACCAGGCGGGCAAGCCATTGACCCGCCCGGAGATCGGCGTGCTGCTCTCCTACTCCAAGCTCGTTCTCTTCGATGAGCTGATTGCGAGCGAGCTGCCCGACGATCCGTACTTCACGGCGACGCTCGAGCGTTACTTCCCGGGCAAGATGCGCAAGGCCTATGCCGGCGATATCCACGGTCACCGCCTGCGCCGCGAAATCATCGCGACGATCCTCGCCAACGAGGTCATCAACCGCGGTGGTCCGGCCTTTGTCTCGACCCTGACGGACGCCACCGGCTTCCTCTCGGCCGACGTCGTCAAGGCGGCGGTGCTGGCGCTCGACGGCTTCGACCTGCCGCGGATCTATGATGAGATCGACGCGCTCGACAACAAGATCGGCGGCGGCCTGCAGAACATCCTCTACCAGGAAGTCGGCCGCATCTTCACGCTCGTCACCGAGCGGGCGCTGCGCACCCATGCGGCGACCGGCTCGGTCTCCGAGGCCGTATCGCGCCTCGGCGACGGCCTGCAGAAGCTGCGTGCGACCATGCGCACTGCAGTGTCCGGCGAGAGCGCCGAAGAAGCCCGGTTGAAGACGGCAGCCTTCGTCGAGGGTGGCGTTCCCGCCAAGCTCGCCGAGGAAATCTCGGAACTGGCGCTGATGACGCTGGTGCCCGAGATCATGCAGATTGCCGCAGAAACCGGCGAGACGCTGAGCCGCACGGCGCAAGGTTATTTCGCCGTCACCGACACGCTTCGCATCAACCGTCTGCTGGCGGCATCCGATCGCGTTCCGGCAACCGAGCAGTTCGAGGCCATGGCTCTGTCACGCGCTGTATCCGATATTGCGGCGGCACGCCGGGATATCACCGCGGCAGCCCTGCGCGAGCAGAAGAAGGAGCGCAGCCCGGTTGCGGCCTGGGAAGAAAGCGAGCGCGTCCGTGTCGCCCAGGCGACTGGCCAGCTGCGCCTTCTGACCGAGAAGGGTGAAACGACGCTTGCCAAGATCACCGTCGCTGCAGGTCTCCTCAACGACCTGGCACGCGGAAGGGCCAAGTAACGGTACCAAAGAGGATGCGGGCAGTTTTTTCGCCCGCGTCCGGTTCCAGACCTTTTGGAATCGGTTCAATTGAAGATAGGCTGCGCCGCGCGTTCGAGGGGACGCGTGGCGCAGTCGTTTCGGGAGGGGACTTTGCAGATTTCGGCCGGGGGGACTGAAGACCAGCCACGCACGTCCCGTGCGGGCATCGGCGGCTGGATGCTGTTCGACTGGGCCGCGCAGCCCTTCTTCACCGTCATCACGACCTTCATCTTCGGCCCCTATTTCGTATCGCGGCTGACGGAGGACCATGCGGTCGGCCAGGCGATGTGGGGCTACACGCTCACGGTTTCGGGCATCATCATCGCGGTTCTTTCGCCGGTGCTCGGCTCGATCGCCGACGCCACCGGGCCGCGCAAACCCTGGATCGCCTTCTTCGCCGTCATCAAGATCGCATCGCTGGCTATGCTCTGGTTCGCAGCCCCCGGCTCGCCGATCCTCTATCCGGCGATCTTCATGATCCTCGCGACGGTCGCGGCCGAGTTCTCGATCGTCTTCAACGATTCGATGATGCCCCGTCTGGTGCCGGAGAAGGACGTGGGGCGCATTTCCAACATCGCCTGGGGGCTCGGCTATCTCGGCGGCATGATCGTGCTGGTCGCCGTCGTGGCCTTGCTTGCCGGAAGTCCTGAGACCGGCAAGACGGCGCTTGGCATCGACCCTCTGTTCGGCCTGGATCCGGCAAAGGGGGAGGATGCACGCATCACCGGCCCGATCTCCGCCGTCTGGTACCTCGTCTTTATCCTGCCGATGTTCCTGTTCACGCCCGATGCCACCAAGGCGGCAATGTCGCTCGGCAAGGCAACCGTCACTGGCCTCAGGGAGCTCAAGGGCACGCTCGTCGAGCTTCGGGAAAGGCGTGGGATCCTGCGCTTCCTGATCGCGCGCATGGTCTTCCAGGACGGCGTCAATGGTCTGCTGGCACTCGGCGGCACCTTCGCGGCCGCGATGTTCGCCTGGCAGACCCTGGAGCTCGGCGTCTACGGCATCATTCTCAACGTCGTCGCGATCGGCGGCTGCCTCTGCGCCAGCTGGCTGGATGCGCACCTTGGCTCCAAGGTGATCGTCACCGCCAGCCTGATCTGCCTGACGATTGCCACGATCGGCATCGTCTCGACAGGCCCCGGCTTCACGCTGTTCGGGCTGCTGCCGCTGTCGATGGAAGATACCGGCGGCCTGTTCGGCACGGCCGCCGAAAAGGCCTACATTCTCTACGGCCTGCTCGTCGGTGTCGCCTTCGGCCCCGTTCAGGCCTCGTCGCGCTCCTACCTCGCCCGCAGCGTCAGCCTCGACGAGGCCGGTCGCTACTTCGGCCTCTATGCGCTGTCCGGCCGGGCCACCTCGTTCCTCGCCCCCGCATCCGTTGCCACGATCACGCTTGCCACCGGCTCGGCACGGATCGGCATGATGGCGCTGATTGCTTTTCTGGTGATCGGCCTGCTGATCCTTCTGCGCACGCCCTATCCGGCCGATGACGGTCGCAAAAAAGCCGCCGCATCCTGGGGAAGCGACGGCTTCTGACTGTTGGGCCTTAGCGGCCAATTCCGGACAGACGCCCAGCGCCCGCCCGACGATCTTAGTGGCGGAAGTGGCGCATGCCAGTGAAGACCATGGCGACGCCATGCTCGTTCGCAGCCGCAATCACCTCTTCGTCACGCATGGAGCCGCCCGGCTGGATGACGGCCGTAGCACCCGCGGCGATCGCCGAGAGCAGGCCGTCGGCAAACGGCAGGAAGGCTTCGGAGGCAACGGCCGAACCCTTGGTGAGCGGCGTTGCAAGGCCCAGCGCTTTTGCGGCTTCTTCGGCCTTGATCGCGGCGATGCGGGCGGAATCGACACGGCTCATCTGGCCGGCGCCGATGCCGGCCGTCTGGCCGTCCTTGGCATAAACGATCGCATTCGACTTCACGTGCTTGGCCACCTTGAAGGCGAACTTCATGTCTTCGAGTTCCTGGGGCGTCGGCGCGCGCTTGGTGACGACCTTGAGTTCGAGATCCTCCACCATGCCGTTGTCGCGCGTCTGCACGAGCAGGCCGCCCGAGACGGTCTTTGCGGCAAGACCCGGAATGCGCGGATCCGGCAGGCCACCGGTCGCAAGCAGACGCAGGTTCGGCTTGCGGGCAATCACGGCCTTGGCCGCATCGCTGACCGAAGGCGCGATGATCACTTCGGTGAAGAGCTTGACGATCTCTTCGGCCGTCTCCGCATCGAGCTCCTGGTTGAGCGCGATGATGCCGCCGAAAGCCGAGGTGGAATCGCAGGCAAGCGCTCGGCGATAGGCTTCGGCAAGCGTCGGCGCGGTCGCGACGCCGCAAGGGTTGGCATGCTTGATGATCGCGACCGCCGGTGCCTTCTCGGGCAGGAACTCGGCCACCAGCTCGAAGGCGGCATCCGTGTCGTTAATGTTGTTGTAAGAGAGCTGCTTGCCCTGCAGCAGCGTCGCGGTGGCGACACCCGGGCGGTTCTCTCCGGTGAGATAAAAGCCCGCCTTCTGGTGCGGGTTTTCGCCGTAGCGCATTTCTTCCTTCAGGACGCCGCCGATGACGCGATGGCGCGGCATCGGGGTGTCGAGCGCCTCGGCAAACCAGTTGGAAATGGCCGCGTCATAGGCGGCAGTCCGGGCATAGGCCTTGGCGGCCATCTTCTGGCGGAAGGCATAGGTCGTCTTGCCGGAAGCAAGCTCTTCGAGCAGCACCGGATAGTCGGCCGGATCGGTGACGATCGTCACATAGGCATGGTTCTTGGCCGAGGCGCGGATCATCGCCGGGCCGCCGATATCGATGTTTTCGACCGTCGTCGGGTAGTCGCCGCCCTTGGCCCTGACCTCTTCGAAGGGATAGAGGTTGATGATCGCGAGGTCGATGGCGGTGATGCCGTGCGTCGACATGGCCGCAACGTGATCGGCATCGTCACGGATCGCCAAGAGGCCACCGTGAACGCCCGGATGCAGCGTCTTCACGCGGCCGTCCATGACCTCGGGAAAGCCGGTCAGCTCGGAAACGTCGCTCACCGGCAGGCCAGCCTCGGAGAGTGCCTTGTGGGTCCCGCCCGTCGAAACGAGCCGGATGCCCTTTTCGTTAAGGGCGCGCGCGAGCTCGACGACGCCCGTCTTGTCGGAGACGGAGAGGAGGGCGGTGCGGACCGTAACCTCGTTCGGGGCGGGGATTTTCTTGGAGGCGACAGCCACAACCATGCTCCTTTGGCGGCGCCGGACGCCCCGGGAGGAAGCTCCGGCGGTTGAGATGGCTGCCCGTTAGCATAGCTTGCCGGGCGAAGGAACCTCGCCGGGCCTGAAGATCGCGATGAATCTGGATCGGATCGATCCAAATTCTTCAATGCGATCGCTCCTGAAACGCGAACGGAAAACTTGAGGCGCTTTCTTGGGCGTGCCCGTCGTCAAGACAGAAGGCTCAGTTCGCGCGTGAAAACGTCCACTGGATCTCCGGCTGCTGCGCAATCGCAAAGGTCACCGTCAGCTGCTGCGAGGCCCGGATACCCGAAGGATCGGCAAAGAAGATGTCCTCCTCGACGGCAAGATCACCATCCTGGCAGGCAAACAGCCAGATCTCGCCATCCGGCGCCGTCAGGAAGATCTCGCGGGCGCTGTTCTGGCGAATGGCGACCGCCGGGTGAATGTGGAACCGCGCCACGGCAATCGCGGTATCGCTTGCCTCCGGGTCGCTGCCGTCGGCGCGCGACAGCCGGTCGCGACCGCGGACCATGCGACCGCCGTTCAAAACACCGATACCACGCTCGTGGACCAGGCCGAAGGCGGCAAGATAGCCATCGTGGCTTGCGGTCACCGACTCGAGCCCGCCCGCTTCGTCCTTGCGGGCCGCCGCCACGTGCTTGACGCCCGACGTCATGATCGGTCCGAGAAAGCGCGATTGCGAGAAGCGCGACGACGACGTGTCGTTGACCGTCACGGTCGAATGGGCAGCCGTCATCCGCGCCATCTGGCGGAATCGCTCCCCGGCAAACTTCGGGGCGCCGGAATTGACGACGAAGCGCGTCTTGCCCGAGGACATTTCGAAGGACAGGCAGCCGGCATGGGCACTGCGCGACAGGTCTACGGAAAGCGGCCGGCCGGTGTCCATAATGACAACGGTGTTTTCCATGGCCATACGTTCGTAGTGGGCGTGCGGCAGGGAGCGGAAGGGTTCGCCGGCCGTCTCGTCATAGCGCAGCACCGACGCCAGTTCATGCGCCAGAACCGAGGTAGCACCATTAAACAGCGCGAGTTCGCCGCCCTGGTGCCGGAAGAAGCGCAGGGCCGGGTACATCCGGTCGATGCAGGGAATGAGGCGCGACGGCACGTCATGCCCGAGATTAACGTAGGTCTGGCGGAGTGGCAGCAGATCCAGCAACAGCTCAAGGCCCGCGCGCGGACTACGCGAGAAGTGGCTGCCGTCGGGCAGGATCTGGCGGTCGAGTTCGAGATCGAGATGGCGCGATGCCTTGCGGATGGCGCCGGGCGATGCCGGCATGGAAACCGACGCCATGGCAAGCGCAAGCCGCACCCGAAGCCTCTGCTCGCCGTCGCGCACCGTATCGGCGATATGCCTGAGATAGCGCACCTGCAGCGCCAGGCTTTTCAGGAAACGGCGGTAGAAGCCATGCTCGGCATTGCGCAGCACCACCGGCGAATGGGACAGCCAGGCGATGATGCGCTGCGCCATGATATCCGCATCCCAGGCGATGCCGCCGAGATCGCGTCCATGGGTGCCGATCCAGTCGTCGACGATCTGCCGCAGCCGGACGAAACCCGCATCCTCGCGGATCGCCCGCAGGTGCCGCAGCCAGCCGAAGGAATGCAGTCGGGCCGCAAATTCGCGCGACGGCAAATCGATCTCGAACGGCGACTCGCCCTCCGTGTCGAGCACGCGGCCGGCAAGAGGGAAGCGCCCGGCAAGAATTTCTTCCGCGACAAAGGGATCGACGGCCCTCAGATCCGTCGGCGCAACGATCAGGCGATTGGGGGTGGAGCCGGTAAAGCGCAGAGTGGAGACGCGCCCGATCGACAGGCGACGCGACACGCGGCGCCAGCCTTCACGCACATACAGGTAAGAAAGCCTTCGCCTGCCGGAAAACAACATCAACGCCGCCGGTTACCTCATTTCTGGCACGATCACTCACATCATCGGAGCGCGCCAGGACCTCGCGCCAGCGTCCGCATGGTGCCGCGAAGACCATTAAACTTTTATCAATCCTGCCATCTTTGATAGGCTTCCCGGTCGAAAGCGTCAAATGATGCAGTGAAACAGGGCCTTGAGGCCCGGTTCCAGCTGCTGAAAGCTCAGTTTGCGCTGTTATTTGCGCCGAATCACCGCCGCGTAGAAACCATCGAGGCCGCTCGAAAACGGTGCATCGAGCGGCAGCATGGCCGGCGTCGTCCGCATTTCGCCGACCTGCGTGATCGCATCCTCGAGCCCCGGCCAATCCGCTGCAGAAATCGGAACGCGCTCGTAGCTTTCGCCGGAACCGATAACCCGAGCAACGACCTCTTCGCCTTCACGCGGGTCGAGGGAGCAATTCGAGAAGACGACGGTGCCACCGGGCTTGACCACCGTCAGCGCATGACGAAGCAGCCGCTCCTGCAGGTCGGCAAGCTTTTCGATGTCTTCCGGTCCCTTGGTCCACAACACATCAGGGTGACGTCGTGTCGTGCCGGTCGAGGAGCAGGGAGCGTCGAGAAGCGCCGCATCGAACAGGGCTTCCGGCTGGAAGTCCGCCATGTTGACTTCCTTGGTCTCAGCCTCGAGCCCCAGCCGCTTGAGATTGCCCTTCAGCCGGCGCAAGCGGCTGCCGGACTGGTCCAGCGCCGTCACTTCGGCGCCGGCAAGAATGAGTTGGGCCGTCTTGCCGCCCGGTGCGGCGCAGAGATCGACGGTCCGCTTGCCCTTGAGGTCGCCAAAGAGCCGCGCAGGGATCGATGCAGCCGCGTCCTGGACCCACCAGCCGCCATCATCGAATCCGGCTAAGGAGGGGATGGACCCGGAGAATGCGCCGAGCCGCACAGAGCCGGTCGGCAGGACGGTGCCACCAAGCCGCTCGGCCCAAGCCGCAGGCTCGGATTTGACGGAAAGATCGATTGCCGCCGGCGTCAACTGCGCCTCGGCGATCTTCTCGGCCGCCGCTGCGCCGTAGTGGGCAATGAGGCGCTCGAAGAACCATTCCGGCATCGCCGGAATATGGCGCGTGCTTTCGAGAACGGCTTCCTTTTCGCGCGACAGGCGCCGCAGCACGGCGTTCACGAGATTGGCGAAGCGGCGGTTGCGCGGATCGTTCTGCGCCTGTTCGACGGCGAGATCGACGGCGGAATGATCGGGCACGTCGAGATAGAGGATCTGTGCCGCTGCCACGGCAAGCACATGCTCCAGCGCCCGCGCACCCTCCGGTAGGGGCGTCTGCAGCAGCGAGTTGATCGCAGCCTGCACGCGCGGGAGATGGCGAAGGGCGGAATTGAGTATTGCCCGGACCAGAGCGCGGTCGGCGTCGTTAAGCTCGCGATAGGCCGGGTTGCCGTGCTCGCTGTCGAGCATGCCGTCGAGCGACGTCTTGCGGTCGATAACTGCTGCCAAGATCTTCGCGGCGGCCTGACGAGCCCTCAACCCCGGCTTCTCCGGACCACGCGGCGCCGGAGCGGGCTTCTTCGATTTCGCTGCGCCGCCGTTGCGGTGCGATCGTTTCGGACGTGAATCGTTGTTGTTTTCTGCAGACATCAGGACCAGGGACCTTTGGGCGGTTCGGAACCACCGCGACCCCATCCGGTAGAGGGCACAGAGCGCGATTTGCGCACGGGATTATCAGCACGAACCGGCGGCGTCGAGACCGAAGGCATCTCCTGCGCCATCTGCTCCAGGGCCGCGATGCGGTTTTCGGTGTTCGGATGGGTCGAGAACAGGTTGTCCATGCGCTCGCCGGAGAGCGGATTGATGATGAACATATGCGCCGTTGCCGGGTTGCGCTCGGCATCGTCATTGTGGATCTGATGGGCGGCGCCTGCGATCTTCTGCAGCGCCGAAGCGAGCGCCAGGGGCTTGCCGCAAATCTCGGCGCCGCGACGGTCGGCCGAGTATTCGCGCGTCCGGCTGATCGCCATCTGCACCAGCATTGCCGCCATCGGCGCCACGATCATCGCGACAAGCGTGCCGATGAAGCCGAGCGGATTGTTGTTTTCACGGTTGCCGCTGAAGAAGAAGGCAAAGTTGCCGAGCATCGAGATCGCGCCGGCAAGGGTTGCCGTCAGCGTCATCGTCAGCGTATCGCGGTTCTGCACGTGCGCGAGTTCATGCGCCATCACGCCGGCGACCTCGTCATAGTCGAGAGCGTGAAGCAGCCCGGTCGACGCGGCGACCGCGGCATTCTCCGGATTGCGACCGGTGGCAAACGCGTTCGGCTGCGGGCTATCGATCACATAGACGCGCGGCATCGGCAGGCCGGCATTGCGAGCGAGGTCACGCACGATGCCGTAATATTCCGGGGCACTGCGCTCATCGACCTCCTGCGCGCGGTACATGCGCAGCACCATCTTGTCCGAGTTCCAATAGGAGAAGAAGTTCATGCCTGCGGCCATGACGAAGGCGATCATCATGCCGCCCCGTCCGCCAATGGCGAAGCCTACCGCCATGAACAGGGCGGTCATGACTGCAAGCAGCATGGCGGTGCGGACAAGGTTCATCAGGAGGCTCCGGGTCGTCTACGTTTCACGTGAATCAGGGTTCCCGTCCGGGGAACGGCATCCTATATGATGGGTGCAAACACCCAATTCTTCAATATTGATGCTCGAATCCGGATACCGTTCAGATGCAGAACGACAATGACAACGCCGCCGACCGCCCGAAGAAGCCGCTGCCGCCCGCCGCTGTGCGGGCGCTGAAGGAAGCGGAAGAGCGGCGTCAGGCGGAGATCAAGAAGGAACTGCCGCAGGAGATCGGCGGGCGCGGAGGTGAAGATCCAGCCCGCTACGGCGACTGGGAGATCAAGGGTCGGGCGATCGACTTCTAAGTTCAGGTCGGGCGCCCGCGCCTGCAACCGCGATCTGAATCCGGCTCACGAAATGGTTTGACGGCCACCTGGCGACGAGAGGAGAACCGCCGCACGTCCAAGAGACGCGCGGCGGTTTTCAAGGTCAGGCCTTGTTCTGGCGGTTCGCGATCAGATCATCGACAACGGCCGGATCGGCGAGCGTCGAGGTATCGCCGAGCGCACCGAAGTCATCCTCCGCGATCTTGCGCAGGATGCGGCGCATGATCTTGCCCGAGCGGGTCTTCGGCAGGCCCGGAGCGAACTGGATCTTGTCCGGCGTCGCGATCGGCCCGATTTCCGAACGGACATGCTTCACCAAGGCGGCGCGCAGTTCGTCGTTGCCGATTTCACCAGCCATCAGCGAAACATAGCAATAGATGCCCTGGCCCTTGATCGGGTGCGGATAACCGACGACGGCCGCTTCCGAGACGAGATGATGCGACACGAGCGCCGATTCCACTTCGGCCGTACCGAGGCGGTGGCCGGAGACGTTCAAGACATCGTCGACGCGGCCGGTGATCCAGTAGTAGCCGTCCTCATCGCGGCGGCAGCCGTCACCGGTGAAATACTTGCCCTTGTAGGTGGCGAAGTAAGTCTGACCGAAACGCGCATGGTCGCCGTAGATCGTGCGCATCTGGCCCGGCCAGCTGTCGGTGATGCAGAGGTTGCCGTCGGCAGCACCTTCCAGAACATTGCCTTCGTTGTCGACGAGCTGCGGCTGAACTCCGAAGAACGGCCGCGTGGCCGAACCGGGCTTGAGATCGGTCGCACCCGGCAGCGGCGTGATCAGGATGCCGCCGGTCTCGGTCTGCCACCAGGTATCGACGATCGGCGACTTCTGCTCGCCGACGACGTTGTAATACCACTCCCAGGCTTCCGGGTTGATCGGCTCGCCGACCGAACCGAGCAGGCGAAGCGACGAGCGCGAGGCGCGCTTGACGAAGTCGTCGCCGGCGCCCATCAGCGAGCGGATCGCCGTCGGCGCGGTGTAGAAGACGTTGACCTTGTGCTTGTCGACCACTTCCCAGAAACGCCCCGCGTCCGGGAAATTCGGCACACCTTCGAACATCACGGTCGTCGCCGCATTCGCGAGCGGACCATAGACGATATAGGAGTGACCAGTGACCCAGCCGACGTCGGCGGTGCACCAGTAGACCTCGCCATCGCGGTAGTCGAAGACATATTCGTGCGTCATCGACGCATAAACGAGGTAGCCGCCGGTCGTATGCAGCACGCCCTTCGGCTTGCCGGTCGAGCCCGAGGTGTAAAGGATGAACAGCGGATCTTCCGCCTTCATCTTCGCCGGCTCGCAATGCGGCTTCACGGTCGCGATTTCCTGGTGGTACCAGAGGTCACGGCCCGGTGCCCAAGCGGTCTTGCCGCCGGTGCGGCGCACGACCAGAACCTTGTTGACGATGACATGCTGCTTGGCCGCGATGTCGATCGCCGTATCGGTGTTTTCCTTGAGCGGGACCGGCTTGCCACCGCGCACGCCCTCGTCGCAGGTGATGACGAAGGTGGACTCACAGTCGACGATACGGCCAGCAAGTGCGTCCGGCGAGAAGCCGCCGAAGACGACCGAATGGATGGCGCCGATGCGGGCGCAGGCGAGCATCGCATAGGATGCTTCCGGGATCATCGGCATATAGATGGTGACGCGGTCGCCCTTCTTGACGCCATGCTTCTTCAAGACGTTGGCAAGGCGGCAGACCTGCTCGTAGAGCTGGTTGTAGGTGATCTTCTTGTCGATATAGGGATTGTCGCCTTCCCAGATGATGGCAGTCTTTTCGCCATGCGTCTTCAGGTGGCGGTCGATACAGTTGTAGGAGACGTTGGTAAGGCCGTCTTCATACCACTTGATCGAGACCTTGCCTTTGAAGGACGTGTTCTTGACCTTGGTATAGGGCTTGAACCAATCGATCCGTTTGCCGTGCTTGCCCCAGAACTTTGCCGGATCGGAAACGCTCTCCTCGTACCACTTCAGGTAAGTGGCGTTATCAAGCAGCGTCCGGCTCTTGGCAGACTTCAACACCGGATAGATTTTGGCGGACATATTTTCCTCCCTACGCATTCCTAGTGCGGTTCGCCCCTCCTAGGGCTCCCCCGTTTCGCGCACATTCATAGCAGGTCAAATGCCCGCCGCAATTAGACAAAAGGACATTTGGAACTGAAGAATTGCAATTTCGCGACAACGACGGTATAGAGGCCCACATTTCCCGGAAATCAGTGGTAGACTCCACGGCCCGCGACACCGGCGCGGCGGACAAAAGGACTATATCCATGGCTCAGCAACTGCTTATGCCCAAGGCGACCGCCGTCTGGCTGGTTGACAATACCGCGCTGTCCTTCGACCAGATCGCGCAGTTCTGCAAGCTGCACCCGCTCGAAGTGAAGGCGATCGCCGACGGTGAATCCGCGCAGGGCATCAAGGGCCTCGACCCGATTGCGACCGGTCAGCTTTCGCGCGACGAGATCGCCCGCGCCGAAGGCAACCCCAACCACAAGCTGAAGCTGTCCGAGCCGAAGGTTCGCGTACCTGATAGCAAGCGCAAGGGCCCGCGCTACACCCCGGTTTCCAAGCGCCAGGATCGCCCGAACGCCATTCTGTGGCTGGTTCGCAACCATCCGGAACTCAAGGACGCGCAGATCTCGCGCCTCGTCGGTACGACCAAGTCGACGATCGAGCAGATCCGTGAGCGCACCCACTGGAACTCCGCCAACCTGACGCCGATGGATCCGGTAACCCTCGGCCTCTGCTCGCAGATCGACCTCGACCTCGAAGTCGAACGCGCTTCCAAGGGCCGTCCGCTGCCGACGGCTGCCGAACTCGGCCAGACACTGGAATCGGCCCAGGAAACCGAAAAGCTGGGCTTCAGCTACGAGCGCGAGGAAGAGAAGGAAATCGACGCCGATGCCGTCTTCGCCAAGCTCAAGTCGCTGAAGTCGGACCGCAAGGACGAGGACGAAGACGATCAGTACTGATCGCCGTCCAGCCCATTGAAAAAAGCCCGGATCGACGATCCGGGCTTTTTTGTTGGTCAGTGCTCAGCAACGTGCTCAGTAGGCCGAACCGGATGGATCATTGAGGTTGTGGCGCTCGGTCCCCTGAAGGGGCGGATTGAAAATGCTGACGAGGATCAGGTCTTCGTCCTTGCCGCCGCGCAAGAAATGCTTGTCGTGCTGGTCGAGCACGTAGATATCGCCCTTGTTGATCGGGAAGACCTTGCCCTGCATGTCCTCGACCTCGCCGTGCCCGGCGATGCAATAGCAGGCTTCGAGATGGTTGCGGTACTCGAGCAGCGATACCGTTCCGGCGCGCACCACCGTGTGGCAGACGGTGAAACCCATACCGTCCCTCTCGGTGAGCAGCCGATGACTGGTCCCGCTGCCCCACTCGACGAAATGATCAGTTGCTTCGATCTGCTGCAGGCTGCGGACGAACATGGGCCTCTCCATCTGTAAACATTTCTAATATCCGCCAACGGAAAAGCTCTCTCCCGCCTCGGTTGGAAGCCCAGTATCGATTGACATAGACAGGCAATCAAACGACGATTCCTCAAGGATTTGATGAGGAAAACTTACAGATGATGTTACCCCCACTCGGCATGCTGCGTGCCTTCGAAGCCGCAGCGCGTCTGGCGAGCTTCTCCCGCGCCGGTGACGAACTGCATGTGACGCACGCCGCCATCAGTCACCAGATCCGGCTGCTGGAGGCGTGGTTCGGCCGGCCGCTCTTCATGCGCGAGAAGCGTGGGGTCAGTCTGGCGCCGGAGGCGGAGAACCTGTCCGCCGTGTTGACATCGTCATTCGAGCGCATCGCCGCGGAAACGGAGTTGCTGCGGCTGAACGCCAAGGCGCAGTTGAGCGTTGCCTGCATACCCTCGATCGCCACGCGCTGGCTGATCCCGGCACTCGGCGAATTCCTGCAGCGTCACCCCGAGGTGGACGTCAAGGTCGTCTACGCGATGGCCGAGCAGCAATTGCGGGAAACCGGCTGCGACGTCCTCATCACGCTCGGCGCCGACAAGAGCGAGGGGACCCGCTCCGATCGGCTGTTCTCCCGCATCAATCGGCCGGTTGCGAGCCCCCGTTATCTCGAGCGGAAAGGCGCGTTGAGGACACCAGAGGCAATCGCGTCTGCCGATCTGCTGCACGACGAAACGACGTCACGCTGGCGCGATTGGCTGACAAGAGCAGGGCAGGAGACCACGCAGACGTTGCGTGGCCCGGTTTTCCAGGATTTCAATCTTCTGGCGACGGCGGTCATTGCCGGCCATGGCGTGGCGCTTTGCCCGGTCGAAGTCTTCCGCCGCGAAATCGAAAACGGTGACCTGGTGATCCTGTCCGATGTCGCCACCCTGGAGGACGAGAGCTACTTCCTGATCACCAAACTCACACGCTCGAAGGCGGCAGCCAGTTTCGCCGATTGGTTCGCGGCCATTGTGCACGCCTAATACGGAATGCACCTCGCAGATTCATGAGCCGGCTTACCAATCGTTATACACCGATGCCGCGCCCATGCAGCGCAACGGTGATTTCGTCGAGGATGACTGGATCGTCGATCGTCGCGGGCATCTTCCAGGGCTGGCGGTCAGCGATCTTCTGGATCGTGGCGCGCAGGATCTTGCCCGACCGCGTCTTGGGCAGCCGCTTGACGCAGATGGCCAGGCGGAAGGCGGCAACAGGTCCTATGCGTTCGCGCACGAGGCTGATGACCTCGCGCTCGATCTCCGACGTTTCACGGGAAACATTGGAGTTGATGACGAGGAAGCCGGCCGGTACCTGGCCTTTCAGGTCGTCGGCAATGCCGATCACGGCGCATTCGGCCACATCGGGGTGGCTGGCGCAGACCTCCTCCATCGCTCCGGTGGAGAGGCGATGGCCAGCCACGTTGATGATGTCGTCCGTCCGCGCCATGATGAAGATGTAACCATCCTCATCGAGGTAGCCGGCATCGGCAGTCTTGTAGTAGCCGGGAAACTCGTCGAGATAGGCCGCACGGAACCGATGGTCAGCATTCCAAAGCGTCGGCAGGCAGCCGGGCGGCAGCGGCAGCTTTACCACCACATTGCCGAGCGTACCGGCGCCAACCGGATGTCCGGCATCGTCGAGAATCTGGACGTCGTATCCCGGCAGCGGAACCGCCGGAGAACCGTACTTTACCGGCAGGAGCCCGAGCCCCATCGGATTTCCCGCCACGGGCCATCCCGTTTCCGTCTGCCACCAATGGTCGATGACGGGCACGCCGAGCGCGTTTTGTGCCCATCGGATCGTGTCGGGATCCGCCCGTTCTCCGGCAAGAAACAACGCGCGGAATTTCGACAGGTCGTATCGGCGAACGTGGGAAGCCTCCGGATCTTCCTTGCGGATCGCTCTCAGCGCCGTCGGCGCGGTGAACATCACCACGACGCCGTGTTCGGCAATGAGGCGCCAATAGGTGCCTGGATCCGGCGTGCCGACCGGCTTGCCTTCGAACAGGATCGAGGTGCTGCCGTTGAGGAGCGGACCGTACACGATATAGGAGTGGCCAACGACCCAGCCGATATCGGACGCAGCCCAGAACACTTCGCCCGGCTGCACGCCGAAGAAATTCTCCATCGACCATTTGAGCGCGACCATGTGGCCGCCATTGTCGCGCACCACGCCCTTGGGCTGGCCGGTCGTGCCCGACGTGTAGAGCACATAGAGCGGATCGGTCGAGGCGACCGGAGTACAGCCGACCTCTTCTCCCGCCTGCTTGGCCGCCGCCAAAGCCGCAGCGAAATCGAGGTCGCGTCCCTCGGTCATGGCGGCTTCCGCCATCTCGCGTTGGAAGACGAGGCAATGGGCCGGCTTGTGGGTCGCGATGTCGAGCGCCGCATCCAGCAGCGGCTTGTAGGCCACGGTGCGCCCAGGTTCGATGCCGCAGCTTGCGGACACAATGAGCTTGGCCTGGCAATCGTCGATGCGTACGGCGAGCTCGTTGGCGGCAAAACCGCCGAAAACCACGGAATGCACGGCGCCGATGCGCGCAGCCGCCAGCATAGCAACCGCCGCCTGCGGGATCATCGGCATATAGATAATGATCCGGTCGCCCTTGCCAACGCCGAGTTTCCGGTAGACGGCGGCAAGCGCTGCTACATCGCCGAGCAGAGACGCATAGGAGATGCGCTCGACCCGCCCGGTGACGGGACTGTCATAGATGAAGGCGATTTGCTCGCCACGGCCCGCGGCCACATGGCGATCCAGGCAATTGTAGCAGGTATTGGTGATGCCTTCGGCGAACCAGTGCCCATAGATGCCAGCGTCCGCATCAAATGCACGTGCCGGTCTTTCAAACCAGTCGATCGCATTGGCGGCATTTGACCAGAAACTCTGCGGGTCCGATTTCCAGCCCGCGTACACGTCGGCATAGCGACTCGCCATGTCCGTTCCTCCCTGCGCATATTGCCGGACATGTCCGGCCTCCTCGTGCACAAGGATAGGCTAATGAGAGACGAGGGGAACCCCGACGAAAGCGGTATGTGACGAACGGACCTCAGCGCGCGCCGAAAATGGCCGAACCGACGCGAACGCCGGTGGCGCCGAACTGGACGGCCGTCTCGAAGTCGCCTGACATGCCCATCGACAGCTTCTCGAGCTTGCAGGCAGCAGCCAGCTTCGCGAGCAGGGCAAAATGCGGGCCGGGATTTTCTTCCACCGGCGGAATGCACATCAGTCCCTCGATCGAAAGACCCAGCTCGTTGCGGCAGAGATCCACGAAGGCAACGGTCTCCTCCGGCGCGATGCCGGCCTTCTGCGGCTCCAGCCCGGTGTTGACCTGGACGTAGAGCCTAAGCGCCCGGCCCTGCCTCTGCATTTCGGCCGCAAGCGCGCGGGCGATCTTCTCGCGATCGACCGTCTCGATGACATCGAACAGCGCGACGGCTTCCGCCGCCTTGTTCGACTGCAGCGGGCCGATCAGGTGCAGTTCGAGACCGGATGTCTCGGCCTTCAGCTCCGGCCACTTGCCCTGCGCTTCCTGCACGCGGTTCTCGCCGAAGACCCGCTGCCCGGCGGCAATCACCGGGCGGATGGCGTCGGCGTCGAAGGTCTTGGAAACAGCGACCAGCGTGACGGCACCCTTGGCGCGACCGGCAGACTTCTCCGCTGCCTGAATCCGGCTCACGACATCCTGCAACCGTTCTTGAACTTCCATGGACCTGCTCTCCGACACGGGATTTCCAAACCACTGACCGAGCGGCTTAGGCAAAGTTGAGCCGATTGCCAAGGCCGCTCCGCCATGGACAGGCTCAAATCCGCCAAAGTGTCGCGGCAAACCCTTCAAAAACTTGACCGTCAGGCGGTTTCGTGGTGAAGGTCACCCCAATTATCATGAGGCGCCACTATGCGCCGCAGAACTTCCGGAACATCGAAAAGACATGTCTAGCGAACGATACAATCCGCGTGATGCCGAGCCCCGTTGGCAGCAGGAATGGGATAAGAACGAGGTCTTCCAGACCGAGAACGACGATCCGCGCGAAAAGTACTATGTGCTCGAGATGTTCCCCTATCCCTCGGGCCGCATCCACATGGGCCACGTGCGCAACTACACCATGGGTGACGTGGTAGCGCGCTACAAACGCGCCCGCGGCTTCAACGTGCTGCATCCGATGGGTTGGGACGCCTTCGGGATGCCGGCCGAAAACGCCGCAATGGAGCGTGGCGTGCACCCGGCCAGCTGGACCTACCAGAACATCGCCTCGATGAAGGCGCAGCTGAAGGTTATGGGCCTGTCGCTCGACTGGAACCGCGAGTTCGCCACCTGCGACCCCGCCTATTACCAGCGCCAGCAGTACCTGTTCCTGGACTTCCTGGAAAAGGGCCTCGTCTACCGCAAGCAGTCCAAGGTCAACTGGGACCCGGTCGACAACACCGTGCTCGCCAACGAGCAGGTGATCGACGGCCGTGGCTGGCGCTCCGGCGCGCTGGTCGAACAGCGCGAACTGACGCAATGGTTCTTCCGCATCACCGACTTCAGCCAGGAACTGCTCGACGCGCTCGATACGCTGGATCAGTGGCCCGAGAAGGTGCGCCTGATGCAGAAGAACTGGATCGGCCGCTCCGAGGGCCTGTCGCTGCGTTGGGAAATCGTCGAAGGCACCGCCGGCGACGCAACCGAGCTCACCGTCTACACCACCCGTCCGGACACGCTCTTCGGCGCCTCCTTCCTGGCGATCGCCGCCGATCACCCGCTGGCAAGGCAGGTGGCGGCCAGCAACCCTGAGGTCGATGCATTCTGCGAGGAATGCCGCCGCGCCGGTACCTCCCTTGCCGCGCTGGAAACGGCAGAGAAGAAGGGTATCGACACCGGTATCCGTGCCAAGCATCCGCTCGATCCGAGCTGGGAGCTGCCAGTTTATGTCGCCAATTTCGTGCTGATGGACTATGGCACGGGCGCCATCTTCGGCTGCCCCTCCGGCGACCAGCGCGACCTCGACTTCGCGCGCAAATATGACCTGCCGGTCGTTCCCGTCGTCATGCCGAGGGACGGCGATGCCGCGACCTTCGCCATTGGTGACGAGGCCTATATCGGCGACGGCGTGATGATCAACTCGCGCTTCCTCGACGGCCTGTCGACGGAAGACGCTTTCGAGACCGTTGCTTCGAAGCTCGAGAAGGAAATGCTCGACCGTGCGCCGCGTGCCGAGCGCAAGGTCAATTTCCGCCTGCGCGACTGGGGCATCTCGCGCCAGCGCTACTGGGGCTGCCCGATCCCGGTCATCCATTGCGAGGACTGCGGCGTGGTACCAGTTCCGAAAGCCGACCTGCCGGTCGTGCTGCCGCCGGACGTTACCTTCGACAAGCCGGGCAATCCGCTCGACCGTCACGCCACGTGGCGCCACGTCGCCTGCCCGCACTGCGGCAAGGACGCCCGTCGCGAGACCGACACGATGGACACCTTCGTCGATTCGTCCTGGTATTTCACGCGCTTCACCGCACCCTGGGAAGACAATCCGACCGACCCCAAGGTCGCCAACCACTGGCTGCCGGTCGATCAGTACATCGGCGGTATCGAGCACGCCATCCTGCATCTGCTCTATTCGCGCTTCTTCACCCGCGCGATGAAGGCCACCGGCCATGTTGCCGTCGACGAGCCGTTCAAAGGCCTGTTCACGCAGGGCATGGTCGTGCATGAAACCTATAGCCGCGGCGAAGGCGCCCAGCGCGAATGGGTGACGCCGGCCGAGATCCGCATCGAGGAGATCGATGGACGCCGTAGCGCGACGCTGATCGAAACCGGTGAGGAAATCACCATCGGCTCGATCGAGAAGATGTCGAAGTCGAAGAAGAACGTCGTCGATCCCGACGACATCATCGCTTCCTATGGCGCTGATACCGCCCGCTTCTTCGTTCTCTCCGATTCGCCGCCGGATCGTGACGTGATCTGGTCGGAAGCCGGTGTCGAAGGATCGCATCGCTTCGTGCAGCGCGTGTGGCGTCTGATCAGCGAAGCGGCCGAGAAGCTGCGGGCAATCGAGGCCGCCCCGGCGCTCGAAGGCGAGGCTCTCGCTGTTTCGCAAGCCGCGCACAAGACGCTGCGCGCGGTCGAGGCCGACTACGACAAGCTCGCCTTCAACAAGGCCGTGGCGCGCATCTACGAGCTCGTGAACACGCTTGCCGCACCGCTGACCCAGGTAGCAGCCGGCAAGGCCGACGCGGCCCTGGCGGGGGCTGTGAAGGATGCGACGACGATCCTGATCAACCTCATCGCACCGATGATGCCGCACCTCGCCGAGGAATGCTGGCGCGAGGTCGGGGGCGAGGGCCTGATTGCGGAACGCGGCTGGCCGGCTTTCAACCCCGCTTTGGTCGTCGAGAACGAAATCACCATGCCGGTGCAGATCAATGGCAAGAAGCGCGCCGATTTGACAATCGCTCGCGATGCGGATCAGAGTGCGATCGAAAGCGCCGTCCTGGCGCTCGATGCCGTCAAGTCCGCGCTCAACGGCAGCAGCCCCAAGAAAATCATCGTCGTGCCCCAGAGGATCGTCAATGTCGTTGTCTGATAGAGCTGGTTTCCGTATCCGGTCGATTCCGGTTCTGGCTGGCGCGCTCATGTTGACCGCGCTCGCCGGCTGCCAGGTCCGGCCGCTCTATTCCGACCCGGTCGGCACCTCGACGGCACTGGCGGCGATCGAGATTTCCGAAGCCACCGACCGTGTCGAGCAGGAAGTGCGTAACGCGCTGATCTTCCTGGCCGCAGGTGGTCAGGGCGAGCCCGTGAATCCGCAGTATCACCTAGCGCTCACCGTCACCCACCGGTCTATGGGCGTGCTCTACGATCAGGCCAAGGACCGCGCCGGCGCCGGCCGTATCGTCGTCAAGGCGGACTACAATCTGACGAAGATCGGTACGGGCGAGACCATCAAGTCCGGCAACCGCACGGCCGTTGCTCTCGTTGACTTCCCGGTCCAGGAATTTGCCAAGGTGCGCGCCGTTCGTGACGGCGAAAACCGCGCAGCCAAGGAACTCGCCGAGCTGATCCGGGCCGACATCGCCGCGGCTCTCAGCCGCTAACGGGTGTCGGCATGAGCGAGGTCAAGTCGCACGAGTTCGACTCCTTTCTCCAGAAGTCAGCCGGAATCTACCGGCTTTTCATCCTCTACGGGCCCGACCGCGGGCTCGTCTCCGAGCGTGCCACTGCAATCGCCGCCCGTTGCGGCGTGCCGCTCGACGATCCGTTTTCCCTGTTGAAGCTCGATGTCAGTGAACTGACGCAATCGCCCGGGCGGCTGCTCGATGAAGTAAACTCGATCGGCCTCTTCGGTGGAGAAAAGCTCGTCTGGGTCCGTGGCGCAGCCAATGAAAAGCCGCTGGTCGATGCGTTGCAGATCCTTTCGTCCGAGCCACCGACCGGAAGCTATGTGATCGTCGAAGCCGGCGACCTCAAGAAGGGGTCCGCACTTCGAAAGATCGGCGAGAGCGCGCGTTCGGTCGCCTGTATCGCCTGCTACAGTGACGACGCGCGCAGCCTGCAAGCGCTGATCGACAAGGAACTCGGCGACGAGAAGCTGGGCATCAGCACCGCAGCACGGCAACGATTGCTGGAGGCGCTCGGTGGCGACCGCCTGGCCTCACGAAACGAGCTGCGCAAGCTTGCGCTCTACTGCCGTGGCAAGTCCACGGTGGACGAAGAAGACGTGCTCGATATCGTTGGGGATGCCAGCGCCATCTCCGTCGACGATGCCGTCGATGCCGTGCTGAAGGGCGACCTCGATGGATTGCTGCATGCGATGCAGAAGATCACTACATCCAAGACGCCGGCCTTTCTGGTGCTGCAGGCGTGCCTGCGCCAGTTTCAGCAGCTCGATGTGATGCGCGCCGAGATGGATGCAAGCCGCCAGCAGGCGGGGCAAGTGATCGCCACGCTGGGGCGTGGGCTGCACTTTCGCCGCAAGCCGATCGTCGAGGCAGCCTTGAAGCATTGGTCGAGCCCGGCCATCCGCCGCGAGCTCAATCGCCTGCAGACGACTATCTTTCAGAGCCGCAGCCGTGCAAGCCTGGAGGAAAGCCTGGTGCTGCAGAACCTGATGGCGATCGCGGTGCAATCGGCGCGACGCTGACCTGCCTCTGTCGATCCAGTCCCGTTGCCGCAGCCTAGTGTTCGAATTTCGCCAACAGGTCTTCAGGCTGCATGAGGGAGATGGGTGGACCTCGCCGTCCGAAATTCAACTGGACGCCAAAAGATCTCATCATATCAAATAATTAGGCGCGCCGCTCGTTGGAGCGACGCGCCATCAATACGCCAAAGCAAAAATACGCACGAGTGGCTTATCGCCGCTCGAGCAGCCGGCAGATTTCTTCCAGTTGATCCAGCGTCTTGTAGGCGATGCGCAAATGACCACCGGACGCCTTGTGGTTCACGGTAACCTCAAGCCCGAGGCTATCCGACAACGTGCGCTCGAGCGCCAGCGTATCGGCATCCTTCTCGTCGCGACGGACGGTCTTGCCGTAATTCGGATCGTTCTGCGCGCGAATATCGTTCTGAGCGATGCGCTCGGCGTCACGCACCGAGAGCCCCTTGGCAATGATCGTCCGGGCGAGGGTAGCCGGATCCGAGGTCGGAATGAGTGCGCGCGCATGTCCAGCCGAAAGCGCGCCTTCCGACAACATGTCCCGAACAGGTTCCGGCAGTTTCAAAAGACGCAGGCTATTGGCGACATGACTTCGGCTCTTGCCGATGATCTCGCCGAGATCGTTCTGCGTATAGCCGTGCTCGGCGATCAACTGCTCGTAGCCAAGCGCTTCGTCGAGCGGATTGAGATCCGAACGCTGGACGTTTTCGACGATAGCGATTTCAAGCGCCGTGCGATCGTCGACGTCGCGAATGATAACCGGGATTTCGGTGAACCCGGCCAGTTGTGCGGCACGCCAGCGGCGCTCGCCGGCGATGATCTCGTAGCGATCGACGCCGATGGTGCGAGCAACAACAGGCTGGACAATACCATGCTGACGGATCGAATTGGCGAGATCCTGGAGTTCGGCTTCGTCGAACTGACGACGCGGGTTGCGCGGGTTGCGCGATACGAACTCGATCGGCACGCGCCGATCCGGATTGACCGGGGCAGGGGCAGCTGCCCCTGTTTGCAACGGCTGATCCATCTCGCCGATCAACGCGGCCAGTCCGCGACCAAGCCGCCTCTTCGAGCTATCGTCGTTCATATCGTCACCCGAGTTAAATTACGCTACCGAAATGATTATGCCGCTTTGCGCTGGCGCTCGCGTTGAATGACTTCGGAGGCCAGTTGCAGATAGGCCTGACTGCCAGCGCACTTCAGATCATAAAGAATGGCCGGCTTGCCATAGGAAGGCGCTTCCGAGACGCGAACATTGCGCGGGATCAGGGTGTGGTAGACCTTGTCGCCGAGATGCGTCCGCACATCGCTAACAACCTGCTGTGCCAGGTTGTTGCGCGAATCGAACATGGTCAGGACGATGCCCTGGATATCCAGGCTCGGATTCACGGTTCGGCGAATCTGATCCACAGTCTCCAGCAGCTGGCTCAGACCCTCGAGCGCGAAGAACTCGCACTGCAGAGGGACAAGCACCGAATGGGCGGCCGCCATCGCGTTCATCGTTAGCAAGTTGAACGATGGTGGGCAATCGACGAGCACGTAGGAATATTCCATCGCGGCGGGGCTAACCAAGGCCTTGCGTAAACGGAAGACACGATCCGGTTCCTGCGAAATTTCCATCTCGACGCCGAGAAGGTCCATGGTCGATGGAATGATCGAGAGATTCGGAACGGCTGTCTGCTGAGCTATCTCGCCGATCCCGTGCGATCCCATCATCAGCTCATAGGATGACAGGTTCCGATCGCGGCGTTGAATGCCGAGCCCGGTGCTGGCGTTGCCTTGCGGGTCCAGATCAACGATCAGAACGTGTTCGCCAATAGCAGCCAATGCGGTCGCCAAATTGATGGCGGTCGTGGTTTTGCCGACGCCGCCTTTCTGATTTGCGATTGTGATGATCCGGTTTTTGCCACCAAACATGTTTCCGCTCGCGATCACTGGGCCCTGCGCGCCAGATTTGCGATCTCGAGCACGACAGAATCCGGCTCGACCACGCTTGGATGTTTTACCAGATCAAACTGATAGCGGCCAACGGCTTTGTCGATTTCGCGCTGGTAATCCCGCCCTTTGTGGAAGTAGGCGACCGCTTTCTGCTCCTTCGCCGTCATCCATGGCGCAGAATAGTCGAGCAGCAAGGTCAAATCCGCGAGCGCGCGCGCCGAAACCGCGTCCGCTCGGGGAATCAATGCGCCTGCTTCTTCGATTCGAACCGGGTGAACCGAGCCGCGCGCACCCGTTTCGGCCAGAGCTACACGCAGAAAGGCAGCCTTCTTGTTGTTGCTTTCAACGAGATGGACCCAACCGTCGCCAAGTTCGGCGAGATAGATCGCCGTGATGACACCTGGAAAGCCGCCACCGCTGCCGAGATCGACCCAGGTCTTCGGACCGGGCGACAACTGCGCGAGCTGCAAGCTATCGACAATGTGGCGACGCCAAAGATCCTCGATCGTGGACGGCGCAACGAGATTGATCGACTTCGCCCACTTCTGAAAGAGCTTGGCAAAATGCTCCAGCCGTTCATTCGTTTCACGTGAAACACGCAGTCCGTTCAACACATCGATTGGACTCGCCTTCATTGTACGCCGGCCTTTTCTTCACGTTCTACCGTTCGGTTCTGTCGCTTCACCCACGCCAGGATCAGCGATGCTGCTGCCGGCGTCATACCATCGACCTTCATCACGTGAGCCAGATTGCGGGGCGCCTGCTGCTTCAGCTTCTGCTTCAGCTCGTTGGAGAGGCCTGAGAGCATATCGAAGTCGAAGCCATCGGGTATGGCGAGATTTTCCTCGCGCTGAATGCCGGCGATATCCGCCGCCTGCCGATCCATATAGACCGCATAGACCGCATCGATTTCAAGCGCCTCAACGACGCGCGGACCAATCGACGACAGCTCGGGCCAGATCGGCTGCAAGCCGGCAATCGACTGATCGGGATAGGACAGGATCTCGAAAGCAGTGCGCCGTTGGCCATCCTGGTTGAGCTTAAGGCCATGACGGTTACCTTCAGCCGGGGTTACCGAGAGGCCTTTCAACAGGGCACGCCCTTCGTCGAAACGCGCGCGCCAATCGACAAAGCGTTCGCGCCGCGCAGCCGAGATGCAGCCGACCTCCATCGCAAGCGGTGTCAGGCGCGCATCGGCATTGTCGGCCCGCAGCGACAATCGATACTCCGCGCGGGAGGTGAACATGCGATAGGGCTCGGTGATCCCGCGCGACGTCAGGTCGTCGATCATGACACCAATATAGGACTGCGTTCGGCTGAACACGATTTCGGGACGGTTGGTCGCGGCCAAGGCGGCGTTCAAGCCGGCAACAAGACCTTGCGCCCCGGCTTCCTCATAGCCGGTCGTACCGTTGATTTGACCGGCGAGGAAAAGCCCTGGCATCTTGCGGACAGCAAGGGTCGCGTTCAGTTCACGCGGATCGACGTGATCGTACTCGATGGCATAACCAGGCTGCAGTATTGCGACATTCTCCAATCCTGGGATCGTCTTGATAAAGGCTTCCTGGATGTCAGCCGGCAGCGACGTCGAAATGCCGTTCGGGTAGATCGTATCGTCGTCGAGACCCTCCGGCTCCAGGAAGATCTGGTGACCATCACGCTCGCCGAATCGTACGATCTTGTCCTCGATGGACGGACAATAGCGCGGTCCGATACCCTCGATCTGTCCGGAGTACATCGCCGACTTGCCGATATTGTCGGTAATAATCTTGTGCGTCTCTTCCGTCGTCCGCGTCACACCGCAATCGATCTGGCGATTCACGATCCCGTCGGTCATGAACGAAAAGGGCACAGGATCTTGGTCTGGACCTTGCCGGCCAACACGCGCCCAGTCGATGGTGCGTCCATCCAGGCGGGCGGGCGTTCCGGTCTTCAGGCGGCCGAGGCGCAACCCAAAACGCAGCAAGGTTCCCGAGAGCCCGACGGACGGTTCCTCACCGACGCGACCGGCCGGTATCTTCTGATCGCCAATATGGATGAGGCCCTTCAAGAACGTGCCCGTCGTCAGAACAACGGAGTTCGCTTGAAAGCGGCGGCCGTCCTTCATGACGACACCGTGGATGCAGCCTTGCTCTTCCAGAAGGTCGAAGGCATCGCCCTCGATAACGGTTAGATTCTCGATGGCAGCGATCTCCCGCTGCATGGCTTCGCGATAGAGGCGGCGATCGGCTTGCGTACGCGGTCCGCGCACCGCTGGACCCTTGCGACGGTTGAGCAAACGAAACTGAATACCGCCGGCATCAGCGACGCGTCCCATCAAGCCGTCCATCGCGTCGATCTCGCGGACCAGATGTCCTTTTCCCAAGCCGCCGATCGCCGGGTTGCAGGACATAACGCCGATCGTGGATGCCTTGTGCGTGATCAATGCTGTGTTGGCGCCCAGACGCGCAGCCGCAGCCGCGGCTTCGCAGCCGGCATGGCCACCGCCAATGATGATTACGTCAAATTGCATCATTGCCTCTTCTCCAGGGTTGACCCGGCACGAATCGTTTCACGTGAAACACAACGAAGGACTCGCACACGTTGTATTGCTCTGGCCTACTGGTTATTTCCCGATACAGAATTCAGAAAATATCACATCGAGAAGGTTCTCAACATCCACGCGGCCGGTTATCCGTCCAATTGCGTCGCCAGCAAGGCGCAACAGTTCCGCGCGTATATCCAGCCCCAAGTCCTGCCTTGCCAAGCTGTCGTCGATCGACCGCTGCGCCTGCCGGAGACTATCGACATGGCGCCGCCGCGAAGGCAGCGACAGCGAGGTCCGCCCACTGAGATCCGGCAGATGCGCCGCGATCGCGTCCAGCAGACCCTCCATGCCTTCGCCGCTTTTCGTCGAGACCAACACATCCGCGGCCCCCTCGCGCCAGCCATCACTGTCGCGATCAAGTTTGGTTCCGACGCGCAGCACGGGCGTCGTGTCGCATGGGAAGTCGGACATGACATCAAAACCGTCCGGCGCATCGGCCAACAGCAAGATCAGATCCGCTCGCTCGATAATTTCTCGTGCGCGACGAATACCTTCTTGCTCTACCTTCTCGTTGGTTTCCCGCAGCCCCGCAGTATCGTAGAGCTTTACCGAGAATCCGGCTAAGGAAAGATCCACGGAGAGAACGTCGCGGGTCGTACCGGCAATCTCGGTGACGATTGCAATGTCACGCTGGGCCAGTGCATTGAGCAAACTCGACTTGCCGGCGTTCGGCGCACCGGCGATGACGATCTTCAGGCCGTCGCGGATGATCTCCGCGATCGGCGCATCGGCAATATGTGCTGCTATCTCTTGCGATAGCATGGACATATCCTGCCAGATGCGCTCGCTGACCGAGCCCGGCACATCGTCTTCATCGGCAAAATCGAGCTCGGCCTCGATCATCGCTCGCGCATGGGTCAAGCGCTTCGCCCAGCCGGCATAGATCTTTGATTGTCCACCGCCGGAGTGTTCGATCGCGAGCCGGCGCTGCATCTCGGTTTCCGCAGCAATCAGGTCGGCGAGACCCTCCACCTCGACCAGGTCAAGCTTGCCGTTCTGGAAGGCGCGGCGCGAGAACTCACCGGCTTCCGCATGGCGCAAACCCTCGAGCTTCGAGAGTTCCTCTAGCAAGGCGTTTACTGCCGCCCGACCACCATGGATCTGAAGCTCGGCGCAGTCTTCTCCTGTAAAGGAGGCAGGTCCGCGAAAATAGAGAACAAGGCCGCTGTCGATGACATCGCCGTTACGGGACCGAATCGATCTCAATGTCGCCGACCGAGGTGTTGGCACACCACCACACAACGCCTGCAACACCGCTTCGGTGCGCCCGCCGCTGATACGCACGACTGCGACGCCGGCGGGAAGAGATCCGCTGGAAAGCGCATAAATCGTGTGCGTCGCTGTCATGGGCTCACCTGAAAAGACCGCGGACACGCAGGGCGCGTCGATGGTCGATGCAATGGGGATCGTCGAAGTTCCGGACCGGATCGTTCCGCTTCGCGGAGCGCGCTCACGCGGGGCAAACGCTATCTCAATGGGTCGGCGTGCTTATGCCGAAAGAATGCCGAAATTTCAAGGCCTCGCCGCATCCTCGTATTTCACGGTGCGCACGTGTTTCACGTGAATCAGCAGAAACGGTGTCTGTCTGATTGCGGGCCTAGTCGGAGATTGTTGCGAAACCGAATCGAATGACCGGAGAATCCGGCTAAGGTTTTGAAACAAGAAAACCGGCCGACGCGTGGTCGACCGGTCCCGAAGTCGGATGATGAACGCGTCTTAGGTGTTCATCGAGTCGAAGAAATCGCCGTTGTTCTTCGTCTGCTTGAGCTTGTCGATGAGGAACTCGATCGCGTCGGTCGTCCCCATCGGCGCCAGAATACGGCGCAGCACAAAGATCTTCTGGAGGTCCTGGCGCGGAACGAGCAGGTCTTCCTTACGCGTACCGGACTTGAGAATGTCCATCGCCGGGAAGATACGCTTGTCGGCCACCTTGCGGTCGAGCACGATTTCCGAGTTACCGGTGCCCTTGAACTCTTCGAAGATGACTTCGTCCATGCGGCTGCCGGTGTCGATCAGCGCCGTCGCGATGATCGTCAACGAGCCGCCTTCTTCGATGTTACGGGCGGCACCGAAGAAGCGCTTCGGGCGCTGCAGAGCATTGGCGTCGACACCACCGGTCAAGACCTTGCCCGATGACGGAACAACGGTGTTGTAGGCGCGGCCGAGGCGGGTGATCGAGTCAAGCAGGATAACGACGTCACGACCGTGTTCCACGAGGCGCTTGGCCTTTTCGATCACCATCTCGGCGACCTGTACGTGGCGGGTCGCCGGCTCGTCGAAGGTCGAGGACACGACTTCGCCCTTCACCGAGCGCTGCATGTCCGTCACTTCTTCGGGACGTTCGTCGATCAGGAGAACGATCAGGTAGCATTCCGGATGGTTCGCGGTGATCGAATGGGCGATGTTCTGCAGGAGAACAGTCTTACCGGTGCGCGGCGGAGCGACGATGAGGCCGCGCTGGCCTTTGCCGAGCGGCGCAACCAGGTCGATGACCCGGGCCGACAGATCCTTCGAGGTCGGAACGTCGAGTTCCATCTTGAAGCGCTCGTTCGGGTAAAGCGGCGTCAGGTTGTCGAAGTGAACCTTGTGACGGATCTTTTCCGGGTCATCGAAGTTGATGGTGTTGACCTTGAGGAGGGCGAAGTAGCGCTCGCCTTCCTTCGGTCCGCGGATCGGACCCTCGACCGTGTCGCCGGTCTTCAGCGAGAAGCGGCGGATCTGGGAGGGCGAGATGTAGATATCGTCCGGACCGGGGAGGTAGTTTGCATTCGCCGAGCGCAGAAAGCCGAAGCCGTCCTGGAGCACTTCAACGACGCCTTCACCGATGATCTCGATATCCTGGGCCGCGAGCATCTTGAGGATTGCGAACATCAGCTCCTGCTTGCGCATCGTGCTGGCGTTCTCCACCTCGAGCTCCTCGGCGAAAGCGAGCAGATCGGTCGGCGTCTTGTTCTTGAGTTCTTGTAGCTTCATTTCAGCCATGAAGGATCCATGTTTGGTATGGGTAGTGGGGAGATGGCGAGTATTCGTTAGGGAGCTGCAGCAGGAAGGGGCAGGCTCTTGTCTTTGTCACAAGCCATGAAGAGGAGATGGCAGAAAATAGCGATTCACGTGAAACCCTGCAAGGGGCTGTCGCAAATTAGAAACGCCTATGACAGGCCGCAAATCGATTAAATTCAGAATGGCTTCACGACGACCATGATGACGATGAGGATCATCAAGAGGGTAGGCGCCTCGTTCATCAACCGCCAATAGCGCGCATCGTGCCTGTTCTCGTCGCGCTGAAAGGCGCGCACAGCACGGCTGAAACGCATGTGGACACCGGTCAGCAGGACCACGAACAGAAGCTTGGCATGCAGCCAGCCACCCTGGAAGCCATAAACGCTCCAGGCCAGATAAAGCCCGAGCACCCAGGAAATCATCATGGCCGGGTTCATGATGACTTTCAGGAGCCGCAACTCCATCATCTTGAAGGTTTCCGACTGGGCGGAGCCGGGCTCCGCATCCGTGTGGTAGATGAACAGCCTGGGCATGTAGAGCAACGCCGCCATCCAGGACATCACGGCGATAACATGCAGCGCCTTGATCCAGAGATAGAGATCATCCGGGCGCCAGACGAACAGACCGACGAGAAGCGCCACGAACGCACCAAGCGCGATCGCTGCCCTGAGCCGCGCCCTGTTGCCCGGCGCCCGGTCGGTCTGCTTCTCCGCCATCACCGCGCTCCACGAACCCGGGCAACCAGCGCCGAGACATGATCGGGATCGGCCTGCGGCGTTATGCCATGGCCGAGATTGAAGATCAGCGGACCGTGACCGAGTGCGTCGAGAATGCGGTCAATGCCTTCCTCAAGCGCCACGCCGCCGGCAACGACCCGCATCGGATCGAGATTGCCCTGTATCGGCCCTTCCTTCTGCAGATCCTTCGCAAAGGAAAGCGGAACGGTCCAGTCGAGACCGATCGCGTCAGCACCGGTCGCCTGCCGATATCCGTTCAACAGCTGCCCCGCGCCCTTCGCAAAGGCGATGATCCTTGCCTGCGGCCGCTGCGCCCGAACGGAGGCGATGATCCGCTGCACCGGCTTGACGGCGTAGCGGGCGAATTCCTCCTCACCGAGAACACCTGCCCAGGAATCGAAGATCTGCACCGCATCGGCGCCGGCATCGATCTGTCGCACGAGATATTCAGCCGATACATCCGCCAGAAAGGCGAGCAGATGATCAAAGGCTTCGGGATTGCGATACGCGAAGAGACGGGCAGGGGCCTGGTCCGGGGTCCCCTGTCCGGCGATCATATAGGTCGCCACCGTCCAGGGAGCGCCACAGAAGCCGAGCAGCGTCGTTTCCGAGGGAAGCTCTGCGCGCAACCGCGAAACCGTCTCAAAGACCGGCTGGAGGTGTTCAGCGATGCCCTCAGGCTTCAGGAGACGGATACCATCATCATTGATCGGATCCATCCGTGGCCCATGGCCTTCCTCGAAGCGCACGTTGCGTTTCAGCGCATCGGGAATGACCAGGATGTCGGAGAAGAGAATGGCGGCATCGAAAGCGTAGCGACGGATCGGCTGCAACGTGACCTCGACTGCGAGATCGGGCGTGTAGCAAAGATCGAGGAAGCTTCCGGCTACGGCGCGCGTTGCCCTGTACTCGGGCAGGTAGCGTCCCGCCTGGCGCATGAGCCAGATCGGAGGAGGTGACACCGTCTTCCCCGCCAAAACCTCCAGAACCTTTCTGCGTGTTTCGGTCACGGATCGTCTCTCCCAATTTAAAATCAAAGATATTTAGAAGGTTTCTATTTCTTAGAGTCGGTGGGTATCAAGGATTAAAACAACGCACTGACTTGTCCACGACCGGCGATCACGACGCCCAGCGAAGGGAGAATGAGTTCGATCTCTGGAAAAACAACGTGGTCAATCTCAGAAAGGCATTTTAAATCAGTTCTTTAAGTCGCGTTCGATTTTTGACGCGCCTGTGGAAAAGCAGTTGATATGCGTGACACTTTGTCCGCGCCGTGAGTCTTGTCCACATCCGCCGCGAAACAATGTCCGCCGCAGCCCCAATTGTGAATAACTCGGCTGTTTTCCACTTGCCTGGATCCAGGCCCCGTCGTTAGCTGTGTTTCATCCCGGCTTATCAACAGCACCAGGAGAATTGCGTGGAGAACAAGAAAAACTACTTCCACCTTCACCTGATTTCGGACTCAACGGGCGAGACTCTGATTGCTGCCGGGCGCGCCGCCGCGGCCCAATTTCAAAGCTCGCATGCGCTCGAGCACGTCTATCCGCTGATCCGGAACCGCAAACAGCTGCTGCAGGTTCTCGACGCGATCGACGGCGCACCGGGCATCGTTCTCTATACGATCGTCGACCGCGAACTCGCCGACATCATCGATCGCCGTTGCCGCGAGATGGGCGTCCCTTGCGTCTCCGTGCTGGATCCCATCATCGACCTCTTTCAGTCCTATCTGGGATCCCCGTCGCGGCGGAGATCCGGTGCTCAGCATGTGATGGATGCGGAATATTTCGCGCGCATCGATGCGCTCAATTTCACCATGGACCATGACGACGGTCAGCTGCCGGCGGATTTCGACGACGCGGATGTCGTCCTCATCGGCATCAGCCGGACGTCGAAGACGCCGACCAGCATCTATCTCGCCAACCGTGGCATCAAGACAGCGAACATCCCGATCGTCCCCGGCGTACCGTTGCCTGAAAGATTGATGGAAGCGACGAAGCCGCTCGTCGTCGGGTTGATCGCGACGGCCGACCGTATCTCGCAAGTGCGCCAGCACCGGGTGCTCGGAACGACGCAAGGCTTTCACGGCGATGAGTACACCGACAAGGCCTCGATCACCGAGGAACTGAAATATGCCCGGTCGCTCTGTGCGCGCAACAATTGGCCGGTCATCGATGTCACCCGCCGTTCGATAGAGGAAACGGCAGCGGCAATCGTTGCCCTGCGTCCACGTCTGCGTTAGAGCGGATTCGAACAATTCGGGAACTTGAATGATGACATCTTCGCTCGTCCTGGCTTCGGCCAGCCCGTTTCGCCGGGCGCTCCTGGAGAATGCCGGCCTGGTCTTTGAAGCGAAGGCAGCCGAGATCGATGAGCGGGCGCTGGAAAAGCCGCTCGAGGATAAAGGCGCTGCGCCCGAAACCGTTGCGCTCGAACTGGCGGAAGCAAAGGCACGCGATGTCGCCAGGTATTTCGCAGACGCGCTGGTGATCGGATCCGATCAGACAATGTCATTGGGGTCGCGGGTCTACCACAAGCCGAAGACCATGGCGGAAGCTGCCGCACATCTGCTTTCGCTCTCCGGCCAGACGCACCGCCTGAACAGTGCCGTCGTCCTTTTGCGTGGCGAAGATGTCATCTGGCGCCATGTGTCTTCCGCCCACATGACCGTGCGCCCGCTGACGGCAGATTTCGTCGAGCGTCATCTAGAGCGTGTCGGCGAAAAGGCGCTTTCGAGCGTCGGCGCCTACCAGCTGGAAGGCGAGGGCATCCAGCTCTTCGAAAAGATCGAGGGCGACTACTTCACCATCCTCGGTCTCCCGATGCTGCCGCTGCTTGCCAAACTCCGTGAACTGGGAACGATCGATGCGTGATTCACGTGAAACATTTGTTAACCACGCCTTCGTCACCGGCTATCCGATCAAGCATTCCCGGTCGCCGCTGATCCACGGCTATTGGCTGAAACAGCTCGGTCTGCCCGGCAGCTATCGAGCGCACGAGGTCAAGCCGGAAGAATTCGCCGCCTTCATTGCCAGCCTCAAGGACGGGACATCCGGTTTCTGCGGTGGCAATGTGACCATCCCCCACAAGGAAGTGGCCTGTCGGCTGGTGGATCAGCCGGATGAGCTCAGCCAGGAACTCGGCGCCGCCAACACGCTGTGGGTTCAGGACGGAAAGGTGCATGCCACCAATACCGACGGCCGCGGCTTTGTTGCCAACCTCGACGAGCGGGCGGCCGGCTGGGACCGGACGTCGACGGCAGTCATTCTCGGCGCCGGCGGCGCAAGCCGGGCGATCATCCAGGCTGTTCGTGATCGCGGCATCAAGACGATCCATGTCGTCAATCGCACCGTCGAACGGGCGCAGGAACTTGCCGACCGGTTCGGTCCGGCGGTGGAAGCCCATCCGATGGGCGCACTCAAGGACGTGATGACCGGCGCAGGCCTGTTCATCAATACCACCTCGCTCGGCATGGACGGCAGCGAAGCACCGGCGATCGACTTCGGCGTTATGGCTTCGAGCGCAGTCGTCACGGATATTGTCTATGTTCCGTTGAAGACGCCGATCCTGGCGCAGGCAGAGGTGCAGGGCCTTGCGATCGTCGACGGTTTGGGCATGCTTCTGCACCAGGCGGTGCCCGGCTTCGAACTCTGGTTCGGCTGTCGGCCGATGGTGGACGCCGACCTTCGACAATTGATTATCGACGACATGGACAGGCACTGATGATTATCCTTGGGCTCACCGGATCGATTGCCATGGGCAAGTCGACGACCGCCCAGATGTTTCGCGACTTCGGCGTGCCGGTGAACGATGCCGACGAGGTCGTGCATCAGCTCTATAGCGGCGAGGCGGTGGCGCCGGTGGAAGGGGCGTTTCCCGGAAGCACGAAAGATGGAAAAGTCGATCGCACCGAACTCTCGCGCCAGCTCATGCAGGCGCCGGAACGGCTGCGCGAGCTTGAGGCGATCGTCCATCCGCTGGTGCGCGGCAAGGAGCAGGAGTTCCTCGCGGAAAACCAGGCCGCCAGCGCGCCCTTCGTCGTCCTCGACATTCCTCTCCTGTTTGAAACGGGTGCGGACAAGCGGGTCGATCGCGTCGTCGTCGTGACCTGTTCGGCCGAGCTGCAGCGCCAAAGGGCGCTGAAGCGCCCAGGAATGACCGAGGAAAAACTTGCGATGATCCTTGCGCGTCAGGTGCCGGACAGCGAAAAGCGTAAACGCGCCGACTACATCATCGATACCAGCGACAGTTTCGACGTCACCCGGGGCCAGGTGAAGGCCGTCGTCGACCAACTCGCAGCCAGCAACGGAGACGCGGATGCGTGAGATCATCTTCGATACGGAAACGACAGGCCTCGACAATCGCGAGGACCGGGTGATCGAAATCGGCGGTGTCGAGCTCGAGAACCAATTTCCGACCGGCCGTACGCTGCACATCTATATCAATCCCGGCAACCGCAAGGTTCACCCGGATGCGCTCGCCATCCACGGGATCACCGACGAGTCCCTGAAGGACAAGCCGCCATTTGCCGATGTGGTCGACCAGATCCTCGAGTTTTTCGGCGACGCCCGTTGGGTCGCTCACAACGCCACCTTCGACATGGGCTTTATCAACGCCGAGTTTGCGCGTCTGGGCATGCCGCCGATCGCCATCGAGCGTGTGACCGACACGCTGGCGCTTGCCCGCCGCAAACACCCGATGGGGCCGAACTCGCTGGACGCGCTTTGCCGTCGCTACGGTATCGACAACTCGCACCGCGCCAAGCACGGCGCGCTTCTCGACTCCGAACTGCTGGCGGAAGTCTACATCGAGATGATCGGCGGCCGTCAGGCAGCACTCGGCCTTGTGTCCAGCAGATCGACCGATCAGGCAATCGAACTCGACGACGCGCCGATCCTTATCGGCCAGCGGCCGCGTCCTTTGCCGAACCGGCTCTCGGAGGCGGACCTCGCCGCCCACGCGGCGTTGATCGCGAAGATCGGCGCCAAGGCGATCTGGGCAAAATACGACCCCCAGGACTAAGGCAGATACGAAAAAGCCCGGCACATTGGCCGGGCTTTTCGTTTCAGCAATCTGAAATTCGATCAGTTTGCGGTTTCGTTCGAAACCTGGGCGCGGACCTTTTCTTCGGCCATGCGCTGAGCGAACATCTGCGCGAAATCGATCGGATCGATCATCAGCGGCGGGAAGCCGCCGTTGCGGGTTGCGTCGGCAACGATCTGACGGGCGAACGGGAACAGCAGGCGCGGGCACTCGATGAAGAGCAGCGGCAGCATGTGCTCCTGCGGGAAACCGGCAACGCGGAAGACGCCGCCATAGGCGAGCTCGACGTTGAACAGGACGCGGTCGCCGTCCTTGGCTTCTGCGTTCAGCGAGAGCACGACGTCGAAATCGTTCTCTGCGAGCGGGTTGGCATTGACGTTGACGTTGATATTGATCGACGGCGCCTTGTCACGGGCTTGCAGCGAACGCGGCGCGCCCGGGTTTTCGAAGGAAAGGTCCTTGATATACTGGGCGAGGATGTTCAGCGTCGGGCTCTGCTGCGCGCTGCCGTTGCCGTTGGATGCGGTATCAGTCGTCATAAGGGTTCCTCGACAAAAATAGGTGAGGCCATCTAGCATTTCGGCCTAGGGCTTACAACCCTGCGGGCCCGGCGCTTTCCAGCGGGCGCTGGGTTTCTGCTCCAAGCGGAAAGCTGAAAGCATGCTCCGGAATATGGGCGATAGAGTGCCGTTCGCGCATTCTGTCACCGTGGCCTCTTGGCTAGGGCTGGCGGCGATCGCCGACCTGTGGCGGATCCTCGTCGTCCGTTCGCGAGAATTCGCCCTCGTCGAGATCGATGACGCGCGGCGAGGGGCGCGGTTCGTGCGGCCGTGTCCAGCCGGCACCGGATGCCGCGGTCACGATCGTCATTCGCTTGCGCAGGAAACCGGCAACCGCATTTCGAACGAAAGGCAGAAACAGCAGGAGGCCGATCACGTCGCTGACGAAGCCCGGCACCACCAGCAGGATCGCCGCGACGAACAGCAATGCGCCGCCAAGCACCTCCCGGCCCGGGTCGCTACCTTTACGCGTGGCGTCCTGCATTCGCCGAATGACGGTAAATCCCTGGACTCTCAGCAGGATAACGCCGACAAATGCACTGGCAAGAACCAGCAGCAACGTCATCAGGAGGCCGATCTCCCGGCCGACGACGACAAAACCGGCGATCTCGGCCAGCGGAAGCCCTAGGATGGCAAAGGGGATAAGAAATGAACGCATCGATGCTGCCCGAAAATGAAACCTGGTGTCACATCCCCGTCTAAGGGTGCGACATCGCCATTTGAATGATCTATCCTTGCGGACTATATGGAATAGCCACGAGAAATTCTAACAGCGGTTCCGGGTGGAAATGGGCTCTTTTGACTTCATCACGTTTTTTTTCCTGATCGCCGCGGTGGTCATTTTCCTGCAACTGCGCAGCGTCTTGGGCCGCCGGACCGGGAGCGAGCGGCCGCCGTTTGATCCGTATTCGCCACGCGACATGAGCCAGGGGCCGGAAAACGGCGACAAGGGCAAGGTCGTGCAACTGCCGCGCCGCGAGAATGCGGACGAAGAAGCAAACCGCTACGAAATGATCGACGCTTTCGCCAAGACCGGAACGACGCTCAACACCCAGCTGCGGGCGCTGAGCGACGCGGATCAGGGTTTCGATCCCAAGGAATTCGTCAACGGCGCCAAGATGGCCTACGAGATGATCGTCATGGCTTTCGCGGACGGCGACCGAAAGACGCTGAAGAATCTGCTGTCCCGCGAGGTCTATGAGGGCTTCGACGCGGCGATCACCGATCGCGAGCGAAAGGGCGAAGTCGTCAAGTCCACCTTCGTCGGCATCGACAAGGCAGATATCATTCACGCCGAAGTGAAGGACAGCGAAGAGAACATCACCGTTCGCATCGTCAGCCAGCTGATTTCGGCGACCTATGACAAGCAGGGCGGTTTGATCGACGGCGACGCCGAGTCGGTTGCGGAGGTCAACGATCTCTGGACCTTCGCGCGCGACATTCGTTCGCGGGATCCGAACTGGAAGCTGATCGCCACCGAATCCGAAAACTGAGCGGACGCGGTACCGATGTCCTATCGATTTGAGCCAGCCCGTTTCGCCGAGCTTCCGGGCTGGCAGCATGATGATCCGACCGCGGTGATCGAGGCGATGCGTCGCTGTCACCAGCATGTCTCGACGGCCAAACCCTATCGCACGGGTTCTCTCGGGATTTCAGTCGACGATCTTTTGCCGGCCTTCTCCGCCTCGCGGCAGCAGGTTGGTAGCGGAGAGAACGCACGGGCGTTTTTCGAAGCGCATTTCGTCCCCTTCCGGATCGTGCCCGAAACGGGTTCCGGTTTTGTCACGGCCTTTTACGAGCCCGAGATCGATGTCCGCACCGAAGCGGACGAGACCTATCGTTATCCGCTCTACCGCCGACCGGACGATCTGGTCGATGTTCACGATGGCAACCGGCCGGAGGGCATGGATCCCTACTTCGCCTTCGGTCTCTCCGAGGGTGGCCGGATCAGCGAGTATCCGGACAGGCAAGCGATCGAGCAGGGCCATCTGGCCGGCCGCGGCCTGGAGATCGCCTATGCGAAGTCCAAGGTCGAGGTCTTCTTCGTTCATGTGCAGGGTGCCGCACGGCTCCGCTTCCCGGACGGTTCGCGTCGCCGTGTCACTTATTCGGCCAAGACCGGGCACTATTTCTCAGCCGTTGGCAAATTGCTGATCGAGCGCGGCAAGATCGATGCCGCCACCGTTTCGATGATGAGTATTCGCGACTGGCTGGAAGCGCATCCCGAAGAGGTCGATGAGGTTCTCTGGCACAACCGGTCATTCATCTTCTTCCGCGAGGCAGACGTCGAGGACGAGCGGCTGGGGCCGATTGCCGCCGCCAAGGTCTCGCTCGAACCGAACCGCTCATTGGCAGTTGATCGGCTGATCCACACCTTTGGCGTTCCTTTTTTTATCGCGAGCGAGAGCCTGACGCGGCTCGATGACGGAAAACCCTTCCAGCGTCTGATGCTGGCGCTCGATACGGGCTCGGCGATCGTTGGCCCAGCCCGCGGCGATATCTTTACCGGATCCGGTTTCGAGGCCGGTGAGCGGGCCGGAGCGGTCCGCAACGCGGCCGACTTTTACGTCTTCGTTCCCAAGGCGGCCGCGGCCCGTTACGGCCATGGCTAAGGACAAGAAACTTTCGGCCGAGGATCGCATTCTCTGGGGAAAGGTTGCCCGTTCGGCGAGACCGATGCCCGGTCGGCTCGCCGACCTGATGGAGATTCTGGCCGAGGACGAACAGGCAAAACCTCCGGAAGAGGCGAAGGGCAAGCAGCGGCCGCAACAGCCGGCAACAGCTCTCGAGCAGCCGGGCATAGCGCTGACGAAGAAGCTCGGCGAAAAAGTGCATCATCCACTGGAGCGGCCGGTCAAGCGCAAGCTGGCAAAGGGGCACCTGGTGCTTGAGGGCCGGATCGACCTGCACGGCATGATCCAGAGCGAAGCGCACGGACTTCTTCTGCAGTTTCTGCTGCGGGCGCACGAGCGGGGGCTGCGACATGTGCTCGTCATTACCGGCAAGGGCACCTCGTTCGGCAGCGACGGCGCCTTGAAGCGGGCGGTGCCACTCTGGTTCTCGCTTCCCGAATTCCGGCCGCTGATTTCGTCCTATGAGCCGGCCGCCCGTAACCATGGCGGCGACGGCGCGCTCTACGTCCGCCTGGCGCGGGTGAGAGGCAGCGCGCTATGACGCCCTTCGGCCAGGCTCTGCGCGACCTCAGGCGCCGCAAGGGCGTGTCGCAGAAGGAGATGGCAAAGGCGATCGGCGTCTCGGCCGCTTATCTCTCGGCGCTCGAGCATGGAAAGCGCGGTGCGCCGAGCTTCGACTTCCTCCAGCGCGTCACCGGTTACTTCAACGTGATCTGGGACGAGGCGGAGGATCTGTTCCGCATTGCCAACGTCTCCTCGCCAAAAACGGTGCTCGACACGTCGGGTCTGACGCCGGAGCACACGGCCTTTGCCAACCGATTGAGCGAACAAATTCGCGCTTTGTCTCCGGAGACGATCCGCAAGCTGCAAGATGTTTTGGAAAAAGCCACATTTCCTGATAATGACAGGGGATGAATGCTTGTTTCCGGCCGCCGCGCGGCGGTCCGGGATTTGGAACCCTGGACAAATTTTCTATAGTCCAAGAGGCGTCCGAGACGTGATTCGCAACGAATCACCATGTCCGAAGAACCTGGAAAGACCCGTAGCTGAATGACCGACAATCCTGAGACCGAAACCGGCGCCAGCGCCGAATATGGTGCCGATTCCATCAAGGTGCTGAAGGGCCTGGATGCCGTACGCAAGCGGCCGGGCATGTATATCGGCGACACCGACGACGGCTCCGGTCTGCACCACATGGTGTACGAGGTGGTGGACAACGCGATCGACGAAGCGCTTGCGGGCCATGCCGACATCGTGACGGTGTCGCTCAATCCGGACGGCTCGGTGACGGTAACCGACAACGGTCGCGGCATCCCGACTGACATCCATAAGGAAGAGGGCGTCTCGGCGGCCGAGGTCATCATGACCCAGCTGCACGCCGGCGGTAAGTTCGACCAGAACTCCTACAAGGTTTCGGGCGGCCTGCACGGCGTCGGCGTGTCGGTGGTCAATGCGCTTTCGGTTTCGCTCAAGCTGAAGATCCGGCGCGCAGGCAAGATTCACGAGATGAGCTTCACCCACGGTGTCGCTGACGGCTCTCTCGCCGTTACCGGCGACGCCGGCGATGAGACCGGGACCGAGGTGACGTTCCTGCCGAGCAGCGAGACCTTCACCAAGACCGAGTTCGACTACAACACGCTCGAGCACCGCTTGCGCGAACTCGCGTTCCTGAATTCAGGCGTTCATATCATCCTCACCGACAAGCGCCATTCGGACATCCGCCAGGACGAGATGATGTACGAGGGCGGTCTTGAGGCCTACGTCGCCTATCTCGACCGCGCGAAGAAGCCGCTGGTGCACAAGCCGGTATCGATCCGCGGCGAGAAGGACGGCATCACCGTCGAAGTGGCGATGTGGTGGAACGACAGCTATCACGAAAACGTGCTCTGCTTCACCAACAACATCCCGCAGCGCGACGGCGGCACGCATATGGCGGGCTTCCGTGGCGCGTTGACCCGGCAGGTCACGTCCTATGCCGATACGTCCGGCATTACAAAGAGAGAAAAGGTCACGCTCCAGGGCGAGGACTGCCGCGAAGGCCTGACGGCCGTACTCTCGGTCAAGGTTCCCGATCCGAAATTCTCGTCGCAGACCAAGGACAAGCTGGTGTCGTCGGAAGTGCGACCGGTGGTCGAAAGCCTCGTCAACGAGGCGCTCAGCACCTGGTTCGAAGAACATCCGACCGAAGCCAAGATCCTCGTCGGCAAGGTGGTCGAAGCCGCTGCCGCCCGCGAAGCTGCCCGCAAGGCGCGCGAACTGACGCGCCGCAAGGGCGCGCTCGACATCTCGTCGCTGCCGGGCAAGCTGGCGGACTGCTCCGAGCGTGACCCGGCAAAGTCCGAAGTCTTCCTGGTGGAAGGGGACTCGGCGGGTGGTTCGGCCAAGCAGGGCCGGTCGCGCGAAAACCAGGCGATCCTGCCGCTGCGCGGCAAGATCCTCAACGTCGAGCGTGCGCGCTTCGACAAGATGCTGTCGAGCCAGGAAATCGGTACGCTGATCACCGCGCTCGGCACGTCGATCGGCAAGGACGAGTTCAACGCCGACAAGCTGCGTTATCACAAGATCATCATCATGACGGACGCCGACGTCGACGGCGCCCACATCCGCACCCTGCTGCTCACCTTCTTCTTCCGACAGATGCCGGAACTGATCGAGCGCGGCCACATCTACATCGCCCAGCCGCCGCTCTATAAGGTGACGCGCGGCAAGTCGGCGCAGTATCTGAAGAACGAGCAGGCGCTCGAAGACTACCTGATTTCGATGGGTCTCGAGGAAGCGACGCTGCAGCTTGAATCGGGCGAAGTCCGTGCCGGGCAGGACCTGCGCGAGGTGATCACCGATGCCCTGCGCTTGCGTAACCTCATGAACGGGCTTCACTCGCGCTATAATCGGGCGATCGTCGAGCAGGCGGCCATCGCCGGCGCGCTGAACGTCGAGCTCAACGGCCAGCGCGACGAGTACGAAAAGACCGCCGCCGAGATCGCGCGGCGTCTCGACGTGATCGCCGAGGAAACCGAGCGCGGCTGGACCGGCACAGTTACCAGCGAAGGCGGGTTGCGGTTCGAACGCATGGTTCGCGGCGTCAAGGAATTCGCCGTACTCGACATGGCGCTGATCGGTTCGTCCGATGCCCGCTATATCGACCAACTGGCATCAAAGTTGAAAGAGATCTACTCGGCACCGCCGGTATTGCGTCGCCGTGACGGCGCGCAGGAGGTCAGCGGCCCGCGTGCGCTTCTCGACGCGATCTTTGCCGCTGGGCGCAAGGGCCTGTCGATGCAGCGCTACAAGGGTCTGGGTGAGATGAACGCCGAGCAGCTCTGGGAAACGACGCTCGATCCGAACGTCCGCTCGCTGCTGCAGGTCCGGGTCACCGACGCCACCGACGCGGATGGCCTGTTCTCGCGTCTGATGGGAGACGAGGTTGAGCCGCGTCGCGAGTTCATTCAGGAGAATGCGCTGAGCGTCGCAAACCTCGACATCTGATCGAGGCCCATGCAGAGACATAAAGAAAATCCCGGCCTCAGAGCCGGGATTTTTCGTTGGCGCTTCATTCGCCCTTGAACTGGCCCTCGAAGGCGAATTCGCCGACCGGCTGGCGTTGGCTCGGGATTTCGCGTGCGCGCAGATCGTCCGGCAACGTCGAGGAATCGGCAAGCCGGCCGATCGCAACGGCGGCTTCGACCCGGTAGTGTTCGGGAACATTCAGGGCGTGCATCGCCTTGTCGCGATCGATACCGGCCATGCCATGGGTGTGCCAGCCCGCGAGCGAGGCCTGCAAAGCGAGGCTGTACCAGGCCGCCCCAGTGTCGAAGGCGTGGGTATAGGCGTGCCGCATCTCGCCGTTCTGCGCTGCATTATGCGTTCTTGAAATCACGATCAGAAGTGCTGCCGCGTTCTTCGCCCAGCGCTGGTTTCCCTCGTCGAGCGTGTCGAGCAGCACCGGGAAGCGATCTGTGCCGCGGCGCGCATAGATGAAGCGCCAGGGTTGACGGTTGCTGGCAGACGGCGCCCAACGCGCCGCTTCGAAGAAGGAAAGCAGGGTTTTTTCGTCGATTTCCTCATTGGTGAAGGCGCGGGGCGACCAGCGCTCGATGAACATGGCATCGATCGGATGGTCAGCTTTTCTGTTGTCGGTCGCCGTCATGGACAAGCCTCTTCTCGGTGTCGCGTGAACCTGGGAATGCCGCTGGACCGACTGGCGGCCCATGGTTTGATTCGTTTCGAACGCTACATGAGGACGGATGGCGAAGAAACGGGTTGGATACATGGAAACGTGAGCGCCCGCGCGCCTTGTGCGCCTCAGGAAATTGCAGAAACGGCGACTCGAGGTCATTGCCGTTTCCAAAAAAAAAGTTGTATAAGTTCTGTAGGATTTGAGAGAGGACGGATCATGTCGTTTAAAGACCCATCATTGTTTCGCCAGGCAGCCCTCGTTGGCGGCGAGTGGATCGAGGCGGACGCGGCAAACGCGATCGAGGTGAACAACCCGGCGACGGGCGAAATCATCGGCCGGGTGCCGAAGCTCGGCGCCAAGGAAACCAGGGCTGCGATCGAGGCCGCGCGCGTGGCCCAGAAGACCTGGGCAGCGCGCACGGCCAAGGACCGCGCCGGCGTGCTGCGCAAGTGGTTCGAGCTGATGATCGAGAACAAGGACGATCTCGGCCGCATCCTGACGCTGGAGCAGGGCAAGCCGCTCACTGAGGCGACCGGCGAGATTGTCTACGGTGCAAGCTTCGTCGAGTGGTTTGCCGAAGAGGCGCGCCGCATCTATGGCGACCTGATCCCCGGCCATCAGCCCGACAAGCGCATCCTGGTCATGAAGCAGCCGATCGGCGTCGTCGCGGCGATCACGCCCTGGAACTTCCCCAATGCGATGATCACCCGCAAGGCCGGCCCGGCCTTTGCCGCCGGCTGCGCCATGGTGTTGAAGCCGGCTGCCCAGACGCCGTTCTCGGCGATCGCGATCGCCATTCTGGCCGAGCGTGCAGGCCTGCCGAAGGGCCTCTTCAGCGTCATCACCGGTTCTGCCCGTGAGATCGGCGCCGAGATGACCTCGAACCCGGTCGTGCGCAAGCTGACCTTCACCGGCTCGACAGAAGTGGGGGCCGAGCTCTATCGCCAGAGTGCTGCCACCATCAAGAAGCTCGGGCTGGAACTCGGCGGCAATGCGCCGTTCATCGTCTTCGACGATGCCGATCTCGATGCCGCCGTCGAAGGCGCGCTGATCGCCAAGTTCCGCAACAACGGCCAGACCTGCGTGTGCGCCAACCGCATTTATGTGCAGGACAAGGTCTATGATGCCTTCTCCGACAAGCTCGCCAAGGCGGTCGCCAAGCTGAAGATCGGCAACGGTCTCGACGAAGGCGTGATCCTTGGCCCGCTGATCGACAAGGCGGCGCTGGAAAAGGTCGAGGAGCATATCGCCGATGCGGCGTCCAAGGGTGCGCGGGTGATCCAGGGCGGCAAGCGTCACACGCTCGGCGGCACCTTCTATGAAGCGACGGTTCTGGCCGACGTCACCCAGGCGATGGCGGTTGCACGCGAGGAAACCTTCGGGCCGGTCGCCCCGCTCTTCCGCTTCACCGACGAGGCGGATGTCGTCGAGCAGGCCAACGACACCGAGTTCGGTCTCGCGTCCTACTTCTACGCCAAGGACCTGGCGCGGGTGTTCCGGGTCGCCGAAGCGCTGGAATACGGCATGGTCGGCGTCAACACCGGGCTGATCTCGACGGCGGAAGCGCCGTTCGGCGGCGTCAAGCTTTCCGGACTTGGCCGCGAGGGCTCGCGCTACGGCATCGAGGAGTTCACCGAGATCAAATACGTCTGCCTCGGCGGCGTTGCGTAAGATACGGTACCCAATCTGAAAAACCGGCCGGAAAGTTCTGGCCGGTTTTTTTCTTTGCCGGTAGAAATCTCGTGATTGCGGGATTGAGGCATCGCTCGTCCCGTCGCATAGCAGGAGGAGACGACCCATGCCGGCACCGAAGAACCCTTTCAAAGCAGCCCTGCGCGAAAACCGCTTCCAGCTTGGGCTCTGGGTGGCGCTAGCCAGCCCCTATGCGGCCGAAGTGGTGTCCGGCAGCGGCTATGACTGGCTGCTCATCGACGGCGAACATGCGCCGAACGATATCCCGCTGCTGTCCGCACAGTTTCGTGCCGTCTCCGCATCGGCGAGCCACCCGATGGTTCGCCTGCCGGTGGGCGATACCGTGCTGATCAAACAGATCCTCGATACCGGCGTGCAGACCCTCCTGATCCCGATGGTCGAGAGCCTGGCGCAAGCGCAGCAGTTGGTGCGCGCCACCCGCTATCCGCCCCATGGTATTCGCGGCGTCGGCGCCGCCCTCGGGCGGGCCTCGGAGTTCGGCCGCATCGGCGACTATCTTCAGACCGCCGGCGACGAAATCTGCCTGATCCTGCAGATCGAGAGCCGCGCAGGTCTTGCCGCCATCGACGAGATTGCCGCGCTCGATGGCGTCGACGGCCTGTTCATTGGCCCCTCCGATCTGGCGGCCGACATGGGTTACCTTGGCAAGCCGGGTCATCCGGAGGTGCGCGCGGCGATCGCCGACGCGTTTGAGCGCATCAAGAAGGCCGGCAAGGCGCGGGGCATCATGACGCTCGATCTCGAACAGGCGCGAGACTATCGCGAGATGGGCGCCGATTTCATGGCGATCGGCACGGATGTCACCTCGCTCGTGCGCGCGACGACGGCATTACGCCAGGAGTTTCTCGGCGAGGCGACGTCGGTTCCGAAAAAGCAGGAATCCGGCTACTGATCGCAGATTGCCTGGAGCTCGGGCATGGCTACGCCGGGGCTCCAACGCCGCAAATCGACGATCCGCCGTTCGATCTTTTCGCGATGATGATTGGCGATATCGCCTAGGCGGTGGTTGAGGAACGGGTTTCTGAAGCGTTCCAGCGTCGCGGTCACGTAGTCTGCCGCTTCGCTCTCCAGGCCTTTTGCGGCAAAGGCGGGGATCACTTCGGATTGGTAGATTTTGTCCAAGTGCGCGGCGATGCCGGGGTCGGCCAGGATTTTCCGAACGGTCTCGTTCTGGCCGCGACCTTGCCTAAGCCAGAGCTCGGCGAGCACCGTGTGGCCGAGATTGAGAATGTGAAGCTTCAGCTTCTCGTAAGGCGTCAGGTCATCCACGAGCTTCACGCACGGATGGATGCAAGGGAGCCGCAGGCCGGACTGGTTTTCGATCGCCCAGAGCGCATAAGGTTCGGCAATTGCACCAGCAGGCTCGAGCGGCTCGGAGACGATGCGGTCGACCAGCGTGTTGGCCCAGACGACATCCTTGTCCAGCCAGTCGATAAAGGCGCTGTTTCCCATCCGCTCCGCCGCGAGCCGCAGCATCAGCGCCTTCAACACGTCGCCGTTGCGCGACACGAGCTCGCAAGGAAGAATCGTCAGCGGGCGTCGGGCCGCGTCGAAACGCGCCTTCAAGAGCAGGAGCAGCTTACCCGGAAAGGAAAGCGGAATGTCGGTTATCAGGTCGTTGTCGCCGACCTGGTAACCCGTGTCGCCGGTGTTGGAGATCAGGATTTCGGCTTCCTCGGCGATAATCGCCCGGATCTCGCTCCAGTTTTGGGCGGTCGAAAGCGCGCGCGCCACGCTTGTCACTCGCTGCGTCGCGTTGATCGTCTCGCCTTCCTGGATGCCACGGATGATGACGGGAAAGCCTTCCGGCCGGGCAAGGGCTGTAAGGCGTCCAGACCGTTCGCTCGAACCTGTCGTTTGCACGATCGTGATCGGACCGGGCGCTTCCCCCTTTTTCAGCGCTTCGCTGATGAAGAGGTCGGCATGCGCCTGAAGGAAACGGCTCGTCCCGAATTGCACGATCGGCGTCGGCATGCATAGGCTCCGATAGCTGGCTATGGAATGGATTGGAGCAGGGTTTCGCGAGCGGACTGAAGGTGTCGCCGGCAGGCCTGTTCCGCCTTGGCCGGGTCGTGCGAACGCAGTGCTTCGATATAGGCGAGGTGTTCTTCGAGCGCGCGGGCGTTGCGCTGGCGGGCATTCGTCTTGTTCCACTGGTAGTGATAGTGGAAGACGATCGCGATGATGTCGTAGAAATCGACGATGAACCGGTTGCTCGATGCCTTGTGTACCAGCAGGTGAAACTGCTCGTCGAGCTCGGAGAACTCCCGGTAGCGATTGTCGATGTCGGCGAGGATGTCCCGGTGCAGAGCCTCGATCTCCCGAAGCTCATCCCACGCCGGATGGTTGTCGGGCAAAGAGACAAAGCGCGCGGCCGAGCGCAGTTCGAACATCTCGCGCACTTCCGTCAGTTCCAGCGCGAATTCGCGGGTGAAACCCTTGAGGATCCAATGGCTGTTCGGCCGCTTCTCGATCAGGCCGAAGCGGCTGAAGCGGATCAGGAATTCACGCACGCTGGTCGTGCCGGTTCCAATGTCGCGCGCCAGTTCCAGTTCGTTGATCTGCATGCCCGGCTCGGCGCCGCCGGCGAGAATCCGGCGCATGAAGCTGCGCTCGATGATCTCGGCGAGTGAATCCGTCTCTTCCGTCGGAAAATAATCGTCGGGCCGGGGTTGTCGCAGCACGCTCTTTTTGCGCTTGTCCCAGGCAATCAGCTGCAGTTCCTCGAAGCGGCTGAGGATCGCGCGCACCGTCGTCCGGCTGACGCCGAGCATCTGTCCGAGTTCTGGCTCGGAGGGCAGCGAGGATGTGTCCGCCAGCAACTTCAGGCAGCGGTTATAGGCATCCTTGAAGACGGTGTTCTGCTTTGCCATGGGCGACGTCCGGATCGTTCGAAGTTTTCTGCGCTTACGCGGAAGGCTCCTCTATCTCGTCGCTCCGGTTTTGTCTGCGTCTGTCATCCACATCTGTTCCTCCCAAGTCGCTCCGCGGCGTCTCGGCCTGCCGCCGATGTTTTCGCTATAATACCCATTGACGGCTATCTGTCTATTGTAGATAAAAGACAGAACGAAAATCATTTGGGAGAAACCGGGTGTCTGCGCCGTCCACCATCCTGCTCGCACCGGAGGACAATGTCGTCGTGGCGACGCTGGCCATTGCCGCTGGCGACGCCCTGCCGAACAATGTTCATGCAGCAGCGAAAGTCGATGCCGGCCACAAGATCGCGATCCGCCCGATCCGCGCCGGCGAGCCGGTCTTGAAATACGCCCAGGCGATCGGCCGGGCGACCGCCGATATCGCGCCGGGCGACCACGTGCACTCCCACAACCTCGCCTTCGACAAGGATCGCTTGGCGATCAGCCCACAGGGGGTGCCGGAAGCGGCAAGCGATGCCGACAAGGCCCGCACCTTCATGGGCTATCGAAGAGGTGATGGCCGGGCAGCGACGCGCAACTACATCGGTGTCGTCGCCAGCGTGAACTGTTCCACCACGGTCTGTCGCGCCATCGCCGAGGAGGCGAACAGGCGCATTCTCCCGAGATATGAGGGTATCGATGGTTTCGTGCCGATCGTGCACGATCAGGGCTGTGGCATGTCCTCGACCGGCGACGGCATGGCCAATCTGCACCGCACGCTCGCCGGCTACGCCCGCCATGTCAATTTCGGCGGCGTTCTGATGGTCGGCCTCGGCTGCGAGGTCAACCAGTTGACGCTCTATGGTCAGAGCGGCGGCGGCGCGGAGAAACGTCATTTCAACATCCAGGAAGCCGGCGGCTCGCGTCGATCCGTTGAAAAGGCGCTGGGCATTCTCGAGGAAATTGCGGCCGAAGTCGGCAAGGAACGTCGTATTGCGATCCCGGTCAGCGAGATCATCGTCGGTTTGCAATGTGGCGGTTCGGATGGGCTTTCGGGCATCACCGCAAATCCGGCGCTGGGTGCTGCGGTCGATATCCTTGCCGCGGCCGGCGGCACGGCGATCCTCTCCGAGACTTCGGAAATCTATGGCGCCGAGCACCTGTTGCGCAGCCGTGCAGTCAACGAAGCAGTGGCGCTGAAACTTGATGGGCTGATTGCCTGGTGGGAGAGCTATGTGGCGATGCATGGCGCCTCGCTCGACAACAATCCTTCGCCGGGCAACAAACGTGGTGGCCTGACCACGATCCTCGAAAAATCGCTCGGTGCCGTCGCCAAGGGCGGCCGCTCGCCGCTGAACGCGGTCTACCGTTATGCCGAACGCGTCACCGAGCACGGGCTCGTCTTCATGGATACGCCTGGCTACGACCCGGTATCGGCCACTGGCCAGGTCGCCGGCGGCGCCAATGTCATTGCCTTTACCACCGGTCGCGGCAGCTGTTTCGGCTGTCGGCCCGCGCCGTCGATCAAGCTTACCAGCAACACGGCGCTCTACCGGGCGATGGAAGAGGACATGGATATCGATTGCGGCGTGATCGCTTCGGGGGAGGCGAACATTGCCGGGCTTGGCCGCGAGATCTTTGACCTGATCATCGAGACCGCTTCGGGCCGCAAGACCAAGAGCGAGCTTTTCGGCTACGGCGATAATGAGTTCGTGCCCTGGCATCTGGGCGCAACGCTCTAATTACGTAGGCCTTGGAGGAGGAAACGGGGAAATGCAGACGAGACGGATCGGTCGAACCGACCTATCGGTGACCGAGTTTAGCTTCGGCGCCGCCGGTCTTGGCGGCCTCTACCGCGAATGCACCCGCGAGTCGGCGATGGCGACCCTGGACGCTGCCTGGCAGTCGGGCATGCGCTACTTCGACGTTGCGCCCTTCTACGGCCTCGGCCTTGCCGAGCGCCGCGTCGGCGACTTCCTGCGCGATAAGCCGCGCGACCAGTTCGTGCTTTCCACCAAGGTCGGCCGTCTCCTGCATCCGGTGCCGCAAGACGAGGTGCCGGACTATTCCTATGTGAAGCCGCTCAATTTCGACGTCACCTACGACTACAGCTATGACGGCATCATGCGCTCGGTCGAGTTCAGCTACGCCAGGCTCGGGCTCAACCGCATCGATATCCTCTATGTGCATGATATCGGCGTCTATACCCATGGCGCCGCCCGCAATGCGATCTATCTGCGGCAATTGCTGGAGGGCGGCCTCAAGGCGTTGGAGGAGCTGAAATCCTCGGGAACGATTGCGGCCTATGGTCTTGGCGTCAACGAGGTGCCGGTCTGTCTCGACGTCCTGCGCCAGGCCGATCTCGACTGCATCCTGCTCGCTGGGCGCTATACCTTGCTAGACCGATCGGCTGTCGCCGAACTGCTGCCGCTCTGCGAGAAGAAGCAGACTTCGCTCGTCGTCGGCGGGGTCTTCAATTCGGGCATCCTGGCGACGGGACCGGTCGAAGGCGCGCATTTCGACTACATGCCGGCAACGGAAGATATCCGGCAAAAGGTCGGTGCCATGGACGCGGTCGCCCGCGGCATGAACGTGCCGCTTGCCGCACCCGCCATGCAGTTTCCGCTCGCCAGTCCGCAGGTCGCCTCGGTGCTGCTCGGCACCGCCAAGCCGCAGAGCCTGGCGCGCAACATGGCGCTCGTCGAGCACCGGTTTTCCGCCGCCGATTTCGCCGCCTTCGAGCCCTTCACACTGGTCGCACCGGAGCTCGGGGACGAGCCGGTTCGGGTTTAACGGACGGCACTAAAGCGCCGTCTAAAATGCTGTTCCGGCAGCTTGCCAAGCCGGGATTGTCGTATTAGCATTCCAATATGTTTTTTATCGATAAAAGGTCGATAAGCCAGCACCTGCGATCGATCTCCAAGAAGTGGAACACGGTGCACCAAGAGGAGAAACCTGGGATGAGCATTCTGAAAAGCAGCCTTACCCGTCGCGCCTTTACCGTCTTGGCCGGCGCCGCGATGATCGCCGGCATGTCGCCGGTCGCCTCCTTCGCGCAGGACGTGACGATCCCGATCATCGTCAAGGATACCACGTCCTTCTACTGGCAGATCGTGCTCGCTGGCGCCCGCGCCGCCGGCAAGGATCTCGGCGTCAACGTACCGGAACTCGGCGCTCAATCCGAATCCGATATCAACGGCCAGATCAGCATTCTCGAGAACGCGGTTGCGGGCGCGCCGGCTGCCGTCGTCATTTCGCCGACGGAATTCAAGGCGCTCGGCAAGCCGATCGATGAGGCGGCAAAGGCCGTTCCGATCATCGGCATCGACTCCGGTGCCGACTCCAAGGCCTTCTCGTCGTTCCTCACCACCGACAACGTCCAGGGCGGCCGCATCGCTGCCGATGGTCTCGCTGCGGCGGTCAAGGAAATGAGCGGCAAGGAAGAGGGTGAAATCGCCATCATCACCAGCCTTCCGGGCGTCGGCTCGCTCGACCAGCGCCGCGAAGGCTTCCTCGATCAGGTCAAGGCAAAGTATCCGGGCTTCAAGGTCGTCGTCGACAAATATGCCGACGGCCAGGCGACCACCGGCCTCAACATCATGACCGACTTGATCACCGCCAATCCCAACCTTGTCGGCGTCTTCGCGTCCAACCTGATCATGGCGCAGGGTGTCGGCCAGGCAATTGCCGAAAACAAGCTCGGCGACAAGATCAAGGTGATTGGCTTCGACAGCGACGACAAGACGGTCGGCTTCCTCAAGGAAGGCGTTCTGGCCGGTCTCGTCGTTCAGGATCCCTATCGCATGGGTTATGATGGCGTGAAGACGGCGCTCGCGGTCTCGAAGAAGGAGAAGGTCGAGGCGAATGTCGATACCGGCGCCAATCTGGTGACCAAGGCCAACATGGCCGAGCCGAAGATCGACGCTCTCTTGAACCCGAAGGTCAAGTGACGACGGCTGCGGCGGGCGTTGAGCCTGCCGCGCCCGCTTGCGGCCGGAACGAGGACCGGCCGCAAGCGATCTCTGCGATGGGAGGAATGCGCAGATGACCGATTTGCAAGAGGCACGCGACGGGAGGACCGAAGGACTGCATGTGGCGACACGCCATCCGGTTCCGAAAGGCGAGCCTATCCTGGAGCTGCGCGCCCTGCAGAAGAAGTATGGCGCCGTCGAAGCCTTGAAGCCGGCGTCTCTGACCTTTCTTTCCGGTGAAGTTCACGCGATCGTCGGTGAGAACGGGGCCGGCAAGTCGACGCTGATCAAGCTTCTGACCGGCGTCATCAAGCGCACATCCGGTGAAATCTTCTGGTGCGGAAAACCCGTTCAGCTTGGCACGCCGCAGGAGGCGATTGAGCGCGGTATCAATGCCGTGCACCAGGAGGTCGTACTTTGCGCGCACCTGTCGGTCGCGGCCAATATGTTTCTCGGCGACGAGATCAATCGCAACGGCCTGATGCGCAAGCGCGCCATGACCGATGCGGCACAAAGCGTGCTGGATGATCTCGGCTTTAACCTGCCGGCCGGTGCCGTTCTTGGTAGCCTGACGATCGGCCAGCAGCAGCTTGTCGCCACGGCACGCGCGGCCATGCGCGGCACGCAGTTTCTGATCTTCGATGAGCCGACCGCCTATCTCACCCGCCAGGAATCGGCACAGCTCTTCCGGCTGATCCGAAGGCTGCAGGCCGAAGGCGTGACGATCGTCTATATCAGCCATCGCATGGAGGAAGTGTTCGAGCTTGCCGACCGTGTCTCGGTGCTGCGTGACGGCACCCATGTCGGCACCCGCAAGATCGGCGAGACCAATGAGGCGGAACTGATCGCGCTGATGATCAACCGCACGATCGAGCAGATCTATCACAAGGAGCATTTTCCGCCCGGCGAGATGATCGTCGAGACGCGCAACTTGAGCGGCCCCGGCTTTCAGGATGTGTCGCTGACCGTGCGCGCCGGCGAGATCGTCGGCCTCTATGGGCTGATCGGCGCAGGACGCAGCGAGTTCGCGCTCGGCCTTTATGGCCGCCATCGTCCGACCGCCGGTGAGGTCTATTGGCAAGGCCGCAAGGTTGAGATCGCCAGCGAGCGTAAGGCCATGGACCTCGGCATTGCGCTTGCGCCGGAAAGCCGGCGCGACCAGGGCCTCTGCCTCAACCTGCCGATCGGCCTCAACATCAATCTGCCGGTTTTCAACCGGCTGACACGCGGTCTGACGATCAATGGCCAGCAGGAACGGGAAAACGCCGACCGCCAGATTCGCGACCTGAAGATCAAGACGCCGTCACGCCGGGTGCTGGCCTCCGCCATGTCCGGCGGCAACCAGCAGAAGATCGTCATCGGCAAGTGGCTGAGCCACGGCGCCAAGCTTTTCATCTTCGACGAGCCGACGGTCGGCGTCGATGTCGGAACCAAGGCGGAAATCTATCGCCTGTTCGCGCGGCTTCTGGAGAACGGGGCGGGCATCATCCTGATCTCGTCCTATCTGCCCGAGGTCTACGAACTGGCGGACCGGCTGCACGTGTTCCGGCGCGGGCGGCTGGTCGCCAGCCACGACTATCGCGCCGCGAGCCATGAGGAAGTGCTGACGCAGGCAATTGGCGTTTGAACCGATAAAAACAAACTTGAGGATGCAGGGAGGAAGACGATGAGTGCGGAAACGGTGGAGAGCGGCGCCAGCGCGGCACCACGCAAGGGCGTGAGCATTCTGTTCGGCCTTACCCTCCTGGGGTTGCTTCTGTTCCTCTGGCTGCTGTTGGGCTTCGCGACCAACAGTTTCTGGACGCCTAACAACATCAGCAACCTGCTGCGCCAGGGGGCGATGACGGCGATCCTTGCGGTTGGCCAGACCTTCGTTATCATCACGGCCGGCATCGACCTTTCGGTCGGTGCCGTGGTCGGCTTCACCAGCGTTATCGTCGCCTGGCTGCTGGCCGCCGGCGTGCCGCTCTGGATCGCCATCATCCTCACGCTAGCCTTCGGTGTCCTGATCGGCGCATTCCACGCCTTCGGCATCGTGCGCATGGGCCTGCCGCCCTTCATCATCACGCTGGCGACCCTGACCTCGCTCCGCGGTATCGGCCTCTTAATCACCAATGGCTCGACCATTTCGATCACCAATGAGGCCTTCACCAATTTTTCGCGGGCGGATTTCCTGGGCGTTCCCAGCCTGTTCTGGATGGTGATCGTGGTGGCGATCCCGGCCTATGTCTTCCTGCATTTGAGCCGGTTCGGCCGCTATCTCTTCGCCGTCGGCTCCAACAGTGAGGCCGCCCGTCTCTCCGGCGTCAACGTCCACCGCACGATCTATCTCGCCTACATCCTGTCGTCGACCTGCGCCGCCTTCGTTGGCCTGCTGCTTGCCTCGCGCATCGGCATCGGCAACGCCACCCAGGCCGAGGGTTGGGAACTGCAGGCGATCGCCTCGTCGGTCATCGGCGGCACCAGCCTCTTTGGGGCCGTCGGCTCGGTGCACGGGCCGCTGCTCGGCGCCTTCATCCTCGCAACGATCAACAACGGCGCCAACCTGTTGAACGTCAACTCGTTCTGGCAGCGCATCATCACCGGCGCGCTGATCATCGTCATCGTCTATTTCGACCAATTGCGTCGCCGCAGCGCCCGCTAGGCGCCGCCGTACTCGAGAGAATTGCCATGAAAGCCGTGCTCTGCCCACAACCCGGTCGGCTGGAGGTCGTCGATCGCACACCAATCGAAACCGTGCCGGACGGTTGGGTCCGCCTTGCCGTCAGCCATGTCGGCATCTGCGGCACGGACTACCATATCTTCGCCGGCAAACATCCGTTCCTCGAATATCCGCGGGTCATGGGCCACGAGATCTCGGCAACGGTGATTTCTGGCGGGCGAGGGACGACGATAGCGCCCGGCACGCCGGTCGTGGTCAACCCCTATCTCTCCTGTGGCGCTTGTATTGCCTGCCGAAAGGGCAAACCGAACTGCTGCACGGCCATCAAGGTTCTCGGCGTCCATACCGACGGTGCGTTTTGCGAGGAGATCGTCGTGCCGGAGGGTAATCTTTATCCGGCGGAGGGTCTGTCGCCGGAGGCCGCGGCAACGGTCGAGTTCCTCGCGATCGGCGCCCACGCGGTCCGCCGGGCATCGACGGATGCAGGGGCACGGGCGCTGGTTATCGGTGCCGGGCCAATCGGACTCGGCACGGCGATCTTCTCGCGCATCGCCGGCCATGACGTGGTGCTCGCCGACACCAGTACCGAGCGGCTGGACTTTGCCGCTCGCAAGCTCGGCTTTGCCAAGGGCATCGTCGTGGATGTTGATGCGGCGGCGCGCATTGCCGCTGCGACGGACGGCGACGGTTTCGATGTCGTCTTCGACGCCACCGGGCACGGTGGTTCGATGCAGGCGGCCTTCGCCCACGTCGCCCATGGCGGTACCCTGGTCTTCGTCAGTGTCGTCAAGGACGAGATCCGCTTCTCCGATCCGGAGTTTCACAAGCGCGAGATGACCTTGATCGGCAGCCGCAACGCGACCCGGCAGGATTTCGACCACGTCGTCGCGTCGATCGCGTCCGGCCTTGTTCCTATCGACGCGCTGATCACCCACCGCACCACGCTCGATGGCGCGGTTGCCGATCTGCCGCGATGGGCGGAGGAAAAGACGGGTCTGGTGAAGGCAGTCATCCAAGTGGCGGCCACCTGAGTGATGGCGGCTTTGCTGCATCGCCACAGGGGAGCGTACCCATATTTTGCTGCGGCGAGGCGCCAGATTTTCCTGAAAACGTCAGGCAGCGTGCCTCAATGCACGAAAACAGCGGAAAACGGCCAGTTTCGAGCGAGCTCGTTTGCAAATCGTCAGGAATCCAGATTCATTCTGGCTTCAGGCCTTGTATCGAGGCGAGACGGGTATATTTGTTGCGCTGCACAAGAAAAATGGTAGTCTGGCAGCGATTGCGGACACCAAGACAAACAATCGCAAGCTTGCGTCCGACCGGGAGCGGCGTTGTCGTTGATTGAACCAAGGGGTACGCTTCCCATGTTCTACCAGCTCTATGAACTGAACCACGCAATGATGGCGCCGTGGCGCACGGCAGCCGACGCCATGCGTCTCGCGTTCAGCAATCCGATGAACCCCGTCTCGCACACTTATTTCGGTCGCGCCGCCGCCGCCGGTCTCGAAGTGTTCGAGCGCTCCACCCGCCGTTATGGCAAGCCGGAGTTCGGTCTTCCCGAGACTGTGGTCGATGGTCAATCGGTTTCGATCTACGAACGCATCGTCTGGCGGGCGCCATTCTGCAACCTCATTCATTTCGAGCGTGCGCTTCCCAAGGGCCGCGCACCCGATCCGAAGGTGCTCATCGTCGCGCCGATGTCCGGCCACTATGCGACGCTGTTGCGCGGCACGGTGGAAGCCCTGCTTCCGCATTCCGATATCTACATCACCGACTGGATCGATGCCCGCATGGTGCCGCTCAGCGAAGGCACCTTCGATTTGGATGACTACATCGACTACGTCATCCAGATGCTGCATTTCCTCGGGCCCGACACGCATGTGATCGGCGTTTGTCAGCCCGCGGTGCCGGTGCTTGCCGCCGTCGCGCTGATGGAAGCTGCCGACGATCCGCTGTCGCCGGCGACGATGACGCTTATGGGCGGTCCGATCGACACCCGCATCAACCCGACCGGCGTCAACCAGCTGGCGGAAGAACGTTCGATCGAATGGTTCCGTGACAATGTCATCATGCCGGTGCCGTGGCCGCAGCCAGGCTTCATGCGCATGGTCTATCCGGGCTTCCTGCAGCTTTCCGGCTTCATGTCGATGAATCTCGACCGGCACCTGATCGCCCACAAGGAGTTCTTCGCCCATCTGGTGAAAAACGACGGCGATGCCGCCGAGAAGCACCGTGACTTCTATGATGAATATCTCGCGGTCATGGACCTGACGGCCGAATTCTACCTGCAGACCGTGCAGGTGGTGTTCATGCAGCACGCGCTGCCGAAGGGCGAGATGATGCATCGCGGCAAGCGCGTCGACACGACCGCGATCAAGAAGGTCGCGCTCTTGACGGTCGAAGGCGAGAACGACGATATCTCGGGCGTTGGCCAGACGAAGGCGGCGCAGACCATCTGCACCAACATCCCGGATCATATGCGCATGCACTACATGCAGCCGGATGTCGGTCACTACGGCGTCTTCAACGGCTCTCGCTTCCGCCGCGAAATCGCGCCGCGCATCGTCTCGTTCCACCGCGAGCATGCGCGCCACGCAAAACCGGTAAAGCAGCTGATCAAGGGCGGAAAGTCGGCCTGATCCCGGCTCTTGGGGTCGTTTTGACCGCGTAGAGTCAAGGGTTTGTCGGATTCCGGAGGGAGGCGTCTTGCAGAGCCAGGGGCGCCTTCCCACATCGTTTTCATCGGGTCGCATGGGCGGCCCGGATGATTGCGAGGAATCCTGAAGATGAACCAATCTGCAATGATCCGTCCGGATTGGACGCCCGCGACCATCGCTCTGATGGTGCTTGGCTTTGTGGTCTTCTGGCCGCTCGGCCTGGCCATGCTCGCGTACATTCTCTTTGGCGAAAAGCTCAAGACGTTCAAGAAAGACGCAAACGATACGGTGGATGGCATGTGCTCGGCTTTCAAGCGCGGCGGCCGCCGTTCCAACTGGACGCATCGTACCGGCAACGTCGCTTTCGACGACTGGCGCGAAGCTGAACTGGCTCGCCTCGAAGAGGAGCGCCGCAAGCTCGACGAGATGCGCGAAGAATTCGACACCTATGTGCGCGAGCTTCGCCGCGCCAAGGACCAGGAAGAGTTCGACCGCTTCATGCGCGATCGCAAGAATGGTGGCTCGGGTCCGATTGTCGAAGCCCATTAACCTGACGAAACCGCTTCCGGCGTTTCACATGAAACGCCGGATCACTCTCGGCACGCATCCAACCAGCGAACAGTAGGCGAAAGCCCCGCGAATCGGTTAGAAAGCCTGCATGTTCCCTTCCTTAAAGCGGCGCATTCAACCTGCACCACCCGCAACAACGCGGCAGATCGAGGTCGCCGGCAAGTCCCTGCCGCTGACGATCAAGCAAAACGCGCGCGCGACGCGCATGACGCTGCGCATCGAGCCAGGCGGGCGGGCCCTGAAGATGACGGTGCCGCAGGGCCTCCCCGAGCGCGAGGTGAATGCCTTCCTGACACGGCACCAGGGCTGGCTGATGACCAAGCTCGCCCGCTTCTCCGGCGAAAGCCAGATCGAGGAGGGCGGTTCCATCCTCATCCGCGGCGTTGCCCACCGCATCGAGCGCACCGGCAAGATCCGTGGGCTCACGGAAGCGATCGTGATCGATGACGAACCGGTGCTGCGCGTCAGCGGTGGCGAGGAACATCTCACACGGCGCATCGTCGATTTCCTGAAGAAGGAAGCGCGCCAGGATCTCGACCGGTTGGTGGCGATCTATACCGGCCGTATCGGCCGGAGGGCAAAGTCGCTTTCGCTCAAGGACACGCGCAGCCGCTGGGGATCATGCTCAGCCGACGGGGCGCTGAGTTTTTCCTGGCGCATCGTCATGGCGCCGCCAAAGGTCATCGCCTATCTCGCTGCGCATGAAGTGGCACATTTGCAGGAAATGAATCACGGGGCCGACTTCTGGGCGCTGTGTGGGAGGCTGTGTCCGGATACGGACGATGCCAAGCGATGGCTCCGCCGCAACGGCACGATGCTTCACGCGATCGACTTCGATTGAATCTTGGAGGGCGACGAGCGGCGCGTTATGCGCGGTGGCGCAGCGCTTCGCGGATCTTCTCGTCGGTCTTGTATTGGCTGAGCGCATAGACCGACCAGATCGCCGCCGGAACCCAGCCGATCAGGGTCAACTGCAGGATCAGGCAAATGAGGCCAGCAAAGGGGCGGCCGATGGTAAAAAACTGCAGCCAAGGCAGGATAAGCGCGAGCAACAGGCGCATCAGTCTCTCCGTTGTGGTAAAATGCATATGGTGAAAGCGCGCCTGCCGCGCAAGGGGCGCGCACCCGCCAAAGGACGGGTGCAGGGGCGCTGAGTGACCGCTTTTGCGTCGGTTTTTGGCTCGACTCGCGCGGCATTTCATGCAAGGTCGCTTCTCATGAAAACCCAAGTGAAGATATGCGGGCTGAAGACCGCGGAAGCGGCCGAGCGTGCTGTCGCGCTCGGCGCATCCCATGTCGGCTTCATCTTTTTCCCGAAGAGCCCCAGGAACATCGAGCCCGACGATGCCGGCCGCATCGCCGACAGGATTCGCGGCCAGGCGAAGATCGTCGCCGTCACGGTCAATGCCGACAATGACGAGCTTGACGAGATCGTCTCGGCCCTCAATCCGGATATCCTGCAGCTTCACGGCAGCGAGGACGCGGAGCGACTGCTGACGGTCAAGGCGATGTATGGCCTTACCGTCATGAAGGCCCTTTCGGTGCGCGAAGCATCTGACCTTGAAAAGATCGATGCCTATATCGGCATTGCCGATCGCTTCCTCTTCGATGCCAAGCCGCCAAAAGGGTCCGATTTGCCCGGTGGCAACGGCGTTTCCTTTGACTGGAAGCTTCTCGATGCGCTTGACGGAAGCGTCGATTACATGCTTTCCGGTGGTCTTAACGCCGACAACATTGGCGAGGCCATGGCGCAGACCAGCGCGCGTGCCATCGATATCTCCTCCGGCGTCGAGAGCGCGCCGGGCGTCAAGGATCTGAAGCTCATGGAATCGTTTTTCAATGCCGTTCGCCAGGCGGAGGCGGGCATGCCACGGTCAGGGAGCAGGACGTGAACCAGGCGCCAAAGTTGAATTCCTTCCGGGGTGGCCCGGACGAGGACGGCCGTTTCGGTATCTTCGGTGGCCGCTTCGTGGCCGAAACCCTGATGCCGCTGATCCTCGATCTCCAGAACGAGTGGGACAACGCGAAGAACGATCCGGCCTTCAAGGCGGAGCTGGAGCATCTCGGCGCGCATTATATCGGCCGCCCGAGCCCGCTCTATTTTGCTGAACGTCTGACGGCGGAGCTTGGCGGCGCCAAGATCTACTTCAAGCGCGAAGAGCTGAACCACACCGGCTCGCACAAGATCAACAACTGCATTGGCCAGATCCTGCTTGCCAAGCGCATGGGCAAGACGCGCATCATCGCTGAGACCGGTGCCGGCCAGCATGGCGTGGCTTCGGCAACCGTCGCTGCCCGCTTCGGCCTGCCCTGCGTCGTCTACATGGGCGCGACCGACGTCGAGCGCCAGGCGCCGAACGTCTTCCGCATGAAGCTCTTGGGTGCCGAGGTAAAGCCGGTGACGGCCGGCAGCGGCACGCTCAAGGACGCCATGAACGAGGCGCTGCGTGACTGGGTCACCAATGTCGACAACACCTACTACCTGATCGGCACGGCTGCCGGCCCGCATCCCTATCCGGAGATGGTCCGCGATTTCCAGGCGGTGATCGGCCAGGAAGCCAAGGAGCAGATGCTCGCCGCCGAAGGCCGGCTGCCGGATCTCGTCATTGCCGCCGTTGGCGGTGGCTCCAACGCAATCGGCATCTTCCATCCGTTCCTCGATGACGAGAGCGTCAAGATCGTCGGCGTCGAAGCCGGCGGCAAGGGCATCGAAGGCGACGAGCATTGCGCCTCGATCACAGCCGGTTCGCCCGGCGTGCTGCATGGCAACCGCACCTATCTGCTGCAGGACGGCGACGGCCAGATCAAGGAAGGGCATTCGATTTCGGCCGGTCTCGACTATCCCGGCATCGGCCCGGAGCACGCCTGGCTGAACGATGTCGGTCGCGTCGAATACGTGCCGATCATGGACCACGAAGCGCTTGAGGCGTTCCAGACGCTGACCCGTCTCGAAGGCATCATTCCGGCGCTCGAGCCGTCGCATGCGCTTGCCGAAGTCATCAAGCGCGCGCCAAAAATGGGCAAGGACGAGATCATCCTGATGAACCTCTCCGGCCGCGGCGACAAGGACATCTTCACCGTCGGCAAGTTACTGGGAATGGGGCAGTAAGATCATGACCGCACGCATGGACAAGCGATTTGCCGATGTTGCGGCCGAAGGACGTCCGGTCCTCGTCACCTATTTCATGGGCGGCGATCCGGATTTCGAGACGTCGGTCTCAATCATGAAGGCGCTGCCGAAGGCCGGCGCCGACGTCATCGAACTCGGCATGCCTTTCTCAGACCCGATGGCCGACGGCCCGGCGATCCAGCTGGCCGGTCAACGCTCGCTGAAAAGCGGACAGACGCTCGCAAAGACGCTTGAGATCGCCCGCCGTTTCCGTGAGGACGACCAGCGCACGCCGATCGTGCTGATGGGCTATTACAACCCGATCTATATCTACGGCGTCGACCGCTTCCTGACGGATGCGCTGGCCGCCGGCATTGACGGCCTGATCGTCGTCGACCTGCCGCCGGAGATGGACGACGAACTCTGCATCCCGGCGCTGGAGAAGGGCATCAACTTCATTCGCCTGGCGACGCCGACCACGGACGACCGTCGCCTGCCGAAGGTCCTCGAAAACACCTCCGGTTTCGTCTATTACGTGTCGATGAACGGCATCACCGGTTCGGCTCTGCCCGATCCGTCGTTGATCGCCGGCGCCGTCGGGCGTATCAAGGCACACACCAATCTGCCCGTTTGCGTCGGTTTCGGCGTCAAGACGGCGGAACATGCAAGGGCCATCGGAGCATCTGCCGATGGCGTGGTCGTCGGTACGGCGATCGTCAACCAGATCGCGTCGAGCCTGACCGAAGAGGGCAAGGCGACCGATGCGACGGTTCCGGGTGTCGAAGCGCTGGTGAGAGGGCTCTCGGCAGGCGTGCGGTCCGCACGTCTCGCAGCAGCCGAATAATTGCCTATATTAGCGCGCACAACCCGAAGGAAATCTTCAGGAGTTACTAAGTGAACTGGATCACAAACTACGTTCGGCCGAAGATCAACTCGATGCTGGGCCGCCGGGAAGTTCCGGAAAATCTCTGGATCAAGTGCCCGGAAACCGGCGAGATGGTGTTCCATCGCGATCTCGAGGAAAACAAGTGGGTCATCCCGCAGTCCGGCTTCCACATGAAGATGCCGGCCAAGGCGCGGTTGAAGGACCTGTTCGACGGCGGCATCTTTGAAGCGTTTCCGCAGCCGAAGGTTGCTCAGGACCCGCTGAAGTTCCGCGATTCCAAGAAATACGTCGATCGTCTGCGCGACAGCCGCGCCAAGACTGAACTCGAAGACACGATCGTCGCCGGTCTCGGCCGCGTCCAGGGCGTCAAACTCGTCGCCGTCGTGCACGAGTTCAACTTCATTGGCGGCTCGCTCGGCATGGCTGCCGGCGAGGCGATCATCAAGGCCTTCGAACGGGCGATCGCCGAGAAGTGCCCGCTGGTCATCTTCCCGGCTTCGGGCGGCGCCCGCATGCAGGAAGGCATCCTGTCGCTGATGCAGCTGCCGCGCACCACGGTTGCCGTCAACATGCTGAAGGAAGCCGGCCTCCCCTATATCGTCGTACTCACCAACCCGACCACCGGTGGCGTCACCGCATCCTACGCGATGCTCGGCGACATTCACATGGCCGAGCCCGGCGCGGAAATCGGCTTTGCCGGGAAGCGCGTGATCGAGCAGACGCTGCGCGAGAAACTGCCGGAAGGTTTCCAGACGTCGGAATACCTGCTGGAGCACGGCATGGTCGACATGGTCGTCAAGCGCCATGATCTGCCGTCGACGCTCGCCCGGGTCCTGAAAATCCTGATGAAGAAGCCGGCGGAAGCCTCGAAGCTCAACGGCGGCACGCAGCCGGCCGCCTTGCCGGTCGCTGCCAGCGCTTGAATAAGCGCTGGGCTGGTCGAACTGCGTAGAACAAAATAATGCATCTCCGCGATTTCTTGTGTGTGGGGATGCTGCAACTCAAGGCGTTACAGCGATCGGTAGACGGCCTATAAGGCGCGCGCTGTAGCAGCCGAGCGTGTCGGGGCGGGGTTAAGAGATGGCAGCGGTGGAAGCCAGCGAAGCGGGCTACGAGATCGAAAAACTTCTCGCCCTTCACCCCAAGGGCTTCGACCTGTCGCTGGACAGGATCACCCGGCTTCTCGCCGCCCTCGGCAATCCCCAGGATCGTCTTCCGCCGGTGATCCATGTCGCCGGTACCAACGGCAAGGGCTCGGCGACCGCGTTTTCGCGGGCGATCCTCGAAGCAGCCGGCCTCAGCGTTCACGTCCACACGTCGCCGCATCTCGTCAACTGGCACGAGCGCTATCGCCTGGGCGTCAAGGGTGGCAAGGGCAGGCTCGTCAGCGATCCCGTTCTCGCCGATGCCGTGCGTCGCGTCGCCGAAGCCAATGGCGGCGAGAAGATCACCGTCTTCGAGATCCTGACCGCCGTCACCTTCCTGCTCTTTGCCGAGCACCCGGCCGACGTGGCGATCATCGAGGTTGGTCTCGGCGGCCGCTTCGACGCGACCAACGTTATTGCCCGGCCGGCCGTCTCGGTCGTCATGCCGATCTCGCTCGACCATCAGGCCCATCTCGGTGATCGGGTGGAGCTGATAGCCGCCGAAAAGGCCGGCATCATGAAGCGTGGCTGCCCCGTGGTAATCGGCCAGCAGGAGGAAGAGGCCGCCCGTGACGTGCTCGTCTCGACGGCGGAACGCCTCGGTTGCCCGATGTTTGTCTATGGCCAGGATTTCATGGCGCATGAGGAGTTCGGTCGCCTCGTCTATCAGGACGAAGGCGGGCTCGCCGATCTGCCGCTGCCGAAGCTGCCGGGGCGCCACCAGTATGCCAATGCCGCAGCCGCCATCCGCGCGGTGCGGGCCGCCGGTTTCGATGTTTCCGAAGCGGCGATCGAGAGGGGCCTCGCGGGCGTCGAATGGCCCGGACGCCTGCAGCGCCTGACCAGCGGTAAGCTCACGCATTACGGGCCCAATGGCGCGGAGATCTGGGTCGACGGCGGCCACAATCCCGGCGCCGGTCAGGTGATCGCCGAGGCAATGGCGACCTTCGAGGAGCGCGAATCGCGCCCCCTGTTCCTGATCATCGGCATGATCAACACCAAGGAGCCGATCGGCTACTTCCGCGCCTTCCTCGATCTCGCTGAGCAGGTCTTCACCGTTCCGATCCGCGGTTCCGATGCTGGGCTTGATCCTGTGGCGCTGGCCAGTGATGCCGCATCGGTCGGCTTCGAGGCTTCGGCGGTCTCGTCCGTTGCCGAGGCGCTGACGGTCATCGCCAATCTGGTCGACGAAGATCCGGCGCCGCCGCGCATCCTGATCGGTGGCTCGCTCTATCTGGTGGGCGATGTGCTTGCCGACAACGGCACGCCGCCGAAGTGATCGGCAGCTGGGACCGCCATCCCGCTTCCAGATTTAAGACAAGAAAAAAGCCCGGCATGCCGGGCTTTCAACGTTTTCAGCAGTGAACTCGCTTTAAGCGACCGCCGTGGAGATCCACGAGGACAGGGCCGTCTTCGGGGCGGCGCCAACCTTGATGTCAGCCACTTCGCCGGCCTTGAACATGGCGAGCGTCGGGATCGAGCGAACGCCGTACTGGGCGGCCAGTTCCGGGTTTTCGTCGATGTTGAGCTTGGCAACCTTGACCTTGCCGGCGAGTTCGTTCGAGATTTCCTCGAGGCTCGGGGCGATCATCTTGCACGGGCCGCACCATTCAGCCCAGAAATCGACAACCACCGGCTCGGCGGAGTTCAGCACTTCCTGCTGAAAATTGGACGTATCGACCTTTACAGTAGCCATAGGCTGCTCCTTGCGTTCGGAATGGCAGTATCCAGATGTTGTGTCTCATGTGAGAAGGCACCGCTGGATTTTCAATATCGGGTATCTCACTTTGTTGCGAGGTCTTCAAGGCTCCTGTCGAGTGCCTGGTCGGGAACGACGTGGATTGCCGGCCCCTCGGTGAAGATCAGCACACACCGAAACGCATGCGCCGGATAAAGCGGCTGCAGGAGCGCGCGGTAGATGGCAAGCTGCGCCGTGTAGGCGAAGGGAATGTCGTTAGGCGATGCCGGCACCTGCCTGTTGGTCTTGAAGTCCGCAATCGTCACGACGCCATCGCGGACGGCCAGCCGGTCGATCCGGCCTGAAACCGCGTGCTCACGCTTGCCGAGCGTCAGCGTACCCATGACCGAAACCTCGGCCCGGCTGCTCACCGAGAAAACTGCGCCGAGGTCCGGATGGTCGAGCACGGTTTCGATGCTGGCGATCAGTGCGGCGCGTTGTTCTGAAGGCCAACTGGGCACGGATCGCTCGAGATAGCGTTCGGCCGCGGCCCGGCGATCGTCTCCCGCCATCGAGGGCAGAACCTGCAGCAGGCGGTGCAGGATGGCGCCGCGCAGCATCGAGAGGTTTGCCGGGGCCTTTTCTGAGAAAAGAGCCGAGCCGACGAGCGCATCGCCATCGTCCTCGTCAACCGCGATGCCGACGCCGGAAGGACTGAGCGGCCGCGGCAGCCGTTTTTGCGGCGGCAGTGGCGTCGAAAGCGCCTTTGGCAGGGCGGTGGCGGGACGGCCCGAATCGGCCGAGCGCGCATCGCCGGAGGGCAGATCGCGTTCGAGCTGCTTCTCGCGCCAGGCATGGCCGGACCATTCCTCGCCGCCGGCGTGAAAACTGGTCGGGTGGCCGCGGCCGCTCTCGTCTCCGGCAAGGCTCGCCTGAACCATAGCGTGCCATGTATCGGTAACGGCCCGCTGGCCGCGATAACCGCAGACGATCAGGCGGTCGGCGGCGCGGGTCATGCCGACATAGAGCAGGCGACGATATTCTTCCTCAGCCAGCGTCTTCAGCCGCTCGCCGTCGGCGGTGATGAGCGAGTTCGATTCCGCGCCCGGCGCGCGCCACACCGGAAGCGGCAGGACGGTGCCGTCTCTCTGGGCAAGCTCCAGGAAGCGAAGAGAGGGCACATGCTGGTTGCTGAACGCCGCCCCGCCGCCATCGGCGAGGAAGACGACTGGCGCTTCCAGGCCCTTGGCCGCGTGCACGGTCATGATCCGGACTTCGTCGCGTTCCTTGTCCTGCTCGCGCTTGACCGTCGGCGCTTCCATTTCCAGCGTCGAGACGAAGGCCTGCAGGCCGGGCAGGCCGCTTCTTTCCTGGTCGAGCGCGAAGGTCAGGAACTCGTCGAGAATGTCGCTGACCTCGGTGCCAAGCCGCGCGAGAAAGGCGGCGCGGCCGCCATGCACGCCGAGGACGCGGGCATAGAAGTCATGCGGCGCCAGCTGGCTTGCGAGCGCCATGTAGGATTTCAGCGTTCGCGCCGTCTGGTGAAACAGGATACCGTCATCGGCTTCATGCTGCAGCCTCTCCCAGAGGCTTTCGCCTTCGCCGCGCCGCGCCGCGAGTTCGAACAGCGCGTCTTCGCCGAGGTTGAACAGCGGGCTTTTCATCAGCGCGGCCAGCGACAGGTCGTCCTGCGGCAACAGCACGAACCGCCCGAGGGCGAGCAGGTCCTGGACGGCAATATGCTTGGTGAGCACCAACCGGTCGGCGCCGGCGACCGGAATGTTGTTGCGGCGCTTGAGTGCTCTCGTCAGAGCATTGACGAAGGCGTCGCGCTTGCGGACCAGTACGATCACGTCGCCCGGGCGCATCGGCCGGCGAACGCCCTTCTCGACGATCGTCTCCTTGCCGATCCAGCTTTCCAGCGTGGCTGCGATCCGGCGGGCGAGGATGTTGACCGGCGCACTCTCCGGCGTTGCGTCGAAGGCGGCGGTCCATTCCTCGTCTGTATCCACCGGTTCGGCGGCAATCACGTCCCAGATGTCGACGGCGCCGGGATGGCCGATGCGGTTCGAAGCATGCACCACGGGCTCGTTGCGGGCGCTGAGGCCTCGCGCATGCGCCGGATTGGCAAAGACGGCGTCAACGGCCGAAAGCACGTCGACGGTCGAGCGGAAGGAGAGCTGCAGGCGGATGGGCTCGAAAGCCTTGCCGCCGTCGCGCACCCGCCGTTCGGTCTCCTGGCTCTCGCGCGAAAACCGCTCCGGACGGGCGCCCTGGAAGGAGTAGATCGACTGTTTCTCGTCACCGACAGCAAACATCGTGCGGGCAGTACCGCGTGCGCTCTCGCCCGAGAAGAAGTCGGAAGCCAGCGCCTGGATGATCGTCCACTGCGCCGGGCTGGTGTCCTGCGCCTCGTCGACGAGGATATGGTCGATGCCCTGGTCGAGCTTGTAGTGTACCCAGGCGCTGACGTCGCCGCGGGCAAAGAGCGCCGCCGTGCGGTTGATCAGGTCCTCGAAATCGAGCTGGCTGCGGCGTCGCTTCAGTTCCTCGTAGTCGGTATTCAGCCGCCCGGCGAGCGTCAGCGCCGCCAGCGTCGCCTCGAACATCCTGAGGATGCTGATGTGATCGATGCAGGCGACGACATGGCGATAGGCCTCGTCCACGAGGTCAATGAGATCGGGGGCAGCCTGCTGCATCGCCTTGTTGAGGAAGGCGGATTGCGCCCGCGGCTTGCCCGTGCCGGTGAAGAACAGATGCCTGAGCCCGTCATAGCGCGCGCTGAGATCCGTCATCTTCGAAACGGTCCTCAGCCCCTCCGCAAAGTCGAGCACCTTCGTGCCGCCGACGCTGGTGGCGAGCGAGAAGTACCGTTCGAGCGCCGCGCCGTTCAAGCCCGCCAAGGGCCAGATCGTCGCCATGGCGCCGTCGACGCTTTCCCCCGGCGAAAGCTTCAGCGCCCGGCGCAGCTCGGCCTCGGTGCCGCCGAGCCCGTCGGCATGTTCGAGGAAGACCTGGATCGCGGTTCGGTTTTCGACGATTGCGGCCAGCAGCTTTTCCAGGCCGGTATCGTCGGCGATGTCGAGCACGGTGGCAAAGGCGTGGGCAAGAGCCGGATCGTCCTTGGCCGCGGTCGCGGTCAGCAGCAGCCGGCGCGCATCGGCAAGCAGAACCGCAGCCGCGCGATCGTCGAGAACCGAGAAATGGCCGGCGACATTGGCCTCCAGCGGAAACTGGTGCAGCAGCGCCTCGCAAAAGGCATGGATCGTCTGGATCTTCAGGCCGCCCGGGGTCTCCAGCGCGCGGGCGAACAGGCGCCGCGCCTCCTGCAGCTTCAAGCGCCCGGGCCGCTCGCCCTCAATCGCCTCGATCCGCTTTTCGAGCGTCGCGTCGTCGAGCGTTACCCATTCGGCCAGCCGTTCGAACACGCGATTCGACATTTCGGAGGCCGCCGCCTTGGTATAGGTGAGGCAGAGGATCGCCGAGGGGCGGCAGCCGGCAAGCAGCAGCCGTATCACCCGCTGGGTCAGCACGTGGGTCTTGCCGGAGCCGGCATTGGCCGACACCCAGGCGGAGCGGTCCGGGTCCGAAGCCAGCGACTGCCGGCGCGAGGTCCAGTCGAGCCAGCTTTGAGGCGTCGCCTGTTCGGGGCCGAGGTCGTCATCCCTCATCGCCATCCTCCTCTTCGCTGTCGGCCGTCGACCATTCGGCTACGCGTGCCAGATGGTCGTATTCGCCGCCATAATCGCGCTCTTTCTGAACAATCACGCGCGAGGCAAAGCCATGCTTGCCCGAAAGCAGCGCGCATAGCAGCTTCCTGAGTTCGGCAAGCGACTCGTCCGCAAGCTGATCGGCCGACTTCGTCTCCTTCGACTTGCTGCCTTCGTTGTTGACCGCTTCCGGTTTGAAGCGCGCGCCCGGTTTGAGCCGGACATAGAGCAGCGACTGTGGGTGGCTGGGCGGCACGTCCTTAAAGGCGCCGGCCTTGAGGGCCGCGGCTTCCAGCGCGAGCTGCGGGTCGAGCAGCACGCGCGCTTCCTTGGTCGATGGGCTCGAGCCGGTCTTGTAGTCGACGATCTCGACGCTGCCGTCGGTCAGCGTATCGAGCCGGTCGGCAATGCCGGTCAGCCGCATGTCGGCGACGCCGAGCTCCATCGATGCCGCCACTTCGGTGCGCGACCGGCGGATGAAGCGGGCGCGGTCCCGTTCCCATTTGATGAAGGCCAAGCCGACCGCGGCAAAGCGCGGCCGCCAGATCGTGTCGATATGGGTGGGCAGTCGCGCCTCGTCGAAAGCCTCGTTCAGCAGCCGGTGCATGACCTCTTCCGCCGCCGGCAACATCAGATCGACGCCCGCGCGTACGAAACGCTCGACGATCTGGTGGTAAAGCGTGCCGCGCTCGGCCGGGCCGGGGTCGCTGTTGAACGGCAGCAGCGGATCCAGCCGAAGGATGCGTCGCGCATAGATCGCGTAGGGGTCGCGCCGTAGCCGCGACACTTCGCTGAAAGAGTACTTGCGCGGCTGCAGGTCCGCCGGTGGCTTGGGGGCGGGGCGCTCGGCCAGCGGCTGGCGGCCGCCGTCGTCAAGCATGCGGGCCCAGGCGAGATAGTCGGCGCCATTGGCGTGCAGCGCTCGCGTCAGCCGTTCGCCGCCGAGCGCCAGCAGCCGCTGCAGCCAGCGCGAGGCGACGGTGGGTGCTGCGCCCTGGCGCATCGAGCGGGTGAAGATCAGCCGCCTTGTGCCGCAGGCCATCTGGAAGTCGTGCGCAAGCTGGCCGATGCGTCGTTCAGGCGGCTCAAGACCGATCCCCGTCTTCATGGTGCGCGACAGGAACGGATCGTTGGCCGTCTGGCCCGGCCAATTGCCTTCGTTCAGGCCGCCGAGAACCACCAGGTCCATGCTCTGCAGGCGCGATTCCAGCGCGCCGAAGATGAACACCCGCGGATGGCGCATGGAGCGAGGCTTGACCGCGGCGCTGGCCGACAGGGCTTCGACGACATCGCACCATTGCGGCCCGTCCGCGGTCATCTGGCCGTCGGTCTCGATGATGCCGCGAAGGAGAGTTGCGAGCGTATCGGCGGCCTCGCCGGACCAAAGCCCACCGAGGTCGCCACGCTCGTCGGCTGAGGCCGCTTCCAGGGCCTCGCCGGTGCGCATCGCCCAGTCGGCAAAGGTAAATTCGTCCGAAAACACGCGGCTGCCGTCCCGGCTGCGCGTCAGCGCGGAGGCGAGCGGCGCCACCGCGAGACCGATCTTCGCCGCCACGTCGCGGGCCGCCTGAAGCGCGTCATTCCCGATGCCGATGCGCCATTCCGGTGGATGGCGATCGGTCTTGTGCCGGACGATCGCCGCGTCGAGCACGGATTCGAGCACCAGCAGATCGACCGTCGCGGTGCTGCCACGCAGTGCCATGCGTTCCAGCGCGTCGGCCCCTTCGCGCATCCTGTCGCGGGAAAGCCCGAAGCGCGCCAGCGGATGCTTGAGAAGCGCGACGAACGGCACGGGATCGCCGGGGCGCAGGCATGCTTCTAGCAGCAGCCGCAGCAGGCTGCCCTGCGGCGTCGCGATGAGAGGCGTACCGGCGGAATCGTCGGCCTCGATGCCGAAGCGGGCAAGCTCGGCGCCGACCCGCCGTGCGAGATTGCGGTCCGGCGTGATCAGCGCTGCCTGGCTCTCGTCGCTGCCTTCGAGCGCGAGCCGCAAGGCGACCGCGATCGCGGCCGCTTCCTCGCGTTCGTTGGCGGTTTCGATGAGGGCTGCATCCTGGAAGGCTTGCTGCAGCAACGCCGGATCCAGCTCGCTGCGCATCGCGGTCCATGCATTGGTCGCCTTGGCCGGCAGAAGAGCGTGCGACAGGATCTCGGCACGGACTTCGAGGTCGACCTCGGCGACAGCCAGGGCGGTCACGTCGGGCCGCAGAACGCTCATGCGTTTCAGCAGCCTGTAAAAGCCGTATTGCGGGTGGCTGCGGCTTGCCGGGTCCGGCCTGCCGTCAAGGGCGGCGTTGGCGACGATCATGTCCCATTCGGCCTCGCTCATCGTCTGGTCGAGGCCAGGCAGCACGATCGTACCGTTGGGCAGCTTCTGCACGGCGGCAATCAGCGTGGCCGTTGCGGGAATGGAGCCGGTCGAACCGGCAATGATGATCGGGCCCTCGATCTTGCCGGCGGCGATGCGCTGCGTCTCGGCCTGCAGGATCGCGTTGCGGTGGCGCGCGGGCGAGGATTGTTTTAGTTCCTCCAGCCGTTCCGGCCAGTAGCTGCGGGCAATCTTCAGGAATTCGAGCGTCAGCTGCCACCAGAGGGCGTGCTCGCCGGCATCGAGCTTGTCGAGCTTGTCCCAGTCGAGTTCTTCCGTCTCCATCGCGTCGATGAGGTCGGCAAGATTGCGCGCGAGCCAGATCGCATCGGCAGGGCTTGCCGGCGCAATCAGCGGGCTCTCCGCATGGATGTCGAGCACCACCTTCGGCAGCCGGTTGCGCCAGGCGAGGATAAGCCGGCCAAGCTCGATCAGGCGTGCGGTCCCGGGCAGGGGCGGGGCGAGATCGAGGATCGCCGGCACCTCGGCATCGAAGAAGCCGCTGTCGTCATCGGTCTCGCCGAGCGCCTTGATCGTGGGCAGGATGGTGGAGCGGCCGCCGAGCAGGTCGACGAACTCGGACCGGAGCACACGGGCCGAGCGCCGCGTCGGCACGAAGATCGTCACGCCGGCAAGCGGCAGGGGATCGGCCGGGTCGTAGCGGAAGTCCGGCGTCAGGCTACCGTCGCAAAGCTTTTCGGCGAGCGTCTTCAGGAAGGGGAGGCCGGGCGGGATCGTGAAGACGTTGGACCGGCGGCCACGCACGCTCATCCCTCCGGCTGGTGGCGGCGGATCGCCGCCTCCGCTTCGCCGATCGCCTCGGGCGTTCCGACCGTCATCCAGTGACCGTCGAGCAGCAGGCCGTAAAGACGGCCTTCTTCGGCGGCGCGATCGAAGTAGATGTTGAGATTGAAGGCGTCGTCGGGCGCGTCGGCAAAAAGCCGGGAGTGAAGCGCGATCGCGCCGGCATAGACCACCGGGTTCGGCAGGCCTTCGGCGTAGCGCGTGAGCTTGCCGTCGTCACCCAGCGAGAAATCCCGCTTGCCGTTGTGGCCGGTCGTATCCTCGTCGCGCACGCAAAGGAGCAGCATGTCCATGCGCTCCGCGTCGAAGGCGGCGGCCAGGCGCGTCAGGTTGCTGGGCTTGCCCTTGGGCTCGCCGACCCAGAAGAGATCGGCATTCATCACCAGAACCGGCCCCTCCGGCAGCAGTTTCAGCCCCTTGGCGAGACCGCCGCCGGAATTCATCAGCGCCTCGCGCTCGTCCGAAATCACGATCTCCGGGGCGCTGCGTTGGCTGAGATGGCCTTCCATCAGGTCGGCGAAATGATGCACGTTGACCGCGGCCGTGCTGACGCCGGCCTCCACCAGGAGGTCCAGCACGTAGTCGATCATCGGCTTGCCGGCGATCTCGACGAGCGGCTTTGGTATGGTGTTGGTGATCGGACGAAGACGGGTGCCGAGGCCCGCGGCGAGCACCATCGCATTGCTGATCGACATTGATTCTCTGTCAGTTCGCTGATTCGGAAACGAGGATTCCGGTCTTCATACACCAGTCGTGCAAGGGTTTCAGCGATTCATGTGAAAGCGCCGCCTGAAGATAGGCGAAAGTGCGCGGCATGTGCTTCATGTAGCCGGGCTTGCCGTCGCGCTGCATCAGTCGCACCCAGATGCCGACGAGCTTGCAGTTGCGCTGCGCCGACATCAGGTGCCAGTCGCGAAGGAACATTGCCTCGTCGAAGCTACCACCCCCGCGCCGTTCGGCGAAATAAGCGTCCATCATCCGGCTTGCGAGCGAAGGCGGGATGGTGACGCGGGCATCCTGAACCAAGGACGCGACGTCATAGGCAGTCGGACCGATCATTGCGTCCTGGAAATCGATGAGGCCGATCCGGTTCAGACCTTCGCGTTCCCCGCGCCAGATGATGTTCGGCGAGTGAAAATCGCGCAGCAGCAGGTTCGTTTCGGATGTCTGCAGGAGGTCGATCAGGCCGTCCCAGATCTCTCCATATTCGCGCTTCTCGTCGTCGCTTGCCGGCGCGCCGCGTTTCCAGGGCAGATACCAGTCGGTCAAAAGCCGCGTCTCGATCTTCATCGCCGTCCGGTCGAAATCCGGAATGCGGTGGATCACAGTCGGCTCGACCTTGATCTCGGCCTCGGCCGGTTCCGCGTGCAGGCGAGCAAGCAGCCGCGCGCTCTCGATGTAGCGTTCGTCGATCGGCTCTCCGTCCGCATGGAGGACGCCCTCCGAGCCCAGATCTTCGATCAAGAGGATGCCCTGGTCGATGTCGCGGGCGTAGATTTCAGGCGCCGCAAAGCCGCGGGCAATGAGCATCTGGTCGACGGCGACGAAGGGAACGACATCTTCGGCGATATGCGCCAGCTGCTGATAGTACTTTCCGTCCTGAAGGATCGGGCCCGGCTTGTGCCGCGGCGAATCCATCAGAATCCGGCTAACGGAGCCGTCCGCCGGGTAAATGCGCTCATAGGCCCGGATCGAGGCGTCGCCGCTCAGGTGCCGCCGCCGCGCCTTGGAATGTCCGTTCGTATCGAGAAATTCGCGGATCGAAAGCGTTCGGGCGATGCGCTGCAGCGTGTCATCAGGCGCCGAAATATCGACGCGTCGCCCGTCCTTCTCGTGGGTGATCGCAAGCGTGATGCGACGTGAGGGGAGGGCGTCGTCCGCCCGTTCCGGCCATTCGACCAGGCAGATGCCCTGCGACAGGGCTTCATCGAAGCCCAGTTCGTCGAGCTCGCTGGAATCGGCCAGCCGGTAAAGGTCGAAATGCGCGACGGGTATGCGCAAGTCGTAGCTCTGGACCAGCGTGAAGGTCGGGCTCGGCACTTCCAGGCCGTCGTCATCGGCGACGACCCTCAAAAAGGCGCGCGCCAGTGTGGATTTGCCGGCGCCGAGATCGCCCGAAAGAGCGACGCAGTCGCCAGGCTTCAGGGCGAGCGCCAGGTCCTCACCAAGCTCGATCGTTGCCGCCTCGTTTGCAAGATGGCGCTCGATCGCCGGCATCATTCGGCCGCGACGGTGGCCGGCACGTCGGCCGAAGGGATGCGGCAGGTCACTTCCGTGCCTTCGCCTTCCTTGCTGCGGATCGAGACCGTGCCGTGATGCAGGCTGACGAAGCTCTCGACGATCGAAAGCCCGAGGCCGGCGCCGCCGCGCTGACCGTGGCTTTCAAAGCGGTTGAAGACCGTGTCGAGCACGTCCTGCGGAATGCCGGGGCCGCTGTCGGAGACCGAGAAGATGAAGTCGCTGCCCTCGCGGCGGCACGCCAGTTCGATGACGCTGCCATCGGGGGCGAAGTTCGCGGCATTGGTGAGCAGCTTGACGAAGATCTGCTTCAGGCGCTGCTGATCGGCGACCATCCGGCCGAGATTATCAGGTGCGGCGATCCGGAGCGTCACGCCGCTTTCGGTCAGACGGTCGGCCATCTGATACGCGATGTCGTCGAGGAAATCGGTGAGGCTGATGTCGGCAAGGTCGAGCTGGACGATGCCGGCGTCGACGGTCGCAAGATCGAGGATGTCGTTGACGATCGTCAGAAGCAGCGACGACGACGTGGCGATATGGTCGACATACTCTGCCTGGCGCTCGTTGAGGTCGCCGAAAGCCGGCGTCTTCAAGAGATCGGCAAAACCGATGATGTTGGTGAGCGGCGAGCGCAGCTCGTAGGAGACGTGGTGGACGAAGTCGTTCTTCAACGCATCGGCCTTGCGCAGCGCCTCATTCTTTTCGGTGAGCGCGCGCTCGACCCGGACGCTGTCGGTAATGTTGACGAAGGTCAGCATCGTCTGGGCGTTCGGCAGCGGGATGACCGCGTAGTCGAGAATCAGCCCGGTCCTGAGTTCGAGAATGCCGCGGCTGGAGGGCCGCTCGTCGTCGAAGCTGGTGATGATGTGGGTGAAACGCTTCCAGCCGTCGGGCTGGTCGTAGGAGATCAGGCAGGCCTGCTCGATCGCCTTGATATGCGTACCGGGTTTGGCTTCAGCCTCGCTGATGCCCCAGATCGCGCGAAACGCCGGGTTCGACAGGCGGATGCGGCCGTCCGGGCCGAACACCGCTACGCCTTCGGCCAGGTGATCGATGGTTTCGCCCTGGACCTGGACGAGGGTGTTGTAGCGCGTTTCGAGGTCGACCTTCTCGGTCAGGTTCTCGAACACCCAGGTAACGCCGCCCTGCGGGCGGGCGGTGGCAAAGACGCGCAATGTCTGTCCGTTCGGCAGGTGCCAAAGGTCGCTCTGTGTATCGAGCGCCTGGTAGACCGATAGTGCGTTCGCCTTCCACTGTTTCCAGTTGAGCTGTTCCGGCAGCTGGCCGCCGGCGCGCAGCCGATCGAGCACTTCGCCATTGTCCGGCTTGCGCTCCAAGAAGCCGATATCGAGGTTCCACAGGCGCTGGAAGGCCTGGTTGTAGAACTGCAGACGCTGGTTGCCGTCGAAGATCGCGACGGGCGTCGCCAGATGGTCGAGCGTTTCCGCATGGCTCTTGAGCGTGCGGTTGAGCTCTTCGCGCACGGCCTCGATCCCCGAAATATCGACTGCGATACCGGCCGAACCGGCGGCGCTGCGGGCGTCGACGACGTCGAAGAAGGTGCGGTTGCCGCGCACGACGGTCGAGACCTTGTCGTGGAAAGGCGTATCGAACGTCGAGACCGACCGGATCTTTTCACGCGCAACGGTCGCAAGCAACTCGCGCTTTTCCGCGACGGCGGTGGCGACATCGGGTGCCTCGACGGCGTCGGCATAGGCTTCGTTGACCCAGACGAGCGCGCCGTCGGTGCCGCGCTGCCAGACGGGCAGGTCGATTGCGTCGAGGAGCGTATGGAAGGAGCGAAGCGCGATATTGAGCCGGTCGTGTTCGAGCTTCAGTTCGGCGAGCTCCGCCCGCATGTTGTTGAGCGCGATGAAGCGCACAAAGGCGCGGCCGCCGGAAACGCGTCCCTGGGCTTCCAGCACTTCGTTGCGCTGCGTTTCGATGACGAGATCGAAGCTGCGGGCCTGGGTGCGAAGCGCCTCGATCGATTTTTCGAGCTCGCCTGCAGACTGCGCCTTGACCCAGCGGCCGAAGGCCAGGAAGTCGCGGTCGTCGGAAGGCGCGCCGGTTTCCGCCGGCAGCTGGCCGAGCAGTTCGGCGCGTTCGAGAAGCCCGTCCCAGATGACGATCCGGCGGTTCTTGTCGGCGACCAGCGCCTGGTAGCGCGAGAGGCGCTGGTTGGCGTCGGAAAGGTCGGACCTAAGCTCGCGGTTTTCCGCCTCGATGTTGCCGCGCTGGCGGATCAGCCAGATCGCCGAGATCATCGCAGCGGAAATGACGCCGATCAGCACGGAAAAGGTGACGACTTCCGACGAGCCGAAGATGCCGGCCTTTTGCGGGACAACCTGGGCGAGAGCATCCGTGGCGGTGAAAAGGGCGGTGCCGGCCAAAAGGCGGCGCAGGAATTTCGGACCCTTGCGGCAGATGGCCGGAAAATCTGTGTGGTCTTTGTTCATGGCGCTGCCATCCCCGTCTGTCCGAAGGGTGCTGCCGGCCTTGCTGCGCCTTGCACAGTTCCACCGGGGCCCTGTTCAAGGGTCCGCGTCAGTTCCGATTGCATCCCCGGTCTGTCTCCGTCTGTTTGCCGCTAATTCGACAAGACATCCCATCCGCGATGCCCAAGGTCCGCACCGGCATCACGAATCAATGGGTTAGAGCATACTTCCTAGTCGAATCGTCGGGAAGGGAGAGGCCCAAAAAAGCGGCCGCGCTCTCTTGTCAAGAACGCGGCCACAAGATGTTGTGGATTGCCCGGGTAAGGATCAGTACCGGTAGTGCTCAGCCTTGAACGGACCCTGCGTCTTCACGCCGATGTAGTCGGCCTGCTCTTCGGAAAGTTCCGAAAGCTTGGCGCCGAGCTTCTTGAGGTGCAGGCGAGCGACCTTCTCGTCGAGCGCCTTGGGCAGGACGTAGACTTCGTTCTTGTACTTCTCACCCTTGGTGAAGAGCTCGATCTGGGCCAGGACCTGGTTGGAGAACGAGGCCGACATCACGAAGGACGGGTGACCGGTGGCGTTGCCGAGGTTGAGCAGGCGGCCTTCCGAAAGCAGGATCATGCGGTTGCCCCTCGGGAACTCGATCATGTCGACCTGCGGCTTGATGTTCGTCCACTTCAGGTTACGCAGAGCCGAGACCTGGATCTCGTTGTCGAAGTGGCCGATGTTGCCGACGATCGCCATGTCCTTCATCTCGCGCATGTGGTCCATGCGGATGACGTCCTTGTTGCCGGTCGTCGTGATGAAGATGTCGGCCGACGAGACGACGTCTTCGAGCTGGACGACTTCGAAGCCGTCCATGGCGGCCTGGAGCGCGCAGATCGGGTCGATTTCCGTGACCTTGACGCGGGCGCCGGCGCCGGAAAGCGAGGCGGCCGAACCCTTGCCGACGTCGCCGTAACCGCAGACGACGGCGACCTTGCCGGCCATCATCACGTCGGTGCCGCGGCGGATGCCGTCGACCAGCGATTCCTTGCAGCCGTACTTGTTGTCGAACTTCGACTTGGTGACGCTGTCGTTGACGTTGATCGCCGGGAAGGGCAGCAGGCCCTTGGCCTGGAGCTGGTAGAGGCGGTTGACGCCGGTGGTGGTTTCCTCGGTCACGCCCTTGATCGCGTCGCGCTGCTTGGTGAACCAGCCCGGCGAAGCGGCAAGGCGCTTCTTGATCTGCGCGACGAGGATTTCTTCTTCCTCGGAGCCCGGGTTGGAGAGCACGTCCTCGCCGGCTTCGGCGCGGGCGCCGAGCAGGATGTACATGGTGGCGTCGCCACCATCGTCGAGGATCATGTTCGAGACGCCACCGTCGGCCCACTGGAAGATCTTGTCCGTGTAGGTCCAGTATTCTTCGAGCGTCTCACCCTTGACGGCGAAGACCGGAACGCCGCTGGCGGCGATCGCGGCTGCGGCGTGGTCCTGGGTCGAGAAGATGTTGCACGAAGCCCAGCGTACGTCGGCGCCGAGCGCGACCAGCGTCTCGATGAGGACGGCGGTCTGGATGGTCATGTGCAGCGAGCCGGTGATGCGCGCGCCCTTCAGCGGCTTCGAAGCGCCGAACTCTTCGCGGCAGGCCATCAGGCCCGGCATTTCCGTTTCGGCGATCGCAATTTCCTTGCGCCCGAAATCGGCAAGTCCGATGTCGGCGACGATGTAGTCCTGAGTGGTGGTCATGGAGTTCTCCGGGCTGATCTCTTCAAGCCGCGCGGCCTTGGCCATCTCCGCGGCGCGATTATGCCTCCCACGCCTATACGACGCGGTGAGAGTGCGACCGATCTATCAGGATTCAGGGTGGAGAGCAACCTCGATATAAAGAAGTCTTTATATCTTTATATTGCCGTCAGATTTCTTCGCCGAACTTGTCGGCGACCAGAGCGTCGAGCGCGTTCAGGGCTTCTTCGGCCTGCGCGCCGCTGGCGGTCACGCAAACGCTGCAGCCGGTGCTGGCGGCCAGCATCATCAGCCCCATGATCGAGGTTCCGCCAACGGTCATGCCGTCCTTCGAAACGGTGATCTCGGCGTCATAGGCCTCAACCGTCTGCACGAACTTTGCTGACGCCCGCGCATGCAGGCCTCGCTTGTTGATGATCAGCAGTTCGCGCGTCAGCGACATGTCGGGGCGGTGATCCATTACTTTCCACTCAGGACGCGGCTGGCGACGTTGATGTATTTCCGCCCGGCCTCGGAGGCCTCGACAAGTGCCTTGTCCATGTCGCTCTCGCCGCGCACGCCGGCAAGCTTGATCAGCATCGGCAGGTTGACGCCGGCGATCACTTCGACGGTGCCGCTGCGCATCACCGAGATGGCGAGGTTGGAGGGGGTCCCGCCGAACATGTCGGTGAGAATGATGACGCCGTTGCCTTCGTCGACATTGGTGACCGCGTCGAGGATATCCTGCCGACGCTGGTCCATGTCGTCCTCGGGGCCGATGCAGACGGTCTCTATAGCTTTTTGCGGACCGACAACATGCTCAAGCGCATGTCGAAATTCCTCAGCCAGCTTGCCATGGGTGACAAGCACAAGTCCGATCATGGGTATCTTCGCTCCAACTGCACACGCAATTCACTGATGGCCAGATATCGCAATGCAGCAATTTCGTCCACCTGTTGGGGAGGGCATCTTGGCAAGGAAAAGGGGAAGTGCAAGCCAAAAATGCCGAAATTCCGGTCGCGCTGACGGTAAATCGAGCTAGAAACCTATTTTTTCAGCGATGAGCGCCTGCAAAATATTGAGAACCTGGGCGCCTTCTTCAACGGGAACGCGAACAATCGGCAATACGCGCCCGAGTGGCAGGGGGAATGTCTCGTCTTCGGGCGGTAGCCGCGGGTCGAATGGGACGGCGACGGGCAGAATGGCCCAGTCCATCACGGCGGCAGGCACGGTTTCGATCGTGCCGATGCCGGAGCCGCGGATTTCGATGAGGCCGTGAATGGAGGGCGGGCAGCGCGCCACGATCCGGTCGTGTTCGAGCGCAAGATCCACCCGGTCGTCGGCGACGAGCGCTGCAAAATGTCCAGCCTGCCGGGCGGCCGTGATGCAGGCGAGCGCCAGTCTGGATTTGCCGCTGCCGGACGGGCCGGTAAGCAGGAAGCCGCGTGTCCCGAGCACGATTGCGGTGCCGTGGACATTGGCGCGGGCCGTTGTCACGCGTGCGGCTCGGCGGGCAGGGACAGGACGAAGCGCGCGCCGGTGATATGGCCATCCGGTCCGGCGATGTTCTCGGCCTTGAGCGTGCCGCCATGGGCTTCGGCGATCTGCCTGGAGATCGACAGCCCGAGGCCGGAGTTCTGTCCAAAATCCTCGCCTTCCGGCCGGTCGGTATAGAAGCGCTCGAAAATGCGGTCGATGTCTTCGGCCTGGATGCCCGGGCCGTTGTCCTCGACATAGACGAGGCAGCGCGAGCGCGAGCGGGTGAGGCGCACGACGATCCGCCCGCCGTCCTCGGGAACGAAGGAACGGGCGTTTTCGATCAGGTTGGTGATGATCTGGCCGATGCGCAGGTCGTAGCCGCTGACGGCAAAGCGCGCCTTGGGGCTGTCCTTGCGGTCGATGACGAAATCGAGCAGCACCGCCTTCTTCTTGCTGCGGACCTGGCGCGAGATATCGACGAGGTCGCCGAGGAGTTTTTCGAGATCGATCGTCTTGGCGTCGCTGCGGGCAAGTTCCGCGTCGAGACGCGAGGCGTCCGAGATATCGCTGATCAGGCGGTCGAGGCGACGGACGTCATGCTGGATGACGTCCATCAGCCGCTTCTTCGATTCGTCGGTCCGCGCCAAAGGCAGCGTCTCGACGGCGCTGCGCAGTGAGGTGAGGGGGTTTTTCAGTTCGTGGCTGACGTCGGCGGCAAAGTTTTCGATCGCGGCGATCCGGTCATAGAGCGCAGTCGTCATCTCACGCAGCGCGACCGATAGGTTGCCGATCTCGTCCTGGCGCGAGGAGAAGTCGGGAATTTCCTCGCGCTCCTTGGCGCCGCCGCGGCGCACGCGCACCGCTGCTGCCGCAAGCCTGCGCAGCGGATTGGCGATCGTCGACGACAGAAGCAGCGACAGGATGATGTTGACGAGCGCCGCGACGCCGAAGACGCGGATGATGGCGAGGCGCTCGGCCTGGACGATCTTGTCGATGTCGCCGGCCTGGGTCGAAAGTAGGAGCACGCCGAGAACGGCGCGGAAGCGCTGGACGGGCACCGCCACGGAAACGATAAGCTCGCCCTTCTCGGTAACGCGCTCGACATAGCCGCGCACGCCCGTCAGAGCATTGGTCACCTCAGGGTAGATCGAGCCGTTGCCACCCGGCGGTTCTTTATAGAGCGGCAGATTGCCCGGCTGCAAAAGCTTGTTCAGCCAGCTGTTGAGTTTTTCGCCGATGCCCGTCGCCTCCGGCTCGATCGGCGGCAGGTCGAAGCGCAGCACCTGGCCGCCGCTATAGAGATGGCGCGAATCGAGCAGCAGGTCGGCGTCCGCGTCGAACAGCCGGGCGCGGGTGCGCGTCGGCGAGATCAGCCGCCTCAGAACCGGCGCGACACGCTCCTGGATGATCGGGAAGTCGAGATCCTCGTCGCTCGGCAGCGGCGTGATACTCTGGCCAGCCTGCAGCTCCAGCAGCTTTTCGGGATCGATGGTGATCGAATTGGTATCGACCGAGGCGGAAGCGGAGATCGCGCCGGCGATGATTTCGCCCTGGGTCAAAAGGCTTTCGACGCGCGCGTCGATCAGCCCCTCGCGGAACTGGTTGAGGTACATGATGCCGCCGACCAGAACGACGAGCGCCACCAGGTTGAAGAAGACGATACGGCGGGTGAGGCTCGAGAAGACGGCATTGCCGAAGAGACGACGAATGAGCGTGAAGGGATGCGCCCAGCGGCGCTGGCCCTTCAGTGCCTGGGCACGCCCGTCAGTGTCTTCAATGTCGCCGTGCAAGACTTCTACCAAATGTCCCGCTCCCGCGCGGACTGTCCTTCATAATCGTTCGATAGCGGCGGCGCTGCCGGCCGGTTGCGCCGCCTTCCATGGTTTTGATCCGAAGACGGCGGAGATCGTGTCGAGCCTCAGATGAGGCCATCACCATCGCGCCGCTTCAAATGCGCCACTCTGGGCGCGATGGCAAGCCCCGAGGCTCAGGCACTCTCCCGGAAACGATAGCCGACACCGTAAAGCGTCTCGATCATGTCGAAGTCGTTGTCGACCATCTTGAACTTCTTGCGCAGCCGCTTGATGTGGCTGTCGATGGTGCGGTCGTCGACATAGACCTGTTCGTCATAGGCCGCGTCCATCAGTGCGTCGCGGCTCTTCACCACGCCCGGGCGCTGCGCCAGCGAATGGAGAATGAGGAATTCCGTCACCGTCAGGGTCACCGGCTCACTCTTCCAGGTACAGGTGTGGCGCTCCTGATCCATCACCAACTGCCCACGCTCGAGCGAGCGCGACGGCGCGTCGGTTGCCTTGACGGTATTGTTCGGATTGGCGGCCGCGGCTTCGCGGTTGGCGGCGCGGCGCAGGATCGCCTTGACGCGTTCGACCAGAAGGCGCTGCGAAAACGGCTTGGTGATGAAGTCGTCGGCGCCCATCTTCAGGCCGAAGAGTTCGTCGATCTCTTCATCCTTGGAGGTGAGGAAGATCACCGGCAGGTCCGACTTCTGCCTCAGGCGGCGCAGCAATTCCATGCCGTCCATACGCGGCATCTTGATGTCGAAGATCGCAAGCTGCGGCGGCCGGGCGAGCAGGCCTTCGAGCGCGGAAGCGCCGTCGGTATAGGTCTCGACTTTGTAGCCTTCTGCCTCCAGGGCGATGGATACGGACGTCAGAATATTCCGGTCATCATCGACAAGCGCGATGGTCTGCATCGTGTTCAACTCCGTCTTTTGAGGTGCCGGTCCCGTCCCCGAAAACTCCGGCATTCGCGAGTCACGGGTGCGTTAGTGAGTATAAAGGTGGAACAAATTGTGGCGAAGCCCAAAAAGCACCTGTCGTGACGATAGGATAGGTCCCGTCAGATCGGTGTTCGGGAGGCCGATTTCAACCGATTAAAAAAACGATAATTTTCTTTAAATCGATTAATATACTGAAATCATTATTCTTTTTTTGACGTCGCCTTGTTTTTGAGCGAGCATGCAAGTAAGGTCCGGCGAAATTCAACGCCAATGGCCAAACACGAAGGAAGCTTGACCATGGAGCAACTCGGCACTCGCAATCTCGCGAACGGCTTGGAAAAACTCGGCTTTATCGACCTGGAAACGGTTCGGTACAACCTCGAAGCCGCAGAGCTTTATGAGGAAGCTCTTCGCCGCGGCGAGGCTGAGCTGACGGCACACGGTGCGCTCGTCGCCCGTACCGGCCAGCACACCGGTCGCTCGCCGAAGGACAAGTTCGTCGTTCGCGATGCGAACACCGACGATCAGATCTGGTGGGACAACAACAAGCCGATGTCTCCGGAGCATTTTGCCCTGCTGCGCAAGGATATGCTTGAGCACGCCAAGGGCATGTCGCTCTATGTGCAGGACCTGGTTGGAGGCGCCGATGCCGACAACGCCCTGCCGACGCGCGTCGTTACCGAGTACGCCTGGCATTCGCTGTTCATCCGCAATCTGCTGATTCGCCCAGCCCGCGAAGCGCTCGGCTCCTTCCTGCCGAAGCTGACGATCATCGATCTGCCGAGCTTCAAGGCGGATCCGGAGCGCTACGGCTGCCGCACCGAGACGGTCATCGCCTGCGACTTCACCAACGGCCTGATCCTCATCGGCGGCACGTCCTATGCCGGCGAAATGAAGAAGTCGGTCTTCACCGTTCTCAACTACCTGCTGCCGAAGAAGGGCGTCATGCCGATGCACTGCTCGGCAAACGTGGGCGCGGCCGGCGACACCGCGATCTTCTTCGGCCTCTCCGGCACCGGCAAGACGACGCTTTCGGCCGACCCGACCCGCACGCTGATCGGCGACGACGAGCACGGCTGGGGCGAGCAGGGCGTCTTCAACTTCGAAGGCGGCTGCTACGCCAAGGCGATCCGCCTGTCGGAAGCCGCCGAGCCGGAAATCTACGCCACGACCCGCCGCTTCGGCACCGTCATGGAAAACGTCGTGCTTGACGAGCGCCGCGTTCCTGATTTCGACGACGGTTCGCTGACGGAAAACACCCGTTGCGCCTATCCGCTCGACTTCATCCCGAATGCCAGCGCCACCGGCACCGCACCGCAGCCGCGCACCATCATCATGCTGACCGCCGATGCCTTCGGCGTCATGCCGCCGATTGCCAAGCTGACGCCGGAACAGGCGATGTACCACTTCCTTTCCGGCTACACCGCCAAGGTCGCCGGCACGGAAAAGGGCGTTACCGAGCCGGAAGCCACCTTCTCGACCTGCTTCGGCGCACCGTTCATGCCGCGTCACCCGTCGGAATACGGCAACTTGCTGAAGGACCTGATCGCCAAGAACGGCGTCACCTGCTGGCTGGTGAACACGGGCTGGACCGGCGGCGCCTACGGCACCGGCAGCCGCATGCCGATCAAGGTGACGCGCGCTCTGCTCGCGGCCGCGCTTGACGGTTCGCTGAACGCTGCGGAACTGCGCACCGATGCCAACTTCGGCTTTGCCGTTCCGGTCTCGGTCCCGGGCGTCGACGACGGCATCCTCGACCCACGCTCGACCTGGGCCGATGGTGCAGCCTATGACGCACAGGCCCGCCGCCTGGTCGACATGTTCATCACGAACTTCGCCAAGTTCGAGAGCCATGTGGACGGCAGCGTTCGCGACGCGGCTCCCGGTACGAAGATCGCCGCCGAATAAACATTGTCGGCTATGATTCACGTGAAACCCGGTCCTTGTGGCCGGGTTTTTCGCTTTCGCGCCCGCTCTGTGTCCCTTTAAATCCCCTTCGATCTAAGGCGAGCCAAAGTGCTACGGCGACCTTTGCGCCTCTGATGAGACGCGCGGCGCCGCAGTGTTTTCAACGGGTTCGCTCTGTGCCATAGATCGGGCCGAGGTGAACCATGGCCAGCGACCCGCTCTACATAAACGACAATATCGTCCTTGCCGGCTGGGAGCTAACGGAGCAATTCGTGCTGGCCGGTGGCCCGGGCGGGCAGAACGTCAACAAGGTGTCGACCGCCGTTCAGCTGTTCTTCAACGTCCAGGCGTCTCCGGCGCTTTCCGATCGCATCAAGGCCAACGCCCTGAAGATCGCCGGCAAGCGCGCCTCGAAAGAGGGCGTGCTGATGATCGAGGCGAGCCGCTTTCGCAGCCAGGAGCGCAACCGCGAGGATGCGCGCGAGCGCCTGAAGGAGTTGATCCTGAAGGCTGCCGAACCCCCGCCGCCGCCGCGCAAGAAGACCAAGCCGACGCGCGGTTCCGTCGAGCGGCGTCTCAAGGAGAAGTCGGGTCGCGGGGAGATCAAGAAGCTCCGGGGCCGGCCTGGAGGCGATTGATTCTTTTTGCGGCTCCCTTGCCTTTTGGCGGGCAGCGCCCTCTCTTATCGAGCAGTGTTTTCGCAAAAGGAGGTGGCATGAAAGAGACCGCGTCCGCTGAGAGAACGGATCACTGAGATGCAGGTGATGATTGAGGGACAGCCACGCTTCCGGCCTTTCGGCTTATCCTGTTGGGGTTTTGGAGATCTCAACACGGGAGTTGGAAGCATGACTGCGTCCTATGATTACCATATCGGCGTTGATTACCACAAATCCTATAGCCATCTGGTGGTGCAGGACAGCAGCGGCAAGACGCTGCGCTCCGGCCGGGTGAAGAACGATCGCCAGTCGCTCGGCGGGTTTCTCGAGCGGTACCGCGAAAACAGCCATGCGGTTGTCGAGGCGACGCGCAACTGGATGGTTATCTACGACTGGCTCGACGACATTTGTGATGATGTCGTTCTCGCCCACCCGTTGAAGGTCAAGGCGATCGCCGACGCCAAGATCAAGACCGACAAGATCGATGCGACCGTGCTGGCGCATTTGCTGCGCGCCGACCTGGTGCCGGAAGCCTGGGCGCCAAGCGAGCGGTCGCGGGACCTGCGTGTCGCCCTGCGGGAGCGGATGTTCTACGTGCGGCTGCGCACGATGACGAAGAACCGCATCGTCACGGTGTTTGATCGCTATCCGGAGCAGACGGCGCAATTGAAGACGCTCGGCGATCTGTTTGGTAAGGCCGGCCGCATTCAGCTTTCGCAGGTCAACGTCTCTGAGATCGACCGCATCCAGATCGACCGTGGCCTCGCTTTCATTGGCGACATCGATGAGCGGATCAAGCAGTCGGAAGCGACGATCCGGGCGATGACCAAGGCCAATCCCAACGTGAGGCTGTTGAAGACGATCCCCGGCATCGGCGAGTTCTTCGCCCGTCTGATCGACGCGGAGATCGATGACATAGCGCGGTTCCGCAACCCGAAGAAGCTGGCCGCCTATGCCGGGCTGGTGCCCTCGACCTATTCGAGCGGCGGCAAGACCTATCACGGCAAGATCATCAAGCAGGGCAACAAGTGGCTGCGCTGGGCTTTTGTCGAAGCGGTCACCCCGGCGATCGCCAGCGATCCACAGCTTCGCGCCCAATATGAGCACCTGAAGATCAGAGGAACCAACAAGGCGCGTGTGGCGATGGCGCGCAAGCTTTTGACGATCGCCTTCCAGATCCTGCGCGACCAGCGCGCTTACGAGCCGCGCGGCGAAAGCATCATCACGGAAGGCGCGTCAATGAAATCCCGACTGTCCTGATGACTTTCTAGCGAGCCTAGCAGTGCCGGGCTGCGCTCCTCAAGGAGAATGGGAAGCCGGGAGCCGAACGCCACTCTGTGACCGAAGCCAAGCCATCAGGTCACGCATTGGAGAATGGTTCAGAACCGAAGGACGGCCCTGTCCAGCGGAACGAAGACCATTGAGCCGATCGGCAAAAAAGGCCGGTCAGAACAAAACCGAACCCAAGGAAAGCCGCCAACTCAAGGCGTTCTGCCCCTTGCGTTCTTTCATTGGAGATATTCATGGGTCTTTTCAGCTTTATCAAGAACGCCGGCAAGAAGCTTGGCATCGGCGGCGACGACGATGCTCCGGATGCCGAAAGCGTTCAGAAGGAACTTGCATCCCACGATCTCGGCACCAAGGACGTGCAGGTCGAAGTGGCCGGTGACAAGGTCGTGCTGAAGGGTGTCGTGAAGGACCAGAGCGTCTTCGAAAAGGCCGTCGTCGCCGTCGGCAACACGCTCGGCGTGTCCGCAGTCGAGGCCTCCGAACTCAAGGTCGCCGATGCCGGCGCAGCACCTGCTCCGGCAAAGGAGCCCGTCTTCTATACGGTCAAGAAGGGCGATAACCTCTGGAAGATTGCCGAGGCGCAGTACGGCAAGGGCAAGGGCGCCAAGCACACGGTGATCTTCGAAGCCAACAAGCCGATGCTGACCCATCCGGACAAGATCTATCCCGGCCAGGTTCTGCGCATTCCGGATCTGGATGCGGCCTGAGCGTGTCCTTCAGGCGGTTTCTCGTCGTTGCCGCGCTGGCAAGCCTCTGGCTTGCCAGCGGTTCTTTGGCGCAGCCTTTCCGTGAACCCGCCAAGGGCAGCACTGAGCGTGCCGCCATCCTCGACGCGATCCGCCCCGCGGTCGAAGCCGAGATGCGCGGTCCCGTCGAATTCGTCGTCACCACCATGCGTGCCGCACCCAACTGGGCCTTCATGCAGGTCGAGCCGCAACGGCCGGGTGGCGGATCCATCGACCTGCCGCAAACCGGGTTGCGCGACGAGGCAGACATGATGGATGGTCTGACGGTGTTCGCACTCGTCAGCTTCCAGAATGGCCGCTGGAACCTGGTCGATCACGTCGTTGGGCCGACGGATGTGGCCTATGCCGGCTGGCCGCTTCGCTACGGTGTGCCGGCGGCACTTCTCGGCCTGGAACAATAAGGACTGCTTCTCATGCAGGTGCTCCCGAAAGGGATCAGACATATTCCGGGTTATCTCGATCGTGCCCGGCAAGAGCAACTGGTCGAGGCCATTCGGTCAGTCGTTGCCGAAGCGCCGCTGTTCGTGCCGGAAATGCCGAAGACTGGCAAACCCATGTCGGTGCGCATGACCAATTGCGGCGCGCTCGGCTGGGTCACGGATCGCGATCGCGGCTATCGTTACCAGTCTCAGCATCCGGTGACCGGCCGCCCCTGGCCGGTCATGCCGGAGATCCTGCTCGATATCTGGGATGCGGTTTCCGCAAGCAGCAAGACGCCCGAGGCCTGCCTGGTAAACTTCTATTCCGAAGAGGCCCGCATGGGGCTGCACCAGGATCGCGACGAGCGCGATCTTGAAACCGCCGTCGTCTCGATCTCGCTTGGTGACAGCTGCCTCTTCCGCGTGGGTGGCAATACGCGCGGCGGCCAGACCATGTCCTTCCGGCTGGAAAGCGGCGATGTCGTGGTGCTGGGTGGGGAAGGGCGTCTCGCCTTCCATGGCGTCGACCGGATCTATCCGAGCACGTCGACGCTGCTGAAGAATGGCGGGCGGGTCAATCTGACACTCCGCCGCGTCAATCCCTGAGGATGCACCGAAAGCTTAGAGCTTCCTGAGCGCCACCTTTTCGGTCAGATGGTTCGGGCCCTTTTGCAGGATCAGGTCGGCGCGCGGGCGTGTCGGCAGGATGTTCTGGTGCAGGTTCTTCAGGTTGATGTTGTGCCACAATCCCTCGGCAATGGCCCGGGCTGCATCCTCGCTGATCGTGGCGTAGCGGTGGAAGTAGGATTCCGGGTTCTTGAACGCGGTTTCGCGCAGCCGCATGAAGCGGTTGACGTACCAGCTGTGGATCAGGCTCTCCTCGGCATCGATATAGATCGAGAAGTCAAAGAAATCCGAGACCATCGGCACGATCTTGCCGTCGGCCGGCAGGTTGCGCGACTGCAGAACGTTGATGCCTTCGAAGATCAGGATATCTGGCCGGTCGATGACCGTGAACTGGTCGGGCAGCACGTCATAGGTCAGGTGCGAATAGCTGGGCGCCTTGACGTTCGGCTGGCCGGCCTTGATCGCCGACAGGAAGCGCAGGAGCGCGCCGACGTCGTAGCTCTCCGGAAAGCCCTTGCGGTCCATCATGTTTTCGCGCTGGAGCACGGCGTTCGGATAGAGAAAACCGTCTGTTGTCACCAGGTCGACCTTCGGGCTCGACGGCCAACGCGCCAGAAGCTGCGCCAGGATACGGGCCGTCGTCGACTTGCCGACGGCGACCGATCCGGCAATGCCGATGACGAAGGGGGTCTTCGTCTCGGACATGCTGAGGAAGCGCTTGCGCTGCTCGAAGAGCATCTGCGACGATTCCACATGGGTCGAAAGCAGGCGTGACAGCGACAGGTAGATCTGCCGGACCTCGCCGAGATCGACGGGGTCGTTCAACGATCGCAGCCGCTGTACCTCGTCGGCCGTCAGCGTCATCGGCGTATCGGCGCGAAAGCGCGACCATTCCTCGGCGGTGAAGAAATGATAGGGCGAGTAGTCCCGCTTCTGGAGGTTGTCGGGCAGGTCGGCTGCTTCGATGTCTTTCGCCGCGATCGTCATGGGGTCTGCCGATTTGCCTTTTCCTGCAGGCCGGATTGGTTGGTCCGTCGCTGAAGTTCGTTGAGCACATCCTGCAACGGAACGTCGGCGATCTTCAATACGACCATTAGATGATAGAGGAGATCGGCGCTTTCGGCGATGAGATTTGCGCGGTCGTTGCTGATGGCCGCGATCACGGTTTCAACCGCTTCCTCGCCGAGTTTCTTCGCCGCCTTCGGCTGGCCGCTTGCCACCAGTTTTGCCGTCCAGGATTCGTCCGGCGCCGCCATCGCGCGTGTCGCGACGATGGCTTCGAGGTCGGAAAGTGTGAAGTCGCCCATGGGAGATCCTGAAGCTCAGTCGAGGCGCATGGCGATGCCATGCTCCGCCATATAGCGCTTGGTTTCGCCAATGCTATAGGTGCCGAAGTGGAAGATGGAGGCGGCAAGGACCGCGGTCGCGTGACCGTCCTTGATGCCGGCGACCATGTGGTCGAGTGTGCCGACGCCACCCGACGCGATAACGGGCGCGCGGACCGCGTCGGCGACGGCGCGGGTAAGCGCGATGTCATAGCCGCTCTTGGTGCCGTCACGGTCCATCGAGGTCAAAAGGATCTCGCCGGCGCCGAGATCGACCACCCGACGGGCAAAATCGATCGCGTCGATGCCGGTCGGCTGGCGTCCGCCATGGGTGAAGATCTCCCAGCGATCCGCTTCGCCATCCGTCGAGACCTTCTTGGCGTCGATCGCGACGACGATGCACTGGTTGCCGAACTTGTCGGCGGCTTCGGCGACGAATTCCGGGTTCTTTACCGCAGCCGTGTTGATTGACACCTTGTCGGCGCCGGCCAGAAGCAGCTTGCGGATGTCGGAAACCTGGCGCACGCCGCCGCCGACGGTCAGCGGCATGAAGCACTGTTCGGCCGTACGGGCGATGACGTCGAAGATCGTCTCGCGATTGTCCGAGGACGCGGTGATGTCGAGGAAGCAGAGCTCGTCGGCGCCGGCAGCGTCATAGGCGCGGGCCGCTTCCACGGGGTCACCGGCGTCGATCAGGTCGACGAAGTTGACGCCCTTGACGACACGGCCGTCCTTGACGTCGAGGCAGGGGATAACGCGGGCTTTAAGCGTCATGGTTCAAGCCTTTCTCGCAGCGCGGATCAGCTCCAGCGCCTCCTGCGGGTCGATGCGGCCGTCATAGAGCGCGCGGCCGGAGATGGCGCCTTCGAGCTTGCGTGCGTCCGGCTCGACCATGCGGCGGATATCGTCCATCGAGGCGAGACCGCCCGATGCGATGACAGGAATGGAAACCGCGTCCGCCAGTTCCAGCGTCGAAGCCCAGTTGATACCGGTCAGGATGCCGTCGCGGTCGATGTCGGTATAGATGATCGCCGAAACGCCGGCGCCCTCGAACTTCTTGGCAAGCTCGATCACGCCGAGTTCGGAAGCCTCGGCCCAGCCTTCGACGGCAACCTTGCCGCCCTTGGCGTCGATGCCGACGGCGACCTTGCCGGGGAATTTGCGGCAGGCCTCGATCACGAGCGCCGGATCACGGACAGCGACAGTGCCGAGGATGACGCGGGCAAGCCCGCGCGACAGCCAGTTTTCGATATGGTCGAGCGTGCGGATGCCGCCGCCGAGCTGCACCGGGTTTTTGGTCGCCTTGAGAATGGCGTCAACGGCGGTACCGTTGACCGTCTCACCGGCAAAGGCGCCGTTGAGGTCGACCACGTGCAGCCATTCGAAGCCCTGGTCTTCAAAGGCGCGGGCCTGGGCCGCCGGGTCGGGGTTGTAAACCGTCGCCTGGTCCATGTCGCCAAGCTTCAGGCGCACGCATTGCCCGTCTTTCAGGTCGATCGCGGGAAAAAGGATCATGGGTCTGTCCAATCAGTCGTGCGAAAGCTCAGGGCTTCCAGCGCAGGAAATTCGAGATGAGGGCAAGGCCAAGCGCCTGGCTCTTTTCCGGGTGGAACTGCGAGCCCGCCTTGTTGCCGTTGGCGACGAAGGCCGTGACCGGCCCGCCATAGTCGGCCTCGGCGACCACGTCGGCGGCGTTCTCAGCGGCCAGGTGGTACGAATGCACAAAATAGGCATGCAGACCGGCTTCGCCAACACGGATGCCGTCAAACAGCGGGTGCTCGCGCTTGAGCTTCAGCGTATTCCAGCCGATCTGCGGGATCTTCAGTGTGGTGTCGGCGGGCGTCATCTCGACGACATCGCCGGGGATCCAGCCAAAACCATGGGTGATGGTCTTTTCAAGTCCGCGCGACGACATCAGCTGCATGCCGACGCAGATGCCGAGGAAGGGTCGCCCGGCCTGTTCGACCGCCTCGGTCAACGCTTGCTCCATGCCGTCGACGGCAGCAAGGCCGCGGCGGCAATCGGCATAGGCGCCAACGCCCGGAAGCACGATGCGGTCGGCGCTCGCCACCCGTTCCGGCTTGTCGGTAAGGTCGATCTCGGCTGCAATGCCGGCTTCGTGGGCGGCCCGTTCAAAGGCCTTGGTGGCCGAGCGCAGATTGCCCGAGCCGTAATCGATGATGGCGACGCGCATCAGCGTTCTCCGTAGGAATCAAAAAGGCCGAGGCCGGGGCCGCCACTTGAGGGCTTGCGCACGGTCCAGTCGGCCGGGGAGGGGGCGGCGGGCTTGGTCTCGTTCGAAGCCAGGCTCGTGAAATAGATCTCTTCGGCCGCTTCGAGATTGGGCGCCGGCACGATGGAACGCAGCGTCCAGTCACGGGCCGTCAGGCTGCGCGCCACCAGAACCGGCCCTTCGAGCGCCACCACCAGCCGAAGCGCGAGCTGGGCCAGGAGAGATGGCAAGAAGCCGCTCTCGTGGTTCGACAGGAATATTAACGAGATCTGCAGAACAGCAACTGCGATTCCGATTGCCCATTGACGCTTGGCGAGAAGCCAGAGCGCCGGGAAAAGGAAGGCCCACCAGGAAAAGCCGTCGGCGACGAAGCGCGCCCGCTCGTCGTTGGCGCGCGCACCCGGCGGGGTGAGGATCATGTAAGAAGCCATGAGTCAAAGCCAGTGACTGGCCGCTTAGGCAAGGGTCCCCTTGGTCGAGGGAACGCGGCCGGCCTGGCGCGGGTCGATTTCGGTTGCGGTGCGGAGCACGCGGGCGACGGACTTGAAGCAGGTCTCGGCGATATGATGGTTGTTGGCGCCGTAGATGTTCTGGATATGCAGCGTGATCCCGGCATGCTGGGCGAGCGCCTGGAAGAATTCGCGCACGAGTTCCGTGTCGAAGGTGCCGATTTTCGGCGACGTGAAGGTCACGTTCCAGACGAGGAACGGCCGGCCGGAAACGTCCACTGCCGCGCGGGTCATCGTTTCGTCCATCGCAAGATCGAGCGAGGCATAGCGGGTGATGCCGCGCCGGTCGCCAAGCGCCTTGGCAATCGCCTGGCCGATGGCAATGCCGGTGTCCTCGACCGTATGGTGGTCGTCGACATGCAGGTCGCCGTCCGTCTTGATCTCCATGTCGATCAGCGAATGTCGGGCGAGCTGGTCCAGCATATGGTCGAAGAAACCGACGCCGGTCGAAATCTTGGCGATTCCGGTGCCGTCGATGTTGACCGATACGGATACCGCGGTTTCGTTGGTCTTTCGCGAAACCTCTGCGGTGCGGCTGGACGTGGCTTCTGCCATCGGGCTCTCCTGTATACGCTGACGCGGCTCCTTATCAGGCAAAAGCTGAAATATCCAGAACTTGAGCGGTCGATTCGAATCATCCGGTGACAGTCGCCGAATGAAGATTGCGCCGGCGGCCTGTTGCCATTTGCAAACCTGTCTGCCGTACTTACATAGGCCTCAAGCAACCAGGCTCGAGTCACGAGCCGCAATGCCCCGCGTATCAGGGGCCTACGGGTAATTTCATGAGCGAACACAATCCCTACGGAACGATGCATGCGACGACCATCATCACGGTACGCAAGGATGGCAAGGTGGTGATGGCCGGCGACGGCCAGGTGAGCCTCGGCCAGACCGTGATGAAGAGCAACGCGCGCAAGGTGCGGCGGCTTGCCAAGGGCGACGTGATCGCCGGCTTTGCCGGCGCCACAGCCGATGCCTTCACGCTGCTGGAACGGCTCGAAGCAAAGCTCGAACAGTATCCCGACCAGCTGATGCGGGCAGCCGTCGAGCTCGCCAAGGACTGGCGCACCAACAAGTATCTGCGCAATCTCGAAGCGATGATGCTGGTGGCCGACAAGTCGATCACGCTGGCGATCACCGGCAACGGCGACGTTCTCGAACCCGAGCACGGCACGATTGCCATCGGATCGGGCGGCAACTACGCCTTTGCCGCGGCCCGCGCGCTGATGGACAGCGACAAGTCGGCCGAGGATATTGCCCGCAGGGCGCTGCAGATCGCCGGCGACATCTGCGTCTACACCAACCACAATATCGTCGTGGAGACACTGGATGCCCAATGAGCCCGCGCATGTCAGTTTCGTGCCGGTGGCCAATAGCCACCTGCCGCTGCTGCATGCCTGGCTGAGCGAGCCGCATGTGCGGCAATGGTGGGGCGACCCGGACAAGGAAGTGGAGCTGATCCGCGAAGGCTGCGCGTCAGGAGAAGTGGAAGGCTTCATCTTCCACGTGGCCGGCGAGCCGGCGGGCTACATCCAGTCTTGGGTGCCGGCCCAGTACCCGGACGACGAGCCCTGGGCGAAGGACATGCCGGCCGATGTGCCCGGTATCGACATCTTCATCGGCCCGGCGGAACTGACGGGCAGGGGCGTCGCATCGCTCGCGGTCCGGGCCTTTGCCGGGCGGCTCTTTGCCGCCGGCGCCCCCCGCGTCGTGATCGACCCTGACGCCGGCAACCGAAGGGCCGTCAGCGCCTACACCAAGGCCGGCTTCGTGCCTTACGCAGAATGGATTGATACGTCCGGCCGCACACTCCTGATGGAGCTGACGCGGACCGAGTTTGAGAGGACTACATGAGTACGTTTTCACCCAGAGAAATCGTGTCGGAACTCGACCGTTTCATCATCGGCCAGAACGACGCCAAGCGCGCCGTGGCGATCGCGCTCCGCAACCGCTGGCGCCGCCAGCAGCTCGGGGACGAGCTGCGCGACGAGGTGATGCCGAAGAACATTCTGATGATCGGACCGACCGGCGTCGGCAAGACCGAGATTTCCAGGCGGCTCGCCAAGCTCGCCGGCGCGCCCTTCGTCAAGGTCGAGGCGACCAAGTTCACCGAGGTCGGCTATGTCGGCCGCGACGTCGAGCAGATCATCCGTGACCTCGTCGAAGTCGGCATCGGTCTCGTGCGCGAAAAGCGCCGCGCCGAAGTCAAGGCAAAGGCGCACCAGAATGCCGAGGAGCGCGTGCTCGATGCACTGGTTGGCGCCACCGCGTCGCCGGCAACGCGCGACAGCTTCCGCAAGAAGCTGCGGGCCAACGAGCTCGACGACAAGGAAATCGAGATCGACATCGCCGAGACCGGCGCGCCGGGCGGCGGCTTCGAGATCCCGGGCATGCCGGGCGCCAATATCGGCGTGCTCAATCTTTCGGAGATGTTCGGCAAGGCGCTCGGCGGCCGCACCAAGAAGGTCAAGACGACCGTCAAGGCCTCCTATGGCATGCTGATCGACGACGAGTCCGACAAGCTGCTCGACAACGAGCAGATCCAGCGCGAGGCCGTGAAAGCAGTCGAAGACGACGGCATCGTCTTCCTCGACGAGATCGACAAGATCGCCTCGCGGGAAGGCGGCATGGGTGCTGGCGTATCGCGTGAAGGCGTACAGCGGGACCTCTTGCCGCTCGTCGAAGGCACGACCGTTGCGACGAAGTATGGGCCAGTCAAGACCGACCACATCCTCTTCATCGCGTCCGGCGCCTTCCACGTGGCCAAGCCCTCGGACCTGCTGCCGGAGTTGCAGGGCCGCCTGCCGATCCGCGTCGAGCTGCGCGCGCTGACGAAGGAAGACTTCCGCCGCATCCTGACGGAAACCGAGGCGAGCCTCATCCGCCAGTACAAGGCGCTTCTGGACACAGAAGAGGTCAAGCTCGACTTCACGGATGACGCAATTGATGCGCTTGCAGACGTGGCGGTGCAGTTGAACGCCACGGTCGAGAACATCGGCGCCCGCCGGCTGCAGACCGTGATGGAGCGTGTGCTGGACGAGATCTCGTTCAATGCGCCGGACCGCGCCGGCCACGAGGTGACGATCGACGCTGAATATGTGCGCAAGCATGTCGGCGATCTCGCCGCCAACACCGACCTGTCTCGCTATATCCTGTGACATTTCGGTCGTAGGGCCATGCAAACGCCCGCAACCCTGAATACGCAGGCCGCCTGTCTCTCGACAGGCGGCCGCATTTTTTCTAACACGGACGCGGTTATCGATCGTGGTCCGGGCATTTTTCCGACATGATCTTGGCGTAGGAGCGGCCCGCCGACCGAGGCAGCCTCCACCAGTCACAGGAAGAAGAGATCGTGCGTTTCACCGCCTGCATGCTCGCTATCGCCACGTTTTGCCTGAGCGCAAGCCAGTCATTCGCCGCGACCGACGTTCCGCCGGGCAACCGCAACGTCGAGCAACCGGCGATCCCCGGCGCATCCGTGCGCCGCACCAAGGCCGGCCGCACGTCCTTCGATGCCAAGTTCGAGAAGGTCCGCGATCTGCTAGCCACCGACAAGCAGCTGATCAGCAAGATCAAGTCCGTGTCGCGCGCCTATGGCATCGCACCGATCCACATGGTCGGCGCCATCGTCGGCGAACACACCTACAATGTCGACGCCTACGATCGGCTGCAGTCCTATTACGTCAAGGCGGCTGCCTATGCCGGCAACAGCTTCCAGTTCGGATACGATGGCGAGACCGTCGCCGAATTCGTGGCTCGGCCGCAATTTTCCGAATGCGGCGCCAAGAAGGGCGCCTATGCGCTGTGGAGCTGCCGCGAGCGGGTCTGGGACAACGACTTCCGCGGCAAATCGGTGGGCGGCAAGTCCTACCCGAACAACCGTTTCAGCGCCGTCTTCTTCCAGCCGTTCTTCGCCGGCCAGACCTTCGGCCTTGGTCAGATCAACCCGCTGACCGCCCTGATGCTGACCGATATCGTGGCAAAGACCTCGGGCTATGAGCGCCTCGACGAGAACAATGCCGCCGGCGTCTATGAGGCGATCATGGATCCGGACGTCTCGCTTGCCTATATGGCGGCCTCGATCCGTCACTCGATCGACGCCTACAAGTCGATCGCAGGGGTCGATATTTCGACCAACCCCGGTGTAACCGCGACGCTCTATAATGTCGGCAATCCGGATGGCCGCGCGGCAGCGCTCGCCGCCAAGATCCAGAGCGGTCAGGCGCAATGGCCGGAGGAAAACTATTACGGCTGGCTCGTCAACGACAAGCTGACGGAACTCGAAAGCCTGCTGTGATTCACGTGAAGCACTTTCCTTGATTGCGCCGTAAAAACCTGAAATCCTGGGGCAATCGAGAAAGGCAATCACCATGGACATGCGTCCGGAGCCGTTCGAACCGCCGGCTCCCGTTCCCCGTGTCGGCATTCCTTCCTACCTGAAGATCATCAGGACCGTGCTGCGCAATCCGCTCGAACTGTGGGGCGAGCCATCCTATACGCTGCCCTGGATCGAGACGAAGTTCGTTACCCAGCGCACCCTGATCGTCAACGATCCCGGCCTCATCCGCCATATCCTCGTCGATAACGTCGCCAATTACGAAATGTCGAAGGTGCGCCGGCTGATTCTGCGGCCCATCCTGCGCGACGGGCTGCTGACGGCGGAAGGTGAGGTCTGGAAGCGTTCGCGAAAGGCCATGGCGCCGGTGTTCACGCCGCGCCACGCCAAGGGCTTTGCCGGCCAGATGCTGCGCAGTTCGGAGCAGTTCGTCGAGCGCTATGCCGGAGCCCAGGAAGCTCCCTTTACCACCAATGTCGCCAACGACATGACGGAACTGACCTTCGACATCCTGGCCGAAACGCTGTTTTCCGGTGAGGTCGCCGTCGAGCGCGAAGGCTTCGTCCAGAGCGTCGAGGAATTGCTGCACCGCATGGGCCGCGTCGATCCGATGGACATTCTGCTGGCGCCCGAATGGATCCCGCGCCCGACCCGCATCGGCGGCAGGAAGGTGATGAACCGCTTCCGCTCGATCGTGTCGGAGACCATGGCGCTTCGCCGCCGCAAGATGGCGGAGGACCCTAAGGGCACGCCGCAGGATTTCCTGACCTTGCTTCTGGAGATCGAGGGCAGCCAGGGCCTTTCGACCGCGGAGATCGAGGACAACATCCTGACCTTCATCGGTGCCGGGCACGAGACCACCGCCCGGGCACTCGCCTGGACGCTCTACTGCGTTGCCAACACGCCGGCCTATCGCGAAATCATGGAAGCCGAGATCGATACCGCGATGGCAAGCGGTGCCGAGCCGGTCGAATGGCTCGGTCTGATGCCGCATGTGCTCGCCGCCTTCGAGGAGGCGATGCGGCTCTATCCGCCGGCGCCGTCGATCAATCGCGCGGCGATCGAGGAAGACGCATGGACCTCACCGACTGGCGAGCGGGTGCGCATCCCCAAAGGAATCGCCGTACTGATCATGCCCTGGACGCTGCATCGCCATGTGCTCTACTGGGATAAGCCGCGCGCGTTCATGCCCGAGCGTTTCCTGCCGGAAAACCGAGAGAAGCTGAACCGCTACCAGTATCTGCCCTTCGGTGCCGGACCGCGCGTCTGCATCGGCGCGACTTTCGCGCTGCAGGAAGCGGTGATCGCGTTGGCAGTGATGATGCACCGCTACCGCTTCGATACGACCGCGGAAACCAATCCCTGGCCGGTGCAGCGGCTCACTACTCAACCGCGGGGCGGGTTGCCGATGAGGGTTTCGGCTCGCTGAAGGTCTTGCCGGGGATCGGTGACTGAACGGAACGCACCGGAGAATCCGCCGGCTTCGGCTGCTGTAGCATTTTCGACGGCTTCTTGATCGTCTTGATCTGTGCGCAGGTGGCGTCGCCGACATTGTCGCAGGGCTTGTAAACCACGATCTCGCTTCCGGCGCCATCGTCCCAGACCGCCTGGATCGTCAGCGTTTGCGCCGTTTTGGCGGGCAGCGAGATGTAGACATATTCGGCCGTCTCGTCGCCGGGCAGGTTGAAGGGCAGCTGCGGATTGCACTTGGCCAGCGGGAAGCGTTGGTCGAGTGCGTCGGAATTGATCGAGTAGCGGATTTCCGATAGCCGGCAATGCATCGTCTGCAGTGCCGTGAAATAGATTAGCTGCCGGTCATCATAGTCGCGAAACTGGATCCAGCCGGTCTGCTTGTTGGCATCGAGCATCGCCTTGTAGATCGCGACTTCGGGCAGCTGCGGCTTGTATTCCTCTTCCTCCGCGTCCTGTGCTCGCGCCGCCCCAGTCGGAAGCGCAAGGGAGATAGCCGAAAGCAGCCAAACAAAGGCGAGAGGACGGTGGCGTTGGTGCATGCGCTATGTCTCCGTCCTGCATTTGTGTCGCTCGATAGATCACCGATGTCCGCGACACGATGGTTTTCCCTTGAAATATGTCATATCACCGCATCGATCCCCATTGAACCCGGGGCCTCTGCGCCCCGCCCGAATTCCGGACTGCGCGAATTGACCTCCCATTTTCTTCTCGGCATCGACACCGGCGGCACCTACACCGACGCCGCCCTCTTCTCGGAGACGAAGGGGGTGGTCGCCAAGGCCAAGGCGCTGACGACCCGCCATGACCTCGCGGTCGGCATTTCCGGTGCAGTCGAAGCGGTGCTCGATCAGGCCAGCGTGCCGGTCTCGGCGATCAGCATGGTCTCCCTGTCGACGACGCTTGCCACCAATGCGCTGGTCGAAGGGCAGGGCGGCCGCGCCGGCCTCGTCATGATCGGCTTCGGCCCCGAGGATCTGAAGCGCGACGGTTTGCAGGAAGCGCTCGGCTCGGATCCGGTAGTCTTCCTGCCGGGCGGGCACAATGTGCATGGCGGTGAGACCCCGCTGGACATGAGCGAGCTCGACGCCGTCCTGCCGGTGCTGGCTGATCAGGTCTCCTCCTTCGCCATTGCCGGCTATTTCGCCGTTCGTAATCCGGATCATGAAAAGCGCGTGCGCGACCGCATCCGCGAGGTCTCGCACCTGCCGGTCACCTGCAGCCACGAACTGTCCTCGAAACTCGGCGGGCCGCGCCGTGCCTTGACGACGCTGCTCAACGCCCGCCTCGTCTCGATGATCGACCGGCTGATCGGGTCCTGCGAAGGGTTCCTCAAGGCGCGCGGCATCGACGTGCCAATGATGGTGGTGCGCGGTGACGGTGCGCTGATTTCGGCCGAGGAGGCGCGGCTGCGCCCGATCGAGACGATCCTCTCCGGTCCGGCAGCAAGCCTCGTCGGCGCGAGGCATCTGACCGGCCTCGACAACGCCGTGGTTTCGGATATCGGCGGCACCACCACCGACGTGGCCGTGCTCGATGGCGGCCGCCCGCGTCTCGATGCCGAAGGCGCCGTCGTTGGTGGCTTCCGCACCATGGTCGAGGCTGTTGCGATGCGGACCTACGGCCTTGGCGGTGATTCGGAAGTGCGCATCAACGATCGCGGCCTCAAGGCGAAGATCGATCTCGGTCCGCGCCGGCTGATGCCGCTGAGCCTCGCCGCAGCGCTCCACGGCGACGCCGTCATCTCGGTGCTGGAAAAACAGATGCGCGCCCAGCACACCGGGCGCAACAATGGGCGCTTTGCTGTGCGTACCGGCCTGCCGGATCATCTGGCAAGCGGCCTGCAACCACAGGAGCAGGCGCTCTACGAGCGCATCGGTAGCGTCCCCGTCTCGCTTGAAACGCTGCTCGTCTCGACGCCACAGAAGGCGACGCTCGATCGTTTGGTGGCCCGGGGGCTCGTCCATATCTGCGGTCTGACGCCGTCCGACGCCATGCATGTGCTCGGCCGGCAGTCGCAATGGAACCTCGAAGCGGCCGAGCTTGGCATTCAGCTTACGGCCCGGACCCGCGACGGCTCCGGCCAGCCGATTGCTTCTTCTCCACAGGCGCTGGCGCAGATGATCGTCGATCGGCTGACGCGGCAATCCTCCGAGGTCATCCTGCAGGCCTGCCTCGGCGAGGACGGCGCCGGCGCGATCGATCCCGCCGTATCGCAGGCCGTCGATCGTGCGCTGACCCGGACGCCCGGCATCGTCCGGTTCTCGCTTGGTCTCGATCGTCCGCTCGTCGGTCTTGGTGCTTCGGCGCCGGTTTATTACCCGGCTATTGCCGAGATGCTCGGAACCGAAGCCGCCATTCCCGAGGAGGCCGGCGTCGCCAATGCCGTCGGCGCCGTGGTCGGCCAGGTAAGCGCCACCGTCACCGTTTTCGTGACGATGCCGGAGGAGGGCATTTTTGTCGTCAACGGGGCCGGGGCCAGCGAACGCTTTCTCGATCAGGAAAAGGCTTTTGGTGCCGCGCGCCGACGGGCCGAGACCGCAGCTCTGGAGGCGGCGCGCACCAACGGTGCCGATGATCCCGCGTCGTTGCTGCGCGAGGAAATCGACGCGCCGGAGGTCGAGGGCAGCCCCAAGCTGATCGAGGCCCGGTTCATTGCGTCCGCCAGCGGCCGGCCGCGCATCGCGCACGGCTGATCTTTTCCGTTTCGGAAACAATTCTTCGCATCCTTGCAGAATTGACAGGGAATGAATTGGTGAGAAACTGCGGCCGTTTCACGCGCGTATTGCGCATGGGCTGGTCCGAGACCCGCTTCAGGCGCAAGATCAACATGTTGGGGCGTTTTCATCGCATCCGTTCGGATCGGTGGCGCTCCTTACGTCTATTTCAAGGAGTTGGCAGATGGACCGCATTGAGACGTATGGATTGAAGATTGATGCGGACCTCCATCGCTTCCTGATGGAAGAGGCGATGCCGGGCACCGGCGTCGATGCAGAGCACTTCTTTGCTGAGCTTTCCGCCCTCGTGCACGATCTGGCGCCGAAGAACCGGGCGCTGCTCGCCAAGCGCGACGACCTGCAGGCCAAGCTCGACGCCTGGTACAAGCAGAACGGCGCCCCCAGCGATATGGAGACCTATCAGGCCTTCCTGCGCGATATCGGCTACCTGCTGCCCGAGGGTGGCGAGTTCAGCGTTTCGACCGCCAACGTCGATCCGGAGATCGCGACGATCGCCGGCCCCCAGCTCGTCGTTCCGGTCATGAATGCGCGCTATGCGCTGAACGCCGCCAATGCACGCTGGGGCTCGCTCTACGATGCGCTCTACGGCACGGACGCGATTTCGGACGCTGATGGCGCCGAGAAGGGCCGCGGCTACAATCCGAAGCGCGGCGCCAAGGTCATCGCCTGGGCGCGAAACTTCCTCGACGCCAGTGCGCCGCTGGCGAATGGAAGCTGGGCGGACGTTACTTCCCTGAAGGTTGCTGGCAGTGCGCTGGCGATTGGTCTCAAGGATGGTTCGAGCACTGCACTGCGCAACGCCGCTCAATTCGCCGGCTATTCCGGGGCTGAAGGTGCGCGCTTCGAGATCGTTCTCCGGCACAACAATCTGCATGCGATCGTCGTCCTCGACGCCACCACGCCGATCGGCAAGGAAGATCCGGCGGGCATCGCCGACGTCATTCTCGAATCGGCGATCACCACGATCATGGACTGCGAAGATTCGGTCGCCGCCGTCGATGCCGAAGACAAGGTCGTCGTCTACCGCAACTGGCTCGGCCTGATGAAGGGCGACCTCGAAGAAGAGGTTGCCAAGGGCGGCAAGACCTTTACCCGTCGTCTCAATGCCGACCGCGTTTACACGGCAACTGCCGGCGGCACGCTTTCCCTTCCCGGCCGCTCGCTGATGCTGGTCCGCAACGTCGGCCACCTCATGACGAATCCGGCTATCCTTGACCGCGACGGCAAGGAAGTGCCCGAGGGCATCATGGACGCGATGGTGACGGCGCTGATTGCCCTCCACGATGTCGGCAACGGCGGTCGCCGCATGAACTCCCGCGAGGGTTCCATGTATGTCGTCAAGCCGAAGATGCATGGCCCCGAGGAAGTCGCCTTCGCCAGCGAGATTTTCGCCCGTGTCGAAAAGGCGCTCGGCATGCCCGCCAACACCATGAAGATGGGCATCATGGACGAGGAGCGCCGCACGACGGTCAACCTCAAGGAATGCATCCGCGCGGCCCGCGAGCGCGTCGTCTTCATCAACACCGGCTTCCTCGATCGCACTGGCGACGAGATGCACACCTCCATGGAAGCCGGCCCGATGATCCGCAAGGGCGACATGAAGCAGGCAGCCTGGATCGGCGCCTATGAAAACTGGAACGTCGACATCGGGCTTGAATGTGGCCTGTCCGGTCACGCCCAGATCGGCAAGGGCATGTGGGCGATGCCCGATCTGATGGCGGCGATGCTCGAACAGAAGATCGCCCACCCGAAGGCCGGCGCCAACACCGCCTGGGTGCCGTCGCCGACGGCGGCCACTCTGCACGCGACCCACTACCACCGCGTCAATGTCGCCGAAGTCCAGGCGAGCCTGAAGAGCCGCGCCCGCGCCAAGCTCTCCGATATCCTGTCCGTGCCGGTCGCCGTCCGTCCGAACTGGACGTCCGAGGAAATCCAGCGCGAACTCGACAACAACGCGCAAGGCATCCTCGGCTACGTCGTGCGCTGGGTCGATCAGGGCGTCGGCTGCTCGAAGGTTCCCGACATCAACAATGTCGGCCTGATGGAAGACCGTGCGACGCTGCGCATCTCCGCCCAGCATATGGCCAACTGGCTGCATCATGGCGTCGTCACCGAGGCCCAGGTCGTCGAGACGATGAAGCGCATGGCGGCAGTCGTCGACAGTCAGAACGCCGATGATCCGCTCTACGTCGCGATGGCCGGCAATTTCGACCGTTCGATTGCCTTCCAGGCCGCCGTCGAACTCGTCCTCAAGGGCCGCGAGCAGCCGAACGGCTACACCGAGCCGGTCCTGCACCGCCGCCGCCTGGAGCTGAAGGCGCGCAACGCCGCCTGATTCGCCACCGAAGTCGGGGTATTGGGAAAGAGCCGTGCGTTCACATGAACGCACGGCTCTTTCGTTTCAGCGGTGGTCCGGGCTTCCAGACACGATCGCAGCCCGTGCCGCTCTAAAACTCCGCCCAGCCGTCCGTTGCGAGTGCGGCATTGCCGTGGGTGGCATAGGGGGCTGGTCGGCGTACCGGCTGAGGACGTCCCTGGTCACGCGTGGTTGCGGCGACTGCCGGGGCAGGCGCCATCGGCCTGCCCTTTGGCTGGGCCTCGCCGGCGAGCGTGAAGCGGTCGATCAGGTTGCGCAGGTTCGTGCCTTCCTGCGCCAGCGTCGCGGAGGCCGCATTGGCTTCCTCAACCATCGCTGCGTTCCGCTGCGTTACCTGGTCCATCTGGTTGACGGCGGTGTTGACTTCGCTCAATCCCACCGACTGTTCGCGGGCGGAGGTGGCGATCGCCGCCATGTGTTCGTTGATCGTGATCACATGCGCCTCGATCGTCTGCAGCGCCTCGCCGGTGTCGCGCACCAGGTGCACGCCGTTCTCGACCTCCCGGCTCGATGTACGGATGAGATCCTTGATTTCTTTCGCAGCCTTCGCCGAGCGCTGGGCGAGCTCGCGCACCTCCTGGGCCACGACGGCGAAGCCCTTTCCCGCTTCGCCGGCCCGCGCTGCTTCCACGCCGGCATTCAGCGCCAAGAGGTTTGTCTGGAAGGCGATCTCGTCGATGACGCCGATAATGCTGGAAATCTGGCTGGAGGATTCCTCGATCCGACGCATGGCTTCCACCGCGTTGGCGACGACGACGGCGGATTGGGCCGCGCTGGTCTTCGCCTCGCCGGCGATGTCGCGTGCCTCCTCCGTCCGTCTTGAGGAATTGCTGACATTGGCGGTGATCTGATCGAGCGCCGCGGCCGTTTCCTCGAGAGACGCGGCCTGCTGTTCGGTGCGCTTGGACAGGTCGTCGGCGCTCTGGCTGATTTCGCGCGTGCCCATGCCGATGTTTTGGGCGCTGTCGGCAACGGCGAGAAGCGCATCGTTCAACTGCGCGGCCGCCTTGTTGAGGTCGTGCCGCAATTGTTCGAACTCGGCGGCGAACGGCTCATGTAGCTGAACGGCGAGATCGCCGTTGGCCAGCCGCTGCAGGCCGCCGGCAAGTCCGGCGGTCGCCTGCGTCAGCTTTTCCTGCGCCGCCTGCTCCGCCGCCTTCTGGACGCGGACACGTTCGGCCTCGCCGTTGCGGCGGTTCTCCTCGGCCTCCGCCTGCAGCCGAAGATTCGAGCGCGCCGCCACGCGGAAGGATTGAATGGCGCGGGCCATTTCGGCGATCTCGTCCTTGCCGCGCACCGGCTCGTCGGCATCTTCAACGTGGCCGTCGATCAGCCGGCGCATGGCGGCGATCTGGCGGGCGAGCGGTCCGACGACGCCGCGCAGCACCACAAGCAGGGTGCCGGCAGCAAGCGCCACGACGAGAACGATGATCCCAATGTTGAGTGTCTGTACGGTTTCGAACTCGTGATGCTTGGCCTCGAAGGCCGTACCCGAAAGTTCGACCTGCAGGTCCGAAATCTCGGAGATCGTGGCCGTCAGCGGATCGATCGTAGCGTAGAGCTTGTCGCGCACGAAGGCGTCAAGAGCCTTCTGGTCCTTGGCCGAGAGGATTTGCGTGAGTGCCGTGATCGAATCCATCGCAACGACCATCTGGCTTCGTGCATTGTCGACGAGGTTCCGTTCCTCGTCGGTCATCGAGGTCGCCGCATAGGCATCCCAGTTTGACTTGATCGTTTCCCGTGCGGCATTGACCGAGGCAAGCCCGCTCTCCATCGATTCGTTGCCATTGCGCACCTTATGGGCAGCATCGACGATCGAGACCGCAAAGGCGTCGGAAGTCGCCTTCAGGTTCTTCAGCGGCACAATGCGATCGGCGTAGACCGCGTCCATCATGTCGCTGGTTTCCGACAGCGTGCTCTGGCTGTGAATAGCGATGCCGATAGCGATGGATGATAGAAGCGCGATTGCGCCGATAAGCTTGGTCTTGATCAGCATGCCAGTCCCTCCCGAGCGGAATTTCGTGGGCACACTGTTTCGATTATTTAGATAACGCTTACTTAATAAGCGACTGAATTTAAGTCGAAATTGAACTTTCCGAGCGGGCAGGGACATATTCCGCGACCCTGATTTGAGCGCGAATCAGGACGGCAACTTTGCGTCGATGGTGTGCCTGCTTGCGGCTTTCGCTCGGAAGTTGGGTGACGTGAGCACGAACGAAAAAAGCCGCCGACAGAGTCGGCGGCTTTGTCAGTGTCGATCTGATTCGATTACTGCTGGACGACGACGCGGGCGCTCTTGCCGGGGCGAACGCGCGAATAGAGGTCGATGATGTCCTGGTTGATCAGGCGGATGCAGCCGGACGAAGCGGCGGTACCGATCGAGGACCATTCCGGCGTGCCGTGCAGACGGAACAGTGTATCCTTGCCCTGGTCATTGAAGAGGTAGAGCGCGCGGGCGCCAAGCGGGTTCTTGAGGCCGGGACCCATGCCATCTTCGACGTACTTGGCGACTTCCGGCTTGCGTTCCGCCATTTCCTTCGGCGGATGCCACATCGGCCATTCCTGCTTCCAGGCAATATAGGCTTCGCCTTCCCATGCAAAACCAGCCTTGCCGACGCCGATGCCGTAACGAACGGCCTTGCCGCCCGGCAGCACGTAGTAGAGGAAGCGATTCGGCGTGTTGACGACGATCGTTCCGGGGCGCTCGCTGGTGGCGTAATCGACGATCTGGCGATGGAAACGGGTATCGACCTTGCTGATCGGAATGGCCGGCAGCGCGTAACCGTGATCCTCAACTGCGCCATAATCGCCGTTAAAGATCTGATTCGTAGCAACCTGTACCGTTGCGGGCGCGGGTTCGTTCGCAGCCGTTTCGGGCTTGGACGAGGTCGTCGAGCAGCCGGCAACGGCGAGTGTCGCCGCGAGGCTGCACAAGAGGAAGGCATTGCGGAAGCGCATGGGAGTCTCTTAAAAAGAAGCGAAGTAAAAACTGGGTCGCCGCGACCAACAGTGACTACGGTTATTTTCGATTAGTTTGAGCTATGCAAGAGATTGCGCGGCCACAATTTGGCTGAAAAGTGCAAATTCCATGACCCTTGTTTTTTTGCAACAAAATGACCGGCTCAAAGGGACACCGGACGCATGACGATCCTCTCCATCCATGGCGACAACCCCTTGATCGACGGTCGCCAATCGAATCGCGCGATGATGGTGCGCCGCGGTGTGCAGCGTCTGTTCGCCGAACTGCGCCATTCGGTCCTGCCGGAATTGACTTTGGCGAGTGGACGGCGTGCCGATCTGATCTCCTTGTCGGCGAAGGGCGAGATCTGGATCGTCGAGATCAAAACCTCGATCGAGGACTTTCGCGTCGACCGCAAATGGCCGGACTACAGACAGCACTGCGACCGGCTGTTCTTCGCCACCCATGCCGCCGTGCCACTGGACATCTTTCCGGAGGACTGCGGACTGCTGCTGTCTGACGGTTATGAAGGCCACATCGTTCGCGAGGCGCCCGAACACAGGCTGCCGCCGGCGACACGCAAGTCGGTGCTGCAACTCTTTGCCCGTACGGCAGCACAACGGCTGATGCTTGCCGAATGGGCGGCCGAGCGCAACGGCGAACTCGGTGATTCGATCGGCGACATCCTCTCCGGCGGTCGCGACTGATCCCGCGGGGAAAAGCGACCGGAACAGCGGTTGTGCGCCGGTCGTGGAAGTTGATTGCTTACTTCGGCGCGCGCTTGGCGAGAATGCGCTGCAGCGTGCGGCGATGCATGTTGAGCCGGCGCGCCGTTTCCGAGACGTTGCGCTCGCACATTTCATAGACGCGCTGAATATGTTCCCACCGCACGCGATCGGCCGACATCGGGTTTTCCGGCGGCTCGACGCGTTCGCCCTGGCGCTGCACGAGCGCGGCAAAGATGTCGTCGGCATCGGCAGGCTTGGCGAGATAGTCGACCGCGCCGAGCTTCACCGCGTTCACGGCGGTGGCGATGTTGCCGTAGCCGGTCAGCATGATCATGCGCGTGTCGTCGCGCCGTCCGCGGATCGCTTCGATCACGTCGAGGCCGCTGCCGTCGCCGAGCCTGAGGTCGATGACCGCATATTTCGGCGGGTTGCCCTTGGCCTTGGCGATGCCTTCCGCGACCGATTCGGCGATGTCGACCGAAAAGCCACGGGCTTCCATGGCGCGGGCCAACCGCCTGAGAAAGGGTGCGTCGTCATCGACGAGCAACAGGGTGCGGTCCGGTCCGATCAGTTCGGCGTCCTGTGCGGTGGTGCTGGGCGAAGCTGTCGATTTGTCGGTCATTCTCGCAATCCTTGGGCAAAAACGGAACGCTTTCGCCGAGATTATAGGTTTCTGCCTCGTTCAATAAACTGCGAAATGTCATTTCGCCAGTTTCGTATCCATCAGGGCGCGCGGCCATTCGACGCTGACCCGGGCGCCCGGCCTCTCCGGCCCGCCATTCTCGAAGCGCAGGCGCGCGCCCGAGCGTTCGAGCAGCGTCTTTGCGATAAAGAGCCCGAGCCCGAGGCCGCCGGCGCTGTCATCCTTCTGCCTGCGTGTCACATAGGGTTCGCCGATCCGCTGCAGGATATCGGGCGCGAAACCGTCACCATCGTCGGCGATCGTGACGCGAACCCGATCCGCCGTGTGCTCGACGGTTACGGTCACCTGTTTCTTGGCGTAGTCGACGGCGTTTTCCAAGAGGTTGCCGAGCCCATAGAGAATGCCGGCATTGCGGTTGCCGACCGGCTCCGTGGCACGGTCGCCCTTTTCGATGAGCTCGATGTGGATGCCGAACTCGCGATGTGGCGCCATCACCTCTTCGATCAGCGACGACAGCGGCAAAAGCCGCATGTGCTCCTCGCTCTCGGAGGACAGCGTCGTCAGCCGCTTCAGGATATCGCGGCAGCGTTCGCTCTGGCTGCGCAGCAGATGCACGTCCTCCCCGAAGCGCGGATCGTCGCCGAGTTCGCGTTCCATCTCCTTGGCGACGACGCTGATGGTCGCAAGCGGCGTGCCGAGTTCATGGGCTGCCGCTGCCGCAAGCCCATCGAGCTGCGACAGGTGCTTTTCCCGCTGAAGCACCAGTTCGGTCGCCGTCAGCGCTTCCGACAGCTCACTCGCTTCCAGCGACACGCGGTAGGTATAGAAGGCGGCAAAGGCGGTCATCGAGACGATCGCAAACCAGATGCCGGCGGTCAGCACCCGCGGCATCAGCAGGACCGTGCCCGGATACCAGGGCAGCGGAAAGGGTGAGAAGGCGAGTGCGGTGATGGCGATTACCGCAAAACCGGCAAGAATGATGCTGTGTGACTTCGGCTGCGACGCAGAGGAAATGATGACCGGGACGCAGAGCAGCGGCGCGAAGGGATTGGTGAGCCCGCCTGTGATGAACAGCAATCCGGTGATCTGCGCGAGATCGAGGCCGAGAAGCGCGAAGGCCGCCGGCGGCTGCAACCGGTGCGTCGGCGGATAGCGCAACGTCACATAGGCGTTGACCAGCGCGAGGCTCGCGATCAGCACCAGGCAGGAAATCAGCGGCAGAGGAAACTGCAGCCAGAAGGCCGTGATGAGGACGGCGATCGACTGGCCGCCGACGGCAAGCCAGCGCAGCCGAACGAGCGTCTGCAGGCGCAGACTGCGGTTGCTGGTCTGGTCGTTGTTGTGTTCGAGCGCAACAGTGGTCATTCGTGCCTGCATTCCAATGATCGATGCTTTCGTCTCATGTACCACGGGGCTTCGCCCGTGTCGTCGGCGCCGCATTGGCCGGATCCTCGGGCCAGGGATGCTTCGGATAGCGCCCGCGCATGTCGGCGCGCACATCGCGCCAGGAACCCGCCCAGAAACCGGGCAGGTCGCGCGTCGTCTGGATCGGCCGATGTCCGGGCGAGATCAGCTCGAGCAGCAACGGCAGCCGCCCATCGCCGATCGCCGGATGGGTCTTCAGGCCAAAAAGCTCCTGTACCCGGATCGATAACAGCGGCTCGTCGCCGTCGTAGTGGATCGGGTGCCGTTGCCCGGTCGGCGCCTCGAAATGCGTCGGCGCCAGCCGCCCGAGTTCCCGTTGCCGCTCGTGTGGAATGAGGGAGAGCAGACCGTCGGAGAGGTTGGATGCCTTGATGTCGGCAATCGCGGTGATGCCGTGCTGGAAGGGAACGAACCAGTCGTCGAGACGGTCGAGCAGCGCTTCGTCGGAAACATCCGGCCAGGGTTCACCGATCGAGCGGTTGAGGAAGCCGATGCGGTCGCGCATCTGCATCGCCTCCTTGGAGAAGTGCAGGATGGCAAGGCCGAGCTGGCGTACGCCGTCGGCGAGTGCCCGCGCCGCCGATTCACCGGTCGGTCGTGTGAGCGGCGCCTCCTCGAAGATGATGGCGCCGAGCCGCGTGACCCGACGCGCCCGCACCTGCCGGCTGGCCTTGTCGAAAAAGCTCTGGTCCTCGCGGGTTATCGCCTCGGGCATATGCGCCTCGACCTCGGCGCGCGTCAGCTCTGCCGCCGCCAGCACGCGCTGGCCGCCGGCGCGGCCGGTCAGGTCGGCGATGACGAGCATGGAAGCCGCCGCCAGCCGCTCCGTCTCGGGGATCTCGGCGCCCCGTCCGTTCGCCATGACGAATCGGCCGCGGCCACCGCGCTGCAGCGCGATGCGGTCGGGAAAGGCGTGCATCAGCAGGGCACCCGGCTGGATCGGTTCGCTCGATTTCGGCGCGCCCTTCAGCTCGGCCGCCATGCGCCGCGCCAGATTGCGCGAGGCGTCGGCGCGGTCGCCACGCTCCTGACGGAAGCGGCGCACCCGGTCCTCGAGATCGACGCTGTTACCGCCCAAGCCCTGTTCGGTCAGCATCACCGCCAAGAGACACGCGGTTTCCGCCTGTCCCTCTTCGGCCGCGGCAACCGCCATTGCCGCCAGCCGCGGCGGCAAGGCCAG
>NZ_JBYTDX010000001.1:3787500-4112771 GCF_058791875.1 Ensifer sp. EB106-05-01-XG146
TCTCCAAGCCTAAGTACTCGTGCATGACCGATAGCGAACAAGTACCGTGAGGGAAAGGTGAAAAGCACCCCGACAAGGGGAGTGAAATAGAACCTGAAACCGGATGCCTACAAACAGTTGGAGCCCGCAAGGGTGACAGCGTACCTTTTGTATAATGGGTCAACGACTTAGTGTGACGAGCAAGCTTAAGCCGATAGGTGAAGGCGCAGCGAAAGCGAGTCTGAACAGGGCGTTCAGTTCGTCGCATTAGACCCGAAACCGAGTGATCTAGCCATGAGCAGGTTGAAGGTTGGGTAACACCAACTGGAGGACCGAACCCGCATCTGTTGCAATAGATTGGGATGACTTGTGGTTAGGGGTGAAAGGCCAATCAAACTCGGAAATAGCTGGTTCTCCGCGAAAACTATTTAGGTAGTGCGTCGACCGAATACCCTCGGGGGTAGAGCACTGGATGGGCTATGGGGACTCACCGTCTTACTGATCCTAACCAAACTCCGAATACCGAGGAGTACTAGTCGGCAGACACACGGCGGGTGCTAACGTCCGTCGTGAAAAGGGCAACAACCCTGACCTCCAGCTAAGGTCCCCAAGTCATGGCTAAGTGGGAAAGGATGTGAGGATCCCAAAACAACCAGGATGTTGGCTTAGAAGCAGCCATCATTTAAAGAAAGCGTAACAGCTCACTGGTCTAAATAAGGGTCTTTGCGCCGAAAATGTAACGGGGCTAAAGCCATGCACCGAAGCTGAGGATACGTCGCAAGACGTGTGGTAGCGGAGCGTTCCGTAAGCCTGTGAAGGGATACCCGTGAGGGGTCCTGGAGGTATCGGAAGTGCGAATGTTGACATGAGTAACGATAAAGAGGGTGAGAGACCCTCTCGCCGAAAGACCAAGGGTTCCTGCTTAAAGTTAATCTGAGCAGGGTTAGCCGGCCCCTAAGACGAGGCGGACACGCGTAGTCGATGGGAACCACGTTAATATTCGTGGGCCTGGTGGTAGTGACGGATCGCTTAACTTGTTCACACTTATTGGATTGTGTGGGCGGGGACGCGGTTCCAGGAAATAGCTCCACCGTATAGACCGTACCCGAAACCGACACAGGTGGTCAGGTAGAGTATACCAAGGCGCTTGAGAGAACTATGCTGAAGGAACTCGGCAAATTGCACGCGTAACTTCGGAAGAAGCGTGACCCCAAGGGACGCAAGTCTGTTGGGGTGGCACAGACCAGGGGGTAGCGACTGTTTATCAAAAACACAGGGCTCTGCGAAGTCGCAAGACGACGTATAGGGTCTGACGCCTGCCCGGTGCTGGAAGGTTAAGAGGAGGGGTGCAAGCTCTGAATCGAAGCCCCAGTAAACGGCGGCCGTAACTATAACGGTCCTAAGGTAGCGAAATTCCTTGTCGGGTAAGTTCCGACCTGCACGAATGGCGTAACGACTTCCCCGCTGTCTCCAGCATAGACTCAGTGAAATTGAATTCCCCGTGAAGATGCGGGGTTCCTGCGGTCAGACGGAAAGACCCCGTGCACCTTTACTATAGCTTTACACTGGCATTCGTGTCGGCATGTGTAGGATAGGTGGTAGGCTTTGAAGCAGGGACGCCAGTTCTTGTGGAGCCATCCTTGAAATACCACCCTTATCGTCATGGATGTCTAACCGCGGTCCGTTATCCGGATCCGGGACAGTGTATGGTGGGTAGTTTGACTGGGGCGGTCGCCTCCGAAAGAGTAACGGAGGCGCGCGATGGTGGGCTCAGACCGGTCGGAAATCGGTCGTCGAGTGCAATGGCATAAGCCCGCCTGACTGCGAGACTGACAAGTCGAGCAGAGACGAAAGTCGGTCATAGTGATCCGGTGGTCCCGCGTGGAAGGGCCATCGCTCAACGGATAAAAGGTACGCCGGGGATAACAGGCTGATGACCCCCAAGAGTCCATATCGACGGGGTTGTTTGGCACCTCGATGTCGGCTCATCGCATCCTGGGGCTGGAGCAGGTCCCAAGGGTTTGGCTGTTCGCCAATTAAAGCGGTACGTGAGCTGGGTTCAGAACGTCGTGAGACAGTTCGGTCCCTATCTGCCGTGGGTGTAGGAATATTGACAGGATCTGTCCCTAGTACGAGAGGACCGGGATGGACATATCTCTGGTGGACCTGTTGTCCTGCCAAGGGCATAGCAGGGTAGCTATATATGGAATGGATAACCGCTGAAGGCATCTAAGCGGGAAACCAACCTGAAAACGAGTATTCCCTTGAGAACCGTGGAAGACGACCACGTTGATAGGCTGGGTGTGGAAGTGCGGCAACGCATGAAGCTTACCAGTACTAATCGTTCGATTGGCTTGATCGTTCCCATTGCTCATGCTCATCTTCAGATGAGCGACGTGTTCAAAACAAAACGAGTTGGCTCGACCAACTCACCAGCTTCTCAATCCGGTTTGCGTCCGCTAGACGCAAATCTTGCGCTTTGCCGACCTGGTGGTTCTGGCGGGGTGGCTGCACCCGTTCCCATTCCGAACACGGCCGTGAAACGCCCCAGCGCCGATGGTACTTCGTCTTAAGACGCGGGAGAGTAGGTCGCTGCCAGGTCTGCAAAGCGCAAGATAAAATCCGGAAAACAAAGATCACCTTCTCTTCATCCCTCGGCCCAGCCGAAACACGGGCCGCCCTCAAGCGGCCCTTTTGTTTTGCTAGACCGAAGTCATCAGTGCGTCCCTTACACGAGACAAATCGCTTCGCAATTTGCTCGGCACAGACCATAAATCCCTTCGGGATTTACGTTACCGCGATAAATCCCATCGGGATTTACGCTTGGCGCGGGGTGGAGCAGCCCGGTAGCTCGTCAGGCTCATAACCTGAAGGCCGCAGGTTCAAATCCTGCCCCCGCAACCAAATCAAAAAAAGCCCGCATGGAGAAATCCAGCGGGCTTTTTGACGTTTGAACCGCCGAAAGCATTCCCCTGCTAAGCCGCAAGCGTCCAATTTAGGCGACTTCCTGAGATCTGATCACGTCCGCCAGGATGGCATTCAGCGCAAACGCACGCTCCAGTGGGACATAATGGCCGCAAGCCGGGAGGACGTGCAAACGGCCATCGATCGCGGCTGCGGCCTGCAAGGCGCTCGCGCTAGGCCCCGGAGCGACGTCGTCCGCTCCGGACACGATCGTGATCGGCCCCGGAAACGTCGAGAGGCAGTGATCCCGGCTCGGCCGCGTATGAAACACGGTAACGCCCCTTGCTATCTCCGCCGCCGAGGATCGTAACGCCATTTCCTTCGCCCGGTCGACCGTTGCCGTGCTGGCGGTGCGGGAAAACAGCGGCGCCCAATAGGAGTACCAGGCAGCCTCCAGGCCTTCTTCGTCAATCAGCCTGAGCGCAGAGGCATGGAAAGTCGGTTCGGGATGATGCCTGGCCTTCGTGCCGATCAGCACCAGCGCCGAGACCCGTTGCGGTGCGATGGTCGCGACCTCGAGCGCGCATGATCCGCCGACGGAACAGCCGACCACGATGATATTGTCGCCCTTCAGCGGTTTGAGTGCGGCCCGCGCCCATGCGTCAATCGTCTCTCCCGAAGAATAGAGGGTCGGGGCATGGGTTGCGCCTGGCAGCAGATGCATCTGCTCCGCCCACATGGAACTGTCGAGCGGCAATGCGTGCAGCAGCAAGAGTTCGGGGGCCGATCTTGGCTGTGGCCCGTTGGCGGAATGGGCGATCATGGAACGCACTATGAGCCAGCCGCCGGCGAAAGGGCAATCCTGCCGCGCTTCGGACGGTTCACCAGCGGAGCGATGTCCGCAATAGTCCGTCAGGAGTGTAGTGTTGCTCGATATGCCCGCGCGCCCCCGCTGGACAATCGCGCAAAAATAGAAACTATCGCCGTGACCGGAACAGAGTCGAAACGCGGCCTTAGGGCGGGAGTGGCGCGACATGAGTTATCAGGGAACCTTGGACGTTCACCGAAGCCGGCCCGTCCACGTGCTCTTTTTCGTCTGCGCCGCTTTGGCGATCCTCGGCAGCCTGCTTGCCGCCCCCGACGATTCTCCCTGGCGCTGGCTGCATTATCTGACGAAGCCGACGGCGACGCTGCTGCTTCTCGTCGTGGTGTTGCGAACGATCTCTGAAACACCCAGCGCCTATGCCTGGGCAGTTGCTATCGGTCTCGTCTTCGCGGCGGCCGGCGATGTCTTTCTTATGCTGCCGGGTGATGATTTCCTGGCAGGCCTCGTTTGCTTTCTGCTGACCCATTGCACCTATATTTACGCACTCACCCGTGATGCCAAGTTTGCCGAAAGCAAAGGCATCTTCGCGGCCTTTGCCCTCGTTGCGCTCGCCGTTGTCGGTGGGCTCTGGATCTCACTTCCTGACGAAATGCGCATTCCCGTCATCATCTACGCCCTGGCGCTTGGAGCAATGGCGGCTCAGGCCATTTCCCGCGCCCGACAGCTTTCGGGAACGCCCCGGGCAACGGCGGCACGGCTCGCCGCCTATGGCGGCCTGTTGTTCCTGATCAGTGACAGCATACTCGCCTATGGCCGCTTCCGCTTCGCGATCCCCTTCAACGCGCTCTGGGTGCTTGGCACCTACTACGCAGCCCAATGGTTCTTTGCCCGCTCGACCGATGACCATAGCCACTGACAACCCCGCAGGTCTCCATGCCACTTTCGACGGGCTACGCACGACCTGGCGCGACAACCGGCCGTCCGTCGAACAACGCCGTGCGGACCTGAGCCGGCTCAGGGACCGCCTGCGCGACCGCATGGAGGAGATGTGCGAGGCGATCGAAGAGGATTTTGGTCATCGCGCCCGGCATGAGACGTTGCTTGGCGAAGGGGGTGTCGTACTCTCGGAGATCGACCACACGCTGGCGAAGCTCAAACACTGGGTTCGGCCGGAACGACGCAAGGCCGGTTGGAAGCTATGGCCGGCGAAGGCCGAAGTGCGCTTCGTGCCGCTCGGTGTCGTCGGTATCATTTCGCCGTGGAACTACCCGGTCAACCTGGCGCTTGCCCCCTTGGTGGCGGCGATCGCGGCCGGTAACCACGTGTACCTGAAGCCGTCCGAACACACGCCGCGCACCGCGGAATTCCTTCGCTCGCTGCTTGCCGAAGTCTTTCCCGAGACACGGGTGGCTGTTGCCCTGGGGGCCGCCGAGCTTTCGGCAGCCTTCTCCGCCCTTCCCTTCGATCACTTGTTCTTCACCGGCTCGACCGCCGTCGGCCGCAAGGTGATGGCGGCGGCCGCGCAGAACCTGACACCTGTCACGCTGGAGCTCGGCGGCAAATCGCCGGCGATCGTCGGCGAAGCCGCAGACCTCGCCAAGGCTGCTGCGCGCATCGCGACCGGAAAGTTCTTCAACGCCGGGCAGACCTGTATCGCGCCCGACTATGTGCTGATCCATGAGAGCAGGCGGGATGCTTTCGTGGAGCAGCTCAAACGGGAGGCTGTGGCGCGCTATCGGTCGAAGCGTGGTCTCGACGATTACACGTCGATCATCAACGACGCCCAGTACGAGCGCCTGAAGCGGCTCATTGCGGATGCCGAGGCGCGCGGTCATCCGGTGGTTTCCCTTCTCGAAGGGGCAGCAGACGCGATAGCGCGGGAACGCGTCCTGCTGCCGACGCTCGTGCTTGATCCGGACCACGACAGCGCCGTCATGGGCGAGGAGATTTTTGGGCCCATCCTTCCCATCGTCAGTTACGCTTCCATCGACGAAGCCATCGCCTATGTGCGCGATCGCGACCGCCCGTTGGCACTTTATTGCTTCAGTCGCGATAACGTTGAAATCGAGGCCGTCCTGTCACGCATCGTCGCCGGCGGGGTCTGCGTCAACGACACGCTCTACCAGTTCGGCTGCAACGACCTGCCTTTCGGCGGCGTCGGCGCCAGCGGCATAGGCCACTATCACGGGCGCGACGGGTTCCTGACCTTCTCCAAGGCGATGCCGGTGCTGAGGAAACTCGATCCGGCGCCGAGCGACCTGGTGAAACCGCCCTATCGGGGCATTGCCGACTGGGTCATCCGCTTCCTGTCGCGATAATTCGCCAAAAAATCTGCAATCACGCAGCAATTTGGCCTTGTAGCTCTAGTTGCTAGAGGTCGTAGCCTTGCTTCAGAATTTGCAAGGAGCAGGTTATGGCGAGCACTATTCGGGAAGCCCGTTATCGCGTCGAGGGCATGGATTGCGCGTCCTGCGCGTCCAAGATCGATACGGCGGTGCGCCGGCTGTCGGGCGTCGAGGACGTATCGGTCTCTGTGTCGGCGGGCACCATGTCGGTCAAGTTTGCCGACGAAAACGATCTTGCGACGTCGATTGTGAGCAGGGTCGGAAAGCTCGGCTATCGTTTGCATCCGATCCAGGCAGGCCAGGCGTCGGAGCGGAAAGCGGCGCATGTCTGCTCCGGACACGATCATGACCATAACCACGACCACGATCACGGCGATCACAGTCATGACCATGACCATGATCATGGTAATCGACACGATGAGCACGCCCATCATCACGAGGGTAACGCCAGCCAGAAGGGCGAGACAGTCGCGGCAGCGATGGGCCTTCACGGTCATGACCACGGCCCGACGAGCGGCCCCTGGTGGAAGTCGGGCAAGGGCAAGCTGACGATTGCCAGCGGCCTGGCGCTGATTGCCGCCTATGCGGTCGGCAAGACGATCCCGGCGACCGAGCCCTGGATCTTTACCCTCGCCATGCTCGTCGGCCTGTTGCCGATTGCGCGGCGCGCCTTTGTCGCTGCGACCATGGGCACGCCGTTTTCGATCGAGATGCTGATGACGATCGCCGCGATCGGCGCGGTCTTCATCGGCGCGACGGAAGAGGCGGCAATGGTCGTCCTGCTCTTCCTGGTCGGTGAACTGCTGGAGGGCGTGGCCGCCGGCAAGGCGCGCGCCAGCATCCAGTCGCTGACGGCGCTCGTTCCGAAATCCGCCTTCGTCGAGCGCGATGGGCGGCTGGATGAGGTTCCGGCCGAAACGCTGAGCGTGGGCGCCGTCATTCTCGTTCGCCCCGGCGACCGCATTCCGGCTGACGGAGTCATTCTCTCCGGCGAAAGTGCCGTCGACGAAGCGCCGGTTACCGGCGAGAGCACGCCGGTGCGCAAGGAAGTCGATGACACTGTGGTTGCGGGCACCGTCAATGGCTCCGGCGCGCTGCGCGTGCGGGTCACGGCCGCCGCTGCCGACAACACCATTGCGCGCATCGTCCGCATGGTGGAGGAAGCCCAGGAAAGCAAGGCGCCGACCGAGCGCTTTATCGACCGCTTCTCGCGCTACTATACGCCGGGTGTCGTCGTCGTCGCGGCGCTTGTGGCGGTGCTGCCGCCGCTTCTCTCCGGCGGCTCCTGGGACGAGTGGATCTACAAGGGTCTTGCCATCCTTCTGATCGGCTGCCCCTGCGCGCTGGTCATCTCGACACCGGCAGCGATCGCCGCCAGCCTTTCGGCCGGCGCCCGTCGCGGTTTGCTGATGAAGGGCGGCGCTGTGCTTGAGAATGTCGGCAAGGTCACGGCCGCCGCCTTCGACAAGACCGGAACGCTGACCGAAGGCAAGCCGAAGGTGACGGATATCGTCGGCTTCGGCCGGTCGGAGGCGGAGGTCCTGCGTCTTGCCGCAGCACTGGAGCAGGGATCGAGCCACCCGCTTGCCCGGGCCATCCTGGAGCGCAGCACGGCTGATGGCGTTGCGATCCCCAATATCGCCACTGTGAATGCGGTGGGCGGCAAGGGGCTGGAAGGCACCGTCGAAGGCATCGCGCTGTTCTTCGGTTCGCCGAAGGCCGCAGCCGAGCGGACGCCGATGACGGCCGACGAAAAGGCGCGCGTCGCCGCTCTCAACGATGAGGGCAAAACCGTTTCTGTGCTGGTCGCCGGTGGCGTGATGGCCGGTGCCATTGCCATGCGTGACGAGCCTCGGCCGGATGCGGCCGCGGGTGTGAAGGCGCTCACGGACGCCGGCCTCCGCGTCGTCATGCTGACGGGCGACAACCGCCGCACGGCCGAAGCGATCGGCCGCCAGTTCGGCATGGAGGTCCGTGCGGAACTCCTGCCCGAGGACAAGCAACGTATCGTGCGCGAACTGAAGGCGGAAGGCTTCAACGTCGCCAAGATCGGTGACGGCATCAACGACGCGCCGGCGCTGGCCGCGGCCGACATCGGTATCGCCATGGGCGGCGGCACCGATGTGGCGCTGGAAACGGCGGACGCGGCGGTGTTGCACGGCCGTGTCGGCGACGTCGCGGCGATGATCCGGCTCTCCCGATCGACGATGCGCAACATCGTTCAGAACATCACGATTGCGCTTGGCCTGAAGGCGGTCTTCCTGGTGACGACGATCATCGGCGTTACCGGCCTTTGGCCGGCGATCCTCGCCGACACCGGTGCGACCGTTCTCGTCACGATGAATGCCCTCAGGCTGCTTCGGCCCGTGCGAGCCGTCTGAGAACCACCAAATAATCCCAAGATGAAGGACCGGCGGCACCCGTTGTCGCCGGTTTTTCGCGTCCAAGTGCCTGTGTATATTCACGCTGGACTCTCACCAGCGATCTGATGAGAGTATAAGGAGATCACGGTTGAGGGCTTTCGCCCCGAAAAATCGATGATAAACTTAGACCAAATGGTAAAAAAATCGCCGGCACGGTTTCTGGGAAGAATGCCGAAGCGGGCCAGTTTGGGGATCGCAAGGCCAATATGGACAATATTGCCATCGAACTGCGTGGGATCGACAAGAGTTTCGGTCCGGTCCACGCCAACAAGAACATCAATCTAAAAGTCCGCAAAGGGACGATCCACGGCATCATCGGCGAAAACGGTGCGGGAAAATCGACCCTGATGTCGATCCTCTACGGCTTCTATCAGGCCGATAGCGGTGAAATCCTCGTCGACGGAAAACCCGTAGCGATCCGCGATCCGAATGCGGCGATCGCCGCCGGCATCGGCATGGTCCACCAGCATTTCATGCTGGTCGAGAACTTCACGGTGCTCGAAAACATCATGCTCGGCGCCGAGGACAGCCAGATCCTCAACAAAGGTATTGCCAAGGCGCGCGTCGAGCTGAAGCGGCTGGAGCGCGAATACGCGCTGGAAGTCGATCCGGATGCCGTCATCGAGGAACTGCCCGTTGGCCTGCAGCAGCGCGTCGAGATCCTGAAAGCACTTTATCGCCGGGCCGATATCCTGATCCTCGACGAGCCGACCGGCGTCTTGACGCCGGCTGAGGCCGACCATCTCTTCCGGGTGCTCGAACAGCTGAAGAACCAGGGCAAGACCGTCATCCTCATCACCCACAAGCTGCGCGAGATCATGGCGATCACCGACGAGGTGTCGGTCATGCGCCGCGGCGAGATGGTAGCAACGCGCACGGCGGCTGAAACCTCGGTCGAAGAGCTTGCCGAACTCATGGTCGGGCGTCGCGTCTTGCTGCGTGTCGAAAAGGGCGAGGCCAAGCCCGGCGAGGTGAAGCTCGCGGTCGAGGGGCTGACGGTCAAGGACGGCCGCGGCGTCACCATGGTCGACAACGTCTCCTTCAACCTGAGGGCGGGCGAGATCGTCGGCATCGCTGGTGTTGCCGGCAACGGCCAATCCGAGCTGCTCGAAGCGATTTCGGGCATTCGTCGCGCCGTGTCGGGCTCCGTGCTTCTCAACGGCAAGCCGATCGACGTTACCGGCCGCGCCGACCCCTCCGAACTGCGCAATCGTGGTCTCGCCCACGTGCCGGAAGACCGCCACCATGTCGGTCTCGTGCTGAAGTTCGAGGAATGCGAAAACGCGATCCTCGGCTATCATCACGACAAGCGTTACCTCAACGGCGTCTTCCTGAACGTCGATGCGATCCGCAAGGACGCAGAGCAGCGCATCGCTGAATACGATATCCGCCCGCCGAATCCGCGGCTGAAGACCGCCAATTTCTCCGGCGGCAACCAGCAGAAGATCGTGCTGGCGCGTGAAATGGAGCGCGGGCCCGATGTGCTGATCATCGGCCAGCCGACGCGCGGCGTCGATGTCGGCGCCATCGAGTTCATCCATAGACGGATCATCGAGATGCGCGACCAGGGCATGGCTGTCCTGTTGGTCTCCGTCGAGCTCGATGAAATCCGCGCCCTGTCGGACCGTATCCTCGTCATGTTTGCCGGCCGTGTCGTCGGCGAGCGCGATCCGGATGCGACCGAGGGCGAACTCGGCCTGCTGATGGCCGGCGTTGAAGGCCGCAAGGAGGCCGCAGAATGAGCACCCCCTATGCTAAGCTTCCGGGCTGGGTCGAATACGGCCTCGTCCCGCTGGTCAACCTCGCTGTTGCCTTCCTCGTCGCCGGTCTCGTCGTGTTGCTCGTCGGTGAAAATCCGTTGGAAGCGGCCTATCACCTGATCAACGGCGCCTTCGGCCGCGGCGAATATCTCGGCTTCACGCTGTACTACGCCACCACCTTCATCTTCACCGGTCTTGCCGTCGCAGTCGCCTTCCATGCCGGCCTCTTTAACATCGGCGGCGAAGGCCAGGCCTATGTCGGCGGTATCGGCGTGGCGCTTGCCTGCCTCTGGCTCGACCAGACGATGCCGTGGTTCGTGGTGTTCCCGCTGGCGATCCTCGGGTCCGCCTTCTTCGGCGCCGCCTGGGCCTTCCTGCCCGGCTGGCTGCAGGCCAAGCGCGGCAGCCACATCGTCATCACGACGATCATGTTCAACTTCATCGCCTCGAGCCTGATGGTCTACCTGTTGACTCGGGTGCTGAAGCCGCTCGGCTCGATGTCGCCGCAGACGCGCACCTTCGCCGAAGGCGGGCAACTGCCCAAGCTCGATTGGCTGCTCGCGATCTTCGGGCTGGATATCGGCACGGCGCCGTTCAACGTCTCGTTCCTGCTGGCGCTGGTCGCGGCCTTCTGCGTCTGGCTTCTGATCTGGCGCACCAAGCTCGGCTATGAAATGCGCACCATGGGCCACAGCCCTTCGGCCGCGCGCTACGCCGGCATGAGCGAAAGCCGCATCACCGTCATCACCATGATGATATCCGGTGCGCTTGCCGGCATGATGGCGCTCAATCCGATCATGGGCGAGCAGGGGCGCATGCAGCTCGACTTCGTGCAGGGCGCAGGCTTCGTCGGCATCGCCGTGGCGCTGATGGGCCGCTCGCATCCGGCCGGCATCATCCCGGCCGCCATTCTCTTCGGCATGCTTTACCAGGGCGGAGCCGAAATCTCCTTCGAAATGCCGTCGATCTCGCGCGACATGATCGTGATCATCCAGGGTCTCGTCATTCTCTTTGCCGGTGCACTCGAAAACATGTTCAGGCCGGCGATCGCCCGGCTGTTTGCGACGCAGAGCCGCCGTGCGGCCGTCGTGGCACAGACCAAGGGAGCTTGAGGCCATGGATTTCTTCCACGTCATCGTGGTGCTCCTCGAGTCCACCATCCGCGTATCCGTTCCGCTGATCTTCGCGGCGCTGGCAGGGCTCTTCACCGAGCGCGCCGGCATCTTCGACATCGGCCTTGAAGGCAAGATGCTTGGTGCTGCCTTCGCCGCCGGCGCTGTTGCGGCCGTCACCCAGTCGGTCTGGATGGGGCTGCTTGCTGCCATCCTGATCTCGATCGCGCTGTCGCTGGTGCACGGCTATGCGTCGATCACCCAGCGCGGCAACCAGATCGTCTCGGGTGTCGCGATCAACTTCATCGTCGCCGGCTCGACCGTCATCCTTGGCGAGGCCTGGTTCCGCCAGGGCGGCCGCACGCCGGCACTCGGCGAAGGCGCACGCTTCCAGACGATCACCTTCCCCTATGCCGACAGCATCCGCGAAATCCCGATCCTCGGTCCGATCTATTCGGACCTGCTTTCCGGGCATTTCATCCTGACCTATGTCGCCTTTGCCATGGTGCCGATCAGCTGGTGGATCCTCTACCGCACCCGCTTCGGGCTGCGTCTGCGCGCGGTCGGCGAGAACCCGGGCGCGGTCGACACAGCCGGTATTTCGGTGATCTGGATGCGCTATCGCGCCGTCATCTGCTGCGGCATTCTCTGCGGCTTTGCCGGTGCCTATCTGTCGCTGGCCATGACCGCCGGCTTCGTCAAGGGCATGACCGCCGGTAAGGGTTATATCGCGCTGGCAGCGTTGATCTTCGCCAAGTGGCGGCCATTCAATATCATGCTCGCCTGCCTGCTTTTCGGCTTCCTCGATGCGCTCGCCATCCGCCTGCAGGGCAATCCGCTGCCGCTGATCGGCCAGGTGCCGGTGCAGTTGATGCAGGCGCTGCCCTATATCCTCACCGTAATCCTGCTTGCCGGTTTCATCGGCAAGGCCATTCCGCCGAAGGCCGGCGGCGTCCCCTATGTCAAGGAGCGCTAGAACCATGGAAAAGGAACTGTTCGAAGCCGCGCGTGACGCAATGGCCAAGGCGCATGCGCCCTACTCGAAGTTTCCGGTCGGCGCGGCGATCCGCGCCGAGGACGGCAAGATCTATACCGGCGCCAACATCGAGAACCTGTCCTTCCCCGAGGGCTGGTGCGCCGAAACCACCGCGATCAGCCATATGGTCATGGCCGGCCAGCGCAAGATCATGGAAGTCGCCGTCATTGCCGAGAAGCTGGCGCTCTGCCCGCCCTGCGGCGGCTGCCGCCAGCGGCTGGCGGAGTTCTCCGGCGCCAGCACGCGCATCTTCCTGTGCGACGAGACCGGCGTGAAAAAGACCCTGGCACTGTCGGACCTGCTGCCGCACAGCTTCGAGACCGAGATTCTCGGATGACCGCGGCCGCTGAACTGTTGAAGGCCAGGCTCGGGGGCCTCTCTCCACGCTATGGCATCGTGCTCGGCTCTGGCCTCGGTTCTCTGGTCGAGGCTTTGGACGAGACGTTGCGCCTCTCCTACGCCGAGATCCCCGGGTTCCCGGTCAGCAGCGTCTCCGGCCATGCCGGCGAACTTGTGGCCGGAACGCTCTCGGGCGTGCCTGTTGTCATGCTGTCTGGTCGTGTCCACTACTACGAGCAGGGCGACGCCAATGCGATGCGCGTCCCGCTCGAAACCCTTAGGGCGCTCGGCATCGAATGCCTGGTGCTGACCAATTCCGCCGGATCGCTGCGGGACGATCTGCCGCCGGGATCGGTGATGCGGATATCCGACCACATCAACTATTCGGGCTTCAACCCGCTGATCGGCGTCGACAGCGACGATCGCTTCGTCGGCATGACCAATGCCTATGATGCCGAGCTTGCGGAAAGAATGCAGGAGAGCGCCGAGCGCCTCGGCATTCCGCTTCTCGCCGGCGTCTACATGTGGTTCTCCGGACCGAGCTTCGAAACGCCGGCGGAGATCCGCATGGCGCGCATCCTTGGCGCCGATGCGGTCGGCATGTCCACGGTTCCGGAAGTCATCCTCGCGCGCTTCTTCGGCCTCCGCGTCGTTGCCGCCTCTGTGATCACCAATTTCGGCGCCGGCATGACCGGTGGCGAGATCAGCCATCACGAGACGAAGGACATGGCGCCGATCGGCGGCAAGCGGCTTGCCGCGATCCTCGCCGACATGATCGCGGCCGACGCGGTGTGCGGGTGACGATGCTTCCGCAGGAAACCATCAGGCGCAAACGCAACGGCGAGCACCTCGCCCCGGCCGAGATCGCGGATTTCGTTCGCGGCCTGTCGGATGGTTCGATCTCCGAAGGGCAGGTCGCCGCCTTCGCCATGGCGATCTGGTTCTCCGGCATGAGCCGCGAGGAGACCGTCGCTCTGACATTGGCGATGCGCGATAGTGGCGAAACACTCGACTGGAGCACCATCAGACGACCCATAGCCGACAAACATTCGACCGGCGGTGTCGGCGACAACGTCTCGCTGATGCTGGCGCCGATCGTTGCCGCCTGCGGGCTCGCCGTGCCGATGATATCAGGGCGCGGGCTCGGGCACACCGGCGGCACGCTCGACAAGCTCGAATCCATACCCGGCTATGATATCCAGCCGTCGGCGAGTGTCTTCCGCAGGACGGTCGACGAGATCGGTTGCGCCATCATCGGCCAGACCGCTAATCTCGCGCCTGCCGACAAGCGCCTCTATGCGATCCGCGATGTCACTGCGACCGTCGATTCGGTACCGCTGATCACGGCCTCGATTCTGTCGAAGAAGCTCGCGGCCGGCCTTCAGTCGCTGGTGCTGGACGTCAAGCTCGGCAACGGCTCCTTCATGAGCGATGCGCGTGAGGCCGAGATCCTGGCGCGCTCGTTGGTCGACGTTGCCAATGGCGCCGGCGTTCGCACCTCCGCACTCCTGACCGACATGAACGAGCCCCTGGCAGACGCGGCCGGCAATGCACTGGAGATCGACAATTGCCTGGCTTTCCTTCGAGGCGAGAAGAAGGGAACGCGGCTTGAAACCGTCGTGCTCGCCTTTGCCGCCGCAATGTTGGTGGCCGGCGGCGTTGCCGGCGATGCCGAACAGGGTGAAGCCCAGGCGCGCAAAGTGCTTGGCAGCGGAGCGGCGCTGGAACGGTTCGGGAAGATGGTACATGCGCTGGGTGGCCCGGCGGATTTCATCGAGCGCTCGGTCGCCTATCTCGGACGTGCGCCGGTCATTCTGCCGGTCGAAGCCTCGCAGTCCGGCTATCTCGCCGCCTGCGAGACGCGGGAACTGGGCTTGGCCGTCATCGCGCTCGGCGGCGGGCGTTCGCATCCAGACGACAGGATCGATCACCGCGTGGGTTTCGACGCGCTGAAGCCGCTTGGCACGCGGGTCGAGAAGGGCGATCTGATCGCCTTCGTTCACGCGGCAGACCAGGAGGCGGCGGAAGCGGCCCGGCGACGCCTTTTGGCACTCTACACGATCGATGAGGTCGAGCCGGAGACGAGGTCCCCGATCCTCGCGAAAATCACCTGACCAGATGCAGGTCGCCGTCCTCGACACGGAAAGAGGACAGCCGGTTCAGGAAGGTCATGCCGATCAGAGTCCCCGAGAGCGCCTTGTCCGGAAGCACCAGCGCCTGAACGTCGCGCACCGATATGCCGCCGATCTCGATTCGGCTGAGGACCGCCGGCGCTGCCCCGACGATGCCATTGGCCGTGTTGACACGTGCCGCGGCGAAGTCGAGCGTGCTCGCCGAAATCCCGAGCCGCCTTGCGGTTGAAAAGTTGATAATGATCGCACTGGCGCCGGTATCGACCAGTCCGCGTTCGGTTCGTCCATTGATGCGGAAGGTGCCAATGAAATGGCCTCTGTCGTCGGCGTCGAGCACGACGCTGCGCCCCATCGCGTATTTCGCGGTGGTCGTCGGCGGGGCTGCAGCTTCCTGTGTGGTCTTCCCGTTGTCTGCGTGGGACAGAAACCTGGTCGCAAGGTTCGGGACCAAGATGGCCGCGACTGCCGCAGCGCCGGCCAATGTCAGCAAACGGACGAGCATGGACATCACCTCTCAATCTAACTTATGCTCGTGCAAGTAGAGCCGATGATGCCTAAGACGACATAAAAAAACCGCCGGGATCCGGCGGTTTTCTCATCGATTTCAGATCCTGGTTAAGGATCTGAAAATCACTTGGTGCCGTACATGCGGTCGCCGGCGTCACCCAGACCGGGCATGATGTAGCCGAGTTCGTTCAGGTGGCTGTCGATCGAGGCGGTGAAGATCGGTACGTCCGGGTGCGCGCTCTGGAAATTGCGGATGCCTTCAGGTGCGGCGAGCAGGCAGAGGAAGCGCATGTTCTTGGCGCCGCGCTCCTTCAGCTTGTCGATCGCCGCGATCGAGGAATTGCCGGTGGCAAGCATCGGATCGACGACGATGATCAGGCGCTCTGACAGGCTCTCCGGTGCTTTGAAGTAGTATTCCACCGCCTCCAGCGTCTCATGGTCGCGATAGACGCCGATATGGGAGACGCGGGCTGAAGGCACGAGTTCGAGCATGCCTTCCAGCAGCCCGTTGCCGGCGCGCAGGATCGAGGCGAAGACAAGCTTCTTGCCTTCGAGGACCGGCGAGTCGATTTCCTGCAGCGGCGTTTCGATGCGCTCCATCGTCAGTTCGAGATCGCGCGTCACCTCGTAGCAGAGCAGCGTCGAGATCTCACGGAGAAGCCGGCGGAAACCCGCAGTCGAGGTCTCCTTCTTGCGCATGATGGTCAGCTTGTGCTGCACAAGCGGATGATCGATCACTGTAACGCCGTTCATGGCTCACCTTTCCGGATTTTTTGTATCCGTCCTTTTTCCATGGAATGCGCCGTCGCCGCAAGGGTATTGGCCGACCGGAGACCGTCATCCCCAGCCGGCAAATCGCGACCTGTACCCCTAGATCCGCGTCAGCAACCGCTGGCGCGTCGCCTCGTCGACAAAGGCCGCTTCGATCGCGGTCCTGGTCATGCCGTTGATCTCATCGTCGCTGAAGCCCATCACCGCGGAGGCGATGTCGTATTCCTGGGCGAGCGAAGTGTGGAAGAACGGTGGGTCGTCGGAATTGAGCGTGACGCGCACGCCGGCCTCGTGCAGGGCCCGCAGCGGATGCGACGCGAAATCGGGGAAGACCTGAAGCGAGATGTTGGAACCGGGGCAGACCTCGAGCACTACACCCTCATCGGCGAGGCGCCGCACCAGATCCGCGTCTTCGATCGCCCGCACACCGTGGCTGATGCGCGACGGGCGCACGTGGTCGAGCGCGTCGCGAACGCTGAAGGCGCCCGAGAGTTCGCCCGCATGGATCGTCAGCCCGAGGCCGGCATCGCGCACGATATCAAAGGCGCGCGCGAAGTCGGCGACCTTGTGCATGCGCTCTTCGCCGGCAAGGTTGAAGCCGGTGACGAGCTTGTGTTCGCGCCTGGCGGCGAATTCGGCCGTCTTGATCACCGATTCCGGGCCGAGATGGCGGATGCCCGTGATCAGCATGCGCGATTCGATCCCAGTCTTCTGCCGGGCGGCTTCCATTCCGGCGGCAAGACCTTCGAGATAGGCGTGGGCACCCAGGCCGATCGTGTTGCCGTGGTCGGGCGAAACGATGATTTCGCTATAGATCGTGCCGGCTTCGGCAAGCTCGGTCAGATAGGCTTCAGCGAGCAGCGCGTAGTCTTCCTCGGTCTTAAACAGTGAGGCGATGGCGTCGTAGCATTTCACGAAGCTGGTGAAGTCTTCCCAGACATAGGCCTTGTCGCGGATGATTGCGCTGGTGTCGACGCCATATTTCTCGGCCTGGGCCAAAGCCAGTTCGGGCGGCGTCGCACCCTCGATGTGGCAATGCAGTTCCGCCTTCTTCAGATGTGCGGTCAAATGAGGCTTCTCCCATGGTGCCCCGGCGCGATGCCGAGATGCTTGGCGACGGTTTCGCCGATATGCGTGAAGGTATTGGCAATGCCAAGCGAGCGGCTGCGCAGGGACGGCCCGAACATCAGCACCGGCACGCGCTCGCGCGTATGGTCGGTACCGCGCCAGGTCGGGTCGCAGCCATGGTCGGCCGTCAGGATGACGATGTCGCCCGGCTGCAGGCGCCGGTCGAGATCGGGCAGGCGCGCGTCGAAGGCCTCGAGGGCAGCCGCATAGCCGGCAACGTCGCGACGATGGCCGTAGAGCATGTCGAAATCGACGAAGTTGGTGAAGACCAGGCTTCCGTCCTCGGCCTCGTCGATGGCTTCAATGCTGGCATCGAAGAGCGCCATGTTGCCATCGGCCTTGGTCAGCTTGGTCACGCCCTGATGGGCGAAGATGTCGCCGATCTTCCCGATAGCGTGAACCGAGCGCTCGGCCTCCACCAGCCGGTCGAGGATGGTCGGCTCCGGCGGCAGCACCGAAAAGTCGCGCCGGTTGCCGGTGCGCACAAAGGTCTGCGGGCTCGTGCCGACGAAGGGGCGGGCGATGACGCGGCCGATATTGTAGTCGTCGAGCAGGCGGCGAACGATCTGGCAAAGCTCGAGCAGGCGGTCGAGGCCAAAACTCTGCTCGTGCGCTGCGATCTGGAAGACCGAGTCCGACGAAGTGTAGCAGATCGGCTTGCCACTGCGCATGTGCTCCTCCCCGTGGCGGACGATGATGTCGGTGCCGGAGGCGTGGCAGTTGCCGAGAATGCCGGGAATGTTGGCCTCGCGGCAGATCGCTTCGACGAGCTCCGGCGGAAAGGCGTCGCCTTCGGCGGAGAAGTAGCCCCAGTCGAACATGACGGGGGTCCCGGCGATTTCCCAATGACCGGAAGGCGTGTCCTTGCCGCGCGATACTTCGCTCGCCGCGCCATAGGCGCCATAGACACGATTGGGCATCGGCATGCCCTGGGGAATGGTGCCGGTCGCAAGCTTTGCAGCGTGGATCAGGCCAAGCGCGGACATGTTCGGCAGGCTGAGCGGGCCCTCGCGCAAACCTGGCCGGTCGGCAGCGCCGATAGCGCAGAACTCGGCGATATGGCCAAGCGTGTTGGCACCGAGATCGCCGAAGGCTTCGGCGTCCGGCGCTCCGCCTATGCCAAAGGAATCGAGAACGAATAGAAAGGCACGCGCCATGATGCACCTGACAGCGGGCGCGCGGCGATCGCGGCCCGAAACCTCCGGAAAAGCGCAGGCACGCCCTCTAGGGCACCCGCGCAATCTCGAAGGGATAGCGCCGCTCGTTGCTCAATGCAATTGCGTCGCATGTCTGTCTGATCAGCAATCCGAGCATTTTATCGGCTGGGAGAGGCGTGCGTGGAAGTAGGCCGTCTTGGAGAGATCGATGGTCTTTGCCGTCGCCTGAAGGTTGGGCGCATAGAGCAGGAGTTCGTGCGGCACGGTCAGTTCCGTGCGAATGACGAAGGAGTTGGTCGCTGTGAACTGGGCGGGCAGGGAGACCTTGGTATTGACGGCATAGGGTGTGCCGCCTGCCTGATCGCGCGACCACAGGATCGTGCCCTCATTGGTGTTCGTGACCGCGATGCCGCTGATCTTCAGCGTGTAGTTGGCATTTCCGTAGGGCGCCAGGATGCTCTTTGCGATGTTCGGCACGTTGGCGAGGAAGGCCTTGTTGACTTCCGTCTGCTGCGCGACGACGTCGGCCGTAGCGCTTGCGGCGCGCGCGGTCTTGCCGGCAACTGTAAAACCGACCGAGAGTTCGAAGGCGCCGAGATAGGCCATCACCAGCAGCGGGGCGACGATCGCGAATTCGACCGCACCGACGCCGCTTCTGTCGCGCCGCAGCGCACCAAGGGCCTTGGTGATTGGCTTGAGGCGCAGGATTTCTAACGCGGAATACGGCATCGGGGGTGCCTCACTCGCTCTCGTTGCGGAAGGTGGCGGTCGCCACCATGAGATAGTCCTTCGGCATGCTTGAGCCGGCGGGCCGCAGGTTGGTGATGAACGGCCTGACGAGGTCCGTGAAGACGCTCCAGCGATAATAGGCGCGAACCACGTTGAAGGAGCCGGGGCCGCCAGGAGCAAACTTGAAGTCGGCCGTGTCGATGTCGGTGGAATCGGCCTTCCGCGGGATCAGCACGGGAAACTTGCTGAGATCGTTGACCGCCCTGACGTCCAGATAGAACTGCGAGGGTTGGCCGGCTTCGGTGGCCGAGCACTTCATCAGGATGGAGATCTCGTCGCAGAATGCCTGGCGGAACTCAGCCTGGTTCATATCGGTCAGTTTTCCCTGCTCGAAGGTGATCTGACCGGTGCGGACCTTGCGCGCCATCGTCTCCGTCGCATTCGCCAGGAGCTGGTCGCCGTAGAAGGCAGCGAAGGTTTCGAGTGAGGCGAAGATCACCATGAAGAAGGGAAGCGCGAGGATGGCGAACTCGATGCTCGTCGTGCCTTTGCGGTTGCGAAGGAAGCGGCTGAAGATGCCTTTTCGCCCGTTTTCGGCGGCACTCGGCCGCCTTGTGCCCTGCTCGATGTTCATTGCGCCGTCCCATCATGTTACGCCAGACGGGCGGCAGATTATGGAGCAACCATTGATATTTCGTTCTCAGGGATGGTGCGTATTTTAACGAATCACGCGCTTCGAACCCATAAAAATCAATTGGTGCTACCTGTGGTTTTGCGTTCCGCGTGACGCTCGCAATTTGGTGTGCAGGAGAGCACGGTGCGGGACGTTTGTTTATAGACGCGCACTGTGTTGCCTTCGTCGATCGACACCAGGATCCGCTCGTCGACGATGGCGTTTCCGTCCTGATCGAGGATGACCAAGTTGGTGGTTCCGAAGTTGCGGCCGGTAATGACGATCGTACGGGCATCCGCAACCGTCGCGTCCGCCACCTCTGCATTGCCAATGATGACCTTGCTGACCGGGCGGTCGAGCTTCAATACGCGCGCATGATCCATATACACACGCATCAAGTCGCTTTCGGCCGCAGCGGCAACCGATGGGGCGAGGGCGGCGATCGCGAATGCGAAAATGGCGGCTCGGCCGGTCGCGAATGGCGTGGTCATGGCGGGTCCCTAGGTGGTGTTCATGCCATACTCACTGGTCTTGGTGAACGAACCGTTAAGTCGACGCTATCGAGGCTTTGCGGAGGCTTTGCCGTTTTCTGTTCGTTTACCCAAAAATCAGGGATGCTTCGTTAACCTTCAGGTAACCGCCTTCTTTAAGTTGATGGCAATGCGCCAGGACTAGTTTGGGGTTCATCCGATCAACGGCAACAGTTGGCGGAAGTGCTGAACAACAAACGTGAAGTAGGAGAATCATCATGAAGAAGATTTTTGCCCGTCTGATGAAGGACGAGTCCGGCGCGACCGCCATCGAGTATGGCCTCATTGCCGCGCTCATCTCCGTTGCCCTGATCGCAGGTGCAACGACCCTCGGCAACCAGCTGAATTCCGTCTTCAGCAGCCTCGGCACCAAGATGTCGAATGCTGCGACCGCCGCAGCCAAGTAATCGGGCTGACCGCCTCGAACGGAGGGGATTTCGATGAAGTCGATTTTCTGCCGCTTGCTGCGGGATGAGTCCGGAGCGACCGCGATCGAATACGGCATGATTGCCGCCCTCGTCTCGGTGGCGCTCATTGTCGGTGCAAGTTCGCTCGGCAATGCGATTAACGCCACGTTCAGCGGGGTCGAAACGACGGTTTCGACGAGCACGGCCGGAAAACTGTGACGATCCAGCTTTCGTAGCGGATCGACGATGGAGCCGCCCCCGAAAAGGGCGGCTCCATCGGTATCTATGGATCCTGCGATCGGATCTCAGATCGCGTGCATCTGATTTCGGGAGGCCGTGAATATGACTGAAGCCGCCATTTTCGTAGTCTTTCCCTTTTGCCTGGGATTTGCGGCGTTTTCCGACCTGCTGACGATGACGATCCCGAACCGTGTTTCGGTGATCCTGCTTGGTGCCTTTTTCCTGGTGGCGCCAATGTCCGGCTTGGGGTTCGCCGAGATCGGCCTGCATGTGCTCGCGGCCGCCGCAGTCTTTGCCGCATGTTTTGCCCTGTTTGCGACGAACGTGATGGGCGGCGGGGACGCGAAGCTCCTGACGGCCTGCGCCATCTGGTTCGGCCTGACGTCGTCGTTGACGGCCTTCCTGCTCTATGTCTCGATCTTCGGCGGCGTGCTGACGCTCGCGGTGCTTTTGTTGCGCCAGCAGGAGGATACGATCCTTGCGAGCGGCATTCCTTTCCCGCAGCTTTTGCTCACGGCCAAGAAAATTCCTTACGGGATCGCGATCGCGCTTGGGGGCTTTGCCGCCTATCCCTCGTCGCCGCTTATGGAGGCGGCCTTCGCGCGGCTGACTTGAGAGACCTTTGGGCCGACTGGTCAGCTTTCGTTAACTGCGCTCATAAGTAATCCGTTAACCATAATTACACCAATTCCTGATCAATCTGAGCCTGGCATTTTTTCGGGGCTCGGAAACAATCATGAAACCGGTTCGCATCATCATACTGGCAGTGGCCGTTCTCTCGGCTGCGATGGCCGGTCTTTTGGCGATGAGGCTGACGGGCGCGCCTGCGCCGCAGATGGCTGAACCGGTCGTCGAGCGTGCCCCCACCGTCAACGTGCTTGTCGCCAGCAAGAGCCTGCCCGTCGGATCGCGACTGGGCGGCGACAGCATCCAATGGATGGCTTGGCCGAAGGACGGTGTGGTCGATGGCATCATTACCGAAGAAAATCAGCCGACCGCGATCGATGATCTGAGCGGCGCGGTCGTGCGTCTGCCGATCTTCAACGGCGAACCCGTGCGCCACGAAAAGGTGGCAGATTCGTCCAGCCGCATCATGTCGTCGCTGCTGCCGGCGGGCAAGCGCGCCGTTGCGACCGAAATCACGGTCGCAACCGGTGCCGGTGGCTTCATCCTGCCGAACGACCGCGTCGACGTGATCATGGTGCGCAAGGGTGACGGCGAACTCTACCTGACCGAAACCGTGCTCAGCAATGTGCGTGTGCTCGCGATCGACCAGCAGGTCGAGGAAAAGGATGACGGCACCAAGGCGGTGGTTGGAACCACGGCCACGCTGGAACTTACGCCCGACCAGTCGAAGGTGATGACGGTTGCGCAGCAGATGGCGGAACGTATTTCGCTGGCGCTCCGAAGCGTCGCCGATGCGCAGGAGTCTGACACGGACGCCGCGGACTATCTGCTGAGCGGTGACGGCCAACCGAACATTCAGGTCATCAAGTCCGGCTCCATCGTCAAGGGCGATGGAACGGTCGGCCAGACGCAGCAATGACAGACACGAGCAGGAACCAGGTGAGAACGGGGCATAAGGTGAAACGGAGCGGAAACAAATTTCGGGCGTCTGTCGCAGCCGGCCTATCATTCTGCCTGGCGGTTACCGGCATGTATCTGCCGGCGCCGACGGAAGCTTTTGCCGGCGCGTCCTCGGTCGTCCGCATCGTCGAAAGCGGCCCCGGCGTGAAGAAGAAGGTCAGCCTCGGTTTGAACAAGGCCGTAGTCGTCGATTTGCCTGCAGACGCGCATGATATCCTCGTTGCCGACCCGTCTCTCGCCGACGCCGTGACCCGTACGTCGCGGCGCATCTACCTCTTCGGCAAGTCGGTCGGCCAGACCAACATCTTCGTCTTCGGTCCCAATGGCGAGGAGATCGTCTCCCTCGACATCGAGGTCGAGCGCGATGTCTCCAGCCTTCAGTCCAACCTGCGCCGCTTCATTCCCGACGCCGATATCAATGTCGAGATCGTCTCGGACAACATCGTACTGACCGGCACCGTGCGCACACCGCTCGATTCCACCCGTGCCGTCGACCTTGCCAAGGCCTTCCTTCAGGGCGGTGAGGCGACCACGCGCAACATCACGGCCCAGGGCAACAATGGTGACGCCGATATTTTCGCCGAAGACCGGCAGGTGTCGCAGATCGTCAATCTCCTGACCATCGATGGCGACGACCAGGTCAATCTCAAGGTCACCGTGGCCGAGGTCAGCCGCCAGGTGCTGAAACAGCTCGGCTTCAACGGCCGTGTTGGCGACGGCGAAAGCGGGATTGCTTTCCGAAACCCGGCCAACCTCGGCGATGCGGTCGGCGTCGGCGTGAACGCGATCATCAACAAGACGGTCGGCGGCACGGTGATCTCCAGCTACATCAACGCGATGGAGCAGGCCGGCGTCATGCGGACGCTGGCTGAGCCAAGCCTGACGGCGATTTCGGGCCAAGAAGCCAAATTCTACGTCGGCGGCGAGTTTCGCCTGCCCGGAACCCAGGAAGTCACGACTGATGACAAGACCGGCGAGGAAAAGGTTACACGCGAAGTCAACGATGTCGAATACGGTATCCGCCTGAACTTCAAGCCGGTCGTCCTCGGCCCCGGGCGCATCAGCCTGAAGATCGAGACGAATGTCTCCGAGCCTACCTACGAGGGATCCGTCGTCACCGGCAACGGCAAGAACGCGATCCCCGGCAACACCTTCCTCGGCATCCGCAAGCGTGAGGCATCGACCAGCGTCGAACTGCCGTCCGGTGGTTCGATCGTGATCGCCGGCCTGGTTCAGGACAACATTCGCCAGGCGATGTCTGGCCTGCCGGGCGCTTCGAAGATCCCGGTCCTCGGCACGCTGTTCCGCAGCAAGGACTTCGTGCGCAACGAGACCGAACTGGTCATCATCGCCACGCCCTATCTGGTCCGTCCGGTTGCCAGAAGCGCGATCTCCCGGCCTGACGACAACTTCAATCCGGCCAACGATCTCGACAGTTACTTCCTCGGCCGCGTGAACCGCATTTACGGACGGCCGGAAGCGACCGCTCCGGCAGGCCGTTACCACGGCAACGTTGGCTTCATCTACAAATAGGCTGGGTCATGACGCTTCGAACCGATTTCCACGTGAATTCCGAAAGGCCGAACGCCATGTCCTCAGGTCCGTCCGGAACATTCATCCGTCGCACGAGCCGGGCAGCCGTCCTGGTGCTGGCCGGTGCCCTGCTTGCCGGTTGCGGCACGAGGGACAATCTGGCGACCGGCTCCATCCCCGACGACTACCGCACCCGGCATCCGATTGTGCTCGCCGAAGGGGAACGCGTCATCGATATCCCGATCGCCTCGGGCGATCGCCGTCTTACTCAGGGCACGCGCGATGTCATCGCCGGTTTTGCGGCCGACTATCGCAACTCGGCAAGCGGCGTCGTGCAGATCATGATGCCGCGGGGCGCTGCCAACAGCCACGCCGCCCAGGCGATGCGCCGGGAAATCCGCGGCGTGCTGGTGAATGCCGGCGTACCGGCCAAGAGGTTGCTGGAGACGAGCTACGACGCCGGACCCTATGGCGACGCGGCCCCTATCCGTCTGAGCTATGTGGCGATCACGGCGCAGACGGGACCTTGCGGCACCTGGCCGGAAGACATGAACCTCAACACCATGGAAAACAAGAACTACTACAACTTCGGTTGCGCCTCGCAATCGAACCTGGCGGCCCAGCTTGCCAACCCGACGGACCTCCTCGGTCCGCGTCAGATGTCGCCGATCGACGCCGAGCAGCGCGGCCAGGTGATCACGGATTGGCGTGGAACCGAGAAGAAGGACGGCACGGTCATCACCTTCAACTGATATCGGCTGGATGAAAAGATGAGTACCATCGATTACAGGATCGAGACTGGGACCGAGGGGGACGACCCGTCCTTCGATGCGCGTATGAGCGATCTGGAGCAGGTTCGTCCGTTGCCGCGGATTTCGATCCACGCGTTTTGCGAAAGCAACGCGATGTTGCGGCTGATGGAGCGGTGCGGCCAGGATCGGCGCATGGCGAAGGTGAGCCTGCGCATCAACAGCGGCAGCATCGATGCCGCCGCCAACATGTTCGCGACCGTATCGACGCCCAACCTGATCATTCTCGAGACGGCGACGGAACCGCGGTCGCTGCTGACCGAACTGGCACCGCTGGCGGAAGTCTGCGATCCCAGCACCAAGGTGATCCTCGTCGGCAAGCACAACGATATCGGGCTCTACCGCGAACTCATCCGCAACGGCATTTCCGAATACATGGTCGCGCCGGTTTCGATGCCGGACATTCTCACTGCCGTTTCGGCGATCTTCGTCGACCCGGATGCCGAACCCTTGGGGCGAAGCATCGCCTTCATCGGAGCGAAGGGCGGCTGCGGATCGTCCGTGATCGCGCACAATTGTGCCTGGGGCATCTCCAGCCTGTTCTCGACCGAAACGATTCTCGCCGATCTCGACTTGCCCTATGGCACCGCCAACATCGATTTCGACCAGGATCCGCCGCAGGGCATTGCCGAGGCGGTCTTTGCGCCGGAGCGCCTGGACGAGGTGTTTCTCGACCGTCTGCTGACCAAGTGCTCCGAGCACCTGTCGCTGCTGGCGGCACCTTCGATGCTCGACCGCGCCTATGACTTCGAGACCGGGGCTTTCCACCCGATCCTCGAGATCCTGCAGCGCAGCGCCCCCGTTTCCGTTCTCGACATTCCGCACCTGTGGACGGACTGGACACGGTCCGTGCTCGGCGAAGCCGACGAGGTGGTGATCACGGCGATCCCCGATCTTGCCAGCCTGCGCAACACCAAGAACCTGCTCGACGCCCTGAAGAGGCTGCGCCCCAACGACAAGGCGCCCCACCTGGTGCTGAACCAGGTCGGCATGCCGAAGCGGCCGGAGATTGCCGCCAACGAGTTCTGCGATTCGCTGGAAATCGAAGCCGCGGCCATCATTCCCTTCGACGCGGCTCTGTTCGGTAACGCTTCGAACAGCGGGCGGATGATCGCCGAAATCGACAAGAAAGCGCCGGCCGCTGAAACCTTCTCGCAGCTCGCACATCTTCTGACCGGCCGCGTGACGATGAAGAAGGCCCGGCGCGGCGGCCTCGGCAAGATGCTTGCAGCGCTCGGCAGGAAATAGGAAGTAGGATTACGCAGATGTTTGGCAAGCGCGGAAACGAAGGCTTCGGCAAAGGCGGCGGCACCCCGGTTTCCGCCCCTCCGCCGATCGTGGCTGCGGCGCAAGCGCCGGTGGTCGAGCGCGCCGTGCCGGTACTCGCCGATACGCCCTCCGCCAGCGCCAGAGTGCCGACGCCCGCCCCGCCAGCAAGACGGCGGCAGGCGCGGACGGAAGACTACTACGACACGAAATCGCAGGTCTTCTCCGCGCTGATCGACACGATCGACCTGTCGCAGCTCGCCAAGCTCGATACGGAGAGCGCGCGCGAGGAAATCCGCGATATCGTCAACGACATCATCACGATCAAGAACTTCGCGATGTCGATCTCCGAGCAGGAGGAACTGCTCGACGATATCTGCAACGACGTTCTGGGTTACGGTCCGCTCGAACCGTTGCTTGCCCGCGACGACATCGCCGACATCATGGTCAACGGTGCCGGCCAGACCTTCATCGAAGTCGCCGGTAAAGTGCAGGAATCGGAAATCCGGTTCCGCGACAACGCGCAGCTTCTTTCGATCTGCCAGCGCATCGTCGGCCAGGTCGGCCGCCGCGTCGACGAATCGAGCCCGATCTGCGACGCCCGCCTGCCGGACGGGTCCCGCGTCAACGTCATTGCCCCACCGCTCGCCATCGACGGCACGGCGCTGACCATCCGCAAGTTCAAGAAAGACAAGCTGACGCTCGAGCAGCTGGTCCGCTTCGGCTCGATCACGCCAGAGGGCGCCGTTCTCCTGCAGATTATCGGTCGTGTCCGCTGCAACATCGTCATTTCGGGCGGCACGGGCTCGGGCAAGACGACGCTTCTCAATTGCCTGACACGCTATATCGACACGGATGAGCGCGTGATCACCTGCGAAGACACGGCCGAACTCCAATTGCAGCAGCCGCATGTCGTGCGCCTCGAAACCCGCCCACCGAACATCGAAGGCGAAGGCGAGATCACCATGCGCGATCTCATCAAAAACTGCCTGCGCATGCGCCCCGAACGCATCATCGTCGGCGAAGTGCGTGGCCCGGAAGTCTTCGACCTGCTGCAGGCGATGAACACCGGCCATGACGGCTCGATGGGAACCATCCACGCCAACACGCCGCGCGAATGCCTGAGCCGCATGGAATCAATGATCGCGCTTGGCGGTTATACGCTGCCTGCAAAGACCGTGCGCGAGATCATCGCCGGATCGGTGGACGTGATCATCCAGGCGTCCCGCCTTCGCGATGGTTCCCGCCGCATCACCCACATCACCGAGGTGGTGGGCATGGAAGGCGACGTGATCATCACCCAGGACCTGATGCGCTACGAGATCGATGGCGAAGACGCCGGCGGGCGGATCATCGGCCGCCATATGTCGACCGGCATCGGCCGGCCGCACTTCTGGGATCGCGCGCGCTACTTCAACGAGGACAAGCGACTAGCCGCGACCCTCGACGCGATGGACAAGGGCTAGGAGCTGCGATGTTCGGGATAGACATCACGGTTCTGGCGCTAGCGGCCCTCGTCGCCATATCGGCGGCGGCGCTTGCCTACGGCCTGCTGTTCTCGCGCATCGAAAGCGAAAAGAAGGCGGAAGGCCGCGTGCGCAAGATCAGCGTGGCGGAAACCGACCGCGCCAAGATGAAGGCCGCACGCGACCGCGTGAGCGAACTGTCGAAACGGCGAAAATCCGTCCAGGATTCGCTGAAGGAACTGGAAAAGAAACAGCAGGAGCGCTCGGCCAAAGCCACCCCCTCGATGAAGGTGCGTCTCACCCAGGCGGACCTGTCGATCTCCATCGGGCGCTTTTATCTGTTCAGCGCGCTCTTCGGTTTTTTCGCCTTTCTGGTCGTGCTGATATTGGGCGCCGGGCTCCCCATTGCCGTCGGCTTTGGCATGATCGCCGGTCTCGGCCTGCCGCGCTGGTTCATCGGCTACCTGGTCAAGCGGCGCTGCAAGAAGTTCCTTGAGGAATTCCCGAACGCGCTCGAAGTCATGGTCCGCTCCATCAAGTCGGGCCTTCCCTTGAACGACGCACTGCGCCTCATCGCCGCCGACGGCCAGGAGCCGGTCAAGACCGAGTTTCGCCGCGTGGTGGAATCCCAGCAGGTGGGCCTGAGCGTGACCGAGGCCTGCGCCCGTATGGTCAACAGCATTCCCCTGCCGGAGGTGAATTTCTTCGCCATCGTGATCGCCATCCAGGCGCAGGCGGGCGGCAACCTCTCGGAAGCTCTCGGCAACCTGTCCAGGGTCCTGCGCGAGCGCAGGAAGATGCGGGCGAAGGTCAGCGCCATGTCGATGGAAGCCAAGGCCTCGGCCTGCATCATCGGCGCCCTGCCGTTCATCGTCACGCTTTTGGTCTACCTGACATCACCCGCCTACATGATGGTGCTTTTCACCGACCCCCGCGGTCATCTGATCATCGGTGCCGGCCTGTTCTGGATGAGCATCGGCATTTGGGTGATGCGCAACATGATCAACTTCGACATCTGAGGGGCGTCGATGAGCACTGACCTGATCAAGACCCTGACCGATCCCAACGTCGTCGTCGCCATTCTGGTTTCGCTCGCCGTGCTCGCAACCTTCTATTCGCTGATCGTGCCGCTGTTCGATCGCGGCGATCTCGGGAAGCGGATGAAGTCCGTTGCCACCGAGCGCGAACAGATCCGGGCGCGCGAGCGCGCGCGGCTTGCCACCGAGGTTCAAAACGGCAGGGCAAGTCTGCGGGGGCAGAACAACGCCTCCATCCGGCAGGTCGTCGAGCGGCTCAACCTGCGCTCGGCGCTCGTCGACGACAACACGGTCAACCGGTTGAAAATGGCCGGCTTCCGTTCGCAGAACGCGCTCAACACCTTCCTGTTCGCGCGCTTCTGCCTGCCCTTCCTGTTCCTGATCGTCGCGCTCGTCTATATCTTCGTGCTCGGCAATTTTGCCGACAAGCCGCTGATGGTACGGCTGTTCTTCGCGATTGGCTTTGCCTATGTCGGCTTTTACGCGCCGAATATCGTGGTGGCCAACGCCGTCTCCAAGCGCCAGGCATCGATACGTCGGGCCTGGCCGGATGCGCTGGATCTCCTGCTGATCTGCGTCGAATCGGGCGTGTCGATGGAACTGGGGATGCGTCGCGTCGCCGACGAAGTGGCCTCGCAGTCGCAGCCGCTGGCGGAAGAGCTGGTGCTGACGACGGCGGAACTGTCGTTCCTGCCCGACCGCCGGGTTGCGCTTGAAAATCTCGGGCAGCGCACCGGCCTCGAAGAGGTGAAGTCCGTGGTCCAGGCGCTGATCCAGGCGGACCGCTACGGCACGCCGATCGGCCAGGCTCTGCGCGTGCTTGCACAGGAAAGCCGCGACCAGCGCATGACGGCAGCCGAGAAGAAGGCGGCTGCCCTGCCGCCGAAGCTGACCGTGCCGATGATCCTGTTCTTCCTGCCGGTGCTGGTCGCCGTCATCCTTGGACCGGCCGGCATCCAGGTCGCCGACAAATTCTAGGCAGCGGCGCCGCTGTCGGCGCTCTACAAACATGGGTTCGAAAACCGCTTGCGCGGTGGCGGACAAAGGCATGCCGCGCAAATGTGCGCGGCTGACTTTGCGGATGACGGTAGCGGTAGATGGAAGCGCTAGAGGGACCAAGAGCGTCTCTGAAGAACGCGGCGCGCCTTAGTTGGCGACCTTCTTGTCGTCGGCCTTGGCGAGCTCTTTCCATGCGCCCTGCTGCGACAGCATTGAGCGCAGATAGGCGACGTTCGCTTCCGCCTGCTCGCTGGAAAGCTCCTGGCGGGCGATCGTCTCGGCTTCCTGGAAGCGGCCCTGAAGGCCGACGGCGAGCGCGAGGTTCTGGCGCACGCTGCTGTCGGCGCCGGGCTGGCTTGCCGCCGACTTGAGGTAGGTTTCGGCGGTACGAAGGTCCTTGGTCAGAAGATAGGACATGCCGAGATTGGAGAGTACTGACGGCTCGTTCGGCTTGAGGTCGAGAGCCTCGCGGTAGCGCAGTCGCGCCTCCTGGGCGCGGCCCAGCTGGTCGAGGATTGCGCCCTCGGCCGATTTCAGCTTCCAGTCCGGACGGTCGGGTGTCTGCGCCCGGCCGATTGTCGCAAGCGCCTGCTCGAGCTGACCGGCGGCGGCCTGTGCCTTGCCGTAGGCGCCGAGCACTTCGCGGTCCGACGGATGGTTGATCGCGACCTGCTGCATCACCGCAAGCGCCTGCTCATTGCGGCCAGTCATGCGCAGGAGATTGGCATAGTTGAGGCCCGCTTCGCGATCCTTGGGGTTCTTTTCATAGGCCTGGCCGATGCTTTCGGCAGCGGCCGAAAGCTCAGGCGCGGTCATCGACTGCACCGGTTTTGACGTTCTGGAGATCGACCCCGTCGTCAGCTCCTTCTTCGGCTGGTTGGCGCAGCCGGCAAGCGAAAGCGCCACCAGCGCGATCGCCGCGCCCTGCAAGAAACGGGCGCGTCTCGAGGATGAGGTCGTATATTTGGCCATGTGTGTCCCCAGCATGCATTCGCGCACCTGAACTTCAGACAACACCGGCGCAACTTTCACTCCAGCAATAATCTGTTAACCCTAACAGAGCGTTAATGGCGCGATTCCATCTCTGTCAGCCGAGGACTTTCATGGCTCCCTATCAGTTCATCGAGCGGCCGTCGCCGTTCAACACCAGCGCCGGCAAGACCCTGCCGATCTTCGCCGTCACGCCGGCGCATATCGAGACGGGGACGATCGACCCGATCGCTTTGGACTGGGCGCGCAAGGCAGGCTTTACGGCCGAGTCCGGCGCGGTGCTGTTGATCCCGTCCGCCGACGGCCATCTTGGCGGCGCGCTCTTCGGCCTCGGCAGCAACCCGTCGGAAGCGCCGTTCCTCGCAGGCAAGCTGGCGCGGGCGCTGCCGGCCGGCAAATGGCATATCGAAACGGCACCGCTGACGGCCAACCGGCTGGCGCTCGGCTACGGCCTCGGCTCCTATCGGTTCGAGCGCTACAAGTCCGCCAAGGGCGAACCGCCGACGCTGCTCATCCCCGCCGATGCGGACGCGACCGACATCAAGCGCCAGCTCGCTGGCGTGTTCCTCGCCCGTGACCTCATCAACACGCCGACCAACGACATGGGACCGGAAGCGCTCGAAGGCGCGTTCCGCGCGCTTGCCGCCCACTACAAGGCCGATGTTTCGGTCATAACCGGCGAAGCGCTGCTGACGCAGAACTTCCCGCTGGTTCACACCGTCGGCCGCGCCAGCGCCGAGGTTCCGCGCCTGCTGGAGCTGCGCTGGGGCAAGAAGGGCCACAAGAAGGTAACGCTCGTCGGCAAGGGCGTGTGCTTCGATACCGGCGGTCTCGACATCAAGCCGTCGGCCTCCATGCTGCTGATGAAGAAGGACATGGGCGGTGCCGCCAACGTCCTTGGCCTGGCGCTGATGATCATGGACGCCAAGCTCAAGGTGGATCTGCGCGTCATCGTGCCGGTGGTCGAAAACTCTATTTCCGCCAATGCTTTCCGGCCCGGCGACATCTATCGCAGCCGCAAGGGCCTGACGGTGCAGATCGACAATACCGATGCCGAAGGCCGGCTGATCCTTGCCGACGCGCTCGCCTATGCCGACGAAGAGAAGACGGATCTGCTCGTCGACATGGCGACGCTGACCGGTGCCGCGCGCGTCGCGCTCGGCCCGGATCTGCCGCCTTTCTTCACCGACGATGCCGATCTGGCCCACGATCTGACGGAAGCAAGCCTCGAGGTCGACGATCCGATGTGGCGCATGCCGCTCTATAACGGGTATGACAAGGATGTCTCGGCCCGCATCGCCGACCTCACCAACGCGCCTGCGGGCGGCATGGCCGGATCGATCACTGCGGCACTCTTCCTCCGGCGCTTCGTCACCAACGCCAAGAGCTGGGTCCATTTCGATATCTTCGGCTGGGCTCCGTCCGAGCGCCCGCATTCGACGGTTGGCGGGGAGGCGCAGGCAATCCGTGCGCTTTACCAGCACGTCCAGAAGATGACGAGGTAACCGCAACCAGGCGTAACCGGCAAAGAAACGCTTGCGTAACGATCCGCCGCTATCGTGGCGGATCAGTATCACGCGTAGGAGCCGCCATTGCCGATCGAGCTAACGCCCTCCCAGGCCCTCGGGCTTTGGCATTCGGTGTCGCTCGCCCAGGTTCGCGTCGACAGCCGCGACCTGACCTTGCGGCAGCTGGCGATCCTGCTGCACATCTACCTCGTGCCGCCGCCGCACACCGTGCGTGGATTGGCGGCGACGCTTGGGGTCACCAAGCCGGTCATCACCCGCGCGCTCGACACCATGGGAGCGCTTGGACTAGTCGATCGCACCCGCGACGAGCGTGATCGCCGCAACGTCGTCATCAAAAGGACAGTCGAGGGTGCTCTCTATCTTGAAAAATTCGGTGACCTGATCATTGATCAGGGCCGCAAGCAGCTGAAGTGAGTAGACATGTCGACACCGCCCGATCGCCGCCTGAACGCCTATCGCCCCGACCTCGCAGAGAGCCGGCTACGCGGTGTCGTGCAAGCCGAACGCTACGTCGAGGGAAGCGTTGCGCGCATCTCTGTTCCGGTTGCGCCCCTGCGGGCCAAGCCCGATCTCGCCTGCGGCACCGACACCGAGCTGCTGCTCGGCGAATCCGTTCGGGTACTCGACACCAACGAAAGCTGGTGTTGGGTGAAGGCCGATCTCGACGGCTATGTCGGCTATCTTCCGGAGTATTGCCTTGCGCCGGTGGTCAAGAGCCCGACCCATATCGTGACGGCGCCGCGCACTTTCGTCTATACCGGCCATGATCTGCGTTTCCCGACGGTCTATCCGCTGTCGATGGGCAGCCGGTTGACGGTTGTCGATGAACGCGAAACGAGGGGCACGCGCTACTTTCTGCTCGACGGCGGCCAGGCGGTCATCGCCAATCACTGCATCGAGGTCGGCAGTGTTGTGCCGGGAGACTATGTCTCGGTCGCTGCCCGCTTCGTCGAAACACCCTATCTCTGGGGTGGGCGTTCCGGCTTCGGCATCGATTGCTCCGGCCTTGTGCAATTGTCGATGATGATGGTCGGCAGGCAGGCGCCGCGCGATTCCGACATGCAGGCGACGGGGTTGGGAACGCCGATTGGGCGCGAAGAGCTCACACGCGGCGACCTCGTCTTCTGGAAAGGGCACGTCGCGCTGATGGAGGACGACGAAACCCTGATCCACGCCAACGGTCACACGATGACGGTTGCGCGAGAGGGCTTGGAGGCCTCGATCGAGCGGATTGGCTGGCTCTATGAGCAGCCGACGGGCTACCGCCGTCCCTGAGCGCCCGCAAACGGAGCGTAGGGGGGGCGCGAGCCTCCGCAATCGTAGCCGATGAAGGCAAAACACCCGTTCACGTCGCAGAATGCGACGCTGCGTCTCTGCCAGGAGGCTCGGCGTGGCAAGCGTCGCACCTCGCTTTCGCTGGATCAGTAGCCGGCTACTTTGTCGACGACGTGTTCGAGCGCCTGTCCGCCTTCGAAGCGGGCGATCTGCTGCTCCACATGGCGGAAGAGGGCCTTGACGTCGGAGGATGCCGCCACGTGCGGTGTGACGTAGACGTTGGGCAGGGTCCAGAAACGGCTGTCCTGGGCAAGCGGCTCCTGCTCGAAAACGTCGAGCGAGGCACCAGCGAGCACGCCGCTGTCGAGCGCCTTCAGGATGTCCGCTTCGAGCTGGCTACCGCCGCGGCCGGCATTGATGAAGACAGGCGCGCCGAACGGGCCGTTACGGCTGAGCCTTGCAAACAGGCGCAGGTTGAAAATGCCGCGGGTGTCCGGCGTCAGCGGCAGCAGGCCGACAAGGAAGTCGCTGCGTGCCAGGAAGCTGTCGAGTTCGTTGCCGCCAAAGGTCTCGATGCCGGCGACGTCGCGCTTGCTGCGCGACCAGCCGATGACCTTGAAGCCCATGGCCGAGAGCTTGCGGGCGGCGTCCTGGCCAAGCACGCCCATGCCCATGATGCCGACGGTGATGTCGGCGGCTTCTGGCTGGGTCAGGTCGCGCCATTCGCGTTTCGCCGCCTGCGCCTCGTAGGTGCGGTGCTGGCGCAGGTGCATGAGGCACTGCATGACCACCCATTCGCTCATGCGCGTCGTCAGTGTCTGGTCGACGAAGCGCACGAGCGGCACTTCGGGAAGGCCGGGCAGCGTAAGCACATGATCGACGCCGGCGCCGCCGGAGAACACCACCTTGAGGTCCGGTGCCCTTTCGAAGAGGTCCGGTGCCGACTTCCAGACGACCGCATAGTCGATGCCCGAGAGGTCGCGGTTGTGGTGCACGGCATCGGCGCGGTTGATCACCTCGCGATCCGGGAAGGCCCCGCGAAGCGCCGCCTCGACCTCCTCCGGAATGAACTTCAGATCGACGATGACGGGGCTTTTTGCGGACATTCGGGCACCTATTGGCGGATCGCGGTCAAGTTGACGGCTTCGAGGTTGAAGGCGGCAGCCATCAGCGCCTTCGTGTAGTCCTGGCTCGGGGCATTGAAAATGCGTTCGGCCGGGCCCTGCTCCACCACCTTGCCCATGCGCATCACGATCATCTCGTTGGCAAGGGCGCGCACGACCTTGAGGTCGTGGCTGATGAACAGATAGGCGAGGTCGTGTTTGCTCTGCAGGTCCCGCAGGAGGTCGACCACCTGCGCCTGCACGCTCATGTCGAGCGCCGAGGTCGGCTCGTCGAGCATCACGAATTGCGGCTTAAGCACCATGGCGCGGGCAATGGCGATGCGCTGCCGCTGGCCGCCGGAGAACTCGTGCGGATAGCGCCAGCGGGTCGCGGGATCGAGGCCCACTTCTTCGAGCGCCGCCGCGACGCGGGCGTCGCGCTCGTTGTCGGATAGGGAGCGCTCGTGGATTTTCAGGCCTTCGGCGATGATATCGGCCACCGACATGCGCGGGCTGAGTGAGCCGTAGGGATCCTGGAAGACGATCTGCATCCGGTTTCGAAGCGGCCGCATCTCGTTGAAGCTGTAGCGGTCGATGTCCTTGCCGATGAAGGCGATGCGACCCTTCGACGAGATCAGCCGCGTCAACGCAAGCCCGAGCGTCGTCTTGCCGGAGCCGGATTCGCCGACGACGCCGAGTGTCTGGCCTGCACGCAGCTTCAGATCGATGCCGTCGACGGCCTTCACATGATCGACCACCTTGCGCAGGAATCCCGCCTTGATTGGGAACCACACCTTCATCTCAGAGGCTTCCATCACGATCGGCTTTGACGCGTCAGACGGCGGCGGATTGCCCTTCGGCTCGGAGGCGAGCAGATGGCGGGTGTAGGCATGCTGCGGATTGGCAAAGATCTCGGCGGTCGGTCCCGTTTCGACGATCTTGCCCTTGGTCATGACGCAGACCCGATCGGCGATCTTGCGCACGATGCCGAGGTCATGGGTGATGAACAGCATCGACATGCCGTGCTCATCCTTGAGCGTCTTCAACAGCTCGAGGATCTGTGCCTGCACGGTGACGTCGAGTGCGGTCGTCGGCTCGTCGGCGATCAAGAGTTCCGGTCGGTTGGCGAGCGCCATCGCGATCATCACACGCTGGCGCTGGCCACCCGAGAGCTCGTGCGGATAGGCGCTCAGCCGCTTCTCCGGCTCGCGGATGCCGACCTGGTTGAGCAGCTCGAGAATGCGCGTGCGCCGCGCTGCACCCTCCAGCCCCTGGTGCAGTTCGAGGATCTCGCCGATCTGCCGCTCGATCGAATGCAGCGGGTTGAGCGAGGTCATCGGCTCCTGGAAGATCATGGTGATGTCGTTGCCGCGGGCGTGGCGCAGCTCCGCATCGCTGGCTTTCAGCAGGTCCTTGCCGTTGAAGACGATTTCGCCGCTCGGGTGGCTGGCGGACGGGTAGGGCAAGAGCTTCAGGATCGAGTTGGCCGAGACCGATTTGCCCGAACCGGATTCGCCGACAAGCGCCACGGTCTCGCCGCGCCTGATGTCGAAGGAGATATGGTCGACGGCAACGGAGGTGTTGCCGCCCTGGTGAAAGGCGACGGAAAGGTCACGGACGGAGAGGATTGGATCTGTCATCGTCGCGCTCACCGGAACGTCTTTCTCGGATCGAAGGCATCGCGCGTCGCTTCGCCCACGAAGATCAGCAGCGACAGCATCAGCGACATGACGCAGAAGGCCGTCAGCCCCAGCCAGGGCGCCTGCAGGTTGGACTTGCCCTGGGCGATCATCTCGCCGAGCGAGGGCGATCCCGGCGGCATGCCGAAGCCGAGGAAGTCGAGCGAAGTCAGCGTCGTGATCGAGCCAGAGAGGATGAAGGGCAGGAAGGTCAGCGTCGCCACCATCGCGTTCGGCAGGAGGTGGCGATACATGATCGTGCCATTGCCGACGCCGAGCGCGCGTGCCGCGTTGACGTATTCGAAATTGCGAGCCCGCAGGAACTCGGCGCGCACGACACCGACGAAACCGACCCAGGAGAACAAGAGCATGATACCAAGCAGGATGAAGAAGCCTGGCGGCAGGATCGCGGCGATGATCAGGAGAATGTAGAGCACCGGCATCGACGACCAGATCTCGATGAAACGCTGCATCAGGAGGTCGGTCCAGCCGCCGAAATAACCCTGGATGGCGCCGGCGGTGACACCGATCACCGCCGAGGCGATGGTGAGCGTCAGGCCGAAGAGCACCGATATGCGGAAGCCATAGATCATGCGCGCAAAGACGTCGCGGGCCTGGTCATCGGTGCCGAGCCAATTGAGGTTTCCGACGATGCAGTTCCGGTCGTTGGTCTTGTCAGGGTAGGCGGAGCAGCGCTCTTCCTTGTCCATCAGCCAGAACGGCTTGGTCGGCGCCGAATGCGGGATGTTGGAATTGACCGTCTGGTAGGAATAGCGCACCGGCGGCCAGATCATCCAGCCATTGGCCTCGATCTCGTCGCGGATGAAGTCGGAGCGATAGTCGGTCTCGGCCAGGAAGCCGCCGAACTTTTCCTCCGGATAGTCGATGACGACAGGGAACAAAAGCTCGCCCTTGTAGGAGGCGATGATCGGCTTGTCGTTGGCGATCAGTTCACCGACCAGGCTGAGCCCGAACAGCGCCAGGAACAGCCAAAGCGACCAGTAGCCGCGTCGGTTCGCCTTGAAATTCTGCCAGCGGCGCTGGTTGACCGGTGACAACCAGCCACGCGGCGCCACAGCGGTCGGGGACGTTGCGAGGCTTGCCATCAGACGTCCCTCCGCTCGAAATCGATGCGCGGATCGACCCAGGTGTAGATGAGGTCCGACAGCAGGCTGACGAGCAGGCCCATCAGCGAGAAGATGAAGAGCGTGGCAAAGACGATCGGATAGTCGCGCTTGACGACCGAATCATAGCCGAGCCGGCCGAGGCCATCGAGCGAGAAGATGTATTCGATCAAAAGCGAGCCGGTGAAGAAGGCCGAGATGAAGGCGCCGGGGAAGCCGGCGATGATGATCAGCATGGCGTTGCGGAAGACGTGGCCATAGAGCACCTGGCCGTCGGTCAGGCCCTTGGCCCGTGCCGTCGTTACATACTGCTTCTTGATTTCGTCGATGAAGGAATTCTTGGTGAGCAGCGTCGTCGTCGCAAAGGCCGAGAGCAGCAGCGTGATCAGCGGCAGCGTCATGTGCCAGATGTAGTCGAGGATCTTCTGCCACCAGGGCAAATCCCAGAAATTGTCGGAGACGATACCACGCAGCGGGAACCAGTCGAAGAACGAGCCGCCGGCAAAGACGACGATCAGCAGGATGCCGAAGAGGAAGCTCGGCACGGCGTAGCCGATGACGATGATGCCCGAGGTCCAGACGTCGAAGGCCGAACCGTCGGATACGGCCTTCTTGATGCCGAGCGGGATGGAGATCGCGTAGGAGAATAGAAGGATCCACAGCCCGAGCGAGATCGAGACCGGCATCTTCTCCTTGATCAGATCGATCACCGAGGTGTTGCGGAAGAAGCTCTCGCCGAAATCGAAGCGGAGATAGTTCCACATCATGGTAGCGAAGCGTTCGAGCGGCGGCTTGTCGAAGCCGAACTGCTTTTCGAGCTTGGCGATGAACTCCGGGTCAAGCCCTTGAGCGCCGCGATAGCGCCCGCCTTCGTCGCCGCCGGCCTGCATCAGGTCGCCGCTGCTGCCCGACAGGCGATCGGAGCCGCCGGCATTGGTCAGGTCCGAGATCACCTGCTCGACCGGGCCGCCGGGCGCGAATTGCACCACGATGAAGGAGATCGCCATGATCCCGAAGATCGTCGGGATCATCAAAAGCAGGCGGCGCAGGATGTAGGCACCCATCAGGCGGGCCTTTCGATCGACGTGTGGGCGGTGGCCCGGACCGGCGAAGCGTCGGCAAGCCGTCTATGGTGTCTCAATCCCTGTGTCTCCTTGCGGCTGTCAGGCCCGGATCGGGGCTTGTTTCAGTGATTCGTTTTTTTGCATTTGGAATCGAGACGCCATTCGAGTGCAAGGACTTCATTTGGGGGAGGCGTTTTTCGACCACCACGCGTCCGGAAAGCCTATTCCGTAGTAGGGCAGTTCCTGCGGACGGGCGAGCTGGTTCCAGTAAGCCACGCGAACCGAGCGCGAGTAGAACAGCGGAACCACGAAGTGATGGGCGAGAAGAACGCGATCGAGGGCCCGTGTTGTTGCCACCAGTTCGTCGCGGTTGGGCGCGAAGATGATCCTGCGGATGAGTTCGTCGATCGCCGGATCGGATATGCCGGCATAGTTTCTCGATCCCTGCTGATTGACCGAAGCCGAACCCCAGTAGTCGATCTGCTCGTTGCCGGGAACCAGTGTTTGCGCCCAGATGCCGTAGATCATGTCATAGTCGAAGCTTCGGACGCGGTTGGTGTATTGCGAATCGTCGACGGTCCGGATGCGCGCATCGATGCCGATCTTCTTCACGCTGTTGATGAACGGCGTGACGGTGCGCTCGAACGAGGGGTTGGCCAAGAGCAATTCGAAGCTGAAGGGCTCGCCGCTCTTTACCTTGACCAGGCGGTTGCCCTTGAGTTCGTAGCCCGCCTCCTTGAACAGCGCCAGCGCCTTGCGCAGGTTGTCGCGCACCTTCTGTGGGTCGCCGTTGACCGGGTTCGCGTAGGGCGCGGTGAAGACTTCTGGAGGAACCTTGTCCTTCAGTTCCTCCAGAATGGCCTTCTCGCGTCCTTCCGGCAAAGCCTTGGAGGCAAGCTCGGTGCCCCAGAAGTAGCTGTCGACACGCTGGAAGGCGTTGTAGGCGAGGTTGCGGTTCAGATCCTCGAAGTCGAAGGCGTAGTTCAGCGCCTCGCGCACGCGCTGATCCTTGAATTTGTCGCGGCGCATGTTCGGCACGAAGGCTTGCATGATGCCGGCTGCGCGCAGCGGGTTCTCGATCTCCTCGCGGACCACACGGCCATCCTTCATCGCCGGAAAGTCATAGGCGGTCGCCCAGTGACTGGCACTGTTGTCCTGGTAGAAATCGACGTTGCCGGCGCGGAAGGCTTCGAACTGCACGTTCCTGTCGCTGAAGAAGGCATAGCTGATCACGCCGAAATTATATTGCCCGACATTGACGTTGAGGCTCTTGCCCCAATAGTCGTCCCTGCGTTCGAAGCGGATCGAGCCGCCGGCCTGGAACGACGCAATCTTGTAGGGGCCTGAGCCCATCACCGGCTCCAGCGTCGTGCGGCTGATGTCGCGCTTGTTGCCCTTCTCGTCCTCGCCTTCCCACCAGTGTTTCGGCACGATGGGGAACTGGCCGAGGATGTTCGGCATTTCGTGGTTGTTCTTCTCGTCGAAGCGGAAGGTGACGTCGCGGTCGCCAGTCTTTTCCGCCGAAACCACGTGGCGGTAGTAGTTGGACAGAAGCGGATTGTGTTCCTTCACTTTTTCGAACGAAAAGACCACGTCCTCCGGCGTCACCGGCTTGCCGTCAGCCCACTTGGCCTCGGCGCGCAGGCGAAACGTCGCGGAGGAAATATCGTCGGGATAGGAAACGCCCTCGGCCAGCAGCCCATAGGCGGTTGTGATCTCGTCCTCGGCCGATTTCAACAACGTATCGAAGACGAGCGAGGTTACGCCGCTCGCCGCCTCGCCCTTGGAGAGAATCGGATTGAAGGTATCGAATGTACCGCTCTCCGACAGGCGCAGCTCTCCACCCTTGGGAGCGTCAGGATTGACGTAGTCGAAGCGCGCAAAATCGGGCTTGTATTTCAGTTCACCGATTGACGATGTTCCGTAGCGCCAGACGGGCTGTTCTTGGGCATTGCCTGCAGGAGGGAGGAGAAGGAACGCCGCTGTCAGTAGCGAGGCAGCGAGGCCAGGTTTCACGGTCCTGCAGAAGTTTGGCATCCAGCCGGTACCCCTTATATTTCAATCTTCTTTTGCGAGAGCATAGGCGAAATCAGGGCAAATGACAGGCACTGCCGCAAATCAGGCCAAATTTTTGAGTCACATCCCGGTGATTCACAAGCATGTAACGCGTAAGGCTGAGGCAAAGACGGGGCCTTAGGATCGGGGTTCGCCGGAGAGGCATGCCGCACAACGGCGCCGCTCGCCGCGAGACAAACGGGACGAAATTCAATGATTGCTCCATTTCGACGTTGCGGCTCGGCGTTTCTTGCGCTGCTGCTCGGAACAAGCCTCCTGATCGCCGACAACGCCGCGGCGGACGAAACGCCGGCCAAGGCGCTTTTCGGCGCCAAGGCCCTGCCTGCCGAGATGGCGGCAAATTCCTACGGCTTCTATGCGAAGGGATGCCTAGCCGGCGGTGTCGCCATCCCGACCGACGGGCCGACCTGGCAGGCAATGCGGCTGTCGCGCAACCGCCGCTGGGGCCATCCGCAGATGATCGCGCTGATCGAGCAGTTTTCCCACGACGCCGCCGACAAGGTCGGCTGGCCGGGCCTGTTGCTCGGCGATATCTCGCAGCCACGCGGCGGGCCGATGCTGTCGGGCCACGCCTCGCACCAGATCGGGCTCGATGCCGATATCTGGCTGACGCCGATGCCGCAACGCACGCTTACCTATCGCGAGCGCGAGGACATCTCCGCCACCTCGATGTTGCAGAAGAACAAATTCCTGACGGTCGACCGTTCGATCTGGACGCCGAAGCACGCGCAGCTGATCATGTTGGCGGCGAGCTACCCGCAGGTGGAGCGCGTCTTCGTCAATCCGGCGATCAAGAAGAAGCTCTGCGATACCTGGACGGGCGACCGCACGAATCTTGGCAAGGTCCGGCCGATCTACGGCCACGACTATCACTTCCACATCCGCATCAAGTGCCCCGCCGGCGCTTCGACCTGCAAGGATCAGGCGGAAGTGCCGGCGGGCGACGGCTGCGACAAGTCGCTGGCCTGGTGGTTCACCGACGAGCCATGGGCGAAGCCGACGAAGAAGCCGAACGCGAAGCCGGTCAAGCCGAAGGTGACGACGCTTGCCGATTTGCCGAAGGCCTGCGCTCTGGTCCTGAACGGCCCGGCGCCGGCCTCGGAAGCCGCCGCCACTTTTGGCACGGCCTACCGGGCTGCCGCGCCGGCCGCAGCGAACGATAGCATCGAGCAGGTGATCGGTGCGTCCGGTGATGTCCCTCCGGCCGATATCCCCGTACCAATGGCGCGTCCGACGCTGCAGTAGGATTAAGGACACACGAGCGGGGCGGGGAGGCATCAGCCTTCCCATTCCCGTGGCGCTCATGTATAGGGCAATCAAATCGATTTAAATATTGATGCGGGGCCCGGCATGGCGGATCGGAAATGTGTTGCGCTGATCGCGCATGATCAGAAGAAGGACGATCTTGCGGACTTTGCCAAGGCGCACGAGACGGTTCTGGCTGACTGGCGGATCGTTGCCACCGGCACGACCGGCGGTCGCGTCCTCGACGTCTGCCCAAGCCTCGATATCACCCGGCTGAAAAGCGGCCCCCTCGGCGGTGATCAGCAGATCGGCGCGATGATCGCCACCGGCGAAGTGCAACTGCTGATCTTCTTCGTCGATCCGCTGACCGCCATGCCGCACGATGTCGACGTCAAGGCGCTGATGCGCCTCGCCATCGTCTACGACATTCCGATGGCGCTCAATCGTGCAACGGCCGAGCAGTTGATCGACCTGAACCCCAGATGATGCGGGCTCCCGGCGGGCAGATGCTACTGAAATCCTCCCGCACTTTTCCTCATCCCGTTCTGTCTGATAGACAGTTCAGCAACCCAAGATGACGATCAGGATGGATCTTGCGATGTCCGGTACCAGTGAACACAGCTTTCCTTTTCCGATCCTGATCGGCGACATCGGCGGCACCAATGCGCGCTTCGCCCTGCTCATCGACGCTTTTGCCGACCCGAAGCAGCTGCCGCCGATCAAGACCGGTGATTTCGAGACGATCGAGGAGGCGCTGCAGAAGAGCATTCTCGACAAGACCTCCGTGCAGCCGCGCTCGGCGATCCTGGCGGTCGCTGGTCCGATTCGGGGCGACGAAATTCCGTTGACCAACGCCGGCTGGGTGATCCGGCCGAAGGACATGCTTTCGAGCCTCGGCCTCGAAGACGTGCTCATCATCAACGACTTCGAGGCGCAGGCGCTTGCCGTCGCCGCTCCGGCGGATGAGGATCTGGTGCAGATCGGCGGCGGCAGCATTCGGCCGCTGACCTCCCGCGTCGTGCTGGGTCCGGGAACGGGCCTTGGCGTCGGCGGTCTCGTCTTTGCCCAGCACACTTGGTTCCCGGTGCCGGGCGAAGGCGGACATGTCGATATCGGTCCGCGCACTGAGCGCGACTTCCAGATCTGGCCCTTTCTCGAGCCGATCGAAGGCCGCATGGCCGGCGAGCAGATCCTCTGCGGCCGCGGCATCATGAACCTTTACCGCGCGGTCTGCGCCGCCGATGGCGTTGACCCGGTTCTGACGGACCCCGCGGAAGTAACGACGCACGCACTGGCCGACAGCGACAGGGCGGCGATCGAGACCATCTCGCTGTTCTCGACCTATCTCGGGCGGGTCGCCGGCGACATGGCGCTGATCTTCATGGCGCGTGGCGGCGTTTTTCTGGCGGGCGGCATCTCGCAGAAGATCCTGCCGGCGCTCTTGAAGTCGCCCTTCCGTGCTGCGTTCGAGGACAAGGCGCCGCACTCGGCGCTGATGCGGACGATCCCCACCTTTGCCGTCATTCACCCGATGGCGGCGCTCTCCGGTTTGGCCGCTTTTGCCCGCACGCCGAGGGATTTCGGTGTGGCAACGGAAGGACGCCGCTGGAGAAGCTGACCCCGCTGCGCGCGCAAAGACTCGCCAAAGCGATATCAAACCACTATAGAGCGCCGGGAAAGATCGGGCCGGATGCCGGCCCTCCAGGTTGGTTCCAGGGAAGACGGGCTTTTTGAGCGCCAGCAAGAAAAAACAGCACGCGGTCGACTCCGATACGATCAGCGGAATCCTCAAGCGGGTCATAGCCGAAAACGGCCGTGACCATATTGGCGGCTATGTTTTCGCAATCAGCTGCCTGGCTGTCGTCGCCGCGACGACCGGCTTTACTGCCTCGATCATGGAAACCGTGATCAACGAGGCCTTCGCGAACAAGCGGGCGGACATCGTTCTGCTCGTATGCGGCGCGATCCTTGCCGCCTTCGTGCTGCGCGGCTTTGCCACCTACGGCCAGGCCGTCGCGCTTTCGAAGATCGGCAACAACATCGTCGCGCGCTACCAGCGCCGCCTTTATGCCCATCTGATGGCGCTCAGCGTCGGCTATTTTAACGAGACCCGGTCGGCGCAGCTTGCAGCCCAGATCAGCCAGAATGTCAGCGGCATTCGCGACGTGCTCAATCTGACCGTTACCTCGATCGCGCGCGACCTGCTGACGCTGATCGGTCTGGTCGGCGTCATGTTTGCCAAGGACTGGCTGCTGTCGATCATCGTCTTTGTCGCAGCGCCTCCTTTGCTCCTGGGCCTGCGCTATGTGTCCAAGCGCTTGCGCTCGGCCACGCGCGAGGCGATCGAGGTCAACAGCCGTGTTCTCGGCGCGATGCAGGAGACCATTCAGGGCATCACTATCGTCAAGGCCTTCACCATGGAAGGCGAGCTGCGTGGCAAAGTCGAGACGATCATCGACCGGGCCGAAAACCGCGCCAACCGCATTGCGCGGCTGAGCGAGCGTACCGCGCCGATGACCGAAACCTTCGCGGGTCTGGCGATTTCGGCCGTGCTTGCCTATTCGGCTTTCCGCGCCATCTACGCCGACGTGCCGCCCGGTGCCTTCTTCGCCTTCGTCGTCGCCCTGCTCATGGCCTATGATCCGGCCCGCCGCCTGGCGCGTCTTCAGGTCTCGCTCGAACGCGCCGCCGTGAACGCCCGTATGGTCTACGAGATCCTCGACACCGTGCCGCACCAGCGCGACAAGGCCGATGCCAAGGAATTGGCGTTTACGAATGCCGCTGTCGAACTGCGTGACGTGCGCTTCCGCTATCCCAATGGCGACGAGGTGCTGAAGGGCGTCAGCTTCGTGGCCGAGGGCGGCAAGACGACCGCGCTCGTCGGCCCCTCGGGTGCCGGCAAGTCGACGGTCATCAGCCTCATTCCACGGTTCTACGATCCGGCATCCGGCCAGATCCTTATCGACGGGCAGGACATCGCCGACGTCACCAAGCAGTCGCTGCGCAAGGGCATCGCCTATGTGTCGCAGCAGCCCTATCTCTTCGAAGGCTCGATCCGCGACAACATCCGCTACGGCCGCATCGACGCGACGGATGCCGAGGTGGAGGACGCCGCACGGCTTGCCTACGCCCATGAGTTCATCCTTGCGCAGCCGCAGGGCTACGATACGCCGGTCGGCGAGAACGGCATGACGCTGTCGGGCGGTCAGCGCCAGCGCCTGTCGATCGCACGTGCGCTTGTGCGCAACGCCCCGATCCTTCTGCTCGACGAGGCTACCTCCGCGCTGGATACCGAATCGGAAGCCGCCGTGCAGAAGGCGCTCGACCACGCGATGGATGGCCGCACGGTGATCGTGATCGCGCATCGACTTTCGACCGTCGTCAACGCCGACAAGATCATCGTCATGAAGGATGGCTCCGTCGTCGAAGAAGGCACCCATGTCGATCTTGCACGGCGGCCGGACGGTCTCTACGCTCGCCTCCACAATCTCCAGGGTCAGTCTTCGGAAGAGCAGTCGCCTGAAGGCGAGGCGCCCGAAGCGCCGGCCGACGCCGAAATTCACTAGCGGACAAGAAGGAAATCACCGATGGGCGCAAACGATATGAAGCTCGTGGTGGTGGGTGCGGCCGGCCGTATGGGCCAGACGCTGATCAGGACGGTTCATGCGATGGATGGCGTTCGCCTGCATGCGGCCATCGAGCGCCCGGGTTCCCCCTTCATTGGCCGCGATGCCGGCGAACTGGCTGGCCTCGGCCCGATCGGCGTGCCGGTGACCGACCAGCCGCTCGAAGCCTTCGTCGAAGCAGAAGGCGTCCTTGATTTCACGGCGCCGGCTGGCACCGTCGAGTTTGCCGGGCTCGCCGCCCAGGCCCGCATCGTCCATGTGATCGGCACCACCGGCTGCTCGTCCGACGACGAGGCGAAGATCCGCGCTGCCGCCCGCCACGCCCGTATCGTCAAGTCGGGCAATATGAGCCTCGGCGTCAACCTGCTCGGTGTGTTGACGGAGAAGGCGGCGCGGGCGCTGGGTTCGGCCGACTGGGACATCGAAATCCTCGAAATGCACCACAAGCACAAGGTAGATGCGCCCTCGGGCACGGCCCTGCTTCTCGGCGCTGCGGCGGCGAAGGGGCGCGATATCGCCCTTGCCGACCACTCCGTACGCGTGCGTGACGGTCATACGGGTCCGCGTCCGGCTGGCACGATCGGTTTTGCGACGCTGCGCGGCGGCTCGGTCATCGGCGAACACTCGGTCATTCTTGCCGGCGAAGGCGAGCAGGTGACGCTCTCGCACAGCGCCACGGACCGTTCGATCTTCGCGCGCGGCGCCGTCACCGCTGCACTCTGGGCCCGCGGCCAGAAACCCGGCTTCTATTCGATGCTCGACGTTCTCGGGCTCAACTGACCTTTCCACTCTCAAGTCTCAAGGGGAATTCGACATGAGCGGTACTCTCGTCCTCGTCCGGCATGGCCAGAGCGACTGGAACCTGAAGAACCTGTTCACCGGCTGGCGTGATCCGGACCTGACGGAACTCGGCGTCGAGGAAGCCAAGGCCGGCGGCAAGGCGCTTGCCGACTACGGCATCAAGTTCGACATCGCGTTCACTTCGGACCTCGTTCGCGCCCAGCGCACCTGCCAGTTCGTGCTCGACGCCGTCGGCCAGTCCTCGCTCGAAACGATCCGCGACCAGGCGCTGAACGAACGCGACTACGGCGACCTGTCGGGCCTTAACAAGGATGACGCCCGCGAGAAGTGGGGCGAAGAGCAGGTGCATATCTGGCGCCGCTCCTACGACATTCCGCCTCCGGGCGGCGAGAGCCTGCGCGACACCGGCGCACGCGTCTGGCCCTATTACCTGACCGAGATCCTGCCGCGCGTGCTGTCGGGCCAGAAGGTCCTGGTCGCTGCACACGGCAACTCGCTGCGCTCGCTGGTCATGGTGCTCGATCGCCTGAGCAAGGAACAGATCCTGAAGCTCAACCTCGCGACCGGCGTGCCGATGGTCTACAAGCTCAACGCCAATTCGACCGTCGCTTCCAAGGAAGTGCTCGGCGACATGTCCGGCGCCCACTGAGCGCTGACAGACGGAGAATGAAAAAGGGGCGCTGGGCGCCCCTTTTTGCGTCTGTGATGATGCTGGGAAGCCTGTAATCAGATCGTGCCGTCGGCCGCCTTGCCGGCTTCCCAGCCGAGGATGGCGCGTTTGCGCGTCAGGCCCCAGTGATAGCCGGTGAGATCGCCGCTCTTGCCAAGGGCGCGGTGGCACGGAACCACGAACGAGATCGGGTTGCGCCCGACCGCAGCACCCACGGCGCGCGATGCCGTCGGCTGGCCGATGTTGCCGGCGATGTTCGAATAGGTGGTGGCGCAGCCGAGCGGGATCTTGAGCAGCGCCTGCCAGACCCGGATCTGGAAGTCGGAGCCGATGAGGAAGATGCGCAGCGGCTCGTCCTGCCGCCAGCGCGAAGGATCGAAGATGCGCGCGGCGTATTGGGACGTCGCCGCGCTGTCCTCGATGTAGCGGGCGTTCGGCCAGCGTTGCGCCATGTCCTCGAAGCTTGCCTGCTCGCCGCCGGCATCGTTGAAGGCAAGGCCGGCGAGGCCGCGCTCGGTGATCATCACCAGCGCCGTGCCGAAGGGTGAGGGGTGATAGCCGAAGCGGATTGTCAGCCCTTCGCCGCGCGCCTTCCATTCGCCCGGCGACATCGCCTCGTGGGTGACGAACAGGTCGTGCAGCCGGCTCGGTCCTGACAGGCCCACTTCGATGCTGGTTTCCAGCAGCGGCATGTCTTCCTGGCGCAGCAGGCGCTTGGCGTGGTCGAGCGTGACGGCCTGCAGGAAGGCCTTCGGCGAAAGCCCGGCCCAGCGGGTGAAGACCTTCTGGAGCTGCGTCGGCGACTGCTTCAGGCGCTGTGCCACGGATTCGAGCGACGGCTGGTCGCGATAGTCCTCGGTGAGCATTTCGATCACGCGGCTGACCGTATCATAGTCGGTGCCTTTCGGCGTGATATCGGTGGGTACGGATGTCGCAATGTTCATGGCTCTTCTCCTGTCTTGTCACAGGTAACCATTTGCTGGCCCCGTCAACCACCCGAAACTTGAAAACATGCGATCGGCGGGGTGCCGCCACAAGCGCCAGGCGTCAGCGGCGGCGAACGGTCGCAAGCGCGCCCGAGAGCGCCAGCGCAAAAGTCTCGCGGTCGTCGCGGTTGAGGAACGAGCCGATATCGGTTCGGCGGCCACCGCCGCTGATCGTCATCGAGACGATGCCGATCTCCTGATGCCGGGCGACATTCAAGCGCGCCCAGAACGGATTGAAACGATGTTCGCTGATCTGGCCCGAGGGCGTGAACTTGCGCACCGAAACGTCCGTCCTGCTAACGCGGACCTCTTCGCGGCTGAGCCCCGAGCGATTGTTCAGCCAGAAGGCGCCGAACAGCAGCAGGTAGTCGAGCCCGAAAAAGAACACCACCGGCCAGGCGCCGATGATGAGGAAGACGAGGCCGTGAACGAGGCTCAGGAGCCCGGCGATCAGGAAGAACATTTTGAAGCCGCGGCGCCCGAGCGAGCGATAGGGCGTGAGCTCGGCGGTGAAGACCGGAGCGTCCTCAGATGGGGTGGTGGCGTTGCCATGGATCATGACCTTTGACTATAGATGCATCATGAAAAACGTGAAGCCAAAATTGCCCGTGGGTGTTGCAAAACCGAAGGCGAGCCGCCGCGCCACGCCGCGGGTGAAGAGCCTCTATAGCCAGGACGAGCTCAAGGAGATCTTCCGTCGCTTCTCGATCCAGCGGCCGGAGCCGAAGGGCGAGCTCGAGCACGTCAATCCCTTCACGCTGGTCGTCGCCGTGGCGCTCTCGGCGCAGGCGACCGATGCCGGCGTCAACAAGGCGACGCGTGCGCTCTTTGCCATCGCCGATACGCCGGAAAAGATGCTGGCGCTCGGCGAAGAAAAAGTCCGGGACTACATCAAGACCATCGGCCTCTATCGCAACAAGGCGAAGAACGTCATCGCGCTGAGCGAAAAGCTGATCCGCGACTTCGACGGCGAGGTGCCGCGCACACGCGAAGAGCTGGTGACTCTGCCGGGCGTCGGGCGCAAGACCGCCAATGTCGTGCTCTCCATGGCCTTCGGCCAGTCGACGATCGCCGTCGACACCCACATCCTGCGCATCGCCAACAGGATCTGTCTGGCGCCGGGCAAGACCCCGGACGAGGTGGAAGACAAGCTGATAAAGATCATCCCCGACGAGTATCTTTACCACGCCCATCACTGGCTGATCTTGCACGGGCGCTACTGCTGCAAGGCGCGCAAGCCTGAGTGCGAGCGCTGCGTCATCGCCGATATCTGCAAGTCGCCGGAAAAGACCTGCGACATCCCGGCGTCGCTCGTCGAATTGCCGCCGCAGATGATCTCCGCCGCAAGCTGACGCCTGCCGTAAACGCTGAGCCTTACGTCGACACCATCCGGTCGATCAGCGTGCCGATCGTTTCCACATAGACCTCGCTCGACGCGCCATCGGCAATGTCGAGCGCCGCGCGATCGAAGGCAGCTGAAAGCAGCGAAGCCATGGCCGACAGCCTTTCGGCAGAAACGGTGGCCGGAGCCATTGCCTCGGCAATCCCTTCCTCGAGCGTTCTCTGCGCATTGGCCGCGTCGATCGCCATCATCTCCAGCTTGCCGAGGACGGCAGGCCCATCGAGCAAGAGCAGGCGGATACGCCCCGGCTCGCGCATGGCGTCGAAATAGGCGCGGGCGCCGACCTTCAGTGCCTGGCGGGCCGAAAGGTCGCCTGACGTCGCCTGCTCGATCGACGTCGCCACAGCAATTGCTTCCCGTTCCGCCACCGCGCGAAACAACGCCTTCTTGTCTTCGAAGTGGTGATAGAGCGCGCCGCGGGTCAGGCCGGCGGCCGCGACGATGTCCGGCGTCGACGTGTCGGCGTAGCCCCTGGTGACGAAGAGGCCGCGGGCGGCATCGAGGATCGCGGCGCGCGTCGTGTCGGAGCGCTCGCGATTGGAGCGTCGGGAGATTTCCTGTTGCATACATGCAGCCTGTATGTTAATTGAAGAAACATACAGATTGTATGATATTGCCGGAGCGAGGAAAAGCCATGAAATCGACGAGCTATTACCCGGTCATCATGACGGCCGACGTTGCCGCCACCGCCGCATTCTATGTCGATCACTTCCGTTTCCAGGCGCTCTTCACCAGCGACTGGTATGTGCATCTTCAATCGGTCGAGGACGAGCATGTGACGTTGGCCGTGCTCGATTACCGCCACGAGACGATCCCCGAGGAGGCGCGTGCGCCGACGCGCGGTCTGCTTTTGAACTTCGAGGTCGAGAATCCGGATGCGATCTATGCGCAGGCGCTTGCTGCCGACCTGCCGATCCTCAAAACCTTGCGCGACGAGGATTTCGGCCAGCGCCATTTCATCACTGCCGACCCGAATGGCGTGCTGATCGATATCATCAAGCCCATTCCGCCGAGCGCCGAATTCGCCGCCGCCTATGAGGAAAGCGCGCTTCCTACGGCGTGAAGCCGCCTGCACGCGTCTTTTGTCTTCCAAATGGCCGGAAAACCGGTATTAACGAACACCGGCCATCACGGAGACCGGACGAGGTTCATGACAAAATACGACGTGCTGACGATCGGCAACGCCATCGTTGATATCATCGCGCGCTGCGACGATGCTTTTCTCAATGAAAACGGCATCATAAAGGGCGCCATGAACCTCATCGATGCCGAGCGAGCCGAGTTGCTGTACTCGCGCATGGGCCCGGCGGTCGAAGCCTCCGGCGGCAGCGCCGGCAATACGGCTGCGGGCGTTGCCAGCCTCGGCGGCCGCGCTGCCTATTTCGGCAAGACCGCAAGCGACCAGCTCGGCGAGATCTTCGCCCACGACATCCGTGCCCAGGGCGTCTATTTCCAAACGAAGCCGCTCGAAACCGTGCCGCCGACGGCGCGCTCGATGATCTTCGTCACCGAGGACGGCGAACGGTCGATGAATACCTATCTCGGCGCCTGCGTCGAGCTTGGCCCCGAGGACGTCGAAGCCGACGTCGTCGCTGAGGCCAAGGTCACCTATTTCGAAGGTTATCTCTGGGATCCGCCGCGCGCCAAGGATGCTATCCGCGAAACCGCACGGATCGCCCACGCGAATGGCCGCGAGACCGCGATCACGCTGTCGGACAGCTTCTGCGTTCACCGCTATCGCGACGAGTTCCTGGAACTCATGCGCTCCGGCACGGTCGACATCGTCTTTGCCAACAAGCAGGAGGCGCTGGCGCTCTACGAGACCGAGGATTTCGATCTGGCGCTGGAGAAGCTCTCGAAGGATTGCAAGCTTGCGGCGGTAACGCTCAGCGAAGAGGGTTCGGTTGTCGTGCGCGGCGACGAACGCGTTCGGGTCAGCGCAACGCCGATCGCCCAGGTTGTCGATACGACCGGCGCCGGCGACCTCTATGCCGCCGGCTTCCTTCACGGCTACACGACCGGGCGCTCGCTCGAAGACTGCAGCAAGCTCGGCAATCTCGCGGCCGGCATCGTCATCGGCCAGATCGGGCCGCGGCCGATGGTCTCGCTGGAAACGGCCGCCAAACAGGCTGGTCTCGCCTGATCCGACCGAATTGATTTTTGGTTAAAGACGGGCGCGGCCTTACTTGAAGGCCTCGCCCGGATAGGCGCCCCAGATTTCGCCTTGGGCGATCCAGCCTTCGACGCCTTGCGCTTCGGCATGGCACCAGTCGCCATTGCACTCGCCGACTTTCACGATGACACCGGGCTCCATGCGGGCGACGATCGGGGAATTGCCCTGCGCGTCGCGGCGCATGTTGACGAAGACGCCTTCGCCCTTGCCGCGCATCCAGGGGGCTGCAACGGCTGTGCGGTCGCCGGAAAGCAGCGCCTGGTTCACCCAGCCTTCGGTGCCGTCGGCGTCGCGGATGCGGCGCCAGTTGTCGTATTCCTGAATGATCTCGACCGGCACGCCCGGCTTCATGTAGCGGAAGGCGACCGCGTAATCGACGCTCGGGCCGATCCGCAGATTGACGCTCTTGGACTTCAGGCTGACGAAGCGCGGCAGCGGCAGCCCGCTGGCGCCCTTGGCGGCCTGAGCGTAAGCCGCTGACGTCATGATCGCGGCGCCAAGGCAGGCGGCGATCAACGAGAGCGAGAATCTGGAAATGACGTGACGCATGACGAAGCCCATTTTCCGTGGCACTAGCTTTTGCAGGCGCAGTTCACTTGAGGCCCATGGGTCGGGCGGAAATCGCGGGGACGACGACGCGAGTTTTGTTTGTCTTCCCGGTGGGGTCTGGTAGAAATTGCGGCTACAGGGAGAAAGTATCGCCCAACTTGGTTAAGGACCCGTCAACAAGGCCCGTCGCAGCAATGACAAGCAAGAAGAAGCCCACGGTCTACATCACCCGCAAACTGCCTGACATTGTCGAGACGCGCATGCGCGAGCTCTTCGATGCGGAGCTGAACATCGACGACACGCCGCGCAGCCAGCCGGAACTCGTTGCCGCGGTGAAACGCGCCGACGTGCTGGTGCCGACGGTGACCGATCGCATCGATGCGGCGCTGATCGAGCAGGCCGGCCCGCAGCTGAAGCTGATCGCAAGCTTTTCCAACGGCGTCGACAACATCGATGTCGATGCTGCGGCCCGCAAAGGTATCACCGTGACCAACACGCCGAACGTGTTGACCGAAGACACCGCGGACATGGCGATGGCGCTGATCCTCGCCGTGCCGCGCCGGCTTGCCGAAGGTGCGCAGATCCTGACCGATCGCAAAGGCGAATGGGCTGGCTGGTCGCCGACCTGGATGCTCGGCCGGCGCATTGCCGGCAAGCGCATCGGCATCGTCGGCATGGGCCGGATCGGCACCGCTGTCGCCCGCCGCGCCAAGGCCTTCGGCCTTTCGATCCACTACCACAACCGCCACCGGGTGAAGGCGGAAACCGAAGAGATGCTGGAGGCGACCTATTGGGACAGCCTCGACCAGATGCTTGCCCGCGTCGATATCGTCTCGGTCAACTGCCCGTCGACGCCGGCGACCTACCACCTGCTCTCGGCACGGAGATTGGCGCTGATGCGACCGGACAGCTACATCGTCAACACCGCCCGCGGCGGCATCATCGACGAGACGGCGCTGATCAAGTCGCTGCGCGAAGGCAAGATCGCTGGCGCCGGCCTCGACGTCTTCGAGAACGAACCGGCCGTCAATCCGAAGCTGATCAAGCTTGCCGGTGAGGGCAAGGTCGTGCTTCTGCCGCATATGAGCTCGGCGACGCTTGAGGGCCGCATCGACATGGGCGAGAAGGTGGTGATCAACATCCGCACCTTCTTCGATGGCCACCGACCACCGGACCGCGTGCTTCCGGGCCGCGACTGAACGCGAAAGCGCCGTGCGGCCGTCCATCCGGTTCGCTCAAGCCCGGAAGCTAAAGTGTCTTGCGCATCTCGATCGCCGTCGGCCGGGTAAAACCGGGATGGCACATCGAGCCGCTCTGGACGAAGCCCCAGGCGGCAAAGGCGCGGTGATTGTCGATGAGTTCGATGCGGGTGAGGAGCCTCAGCGCCGGCAGCTTCAGCGCACGCGCCGTCGCCTCCGCTTCGGCGAGCAGCAGCCGACCGATACCCTTTCCTTGCGTCTCAGGCGCGACGGCAAGCTTGCCGATATAGAGGCAATCGTCCTCCGGTTTGCAGAAGATGCAGCCGACGAGCCTTTCGCCGTCGCGGACGCCGAAGGCGATCTCGTCAACGATCTTCTGCCGGAGCAACTCGATGTTCAACGCATGCGCCGACGACGGCGGGTCGATCCGCCCGTCCATGTAGGAGAAGGCGCCAAGGATCAGCGCCAGCAGTTCCTCGTAGCGGTCGAATGCTTCGTCGATGCGAAAGATCTGCACCATGGTCGGCCTATGCTCTGCGGCGATAGCGGATGGTGTTGAACTGTGCCGTCAGCGCGTCATACATCAGCAGCCGTCCGACCAGCGGTTCGCCGAAGCCGGCGATCACCTTGATTGCCTCCATCGCCTGCAAGGTGCCGATGACGCCAGTCAGCGCGCCGACGATGCCGGCCTCCGCGCAGGAGGGCACGACACCGGCCGGCGGCGGCTCGGGAAAGAGATCGCGATAGGAGGGGTTCGGCCGTCCATCGGCGCCGGCGCTGTAGGGCATCAGCACCGTCAGCGATCCGTCGAAGCGGCCGACGGCGCCGGTCACCAGCGGAATGCCGACCGCTGCCGCCGTATCGGCGGCGAGATAGCGCGTATCGAAATTGTCCGAGCCGTCGATCACCAGGTCATATTGCCGGAAAAGCGCCTCGGCATTGTCGGGGTTGAGCCTGAGCCTGTGTTCGTCGACGCCGACATGCGGGTTGAGGGCGGTGATCGCCTCGGCGGCCCGCTCGACCTTGGCGCGGTCGATGTCTTCAGTGCGGTGGATGATCTGCCGCTGCAGGTTGGAAAGCGCGACCGCATCGTCGTCGACGATGCCGATCCGGCCGATGCCGGCGGCGGCAAGATAGACGAGCACTGGAGCGCCGAGCCCGCCGGCCCCGATCACCAGCACACGGGCCGCCTTCAGCCTTTGTTGCCCGGCACCCCCGATCTCCGGCAGCACGATATGGCGGGCGTAGCGGGTGATCTCCGATTGGTCGAGCTTGTCCTCACCGGTCATGGCAAAATCCTCCTCGGTGACCTCTGCTTATCCCGTAACACTGCCGTGCGAAACCGTCAGAAAGCGGCCGCGTTCGCCCAGCGCCTTGAACATCGCTTGGTCCGTCCCGGTCATGAAGGCCTGGCCGCCAAGGCCGTCGACGAGATCGAACAGAGCGGCGCGCCGGTTGACGTCGAGATGGGCGGCGATCTCGTCGAGCAGCAGGATCGGCGCGTGGCCGGTCATGTCGCCGACGAGGCGCGCATGCGCCAGCACCAGGCCGACGAGCAGCGCCTTCTGCTCCCCGGTCGAGCAGCGTGCTGCCTCCATGTCCTTCTCGCGGTGACGCACGAGCAGGTCGCTCCGGTGCGGCCCGTCGAGCGTGCGTCCCGCCGCGGCGTCGCGCGGACGCCCATCACGCAGCATCGTCAGATATTCTTCTTCCAGATCATAGGCCGGACGATGGCCCTCGTCGTCGAGAAAGCCCGACAACGCCAGGCGTGCCGACGGAAAGACGTTTTCGTCGACAGTGCGCTCGACGAGCGCCGTCAACAGACCGAGCATTTCCTGCCGTGCCAGCGCCATCGAGACGCCGAGACCTGCCATTTCGCGCTCGATCGCCGTCAGCCAGGCCGGGTCCGGGCGAAATTCGCCGAGCAGCCGGTTGCGGCTGCGCATCGCCCGGTCGAATTCGCTGGCGCGCCGGCCATGCTCCGGATCGAGCGAAAGCACCAGCCGGTCGAGAAACCGTCTCCGGTCGGCCGAAGGCCCGGTAAAGAGCCCGTCCATCGATGGCGTCAACCAGAGAACGCGCAGGTGATCGGTCAGTTCGTCGACGGTCGCTGCCGGTGTTCCATTCAGCCGCAGCCGCCGGGATTGCCCTTCCGTGACGCCGGCAGTCCCGGTGCCGATCTCGACGGTTCCCTCCATGCCCTCGACTTCCGCAAAGACCGAGAACCCGTCGCCGGCACCGACCCGGGTCACGTCCGCATAGGCTGCGCGCCTGAGGCCGCGGCCGGGCGAAAGGAAAGAGACGGCTTCCATGAGGTTGGTCTTGCCGGCGCCGTTCTCCCCCGTCAGCACCACATGGCGCTGATCGAGCTCAAGCGAGAGGGCCGCATAGTTGCGGAACTCCGTAAGCTTCAGGCGGTTGAGAAAGACCTTGTTTGGCATCGGCAGTCCGGATTCGACGTTGGGCGCAGCTAGGACGAAAGCGCCTGCCAAGGCAAGGCGAAATGGGACGCGTCGCCATATCGTGCAAGATAGGCCGATATCGACAGGGGAAAGGCGACAAACCCCTTTGATTCGGTGCTTTTCATAAAGGACCTAGTGAAATATGACAGCCGCATGACAATCCACAGATGGATATACGTGTGATGCTGGCCTGGTTCCGCAAACTTCTTCCCCGCGAGGATCGCTTCTTCGACCTCTTCGCAAAACATTCGCGCACCGTCGTCGGTGCTGCCGATGCGCTCGACAAGGTTCTCGCTGGCGGCGACGATCTGGAAAAACACTGCGACCGGATCGTCGCGCTCGAGGATGAGGCGGACCACATCACCGCCGAGGTGCTGCTGGCCGTGCGCCGGTCCTTTATCACGCCCTTCGACCGCGGCGACATCAAGGATCTGATCCAGTCGATGGATGATGCCATCGACATGATGCACAAGACCGTCAAGACGATCCGCCTTTACGAGCAGAAGAGCTTCGATCCCGGCATGCGCGAAATGGGCACCACGGTCGTCAAGGCCGCGCACCTGATCGCCGAGGCCATTCCGCTGCTCGATAGGATCGGCGCCAATCACGACCGCCTGATCGCGATCGCCGAAGAGGTCACCCGCATCGAGGGCCGTTCCGACGAACTGCACGAACAGGGCCTCAAGGACCTGTTCCGCCGCCACGGCGCCAGCAACCCGATGGCCTACATCATCGGCAGCGAGATCTATGGCGAGCTCGAAAAGGTCGTCGACCGCTTCGAGGACGTCGCCAATGAAATCAGCGGCATCGTGATCGAGAACGTCTGATGGATGCGACGCTCGCCTTTCCGTTGCTCGTCGGGCTGATCGGCATCGCGCTGTTCTTCGACTTCCTGAACGGTCTGCACGACGCAGCCAACTCGATCGCGACGATCGTCTCGACACGGGTGCTCCGGCCGCAATATGCCGTCATGTGGGCGGCCTTCTTCAACTTCATCGCCTTCCTGTTCTTCGGCCTGCACGTGGCCGAGACGCTGGGCAAGGGCATCATCGATCCCGGCATCGTCACGCCGCTGGTGATCTTCTCGGCGCTGATCGGCGCGATCGTCTGGAACATCGTCACCTGGCTCTTCGGCATCCCGTCGAGTTCGTCGCACGCGCTGATCGGCGGCCTCGTCGGCGCCGGTCTTGCGAGCACCGGTTTCAGTTCGATCGTCTGGACCGGCCTTTTGAAGACCGTGGGCGCCATCTTCATGTCGCCGGCGATCGGCTTTTTCCTGGCGCTCATGCTGGTGCTGATCGTTTCGTGGATCTTCGTGCGCCAGACGCCCTTTGCCGTCGACCGCACCTTCCGCGTCATGCAGTTCGTCTCGGCCTCGCTCTATTCGCTCGGCCATGGCGGCAACGACGCGCAGAAGACCATGGGCATCATCGCGGTGCTGCTCTACTCGCAAGGCTATCTCGGCTCGGAGTTCTATGTGCCGTTCTGGGTGGTGATCACCTGCCAGGCGGCGATCGCGCTCGGCACGCTGTTCGGCGGTTGGCGCATCGTCCACACCATGGGCTCGAAGATTACCAGGCTCAATCCGATGCAGGGCTTCTGCGCCGAGACCGGCGGAGCGATCACGCTCTTTGCCGCCACCTGGCTCGGCATCCCGGTCTCGACGACGCACACCATCACCGGAGCGATCATCGGCGTTGGTGCTGCGCGTCGCGTTTCGGCCGTGCGCTGGGGGCTTGCCGGCAATATCGTCATTGCCTGGTTCATCACCATGCCCGCCGCAGCGGCGATTTCGGCGCTCGCCTACTTCACCATCGATCTGCTGTTCTGATCGATCTGGAAATCGTCTCCCGCCCTCATAAGCAGGCGGGAGGCGCCCGTCATTTCGAGACCCGAGGCGCAGGGCTGCTCTGCCCACCCTGGTGCAAGGTCAGGCTTTCGGCACGGTCGCCTTTGAGCGTGAAGCTGATCTGGGCATCGATGAGCTTCGTAAAGAAGCGGTGCTCGGCCTCCGGAAGGATTTCGAGCCGGTCCTGCCCGGTCGCCTGGGCAAACAGACTATCGCCATCCCGAAAGATCGTGAGTTCGAAGTCGGGCGCCAGCCTGTAGGTGCCGACATAGGCATCATAGCGCGCCGGGTCGATCACTATGGCCGTGCGCTTGACGATCGGCGGCGCAAGCGGCGCGTTGCGATTGAGCAGATGGCGGCCGATGTCGTCGACGCCGACGTCGGTCGACGCATTCGACAGGGCGACCACGCCGACACCCGTCGACGGACGGTAGCCGACGAAGGATCTATAGCCGCCGGTTCCCCCATTGTGCCAGATGAACTGCTCGTCGCCCTTGCCCGAGACGACCCAGCCGAGCGCCTGCTGGTCGCCATCGCCGTTGCCGAGCGGTTGTCGGGTCGACAGCAGCGTGCTGAAGGCGGGAGCGAGCGGCGATGCCGTCTTTCCCATGGCCGCCTCAAGGAAAAGCAGGAGATCGTCCACGGTCGAGCGCAGGGCGCCTGCACCCTGCAGCGCGTCGAGATCCCAATCGCTCACCGGCTCCATGGCCGCATCGTGGCCCGTTGCCCGGCGTTCGGCCCAGTCGGGCTGCTGCGTGATCGCCGTGTCCTTCATGCCGAGGGGAACGGCGATACGGCTGACGACGAGGTCTTCATAGGAGACCCCGGCCTTCAAGGCGATCGCGTGGCCGAGAAGCCCGGCGCCGAGATTGGAGTATTCATGCCCGACGCCGGGGCGGCGCTGCGGCTTGTGACTGGAGAGGAAAGCATAGAGCTTCGCCGCGTCGTAGCCGGCATAGGGATTGCTCATGTCGGCCGGCACCAGATTGCTGGGCAATCGCGGCAGGCCGGACATGTGCGTTGCGAGGTCGCCGAGCGTGATCGGCGTCTGCTTGTCCTCGGGCATGATCACGCTCTCGGGAAGAAGCGTGGCGACGGGTGTGCCAAGGCTGAGTGCGCCTTTCTCCATCGCGTCGGCCAGCAGCAGCGCGGTAAAGACCTTGGTGACCGAGCCGATCTCGAACACGGTCTGCCCGTCGACGGGGCGCGGGTCGCCTTTGGCCGGATGGCCGTGGGCGATGATGCGCCGGCCATTGGCATCGATGATACCGACGACGATGCCGATCGACTGCTGTTGCTTGTCGATCCGGTCGGCCAGGATCTCCCGAATTTCTGCGTCGGTGGGAGCGGGAAGCGGACTTGCGTGAGCGTTGGTGCCAAGCGCCATGAGGACGATCCAGTTCAGAAAGCGGTTCCGCATGAAGGATAGGAATCCAATTTTCGGTTGTCAGGGGATGCGCTGATGATGCCAGCCGGTTTCGGTCAAGCCTTGGTCAAGACTTGATCGGCGATCGGCGCGATACCGTCACCCGCAACGATTGTGCCGGGATTGCGGAGCCGTCACGGATCCCAATAGGGCGGATCGCCGAAGGCTTCCTTCAGGTGCTGGGCGATGGCTCTGAGCTTGGTGGAGGCGCGCCGGCCCTCCGGATGCGCCATGTAGATGAACTCCGGCTCCGGGCTGAGCCCAACGTCGATCTCGTTCAGTTGCCCCTCGCGCACGGCCGGACCGGCGATGAAGGCGGGCAACAGCGCGATGCCGAGCCCGGCGACGGCGGCATCGTGCAGCATGTCGCCATTGTTCATGCCAAGCGCCAGGCGCGCCCGTACGACTGTCGCACCGCCAGGACCTTCGAAACGCCAGTCGGCAGCACCCCGGTTGGTGTAGAAGATGCCGCGATGGCCCTCGAGTTCGGCGAGCGACGCGGGCGTGCCGTGCCGGTCGAGATAGTCGGGCGCGGCGACCAGCAGGCGCCGGCTTCTCGCAAGTTTCCACACGACCAGCCGTGAGTCGGCGATCGCGCCATGGCGCACGATCGCGTCGTAGCCCTCGGAGGCGGCATCGACCCGTCGGTCGTCGACGTCAAGCGTCAGCTCGATCTCCGGGTGTTGGGCCAAGAACGGATAGAGCGCCGGACCGAGATGCCTTCGGCCGAAGCTGACGGGGGCCGCGATCCGAAGCGGTCCCGTCAGCAGCCCGCGGCGTTCGGCAAGATCGCTGGCGGCCGCCTGCACTTCGCTGACAATCCGGATGGCGCGCTCGCGAAACGCGATGCCATCCTCGGTGAGCGTCAGCTTGCGTGTGGTGCGGTGGAGAAGCGTGGCGTTGAGCCCGCGCTCCAGTTCTGCCACTCTTTCGCTGACGACGGATTTCGACAGCCGTAGGCGACGTGCCGCCTCGCTGATCGAGCCGGCTTCGGCCACGGCGACAAAGGCAGCTATTCCTTCGATCTTCATCATCGTTCGGCTTTTCCGAATTCGAGTTCCACAATTGGGAGACTAATCCGAACGACAGTTTTCCGCCATATCTGTGGGCATCGAAGGACGGCCAATCGAACCGGCCTCCTTCTCAACCCAGCAAGAGGATTTCATCATGTCACGTTTGGAGAACAAGACGGCACTCATCACCGGCGGCACCAGCGGCATCGGTCTCGAAACCGCCCGCCAGTTCATTGCCGAAGGCGCACGCGTTGCCGTCACCGGCACCAATCCGAAGAACATCGCCGAAGCCCGATCCGTCCTTGGCGAGGCTGCGCTCATCATCGAGGCCGATGCCGGCAATGTCGCCGGCCAGGCGGCCGTTGCCGAAAAGATCCGTGCCGCCTTCGGCACGCTCGACATCCTGTTCATCAATGCCGGCATCGCCAAGCTGCAGCCGATCGAAGAGTGGGACGAGGCGAGCTTCGACCGGTCGATCGCCATCAACGTCAAGGGCCCGTACTTCCTGATCCAGGCACTGCTGCCCGTGTTCTCCAAGCGCGCCTCGGTCGTGCTCAACACCTCGATCAACGCCCATATCGGCATGCCGACCTCCAGCGTCTATGCGTTGACCAAGGCGGGCCTGCTGTCGCTGGCCCGCACGCTCTCCGGCGAACTCGTCGGCCGCGGCATCCGGGTCAATGCCGTCAGCCCCGGCCCAATCCGCACGCCGCTCCATGACGGCCACGCCCCGACGCCCGAACAAAACAAGCAAGTGGTTGATGCGATCGCCGCGCAGATCCCGCTTGGCCGTTTCGGCGATGCGAGCGAGATCGCCAAGGCCGTGGTCTTCCTCGCTTCGGACGAAGCCACTTTTACCGTCGGTGCCGAACTGATCGTCGATGGCGGCATGGCGACGCTCTAGGACGGACACCGATAAAGAGCTCGAAACCTGATCATCCAAGCGCCGCGGGTCCGACCGACCCGCGGCGCTGTCGTGTTCCCGCCTTTGCCCATCGCCTGCCGTTGGCATCGGCGGCGGAGAAGAGTATATTTTTCTATTCTAATAAAAGGCATCTGTTTGCGGGGAACCGCGAGACGAACACCGATCAGATCTCAGGAGGAGACGATGACGAGTGTCAGATGGATGATGAAGGGGCGTGAGTTCATTCATTGCAATTGCGCCTATGGCTGCCCCTGCCAGTTCAACGCTCTGCCGACCCAAGGCCATTGCAGCGCTGTCGGCGCCTTCGAGATCGAGGAAGGCTATCACGGCGACACGCGGCTCGATGGGCTTCGCGGCGGCCTGATCGCCGCCTGGCCGGGCGCGATCCATGAGGGCAGGGGGCAGGTGGTGCCGATCGTCGACAGCCGCGCATCGGACGAACAGCGCGGCGCGCTGCTGCGCATTATGAGTGGCGAGGATACCGAACCCGGCGCGACCTTCTTCCAGGTCTTCGCATCCACCTTCGAAACCATGCACGATCCGGTCTTTGCCGAGATCGATTTCGAGGTTGATGTTGGCGCCCGAACGGCGCGGCTGAACGTGCCGGGCTGGATCGCCGCACGCGGCGAGCCGATCCTCAATCCCGTGACCGGCGCCGCCCATCAGGCGCGCATCAATCTCCCCCATGGCTTCGAATACGACATTTGCGAAGTCGGGCGCGGATGGGCCGATACGAAAGGGCCGCTGACTTTGGCGCTTGCGGATTCGCATGCCCATTTCGCCCGGATGCATTTGACCGAAAGCGGCGTGATCCACTGACGCCGATGGGAGACACGGCGCTCGAAACCCTGCTTAGACGTGACCGCGTCATCGTCGTGGCGGCGCTGGTCACCCTGACGGCGATCAGCTGGCTCTACATCCTGTGGCTGGCGTCGGCCATGGACATGGCTGTTCCCCCGGCTCCTTCAGCCAGCATGGATATGGGCTCCGGCATGGACATGGATATGCCCATGGACATGCCGGCGGACAAGCCAATGACCATGGGGGCACAGCAGGGCGCCATGGCATCAATGGCGGGCGCGGTTGCCGCTCCCTGGTCCGCCACGACCTTCGCCTATGCCCTCGTCATGTGGGCCGTAATGATGGTCGGCATGATGGTGCCGTCGGCGACGCCGATGATCCTGCTCTATGCCCGTGTCGGCCGCAAGGCCGCCCAACAGGGCAAGCCCTTTGCCGCCACCGGTTTCTTTGCCGCCGGCTATCTGTCGGCCTGGATCCTGTTCGCGCTCGTCGCTGTTCTCGGGCAATGGCTGCTCGATCGCGCCCTGTTGCTCACGCCGGCGCTTGCAAGCGCCAGTGCGGTCCTCAGCGGCATCGTGCTGATTGCTGTCGGCCTGTTCCAGTTCACGCCGCTCAAGGATCGCTGTCTCAGTCAATGCCAGGCGCCGCTGCTTTTCATCCAGTCCCACGGCGGCTTTCGTCGGGAAGCGGGCGGCGCCTTCGGCCTCGGTGTGCGGCACGGGCTCTATTGCGTCGGCTGCTGCTGGGCGCTGATGGCGCTGCTGTTCGTCGGCGGGGTGATGAACGTGCTGTTGATCGCCGCGATCGCCATCTTCGTTCTGGCGGAGAAGGTCGTGCCCGGCGGCGGGATCCTGTCCCGCATCGCCGGGGTAGCGCTCGTTTTGGCCGGGCTGTGGCAGCTCATGGCCCTGCTCTGAAATAGAAGCGCCGCGCAACCGTTTCCGGCGCGCGGCGCTGTAGAAGTCGTCGGGCTTGAAGCCTTAGTCGCTCAGCGTATCGAAGAAATCCTTCATCCGGGCAAAGAATCCGGTCGATTCCGGATTGTTGTCCTTGGAGGAGATCTCCTCGAATTCCTGCAGCAGTTCGCGCTGGCGCTTGGTCAGCTTCTGCGGCGTTTCGATCTGGATCTGGATGTAGAGGTCGCCCGATTGCGCCGAGCGCAGCACCGGCATGCCCTTGCCCTTCAAGCGGAACTGCTTGCCGGCCTGGGTGCCCTCGGGAACCGTGACGCGCGACTTGGTGCCGTCGAGTGTCGTCACGTCGAATTTGCCGCCAAGGGCAGCCGTCGTCATCGAGATCGGCACGCTGCAATAGAGATCGGCGCCGTCGCGCTGGTAGAACTCATGCGGCCTGACCGAAAGGAAGATGTAGAGGTCGCCCGACGGTCCGCCGCGAAGGCCGGCTTCGCCTTCGCCCGAAAGGCGGATGCGCGTACCGTCCTCGATGCCGGCCGGAATGTTGACCGAGAGGGTGCGCTCTTCGGTGACCCGGCCCTGGCCGTGGCACTTGCCGCAGGGGTCGGTGATCGTCTGACCGCGCCCGCCGCAGGTGGGGCAGGTGCGTTCGATCGAGAAGAAGCCTTGAGCGGCGCGCACGCGGCCGGAGCCGTGGCAGGTGCCGCAGGTCTTGGGGCTGGTGCCCGGCTTGGCGCCGGAGCCGGTGCAGACGTCGCAGGTGATCGAGGTCGGAACGCGGATCTGCGCCGTTTTGCCGCCGAAGGCTTCCTCGAGCGAGATCTCCATGTTGTAGCGAAGATCGGCGCCGCGCTCGCGGCCGCCCGATGAGCGCCGCTGGCGCCCGCCGCCCATCATCTCGCCGAAGATGTCTTCGAAGATGTCGGAGAAACCGCCGGCACCACCGCCGCCGAAGCCGTTGCCCATGCCGCCCTGCTCGAAAGCCGCATGACCGTAGCGGTCATAGGCCGCCCGCTTCTGCGGGTCCTTGAGCATCTCGTAGGCTTCGTTGATTTCCTTGAAGGTCTTCTCCGCTGCCGCGTCGCCGGGGTTCTTGTCCGGATGATACTTCATCGCGAGCTTGCGGAAGGCGCTCTTCAGCTCCTTTTCGTCGGCGTTCTTGGCAACACCAAGCGTTTCGTAGAGATCACGTTTCATTCGTAGAAGATTATCCTGTTGGCAAGCCAGCGCGATGGCTCGGCGGCTGCCCGTTTACCTTGCCACCGATTTAGTAAACCTTGAAGCGCGATACCATAGCCCGAACGGCGGTAGATACGGTTTTTTGTCGGAAAAGGTACGTTTGCGGCAAGTCACAGTGCCGATCGCCGATATTGCAGGCCCTGACGGGCGAGACCGGCAACAAAAAAGCCCGGGCGAACCCGGGCTTTTCCGTCTGTTTGAAGGGCGACTTAGGCCGAACGCTTGCGATCGTCTTCGTCGTTGACTTCTTCGTAGTCGGCATCGACGACATCGCCGTCACGGGCAGCGTCGGCGGCGGCATCCGCATGAGCGGCTTCCGTCTGCTGCGCTTCGTAGATCGCCTGGCCGAGTTTCATGGAAACTTCCATGAGCGTGTTGGTCTTGGCCTTGATGTCTTCGGCGTCCGGCTCGGAGGCTTCGACGGCGGTCTTCAGCGCGGCAATCGCGTCGGAGATCGCCTTGCGGTCCGTTTCCGAAACCTTGTCGCCGTAATCCTTCAGCGACTTCTCGCTGGAGTGGATCAGGCTTTCGGCCTGGTTCTTGGCTTCCACGCCTTCGCGACGCTTCTTGTCGACTTCAGCGTTGGCTTCGGCGTCCTTGACCATCTTTTCGATGTCGGCGTCGGAGAGGCCGCCAGATGCCTGGATGCGGATCTGGTGTTCCTTGCCGGTGCCTTTGTCCTTGGCCGAAACCTGCACGATGCCGTTGGCATCGATGTCGAAGGTCACTTCGATCTGCGGCATGCCGCGCGGTGCCGGCGGAATGCCGACGAGGTCGAACTGGCCGAGCAGCTTGTTGTCTGCAGCCATTTCACGCTCGCCCTGGGAGACGCGGATCGTCACGGCCGACTGGTTGTCGTCGGCGGTCGAGAAGGTCTGCGACTTCTTGGTCGGGATCGTCGTGTTGCGTTCGATCAGGCGGGTGAAGACGCCACCGAGCGTTTCGATGCCGAGCGACAGCGGGGTGACGTCGAGCAGGAGAACGTCCTTGACGTCGCCCTGCAGAACGCCGGCCTGGATGGCGGCGCCCATGGCGACCACTTCATCCGGGTTCACGCCCTTGTGCGGCTCCTTGCCGAACAGCTGCTTGACGGTTTCCTGCACCTTCGGCATGCGGCTCATGCCACCGACGAGAACGACTTCGTCGATCTCGGCAGCCGAGACGCCGGCATCCTTGAGGGCTGCCTTGCACGGCGCGACGGTGCGCTGGATCAGGTCGTCGACAAGCGCTTCGAACTTGGCGCGGGTCAGCTTCATCGTCAGGTGCTTCGGACCGGAAGCGTCAGCCGTGATGAACGGCAGGTTGATTTCGGTCTGCTGCGACGAGGACAGCTCGATCTTGGCCTTTTCAGCGGCTTCCTTCAGGCGCTGAAGAGCGAGCTTGTCGTTCTTCAGGTCGATGCCCTGTTCCTTCTTGAACTCGCCGGCGAGGTACTGGACGAGACGCATGTCGAAGTCTTCGCCACCGAGGAAGGTGTCGCCGTTGGTCGACTTCACTTCGAAGACGCCGTCGCCGATTTCGAGAACCGAGATATCGAAGGTACCACCACCCAAGTCGTAAACGGCGATCGTCTTGCCGTCCTTCTTGTCGAGGCCGTAGGCGAGCGCTGCCGCGGTCGGCTCGTTGATGATGCGCAGAACTTCGAGACCGGCGATCTTGCCGGCATCCTTGGTTGCCTGGCGCTGGGCGTCGTTGAAGTAGGCCGGAACGGTGATGACGGCCTTCTCGACCTTTTCACCGAGGTAGGATTCGGCCGTTTCCTTCATCTTCTGAAGGATCATGGCGGAGATCTGCGACGGGGAGTAATCCGTGCCGTGCGCTTCGACCCAGGCGTCGCCATTGTCGGCCTTGGTAATCTTGTAAGGAACCATGTCCTTGTCTTTTTGCGTGGTCGGGTCCTGGAAGGTCCGGCCGATCAGGCGCTTGATCGCAAAAAGCGTGTTTTCCGGATTGGTGACAGCCTGGCGCTTGGCCGGCTGGCCAACGAGACGCTCGCCGTCTTCGCTGAATGCCACCATCGAGGGGGTCGTGCGCGCACCCTCGGCATTTTCGATCACCTTCGCGTCTTTACCGTCCATGACGGCGACGCAGGAGTTGGTCGTTCCCAGGTCAATACCAATAACTTTAGCCATGTCGTTCTCTCCTTGCAGCGGACTGTCGGAACCCGGTCAGGCATTCGTGAGACAGCCCCTAACGGGATGGTCTTTGGATTTCTTCGCAGCTTAGACTGCGCCGATGCGGCGTATATAAGGACCGGCGTTTCGGACTGCAAGGCATTCTGCGGGGCGTTTGGGGGCAAAAGCAAGCCCGGGATTTGTCTAGCCCGAAATGGGCCATCGGCCGCAGCCTGCCTACAGGCCGGATCCCCTGTCAAATCGAGGTTCACGGGCGGCTCAGCCGCCGGTCAGAATATCGAAAAGCGTGGTGCGGCGCGTGGCCCCGGTCGTCTGGCCGACATCGGCCGGCGGTACCATGCCGCCGTTGCCCTGATCCGCCGTCTGGCCGCCCCACGGGGCGCCGCCCTGGTCGACCGGACGCTGCCCGACCGCGACGCCGCCATCGACGCCGACGGGTGCTTCCGGGAAGGCTTCCGGGTCGCCGGACATCAGGTCGCCTGGGGGCGGCGCGGTGCCGTCGTCGAAGACCGGCTGCACGCCGGTCGTCCCGAACAGCGGCGAGGGCGAAAGCCCTTCGTGGGCCGCCATCATGAAATCGTGCCAGGCCTTGGCCGGCAGGCCGCCGCCGGTGACCTTCTTCATCGACTTGCCGTCGTCGTTGCCGAACCAGACGCCGGTCGTGAGATTCGAGGTGTAGCCGACGAACAGCGCGTCGCGGAAGGACTGCGTCGTGCCGGTCTTGCCGGCCGCTTCCCAGCCTTTCAGCTGCGCCTTCTTGCCAGTGCCCTTGGTCAGCACCCGCAGCAGCATCTGGTTCATCTCGCTGACGATCGCCGGATCGAGCACGCGCGGCGGGTTGTCGTAGGTGTTTTCGTAGAGCACCGTTCCGTCCGCCTTGGAAATGCGGCGGATCACGTGCGGCGTCGCCTTGAAGCCGCCATTCATGAAGGGGGCATAGGCCGAGGTCAGTTCGACGAGGCTCACTTCCGACGTCCCGAGCGCGATCGAGGCGTTTGCCTGCATCTCGGAATCGATACCGAGGCGGTGCGCGACCTTGACGACGTTGGAAGGGCCGACCTCCATGACCAGCTGGGCTGCGATCGTGTTCAGCGAGTTGGCGAGCGCATCGGCAAGCGTCACCTCGCCGCGATATTTCTGGTCGTAATTCTCCGGCGTCCAGTTGCCGATCCGAACCGGACCGTCATTGCGGATCGACATCGGCGTGCGGCCGATCTCCATGGCCGCGGCATAAACGAAGGGCTTGAAGGCCGAGCCCGGCTGGCGCTTGGCCTTGGAGGCGCGGTCGAACTGGCTCTCGGCATAGTCCTTGCCGCCGACGAGCGCCCGGATGGCGCCGGTGCCGTCGACCGAGACGAGGGCGGCCTGCGAGGCGTCGAGCTTCTTGCCATCGGCGTCCAGCGTCGCGGCAATCACTTCCTCGGCCTTCTTTTCGAGATTGAGGTCGATCGTCGTGTCGATGACCAGGTCTTCCTTGATCTCGCCGATCATGCCCGGAAGCTGGTCCATCACCATATCGGCGACATAATGCTCGGCGCCCGACCAGTAGCTCTTGGCCTTGGTCGGCGTCTGCGACATCGCCGTCTTGATCTCGCTGTCGGTGACGAAGCCTTCCTCGCGCATCGCGCCCAGCACGATCTGGGCGCGCTCTTCCGCCGCCTTCGGATCACGCGCCGGCGAGAGCCGCGAAGGGGCCTTGAGCAAGCCCGCGAGCAGGGCCGCCTCGCCGAGGTTCACGTCGCGTGCCGACTTGTTGAAGTAGCGCCGCGAGGCCGCTTCGACGCCATAGGCGTTGGAGCCGAAGAACACCCGGTTGAGATACATCGCCAGGATCTGGTCCTTGGAATACTTCTGCTCGAGCCAGAAGGCGAGCAAGACTTCCTGCACCTTGCGCTCCAGCGTGCGCTCCGGCGACAGGAACAGGTTCTTGGCGAGCTGCTGCGTCAGCGTCGAGCCGCCCTGGACCATGCGGCCCGTAGTGACGTTCGTCAGCATGGCGCGGGCCAGACCTAAGGGGTCGATGCCGAAATGGGAATAGAAGCGCCGGTCCTCGATGGCGATGACTGCCTGCGGGATATAGGGCGACATGTTTTCGAGCGAAAGCGCTTCGCCGCCCGTGGTGCCGCGGTTGGCGATGATGTCGCCGCTGACGGCAAGGATCTTCACGTTCGGCGGGCGATCGGGGATCGACCAGCTTTCGGCGCTCGGCATGCGCGCGCCGTAGTAGAGCACCAGGCCGCCGACGCCCATCGCGCCCCAGATGCCGAGCACGATGCACCAGTAGAACAGCGTGCGGACAAGGCCGACCAAGCCACCGCCACCGGAGCCGCGACGGCCGCCGCCGCGCTTGCCGGCTGGCTTCTTCTTGCCGCTGCTCCTGTTGGTCTGGCCGGAAGATTTGCCGCGTGGCGCCTTGCGGCTCGTGGTCACGCGGTCGCTGGCCTCTACGCGAAAATCGTCGTCGTCATCGTCCTCGTTTCCGCCGAACGAGGGCTCGATCCGCTGTCCTGACCTGCCGCTTGCTGCCATGCCGTTTGATCTATCCCTCACCGCCCAGCGGTGGCCCTTGGCGCTATCGTTGCGGCCAATCGATTTCAACGGCGGTAACGGCGTCCCACGCCCATCCGCCACGGCGACCGGGTGAACTTTAAATGCGGCAATTTAAGGGGTGGTTAAGAAAGTCGTTGTGAAAAAGCCTGATGGTTCAAAACCTTGACGCTTAGGCGCGCATGCGCCTCCAGGTCCGAGCCCGTGCTCGCCGGTTCTCACTGGATGGCGTTTCGAAGCGGAGTCTCTTCGACCGATGCCGTGGGGCTCACCGGATAGGGATCGGTGTAATCGTAGAGCCATTGGCTGAAAGGCATCCGCAGCAGCACCCGCTTGCCCAGATGGTTCATGGCCACCTCCTCGCAGTCGGCGGCCGGGTGGGCCCGACGGCCGCACATGCCGAGCGGGCTGTCGATCAGACGGAAGCCATGTCCCTGATAAACGAGGGCCGTCATCGCTTTGAGCTTGAGGGAGCCGGGCGGCAGCACCACGAGACGGAGGCTGGCAAGCCAGGTCGCAAGAATCAGGACAACGATGAGGGCGGTCGGAATCTGGAGCAGCAATTTCATTTGAGCGCCTGCAATTACTGAGTGAAAATTTATTCTTGGCTTACACGTAGATGTATGTCGAAAAAGCTGAACAAAAGGAACCTGCCATCAGTAGTTGTGGTTTCTATCAGGTTATCGGTCGCGGCGGTCCTCCGGATGCACCAACCGCGATCCGACGTCAGGGACGATGCCTTTGGCCCTGCCTTTCCTTCACGATTTTGTGCAGTGCAAAATGATGTCTTGAAATTGTTGCGGCGCATAATTATTATACGACTCATCGAAGCGCTGCACCTCCTCCCGCGGCGCCCGATGCGGATCGGCGGCACTCCTCCTCCCAGCTGCCGATCAAGTTCGAGAGCCCCGTGTACCTCCTCCCACACGGGGCTCTTTTCATTTTGCGCTTATGCCCGCGGCTTTCTGCTCATCGGCGTGACGCCGCCCACCGCCTCCCAAATTTGCTGAGGTCAAACGGATCGCCGGTGCCGCGCCGAACGGTGGCTGGCCTATGTCGTTATCGATCCACTCGCGAATCCTGCTATGGCTTCGCCTCATTGTTGTGTTCGGCTGCCCGCACGACAAAGGAGGACTGCCATGAAGCTTCGATCCACCGTCTTCGCCCTCGGCGCATTTGCAGCCCTGAATGGCGAAGCTCTGGCGCAGGACAGCGTCGCCTATGTCGATGACCGGTCCGATGGGGCCGCGCTCGTCCGCTCGCTCTACAACGCCGTCAACCGCAAGGAATATGCCCGCGCCTATGGTTATTTAGGCGAATCGAAACCCGTCGGCGGCTTCAAGGCGTTCACCCGCGGCTATGAGCGCACGGTGTCTGTCGAGATCAAGGTCGGCAAGGTGAAGACGGAGGCCGGGGCGGGCAGCATCTATTCCGCCGTTCCCGTCGCGGTGAAATCGATCGAGAAGCGGGGGCGGGTGCGGTTCTTCGCCGGCTGCTATGTCGCCCGCATCATCAATCCGTCGCTGCAGGTGCCGCCGTTTACACCCTACCAGATCGAAGCGGCGCGCCTGCACGAGGTGAAGGGGCCGCTCGAACAGGCGCTGCCCACTGTCTGCAACGCGCCCTGATATCCGTGATGGACGCGGTCTCTTCGCCTAGGGGAGGTCGCTTCCCTTCGGCGGCTGGCGCTCCGCCACGAAACGCGCCCGCTCGAACACCAGGATCACGATCAGCGCAAGCACGAACGGGATGACGAGGTAAAGCAGCCGGAAGATCGCAAGCGCCGCAAGCACGGCAGCCGGGTCCATTTCCGGCAAGGCGGCGATGAAAATCAGCTCGAGTACGCCAAGCCCGCCGGGCGCATGCGACAGAAGGGCTGCCGAAAAGGACGCAAGGAAGATCCCGAGAATGACGATATAGCCCGGATTTCCCGCTTCCGGCAGGGCGAAATAGATGATCCCGGCGGCGCCGATCAGCTCCACCGGAGCGATCACCAGCTGCCGGAAAACGATCTTCGGCTTCGGGTAGTGCAGCTGGAACCAGCGCGTGCGGAACGACGGCAGCCCGACGAGACTGCCGATGACATAGAGCCCGATGACGATGAGGATGAGCACGCCGGTTGTGAGCGACATTTCGACCGGCAGGAATTCGGCAAAACGCTCGATGATGTCGGGCCGTACCAGAAGCACGACGGCCGATAGAACCAAGGTCCCGAGAGTGAAGGTGAAGGAGCAGAAGGCGACGAGAACGCCGACTTCGCCCGGGGAAAGCCCCTTGGAACGGTAGGCGCGGTAGCGCACGACCGCGCCGGAGAACACCGAGGCGCCGAGATTGTGCGACAGCGCGTAGGTCGTGAACGAGCAGAGCGTGATGAACCAGAGCGAAATGCGGTGGCCGAGGTGGTCGAGCGCAAGTCGGTCGTAGGCCGCCAGAGCTGCATAGGCGAGGAGCGTCGAGCCGATCGCCAGAAGCCAGCTCCTCAGCGAAATAGCATTGAAGCTTGCGAGAAACTCGTCGAACGACAGGTCGCGCAACTCATGATAGAGCGCGTTCACCGAAAACAGGATCGCCAGAAGGCCGACAACGGGCCAGAAATAGGTCTGCAGCCGCTTCATGCCGGTGCCGCGATGGATGCGAGGGCGTGGCGGGGTTGTTTCAAGGACACTTCCGTTGCAGCGGCCGGAGGGTTTCTCCGAGCGGAGACGTTCAGTTTTCTGAGCCGCTTTGTCATAACGTCACGCCCGCAGCGCGACGCTTCGGTCCTTACCCTTGCCAACGATCCGATTTCCCTTTGTGATTTGTTTCACAAAAAGGAAGCACCTGAGACCCCGGAGGTCAAGGATTGACGGCCCGCCGACAACGGAGAAACCGCCGGGAAACAGTGAAGGGGAAACGGTAAAGCGTGGACATCCCGCCGATCGGGCAGCGATGCATGCGCGTCGATGGAGCGCTTGCGCGCGAGGGCTGCATCATCTCCAGCCACGCAACCAAAGCAAAGAAGCCGTGGCGAGAGCTCCGCCACGGCTTCCGGGGTCAAGTGGCTCGGGCGGGATGCGCGCACAAAATCGCGCCCCGTCCCGCACCGATCATCAGGCGGCGAGCGCGTCGAGGATACGGATCCATGAGCGGATGCCCTTGTGATAGGACTGCAGCTCGTACTTCTCGTTCGGCGAATGGATGCGGTCGTCGGAAAGACCGAAGCCGACGAGCAGCGATTCCATGCCGAGCATCTTCTGGAAGTCGCCGACGATCGGGATCGAGCCGCCCATGCCGATGATGACGGCCGGCTTCGGCCACTCGTCGGACAGGGCCACCTTCGCCGTGTTGAGCAGCGGCGATTCGTACGGAAGATGGATCGCTGGCGAACCGCCATGGGCATGGAACTCGACCGAGCAGTCGGCCGGAACCTTGGAGCGCACATAGGCGCGGAAGGCTTCGCGGATCTTTTCCGGGTTCTGGTTGCCGACCAGGCGGAAGGAAACCTTTGCCGAAGCCTCGGCCGCGATCACCGTCTTGAAGCCTTCGCCGGTATAGCCGCCGGTGATGCCGTTGACTTCCGCGGTCGGTCGCGCCCAGGTCAGTTCCAGCACCGAGCGGTTTTTTTCACCCGACGGGATCGAAAGGCCGATTTCGCCGAGGAACTTCTCTGCCGTCTGGCCGAGCGTTTCCCAGGCCGCCTTGATCTGGGCCGGGGTCTCTTCGACACCTTCGTAGAAGCCTGGCAGCGTCACGCGGCTGTTTTCGTCATGAAGGCCGGCGAGAATGGTGGTGAGGATGCGGATCGGGTTGGCGGCAGCACCACCGAAATAACCGGAATGCAGGTCGCGGTCGGCAGCCCGGACGATGACTTCTTCGCCGACGAGGCCGCGCAGGCCAGCGGAGATCGCCGGCGTATCGCGGTCCCACATGCTGGTGTCGCAGACCAGCGCATAGTCGGCCTTGAGTTCGGCGGCATTGGCTTCGAGGAAGGGCTTCAGCGACGGCGAGCCGGATTCCTCTTCGCCTTCGAACAGGATGGTGACGCGGCAGGGCAGGGCGCCATGCACGTCCTTGTAGGCGCGCACCGCCTCGACGAAGGTCAGGAGCTGGCCCTTGTCGTCAGCCGTGCCACGGCCGGTGATCACCTTGCGGCCGGGTTCGATTTCCTTGATGCCGGGCTCGAACGGATCCGTGTCCCAGAGGTTCAGCGGATCGACCGGCTGAACGTCATAGTGGCCATAGAACAGCACATGCGGCGCATCGGGCTTGGCGCCGTCATGGTGGGCGACGACCATCGGATGGCCGGGGGTGTCGCGCACCGATGCGGTGAAGCCGAGGCTGTTGAGTTCGGCCACCAGCCATTCGGCCGCCTTGCGGCATTCCGCCTTGAAGGCCGGGTCGGTCGAGATCGACTTGATCCGAACGAGGTCGAACAGCCGGTCGAGGCTCCTTGGCAGGTTGGCGTCTGCGCGTTCGAGAACGGGGGTGATGTCAGCCATCATGCATATCCTTGCTTCAAGTTTCGCCGGAACCTACTGCATGTGCCGCCAAAGCGAAATCGATTTGAGCGATTTTGGGCAGAGGTCTCAGGTGACGGTGAACGGAGAGCCCGGCGCGTCGGCAAGGTGAGCGCCGGGGCGCCCGGATCGACGCGTCTGCCCCCGCTTTAGAACGGGCGAACGCCCGCTTTAAGCCAATTTTTTTGATGGAATGATCATAAGGGGGTGGTGCGTTCAGGCGCGACTGTCGCTGCGTGCCACGCTCGCGAGCGCCATGCGCATATATTCGAGCATCAGTTCGCGTTCGAAATTCCTGAGGCCGGCAAGCAGCGACTGGTCGGCGGCAAGCGCTGCCTCCTTGGCGGCCGCCTCCATCTCCTTTGCCTTTTCGGTGAGGTAGATCTGCTGCGAGCGCTTGTCCTGCGGATGCTTGCGGCGGAGGATGAGCCCGTCGCGCTCCATGCGCGAGAGCGTGTTTGCCATCGTCGCCTGTTCGATGTCGAGGCGATCGAGCAGTTGTTTCTGCGTCAGGCCTTCCTCGGCCCAAAGCTCGAGCAGGATGGGAAACTGACCGGGCGCGAAACCAAGCTTCTGGCCGCGCTCGTGAAGCGCGCGCGAAAAGCTCTTAGCCAGCAGGCTGGCCAGGTAGGTCGCAGATTCCATACGATTGAAGGCCATGTCTATCGGTACGCCCGAACCGCCATGAAGACAAGTTACAATGCAGGCGATGGACCTTGAGACCGTCGGGTCTCACCGGGATTTGAGCGGAGGTGATCGGACGGCAGAAACAAAAAACCGTCACGGTGCGGAGGCGGCGCCGTGACGGTCTTTTGAAAACGGGACAAAGGCCCGGAGAGGGGGATAAGGCCTTTGTCCTCATCTGGTGCGGGCGGGGGACAGGCCAATCACCAGAAGACGGCATCACTCGGTGCCGTTGAGTAAGATTTGAGGATTCAAATGTGGCTTTTCAAGGATACCGGGGCTGAATCGGACATTACAAATATGTAACGTTTGCGTGAAGCCGAACGGGCGCTTGCGAAGCCTTTTGGCGCTCGATCCCAAGGCGAAATCAGTCCCTGTTTTCGCAATCCGCGGTGGCGATCGCGGCCACCGCGACCGGTGGAGAATGTAGTGTCTGGCGGGAAAACCGCAATGGACCTTTGGCTTGCCCCGCGCTATCCATTTGCCCATGAAAAACGGTGATCATCTCTTCCTCGTCGACGGCTCCGGATTCATCTTCCGGGCGTTCCACGCCATCCCGCCGCTCAACCGCAAATCCGATGGCCTTCCGGTCAACGCGGTATCGGGTTTCTGCAACATGTTGTGGAAGCTGCTCACCGATGCGCGCGACACCTCGGTCGGCGTCACGCCGACCCATTTCGCGGTCATCTTCGACTATTCGTCGAAGACCTTTCGCAACGCGCTCTACGATCAGTACAAGGCGAACCGCACGGCGCCGCCGGAAGATCTGATCCCGCAGTTCGGGCTGATCCGTCACGCGACCCGCGCCTTCAACCTGCCCTGCATCGAGAAGGAAGGCTATGAGGCCGACGACCTGATCGCCACCTACGCCCGGCTTGCAGAAGCCGCCGGCGCCGGCGTCACCATCGTCTCGTCCGACAAGGACCTGATGCAGCTCGTGACTTCGAACGTGTCCATGTACGACAGCATGAAGGACAAGCAGATCTCGATCCCGGAAGTGATCGAGAAATGGGGCGTGCCGCCGGAAAAGATGATCGACCTGCAGGCGATGACCGGTGACTCCACCGACAATGTCCCGGGCATTCCCGGCATTGGCCCGAAGACGGCAGCACAGCTGCTCGAGGAGTACGGCGATCTCGAAACGCTGCTGGCCCGCGCCGGCGAGATCAAGCAGGCCAAGCGCCGCGAGAACATCATCGCCAATGCCGATCTCGCTCGTCTGTCGCGCCAGCTCGTCGAACTCAAGACCGACACGCCGCTCGACGTTCCGCTCGAAGAGCTGAGCCTCGAGCCGCAGAACGGTCCGAAGCTGATCGCCTTCCTGAAGGCGATGGAATTCACAACGCTGACGCGTCGCGTCGCCGCCGCGACCGGTACGGACGCCGATGCCGTTGAAGCAGCCTTGGTGCCGGTAGAATGGGGCGCCGAGGCGCGCGGCCCTGATCTCGACAAGGGAGATGGCGCGGAAAAGGTCAGCGAGCGCTCCTCCACCGCGGCTGCCGCCCGTGGCGAGGCCGCGCAAGCCGCCGCCGTCCTGTCGCGTGCCGGCGAAGCGAATGGCGCGGACGCGACGCCCGAGGCGCTCGCTGCGGCACGCGCTGAAATCTTCGCCAAGGCGCCGATGGATCAGAGCGCCTATGTGACGATCCGCGACATCGCCACTCTCGACCGGTGGATATCGGACGCGCGCGAAGCCGGTGTCGTCGGCTTCGACACGGAAACGACCTCGCTCGATGCAATGCAGGCCGACCTCGTCGGCTTCTCGCTGGCGATCGCCGACCACAAGGCCGACCCGACCGGCGCCTCGATCCGGGCGGCCTATGTGCCGCTGATCCACAAGACCGGCGTCGGCGACTTGCTCGGCGGCGGGCTCGCCGAAAACCAGATCCCGGTCGCAGAAGCCTTGAGCCGGCTGAAGCGCCTGCTGGAGGACCCTTCGGTCCTCAAGGTCGCCCAGAACCTGAAATACGATTACCTCGTGATGAAGCGGCACGGCATCACCGTCGAAAGCTTCGACGACACGATGCTGATGTCCTACGTCGTCGATGCCGGCAACGGCACCCATGGCATGGACTCGCTGTCTGAGCGCTGGCTGAACCACAAGCCGATCGCCTACAAGGACATCACCGGAACCGGCAAATCCTCGGTGACCTTCGACTTCGTCGATATCGACCGGGCAACCGCCTACGCGGCTGAGGATGCGGACGTCACGCTCAGGCTCTGGCATATCCTGAAGGCCCGATTGGCCGCCAAGGGGCTGATGCGCGTCTATGAGCGGCTGGAGCGGCCCCTGGTTGCCGTTCTGGCACGCATGGAAGACCGCGGCATCACCGTCGACCGCCAGATCCTCTCGCGGCTTTCGGGCGAGCTCGCCCAGGGCGCAGCCGGGCTCGAGGACGAGATCTACAAGCTCGCTGGCGAAACCTTCACCATCGGTTCGCCGAAGCAGCTCGGCGATATCCTCTTCGGCAAGATGGGCTTTGCCGGCGGCTCGAAGACCAAGACCGGGCAATGGTCGACCTCGGCACAGGTTCTGGAAGACCTGGCAGCCGAAGGCCACGAACTGCCGCGCAAGATCGTCGACTGGCGACAGCTGACCAAGCTCAAGTCCACCTATACCGATGCGCTTCCGGGCTTCGTCCATCCGGAGACGAAGCGCGTGCATACGTCCTACGCGCTTGCCGCCACGACCACCGGCCGCCTGTCGTCGTCCGATCCGAACCTGCAGAACATTCCGGTGCGCACCGCCGAAGGCCGCAAGATCCGCACCGCCTTCATCGCAACGCCCGGCCACAAGCTCGTCTCGGCCGACTACAGCCAGATCGAACTGCGCGTGCTTGCCCATGTTGCGGACATTCCGCAGCTTCGCCAGGCCTTTGCCGATGGCGTCGACATTCATGCGATGACCGCATCGGAAATGTTCGGCGTTCCGGTCGAGGGCATGCCGAGCGAAATCCGCCGGCGCGCCAAGGCGATTAACTTCGGTATCATCTACGGCATCTCGGCCTTCGGCCTTGCCAACCAGCTGTCGATCGAGCGCTCCGAAGCCAGCGACTACATCAAGCGCTATTTCGAGCGTTTCCCCGGCATCCGCGACTATATGGAAGGCACCAAGGTGTTTGCCCGCGAGCACGGCTACGTCGAGACGATCTTCGGCCGCCGCGCCCACTATCCGGACATCCGCTCGTCGATCCCATCGCATCGCGCTTTCAACGAGCGCGCCGCGATCAACGCGCCGATCCAGGGCTCGGCCGCCGACATCATCCGCCGCGCCATGGTGAAGATGGAGCCGGCGCTGGCCGAGGCGAAGCTTTCGGCCCGCATGCTGCTGCAGGTGCACGACGAACTGATCTTCGAGGTCGAGGACGCCGAGGTCGAAAACACCATTCCGGTCGTCGTCTCGGTGATGGAGAACGCCGCCATGCCGGCGCTCGACATGAAAGTGCCGCTGAAGGTCGATGCGCGCGCGGCAACCAACTGGGACGAGGCGCACTGATCTAGTCGGTGCACACCGGGTTTTTGATGGAAACCTCTCAGAAAACCTCAAAAGCCGAATGCGACGAATCTTGCAGCGCCCGGGGGCATTCCATGCTCCCGGGCGCCTTTCCATCAGGATGATAGAAAGCGTCAGCCGTCGCAGCCGGAACGATTGCCGGCGCGTTCAACTCCTCATAGGCAGCCTTTGGGAAGGGGCTCGAGCCTCATCCGAAACGGCTGCAATCGGAGGAGATCATGGCGCCGAAGACCTTCATTCTTGTCCTGTCCTGCGACGACAAACCCGGCATTGTCGCCGCCGTCACCACGGAGCTTGCCGCCCTTGGCGCAAACATCGCCGAGAGCAACCAGTTCTGGGATACCAAGACCAACAGCTTCTTCATGCGCATCGCCTTCCAGGTTGCAGCGAGCGTTCAGGCTGGTGATGTCGAGCGGGCGCTTCGCCCGGCCGTCGAGCGTTTCCAGATGCGGACCACGCTCACGGATGCTGCGGTCAAGCCGAAGATCCTGGTCCTCGTCTCCAAGTTCGACCATGCGCTCCTGCACCTGCTTTACCAGATCCGTGTCGGCTGGTTGAACGCGGAGGTCGTCGCCATCGTCTCCAACCACGAAGACAGCCGGCGTACGGCTGAAGCCGAAGGGCTCGCCTATCACTGTTGGTCGGTATCGAAGGACAACAAGGCCGAGCAGGAGGAAAGGCTTCTGCGACTGGTCCAGGAGACCGGCGCGGATCTCGTCATCCTTGCCCGCTACATGCAGGTGTTTTCCGACAATCTGTCGAAGCGCCTCTACGGCAAGGCGATCAACATCCACCATTCGTTCCTGCCGAGCTTCAAGGGCGCCAAGCCCTATCATCAGGCGCATGAGCGTGGCGTGAAGCTGATCGGGGCGACGGCGCACTACGTCACGCCGGACCTCGACGAAGGCCCGATCATCGAACAGGAAACCGAACGCGTCAGCCATGCCTTGACGGCGGAAGATTTCGTCGCCACCGGCCGCGACATCGAAAGCCGGGTGCTGGCGCGCGCCGTCAAGCTGCACCTGGAGCGGCGCGTCATGCTCAACGGTCACAAGACGGTCGTGTTCAGCTAGAGGGTTCTGGAAGGCGCTTCATGTAGCCGGTACTCACAGGGGTGCCGGCTACAGCTGTTACAGGCGGGCTACGACGGCGGTCGCGGTAACGGCCGGCGCGCGGAAGCTGGCAAAGAGCCGGCTCAGGCCCTCGCGTCCCTCGGCCGTCAGATCGAAGGTGCGGCCGAACAGCAGCCATTCCGTACAGAGCCCGAGCATCATCCAATGCAGGGTCCGCGTCGCGGAGGCGGGGGTCCAGGTCTCGTGCATCTGCCCCTTGGCGAGCGCGCGGGAAAAAGCGAGTTCGAGCACGACATTGTGGTGCTCGTCGAGTTCCTTCTGGCGGGCGAGGACCTCGCCCAGGTCGCCGTCGTAATTGGTGCGCAGCATGATCGTCAGAATGCGCTGGCGCTGCTCGTCGGCGGCCAGAACATCCAGCCAGTCGCCCATGGCACCTTCGAGGATGGAGAGTGTATCGGCAGCTTCCGCTTCGATCTCGCGGGCGACCATGTCTTCCTGCGGCAAGGGCACAGCGTCGTGCAGCGCGAGGAACAGGTCGGTCTTGTTGGCAAAGTGCCAGTAGATGGCGCCACGGGTCACGCCGGCGGCCTTGGCTATTTCTTCGAGCGTCGTGTTCGAGACGCCCTTTTCGTAGAAGACGCGCTCGGCGGCGCTCAGGATCTTCTGTCTTGTTGCTTCTGCATCGGCCTTTGTTCGGCGCATTCATTCCTCCTCATGCGACGGCCCGCCAGAGGCGGGCCGTCCAGTCTTGTTTTATTCGGCGGGTGTCGGGTTTTCTGCGGCTGTCGGTGTGTTCTCCACCTTCGTTCGGCTGAAGAGCTTCGTGACGAACACGAAGAAGACAGGAACGAAGAAGATAGCGAGCACCGTTGCCGAGATCATCCCGCCCATGACGCCCGTGCCGATGGCGCGCTGGCTGCCGGAGCTGGCACCCGTGGCGATTGCGAGCGGCAGAACGCCGAGCGTGAAGGCTAGCGACGTCATCAGGATCGGCCGGAAGCGAAGATGTGCCGCCTCCAGCGTCGCGTCGATCAGCGACTTGCCCTGCTCACGCAGTTCCTTGGCGAACTCGATGATCAGGATCGCGTTTTTCGCCGAGAGACCGATGATCGCGATCAGGCCAACCTTGAAGTAGACGTCGTTCGGCATGTCGCGCATCATCACGGCGAGCACCGAACCGATGACGCCGAGCGGAACGACCATGATCACCGCCACCGGGATCGACCAGCTCTCATAGAGGGCTGCAAGGCACAGGAACACCAGAAGGCACGACAGCGCGATCAGGAGAGGCGCCTGGGTGCCGGACTGGATTTCCTGCAGCGACTGGCCGGTCCATTCGTAACCGAAGCCTGCAGGCAACTGGCCCGCCAGCCGTTGCATCTCGGCGATCGCGTCACCCGAAGAGTAGCCGTGGGCGGCTTCGCCGCTGATACGGACCGACGGGTAGCCGTTGTAGCCGATCGTCTGGGTCGACGCCTTGACCCACTCCACCGTCGCGAAGGCCGACAGGGGCACCATGCCGCCATTGGCGTTGCGGACGTTGAGGTTCAGGAGGTCGGCGGTCTGCATGCGCTGACCTTCGTCCGCCTGCACCGTCACGCGCTGCATGCGTCCGGCATTGGGGAAGTCGTTGACGTAGGACGAGCCGAGGTTGGTCGAGATCGTCGAGTTGATATCGGCGAAGGTCACACCGAAGGTGTTCGCCTTCTCGCGATCGATCGTGACGCTGACCTGAGCCGCATCGGGCATGCCCTCGAAGCGGACGCCGGAGAGCACCTTGCTCTCAGCAGCCATGCCGAGCAGCTGGTCGCGGGCCTGCGACAGCGCCGCCTGGCCGAGACCGCCACGGTCCTGCAGGCGGAACGAGAAGCCGCCGGTGGTGCCGAGGCCCTGGATCGCCGGCGGCGACAGCGCGAAGCTGATCGCATCCTTGATCTGGCTCATCGCCATCGTCGCCCGCATGGCGATCGACTGTGCGGCATTGTCGGCGTCACGTTCCTTCCAGTCCTTCAGCGTCACGAAGGCGAGCGCTGCGTTCTGGCCGGTACCGAAGAAGGAGAAGCCGTTGATCGCGATGATGCGTTCGACTGCCGTTTCCTGGCCGAAGATCTTCTCGGCCTGCTCCACCACCTCGGTCGTGCGGTTGCCCGTTGCTTCCGACGGCAGCTGCATCATGACGATCACGAAGCCCTGGTCTTCGTCCGGAAGGAACGACGACGGCAGCTTCATGAACAGCCAGCCGAGACCGGCGAGCACCGCGACATAGACGATCATGTAGCGGCCGGTCCGGTGGACCAGGCGCTTCACGATGCCGCTATAGCCGTGCGACGTCTTGTCGAACGAGCGGTTGAACCAACCGAAGAAGCCACGCTTGGCGTGATGATGACCCTTCGGAACCTGCTTCAGGAAGCTCGCGCAGAGCGCCGGTGTCAGCGACAAAGCGAGAAGTGCGGAGAACAGGATCGAGACGACCATCGTCAGCGAGAACTGGCGATAGATCACACCGACCGCGCCCGGGAAGAAGGCCATCGGAATGAACACCGAGGCGAGAACCAGCGTGATGCCGATGACGGCGCCGGTGATCTGCTTCATCGCCTTGCGGGTGGCTTCTTTCGGCGTTGCCCCTTCCTCGGACATGATGCGTTCGACGTTTTCGACGACGATGATCGCATCGTCGACGAGAATGCCGATCGCCAGCACCATGCCGAACATGGTCAGAACGTTGATCGAGAAGCCCATCGCCAGCATGACCGCGCAGGTGCCGAGGAGCGCCACCGGCACGACGAGCGTCGGGATGATGGTGTAGCGGATGTTCTGCAGGAACAGGAACATCACGATGAACACCAGCGCGACCGCTTCGACCAGCGTCGAAAGCACCTTCTCGATGGAAACGGCGACGAAGGGCGAGGTGTCGTAGGGAACCGAATATTCGAGGCCCTGCGGGAAGAACTTCGCCAGTTCGTCCATGCGTTCCTTGATGGCGGCCGAGGTCGACATGGCGTTGCCGCTCGGCGAAAGCTGGACGGCGATAGCCGCCGACGGCTTGCCGTTCAGGCGCGTCGAGAAGGCGTAGCTTTCGCCGCCGATCTCGATGCGGGCAACGTCGCGCAGGCGGACGGAGGAGCCGTCCGGATTGGCGCGAAGCACGATCGCACCGAACTCTTCGGCGCTTTCGAGCTGGCCCTTGACGACGACGGGCGCGCTGATCTGCTGGGTGATCGGGTTCGGCTGTGCGCCGATCGAGCCCGAAGCGATCTGGGCGTTCTGCGCCGTGATCGCATTGGTCACGTCCGCAGCCGTCAGGTTCAGACCCAGCATCTTGTCCGGATCGAGCCAGACGCGCATCGAGCGTTCCGTGGCAAACAGCTGCGCACGGCCGACGCCGGGCACGCGCTGGATTTCGCTAAGCACGTTGCGGCTTAGATAGTCGCCGAGGCCGATGGCGTCCATCGAGCCGTCGGTCGAGGTGAGAGCCACGATCATCAGGAAGCCGGAGCCGGCTTCATCGACCTGCACGCCCTGGCGCTTGACCGAATCGGGCAGGCGCGGTTCGACGCGGCGAACCCGGTTCTGGATGTCGACGGCCGCCTGTCCCGGGTCGGTGCCCGGTGCAAAGGTGGCGCTGATTTCGACCGAGCCGGAGGCGCTGGAGGTCGACTCGAAATAGAGCAGGCCTTCGACGCCGTTCAGCTCGTCTTCGATCAGTCGCGTGACGCTCTGATAGGTGTCTTGCGACGAGGCGCCGGGGTAGCTCGTGTTGATGGAGATCTGCGGCGGCGCGACGTCAGGATACTGCGATACCGGCAGAAGCGGAATCGCAATGACGCCGGCGACCATGATGAAGATCGCCACCACCCAGGCAAAAATAGGCCTGTCGATGAAAAAACTAGGCATCAATCAAACTCACTTTGTAGCTTCGGCAGGCTTTTCGTCGGCAGCGGCCGTTGTCTGCGCTGCTTCGGCAGTCGGCTTGGCGTCCGGGTTCCAGTCCGTCGGCTCGACGGGGGCACCGGGGCCGATCTTCTGGAAGCCTTCGACGATGACCTTTTCGCCGGCCTTGATGCCGGAGGTCACCTGCCAGCGGGTGCCGATCGTGCGGCCGAGGGTCACGTTGCGGAACTCGACCTTGTTGTCGGCGCCGACGACATAAACCTGCGACTGGCCGGCGTTGTTGCGCTGGACGGCCTGCTGCGGAACGGTGATCGCGTCCTTCTCGACGCCCTGCTGCACAAGTACGCGAACATACATGCCGGGAAGCAGGTCGTTGTCGGGGTTCGGGAATTCGCCGCGCAGGGTCACCTGGCCGGTCGTCGCGTCGACGGCGGCCTCCGAGAACAGGAGCTTGCCCTTGTGCTCATAGGTGGTGCCGTCGTCGAGCACGAGCTGGACTTCGGCTTCCTCGCCGTCGCCGTTCATCATCTGGCCGTCCTCAAGCGCCTTGCGCAGGCGGATGAGGTCGGTCGCCGACTGGGTGAAGTCCGCGTAGAGCGGGTCGAGCTGCTGGATCGTCGCGAGATTTTCCGAGCTGTTGGTGCTGACGAGCGCGCCTTCGGTAATCAGCGCACGGCCGATGCGGCCGCTGATCGGTGCCGTCACGTCGGCATATTGCAGGTCGAGCTTGGCCGCAGCGAGGCCGGCTTCGGCGATCGCGACATCGGCGTCGGCCGTCGCAAGCAGCGCAGCCGCATCTTCCAGCTGCTGCGCGGCGACGACGTTCGCCTTCTTCAGCTGCTCCTGGCGATCGGCCTTCTGCTGGGCCTGCTGGCGAATGGATTGGGCGCGCCGAAGCGTGGCCTCTGCCTTTTCGACCTGGACGCGGAAGGGGGCGGGATCGATGCGGTAGAGCACGTCACCGGCGTTGACCTTGGAGCCCTGCTGGAAGACGCGTTCGACGACAATGCCGGAAACGCGCGGACGAACCTCGGCGACACGGGTCGCGGCGATGCGGCCCGGAAGCTCGTTGGTGATCGGCAGGGTTTCGGTCTTGGTCGTGAAGACCGCGACGGCGGACGGTGGGAATGCGGCGGCGCCCTGTTGTGCTTCCTCTTTCTGGCAGCCGGAAAGAAGAATCACAGTTGCCAAGGCGGCGGCCAGTGTCGGTCGGTTCATGCGCATAGCGATGTCCATATTCGGTGACCGCAGGCGACAGGTGCATCTCGCAAGGTGCCCGTGCGGTCCGGAAGTGAAGGGGAGCGGAACCGGTATCGCTTGGGGAAAATACCGGAAAGCTAATATACAAACACAAATGTATGTTAAATCGCTTTGCAGCGCAACAGAGTCATTCAGCACGGCTATTCAAAAAATAATTCAGCCGCCACAAGGGGTTAGTCCCGTGGCGGCCGGTTTTCACGCAGCTGTGATGAGGCCTTAGCCTCAAAACGCATCAGGCGAGGACGCGGTCGTCGTCGCCGAAACGGTGCATGGCACCGACCGTCGGCGTCGCATAGACGATGTCGTCAGGCGCGTAGCGATGTTCGCCGAAGAGGCGGACGGTGATGGTGCCGACCTGCTCGGAATCGATATAGACGATGGTGTCGGCGCCGAGGTGCTCGACATGCACGACCTTGCCCTTCCAGTCGCCGCTCTCGCGTGAAAGCGCCATGTGCTCCGGGCGGATGCCGATCGTCTTGGCTTTGACATCGCCGAGCCGGGCGCCCTCGATGAAGTTCATCTGTGGCGAGCCGATGAAGCCAGCGACGAAGACGTTGGCCGGGCGGTTGTAGAGATCCATCGGCGAGCCGATCTGCTCGATCTGGCCGGCGTTGAGGACGACGATCTTGTCGGCGAGCGTCATCGCCTCCACCTGGTCGTGGGTCACGTAGATCATCGTTGCCTTCAGGCTTCGATGCAGCCGGGCAATCTCAAGCCGGGTGTTGACGCGCAGCGCCGCGTCGAGGTTCGAAAGCGGCTCGTCGAACAGGAAGAGCTTCGGTTCGCGCACGATCGCGCGGCCGATCGCCACGCGCTGACGCTGGCCGCCCGAAAGCTCGGCCGGGCGACGGGCCAGGTAGGGATCGAGCGACAGCATGTTCGCAGCCTTGCCGACCTTGTCCTCGATCTCCGCCTTCGGAGCGCCGGCCTGTTTCAGGCCAAGGCCCATATTGTCCTTCACCGACAGGTGCGGATAGAGCGCGTAGGACTGGAACACCATGGCGATGCCGCGCTTGGCGGGCGCCACGTGGCCGACTTCCGTGCCGTCGATCTGCACGCTGCCGGAGGTCGCGTCCTCGAGGCCAGCGATGGTGCGCAGCAAGGTCGACTTGCCGCAGCCCGACGGGCCGACGAAGATGACGAACTCGCCGTCCTTCACCTCGAGGTCGATGCCCTTCAGCACCTCATGGCTACCGTAGGCCTTGCGGATGGATTTGAGTTGAAGCGATCCCACCTGGTTGCCCCCTTTAAAGTTTGACTGGTCTGCCGGTGCGCACGCTTTCGTCTGCGGCAAGGCAGATGCGTAGCGACTGCACGGCGTCGTTCATGTGACGGTCGAGGTCGATGTTTTCGCGAATGGCCTTCAGCACATAGGCCTGCTCGCGGTCGCAGAGTTCCTGGTGGCCGGGCTCGCCGTCCATCTTCAGGTCCTCGTCGGCTTTCAGGAAGCGGCCATCGGGACCAGTTTCGGCGTTGTGCAGCCGGATCACCGCGGTCTTTGTGTGCATGTCGATGTCGTCGGACTTGGCATTCTGGTCCATGACGATCGACACCGATCCCTTCGGCGACATCACGTCCTTCACGAAGAAGGCGGTTTCCGAGATCATCGGCCCCCAGCCGGCTTCATACCAGCCGGCCGAACCATCCTCGAAGATCACCTGCAGGTGACCGTAATTGTACATGTCGGGCGCGATCTCGTCGGAGAGACGGAGCCCCATGCCGCGCACTTCCACCGGCTTGGCATCGGTGATCTGGCACATGACGTCGACATAGTGCACGCCGCAATCGACGATCGGCGACGTCGTCTTCATCAGCGACTTGTGCGTCTCCCAGGTCGGTCCGCTGGACTGCTGGTTCAGGTTCATGCGGAAGACATACGGACCGCCGAGCTTGCGCGCTTCGGCGATCAGCCGGATCCACGAGGGGTGATGGCGCAGGATGTAGCCGATCACCAGCTTGCGGCCGTGCTTCTTCGCAGCCGCGACGACGCGCTGGGCGTCGGCGACGGTGGTTGCGAGCGGCTTTTCGACGAAGACGTCGGCGCCGGCCTCGAACGCCATGACCGCAAAGTCCGCATGGCTGTCCGAATAGGTGCAGATCGAGCAGAGCTCGGGCTTCAATTCGGCCAGGGCCGTCTTGAAGTCCGGATGGATCGTGTAGCCGCTCAGTTCCTCCGGCAGCGGCACCTTCGAGCGGTTGACGAGGCCGACGATCTCGAAGCCGGGATTGTTGTGATAGGCGAGCGCATGGCTGCGCCCCATGTTGCCGAGCCCCGCGACGAGGACCCGGACCGGTTTGCTGCTTGCACTCACTTGACTGCTCCTGCCGTGATGCCGCGGATCAGTTGCCGCGAGAAGATGACGTAGAGGACGAGAACCGGAAGGATGGCGAGCGACAGCGCCGCCAGAACCGCGTTCCAGTTGGTGACGAACTGGCCGATGAAGATCTGCGAGCCGAGCGTCACGGTCTTGGTGGTTTCCGCCGGCGCGAGGATCAGCGGGAACCAGAGATCGTTCCAGATCGGGATCATCGTGAAGACCGCGACGGTTGCCATGGCCGGACGGACGAGCGGCAGAACCAGGCGGAAGAAGATCGAATATTCCGACAGCCCGTCGATGCGCCCGGCGTTCTTCAAGTCATCCGAGACCGTGCGCATGAACTCCGAGAGAATGAAGATCGCGAGCGGCAGGCCTTGGGCTGTATAGACGAGGATCAGTGCCGTCAGCGTGTTGACGAGGTTGGCAGCGACCATGCCCTGCAGAATGGCGACGGTGCCGAGACGGATCGGGATCATGATGCCGATCGCGAGATAAAGGCCCATGAGTGTGTTGCCACGGAAGCGGTATTCCGACAGCGCGAAGGCGGCCATCGCCCCGAAGAGCAGCACCAGCGCGATCGAGACGATCGTGACGATGAAGCTGTTCTGGAAATAGGTGGCGAAGTCCCCCTGGCCGAGGACGGTCTGATAGCCGATCAGGCTGAAGGTCTGCGGCGTCGGGATCGTCAGCGGCGCCCGAAAGATCGCGTTGCGATCCTTGAACGAGTTGATGATCGTCAGGAACACCGGAAACAGCGAGATGAGCGTGTAGGCGATGAGCGCTGCATGCACGAAGCCGGTGCGGAGAAATGAATCGCGTGCTTTCGACATCTCCGGTCTCCTCAGAACTGGTAGCGGCGCATGCGGCGCTGAATGACGAAGAGGTAGAGCGAGACGCCGGCGAGGATGATGAGGAACATCACCGTGGCGATCGTCGCGCCCATCGAGCGGTCGCCGAGCTGCAGCTGGAAACCGAAGAAGGTGCGGTAGAGCAGCGTACCGAGAATGTCGGTCGAGCCGTCAGGACCGGCAAGCGCGCCCTGCACCGTGTAGACCAGGTCGAAGGCGTTGAAGTTGCCGACGAAGGTCAGGATCGAGATGATGCCGATGGCGGGCAGGATCAGCGGCAGCTTGATCTTCCAGAACTGGCTCCAGCCGGTGACGCCGTCGCATTCGGCAGCCTCGATCACCTCATCCGGAATGTTGAGCAGGGCGGCATAGATCAGCATCATCGGGATGCCGACATATTGCCAGACCGAGATCAGCGACACGGTGATGAGCGCCGAGCCCGGCTTGCCGAGCCAGGGGGCAAACAGCGACTTCAGGCCGACGAGGTCGAGCATGCCGGGTGCCACGCCCCAGATCGGCGACAGGATCAGCTTCCAGATGAAGCCGACGATCACGAAGGAGAGCAGCGTCGGCAGGAAGATCGCCGTGCGGTAAAAAGTGACGAAGCGCAGCTTCGGGATCGACAACATGGCGGCGAGCGCAACGCCGATCGGGTTCTGCACGCACATGTGGATGATGAAGAAGATGACGTTGTTTTTCAGCGCATTCCAGAAGTCGTGCGCCCAGCGCTCTTCGCCAAACAGCGTCTGGAAATTCGCAAGGCCGACAAAGGTCGACTGGCCGTCGACCGTGTTGAACAGCGAAAGCCTGAGCGTCTCGATCAACGGCAGGATCATCACCGCCGAATAGACCAGGAAGGCCGGCAGCAGGAAGACGAGGATGTGCCAGCGTTTCGGCCGCCTTGCGGTCGGCTGTCCCTCTTGCACTGAAAGAGCGTCACTCATGGATCCATCCGTTTCTAGAAGACCGGTCCCCAGACAATCATGATGCGCACCGGCGCCACGCGGCCGGTCGCGCCGCATGCCGTCTGCCCCTTTATCGAGGGCTCATGACGAAGGTTAAGTCTATCGCGTTCTTTTGCAAACGACTGCGTCGGTGGCCTCCCACTGTGGGAGGCCGGTGACGCTTCGGCTGGGGGAGTGCCGTGATTCGGCATGTCGCCCCGCCCGGTCCCTACGGCATCCTTAAATCCATCCGGCTAAAGGTGCTCTATGCACGTCCAGAACGTGCGGCGCTGTAGGGCCGACCCTCCCCAAGAAGGGGAGGGAACCTGTTGCGCTTACGTCTTACTTCGCCGGCTTGTACCAGGCGTCGAGGCCCTTCTGCAGCTTCTCGGCGGCAACCTCAGGCGTATCCGTGCCGTTGATCACGTTGGCCGATTCGACCCAGGTCTCATTTTCCAGGCTCGGGGTGCCGCGTGCCAGGATCTGGTAGGTCGAGCGGATCGTCGGCTTGCACTTTTCGCGCCAGGAGACGAATTCCTGGGCGAGCGGATCGGTCATCTTCACCGGGGTCGAGTTGAGGCTGAAGAAGCCCGGCAGTGCGTTGGCGTAGATGTCGGCGAACTCAGGCGAAGCAACCCAGGTCAGGAAGGTCTTGGCCTGCTCGGCATGTGCGCTCTTGGCATTGAGGCCGATACCGATGTCGTTGTGGTCCGAAATGTAGCAGGTGTCGCCAGCGTTTTTGACCGGCGGCGGGAAGGCGCCCATCTTGAACTGAGCCTGGGTGTTGAACAGGCCGATCTCCCACGAGCCGGCCGGATAGATCGCGGCGCGGCCGAGCGTGAAGAGGTTCTGGCTGTCCGGGTAGGTCTGGGCTTCGAAGCCGTCGCCGAGATAATCCTTCCACTTGGCAAGAACGCGGTAGGGCTCGACCCACGGCTCGTCGGTCAGCTTCTGCTCGCCCTTGATCAGCGCGGCGCGGCCTTCCTCACCCTTCCAGTAGTTCGGGCCGATGTTCTGGTAGCCCATGGTTGCGGCTTCCCAGAGATCCTTGGTGCCCATCGCCATCGGGATGTAGTTACCGTCGGCCTTGATCTTGTCGAGGGCAGCGAAGAATTCCGCTTCCGTCGTCGGGATCTGGATGCCGAGCTGGTCGAAGGCGTCCTTGTTGTAGATGAAGCCGTGGATGACCGATGCCATAGGCACGCAGAAGGTGGCCTTGCCGTCATCGGTGGTCCAGGCGGACTTGGCGACCGGCGAGAAGTTTTCCATGCCCGGCAGGCTCGTCAGGTCGGCGAGGTGCTTCTTGTTGTAAAGTTCGAGCGAGACGTCGAACGGACGGCAGGTGACGAGGTCGCCTGCGGAGCCGGCGTCGAGCTTGGCGTTGAGCGCGGCATTGTATTCGGTCGGTGCCATCGGGGCGAACTTGACCTTGATGCCCGGGTTCTTGGCTTCGAAGGCCGGGATCAGCTTTTCCTGCCAGATCGCCAGGTCGTCGTTGCGCCAGCTTTCGATGGTCAGCGTCACGTCCTCGGCGTGCGCCAGCCCGGCCGTGCCGAGAATGCTCGACGCAAGCAGCAGGCCCTTGATAGTCGTACGGGTCATTCAGCTTCTCCCTCTTATGTTGCGCCGTTTTGGCGCGGTTTGAATCCCAGGCTTATGTCAGGCCGTGACGATATCGATCGCCCGGCGCAGGTTCTGTCTGGCCTCTTTCAGTGCCGCCTCCGCGACCGCAACGTCCTTCGCGCCAGAGGCGAGAAGGATTGCGACCTTGACCGAGCCGGAGGCCATGTTGATCAGCCGGCCGGCCTCGCCAGCGCTGATGCCGGTAATGTCGGTAACGATGCGGATTGCGCGGCCGTGCAGCTTGATATTGTCGGCGCGCAGGTTGACCATGTGGCCGTCGAGCACATGCCCGAGTTGAATGCCGACCAGCGTCGAGAACATGTTGAAGGCGATCTTCTGCGCGGTACCGGCACCCATGCGCGTCGAACCGGAAACCACTTCCGGGGGCGTCTGCAGAAGGATCGAAACGTCGGCGTCCTTGAACAGCGCCGCACCAGGATTGTTGGCGACAGCGATCACCTTGGCGCCCAGCTTGCGGGCCTCGTCGGCCGCGGCGAGCGCGTAAGGGGTGGAGCCGCTGGCGGAAACGGAAACAAGGCAGTCGCCCGCGCCGATGCCGGCCTTGCGGACGTCGTTGCGGGCAAGGTCCATGTCGTCTTCATAGCCGCCCGCAAGGTCGCTCAGGCTGGCGGTGCCGCCGGCAAGCAGAACGACGATCTGGTCCTGGGGAATGCCGTAGGTGCCGGGCAGTTCGAGCGCATCGGCCATGGCCATCAGGCCGGAACTGCCAGCGCCCGCATAGGCGAGACGCCGGCCGGATGCGAGGGATTCGGCCGCGAGCGATGCGGCAGCCGCAATCGACTCGATCGCCGCGTCGACGGCCTTGGCGGCCGCCTGCTGGCCGGACGCGAGCAGCCGGAGCGCCAGCGCCGGATGCATAAGATCCAGGCCCTTGGCGTTGTCGTGGCGCTCTTCGGTCTTGGCTGACGGCATGGGTTGTATCTCCTCTTGGTCAAATTAATGCCAAAAAAATACCAATTGTCCAGCAGAATTTAAGTTTTGACGTCTTAAAAAACTAAACAGCTAAATTAGCCATTGAATTTCAACGTATTGCAACGAAAACGAAACTGCAGACGGATTCAGGCTTGGTTATTGGTATTTTTTTGGTATCCTCAATGGGCGGAGGTACTCATGACAAATTACCTGATCGGAATCGATGGCGGCGGAACGAGCTGCCGGGCTGCTGTGGCATCGGCGGACGGGCGCATTCTCGGGCGCGGCAAGGCGGGTGCGGCCAATATCCTGACAGACCCGGAAACCGCGCTTGCCAATATCGGTGAGGCCGCACGCGCCGCCTTTATGGAAGCGGGCCTTGATCCCCAGGGCATAACCGCTGCCAAGGCGATCGTCGGTGTCGCCGGGCACAATGTCGGCGACGCCGTGCATTATGTTAAGCGCCGCCTGCCGTTCGCCGCAGCCGATATCGAATCCGATGGCTTGATTGCCCTTCAGGGCGCGCTCGGCAATCGTGACGGTGCGGTCGCTATTCTCGGTACCGGCAGCATCTATATCCTTCGCCAGGGCGAAACCGTCAGCTATGTCGGCGGCTGGGGCTTCACCATCGGCGACCATGGCAGCGGTGCACGCATCGGCCATGCGCTTCTGCAGGAAAGCCTGCTTGCCTTCGACAATATTCATGAAGCCTCGGCGGTCACCGACAGCGTCCTTGCCGAATTCAACAACGAGGCGCGCGACGTCGTCGATTTCGCCCGCCTCGCCAAGCCCGGGGAATTCGGCCGCTATGCGCCGCGTGTTTTCGAAGGCGCCGCCGCCGGCGACCCGGTTGCCGTGCGCATCCTGAAAGCCGCTGCCCTCACAGTGGATGAGGCGCTTGATGTCGTCGTTGCAAGAGGCTGCGAAAGATTGTGCCTTCTTGGCGGATTGGCGCCGCTCTATCGCCCCTGGCTTGCCGATCGGCATCAGGCCCTGCTCGTCGAGGCGGAAGCCGACGCGCTGACCGGATCGGTCGCCGTTGCCGCCCAGCGTTTCGGCACCCAGGCGAGGGCAGGCGCATGACGCACCAGCTCGCTTCCATTCTGCCGCTCGAGGGTCTGCAGTCCGGAGGGTCGGGGCCGCTCTATCTCAAGCTTCGGCAATCGCTCGAAGACGCGATCCAGTCGGGCAAGTTGAACCACGGCGACGCTCTGCCGCCCGAGCGTGATCTTGCCGACTACGCCAACATCAGCCGCGTCACCGTGCGCAAGGCGGTGGACGATCTCGTGCGCGACGGCCTGCTGGTTCGCCGCCACGGCTCCGGCACCTTCGTCGTCAAGCCGGTCTCCAAGGTGCAGCAGTCGCTCTCGCGGCTGACCTCGTTCACGGAAGACATGGCGCGCCGCGGCCTGAACACCCATGCCCGCTGGCTGGAGCGCGGCCTGTTTCACCCCTCTCCGGATGAGATGATGGCGCTCGGCCTTCCGGCCGACGCGCTGGTTGCCCGGCTCGGGCGCCTGCGCATCGCCGACGACATGCCGCTTGCCATCGAGCGCGCCAGCATTTCGGCGGAGTTCCTGCCGGACCCGCAGGCCGTCACCTCGTCTCTCTATACTGCGCTCGACAAGACCCGCTCGCGACCGGTTCGCGCCGTGCAGCGCATCTCCGCCTGCAACATCAAGGATCCGGATGCCTCGATGCTCGGCGTCGCCGTCGGTTCGGCCGGCCTTTCCATCGAACGTGTCTCCTATCTCGCATCGGGACGCGTCGTCGAATTCACCCGCTCGCTCTACCGGGGCGATGCCTATGACTTTGTCGCGGAACTGACGCTGTCGGAATCCTAAAAGCGACGGCTCCGCCAAGAAAGGGAATTGACCATGCAGACCAATATGCGCCGAGAAATCGACGAGATCCCCGAAGCCGCCCAGCGTCTGCTGGAACGCTCCGCCGACCAGCTGAAGGCCGCCGGCGCCGCACTGCGCGCCAAGGATCCGGCCTTCCTCGTCACTATCGCCCGCGGCTCCTCCGACCATGCGGCGCTGTTCCTCAAATATGCGATCGAGCTGCAAGCCGGCGTGCCCGTCGCTTCGCTCGGCCCGTCGCTCGCCTCGATCTACGGTGCCAAGCTGAAGCTCGGCGGTGCCGCGGCGATCGCGATTTCGCAGTCGGGCAAGAGCCCGGATATCGTCGCCATGGCAAAGGCTGCAACCGATGCCGGCGCGGTCTCGATCGCGCTCACCAACACGCTGCCGTCGCCGATTTCAGAGGCCTGCACCAACCCGCTCGACATCTTGGCCGGTCCGGAAATCGCCGTTGCCGCCACGAAGTCATACGTCAATTCGATCGTCGCTGGCCTTGCCGTGCTCGGCGAATGGACCGGCGACGCTGCACTTCAGCGCGCGGTCGCCGACCTGCCGAACCAGTTTGCCAAGGCCGTGAAGCTCGACTGGCAGGCCTTTGCCGACGATCTCGGCGAAGCCGAATCGCTCTATGTGCTCGGCCGCGGCCCGGCGCTCGCCATCGCCAGCGAAGCGGCGCTGAAGTTCAAGGAAACCTCCGGCATGCATGCGGAAGCCTATTCGGCGGCCGAAGTGCTGCACGGGCCGGTGGCGCTCGTCGGCGCCAAGTTCCCGGTGCTCACGCTTGCCGCCCGTGATGCGGCCGAGACGTCGGTTGCCGGCATTGCCGACGGTATGGCGGAAAAGGGCGCGGTGGTTCATGCTACTTCGAACCTCGCCGTCAAGGCCAAGCGCCTGCCGTTCGTCGAGACCGGTCACCCGATCACCGACGCGCTGACGCTGATCCTGCCGTTCTACGGTTTCGTCGAGGCCTGGTCGCGTTCGCGCGGTCTCAATCCCGATGCGCCGGCAAGCCTCAAGAAGGTAACGGAGACGAGATGAGCGAGAGGAAGGCAATCACCGGCGCCCGCCTGTTCGACGGCGTCGAATGGCACGACGGCTGCGCCCTCGTCATCGAAGCTGGTCGCGTCAAGGCGATCGTGGCGTCGGCCGACATTCCCGCCGACGCCGAACGGATCGATGCCCACGGCATGCTGCTGGTGCCGGGTTTCATCGACCTGCAGGTCAACGGCGGCGGTGGTGCGCTTCTGAACGAGGAGCCGACCGTCGAAGGCATCCGGCAGATCTGCTCGGCCCATGCCAAGTTCGGCACCACGGCGCTTCTGCCGACGCTGATCACCGATACGCGCGAAATCCGAAGCGCCACCATCAAGGCCGGCCTTGAGGCAAAGGCGGCCGGTGTGCCCGGTTTCCTCGGGCTGCATCTCGAAGGCCCGCATCTTTCGGTCGCGCGCAAGGGTGCTCATGATCCGAAACTGATCCGGTCGATGGACGATGCCGATCTCGCCGAAATGCTCGATTGCGCCAAGGCGCTCGGTGTCCTGATGGTGACTGTGGCGCCGGAAAACGCCACCAGGGAGCAGGTAAAGGCGCTCGCCGATGCCGGTGCCGTCGTCAGCCTCGGCCACACGGATGTCGGCTATGAAACTGCGGTCGCCTACGCCAAGGCGGGTGCACGTACCGTCACTCACCTCTTCAATGCCATGAGCGGTCTCGGCCATCGCGAGCCGGGCGTGGTCGGTGCTGCGCTTGCCACCGGCACGCTGCATGCGGGCCTGATTGCCGACGGCTATCACGTCGAGCCGGCGTCGATGGGCGTGGCGCTGCGCGCCAAGGTGGGGCCGGGCCAGATCTTTCTCGTCACGGACGCGATGTCGCCGATCGGCACCGACATGAAGAGCTTCCAGCTCAATGGCCGCGAAATCCTGCGCGAAGGTGGCCGCTTGACGCTTGCCGACGGCACGCTTGCCGGCGCCGACATCGACATGCTGTCTTCGGTGCGCTTCGTGCACGAGAAGCTTGGCCTCCCGGTCGAGGAAGCCCTTCGCATGGCGTCCGCCTATCCGGCCGATGCCATGGGGCTTGCCACTCACAAGGGACGGCTGAAGCCCGGAGCGGACGCCGATTTCGTGTTGCTCACGCCTGAACTCGGCATGGGCTCCACCTGGATTGGCGGCGACCAAGTCTACGCAGCCTGATTGCCGCTTACGAGAAGATTTGACAAGAAGACCCGGAAAGCGCTCTGCTCTCCGGGTCTTTCCTTTGAGGGAAGGAAAGGCGCCGATCAGCGCGGGCTGCGGGCCGCAAGCTTCGCCTTCATCGCCCGCACCGTCTCCGGATCGGTGCGGCGCCGATCGGAAGAAACGAACCCCATATCGACCAAGCGTTGATCCTGAGCCGGCTCACTAATCGAGCAGGAGGAGTGCACTTCGCTGACCGTGAGGTGATCGAGCAGAGCGTCGACCGTCTTCAGCGTGACGCCGGATCCCGGCATGATCGACAGCCTGGCCTTGGCAAGGCCGATGATTTCGCTAAGGCGGTCGATCGCCTGCGGCGCGCTCCTGGCCCCGCCTGAGGTGAGAATGCGCTCGAAGCCAAGGTCGACTGCGATTTCCATCGCCTCGGCGAAATCCGGGACGAGGTCGAAGGCCCGGTGCAGCGTCATGCCGAGTCCGGCTGCATGGCCGCTGAGCTTGGTGAGCATCGACGTGTCGAGCCGGCCATCGGCAAGCGAGGCGCCGAGCACGACGCCGGCCAGACCGGCATCCCGTACCGCGTCGATATCGCGGCGCATCGCGTCGAGGTCAGCGGTTGAGAAAATGAAGTCGCCGGGCCGCGGCCGGATCATCGCGTAGACGGGCACTCGTGGCGGGCCAGCCAGCGCCATAAGGCCGGGATTGGGCGTGAGGCCACCGACGGAAAGGGCGGCGCAAAGCTCGATCCGGTCGGCGCCGCCTTCGATGGCCGCGTAAAGTCCGTCGGCATCGTCGACGCAGACTTCGAGTTTGATGTCGCTCATGCCTTGTCTCCTGAAAGCCCGAGCAGCGCCGCGCCAATGAGGCCGGGCTCGATCCGGCATTCGCCGCGTACAACCAACGGCCGGTCGAACCGCCGCAGAATCCGGCTACGCACCGCCTTGTCGATCTCGGCGAGCAGTTCCTCGGCATTGGAAAGGCCGCCGCCGACGGGCACGATCGTCGCACCCGTGATGTTGACGACGAGCGCCAGCGGTGAGCTGACGAGATCGACGAGCAGGTCGACCGTGCGTTTCGCCTCGGCGTCGCCAACCTTCCAGGCCTCGATGATCTCTTGGCTCGAAAGCGTCTTGCCGTGAGCGGTCTGGTGCAGCCGTTCCAGCCCGCGGGCGCCGCCGACGGTATCGACGCAGCGCTTCTGGCCGCAGCCGCAGGCGTAGGCGGGAATCGCCATTGGTGGATCCCCGGCCTCCGACGCGATCGCCGGGCCATGGCCCCATTCGCCGGCGAATCCGCCATCGGCATTGATCAGCCGGCCGTCGATGACAAGGCCGCCGCCGACCCCGGTGCCGAGGATGGCACCAAAGACGATGCGATGACCGCGCCCTGCACCCGCTCCGGCCTCGGCCAGCGCAAAACAGTCGGCGTCATTGGCGATCTTTACCGGCAGATGCAGCGCCGCCTCGAGTTCAGCAACCAGTTCGAGCCCGTCGATGCAGGGAATGTTGGCGCATTTGATGCGCCGCGTCTCGGGATCGATCACGCCGGTGATCGAGATCGCCACGCAGTCCGGGTGTCCGCCCGCTTCGTCCAGAACCGATTCGAGCGCCTGCACGAACTGGCGGAAATTGGTAAGTGGCGTGGTTCGGCGCGGCAGCGGAAAGATCCGGTCGCGCGAATGCACGATCGCGCCTTTGATTGCAGAGCCGCCGATATCGAAACAGACGATCATGCCTCACCCCGGATGATCGCCTCGGCCGAAAGCGCCACCGAAAGCAGCCGGTCGTCCTGGTGATGCGGGGCCGCAAGCTGGAAGCCGACCGGCATTTCCGCCGCCCCGAGCCCGCAAGGAATGGAGATGCCGCAGAAATCCAGGAAGTTGCCGATCGAGGTGTTGCGCAGCGTCTTGCCGTTGATCTTGAAGAACAGTTCGTCGTCTTCGAGAAGCGGCGCGATCGGCGGGGCGACATGGGGCAGCGTCGGGTGGGCGATGAGTTCGTTCGGCTTCAGACTTTCGACCGTCTCGTGGATCAGCTGGTCGCGCGCGTCGAGGAGCGCGATGTAGTCGGGCATGGAGATCTTCTCGCCGAGCCGCGTGCGGGCGACGACGCGTGGATCCATCGCGTTGGCCTCGGGCCCGGCCAGACGCTCGCGGTGCAGCGCATAGGCCTCCGCCGTCACCAGGGCGCCGTGGCGGGCCATCAGCCCGAACACGGCCGAGAAGGTTGGAAAAGCGCGGCGGCTGACGGCAACGCCGGCCCGCTCAAGTCGCTTGATCGCGTCCTCGAAGGCCTCGACGACTTCCGGCTCCGCATCGTCGAACACCACCGTTTCCGGGATCACCAGCGCGATGCTCGAGAGGTCGGCGCGGCGCACGGTCGGCGCCGTCAGCCCGTGCATGGCGGCGTCCACCCAGACGGCATCCTGTACCGTGTGGCAGAGTGGCCCGAGCGAATCGAGGCTTTCAGCCAGCGGAAAAATGCCCTTCATCGCATAGCGGCCGCGCGTCGCCTTGTAGCCGACGATGCCGGTGAAGGCTGCGGGAATGCGGACAGATCCGCCGGTGTCGGTACCGATGGCCGCCGGCACCAGTCCGGCCGCAACCGCGACCGCCGAGCCCGACGACGAGCCGCCGGGAATGCGCTCGACGTCGGTGGCCGCCGGGTTGCGCGGCGTGCCGTAGTGCGGGTTGAGGCCAAGGCCGGAGAAGGCGAATTCACTAAGGTTGGTGCGACCGACACTGACCATGCCGGCGGCGGAAACGGCGGCGACCACAGGCGCGTCGCTCGTTGCCGGCGCGTTCGTCCGAAGCACGGCCGAGCCGGCGGTCGTAACGTTGCCGGCGGTGTCGAACAGGTCCTTCCAGGCGACCGGCAGGCCGTCGAGCAGACCGAGCGAGCGCCCGGCCCTCAGACGCTTCGAGGCAGCCTCCGCATCCCGCGTCGCGCGCTCCGGCGTCAGCTCGACAAAGATGGCGTAATCGCCGTGTGCGTCGATCGCCGCATAGGTTTCCTTGGCGAGCTCCACCGGATCCAGCTTGCCGCTCTGCACCAGCACTGAAAGGCTGGCGAGTGTCTTTTGTTCTGTCATGTCATCCTCCGCGGAGCGCTGCTGCCGGCATCCCGTATGTCTACAATATCGCCGCTCCCGGCGTTTTCCATGCTTCCCTTAGACGAGGCGCATGAATCTTGCATAAAGACGGGTGCCTGCCGGGACTATCTTGTCGCCGGTAGCGCCTCTGCCTACATGCACCATCGAACCTTGGCCCATGCTGGAGAGCGATGATGATCCTGGACGCGGCGCGACTGTCGCTTGCCAATCTGTTTGCACCCGAGACCCGATCGGTCTTCTGGAAGGTGCTGGGCCTGACGATCCTTGCGCTTGTCGCCCTGTGGTTTGCGGTGCGCGAAGTGTTCATCTGGCTCGCCTTGCCCTGGATCGACACGCTGATGCCGGGCACACCCGTCTGGGCCGGCTGGCTGACCTTCGTGCTCGGCATCTTCGCAAGCCTTGGCCTGGCCCTGGCGCTCGCCCTGCTTCTTGCGCCCGTCACCGCACTGATCGCCGGCTTCTTCCTCGACGACGTCGCCGACGTCATCGAGAAGCGTGACTATCCGAACGAGCCCCCGGGACGGCCGCTGCCGCTCGGCGAGGCGGTTGCCGGCTCACTGAAGTTCCTGGGCGTCGTGATCCTCGGCAACCTCCTGGCGCTGGTGCTGCTGCTCGTTCCGGGCGTCAATCTCGTCGCCTTCTTCCTGGTCAACGGCTATCTGCTCGGCCGCGAATTCTTCGAGTTTGCGGCGATGCGCTATCGCGCGCCGGCGGAAGCGCGGCTCTTCCGGGAAAAGCACCGCTCGACCGTCTTTCTCGCCGGTCTGCTGCTCGCGGGCTTCCTGGCTGTGCCCTTCGTCAACCTTTTGACGCCGCTCTTTGCCGCCGGCCTGATGGTGCACCTGCACAAGCGTCTTTCGGCTAGGGATCCCGGGTTCTCGCTGCGTGTGGCGGCGAAGGCATAAGGCCTTGCTTGACATAAGGCCGGCTGTGGCCAATCTGCCGGCAAACGGCGCCGCGCGCCCATGGAGTTTGCAAGAATGAGCAACACCGACGAACGGATCACCCGCCTCGAGGAGACCGTGGCCCATCAGGCCAAGACCATCGAGGAGCTTTCCGATCAGCTTGCCGAGCAATGGAAGGTGGTCGAGCAGGCGCGCGCCAAGCTCGACCGGCTGACCGAAAGGTTCCTGACGCTCGAAGAGCAGTCGCTCGACGCGCCGGCAATCACGAAGCCGCCGCATTACTGATCGCCGCGCTCACGTCAGGACAAGCAAAAAAATGGCCGCCGGTCCAATGAACCGGCGGCCTTTTTCATGACGCAAGCGCTGCTCTTAGTAAGGGCAGGACTCGTCGCTCATGTAGTCGTGGACCTGGACCTTGCCGGCAATGATTTCGGCCTTCACCTTTTCCACCGCGTCGAGCATCTCCGGCGTGATCAGCGCCTTGTTGTTGTCGTCGAGCGCGTAGCCGACGCCGTCTTCCTTGAGGCCGAGGTTGGAAATGCCGAATTCGAACTTGTCGTTCTTGGCTGCCGTGAAGGCTTCGTAGACGGCGACGTCGACGCGCTTCAGCATCGAGGTCAGGACCTTGCCCGGCTGCAGGGCGTTCTGGTTGCTATCGACGCCGATGCCGAGCTTGCCCGCATCTGCGGCTGCCTGCAGAACGCCGACACCGGTGCCGCCGGCTGCGTGGTAGACGACATCCGAGCCCTGGTCGATCTGGGACTTGGCGATTTCGCCGCCCTTGACCGGGTCGTTCCAGGCGTCCGGCGTCGTGCCGGTGTAGGCTTCCAGAACCTTGACGTCAGCGCCGGTCGACTTGGCGCCGCCAACGTAGCCACAGGCGAACTTGTGGATCAGCGGAACGTCCATGCCGCCGACGAAGCTGACGGTCTTCGACTTGGAAGCGAGACCGGCGAGAACGCCGACGAGGTAGGAGCCTTCCTGTTCCTTGAAGACGACCGACTTGACGTTCGGCTTCTCGACGACCATGTCGATGATCGCGAACTTGATATCCGGATATTCCGGCGCGATCTTCTCGAGCGAAGCCGCCCAGTTGAAGCCGGCCATGACGATCGGGCTGTTGCCGTCGCTGGCGAAGCGGCGCAGCGCCTGTTCACGCTGGGCATCGTTGGCGATTTCGAACTCGCGGTATTCGACGCCCGATTCCGTCTTGAACTTCTCGGCGCCGTTAAAGGCAGCCTCGTTGAAGGATTTGTCGAACTTGCCGCCGAGATCGTAGATGATCGCCGGCTTGATGTCGGCGGCCAGTGCCGTGGCGGACATCATCGAAAAGGCAAAAAGACCGAGAATTGTTTTTTTCATCGTGCAGCCCTGTTGTCGCTATTGATCTTATTGGGTCCTCCCGCCGGCTCCCTGACGGAAGCCTGTCTGCGGAACCCACCCCCTTCTCCTTGGGGCTAGGGTGGCGCATCCTTGCACGGTCACGGCAAAAAAACACTCAAAATTTTTCAGATGGTAAAAATTGAAGCCACGGATACCGGCACTCGTAAGGCACCGGTTCTGTTGCATTTTTTGAGATCACGACAAGGTGTCCCGGTCGGTCCGGTGCGGCCTCAGGGTTGTGGGTATCGCGACCGCGCGCGGGATGCCACCCGTGGGGTATGCGTCTAGTGGCCGATCGGGCAGCTGACGCCGGTGCCGCGCAGGCCGCAATAGCCGCTGGGGTTCTTCGCCAGATATTGCTGGTGGTAGTCCTCGGCGAAATAGAACGGTCCCGCCATGCCGATCTCGGTCGTCACCCTGCCGCCGTGATTGGCGTGCTTCAGCGCCGTCTGGAAAGTGGTGCGCGCGGCCTTGGCGTGCGCCAACTGCTCGTCGTCATAGGCATAGATCGCCGAGCGGTAGGTGGTGCCGATATCGTTGCCCTGGCGCATGCCCTGCGTCGGGTCGTGTTCCTCGAAGAAGGTCCTGAGCAGGCTCGCGAGCTTCACCTTTTCCGGATCATAGACGACCAGGACCACTTCGGCATGGCCGGTAAGCCCTGTCGTCGTTTCCTGGTAGGTCGGGTTCGGCGTCAGCCCGCCGGCATAGCCGACCGCGGTCACGTAGACGCCGGGGATGTTCCACAGCAATCGTTCGGCGCCCCAGAAGCAGCCCATGCCCAGAAGGATGCTCTTGGTGCCGTCGGGGTAGGGGCTTTTCAACGGCCGGCCGGAAACGAAATGTGTCTCGGCCGTCGGGATCGCGGCGTCACGGCCCGGCAGCGCCGTCTGCGCGTCCGGCATGATCGTTTTCTTGTTGAACATGTCGATCAGGAACATCAGCACACTCCTTTCGATGCGAAGGCCGCCTGCAATGCGTCAGGCGGCGAATCGTCCGGCCGCCGGCCGCTTCTTGTATCCGACCATCCATAGCACGAGGGCGATCAGCGCCAGCACCGCAAAGGCCGGCTGCTGCAGCAGCCAATGCAGCATCCCGTGCCAGATCGTCGGTGCGGTATCGGAACGTTGCGCAAACTGGACCCAGCTTGCCGTGTCGGCGCCAAGCGCTTCCAGGTCGTCGCCGAGCGACGTCATGACCAGTTCCGATGCTGCGACCGACTGGATCGCGTCGACGGCACCGGCAAGCACGGCGGCAAACAACACGACGGCGCTCGCCAGCCTCAATAGAAATCGCATCGGACGGCATTCCCTTCAATTCGCTGGCTGGCGCCGGTCATCGGCTCGGCGCGTCGCCCTGCCGCATCTTCTCCGATCGCCCGTGCCTCGGACAAGGCCCGACAATGAAAATATGCGGCAATCTGGCATGCCGGAGGATGTGGCCGAGACGGGCCGGACGCATCGGACACGCCCTGACGCAAGAGATAAGCCCCTTGCCCGGAGTGCACAATGGGAACCGGGAACCCGCCCGCGTCACAAGATGTCAATAATCTGTCAGAAAGCAGTTGATCCCGGGCAAATCATCGGTATATAGACGCGCGTCCGCCGGTTATCAGCCGGCTGACGCCGAAGGGCCCCGCCCTTCCCATCCAGCCGGATTGACCATCGGCTGCTGACGGATGGACAGGTGGCCGAGTGGTTGAAGGCGCACGCCTGGAACGCGTGTATACGTGAAAGCGTATCGAGGGTTCGAATCCCTCTCTGTCCGCCATTCATGTCAATAAGCCATTGATTTTTCGTCGTATATTCACAGTTGCGGATGGCGCCCCACGAAATGCCCCACATTATTGTTTGCATTTCAGCGGCCTTTGTCGACCATGCTTGGGCAACGCGCAATATCTCGCGCGGCGAGTGCACGAATTTTGCCGGGCTTCCGTTCTCATGTCCGCCGTAATATCGGAGATAGGCAAGTGGCAAGATTGGCTCGGAATCTTTCGTAATGGATTGCAAGCCGTTCTCTGTTGGCGAGCGGTGCGAGAAGGCGTTTTCCTTGCAGGTCGGTGTACTCGCCGCTCATCTTCACTGTATCGCTGATGACAACGGTCGTTGTTTCCGGTTCAATGCTGATGTGGAGCGCGTCGAATAGCAAGTGAATGTCTGAACGAAGCAACAGCCCATTTTCCATCGCGTTAACACCCGGGCCGCCGTCCTTATGCGGAACAATGTGGGCAGCCTGCAGGACCGCCTCAAAATTGGTCCTGGAAATGCAGCACTTTGCTTCATACGCCGCAACTAGGCGCATGCGAAAGTTAGCTTGTTCGGGCCGCGTCTTCGTCAGTCTGAGCTGAGGTTCGCGAGCTTCTGCCGCTCTTTCATCTAAGCCGGTCGCCGCTTCATGAGAGTCGAATTCGTCGGCCTTCACGCAATTGATCAATCCATCGTGATATTCAGTTAGATCCTCCGACGTCCTGCGGAACTTTAGCGCCTCTTGGATTTCGGCGGGAAGTGCGTGCCGATCGACGGGATCACCTCCATTGAACACGTGTACACGGCGTCTGAATGATGTGTCCTCGCCCCTCTTCTCGTCTCGATAAAATGGCTCGCCCTCGACCCGCGCAAAGTAAATGTCTGATTTATGCGGCACCACCACGATGGAACCAACTTCCATTTCATGGAGAAACCGCAACATGTGTGCCGACCCATTTGTTGCGTCCTTATAGCCGAGGTTACTAAGGGCCGATTTTATGTTCTCGCGATCCGGGTTGCCCCCCAGAAGGTCTTTCGCATGGCTCCACCCAATCGCGATTTCGCCTTCCGAGATCAAAGTTTGAACACGGTCGACGCCACTGATTTTCATCCGCAAAGGCAAATGCTTTTGACGACATGGATACCCCTGCTGTAGTCCTCACGGAGTGTTGCAAACGAGGATTAACAACCTTTACCGATCGCCTCCAATCAAATTCATGATCAGCGAAATCGAAGCTGACAAGAAGATACCAACCTGCTGGCACTGCCCCTCGCGCACCTTGCGGAATCACCGCAGAAGTTGCACCAATGAGATCATCGTCCAGAGGCCATAAAACAGGTTTTGAATGCCCGATCCCAAATTCAGCGACGGCGACAGGTCACTTCTGTCTCAAGTGCTTGAGCTTCAACCATCTACAACCCGCAAGAATACGCCGGCTCTGAGTGGATTATCGTTGTATTCGTCGGAGTTGAAGTCTCTCAAGCACATTGCCAATCTTCTGGCTTCTGTTGATTCGCATAACGGGTTGAACGAAAACGAGATTAGCCGAAACCGATATTTCAACACACTTTCTAATCAGGGATTGGTAACGGGGACCGCTCTCCAACCGGAGTTAACTGCTTCCGGCTTGTCGCTCCTGAAAGTCAGATCATCCTCGCCGAGCGACGAGTATTGGAGGGTAAATGGTCCCGAGATCGAGCTGGCTATTGTTCGGCCGTTGGCCACAAAGTTGGCAAACGGCGAGCATGTCAGTGAGACCTTCAAGCACGTCTGGTACAATGTCCAATTTTTCTTAGACTTGGTGCCTAAAGAGGAGCTCGGATCGATCCTTGCGGATCCGGAGAAGGCGTTATTTCTATTCCATATTAATTCGGTGGGTTGGGAGGTGGGGCGGTACTATCGTCTTCCTAAGGAGCAGCGGGCCGAATTCGAGCAGGTTTTCGCGAAGGTTCCTACGAGCGGCGAGTGGACACCGCCTACTCCGATCGAGAAGGCCGCATCCCTTTATAAAGATGCTGCCGGGCAGTTTCAAAGTGATGTGAGGTTCAGGATCAACGGCTTCTTGAATGCCTACGTAGCTCTTAGGGACGAACTGAAAGACGCGTTCCCCCGCCTAGATAAACAGCTTCAAGTACGCTCCCGAGCAGGAAGTGTCACGAACCCATCGAAACTGATCTCAGGCCCGGCACCTAAGCTGCCCGTACCATATCAACTCATAGTCGCGGGCTGTCCCGGTTCGGGAAAAAGCCACTACATAGATGAAGCCGTCCGCTCAAACAGCATGAAGGCGATCCGTACGCAGTTTCACCCGGAAACTTCATTCTTCGACTTTGTCGGTGCCTACAAACCCTATCCGGTCTACGAGACATTTGAAAGCTCCGGGGCCGAACTGATCGAAGCAGATGGCACTCCGGTTGAGATTGGTAAGCCTGTCATCGACTATCGTTTTGTCCCCGGACCGCTGGTTCAAGCGATTACCTTTGCTCTTCTTAACCCAGGAGAGAATGTCGTCGTCGTCATCGAAGAGATAAATCGCGGCAATGCAGCCGCCATTCTCGGTGACTTTCTTCAGCTACTCGATCGAGACGGTTCTGGCGTCAGCCGATATGGGATTCAACCGTCGTTGGAGCTGAAATCTTACTTTGCGCGAGCAGGTATTGAGAGTGATGAAGTTAAGCTACCTTCGAATCTATTCATTTGGGCGACGATGAATAACGCAGACCAAGGGGTCTTTCCCCTCGACACAGCCTTCCGACGACGTTGGAACTATATTTACAAGGGTTACAGCGAGCCCTGCCACTACCCATCAGCTCTGGCCAACATCAAATATGGTGGTGTCTCACACAGCTGGGATGTCTTTCGAGAGACCCTCAATGATGCTCTTATCCAGGCGGGCATTCACGAAGACAAATTGATTGGGCCTTATTTCCTTACGGTTGAACAGCTGGCCTCACCGGCGAACGTACTGGAAAAATTGATGCTCTACCTCTGGGATGATGTCTTACGTTTGAGACAAGAGATCCTCTTTTCGGTCAAGAGCTTTTCAGTGGTCGCACGAATGTGGGCTGATGGTGAGGGTGCCCCTCTCTCTCTCAACTTCGTGCAAGCGTCGCCCGAGGTCGATGACGATCAGAATAATTCCCAATGACTGTAATCAACGTTCTAGAGGGACAATGCCTTCCAATTGCCTCCTGGAAGTCACTCTTGAACATCGGCGATGAGAAGATCTCATGGTTACGTGAAAGACTGATTCTGCGACGCAGCGAGGGCAGCCCGAGTTGGCGCCTATCGTTTGTAGGCATAATAATCCTCGACGATCGCCTTATATTTGCGAGACCTAAGTTTGATGTCGCTGGTCGATACGATGTTTCAACTGTAGTCAAGCTCCTAAGGGTATACTTCGCACGCAGCCGGTCACGCAGGTCATTCACACAGGCTCCGCAGGAGCCCATGTTTGATGCAGATGAAGTTTTGCGGGAATTCGATCTTGCGATTGCTTTAAGGCAATGGCTCCTGGAGCATGGCATATACAAACGCGAGGCGACAAAAAAAGGTGATTCCGGTCGGATCAATTGGGCACGGACGGTAGCGCAAAATACTCCAGTCATGGCGTCAAATGGAAGCTTTTACCCTCGGACGATCGGGTCTAGAAATATATCGGTCATGAATGATATTACAGATCTGCAAGTCGGGCTAACGACTTACCTGTGTGAACGCTACGATCTTGCTGTTCCTTCTTCGTCCGAAGAACTGGCTGCATATAGTACCGTGCGAAGGCAGCTGCCGTTCTCCGATCCAATTCGATCCTATTACGAAAGGCGCCTGCTAAGTGAGCAACAGATTGCTTTCAGAAGCGACGTGCTGCGCTTATTGCACCTGATGCAAAGTGCGCTGCGCCCCAGTGAAGCGTTTTCCCGGTCCCCGCAAATTTATGGCACAACTGCGTTTTACTCAGTTTGGGAGGATGCCTGCAGAACTGAGATCGCTTTGGACGTGACGCCCGATGACGCCGTGATTGCTCACCCTACATGGCAGCTGCCTATCGGCGCCAATTTCGCGCACAAACAAATCCCTGATCTCATCGTAAGCACGGAAGATAACGATTTCATCATAGACGCCAAGTATTATTATCCATTCCCCGATGCGCGGCCAGGATCGTCCGATATCATAAAGCAGATGTTTTATGCTGATGCTTCGGATCGGACGAAAGTGAGATCGATTTTCTTACTGCCTTCTGTGGATGCCTTTCCGCCGCGGCTGCTAGGCACGGCTGCGGTAAAACATCCTACAAGGATTTTTCCCCTCATTGAAGCTTGGGGGCTCGACCCCTATCGGCTGTTGGGATCCTATCCTGCAAAGTCAGCTAGATACGCGAGCGACGTTTTCACCGTATTGGGCGCTGCTCCTATAGTAACCAAAGGCACCGTCCAATCCTAGCGCTCGGTTGGCGGGAAGGGCTTCCGCCTCGTCAGACGATTTAATCTGATTACTTTTTTTTATGCCGTGAAACAGGTACTCGTCCACGAGGCCTTTCTTTTCGCCGCCTCGGCTTTGGTAATTTTGCCGTATGTCCAATACAGGTACGATCTCACACTGAGAGAAGATTCCTTCGTCCTGGAACACCGTAGAAATCTCGCGCAAGCCCATGTCAGTGGGAATCGTCACATCAGACCAGTGGTTCCAGTGGTTTCTACCGCCAAAGTAACTCAAGACTACGTGTTCGGCCTTTACTTCGGAAAGGAGGGAGCGGAGGCTGGCGATAAAGGTCTTTTTAGATGAGAATTTGCTTGTGAAATCATCTTTCGGATTTTGCCCCCGCACAAACTCAAGGCACTCGGCGTACTCGCTCACGTCGTGCAGGAAAGGGTAAGCAGCTATGAAGTTTAGTAGATGATAATACGCCGAGTATTGACGAAAGTTGTATGGTGGATCGAGGTAGCAGACATCGGCATATCCGAACGCACGCGCAGCAGCCTCGGCGTCTGCATTTGCGGTTTCACTATCCGTGTGTTGCGGCGACACTATTGGCAACCTCAGCTGAAAACTCTGCATAGCATTTGGCCATAGCTTGGTTCGGTTGAAGTCATGAAAAGTGCCATTGACGTTTGCAACGATCACAACCTCTTCGATCACGGCGGCCAACAACACAAAGAGCTCATCGTCCGTAATAAGCTGCCCGAGTCGCCAGTTCCTGATCTGGCTGAGAATGCCGTCCAGAAAAAGCGCATTCTGCATCGAAAAGTAGTTTCTTCGGCCGGTGCCGCCACGAACACTCTTGAAGCTGGATTTTACGCCACCAATTGTAAAATAGTCAGTGATAATTCCGGGAGATACATTGCGTTCGCCCACTTCTTGAAGGTAGCACAGAACCTCCGCGGCAGGCTCTAGAAAGCCGTAGATCTCTAGAAGACTCTGTCCGGGAGCGTAAAGATTCCCGTATTTGGCAAGAGCCCTGCTGAGTTCTGCTTTCATCCTTCGTTGCAAAAAGGCAGATGGTTGGGGAAGGCACAATCCGCCGAAGTTTGGCCTGGAGGCTAGACCCAAATAGGCTCGGCACAGCACGTAGCTGAAGCGGTTTGCGTCACAGGTCGCGGTTCGCCAGCCTCTTCCTTTGAAATATCTCGCAACATTTCCGGTGCCGCTGAATAGGTCCGTCACGCTACTAGCTCCGGGTGCTGAAGATGCAATAAAGTCTTCTATTAAAGGCATCAGAGAAGATTTATTCCCGATATACTTTTCCATTTATACCTCAAGTAGCAGTATTCGTTCGCCATCTAAGCGAGCGTCGGAATTGCGTTCCTTCACATTTAGCTTTCTATGGCGGTGCTCGCTTACAGTGATGACACTTACCTTCCCGAAGTGCTTCTCTGCTAAAGCCTTGAGGTGAGCTAGGGGAAGAGCGCGGGGCCGCTCTCCGTCTGCGGGATCAAAAGGGGAATATGAAAGAATAAGAGGGATGCTCTTTGACGCCGACGCTTCGAAGAGGCGATTGAATGCTGCGGGAGCCTTCGAGGGGATAGAAAACTCGGACTGGGTGCGGTCTGACCGATAAACCCCCCGCATAGGCACCAGTCGACCACTCCGCCTATGGCCATCTAGAGCTGGGGTATCTCTGAGAACCAAAGTCTCCAGGACATGGTAAAATCGAGAATAGTGATCAATCGTGTACGGGGGGTCCGCGTAGAAAACGCTGCATTCTGTATTGCGCTGAACGTATTCAAGCGTATCGCAGCGTTCTACGCGGTGCTCGAAGGTGCTAGGAACGAGATTTTCGGACCACTTCCGCAACCACGCGAGAGCGACCCCTTTAGTGTCGAGAGACCGATCTCTCTGCGTGCGTTGAAGCATGAGCGCCGGGACTCGGCCGTTTGCCTTCTGCAGCTTCATGGGCTGGGCAAATTGCTTCCCCACCGTGTTCACCAATTCGCTTGCGATGCTCAACAATACTCCCTGCATGCAATAGTGTTGAGCAGGGAACTGACGCCGAGCCGCGATGTCAATCGCGTCCAGACAGGCGGCTTGTCGATAGCTGAAATAAGGTCCTCCGTAAAACCTAGTGGCTGTCACTTCTGACGTCTCGAATCGCTCCAGCAGAGCATGATCAACAGCCTTCACTGCTCTCTTCAGCCACTCAGGAGCTAAAGGTAATGTGAACTGGGCGTGGCTAACGATGCTACCACTCTCGATTAGGGCGGTAAGCTTCTGAACCTCTCCGCCAGCCGCTCTGGCTAGAGCGTCTTCCTCGAGCTCAAGTAAGGGTTTAGTGCACTGCAAGATCGATTCAGTTATATCCTCTACAGCGTCCCAGTAGACGGAGGTAAAGAAAGGTGAAAGCGCCTCAGCCGATCCCTGCAACATTGACGTAGAAAGGGTTGCGGAGAAGTGTTGGATATCGACTGCCGTCACAGGTCGGGTATGCCCAAGAAAGTGGCCAACGACACCACTTCCCGAAAAGAGGTCCCCAACACGCCCCCCTCCCGGCGCTACTTCGTCCAACACTTCAGCTATTGCGGTACAGAGGCGCTGTTTACTGCCAAGGTACTGAATAGGGCGAAAGGGCAAAGGAGACAGGTTCGGTGCGTTTGCTTCGAGAGCAGAGAGCTTCTGAACGTGCTCGCTACTTGGTTTGGATCTACCCGTTTCCCAGTATCCTACCGCGATTGGCGTGACGCCCAAGTTCGAACCGAACTGTGCTCGGCTTTGCTTGAGTCGGTTTCTGAGGCTTCTAATGTATAGCGCGTCCATAGATGTGTTGTATAACACATCTAGTTGATGTCAATGCGAGTTCCCATGATGGATGTGAAACTCTCGTGTATACATGCGCGTGAACAGCCAAACTCACGAGCGATGCAGATGTTGCGACGAGCGGTTCTGGCATCGCCTGTGGCATTGGCCGACCAAGGGCCGCGCATGGCACGCGGAGCACGCCGACGACGCGCAGTCCACCTCGTGTGCGGGACGGTCATAGACTGTGCTCGGCTATTCTAAGAATTCGGTAGACCTGCATCCGGGAGCACTTGGCCGCCTTCGCTATGGCCGATGGATTGGATCCTTGAGCGTGAAGCCGATAGATCAAGGCATAGTCAATCCGGATGTTTCCGCCTCGATACACTCCTGCTTCTTTTGCCCGGTTGATTCCTTCGCGTTGCCGCTCCTTTATGAAACGCCGCTCCATTTGCGCGACCATGCCCAGTACCGTCAGAATGATGTGCCCCAATTCGCCGCGAGTCGAAACATGCGGGTCAAGAATGGTGACAAACGCTCCGCGCTGCTGGCAGTCGTGAACAATGTTTAGTACGTCGCGCGTATCGCGCCCCAGCCGGTCGAGCCGAGTAACGACCAACTCGTCTCCCGACCGCAGGAATTCGATCACGGTTGCAAGCTCGGTGCGGCCCTGACGACTGCTGCCAGAGACTTTCTCCGAGCGAATGATCTCGCATCCTTCCGACCTAAGCCGATCAAGCTGTAGCTGTAAATCCTGGTCGGTGGTGCTGACGCGGGCGTAACCGATGCGTGCCATGTGTAACCTCAAGCTTTAGGCCCAAAGCTACCCTGTCACAAATAGGCGTCGTCAACCCAGATGTTACGCGTTGAGGGCGATCGCATAAACCGCAACATGAGGGTATACCCTGATGTTATGCGCCGTGTCGGCGGCTCTGTTGGGAGGTAACAGTGAAGTGCAGCAAAGCTTTCACTCGATAAGGTCGTGCGAGCTGCCTCGATCAGCGAGGCGCGCCCTTGGGGCTTCGAAACTTCGACACTGGCGAAATGCGTTCAACACAGCAAACGGCCCCGCATTATTCTATGCGCCCGCACCCTCATCATAGCACCGAGCCGGCGATCAACGCGGACCAAGCTCAAGCCGAGCGTCGCGGTATGGGGCTAGGAACAACGTTGGGCTTGAAACAATGCCAGATTGTCATATTATAACTCTCTAAAATTAAGAGCAGTAGCGCCGTCAACTCGAAATCAACGCCGATACGCGTCTTAGAACTCACGCTGATTAATGCATCAGAGAGGGTTGGGGGTTCTCCTCGGTTTGCCACGAAAGGAGAGGCCAGTGAAGAACCGTGCTGCAATTTTGATTATCCTCAGCGCAATCATCCTTGGTTCGACGGGTTCGCTTCATGCTGCTTGTGTAGCTCACGCCTTACCTAAATTGTCGCATCAGGAATTTCGGACACGCGTAATACAACATTTTAACGCAGCTAGGTTCCAATCTCTCCTGCAGCCAGCACCAGCGGGCTTGTTTTTCCAGCAACAGCAGTTTCACAACGATCTAGCCAATCGTCTGAACAATGCACTAAAGAACTACTATGAAGGGATTTACGATCCTAGAGATATTGTATGCATTGCTACTGACGTTGGCGCTATACTGGAAGCTGATAGTCTGAATACGTTCCATGGAACGAAATTGGTTCTTTTGCCGTCTCCCAGTGGCATACCCGGAAAGCAGGATGGTTTGTTTGGCCGCGATCTGGAGCTATTGCACAAACTTCACGAAATCATTGTCCGACGCAGTAGGCAGTTCCGAGATTCATTTCCACCTCCAGGGGCATGCGGTGCAGCAGTACCTTGTATAACGCGAACATGGGCTAATAGTCTGTATCATGAATTTAAAGAAGCGCCGCAAAACTTTCTTCCTGTACCTCAACTCAGTTATGTCGAATTCCCATATCTAACCGGCGATATTGATTCTCCCGACTTCAATGAAGCTGAAATATCGAATTTTTACCACAGAGTATCTGCGGAAAGTTACTTAGACAACGCCGTCGGCGCCCGGCGGACTGTATCTGTTCAGATAGGCACATCTAAAGTTTCGTTCACAACCGCACTATACGATCCGACGAGTTTGCAATTCGTTTCCGCGAGATCCTTGCTTGACTTCGTCGAAGGTGAATGGATAACGAGAATGACGCCTTTTTATTCCGATCTATTTCAAAATATACTAGCAGGCTCCCCTAATTGGGAAGTGAATTTTGGCCAGTCGTCATCGCTAGTAAACTCGGATCGGCTATTTAAAGTAAGTCAAAGCAATGCACTGCCGAACGGAATATCTAATTTTTACTGCGCGTCTGCAAAATCCAGTAGCGGGGATCTTCCGTACGGCGAGCTAATTTCTAGCAACAAAAGGGTCTATCTCGGAAATCATATTGCATTCTTTTGTGATATTGTGATGAATGGTGATGCTAAGCTGCTCGGCGCAGAAGAAATAATTAAGACGGATCACACGTTTCCTACTACTCTTCCCATTCTTGCGGGTGAATCCGGGAACCGGGATATGCTAGAACAATTAAATGTTCTCGCGGAGCTGAACATCGATCAAAACGATTTGTTAAACGACATAAAAAATCTGATTGGTACCGAACAATTCCTGAATAAAATATCCAACCTTCAGAAGGCAATTCAAGCCGCGGAGGCGGCTGCCCGAGGTCCTGGAATAGGCGAGATCGTGAATTTGGCATCCGCTGTCGCGCAGTTTTATCCTGGCATCGGGCAAATAGCCAGCGGCGCTCTCGTTGTTGCGAGTAACCTTCATGGTGCAGCTACGAGTAGTGACGGGCCCGCAATTTATCTTCTTAACAATCAGGAGGCGTTGGCGGACGGAAGCAAAAAAATCGGAGAAGGCGCAGCCAACGTTAACAAATTAATCGATTCAATTGATAAACTATCGGATCGAGATCGAGCGCGCTCCGAAGTTGGAGATCTGCGTGCTCAGTTGGAGGAAGTCCAGAAGCGATATCGGGAATTTCAGGAGGAGATCCAGCGCGTATCGCAACGACAACAGGAGCAATATCTGCGGGCTGTGGAGGCATATGAACTTCTGCGTAATCGTCGGGCGGGCATCGTCGTTGATATCCAAACTGCTTTGAACGAGGTGTCGCTCAAGGACATTATTGGAGGGCGTGTCGTCGGGGCCGAGCCGCCCTCCCAGAGACAGTGCCGCCAAGCAGCAGATGCCTTCAATGCATCTCCCAACGAAACGACCTTCGGTTCCCTTAATGGAAACTGCTCGCGGTACCTCACAGCATTCACTGCTCTCGCCGACTGCATCAAATCTTTGCCAGAGGATCGCGAGAAGTATGTGGAGTACAGGGCCAATAATGCCAAAATCGGTCTGCTTTTGGCGAGAAAGAAGGGTGACGGGGAGTGCCTTCACGATATCCGGTGGCGTTTTCAGAACTTCGACCCTTAGCGCGTGCAGTCAGACCCTTGCCTTAGAGGGGGATGGCGCAGCTCATTCGGACGGCGCCAACTACAGGACTATGTCACGACCGACATCTGGAGCCGTCCGCCGGACGGTTTGCGGTGCGTCAGTCATGTGCGATGCAGCTGGGATTATCTTCGAGGACACATTCGAACGTTCTCGTTCTCCCAGCAGTCGCCGTTCCTGCTCAATTTCCCGAGATCGGTGTGCGCATGAACCGAGTTTGCGGTTTCGTTCCAATAACCGATGGCGTTATCGGCATCCTCCATCATCAAGAGTGCGAAGAAGCCGTTGGCCGTCATCTGCATAGCAGCTCCGTCCGATCGGTAGGGCAACCACGAGCATGGTCCGTCGATCACTTTCTGGCCCCTGATTTCCAGTAGGCACGATCGTTCGCGCTTGTTAGCCGGCTGCGCGTCATTTTGCGAGCCTTCAGCGCTGGAAGCGGGCTTTGGTTTGGCGACACACTCGGAAAATGCCACGAGCGCCTGCTGCGCCCCCTGAAGTGGGACGACGAGGCGTTTTTCACCCAGCTTGGCGATCCTTAATTCATTGCCGACAGCGACATCGGCGACAAGCGCTGCCGACACCTCTTCGAAGCCGTACCAGCCAAAATAGGCGTCCTCATCTCCATCGAGAATATGAGGTGCCTTGTTGTCGACTGTCCACGTCGTCGTTGTTTGACCACTAAACGTTCCCGCTACGTAACCATCAACGTCCCCGCCGGGGCGAGCCATGAAGCCGACCTTTACGTCGCCGGCCTCCGTTTCGGCGAAGCAGATATTCGATCCCTCTTCCTCCACGCTCTCGAAGCGCCATTCCGTCCACGCTTTCACCCGAGCAGAAGCTGACGCCGCCGAGTTTTCGTCGGAGGTGGCTGGCGTGGGCGTCGAATCCGAGGCGCCCGATTGATCGAACGGTGATGTCTTGCCTTCGCGCTTCCCGCCATCTCGTGAATAGTAGTCTGATGCTTTGCTTCGAAGGCTGGCAATGCACTTGTCGAGCGCGGACTTGACCTCGTATGTTTCCAGCCGTCCCATCGGCGGGATAAACCACTCGGGTTCGCTGCCAGCAAATTTGACGCGCATGCTGATTCCTGCGCGCCGTGAGTCGAGCATGTAGCCCAACGCGACATTGAGCGCGAAGTTGTTCTTCTCACCGATAACTTTCGGATCGATCGAGCCGGTCAGATAGTTGACGCTGCCCGCACTCAGTTCAAAACCTAAAGTACCTCCGACGGTTACTAAATCGACCTTTGTTTTCTTGCCGACCGGCAGTTCCCAATTCTCCGAATAGACCTGCAGCCAAGGCTCGATGTAATCGTGGCTGGTCAGCACATAGACGAAGTTTAACCCCCGCTGCGACCAAGCCCGCGTGCCGAACTGGCAGTGCGGCTTCGCCCCGTCCTCGGTATCTTCGCTTACAGGGAGGTGTTGCGTTACGCCCCAGACGTCGCCCGCAAAATACGATATCTCCTCGGCTCTAAGCGAGGCTGGGGCTGCGAGTATTGCCAGACCCATTACAAATCGGATTGCCGCCTTATGCATTGCTTTGCGCCGCCTTCGCCTTGCGAGCGTTACGCCAACTGAAGAACGAGCCTGCTGCAAGAATAAGCGCGACCACCGCCCATACCGCCATGTCGTTGAAGTTACCGCTGCTGGCCGCTGCGAAACCGAGCAGGCCGGCGAGCGCCAGAATGACCATCGCGACGGCAGGCAGTCCGAACGCGAATGCGCCTCCGAAGAAGTAAAGCAGGCCGACCAGAATACCGACTGAGCCCGCGTCGCTCGTCGCCTTATCTCCCAGCATATGAGATGCGGTGCCGACTGTGCACGACTGCAGCAGCACCAGCAGCCCCAAGAAGATTGAAATAATTCCGATTGCGATTTTCATGTGCCCCGTCTCCGTCGCTCGGCATTCAGTTCAGTTGGTAGAGAGCGGGTGCCGAGCAAACGGCCAGCTCCTTCTTTTTGCTCGGACGACAACTGTCCGTTGTGTGAAATATGGGACTATCAGTCCGTCGATTGTCAAGCATGCGTTGTGGCCTTTTGCACGGCTATGGATGCTCGCGAACTCATCGGCTGGAACCTCCGAAAGCTGCGCGTCGAGCGCGGCCTGTCGCAGGAACGGCTTGCGCTTGAGGCAGCGATCGACCGCTCCTATGTCGGCCGTATCGAACGGGGCGAAGAGAATGTGACGGTTTCCGTATTGGAGGCGTTGTCGCGGGCCTTGAATGTGAAGGTAGGCGTTTTCTTTCAAGAAGCTGGGCCTGACGAACCCCGCCCCGCGCCCATGCGGGCAGGAAGAAAGCCGGGCAAGGCCTGACAAAAAAAGAAGCCGCGAACGAGGCGCGGCTTGCAATCGGCGACATGTCGTTGAACGGAAGGTTCAATACTCGTCCTCCCTCATGATCGTCAGGACGCGTGTGGTTACCGTGGCATCGGCGGGGGCAGTCGACTGGTAATGGAGATCGTTGTCGTAGTAGTCGATCTTAAAGAAGTAGCCCTGACCATTCAGGATCACCCGACCAAAGTCATGCTCGCCGTAGGGGTCGTTTGCAGGGTCAAACTGGTCGAACTGCTGGACCGCATGCAGCAGCTCGGCTCGCAGGCCTTCTTCGAGGGCTTGCACGCTGTTGGTGAGCATAACGCGCCCGCCGCTGTAGGTCCGCCGCAGCCTGTCGTTGAGATCGCGAATGCGGCAGTCTTTCGTTGACGATGGGTTTGCCCCGTCGGCCCCGCTTTGGTTCCCAATATCGCTTGTACGAAGCATTGGCAGTGTGATGATGGAAATCATGATCGCCTTACGCCCTGACATATTGGGGATGCAGCAGGGCGATATCGGTGACGACACGGGTGAAGCTCGGCAACTCCGGCCAGTCTTGCCAGCGAAGGCGAAAACGGTCGTCGGTTGCCTCGACGATGACGGCTTCAAACCAACCCTCCTCGGCCGACTCACGGGCCAGCACGAGGTCGCCAACCAAAAGCTTCGACCAGTCCTCCGGCTGCCGGGCCGGCACTTCGCCCTTGCTCACCTTGGCATAATCCTCGCCAGCGGCGTTGGCTGCGGCGGCTTCAACGCGAGCGGTGGCGGCGGTCAGGTAGTCGTCATCAAGATACGTCGCGAGCTGATCGTAGACCGATCGCTTGACGAAAGGCACGAACGCCTTGCCACTGTCGAACAGCTTTCCACGCGGCAGGCTCTTCGCGATCACTGCAAGCCCTTCATTGCTGACGCCGATCAGCGCCATGTCCATCAGGTCGGCGGCAACCGCAGCGGCATCACCATCGCCTTCCGCGAACCACGACGCATGCGGTTTGCCCTGATCGTCCAAACCAACCATGATCCACTTAGCGTCGGGGCCCTGCGCAGCAGCGGCATCGGCTATGCAATTGTTGTCAGTTGTTGGTGAAGGGCTAGTGCCCAGAATCGAAACGCGTGGCAGCGTGATCGTCGAACGCGGCGTTGAAGGCGAGGTCGAAGGCATTTGCATAGGGTAGCTCCTGAAACGCAAAAGAGCGCCGAATTGGCGCTCATGTTGATCAGTTTCACGTCTGCTGAATAGGTTCATTTGACCGCATCGCCGACGATGAAAACGAAGGCATTATACAAGAAATATCAATCTTGTCAATTAGTTAGCTTTTCCGTCTTCCCAAATCTGGGTGTTGGTTGCGGTCGTGGTGACGAAAGTGACAGGCTGGTAAATTAAGGTATTTACCCCACCTATCGTTCATACCCATCGGTTGGGCTTATCCAGCACTTTCGTCACCACCACCACCACCACCACCAATGGCTAGAGGGGGCGGATGCTAAGGTTGAGAAACGTCATCCCCCTGTTTCGTTTCACGGCCTTGTAGCCAAGTGAGGTGATGTTCCGCTCGAAGCTTGAACGTTGCTGCGCCATGGTAATTCCCTGCTGTTGACACCACGTTCCGTAGCGGACGTAGAGATCTGCCACGAGGCAACTGCCTGACCCTTTAAGGCACTCTTCGTCTACGAAAGCCGGAACCGGGTTCGCCTCTTGCAAAAACCGCTCGGAGGCTGCCTTTACCGCATCAGGAATTTTGAACTTCCATCCACGCTGTACAACCCGATGATAGCCTCGTAGCGCGTGATTTAGGATGCCCGGAAGTTCTTGAGCCCTGATACGGTCAAACAGCGTGCTGTCGATTTCCTTCGGTTTGAACTGACGGGTGAAGGGTATGACATGAAGCCGTCGTTGTAGTCCCTGACTAAGGTCGGTAATCGAGGGAGGATTGTTGCAGAGCATCAACGGCACCGCCCGATTTTCGAACGAGTAGTGACCGCTGAATTTTCGCTCGGCAGTTAGGACCTTCTTCTCGCTGATACGCTTTAAATCGCCGTCTGGAAGACGAGTGCCGGTCTGAACGTCGTCATCGAGGAACAGCAGGCGCCCAAACAAGCTGTTCACTGAAAACTGGTTTCTTGTCAGATCCCGTACACGCATCGCCGCAACTGCATGGTGTCCCAGAAGATCGGCCAACAAGCCAGCCAAGGCGGATTTGCCGTTGCTCCCGACACCTTTCCAGATCAAAATCAGCGCAACAGGCCGTTCTGACTGTAGTATGTAGCCGATCAGCTCGTGCATGTAGGAAATGATCTCGGCGTGCTCTCCGGGGAAAATCTCCTTCATAGCCCGATCGAAGAGCGGACAAGTAGCGTTTGGATCGTATTCGATATCCAGAAAATGACGGAGATAAGATTCGGCATTGTGAGCGCTTAGTTTCGTCGCTCCATATGAAGCAAGCCATAGTTCGCCATTGCGAAGATTCAATGCGGCTGCCGGAGGGGCGGTAAATCGCAAAGGGTCGCCATCGCGCATGACCTTGGCTTTTAGGATATCGACTACCTGATTAATCACAGTAGTTGTAGCCATCCCAGGACGCTGAGGGTTTTGCTGGACCACCTTCAACGTCTTCTGCTTAAGGCTGTCGACGTTTTCAATGATCCACTTTTTCCCGTCATAGCTCCAAAACAGGCCATCATCCAAACGCATGAGGTGTTTGCCACCGTCGAAATACGCTTGCAGGACCGCGTCAGCGTATGCCTCGCCTGGATCAGCATCTCGGTCCACGGGCGAATAAGTCAGGGCACTGTTGACGGTTTTCCCGACCTCATCGTCGTCCAATGGGCTTGAGAAGGCCTTATTAAAGATGTGAGCCAAGGCCAAAAGATCATCTCCGACGATGCCCTTGCGCACCAACCCGCCCAGATGGCTGATCAAGGCGTTGTTGCGGCCCCCCTCTTTGACAAGCGGGGAGGTGGAAGCTGAGTTCTCCTTAAGCTGGACCACTGACGCGAGACGTTCACGAAGCCATGAGGAGTCTGCTACGGATACCTTGTCAGGACTGTAACCATCACGATACTTATACCGCGTCCCGTTTTCATGCACACTTCCGGGGCCGACTACGTAGCCGCCATCGCCGCGGACATCGAGACCTTTACCGAGTTTGCCCACGGAGTTGCGGAGCAAGTTGTTTCCCCCAAAATAATAGTGTTTGCCACGCCCCGTTTCCACGGTAACGGTCGGCAAAAACCCTTCATGCGCTTTCTTCAGCGCCTTCAACGAGACGCGCCCTTCCTTTCCGTCGACGTCGAGGACGATGATTCCCGAAGCGGAACCTGTTGCTATGCCGTAGTTTGCGTCAGGATGTTCGCGGAAGAACTTCTTCAGCTCCTTCTTTTTCTTAATATATTTCCGAGAGCTATAGCCACTGAAGGGCACCTTTGAACGCGGTTGAAGTGGCACGATAGCCGCACCCTTCGAACGCCAATGTTCAGCCCCCCTATATGCTGCGTTCAGTGCGATGTCGGGTATGTTGGGCGTTGATGTAGCAGCGCTTTTCTTTTCCATTGGGTTCCTGCCTGTCACTCGCGCATGAAGAGGCGATCGAAGGCGAGCTCCGCATGAAACGAGCGAGTTGTTGGTTGGGGGAAAGCCGCGGGCATTCAACCCGCGGCGATTACGCGCATTCTTATTTTACGGTGTGTTTTTCAATCAAATCTCGGATGGATTCGACGGGCCACATGACCTTGCCCCGTTGAAATAATCCATTTTGAAGTAAGCTCTGGCCCATTGAGAGGACCAGGGAATGAAGCGCAACCGTTTCACAGACGAACAGATCATCGTCATTTTGAAGGAGCACGAGGCTGGCACGCCCGTCTCGGAGCTTTGCCGCAAGCACGGCGTCAGCGATGCCAGCATCTATAAATGGAAGGCCAAATTCGGCGGCATGGACGTATCCGAAGCCAAGCGGCTGAAGACGCTGGAAGACGAGAACACGAAGCTGAAACGGCTCCTGGCAGATGCGATGCTCGACAATGCGGCCTTGAAAGACCTTTTGGGAAAGAAGTGGTGACGCCCGCAGCAAGGCGGAAAGCTGTCGCTCATCTGATGGATCACCACCAGATGAGCGAACGGCGGGCGTGTAAAGCCATCGGCTTTTGCCGGATGATGATCCGTTACGAAACCAGGCGCAGCGATGACCATGACCTTCGCGAGCGGATGAAGGCGCTGGCGCATGAACGCCGCCGCTTTGGATATCGACGCCTTCATGTGCTGCTCAGGCGTGAGGGTCACCTTGTGAACCACAAGCGGCTCTTCCGGCTCTATCGGGAAGAGAAGCTGACGGTGCGCAAGCGCGGCGGTCGGAAACGAGCGATAGGCACACGAGCACCGATGCTGATCCCGCTTGCCGCCAATGATCGCTGGTCACTGGACTTCGTGTCGGATCAACTCACCGATGGCCGCAGGTTCCGGATTCTGACGGTCGTCGACGATTGCACCAGGGAATGCCTGGCTCTCGTCGCCGACACGTCGCTCTCCGGCCTGCGGGTCGCCCGTGAGCTGGATCGGATCATCGAGGGACGAGGCAAGCCGAAGATGATCGTCAGCGACAATGGCAGTGAGTTCACCAGTAACGCGATCCTGCAATGGACGGATCGGAGCAAGGTGGATTGGCACTACATCGCGCCGGGCAAGCCGATCCAGAACGCCTTCATCGAAAGCTTCAATGGGCGGCTGCGCGACGAGCTCTTGAATGAGACGCTCTTCTCGTCACTGGCCCATGCTCGATCGGCGCTTTCAAACTGGCGCAGCGATTACAACGATCATCGACCACACTCTGGACTCGGCTGGATGACACCTGCCGAGTTCGCTCAGACAATCAACCCGCGACGTGATGCGGTGCTGCGCAGCCGGAATGGCTCCGCACCGCAACCCGCCGCTACCGCCCCCAATACAGCAACCCAAAACCGCTGGAGCAAACTCAAAACTGGATAAAACTTGGGGGCAAGGTCACACACGCTCGTTCTTGGGCCTAATTTTTGAGGAGGCGGAAACCGCCCCTCTCGGATGCCTTTCCACCAGCTAGATTTGCTGATGGGTATAGGTCCAGTTGGCCCAATGATGGATTTCAGGCGAACGAAGCCTGTTTCCGGGAGTTTATTGCTCAACTTGCACCTCACTTTCGGAGCTAACGGGAGCATGCTGCACTCCTTTGATCTGCAACGCACGCCGTTCCTTGTCCGAAATCAAGAGTTAGGTAGCTGGCTAATTACTTTTCCGGCAGAGCTTGGATAATGCTCGCGAGCTTACTCAGAGGTAGTTCGGGGTCTATGGCTTGAAAGAATATCTGTAGAAGTCGCGGACCTGTGGCTATAAATTCGCGAGCTTTCCCCGTACCAAGATTTACTTTGGACCGCTCAAATGCGATGCCCAAGATGCGCTCATAAGAACCTATGAAATCAATTACCCCGCCTCGAATGTAAAGTGCAGACATGGCGCCCGGTTGTACGCGCTTGCCCGCTACGGCCGTGCACTCACATCTTAGTTCCTTCAATAACTCTAGCAAGGTCTCGCGCCGATCGGTTGCGATTGAACTATTTCTCGACGCAAGATTTACGCGGCAAAGTTCCTCAATCTGTGGAATGAGTGCATCCACGTGGTTGATAATCTGTTTCGCGGACTTCTTCTGACCAGATGCAGCAAAAGTCCGCGCTCTTATTTTGCCGGCAAGATATTCATTGCTCACCGCGCGGAGTTCATTCCTGATCGCGTCGATTGCGGCATCAGAGAGAACGTGCGCGAAAGCTTTCGTGGCAGTAAGGTGCCTTTCTACGATCGGCCATGCACTGTCGAAGATTGCGTTCGTCGCCTCGTCACCAAAGCCGAGCCCCCCATAAGGCGGAATTGGAAATGGATCGAGGTAGATAGTCACTCTTCTCGGACTCCGTCGTGTGTTTCCCTGCAAAGGCAAAACTTCTCCCAGCTAGTCATCATTTCTCTTCGCTTTTCGAGCAGGTCGCCCCGACGATAAGCTGCTTCCACTTTGTTTTCGATAGTATGTGCCAGCGCCATTTCAGCAATTTCCCGGGCGAAATTTGTTTCCTCCGCAGACCAATCGCGGAATGACGAGCGGAAACCGTGCGCCGTTACTGGAACCTCCATCCGCTTCAGGATTTCCAGGAAAACCATGTTGGATAGAGGCTTCTCCTCGGACCTTCCCGGGAAAATGAATTGGCTATTGCCGGATATCGTAGCTGCTTCTTCGAGGATTTCAGCAAGCCGATCGGTTATCGGCACTCTGTGTTCTCGCTTTGCCTTCATTCGGTCAGCGGGGATGATCCACAGCTTACCTTTTGCGTCGATCTCCATTTTCTTGGCCAGTAGAGCTTCGCTGGTCCGTGTCGCCGTCAGGATCAGGAATTCAAAGGCGAGCTTGGCGATCAAACTGCTGTTAGTCACACGCAGGGCTTTGATAAAAGCCGGAACGTCGGCAAATGGCATGGCTGCGTGATGGCGGCTGCGCTCCACCTGCTTCGGTAGGCCGCGTGTCACCCCCTCGACCGGGTTGTCGCCGGTTCTATAGCCAGATGCTTTGGCCCAATCGAAGACAGTGGTAAGCCGCTGTCTGACACGTCGAGCCGTTTCTGGTTTGGCCAACCAGATGGGCGACAGCACCCGCAAGATGTCGGGCGTGTCGATGCGGTCGAGCCTCAAGTCGCCAATGAGGGGCACGGCGTATTGGGTGAGAGTGTTAATCCATTGATCCGCGTGCTTGGCGTTCTTCCAAGCCACCTTGTGTTCCTCGTGGACCGTTTCAGCTGCGACCCTGAAGCTTGGCATGACGCGCCGTGCTTCCCTTTTTGCGGCAAGCGGGTCGCCGCCTGCTCGGGCCAGTTTGCGGTATTCCAGCGCTTTCTCTCTCGCCTCGGCAAGCGACACCAAGGAAGTCCCGCCCAAGCCGATGTCTGTGCGCTTGCCGTTTACGAGGATGCGCAGTAGCCACCTTTTTGCCCCGGACTGATCGACAACGAGGTACAACCCGTTGCCGTCGCCGTACTTCCCCGGAGCGGTCAGTTGTTTGATCTTGAGCGCCGACAGCACTTTCTCGCGATGTTGGCCTTTAGCCTTCGGCATAACTATTACCCCACAATTCAGCCAACATCATAAGCTGCATTGCAATGGACATCAATGGACGTCATTGAGTAAATCAAAAAACTATGTCATTGAATTTACATAGTTAAATCAACGTAGCTGCACGATCTTGTCCTTTAACTAGGCGGCCTCTCTGTCCGCCATTTCCCCCTTGTTCTGCTTCCATTACCAATGCGCATTAAGCGCTACCCTTGTCCTGTCTACTGGCGGGTATTGATTTGAAGCGCCGTGACAAAGTCGTTTGGTGCGCAAAGTCGCGTCCCTTCCTCCTCCTGCTGAACAGCGCACTTGTTATTGAGATAAGTCCGTGCTTATGTGTTTGGCATGATCGAGAACGAGATATTCCGAGCCCTGGCTGACCCCACGCGCCGCGCCATCTTCGAGAAGCTTGCTGATGGAAGCATGAATGCCAGCGCTTTGCGGGAAGGTATGGACATAAGCCAGCCGGCCATGTCCCAGCACATTTCGGTGTTGCGGAGTGCCGGGTTGGTGAAGGAGCAGCGGCAAGGTCGGTTCGTAAACTACGAAGTCGACCCGGACGGGCTGGCCCAAATTGCGCAGTGGCTCGCGAAATACCGTGCCTACTGGCCGGCACGCATCGAAGCTCTGAAGATCTTGCTGAAGGATATGGACCAATGAACCGCGAAATCAGCGCCCCGGACGATAACAGCCTTGAGCTGGAATACGAACTCGACGAGGCGCCGCAGAAGGTCTGGCGCGCAATCAGCATCCCGGCGTTTCGCGAGAACTGGCTACCGAAAGAGGCATTGGCCGACCCCGATGGCGCCGTCGTCGTGCCTGGAGAAGAGGTCTGCTACAGGCTGCGCGAAACCGAAGCTCCGTTTCTCGAAAGTACGGTCACATTCCGGATCGCCCCGATTGGTTCGGGCGGCACCCGGCTGCGGATCGTCCACGAACTGCCGAATGTTCGCGGCGGTCGCGTGACCAGGACGGCCGCGAACAGCAACGATACTCTCATGCTCGCCGCCTAGACCGGCGAGCTTCCCCTCAATCTCTGGATAAATGGAGTTCGCCGATGCGCGAAGCGATGCAACTCGTCCCTATGGTCGTCGAGCAGTCGAACGGTGGAGAGCGGTCGTTCGACATCTATTCCCGCCTGCTGCGCGAGCGAATCATCTTTCTCAACGGTGAGGTGAACGACACGGTCTCTGCGCTGGTCTGCGCCCAGATGCTTCTTCTCGAAGCGGAAAACCCGAAGAAGCCCATCCATCTCTATATCAATTCGCCGGGTGGCGTGGTGACCAGCGGTTTCGCCATGTACGACACCATGCGCTACATCCGGGCACCGGTGCATACACTGTGCATGGGGACCGCACGGTCGATGGGTTCGTTTCTGCTGATGGCCGGCACGCCGGGCCAACGGGCCGCCTTGCCCAATGCCAGCATCCTCGTGCACCAGCCATCGGGCGGTTTTCAGGGCCAGGCGTCCGACATGCAGATCCATGCCGAGGAGATCCTTCGCACCAAGCAGCGCATGACGCGCCTCTATGCGGAACATTGCGGACGGACCTACGAGGAGTTCGAACGCGCTATGGACCGGGACCGTTTCATGACCGCAGAAGAAGCATTGGAATGGGGCCTGATCGACACCATCCTGAAGGTTCGCGACGACGGCGAGCCGGCGGCCTCCAGCGGCTTTGCCCTCTAACGGTCTGTCACTGTTCGGCGGGCTACCGGCCGATAACGGATGGTCCGCTGCCGAGCCCCTCGAAGGCGCCCCCCTGCCAAGGGAGTATCCCCGACGTCCGCCTGGCGCTAAGAAATCTTCGCCCGCGCGATCCGTTTCGCCTCTCCGCTTCGTCTTTGGTGCATCCGCAACGAAGGAGAAGCACCATGACCACTGCACCCGTCACTCTCGTCAACGTTCTGAAGGTCGAACCCGGCAAGCAGGAGCAGTTGATCGCGCTGTTGAAGCGCAACATCGACACCGTCATCCGCACGCTCGGCGGCTGGCGGACGAGCCGGCTGATTGCTGCCAGGGATGGCACCAGCGTCATCATCTATTCGGAATGGGAGACGCCCGCGGCCGTCGAAGCGATGCGCGCCGATGTCAGGATGAAGGCCTATTTCCCACAGATCCTCGAACTGGCGAGCCTCGAATCGGTCATCGGTGAGGTGGTCCTCAGCGATCACAGCTGATGTCGAACGGCTGTGCGTTGCCGGAGCCGGTTTCGATCGGTCAGGCAGCGGACATTTTCTTCAGTCCACGCTATCGTCCGAACCGGCCCCTGGAGATATCCCGATGGAACTCGATGTCATGAATACGGAAGACTTCGAGGATCGCTTGAGGGATCTCCGGCCGCGGCTGCACCGCTATTGCGCGCGCATGACCGGCTCGGCCGTGGATGGTGAGGACGTGCTGCAGGACACGCTGATCAAGGCCGTGCAGGCGCGGGCGGATGGCGTGGTGGTGGACAATCTCGAAGGCTGGCTGCTGCGCATCGCCCACAACACCAGTCTGGATTTTCTGCGCCGGCGGTCCAGGCACAAGATCGTCCCCCTGCTCGATGACATGGAAGATGCGCCGCTGCCCGAGGCGGACATCGTTGCGATCGGCTTTCAAACTTTCCTGCAACTGCCGGAACTTCAACGCTGCGCGGTGATCCTGAAGGATGTGCTTGGTCATTCGATCGAGGAAATCGCCGCTATCGCCGAGTGTACGCCGGCGGCGGCCAAATCGGCGCTGCAGCGCGCCAGGGTGGCGCTCAGGTTCCTGACCGAACGCCCGGAGGATATGCGGCTGCCGCTGATGTCCGACGCGAACCGGCACAAATTGGCAAGTTTCGTGCGCTTCTTTCAGGGCGGCGACTTCGATGCCATCCGCGCCATGCTGGCCGACGATGTAAAACTTGAGCTGGTCAACAGGCTGAAGCTGGAGGGTCGCGAGGGCATCAGCCGCTATTTCACCGGCTATGCGCAGGAGACAAAGTGGCGTTTCGCGCTCGGCGCAATCGAAGGGCGGCCGGCCATGCTGGTTTTCGACAGTGCCGGCCCCATGGAAAAACCGGCGCATTTCGTCGTTCTCGATTGGCGTCGGGACGAGATCGCCGCGATCCGCGATTTTCTCTTCGCCCCCTATGTGCTTGAAACCGTTGATTGGGTTCGCCTGGCTTGAACTGCGAGAGAGCGGCTCTTTGCCGATCGAGGGTCCGTTCTCCGTCAAATGTTGACGGTTCCGCGCTATTCTTGGACTTTCGCTGGTATCGGCAGCCGTTGGGTTTCGGCAGGTTTCCCTGGCCGGTGTGGCACCGGCTTCGAGCATCGCGGGGGACCGGTTGCGTTCTGGGGAGAGGCAGCATGAGTTTGGCGAGCGACGCGCGCTTCTGGGACCGGACGTCGCGGCGATACGCCAAGGGAACGATCGCGGACCCGGCCGCCTATGAACACACGCTCGACCGCACCCGCGCCTTGCTTCTGCCCGATGACCGCGTGCTCGAACTCGGTTGCGGCACGGGAACGACGGCGTTTCGGCTGGCGGGCGATGTGCGCGACTACCTTGCAACCGATTTTTCGACCGAGATGATCGCCATTGCCCGGGAGAGGTACGCCGTCGACCTGGTTCCGAACCTCGCCTTTCGCAGCGCGACGGCCGAAACGCTTGCGGCCGAACGTGGGCAGTTCGATGCGGTGCTGGGCTTCAACTACCTGCATCTCGTGCGCGATCTGCCCGCCACGCTCGACAACATCCATACCCTGCTTGCCTCCAGGGGAGTGTTCATCTCCAAGACGCCCTGCGTCGGCGACATGAACCCGCTCGTCCAGCTCCTGCTCTTGCCGGCGATGCGGGCCGTCGGACTGGCGCCCTATGCGGCAACTTTCAGCGCAGCAGAACTCAGCCGGCACATCGTCGCCGCCGGCTTCGAGCTTCTGTCGGCGGAAAATCACGCATCGGCGAGCAACGACAACCGCCCCTACATCGTCGCCCGGAAGCGCTGAGGTGTTAGACCAGAGCAGCCGCGCTGCCCTGGTCTCGACGCGTTCCAGACACGCGCTGCCGCGAGGGCTGAGTGGTCTTGCCGAGCCGCCGGTTGTTGACGTTCAACGCCTGCGCGACAGGATCGATACCAGCGCCAGGCCGCCGATCACGGAGACGTGCTCCAGCGCGACGGTCATGTCGCGGAAGGTCTCTTCGCCTTCCTTCAGCCAGAAAGGATGGGCGATCGGGATCGTCAGCACCGTGAAGACGGCGAGCGCCCCGGCGGCAAGCCAGACCCAACGGTTGAGGATGATCAGCAGAGAGGCGCCGATCTGCAGGATTAACGTCATCGAATTGAACAGCCATCCCGGCGTCAGGCCGAAGCCTTCCATGATCGCGACGTTGGCGTTGAAGTCGAAGAGCTTGGCAAGGCCGCTCGACCAGAAGACGAGCGTTAGCAGCACGCGGGCGAGAATGCCGAAGGCGCGCGAATCGAGAATGCTTGCGATAGGGCCTGACATGGATCATCCCTGCCTTGCGGTGAGAAAGGCGACCCTGCGCGCGCTCGCGATCGCCGTTGTCTGTGCGATGGCGGCCAGGCCAGCGAGCCAGCAGGCGGCGCTCGATGCTGCGCCGCCGCCGGGCTCGGCGATGCCCGCAGATGCCGTTCCAGTCCCGGGATTGTCAGTCCTTATCTGGTTTTCCAATGCCACGTCGGCCCCCATTTCCGATTGAACCGACGGGGTTTGTAGAAGCTCAACCAGGCTTGAGGTCAAGAAAACGGCCATGTGACAAATTGGCTGGCGCTGGCGGCGGTCGGGCGACGAATAGTTAGCTCTTGCGCTAAGTATTGACGTGTGATACTTAGCCTTATGGAACAGTATTCAGACCGATTGGACGTGATCTTTCAGGCGCTCGCCGATCCCACCCGCCGTGCGGTGCTTGCGCGGCTCGGCGGCGGTCCGGCGAGCATCAGCGATCTCGCCAGACCCTTCGACATGGCCCTGCCGTCCTTCATGAAGCACATCCACTACCTTGAAGGCAGTGGGCTCATCCGCACGCACAAGGAGGGCAGGGTCCGCACCTGCGCCATCGAGAAGGCGCAGTTCGCCGCGGTAGAGAGCTGGCTTTCGGCGCAGCGCGCGCTCTGGGAAGGCCGCGCCGACCGGCTGGAAAAATTCGTCACTGAACACGAGGAGGAATGACCATGATCCGCTCTCCCGATCCTGAACTCGACCTGACGATGGCGCGCATCATCAAGGCGCCGCGCGCGACGGTCTGGCGCGCCTGGAGCGATCCCTCTCGGCTTGAGCAATGGTGGGTTCCTGAGCCGGCAAGATGCAAGGTGATCGACATGGATCTCAGGCCCGGCGGCAGTTTCGTGACGCGGATCAGCGAAGGCGGCGGCGCATTCCTGCCGCATATCGACGCCTGTTTCCTCGCGGTCGACGAACTCTCGCGCATCGTCTTCACCGACACGCTCGTTGCCGGTTGGCGGCCGGCGGAAAACGCCTTCATGACGGCGATCATCACCCTCAGCGACCATCCAGCCGGCACCGAATACGCTGCCCATGTAATGCATCGGAGCGGCGCGGGCCGGAAGATGCACGAGGAGATGGGTTTTCACGACGGCTGGGGAACGGTTGCCGGGCAACTGGCCCGGTTCGTCGAGCAAACTCACTGAGGAGACGATCCCATGCGCAATATCGTGCTGCAGATGATGACGACACTGAATGGCCGCCTCGACGATCCGCTTGCCTGGATGGGGACGGTGGTCGACGAACAATACCGGGCGATCGACCGTCTCTACGCCGGCTACGACACGGTTCTGGTCGGCCGCACCACCTATGAGGAGATGGTCGGCTACTGGCCGGGCGCGCTGAAGGACGAGGCGGGCGGCGAGACCAATCGGGTGATGGCAGGGCGTATGCACGACTATCGCAAGATCGTGTTCTCCCGCACCGAAGATCAGGCGATCAGCCGCTGGCACAATGCCGAGCGGGCGGTGGTTCCTGATGATGCGGCGCTCTCGCGCTACCTGACCGACCTGAAGGCTGAGCCCGGCCGGGATATCCATCTGTCCGGCGGCGCGAGCCTGGCGCAGACGGTGATCGGCCTCGGCCTCGTCGATCGCTACCACTTCTTCGTCTACCCGGTCGTATCGCCGGGCGAACCATGGTTCGCCCGGCTTCGCGACAAGAACGAGCTGCAGCTGATCGGCAGCGAGCACTACGACAACGGCGTCGTTGGGCTCCACTACGCGACGGTACGCGACGCAAAGTCGGCGCGACCGAAAAGCTTCTCGGAGCTCATTGCCTAAGAGCAATTCCAGGAAAAGTGCGAAGCGGTTTTCCGTCCGGAATTGCGCCAGCCAAGCGAGGGATTCCCAGGAAAAGTGCGAAGCGGTTTTCCGTCCGGAATTGCGCGGCTTTTGGGATCACTCCCCGGCTTGCAGGGTGGTGAACAGCCGGTCGTAGGTCGGCGCCAGAAGGCGTAGGCTTGCGGCCGCCTCGGCATCCCTGCGCAGGACCAGCGGATACTGCAGCGCGCCGATCAGCCGTGCCTGTTCGCCGGCGATGGCGGCGGATTTGGCAAGGCCTGCCCGCGCCAGGCAGGACGCCGCATCGCCGGCGCGGCGGGCACCGACACGAACGGCGAAGTGCACGAGGTGAGCCCGCAGGTTCTTGTCGCAATGGTCTTCGATCAGAGCGGCGAGCGCTTCGGCTGCGTCGGCATTGCCAAGGCTGCCCGTCGGCACCAGCCGGTCCGTGGTCATCGAGAGCCAGTGGATCGCGGCCGGCACCGAGGCGCGGATTGCCTCGACCTCGCTCACGTCGGCGACACGAGAGAATCCCCATCGCATGGTGTAGGGGTCGCCGTAGCTCAGCGTCTCGGCGCCCCAGGCCGTCATGAAATCGTGGAGCGGCAGGGAGGCGTAGGGATATCCTTGCGGGTCGTGCATCAGCACGCGCGTCTCGTCGATCGCGAGGACCACGACGTAGTGATCGGCCTCGATCGGTCCCGTCATGCCGGGCTGGTGCCTCAGATGCCCCATCTCCACCGGGCCGACCCAGACGGGACCATCCTTCAGTGCCGAGCGCAGGCGGGAAAGCGCGTCCTCGGGCTCGCCGCCGCTGCTGACCTGCGACGTCCAGCCGAGCGCCTTCAGCGCGCCGTCGAACCCGGCCTCCGGATCCCAGCCGTAGGGGTCGAAGAACGGCAGGGTACCGCCGACGATCTGCATGCCGAAGGGGCTACCGGTGGCAAGCTCAATGGTCGAGGTCGAGGGCGCGGCTTCGCCGAACATCATTGCAAATGAGTTGGCGTAGCAATAGGGGCCGGAGCCCACATAGGAAAAGTGCTGCATCGGTTGGTCCTTGAGTGATTGGAGCGTGCGGGGATTGGGTTAGCGCACGATGGGGTAGGCGACATCGAAGCGGGTACCGCCGCTGCCGGGATAGATTTCGTAAGGGCTGCCGAAGCAGCTGAGATCGTCGCTTTGCTCGAACCAGGCTTCGATCGCGTCATAGACGCGGAGCACGGCCGGAAAGGTTTCGAACGGTTCGGCCACGGCCAGGAACGCTTCGCGTCCCGCCGGCTGAAGGCGGATGCGCAGATCACCAGTGGGTTCGAGGCTGCCGTCATAGCCGATCGCCACCTCGACGAGACCCTTGCCGTCGTGATTGACCGGCTCGTGGAAATGCAGCGTCATCTGCCCATCGTCGCTCTTGCCCGATTGCGCAAGATAGCCGCGGATCTCCGCTTCGGCGCTTTCGGTGAAGGCCTCGAGCGCATCCACCGTCACATGGTGCTGGCGATAGACGATTTTCGAAGGCGCGACGTCGCGCACGGCAACGGCCCTGACCAGCGGATCGTCGCCGCCGCTCGATTGCCGGATGATTGCCTCCACCAGCTCGCGCTGATCCTCGAGTCGTTTGCTCTGCACCTCCAGCCAGGCGCGCAGCTCCGTGAGGCGAACGTCGGGCTGAAGATCTATCAGCCGTGCGATCCGGGCGATCGGCAGGCCCAGCTGCCGCAGCCGGGCAATCAGCCTGGCGCGGCTTGCCTGCGTGGCGGCGTAATAGCGGTAACCGGTCGCGGGATCGACACGGGCAGGCACCAGCAGGCCCTGCTCGGCATAGAGCCTGAGTGCTTTCGGCGACAATCGTGTGGCGGCGCCGAAGCGGCCTGCGAGGAAGTAGGAATCGGTCATGAAGGTAGTCTGGGGCCAGCCCCAGGGGCGAGGTCAAGGGGCATGCTGCCGCCTTTCCTGTCGAAGACCTCCCGGAGCAGGCGACCGCTCCGGGAGGGGCAAGGCTATCGATTTTCGCGCCGGTTGAGAGACGCCAGCGCCAGCAGCGTGATCGTCGCCATGCCGAGGCAATAGCCGACGAGCGGCCAGGCCGTATCACCGCCAAGCAGGAGAACGGCGCCGGTGCCAATAAGGCTGACGATCAGGCTCTGGATCGAGAAGTAGAGCGCGACCGCCGTCCCGGCGATGGCATCGAAGGCCTTGAGCGCTCCGTTGGCGGTGACCGAGGCGCTCATGACGATGCCGAAGGCGATCACCCACATTGGCAGCACGAAGCTCTGGAACGACGGCACCGCCGAGGCTTCGCCCGCGCCAAGCAGCAGCCCGCCGAGGATGATCAAGGCCATGCCGCGGGCCAGGCAACCGGAGGTCCCGTAGCGGGTGACGAAGCCCCTGGCGAAGCGCGTGGCGATGATCATCACGACGGCGGCGGTGGCGAATGCCAGGCTGAAGCCCAGCTGCGAATAGCCGGCGCGATCGATAAGCAGGCGTGGCGCCGTGGAGAAGAACACGAAAAACGCGCCCATCGCCGTGCTGAAGCCAAGCGTATAGGTCCAGAAGGCGCTACTTGCGAGCATGGGTCTGAAGCTCGGCTTTGACGGTGCTGCGGCGTCGGGCCGGGTTTCCGACCACTGCGGCAAGGCCTGGCCGAGTGCTGCAAGGCCAAGCATGGCAAGCGTCAGGAAGATCGCCCGCCATCCGAAAGCGCCTGATATCAGCGCGCCGGCGATCGGCCCGAGCGCCGGCACGAAGGAGAGCATGGCGCTGAAGAGGCCATAGATGGTCACACCCTCCGGACGTGCGCCATAAACGTCGCGCACGGTCGCGAAGGTCGCGACCAGTGCGGCCGAGGCGCCGGCCGCCTGGACAAGCCGCAAGGCGACGAAGACCGGTGCCGAGGTGGTTGCGGCCAGTCCCAGCGAGGCCAGCGCAAACAGCGTCGCGCCACCGAGAAGAACGGGACGGCGGCCGACGCGGTCGGACAGCGGGCCGAACAGCAGCTGACCCAGCCCCAAAAGCAGCATGTAGAGGCTGAGCGTGAGCTGGACGACTGCGGGCGACGTGCCGAGGATCGCCGGCATGTCGGGCACGACGGGCAGGTAAATGTCCATGGCGAGCGACGCCAGGATATCGAAGGGCGCCATCAGCAAAAGGGCTGCCGGCAGCGAATAGGACCAGGTGAGGGAATTACGATCGGGCATGATGAAACATCCGCGCAAATGAAAACCATTCGGCGGCGATCTGCCACTTCATCAAATCTTCTGAATGTGAGCCGACAGACGCCGCAACAACTTATTCAACCGTTGTTGCGGCTTACCTGGTTGCTGACGGGTCGGTCCTCATCTGCGGCTCCTATGGCGGCTCTCCAGCGATACCGCCAAGCCAGCCGAAATCTCATGCCGGCATGTCCTATCATCGGGATTTCCGGACGGCAACTCCTGGCTCAGCTATCAGCCTCGGCCGCGCCCGGCATCACCGCCAGCCGGTTCTCGACGCTGGTGACGCCGATCACCGATGCTGCGGCATCGCCGGCGCAGGCGATATCGGATGCCTGCGCCACATGACCGGAAAGCACCACGATCCCGCCGAGCGCCATCACCGAGATCTCGCGCGTATCGATCATCGCCGCATACTGGATGTAGCGCAGCACCTTGTCGGCGAGCGCATCGTCGATGAGATGCGGATCGTCGTCTTTGTGCGCGTAAATGGACTTCTCTGTCGGCATGGCTCGTTCCTCATGCTGTTTCGGAACGCCTGCGGCCGGGGAATGTTCCCCTCCCTGTGCCCGCTGCTCGCGCGCTTGCGGCGCGGGTGCGAACAACGTTATTGCTGGCAGGACCATTCCAGGAGCGGAAAGAGGAAAGCATCTGCGGTCTTCCGCCCGTCTCCCGCTCTACCTCATGAGAACAGACCCCGAAGAACTTGGATCGATCCGCTCCAAGGTCATCGCGATCCAGGGCCCGCGCATGTCCGACATCTTCCAGAACGTCCTGCCCATCTTCATCCTGATCCTTGCCGGCTGGTTGCTGGTGCGCCTGGGTTACCTGAAACCGGCCGTCGGCGAAGCCTTGGGCGATTTTGTCTTTCGCGTCGCCGTGCCCATCCTGCTGTTTCGCACGATTGCGGAAGCGGATTTCAAGGACGGTTCGCCCTGGCCGCTCTGGGTCGCCTATTTCTCGGGCGTCGCGGTGACCTGGACGTTGGGACACGTGGCGGCGACGCTCGTCTTCGGGCGGGATGCGCGCATGGGCGTTCTCGCTGGCGTCTCCTCCGCCTTCGCCAACACGGTCTTCATCGGCCTGCCGCTGGTGTCGCGAATCGTCGGCGAGGAGGGCATCGTTGCGATCTCGATCCTGCTTTCGGTGCATCTGCCAGTCATGATGATAGCGGGCACGCTCTTGATGGAGCGTGCGGAGCGGCGCGCCGGCGGCAAGCCGGGGCAAAGCCCGCTGCAGCTCTTGGCCGGTGTCGCCCGCAATCTGGTGCGCAACCCGCTGGTGATCGGCCTTGCCTGCGGCGCCGCCTTCCACCTTATCGGCCAGCCGCTTGGCGGTCCGGTCAAGACCGTCGTCGATCAACTGGCGTCGATGGCGGCACCCGCAGCGCTGATCTCGATCGGCATGGCGCTGGATAAATACGGCCTTGCCGGCAATCTCGGGCTCGCTTCGATGACGAGCGTCTTGAAGCTCGCCGTCATGCCCGCGGTCGTCTATGCGAGCTGCCACTTGCTCGGCCTCAACGACAACTGGACGACGGCGCTGGTGCTGACGTCGGCCGTGCCGACGGGTGTCAATGCCTGGCTGATCGCCAACCATTTCAATGTCGGCCATGGGCTGGCGTCCTCGACGATCACGCTGACGACCGCGCTCGGCGTCATCAGCGTTTCGGTCTGGGCCTATCTGCTGATGTGATTACCACTCTCTCCGGCAAACTGTTTCGCCGCAGAGGCTTGGATCCGCCTGAACGTTCCGTGCGCAACATCTCCGCCTATCCCCGAATACGAAAAGGCCCGGCGCGAGCCGGGCCTTTTGCATGGGATCGTTTCCGACCGCTGAACTTATTGAGCCGGTGCCGGCTGACCTTCGGCAGGCTTGGCTTCGGTTGCCGGCGCTTCGGCCGGCTTTGCACCTTCGGCGCCAGCAGCCGGTGCCGCTTCGCCGGCAGCCGGTGCGGCTTCGGCAGAACCGGCAGATGCGTCCGGCAGTGCTGCCGGAGCGTCGGCCTGCTCTCGCAGCCAGGCGATCAGGTTGGCGCGCTCGTCGGGCTTCTTGACGCCGGCAAAGCCCATGGCGGTGCCCGGAACGTGCTTCTTCGGTGCTTCGATGAAGTAGCTGAGGTGGTCGTAGTCCCAGACGACCTTGCCGCCTTCGGCAAACGTCTTCATGCCGGCCGAGTAGCTGAAGCCCTCATGCGAAGCGATCGGACGGTTGACGAGGCCCCAGAGGTTCGGACCGACTTTGTTTGCGCCGCCCTTGTCGGCGGTGTGACAGCTTGCGCATTTCTTGAACACGGCTTCACCGGCAGAAGCGTCGGCCTTGAGCAGCAGCGGCTTGATGTCGACTTCGACTTCCGCGGCACCACCGGCACCTGCTTCAGACGTGCCTTCTTCCGCAACGATCGTAAAGCCTTCCTTCTCGGGAGCTTCGGAATGGAAAATGCCTTCCGATGCAATGGACACGGACATCAGAACGAAGACCGTTCCCAGAAAGGCGCCCACGCCCATGTTCACATATGAATTCATCTGCAAACGCTCCCTTTGCCACCGGCGCAAACAAAAACCCGGCCTATCTTGAAATCGCGCGGAACCTATGTCTTTTGGCTCTGCGTTGCAACAGTGATTATCGGCCCCTAACTGAGACTTATTGACACTTTCGGCGGGGTTTTTGAAGGCCAGATCATGAATCGCGAAAATTCAGTTAAAGTCATCGTGCTCATTCCGGCGCGCATGGCCTCGACACGCCTACCCGGAAAGCCGCTCGCCGATATTTGCGGCCTGCCGATGATCGTTCAGGTCGCGACCCGAGCGCAGGAAGCGGACGTCGGCCGCGTCGTCGTTGCCGTTGACGACCAGCAGGTCTTTGACGTCGTGCGCGAGGCCGGCTTCGAAGCGATAATGACCCGCATCGACCACCAGTCCGGCTCCGACCGGATCTACGAAGCGCTGCAGAAGGCCGATCCGAACGGCGAAGCCGAGATCGTCATCAACGTCCAGGGTGACCTTCCGACGGTCGAACCGGCATCGATCCGCGCGGCGCTGAACCCGCTCGAAAATGCTGCCACCGATATCGCCACGCTGACGGTGGCGATCACCGAGGAGAGCGAGAAGACCAACCCGAACATCGTCAAGGTCGTCGGTTCGCCGCTTTCCGACACGCGCCTGCGTGCGCTCTATTTTACCCGCGCGACCGCGCCTCATGGCGAAGGCCCGCTCTATCATCACATCGGGCTCTATGCCTATCGACGGCAGGCGCTGGAACGCTTCGTCTCGCTTCAGCCCTCCGTGCTCGAACGCCGCGAATCGCTGGAGCAGCTGCGTGCGCTCGAAGCCGGCATGCGCATTGATGTCGAGATCGTCGATTCGGTCCCGCTTGGTGTGGACACGCCGGTGGAGCTGGAAAAGGCCCGCCGCATCCTGTCTGCCCGTACCCGCTGATATCAGAACCTGAGAAGGACGCTACCGTGACCGCCAAGACCAACAGGATTTCCTTCCAGGGCGACTATGGCGCCAATTCCGACATGGCCTGCCGCGACATGTTCCCATCGATGGAGCCGCTGCCCTGCCAGACCTTCGAGGATGCCTTCGTCGCGGTCGAGAACGGCGACGCCGATCTGGCGATGATCCCGATCGAGAACACGATCGCCGGCCGGGTCGCCGACATCCATCACCTCCTGCCGGAATCGCGGCTGCACATCGTCGGCGAATATTTCATGCCGATCCGTTTTCAGCTGATGGTGCTTCCGGGTGTCACGCGTGACGAGATCCGCACCGTGCACAGCCACATCCATGCGCTCGGCCAGTGCCGCAAGATCGTGCGCTCCAACGGCTGGAAGCCGGTCGTCGCCGGCGATACGGCGGGCGCGGCAAAGCTCGTCTCCGAAAAGGGCGACCGCTCGATGGCAGCGCTCGCGCCGCGGCTTGCCGCCGATCTCTATGGCCTCGAAATCATCGCCGAGAACGTCGAGGATACCGAGAGCAACGTCACCCGTTTCGTCGTGCTGTCCAGGGAAGAGCAGCGCATCGCCCGCACCAGCGACGAAGAGCTGATCATCACCACCTTCGTCTTCAATGTCCGCAACATCCCGGCAGCGCTCTACAAGGCCATGGGCGGTTTCGCCACCAACGGCATCAACATGACCAAGCTCGAGAGCTACCAGCTTGGCGGCCGGTTCGTGGCGACGCAGTTCTATGCGGATATCGAAGGCCACCCGGATGATGTCGGCGTGCGCCATGCCATGGACGAGCTTCGCTTCTTCTCCGAAAAGGTCCGCATCCTCGGAACCTATAACGCGCACCCGATGCGCGGCGTTCTCTGAACAGGCCGCTCCGGCGCCAAGCTGTTGAGAAAGGCCTGCGCAGGCGGGCCTCGACCGCCTCCCAAAGTGGTGAGGCGGTCGCTATCGTTAGCACGCTGCTTGGCCCCTCAGCTCCGCCTGAAGGCCGCGAATGCGCCTGATTTCTGACCAAAATGAAGCCTGCGGTTGTGGTCTTCTCGCGCCGCACATATCTGATCCTGCCATCTGGCTAAGGTTTTCAGAGCATCACGTTTAAGTCCTGAGCGTACCGTTCGCGGTGATTTTCCGAGAGAATCATTGGTTTCGCCACGCCCTACGGGGGTGAAAGTGGCAAAAATTCGTTAACCGGCTACGCGTCTGGCGCATGCCTAGTTTGCAATCGTGGCGCTACACAAATTTTAGGCAAATGCCTATTTGACGCTCGTCAAGTAAGGAGTGTTAAAGATGAAGATCCGTCAGAAGATCATGGAATATGCGAAGACCCGCCGTGCGATCCGCGAGCTGAATGCTCTCGACGATCACGCACTGAGCGACATCGGTCTGTCCCGTTCGCAGATCCAGGCCGCCGTTTACGGCCGCTAATTCCGTACCATTCGCGCATCCCGCCGCTTCAGGCTGGCGGGATGCGCGCAGCATACCCTCTCGCTCAAGAATCGTAGAGGCAGACGCGCAGCCGGTGACCATCCGGATCGAGCGCGACGAAAGTCGGACCGAAATCCATTTCGGTCAATTCCTGCGCAATCGGCAGGCCTTTCCCCTTCCAATCCTCGTAACGTGCGCGCACCGCGCTCTCGTCTTCCACCATGAAGGCCAGTTCCGACCGGCTGCCCGATGCCGCCGGCTCTGGCGCGACCGTATGTTCGGCCCAGAGCCCGAGCGTGAAGCCGCCGGGCAGCTCGAAGGACGAGAAGGTCTGGTAGGTGACGCTTGGTTCCTGCGCGAGAAGCGCGCGGTAGAAGGTCACGCTTGCGAGCGGGTCCTTGACGTAGAGAACGATGAGATTTGCCTTGGCCATGCTGTTCCTCCTTGTTGCGGAAGGTGCAGGCTAGGGCTGGCCGCTGCCAGTTTCTGTCAGCATCGGCGCACCAACACCCGTCAGGAGCCGACCGTCTCTCGCTTCGATGCCGCCATGTTCTGGCTCGCGCGCCAATCCTTCATCAGCACCTGCCGGCGGCGGGGATAGCGCGCCTCCGTCACCGTCATCTTCTGCATGCGGTCGGCGCGAAAGTGCCGGAAGTCCAGGCGCAGCTCGCACCAGGCCATGACCATGCGCACGTTCTCAAAGAAGCCGAGGGCAAAGGGCCAGACGGTGCGCTGCGTCGCGCTGCCGTCATTGTCGACGTAGTCGAGCTCCACCTTGCGCTCGTTGCGGATTGCGCGCCTAAGCGCGGCGATGTCGATGCCGTTGGTGGCCGGCGGGCTCGGGCCGACGAGCAGGGTCGAACTGTCGAGCTCGTCGCGAAGTTCGGCGGGCAGCACCGCGGCAATCTTGGCGAGCGCATTGGCGGCAGCGCCGGCGAGATCATCGTCAGTACGCTTGGAGACCCAGCGCGAGCCGAGCACCAAGGCTTCGATCTCCTCGGCGGAAAACATCATCGGTGGCAGCATGAAGCCGGGCTTGAGCACATAGCCGAGCCCCGGCTCGCCCTCGATATCAGCGCCCTGCGCCTGGAGGCTGGCGATATCGCGGTAGAGCGTTCTGAGGCTGACGCCGGTTTCTTCCGCCAGTCGCTGGCCGCTCACCGGCTGGCGGTAGCGCCGGAGCACCTGCAGAAGGTCGAGCAGCCGTTCGGAGCGGGACACGGTCGATCTCCCTGTATCCGTCGCCTTATGTCCGCTCGCCCCAGGCGAGCCAGTCACGCATCAGCTGGTGCGCGATCGCGCCCTTCGGCGGCGGAATATGCGCGTCGCCGGTGTCGGCGACCCCGGTCGACCTTTCGAGCATCGCGATCGTTTCATCGCGCGTGAACCAGCGCACGTCTTCCAGCTCGTGCTCGTCGCGCTTGATGACGGTTGATTTCGCCTCCGCATAGCAGCCGATCATCAGCGTGTGCGGCATCGGCCAGGGCTGCGAGGCATGGTAGCGTACCCGGCCGATATGGATGCCGGACTCCTCGAGCGTTTCCCGCCGCACGGCGTTTTCGATCGTCTCTCCCGGCTCGACGAAGCCGGCAAGGCAAGAATACATGCCCGGCGCGAAATGCGGGCTGCGGCCGAGCAGGCAAAGATCGCGCTCAAGGTCGATCGTCATCATGATGACGACAGGGTCGGTGCGCGGGAAGACCATATGGCCGCAGGCGGTGCAGACCCGGCGATAGCCGCCGGCCTTGCCTTCCATCGGGCCTGCGCAGCGACCGCAGAAGCGGTTGTTGGCATTCCAGGTAATCAAGCTCGAGCCTTGCGCGAACTGGCCGAGCAGTTCCTCCGGCAGCATCTGCTGGCGATAGAGGGTGCGGCCGTCGGCGATCTTGAAGGGCTCGGTGATCGTCTCGTCCGTCAGGCCCGTCGGCACGGCCAGCCGGGGCTCGCCGTTGGCGAGGTAGCCGAGCAGGATCGTCTCGTCGAGAACGGGTTCGAGACCTTCAAGCTCATAAGGCGCAAACAGTGGGTCGATGATCTTCTCGTCATGCTTGACGATCAGCTTCGGTCCGGAGAAGGCCAGGAAATGCGCACCCGGGTGCTTCAGTGCCACCTGGACGCAATCGTCGGCCCGGTGCTCCGACTGGCGATCCAGATGATTCTCTGAGAAGGCGACGAGGGTGCTTGGCTCTGGATGCGGGCTGCGAAGGTCAAAGATCGATTTCGTCATGTTCAGAGGTTTTCCAGAATGCGGGCTGCGAAGGCCTGATGTTCTTTTTCGTCCCACGGCTCCGCCTTGCCGAAGCCCCAGACCGGCCCCGGCCAGTTCGGGTCGCCGTCGCTGCGGGCGATGATATGCACGTGAAGCTGCCGGACGATGTTACCCAATGCGCCGATATTGATTTTCTCGGCGCCCGTGACCTTCTTCAGCGCCGTCGCTGCCATGGTCGTCTCGAAGGTCAGCATCGTCTGGTCGAGCGGGGTGAGGTCGAAGATCTCAGAAATGCCTTCACGCTGAGGAATGAGCACGAGCCAGGGCCAGCGGCGGTCGTTCATCAGCCGCATCTGGCAAAGCCCGATCGAGGCGATCGGAATGCCGTCGCGCTCGAGCCGCTCGTCGAGGGTGAAGGTCGTCAACTGGGTCTCCTCGGCTATTGAGAATGACGGATTCGCCTTGTTTTGCATATCGATATCAGTTTTTTGACGGCTTGGCTTGCATTTGCTTTCGATATTGCCGATATGGAAGCCGGGAGGTTGGTGGTGGACGAGCCACTCGCCAACCGGGTCAGGTCCGGAAGGAAGCAGCCCCAACGAGCTCCGGCACGGGTCATCGTGCCAGCCTCCCACCTTCTCCGTCCTGTCGGGACAAGAGTTCGAACAGCGGCAGGGTCGATGAGCGACGATACGTCCATTTCATCCGTTGAGAAACCAGCCGCCTACCGTGTTCTGGCGCGCAAGTATCGCCCCAAGGATTTCTCCGACCTGATGGTCGGCCAGGAACCGATGGTGCGCACGCTCACCAACGCGTTCGAAACCGGCCGCATCGCCCAAGCCTACATGCTGACCGGGGTGCGCGGGGTCGGCAAGACCACCACCGCCCGCATTCTCGCCCGCGCGCTGAACTATAAGACACCGGATATCGATCGGCCGACCATCGACCTGCGCGTTCCCGGCGAACATTGCCAGGCGATCATGGATGGGCGTCACGTCGACGTCATCGAAATGGACGCGGCGTCACACACCGGCATCGACGATATCCGCGAGATCATCGAACAGGTGCGCTACCGCCCGGTTTCGGCCCGCTACAAAGTCTACATCATCGACGAAGTGCACATGCTCTCGACCCAGGCCTTCAACGGCCTGCTGAAGACGCTCGAAGAGCCGCCAGAGCATGTGAAATTCATCTTCGCGACCACCGAAATCCGCAAAGTGCCGATCACGGTTCTGTCGCGCTGCCAGCGCTTCGACCTGCGCCGCATCAGCGCGTCCGATCTCGTCGGCCTGTTTTCGACGATCCTCGGCAAGGAAGGCGTATCCTTCGATCCGGAAGCGCTTGCGATGGTGGCCCGCGCTGCCGAAGGCTCGGCGCGCGACGGTCTGTCGCTGCTCGACCAGGCGATTGCCCATGGCGGCGGCGCTGTGGAAGTCGAAACCGTGCGTTCGATGCTCGGCCTTGCCGACCGAGCCCGCATCGTCGACCTCTTCGAGCACGTCGTCAAAGGCGATGTCGCCGCGGCCCTCAAGGAATTCACCGCACAATACGAGGCCGGCGCCAATCCGACGGTCGTATTGACCGACCTTGCCGATTTCACCCATCTCGTCACCCGGATGAAATACGTACCGGAGGCGGTCAACGACCAGTCCTTGAGCGAGATCGAGCGCACCCGCGGCGCCGTCTTTGCCGAGAGCGTCGCGGTTACGGCGCTCTCGCGCATCTGGCAGATGCTCCTGAAGGGCATTCCGGAAGCCGAAAGCTCGTCGCGCCCGGCGGGTGCCGCCGAAATGGTGCTGATCCGCCTGGCGCATGCGGCACATCTGCCGGCGCCTGAAGAGGCCGCGCGGCGCTTGCTGGAACTTTCCGGCAATGAAGGCGGCGGCGCTCGCCCTGGCCCTTCAGGTGGCAACGGCGGCGGCGCACAGGCCCAGGCTTCCGTGTCCGTGTCGGCGCAGGCATCGCAGCCGATGCCGGTGCAGCGCCCGACGAGCAATGGTGCGACCATGCTGCGCGCCGTCCCGGACGTGGCGCCCCAGGCGGTTGCCGTTGGCCGCATCGAAGAACGCCCGGTGGCGGCGCCTGCGGCCAAGCCGCAGCCGTCGGTGCCGGTCAATTCGATCGCCGACATCGCCGATCTCTGCGCCAAGAACCGCGACATCAAGCTGAAGACGCTGGTGCGCGGCTTTCTGCGGCTCGTGCGGATCGAGCCCGGACGTCTCGACGTCAACGTCTCGGATGACGCGCCGAAGACGCTGCTTGGCGAAGTGGCCGTCAAGCTCAAGGAATGGACCGGCATCCACTGGATCGTCAGCTACAGCCGCGAGGCCGGTGAGCCGACGCTGATCGAGGCGGAACAGCGGGCGCAGGAGCAGCGCGTCAACGACGCGCGCCAGGACCCCGATGTCGCCGCCATTCTCGCCCGGTTCCCGGGCGCCAAGATCACCGACGTGCGCATTCGCGCCGTTGAAGAAGAGGCCGAGAGCCAGGCTCCGGCCACAGCCGAATCCGCCGACGGCGATATCGTCCCTGGCGACGACATCGAATAGTCCCGTCTGCGAGCAGAAACAGAAAGACAGGAGACGACGATGCGCGACATCATGGGGATGATGGGCAAGGTCAAGGAAATGCAGGCCAAGATGGAAAAGATGCAGGCGGAAATCGCCGCGCTCGAAGTCGACGGCACCTCCGGCGGTGGCCTCGTCACCGTTCGCCTCGACGGCAAGGGCACCCTCAAGAGCCTGAAGATCGATCCCTCGCTGTTCAAGGAAGACGACGTCGAGATCCTCGAAGACCTGATCGTCGCCGCCCACAAGGACGCCAAGGACAAGGCCGAAGCTGTGCAGGCGGAAAAGACCCGCGAACTGACTGCCGGCCTGCCGATCCCGCCCGGCATGAAGCTGCCCTTCTGATCGTCTCCGGGCAGTAGGTTCGGGAAGCAGGGCGGTCTGCCGCCCGCAGCATTTGCGCGCCGGCGGTGGTAGCCGCCGGGTACCGCGTCGACACCCGCCGCTTCGCGTGCGGGCGTTTCGAAGGCGATTCCGTTTCGGCGCGATATGGGCTAAAAGCGCCGCATGGCAAAACGAGTCACCGGCCCTGAAATCGAAAAACTCATCCAGCTCCTGGCGAAAGTGCCGGGGCTCGGACCGCGTTCGGCGCGCCGCGCCGCCCTGCATCTCGTCAAGAAGAAGGACCAGTTGCTGGGTCCGCTCGCCGACGCGATGGGCGAAGCGCACCGCAAGGTCCGCATCTGTTCCTGCTGCGGCAATGTCGATACGATCGATCCCTGCACCGTTTGTTCGGACGAGCGTCGCGACCACGCCGTGCTCATCGTTGTCGAGGACGTGTCCGATCTCTGGGCACTGGAACGCGCCGGCGCTATGAACGCCGCCTATCATGTGCTCGGCGGCACGCTCTCGCCGCTCGACGGCGTCGGCCCCGACGATCTCAACATCAAGGGTCTCGTCCAGCGCGTCGCCAATGGCGGCGTCCGCGAGCTGATCATCGCCGTCAATGCCACCGTCGAGGGCCAGACGACGGCGCACTACATCACCGACCAGCTCGAAGGCATGGAGGTGAAGATCACCCGGCTTGCCCATGGCGTGCCGGTCGGCGGCGAGCTCGACTACCTCGACGAAGGCACCTTGGCGGCTGCCCTTCGCGCCCGCACGTCGATCTGAGCGTCATTTCGGACGCTGCAATCCAACCGATGGGGAAGCCTTATGCTGAGACTTCTTTCACTGACGACCTTGCTGCTCTGTGGCTGGCTGGGGCTCGCGCAAGCCTCGACCAAAGCCGACGTCGAGGCGCAGTTTCGTACCTGGCTGCAGAATGATCTCTGGCCGGAGGCGAAGAAGGCCGGCATTTCCGCCGGATCCTTCAAGGCGGCCTTTTCCGACGTGAAGCTCAACTGGGACCTGCCGGATCTGGCGCCGCCCGGCTTCCCGAAGCCGAAGGAACAGAAGCAGAGCCAGGCGGAGTTTTCCTCGCCCGGAAACTACTTCTCGGAAAAGCGTCTGCAGGGGCTCGCCGCCACCGGCCGCAGCCTGGCTTCCACCCATGCGTCGACCCTGAAGAAGATCGAGCGCACCTATGGCGTGCCGGGCTCGGTGATCGTTGCCATCTGGGGCCGCGAATCCGGCTTCGGCCGCGCCAAGATCCCCTATCCGGTGGTCGATGTGCTCGCGACCAAGGCGTTTATGTCGACGCGGCCAGACCTGTTTCGCCGCGAGCTGATCGCGGCACTGCACATTCTCGACAGCGGCGATGTCGACGAGGCGGCGATGCGCGGCTCCTGGGCCGGCGCTATGGGTCAGCCGCAGTTCATGCCGTCGAGCTTCCTGCAATATGCCGTCGATTTCGATGGCGACGGCCGCCGCGACATCTGGAATTCGGTGCCAGACAGCCTGGCGTCGATCGCCAATTATCTGGTCAAGAAGGGCTGGCAGCGCGAGCGTGACTGGGGCTTCGAAGTATCGATTCCCGAAGCCGTCTCCTGTGCGCAGGAAGGGCCGGACCTCGCCCAGCCCCTGTCGAGTTGGGCGAACAAGGGGATCGTCAGGATTTCCGGCAACGCCTTTCCGTCGCACGAATTGTCCGCATCTTCGATGATGCTGGTGCCCGCTGGTCGCCATGGGCCGGAGTTTATCGTCACGCCGAATTTCTACGTGCTCAAGGAATACAACAACTCCGACCTCTACGCGCTCTTCATCGGCAACCTCGCCGACCGCATTGCGACAGGCGGCGGCGCGTTCCGCGGCACGTGGGGCGACGTCGGCAACATGCTGCGCTCGGACGTTCTGAAGATGCAGAAGGCGCTGGTTGCCAAGGGCTACGACGTCGGCAAGGTCGATGGTCTCCCCGGCTACAAGACGCGCCGTTCGCTCGGCGACTGGCAGGCAAAGAGCGGCCTTGCCGCCACCTGCTTCCCCGATGCTTCGCTGAAGGCGAAGCTGCGGTAGAGCCAATTGCAGCCGGAGGCGCTGGTGCGCCGACTGCCGAAAAGAAAAGGCCCCGTCACCGGGGCCTTTTTCGTTGCATGGTCGAGATCGGCGCGAGGGCCGGCACAAGCTAGTGCATGTCCACATTCACCTGGCGCTTGTAGCGCTCGTAATGGGTCGGCACGATCGTCTGGCGCTCGATCATCCGGTGCACGCGCGGTGGTGCTTTGCCGCTATGCAGCGCCGTCAGCCTGTCGCCGACGGCCGCGTCCGCCTGGGTGCGCCGCTGGTTGTGACGCACATATTCGACCCAGGTCGGCACGTGGTAGGTCTCCGTCCAGGTGGTCGGGTTTTCAAGGTCGCGCATCAGCGCCCAGTGTCCGGCGCCGTCACGGATGCGGATACGCCGCCGTTCCGCCATGGTGGTCAGGAACTCCGGGATGTCGTCGTCGGCGATTTCGTAGTCGATCATGATGACGATCGGGCCGCTGCGCGGTTTCAGGTCCAGTTCGAGCGGCGGCTCGTTGAAGCGGTTCAGCGGATCGAGGTTGAGCGAGGTGAATTCCGGCAAGGGCAGGCGGAAGCCGACCACGACGCCGGCGAACATCAGCAGACAGGAGCCCATCAACGCGTTGGCCGCGCCATATTGCTCGGCGGCCGTACCCCAGAGCCAGCTGCCGCCGGCAATGCCGCCGAAGGTCATGGTCTGGTAGAGCGAAAGGGCCCGGCCAACCACCCAGCGCGGCGTCGACAGCTGCACCGTGGTGTTGAACAGCGACAGCGCCAGCACCCAACAGGCGCCGGAGATGAGCAGCACGAGACAGCTCAGCCAGGCATAGGTGCTCCAGGCCGTGATCGCGGCGCTGGCGGCAAATCCGGTGAAGGCGATGCGCACGATCGCTTCGCTCGAAAGCTTCTCGCGCAGGCGGGCGGAGAGCAGCGCCCCGCCGATCGCGCCAAGGCCGAAGGCGCCGAGCATCAGACCGTAGGTGAGCGGCCCACCCTGAACGAGGTCGCGGGCGACGAGCGGCAGAAGAGCGAGGATGGCGCTTGCCGAAAGGCCGAAGAGGAAGCCGCGCAAGAGAACCTTGCCGATGTTCGGCGACATTGCGACGTAGCGCAGGCCAGCCGAAATGGCGCGCCCCAGCGTCTCGCGCGGCAACGTGCTCGTCGGCACCTCGCGACGCCAGCGCACCAGCGCAAAAAGGATGGCGAAATAGCTGAGCGTATTGGCGAAGAAGGCAGCCGCCGCACCGAGTGCCGCGACGATGGCGCCGCCGATCGCCGGGCCGACGCTTCGGGTGATGTTGAAGCCCATGCTGTTGAGCGCGACCGCTGCCGGCAGGTCTTCGCGCGGAACCATGTCGCCGACCGACGCCTGCCAGGATGGGTTGTTGAGCGCCGTGCCGCAGCCGATGAGGAAGGTGAAGAGCAGGAGCAGCCAGGGCGTGATCAGCCCGACATAGGCACAGATCGTCAAGAGCGCCGAGACGAAGAGCATGAAACACTGCGCCACCAGCATGATCCGCCGCCGGTCGAAATTGTCGGCAAGCGCGCCAGAGACAAGCGAGAAAAGCATGATCGGCAGCGAGGTCGAAGCCTGCACCAGCGCCACCATGTTCGCCGACGAGGAAATGGAGGTCATCAGCCAGGCGGCCCCGACCGATTGAATAAGGCCGCCGAAATTGGAGGCGAGGCTCGCGATCCATATCGTGCGGAAGATGTCGTGCTTGAAGGGGGCAAGCGGCGAAATACGGGTTGGCACCTCGTCTTCTCTCTTCGTTTCTTGATTGTCGTCTCGAAGCGGTTCGTCTCCTGTTATAGGCCCGACAACGCGAAGTGCCACCCGCTGAAACTGACCTTGTTGGCGAAGATGCTCGCCGGCGGTTCGTCCGGCCATTTGCGTCGGACGGCCCAATGCCTTGCAATTTGTGGCGATGGGGCGTATATGAGCCTCAAATTCTTGATCGGTAGATGAAGAGTGGGCCCGTCAGGACCCGCTCTTTTTTATTAGCCGGTCCGATGAGGAGATGATCGTTTGTCCGATACGACAACGGCTGAAAATGCAAATGAACCCCGCCTGATCACCGAAACCGGTCTCGACCAACGCGTCGCCGACATCATCGAGCCGGTGATCGTGCCGATGGGCTACCAGCTCGTGCGCGTGCGCATGTCGGGCCAGAACGGCATGACGCTGCAGATCATGGCAGAGCGCACCGACGGCACCATGACCGTCGAGGACTGCGAAGAGATCTCCAAGGCCATTTCGCCGGTGCTCGATGTGGAAGATCCGATCGACAAGGCGTATCATCTCGAAGTGTCGTCGCCGGGCATCGACCGCCCGATGGTGCGCAAGTCCGACTTCTTCCGCTGGCAGGGTCACCTGCTGAAATGCGAGACGTCGGTTCTGGTCGATGGCCGCAAGCGGTTCCGCGGCAAGATCGTTTCTGTCGATGACGACGGTTTCCGGCTTGAGCGCGACCAGGTGGCCTATGGCGAGGAGCCCGTCGTCGTGATCCCGTTCACCACGCTTTCCGAAGCGCGGCTGATCCTGACCGACGATCTGATCCGCGATGCGCTGACGGCCGACAAGAAGGCCAAGGCTGCGCGTGCCGCGAACGAGAATTTCGAAGACGAAGATTCACCTATTGAGGAATAAGTCGGGCGGAGCTTGAAAGCCCCCTGCAACCCAACGGAGACAAGACATGGCAGTCAGTGCTAACCGGCTCGAGCTTCTGCAGATCGCGGATGCTGTCGCGCGTGAAAAGGTGATCGACCGCGAGATCGTTCTGGCCGCGATGGCCGACGCGATCCAGAAGGCCGCCCGCTCGCGCTATGGGTCGGAATCGAACATCCGCGCCGACATCAACTCCAAGACTGGCGAAATCCGCCTGCAGCGTCTTCTGGAAGTGGTCGAGAAGGCTGACGACTACTCCACGCAGATCCCGCTCGAGCTTGCTCGCGATCGCAATCCGGACGCCAAGCTCGGTGACTTCATCGCCGACCCGCTGCCGCCGATGGATTTTGGCCGCATCGCCGCCCAGTCGGCCAAGCAGGTCATCGTGCAGAAGGTGCGTGAGGCCGAGCGCGACCGTCAGTTCGACGAGTTCAAGGATCGCGTCGGCGAAATCGTCAACGGCACGGTCAAGCGCGTCGAATACGGCAACGTCATCGTCGACCTCGGCCGTGGCGAAGGCATCATCCGTCGCGACGAGATGATCCCGCGCGAAAACATGCGCTACGGTGATCGCGTCCGCTCCTTCGTCTACGACGTTCGCCGCGAACAGCGCGGCCCGCAGATCTTCCTGTCGCGTACCCATCCGCAGTTCATGGTGAAGCTCTTCACCATGGAAGTGCCTGAAATTTACGACGGCATCATCCAGATCAAGTCGGTTGCCCGCGACCCGGGTTCGCGCGCCAAGATCGCGGTCGTCTCCAACGATAGCTCGATCGATCCGGTCGGCGCCTGCGTCGGTATGCGCGGTTCGCGCGTTCAGGCCGTCGTCGGCGAGTTGCAGGGCGAAAAGATCGACATCATTCCGTGGTCGCAGGATCCGGCGTCGTTCATCGTCAACGCGCTGCAGCCGGCGGAAGTCGCCAAGGTCGTTCTCGACGAAGACGCCGAGCGCATCGAAGTGGTCGTTCCCGACGAGCAGCTGTCGCTCGCCATCGGCCGACGCGGCCAGAACGTTCGCCTCGCTTCGCAGCTGACCGGCTGGGATATCGACATCCTGACCGAGCAGGAAGAGAGCGAGCGCCGCCAGAAGGAATTCACCGAGCGCACCAACCTCTTCATGGATGCGCTCGACGTCGACGAAATGGTCGGTCAGGTGCTGGCTTCGGAAGGCTTTGCCGCCGTTGAGGAGCTTGCCTATGTCGATCTCGACGAAATTGCGTCGATCGACGGTTTCGACGACGAGACCGCCAACGAAATCCAGACCCGCGCTCGCGAGTACCTGGACCGGATCGAGGCGGAAATGGATGCCAAGCGCCGCGAACTCGGCGTTGCCGACGAACTGCGCTCAATCGACGGCCTGACGAGCCAGATGCTCGTTGCGCTGGGCGAAGAAGGCATCAAGACGGTCGAGGACTTTGCTGGTTGCGCCGCTGACGATCTCGTCGGCTGGAGCGAACGCAAGGACGGCGAGACCAAGCGTTTCGAAGGCACCTTCTCGAAGTTCGACGTCTCGCGCGCCGAAGCCGAAGCCATGATCGTTCAGGCCCGCCTCGCAGCCGGCTGGATCACGCAAGAGGACCTGGCAAGCGAAGAGGTCGAAGGTGAAGAGCCGATCGACGTTGCCGAAGGCGCCGAGCAGGACGCTTAAGGACGATGATCGCCTCTGATCATGCCGACAGCCTGCCTTCGGACGCCCTGCCCACGGATGGGGGGCCGAAGGATCGCAGCGGCGGCACGCGGACCTGCATCGTCACTCGTGAAAGCGGTTCGCCAGACGAGTTGATCCGCTTCGTGGCTGGGCCAGACGGTCGCGTCGTTCCCGATCTGAAGCGTCAGCTTCCGGGGCGCGGCTGCTGGGTCAAGGCCGAGCGGGCGCTGATTGAGAAGGCGGTGGCGAAGAAGTTCTTCGCCCGCGCCCTGAAGGCGGACGTCAAGGCCGACGCGACGCTCGCCGACGATGTCGACCGGCTGCTCGCCGAGCAACTGGCCGGAATGATGAACATGGCGCGCAAGGCGGCCCAGTTCATCTCCGGCGCAACGAAGACGGAGCAGGCCGTCAGGGGACTGGCGGCACTCGCCGTGTTTCATGCGTCCGACGCTGCGGCCGACGGCGTGCGCAAGATAGACCAGGCCCGCAAGGCGATGAGCTTTGTGGCCGACGATGAAATGGAAATACCTTCGTTCCGTCCCTTCACCGGGGCGGAAATGGAGGGCCTTTTAGGAAGTAATGCTTTTATCCATGCCGCAGCGCTTGCAGGGCAGGCGGGTGAAGGTGTAGTGAAGCGCGCAATCATGCTCGAAAAGTACCGAGGATCCGTCCCGGTCCGGGCCGACGGCGGCGCTGGCAAGCCACAGCAATGACCCGCGTCACCGGCACAGTCTGGCATCGCGTACATTGTTTGAGACAATTTGGAAGACAGGGTCAGGTGATACGCATCCGGCCCTGATCGCTAGGAACGGAACGGAATGACCGACAACAACGACGACAAGACAGGCAGCGCAGCGGGCAAGAAGACGCTGACCCTGAAGCCCCACGGGGTTTCGCAGGGGACCGTGCGTCAGGACATGGGCCGTGGCCGCACCAAGGCGGTCGTGGTCGAAACCAAGAAACGCCCCTTCCACCGCCCCAAGGACGAGCGTCCGATCACACCGGTTGCTGCAGCTCCCGCTGCGCGCCCGGCCGATCAGCGCCCGGCTCAGCCGCAGCCTTCGGGTCGCCCGGCACCGCAGCCGCAGCAGCATTCGACGCGTCAGGAAGCCAACCAGGCCAATCGTCCGCGCGTCGGTGTCGTTCTGAATCAGCTATCCGCCGGTGAGATCGATGCGCGCCGCCGTGCTCTGGCCGAAGCCCAGATCCGGGACGCCGAAGAAGCGGTCATCCGCGCTGAGAACGAAGCACGCCGCAAGCGTGAGGAAGAAGCCCGTCTCCAGCAGGAGAAGGAAGAAGCCGCACGCCGCGCTGCCGAGGAAGCAGCCCGCGCGGCGGCCGAGCCCGAAGCCAAAGCCGAAGTTAAGGCCGCAGAGGTTGTTGAAGAGCGCCCCGTGGCTGCTCGCGCACCGGCTTCCACCGAGCGTCGCGTTGACAGCCGCCCGCAGGCCGGACGGCCCGCCGACCAGGCAGGTGGACTTCCGACCCCGGCTCCGGCCGGCGCACTGCGCGGCCGTAAGGTCGACAACGAAAAGGATGACGATCGTGGTCCGCGTCCCGGCGCAGGTCCGGCGCGCGGCAAGGTCGTGCGTCCCGAGCCTGCCAAGGTTCCGGCCCGCCCGAAGGGCGACGACGGTCGCCGCCAGGGCAAGCTGACACTGACCACCGCTGCCGACGAGGATAGCGGCCAGCGCGCCCGTTCGCTGTCGGCCATGCGTCGCCGCCAGGAGAAGTTCAAGCGCAGCCAGATGCAGGAAACCCGCGAGAAGATTTCGCGCGAAGTCATCCTGCCCGAGACCATCACCATTCAGGAGCTGTCGCAGCGCATGTCTGAGCGCGCCGTTGACGTCATCAAGTTCCTGATGAAGGAAGGTCAGATGATGAAGCCCGGCGATCTGATCGATGCCGACCTGGCCGAACTCATCGCCGGCGAATTCGGCCACACGGTCAAGCGCGTTTCGGAATCCGACGTCGAAGAGGGCATCTTCAACGTTTCGGACACGGACGAAGAAATGGAACCGCGTCCGCCGATCGTCACGATCATGGGGCACGTCGACCACGGCAAGACCTCGCTGCTCGATGCGATCCGCCACGCCAACGTGGTGGCCGGCGAAGCCGGTGGCATCACCCAGCACATCGGCGCCTACCAGGTCGAGCAGAACGGCAACAAGATCACCTTCATCGACACCCCCGGCCACGCGGCGTTCACCGCCATGCGTGCTCGCGGTGCCCAGGCGACCGACATCGCGATCCTGGTGGTTGCGGCTGACGACAGCGTGATGCCGCAGACGATCGAATCGATCAACCACGCCAAGGCGGCCGGTGTTCCGATCATCGTGGCGATCAACAAGGTCGACAAGCCGTCGGCAAATCCGCAGAAGGTTCGCACCGAGCTGCTGCAGCACGAAGTCTTCGTCGAATCCATGGGCGGTGAAGTCCTCGACGTGGAAGTGTCCGCCAAGAACGGCACCAACCTCGACAAGCTGCTCGAAGCGATCCTGCTTCAGGCAGAAATCCTCGACCTGCGCGCCAATCCGAATCGGACGGCCGAAGGTACGGTCGTGGAAGCCGAGCTTGACCGCGGTCGCGGTGCGGTTGCCACCGTCCTCGTACAGAAGGGCACGTTGCGTCCGGGCCAGATCATCGTCGCCGGTGATCAGTGGGGCCGTGTGCGCGCGCTCGTCAACGACAAGGGCGAACACGTCAAGGAAGCCGGTCCGTCCATGCCGGTCGAGGTTCTCGGCCTGTCCGGTACGCCGGCAGCCGGCGACAAGTTCGCCGTCGTCGAGAACGAAAGCCGTGCTCGCGAGATCTCCGAGTACCGCCAGCGTCTCGCCCGCGAGAAGCAGGTTGCCCGTCAGTCCGGCTCGCGCGGTTCGCTCGAGCAGATGATGACCCAGCTCCAGACCTCCGGCCTCAAGGAGTTCCCGCTGGTCATCAAGGGCGACGTGCAGGGTTCGATCGAAGCGATCGCCGGTGCTCTCGACAAGCTCGGAACCGACGAAGTGCGTGCGCGCATCGTGCATTCGGGTGCCGGCGGTATCACCGAGTCCGATATCTCGCTCGCCGAGGCATCGAACGCCGCGATCATCGGCTTCAACGTCCGCGCCAACTCGCAGGCCCGTTCGGCCGCCGAGCGTGCCGGCATCGAAATCCGCTACTACAACATCATCTACGATCTGGTAGATGACGTGAAGGCGGCGATGTCGGGCCTGCTCTCGCCGGAGCGTCGCGAAACCTTCCTCGGCAACGCCGAGATCCTGGAGGTGTTCAACATCACCAAGGTCGGCAAGGTCGCGGGTTGCCGCGTCACCGAAGGCAAGGTCGAGCGTGGCGTCGGTGTCCGTCTGGTTCGCGACAACGTCGTTATCCACGAAGGCAAGCTCAAGACCCTCAAGCGCTTCAAGGACGAAGTCTCGGAAGTCAATGTCGGTCAGGAATGCGGCATGGCCTTCGAGAACTACGAAGACATCCGCGCCGGCGATACGATCGAGTGCTTCCGCGTCGAGCATATCACCCGGACGCTCTAATGGGCCTGAAAGCCCGGCAAATCTGCACAACGGCGGCCCTGGCCGCTGTTGTGTCGTTTTGGTGGACGCCGGCCTTCGCGGAAGTCTGCGACAAGATCTATCCCGAATGGGATGGTCAGAAATTCTCGGTTCTCAACGAGGTGGCCGCTTTTCTGACCAATTGGGTCGGCCTGGCGGCGCTTTTCTGTCTCGTTACCGGTTCAGCGGTTTTGCGCCTTCGGGCGCTGCTTTGGGTCGGGAGCCTTCTCGGCAGCCTCCTCCTCCTGGTGGCCATCACGTCCTGGGGAGATGCCGAGCACCAGTTATGGCAGTCGGCCATCAATGAGGGTTGCGCACATCCGCAGTTCGAACTGATCCAACTGCTGTCCGCGCTCGTGTTGACGGCTACGGGTGTCTTTCTGGGACTGCGTCGAAGAAAGCGGGCGCAGGCAATCAGAGCTACCCGTGCCTGAGGCACGGAAGGTATATTACGCTGAAGAGTAAAACGGTTTGCCGCCCCGAGCGGGCGCAATACCTTGGAAAGCAACGACCATGAGCAAAGCCACATCCTCTGCCCCCTCCCAGCGCATGCTGCGCGTCGGCGAACAGGTGCGCGCTGCCATCACCCAGGTTCTGCAACGCGGCGAGGTCCGCGATCCGGTGATCGAGAAGACCGTCATCGCGATTTCGGAGGTGCGCATGTCACCAGATCTGAAGATCGCCACGGCCTATGTCACGCCGCTTGGCGTGCCCAACCATGCCGAGGTCATCGACGCGCTCAACCGCAATGCCAAGTACATTCGCGGCCGCCTCGGTCCGCAGCTCCGGCAGATGAAATACATGCCCGACGTTCGTTTCCGCGACGATACGAGCTTCGACAATTACAAGAAGATCGACGAGCTCTTGCGTTCGCCGGAAGTCAGCCGCGATCTCGACCAGACCAGCGAAGACGAAGAATAGTAGATTTCATGTCCAAACCGCGTAAGCCCAAGGGCCGCCCGATCTCGGGCTGGCTGATCCTCGACAAGCCGCTCGACTTCGGCTCCACCGAAGCCGTCTCGAAGATCAAGTGGCTGTTCAAGGCCCAGAAGGCCGGCCATGCCGGCACGCTCGATCCGCTGGCCTCCGGCATGTTGCCGATCGCGCTTGGCGATGCGACGAAGACCGTTCCTTACGTCATGGACGGCCGCAAGATCTACGAATTCACCGTCGCCTGGGGCGAGGAACGCTCCACCGACGATCTCGAAGGCGAAGCAACCCATTCCTCGGCCGAACGGCCGAACGAAGAGGCAATCCGCGCGCTTCTGCCGAAATACACCGGCGTCATCAGCCAGGTGCCGCCGCAGTTCTCGGCGATCAAGATCGATGGCGAGCGCGCCTATGATCTCGCCCGCGACGGCGAGACGGTCGAAATCCCGGCCCGCGAGGTCGAGGTCCACCGGCTGACTCTGCTGGGTGCCGCACCCAACCTGGCCCACTTCGAAATCGAATGCGGCAAGGGCACTTATGTGCGCTCGCTCGCCCGCGACATGGGCCGCGACCTCGGCTGTTTCGGCCACATCGCGTCGCTGCGACGCACCTTCGTCGCGCCCTTCGGCGAAGAGGACATGGTGCCGCTTTCTGACCTGGTGGCGTTGGAAAAGATCGAGGACGACCAGGAACGTCTGGCGGCACTCGACGCCTATCTGATCGAGACCGGCGAGGCGCTTTCCAGCCTGCCGCACGTGCCTGTCAATGACGACCAGGCGCACCGTCTCAGGATGGGCAATCCCATTATCCTGCGCGGCCGCGACGCACCGCTGGCGACGCCCGAGGCCTATGCCACGGCGCGCGGCAAGCTGGTCGCGATCGGTGAGATCGCCGAGGGCGAATTCCGCCCCAAGCGCGTCTTCGCCGGAAGCTAAGCACCCGGAACCATTTGCCTTTGCTTTATCCTTGACGCATGATCCCGGCATGGGTTCCCAGTCCATCCGAGGTGATTCCGTTTCCGTATCGCGTTTCGTTGCCGTTTGGCGGTTGCGCCGCTTGCGGCGGCGTGCGCCGAAGGCGTTGATGCCACCGGCAGGGAACCGCAAGGGATGTTGCAGGTGACCGGTGTGACGGAGGAAGGAAAGCGCAGGGCAAGCGATGGCCTGGCGGCGATGGTTGATCGCGCCCGTCATCGGCTGACCCGCCCGTTCAGTTTCTATCTGACGTCGCTGCTGCTGGTCGCCATCGTTCCGGCCTTCATCTTTTCGCTGGTCGTGCTGAAGCGCAGCGTCGACGCGCAGGAACAGGTCATCACCTCGCTGCTGCAGGCCTCGACCGGATCGGTGACGCGCATCGTCGAGCGCGATATCGAGGGCATGTTGACGACGCTGAAGGTGCTGTCGACCTCGCGGGCGATCGAGGACGACAATTTGCAAGCCTTCTACGAGAGAGCCTCGACGGCGCTCGCGCAGACGGATTCCTACCTGATCGTCATCGATCGCAAGCACGAGCAGCGGCTTAACACCCGCGTCCCCTTCGGCACTCAGCTTGGCAAGGGGTCGGATGCGGACTCCATCGAGCGCGCCTTCACCAATAGCGGCGCGCCGCTCGTCTCCAACGTCTTCTTCGGCAAGACCGCCGGAAAATGGGTGTTCAACGTTTATCTGCCGGCAAAACTCTCGACCGGTGAGGAGTATCTGCTGGCGTTGACGCAAAACGCTGAGAACATGGCCAAGGCCGTCAACCGCGATACGCTGTCGCCTGGTTGGAACGCGGCCCTCGTCGACGGCGCGGGAAAGGTCATCATCTCCTCGGACGCGTCGGTCAAGGCCGGGGAGCCGTTCTTCCTCGACAAGGTTCCGGCGATCAGCATCGGCGTTCGCAACATCAAGGAGAACGGCACGGAGTACCGGGTGGCGACCGAATTCTCGGTGATCACCGGCTGGCGGATCATCGCCTGGGCGCCGCGGGCGATCGTCGATGCGCCGGCCGTCTGGTCGTTCCTGTGGCTTTCGCTCGGCGGCATCATCTTTGCCGGCATCGCGATCGCCGGTTCGCTGGCAATCGCGCGGCTGTTGTCGCAGGGCGTCAAGCTCGTGGCGCAGGATGCCCGCCGCCTTGGCGCCGGCGAGCGGATCGAGCCGCGCCCGCATATGATCGCCGAGGTCGAACAGGTCTCGGCAGCTCTGGCCCGTGCGGCGGCCGCGCGCACCAAGGCGGAGAGCGAAATCCGTTTCTTGATGCGCGAGGTGGCGCACCGCTCGAAGAACCAGCTGACGGTGATCCAGTCCATGCTGAACCAGTCGGTCTATTCGGCCGAGAGTGCCGCTGATTTCGCCGACAGTTTCCGCAAGCGCATCGCCGGGCTCGCCCGCTCCACCGACCTTATGATCGCCAACGCCGCCCAAGGGGTCGATTTCCGGGAACTGGCCCAGAACCAGCTGCAGCCATTCACGCCTGACGATCCGAGGCGGGTGATCCTGTCCGGCCCGCCCTTGCGGCTCGAGACCCAGATCGCCCAGACGCTCGGCATGGCGCTGCACGAGCTCGCGACCAATGCGACCAAATATGGCGCGCTCGCCAACACCTCAGGCGTCGTCAAGCTGAGCTGGTCGCTGGAGGATGAGGGCATTGCCATACGCTGGCGGGAGGAGGGGGCCGATCTCGCGGGCAAGCCCTCTGATCCGATCCGCAAGGGGTTTGGCACGCTCGTGCTCGAACGCATGCTCGGCATGGCCCTGAATGCGGGGCTCGAGCGGATGATGCATGCCGACGGCATCGAGTGGCGGATCACCGTGCCGCGACCGGCCGAAGGGGATGACGCGCCATGACCTGCCGCCGTCACTTTTTGTCCCTCGATCGGGGCCGAACTCCTCCCGATCGCGGCCGAATGAAATCGCCGCCGATGCACCCGTTCCCGACCGGCAATTGAGGCCTTCCGCCGGCCCTCCCGGGCGCCGGTCCATGACCCTTTCCTTTTTCATCCAATTCGTTTATAGGCACGCCAGCAAAAGGCGCATGCCCGTTGCATTCACGGCCGCAGCTGGACGACATCCCGGCTGACGGCGTCCCGAAATCCTCGAAATCGAAAGGATCATCCGATGTCGATTGCTGCAGAGCGTAAGGCTCAGCTCATCAAGGAATTTGCAACCGTTGAAGGCGACACCGGTTCTCCGGAAGTCCAGGTTGCTATCCTGACGGAACGGATCAACAACCTGACCGAACACTTCAAGGGCCACAAGAAGGATAACCATTCCCGCCGTGGTCTGCTCGCGATGGTTTCCAGCCGTCGTTCGCTCCTCGACTATCTGAAGAAGAAAGACGAAGCGCGCTACACCAAGCTGATCGGTGCCCTGGGCATCCGTCGCTAAGCGACTTATCCGGCGGGTCTTTGCGGCCCGCCGGCTTTTTTATGGAGCGTTGAACGCTCGACGATTAAACTCTCCAGCCGCATAGGAACGTGGCTAAACGAGAGAATCCAGCGAGCCGGATGGGCCGGTATCGCGGATCAACCGATGGCCCGTCATGGGGCAGGATTGCAGGATGCTTCGGCCCCTGCTTGCCGGAAACGCCGCTGAAAGCGGATGGTCGGGCAAAGCGGAAAACAGCCGATTAAAGCGTGAAGCCTCCCGTTGTCTTGCCCGTGATGCGCCATTTCATGCGGCCCTTCGACCGCCCGCGCTGTAACAGCCGCGGAGAGGTCCGCCGCACACGAAGGACAGAACATGTTCGATACCCACAAGGTTGAAATCGAATGGGCTGGGCGTCCGCTCAAGCTCGAAACCGGCAAGATCGCCCGTCAGGCTGACGGCGCCGTTCTCGCCACCTACGGCGAAACCGTCGTTCTCGCCACCGTCGTTTCGGCCAAGTCGCCGAAGCCGGGCCAGGACTTCTTCCCGCTGACCGTCAACTACCAGGAAAAGACCTACGCCGCCGGCAAGATCCCGGGTGGCTACTTCAAGCGCGAAGGTCGTCCGAGCGAAAACGAAACGCTCGTCTCGCGCCTGATCGACCGTCCGATCCGTCCGCTCTTCCCCGATGGCTACAAGAACGACACCCAGGTCATCGTCACGGTCATGCAGCATGACCTCGAAAACAACCCCGACGTCCTGTCGATGGTCGCCGCTTCTGCAGCGCTGACGCTGTCGGGCATCCCCTTCATGGGCCCGATCGGTGGCGCGCGCGTCGGCTACATCAACGGCCAGTACGTTCTGAACCCGCATCTCGACGAGATGGACGAATCGACCCTCGACCTCGTCGTCGCCGGCACCCAGGAAGCGGTGCTGATGGTCGAATCCGAAGCCAAGGAACTGCCGGAAGACGTTATGCTCGGCGCCGTCGTCTTCGGTCAGAAGGGCTTCCAGCCGGTCATCGACGCCATCATCAAGCTCGCTGAAGTCGCTGCCAAGGAGCCGCGCGAATTCGAAGCCGAAGATCATTCCGCTCTCGAAAACGCCATGCTCTCGCTTGCCGAAGACGAGCTGCGCAACGCCTACAAGATCACCGAGAAGGCTGCCCGTTACGCTGCCGTCGACGCCGTCAAGGCCAAGGTGAAGGCACACTTCCTGCCCGAGGGCATCGAGAACCCGGCCCATTCGGCCGAAGAAATCGGCGCCGTCTTCAAGCACCTGCAGGCCAAGATCGTTCGCTGGAACATCCTCGACACCAAGAGCCGCATCGACGGCCGCGATCTGGAAACCGTTCGCCCGATCGTGTCGGAAGTCGGCGTTCTGCCGCGCACCCACGGTTCGGCGCTGTTCACCCGCGGCGAAACGCAGGCGATCGTCGTTGCCACGCTCGGCACCGGCGAAGACGAACAGTACGTCGACAGCCTGACCGGCATGTACAAAGAACGCTTCATGCTGCACTACAACTTCCCGCCCTTCTCGGTCGGCGAAACCGGCCGCATGGGCTCCCCGGGCCGCCGCGAAATCGGTCACGGCAAGCTCGCCTGGCGCGCTATCCGCCCGATGCTCCCGGAAGCCGAGCAGTTCCCCTACACGCTGCGCGTCGTTTCCGAGATCACCGAGTCCAACGGCTCGTCCTCGATGGCCACCGTCTGCGGCACCTCGCTCGCTCTCATGGACGCCGGCGTTCCGCTCGCAAAGCCGGTTGCCGGTATCGCCATGGGCCTGATCAAGGAAGATGAGCGCTTCGCCGTTCTCTCCGACATTCTCGGCGACGAAGACCACCTCGGCGACATGGACTTCAAGGTTGCCGGTACCGACGCCGGCATCACCTCGCTCCAGATGGACATCAAGATCGAGGGCATCACCGAAGAGATCATGGGCATCGCGCTCAACCAGGCCAAGGGCGGCCGTCTCCACATCCTCGGCGAAATGGCCAAGGCCATTTCCGAAAGCCGTGGCCAGCTCGGCGAGTTCGCCCCGCGCATCGAAGTCATGAACATTCCGGTCGACAAGATCCGCGAAGTCATCGGTTCGGGCGGCAAGGTCATCCGCGAAATCGTCGAAAAGACCGGCGCCAAGATCAACATCGAAGACGACGGCACCGTGAAGATCGCCTCCTCGTCCGGCAAGGAAATCGAAGCGGCCCGCAAGTGGATCCACTCGATCGTTGCCGAACCGGAAGTCGGCCAGGTCTACGAAGGTACCGTTGTGAAGACCGCCGACTTCGGCGCCTTCGTCAACTTCTTCGGCGCCCGTGACGGTCTCGTCCACATCTCGCAGCTCGCCTCCGAGCGCGTCGCCAAGACGACCGACGTCGTCAAGGAAGGCGACAAGGTTTGGGTCAAGCTCATGGGCTTCGACGAGCGCGGCAAGGTTCGCCTGTCGATGAAGGTCGTTGACCAGGCCACCGGCAAGGAAATCGTTGCCGAAAAGTCTGAAAAGAAGGGCGACGGCGAAGCCGCTGAATAAGCGCGCTTCACCCGAATGCATTCGGGGCGCGGGGCGGATCGCTCCGCGCCCCTTTCTTGTAGGAAGATGACGGATAGACCGATGAGCCGAGATTCGTTGAAGACCCTGTTTTACCCGTTCGACAGCGGCGTGATCGACCCGCCGGGCGAGGGCGAGCGCGTGCTGTTCCTCGGCGCCGAGGCGGGCTACAGGCTGCCGCAGGGCTTCGAGGCGTCGATCTCGGCGGTGCAGCCGCTGCGGCCGCTCTATCGCGCCCTGGAAGCCGCCCGCGCCGACGTGGCGCCTGAAATCACCGGCGAGGACTACGACGTCACGCTGATCCTCTGCGGCAAGCACAAGGGCGAGAACGAAGACCGGATCGCCGAGGCGCTGAAGCGCACGCGCGAGGGCGGTCTGATCGTCGTTGCCGGCGGCAAGGAAGACGGCATCCAGTCGCTGAAGAAGCGCATCGCCAAGTTCGAATGGGACGGCGACCATCTGCCGAAGTATCACGGCGTCGCCTTCTGGTTCACTCGCCCGGAAGATGTCACCGACGCAGTACAAAAGCTTGCCAAGGTGCCGGTACGCGTCGACGGTCTGTTCGAGGCCTCGCCCGGCATGTTCTCGCACGACCGCATCGATGCGGGCTCCGAGCTGCTGGCGTCGCGTCTTCCGAACGATTTCCATGGCCACGCCGCCGATTTCGGCGCTGGCTGGGGCTATCTCGCAGCCAAGCTTGCTGAAGCTTCACCGGGTACCAAGGGGGTCGATCTCTTCGAGGCCGATCACGAGGCGCTCGAGGCGGCCCGCGTCAACATGATGGCGAACGCGCCGCGCATGCCGGCCCGTTTCTACTGGTTCGACCTGACGAGCGAAGAGCCGCGCGACAAGTACGACCTCATCGTCATGAACCCGCCCTTCCATGAAGGCCACGCGGCTGAGCCGTCGCTCGGCGTCGCCATCATCAAGACGGCGCTGAAGGCGCTGAAGCAGGGTGGCAAGCTGATGATGGTCGCCAATCGTGGCCTTCCCTACGAGCAGGTGCTGGCGGAAAATTCCAAGGAATACGGCGAGACCTGCCGCAACGCCCGATTCAAGGTGCTCTGGGCCAAGCGCTGAGACGCCGCAGGACGCATTTTGCGCCATCCGAGAATGGAAAAAGCCGGGCAGATGACTCGGCTTTTTTGCATCTGGCTGCAAGTCAGACTTAGCCCGTTGCCTTCGTCGCAGATCCGGCTCACCATGTGCCCGGTTTTACTGCCGGAGGATGAGTTCCATGACGTCGGGAGTGAACAGGCCGCCCTTGAGCGAGGATGCGGCCGAAGCTATTGCCAAGGACATCAAGCAGGGCGAGGGACATGGCGCGACCTCCGAGGTGCCCATGTCGTTCTTGCAGAGCCTCTATCGCTCGCCGCTTGACCCGGCACGCCGGACCCATACGGGCTTCGTCGTGCTGGCGGTCATCGTGGCTCTGCTCGTGCTGTTCGTCCTGATTTGAGCTTGCCGGCAAAAGGCAGGCGGACCGGCGCGCGCCTCAGCCGCGCCTTCTCGCGACGACCAATAGCCCCGCAAGGACGGCGCAGAGCAGGCCGAGTGACAACGGCAACCCGTGGTGTCCCGTCACTTGCATGACAAGTCCCGTTGCTGGCGAGCCAACCATGCCGCCAAGGCCCCAGGCGAAGGCAAAGGCGGCGTTGCCGGCGATCAGGGTCAGGCCGCTGAACCGCTCGCCGAGCTGGATCAGCGACAGAGTATAGATCCCGAACGTCACCCCGCCCCAGACGAAAACAAGCGGCCAGATGAGCCAGCTTTCGAACGGCCATGGCAGCAGCAGGCAGCCGGCCAGGGAGGAAAGCACGCAGAACAGCATCGTCTGCGTCGATCCCCTGCGTTCGGAGAGGCGCCCGAGCAGGATCTGCAACGACGCGTTGCCGGCAATGAAGCAGGTCATGAGCGGCGCGACGCGCTCCTCATTGCTGCCAAGCGCTGCGCCATAGACCGCAAGCAGCGAAAGCAGGGTCTGCTCGAAGGCCGCAGCCGTTGCGACCGCAAACAGCAGCAAAGGCGCCAGCGCGAAAAACCCGGCGACGGACGTTGCTTCCCCATCCTGCGGCACCGCCGGCAGGCGCGACACGAGGGCAAGCAAGATCAGGCCGCAGGCGACAAAGGCCACGATGCCGATCAGGAACGGCGACCAGCCCGCCGTTCCGACCATCCCGAGCGACAGCGGCCCTATGGCGAAACCGGCTGAAACGACCGAGGAATAGAGACCCATGATGCGGCCCCGGCGGGACGCGGGCGCAATGGCCACCAGCCAGGTCTCGCTGATCACGGATAGCGGATTGGCGAAGACGCCCAGCAGAAAGCGAAGCGGCATCCAGGCCCAGACGTCCTCAGTCCACGCAATGGCGGCAAGCGTGCTGGCGGCCAGCACCGAACAGAGGATCGCGAGCCGGGCACCGCCCAGCCGCCGCGAAAGCATCGGGATCAGAGGCGCCGACAGGATGAACCCCAGCGGCGTCATGGCCGCTGACAGGCCGATCAGGGCGGGTGCCGTCCGCTGCCGCTCCAGGATGAAGCTGAGCAGCGGATAGGTGAGCCCCTGCGCCACGGCTAAGACGGTAACGGTGGCGATGATACCCGCCATCGCCGCCCAGGGGGCCTGATCCTCGCGGAACGTCGTGATCACCTCGCCAAGGGTCGGCGCCGGTGGCGGTCGCTGGTCCGATGTCATTGCGCGGCTCATCTCAAAGCACTTGCCAGAAGGGCCTGGCGAGCTCCTCCTCGACTTGACGTCGCGTCAGGCCGATATCGTCGATCAGATGCGGATCGCCCTTGAGCTTTCGATCGAGCTCTAGGTGAAATTGGTTCCGTTCACGCCAGGCGGCGACCATCCGTTTCAGCGTCTCGACAGGGGAATGCGAACGCGTCGGGCTCCTCGGCGTCTCAGGCGCCGCGGCCTGAGGCGATGCAATGGGAGAAAAGGGGGCGTTGTTCATGACAACCTCGCTATCGGCTTTGAGGGTCGGGGGGACCCTCGATCTGAAGGAGGTTGGATTCTGCGGAATAGGATCGGCGCCGTACTTAAGCCCTTCCAAAAAGTTCTCAAAAACTTCCAAACGGGCTATAGATCGCCGCATGCAGGATACACGGTTTGCCTTTGGTCCGTTCGTGCTTGATCCGGGTGCGGGAACGCTCCTGCGGAACGATGATCCGGTTGCGGTCGGGCATCGCGGCGTGAAGCTGCTTGCGGCGCTCGTGGAAAGGCCGGGCGAAATCCTCGCCAAGACCGAGCTGATGGACGCGGCCTGGCCGGGTACGGCCGTCGAGGAAGGCAATCTCACCGTACAGATCGCACAGCTCAGGAAGCTGCTCGGCCGGGCTGCCGACGGCGGCGAGTGGATTTCAACGGTTCCGCGCATCGGCTACCGTTTCATGGGCAGTATCGAGCGGCTGGCAGGCGGGCGAAAGCCGCTGCCGTTGCCGGGCCGGCCTTCGATCGCGGTGCTGCCCTTCGTCAATCTCAGCAACGATCCCGATCAGGATTCCTTCGCGGACGGGCTGACGGAGGATCTGATCACCGATCTCTCCCGGAGCGGTGGTCTGTTCGTCATCGCCCGCAATTCCACCTTTGCCTACAAGGGCAGGGCGATGGATGTACGCGCGATCGCCGAAGACCTCGGCGTGCGCTACCTTCTGGAAGGAAGCGCAAGGCGCGCCTCCGGACGCGTGCGCATCAACGCCCAGCTGGTCGATGCGCTGAGCGGAGAGCACCTCTGGGCCGAACGCTTCGACCGCAACCTGGAAGACATCTTTGCCGTTCAGGACGAGGTGACGGCCAAGATCGTCGAGGCGTTGCTCGGTCGGCTGCGTACCCCGCCGTCACGCAATCGCCCCAGGAGCCTCGAGGCCTATGATCTCTGCGTGCGGGCGCGCAAGCTGATCGACGATTCGCCGCAGACCGCCCGGGAAGCGCATCTGATGCTCACTCGCGCCGTTTCGCTCGACCCTGATTATGCCGAGGCCTATCGCTGGCTCGCCATGAACCACTGGATGGGGTGGGTGCACTGGGGCGAGCCAATCGTACCGACCCGCGGCATCGCCCTGGAATTGGCGCGCAAAGCCGTCGCGATCGATCCCAACGACGCAGGTTGCCGCTGGGTGCTGGCCAATCTGCTTGCCTATGAGCGCAACTTCGCCGAGGCCGACGCGGAATTTGCCAGGGCCATCGAGCTTGACCCGAACGAAGCCGACACCTGGGCGACATTGTCCGACATCACGATCCTGGCAGGCCGGGTCGAGGAAGGGCTGGAGCACATTCGCAAGGCGTTCCGGCTGAACCCCTATCCGGCAAGCTGGTACTATCTGACACTCGGCCAGGCGCAGTATGCGGCCGGAGACTACGAAGCCGCGGTCGAGACGCTGCGCAAGGACGAGACCTACCGCACCAGCTCGCGTCGCTTCCTGGCGGCGAGCCTCGCGCAATTGGGGCGGTTCGACGAGGCACGCGCCGAGGTCGACCTGTTCCTCGTCGCCAACCCGCATTTCACGACCGGTTTCTGGGCGACGACCGAGCCGTTTCGTGACGCAGCGACGCTCGCGCACTTCGTGGACGGATTCCACAAGGCCGGCCTTCCGGACTGATGTTGTCTCAGGCCGTCGGGCCTTGCCGACCTCAAAAAAGAAACCCCGGCGAGGTGTCTCGCCGGGGTTTTCTAGAGAAGCTGGGTCGTCAGTCAGCGGCTTTGCCGCTGCCGTCACTCTGCGTCGGCGGTCCTGAGCGCATCGAGTGCCGGCATCGACGTAATGTTGTAGCCGGAATCGACGTAGTGGATTTCGCCGGTCACGCCGCGCGAAAGGTCCGAAAGAAGGTAGAGGGCCGAGCTGCCGACATCGTCGATCGTGACAGTGCGGCGCAGCGGCGAGTTCTTCTGCTGCCAGGAAAGCATCGCCCGGGCGTCGGAAATGCCGGCGCCGGCAAGCGTGCGGATCGGGCCCGCCGAGATCGCGTTGACGCGAATGCCGCGAACGCCATAGTCGGCGGCGAGATAGCGCACCGACGCCTCGAGCGCTGCCTTGGCGACACCCATGACGTTGTAGTTCGGCATGACGCGCATCGAGCCGCCATAGGTGAGCGTCAGCATCGAGCCGCCCTCATCCATCAGTTCGGCAGCCCGCTTGGCGATCTCGGTGAAGGAGAAGCAGGAGATCACCATCGTGCGGCTGAAGTTGTCGCGCGAGGTGTCGGCGTAGAGGCCCTTCAGCTCGTTCTTGTCCGAAAAGCCGATGGCATGAACGATGAAGTCGAGCTTGCCCCAGCGTTCCTTGATCGCATCGATGACCGCATCGACAGACGCAATGTCTTCGACATCGCAAGGAAGCAGGAAGTCGGAACCGAGCTCGGCCGCCAGCGGCTTGACGCGCTTACCCAGCGCCTCGCCCTGAAAGGTGAAGGCCAGTTCCGCGCCTTGCGCTGCAAGCGCCTTGGAGATGCCCCAGGCAATAGAATGGTTGTTGGCCACACCCATGATGAGGCCACGCTTTCCAGTCATCAGTCCCGTCATGGTGTTATCCGTTGTAGCGCTGGAAGACGAGCGTTGCGTTGGTGCCGCCGAAGCCGAAGGAGTTCGAAAGAACCGTATCGATCTTGGCATTGTCGATGCGCTTACGAACGATCGGAACGCCATCGAATTCCGGGTCGAGTTCGCTGATATGCGCGCTTTCGCCGATGAAGCCCGCCTGCATCATCAACAGGCCGTAGATCGATTCCTGCACGCCGGCCGCACCGAGCGAGTGACCCGTGAGCGACTTGGTCGACTGGATGTGCGGCATCTTGCTGCCGAACACTTCGCGGATCGCGCCGATTTCCTTGCTGTCGCCAACCGGGGTGGAGGTGCCGTGGGTGTTGATGTAGTCGACCTCGCCCTTCACGGTCGAGAGCGCCTGACGCATGCAGCGGATCGCGCCTTCGCCCGACGGAGCCACCATGTCGTAGCCGTCGGAGGTGGCGCCGTAGCCGACGATTTCGGCGTAGATCTTCGCGCCGCGGGCCTTGGCGTGCTCCAGCTCTTCGAGAACGAGAACGCCTGCGCCACCGGCAATGACGAAGCCGTCGCGGTTGGCGTCATAGGCGCGCGAAGCCGTCGCCGGCGTTTCGTTGTACTTCGACGACATGGCGCCCATGGCGTCGAACAGGTTGGACATTGTCCAGTCGAGGTCTTCGTGACCCCCGGCAAACATCACGTCCTGTTTGCCCCACTGGATCATCTCGGCGGCGTTGCCGATGCAATGGGCCGAGGTCGAGCAGGCCGACGAGATCGAATAGTTGACGCCGTGGATCTGGAACCAGGTGGCAAGCGTCGCCGACGCCGTCGAAGACATCGCCTTCGGAACGGCGAACGGGCCGATGCGCTTCGGGCTGACGTTCTTGCGGGTGATGTCGGCCGCTTCAACGATGGTGCGGGTGGACGGTCCGCCCGAGCCCATGATGATGCCGGTACGCTCGTTGCGGGCGATGACGGCTTCTTCCAGACCGGAGTCGGCGATCGCCTGCTTCATCGCCACGTGGTTCCAGGCGCCGCCCTGAGACAGGAAGCGCATGGCACGGCGATCGACGAGTTCGGTCGGATCGAGCGACGGCGCGCCCCAGACCTGGCACTTGAAGCCATTCTCGGCGAAATCGGGAGAAAACGTGATGCCCGACTTGGCATCGCGCAACGACGCCGTAACTTCGTCTGCATTGTTCCCGATCGAGGAAACGATGCCGAGGCCCGTGACAACAACCCGTCTCATGGTACTGACCTTTTCTTTATTTCGTTGGCTGCGGAAAGGCCTGGATTTTACTCGGCCTTATCCTTCGACAGGCCGACGCGGAGGTCGGTTGCCTGATAGATAGTCTCGCCATCGGCTTTCAACCAGCCGTCGGCCGTGCCGAGCACGAGCCGGCCGCGCATGACGCGCTTGAAGTCGATGCCGTACTCGAGAAGCTTGGTATGGGGACGCACCATGCCCTTGAACTTCACTTCGCCGGTGGAAAGCGCCATGCCGCGGCCGGGCTCGCCAAGCCAGCCGAGGTAAAAGCCGGTCAGCTGCCACATACCGTCGAGGCCGAGGCAGCCGGGCATGATCGGGTTGCCCTGGAAGTGGCAGGGAAAATACCAGTCGTCCGGCCGCACGTCGTATTCGGCGCGCAGGTAACCCTTGTCGAAGGCGCCGCCGGTCTCGGAGATTTCGGTGATGCGGTGGACCATCAGCATCGGCGGCAGCGGCAGCTGGGCATTGCCGGGGCCAAACAACTCACCACGGCCGCAGGCCAGGATTTCCTCATAGCTGAAGCTGGATTGTCTGGTCGTCATGAATAGATGTTTCCCCGCGTAACAAATTGTGTTGTCCGACCTGCTTTAGAGCAAGTTCGGCTTGAAATGAAGCGTGGCGACCCGGATCTTGCGGTTTTCCGTCCGGTCTCCATCGCTTCTGATGGCGATTTCACTCCGCCGTCGCTTACAGGATCAATGTGGGCGCGACCAGAGTTAATTGCCAGCATTCCCCGAGTTTGACCGGTTTTTCGGGCTTTGCAACGCCTGTCAGGGCTGGAATCTATTGAAAGGCGAGGACGTAAAAGTTATATCGCGGAGGAAGTATTGTGAATTTCGCCGGGATACATGGAACGACCCTTGATGACGAAAGCAACAGAAGTGAGTTCGGAAGAAAGGCTACGCCACTCAGGCCTGCGTCCGACCCGTCAACGCGTTGCCCTCGCCGATCTGATCTTTGCCAAGGGTGATCGCCACCTGACCGTCGAAGAACTGCACGAAGAGGCCGTCATGGCCGGCGTGCCGGTGTCGCTGGCGACCGTCTACAACACGCTGCACCAGTTTACCGAAGCCGGCATGATCCGCGTGCTGGCGGTGGAAAGCGCCAAGACCTATTTCGACACCAACGTGTCGGACCATCATCACTTCTTCGTCGAGGGCCAGAACGAGGTTCTCGATATTCCGGTCAGCAACATCCACATCGACAACCTGCCGGAACCGCCCGAGGGCATGGAGATCGCCCATGTCGACGTGGTCATTCGTCTGCGCCGTAAAAACGACCGCTGATCCGGCGGCCACCGTCATGGTGGCCGCGATGGCGATCGATCGCCGCTATTCCGTCACCGTCAGATTGGCGCGCATGCCGGCCTCGTAGTGTCCTTTGATGTTGCAAAGGAGCACGTAGCTGCCCGGCGCGAGCTTGGCTTTCAGCTGGCCGTCGGCTCCGGGCTTCAGCTCGGAAACCTCGCCGAGGCTCTTGAGCTGCTTTTCGTCGACCCGATGCTTGGCCGCGATGAGATTGATCTTCTGGTCGGCTGATTTCAGCTTCACCAGCACCATCTCGTGCTCTTCCGTCATGGCGTCGTTGTGCACCAGGAAGACAGTCTCTCCGGCCTTTATCGTCGACTGGTCGAGTGTCAGTGTCATCGGGCCGCCCGCTTCACCACCTTCGACGACCTTGACGGTCGTGGCGGCAAATGCCGGCGAGGCCATGCAAAGAAGGGCGAGTGCGGCAAGCTTGTTGCTGAAGAAACGCATGCTGTATCCCTTTCGCTGAAGCCGCCCGGGTGGCGGCCGACACCGCATCAACTACGATACCGGCGCTGTCCGCCGCCTGTCATAGGCACGCACGTGCGAAAGGCTCACATCACGTCGTCCGGATCGCGGCCCGGCAGCGCCTTGCCGGTCGGCAGCGTCCATCCGAACTTGAGCGCACCGGCACGCACGGCAAAGGCCGAGGCCACGCCGAGCGTTGAGGCGGCCACAAGTGGTAGTCCTACCATCGTCGCCAGCACGTAGGCACTGGCACCGATCAGCGCTGCCGTCACATAGACTTCCGGCCGCAGCAGCACCGAGGGTTCTCCGGCCAGCAGATCGCGAAGCACGCCGCCGAACGTCGCCGTCAGCATGCCGGTAACGAGCGCGACGCTCGGCGACCCCGTCGCTGCATAGCCTTTCGCCGCACCCATCACGCAATAGGCCGACAGCCCGATCGCATCGAGCCAGACGAGGACCCGGTAGCGGGAATCGAAGAGATGGGCGGTGAAGAACAGGAGAACGGCGACCGTCGCGCAGACCAGAAGATAGGTCGGATTGGTGACCCAGAAGACGGGCGTTGCGCCGAGCACGACGTCACGCATCGTGCCGCCGCCGATGCCGGTGACCGAGGCCAGGAACAGATAGCCGATGATGTCGAGTTGCTTGCGCGAGGCCGACAGCGCCCCGGTTGCGGCAAACACGGCCACACCGGCATAGTCGAGGATTTCGAGGATCGGCATGGGCGCTCCGTTTCAGCCCGATTGGCTCCCGCAGATCATTAGCGCACCGTCGGGATGAAGTCAGGAGGCGCGCTGCCGTTTGCTGCACTGGGGCGTGTCATGGTCGTCTAGCGCGGCAGCACCGTCTGAGTGCGGCCGAGCAGGTAATAGGCGACGAGCCCGGTCCATTCCTTGGCGGCCGTCGTCGTCAGCTGCGCGTTCAGTGAGGGCTGGGTGAAATCGAAGCCAAGCCACACCTTGCCGCTGGTGCGGTAGTCGGTCGGCCAGGGCAGGACGTCGATGTCGTTGGCGCGGAACAGCCCGACGGAGCGCGGCATGTGATACGCCGAGGTGACGAGCGCACATTGCGTCAGCCCGTTTGCAGCCAGAAGATCCTTGGTGTAGCGCGCGTTCTCGAGGGTGGTGCGCGAATCTTCCTCGCGGATCACCCGATCGGCCGCAATGCCGAAGATGTCGAAGAACGCCTTCGAGGCCAGCGCATCGCCCTCGTAGGCGCCGCTGATCGAGCCATCGCCGCCGGAGACGAGGATTCGTGCTTCGGGATAGCGCTTGGCGAGGCTCGCTGTCTCGATGAAGCGGTCTGCTGCCTGGTTGAGCTCCGTGCCGCCGCGGCTTGCCATGACTTCGTTTTCGAAGGCCCCGCCGAGCACAATGATGCAGGAAAGCGCTGTCGGCGGCGTCGGGCGCACAAATCGATCCTCAAGCGCTTGCAGGGCATAGGGGCCAGCGGTGGTGAACAGGCTGATGAAAAGAACCAGCGCGCCCAGGCTGCCGAGAACGGCGCCGATGCGTCGCCAGCCGATGGCCGTCGCAAGCAGCCCGGCGATGACGGCGAGCAGCGAGAACGACAGCGGCTGCACAATGAGCCAGAAGATTTTCGAGATCAGAAACATGGCATCAGCTTCTGCGTTCCGCTGCTTAACAAATCATGAATGCATGGCGCGCGGCCGGATGTTGCGCGCGAAACGGCTGTTCGCGTTCGCGCAAGGTAACGCATGCATCATGTTCATCCGAACGTTGCGTGGGCGGCCCCGGCCACCACTTTCATTTGAAGCCGAAAGGAGTATCATCCGCGAGATGACCACGATAGCCGGCTTCCGATCGCAGCTGTTTCGTGCCGCCAACGAGGTCCATGACCTCACCCCGGTGCAGGCACAGCGTTTGCTTGAAGGCGCAGTGGCGCTGATCCGCTGCATGCGCGAGCAGACGGGCATGGAACCGAACACCGAAGCGCCGGACGTGACCAACATCCTGCTGGACATTGCCGGGTCCATACCCAAACGGTCCGAGCGCGAAATCCGCAATGCTCTGCTCGAATCCGCCGACATCATCCGGTTGCTGACGATGATCCTGGATTCGCTGGACGAAATGGCCGCGAACGAAGGTCCCTGAGGACTGGGTACTGATCAATCGAAGGAAAGTTTTGGTGGAGCTAAGCGGGATCGAACCGCTGACCTCTTGCATGCCATGCAAGCGCTCTCCCAGCTGAGCTATAGCCCCATATCGGGTTCCGGCTAGGCCGGTCCGGGAAGTTCGTCGAGCTGTTGTGCTCGGCGAGTGGCGGCTTATTACTTCCCCTTTTTGAGGATGGCAAGCCGAAAAATGCGTGGCCTGTGGATTTATTTTTTGTCCGGGCCGTTTTTCTCCCGTCCGGGCCACTTTGGCCGAGGACGGGAGCATTTCTTTGTCATTTGAAGCGCTTAGACGTCTTCTTCGTCGTCCGACACGCCGATGAGGTCGCTCATGTCGTCGTCATCGTCTTCGTCGTCGGTCTGCAGGAAGGTGTCGTCATCGTCGTCGCCGTCGATTTCGACGTCGTCGTCGCCGAGATCCGGCAGGTCGTCGCCGCCCGCTGCCTCATCATCGGCATCCTCGAGCGAAACGAGTTCGACTTCGGTGTTCTCTGCGTCGACTTCCGTTACCTCTTCTTCTTCTTCCTTCTCGAGCACCTTGGCGACCGAGGTTTCTTCGAAGAAGGACAGCGGATAGGACTTGCCGGTGTAAGGCGAAACGATCGGATCACTGTTCAGATCGTAGAATTTGCGCCCCGTTTCCGGGTCGATGCGCTTTGTTCCAAGTTCCGGTTTTGCCACAGTCAAAGCCTCTTGAATGGCCGGTCGAGCCGGCGCTTGCCGGAAAGCCGGCGGGTGGAAAGGGTATCAAGCTTATGATGATTAGCCGGTCCCCATAATCGTCTTGGCCGCATCTGTCAAAGACAAATCGCCAAAGCCCCGGCGTTGCTGGCTTTCCGGCTCTTGCCCGCCCCTTGTGGCGCTCCGCGAGCGGCCGCAATTTATGGAAACACGCAGCGAGGGTGTGATAGGAGTGCCGCGGTGCGGGCGCGGTTGTGCCCTTCGGTAAGAACGCCCTTTCGGGCCAGAGGATGCCGCATGTCTCATGGATCGGGCCCGAGACCCGCCACTGCCCGAAAGTCCGCCGATCTGCGCGGCTCGATCCGCATCCCCGGCGACAAGTCGATCTCGCACCGGGCGCTGATGCTGGGCGGGCTTGCTAGCGGCGAGACGCGCATTACCGGCCTGCTACAAGGCGCGGACGTGCTGGCCACCGGCCGCGCGATGCAGGCGATGGGGGCCCGCATTCGTAAGGAGGCCGATACCTTTATCGTCGATGGTGTCGGCAACGGTGCACTGCTTGCGCCGGAAGCGCCGCTCGATTTCGGCAATGCTGGCACAGGCTGCCGTCTGGCGATGGGGTTGGCGGGCGTCTACGACTTCGAAACGACATTCCTTGGCGATGCTTCGCTCAGCCGCCGGCCGATGGCGCGGGTTCTCGAGCCCTTGCGCGAAATGGGCGCGCAGGTGAGGGCCGCCGCAGGCGATCGCCTGCCTGTGACCCTACGCGGACCGAAGACGCCTGCCCCGATCACCTATCGCGTGCCCGTCGCCTCCGCACAGGTGAAGTCGGCGGTGCTGCTTGCCGGTCTCAACGCGCCCGGGATCACCACTGTCATCGAACCGGTCATGACGCGCGATCATACGGAACGGATGCTGGAGGCATTTGGCGCCGCGCTCACTGTCGAGACCGACGTCAGCGGCGTCCGTACGATCCGCCTTGATGGTCGCGGCAAGCTTACCGGCCAGGAGATCGACGTGCCCGGCGATCCCTCGTCCGCGGCTTTCCCGCTGGTCGCAGCCCTGATCGTCCCAGGCTCCGACATCACGATCACCAACGTGCTGATGAACCCGACGCGCACGGGCCTGATCCTGACGCTTAAGGAGATGGGAGGGGATATCGAGGTGATCGGCAGCAGACAGGTTGGCGGGGAGGACGTGGGGGATCTGCGCGTACGGCACTCGGAACTCAGCGGTGTCACCGTTCCCGAAGAGCGCGCCGCCTCGATGATCGACGAGTACCCGGCTCTCGCCATCGCCGCCGCCTTCGCCGAGGGGAATACCGTCATGGCCGGGCTCGACGAACTGCGTGTGAAGGAGTCCGATCGCTTCGCCGCCATCGCCGGGGGCCTGAAGCGCAATGGCGTCGATTGCGAGGAGGGCGCCTCGTCGCTGGTCGTGCGCGGCCGTCGCGACGGTAAGGGGCTCGGAAGCGCTGCCGGCGCGACCGTAAACACCCATCTCGATCACCGCATCGCCATGAGCTTCCTTATTTTCGGGCTTGCATCCGAACACCCGGTCACCGTCGACGACGTGTCGATGGTCGCGACAAGCTTTCCTGAATTCATGGACCTCATGACCAGCCTCGGCGCGAGGATCGCGTGAGACCCACGATTCCGGCGGTAACAATGAGATGGCTGCTGACACTCGCGGTCGTGGTTCTTCTGACGTTGCTGACGCAGATCGGTGGCGCCGTCTGGATCGTCACTCTTGGGCTCCTGCGTCGAAGGAGAGCCGGCGTTGCCGTATTTCTGGCGCTCTTTCTCGGCCTCTATGCGGCAGGGACCGCGCTCAGCTATGCCATTGCGCCGATCTTCGGCCGCGTTCCTCTGCCCTGTTTCGACGACGGCACGTCGCGGCTGAAAATGCAGTCGCCGCTCTTCTGTGTCCTGAACCGCCAATATGTCGTTCCGGAACTGAAGGAAGCGGCCGCTGCCCTGTCACGCCATGTGGATCAGGTATTCCCCGGAACGACCACCTTGGCGCTCGACGCCAACTTTCCGTTCTTCGACGGTTTTCCGCTCTTCCCGCATTTGTCCCATTCGGACGGTCGGAAGCTCGATGTCGCGTTCTTCTATCAGGATGCCGAGGGCGATTATGAGGATCAGGCGACCCGCTCGCCGATCGGCTATTTTGCCTTCGAGCAGCCGGGACCGGACAGCATTCTCCCATGCCGGGATCGCGAAGACCTCTTGACCTTGCGCTGGGACTTGGACTTCTTGCAATCGCTGTGGCGGCCCTTGCCGCTGGAAGAAGGCCGGACCGCAGAGGCGCTCCGCTGGCTCTCGGCCGAGGGGGGCGGTTTCGGCATCGAGAAGATTTTCGTGGAGCCGCATCTGGCGCAGAGACTTGGCGTCGAAGCGGGGTCCATTCGGTTTCAGGGTTGCCGGGCCGCCAGGCACGACGACCACATACATATGCAGGTTGGAAAATGACGTTCACCATCGCTATCGACGGACCGGCCGCAGCCGGCAAGGGCACGCTCTCGCGCCGCATCGCCGAGGAATACGGCTTCCATCATCTCGATACCGGCCTCACCTACCGCGCCACCGCCAAGGCGCTGCTCGATGGCGGCTTGCCGCTCGACGACGAGGCGGTCGCCGAGAAGGTGGCGCGCGAGGTTGAACTGGCCGGGCTCGATCGCTCGGTGCTTTCCGCCCACGCGATCGGCGAGGCCGCCTCGAAGATCGCGGTCATGCCGGCCGTGCGCCGGGCGCTGGTCGAGGCGCAGCAGGTTTTTTCGCTGCGCGAGCCCGGCACGGTGCTCGACGGCCGCGACATCGGCACGGTCGTATGCCCGGATGCTCCGGTGAAGCTCTATGTCACAGCATCGCCGGAAGTGCGGGCGCAGCGCCGCTATGACGAGATCATCGGCAATGGTCAGCCGGCCGACTACCAGACGATTTTCGAGGATGTGAAGAAGCGCGACGAGCGTGATATGGGCCGCGCCGACAGTCCTTTGCGCCCGGCCGACGACGCGCACTTGCTTGATACGTCTGAAATGAGTATAGAGGCGGCGTTTCAGGCCGCGAAGTCTTTGATCGATGCGGCCCTGATCAAGAAGATCTGAAGAAGGGCCCATCCCGGACACTGTCAGGATCGCTCTTCTTGCATAAGCCTGAAATTCCGTCCACGCGCCGGATTGTCCCTTCGATGGGGCGGACTGGGTTCAGGCCTGTTCAACACCAGCCCCCGGCGCATATGCGTCTCCCCCGTGAGATGCATGCAGGAGATTCCATGTCTGCTACCAACCCAACCCGTGACGATTTCGCAGCGCTTCTCGAAGAATCCTTCGCGAAGACCGATCTCGCCGAAGGCTATGTTGCCAAGGGCATTGTCACGGCCATCGAAAAGGACGTCGCCGTTGTCGACGTCGGTCTGAAGGTCGAAGGCCGCATCGCTCTGAAGGAATTCGGCGCGAAGGCGAAGGACGGCTCGCTCAAGGTCGGCGACGAAGTCGAAGTCTACGTTGAGCGCATCGAAAACGCGCTCGGCGAAGCTGTTCTGTCGCGCGAAAAGGCTCGCCGCGAAGAAAGCTGGATGCGCCTGGAAGTGAAGTTCGAAGCCGGCGAACGCGTCGAAGGCATCATCTTCAACCAGGTCAAGGGTGGCTTCACCGTCGATCTCGACGGCGCCGTTGCCTTCCTTCCGCGCTCGCAGGTCGACATCCGTCCGATCCGCGACGTCACCCCGCTGATGCACAACCCGCAGCCCTTCGAAATCCTCAAGATGGACAAGCGCCGCGGCAACATCGTCGTATCGCGTCGTACGGTTCTCGAAGAGTCCCGTGCCGAGCAGCGTTCTGAAATCGTTCAGAACCTTGAAGAAGGCCAGGTTGTCGAAGGTGTCGTCAAGAACATCACCGACTACGGTGCGTTCGTCGACCTCGGCGGCATCGACGGTCTGCTCCATGTCACCGACATGGCATGGCGCCGTGTGAACCATCCGTCGGAGATCCTGAACATCGGCCAGCAGGTCAAGGTTCAGATCATCCGCATCAACCAGGAAACCCACCGCATCTCGCTCGGCATGAAGCAGCTCGAGTCGGATCCGTGGGATGGCATCGGTGCGAAGTACCCGGTCGGCAAGAAGATCTCCGGTACCGTCACGAACATCACCGACTACGGTGCGTTCGTCGAGCTGGAGCCGGGCATCGAAGGCCTGATCCACATCTCCGAAATGTCCTGGACCAAGAAGAACGTACACCCCGGCAAGATCCTGTCCACGAGCCAGGAAGTCGACGTTGTCGTTCTCGAAGTCGATCCGACCAAGCGTCGTATCTCGCTCGGCCTCAAGCAGACGCTCGAGAACCCGTGGCAGGCATTCGCGCATAGCCATCCGGCTGGCACCGAAGTCGAAGGCGAAGTCAAGAACAAGACCGAATTCGGCCTGTTCATCGGCCTCGACGGCGACGTTGACGGCATGGTTCACCTTTCCGACCTCGACTGGAACCGTCCGGGCGAGCAGGTCATCGAAGAGTTCAACAAGGGCGACGTCGTTCGCGCTGTTGTTCTTGACGTCGACGTCGAGAAGGAGCGCATCTCGCTCGGCATCAAGCAGCTCGGCAAGGATGCAGTCGGCGACGCCGCTGCTTCGGGCGAACTGCGCAAGAACGCCGTTGTTTCGGCCGAGATCATCGCGATCAACGATGGCGGCATCGAAGTGAAGCTCGTCAACCACGAAGACATCACCTCGTTCATCCGCCGCGCTGACCTGTCGCGTGATCGTGACGAACAGCGTCCGGAGCGTTTCTCGGTTGGTCAGGTTGTCGACGCTCGCGTCACCAACTTCTCCAAGAAGGACCGAAAGATCCAGCTGTCGATCAAGGCTCTGGAAATCGCTGAAGAGAAGGAAGCCGTTGCTCAGTTCGGTTCGTCCGACTCGGGCGCTTCGCTCGGCGACATCCTCGGCGCCGCTCTGAAGAACCGCCAGAACAACGAGTAATCGTTGCCTGGCGTTTGAATTGGAAAACCCGCGGAGAGCGATCTCCGCGGGTTTTTCTTTCCAACCAAGTCCGAATTGTGAAATCGGCCCCCAGCCCTGGATGGGGCTAGGCCCGAGCTTAAGGCTGAACCGGCGTCTTAGCCGAGACCGCCGAGCCTGCGGTAAAGATCGTAGGCGTCGGGCGGTTCCGGTGCCTCGCCCTCCGGCATGGCTTCGCCGGTCGGCTCTCCGTCTTCCGGATTTCCGTCGCTTCCCTCTTGTGTCGTTTCGTCCTCACCCGCTGCATCTTCGCCCGAGCCTCCGGGCATGCCGCGCGAATGGTCTTCGCCTTCCACCTCGCCGGCGGCCACTGGATAGGGGATCATCGCGAAGGGGATGGCCTCGCGCGGCAGGCCGTTTTCCACCAGTCTGGCGATCATCTGCTGCACCGTCTGCTCGTCCGTGGCGCGTTGCGGGCGAATGTCCGCGGGTCCGCGCGGTGGTGCAGCGGTCTCCTCGGAGCGATCGTCGAGCAGCGACGGCAAGGTCGTGCCGGCGTCCGTTACGGCGCGCTGGCGGGCGGCGGCATCAGCGACGCGCATGCCAGCTTCCTTGGCGGCGGGCTGGGGCTGCGTAGCCGGCTCGTCCGTCTGCTGCGCCGCCGATCCCGGATCGCCATCGGCCGCGCCCGCAGGCAAGGCCACGCTGTCGCGGATGAGCGTCTTGATGGGCTCGGAGAGCACGCGTGCCGAGCGCACCTCCGGATCGTTGCGACCGGCAGCGGTGGTCCTGTGGCCGTCTTCTTCGTCGGCATCGGGCAGCGGGCCGTAGGTGCCGTCGGGATCCTCGCCTTCGATCGTGTCGGCAGCCTCCATTTCATCGGCGCCATGCGCTTCAAGCGGTGTTGCGGCACTTTCTCTGGCGGGCGCTTCCGTCTCGCCGTGTCCGACTTCGCCGGATTGCAGGTCCTGCTCGGCCTCGGCGATGGGGCCAGACAGCGATGCCGGTTCCGCGATCTCGCCTTCGCCCGCAAGCAGCGAGGCAGCGCTCCCGATCGGCGTGTCGCCCGATGAAGCGCTCTTCGCGGCGTTCGCGCGCGCCTCACCCCGCTCTGTGGGCTTTTCGCTTCCGCTCTTTGATGGCGCTTCGGTTCCGGCCGCGTCCAGATCCTCGCCCTGCGGCTCGGTCACATCGTTGCCGACGCCAAAGGTCTTGCGCAGCACAGCCTGTAGAAGTGCGACTTCACCACCGAGCGGCGTGCGTGCCGCGGTCTGGCTGAACGGCAGCGCAGGCTGGAGCGAGGGGTTGCGCAGGATGAGGTCGCGCGCCTGCGCCGGCATGGGTGTCGCGGTGCCGCCCGGCGCGCTCGTGCCGTTGCGGATCGCCGGCAGGTCCGCTAGCAGGCCGACGCGGATTGAAAGATTGCGCCCGCCAAGCTGACGCTCCAGAAGCAGCCGGTCGGACGTCGGCATCGATTCGAGGAAGGCCACCAACCGCCGGACGAAATCGCGCCCCCCCTCCTGCGGGAGTGGCGGGAACTTCAGGATGCGCGCGAGATCCTCCATCAGCCGCACCAGCGCGTCCTTCGAAAGGATCTCACGACCGGAAAGATGCCGCGTCAGCGCATCGAGGATCTTCTGTATGGCTTCGCCACGCTGGCTGGCGGTCAATGGTGCTGCAGGCTGCAGCGTCCTTGCGCTCGTCTCTTCCGTGGGGGCCGCGGTTCGAGCCTGGATGGGTATCAGCATTCTGGTCTCCATCTCGCTTGACCTCGGTTTGACCATTCGTCGTGGAACGACGAAACGCGCTCGGGCGCGGTCCGATTTTTCGGCTTGCGCGCGACTTTCTGTTCATGACTTGCGGGTTGGCGCCTCATGCGCGTCGTGGCGAATGGCCAGACAGCCGCGGCTCGGCCGCGGATAGGAGAATCGGCATGATGGTTTGAGGTTAGGGCAAAGAGGTTTATGAATTCTTAACCATGTTTCGGCTTCCGGCATGTCGCGACCCAGCTTGCGGACGGGTCTGCAAGGCCTATCTTTAAGGGAGCCGCTCTGCAGGCTCGAATGGTGTCTGTGCCAGGAGTTTCGGATGACAGTCCGTCCCCCAAAAGCCCTAAGCCCGAACTTCTCGACGGCCGGCGCCTTCAACGTGCTCGAATACGAATTGATGTCCGAGCGCGCCGATGCGCTTGGCCGGCATGGCCTCAAGGTCGAAAAGGCGCTTGCAGCGCTTGCGGCATTGAAGGGAGATGTGGCGAGGGATCTACGCGAGCGGGTGCTCGACGAGGCGGCCGATGCCGTATGGGCCTTCCTCATTCAGCGGGAGATTTGCGGCCTGCGTGACAGCCGCGATGTGGTTCGCCGCTATGGCATACCCAAGGAGGTCATGGCGCGGCTCGGCATCGTGCGCCGAAAGCCGTCAGAGGCTTAGCGCAGCGAGCCTATAGAGGCCGTTGTCGTCGAAGCGCAGAAAGGGGCCGGCTGCCGTGCGTTGGTCGGCGATATCTTCCATCTCGTCCTTGAGCTGGAGCGCCCGCAGATGCTGCTCCTCTTCGTCGAGCGACAGCTTGTCGGTTCTGCGCGTCGGGTCACCGCGCAGGCTGTTGAGCTGGGCTTCCTCGGTCGACGCAGGCTCCGTCGCGCTCTTCAGGCGGTCGACGGCATTTGCGGCTTGTGCAACGCTTTGAGGTCCCTTGTCGCTCGTTTCGCCGAGCGCAACCTTCAGTGCGTCGTTTTCCGGGCCGCCGGGGTTCTTGAGCGCCTCGACCAGCTCCGTAAGCGATAGTCCGAGCTTGTCGAGCCCCAGTTCTTCCTCGATTTTCGCAATGGCGGGCGATTCCAGCTGCTTCAGCTGGTTCTCGATTTCCCTTGCAAAGGCGGAATCGGACTTGAACGTTTCGCGCTCGATGTCGAAAAATTTTCCGACCTCACGGATGAGCACGGCGCGGTTGTTGTTGGCGTCGTTGCGAGCATGATCGAAGAAGTAGCCGTTGATCTTCTCGTTGGCGGCCTTTTGAGCGCCATCGGGCTCGACCTGCGCCCTAAGGAGCCGGTCGTCCTTTGTGCTCTTGGCCTTTTCTTCTTCCTCCGTCTGCCGCTTTTCGATGTCCTTGAGGATCGAGCCGACCAGATTGGTCGTCGCGGTGGCGGCAGATTGCTGGGTCGGAAGCAGCATGATTCATCCTGGCAGCACAGTGGATCGTTTTGAAACGGTAGGCTCTTGCAGTTAATGCCGGTTTAACTGGCGCTGCCGAGATGTTGGGGCACGCAAGCGCCGGTGATGGCGCGCAAAACTTCCAACTCCCGCTAATGCGGGGCGGAGAGAAGGTGCGCAGGCGGTACGGCCAGGCCGCGCCCCAATCAGGGCGCTAGAGCGTTTCTCGTGCGTTCATGCGGACGCGCCGCGCTCTAGCGATAGGGCGAATAGCAGACCTTGTAAGCGCCGCCGTAGCTCAAGAACCGGTTGGTTGCCGGATTGTAGGAACGGTAGCGCGACAGGCACCAGCTGACATGGGCGTTGCCGCCACCGACATACCGATCGCGATAGTAGTAGTTGCCGCCGTAGTAACGGCGGGGATAATAGCCGCGATTGTAGCCGTAGCGGGGATAGTAGCCGTAGCGGGGGTAGTATCCGCCGCCATAGTAACCGCCGCCGTAGTATCCGCCCGAGCCGAAGTAGAGGGTCAGGCCGGAGCCGCCATAGTAGGGGCTACCCCATCCGCGTCTGTAATAGGGGCCTCCCCAACCGCCTCGCCAGCCGTATCCGCCATATCCGCCGTAACGGCGGTGGTAATACTGCACATTCTGGACGTCGCCTTGTGCCTTGATCTGAAGGTCGGGCGCCTGAAGCGGCATCGCCTGCACAGGTCCGACGGGGGTGATCAGGGAGGCGGCGGCCAAGCTGCAGCCGATAACGAAATTGCGAAATCCCGTCATTTTGTCCTCGCTTTCGGAAAGCACTGCCTTCCGGTTGTGTCCCTGCCTGTATTACGTTTGCATTTCTTGGTTTATTCATGGCAATGGGCAGGGAGCGTGCAGAAGGGAGCCTCGGAGCTCCGGCCTTTGGCCAACTTGCCCGGAAAGCGCTTGTCCCGCGTGCGCGCCGTTTTGTTTTTGTCCCTTTTTCGCCCGGCAACGGGCAGCGGAGAATGCGATGCAGTTGAAGTTTGGTACCAGCGGCCTGCGTGGCCTTTCAGAGGAACTGAAGGGTGAGCCTTCGGCCCGCTACGCGACCGCGTTTGCGCGCTATCTTCTGACGTCCGGGCGCAGCCAGCCGGGTGACCCGATCGTGATCGCCCGCGACTTTCGCGATTCGAGCCCGGAAATCGCGGCAGTCTGTGCCTCGGCACTCGCGCGCGAAGGACTGCGCGTCTTCGATTGCGGCACGGTGCCGACGCCGGCGCTTGCGCTTTATGGCCGCGAATGCGGAGCGGCCGGTCTGATGATCACCGGCTCCCATATCCCGGCTGATCGGAACGGCATCAAGTTTTATCGGCCGGATGGCGAAATCGACAAGGAAGATGAAGTCGCCATCAGCCGGATTGCCGATGAAATCGCCGGGCAGATCGAGCCGGTCGCCAATCAGGGCATTGGTGAGGACCATGCGTCCCGCGCATCCTCGCTCTTCATCGAGCGAAACCGGCAGTTGTTGCCCGCCGGCGCGCTCGCCGGCCTCAAGGTCGGCGTCTACCAGCACAGCACCGCCGCGCGGGATCTTCTCGCCGATCTGATCGCCTTCTTTGGCGCCGAGGTCGTCGCCCTCGGACGTTCGGAACACTTTATCCCCGTCGATACCGAAGCGGTGTCCACCGACACGATCGAACGCCTTCAGGAATGGGCCCGCGAACACCGGTTCGATGCGATTGTATCGGCGGACGGCGACGGCGACCGGCCGCTGGTCGCGGACGAGAACGGCTTGCCGCTGCGCGGCGATCTCCTCGGGCTGATTGCCTGCGGCTTCCTCGGTGCTACGCTTGTCGTCACGCCGGTCACCTCGAATTCGGGCCTGGAGCGCAGGGAAGGGCTCTCCGTGCTGCGCACCCGCGTCGGGTCGCCCTTCGTGATCGCCGGAATGCAGGAGGCCCTGGACGAGGGGTCGACCAAGGTCGCCGGCTTCGAGGCCAATGGCGGCACGCTGACGGCCAGCCCCTTCGTCGTCAACGACGCAACCCTCCAGCCGCTGCCCACCCGCGACTGCGTCCTGCCGATCGTCGCCGCACTGGCTGCGGCGGCAGAGGCCAAACTCTCGCTGTCGGTGCTGGCCGCCTCCTATCGGCTTCCTGTGGCGCTCAGCGACCGGCTCGAAAATTTCCCGGTCGAAACCAGCGCCCGGCTGATGGCCTATTTGCGCGGCGGCAACGAAAATCTCGCGGCATTCCTGGCGCCGATCGGCCGGCCGGTCGCCGTCAGCGATATCGACGGGCTGCGGGTGACGCTTGACGACGGTCGCATCGTTCACTTCCGCCCCTCCGGAAATGCACCGGAGATGCGTTGCTATGTCGAGGCGGACACGGCCGAGGCGGCCGAGGGACTGCTGTCGAGCGGCCTATCCACAATCCGGCATTGGGCAAAAACCGCCTCGAACTGAGTTTTTTGTCCTCCGACACGAAAACTTCAAAAAGCCTGTTGACACTTCGACTCGAGCCTTTTACACACCCGCTCGTCGCCCAGATGGCGGAATTGGTAGACGCGCCAGCTTCAGGTGCTGGTACTCGAAAGGGTGTGGAGGTTCGAGTCCTCTTCTGGGCACCAAATTCCCAAACCAAATCTTTGATTTGGTTTTGAAAAACCCCGGTTCGCCGGGGTTTTTTCGTTTCTGGCGTTTGGCCGGATTCCGTGGCGATTTCCTGCCTTCCGACCCTCGCTCTTCGACCAGGATGGTTGCATGCCCAGGATATTTTCGCGTGGTGCGCCTTGAAGCTTGGGCCGGCAGCATTGATATTCTATCGGCTATGAAGGGCAGGCTTTCCGCGTGAGGGCGGTCCCATGTTATCGTCCGCCGGGGCGGCGGCTTTGAGAAGGACGAAGCGATGTCTGAGACACGTCGCAAGCTGACGACCATATTCTCTGCGGACGTCCAGGACTACACGCGGCTGATGCGCGCCGACGAGGAGGGCACGCTCGCCACGTTGAAGCGCCATCGCGATGCCATGGGAAGGCTCATCGAGGCGCATGAGGGCCGTGTCGTCAACACCTGGGGTGATGGACTGATCGCCGAGTTTCCGAGCGTCGTGGAAGCGCTGCGCACCGCGATCGACGTGCAGAACGAACTCGCCGGCTGCAACGAGAAATGCGCGGCCGACGAGCAGATGCTGTTTCGCATCGGCATCAATCTCGGCGACGTGATCGCCGAGGGCGACGATCTCTACGGCGACGGCGTCAATGTTGCAGCCAGGCTGCAGGCGTCCGCGCCGGCTGGCGGCATCGTCATCTCCAATACCGTGTACGACCAGGTGCGCAACAAGGTCGCCGTCGGTTTCGATTTTCTGGGGCCTCTTGAGGTCAAGAACATCGATGGCGGTGTGCCGAGCTATGCCGTGCGCATCGGCGCGGACGATCCCCGTCCGACCTTTGCCGCAGAGACCTTCGGCCGCCGTGCTGAAGCAGCCGCTGCCGAGGCGGCCAAGCCGCGTCCGGAGCCGGTGGGCGTGATTGCGGCAATCAGGAGCGGATCGCTCCCGGTTCTCTACATCGTTGCCGCTGGCTTGGTCGCTCTCAACCTGTTGACCTGGAACGGAACCTTCTGGTCCGTCTGGCCGCTGCTTGGCCTCGCCATCCTTGCCGGCCTTGCCTGGATCAAGACCAACCCGTGGGTGGACCGCAGCATCGGCATACTGGTGCTCTCGGGATTGGTGCTTCTCACCATCAATCTCTTGACCTGGCGCGGCGTCTTCTGGGCCGTCTGGCCACTGCTCGCCTTCGCCGTGGTCGGCGGCATTCGCTGGGTCACCCGGCAGAACCGCCGCCTCGGCTCCTGACGTCTATTCGCGGCTTTCGGAGCCGGCCGACAAGTTGTCGTGTGTCTTCGGGCCGTCATCGAGGGCTTCCGGCTCTTTCGGCTCCGCGCCCAGCACTTCGTAAATCTCCAGGGTCGAGGCCCGGCCCTTGGCCTGCGCTGTGCCGAGCGGCCGGAAGTGGATCGTGCCACCCGTATGGGCAACGACCGCGCCGCTCGCCATGATCATCGTGCCGTAGTTCTTGTTCATGCCCTCGAGGCGCGAGGCGACGTTCACCGTGTCGCCCATGGCGGTATATTGCAGCCGCTCCTTGGCGCCGACATTGCCGACGACGGCGGTGCCGGTGTGAATGCCGAAGCGTGTGCGGAACTCCGGCAGTCCTTTCTTGCGCTGTGCTTCGTTGAAGATGCTGAGGCGCTGCTGGACCGCGAGCGCGCACCGACAGGCATTCTCGGCGTGTTTGTCGTCCGGTGCCGGGGCGTTCCACATGGCAAAGACCGAATCGCCGAGGAACTGGATGATCGTGCCGTCGTGCTCGCCGACCGTCTCGCTGAAGATATCGAAATACTCCGACAGCATCGCCACCACCTCCTCGGGCGAATGCCGTTCGCTGAGCGTGGTGAAATCGTAGATGTCGGTGAAGAGCGCGGTGACTTCCTGACGCCAGGCGGAGCGGCCGCTGAAATGGCCGGATTCGATGCCCTTGCGCACCAGTTCCTTCGGCACATAGAGCGCAAAGGTGAAGATTGCATCGCGGGCCCGGTTCATGGCGCCGCCGAGGGTCGAGATTTCGCTGACATGCGAGGAAACATCGATCGGGGTGGTGAAGTCGAGGTCCTGCAGCCGGTTGGCGCTGGCGGTCAGCTGGTTGAGCCCCTTGGTAATCAGATGCGCCAGCACCAGCGAGGCGAGTACCGCCAAGGCTACCACGGCCCCGGAAATCGCCAGCCCCTGAACGAGCGTCTTGTTGGCGTCCGCCATCAATTCGTCGAGCGGTGCGGCCACCACGGCGCGGTTGCCGGAGAGAAGCAGCGCGGATTCGAGCGGCGTTACCATGACGAGGTAGGTGCGGTCCCCGACTTGGACGAAGTCGGCCTTGCCGGGCGCTGGTGGATGTTGGCGGATGCTCTGGATCAGCGGGTCGCTGTCGGCCTGCACGATCGGGGCGTCCTTATCCTTGGCAGCCATGATGCGTCGCATCATCACCCGGTCGGAATGGATGATCGGCCGGCCGACGGCATCGAGGATGAAGGACACCGAACCAGCAGTCAGCCGTTCGCGGGCGAGGAAGTCGGTGATCGTATCGAGCACGACATCGGCGCCGATGACGATCTGCGGATTGCCGCGATGCGCCTGCGAGATGGTCATGCCCAGTGTTTCGGTGGTGGCGCTTTCATAGGGTCCAGTCGAGACCGCGGCCTTGCCGTTGACGGCCGCGCGATACCAGGGTCGCGTGCGCGGGTCGAAGCTCGATGGCGGTAGCCGCCGTTCGGAGAATTGCGTGCCGTCCTTGTCGACGAAGAGAACGCGCTGGAGCGGCTTGCCGTTTGAGTCCCTTTCCATCGAGCGCACCGCAATGGCGGCGCCACGGGGCGCGTCGAGCGCCATGCGCCAGGCAACCTGCTTGAGGTCGACGACCTGAAAGAAGGCGCCGTTGGGGTAGCCGACATAGACCCCATCGATGTGCGGCGAGCGGGTGATGCCTTCACGAAGCACCGCCACCTTGTCGTTCATGCGCTCAGGCGGGGGCACGAGGAAGGAATTGGCGACGGAGGAGACGAGATTGACGAGGGCGGAAGTGTCGCCCGAGAGCACGCCCAGCCGGTCGACAAGGCGGTTCATGAAGCCGCGCATGTTGGCCTCGGCATCAGCGATCGCGGCGTTGCGCGAGCGATGGTAGTCGAGCCCGACAAGCGTCGCGGAAACGACGATCAGCATGGCGACCATGACGAGGCTGAACAGCGATCGCAGCGAACTGTTCCAGCCATCGCGTGCTTTGCCTTGTCGAGCGCCGGGCGCCGTGTCTACCATCGCGTTTCTCTGATTCCGTAACGATGCCTCGGCGACGACCTTAACGTGCAAGGTTGATCGCATGTGCAAGAAAAGTTAAATGCGAATCCCATAAAACACGTTAATCGGCGGGATGCACGATCCCGCCGAGATCCGCAGCGAAAAATGTCTCAGTTCACCGTTACCGGCTTCGAGCGCATGCGCGCGACGGTTTCGCGCTCGGCACGCTTGCAGCGCATCGGTGGCAGGCCGCGATCCATCAGGTCCATGTCTTCGAGCACCATGTCGCCCATCTTCTTGAAGGCGCTGTCGAGCGCGCCGGCGCGGTGCGCCGAACGCAGGAAGCCCGGCATGCGGCGAACGGGATGGTCGAGCGGCAGGGGCTCCTCCGGAAAGACGTCGCTCGCCGCCACGATATGGCCGCTTGCGACCGCGGCCATCAGCGCCTCGAAATCGACGACGCCGGCGCGACTGAGGAGAATGAAGGCGGCACCCGGACGCATGCGGGCAAACGCCTTCTCGCCAAGGAAGCCTTCGTTCTCGCTGGTAACGGAAGCAACGACGAAGACGAAGTCGCTTTCGCCCAGCACGGTCTCGAGCGAAGCCGGTTCAACGCCATTGTCCCGCAGGATCGAGGCCGGCATCCAGGGGTCGAAGACGCGGATTTTCGCCCGGAAGCCGGAGAGCAAGCGGTTCAGGGCCTTGCCGAGATCGCCGAAGCCGATGATGCCGATCTCGGAGCCGGAAAGCAGGCGCGCCGAACGGTTGCCATCGCCACCCCAGAGTTCGCGGCCTTCACGGAAGGAAAGGTCGGCGTCGACGACGCCGCGGGCGATGTTGAGCGCCATGGCGAGGCCGAGTTCCGCCACCGGCTCGGCAAAGACCTGCCCGGTGGTCACCACATGGATGCCGCGCTCGAACAGCACCTCATAGGGCATGTTGTTGATCAGGTTGCTTTCGACGTTGAGGATCGCTTTCAGCTGGCTCATGCGCCTGAGGGTGGCGTGGTCGAGCGGGGGCTGGCCGATGATGTAGTGGGCGTTGCCGAGCACGTCGTCGCCAAGGCCGGCGATATCCTCCGGGTCCGCTTCGACGATGCGGTAGCGGCGATGCAGGTCCTTGAGGGTTTCCGGTGTGAAGATGAGATCGAGCGTGCGTGGTGCGGGTGCACTGATGGCAAGCGGCCGGTTGTCGGGCATGGTTCCTCCCACTGCAGGTTTCCTTTGATCGGGTCGATCGAAGGATAAAAACATGCAGCACCTCAAAGCGCTACCGTGACCTTTGCGCGGCGCTGAGACGGAGGACGCCCATGCTCTGGCCGTGAGGCTAGGAACCGTTCCGCCGCTTGCCAAGCGGCGTGGCGGTCCCGATGCTGTCTTCGCACGAGGATTGCTTGTCGTGTTTTTGCTTAGTAGCCGAGACCACGCTTCTGCCGATAGAGCGAAGGCGGCAGGTCGCTGCCCTGGAAGACCGGCCCGTCGCCACGGCGGCAGTTGTAGATCGTGTCGTAGATGGGGCCGCCGCGGGCCGACGATTCGAACGGATAGTTTCGGTCGACAAAGGTCTGCTCGCATACGGTTTGGTCGCCACCACCATTCAACGGATCCATCTGGCGCACGCCCGGCAGGTCCCGATAGGTCTGCGCCGGTGCCGGCATGGCCGTCAGCCCGATCGCCAGCGCGAGCGTGGAGAGAGCGAGGGCGGGTTGAAAAGACGTCATCGTCAGGACTTTCAAAGGGCAGCCGGCGGGCGGAACGTGACTACGGTATCGCCGACGCCAAACTTGCGCTATAGGCCACACCACTTCGTTTGATCTGGGGATTTTCGATGGCGAATGCAATACGGTTCCATGAAGGCGATATCTCCGCAACCGACGCCGACCGTTATCGAGGCGCAATCGCGATCGACACGGAAACGCTCGGCCTCATCCCCCGCCGTGATCGCCTTTGCGTGGTGCAGCTGTCTCCGGGCGACGGTACGGCCGACGTGATCCGCATCGCAGCCGGCCAGAAGCAAGCGCCGAACCTCGTCGCCATGCTTGCCGATCCGGCCCGCCAGAAGATCTTCCATTTCGGCCGCTTCGATATCGCCGTCCTCTTCCATACCTTCGGGGTGACGACGACGCCGGTCTTCTGCACCAAGATCGCCTCGCGGCTGACCCGCACTTACACCGATCGCCACGGCCTCAAGGACAACCTCAAGGAAATGCTCGACGTCGACATTTCCAAGCAGCAGCAGTCGTCCGACTGGGCAGCAGAGACCCTGTCGCAGGCGCAGCTCGAATATGCCGCCTCCGACGTGCTGCACCTGCATGCGCTGCGCGACAAGCTGACGGCGCGCCTCATCCGCGATGGTCGCATCGAGCATGCCGAAGCCTGCTTCGCCTTCCTGCCGACGCGCTCCAAGCTTGACCTGCTTGGCTGGGACGAGACGGATATCTTCGCGCACAGCTGAGTTGTGCGGGGCTGTTATGGCGTCAGGTAAAGGACGACCGCATAACGTGCGGCCTTGCCGATGGTGACGAACAGCAGGAACAGCAGCAGCTTCATGCGCAGCAATCCGGCGACCAGCGTCAGTGGGTCGCCGATGACCGGCAGCCAGGAAAGAAGCAGCACCGGCTGGCCGTAGCGGGCAAAGAGCGCCTCTGCCTTTTGCCGATTGGTGGGCGAAACTGGAAACCACCGGCGCCCCTCGAAGCGGATCAGAAAACGCCCGAGCGCAAAATTGACGACGGCGCCGAGCACGTTGCCTGATGTCGCGGCGATGAAGAGGGCAGGGCGGCTCGTTTCGCCGTGCAGGGCGGCGGCCACGATCGCAGCTTCCGACATGCCGAAAAGCAACGTCGCCGACAGGAAGGCCGCGGAAAAGACGCCGGCAAGAATTCCGAAATCCAGGATCAGCTCCTGTCCGTATGACCGAGATCGCGCTCCGGCTCGATGATGTCGCGGATGCGCTGCTTCAGTTCCTTCGGCCCGGGGAAACCGCCGTCCCGCTTGCGCTCCCAGATGAGCGCGTCATCGACGCGGATCTCGAAATTGCCGCCGGTGCCGGGAATGAGCGCCACTTCGCCGAGCGACTGCCCGAACGTCTGCAGCAGTTCCTGCGCCATCCAGCCGGCGCGAAGCAGCCAGCTGCACTGGGTGCAGTAAAGGATGGTGATGCGCGGCTTCTGGTCCATCGGGTGTCTCGGATGTGCTTCGGGCGGCGACCATAGCGGTCGCCTCAGTTGGAAACAACTGCGTTCCGGGGCTCATGCTCACGCTGCGCTCACACGATTGTCAACCAATTTAGTCATGTTTTTATCGGCGGATAGCTTGCTTTGCGCTGTCGTCGCGGCGAGACAATGCGGCATTGCACAAATTGTCGCACCCAACCGCCGGAGAGGCCCCTTAATGACCGACGTCACCGTTTCCAGTTCCCGCCCGCGCGCCATCCTGCCGGCGCTGGAAAAGATCTATCTGCCGCTCAATACATCCGCCGAAACGCTGTTGCGTGTGCTCGCCGGCGCTCTGCTTGCGGTTCACGGTTTTGGCAAGATCACCAATCCCTTCGGCGCGATCGGCATGGTCGAGGGCCTCGGCTTCTATCCCGGCGTCTTCTGGTCGCCGCTGCTCGCCGCGACCGAATTCTTCGGCGGCATTTTGATCGCGATCGGTTTGTTGACGCGCCCGGCTGCCTTTGCCGGCATGATCGTTCTGCTCGTCACCGTCTACTTCCATGGCATCGTGCAGGGTGAGGGCCTCTTCGGCGCGGAGAAGTCGATCCTCTGGGCAGCGATCCTGTTCTTCTTCGCCATCCGCGGCGCCAACAGCCAGTCTGTCGACGCCAAGCTCGGCAAGCAGTTCTGATCGAATGAACGACGCTTAGAAGAACGGGGAGGCGGTGAAAACCGGCCTCCCCGTTTTCGTCTTGCAGCTGGTGAGGCTTTCGCCGTCGCGACCTCTCAGGCGCTTTCCTTCGCCGTCACGCTGCGAATGGTCATCCGGTGGACCTTGCCCGACCGGTCCTGCCAGTCGATCGACTGGCCGACGGAGAGCCCGATCAGCGCCGCGCCGACAGGGGTCAGCACAGAGATGCGGCCGGCCTCGATATCGGCCTCGCCGGGATAGACGAGCGTCACCTGCTTGGCAAAACCATTGTCGGCCTCGAAGGCGACGGTGGAGCCCATCTGCACGCTGTTGGCGGGCAGCGCGTCGGGCGCGCCGACCCGGGCGCGGTCGAGTTCAAAGAGCAGTGCCTCGGCCACATCAGGCACGCGCTCGAGCGCGGAGGAGGCGAGCGCCGTCAGCCGCTTGTGGTCTTCGGCATTGATGATGATCGGGGGAAGTTTCTTGCGGGTTGCCGCCATGATGGGACCTGACACGTTCAATCGAAGCGCACGACAGGGCGCAATCGAATAGGTTTTCTGGAGATTAGGCGCTCGTTCAGCCGCGCTCGGAAATTTCTTCTGCCGACGCGAAAGGCTCCCCTGACCCGGAGAGCGCAAGCGTCCGGGCTGGGGTCAGGTTCCTGCGATCGGGCACACCCGGAAGCAGCAATGAGAAGAAATCGTCGGCATCATCATGCCCCAAGGGTCGGAAAGTTCGCTCACGAAGTCAAGGCCCGCATGAACCCGTCCGCATCATCGCATCGCTATGTGACCTCTTGAACAGTGGCCGCGCTCGTGGTCAATCTCCACGGTCGATGCGAAGGGAATGCGATGATGCGGGTGCTGGTGGTTGAAAACATGGCGAAGACCGAGCTCGGCCAGGTCGGCACGGCGCTTCGCGAGGCAAAGGCCGAGATCGAGATCCGCCGCGCCTATCTCGGCGAGGCCGTTCCTGAAACACCGGAAGGATACGACGCACTGGTGGTGCTTGGCGGCGAGCAGAGCGCGCTCGACGATGCCGCCTATCCCTATCTGCCTGATCTTGTCGCGCTGATGCGCCGCTTCGGTGACAGCGGCCGTTCCGTGCTCGGCATCTGCCTCGGCAGCCAGCTTCTCGCCCGCGCCTATGGGGGCCGGAACCTGCTGGGCGAGGCCAAGGAGTTCGGTTGGTGCGAGGTGCAGGTGCGCGGCGAAGGCGCCGAGGACCCGGTCCTTTCCAGCGTCGGTGAGAGCTTCCCGATCTTCCAGTGGCACGGAGACACTTTCACGCTGCCTGAGGGGGCTGTCCATCTCGCCGAAAACGCCGTCACCCGACATCAGGCCTTCCGCGTCGGCCGCGCCGCCTACGGCACCCAATTCCACTTCGAGGCCGACACACACCTGGTCGAAGACTGGAACCGCGCTTTCCCGGACACCATCAAGCGGCTCGATCCCACTTGGCTTGCGCGCTATCGCGAACACGCCGCGCGCCACGGCCGCCAGGCGGATGCCGCGGGCCTGTCTCTTGCTCGCGCCTGGGTCGCGACGATCGTTCGCCATCAGGGCGGCGCGGTGAATGAGGAACCGGCGTTGGAGGAGGTTACCGGATGAGCGAGGCATTAAACGGCGGCTGCTTCTGCGGCAGGATCCGCTATCGGCTGAAGGCGGCGCCGATGTTCGTCAACTGCTGCCATTGCAGCGATTGCCAGCGCCAGGTCGGTAGCGCCTTCGTCGTCAACGGCGTGATCGAGCGCGACAATATCGAACTCATTGAGGGCGAGCCGGTCGTCGTGACGCTTCCGACGGACAGCGGCCGTTCGCATGATGTCTACCGCTGTGCCGAATGCCAGACGGCCCTCTGGAGCGACTACGGCCGGCGCGGCTGGCTTTCCTTCGTCCGGATCGCAAGCCTTGACCGCCCGTCGGACTTCCCGCCGGATGCGCATATCTTCACCCGCTCCAAGGTTGCTTGGCTGTCGCTCGAGGGCGGCGCACCGGCTTTCGAGATTTATTACGACATGAAGACGATGTGGCCGCCGGAAAGCCTGGCACGGCGCGAAGCCGCGGAAGCGAAAGCAAAAGCGTGACAGCCAGCGAACGCGACAAGATGGCAGCCGGAGAATGGTACTCCTGCCTCGTCGACGAACTCGAGGCACTTCGGATGACGGCACGCGTTGCTGTCCATCAGCACAACACCATGGCGCCGATCGAGCGTGGAAACATGGCGTCGGCGCTGCGGGTGCTGTTCGGTGCGGTCGCTGACGACGTCTTCATCGAGGCGCCGTTCCATTGCTCCTACGGCATCAACATCCACCTTGGCGCCCGCGTCTATCTCAATGCCAGCTGCACGATCCTCGACAGCGGCCGCGTGGCGATCGGGGCGGGGACGATGCTGGGGCCGAACGTGCAGATCTATTGCGCCGAGCACCACAGGGATGCCGTGCTTCGCGGCCAAGGCCTCGAAGTCGCCAAGCCGGTGACGATTGGTGCCGATGTCTGGATCGGCGGCGGCGCGATCATTCTCGGCGGTGTCACGATCGGGGATGGCGCGATCGTCGGTGCGGGCTCGGTGGTGACGAAGGACGTGGCGGCCGGCGCCGTGGTCGCCGGCAACCCGGCGCGGCCGCTCCGCCGCGCGTCGACGTAAGACGATTGGAGAAGGACGATTTTTGATGACGATTGAGATGAAGACGATCCACGTGCGCCCGGCGCGGCCAGAAGATGCACCTGCGTTGTGCGCTTTCCTCAACGAGATCATCGCGATCGGTGGCACCACGGCCCATCAGACGCCGTTCACGCCTGAGAGCTTCGTGGCGCACTATCTCGCCGGCCCGGGCTTCGTCAGCTGCTTCGTCGCCGAGGACGATGCGGGTGAGCCTTGCGCCTTCCAGGCGCTCGACCAGTGGGACGGCATACCGCAGGATTGGGCCGACATCGGCACGTTCTCGCGCCCCGACAACAAGGTGCCCGGCGCCGGCACGGCGCTCTTTAATGCCACTTGCGACTTCGCCCGCTCGATCGGCCTGAAAGCCCTCAACGCCACCATCCGTGCGGACAATGTCAGCGGGCTCAGCTATTACGGCAAGATGGGTTTCGTCGACTACAAGGTCGACAAGGCGGTGCCGCTGAAGGACGGGCAGTTGGTGGATCGCATTTCGAAGCGGTACGTGCTTGAGGACGGATGAGGCGAGCACTGCCGCTCTGGCAGCGCCACCCTCCCGGTCTTCATCCCCGGGCCCGAAGTTCAGTCCCGGGAGGCAGCTGACACCATAGGCTGGATCGGTCTTGCGGAGATCGGCCCCACGCCTTGGCGAGAGGCGTCGGCGATAAAAGAGCGCCGACGCTCGCAAAGGGCATCTCTTGAAAGCGTGCCGCTCTAACGGCCGCTTCTGTTCACCATGGCAATGATCGTCTCGTAAAGCTCGTCCTGAGCCTCGTCGGCGGTGATTTCGCCCGTCGCTGCAGCGTGGGACAAGCCATCGGCTGCGCCGAGCATTGCCCAGAAACCGGCCTGTGCGATGCCCCTCTGCCCGATGAACGGGCCCAGCACCTTTCGGCACTTTTCGATATAGACCAGCTGATAGTCCCGTTTGACGGCCGCAAGCTCGGGCGAGCCGGCGAGAGCCGCCAGCACGCCGGGCATCTCGCGACCCTGCGTGAGCACGCAGTCGACATAGGAGGCGGCAATCGTCCTGACTGTCGCTTCCAGCGTTGGGTCGCTCGCGGCGATGGCAGCGTCCATCACCACCGTCTGGCGCACATCAAAATCCTGGTAGAGCGCGGCGAGCAGTCCGTTGCGTGTTCCGAAATGATCATAGACGACCGGCTTGGCGACGGCCGCTTCCTCGGCCAGGCGCGGCAGCGTCAGCACATCGGTCCCTTCCTCGCGAACGAGCCTCCATGCGACGTCCAGCAGCTGGCGTAGCCGCTGCTCGCGGGTGAGGCGAACGCGTTTTGCGGTGACCGTGTCTCTTTCCATGGTGCTTGACATCACTATATACCAAAAGTAACTTACCTTAAGTATATAGAAGATATCACCCAACCGCAACCACCCGCCTGCCTGACGGCCGGCGGCCGAAGCGGCATGCCGACGCATGCCGTTTGCAAAGGATCCGTGCCCAATGACTGACGTCTCACTCCCTCACTCCCAAGGCCGAAGCGCATGGCTCGGCCTCATCGCCGTGCTGCCACTGGTCCTCATCGTGGCCATGGATGGCTCCATCCTCTATCTCGCCATGCCGCGCGTGACCTCGGCTCTCTTGCCCACCGCCGACCAGGCGCTCTGGATCCTCGATATCTACGGTTTCGTCGTCGGTTCGCTGCTGATTGCCTTCGGCAATATCGGCGATCGCTACGGGCGGTTGAAGCTGATCATGATCGGCGCGGTGATCTTCGGTGCAGGATCGCTCGGTGCGGCCTATGCGCAGTCGCCCATGGCGTTGATTGCTTCCCGGGCGCTGATGGGGCTCGGCGGCGCGACATTGCTGCCCTCGGGGCTGGCAATCGTCAGCGCGCTGTTTCCGGATCCGCGACTGCGGGCGCAGGCGATCGGCATCTTCGCCGCCACCTTTGCAGCCGGTTTCGCCATCGGTCCGGTTATCGGCGGCATCCTGTTGCAGCGGCTCGAGTGGGGCGTGGTGTTCCTGATCAACGTTCCCGTCGTGCTTGGCTTCCTGGTCGCTGCACCCATTCTGCTTCGCGAGGTGCGCTCCACGACCTATGGCCGCATTGACCTGCCAAGCCTTGTCCTGTCCTTTGCCGGTATCCTGCTCACCACCTATTCGCTGAAGACCGCGGCCGCCTACGGCTTCACGCCGCTGCAGACGCTCTCCGGGATCGTCGGCGTCCTCGCCATCGCGTTGTTTCTTCGCAGGCAAACGCGGATCGCCTATCCGCTGCTCGACCTCGGCCTGTTCCGGGACCGCATCTTTTCCATCGCCATTCTCACCGGCCTCCTGCCGCTGGTCGTCTGGTCCGCCGTCGGTTACCTCTCGGGCATCTATCTGCAATCGGTCCTCGGCTTCGATGTTTTTACCGCAGCACTTTTGACCTTGCCCGGCGCCGTCGTGCTGATGGCGACTTGTGTCGGGACAGCGCGCATCGTCGATGTGGTCGGCCGCAAGACGGCGCTTGTTGCGACGCATTTCCTGATCGCAGCCGGCCTCTTTCTGCTGCTCCTCACGAGCACCGAGGCGGGCGTGGCAGCGCTCATCGCCTCGACTGTGGTTGCGGGCATCGGCTACGGCCTCTCCTTCAGCCTCGTCGCCGAGATCGCCGTGTCGGCGGTGCCTGCCGAACGCGCCGGTGCCGCGGGCTCGATCGCCGAGACCAGCAACGAACTCGGAAATGCGCTCGGTATCACGCTTCTGGGTTCACTGGCGGCACTCAGCTTCCGGCTGCTCGGCCCCGGCGTGGCCGGCACGCTGAACGAAACCCTCGATCAGCCGGGCCTTGCTTCTGAAACGGTGCTGCAGGCCAAGGACGCCTTCCTCACCGGTCTTCACATCGCGGCCGGCGTCGGCGCACTGTCGCTGCTCGCATTGGGTATCATGGCCTGGCTCTGGCTGCCGAAGAAGCTGCCGGAGTAACCGTCGTGAGAGGTCACTGTGAGACGCCGTGGCCCAGAATAACGGAGTAGCTAGTCCGGGAAACCACGCCTGCGTGCGACCAATCTTGCTGCTCCAGCATCGCCTCACCTTCACAAACCAAAAAGGGCGACCCGAGGGCCGCCCTTTACAAACGTTGAAACATGCGGCGCTGCCGCTTACTCGTCGCCCATCTTGAGGGCGGCGATGAAGGCTTCCTGCGGGATCTCCACCTTGCCGAACTGGCGCATGCGCTTCTTGCCGGCCTTCTGCTTTTCGAGCAGCTTGCGCTTGCGGGTGGCGTCGCCGCCGTAGCACTTGGCGGTCACGTCCTTGCGCAGCGCCGAGATGGTTTCGCGGGCAATCACGTTGCCGCCGATGGCCGCCTGGATCGGGATCTTGAACATGTGCTTCGGGATCAGCTCCTTGAGCTTTTCGCACATTTCGCGGCCGCGCTTTTCGGCTGCCATCCGGTGCACCATCATCGACAGCGCATCGACCGGCTCGCCGTTGACGAGGATCGACATCTTCACAAGGTTGCCTTCCTTGTGCTCGGTGATCTGGTAGTCGAACGAGGCATAACCCTTGGAGATCGACTTCAGGCGGTCGTAGAAATCGAACACGACTTCGTTGAGCGGCAGGTCGTAGGTCAGCATCGCGCGGGTGCCGACATAGGTCAGCTCGATCTGGATGCCGCGGCGGTCCTGGCAGAGTTTGAGGATGCCGCCGAGATAGTCGTCGGGCGTCAGGATCGTCGCGCGGATCCACGGCTCGTGGATTTCTGCGATCTTGACGACGTCGGGCATGTCGGCCGGGTTGTGCAACTCGCGTTCCGAGCCGTCCGTCATGAACAGCTTGTAGACGACCGACGGGGCCGTCGCGATCAGGTCGAGGTCGAACTCGCGCTCGAGACGCTCCTGGATGATTTCGAGGTGCAGCAGACCGAGGAAGCCGCAACGGAAGCCGAAGCCGAGTGCTGCCGAGGATTCCATTTCGAACGAGAACGAGGCGTCGTTGAGGCGCAGCTTGCCCATCGCCGAGCGCAGGTCCTCGAAGTCGGCAGCATCGACCGGGAACAGGCCGCAGAAGACCACCGGCTGTGCCGGCTTGAAGCCCGGCAGCGCGGTTGCGGTCGGGCGCTTGTCCTCGGTGATGGTATCGCCGACGCGGGTGTCGGCCACTTCCTTGATCGAGGCGGTGATGAAACCGATCTCGCCGGGGCCGAGCGCATCCATCGCCACCATCTTCGGGGTCAGCACGCCGACACGTTCGATCGTGTACTTGGCGTCGGTGCCCATCATGCGGATGGTCATGCCCTTCTTGAGCGTGCCGTCGATGATGCGCACGAGAACCATGACGCCGAGATAGGTGTCGTACCAGCTGTCGACGAGCAGGGCCTTCAAGGGCGCCGCATCGCCGCCGTCGCTCTTCGGCGCCGGCAGCTTGGTGACGATCGCTTCGAGGACATCAGGGATGCCGAGGCCGGTCTTCGCCGAGATCAGCACGGCGTCGGACGCGTCGATGCCGATCACTTCCTCGATCTGCTCCTTGATGCGGTCCGGTTCGGCCGCCGGCAGGTCGATCTTGTTGAGCACGGTGACGAGTTCGTGGTTGTTGTCGATCGCCTGGTAGACGTTGGCGAGCGTCTGGGCTTCCACGCCCTGCGACGCGTCGACGACAAGCAGCGAGCCTTCGCAGGCCGAAAGCGAGCGCGAGACTTCGTAGGCGAAGTCGACGTGGCCGGGGGTGTCGATCAGGTTCAGCACATAGGTTTCGCCATCATTGGCCTTGTAGTGCAGGCGCACCGTCTGGGCCTTGATGGTGATGCCGCGCTCACGCTCGATATCCATGCTGTCGAGCACCTGCTCGGACATCTCGCGCTCGGCGAGGCCACCGGTGGACTGGATCAGCCGGTCAGCAAGCGTCGACTTGCCGTGGTCGATGTGGGCCACGATCGAGAAGTTGCGGATATGCGAAAGGGGCGTCTTCGAAGATGTTGTGCTCATGGGCCGCATATAGCAGTGCCTTCAACCGCCGCAAAGCGGGAAATGAAGGCTTCGTTCACTATAAATCGGCCTATTCGGCCCCCGCTTCCGCATCGACGAGCGCGCCGGCATTGGGCACCTGCGCGCTCCTGATCTCGAAGCTCTCGCGCTCGGCCGCCGGCACCTCATCACGTTTGCGCAACCTGAGCAGCACGAAGAAGGCATAAAGCGCGGCAACGGCCATCGCCGCATAGATGAACGTGCGCTGCCCGAACACCGGTGTCAGCAGCGTCACCAGCATCGGCACGACGGTCGCAGCAATCGACCAGGCGACCAGCATGGTGCTGGCAAGCGGTACGAAATCGGCGGGATCCGTGCGGTCGTTGGCATGCGCATTGGCGATCGAATAGACGGTCTCGACAGCACCTGCAAAGAGCGCGAAGACCAGCATCAGAAGGAGCAGATTGCTGAACGACGCCGAAAGCGCGAAGAAGCCGGCAGCAAGGATCAACAGGCACGTGCCGATCAACACCAGGCGCCGGTCGATCCGGTCCGACAATGTTCCCATCGGATACTGGATGGCGATGAGGCCGAATTGCATGACGAACATCAGATTGGCGACGTCGCTTTGACTGACATTGTTGGCGGCCGCATAGATCGGCGTGAAGCCCTGCACCACCATCGAAAGGCCGCCGGCGGCAAGCACGCCGATGAAGGCGACGGGGGAATTGCGCCAGACCATCGGGATGTCGATGCTCACTTTGGCCGGCGGCGGTGGCGTCGGCAGCCGCGTCAGCCCGATCGGCAAGAGCGCGAGCGCTGTGAAGAAGATGGTGACGAGCGGCGGCAGGTTGCCGTCGGCCGGGATCTGTCCGAACAGCCAGGCGCCGGTGCCGAGCCCGATGACATAGGCCATGTAGAACAGCGCCATCGCCTTGCCGCGCCAGTGGTTTTCGCTCGCATGGTTGAGCCAGCTTTGGGCGATGATGAAATTGGTGTTGCCGGATGCGCCATAAAGCCCGCGGGCCAGTACCCACAAGAGCGGATGCATGCCGAGCGCGATCGTCAGCGCCGAGAGGATGACGAGCGCCATCGAGCAGGAGAAGGCGCGCGCATGGCCGACACGACGGATCATCGGTCCGGCGATGACGCAGCCGATCAGCCCGCCGAAGGCGATCATCGTGACCGCAGCCCCTGGCACCCAGTCCGGCGCGTCCGAGCGCGTCAGCGCGAAGGGCACATAGGCGAGCATCATGCCGTTGCCGATCGCCACCGCCGTCATCGAGGCGACGATACTGGCGATCGAGGTCAGCGAGGAGGGCTGCTTTGTCATGTCCAACCTGTCGATGAGGCCGCCCGTGCGGGTGCGCTGGCGTGATGGATGAGGGCTGTCTAAAGTATTGAAGTGAAAGCTTTTCTCGTTTCTGTGTCCGAAGCTGCCACCTTAGCCGAAATACCCTTGTTGCGCTGTCGCCAAAGCGGCATCGCATGCCTGTATTTTCGGTCTTTCGCAGTCTTGACTCCACTATATGAGAAATGCAATCTCAAATAATGGAAAACGTCACCGATCCCCTCGAACATGCCATCGGCGAGCGCATTCGCACGCTGCGGACGCAACAGAACCTGACGCTCGACGAGCTTGCTGCAAGTTCCGGTGTCAGCCGGGCGATGATTTCGCGCATCGAGCGCGGCGAGGCGAGCCCGACCGCCCAGCTTCTTGCCAAGCTCTGCAGCGCGCTCTCAACCACGCTTTCAGCACTCTTTGCCTTTGATGCCGAGGAGGCGTCACCGCTTGCCAGGCGCGCCGACCAGCGGCTCTGGCGCGATCCGGAATCCGGCTATCTGCGCCGCTCCGTCTCGCCGGATGGTCTTGGCTCGCCGATCGATATCGTCGAGGTCGAGTTTCCGCCCGGTGCCCGTGTCGTCTTCGAGAGGCAACCCTCCGATCGCGGCATTACACAGCACCTCTGGCTCTTTTCCGGGCGGCTCGAAATGACGACCGAATCCGGCTTCCATTCGCTCGAGCCAGGCGATTGCCTGTTCATGGGGCTGGAGGCGGGACACATCTTTTACAACCCCCACGATGAGCCGGCTCACTACGCCGTCATCCTCTGCCGCACCAAGGTTTGACCATGTCCGATATTCAGATCCGCCTGCTGTCTGCGAATGAAGCGCTGGCCGCCGTCCCTGCGCTCGCCGACGTGCTGTCCGATTGCGTCGAGGGTGGCGCCTCGGTCGGCTTCATGCAGCCCTATCCGCCCGAGAGCGCGCTTGCCTACTGGCGCGGCGTCGCCGAGGCGGTTGCGGGCGGCGAGACGTTGCTGATGGTGGCCGAGGTTGCAGGCCGCATCCTCGGCACCGTGCAGGTCGGTGTCGCGCAGATGCCGAACCAGCCGCACCGCGGCGATCTGAAGAAGCTGCTGGTGCATCGCGACGCCCGCGGCAAAGGGCTGGCACGCCGGCTGATGGACGCGGTCGAGCGCGAGGCGGCAGCCCGCGGCAAGACGCTGCTGGTGCTCGACACCGCGACCGGCAGCGAGGCCGAGGCGATCTATCCGCGCCTGGGCTGGGAGCGCGTCGGCGTCATCCCCGACTATGCGATGTGGCCGGAAGGCGGCCTCTGCGCCACGACATTCTTCTACAAGCGGATTGCGGCCTAGCGAATGGTCTTCGATCGGCGCAATCGCCCCTCACCCTAACCCTCTCCCCGCAGGCGCGGAGAGGGGCGTGCCCTTAGCGACGCTGCCGAGCGGAGCTTTGGCCCTTCAGAGGTGCTGTTGTCGAGGCGAGCGGGTGCCGCGCGTCTCCGTCGCCCCGCTTGCGGGGAGAAGGTGGCCGGCAGGCCGGATGAGGGGCAACTTGCCAAGCCTGAAACCGCGGGTAGGGTACCGGCACCCATCTGTTGCCCCTTCAGGATACCCCCATGCGCATCTACTACTCCGAAGACCACAAGCTCCGCGACGCCAAGACCGAACTTTTCGGCGGCGAACTCGTGCCGCCTTTCGAGGCGCCGTTCCGCGCCGAATGGATCCTGGCGGCGGTGAAGGAAGCGGGTTTCCTTGATGTCGTAGCACCCGAGCGTCACGGTCTCGATGTCGCTCTCAAGCTGCACGCGCCCGATTACCTCGACTTCCTCGAAACCGCCTGGTCGCGCTGGGTCGCCGATGGCTACAGGGGGGAGGCGATCCCGGCCTGCTTCCCGGCGCGGCGCATGCGCCAGCATCCGCCGAGGGATATCGACGGCGCGCTCGGTTACTATTCCTTCGCGGCGGAAACGGCGATCACTGAGGGTACCTACGCCGCCGCCCGCGCGGCGATGGATTGCGCCATCTCGGCGGCCGACCACATCCACGCCGGGAGCCGTGCCGCCTTCGCGCTCTGCCGCCCGCCCGGCCATCATGCGGCGATCGATCTCTATGGCGGCTATTCCTTCATCAACAATGCTGCGTGCGCCGCCCAGCGCCTAAGGGACTATGGTGCCCAGAAGGTCGCCGTGCTCGATGTCGATTTCCACCATGGCAACGGCACTCAGGATATTTTCTACGAACGCGGCGACGTTTACTTCGCCTCGCTGCATGGCGACCCGGTCGAGGCCTTCCCGCATTTCCTCGGCTTTGCCGACGAGGAGGGTGCCGGTGCCGGGCTCGGCACGACGAAAAACTATCCGCTGCCGCGGGGCACCCTGTTTGATGCCTGGTCGGGCGCCATGGCCGACGCGCTCTCGCGCATCGAGGCCTTCGGTGCCGAAGCCCTGGTCGTCTCGCTCGGCGTCGATACCTTCGAGCGCGACCCGATCTCGTTCTTCGAGCTGAAGTCCGAAGACTACCTGCGCATGGGCGAGGCGTTGCGGCGCACCGGCCTGCCGGTCGTCGTCTGCATGGAGGGGGGCTACGGCGTGCCGGAAATCGGCCTCAACGTCGCCAACGTGCTGAGAGGTATTTCCGGCTAGGATTCCGTCATCGGAAAAGCGTTTTGCCACTATTGACCTCAACTATACTTGAGGTCGTACGACTGCTCTCGTTCAAAAAGAGATGAGAGGAAAAGAGCTATGAGCAGTCAATCAAATAGCGTGGCGCCGCTTTACCGCATCAACAAATACACCGTGCCGGCGGAAGCGCGGCCGCAGTTCGTCGAGCTGGTCGACAAGACGCTGGCCGTCATCCGCAAGCAGGATGGATATGTGAAGGACCTGTTCCTGGAGCAGCACGCCGGTCCTGGCCAGTTTGACTTCATCACCATGATCGAATTCGCCAATGCTGACGTCGCGCCGAAGGTCGCAGCCGCGCTTGTCGAGTTCGACCGCCAGCTCGGCCTCGATCGCGAGGCGCTGATGAAGATGCTCGGCATCCGCACCGACTTTGCCAGCTACCGGGCTTTCGGCGGTCTGGCTGCCTAGAGCAATTCCAGGAAACGTGTACAGCGGTTTCGGTCCGGAATTGCGTGCCACAGATGGTCAGAACGAAAAGGCCCGGCAGTTGGCCGGGCCGATCCACACGCCTGATGAGGTGTCAGGAGACGAAGAACGACGACAGGCCCTGACCGGCGGCAAAGGCCATATAGGCAAGCACGGTGAAGTAGACCGTGGTCGCGATCAGGAAGAGATAGCCCCCGGCCACCATCAGTCCGTCGCGCTGGATGATACCGAGCGAGAGTAAGAGGATCGCGATCCCCGGCAGCGTGTTCGACAGCGGGATCAGGCCGAGCGGGAACATCAGGAGAATGCCGCCGGCCATGATCATCAGGCCGTTGAAGCGGTTCATCAGCGCGCCCTTCGTCAGGAAGCCGAGACGCGGACGGACGTAACGATCCAGCTTGGAAACGAGATCCGCGCCTTTCTGCAGCGTCGGCACCAGCTTCTCGGTTTCGATCCGGCGATCGAGAATGCGCTGCGGCATCCACGGCAGGCGATTGAGCGTGACCGATACGGAAATCAGGATGATCGCTGCGCCGAAGACGGTGCTGACGCCCGGGATCGATACCGGCAGCAGAAACGGCAGTGTCAGCAGGGCGCACAGCAGCAGGAAGCCCTGTTCGCCGATTTCCGTCATCAGCTCGCGTAGCGTGATCGTCTCGCCGCGGATCGAGGCAATCATGCCGTTGAGCGTGTCGCTGAGACTGCGTTGCGTGTCGCCGAACTCGATTGCCATTGGAGCTTGCCTCTCTTTTCTTTGGTGCCCGTCCTATCAAGAGCGTGTGAAGGATCGGTTATTGTGTGCCCTGATGGCCACGCCAGCCGCTGGCGAAGCTGGATTTGCCGGTAAACCTTGGCGTGAATGGGACGCCTCTTCATCTTCCTGCCGCAATCGCTAGTATGAAGCAACTTCGAGCACCAATGGGGACAACTGATTCCATGATCAAGAAATGCGCCATTCTGGCTGTCGCGGCCATCTATCTTTCGGGATGCACCACCACCGATCCCTATACGGGCGAGCAGAAGATGTCGAACACGGCCGGTGGCGCGCTGATCGGCGCAGGCCTCGGCGCGGCGACCGGTCTGCTGGTTGGCGGCAGTGCCGCAGGACGGCGTGACTCCGCACTCGTCGGCGCCGCAATCGGCGGTCTCGGCGGCGGCCTGATCGGCAACTACATGGACAACCAGGAAGCCGAACTGCGCGCCCAGCTGCAGGGCACCGGCGTATCGGTCACGCGCGCCGGCGACCGCATCATCCTCAACATGCCGTCCAACATCACGTTCGCGACCGACCGCGACCAGGTGATCCCGGCCTTCTACGACACGCTGAACTCGGTGGCGATCGTGCTGCGCAAGTTCAACAAGACGATGATCGACGTCGATGGCCACACGGACGCGACCGGCAGCGCCTCCTACAACCAGGGCCTCTCCGAGCGCCGCGCCGCTTCGGTCGCCAACTACCTGGCGGGCCAGGGCGTCGACCAGCGCCGTATGTCGGCCATGGGCTACGGCAAGGAGCGTCCGATCGCCTCCAACGGAAGCGAAGCCGGCCGCGCGCAGAACCGCCGCGTCGAAATCTCGATCGCGCCGATCAAGGCCTGATCGGCCGAAAGCGACCGCTTGCAATCGAAGGGGCTGCGCCGCAAGGCGCGGCCCTTTTCATGCCTTGCCGGGCTAGAAACGGTAGCGCAACAGGCGGCCCATCCGGCGCAGCATCGGCAGGGCGCTGACGACATGCGCCGCTATCCGCGCCATCGGCGACAGGCGTGCGACCTGGCCTGAATCATACTCGCTGATCTCGTCGAGCAACGTCAGCCCGGGCACGTCGCGTTCCAGCGTTTGCGCGTTTTCCAGCCCCCAGCGAAGCTCCGCCCCCGTTGCCCGCAGCGATGGGCTCAGCCGCAAAAGCTCGATACCGAGATGGCTGTAGGCGTCGAAGACGATTTCCCCGCCGGCAAGACAGGAGGTCAGCCGTCGCAAGACGTCGCGGACCTCGTGTTCTGAGAGATAGGGAAACACGCCCTCGGCGACGACGATCGCCGGGCGGTCCGCCGGAACGAGGTCGATCCACTCACGCTCCGTTATCGAGGAGGCGATCGTCGTGCAGCCGACGCGCGCCGGGAAAAGCTGTCGCCGCAAGGCGATCACATCGGGAAAGTCGACATCGAACCAGCCGATGGACGCGGGCGGATCGAGCCGCAATATACGTGTGTCGAGACCGCAGCCGAGGTTGAGCACGATTGCGTCCGGGTGGCGCCCGATAAAGGCGCGCGCCCAGCGGTCGAGCATATGGGCGCGCACGGCAATGCCGATGGTCATGTCGTGGCCGGCATCGGGCGGTTTCGGCCTGCCGGCGAGCCGCCGCATGAGATCGGCGGCAAAGTGATCGTTGAGCAGGGAATCCGGGAACGCGCTCTCTGCGGCTTTGGCCTGGAGCGTGACCAGCAAGGTCTCCCGTACGCCGTGAAGGCCGATCTCCTCGGCTTCCATCCTCTCCTCCCAAGGGCGTGATGCACCCCGCCGCACAGCTTGCATTTTGCAGGCCCTCCACCCCGGGGAAGGCCCGCAAAGGCGCCTATTTCGCCGTTCGGCGCGCCCGCCAGACACGTCCGGCTGTCAGAACGGCCAGCGCCGGCATCAGCGCAAACAGCCAGAAGAGCCAGCGTGTCGCCATCGCCACGCCTTCCGTCGACGGCGTTTCGATGCCGGCGAGATTGGCGGTAAGCCCGGCCAGCGCCGCGCCGAGTGCTGCGGCGAAGAGCTGGACCGTGGTAATCGAGCTCGACGCCTTCTCCGCTTCGCCTTCCGGCGCAAATTCATAGACGGCCGTCACGATGTGCGGCCAGGCAAAGCCCATGCCGAAGCCGACCGCCATGATGCCGACGCTGAGCGGCGCGGCGATCACCATGAATTCCGATCCTGCCATCGGCATGAACAGCGCAATCAGTGCCAGGCCGACAAAGCCGAAGGCCGGGCCGGCAAAGATCGTCTGCTTTGCCCTTTCCCCATGCCAGTGGGCGCTTGTCATCGACCCGGCGGTCCAGCCGATCGACATCAGCGCCGCAATGTAGCCGGCTACCAGCGGCGACAATCCGTGCAGCTCCTGCAGGAGGTACGGCACATAGATTTCCGGCTGCAGGCCGACCATCAGCAGGGTGATCGTAGCATAAAGGGCTGCCAGCGGGGAGGTCGGGGTGAAACTGCCGGAGGGGAGCAGCTTGCCTGTCGCCCGTTTCTCGACGACGAGCAGTGCCAGGAACATGAGGATCGCCGCGCCGACGCAGCCTACCTGCTCCACCGCCGTGGTCAGCGTGCTGGCGATGGAAAGCGCAAGCACGATGGCGACGAGCAGCGCCAGTTGCACCAAGGGAAGCGGCGTGCGTGCGCCTTCGCCGGCAGCCTTGCGCGGCAAGGTCGAGAAGGCGAGGGTCGCCAGCAGCGCCGTCAGCGGCAAGAGCGACCAGAAGGCGACGCGCCAGGTGGAAAACTCCGCGAACATACCGCCGATCGCCGGGCCGACCAGCGTCGCCGTACCCCAGGTGGCCGAAATCAGGCCGATGGCGCGGGTCCAGAGCTCTGGCCGGAAGACCTCACGGATCACGCCATAGGCAAGCGCATAGAGCAGCCCGCCGCCAAAACCCTGGATCGCGCGGCCGGCGAGCAGCATCGCCATCGAGGGGGCCGCAGCGCAGAGGAGTGTGCCCAGCCCGAAGACCAGCGCACCGATCGCATAAGCGCCGCCGGCGCCGACGGCACCAAGCAGCCGGGCCGACAGGGCCGCGCCGAGGATCGAGGCGGCGACGAAGACGGTCGTGCTCCAGGCGTAATATTCGAGCCCGCCGATCTCGCGCACGATCGAAGGCATGATCGTCGTTACGACGTAGATGTTGAGCGCGTGCAGCGCGACGCCGCCGCTGAGCACCAGCGAATGCACGGCGTTTCCGCCGGTCAAAAGCGCGCGCCAGCCGGTTTCCTGGTGGGCTGCGGATGTTTTTTCGAGCATGTCAGTACCTCATGCAGCGGTATTGCCGAAAACGTGCGGCCGGCCCGGCCGGTGGGGAGGATCACGTTTGCAAGGGCGATGCCGCCATTATCAGTGGAGCGCAGCCTCGCCGAAATGCGTGAGCTTGTCCGGGTTGCGCATGATGAAGATGTCGTTGACGTTTCCGTCGCCGTCATAGCCGAAGGCGACGGTTGCCGCGATCTCGTTTTTCGCTTCGTCTCGAAGCACGATGCCGCGGCCGCCGTTGATGTCGCCGATTTCCCAGACGTAATGCGACCAGTATTCGGTAAGCCGATCGATGATAAAGGCGAGCACCGTCTCCTTGCCCGAGAGCACTCCGAGCACGGTCGCCACCTTGCCGCCGCCGTCGGCTGTCAGCTTCACATCGGCCGAAAGCAGGGCCGAGAGGCTAGCGACATTGCCGCCGTGGATTGCCTGGTGGAAGGCCGAAAGCAGTTCGTCCTGTCGCTCACGCGGCGTCTGGTGCCGGGCTTTTTCGAGCCCGATATTGGTCTTGGCGCGCGACACCAGCTTGCGGGCGGCGGTTTCCTGCATGTCGAGCGTTTCGGCCACTTCCTCATAGGGCTGGCCGAAGATCTCGTGCAGCAGATAGGCGGCGCGCTCCTTCGGTGTGAGCCGTTCGAGCATCAGCAGGAAGGCCGTCGTCAGTGAGGATGTCAGCGCAAGCTTCTCCTCGGCATTGTCATCGCTCGCCGTATGGATCGGCTCCGGTAGCCATGCGCCGACATAATCGATGCGCTTGCGGTGCGCCGCCTTCAGGAGGTCGAGGCAGCGCCGCGTGCAGGCGGTCGTCAGCCACGCCGCCGGCGTTTCGATCGTTGTCCGGTCGACCTCCTGCCATTTCAGGAACGTATCCTGCACCGCATCTTCCGCATCGGCACGCGAGCCGAGGATGCGGTAGGCAAGGCCGAGAAGGCGCGGGCGCGCCTCCTCGAAGATCTGCATGTGCTGCCGGTCGTTCATGTCAGTGCCTCGAGATCTGGATGCGGTTCCAAAGGTTGATCATCGCCACCGTCGCGGTGATGACGCTGATCTCCTTTTCGCTGAAATGCTGGCGCAGCTCGGCGCGAAGCGGCGCAAAGTCGGTGCGCGGCTCGAGTTCGGTCAGAGCTTCGGTCCAGGCAAGCGCTGCCTTCTCGCGCGGCGTGAAATCATTGACCTGGTCCCAGACGATGATGCGGTCGAGCCGCTCGTTGCTCTCGCCCTCGGTGCGGGATTCCTTGGTGTGCATCTTCACGCAGAAGCCGCAGCGGTTGATCTGCGAGGCGCGCAGCTGCACGAGATTGTGGATCGTGCGGTCGAGCCCGTGCAGGTCCATGGTCTTGTGCACGTCGGCGAGCGCGCCGAGCACGTCGGAGATTTCCTGTTCGTAGCGGACGGCCTTGGTATCGGTCATGGTCTCAACTCCATCGTTGTCGTGTTGCTTATGACCAATTGACGATCGACGCCGGACAGCTGTGACGCGGGCTCGATGATTTTTCTCGCAGGACGCGAAGAAAAATGCATGAGCTGATTATTTTGAAGAAGTTTCAATAATTTGGAGAGTCGCGATTTCTCGCCGTGCATCAGGCTTTCGGTGGATAGCTGTGCTCGCTGCCGCGAAAATCCGTGACGGTGTAGCAGCCGCCGCCCTCGTCCGCGATCGAGGCAGCGCTGATCACCGCCTTGCCGTGCCCGCCAGGAATGTCGAGGATATAGGTCGGCTGGCAGAGGCCGGAGACGCGGCCGCGCAGGGCGGCAACCAGCGCCTGGCCTTCCTCGATCGTCAGGCGAAAATGGCTGGTGCCGGGGGCGAGATCCGGGTGGTGCAGGTAGTAGGGCTTGATCCGCGTTTCGACGAAGGCGCGCATCAGGCTGGCAAGCACCTCGGCATCGTCGTTGACGCCCCTCAAGAGCACCGATTGGCTGATCATGACGATGCCGGCATCGATCAGGCGGGCAGAGGCGGCACGTGCCTCGTCCGTCAGCTCGCGCGGGTGGTTGGCATGCAGCGCCACATAGGTCGCCTTGCCGCTGGCTTTGAGTGCCGCGATCAGGTCGGCGTCGATGCGTGCCGGCTCGACCACGGGCACGCGGGTGTGGAGGCGGACGATCTTCACATGGGGGATCGGCTTCAGCCGTTCCATGAGTTCGGCGAGCCGCCGCGGGGACAGTACCAGCGGATCGCCGCCGGTGAGGATCACCTCCCAGATTTCCTTGTGTTCGGCGATGTAGGCGATCGCCGCATCGAGTTCGGCTGGTGTCAGCGTGCCGAGCCCCTGGGGTCCGACCATTTCGCGGCGGAAGCAGAAGCGGCAATAGACCGGGCAGACATGCACGGCCTTCAGGAGCACTCGGTCGGGATAACGGTGGACGATGCCGGTCACGGGACTGTGCGGCTTGTCGCCGATCGGGTCCTCGCGCTCTTCGGGCAGCAGGGTCAACTCGGCGGCATCCGGCACGAACTGCCGTGCAATCGGGTCATTGGGGTCGTTGGGATCGATGAGACCGGCGATGGCGGGGCTGATCGCAACGGCATAACGCTCGGCAACGGCGGCAACCGCCGCCTCCTTGGCGCTGTCGATGAGGCCAGTTTCGACCAGCTCGCGTGCGGTCTTGATCGGGCGGTGGACGTTCATGCCCGTGTCTCCGCCACCGGCGCCCAGAGCACCTGGTCGATGCGTGAGGCTCCGGTTGCGAGCATCACCAGCCGGTCGAAGCCGAGCGCGATGCCGCTTGCCTCGGGCATGATCGCGAGCGCTGCAAGAAAATCCTCGTCGAGTGGATAGGTCTCGCCGTAGACGCGGGCCTTCTCCGCCATCTCCATCTCGAAGCGACGCCGTTGTTCCGGCGCATCCGTCAGCTCGCCGAAGGCATTGGCAAGCTCAACGCCGCAGGCATAGAGCTCGAAGCGTTCGGCAACGCGAGGGTCGCGTGCGGCAGGACGCGCCAGTGCCGCCTCGGCCGTCGGATATTCGTCGAGGATCGTCGCGCGGCCGAAGCCGAGGTGCGGCTCGACCTTTTCGACGAGCACCCGGCTGAAAAGATCGGCCCAGGTGTCGTCATGGGCGACCCGAAGGCCGGCTGCGGCCATCGTGGCAGCCAGATGGTCGCGGTCGGTTTCGCCGTTGGCGGCGATCGATGCCAGCAGGTCGATGCCGGCAAAGCGCTCGAAGGCGTCCGCCACGCTGAGGCGCTCCGGAGCGGCGAAGGGATCGCAGGCCTGCCCCTGGAAAATAAACTGCTTGGTGCCGGTGGTTTCCGCCGCAAGCGCCAGGATCTCGGCGCAGTCGCGCATCAGCGCCTCGTAGCTTTCGCCGGCGCGGTACCATTCGAGCATGGTGAACTCGGGGTGATGAAGCGGCCCGCGCTCGCGATTGCGGTAGACATGGGCAAAGCAGGCGATGCGCTCTTCGCCGGCGGCCAGCAGCTTCTTGCAGGCAAATTCCGGCGAGGTGTGCAGATAGAGCGGATGGCCGGTTCCGTCGTGGTTGAGCGCCTCGGTCGCGAAGGCATGCAGGTGCGCCTCGTTGCCGGGCGAGACCTGCAGGGTCGCGGTGTCGACCTCGATGAAGTCGCGTGTCTCGAAGAACCGGCGCAATACCGATTGGATCCGGTTGCGGCCGAGAAGAAACGGGCGCCGGTCGGCATGGACATCGGGTGTCCACCAGGGTGAGGCATGCGACATGATCGGTTCAGTCCAGGCTTTCTTCGTGCAGATACCGGCTCAGGCTGGCTATTTGCGCGAAATTAGGGTAGTGGCGGCGCGAAATCCTTCTTTCCGCGTCCTTCAGGGCCCGTGTTTCCGGCCCGCGGTGTCGCGCATACCTCTGTTACAAGGAAGACTAATGGTCAAGGTCATCGCTTCATCTGTCCGTAAGGGCAACGTTCTCGACGTCGACGGCAAGCTCTATGTCGTGCTTACCGCCCAGAACTTCCACCCGGGCAAGGGCACGCCGGTCACCCAGGTCGACATGCGCCGCATTTCCGACGGCGTGAAGGTCTCCGAACGCTACCGCACGACCGAACAGGTCGAGCGCGCCTTCGTCGAAGACCGCGAGCACACCTTCCTCTATGAAGATGCCGAAGGCTTCCACTTCATGAACCCGGAAAGCTATGACCAGCTGGTCATGACCACCGAGGACATCGGCGATCTCAAGGCCTACCTGCAGGAAGGCATGGCCGTCATTCTTTCGATCCACGAAGGCCTGGCGATCGCCATCGACCTGCCGCGCCACGTGACGCTCGAAATCACCGAGACCGAGCCGGTCGTCAAGGGCCAGACGGCTTCGTCGTCCTACAAGCCGGCCATTCTGTCGAACGGCGTCCGCACGCTGGTTCCGCCGCATATCCAGGCCGGCACCCGCGTCATCATCGCGACGGAAGACGGCTCCTACGTCGAGCGCGCCAAGGACTGAGGCATCGACCAGGTCAATTTGGACGGGGACGGCAGCGAAGGTTGCCGTCCCCGTTTTCGTTTCGGGCAGGCCGCATGAGCAACCAGAAATTTAAGGGGCGCATTTCGAAAAACGGGTGCTAGGATGCGGCGCCGATACGACGTGTCACGAGAGGGCCTGCATGTTCCCATTGTCGCATATGATGAAGTCGTTCATTCGCAAGGGTCGCCTGACGGTGATCGATGCCGATGGCAAGAGGCACGTTTATTCCGGGACGCCAGGACCGGAAGTGACGATGCGTCTCACCGACAAGAAGCTTTATCGCAGCCTCGTCTTCAATGCCGAACTGGCCGCCGGCGAAGCCTATATGGACGGCACCATGCGCTTCGAGGAGGGCTCCACCCTCCGCGATTTCCTGACGCTGTTTTCGATCAACCGCCTGTCGCTCGGCTCCTACCCGATCCAGAAGTTGCTGCGCGCGGTAAAAATGCGCTTCCGCAAGCGTCAGCAGGCCAACCCCAAGGGCAAGGCCCAGCAGAACGTCGCGCATCACTACGATCTCGGCAACGAGTTCTACAAGCTGTTCCTCGACGAGAACATGCTCTACTCCTGCGCCTACTTCCGCGAGCCCAACGAGACGCTCGAGACGGCGCAGCGCAACAAGCTGAGGTTGCTTGCCTCCAAGCTTTGCCTGGAGCCCGGCATGAAGGTGCTGGATATTGGCTGCGGCTGGGGCGATCTCGCGATGTACTTGGCGCAGCTGGCGGATGTTCAGGTGCTCGGCGTCACGCTTTCCAAGGAGCAGCAGGCGCTTGCCACCGAACGGGCGCGCAAGGCGGGCCTGTCGGACCGGGTGCGCTTCGAGCTCAAGGACTATCGCGATGTGCAGGGGCCGTTCGACCGCATCGTCTCGGTCGGGATGTTCGAACATGTCGGCGTCCATCACTATGACGAGTTCTTCAAGAAGCTGAACGCGCTGATGCCGGACGACGGCCTGGCGGTGCTGCATTCGATCGGCCACATGAGCCCGCCCGGCATGGCGAGCTCGTGGCTTCGCAAGTACATCTTCCCGGGCGCCTATTCGCCGGCACTGTCGGAGGTCTTCGAGGTCGTCGAGCGCAACAGCCTCTGGGTCAGCGATCTCGAATTCCTGCGGGTGCACTACGCGACGACGCTTGCCCATTGGGGCGCGCGCTTCGACGCGAACCGCGACAAGGTGATCGCCCTGTACGACGAGCGCTTTGCCCGCATGTGGGAGTTCTATCTGATCAGTGCCGAGATGATGTTCCGCACCGGCAGCCAGCTTGTCTTCCACATGCAGCTGTCGCGCTCGCGTGATGCGGCGCCGATCGTTCGCGATTACATCACCGACCGCCAGCGCGATTACATGGCCCGCGAACAGGCGCTCGCTCTCAACCTTTGAACGGGTGTTCTCCGTCACCTTGCCAGCGTAATCGCTTGTAGTCGAAGCCGAACTCCAGCGTCGGCTTGACGATCGCGAAGAACGGCGAGAGGTCGAAATCCCTGGGCGTGTAGAGCGAATGATGGCGGATATGCAGGATCTCCTCGCGTGAATAGGTCGAGGTCGCGGACGCCCGTCCGGGCGCGCGGGTAACCTCGGGCAGGATCGGATAGCGGATCTGCTCGAAGGCGGCCGCAATCAGCGTCGAGCAGATCGCGCGCGTCGGGTCGCCGGAACCGAAGGCAAGCAGGCGCCGCCGCCAGCGCACCGGAACCGGCGGCGTCGGCATGAAATAGCGCAGCATGTCCAAAATGTTCTTCAGGTCGTATTTCATCCCGAGCCTCGAGATCATGAAGCCGACGAGTGCTGTGCGATCATCCGGCGTCAGCGCGATAGGCCGGCAGATGCGGGTGTTGAACGAGGCGTATTTCTTCAACGGCACGGCAACGCAGCCCTCGCCGATGTTTACCTCGATCAGTTGCGGCCGCTCGATGACGGGTAGTGTCGCCTGATCGAGCGTCAGCGGCATCTGGTCACCGGCAAAGAAGGCGGCATGCGACCAGGTCGATTGCGTCAGATACTTGATCGCTGCCGAAACCTTCTGGTTGCCTTCGATCAGGAGAATGTCGCCCGGGCGCAGCGTGCGCGCCAGCGTTTCCTGATCGGATGGCGTGTAGGGCTCGTAGCCCGACGTCTGCGCCTGCAGGCGGGCGGCGAGCCTGGCGCCGACACGATCGAGCAGCGTGTCCTTGCTTTCGGAAAGTGGATAGATGGTCCTCATCGAGGCGATCGCTCCGGGGAGGGGATAGGGATTCGAAACTGGCGGGCATGGTGGCCGAGCCGCGACACTCTGTCGAGCGATTGTTACATGATTGCATAGCTTTGGGCTTGACGGTGCGATCCTGCATTTCTATTTTAGAATTATTCTAAAGAAGGTTTCCTCCCAATGTTTTCCCGTCTCTTCTCCCGTTCCAAACGCCCGTTTTTGTCTCTCAGCGAACAGGAAATCCTGGCGCTCGCCATCTCCTCCGAGGAGGACGACGGGCGCATCTATCTCGCATATGCGGATGCGCTTCGGGCGCAGTACCCCCACTCGGCAAAAGTGTTCGAGGAGATGGCGGAGGAGGAAAGCCACCACAGGCAATGGTTGATCGATCTGCACGTCCAGCGCTTCGGCAACCGCATCCCGCTGATCCGGCGCGAACATGTGCGCGACTTCCCCGAGCGCAAGCCTGACTGGCTGATTGCCGAAATGCCGATCGAAAAGGCACGCGAGGAGGCCGAAGCGATGGAGGAGGCGGCGCACCGCTTCTATGTCGAGGCCGCCACCAGAACCCAGGATGCCGCCACCCGCAAACTGCTCGGCGATCTCGCGATCGCCGAAAAGTCGCATGAATCGCTCGCCCGTCGGCTTGGCGAAGAGCATACGCCTGAGGACGTGCGCGCCGAGGAGGACCAGACCGCGCGCCGCCAGTTCATCCTCACTTACGTTCAGCCCGGTCTCGCCGGCCTGATGGACGGCTCGGTCTCGACGCTGGCCCCGATCTTCGCCGCTGCGTTTGCCACCCAGGATACCTGGCAGACCTTCCTTGTCGGTCTCTCGGCCTCCGTCGGCGCCGGCATCTCCATGGGCTTCACCGAAGCCGCCCATGATGACGGCAAGCTTTCCGGTCGCGGCTCACCGATCAAGCGCGGCCTTGCCTCCGGCATCATGACCGCGCTCGGCGGTCTCGGCCATGCGCTGCCCTATCTGATCCCGCATTTCTGGACGGCGACCGCGACTGCAGCGGTAATCGTCTTCGTCGAGCTTTGGGCGATCGCCTTCATCCAGAACCGCTACATGGAAACGCCGTTCCTCAGGGCCGCATTCCAGGTGGTGCTCGGCGGCGGTCTGGTGCTCGCGGCCGGCATCCTGATCGGCAACGCCTGACGGGCGAGCGGGAGATACGAAAAAGGGCCGGTTCGACCGGCCCTTTTTTGAAACTCTTCGTGTTGTCTTGAGGTCAGTTGCCGACCGAGCCAACGAGGACTTCCGCGCCGTTCTGGATGGTGACCCAGCGGCCGCTGTGGTTCGACGCCTGGCGCTTCAGGTAGCGGTAGGGCGTGTTGGTCCAGAGCTTGACGCCGTTTTCGAGGTTATCGAGGATGAAGTCGCCCTGCGAGGTGCGAACGGTCAGAACCGCATGGCCTTCGCCGTCAGGCTTGCGCACCACGGTGATCAACAGGTCGCTTGCCGAGAAGCCCCTGCTCATCAGGCGCTTGCGCTTTTCGAGCACGAAGTCTTCGCAGTCGCCGGCGCCGTCCGGATAGGACCAGACTTCGTCCCGGCCGTGCAGTTCCAGGTCGGTCATCGGCGTGATCTCGCGGTTGACCGCCGCGTTCACCTGCCGGATCGTTGCCCAGCCTCGTTCGGTCACACGCGCAGCGACGGTTCCCTTGGAGCGTACGTTGCACTCGCTCTTGTACTTCTGGCAGAATTCGTAGTGGCCGATCGGCTGCGAGGTCGCGGAGCCGGTCTGCATCCAGGGAGGCGATCCCGCCTGTGCGGGGATTGCCGTGTTTGCTGAAATGAAAAGTGCGCAGAACGCCGCGATACTTCCCTTAACCCCAGTCCAAGACGCCATACAAGTCCCCTGCGGCGCGGTATGCCGGACGCTCTTTGTCCGGACGCATTCGCGCAATCCTGAGTTGAAGGCAGCTTGTTTAGGTTCGTCCCCGGCGCTGCTCTAATCGTTAATAAAGAGTTAATAACGTCGGGGCTGCGGAGTCAATCTCCGGAATCGGGGCATCGGACTTTATGGTTAAAACCGGAGCGGGGTGCACGCGAACCGTTGCGCCGCAGGGGATCTGCGGCACGGGACGGGTTTTGTCCTTGAGGTTCCGTCGAAAAGGAAGGGCTATTGCGGCATGGGCTCAGGCGAGCATCGTGCCGATCGCCTGTTTCATTTTAGCAATGTCTTCTTCACGCGAGAGGCGATGGTCGCCGTCGCGAATGAGCGTCATGACGACGTCGTCGGCGGGTAGGTGCTCCATCAGCCGCAGGGCGTGGGAGTAGGGGACATCGGGGTCGCGCATGCCCTGCAGGATGTGCACCGGGCAGCCGGTGGAGATCGTGCTGTCGAGCACCCGGTTGGCCCGGCCGTCCTCGATGAGCGCGCGGGTAAAGATGTTCGGCTCGGGGCTGTATTCGGAAGGCTCCTCGAAATAGCCGCTTTCTAAAAGCGAGGCCCGCTCGGCATCCGTCAGGTTGGGCTCGATCAGTTCGGCGGTAAAGTCGGGTGCCGGCGCGATCAGGACGAGACCGGCGAGCCGGTTTCCGTCGCCCCGGCGCCTGAGCTCCTGGATGACCCGCAAGGCAATCCAGCCGCCCATCGACGAACCGATCAGCACCACGCGCCCCGGTGCCGCCTGATCGATGACGGCGAGGCTTTCTTCCAACCAGCGCGAGATCGTGCCGTCGGTGAAGGCGCCGCCGGAGGAGCCATGGCCGGAATAATCGAAGCGCACGCAGCTAGCCCCCCGTTCCATGGCATAGCGCTCGACTTCGACCGCCTTGGTGCCGGTCATGTCCGAGCGGTAGCCGCCGAGCCAGACCAGCGTCGGCTGCGCATCCGCCGGTTTGTCGGCGTGCCGCACGCGCATCGCGATCTTGCGCGCGGCCTCCGCTGCGCCGACCTCGATGAAGCTGATTTCCGTCTCGGCTGGCGTATCCTGCATGCAAATTCTCTCCAAGGGCCCGTTTCGCTGGCGATTTTCTTTCTAAAACAGATTCGTCTTGCTATCGACAGGTGGTGATTTTCCTTGCAAGCCGTGCTATTGACTCTCCCGTCGCAATTCACACATTGCCGTCGGTGACAGATTCAGGCGCTTCGTTTGGGATCGCGCCGGCGAACGAATTAAACAACATTTTTCGAAATAGCTCGAGGAGAGTACGACCATTCGCAGACCGTTCAAAGCGGACGCCCCCGTCAAGGAGGGGCCGCGCTCAAACAAGGAAATCCGGGTGCCCCGGGTTCAGCTTATCGACGCCGAAGGCCAGAACATCGGCGCCGTCCCGATCGACCAGGCGCTCCGTATGGCGGAGGAAGCCGGTCTTGATCTGGTGGAAATCGCGCCGAACTCCGAACCGCCGGTGTGCAAGATCCTCGATCTTGGCAAGCTGAAGTTCGCCAACCAGAAGAAGGCGGCCGAAGCGCGCAAGAAGCAGAAGATCGTCGAAATCAAAGAAATCAAGATGCGTCCCAACATCGACACGCACGATTATGACGTGAAGATGCGGGCGATGAACCGGTTCTTCGAGGACGGCGACAAGGTCAAGGTCACGCTGAAGTTCCGCGGTCGCGAAATGGCCCACCAGGAACTCGGCATGAAGCTTCTGCTGCAGGTCAAGGACGACACCCAGGCGATTGCCAAGGTGGAAGCCGAGCCGAAGCTCGAAGGCCGCCAGATGATGATGGTTCTCGCGCCGCGCTAAGCGCGTGCCGCCCATCCGTCGAGATGACGAAAGCCGCCTCCGGGCGGCTTTTTTCGTTTGCGGGATCCTTCGGGCTTTGCTGACAGAATGCTGACAATCGCCCTCAGCGAGCTGTCAGGCGTCCCGTGCCATTCTCTCCGCATCGCATCGGGAGAAGGAGCCGAGATCATGACTTCAGTACTGCGCAAGGCCTTGCTCGTTTCTACGGTCGCCGTCTGCGGCCTCGTTTCGGCGCCGATTGGCGCTTCCCTCGTTGCCACCGGAGCGTCGAATCCCTTCTCGACCACGGCGCTCGCCGACGATGACGATGACGGCGACGATAACGGCGGTCGTGGTGGCGGCAATGACGACCGCGACGACGATCGGGACGACGGTCGTCACAACGATCGAGACGATGACGATGATCGTGGCCCCGGTCATCGCGACGACGATGATGATGATGATGACCGCTTCGACGACATCGACGACGACTTCGATGATGCCCGAGATGATCATGAGATTGAACTGCGGGTGACCGACGAAAATCTCCGGGGCCTGCGCAATGGTTCGCTGGTTGCCGTCGACAATCTCGGCCGTGTGCTCGAGGTCGAGGTGGAATACGAACATGGCGTTCGCGTCGTGACGGTCGAGCCGCACGACAGCGATATCCGCCGCAATCCGGGACCGGTCGGCAGCGTCTCCATCCGGCCGGCATTCTGATCAGGTCACAATTTGCCCGGCGCATTCGCCCCACACCATGCGCCGGAGCGATGGTCGGCCGTCACCAGCCCGCCCGGCGGCCCGACCCGGCAAGCGCATGCCCCCTGTGCCCGAAACGGCGCCGGGGGCATGCGCGTCGCTGGCGTTCTCGCCAAGGCTGGCATAGGCTCGCCCCGAACGATGCCCGCGGCGTCGCCGCAGACGAAGCACCTGGCGGATGCTTGCGCAAGCGCATTTGGAAGGACCCGACGCTGAGGAGCAGTTGCGACAGGATGAAGCCATGGCGATGACACGACGAGACCTGATCGCGCTCTTCTGCTGCTCGCTCCTGCTTTCGCTCGCGCCGCAGCCCGGCGGCATGGCGGCTCTCGCCAAGGATGACGACGACGATGATGACGGTGGCTCGCATGGCGGCGGCGGGCACGGCAACGACGATGACGACGATGATGACGAAGACGAAGACGATGATGATGATGATGACGACGAAGACCTAGGGCCGGATGGTGCCGGCGGTATCCGTCGAAGCGATCAGGAGCGGGCGCGCGACGGCGTCGAAAAGGGCGACATCCTGCCGCTGAAGGAGGTTCTCCGGCTGGTCGACGAAGACAGATACGGCCAGGTCATTGCGGTCGATCTCAAGCGATCGGGTGGCAGCGAGATTTACCGGCTCCGCACCCGCGACGAGCAGGGCACGATCCGCAACCTGCGCATCAATGCTCGAACCGGCAAGTTCGTGAACATTTTCGGGTTCTAGAGGAACGACATGCGGATTCTTCTGGCGGAGGACGATCCCAACATCGCGGCCCATGTGGCAAGCCGGCTGGAGGCGGAAGGCTACGGCGTCGATACGCTCACCCATGGCCCGGATGTCTGGGAGCAAGGGGAGAGCGGTAACTACGCCCTGGTCATCCTCGATCTCGGCCTGCCGGGCATGGACGGGCTGTCGATCCTGAAGCGTTGGCGGCAGGCGGGGCTGGAGACGCCGGTTCTGGTTCTGACGGCGCGCGGCTCCTGGATGGAGCGCGTCGACGGTTTCGATGCCGGGGCGGACGACTATCTGCCGAAACCCTTTCGGGCCGAGGAGCTTCTGGCGCGGCTGCGCGCCCTTCTGCGGCGCGCCGGTCCGCGTGTTGGGTCGGTGCGTGCTGCCGGACGCTTCACCCTCGACGAGGCGGGGCGCCGGGTGACCTTCGACGGGCTGCCGCTCGACCTCAGCCCGCTCGAATACCGCATGCTTGCACTGTTCGTGGAGCGCAAGGGGCAGGTTGTCACGCCGCTCGAGCTGGCAAGCCACGTTCAGGGCCGCGACGACGATGCCGCCAAGAATGCGGTGGAAGCGATGATTGCCCGTCTGCGCAAAAAGACGGAGAGCGGTGCGATCGAAACGCGGCGCGGATTTGGCTATGTCCTGCCGGACGGTGGCGCATGATCCGCTCGTTGCGGCTGAGGCTGGCAATCGGCGCATCGGTCGCCATCTGCCTGGTTCTGCTGGTGGTCTGGCTCTCCTTGAGCCGGCTTTTTACCGACTACGTTGCCGGGCGCTACCGCGCCGAAATGGCAACGCTCGTCGATACGGTTGCCGCCCAGGTGCGGGTGCGCAACGGTGAATTGGTGCTGCCGCGCGCGCCGGCCGATCCGCGCCTGAGCCTGCCGGCCGGCGGCCGCTACTGGCAGCTCGACCGCGACGGCGGCACTCCTCTGCGTTCGCGCTCCCTGTGGGACACGGTAATCGATGCCGATCGCCCGTCGGCGCCGCACCACCTGGGCTTCCTCGAAGCGGAGGGGCCGGATGGCGCGCCGATCCTTGTCTACCGCCAGGCCCTGACGCTTGGCGAAGGCGCGGATGCCAGGCAGTTCGCGGTTACTGCCGGCTTTGCGCGCAGCGAACTCGATGACGCTCTTTCCGCCTTTCACGGCCGTATCCGGCTGATGCTGCTGGCGACGGCCGTCGTGCTTGCCGGCGCCGCATTCCTGCAGGGTGCCCTCGGCCTTCTGCCACTGGTGCGGCTGCGGGAGCGAGCCGCCCGCGTCCGGTCCGGCGAGGAGAAGGATTTTGGCCTGGCCGGGCCAAGTGAGGTGCAGCCGCTCGTCAGCGAAATCAATCTTCTGCTTGCGGAGCGCGCGACGGCGCTGGCGCAGGCCCGGGCGCGCGCCAGCGACCTCGCCCACGGGCTGAAGACGCCGCTGACGGTGCTGGCGCAACTCGCCGAAGGCCTGCCGAAACACCAGCGCGACATCGCGCTCGAACAGGTCGACCTCGTACGCCAGCGCGCCGACCGCCAGCTTCAGGCGGCCCGCATGGGCGTCGAGCGCATGGCAACGACCTTACTCGCCGATCTCGGCAACAAGCTGGTCAGCGTCCTGCGTCCCGTGACCGCGGAGCGCGACGTCGTCTGGGAGGTCGACATCGATCCGTCGATTTCACTCGACGTCGACCCGGCCGACCTTGCCGAATGTCTCGGCAATCTGCTCGACAATGCCGCCAAATGGGCGCGGGCGCGGATCCGGCTATCGGCCGAGGTGGTCGACGGGCGCGTGCGGATCACGGTCGGTGACGATGGGCCGGGGGTTGCCGAGGGCGACCGCGAGCAGGCGATGCGCCGCGGGGGGCATAGTGCCAATGCAGCGCCGGGCCACGCCTCCGGCAATGGCCTGGGGCTGGCGATCAGCGCCGATATAGCGGAGGCCTATGGCGCGACCATGTCGCTCGGGCAGTCGGCCCTGGGCGGTCTCGAGGTCGCGCTGATCTTCGACGTCGGCGGCGGCAGCCGGCGTCCGCGCGATCCGACCTGAGGCGCAATGCGTCGTCGCAAAAAAAAGGCGGCATGCGCAGGCGGCGAAGGCACTGGATCGCCGCTTGCAGCCCGCTCTTTCGATTCCCCAGTTGCGCTTTTCGGGATGTGCGGTTATAAGCCCCCGTCCGAACGGTCCGGCAGGGCATGCCGTGGCCGTTCTTAACGCTGGAAATGGACCTCGTCTGTCCGTTTCGATTCTTAAGAACAATGGAGTAGCAAAATGCCCAAGATGAAGACGAAATCGTCTGCCAAGAAGCGGTTCAAGATCACCGCGACCGGCAAGGTTCGTGCAGCAGCTGCTGGCAAGCGCCACGGCATGATCAAGCGTTCCAACAAGTTCATCCGCGACGCACGTGGAACCATGGTTCTCGCGGAGCCTGATGGCAAGAAGGTCATCAAGAACTACCTGCCCAACGGTCTCTAAGACTTTCAGGCATATTGGACACGTTAAGGAGATCATGACATGGCACGTGTAAAACGCGGCGTAACCGCTCACGCCAAGCACAAGAAGACGCTCAAGGCAGCCAAGGGCTTCTATGGCCGTCGCAAGAACACCATCCGCGCCGCCAAGGCAGCGGTTGACCGTTCGAAGCAGTTCGCTTACCGCGACCGCAAGGTCAACAAGCGCAACTTCCGCGCTCTCTGGATCCAGCGTATCAACGCTGCCGTCCGCGAATTCGGCCTGACCTACGGCCGCTTCATCGACGGCCTGAACAAGGCTGGCATCGAAGTTGACCGCAAGGTTCTGTCCGACATGGCTATCCATGAGCCGGCAGCATTCGGCGCCCTCGTCGAAGCTTCCAAGAAGGCGCTCGCCTATCTCAAGGAAGCCGGCACGGCAAACGAGTTTGAAAGCGCTGTTCGTTAAGCCAGCGTTTTCCCAAAATCGTTTTTGAAATTAGTTGGGAAACCCGCGCTGGCAGGGCTGGCGCGGGTTTTTCTTGTTTTACGGGACGAAAGTGTACCACGATCGAAGGGGACCATGCGCGGTCCCGGAGCTTGATGACGACGATATGACGTCTCTGCTGGCAGCGCTTGCAGCCGGCCGGGAGCGCGTTGAGCGCTGCGAGCTCAAGGATCGTATGGTCTGGATCAAGCGCTATCGTCGTCAGGGCCCTCGTCTTTGGCTGCGCACGCAAGCCTTCGTCGCGCGGGTCTGTGGCCTTCCGGTGCTGTTGCCGTCCCCGCTTCTCGACGTCGAGGGCATGATCGAGCGCGAAGTTCGCCAGATCGCGACCTTCTCCGCGGCCGGTTTCATGACGCCCGAGGTCGTCTACCGTGGGCCCAAGGTGCTGGTTCTCTCCCATCTTGGTCTGCCGGTCAGCAAGCATATGGGGCCGCTGCGCAACAGCGACGCCGCCGCGCACGATCAGCTGCTGGTGCGCTGCGCTGCGGAACTCGGGCGCCTGCACCGCGCAGGTCTCTGCCACGGACGTCCGCATCCGCGCGATTTCATCATCGACAACGGCGAATTCGGCTTCCTCGATTTCGAGGAGGTGCCTGCGAGCGTCATGCCGCTGGCGACCGCCCAGGCGCGCGACCTTTGGCTCCTGTTCCTGCAGGTGGCGAGCCGGGCCGTGCAGCCGGAAACCCCGGCCGCGGCCTTTGCCGCCTGGAGGCGCGCAGCGCCGGCGGAAGCCAGCCGGGCGCTCACCGAAATCATGCCGCTCTTCATCCGCTTCCTGCCGCTGGCGCGCTTCGTCCTGCGCTTCCGCAAGGGCAACGATATCATCCGTTTCATCGCTGCGACGGACTATCTGGCGGGTGCAACGCGATCACATTCCTGAAGACAAGAACCGATATAGAACCGAACCCATTCCCGCATCGAGGCAGGACAGAATGAGCGAACTGGAAACACTGGAACGGACACTCCTGGCGGACATCGACGCCGCCGGCGACGAAGGATCGATCGAGGCGGTGCGCGTCAACGCGCTCGGCAAGAAGGGCTCGATCTCCGAGCTCCTGAAGACGCTCGGCACCATGACGCCGGAAGAGCGCCAGACCCGCGGCGCGCAGATCAACGCGCTGAAGAACACGGTCGCCGAAGCGATTGCCGCCCGCAAGTCGGCGCTGAAGGACCAGGCGATTGCCGAGCGCCTGGCGCGCGAGACCGTCGATATCAGCCTGCCGGTCCGCTCCTCGCCGGCCGAGCGCGGCCGCATCCACCCGATCAGCCAGATCGTCGACGAGATCACCGCGATCTTCGGCGACATGGGCTTCTCGATCGCCGAAGGTCCCGATATCGAGACCGACTACTACAACTTCACGGCGCTGAACTTCCCCGAAGGTCATCCGGCCCGCGAGATGCACGACACGTTCTTCTTCAACCCGGATGAGAACGGCGATCGCAAGGTGCTGCGCACGCACACCTCGCCGGTGCAGATCCGCACGATGGAAGCGCAGAAGCCGCCGATCCGCATCATCATTCCCGGCAAGACCTACCGCCAGGATTCGGACGCGACCCACTCGCCGATGTTCCATCAGGTCGAAGGCCTGGTCATCGACAAGGCGGCCAACGTCGCCAATATGCGCTGGGTGCTGGAAGAATTCTGCAAGGCCTTCTTCGAGGTGGACCAGGTGACGATGCGCTTCCGCCCGTCCTTCTTCCCCTTCACCGAGCCGTCCTTCGAGGTCGACATCCAGTGCGACCGCTCCGGCCCGATCGTGAAGTTCGGCGAAGGCACCGACTGGATGGAGATCCTCGGCTGCGGCATGGTGCACCCGAACGTGCTGCGCTCCGGAGGGCTTGATCCGGACGAGTACCAGGGCTTTGCCTGGGGCATGGGCCTCGATCGCATCGCCATGCTGAAATACGGCATGCCGGACCTGCGCGACTTCTTCAACGCCGACGTTCGCTGGATGACCCATTACGGCTTCCGCCCGCTGGACATGCCGACGCTGTTCGGCGGTCTCTCGGCCTGATCGCGCGTAGATATTTAGGACACAGGTGAAATCATGAAATTCACGCTTTCCTGGCTCAAGGACCACCTTGAAACCGACGCTTCGCTGGAAGACATCTGCGCGCGCCTGACGATGATCGGGCTCGAAGTGGAAGACGTCGACGACAAGGCCGCCTTCAAGCCCTTCGTCATCGCCAAGGTCGTTTCGGCCGAGCAGCATCCGAACGCCGACAAGCTGCGGGTACTGATGGTCGACACCGGCGCCGGCGCTCCGATCCAGGTCGTCTGCGGCGCACCGAATGCGCGCGCCGGCTTGGTCGGCGCCTTTGCAGCCCCCGGTACCTATGTTCCCGGCATCGACGTGACGCTCGCCGTCGGCACCATCCGTGGCGTCGAAAGCCGCGGCATGATGTGCTCGGAAAAGGAACTGCAGATCTCCGAGGACCACAACGGCATCATCGACCTTCCGGCCGACGCACCCGTTGGCACGAGCTATGCGACCTATGCCGGCCTCGACGATCCGATGATCGAGATCAACCTCACGCCGAACCGGCCGGATTGCACCAGCGTCTACGGCATTGCCCGTGACCTCGCCGCTTCCGGCCTCGGCACCTTGAAGGCGCGCAAGGCGCCGGCCTTCAAGGTGGAAGGCGACACGCCCACCAAGCTGACGCTCGATCTCGGCGAAGATAGGCATCTCTGCCCGGGCTTCTCGCTGCGCCTGGTGCGCGGCGTCAAGAACGGCCCGTCGCCGAAGTGGATGCAGCAGCGCCTGCTGGCAATTGGCCTCCGCCCGATCAATGCGCTGGTCGACATCACCAACTACATGACCTTCGACCAGGGCCGGCCGATGCACGTCTTCGACGCCGCCAAGGTCAAGGGCAACCTGACGGTCCGCCGCGCCAAGGACGGCGAGACGGTGCTGGCGCTCGACCAGCGCGAATATAAGCTCGGTCCCAACAACGTGGTCATCGCCGACGAAAAGGCGATCGAGTCGATCGGCGGCGTCATGGGCGGCGAACATTCCGGCTGCGACGAGAACACCACCGACGTCCTGATCGAATCGGCTCTCTGGGACCCGATGAACATCGCCAAGACCGGCCGCACGCTCGGCATCATCACCGATGCGCGCTACCGCTTCGAGCGTGGCGTCGACCCGGAATATATGGTGCCCGGTCTCGAGCGCACCACAGAACTGGTGCTCGCGCTTTGCGGTGGCACCGCCGCCAAGGCGGAAGTGGTCGGTTATGCCGGCCATGAGCCGAAGATCGTCGACTTCCCGGTTTCCGAAGTGAAGCGCCTGACGGGCCTTGAGGTTTCCTCCGAGGAAAGCGTCTCGATCCTGAAAAAGCTCGGCTTCGGCGTCGAAGGTTCTGGCGACCGCTTCAAGGTGTCGGTTCCTTCCTGGCGTCCCGATGTCGACGGCAAGGCCGATCTCGTCGAAGAGGTCATGCGCATCCACGGCGTCGACAACATCGTTGCAGCCCCCTTGCCGAGCCATGGTACCGTCAACGGCAAGATCCTGACGACGCTGCAGATCCGCACGCGCCTTGCCAAGCGCGCGCTTGCCAGCCGCGGCATGCTCGAAGCCGTTACCTGGTCGTTCATCTCCGAAGAGCAGGCAAAGCTCTTTGGCGGCGGCGCACCGGCACTGAAGCTTGCGAACCCGATTGCCTCCGACATGTCGGACATGCGCCCGTCGCTGCTGCCGGGCCTTTTGACGGCTGCCCAGCGCAATGCCGACAAGGGTTTCGGCGACGTCGCGATCTTCGAAGTCTCCGGCACCTATGAAGGCGATACGGCGGACGCGCAGCGCCGCGTAGCCGGCGGCATTCGTCGCGGCACGGCTTCCTTGAACGGTGCAGGTCGTATCTGGTCGAACGCCGCCAAGGGCGGCGGCAAGCCGGTCGACGTGTTCGACGCCAAGGCCGACGCGATTGCCGTGCTCGAAGCCTGCGGCGTGCCGATGGGCAACGTCCAGTTCGAACCGGGCGGTCCCGCTTGGTATCATCCGGGCCGCTCCGGCACGATCAAGCTCGGCCCGAAGATCGTTCTCGGCACCTTCGGCGAGTTCCATCCGAAGACGCTGGAAGCGCTCGACGTCTCCGGCGCACTCTGCGGCTTCGAGATCTATGTCGATGCCATGCCGGAGCCGAAGAAGAAGGCGACCCGCACCAAGCCGGCGCTCGATCTCTCGCCGTTCCAGGCGGTCAAGCGCGACTTCGCCTTCGTTGTCGACAAGGCCGTGGAAGCCGGCGCAATCCTGCGCGCCGCTTCGGGTGCCGACCGCAAGCTGGTGACCGGCGTCAGCGTCTTCGACGTCTTCGAGGGTGCATCGCTCGGCGAAGGCAAGAAGTCGATCGCCATCGAGGTGACCATCCAGCCGGTCGAGCGTACGCTCACCGACGAGGATTTCGAGGCGCTCACCGCCAAGATCGTCGCCAATGTGACGAAGACGACCGGCGGCGTACTGCGCGCCTGATCCGATCGACAAAACCGATACCGAAGGGCCGCTGCACCGCAGCGGCCCTTTTCGTTGCGGCCTATTGCGCGCGCTGCATCAGCTCGATGCGGTTGCCGAACGGGTCGTTGACATAACATCTGCGGTAGCCGGCAAGCGGCTCGTCCTCGGCGATCGTCACGCCGCCGGCTTCGAGCCTGAGGATCATCCGCTCGAGATCGTCGACCAAAAAGGCCGGATGGGCCTTGCGCGCCGGCACGAAATCCTGGTCGATGCCGAGGTGCAGGCGGATGCTGCCCCGCTCGAACCAGCAGCCGCCACGGCCAACCAGATTGGCGGGCTTGACGACCTCCGTCAGTCCGAGCAACCCGCCATAGAAGCCGCGCGCCAAGTCTTCGCCGCCTTCCGGTATCGCAAGCTGCACATGGTCGATGGCGAGCAGCCGGCCGGTCGATGTGGACTCGGGTCCGCCGTCCGTCATTGCGCGTGCAGGTGATAGATCTTGTTGACGATCAGCCAACGGCCGTCGATCTTCACCAGCGACAGGTAATCGGAGAAGCGCTCTCCGGCGAAGCTGTCGATGACCTTCACCGTGGCGGCGTCGCCGGTGATGTCGATCATCTGCACGTCCATTTCCGGCTGTGTTCCGGGTGGTGCCGCACCGGTATCGAGGATCGCCTTGATGAAGCCGTCACGCGTCATCCATTCGAGCGCGCCCTGGTAGTTGCCGATGATCGCCGCATCGGGATGGAACGCCTTGCGCAGCGCCCCTTCGTTGGCAAATGCCATGCCGTCCACATAGAGGTGCACCACTGCACTGATCGCCTGCTCGTCGGACATCCCGCTCCTCCCCAGTTGCTTGTTGCTCAGAGGTAGTGCGTTCAGCGGGAATTTCGATGGGCATTCTCTCCGCTGGGAGAGCGGAGAGAAATTTTGGCTCAACGATTGGTGAGTGCCAGCGAGGCGTCGGTGTAGCGTTTTCCTGCGACCAGGGTCGGCGAGAGTGCGTCGGACAGCCGGGTGGTTTCTTCGACCGTGAGCCGGATTTCCGCAGCGGCGGCGTTCTGCTCCAGATGGTCGAGCTTGCGGGCACCCGGGATCGGCACGATGAAATCGCCTTGGTTGATGACCCAGGCGAGCGCCAGCTGGGCGGCGGTCACGCCCTTCTCCTCGGCCAGCGCCTGCAGCGTCTCGACCAGTCGGACGTTGGCGTCGAAGTTCTCCGCCTGGAACCGCGGCAGCGAGCGGCGAAAATCGTCGGCTTCCAGATCCTCGGCTTTGCGGATCGCGCCGGTCAGCATGCCGCGTCCAAGCGGGCTGTATGGCACGAAACCGATGCCGAGTTCGCGGCAAGTGGCAAGCACGTCTTCTTCCGGATCGCGCGTCCACAGCGAATACTCGCTCTGCACCGCGGCGATCGGATGAACCTTGTGGGCGCGGCGGATGGTGGCGGCACTCGCTTCCGAAAGGCCGAGCGCGCGCACCTTGCCCTCGCGCACCAGCTCGGCCATGGCGCCGACGGTGTCCTCGATCGGTACGTCAGGGTCGACGCGGTGCTGGTAGTAGAGATCGATGACATCTGTGCCGAGCCGCTTGAGCGAGGCTTCCGCTACCGCCTTCGCATGCTCCGGCCGGCCGTCGACGCCCCTGATCGCCTGGACGCTCGGCACGCCGGTCTCGATGCGGAAGCCGAACTTGGTGGCGATGACCACCTTGTCACGCACCGGGCCGAGCGCCTTGCCGACGAGCTTTTCGTTCTCGAAGGGACCATAGACTTCGGCCGTGTCGAAGAAGGTGACGCCGAGATCGACGGCGCGCTGCAGCGTGCGGATCGATTCCGCTTCGTCCGCAGCGCCATAGGCGAAACTCATGCCCATGCATCCAAGGCCGATGGTGGAGACGGTAAGCTCACTTCCGAGTTTGCGGGTCTTCATGTCGTGTCCTTTATGGCTGCCATGCGTCGGAGCTAGCGCGTTGGGAGCGCACGTCTATCGTCCGAGGCATGAAATGGTGGGTGGCACCGCCGCCCACGCCCTTTTGTGGCGGCGCGACGGGTTCCTCTGCCTCATCGCCAGACGAGCTCCTCGCTTCGTCCTGACGCTGGCGACATGTGAAGAATAGGGCTCGATGGGGCGGCTGAAAATCACTGTCAATTCTCACGGGCTGTTCTATTATTTCGATCAATGAACAGAACACAGCTCTCCCAACTCGCGGTATTGGCCGCCGTCGCCGCCCACGGCAGCTTTCGTGGTGCCGCGCGCGAACTGGGCGTCGCACCTTCGGCCGTCAGCCACGCCGTCGGCAGCCTCGAGGCGAGCCTCGGCATTCGTCTGCTTGCCCGCACCACCCGCAGCGTCGCCCCGACGGAGGAGGGGCGCCGGCTGCTCGAACGGTTGGCGCCGGCGCTCGACGAGATCGCCCATGCACTGGAGGCAGCCGCCGACGCCCGCGAGCGCCCGGCCGGCAATCTGCGCATCACCGCACCGCGGTTCGCTGCCGATCTGATCCTGGCGCCGCGCCTGGGCGCCTTCCTGGATCGGTATCCCGAGATCGTGCTCGAAATCGCCAACGAGGACGGCTTCACCGATATCGTCGAAGAAGGTTTCGACGCCGGCATCCGGCTCGGCGAGAGCCTGGAGGCCGACATGATCGCGGTGAAGGTCGGCCCGGAGCTGGAAAGCGCCGTCGTCGCGTCTCCCGAATATTTCCAACGCTATGGCCGGCCGCAGCATCCGCGCGACCTCGCGCAGCATCGCTGCATCCGCCGGCGCTTCTCCAACGGCACGCTCTATCGCTGGGAATTCGAGAAGCATGGCGAGGAATTGACGGTATCGGTCGAGGGACCGCTGATCCTTGGCGAGGACCGGCCGATCATCAAGGCGACAATGGGCGGCGCCGGTCTCGCCTATCTCTTCCTCTCACGGGTCGAGACCGCGATTGCCGAAGGGAAGCTGGTGCGCGTCATGGAGGACTGGTGCGCGCCCTATGCCGGCCCCTATCTCTACTATCCGAGCCGCCGGCAGATGCGGCCGGCACTGCGCGCTTTCATCGACTTCTTCCGGCACAGCGGATAGCAGCCGGCGCAAAATCGGGTGGCGCGACGGGCCCGGATGGAATGCCATTGGTTTCGTGTCTTGATGAGAGGAAGGCCTATGAAAAAGCCCGGTTCGATGAAGGGTCTTGAAGATCTCGGCCGGGTGCGGCTTTCTCGAAACTTCTTCTTTCGCGATTTCCTGCATTCGGAAATCGCCGACTTCTACCGTATCCCGAACATTCCCGATGATCCGGATCTGGCGATCGAGGCCGGGCGCCGTCTCTGCGAGGAACTGCTGGAACCGCTGGAAGCGACCTTCGGCCGCCTCGTCATCCGCTCGGGCTACCGCAACCGCGCCGTCAACGGCTTCGGCAATGCCAATGGGCTCAACTGCTCGACCAATGCGGCCTCTGCCGCCGACCACATCTGGGACATGCGCGATGCCGACGGGTGCATCGGCGCCACCGCCTGCATCGTCATTCCCTGGGTCTGGGATCGACGCGGCGAGATCGGCGGCTGGCAGTCGATCGCCTGGTGGATCCACGACCATCTGCCCTACGCCTCGCTCTGCTTTTTCCCGAAGCTATGGGCTTTCAACATCCAGTGGCACGAGCGGCCGGCGCGCCGGATCATGAGCTTCGTTGAGCCGCGCGGTGTCCTGACCAAGGCCGGCATGGAGAACCAGGCCGGCCGCCACGCCGAGGCCTATGCCGGGTTTCCGGATTTGAGGGCCGCGCCGATATTCACCTTGTAGCGCACGTGCTCGTCGGTGCCGGAGTAGCGGTCATAGAGCCGCCGCGCCGTCGCATTGTCGGCCTCGGTGTACCAGTAGAGCCGGTCCCAGCCCTTCTCCTGGCAATGCGCAATGAGATCGTCGATCATCGCCCGCGCCACGCCCTGGCCGCGCGCTGCAGGATCGACATAGAGATCCTCGATGTAGCATATCGACTGGCGAAAGAAGGTGGCGAGCTGCTCCTGGCAGATCGCAAAGCCGACCACCTGCCCGTCGAGCATCGCCAGCCGCGCAAAGAGCGGTGCGGCGGGATCCATAAGCCTCTTCCAGGTGAGGTCGATGATGTCTTCGGCGAGATCGGTGCCGGAAAAGGCGACATAGCCAGCCCAGAGGCGGCGCCAGTCCGCCTCGTCGCCGCCAGTCGCGGCGCGTATCGTCAATGCCATTGTGTGGTTTTTGCTCCCGTCACTCACCGACGTCGTTGAGTTTTTGCACCGCCTCGTCCGACAACTTGAGTTCCGCGGAGCGAATGAGGCTTTGCAATTGCTCAAGGCTGGTGGCGCTGGCGATCGGCGCTGTGACGCCCTTGCGTGTCCGGATCCAGGCGAGCGCGATTTCCGCCTGGGTCGCGCCCGTGTCGGCCGCGATGTCGTCGAGAACGCCAAGGATGCGCATGCCGCGTCCGTCGAGATATTTCTCGACGCCGCTGCCGCGCACGGAGCCTTCGAGGTCCTTGTGGGTGCGGTATTTCCCCGAAAGGAAGCCCCGCGCCAGCCCGAAATAGCTGATGACGCCGATCTCCTCGGCGATGCAGAGGTCGCGCAGCGGTCCTTCGAATGCGTCGCGGTCGTAGAGATTATATTCCGGCTGCAGCACCTGATAGCGGGGCAGGCCCTGGTTGGCGGACACGTCGAGCGCCTCGCGCAGTTGCAGCGAGTTCAGGTTGGAGGCGCCGATCGCCCGCACCTTGCCTTCGGACAGAAGCTGGTCATAGGCCGCAAGCGTCTCCTCGTAAGGCGTGTCGGGGTCTGGCCAGTGCGAGAGATAAAGATCGATATGGTCGGTCTGGAGCCGCTTCAGCGAATCTTCGACCGCCTGCAGGATCCAGCGGCGCGAAAGCCCCTTGCGGTCGGGGCCGAGCTCCGAGCCGACCTTGGTGACGATGACGGCCTTGTCGCGCGACCGGCCCGACTGTTTCAGCCACTTGCCGATGATCGTTTCGGACTCGCCGCCCTGATTGCCGGGCGCCCAGGAGGAATAGACATCGGCGGTGTCGATGGCATTGAAGCCGGCATCGAAAAAGGCGTCGAGCAGCGCGAAAGAGGTCTTCTCGTCGGCGGTCCAGCCGAAGACATTGCCGCCGAAGACGAGGGGCGCAATTGTCAGGTCGGTGCGGCCAAGTCTCAGTTTTTCCATGGTTTCGCTCCATTGGACTGGATGAGGGCATGTTGCGATCGGGAGGATTGCGAAGGAAAGATAGGGCAGAAAAGCTGACATTGTCACCCGCCTTTCGGCAACTTTCTGCACGTCGTACTTCTTCGCCAAACCGCTCACTGCCGCTTGCTAGGTACGTACCTCGGCGCTAGTCTCTGCCACCAAATCAGGGAGCCTTGTCATGTTACGTTTCGGAATTCTGTCCACGGCCAGGATCGGCCGCGACCTCGTCGTGCCGGCCATTCAGGATGCGGAAAATGCCGTCGTCTCGGCTGTCGCCAGCCGCGACTTCGCCAAGGCCCGGGCAATGGCCGATCGCTTCTCCGCGCCGCACGCCTTCGGTTCCTACGAAGAGATGCTCGCTTCCGATGTCATCGATGCGGTCTACATTCCGCTGCCGACGGCGCAACATGTGGAATGGTCGGTCAAGGCCGCCAATGCCGGCAAGCATGTGCTTTGCGAAAAGCCGATTGCCCTGCGCGCCTCTGAGATCGACCAGCTCATCGCCGCACGTGACCGCAACGGCGTCGTAATCGCCGAAGCCTTCATGGTCACCTATAGCCCGGTCTGGCGAAAGGTCCGCGCCCTAATCGCCGAAGGCGCGATCGGCCGGCTGCGCCACGTCCAGGGCGCCTTCACCTATTTCAACCGCGACCCCAACAACATGCGCAACATCCCGGCGCTCGGTGGCGGCGGCCTGCCGGATATCGGCGTATACCCGACGATCACCACCCGCTTCGTCACGGCCAAGGAGCCGGTGCGCGTTCAGGCAAACACCGATCGCGATCCGGAATTCGGCACGGATATCTATTCGAGCGTGCGCGCCGATTTCGGCGACTTCGAGCTGAGCTTCTACATCTCCACCCAGTTGGCGGCCCGCCAGGTCATGGTCTTCCATGGCGACAAGGGCTTCATCGAGGTGAAGTCGCCCTTCAACGCTGACCGCTATGGCCGCGAGGAAGTGGAGTTGACGAACCAGAACCACGCCCAATCCCAGCTTTTCCGCTTCCAGGACGCGCGCCAGTACAAGCTCCAGGCGGAGGCTTTCGCCCGCGCGGCCAAGGGCGAGGACGAGGAAGTGGTGACGCTGGAAAACTCCCGCCTCAATCAGAAATTCATCGACGCGATCTACCGCGCCAGCGCCAAGGACGGTTGGGAGACCATCTGATCAACGGAAAGGGCCCGCTGGTTTTGCCGGCAGGCCCGTTCCTCTTCATCTCCAGCGATCATCCCGTCAGGCAATCGCTGCCTGTTCCCGCGCAAGGCCGCGCAGCTTGAAGATCAGAAAGTCGGCGACCGTGATCAGGCCGATGACGATGAAGCCGATACCCGCGACTGTGAGGAACGGGTAAGCCGCGACCAGCAGTGCTACGCTTGCCACCTGCCAAAGGATGTCGCCAGCGATGCTGACGCGTGCCGCTGCTGCGACCGGCCCGCCGTTGCGCGCCGCGGCAAGGTGGAAGATCCCCCAAAATACCAACCCGACGCCGAGGATCTTCATCATCGGCGCTGTCGCGGCGGGGCTGAAGAGCGAAGCAAGCGGGGCGGCAAAAAGGATCAGCACGGCGCCGACGGCAAGAGAGTAGACGCCGTCGGCAAGGAAGGTCTTGTTGAGCAGGCTGCGGTTCGAGAGGTTCATCGTCGGCTCCATCGGTTTGTCGATGACCGGAGATTGCCGGTTCGGTGTCATCAAACCAATTACCTCTGAGGTAATGGATTTTACGACCGGCGCGCGCCACTCTCCGGCAGAACGGAGAATCACGATCCATGCAGTTTGGTGAACATCTGAAGGAATGGCGCGGGCATCGCCGCATGAGCCAGCTTGATCTTGCGGTTGCCGCCGGCATCTCGGCGCGCCACCTGTCCTTTCTCGAAACCGGCCGCTCGAAACCGTCGGAGGGCATGATCCTGCGGCTGGCCTCGGTGCTGGAAGTCCCCGCCCGCGACCAGGGCACGCTGTTTTCGGCAGCCGGCTATCGACCGCGGATGGCGACGCGGCCCGCCTCCGGGCTGGACGCCATGCCGCCGGTCGTTGCCAATGCCATCAGGCTGATCCTGGCGCGCCACGATCCCTATCCGGGGCTGGTGCTCGATCACGAGTATACACTGCTGGTCGTCAATCCGGCGCTGGCGAGCCTCGCGGTTGCCGCCGACATTCCGTTCCAGCCCGGCGAGAACTTTCTCGACACCTTTCTCGGCAACGACAATGTGCGCAAGCTGGTCGTCAACTGGGAGGCCGCGGCCGCCGATCTGGTGCAGCGGGTCAGAACCGAAGCCTGGCTGCAGGGTCCCCGCAGCCGCCTCGGCAAGCGGCTGGAAAAAGCGGCGTCCAATCCGGCCGTGACGCGTGCGACCGAAAACCATCCGGACACTGACCGGTTGCCGGTGCTGCCGATCGAGCTCGACGTCGGCGGCTTGCGCTTAAGCTTCATCACCACGCTTCAGACCTTCGGCTCGACCCAGGATGCGCTGGTCGAGGGGGTGCTGATCGAATCTTTCTTTCCGGCCGACGAGGAGACCAGGACGTTTTTCGAACGCAAGGGATGATCGGCTATCGGTCGCGCTCCAGGCCGATGGCAATCGCGCCGCAAATCATCAGCGCGACGCCCATGTTGTAAGCGCCGATCGCTGCCGCCGCCTGGATCCAGTCGCCGTTTGCGCCGGCAAGCGCCAGCAGCCCCGTGCCGGCAAACAGGCAGGCGCGGGCGGATTTGAGGCCGCATATGGCAATGCCGAGGACGAAGGATGCGGTGACGATCATGAGGCCCGCTTATCCCCTTAGGAGTTGATGATGATCATGCCGCTGATGATCAGCGCGGCGCCGAAGGCGTAGCGCAGCGTCACCGCCTCGCCGAGAAAGACGGCGGCAAGCAGCGGCACGATGCAGAAGGTAAGACCCATGAAGGAATAGGCGATCGTCAGTGGCACCGACTTGATCGTGAAGATCCAGATGATCGTGCCGATGCCATAGACGGCGAGCGCAATCAGCAGGGTAGGGCTGAGGGCCAGAGCCAGGAGCCCCTGGGCACTGGCATTCCCGGTCTTCGCGCTTGTCAGCTTGAAGAGGATCTGCCCGGCCGAGATCAGCACCGGCGTGAAGAACAGCCCGAACCAGACGGTGGGCGTGAGATTGAGGTTCATCGCCATGCCTCACTCCGCCGCGGCAGTTCTGTCTTCGCAATAGAAGATATCGCGGCCGATATCGACGCATGTGTGCTCGGCCGGAACGGGATGCATCGCCCGCAGGAAGGAGTGGGTATAGGGAAAGAAATTGAAGTGCGGATTGAAGGTGTAGCGGTACTCGCGCTCGCGCGGCACGACGATGATCAGGCGCCGGCGAGTGACCCGGCGAAGCTCGGCGATCGCCTTGCGGTAGTCGAGAATGTGCTCGATCACATGCGTGCAGACGACCGTGTCGAATTCGCCGTCCGCAAAGGGCAGGTCCTCGATCATCGCGGCGTGATATTCGATGCCTTCGATCCGGGCCGCATCGTCGATGGCGAAGTCGACACCGGCGAGGCGTTTAAGGTCGGGCTTGGCTTCCCGGATACGCTTCAACAGAACGCCGGTGCCGCAACCGACGTCGCAGACGCTGTCGCCGACGACGCTTGCCGCGATCTTGCGCACGCAGGCTTCGGAATTGTCCGTTCCCTCGTGCACTCTTGGGTGCTGCCGGTAGAGGTCCTCGTACTCGTTCGCCGACAGGAACGGCGCCCGTGCGCGAAAGTCGGCGAGATGGGCGATGTGCTTGCCCCAGGCGAGGCTCGCCATACCCTTGAACAGGCGCGAATCCCTGAGGATCGGCGGCATGACGTCTTCGATCAGGAAGCGTATGCGGTTGGTCGTTTCCCGGTTCATCCGCGGCGCTCCCGCACAATGCGTGGTGCCGACTGCAAGCCGGCTTCCTGGTCCTCGCCCCGGGGCAGAGCGACGCCGCTATCGACCTTCTCCAGCGGCGCAGCCCGTACCGGTGTCGCGATGTAGTGCAGCCGGAGCTGCTCGGTGCGGGCGCGCGAGACCGAATCGAGGATCAGGCCTGCGGTGAACATGATGATCGACATCATCAGCATGGCCAGCGCGAGGACCCAGGTCGGCATGCGCGGCACGAGGCCTGTGGCGAAATATTCGAGCAAGACAGGCATCATGAAGCCGATGCTCGTCGCAAAGAACGCCATGGCGATCACGCCGAAGAACGTGAAGGGCCGCGTTTCTTTCATGAGCATGGCGAAGGTCCAGAGGATCTTGGCGCCATCCTTGTACGTCGACAGCTTGGAATGGGAACCTTCCGGGCGCCGGCCATAGTCCAGTTCAAGCTCCGCGACCGGCAGTTTGAGACGCGAGGCATGGACGGACATCTCCGTTTCGATTTCAAAGCCGTTGGAAATCGCCGGGAAGCTCTTGGCGAAGCGGCGCGAGAGCACGCGGTAACCGGAGAAGATGTCGTTGAAATCGGTACCGAAAATTTCCCGGTACAGAATGTTGAAAAGCCTGTTGCCGAAGGCGTGACCCTGCCTGCCGGCATCGTCGTGAACGCCGCGCCGCGTGCCGACGACCATGTCGGCGCGCTCGGTGATCAAGGTGCGGATCAGGTCTTCCGCATCGGTCGGGCAATAGGTGCTGTCGCCGTCGGCCATGACATAGATGTCGGCGTCGATATCGGCGAGCATGCGGCGCACCACGTGCCCCTTGCCCTGCCGGCGTTCACGTACGACGGTCGCGCCGGCAAGCATCGCCTTCAACGCCGTGCCGTCGGTCGAGTTGTTGTCGTAGACGTAAATTCGCGCCGTCGGTAGTGCCGTCTGGAAACCCTCGACCACCTGTCCGATGGTCGATGCTTCGTTGTAGCAAGGCAGGAGAACGGCGATGTTGAAGCGGTCGAACATCAAGGTGGCTCGGTTGCTGTTGGATCGCGCCATCATAGGATCAGGGTGTTAACAAGACGCCAAGGTGCGCCGCGCGGGCCGGTCGAAGCGACCGGCCTCGCCGCCGCGCGCTTTACGCTTTCTTGATCGCAGGGACGTAAGATCCACGCGATCTAGAGGGCGGGAACCTATGTCGAGCGGAATGGCGGCACTACCGGAAATGGCGGCTACGCCCAGGCAGCGGCGGCTCTCGTCGAGCCTCCTTGGGATGGTGCTCGCCTATGGCGTGCCCACGGTTCTTTTCCTCGTCACCCAGTTCATGCGGGCGCCGGATTATCTCGGCCGCGACAATGACGATGCCATGCGCCTGGTCGAGGTGCGCGACCTCCTCGCCGGACAGAGCTGGTTCGACCTCACCCAGCCCCGCCTGGGGCTCGAGGGCGGAACGCTGATGCACTGGTCGCGCCTGATCGATCTGCCGATCGCCGGGCTCATGTTGATTTTTCGGCCTTTTGTCGGCGTGGAGCAGGCGGAAGTCCTGGCGCTTGCGATCTGGCCGATGGCGCTCGCGGTCGGGCTGCTTGCGGCGATGGGGCTCGCCGGACGCCGTGCCGGCGGCACGGTCGCCATGCATTTCTGCCTGGGGCTGACCGCGATCTTCATCGCCACCTCGAACCGTTTCCTCGGGGGGGCCATCGATCACCACAATGTGCAACTGGTGCTGGCCGCGGTCATGGCGGCGATGCTCGTCGATCGACGGTATCGTGCCCTAAACTATGCGCTTGCGGGAGCGGCGGCCGCACTCGCGATCGCCGTAGGTGCCGAAACCACGCCACTCGTGGCGGTCGTCTGCGCAATCGTTGCCTGCCAGTGGCTCTGGGCCGGCCAGACGGCCGCGCGTTCGACCGTCGCCTTCGGCCTCTCGCTGGCAGCCGGCCTCAGCGTCATCTTCTTTTCGACCGTCCCGCCGCGCCTCTATTTCGTCGCGACCTGCGACAATCTCTCGATCGCCTTCTATTCGCTGGCGCTGACGGGAGGCGTCCTCCTCGCGCTCGCCGCCGCCACTGTCAGCCACCGCGCGCCAGCGCTGCGCTTCGGCGCGCTCGCTCTCTGCGGTCTCGTCGTTGCCGCGGTCGCCCTGTCGGTGGCGCCGCAATGCCTCGGTAATCCACTGGCCGGTCTCGATCCGCTGCTCATCGAGCTCTGGCTCGACCATATCTCCGAAGCCCGTTCCGTCACGCTGATCGCTGCGCAGGAGCCGACCAATATCGGCGCCTACTATTTCACCGGCGCCTTTGCCTCGGCCATCTGCCTCTGGCGCATCTTGCATCGCGACCGGATCGATCTCCATCTGGTGCTCCTTGCCTTGGTGCTTTCGAGCCTGGCGATCGCCCTCGTCCAGGTCCGCGGTATGGCATTTTCCAACCTGCTCGCCATCGTGCCGATGGCCCTGCTGCTTGCCGACCTGCGTGCGCGGTCGAGCGGCGGAACGGCTGGCGCCCGCGCCTCCCTTCTCTATGTCGGAGCGCTGCTCGTTTCCGTTCCGGCGATGTGGGCCGTTGCCGGAACGCTTGCGGAAAAGGGGATCAGCGGGTTTGCTGCCGCGGAAGCAGCGGTCACGAACGGCGAGGCGTGCCTGACCGACGCCGCCCTTGCCGATATTGGGCGGCTGGCGCCGTCGCTGGTCGTCGGACCGTCGGATATCGGCGCGACGCTGCTTCGCCGCACCGAACACCGCGTGCTCAGCGCGCCCTATCATCGCAATGCCGGCGGCATGCTCCGCGAGCTGAAGATCGGCCTGGCCGAGCCCGAAGCCGCCGCCGTCCTGTTGCACCAGCTGGGGCAGCCGGTGCTCGCCTTCTGCGCCGTTGACGCTCAAACGCAGGTCATAGCTGCCCGCGCTCCGCGTGGTCTCTATGCGGATCTCGCCGCCGGGCGCGTGCCGGCATTCCTGTCGCCCCTGCCGGTTTCGGAAGGCTCGCCCATCCGGCTCTATACGCTGGCGCCTTGAGCGCCACGCCCCTGGCGCGTGGAAAGCGTGAGGGATGTGCTGGCCTTCGGCGAAGGGTGCGGTAAAAGAGGCAATGGCCTCTTTCTTCGACAGCGATTCTCCGAGCAACCTCACCGAATATTCGGTGTCCGAGCTTTCGGGCTCGATCAAGCGAACGGTCGAACAGGCCTTCGACCAGGTGCGCGTGCGCGGCGAAATCTCCGGCTATCGCGGCCCTCATTCGTCGGGCCACGCCTATTTCGCGCTCAAGGACGATCGGGCGCGCATCGATGCAGTCATCTGGAAGGGCACCTTCTCGCGCCTGCGCTTCCGTCCGGAAGAGGGCATGGAGGTGATCGCGACCGGCAAGGTCACGACCTTCCCGGGTTCGTCGAAGTATCAGATCGTTATCGAGACGATGGAACCGGCCGGCGCCGGCGCGCTGATGGCGCTGCTCGAAGAGCGCAAGCGCAAGCTGGCCGCCGAAGGGCTGTTCGACGCCAATCGCAAGCGGCAGCTGCCCTATATGCCCAAGGTGATCGGCGTCGTGACGTCGCCGACCGGTGCCGTCATCCGCGACATCCTGCACCGCATCGCCGACCGCTTTCCCGTCCATGTCGTCGTCTGGCCGGTTCGCGTGCAGGGCGATGGCTCGGGTGACGAGGTGGCAGCGGCGATCCGCGGCTTCAACGCGATCGAGCCCGGCGGGCCGATTGCGCGGCCGGATGTCCTGATCGTCGCGCGTGGCGGCGGCAGCCTCGAAGACCTCTGGGGCTTCAACGACGAGGCCGTCGTGCGCGCCGCCGCCGCCTCCGGGATCCCGCTGATTTCGGCCGTCGGCCACGAGACCGACTGGACGCTGATCGACTATGCCGCCGACCAGCGCGCGCCGACGCCGACGGGTGCTGCGGAAATGGCGGTGCCGGTCAGGGCCGATCTCGAAGCCGGTCTCTCCGGCCTGTCGGCACGCCTCAAGTCGGCTGTCGGGCGCCAGATGGACAATCGCCGCCAGGCGGTGCGGTCTCTGGCGCGGGCGCTGCCGTCGCTCGACCAGTTGCTGGCGCTGCCGCGCCGCCGTTTCGACGAGGCTGCACTCGGGCTCGGGCGCGGGCTCACGATGAACACGGCCAACAAGCGTCGTCAGTTCGAACGCGTGTCTGCCGAGCTGCGTGCCGATCTTCTCAAGGGCAAGCTTTCCGAGCGTCGCCAGCGCCTGGTCGACGCCATGAACAAGGCCGACCGCATCGTCGAGCGGCAAGTCCATCGCGGCGAGGCGCGGGTTTCTGCGGCCGACGCTGCGCTGCGCGCCTTGCCCTCGCGCCTCATCGGCCAGATCCATCGGGCATCCGATCGCGTCGCCGGGCTTGCTGCCCGGTCCGATGCGGCCGTGCGCGCCGACGTGCGACGCCTGCGCAGCGTCATCGTCGCCCAGGATCGCATCCTGCAGTCGCTTTCCTATCGTAACGTCCTGCAGCGCGGTTTTGCGCTGGTGCGCGATGCCGAAGGCGGGCCGGTGCGCCAGGCTGCGTCCGTCTCGGTCGGGATGACGCTAAGCCTGGAATTTGCCGACGGTCGCGTGTCGGCGATTGCCGGCGACGGGGAGGGCGAGCCAGGTTCTCCGCCGACGGCGCCCCGCAAGAAGCAGCCGAAGCCCGCAGACCCGGCGGGAGACCCGCCGAAACAGGGCAACCTGTTCTAGCGCGTCATCACGCTGTCATGCCGACGACATAACGCCAGCGTTCGCAAGAAAGTGACGGAGCCCGGCATGGTCGAGCGAGCCAAGATTATCTTCATCCACGGCGCTTCCAGCAGCGGGAAATCGACGCTGGCGCGGGCGGTCCAGGCGCAGATCGGCGCGCCGTTCTGGCATGTTTCGATCGACCATCTTCGCGCTTCGGGGACGGTGCCAATGGAAAGGTTCCGCCGCGGCGATTTTCGTTGGAAGGAACACCGGGCGCGTTTCTTCGACGGTTTTCACCGCTCGCTGGTCGCCTATGCGTCAGCCGGCAACAATCTCCTGCTGGAGCACATTCTCGAAGAGCCCGGCTGGGCGTCTGAGCTCGCGGTGATGCTTCAGCCGTTCGATGTGTTTTTTGTCGCGCTTCATTGTGAACGCGACGAACTCATCCGGCGCGAACGGCTTCGCGCCGACCGGCCGATCGGCAGCGCCGCAGATGATTTTCACCGCATTCACGTCGGACAGTGTTACGATCTGGAGCTTGGTCCGGGACAGGCCGCCGATGACGCCGCCGCGCAATTGATTTCCGCCTGGTCAGTGCGCCGCTCGCCCTCCGTCTTCGACACACTGGCGCTGGAAGCCCGGGCAGGATCGGGCAAATCCCCGTTCTGAAGAAGGCGGCTGCTGGCGGTCTAGGGAGCGAGCGTGTCGGCTCGCATGACTGCCTCCTCGGCGCGGCCTGACGGTCGCGAAAAACGGCATTGTATTCGGTTGATTTTTAAGCTCATTTTCCCGGCGACGGATCTTGATTCCAGATCGATATGTTAGGAACACCGCATGCGCATTCTGCTCGTGCTTGCCCACCCGCTCGAAGACAGTTTTGCCGCGAACGTGGCGCGTGAAGCGCGCGCCGCCTTGGAGGCGAGGGGACATTCGGTCGACTTACTCGATCTCTATCGCGAGGATTTCGATCCGCGCCTCAGCGTCGCCGAGCGCGGCAGTTACTTCACCGACACCTATGATGGGTCAGGCGCGGCAGATTGGATCGGCCGGCTGCAGGCGGCCGATGGGCTGGTGCTCGTCTTCCCGCAATGGTGGTTCAATTTTCCGGCGATCCTGAAGGGCTTCTTCGATCGCGTCTTTGCGCCGGGCATCGCCTTCGACAACGACCCGGCCGGCGGCCGCATCATCCCGCGGCTCCACAATATCAAGCTCTTCTGGGCGCTGACGACGACCGGCTCGCCCTGGTGGGTGGTGCATCTCTACATGGGTAATCCGGTGAAGCGGCTTTTGAAGCGCGGCATCGCCGCCTTCTGCGCCAAGGGACTGAACTTCCGCATGCTCGCGCTGCACGACATGGACCGGGCGACCGACGCCAAGCGCAAGGCGCATCTGGAGCGTGTCCGTCGGCTTGCCTCCAGTTTGTGATCGCGGCTACTCGAAGGTCGCGAGATATTTGCGCAGCAGTGCGTTGAGCACTACGCGTTCCTCGGGCGACAGCGCGGAAACGACGCGATGCTGGTTTGCCACATGCGCGGTCGCGGCCTCGTCGACACGGCGCAAGCCCTCGTCCGTCAAGGCGATGATCACCCCCCGCCTGTCCTCGGGATTGGCGATCCGTTCGACGAGCCCGGCCTTTTCAAGCTGGTCGATGCGGTTGGTCATGGTGCCGGAGCTGACCATGGTCGTATCCAGAAGTTCTCCGGGCGAAAGCCGATAGGGCGGTCCGGACCGACGAAGCGTCGCGAGCACGTCGAAGCTCGACGCATTCAATCCGCGCTCGGAGAACGACTTCTCGATTTCCCGGGCGATATGTGTCGAAACCCGTGAGAGCCGGCCAAGCAGGCCCATGGCCGAAACATCGAGGTCCGGCCGCTCCCGGTGCCATTGGGCCAAAATCCTGTCGACGCGATCCATCAAAACCTCCATGCATTTATCTCAGCATAGAGTATCTTGACTTAGAGATAAACCGCGTTATCGTCATTTTATCTTGATATAGAGATTCTTGAGGTAAAGATATGACTTCGAACCGCACCGTCGACCTTGCCTTGACCGCGCTGGCACCGGCCATCTGGGGCAGCACCTATCTCGTCACCACAGAGTTCCTGCCGTCTGGCTATCCGTTGACGGTTGCCATGCTGCGGGCCCTGCCGGCGGGGTTGCTCCTGCTCCTGATTGTGCGGCGCCTGCCGGACGGTATCTGGTGGCCGCGGACCTTCGTGCTCGGCGCGCTCAACTTCTCCTTCTTCTGGGCCATGCTGTTCGTTTCCGCTTACAGGCTGCCAGGCGGCGTCGCCGCAACCGTCGGTGCCGTTCAGCCGCTGATCGTCATCCTGTTGTCGCGCGTCTTCCTGGGCTCGCCGATCCGCCTGCTCAGCGTGGTTGCCGGCCTTGCGGGCATTGCCGGCGTCGCCCTGCTGGTGTTGACGCCGGGCGCCGCGCTCGATCCGCTCGGGGTGCTCGCTGGTCTCGCCGGAGCCGTCTCCATGGCCTTCGGCACGGTGCTGAGCCGCCACTGGGCGCCGCCGGTTCCGCCGCTCACCTTCACTGCCTGGCAATTGGCGGCCGGTGGCCTCATGCTCGTGCCGGTGGCGCTGTTCTTCGAGCCGTCGCTGCCGTCGCTGACCACCGCCAACGTCTTCGGTCTCGCCTATCTCGGCCTGATCGGCGCCGCCTTCACCTATCTGCTCTGGTTCCGCGGCCTGTCGCGCCTCGAACCTTCTGCCGTCTCGCCGCTCGGTTTCCTGAGCCCGGTCGTTGCCATCCTGCTCGGCTGGGGCGTGCTCGGCGAGCAACTGACGCCGGTGCAGGCGCTCGGCATCCTCGTCGTCTTCGCCAGCGTCTGGCTCAGCCAGCGCGCGCAACTCGCCCCGAAGGTGCGACCGGCGCGCGCCTGAAAGCAGGGCTTGCAACCACAGCGCATGCGCTTCACATTGCCGGCAACGTCAATCCTCAAAGAAGCGCACGCCCTGATGACCGAGCATCTGACGCCAGCGCTCTATTCCGATCTCCTCCGTTTCGCGAGGCGGCAAAGCCGCCGTGCGGCCGAAGCGGAGGATTTGCTGCATGAGGCGCTGATCGTCGCGCTCAAGGCAGGGCGTTTTCCAACCGGCGGCGATCGCGCCTGGTTCTGCGGTGTTCTCCGCAAGCTCGCAGCGATGCAGGCGCGCACCGCTGCTCGCCGTTTGCGCCGGGAGCTCCAAGCGGACGTTCCCGAAGTGGAAGAGCGGCGCTCTGGCGATCCGCTGGCCTTCGCCGTCACGCTTTCCCCGAGCCTCAGGATCGTGATGCTGCTGGCGATCGGCGGCCACAATCGCCTCGAAATCCGTCATCTCCTCGGCATTTCCGATGAAGCGCTGCGCCAGCGCATCCTGATGCTGCGCCGGGCCTGGCGCGATGCCGGCCATGTCGAGACCAATCTGGAGCTGACCGGACTTCGCTATCCGCTCGAAAGCGGCCGTATTCGTCAGGCCCTGCTGCCGGTCACCCGCGGCGGCCGCGCCGCCTTTGCCAGCCACGATCCGGACGGCCATCTCTTCGCGATCAATTTTTCGCCGCGCGTGTCTCACGAAACGGCAACCGGCGGCAACAAGCCGGCGTAACAAACACAAGGGAAGCAACCAATGTTGTCGAAACCACGTATCGGGGCCATCTGCTACTTCGTCTCGGATCTCACCCGCACGGAAGCCTTCTACCGTGATGTTCTGGGTCTCAACGTCCAGCGCATGGAGGACGACGAAGCCGGTTCCTGGCTGATGGCGAAGATAGAAGACGAGGTCGAGTTGATCTTCTTCGTCGTGGAGAGCAAGCCGGGCAACACACCGATCGTCGTGTTCGATCTCGCCGAGGGCGGCATCGACGATGTGGTCGCGGGCCTCGCTGAAAAGGGAACCACCATCGTCACGCCGGTGAGCCATGCGCCCGGCGGCTGGTCGGCAGAATTCGCCGATCCCGATGGCCACGTGCTGTCCCTCTACCAATCGGCGGAGATGCCGCGTCTGAAGCGGGCTGCCAACGGCTGAAGGGGCAGTTTCCCCAATAGAAAAGGCCGCCGCATGTGTTGTGGCGGCCACAAGCCTTTCAGGTCGGACGAGACCGGGGAGGGGCCGTGATCAGGCCCATTCACCCTTTCGCATGACCGGAACGCGGCTACCATCGGCGCGCACGCCGTCGATGTCGACCTGGCCCGAACCGATCATCCAGTCGATGTGGATCAGGCTGGAATTGCCGCCCTGGGCGCGGATCTGTTCCGGCGTCAGCTTGGTGTCGTCGACGAAACAGCCGGAATAGCACTGGCCGAGCGCGATGTGGCACGAGGCGTTTTCATCAAACAGCGTGTTGTAGAACAGGATGCCGCTTGCCGAGATCGGCGAGGAATGCGGCACCAGAGCCACTTCGCCGAGCCGGCGCGCGCCCTCGTCGGTGTCTAGCACCTTGTTCAGTACTTCCTCGCCGCGCGATGCCTTGGCTTCGACGATCCGGCCGCCCTCGAAACGCACCTGGATGTTGTCGATCAGCGTGCCCTGGTGCGACAGCGGCTTGGTCGAGGAGACATGGCCTTCGACGCGCAGCGCATGCGGCGTCGTGAACACTTCCTCGGTCGGGATGTTCGGGTTGCAGGTGACGCCGTTCTTGGCCTCCGATGCGCCGCCGCACCAGAGATGGCCATCGGCAAGCCCGACGGTCAGATCGGTGCCCGGGCCGGTAAAGTGCAACGCGGCAAAGCGCTCGCCGTTCAGCCAGGCCGAGCGCCGGGCGAGGTTGGCGTTGTGCTCCTTCCAGGCGGCCACCGGATCGGCGACATCGACGCGCGAGGCGGCGAAGATGGCGTTGGCGAGCTTCTCGACGGCAACCTCTTCCGGGTCGTTCGGGAAGACGAGCTTCGCCCAGGACGGGTTCGGGTAGGAAACGATGTTCCAGTTGATGTCGAAGTTCGAGATCTTTTCGAGCGCCGGCTTATAGGCAATGGAATTTGCCTTGTTGGCCCGCGCCACCTTGGCCGGATCCTGCGCCGAAAGCATCATCGGGTTGTCGCCGGAGATCGCAAGCCGCGCTGCACCACCGGCGAAAGCTTCGGCCATGCCCTTGAACAGCCAGTCGCTTGCCCGGTCGAAGCTCTCGTCCGGTGCATAGGCATAACGCGAAAGCGTCGTGTCCTCGTCCGAATAGAGCGTCGTCACGAGGCCGGCACCGGCCTTGTAGGCGTGCTTGGTGATCAGGCGAACAAGCGGCATCGCCGCGACCGGCGCAGTCATGACAAGGTCCTGACCGCGCTGAAGCTGCAGGCCGACCTGGATCGCGACTTCCGCGAGCTTGTCGAGTTTCACCGGGTCGATCGGATCGGGCGTATTGGCGGGAAAGGTCATGATCTACCTGTCTTTCTGAAATCGGAAGAAGAAGACTTAGAGTGCTTTGCGGCGAAAATGAAGGCTGAGCCCGGGAGGTTTCGTGCAATCAGCGCGCGCCGAGGGCCGCACGCACCCGCTCGACATTGCTCCTGTGCACAGCCTCATAAGGCGCGAAATAGAGGATCGCGCCGGAGGCGATATCCTCGGCGGCGAATTCCTTGAGTGTGCCGATGGCAGAACCGGTCGCGATCGCGCGGGTCAGCCGCTCGAGATAGCCGCGATTGGCATCGATCAGTTTCGGTCCGTAGCCGCCGCTGGCGATGCGTTCGCGGTCGCCATGGGCGGGTAGAATCCGAGCAATCTGCCATTGCCGCAGGCGCTTGAGTTCCGCGATGTGCGTCGCCGTCTGCTCAGCCTCGCTGATGAAGGTCGTCGTATCCTCAAGCGTATCGCCCGCCAGCAGCAACTTCTCCTCGGTCAGCCAGATCACGTTGCCATCGGCGCTATGGATGGCGAAGTGATGCAGTTCGACCCGGCGTGCGCCGACGGTCAGTGCAAGCGTCTCGTCGAACAGGCGGTTCGGCATCACGAGGGGCTGGATCGGCGGCGTCGCCGTTTCGATCTTCTCGCGGTTTTCTTCAAGTTTCGCTGCCGTCAGCTTGAGGGCGATGATCTCGCAATCGGCAAAGACCGCATTTCCGGCCACATGGTCCTTATGCCAATGGCTGAGCACGACGCGGATCGCGGTGACGCCAAGGCTTTCGAGATGGTTGCGGATCGCCCGGGCGTGATCGAGCGAGATATGCGTGTCGTAGACCAGCGCTTGCGCGCCGTCGACGATGGCATAGGAGGCGACGCCGAGTTCGTAGGCGCCGTCATCGAGCCAGTTCGCCGCCTGCGAATAGAGCCGCACTCCGGCAACACGCCCGTCATAGTAGGCATAGACGCCGGGATAGGGCTCAAGAACCGTAAGGGTCGAGATCATGTCGGTCACAAGGCGCTCCTCCAGCATGGCTTGCGCCCTGTCATAGAGCAGGCGCGCGCCAAACTGAAGGACGGCGTGATCACGCGCTCTTCGCTATGCCTGTCCGGCGCGCAGCAGATAGGCGTCGTGCTCCCTGAGGAAGGTCATCAGCCGCTCACCGTAATCCGGCGTCACGGCCGCCTTGACGCTCGGCCGCTCGGCGAGCGCCTTGCGCCAGGCGCCGACACGATCGAGTCCGTCGAAAATGCCGTGATCTGCAAGCGTGTCGAAGAGATCGAAGTAACGGAAGATCGGTGCGAAGACCGCATCGACGAGCGAAAATTGTGTACCGGCAAAGTAGGGACCTTCGCCAAGTGCCGCTTCCATGGTCGCAAGTTTGCCGGCCACCGCCTGGCGTTTCTGTTCGTAGGTTTCCCGGTCCTGAGCAGTCTCGAAGCCCCAGAGATCCGAAAGGATCGACGAGCCGAATTCCATCCAGCCGCGATGACGGGCGCGCTCCAGCGCATCTTCGGGGTGAAGCTTCGGGCCGGCTTGGCTTTCCTCGACATATTCGGCGATGACGGAGCTTTCAAACAGTACCGTTTCGCCGCTCTGCTGCGGCACCTGCAACAGCGGCACCTTGCCGAGCGGGGAGATTTTCAGGAACCAGTCGGGCTTGGCCTTGAGGTCGATATAGGTCCGCTCGAAGCGAACGCCTTTTTCGTCGAGCGCGATCGAGGCACGCTGCACATAGGGGCAGAGATGGTGGCTGACGAGGGTAAGCATGGCAATCTCCCGGTTGAGGTAAAGTAGATGCATATGCATGTATGTGGGCTTGCTTCGACTTTCAAGATGGATGTAATTGCATCTATGAGCAAAGAGACGAAAATCGACGAGAAGGGCCCTGGCCCCGAAACGACCGCGGCCTGGATCGGGCTGATGCGCGCACGGGAATGCGTGCTTGCTCGGATCGAGGCCGATTTCAAGGGGGCCAGCCTGCCACCGCTTGGCTGGTACGACGTGTTGTGGGAACTGGTTCAGGCCGAAGACGGCCGGCTGCGGCCCTTCGAGATCGAGGCGCGCACCTTGCTCGCGCAGTATAACTTGTCCCGCCTGATCGATCGCCTGGTCAAAGAGGGGTTGGTCCGTCGCGAAGCCTTCGACGCCGACGGTCGCGGCCAATGGGTTGTCGTCACCGAGGCCGGAAGGGCGCTGCGCGCGCGCATGTGGCAGACTTATGGGCCTTCGATAGAGTCCCATGTCGGCGCCCGGCTGACAGAAGCGGAGGCGCGGCAGCTCACGGGGCTGCTGGCGAAGCTCAGGTAGAGCACGTCAGTTCTCAAACAGGGTACCGGCGAACGATCGGGTAGCGCCTTCCAGGCAAGTTACCCCGCAGGTGGGGAGAGGGGGCGTGCTGGCGTGCTGTTCGTAGCGCCGCCGACCGGAGCCGTCACAGGAGAGGGAGGTCGTCGTTGCTGAGACGAACGGGTGCCATGCGTCTCCTTCGCCCCGCTTGTGGGGAGAAGGTGGCCGGCAGGCCGGATGAGGGGCCCCGCCGGAACGAGCGTCAATCTGGGACGCCGTCGTCGCCTAGCTGCTCAGCCCGAACGACTTCTCCAGCGCTTCCCAGGTCTCGTCCATGGCGAAGGTGCCGGAGAGATAGGGAATGGCCACGTGTCCATAGAGCGGCGAAAGCTGCCACTCGGCCGTTTCCTCGTCGACCCCTGCGATCTGCTGCAGGTAGATCGTCGAGACGAGGCCGGTGCGGTCGGCGCCGGCCTTGCAGTGGATCAGAAGCGGCTTTGGCGCGTCCCTGAGGATCGCCATCAGCGCGTCGGTTTCCTTGCGGTCGATCTCGGCCGAAGCGGACATGGGGAAGTTGATGAGCCGGATACCGTTGCGCTCGGCGGCGGCAACCTCTTCGCGATACCAGCGCTCGTCCGGCTTTTCGCCGCGCAGGTTGAGAATGGTGCGGATGCCGTAGGCCTTGGAATAGGCGGCGATCGCCTCCGGCGTCGGCTGTGCCGAACGGTAGACCTCACCGGCCACGAGCGTATGGAAATTGCCGGTCCACTGAAGACCGACGAGGTAGATGACTAGGGCCGCGACGAGCGCAGCCGTGCCGACGGCGAGGCGCTTCAGAAGACGCTTCGCGCTGGGAAATCTTGCAAATGCCATGTGAGAGACCCGACGCCGTTCCAAGGCGGGCGTGCATGCAAAAATTGCACATTTCGTCCCCGCATCAGCGGCTCGTATAAGGCATCTGTGATATTTTGATGGCAGTGCCTCAGGCGATGAGCGGTGCCGCGATCGCCTTTAGCGCGGTTTGGGCGTCGCGGGGTGCAAGCCGCACCTGCAGACCGCGCTGTCCGCCATTGATGTAGACCTGCACTTCGGCAAGTGCGGCCTCCTCGATTGCCGTCGGCACATGTTTTTTCTGGCCGAACGGGCTGATGCCGCCGACATGGTAACCGGTCAGCCGCTCGGCATCCGCCGGCTTCATCATCGCCGCCGACTTGCCGCCGAAGGCGGCGGCGAGCTTCTTCATGCTGACCTCACGATCCGAGGGAACGACGCAGCAGACCGGCTTGCCGTCGACTTCAGCCATCAGCGTCTTCAGCACCCGGCTCGGATCCTCGCCGAGCGCCTCGGCTGCCTGCAGGCCGACGCGCTCCGCATTGGGATCATAGTCATAGGCATGCACGCTGAAGGTGACACCGGCCTTCGAAAGCATCTGCGTGGCGCGCGTGGTCTTCGACATCGTCGTCGCTCCAAATGGGGGTCAGGCTTTGGCGAGTACGGCCTCGTAGAGGTCCGGCTTGAAGCCGATCAGCAGATTGCCGTCCGCTTCGAGCACCGGACGCTTGATCATCGAGGGTTGGGCGAGCATCAGCGCAATCGCCTTCTGTTCGTCGAGGCCCTGCCTGTCGGCCTCGTCGAGCTTGCGGAAAGTCGTGCCGGCGCGGTTCAGCACCGTTTCCCATCCGGCCTCCTTGCACCAGCGCTCGAGATGCGGGCGGTCGATGGCCTCGGCCTTATAGTCGTGGAAGCGATAGGCGATGCCCCGGCCGTCGAGCCAGGTGCGGGCCTTCTTCATCGTGTCGCAGTTCTTGATGCCGTAAATCGTAACCGTCATTCCCATGCTCCAGCCGCAGCGAGCAATTCCGAACGGCCGCGCCGCTGGGAATCGCGCAATTTCAAAGCGTGGCAGGAGTGATAGCCGCCCGATGCGCGGGAGGGAAGACCGAGACCTTGCGTCAGGTCACGCCGGCGTAGCGTCCCGGCTTGTGATTGATCGCCAGCGTCATGTTGACGACAGCGGCCCCGATCACCGAGAGCACCAGGTTCGATGGCGGCAACACGAAGAAGGCGGCAGCCAGAATGGTGAGATCGACCGCCAGCTGGAAATAGCCGGCACGGATGCCGAACCTTTCCTGGAGATAGATCGCGACGATGTTGATGCCGCCAAGCCCGGTGCGATGGCGAAAGAGGATCAACAGGCCCATGCCCATCAGCCCGCCGCCGACAACCGCCGCGTAGATCGGGTCAAGCCGGGCGATCTCCACCCAGCCGGCCGTCAGCCGAGAAAACAGCGAGACGAGGCTGACGGCGATGAAGGTGCGCAGCGCAAACATCCAGCCGAGCCGTTTGACCGCCAGGACGTAGAAGGGCAGGTTGACGAGCGAAAAGACCAGCCAGAACTCGGCGCCGGTCGCATATTGCAGAAGCAGTGCCAGGCCCGACGTGCTGCCCGTGAGCAGCATCGCCTTGCTGTAGATGATGATGCCGAGCGACATGATCAGCGTGCCCGTCAGGATCGCCAGCGCATCCTCGTAGAGGCGATGGCGTTCAGTCGGGGTTTCTGTCGCGTCGATGCTGTGCTCGGCCATCATGGTCCTCAGAGGTTCTTGAAGTTGGCGATGACGCCGTCGACTTCCGCCGTCTTCAGGCCGGCAATGTTGATGCGGCCGGAACCGGGCATGTAGATGCCGTGCTCGTTCCGAAGCCGCATGACGTCGGCCTCGGCAAGCGGAAGCAGCGAGAACATGCCTTCCTGGCTGGCGACGGCGCCGAGCGCCTGCCAGCGATCGCGCAAGCCTTCGGCGAGCGCGCGGCGGATGTTGGTGATGCGCAGCCGCATGGTTTCGAGTTCTGCTTGCCAGTCACGCTTGAGCTCGGCGTCGGAAAGGATTATCCGCACGATTGCAGCACCGTGATCCGGCGGCATCGAGTAGCTGGTGCGGGCAAGGCCGGCGAGGTTGGAGCGGACCGTATCGGCCGAAGACGAGGAGGCCGTCACCGCGAAGATCGCGCCGGCGCGCTCGCGATAGAGCCCGAAGGACTTGGAGCAGGAAACGGCAACCAGCGCTTCCGGAACGACGCCGATCAGGTGGCGGAGACCGGCGACATCCTCGTCGAGACCGCGGCCGAAACCCTGGTAGGCAAGGTCGACGAGCGGCAGCAGGCCGCGCTCGGCGATGACGGCGGCAAGCTCCATCCACTGCGTTTGCGTGATGACGCCGCCCGTCGGGTTGTGGCAGCTCGCATGCAGCAGCACGGCGTCGCCGGCAGCAGCGCTCTGGAGCGCCGTTATCATGTTGTCGAAGAGCACGCTCTGCGTCGGCACGTCGAAGAACGGGTAACCGGCGGGCTCAAGGCCAGCGGTCTTGAAGATGCTGGCATGGTTTGGCCAGCTCGGCAGCCCGATCCAGATGCGCTTGCCGCCCATCTGGTGGATGAGGTCGGCCGCGAGCCGGAGAGCGCCGGAACCGCCCGGCGTCTGCACGCCGGCGATATGGCTGCGATCGATGGTATCGCCACCGACCAGCGTCCAGAGATGATCGATGAAGACGAGATCGCCCTCGGGGCCGACATAGGACTTGCTGTCCTGCGTTTCGAGCAGGCGCTTCTCCGCTGCCTTGACGGCGCGAAAGATCGGGGTGTGGCCGGTTTCGTCGCGGTAGACGCCGACGCCGAGATCGACCTTTCCGGGGCGCTCGTCCTTGCGGTAAAGCCCGATCAGGGCCAGCAACGGATCATCGGGTTGGCGGATCAGAGCGTCGAACATGCCGGAAATTCCCCCTTGAGTGGCAGCGATGCGTTATCGGTCGAGAAAGCCTGCCGGCCGCCGTTCCTCCGGCTGCCCTGCGGCTTTCTTCTTAAGTCAGCGCAAGCGCAAAATCGATGCGATATTTGCCACGGAGACAATATCGACAGCGTGCTATTTGCGCAAAATTCTGCAATTCATTTGCTGATTTGCGTGCTGCGGCATATTCCCTGAAGCCGAAATCGAAGCGTTGGGGGCGATGATGGTTGAGAAGATGGCGGTGGAACTGGATCAGATCGACCGGCGGATTATCCGTCTTCTGGTGGAGGATGCATCGCTCAGCAACAACGCGCTTGCGGCGAGAGTCGGGCTCTCGCCGGCGCCGCTGTCGCGCCGCCTTGCCCGGCTCTATGCGGCCGGCGTCATCCGCCAGACGGTGGTCGTCGATCCGAAGGCAGCCGGCATCGGCTTCCAGGCCTTCGTCGAGGTGACGCTGGAGCGCACCGCAAGCAAGGTCGGCCAGCGCTTCATCGAGCTGGTGTCGCGCATGCCGGAGGTGGTGGAATGCCACACGGTCGCCGGCGATTTCGATTTTCTTCTGAAGATCGCGGTGCGCGACGTCGCGGATTACAAACGCCTGCTCTGGAGTGAATTCGAGCAGATCGCCGAGATCAAGACGTTGCGCTCGACCATTCTGCTCGACAGCCCAAAGATGACGGCCGCCACGGGGGCGTGACGGCCGCTTGAACATTCAATCCCAGGCCCTAGGCTTCAAGCGACCCGGGTTTGCGCCCGGCGCTCGACGGCGCAGCGCAGGCGATCTTCATCAAGTCCGAGCGCCGGCGTGCAAGGCGGGTCGAGACGCGGGTGACGATCAGCCCGTCCTGCGGCGCGCGCACCTCGAGGGCGCCGTCCGCCTGGCCGGGGCGCGTAAGGATCGTTGCGAGCAGATCGCCTGCCTTCACGCTCTCGCCGATATCCCGGTGGAACAGGATGGCGCCGGCCTCAGGGGCCCTGATCATCTCGATGTTGTCGAGCGGTGCGATGATGCCAGCGAAGGGTGCAATCGTTTCTTCGTCACCGGTAATGACGCCGCGGGCGACGAGGAAGCGGAAGACCCCTTCGGCATCCTTGCGAGCAAGCTCCGGATAAACGTCGCGCGTGCCGCGAAGCTCGACCGTCACCGAGAGGCGTCCCGGCAGGCGTGTCTTCTTCTGCCCGGTTTCGTATTTCCAGGCATAGGCGACAGCCTCCTCGAAGGCGGAGCTTTCGCCGTCCGAAAGGAAGACCGCCTCCATATCGAGCGCCGAGGCGAGGTCGCCCGCTTCCGGCCAGAAGGCGTCGTCGATATAGGCGTATTGCAGCGCCTCGTCGTCGCAATGAAGATCGAGCATCAGGTCGGCGCCGAGCGCCATATGCAGCAGCTGCCGTTTCAGCCGATCCGTCGCCGAGTAGCGGTCGAGATCGTCGATCAGCCGGTCACGGTCGCCAAGCGTGATCAGCGGAAAATCACGGTTGAAGTTCGTGCGTGAGCCGAGGTCGAAGCGGCCCTGCAACTCGCCGAAATGCGACTGCGCGGTGCCGATCGGATTTGCCTGGGGCACGACGGTGATGTCGCCGAGGATGGCGCCGTCTTTCTCCGCCTGCTGCAGCCGCTGCAGCAGGAAATGGGCAAGTGCGGTGCCCGGCAGTTCGTTGGCGTGCAGCGCCGCCTGGATGTAGGTCTTCGGTGCAGCGGCCGTTCTGCCCTTGAAACGGAAAACCGGTAGGCGCCATTCGATACCGGGCGTATCGCCGGCGATGATGATTTCGGAAACGTCCATGGGCTCCTCCCGTATCGTTCGTTGGTCGCGCTTATCGGCATTCCCAAGGCGCTCCGCAAGTCGCTAAGAACTAGGGTGCGGTTTCGGGTTGCGCCGACGTCGCTCTGGCTTTGACATGATCGGCAGGCCTATTGTTCCGTGAAGCATCCAGCACAGGTGGGAGACAGCAAGATGATCCTGATCGGCCAATATGACTCCCCCTTCGTGCGACGCGTGGGCATCGCGCTCAGCCTTTACGACATCCCGTTCGAACATCGTCCCTGGTCGTCCTTCGGCAATGCCGACGAGCTTCGGGCCTACAATCCGCTGACGCGCGTGCCGACGCTGGTTCTGGACGATGGGACGGTGCTTACCGACAGCCATATCATTCTCGATTATCTCGACAGTCTCGTTTCCGACGAACGGGTCCTGTTCCCGCGAACGGAACCGGCGCGCCACCGGGCGCTGAGAATCGCGACGCTCGCCACGGGCCTCGGCGACAAGGCCGTCAGCCTGTTCTACGAGAAGCGGTTGCACGGGGCGGTCTCGGCACTCTGGGTCGACCGCTGCCGCCGCCAGATCGAAGAGACGCTTCAAGTGCTCGAAACGAGCCGCGCGCAAAGCACGGGCGCCTACTGGTTCGGCGAGCGCATCGGCCATGTGGATATCGCCGTTGCGGCTGTGTTGCGCTTCCTCAAGGAGGTGCATCGCGATCTGGTCGCGATGGGACGCTATCCGCGTCTGCAGGCGCATGCGGACATGCTTGAAGCGCTTCCGGTGTTCCAGACGATCAGCCAACCCTTCATTCCGCCCGCGTAAGGGCGGGGTCACCGTCGGAGCCGGACTGGCACATCACCAAGGTGTGCGGCTACCTTCCGCCTGGACTTCAGCGCGACGGCAATAGCGGCCAGCGGGCGAGGATCTTCGTAGAGCCCGCCCCCTTGCGGGCATGGATCAGAACGAGTTCGCGCGCCACCCAGGAGACCGGTTCGGAAACGCGGAGATCCGGCGCGACCCGATCGTTCCGGTAGAGCGTCATATGGGGGATTGCCATGAGCGGGCGTTTGAGCGCCTCGATCTGCCGGACCAGCGCGCTGAAGCCCGGCGCGGCGTCGCGCGTCGTCAGGGCGCGCGGCCGGTCGCGGCCATTGCCGTTGCTGACCAACCTGTCGAGGCGGATCTCGACCGCTGGCACGTCGACGCGGTCACCCTGCCGCAGCGCATCCGCAACCGCGAAGTCGGGCAAGCCGCGGCCCTGCCAGCGCTTGTCGACAGAGACGTGCAGGCGATCGGGCCGATAGATGAAGCCATCCGCCATCTGGTCGGCGAAATCCCTTTCGGCAATCGCCAGTGCCTTCGTGGCAGCCGGCTCGTCCGGAAGCAGCGCGAAGTAGAGGATGTCGATTGCCGGCGCTGGCTGGGGACAGCCGAGATCGAATGCGAATTGGTTCGACGACATGGTGCCCTCCGCCGCCCGGGTCGCGCGCCACGACATGTGGTCTCGACCGGAGAAGGGGATGCCGGCTGACAATGCCAAGGACATCCGGCGGGGAATGGAAGACTTCACCCGTTGGCTGAGGCTGTTGCTTCGCTACTCCGTCGGCATCCGGCCAAATTTCTGCAAATTCGGATCGAGACGGTCCCAGGCAAGGCCGCGCACGGCGTAGGTCACCGCTTGCGGTCTGTAACGGCTGGGATCGTCGAGGCTTGCAGCGCGAACGCTGAAGAACTCCGGCATGGCTGAGAAGGTCATGTAGACCGGAGAGCCGCAGCTGGGGCAGAAGCCGCGCGTCTTCAAATGGCCGCTGTCGGCGACCATGTCCCAATGCGAGGCCTGACCTTCGAGCTTCACGCCCTCGCGGCGGAACGTCATATGCGATCCGTGCCCGGTCCCGCTTTCGTGCTGGCAATCACGGCACTGGCAGTCGTTGGAGAAGACCGGTTCTCCTGAGATCTCGTAGCGGATCGCACCGCAGGCGCATCCGCCGATATAGGACTTGCTCATACATTCGCTCCAGTCTCGGGCACGGCAAAGCCTTGCGCGTGGCTGCGAGGGCGACGCCGACCAATCACTTTGCCTGTTTCGGGGGGGGGGGCGGATCGCTATGGCGACCCGGCCTGGGCTTCAATGCTGTTCGTCGGTAATGGTGCCGAGTCGCGACAGGACCTTCGGCCAGCCATTGCTCATGTTGGCATAGGCGCTGTCGTTCTTCGGCGTGACGAAGCCGGAATGAACGAGCCGGAGGCGGGTGCCGTTGTCGACCTTCGTCAGCGTCCAGGTGACGACCGTATCGAGACGCGAGCCATAGCCGCTGTTGCCTTCGTCGCCACCTTTCCAGGAGTAGACGAAACGCTCATGCGGGCGCACCTCCAGCACCTGGCAACGGATGGTCCCGTCCCATGCGCCGGCGGGCGTCGTCCGGAAGGTGAAATGGGTGCCTTCCACCGGTTGGAAGCCGGTCGGCGGCATGATCCATCGGCCCATCAATTCGCCGTTGGTCAGCGTCCTCCAGATCGTCTCGGGCGTATGCGGAAAGACCTCGTCGACGACGATATCCTGGGTCTCGAGTTTCAAGGCTGCTGCGTCGGTCATGGATCGATCTCCTTGAGAAGGGTGCGCAGATTGGCGAAGCGGTCACGCCAGAAGGTACCGTAGTGGCTCATCCAGTCGACGAGCGGCGCCAGGCCCTCGGGCTCGGCGCGGTAATAGACGTTGCGGCCCTCCGGACGCTCGGCGACGAGACCCGCCTGTTTCAGCGACTTGAGGTGCTGCGAAATCGCGCCCTGCGTCACGCCGCTGCCGCGCGTCAGTTCAACGACGGTGATCTCGTCGGCATTGGCGATGCGCTCGAACACGGCGCGCCTGGTCGGATCGGCAAGGGCGCGCATGACGGCGGTGATGGGAGCGGTTTCGATCATCATGGATAAATAAATAGCGAATACTAATTGATTAGTCAACGCTATTGATTTGAATGCTGCTGCAGAACGAAAAGGCACGCTCGAGGCGTGCCTTCAGTCGCTTTGATCCCCGGAGCACATGGCCTCAATGCGGGCTCGCCGTCGGGCGCACGATGATCTCGCTGACGTCGACATCGTCGGGCTGTCCGATGGCGTAGGCGATCGACGACGCGATGGCGTCAGGACTGATGCAGACGGCCCGCCATTCCTTCATGGTTTCTCGTGCGGTCAAATCGCTGATCGTATCGGCGAGTTCGGAGGTCGTCGTTCCGGGCGAGATGACGGTAACGCGGATGCGGTCGGTCTCCTGCCTCAGGCCGTCCGAGATCGCCCGGACGGCGAACTTGGTGGCGCAATAGACGGCGGCCGTCGGCGACACGGAATGGCCGCCGATCGAGGAGATGTTGATGATCTGCCCGTCCCCTTGCGCGCTCATGATCGGCAGGGCCGCGGCGATACCATAGAGCACACCCTTGATGTTCACGTCGACCATGCGGTCCCACTCGTCGACCTTGAGCGCTGCCAGCGGCGACAGCGGCATCACGCCGGCATTGTTGACGATGACATCGAGGCGGCCGAATTCGGCCTGGGCAAAGCGGGCGAAGGCGGCGACGTCGCCGCGGTCGGTAACGTCGAGCACGCGAAAGCGGACCTCGCCGCCGGCGCCGGCGATTTCGCCGGCGATGCGTTCCAGCCGGTCGGACCGGCGTGCGCCAATCACGACCTTGGCTCCGGCAGCCGCCAGCAGCTTCGCAGCGGCTTCGCCGATGCCGCTGCTTGCGCCGGTCACGGCCACGACTTTTCCGTGAACATTTTCCATGGATATGCCCTTTCGAAAGGTGCGTTTCTGTTTGAGTCCGGCTCGGGCGTTGGGCCTGAGCGCCGGTGAGACAGAAGATAGAAAGGGCGATCCGTTCGATCGAGGTGCCGATCGAGCATGGGGCGGTCAGAAATTCTAACCAAAGATCTGGCGGCAACAGGGCCGGCAATGGCGTCCACCAGGATCTTCCGGATTGTCTTCGGGACAAGCAAAAGGGCGACGCGTCGCGCTTCGCCCTTTTGCCTTCGTTGCCGGTTGATATCGCTTATTCGCTCGCCTGCGCTGCCTGCTCGATCAGCTTGGCGACCGCTTCCGGCTTCGAGACGTAGATGGCGTGGCTGCCGGATGTTTCGACCACGGTGGAGCCAGCGCGTTTTGCCATCTGGCGCTGGGCGGCCGGCGGGATCATGTGGTCGTCGGTCGCGACCAGATAGAAGCTCGGCTTCTCCTTCCAGGCCGGAGCGGTGACGGCGCCGGCTGCCGCTTCGACGCCCCACGGGACCTGGGAGTCGGCCATGAAGGCGGCAATCTCAGGATCGACATCGGCCGCGAAGGCGGCGGCGAACTTTTCCTTGTCGAGCGAGAGGAAACCATCGACCGGCGGCAGGATCGGCGGAACGGGCGCGCCGGCCGGCGGGTTGGCGATGAGCGAGGAAACGGACTCGCCCTTATCCGGCGCGAAGGCGGCGATGTAGACGACAGACTTCACCTTCTCATCGGTGCCGGCTTCCGAAACGACCACACCGCCATAGGAGTGGCCGACGAGCACGATCGGGCCGTCCTGAGCGGCGATCGCACGCTTGGTGGCCGCGACATCGCCGGCAAGCGTCAGGGTCGGGTTCTGCACGATGGTGACGTTATAGCCGTCCTTCTTCAGGATGTTGTAGACGCCCTGCCAGCCGGAGCCGTCGGCAAAGGCGCCGTGAACGAGCACGACATTCTTGGTGGCGGGGGCGGCCTGGGCCGGCGTCAGCGCGCTTGCGGAGAGGGCGAAAGCGGCGGCGGTGATGAGGGACTTGAGCATTTCGGGTCTCCTTCGTTGAGTTGTTTTCGCGACATTCATTATCGCGATAACAATCGTATACGGCGACTCCGGTTTCTTGTAAAGATATTAATTATCGCGATATCTATTTTCGCGGAAGAAGCCGCAAAGCGCCACAAGGAGGTTGGAATGCCTGACGAACCGACAACGCTGCCGCTCGACAGCCAGCTCTGTTTTTCGATCTACTCGGCGTCGATCGCCATCAACCGCGTCTACAAGCCGATGCTCGATGCGCTCGGTGTGACCTACACGCAGTATCTCGTCCTGAGCACGCTTTGGGAGAGGGATGGGTTGACGATCTCGGCGATTGCCGATCGGCTGGGTCTGGAATCGAGCACGATCACGCCGGCTGTGAAGCGGCTCGAAGCTGCCGGCTTCCTGGGGCGGCATCGCAGCGTCACCGACGAGCGGCAGGTCGAGGTCCACCTCACCGCGAAAGGGCGCGGCCTCCACGTGAAGACCGGCTGCCTGACCGATGCGCTTCTGGAAAACTCCGGCTTCACGGTGCCGGAAATGATCGATTTGAACGAGCGGGTGCGGAAACTCCGCGATGGCATGCGCGACGCGGTGAAGTAGCGCTGCACCCGGGCCGCGACTGTGCCGGGAAGCAAAAAGGGCGCGCCGAAGCACGCCCTTTAACATTTTTTATCACCGACGCAGCAGATGCGTCCGCGCGTTTATTCCCACTCGATCGTGCCCGGCGGCTTCGAGGTGACGTCGTAGACGACGCGGTTGATGCCGCGGACCTCGTTGATGATACGCGTCGCCGCGCGGCCGAGGAATTCCATGTCGTAGTGGTAGAAGTCCGCCGTCATGCCGTCGACCGAGGTGACGGCGCGAAGTGCACAGACGAACTCGTAGGTGCGGCCATCGCCCATGACGCCGACGGTCTGCACCGGCAGAAGCACAGCGAAAGCCTGCCAGATGGCGTCATAGAGGCCGGCCTTGCGGATTTCGTCGAGATAGATCGCATCCGCTTCGCGCAGGATCTCGAGCTTCTCGCGGGTGATGCCGCCCGGGCAACGGATGGCAAGGCCCGGACCCGGGAAGGGGTGGCGGCCGATGAAGCTGTCGGGCAAGCCGAGTTCGCGGCCGAGCACGCGCACTTCGTCCTTGAAGAGTTCGCGCAGCGGCTCGACGAGCTGCATGTTCATGCGCTCCGGCAGGCCGCCGACATTGTGGTGCGACTTGATGGTCACCGACGGGCCGCCGGTAAACGAGACGCTTTCGATCACGTCGGGATAGAGCGTCCCTTGGGCGAGGAAGTCCGCACCGCCGAGCTTCTTTGCCTCTTCCTCGAACACCTCGATGAACAGGCGGCCGATGATCTTGCGCTTGGTTTCCGGATCGCTCTGGCCTTCCAGCTCGCCGATGAACCGGTCGGAAGCGTCGACGTGCAGGAGGTGCAGGTTGTAGTGCTCCTCGAACATCGCAACGACGTTCTTTGCCTCGTCCTTGCGCATGAGGCCGTGGTCGACGAGGATGCAGGTGAGCTGGTCGCCAACGGCTTCGTGGATCAGCAGTGCCGCAACCGAGCTGTCGACGCCGCCCGAGAGCGCGCAGATCACCTTCTTGTCACCGACTTGGCGGCGGATCGCCTCGACCGCCTTGGCGCGATAAGCCGACATCGACCAGTCGCCCTTGATGCCGGCGATCTTGTGCACGAAGTTGGAAATCAGCTTGGCGCCATCGGGCGTGTGCACGACTTCCGGATGGAACTGCACGGCGTAGTACTTGCGCTTCTCGTCGGCGATGAAGGCGAAGGGGGCGTTGGCGGAGGTCGCGACGACCTCGAAGCCTTCGGGGATCGCGGTGACGCGGTCACCGTGCGACATCCAGACCTGGTGGCGCGAGCCGAGGGACCAGAGACCGTCGAACAGAGCGCATTCCTTTTCGACTTCCAGGAAGGCGCGGCCGAATTCACGGTGATGGCCGCTCTCGACCTTGCCGCCGAGCTGGGCGCAAATGGTTTGCTGGCCATAGCAGATGCCGAACACCGGCAGGCCGGAATCGAAGATCACCGAGGGCGCACGCGGCGAGCCGATATCGAGCGTCGAGGCAGGGCTGCCGGAAAGGATGACGGCCTTCGGCTTCAGCCGCTGAAAACCTTCTTCGGCCGACTGGAACGGCACGATTTCGCAATAGACACCGGATTCGCGCACGCGCCGGGCGATGAGCTGCGTCACCTGGCTGCCGAAGTCGACGATGAGAACGGTGTCGGGATGGGCTGTCTGGGTCATTGGGTGCCTTCAAACAAGCTTGATCATGGCGAGCCTTTAATGAAAGCCCGCCATCGACGCAACGATTCTATTGCACCCGGACAATTCCGGGGTTTTGGAGCGGGATGAGGAAAAGTGCGTGCGGTTTTCCGCCCGCATCCCGTTCTGACCTGTGAGCATCGATCACGTTTATGGCCTTGGGTCGACCAGACCCGAAGCCATCGGGGTCTAGAGCGGGATCACGCCGCTCGAAACCGCATTCTCCAACCGGTCGATCACGCTTGCAAGCTTCTCGTCGATGACGTGAAGATACTCCGTCCAGTCGTTGACGTGCTTCAGTTCGGCCTTGCCGTCGGAAATGCCGCGAAGCGCAATCAAAGGAATGCCGAAGGACTGGCAGGCGCGCAGCACCGCGAAGGTCTCCATCTCGACCATGTCGGCGTCGATCGTCTCGTAGGCAGCGCCCGAGACGATGTTGGCGCCGGTCGAAAGCCGCGCTTCCGGAACGCCGGGGATGCGCAGCGGCAGCGGCACCACGGCCGGAAGGTCGAGAAACGGCGTTGCGCCCTTCTCGAAGCCGAGCGGCGAGGCATCCATGTCGCGGTAGCCGACGGAAACCGCCTGGTAAACTTCGGTCTGTTCGAGCGTGGCGGCACCCGCCGAGCCGAGCGAAACGACGAGATCGGGCAGGGCCCGCTCGGCGGCGAGTTCGGCAAGCGTGCGCGTCAACACGACGGCCGCCTCGACCGGCCCGACGCCGGTCATCAGCGGCTTGATCCGGCCTTTCAGGTGCGGACCGTACTCGGCATCCACGGCCATGACGTAGAGCACCTTGTGTCCGGCAACGTCCTTGACGGCAAAACTCATCCTTCGATCCCTTCGCGTCCGCGCACAACCATCATCGTTCCGGTCATCGAGGCGATCAGCTTTGCCGGTCCGTCGGAGCGGATCGCATAGCCGCGACCGTCGGAAACGATGATCGTCGATCCGGGCTTTGTCACCTCGCCGCGGAAGAGGAAGCGTTCGCCGCGCCCGGGCGAAAGCAGGTTGACCTTGAACTCGATCGTCAGGATCGAGGCATCCGGGTCGATCACCGAATAGGCCGCATAGGTGCCGGCTGAATCCAGCGCCGCGGAGATCACGCCGGCATGCAGGAAGCCGTGCTGCTGCGTCAGCTTGTCGTCGAAGGGCAGCTCGATTTCGACCGTGCCTTGCTCGACAAGTGTCAGTTCGGCGCCGATCGTGCGCATCGCCGCCTGCCGCGCGAAGCTCTCGCGAATGCGCTTTCGGAAATCGGGGGGATCACGGTCGTCCATCAGTCCATGGGCCTTTGTGTCGGGCGGCATCATTATGACCGCGGGACAGTGGCACGGTCGTGAAGGTCGGACAAGTTCAATTCATGAGCAAAATCGCGCTGTTGAGCGCCGTCGCAAACGCAACCCAGGCGAGATAGGGAAGGAACAGCAGGGCCGAAATGCGATCCCGTTGCCAACTTGCGACGACGAAGCCGGCAACCGCGATCACGAGCGCGATGATCACGATCAGCGCCGACGCTATATCCTGCATGCCAAAGAACAGTGGCGACCAGAGGAAGTTGAGGATCATCTGCGCCAGCCACAGGCGCATGGCGGCGCTGCGCCGATGATCGAGAAACATGCGGGCGCCGACAACGCCGATCATCACGTAGAGGATCGACCAGACCGGCGCGAAGATCCAGTCCGGTGGATTGAAGGCTGGCTTTGCCAGCGACCGGTACCATTCGCCGGGGATGTTGTTGGTGCCGATGAGAAGGCCGAGGCCGAGAACGGCGGCGATGAAGACTACGTATACGATGGTTCTGTTCATGATCTCGCCAGATAGAACAGACTTTCCGTCTTTCCAGCGGGGCCGCCGTTTTGAAGCCATCATGCACCACCTATATGAGCTGCCATGAAGACCTTCCGACGTATCGACATCCGGCCGGCCGGCCCGGATGACATCATGATGATCGCCTCCGTTATCGTCGAAACCTGGCGATCGACCTTCCGCGGGCTGATTTCCGATGCCTTTCTCGACGCCATGAGCATCGAGGAACAGGCGTTGCGCCACGCAAGACGCATGCGCATCGCCGACGTCTTCCATCTGGTTGCGGTTGACGTGAGCACGAACAAGGTGATCGGCTTTGCCAATTACGGCAAGGCGCGCTCGATGCCGCCGCGGTTCGACCGCGAGCTCTATGCGCTTTACATCCTGAAAGAGTTCCAGGGCGCGGGCATCGGCTCGGCACTGGTGCGCAGCGTCGCCGGTCACTGCCGGGAGCTTGGCGGCAAGTCGCTCTTTGCCTGGGTGCTTTCCAGCAACCCGAATCGGGGCTTCTATGAGCATCTCGGCGCCATTGCCGTTGGCCAGGGCCAGGTGAGCCTCGGCGGCGAAAACCACGACCAGACCGCCTATCGTTGGAACGATCTGGCAAAACTCTCCGGCGACGGCCGTTTTTCGGCCTGAGATCGTCTTAGGCCTAAGCCAACCGCACGATGTGCTGGTCCCAGGCCACTCGGCTCTTGTTAGCCTTGAAGTGGCCGTCATAGGAGGAAACGGCAAAGCCGTGGTCGGCTCTGGCGACCCCCGCCGCATCGGCGACGCGCTCTTCCTTCAGCACGGTACCGGTTCGTGCATCGAGCATCACCGCCACGCCGCCCTTCGGCGAAGTCAGTCCGATCAGCCCCTCGTTCCGGTTGACGGCGATGGCGCCGACATAGTTCGCCAGCGCTTCCGTCGTGCGCTCGGGCAGAGACAGGAACTTCAGGTCTTCGCCCTGGGAAAACGAGCCGACGAGCGGCGGCAGGTCGCTGCGCGCACCCTCATACTGGCAGGCGAACCAGATCTCGCCCTTCGGACCGATATCGACATGCCGGGTCGACAGGCGGCTGAGATCATCCGGCAGACCGTGCTTCTGTACGAGCGCGCCGGTTCGCGTATCGACCAGCGTCAGGCTCGGCTCCATATGGTCGAGATTGAGCTTGGTGCGGCCAAAATCCGGATGGGTCTCGATGCCGCCATTTGCAATCGCCAGCAGTTTCCCGTCGGCGCTCAGCGTCATGTCGTGTGGGCCGATGCCATAGGTCGGGAATTCGCCGATGCGGGTGAAGTTGTCGCTGCCGTCATAGATGCCGACCATGCCGCGATTGGCGGCAAAGTCGTTCTCGGTGGCGTAGAGCAGCTTGCCGTCTGCCGAGAAGCAGCCATGCCCGTAGAAATGCCGGCCGTCGGCAGCGGTGATCACGATCGGCTCGGCCGTGCCGTCGGTTGCAAGGATCATCGCATAGGTGCCGGGCCTGCGGGCAAAGGCGACGGTGCGGCGGCTGACGGGCGAATAGGCCATGCCGTGTGCACGGGCCGGCAGCGCCGTGCGGTCGATGATCTCGCCCGCTTCCGTGAGCGTCGCGACGCCATAGCTGCCGTCCGGCGCCATGAAGGCCGAGGCAAAGACGGCGTCGGCCCTGGTCAGGGCGAAGGCTCGCTCAGGCGCGAGGCTCGCCACCCAGGCCGCGCCCGCCATCCTCAGGAAACTGCGCCGGTCGATCAGGCCCGTGGCGGCTGTCATGCCATCCTCGCTCGTCATGGAAATCTGCAAGCCCTGGGCGGAGTGCCCGCTCAGGGCTGCGATGCAGCAGGTTGCGCGCTCAGAGCCAGCCCCGGCGCTTGAAGTAGAAATAGGGCACGATCGCCGAGATCACCATCAGCATCAGTGCCGCAGGGTAGCCGAATTCCCACTGCAGTTCCGGCATCACCCCGAAGTTCATGCCGTAGATCGAGGCGACCAGCGTCGGCGGCAGGAAGACGACGGCGGCAACCGAGAAGATCTTGATGATTTGGTTCTGCTCGAGGTTGATGAGGCCAAGCGTCGCGTCGAGCAGGAAATTGATCTTGTTCGACAGGAACAGCGCGTGATCACCAAGCGACGTCGCGTCCCGCTGGATCAGCTTGATCCGCTGCCGGCTTTCCTTGCCTGCCTTGCGCGGCCCCATGCCTTCGAGCGCCACATGATAGGCGACGAGCCGGCCGATGCTGACCAGGCTTTCGCGGATGACCGTCAAAAGGTCGCCCTTCTGGCCGATCTGCTCGATCAGCGACTGCAGGTCGCGCGTCTTCTTGGTGGCGCTGGCATTGGTCTTGCGGAACACATCCCGCGAAATTCCGTCGACCTCGCTGCCGGCGCGCTCCAGGGCATCCGCCGTACGGTCGATGATCGCCTCAAGCAGCCCGAGCATCACCAGTTCGCCGCTTTCGCAGATCTGGCCGTTTGCCTTCTGGATGCGATTGGAAAAATTCTGGAACGGCTTCGGGTCCGCGTGGCGCACGGTAACCAGCGTCGTGCCCTTGAGAATGAAGGTCACCGGCACCTTGACCGGATAATCGCTGTCGAGCTTGGCGGCGGCCGTCATCGTCATGAATTCGGCGCCGGCCTCCTGGTAGAGGCGGTCGGAAAGCTCGATCTCCTGCATCTCGTCGCGGGTCGGGATCTCGATGCCGAGCTGGCCTTCGACGAGCCGCGTTTCCTCGGCCGATGGATTGTAGAGGTCGTACCAGATTGCCGGCGTCGGCAGGGCGATGCCGTCGATCATGTCGACAAGCACGAGGTGGCTGTTCTGGCTTTTGTAGATGCGCAGCATATTGGGCTCCATAGGGCGAGTCATCCGACCGCCTGAAGCCCTGATCAATCAGGACCGGACGGCCGTGAGCGTGAAGGCTCGACTTCGACTGTCGGGGTTCATTGGGAGTTGGTCCTTGTGGTGAAACGTGCCCGCGAGAGCGGACACGGGAAGCGCTTTGCGCCCAAAAACCTTGATTGTCAACACTCGGCGCTTGAGCGGGATGCGGGCGGAAACCGCGCACACGTTTCCTCATCCCGCTCTAGTCGCCGTCGGCAAAGGAGAAGCCCGCGCCAAGCCCGATCGCACCGCCGAAATCCTTGTTCAGTCGATCGAGAAGGTCATTGGTATTGAGCGACAGGAAGGCGAGCTTGGCCCGTTTGTCCTTGTCCTCGAGCGCCTGATCGATCGGTCCGTCGATGTTGCCGGCCATGCCGATCACCGACTTCAAGACGAAGTCGGCGGAACCCGCGACCGAGCGGCTGTCTTCCGGCAAAAGGCTCTGCATGTCGGCAACGTCGAACAGTGTCTTCAGGCCCCGCACGTTGGCGGCGATCGACGGCATGGTGTTGCCGGAGCGCCAGTAGATCGCGAGCTTCGGATGTCCCTTGTCGTCCTTGCTCTCGTAGAACGGCTTCAGCCGCTGGTCCTTCACCGTCTCGACGCCATGGACGAGAATGCCGAGCAGTTCTGTTGCCGCTTCGCGGTTGTCGCGGAACTCGGGATTGTCAGGGCCCGGATGTTTCCAGGCAGCCTGAATGCCATCGGGCTTCTGCCATGCGGCCAGGAACTCGTTGGCGATCGTGTCGAGGTTCTTGGTGATCGCTAGGCCGTAGCGGCAGCGGAAATCGCCATCCTTGTTCAGAAGTGACTCGGCGCCCGTGCCATAGAGCACGTATTCGAGCGCGCCGAGCCCTTGTGCGGCGACGCTCTTGCCCTTGAGTTTGGCTTCGTCCGTTGCGCTTTCATCGTGCTTCGAAACGATCGCCTGCACCTGCTTCAGGCCCGTGCTCTTGCGGTCGGGGTAGAACAGGAACCGCTCGAAGCGGTTCTGCTCAAGTGCCGGACCAAGCCTCACCACCTCGATCGCCGACCAGGCGCCGACCATCTCGGAAAAGGCAACGCGAGCGCCATCGACCGTCGCCTGCGACGGCGCCGCGCAGAGCTTGGCCGTGGCCTGCGTGGCGGCAGCGGTCTTTTCCGTGAGGTTGCGATAGCCGGGGATGATGAAGCCGTCGACGGCTTTGGCCATGACCGCGGGCACGGCCGCCTCGTTGACGACGCGCGGCGAGAGCGCGCTTCCTTCCTGGGCCACCGCCGGGAAAACGGCGGTCAAGGTCAGGGCAAAAGCGAGAGTAAGCGTATGCGTGCGGGGCATTAGAGTGACTCCAGGAAGGCAAGGAGATCGCGGCGATCGCTTGCGGCAAGGGCGGCAAAGGCGTCACGGGCCTTCTGCCCTTCGCCGCCGTGCCAGAGGATCGCTTCGGTGAAATTGCGGGCGCGTCCGTCGTGGAGCAGGAAAGTGTGCCCACTGACGGTCTTCGTCAAGCCGATGCCCCAAAGCGGCGGCGTGCGCCACTCGCGGCCGGTGGCCACACCCACCTGCTGTCCGTCGGCAAGACCCTCGCCCATGTCGTGCAGCAGGAAATCGGAATAGGGCCAGATCAGCTGGAACGACTGCGCCTTGTTGGCCGCGTCCCGGCGGGTGACGAATTTCGGTGTGTGGCAACTGGTGCAGCCGAGTTCGTAGAAGACCTTCTTGCCACGCAGTGTCTCCGCAAAGCTCGCCTTGCGCCGCGCCGGCACGGCCAGGTTCTCCGAATAGAAGGTCACGAGGTTGAGCACCGGGTCGGGCGCTTCTGTGGGGCCAAGGCGTGCCTGCTCGCCGGTCGGCATGGTCAGGCATTTTGCCTGGGCCGCGGTGCAGTCGCCATGCGGGCGGTCGGCGTCGGGTGAAGAGATGCCGATGTCGGTGGCGAAGGCATCGGCGCTCTGTTGCCGCACGGTGGCGTTCTGCGCCTTCCAGCCGAAGCGCCCGAGCATGAGCTTGCCGGTCCTGGCGTCGCGCGTCAGCGCCGGCCGTCCGCTGATGCCGTCGCCATCCCTATCGTCGGGGTCGGCAAGGGCGAGGATGTCCGCCTCGTGGATCGCCTCGATCAGGCCAAGGCCGATCATCGGCTGCGCCACACGCGGCGAGAGCGTGGTTTCCGGATCGAGCGGGCCATAGGCGAGATCGGCCACCGAATAGCCTGGTCGGCGCAGAGAGGCCGTTTCGCCGTCGGGGAAAGTGAAGGGCTCCTCGGTGTAGCTGATCTTCAGATGGCCTTCGGCGGCAAGGCCGGGCACGGCGCTATCCTGAAGCTGGGCGCCATAAACAGCGTCGCCGAAGTTCACCACCTCGTGCGCCGCAATCATCCGGCGCTCCTCGTCGTCGCGGGGCGGCCGCGCCAGGCGGAAGAACATCGAGGTTGTATCGACGGCACCTTCCGGTGGCCGGCCGCGCCCGTCCTTCAGGTGACAGCTCTGGCAGGCTCGGGCGTTGTAGAGTGGTCCGAGCCCGTCGGAGGCCTGTGTGGAGGAGGGGGAGGAAACCCAAAGCTTGCGAAAGAGCGCGTTGCCGAGCTTGAAGCCCTCTTCCTCTTGGAAGGTGAGATTGGCCGAGAATTGCGAAAAACTGTCGGCATTGACGGGCGCGATCGAGGTGGCCGCACCGCCGGACATGGCTTCGAAGGTTTCCGCCTTGGAGAAATCGGTCGCAGGCCGCGTCACCGCCTGGACCCGCTGGCGGTCCTTGTCGTTGAGGTCGGAGCGTTCGGTCAAAAGGCCGTCGCCGGCGAAGGCGGGCAGGGCCGTGAAAAGCGCTTGAACGAGAACAAGCGCGCAAAGGCGGAAAGCGCCAGATTTCATCTCAGGAGGATCGGGCCGCGTCTTTGTCGACGCGGCCCGCCTTTTCAGCTTATTGGAAGACGGCGTTAGGATTATCCAGGCTGTCGGAACCTTCAAGCTCGACGGTGCCGAGATCCAGCGACGCAATGACGCGCTGTACGGTCTTTGCCTGGGCGATCAGGCCGTCGATCGCCGCCTGAACGGTGGCGTTGCCCTCGGCATTGCCTTCGCCGATCATCTGGTCGTAGGCCTCGGTCGTTTCCGCGCGCTTGGCCATCGCCTGCATCTTCTCGACCGTGGTCGAAAGGTTGCCGGCCATTTCCTTGTCGAGCGCTGCATCCTTGGCGGCGACGAGTTCGGACAGCGACGGGCCGGTCATCTTCGTGCCGTCGACGCGGGTATATTCGCCGGTATAGGCCGACTGGATGCCGATCGCGTCGTGCAGGTGCGAGTTGTGCGTGTTGTCGGAGAAGCAGTCATGCTCTTCTTCCGGATCGTGCAGCAGCAGGCCGAGCTTCATCCGCTCGCCCGCCAGTTCGCCATAGGAGAGCGAGCCCATGCCGGTGAGGATGGCGACGAGACCAGCCTTCGGGTCGGCCTCGACCGCCTTGGTCGCGGCACCATCCGGCGTCCAGTTGGCAACCATCTCCTTGAGGTCGGAAACGAGCAGCTCGGTCGCAGCCTTGAGGTAGGCGGCGCGGCGGTCGCAATTTCCGCGGGTGCAGGCCTTGGTGTCGTAGTCGGTGAAGGGGCGGTTGCCGGCGCCGGCCTTGGTCCCGTTCAGGTCCTGGCCCCAGAGCAGGAACTCGATCGCGTGGTAGCCGGTCGCGACGTTTGCTTCGATGCCGCCGGCTTCCTGTAGCGTGCCCGCCAGGAATTCCGGCGTGATGTTGGAAGCGTCGACGTCCTTGCCGTCGATCTTGATCGTCTTGTTGGCGATGACATTGGCGGTGAACAGCGCGTTCTCGTCGCTCTCGGTGCCATAGCTCGGATCGACATAGTCGATCAGGCCCTCGTCGAGCGGCCAGGCGTTGACCTTACCTTCCCACTCGTCAACGATCGCATTGCCGAAACGGTAGACTTCGGTTTCCTGGTAGGGGTTGCGGGCCTTCTTCCAGGCGTCGCGCGCGGCCTTCAGCGTTTCTTCGCTCGGCGTCGCGATCAGCGCGTCAACGGCCTTGTCGAGCGCTTCTGCGGTCGTCAGCGCGTCTTCGAACTTGGCGTGGGCGACGGCGGTGTAGTGCTTCACCACGGCGGCGGCATCGGTTGCGGCATGGGCCGGCTGCAGGGCCATCGCCGAGGTCGCCGTCATCAGCGCCAGCGCGGCGCCCCGGAAAAATTTCTTGGTCATGACCCTCTCCTGTTGCGTCCCCCGGCGCCGTCGAACGAGCCGCAAAACATGGCGTCGTTCAGCCGTCGAGCCATCAGAAAAGGCCCCGCCGAGCCCGCTTCTCATGAACCAAAAGCAAACTTGTGTCAAAGTGTATAGTTTAGAACGCTTTCAATCTGATGCGCGTCTTTTGCCGATCGTCAAACGGCGTTAACCCTTGCGTTGCATCAGGCAGAAGAAGAAGCCGTCCGTGCCGGTGGAAGCGGGTGTCAGCGTCACCGTCTTCATGTCTGCCGACCAGGGCTGCGGCTTGTCGGTGCCGAACAGCGTCGCCCAGATATCGGCGGCCGACAGGATCTCGAATTCCGGATTGTCTTCGCAGAAGCCGTAGACCTGCGCCTCGTTTTCCTCAGGCAGTACCGAGCAGGTGACGTAGATCAGATGGCCGCCGGGACGGACGAACTGGGCAGCGCTTGCCAGCGCTTCTTCCTGCTGGGAGATGCGCTCTTCGAGGTTCTTCTGGTTCAGCCGCCACTTGGTGTCGGGGCGACGGCGCCAGGTACCGGTGCCGGTGCAGGGCGCATCGACCAGCACGCGGTCGAAACGGCCGGCAAGCGGCGCGAGGCTGTCGGTGGATTCATGCACCTGGACATTGCGGGTGCCGGCGCGCTTCAGCCGCTCGATGATCGGGGCTAGCCGCTTGCGGTCGGTGTCGTAGGCGTGCACCTGGCCCTTGTTGTTCATCGCCGCCGACATGGCGAGCGTCTTGCCGCCGCCGCCGGCGCAATAGTCGAGCACCTGTTCGCCTTCCTGCGGATAGGCGAGATCGGCGACGATCTGCGAGCCCTCGTCCTGAACCTCGAACCAGCCCTTCTGGAAGGAAAGCTCGGCCGTGACGTTCGGCAGGCGCGAGGCGCCTTCGCCGGCGGGAATGCGGATACCATTACGGGCGATCGTTGCGGCCTCGGCACCGCTACGCTCCAGTGCCTTCAGGACCTTGGCGCGCGACGCCTTCAGCGTGTTTGCGCGCAGGTCCAGCGTCGGCCGGCCGGCGAGCGCCTTGGCTTCTTCCAGCCAGTCGTCGGAAAAGTTCTCTTCAAAGGAGGCCTGGACCCATTCGGGGATGTCGCCCTGCACATGGGCCGGGGCGTCCTCGATCCGGCGCGACCTGAAGGCTTGAAGCTGTTCGGCCGGTGCCTCCGGCGCGAACTTGTCGCCATCGAGCTCGGCGGCCAGCGCCTCGGGCGAAAAGCCCCACTGGCGGTACATCACCGCGTGGCCGAGGGCCGAGGCGCTGTCGCTATCCATCAGGTAGGCGTGGGAGAGCTTCATGCGAAGGGCGTCGTAGACGATGTTGCCGATCGCCGAGCGATCGCCGGATCCGGCGAAACGGTGGCCAAGGCCCCAATCCTTGAGCGCGTCGGCGACCGGGCGCTTCCGCTTTTCGATATCCTCAAGAACCTCAATGGCTCCAGCGAGCCTGCCGCCCAAACGCATCTTCGATCAACTCCTTTTTCGCCGTGGTAACGGCGATGGCATCGAAGAGCAAGACGGCGGAGAAGATTAACCGCCGAGAACGGTCTTTAGCGAAGTAGATCCACCCGCCCGCAGGCCGGGTAGCAGTATTTCAAGATCAGGAATTGACGACGCGATAGCAGACGCTGGCAGTGCCGGAGCGGACCATGCCGATCTGCGATGCTGCAGCCTTGGAAAGATCCATGACGCGACCGCGGATAAACGGGCCACGATCGTTGATGCGAACGATAACGCTCTTGCCGTTGCGCTTGTTGGTGACCTGCACCTTGGTGCCGAATTTCAGGCTGCGATGGGCGGCCGTCAGGTGAGCGGCATTCATGCGCTCGCCGGAGGCGGTCTTGGAGCTCAGCGCATACCAGGATGCGCCGCCGCAGCCGGCGCCGGCTGCATGGCTATCGGAAACGGAGACGAGACCGATAGTGGCCGTGAATAGCGCTGCAGCGGCAGCCGTCTTGATCTTCGCTGGCGTCAAACTGGCGATCCCCTCGGTCAAAACACTTGGTTAAAAACTTCTGAGAACCGCTAATTGGGGCGAAAAATGGCAAAAACGTGCTTCAACCATTTACGCTCTATTAGGATTTATTAAAAAATGACGAAATTTCAAAAACGAAGATTGTTTGAAATAGTTTAAACGCAGACAGGAGTTCTTTGGAATCAGGGGTTGAGCGTTCGCCAGCCTCCGCACGTGAGCCGAACCCGCCCGTAAACGAAAAATTTCATTAAAAATTTCGAATTGGACCAATTTTCCGGAATCCGGATGGTCGAAAATTCGTTACTAGCGCGCAGGTTGTATGAAATTAGCCAAGTATCGAACGAATATCCAAAGAATGTCACAATTGCGATGGCCGAGCCCTGGCCATTACTGACGGACTGACTATCGACGTTCTATAAGCATTACGGGTTATGCTATCTGGCGGGTGCCGTATTGCATTTCACTGTCCGCGCCACGCGCCCGACTGCCAAAGCTGTGCAAGCGAGACGCGATAATCCGGAAAGGCAAATTCAAAACCGGTCGCACGCATGCGGGCATTCGAAACCCGCTTGTTTTCTCCATAGAAAGTGCGGGCCATCGGTGACAGTTCGGCTTGCTCGAAAGGCGTTTCCGGCGGCGGCTCGACGCCCATCAGCCGGGCGGCTTCCGCGACCACGTCCTGCGGCGGCGCCGGCTCGTTGTCGGTGATGTTGAAGACGCCGCTGGTGCCATTGTTGGCGAGGAACAGCGCTGCGGCGCCGATATCCTCGACGCGGATTCGATTGAACACCTGGCCGGGCTTGACCAGCCGCCGTGCCGTGCCGTTTTCGAGATTGCAGAAGGCGTTGCGTCCGGGTCCGTAGATGCCGGAGAGCCTGAGCACCGCGACCGGAATATCCTGGTTCTTGCCGAAGGCGATCCAGGCGTCCTCCGCTTCCACGCGCTCGACAGAGCGGGCCGAGACCGGCTTGCGCAGCATGTCCTCGGTGACCCATTCGCCGCCATGGTCGCCATAGACCCCGACCGTTGAGAGATAGCCGATCCATTCGAGGTTCGGCGCGATCTGCGTGAGGTCCGGGCTCGTGGTGCGGAACATGGGATCGCCATCGCGACCGGGCGCGATCGACTGGATCAGATGAGTTGCCTTGCCGAGGGCGGCGGCAAGGTCGTCGGAGATCGTCTCGCCGTCGAAGAGCACCGGGCGGATGCCGGCCCTTTCGAGTTTTGCCGCCTTCTCCTCGCTCCTGGTGGTGCCGATAACGCTTGTGGCCGTTGGGGCCATCGCTTTTGCGATTGCCGTACCGGAGTAACCGGCGCCAAGGATCAGGACATGCATCGGCTCACTCCCGCGATCTGCCATTCGTTGAGGACGTCTTCGTCCGTCTCTGGCTCGCATTGTTCGGCAAATTCCGCAAGCGCCGCAGGCGCGACCAATCGTGACAGCGCCCAGACCGCCATCGCCCGCACCACGGCTGAGGTGTCGTTGACGCGGGCCTTGACTGCGGGCACCAGCGCCTGGCTGCCTGAATTGCCGGCGGCGATCAGCACGTTCCGCACGAACCGGTCGCGACCGATGCGCTTGACCGGTGAGCCTGAGAACAGGCTGCGAAAGCTCGGATCATCCAGGTCAAGCAGGGTTTCGAGCGACGGCGCCTTCAGATCGTCGCGTGCTCTGAGCTTCATTTCCGAGGCTGCCTGCGCGAACTTGTTCCAGGGGCAGGCGGCAAGACAGTCGTCGCAGCCATAGATGCGGTTGCCGATCAGCGGCCGGAATTCGGGATCGATCGGCCCCTTGTGCTCGATCGTGAGGTAAGAGATGCAACGTCGCGCGTCGATCCGGTAGGGCGCCGGGAAAGCGTCTGTCGGACAGGCATCGAGGCAGGCGCGGCAGGAGCCGCAATGGTCGCGCTCGGCTTCGTCGAAGGCGAGGTCCGCCGTCGTGAACAGGCTGCCGAGAAAAAGCCAGGAGCCGAATTCGCGGCTGACCAGATTGGTGTGCTTGCCCTGCCAGCCGAGGCCGGACTGCTCCGCCAGCGGCTTTTCCATCACCGGGGCGGTATCGACGAAGACCTTGACGTACTCGCCAGCGCGCGCGGCAAAGCGGGTCGCGACTTCCTTGAGCTTGCCCTTGATGATGTCGTGGTAGTCGCGGTTCTGGGCATAGACCGAGATCGCACCGCGATCGGTCCGCTCAAGAATGCCACGCGGATCGTGTTCCGGGCCGTAGTTCATCGCGAACATGACGACGGAGCGCACCTCGCTCCAGAGCGTGCGCGGATCGGAACGGCGCTCGGCTGTCTCTTCGAGCCAGTCCATCGTGCCGTGAAAGCTCTCGTCGAGAAAGTCTCGAAGCCGGGCCGGTGCTTGCGGAATGGCATCCGGCCGGGTGATGCGACAGAGATCGAAGCCCTTGTCTGCCGCCTCTGCCTTCAGGAACGCCGTCAGCTTCAGCCGGCGCCGTTCCTCACTGTCTGCCTTGGCATCGATGCCGGGCACGGTATTCGCCTCAGAAGTCGAGATCCGCATAGTGCGGAACGGGGGTGACGCCGCGCACGCGCTCGGCAAGCAGCGGCCGGAAGGAGGGGCGGGACTTCAGCCGCTGGTACCACTCCTTGGCGCTCGGGGCGTCCGACCAGTCGATTTCGCCGAGATAATCGAGCACGGACACCGTCGCGGCGGCGGCAAGATCGGCATAGGAGATCCGGTCGCCGGCAAGCCAGGTCCGCGAGCCGGCAAGCCAGGAGAGATACTTCATATGCTGGCGGATGTTGGCGCGCGAGGTCCGCAGGACCTTGCTGTCGGGTGCGCCGCCGCCCTGGTCCGGCGTCATCTGCAGCTTGAAGATCCGCTCGCGCACCAGCGGCCGCGTCACATCGGCTTCCATCTTCTGCAGGAACCATTCGACCAGCCGGCGGATTTCCGCGCGCTGGAACGGATCCTCGGCCAGAAGGCGGCGATCCCGCTTCATGATGCCATTCGTCTCGTCGAGATATTCCGAGATGATCGTCGCCCCACAGAGCGCCCTCATACTGTCGTCAACATAGACCGGTAGCGTTCCGGCCGGGTTCAAAGCCAGGAAGTCGCGCCGGTTCTCCCAGGGCTGCTCGTCCGTCAATTCCGTCTGGTAGCCGTATTCCGAAAGGATCAGGCGAACGAAGCGTGAAGCGGCGGACATGGGGTGGTGATACAGTGTCGGCATCGATGATCTGGCTTCTCAGGGCTTTGGCTTGGGGGCGTCAGCGTGGCGGCGCAAGCGTCTGGCCACGGCTCATGTGTTAGAGCTATAGAAATTTGTGGTGGCAAACACAAGCGAATCAGCCTTTTCCTCCCACTCCAAAACTTGTCAGGAAATTCTCATATATGGCGGATCAATCGATCATCAGTGCGCTTGTCCTCGGTCTGATCGAGGGCCTGACGGAGTTCATCCCCGTCTCGTCAACGGCGCACGTCCTTCTCGCCGGCCACTTCCTCGGCTTCAAGTCGCCGGGCAACACCTTCGCCGTCCTCATCCAGCTCGGCGCCATTCTGGCGATCCTGCTCGTCTATTTCCAGAAGCTTCTGTCGATCGCGCTGGCGTTGCCGACAAGCATCAAGGCGCGCCGCTTCGTCGTGTCAGTGCTGCTCGCCTTCCTGCCGGCGGCGGTCATCGGTGCCATTGCCCATGATTTTATCAAGACGGTGCTGTTCGAGACGCCTGTCCTGATCTGCGTCGTACTGATCGTCGGCGGCGTCATCCTTTATGCGATAGACCATCTGCCGCTGAAGCCGCGCTATACCGACGTGATGGACTACCCGCCGTCGCTGGCGCTGAAGATCGGCCTGTTCCAGTGCCTGGCTATGATCCCCGGAACGTCCCGTTCCGGCGCGACGATCGCCGGCGCCCTGCTGATGGGCACCGACAAGCGTTCGGCCGCCGAGTTCTCGTTCTTCCTGGCGATGCCGACCATGGTCGGCGCCTTTACGCTGGACCTCTACAAGAACCGCGATGCGCTCTCCTTTGACGATTTTACCCTGATTGCAGTCGGTTTCATTGCGGCCTTCGTCGCCGGCATCTTCGTCGTGCGCTCATTGCTCGACTTCGTCTCGCGGCGCGGTTTCACGCCTTTCGCCATCTGGCGCATCATCGTCGGGATCGCCGGCCTGATCGGTCTGTGGCTGCTTGGCTGAGCAGAACCGACGATCTCAATGACAAAAGGCGCGTCCCCGACGCGCCCTTTTCCTTGACCTGTTGTCAGGCCCTAAAAACAAAGCCGCGTGCGTCTCATGGTGAAACGCACGCGGCTACTGGCCCCCGCCAATAACTTTTGATGCCTCGTCGAGGCGCCGGCCCTTAGTGGCCGGAAAGGTCGATCGATGCCGTGGTGCACGGATCGACGCCATAGGCCGGTGCGCAATCCTTGCCGCTGCTGGCGACCGTGTTCGGCGCCATGAACGATCCAGCCAGAATGATCAGTGCCGCACACGCAAAAAAGATTGCGATCGACTTGCCCATGGACGCTATGCCTTTCGAGATTGATGCCGCCGCCCGCCGTCATGCCTTGGGATCGGGGGCGCGAGGCGGTGTTTAGTTGGTGGATATGACATGATCAATATCAGGACATGTTGAATTTGCGGTAAATGCCAATCGCTTTTCCGACTGCGGCAGAACTGCAACGCTGTTACCGCAATACAACAGAAAACGGCCGCCGGTGGTTCCGGCGGCCGTTCAAAAAAATCGTTGGGTTGCTGCCGATCAGGCGGCGCGGCCGCTACGGGTGTACTGGCCCTGCGGGCGGTAGCGCACCAGATAGGTCGGCAGGATCGATTCCAGCATCGTCGGGTCGATGCCGATGCCGGAAAGTGTGCGGCCTTCCGATACGGCCTTTGCGGAGACGACATTGTCGGATTTCAGCAACACCACCTGGTCGGCGGTAAGCGGCGGCGTGACGAAGGGGATCAGCGACGAAACGCTGCCGATCAGAGACGCGACGCCGAAGGGCAGCGAGACGAGCGTGCGCTTGCGGTCGATCGTGTTGAGCATGATCTCGAGACAGTCGCGGAAGCTCAAGACGTCAGGGCCGCCGAGTTCGTAGATCTTGCCCTTGGCGATCTTGCCGTCGACGGCGCGGGCCACGGCTTCGGCGACGTCGGTCACGTAGACGGGCTGGAATTTCGTCTCGCCGCCGCCGATCAGCGGCAGGACCGGCGAGAAGCGGGCCATGTTGGCGAATTTGTTGAAGAAGCCGTCCTCTGGACCGAAGACGACCGACGGACGCAGGATGATCGCGTCAGGCTTGGTCTCAAGGATAGCGGCCTCGGCGCGGCCCTTGCTGCGGGCGTAGTTCGATGCAGAGGAGGCGTCGGCGCCGATGGCGGAGATATGGGTCAGCGTCGCGCCGACGCCGCGGGCCGCTTCAGCCACGGCACGGGCGCCGAAATCCTGGACCGCATCGAAGGTGTTGCGGCCGCTCTCGAACAGTACGCCGACGCAGTTGATGACGTGATCGGAGCCTTCAACGGCGCGGTCGACCGATTTACGGTAGCGCAGGTTCGCCTGAACGAAGGAGATCTGGCCGACATTGCCGAGCGGCTGGAGATGACCGGCAAGGTCCGGCCGGCGAACGGCGACGCGGATGCGATAGCCGCGTTTGGCGAGCGCGCGCACCACATGACGGCCGACGAACCCGGATCCGCCGAAAATCGTCACCAGCGGCGGAAGGTTGGACAAGGTCATGGGATGTGCACTCCTGATCGGATCGGAAAGAATTGATTGCTACATAACCCAACAGCCGCGAGAGGTGAAGGCCAATCGACGCCTGCGTGCAGAGCCTGCTAAAGGTTGGGGGCGGTGGGATCAGACGCCTTCGACGACCACCATCTCGGCGTCGGCGACTTCCTGGCGGATCGCGGCGGCAATCTGGTACTCGGGAGAGTTATAACAGTCGATCGCCGCCTGCAGCGATGGAAATTCGATGACGACGTTGCGGGCGCGAACGCCACCCTCCAACCGATGATGCAGCCCGCCGCGTGCCAGAAAATTGGCGCCGTATTTCTCGAAGGCGGGCTTTGCGGCCGCTACATAGTCCTTGTAGCGCTCGGGGTCGCGGACATCGACCCGTGCGATCCAGTATCCCTTGGCCATATTGAGCTCCTCGTCTTGCAGCACGAAAGGCTGACGGGAGTGTTACTTCCGGCAAATTTGGGCCGAGGTCAAGCGGATCGACCGGGCGCGCTGGTCCGACGGGTGTCGCCCGGCATCAGCGGGCGAGCGCACCGTTCATTTCGGCAAGGATGGCGCGGGCAGCCGCAAGCGGCTCGGCGGCTGCGACGATTGGGCGCGCGACGACGAGATGGCTGGATCCGGCCTTGAGCGCCTCGGAGGGCGTCATCACCCGCTTCTGGTCGCCCTTGTCCGCGCCGGCCGGGCGAATGCCCGGGGTGACGAGTGCCATGTCCGGCCCGATGATCTTGCGCACTGCCGCCGATTCTTCCGCTGAGCAGACGATGCCGCCCATGCCGGCGGCGCGCGCCTGTTCGGCCCGGCGCAGCACCAGCGTGTGCGGATCGTATTCATAGCCGGCATCGATCACGTCCTGCTCGTCCATCGAGGTGAGCACGGTGACGCCGAGCAGGCAGAGGTCGGAGCCTTTTGCAGCCTCGACAGCCGCCTTCATCGCCTTCGGATAGGCGTGCAGGGTCAGCATCGACATGCCCATCTTGGCGATGTTCTCGACGCCCTTGGCCACCGTGTTGTCGATGTCGAGCAGCTTCATGTCGAGGAAGACGTTCTTGCCGCTTTTGGCCAGGTCGCGCGCGAATTCCAGGCCGCCGGCAAAGACCAACTGGTAGCCGATCTTGTAGAAGGAGACATCGTTGCCGAGCGTCGACACGATCTTCTCGGCATCCGCAATCGTCGGAAGGTCGAGGCCTACGATCAGTCTGTCGCGCGCGGTTTCGGTCATCGTCTAAATCCCCTGCCAGTGTTCCATCGGGGTCCAGTCGCATGCAACAGTCCGATCCGCAAGGCGGAAAGCGAAGACATTGCCGCCGCCACCACCCTTCTGGTCGGCTGCGCGCGAGATTGGCGCGCCGGTAAGGCGGCATTTCAGAAGTGTGCCGACGCCGCCATGGCCGACGAAGGCAATCGGGATTTTCGGATCGTGATCGCCGAGGATCCGAAAGACCGCGTTCGAGATGCGGCTCTGGGCATCGATCGCGCGCTCCCAGCCCTTGAAGCTTTCGGTGGGATTGGCGAAGAACCAGTCGGCCGCCTTCTCGAATTCCGGCGGCGGCAGGAAGCCGGTGGCCGATCGATCGTTCTCGCCCATGTCGTGGTGGACCTCGACCGTCACGCCGGCCGCATCGGCCAAAAGTTGTGCCGTCTCGATCGCCTTGGTTTCGTCGCTCGAAACGATCCGTCCGAGCGAACGCACCCAGGGCAATCGGGCGGTGATGACCGCGCGTTCGCGGCCAACAGTGGAAAGTCCCCATTGCGGGACGGGCACGTCCGGATCGATCTGGACCTGCGGATGGGTGACGTAGACGCCGAACATCCCGTCAGTGCGCCCGGCGATAGACCCAGAGCTGCGCCGGCGGAATGTTGCGCACGACGAAGTCGAGATGCTGGATGCTGTAGCGGTCCGGCATGGCAACGACGGGCGACAAAGGCCCATAGGAAATCTGCACGACCGGCCGGCCGACCGGAATGCGCGACAGCAGATCGTCGATCAGTTCGACGCGGCGATGCATCGGGAAGTTCAGAAGCGGCACGGCAGAGACGACGCTGTCGAAGGTCTGGCCGTTGAGTTCGCCGAGCGTGTGTTCCAGATCGAAGGCGTCGCCGTTGATGAAGTTGACGCCGTTGAAGTTGGTCTTGAGCTGATTGTAGAAATCGGTCGAATACTCGATCGACACGAGATTGGACGGCTCAAGGCCACGTTCCAGGATCGCCTTGGTGATGACGCCGGTGCCGGGGCCGAGCTCAAGAACCGGAAGGCCTGAGGCCGGATTGATGACGCTCGCCATTCGGCGCGCTGTGACGGAGGAGGTCGGCAGGATCGCGCCGACGGCCTTGGCATTGCTCATCCATCCTTTGAAAAAGCGAATCTCTTCGTCGAACTTCCGTCCGAGCCGTTCCTTCACCTTCACGCGCAAATTCATTGAACCCCTCAAAACCGCTGTCCTCTCCTCGCACAGGCCGTCCGCGCAAAATTCCTCGCCCGGTGATTCGGGCCGGCCGCGGCGGCGGTGATCATAATGTGTCCCCATCTGCGGCAAAAACAAGTCTGTCTGCGCCTGAAAGCGTTCGCTTATCAACAGTCCGCAGATGCCGCGGCCAACAAAAAACCCGTCACGCGCGGGCGTGACGGGTTGGCATTTCGCGCCGCGTCAGGCCCGGCTACACGCGCATCGGCATGAGCACATAGAGCGCATCTTCAGCGGCCAGATCACGGACGAGCGTCGGCGAGCCCGGGTCTGCCAGCATGAAGATCGCATCGGTGCCTGTCAGCTGCGAAGTAATGTCGAGCAGGTACTTCGCGTTGAAGCCGATTTCGAGCGGATCGTGGTCGTAGCCGACGGGCAGTTCTTCCGTAGCACTGCCGGAATCGGGATTGTTGACCGTCAGCGTCATCTGGCCTTCGTTCAGCGCCAACTTGACGGCGCGGCCGCGCTCCGACGAGATCGTCGATACGCGATCGACCGCCTGAGCGAAGGACTGGCAATCGACGCGCAGTTCCTTGTCGTTGTTGGCCGGGATGACGCGCTGGTAGTCGGGGAAAGTGCCGTCGATCAGCTTCGAGGTCATGACGATCGAGCCGATCGTCAGGCGGATCTTGGCGTCCGAGACTTCGACAGTGACGACGAGTTCCGGGTTGTCGAGCAGCTTCTGCAATTCGCTGACGGTCTTGCGCGGGATGATGATGCCCGGCATGCCTTCGGAGCCGGATGGCGCCTCGACGTCGGCGCGCGCCAGGCGATGGCCGTCGGTTGCGACGGCGCGCAGTTTCAGCTCACCCTTGCTTTCGACCGTGTGTACGAAGATGCCGTTGAGGTAGTAGCGGGTTTCCTCAGTCGAGATCGCGAACTGGGTGCGATCGATCAACATCTTGAGGTCAGTCGCCTTGAGGCGGAACGAATGCGAGAAGCTGCCGGCGGTCAGATCCGGGAAGTCGGATTGCGGCAGGCACTGCAGCGAGAACTTGGAACGGCCCGAGGCGACGGTCATCGCCGTGCCCTCGGCGTTGGTGGCGAGCAGCACTTCCGAACCGTCGGGCAGCTTGCGCACGATGTCGTAGAGCAGGTGCGCTGGCACGGTGGTCGCGCCCGCCTGCTCCACCTGCGCCGGGGTCGCCTCGGTGATTTCGAGGTCGAGGTCGGTCGCCTTCATTTCGAGGCTGGCGCCGTCGGAACGCAGGAGCACGTTCGAGAGGATCGGGATCGTGTTTCGCCGCTCCACCACGCGGTGCACGTGGTTCAGCGATTTCAGGAGGTTGGATCGCTCGAGAGTAATGCGCATGGGATGCCGCTTTCAACCATTGCCCGGCGGGCGAAACGTCCGCCTGAGCGTCAACTGCGAGTGCCCCGGCCGACCGACCGGATAGATGTGGACCGGCAAAATGGCAGAAAGAGCGCCCGGAAAGCAAGGGGTTTGAGGGCTTCTGTCCCCAGATGCGGCACGTGGGCCCGTCGTCTTGCCCTTGCTCTGCCATGGTGGCTCACTCATAAAGACCGGACAGACACATCGGTAAGCACGATCAGGACGTTACAGGTGGAAAAGCAAAAGACAGCGGAACCGGCCGGCGGACAGAGGGAGCGCAGCTACCGGCTGCACAATGTGAGCGTTCCGGCCCGCCCCCTTGATGCCGCGCTCTATCTGGTGGCAACCCCGATCGGCAATCTCGGCGATATCACGCTGCGCGCGCTGGAAACATTGGCCGGCGCCGATGTGCTTGCCTGTGAGGACACGCGGGTCACCCGTGTTCTGCTTGATCGCTACGGCATCACCAATCGGCCCTACGCCTACCACGAGCACAATGCCGACGAGGCCGGTCCGCGGCTGCTGGCAGCGCTCGCCGAAGGGCGTTCGGTGGCACTAGTCTCTGATGCCGGCACGCCACTGGTCTCCGACCCCGGCTACCGCCTGGGGCAGCTTGCGATCGAGGCCGGACATCGCGTCGTGCCGATTCCCGGCGCCTCGGCGCCGCTTGCAGCCCTCGTCGGGTCCGGCCTGCCGAACGATGCTTTCCTCTTTGCCGGTTTCCTGCCGACCAAGGACAAGGCCAAACGCGATCGCCTCAGGGAACTCGCCACCGTGCCGGCAACCATCCTGTTCTTCGAATCGCCGCACCGGATCGCTGCGACGGTTGCGGCGGCGGCCGACGTTTTGGGGGAGGGCAGGCGGGCGTCCGTCTGCCGCGAATTGACCAAGACCTTCGAGGAATTTCGCCGCGGCACGCTCGGCGAGCTTGCAGCTCATTATGAACAGGCGGGGCCGGTCAAGGGCGAGATCGTGCTCGTCATAGGCCCTCCCGATGCCGCGCCCGAACCGGAAGCGGCCGACGTCGACGCGCTGCTGCAAAGCCTGGTCGCCGACATGCCGACCGGCAAGGCGGCAACCGAAGCCGCCCGCCAGACGGGCCTGCCGCGCAAGGAACTCTATGACCGGCTGCTGCAGTTGAAGGAGCGCCATGACGACTGATGGTGGCGACAAGCGGAAGCTGAAGGCGCTGAGGCGAGGGCATCTCGCCGAATACCGTGCCGCGCTTTGCCTTCTGCTCAAGGGCTACCGCATCGTCGCCATGCGCCATCGCACCAAGCTTGGCGAGATCGACATCATCGCAAGGCGCGGCGATCTCATCGCCTGCGTCGAGGTCAAGGCCCGTCGCTCGGCCGAAGACGGCGTCTTCGCCGTGACGGCGACAGCGCAGAGGCGTATCCGTGCCGCGAGCGATCTCTGGCTGGCGAAACAGCCGGATTTCAGCAGGCTTTCCGTGCGCTACGACATCGTCACCGTGACCCCTTGGGGCTGGCCGCGGCACCTGCCGGATGCGTTCTGAATCGGCGCATAATGAAGGAAAATGATTGCGTTGTTCCGCGGGTGCTCCTCGTTGGAACATATTCTCGAATTTGTAATCGTTCCGACATAAAAGCGTTACGGGCCTGTCATTGAAGGTCACTAGTCCACTGCCATCCGCAACCCGGTGGAGAGGATTAGTCATGTTCAAGAAGTTTACGCTCGCAGCCCTTACCCTTGCATTTTCCGCGACCTCGTCGCTTGCCGCGACCAACATTACCTGGTGGCACGGCATGGCCGGCCGCAATGGCGAAGTCATCAATGAAGTTTCCAAGAAGTTCAATGAAGCCCAGAGCGCCTGCGCGCTGACCCCGGTTTCCAAGGGCACCTACGAGGAAGCGCTCGCTTCCGGTATCGCCGCTTTCCGCTCGGGTGAACAGCCGAACATCCTGCAGGTCTTCGACGCCGGTGCCGCCACGATCATCAACGCCAAGGGCGCGGTCATCCCGGCCGAAGACCTGATCATCAAGGCTGGTCACAACTTCGACCGCAACGCCTTCATCGATGGCGTGCGCTACTTCTACGCCGACAGCGAAGGCAAGTTCGTCGGCATGCCGTTCAATTCCTCCGCGCCGATCATGTACATCAACGACGAGGCCCTGAAGAAGGCCGGCGTCGAAGCGCCGAAGACCTGGGAAGAGTTCGAGGCCGTCGCCCCGAAGCTGAAGGAAGCCGGTTACATCCCGCTCGTCCAGTCGCAGCTCACCTGGCAGTTCACGGAGAACTTCTTCTCCCGCAACAACATCCAGTTCGCCACCAACAACAACGGTTACGACGCCGTCGTCGACACTGAGCTGAAGGTCACCGACCCGAACCTCGTCATGATGTTCGACAAGCTGAAGGCCTGGAAGGATGAAGGCTACTTCGCCTTCTACGGCGCCGGTTGGAACGACAACCAGAAGGTCTTCGAAGAAGGCAAGGCTGCGTTCTGGATCGGTTCGTCGGGTTCGTTCGGCGGCCTGCAGAAGACGGCGCAGATGCCGTTCTCGGCAACCTTCCTGCCCTATTGGGGCTCGATCAAGGGCGCCGGCACCAACTCCTTCATCGGCGGCGCGGCACTCTTTGCCATGTCCGGCAAGACGGATGAAGAAAACAAGTGCGTTGCCGACTTCTTCCAGTTCCTGACCTCGCCTGAGATCCAGTACTTCTACCACAAGGCCACCGGCTATGTGGCCATCACCAAGGCAGCCTACGAGCTTGCCCAGAAGGATGGTTACTACAAGGAAAAGCCGGTTGCCGAAGTCGGCATCAAGCAGCTGATGCTGCCGGCCGGCGACTGGTCGAAGGGCTACCGCCTCGGCTTCTACCCGCAGATCCGTGAAATCATGGAACGCGAATACGGCCGCATCTTCTCGGGCGAAACAACCGTCAAGGACGCGTTCGACACGATCGAGAAGGAAGGCAACGAGCTGCTCGCCCGTTTCGCCAAGACGGCCGGCTGAGCTCGATGTCGACCGCGACAGATCTCCTCCCCGCAGCGCGGGGAGGGACCGGAACAAAGACCGGGGGGCGTCGCTTCGGCGCCTTCCGGATTTTCGGTGGCCAGTCGAATAGCGGAGGCGAAAGCGCTGCAAAGCGCGTGCAGTTCTCCTCGCCGTTCCTGCCATACCTCTTCCTCGCGCCGCAGCTCGCGATCATCTTCATCTTCTTCTACTGGCCGTCGGTTCAGGCGATCCAGTCGTCGTTCTATCTTGAAGACCCCTTCGGTTTCGGCTCGACCTTCGTCGGGATGACCAATTATGCCGACGTGCTGAAATCAGGCGAATATCTCGGCATTGCCCGTTTCACCGCCGTTTTCACGGCGCTGGTCACCTTCTTTGCGCTGTCGATCGGGCTGCTGCTCGCCGTCAAGGCCGATGGCGTCATCCGCGGCAACGCCGCCTATAAGACGCTGCTGATCTGGGTCTATGCCATTGCCCCGCCGGTCGCAGGCCTCATCGGCATGATGTTCTTCGACCAGCATATCGGCCCGATCGTCGAGCTTGCGCGCTGGTTCGGCTGGGACATCAAGGTTGGTCTGAACTACTTCGACACCGCCTTTTCCATGGTGGTCGTCTCGGTCTGGAAACAGATCCCCTACAATTTCATCTTCTTCCTCTCAGGGCTCCAGGGCATTCCGGTCTCGGTGCGGGAAGCTGCGGCGATCGACTGCCGCTCCGGCTTCCGCCGTTTCTGGACGGTGATCCTGCCGCTGCTCGCGCCGACCGCCTTCTTCCTTCTGATCATTAACGTCACCTATGCGCTGTTCGACACTTTCGGGGTCATCGACGTGATGGTGAAGGACAAGGCTGCCAACAACCCGATCACCCTTGTCTACAAGGTCTCCATGGACGGTTTCCGCGGCAACGATCTCGGCGGCTCCTCGGCCCAGTCAGTGATCCTGATGCTGATCGTCTTCGTGCTCACCATCTTCCAGTTCCGCTTCATCGAGCGGCGCGTGCATTACAACTGAGGTGGGGCCGATGTATCGCACCAAGATTTTCGACCACATCGTCCTGCTCTTCGGCGTCTTCATCATGGTGGCGCCCGTCGTCGTCGCCTTCATGACCTCGACGCACGAGGCGGCCGACATTCACCGCAACGGTCTCAGCCTCAGCTGGGGCGGCCATTTCGTCGAGACCTACCAGACGGTACTGACGCGCGAGGGCGGCTTCACCGGCAAGATCACCGGCTTCAACATGATGCTGAACTCAATGATCCTCGGCCTGGGTTTCGCCGTCGGCAAGATCGTGCTGTCGATGCTGGCGGCCTATGCGCTCGTCTATTTCCGCTTTCCGCTCGCGACCTTCTTCTTCTGGGTGATCTTCACCACCCTGCTTCTGCCACTCGAAGTGCGCATCCTTCCTTCCTATGAAGTGATGAACACGCTGAAGCTGACCAACACCTATACCGGCCTGATCGTGCCGCTTCTCGCCTCGGCGACGGGCACCTTCTACTTCCGGCAGTTCTTCAAGTCGGTGCCGGACGAGTTGCTGGAGGCCGCGCGCATCGACGGCGCCGGCCCCTTCAAGTTCTTCATCGACGTACTGGTGCCGCTCTCGCGCACGATGATGGCGGCGATCTTCATCATCATGTTCGTCTACGGTTGGAACCAGTATCTCTGGCCCACCCTGATGACCACCGACGAAGGCTTCTTCACCCTGGTGCGCGGCATCAAGCAGATCCTGCTCGTCTGGGTCGGCTCGAACATCCCCGACTATAACGAGGCCTTTGCGCTGGCGATTCTCGCCATGCTGCCGCCGGTCATGATCGTCGTGATCTTCCAGCGCTGGTTCATCAAGGGCCTGACGGAAAGCGACAAGTAAACGGGGTCGTGGCGGGACAAAAGTCCCGCCCGCTCCTGAAACGACATCAATCTTACGGAGGCAGCCATGGCGGCCATTACCATCGCCGAGGTCTCGAAGATCTATCACGGCAATGTCGAGGCGGTGAAATCCGTCTCGATCGATATCGAGGACGGCGAATTTATCGTGCTGGTCGGCCCGTCCGGCTGCGGCAAGTCCACGCTTCTGCGCATGGTCGCGGGGCTGGAGACGATTTCGAAGGGCACGGTGACGATCGGCTCACGCGTGATCAACGAGGTCGATCCGGCCGAGCGCGACATCGCCATGGTCTTCCAGAACTACGCGCTCTATCCGCACATGACCGTCTACGAAAACCTCGCTTACGGCCTGAAGAACCGCAAGACGCCGAAGGCCGAGATCGACGCCCGTGTCGCCGAAGCCGCTCGCATGCTGGAGATCGAGCCCTATCTTACCCGCAAGCCCCGTGCGCTCTCGGGCGGCCAGCGCCAGCGCGTCGCCATGGGCCGCGCCATCGTGCGCAAGCCGGCGGCCTTCCTCTTCGACGAGCCGCTCTCCAATCTCGACGCCAAGCTGCGCGTCTCCATGCGCGGCGAGATCAAACGCCTGCAGAAGCGCCTCGGTACGACCTCGCTCTACGTCACCCACGACCAGCTCGAGGCGATGACCCTTGCCGACCGTCTGGTGGTGCTGAATGGCGGTCGCATCGAACAGATCGGCCGTCCGCTCGACGTCTATCACCGCCCGGCCTCAACCTTCGTCGCCAGCTTCATCGGCTCGCCGGCGATGAACCTGATCAAGGGTGAGATCGAAGGCGGCAACCTGCAGATCGGTCTCTACAGGATCGCGCTTGGCGACCGTGCGCCGGTCGAAGGCCCGGTCACGGTTGGGCTTCGCGCCGAAGATCTCAAGCTCGCCGGCGTCGGCGAGGACGCCATGCTGTTCCAGGTCGACTATGTCGAGGAACTGGGCGCGCAGCGGCTCGTGCACGGCACCATCGAGAGCCAGGCGCTCACCATCGCGCTGTCTCCGGAGACGCCACTTTCGGGTGATCTTGCAGTGACGATCGCCGTCGACCGTCTGCACTTCTTCTCGACCGAGACCGGCAAGCGGCTGGAGCGCGGCACGTCGTTTGCCAATGAAGCGCCGGTTGCAGCGCCACGCCTGGAGACCGCATCGTGATCTCCAAGACCGTCGAGCAGCTTGCCGTTCCTTCGCTTGAAACCCGCGCCAGCTTTGCCGAGATCGTGCGCACCATTGCCGCCCATGACGCAGCCATGGCCGCACGGCCGGAGATGAACAGCGTGGAGGTCGGCGGCACACCGGCCTCCGATACGCCGCTCGCCTTCCCGTTCACCGTTGCTGCCTGGAACCTGGAGCGCTGCCTGTTTCCGGCCGAAAGCGCCGCCCATCTCGCCGCGACAAACGCGCCGGTCGTCCTTCTTTCAGAGATGGACAACGGCATGGCCCGCACCGGCCAGCGTCACCCGACCGCCGAAGTCGCCGAAACACTCGGCATGCACTATGCGTATGGCATCGAGTTCATCGAGATGGGGCTCGGCTCCGATACGGAGCGCGAATTCTGCGAGGACGAATTCAACGCCAAGGGGTTCCATGGCAATGCGGTGATGGCTGCGGTGCCGTTCTCCCGGCCCTTCATGTTGCGCCTATGGGGCGAACGCCTCTGGTTCACCGATGGCGAGCAGCCGCGCCTTGGCGAGCGCTGTGCGATCGGCGCCGTCATCGAGACGGAAGCCGGACCCTTCGTCGCCGTCTCCACCCATCTCGAGAGTGCGACGACTGCCGTCTACCGAGAGCGCCAGGTCAAGGAATTGATCGATGCACTCGACGAGACTTTCCCCGGCCTGCCGGTGATGATCGGTGGCGATCTCAACACCGGCAACCATGCCGGCGGCGATTTCGAGGCCGAAGGGCTGTTTGCCATGAGCGCCATCAGGGGCTTTACCCGCCATGGTGGGCCGCTCGACGTGATGACCACGCGGCCGAGCCTGATCACCCGCTGGCCAGAGCGGGCGATGAAGCTCGACTGGTTCCTGTCGCGCGGGCTGAAGATCGGCGAGACCACGATCATTCCTTCGCTTGACGAAACCGGCCGGCCGCTTTCGGATCACGATCTCATCACCTGCGTGATCGAAGGCTTCGAATAGGCTCGCCTCTCCTTGCCTAAGGCCCGCCCGCATTCTACATGTCGAGGGCTTTGCCAGTGCGGCAGAGGGCAGCGGTTTTCCCGTCCTCATTCGCTCCGGCGGTTTGAAATCGATCACGGCTATCCGTGATCCATGAGGGAATGGGTAGATGGCGAAAATCGTCAATGTCGGGGTCCAGATGGACCATGTGTCGGGCATCAACATTGCGGGTGACTCCACCTTCGCCATGAGCCTCGAGGCACAGTCGCGCGGCTATCGCCTCTTCCACTATACGCCGGAAAAGCTGTCGCTGCGCGACGGCAAGGTCTATGCGAGCGTGCAGCCGATGACGCTGCGCGACGTCAAGGGCGACCACTTCACGCTTGGCGAAGCCGAGCGCGTGGATCTTTCGACCATGGACGTCATCCTGCTGCGCCAGGATCCGCCCTTCGACATGGCCTACATTACCTCGACGCACCTTTTGGAACGCCTGCATCCGAAGACGCTCGTCGTCAATGATCCCGCCTGGGTGCGCAATTCGCCGGAGAAGATCTTCGTCACCGAATTCGCCGACCTGATGCCGAAGACGCTGATCACCCGCGACCCCGCTGAGATCGCCAGCTTCCGCCAGGAAATGGGCGACATCATCCTGAAGCCGCTCTACGGCAACGGCGGCGCCGGCGTGTTCCACTCGACCCGCGATGACCGCAACATGTCCTCTCTGCTCGAAATGTTCGGCCAGATGTTCCGCGAGCCCTTCATCGCCCAGGAATACCTGCCGGCGGTGCGCAAGGGCGACAAGCGCATCCTGCTCGTCGACGGCGAGCCGGTCGGCGCCATCAACCGCGTTCCGGCAGACCACGACGCCCGCTCCAACATGCATGCTGGCGGCCGGCCTGAGCCGACCGAACTGACGGCGCGTGAGAAGGAAATCTGCACCCGCATCGCGCCGGCGCTGAAGGAGCGCGGCTTCCTCTTCGTCGGCATCGACGTTATCGGCGACTACATGACCGAGATCAACGTGACATCGCCGACCGGCATCCGCGAAGTGAAGAAGTTCGGCGGCGCCGATGTCGCGAGCCTGCTCTGGGATGCGATCGAGCGCAAGCGCCTGATCAAGATCTCGGCCTAGGATCCATCTCGGGTCGATGGCGCTTGCCGCGGGCCTCCGCCTGCGGCCGTTTGCCGAAACGTCCCAGGTACAGGCCCGCGTCTCCTCAAATGTTCCGTTATTGTTCTTGTTTTTGTGCGCGATCCGTGCAAGGCTTCTGCCTGCAACCCTGGGCGGTTGTGGCGCCCGATAACTGGGCTGCCTGGGCGAGGGGGCAAGCATGGTCGCGCGCGTCAGCACGGTCGCATTTCAGGGTATCGAGGGTCTGCCTGTCGATGTGCAGGTGATGGTCGCGCCGGGCAAGGTCGGCATGCAGATCGTCGGCCTGCCGGACAAGGCCGTCGCCGAAAGCCGCGAGCGGGTGCAGGCCGCCCTTCATGCTTCAGGTCTGGCGCTGCCGGCCAAGCGCGTGACCGTCAATCTTGCGCCCGCTGACCTTCCCAAGGAAGGCAGCCACTTCGACCTGGCGATCGCACTCGGCCTGATGGCAGCCCTCGGCGCCATTCCCGGCGATGCGTTGGCGCCTTATGTGGTGATCGGTGAGCTCAATCTCGATGGCACCATTGCTGCCGTTGCCGGCGCGCTTCCCGCCGCGATCGGTGCCAATGCGCTCGGCAAGGGGCTGATCTGCCCGGCCGAAAGCGGACCCGAGGCGGCCTGGGCCGGGGCCGAGATCGACATTCTGGCGCCCCGCAGCCTGATCGCAATCGCCAACCATTTCCGCGGTACGCAGGTGCTTTCGCGACCCGAGGCCGCGATCCGCTCAGGCGCATCTAACCTGCCCGATCTCGCCGATATCAAGGGTCAGGAAAGCGCCAAGCGGGCGCTCGAAGTGGCGGCCGCCGGCAACCACAATCTGCTGATGGTCGGCCCGCCCGGCTCGGGCAAGTCGATGCTCGCTGCCCGCCTGCCGTCGATCCTGCCGCCGCTCAACCCGGCCGAGCTCCTCGAAGTGTCGATGATCCATTCGATCGCCGGGCAGCTTCCAGGCGGCAAGCTCTCGGACCGACGGCCGTTCCGCACGCCGCATCATTCCGCGACGATGGCCGCCATGGTCGGTGGCGGCTTGCGCGCCAAGCCTGGCGAAGCCTCGCTTGCGCACAACGGCGTACTGTTCCTCGACGAGTTTCCGGAATTCTCGCCGCAGGTGCTCGACGCGCTGCGCCAGCCGCTTGAAACCGCCGAATGCATCATCGCCCGCGCCAACCACCGCGTCAGCTATCCCGCCGCGATCCAGCTTGTCGCGGCCATGAACCCCTGCCGCTGCGGCATGGCCGGCGAACCCGGCCGCAGCTGCGCCCGTGGACCGCGCTGCATGTCCGACTATCAGGCGCGCATTTCTGGTCCGCTGATGGACCGCATCGATATCCGCATCGACGTGCCGGCCGTCAGCGCCGCCGATCTCCTGAAGCCGGCCGCAGCCGAAAGCAGTGAGGTCGTTGCCCGTCGCGTCGCCCGTGCCCGGGCGCTGCAGATCGATCGTTTCGCCGCCCTCGGACATCCAGAGCTGACAAGCAATGCCCGCGCGTCGACCTCGATGATCGAGAAGATCGCAGCACCCGATGCGGCCGGCCTGCAGCTTCTCCGGGACGCCGCCGAAAAGATGAAATTCTCCGCCCGCGGCTATCACCGGGTGCTGAAGGTGGCGCGCACTCTTGCGGACCTCGATGGTGCGTCGACGGTCGGCCGAATCCATCTCGCCGAGGCGATTTCCTATCGGATCGCCGGGGAACGCTTGCCCGTCGCCGCATAGCGGCGTGCCTGGAAAGAAAAGGGCGCCTCGTGGGCGCCCTTTCCGATCAGAAGTTATCCCAGCCTGATCAGCCGCCCAGGCCATCGAACAGCACCGTCGAGAGGTAGCGTTCGGCAAAGGAAGGGATGATGACGACGATGGTCTTGCCGGCATTTTCCTCGCGCTGGCCGACCTCGATTGCCGCGGTTAGAGCTGCACCGGCGGAGATGCCGACCGGCACGCCTTCGAGCTTGGCGACAAGGCGGGCGGCCTCGATCGCTTCCGCGCTGTTGACCGTGACGATCTCGTCATAGACCGTGGTGTCGAGGATCGCCGGCGCAAAGCCTGCGCCGATGCCCTGGATCTTGTGCGGCCCGGGATTGCCACCGGACAGAACCGGAGATTCCTCCGGCTCGACGGCGATTACCTTGATCGAAGGCTTGCGCGCCTTCAGCACCTGGCCGGCGCCGGTAATCGTGCCGCCGGTGCCGATGCCGGAGACGAAAATGTCGACAGCGCCGTCCGTGTCGTTCCAGATTTCTTCGGCCGTCGTCTTGCGGTGAATTTCCGGGTTGGCCGGGTTTTCGAACTGCTGTGGGATGATGGCGTCCGGCAGTGTCTCGACCAGTTCCTGCGCCTTGGCGATCGCGCCCTTCATGCCCTTGGCGCCCTCGGTCAGCACCAGCTCGGCGCCGAGCAGCGCCAGCATCTTGCGCCGCTCGACCGACATGGTCTCTGGCATCGTCAGGATCAGCTTGTAGCCCTTGGCGGCCGCGACGAAGGCGAGCGCGATGCCGGTATTGCCGGAGGTCGGCTCCACCAGCGTCGTGCGGCCGGGCGTAATCTTGCCCTGCGCTTCCAGGCTCTCGATCATCGCCACACCGATACGGTCCTTGACCGAGGCGATCGGGTTGAAGAATTCGAGCTTGGCGAGCAGGTTCGCCTTGACGCCCTTTTCCTTGGCAAGCTTGTCCAGCCGCACGATGGGCGTGTCGCCGATCGTTTCCGTGATCGAGGAGTAGACGCGGCCGCGGCCGGGCTTGCGTGTGTCGGACATGGGTTTCTCCCTTGGGCGTAAATTGTCGAGCTATGAGAATAGGAACAATGATCGCGCAATTCCAGAACGACAAACACCGCGCAGCGATCCGCCGAAGGAAAAACCACTGGCGAAGTCGTTGTTCGGGAAAAGTTTTTTCAGCTGGCGCGAACGGCGATATAGGCCGCCGTGCCGGCAAGCACGCTGGCCGCAACCCGGTTCAGCGCTTTCAGGGCCTTCGGTTGCTTGAGCAGCAGACGCGCACGCGAGGCGAGCACCATATAGGGTACGAGAACGCTCAAGAGCACCAGAAAGGTGGCTGTCAGGAGCAGGCCGTAGTCGCCGGGTCCGATCGCCCGAATGTCGATCAGCGTCGGCACGAGCGCCACGTAAAACAGCATCGTCTTCGGATTGCCGAGCGTGATCAGCAGGCCGGACAGAAAGGACATGGCCGCACTCGTCGACGGCTTCGCCTTGATGTCCTCCGGCAGCAGCCCTGCGCTCCACAGCTTCCACGCGATGTAGCCGAGGTAGAGGACGCCGGCAAACTTCACCACCAGGAAGGCTGTGGTGAAGGTCTGGGCAATCAGCGCCAGCCCGAGGATGACCGCGGTTAGATAGATCATGTCGCCGAGCGCGATGCCGAGGCCCATGAAGAAGGTCTCGCGGAAACCGGAGCCGAGCGCGCGCGCAACCAGCGCCGTCACGCCGGGGCCTGGAATGGCCGCGGCGATGAAGAGCGCGCCGCTATAGGCGATGAGGGCCGCGAGCGTCATGGAACGTCCTTCCGAAGATGATGCCGATTTCTACCTCAAGCGACTGAAAAAGGAAATCACCGAACTGCGACCGGCGGGCGTCCGCTGAAGAAATTGACCGGGTGACAAGTCTGGCGTTGTCCGCTGGTGCGAAATGCGTAGAGCTTGGCGAAAACGAGCGAAAGGCGCCTCTCCATGCCCGAGTTGAAGGATATGATCGGCTTTGCCCTCCTGGCCCTTGGCATGGTGCTGACGCCAGGCCCGAACATGATCTACTTGATCTCGCGCTCGATCAGCCAGGGGCCGGGCGCCGGCTTGATTTCGCTCGGCGGCGTGGCGCTCGGCTTCGTCGTCTATATGGTCTCGGCGGCATTCGGTATCACAGCGCTGCTTCTGGCCGTGCCCCTCGCCTATGATGCGCTTCGCATCGCCGGTGCAGCCTACCTTCTCTATCTCGCCTGGCAGGCGGTCAGGCCCGGTGGACGCTCGCCCTTTCAGGTCAAGAACCTGCCGAAGGATGGGCCGAAGAAGCTGTTCGTCATGGGCTTCCTGACCAGCCTGCTCAATCCCAAGGTAGCGGTGCTCTATCTCTCGTTGCTGCCGCAGTTCATCCGGCCGGAGCTCGGCAACGTGCTCGGCCAGTCGCTGGTCTTCGGCTCGATCCAGATCGCGACCAGCGTCACCGTCAACGCCATGATCGCGCTCGCCGCCAGCGGCATCGCCGCTTTTCTTGCCGGGCGGCCGTTGTTCATGGTGGTGCAGCGCTGGGCGATGGGGACGGCGCTCTTCGGCTTCGCGCTGAGCATGGCTTCGGAAGCGCGGCGCTAACGCGCGCTTGCCGACGCCGCCCTCAACTCCGGAGCTGGCTTACTCGAAAACCGGCCGCATGAAGCTGCGCTCGTAGCTGAGGATGCAGCGCGTCTTCTCGGCATAGGCGAAGGCGTCCTGGCATTCCGGATCCGCGGCCATTTCCCGGCGGTAGTTTTCATAGTGGGCAAGGGTCGGAAAGCTGAAGAGCGCCAGGGCGATGTTGTTCGCCCCTTCATGCGGCAGGAAGTAGCCGTGATGCGTGCCGCCCAGCCGATTGACGAGCGGGATCCAGAGCTTGGCGTAATGTTCGAACTCGGCCGCCTTGTAAGGGTCGATAATGTATTTCAGGTAGCAGGTGATCATGCAGTTCTCCCTTCGCGTTCCCGCTTCTTGATAGAAGAGGGAAGGCGAAGTTTCCAGCCGAGAGTCATGCCGGCGGCGGCAACGAGGATCGCGACGGAGCCGGCGATCTGGATCGGCTGCAACTGGTGCCCGAAGGCGAGGCGGTCCACCACAATGGCGGCAATCGGATAGATGAAGGAAAGCGCCCCGGTCATGTGCGTCGGCAGCCGCTGGATCGCGCCGTAGAGCATCACATACATCAGCCCGGTGTGGATGACGCCGAGGGTCAGGACGATCGACCATTGCGTTGCACCTGACGGGGCGGGTGCGGCAAGCGCCATCGGTGCCAGCATCACGGTGCCGGTGATCACCTGGATCAGCGCAATCAGATGCGGCGGCGTGCCCTTGAGCAGCTTGGTCGCAATCGCCGCGATCGCGTAGAAGAAGGCAGCGCCGATCGAAAGGGCCACGCCGATCAGATAATCTTCAGGCGCGAAGCCTTGGCCAGGCTTGGCCGAAATGATCGCGAGCATGCCGGCAAACGACACCAGGAGCCAGAAGATCTTGGTGACGGTGATCTTTTCGCCGAGGAACACGGCGCCGAGGCCCAAGAGCATGAAGGGCTGGGTGTTGTAGACCATCGTCGCGATCGAGATCGATGCGTGGGAATAGGCGGCGAAAAGCAGCAGCCAGTTGACCACGATCGCGATGCCGCCGATGACCGAAAGCAGCAGCATCCGTCGGCTGAAGTGGCGACGGTCGAGAAGTCCGAGCGCCCAGGCAATGGCAACGAGCGTTATGGCCCCGAAGACGCAGCGCCAGAACACCACGCTCGTCACCGGCTGCCCCGACATCAGCACGAACCAGCCGATGGTGCCGGATATCAGCATCGCTGCCGTCATCTCGATGCTGCCGCGTTTGAGCTCGGTATTCATGATTTCTGCTCCTATTGGTGATCGCAGAATAGCCGGTGCTCATGGCCTTTCCCATAGATTAACGAAGGCAATTGTGCTAGGTTGCCTAATTATCGAAGTTCTGTTTGTTGTTGTGACTTATGGTGTCGTGATGCTGGACGAGATTGACCGACGAATCCTCGACATACTGGCCGCCAATGCCCGGGTGTCGCTGAAGGAGCTCGCGCAGGAGGCTGGGCTCTCCTCGCCGAGCGCTGCGGATAGGCTCCGCAAGCTGGAAGAGCGCGGTGTCCTCGACGGTTTCACCATCGCCCTCAACCCCGCCAAAGTCGGCTACCCGCTGCAGGCGGTCATCCGCGTGCGGCCGATGCCGGGCATGCTGCACATCGTCGAGAGGCTGATCCAGGAAACGCCGGAATTCGTCGAATGCGACAAGGTTACAGGCGACGACTGCTTCATCGCCAAGCTCTACGTGCGTGACATGGCGCAGCTCGACACGATCCTCGACCGGATCGCCGAGAAGGCGCAGACCAACACCTCGATTGTCAAGTCGACACCGGTCAAGCGCCGCCTGCCGCCTTTGATTTAAAGCAATCCCAGGAAGAGTGCGAAGCGGTTTTCCGTCCGGAATTGCGCATGCGAGAGCAATCCCAGGAAAAGTGCATAGCGGTTTTCCGTTCGGGATTACGGCCTAAAAGCCAATTCCGGGAAAAGTGCGAAGCGGTAGCCGTCGCTCGATCAGACGCCGGTCGAGCCGAAGCCGCCGGCGCCGCGTGCCGTCTCGCTTGCGCCGTCGGCCTCGCGAACCGTGACCTGCGTGACCGGTGCGATCACCATCTGGGCGATGCGCATGCCGCGCTCGATGATGAACTCCTCGTCGCCGAGATTGACGAGCAGCACCTTCACTTCACCGCGATAGTCGCTGTCGATCGTACCGGGCGTGTTGAGGCAGGTGATGCCGTGCTTGAAGGCGAGGCCGGAGCGCGGGCGGATCTGCGCCTCGTAGCCGGCGGGCACTTCGAAAATGAAGCCGGTCGGAACGAGGGCGCGCTTGCCGGGGGTGAGCATCAGCGGTCGATCGGCGGGGACGCCCGCGCGCAAATCCATGCCGGCGGCGCCTGCGGTCTCGTAGGCCGGAAGCTCCAGGCCTTCGCCGTGCGGCAGACGAACGAGGTTGAGGGTCGGGCGGGATAGGGAAGTGTGCGTGCTCATGCCCGCATAAGCCGGGCCACGGGCGCCTCGGTCAATTGCATAATCGGGGCCGAGCCTGTAAAGGACGCGGCAACTCACAGGATTTTACGACATGGCTGAAACTCTCGCCGAGGCGGTCTCCCGCCGCCGCACATTTGCGATTATCGCCCACCCGGACGCCGGTAAGACCACGCTCACGGAAAAGTTGCTGCTGTTCGGCGGTGCCATCCAGCTCGCCGGTGAGGTCAAGGCCAAGAAGGACCGCATCCAGACCCGTTCGGACTGGATGAAGATCGAGCGCGAGCGCGGCATCTCGGTCGTCACCTCGGTGATGACCTTCGAGTATGGCGGCAACGTCTTCAACATTCTTGATACGCCCGGTCACGAAGACTTCGCCGATGACACCTATCGCACGCTGACGGCGGTGGATGCGGCCGTCATGGTCATCGACGCCGCCAAGGGTATCGAACCGCGCACGCTAAAGCTCTTCGAAGTCTGCCGCATGCGCGACATCCCGATCATCACCTTCGTCAACAAGATGGACCGCGAGAGCCGCGATCCCTTCGAGATCCTGGATGAGGTCGAGGAGAAGCTGGCGCTCGACTGCGCGCCGGTGACCTGGCCGATCGGCCGCTCGAAGACTTTCTGCGGGTCCTACAACCTCGCCGACAACACCGTGCGCGGTTCGGACACGCAGGAAATCCCGACCAAGGTCAACGGCCCGGAAATGGCCTCCCATCGCCTGCCGGAAAACGAGCGCGACGCCTTTACCGAAGAGCTGATGCTGGCGATCGAGGCCTGCAAGCCCTTCGACAAGAAGGCCTTCCTCGAAGGCCACCTGACCCCGGTCTTTTTCGGCTCGGCGCTGCGCAACTTCGGTGTGCGCGATCTCATCAATGCGCTTGGCGACATCGCCCCGCCGCCGCGCGACCAGGTCGCGGATATCCGCACGGTGCATGCGACCGACGACAAGATGACGGCCTTCGTCTTCAAGATCCAGGCCAACATGGACCCGAACCATCGCGACCGCATCGCCTTTGCCCGCGTCTGCTCCGGCAAGCTCGAGCGCGGCATGAAGGCACGCCTGTCGCGCACCGGCAAGCAGCTTGGCCTCAGCGCCCCGCAGTTCTTCTTCGCCTCGCAGCGCCAGCTCGCCGACACGGCTTACGCCGGCGACGTCGTCGGCATCCCGAACCACGGCACGCTCCGTATCGGCGACACGCTGACGGAGGGTGAGCCGCTGGTGTTCCAGGGCGTGCCGAACTTCTCGCCGGAAATCCTGCGCCGCGTGCGGCTCGAGGATGCGATGAAGGCGAAGAAGCTGAAAGAGGCGCTGCAGCAGATGGCGGAAGAAGGCGTCGTGCAGCTCTTCTCGCCGGAAGACGGCTCGCCGGCGATCGTCGGCGTCGTCGGCGCGCTGCAGCTCGACGTGTTGAAGGAGCGCCTCAGCGCCGAATACGGCCTGCCGGTCTCCTTCGAAATGTCGCGCTTTTCCGTTTGCCGCTGGATTTCGTCCGATCAGCCGGCCGAACTCGACAAGTTCGTCACCGCGCGCCGCGGCGACATCGCCCGCGATCTCGACGGCGACCCGGTGTTCCTGGCGCAGGACAGCTTCTCGCTGCGCTACGAAGCCGAGCGCTATCCGGCGATCAAGATGGTCGCGATCAAGGAATATCACGTCGCCAAGGCGGCCTGATTGTCCTGTGTCCGGCCGGTGCCTAGGCATCGGCCGGTCTCGCGGCGCCCAAGCGCCGTTTTCCGAACGAAATCCCTAAACCGAAAAATCGAAACGCGGCGACGAACGATCGAGCATGGCCATGCTCGGGCGAGCGCCCCAGGTCTGTTCGATTGCCTGCGAAAGTGCCGTGAGCAGGCGTTCGGTGTCCTCGCATGCCGTCTTGTGCAGCGCTTCCGCCACGATCAGCGCATGCGTCGTCTGCGGCCGGATGGCCGAAAGACCGCTCTGCCGGTTGGTCCAGCGCCGGGCATGCGCCCGCCCCTCGGCATCGGCGAAGATCACTTCGCCTGGTTCGGGGCTCTCCGTTTCTCCTGAGAACGTCAGATAGCGTTCGCTGCCGGCCGCCCGGCGGACGTGCAGAAAACCGCTGACGTGGGAGAGGTCGAAGACGGCGATCGGAATGGCGAAGGCGAGCGAAGCGGCGTTGCAAAGATCGATCAGCGGATGGATCGAGGGCAGGTCGCCTTCCTTGCGGAAGCGGCGGAGCAAGGCTTCGGCTGCCGAGCGGTATTGTGTCGGCTTCAATCCCATCTTGGCAAAGGTCCGGCGCCACGCCTGGATCTCGGGCAGGTCGCTTTCCGAACCCGCGCCGAGACGATCATTTGCGCTCGCCTGGAACTGGCGAACATGGTCCTCGACCGAGACGCCGCCATTTATGCCATCGATGAAAAGCGCGCCGGCGCTCAGCTCCGGGAAATCGCGCCAGATGTCGTCTGCGTGCTGGAAGTGCATGGAAGTCCTCGAATTGGATGCGTTCATTCTGGTTCAAACCTCCGCGACCGGAAAGGCGCGTGCCGTCCTTCGGCCGGCGAGGATCTGGGGTAGGGTCAGGCCGAGGACGGCGGCGAGCACGCAGCCGATCCCAAGCAATTGAGGGGCGCCGACCGGCTCGTCGAGCAGGAGAAAGGCGAAGGCGACGGCTGAAACGGGCGCCAGCGCCGTGAAGACGGAGGCCTCGGTGCCGCTTACTTTGGCCGATCCCGCATACCAGAGCAGGAAGCCGGCAACGGTCGGGATGAGGGCGTAGTAGAGAACCGCAACGATTGCGCCCCTGTCGATCTCGGCCGTCGCATGCGTCTCGAAGAGCGCAGGGATGATGGCGACCGCGAAGCCGAGGCCGGCCATCAGCGTCGAAAGAGCCAGCGGCGAGATCTCCGTCTTCACGCGCTTGTTGAGAAGGATGAACAGGCCTTCGCATATGACGGCGCCAAAGATGAGGGCGATGCCGAGCGGCGAATGGGTGCCGCCTTCGCCGGGCTTGAAGACGATGGTCAGCACGCCGGCTGCGGCAAGTGCGATCGCCGCAAGCACTTTGCGGTCCGGGCGCTCGCCGAGAAGAAGGATAGCGATGGCGGCGGAAACCACCGGCAGCGTACCGATCACCACGCCGGCATCGGTTGCCGAGGTCAGGCTGAGGCCCGCGATCAAAAGCGTCGTATAGCCGACGCTGCCAGCGCCGGCTTGGGCGATGAGGAGAAGCCAGTCGCGGCCCTTAAGTTTCGGCCATGACGTCCTGGTGAGCCACATCAACAGCAGGAAGAGCGGGAAGGCGACGGCGAAGCGCAGCGCGGTGGCCGTGAACGGTGGCAGGCCCGTCGCGATGATCTTGCTGGCGATCACCGTGCTACCGACGAGGATCATCGCCAGCGACAGATAGAGATAGCCTTGAAATTTTCCCGACATGTCCGTTCTCCGTTGCTTCGCCGCGCTTGTCGCTGTGCAGCCGATGCAGCAATGCTCCGGGGGAGGGCTCGGGTCTTGAACGGAATTGCGGGCGCTACTTTTTGGCCCCGGCATAGATGCCCGGCGAGAGGCCATATTTGCTGACGAAGACGCGGGTCATGTGGCTCTGGTCGGCGAAGCCGGCCGCGAACGCGGCCTCCGCCAGCGGCATGCCCCCACCGATCAGGCGGCGGGCGAGATCGATGCGGCGCTGGACGATATAGGCATGCGGCGTCAGGCCGACCGCACTTGCGAAATTGCGCACCAGTTGAAAGCGGCTGAGCCCGGCTTCGGCGGCGAGATCGGCGAGCGTGATCGCGGCCGTCGGATCGTCGTCGATCATCGTCTTGGCCGCCGCGACTGTTGCCGGCCGTTCACGATGGTGTCGCCTGCCGGTTGCAAGAACGCCTGCAAGCAGCGGCAGGAGCTGCTCCTCGTGCCGGATGGCGTCGCCCATGGCCGTCGGATCGGTGATGGCCGCAAACAGTGCCCGAAAGTGATCTGCGACCTCCCGGTCGTGGAACGCGGGTGCAGTGAACTCGCCGGAATGCGCGCGGCCCTGGCTGATATCCTCGGCGGCAGTCGCGATGACCGAGGGATCGAAGTAGAGCATGCGCCAGGCGCGGCCGGCATCACCGATCGGCGTTCCGTCATGCACCTCGCCGGGGTTGACGGTGATCATGTCGCCGGCGCCGGCTTCGACAATGCCGCGGCCGCTGAGCGACTTCTGCGCGCCCTCATAGATGAGACCGATGCCAAACTGATCGTGCGTGTGGCGGGCGAAGGACTGGCGCGTTTCGGCCTCGACAGCGTCTATGCCCGCGGCGGCACTGCGCAGCATCCTGATCTTGCCCTTCGCCATCCCGCGCGCCTGCTCCGTTCTCCAGCTTTGTCTTGTACACCGAGGCGCCGCATCCGGCCATCGCAATGACGCCTCATGACGCCTCCTGCTCCGGCTGACATCGGTGGGTCGCAGAAACTTTCATCTTTCCGGCGTTGCAATCACCGGCCGCATCCTTACGTTGCGGTTCCAGGCGGCTGAGACAATAGGAGATGGTCGAAATGCTGGATCTTCGTGTTCACTTTCTCGAAGCGGACGGATCTCTGGCGCCGTGGCACGAACGAATACGGGAGGCCGTGCGGGAAACCGCCGAGCGTGTCGGCGCGGCGGTTTCTGCCTCGGACAGCGCCGCCCCCATCGATGTCCTCGTCGAGTATCGTGCGGGCGAGACGATCCCCGAACTCGGTGTTGCGGGCGCCTGCTACCGCAGGGCGCTGGTCGTCTTCACGGTCGATCCCGGCAACGAGAATTTCGAGGCGAGCCTTAGTGCGGGAGAAGTGCGCAAATTGCTGACGCACGAACTGCATCATTCCTTTCGCCACGCGACCTGCGGCTATGGTTCCAAGCTCGGCGAAGCGCTGGTCAGCGAGGGGCTGGCCGATGCTTTCGATGCCGAGATCAACGGCGGCGACGGCCATGTGTGGAATCATGCGCTCAACGCCGCGGATTGGGAAAGCTTGTTGGAGCGCGCCGAACGAGAGCTTTGGGCCGAGACCTATGATCACGCAGGCTGGTTCTTTGGCACCGATCGGTCTCTGCCGCGCTGGGCCGGCTACACGATCGGCTATCATCTGGTGAAGACTTATCTTGCTGTCAATCCGCAGGCGCGCCCATCGCAGATGACGGCGACGCCGGCATCGGTCGTGATCGGCGAAGCATGGGCGCCGCTCAAGGATCGTCTGCTCGTCGCCGCATGATGGTTCAGGCCGAGATGGCTAAGCGTGAGGCGCCTCGTCGCGATCGCGGCCCGGCAGCTTCCTGACGTCGCCGATCCAGGGCAACGCCGAGGAACACCAGATCTGCGACCGCGGTCTGAGCTGCCGGCGCTGGTTGATCGTTCCCACCCGGATGCCAACCTCCAGCGCGTCCTCGTCGGTGCCGGTCGTATAGATCGGCGAGCCGCAGTTCGGGCAGAAGAACTGCAGCCGCTGCCGCCCGTTTGCGCCGATCTTCACATAGAGCTTCGGTTCGCCGCCGGTCAGCCGAAAGTTCTCCCGTTCCGTGCCGGCGGTGACGCGGTAGGCCGATCCCGTCAGTTGCTGGCAATCGGTGCAATGGCAGATCCCGACATCGGCCGGGTCGATCTCCGCCTCGTAGGTGACGAAGCCGCAGTGGCATTGCCCGTCGATATGCATGGAGCCCTCCCTGAAAGCGGGAAAGCTAGGGCGGTCCGGGCGAAAGGCTATGCCACTCTCATCCGCCCGAAGCCTCATTGGGCGATCGGGCTCAAGGATCGCAGCGTCTCGCCCCGCCGTTCGGCATGGACGGAGAGCGGTGGAGTGCCACCGTTTGGTTCGCCGCTTACACGCCGGTAAACAGCCACTCGTGTTCGCGGGCGTTGTGGAACTTCCAGATGCGCTTCGGTCCGGCCATGACGTTGAGATAATAGACGTCGTAGCCGTGCACGGCAGCGACCGGATGATAGCCCCTCGGCACCAGCGTCACGTCGCCGTCCTCGACTGCCATGGTCTCGTCGAGCGAGCGATCGTCGGTATAGACGCGTTGCATCGCAAAGCCCTGGGGCGGGTTCAGCCGGTGGTAATAGGTCTCTTCCAGATAGCTCTCGGCCGGCAGGTCGTCCTGGTCGTGCTTGTGCGGGGGGTAGGAGGAAGTATGGCCACCGGGCGTGATCACCTCGACGACGAGCAGCGACTGCGCCGAGCCGTCATCTTCCGGCATGATGTTGGTGACGTAGCGGGTGTTGGTACCCTTGCCGCGGGTCATCTGCGGATGGGTGCCCGGTGCGATCACCTTCGCCTTGAAGCCGTCGCCGCCCGGGGCCGAGCAGATGGCAAGGTCGAGGTCGGAGGTGGCCGTTGCTTGCCAGCGGCTGCCCTTCGGCACGTAGACGGCATAGGGCTGGCCCTCGAAGGGGGTCATGCGCTCGCCGAGCTCGCCGAGGCTTTCGCCGTCGACGGCGACCTTCGCCTTGCCGGACACGAGCACCAGGCAGATTTCCTTGTCGCCGGTCTCGCCCTCGGTCGTCTCGCCCGCTTTCAGCCGTTCCAGCGCGAAGCCGACATAGGTCCAGCCGGCGCTCTCCGGCGTCACGTTTTGCATGAGGCCCGATTTGGCCTTCGGTTTGACGAGTAGCTTGGACATGTCGATCTCCCTGATACTTTTTCTGGAGCCGCGCCGAATGGTTGGCCTGCCCCTCACCCTAGCCCTCTCCCCGCTTACGGGGAGAGGGGATTTTCGGAGTTTGCGTCGCGCTCCCCACCTCTACGTCGCGAGGGACCGGAGGGCGCGGCCTATCCCTTCACCCCGCCGGCGGGGAGAAGGTGGCGGCAGCCGGATGAGGGCCTCCCTCACCGCGCGGATGAGGGGCACGCCCCGTGAAGTCCGGCGACCGAAAGTGACGGCTTACTTGTCGAGCCCGGCTTCCTTGGCGAAGGCCTTCAGCGATTTCAACCCAAGTGACTGGTATTCGAAAGGGTTGCGCACGGCCGAATCCTGTTCCGCCTCGATCACCAGCCAGCCGGAATAATCGTGCTCGGCGGCGATCTTCAGTACGGGCAGGAAGTCGACGCCGCCTTCGCTGTCGCCGGGAACCGTGAAGACGCCACGGCGCACGCCTTCGAGGAAGGAGAGGCCTTCGCCCTCGACGACCTTGCGGACAGCGGGACGCACGTTCTTGCAATGGATGTGGCGCACGCGGTGCATGTATTTCTTCGCGACCTCGGCCGGATCGGAACCGCCGAACCAGGCGTGCCCGGTGTCGAGCAGCAACTTGGTCGCCGGGCCGGTGTTCTGCATCAGGAGATCGATTTCCTCGCCGGTCTGGACGATCGTGCCCATGTGGTGATGGTAGACGAGGTCGATGCCCTGGTCGGCACAATATTGCGCGATCGCTTCGAGGTCGGCGCCGAACTTCTTCCACTGGTCGGCCGGCAGCACCGGCTTGTCGTTGGCGACCGACTTTCCGTCGTCGCCATGGATGGCGTTCGAGGTTTCGCAGACGATTGCCACCTTGCAGCCATTGTGCTTCAGGAGGTCGAGATGCGGCTGGATCGCCTTCTTCTCGGCCTCGACGTCATGGGTGAGCAGGTTGGTCGAGTGCCAGCCGGAGACGAATACGAGATCGTAGGAGCCGAGCTTCTGCTTCAGTGCTTCCGGATCGGACGGCATCTTGTGGCCCTTCTCGATGCCGTCGAAGCCGATCTTCTGGCAATCGGACAGGCAGTCCTCGAGCGTCAAATGCGCGCCGATCGAATGATCGTCGTCGTTGCTCCAGGCGATCGGGTTAGTTCCGTAGCGGATCATGTCTTTCACTTTCTGATGCCATCCGCGGAAGGCGGATGTTTTGTGAGCATAAACGGGAAAAGCGCCCGCGCGAAAACGCGGGCGCCGAAAGGGCAATCTTAGCCGAAGCGCTGTGCGGCGAGCGCCTTCTCATAACCCTCGCGCGCCGCGTTGACCTGGGCGCGGCCCGAGACCTCGGGCACTGCGACATCCCACCAGTGGCCGCCGGCCTCGGTCGTGATTAGCGGATCGGTGTCGATGACGATCACGGTCGTGCGCGTCTCGCTCGCGGTCTCCTTGAGCGCTGCTTCGAGCTCGGAGATCGAGCCGACCTTGCGGGTGACGGCGCCCATCGCGCCGGCATGCGCCGCGAAGTCGATCTGCGGCAGTTCGACGTGATGGGTGTCCTTCAAGAGATTGTTGAAGTTGGCGCCACCGGTACCCATCTGCAGCCGGTTGATGCAGCCGTAGCCGGCATTGTCGAGCAGCACGATCGTGAACTTGGCGCCAAGCATGATCGAAGAGGCGATCTCCGAATTCAGCATCATGTAGCTGCCGTCACCGACCATGACGATCACGTCGCTCTCGGGCTTGGCGAGCTTGACGCCGAGACCGCCGGCAACTTCGTAACCCATGGTCGAGAAGCCGTATTCCATGTGGTAGCCGCCGGGCTCTTCCGCCTGCCAGAGCTTGTGCAACTCACCGGGTAGACCGCCGGCGGCGCAGACGAGCGTCGTGTTCTTACCGCCGCGGGCGCGCTGCACGGCGCCGATCACCTGCGCGTCGGAGGGGAGGGCGGCATTGGTCGTGGCCGTCGCCTTGTCGGCCGCCGCCAGCCATTCCGCCTTGCCGGCCTTGGCCTTCGCGGTCCAGCTCGGATCGGCCTTGTGGCCGCCAAGACCGCCGGAGATGCGGTTGAGACCGGCGCGGGCGTCTGCGATCAGCGGCAGGCCGTTGTGTTTGCCGGCGTCGAAAGGCTGAACGTTGAGGCCGATGATCTTCAGGCCCTCGTTCTTGAAGAGCGCCCAGGAGCCGGTTGTGAAGTCCTGCAGGCGCGAGCCGACGGCGAGAACCACGTCGGCATCCTCGGCAAGCGCGTTGGAGGCGGTGGTGCCGGTCACACCGACCGAGCCCATGTTGAGCGAATGCGAATGCGGCAGCGCCGACTTGCCGGCCTGCGTCTCGACCACGGGGATGCCGTGGCGTTCGGCGAAATCGCCGAGCTCCTTGCTCGCTTCGGAATAGAGCACGCCGCCGCCGGCGATGATGATCGGCTTCTTTGCTTCCTTCAGCGCCGCGATCGCCGTCGCCAGTTCGTCGAGATCCGGCTCGACGCGGCGCGGCACCCAGACCTTCTCGTCGAAGAAGTTTTCGGGGTAGTCGTAGGCTTCCGCCTGGACATCCTGGCAGAGCGACAGCGTTACCGGGCCGCAATCGGCCGGATCCGTCAGGACCTGCATGGCGCGGCGCAGCGCCGGGATGATCTGTTCGGGCCGGCTGATGCGGTCGAAGTAGCGCGAGACCGGGCGGAAGCAGTCGTTCGCCGAGATCGTGCCGTCGCCGAAGCTTTCCACCTGCTGCAGCACCGGATCGGGGCGGCGGTTGGCGAACACATCGCCGGGCAGGAAGAGGACCGGCAGGCGGTTGACATGGGCGAGTGCTGCCGAGGTCACCATGTTGAGCGCGCCGGGGCCGATCGAGGTGGTGCAGGCCATGAAGCGGCGGCGGAAGCTCGCCTTGGCAAAGGCGATCGCCGCATTCGCCATGCCCTGTTCGTTCTGGGCGCGATAGGTCGGTAGAGTGTCCTTGATCGCGTGCAGCGCTTCGCCGACGCCGGCGACGTTGCCATGGCCGAAGATGGCGAAGACGCCGCCGAAGATCGGCACCTTCTTGCCTTCGATGACGGTCATCTGGCGGGTCAGGAACCGCGCCACGGCCTGGGCCACGGTCAGGCGCACGGTCTTCTGGCTCATAATCTGTTTCCTCCTCGTGGCGGAATCGTCCCGTTCCGCCCTGTCCGGCATTATCGACTGATATCTGTCGATCCTATGCCGCCTTAGTTTCACCCAGTTGCAGCCAGAGATCGACCAGGGCCTTGAATTTTCCGGCCATGTCGGCGATCGCCTGGTCGTCGCTCATCGTGCCGCCGAGCCAGGCCCGGCCGGCATCGGCGAAAATCGTTCGGCCGACGGCAAAGCCCCGGACCGTCTTCGAAGTGCGGGCGGCTGCAAAGCCGTCCTTGAGCTGCTCATAGGGCGCTTCGAGGCCCAAGAGCACCACGCCGCGGCAGAGCGGGTCGCGTGCCTCGATGACGGCATCGATCGCTGCCCAGGCGCCGCGGCTCGCCTGCGGCTCGAGCTTCCACCAGTCCGGCTTGAGCCCGGCATCGTAGAGTTCGGTCAGTGCCCGCGGAATGGTCTGGTCGTCGAGCTTGCCGTGCTTGCCGGCAATGATCTCGATCAGGATCTCACGGCCAACCTTGCGCGCCGCTTCGAAGGCGGAGCGGAGCTTTGCCACCTGCTGGGCTTTCAACTCCGCCGGATCGTCCGGGTGGTAGAAGGAGAGCACCTTGATGCAGTGGTCGACCGGCCAGTCGATCAGGCGACTGCCGAGATCCTGGCTGAATTCGAATTGCAGCGGCCGCGAGCCCGGAAGCTCGATCGGTTTGCCGATCCAGAAATCGCGATGGGCGCCGGCGGCGTAAAGCGCGTCGCGGCCGTACTTGTCGTCGATCAGCATGCCGAAGCCGGAGCGGCCGGCCGCGACCTGTGCGGCGGCCTTCACCGCCAGCACCTTGAAGGCGGGAATGCGGTCAAGCAGAGCCTGGTCGCCGGCGGCCATGTCTTCGAGCTGGCTGCGATGATCGATCGCCAGCGCCATCAGAAGCGGGATATCGCGTCGGCGTGTGGTTGCCCAATGAACGTGGTTGATCGCCTCGTCCTTGCGCAGGGCCCGTTCTTTGCTGCCCTTTTCCAGGAAGAACTGCAGTTCCGTCCAGGTCGGGATTTCAGGCGCGCAGAGCAGGCGCGAGACGGCGAAGGCGCCGCAGGCATTGGCCCAGGTGGCAGACGTCGCGTGCGGCTCGTTTTTGAGCCAGCCGCGCAGGAAGCCGGACATGAAGGCGTCGCCGGCGCCGAGCACGTTATAGACCTCGATCGGGAAGCCCTTGCCGACGATGCCGTCTTCGAGGTCGTCGGTGATCGGACCGTCATAGACGATGCAGCCCATCGGTCCGCGCTTGAGCACAATCGTCGCCTTGGAGAGCGAGCGGATCGTCTTCAGCGCCTGGAGCAGGTCACTTTCGCCCGAGGCGATCAGCACTTCCTCTTCCGTGCCGACGATCAGGTCGCAATCGGCAAGAACCGTTTTCAGATGCGCCGAAACGCGATCCGACGCGATATAGCGGCTCTCGCCGGCGTCATGGCCGGCAAGGCCCCAGAGGTTCGGGCGGTAGTCGATGTCGAAGACGACCTTCGCGCCGTTTTCCTTGGCGATGCGGATCGCCTTGCGCTGGGCGGCGTCCGTGTTCGGCTTGGAGAAATGCGTTCCCGAGACGAGCACGGCGCGGGCGGAACGGATGAACTCCTCGGAAACGTCATCTTCGCAAAGCGCGTTGTCGGCGCAGTTGTCGCGATAGAAGAGCAGCGGGAAGGTCTTGTCGTTTTCGACGGCGAGGATCGCGAGCGCCGTCAGCCGCTCCGGATCCGTGACGATGCCGCGCGTTTCGACGCCTTCGCGGATGAGCTGCTCGCGGATGAAGCGGCCCATCTGTTCGTCGCCGACGCGGGTGAGAAGCGCTGACTTCAGGCCCAGGCGGGCGGTGCCGACAGAGATGTTGCAGGGGCAGCCGCCCACTGACTTCGCAAAGCTCGAAACATCTTCAAGCCGCGTGCCGATCTGCTGGCCATAGAGATCGACCGAGGCCCGGCCGATGGTGATCAGGTCGAGCGGCTTTGCTCCCTGTGCCGAAACGTTCTGGCTCACTGCTTCCTCCCCGCGGACACCTTGGCGGGCCCGACCATTTCCGTACTGTGGGTGATGGCCGTATGAAACATAAATTCCGACGTTTCGTCAATATGGAATTTTCATTCTATCTGTTCCGTTTTGCCTAGCCGCCCTCGGCGAGGCGCTGGCGCTTCTCGGCGATGGCGACCGTCAGCGCCATGGCAAACGCCATGCTGGCGGAAAGAGAACGGAAGCCGGCATGGTCGGCCTCGACCAGTTCGAACCAGACCTTCGAGGATTCTGCCAAGGGCGAGAAGGCCGAGTCCGTCAGCGACACGACGGGCACCTTGCGTTCGGCGAGAAGCCGCGCCTGGGCCGCACTTTCGGAGGCGTAGGGCGAGAAGCTGACGGCAAAGGCGGCATCGTTTTTCGTTGCCATCGCCAGCATGTCCTCGTCGATGCCGGCGGCCGTGCCGACGAGCTGGTATTTCACCTTCAGCTTGCCGAAGGCATAGGCCATGTAGCTGGAGATCGGATAGGAGCGGCGCTTGGCGATCAGGTAGACGGTGTCGGCCTTGGCGAGGATATCGACGGCGCGTTCGAAGGCTTCAGGATCCACCGAGGAGGCGATGTTGTCGAGCGAGCGGTGGGCGGCAGCGACGAAGCCGTTGAAGATCGAACCGCTTTCGAGCTTGCTGTGGTCGTTGGCGCTGAGCGCCTTCAGCCGGTCCTCATAGCCGGGCGTGCGCTCACGCAGCCGGGCGCGAAAGATCTGCTGCAGGCTGGAAAAGCCCTCGAAGCCGAAATGCTGGGCGAAGCGCACCAGCGTCGACGGCTGCACTTCGGCGGAAGTCGCGATGCTCGCTGCCGTGCCGAAGGCGATTTCGTCGGGATTGTCGAGCGAATAGGCGGCAACCTGGCGCAGCCGTTTCGGCAGCTCCGCCTTGCGTTCCAGAATGGCGGCTTTCAGCGCCTCGAAATCCTGCGGCACCTCTGTCGTCGTTTCCGGCATGGCCATGTCTCGCTCGTCTCCCTCGATGTCAGTCTGGCTTTCGGCCTCACCCTAATCGATTAGTCGGGAACGGGATAGAACAGGCATTCTATTTTTCTCGGAGCATGTCCAGGAAAAGTGCGAAGCGGATTTCCGTCCGGAATGCGCACCAAAACAGAGAGCATGTCCAGGAAAAGTGCGAAGCTGTTTTGCGTCCGGAAATGCGCAGCAAGACGGGCGGCATTTCCAGGAAAAGTGCGTAGCGGTTTAGCGTCCCGACGTGCGAGCAAAAATAGATGGTTTTCCTACGACACGCCGGCCGTCGAAGCCGCCTAGATCCGCACCCATTCGTTTGTCTTGGCCGATTGATAGGTCGCCGAAAGCACCTTCTGCACCTCGTAGCCTTCGCGGAAATCGGTCGAGGGAGACTTGCCGCCGGCGATGGCGTCGAGGAACTCCTTCACCTCGATGGCCTTCAGGTCGTTGAAGCCGATCTGGTGGCCCGGCGCTACGCAGAACGCGCCATAGGGCGGATGTTCCGGTCCGGCCCAGATGGTGCGGAAGCCGCGGGTGCGGATATCATCGCCCGTCTTGTAGAGGCGGATTTCGTTCAGCCGCTCCTGGGTGAAGACGATGCTGCCCTTCGAACCGTAGATCTCGAAATCGTGCTGCATCTTGCGACCGGTCGCGATCCAGCTTGCCTCGAAGCTGCCGGTGGCGCCGTTTTCGAAGCGCACGAAGGCGCGGGTGATGTCGTCGACCTCGACGGCGCGGGTTTCGCTGGAGCCAGCGGAAACCGGGCGTTCCGGGATCTGGATGATGGTTTCGGCAAGCACCTGTTTGATCGGGCCGACGAGGTGGCGCATGGAGGCGATAATGTGGCTGCCGATGTCGGCAAGCGCACCGCCGCCGCTGGCCGGGTTCAGGCGCCAGCCCCACGGAACCTGCGCGTCGGCCATGAAGTCTTCCGCATGGATGCCGCGCATCGAGCGGATCTCGCCGATCTCGCCGCTTTCGATGATGTCCTTGGCAAGGAAGATCAGTGGGTTCTTCAGATAGTTGAAGCCGACCTGGGTCACGACGCCCGCCTTCTCGGCCGCCTCAACCATCTCGCGGCATTCCGCAACGGTCGGCGCCAGCGGCTTTTCACAATAGACGTGCTTGCCATGGGCGATCGCCGCAAGCGCCATCTCCTTGTGCAAAAGGTTCGGCGTGGTGATGTCGATGATGTCGATATCCGGATCGGTCAAGAGCTCGCGCCAGTCGGCGGTCGCCTTGCGGAAGCCCAGTTGACCGCGGGCGCGTTCGGCACTCTCGACGGTCACGTCGGCGACCGAAACCAGATCGAGCTCGAAGGGCAGGTCGAAGACCCGCGCGGCAATGGTGAAGCCGAGCGCATGGGCCTTGCCCATGAAGCCCGTGCCGATCAGGCCGATGCCGAGTTTGCGCTTTCTGCCCATGCTGAATTCCTCCCTGGCGGCGCTGTCGTGTTGGTCTGAAATGAAATGAATTTTGCAAGTTTTGTCAATATGGAATGTTTGTTCGAAATACTACGGCGATACCGACGTTGTGCCGTTTGAAACAGCCAAAACTGTGCGTTCCGGTTAGCTTCACCTTGACGAAGGGGGAATGTGTTAACGCATTTTTACCATGTTCCGTTGGAACATCGCGTTTCGTCATGGTTAACGAATCGCTCCGCAGTGAACGGAGCGGAGCTGGAGTGAAATCAGCATGTGCCGCTGGGCAGCCTATCGCGGGGAGCCGCTGTATCTCGAGGAACTGGTGACCTCTCCGGCGCACTCGCTGATCGAACAGTCCCATTGCGCGACACGGGCCAAGACCGCCACCAACGGCGACGGCTTCGGCATCGCCTGGTACGGCGACCATCCCGAGCCGGGGCGCTACCGCGATATCCTGCCGGCCTGGTCCGACTGCAACTTGAAGAGCATCGCACGGCAGATCCGCTCGCCGCTCTTCCTCGCCCATGTGCGCGCCGCGACCGGCGGCGGAACCAGGCGCGACAACTGTCATCCCTTCGTCTTCGGCCGCTGGTCCTTCATGCACAACGGCCAGATCGGCGACTTCGAGCATCTGCGCCGTCCGATGGAGAGCATGCTCGACAATGACCTCTATTCGGCGCGCACCGGCACGACGGATTCGGAGCTCCTGTTTCTTCTCGCCATGCAGTTCGGGCTCGACCGCGATCCGCTCGGCGCGATCGCCGAGGCGCTCGCCTTTATCGAACAGCTTGCCGAGCATCTGGAGCGCCAGGTGCTGGTGCGCTTCACCGCAGCTTTCTCCGACGGCCAGGATCTCTACGCTGTGCGCTACGCCTCCGACTGGAAGGCGCCGACGCTCTATGCCGCACCGATGGGCCCGAGCGGTGGCTATTGCCTTGTCTCCGAACCGCTCAACGACGACGACAGTGCCTGGGTCGAAATCCCCGACGGCACCGCGGTCATCGTCGGCGAAAACGGAGTCGATGTTCGGCTGTTTTCGACCAAGGGCACGCCGGTCAGATCTCGCCAGATGGCCTGAGCCGGCGGCGCTTTCGACTTCGACGAGGACGCCGCGCCCCTCATCCGGCTGCCGCCACCTCCTCCCCGCAGGCAGGGAGAAGGGACGCGTGGCGCTCGCTCGTCCACGACTGGCTCTTCGAGAAAGCGACCGATTATCATCGTTCTCGAGGTTAGACGGGAGAGGCTAAGCCCGCAGCCAACGGGACGCGATATCGCGTGTGCCGCGTCCCCTCGCCCCGCTTGCGGGGAGAGGGCTCGGGTGAGGGGCATTTGCCATGAGATCGATTGTTTAGCGCGCCAGCTGCTCGGCAATCATCGCCGCCAGCTTTTCCGCCACCGCGTCCTTGTCCATCTCTGGCCAGTCGTCATTGCCGGCATGTGAGATCAGCTTCACCTTATTGCGGTCGCCGCCCATGATGCCGGTTGCCGGCGAGACGTCGTTGGCGAGGATGAAGTCGGCGCCCTTTCGCTCGAGCTTGGCGCGGCCGTTGTCGGCGACGTTTTCGGTCTCGGCGGCAAAGCCGATGACGAGCTTTGGCCGTTTCGCATGGTGGCCGACCGTCTTCAGGATATCGGGGTTTTCAGCAAGCTGCAGCGGCGGCGGCGCCTCGCCCGGCTTCTTCTTGATCTTGTTGCCGGCGGCCGTCGCCACCCGCCAGTCGGCAACGGCGGCGACCATGACGGCGACATCGGCGGGAAGGGCGGCAAGCACCGCATCGCGCATCTCTTCGGCCCGCTCCACATGCACGACTTTCACACCAACCGGATCCGGGATCGTCACGGGGCCGGAGACCAGCGTGACGTCGGCGCCGAGCTTTGCTAGTGCCGCGGCGATCGCATGGCCCTGCTTGCCGGAGGAGCGATTGGCAATGTAGCGCACCGGGTCGATCGGCTCATGCGTCGGCCCTGAGGTGACGACGACGCTGCGCCCGGCAAGCGGTTTTGGCGCGCCTAAGAGCAGGTCTTCAACGGCCGCGACGATTGCCAGCGGCTCACTCATGCGGCCTTCGCCGGCCTCGCCGCTTTCGGCCATTTCGCCCGCTTCCGGGCCGATGAAGCGGAGGCCGTCCCTGGCAAGCGTCGCCCGGTTGCGGCGCGTCGCCGGATGCGCCCACATTTTCGGGTTCATCGCCGGCGCAACCAGGACAGGGCGGTCCGTTGCCAACAGAATGGTCGAGGCGAGATCGTCCGCATGGCCGTTCGCCATCTTCGCCATCAGGTCGGCGGTCGCGGGTGCCACGACGATCAGATCGCATTCGCGCGCCAGCCGAATATGGCCGACGTCCTGCTCGTCCTCGCGCGAAAACAGGTCGAGATAGACATGCGAGGCCGAAAGCGCGCCGACGGCAAGCGGCGTCACGAACTGCTGTGCGCCCGATGTCATGACCGGCCGCACGCTTGCGCCGCGCTCCCTGAGGCGCCGGATGAGATCGAGGCTCTTATAGGCCGCGATGCCGCCGGAGATGATGAGGAGAATACGCTTGCCCGACAGTGTCATTTGCACCCGGCCCTTCGGCCGTCCTCTCGCCCGGCATGGGCTGCCGAGCCTACGCGATACCAGAATAGTCCAGGCGACCGGCCTCACCGACGCCTTTGATGTCGAACCTACTTGAGCGATCTGCCGGGCGCAACGTGTCCGGAGGGGCCGGCATGTCGAGGGGGCGGAACAAAAGCTGCGCCGCTTGCGTCAACCGGGGCAGTGGCTGTTGCCGAAGCCTGATAATGCGGTTAATCCGCTCTCAATCCGCGGGGGCTAAGCTTCTTCCATGCGAATAAATGCGATCACAAACTGGGCCTATGGCGTGACCGTCCTTCTGACGGGGCTTTCCGGTGCCGCCTTCATCCTGTCGACCGACAGCGCGATCAAGGAACGCCAAGCGGTTGAGCAGCATCTGGTGCTTGATACACTCGGCGAAGAGCTTGCGCTCGGGGCTGAAACGCGAAGTGACGAGGCACGTCTTTATGTGATGCGCGGCGACGAGCGCCATCTCGAAGCCTTCCACCGCGCCGAGGAAGAAGAACGCCGCCGCGAGGAGGCGACCAAGACCGCGACCAATCTTGGCGCGACGCCGGCGGAGATCGCCGCCTTGCAGGATATCGTTCGCGAGGCGGAAGCGCTCGACAAGGTCGAGGTTGCCGCCATCGATGCCTATCAGAAGGGTGACCGCGCCGGCGCGCAGGAAAAGCTCTTTGGGCCCGAGCACGAGCGTCTGCAGACCGCCCTTCTTGAGACGGTGGCGCGGTTTAGGGACCTGACCAACGTCCGCACCGGCGCGGCCCTCAACGAGGCGCAGGAGCGCAGCGATTGGTATGCGGCCGCCGCCAAGACGATGCTCGGCATCACCGCCGCCCTGTTCCTGAGCGTGCTCTATTTCATCCTCAAGCGCCGCGTCGCCATGCCGCTTACCCGCATGAGCGGTATAGTCACAAGACTTGCCGAGCAGGATTACGCCGTGGAAGTCCCGCTCGATCGCCGCAGCGACGAGATCGGCGAGATGAACAAGGCGATCCATATCTTCCGCGAAAACGGCCTGGAGCGGGACCGTCTGGACGCGGAGCGGCGGCTGGACCAGCAGACCAAGGATCTCATCCTGCAGATGATGCACCGGCTGCAGGCCTGCCAGAGCCAGGACGAACTGGCCGAGGTCGTCGCCCGTTTCGCGCCGCAGGTCTTTCCCAACCTCGCCGGCCATCTCTATGTGCTCAACGACAGCCGGACGCTCCTGTCGCGCGTCGGTACCTGGCTCGATCCGCAGCACTCGGCGCCGACGTTTCCGTCCAGCGCCTGCTGGGGGCTCCGCCGCGGCCGGCCGCATGTCAGCAACCGTGGCCACAGCGACATCGCCTGCCAGCACCTCGACGATGAAGGCGTGATCGGCCTCTGCGTGCCGCTGACGGCCCAGGGCGACACGATCGGGCTCCTCTACTTCGAGGAACGGTTTGAGGAGCAATTCGCGGTCGAGGCGTCGCGCCTCTATCTCGAACTGATCGCCGAAAACATCGGGCTTGCCGTCGCCAATCTTCAGCTGCGCGAGAAGCTTACCAATCTCGCCGTCCGCGATGCGTTGACGGGCCTGCTCAACCGGCGCTGCCTCGATGAGGCGCTGAACCGGCAGCCGCGCGGGCAGGCCGGCAAGCCGCTCAGCTGCCTCATGATCGACATCGACCACTTCAAGCGCTTCAACGATGAGTTCGGCCACGATGCCGGCGACGTCGTCATGCAGTATGTCGCGCAGATCATCGTCGACACGGTCGGCGATGCCGGCAGTGCCTACCGTTTCGGCGGCGAGGAGTTCACCGTGCTCATGCCCGACGCCGGCGAAGCCGCGGGCTTCGAGCTTGCCGAGCGGTTGAGGACGCGGATCGGCACGACGCCGCTGTCGCATCGCGGCCGGATTCTGGGCACGGTTTCGGTCTCGGTCGGCGTTGCCTCGGCGCCGGACGATGGGCCTGTAGCCACGCTCCTGACCCGGGCCGATGCCGCTCTTCTCGACTCCAAGAACCACGGCCGAAACCGGAGCGTGCGGGCCTCCGGGCTCGTCTTCGGCGACGACGAGGTGCAGCGCAGCCTCGCCTGATCCCCTGGCCCCCGCAGGTCTGTATCGAAGGGCCTGCCTTGAAACGGGCGCATTCGATGCTATCTATGACCGCGATAGAAATTTGAACAGGATACACGCATCGATGGATTTCACCCTGACCGCCAAGCCGAACCGTCTTGCCATCAGGGAAAACCGTATCCATGCCTGCTTCGATTTCACTCTCCCGTATTTCGTGGTCCGCGCCTGAGGGCCGAAGCCTCCTTTCCGATCTCGACCTGAGCTTTGGTCCCGTTCGCACCGGCCTTGTCGGTCGCAATGGCGTGGGAAAATCCACCCTGCTGCGACTGGTCGAGGGAACGCTGGCGCCGCAGGCCGGCAAGGTCAGCGTCGTCGGTAGCCTCGGCGTGCTCAGCCAGACCGTTCAGGTCGCGGCCGACGAGACCGTCGCCAATCTCTTCGGCGTCACCGACGCGCTTGCGGTTCTGCAGAAAGCAGAAGAGGGGGGCGCCACCATGGACGAGCTGGCTTCCGCCGACTGGACGCTGGAGGCCCGCATGGAGGAAGCGCTGGCGCGCGTCGGTCTGGACGCTTCGGCGGAAACGCGCCTTGCCGCCTTGTCCGGCGGGCAGATGACCCGCGTGAAGCTTGCCGCGCTCGTCTTCAAGGAGCCTGACTTCATCCTGCTCGACGAACCCACCAACAATCTCGACCGCGAGGGGCGGGCGGCCGTCGCTGCGCTGATGGCGGGCTGGCGCGGCGGCGCCATCGTCGTCAGCCATGATCGCGAACTCCTGGAAGAGATGGACGCAATCGTCGAACTGACAACGCTCGGCGCCACCACCTACGGCGGCAATTGGAGCCACTATCGTGAACGCAAGGCGATCGAGCTGGCGTCTGCTCGCCACGATCTCGCCGATGCCGAGCGGCGTCTGGCCGAGGTCGAGCGCAAGACCCAGGAGACGGCCGAACGCAAGGCGCGCAAGGATGCCGCCGGCCGCCGCAAGCGCGCCAAGGGCGACGAACCGCTGCTCTTGCTCGACGCCAGGAAGGAGCGTAGCGAAAAGACCGGCGGCGACAATGCCCGCCTTGCGGACCGGCGACGGGACCAGGCGGTCGGCGATCTCGTCGAAGCGCGCGAGCGCATCGAAATCCTGCAGCCGCTGACTGTTCGCCTGCCGCCGACCGGACTGCCTGCCGGTCGCAGTGTCCTGCAGGTCGATAACGTCGGCGTCGGCTATGAACGGGGGAAGCCGGTCGTCGACCGGCTGTCGCTCTCGATCGTCGGGCCGGAGCGCGTTGCGCTTACCGGCCGCAACGGTTCGGGCAAGACGACCCTGCTGTCGCTGCTGACGGGTGATCTACAGCCATGGTCCGGCAGCGTGCGCCTGCTGGTCGATCACGCCATGCTCGACCAAAAGGTAAGCCTGCTCGATCCCGCGCTCTCTATCCGCGACAATTTTCGGGGTCTCAATCCTGATGCCAGCGAGAACGATTGCCGGGCAGCGCTCGCCCGCTTCATGTTCCGGGCCGATGCTGCCCTGCAGGTCGTCTCGAGCCTCAGCGGCGGCCAGATGCTGCGGGCCGGTCTGGCCTGCGTGCTCGGTGGTCGCAATCCGCCGCAGCTCCTGATCCTCGACGAGCCGACCAACCATCTGGATATCGATTCCATCGAGGCGGTCGAGGCGGGGCTCAGGGCCTATGACGGCGCGCTGCTCGTCGTCAGCCACGACTGGGCCTTCCTGGAGGCGATCGGCATCACCAGGCGGATCGAACTTTCCTGACGGGACTATTCCGCCCAGCGCGCGTCGCCGGTAAAGGCGATCGTCAGCCAGCGGTCATGGCCGGGATCACCGATCTCCTCGCCGATCTCGGCGCGGATCCGGTCGAGTTCGGCGAGCGTGCCGACCTTGGTTTCGGGCGTTCCGATCAGATAGACCTCGATCGTCTTGGAGCGCCCGACCTTGGCGACATAGGTGCGGTAATCGGCAAAGCCGTGGCGTGTGACGGCGTTCGCCGCTGCCTGCCGCACGCGCTCGTCAAGCTCGGCGGGTGCGACGAGGAAGATCTCCTTCAGCGCCTGGAAGACCGTGCGGATCGGCAGCGGGATCAGGCAGAGCGTCAGCACGATCAGGATCGCCGGGTCGACATAGGGCGTGACGTACTCGTAGGCCGTTCCCTTCAAGGCGGCGGCGATCGCAAAGGCGACGAGCAGGGCGGAGGTAATCGCGCCGGACATCGCCCAGGCGCGCACGTCGAGCGCCAGGAACTCCGAGCCGATCGGCCGGTTCGCCCGGCGTACATAGAAGAACATGAAGGCGCAGATCACCACGACGACGGCGGCATAGGCGATCGCCCAATCGAAGGCGAGGTGGTTGCCGCCCGACAGAATGGAGCCGACGGCGTTCACCATCGCGTAGAAGGAAAGCAGGGTCAGAAGGCCGGCATTGAAGAGCAGCACCATCGGTTCGATGTGCCAGAAGCCCATCTGGAAGCGTTTGCTCGGCTTCGGGATAAGCTGCGTCACGCCAAGCGCAAGCAGGGTCATGGAGGCGTCGACGGCCGAGAAGACGCCGTCGAACACGATGGAAACCGAGCCCGATAGCAGACCGAAGATAACGCCCGTCACCCCGACGACCACGGTGGCCGCGATCGATTGTTTGAGGACTGTCTGTTCGCTTGGCGCACTCATGATATTGTTTTTACTCCAGTTTTGGCGCGGTGCTTAGGCGTTGGCAGTGTCGAAATGGTGGCAAGACGGGTGGATGGCGCTGCAAGCATAGCGTTTCGGCCCGCCGCAAGACAGCCGCCAGGGCCTGGTCCGGGGCGTGCAGTTGTCTTTCGCCGGTCGTGGGCTCAGAATTGACGAAAGCCCGCGGCAGGAGAATGGGCTATGGAGGGGACATGATCGTCGAGATGCTGCTCGGTGCTCTCTTCGTGTGCGGCACGGTCGCCCTGACGCTTGCTGCGTACTTCCTGATGCGGCTGATCATGGGCGGCGAGGCCGAGGGCCATGAAAAGGAGCTGGCCAGTTCGGTCATCTTCCGGATCTCGGCACTGCATGGCCTGATCCTTGCGCTCGTGTTCGCGCAGGAGATGGTCGAGTACCAGCAGCTCAAATACGAAATGGCGACCGAAGCCGGCGCTATCGCCGACATCTACTATGATGCCGCACGCTACGGCGAAGGCTTCAAGGCACCGATCCAGCAGGCGATCTCCGCCTACGTGTCCCAGGTGATCGACGGCGAGTGGCAGTCATTGGCCGACAAGGGCCGTCTTTCAAATGAGGCCTGGGCGTTCTGGGACAAGGCCTACCAGCATGTGCTGAACCTCGTGCCCGCCGACAAGCGTCAGGAGAGCCTGCGCAGCCAGATGCTGGAGCGGCTGCACGACGTTTCGCAGAGCCGAACCAAGCGGGAAAGCAACGTCGCGGACTCGATCGACAGCATCTTCTGGTTCGCGGCACTCTCCGGCGTGATCTTCATCGCGCTCGCCTACTATGCCTATCCGCCAAGGCGGCGGAACCTGCTGCTGCTCTGCCTATTCGGCGCCTATACCGGCATCATCCTGTTCCTGATCTACGCCTTCTCCAATCCATATCAGCCGCCGGCAGCACTGGCGCCGGGGCCACTCGAACGGGTACAGGAGCAGATCAACGCGTCGCCCGCGACCGGCGGATAACCGGTCTCAAGCGAACTGCCCCAGCCGCAGCAGGTCTCCCGTGGCGGCGCCATCGTCGAGCGCTGTGGTGCGCGCAGCCTCAGGACGCGGCGGCGGCATGGAATGGCCGATCGCAAACAGAAGCGCACCTGCCGCCGCAAATGCCCCGAACAGCAGGAACATGCCGGCGCCGCCGACGGCGCCAAGCGCAAGGCCGCCGGTGAGCGGCCCGAGGAAGTTTCCAAACGTCGAGAGTGAATGGGCACCGAAATAGGTGCCGCGGTTGCCGGCGTTCGAAATTCCGTCGACCAGCACATATTCCGACGGCACGACCAGCACCTCGCCTATGGTGAAAAGGATCATCGAGGCGACGAGCATTTCCATTCCGGACGAGGCGGCAAAGCCGATTTCGCCGATCAGGAACAGCAGGCTGCCAAGCGACAGCGCGTGCAGGGCGCCGATCCGTTCGATGACGAAGCGGGCCGGCGTGCTGGCGACCAGCACCGTTACCGCGTTGGTCGAAACCAGCAGCGCAAAGAGCGTGACGCCGTCCTCAAAGCCGGTATTGAGATACTGCGACAGGGTCACGGACCACTGACCGTGAACGGCGAGAAGCAGCGTGCCGCCGACGACGAAGAAGACCAGGCGCCGGTCACGCAAGGCGGCGACAAGTCCGCGCCAGCCACCGGCACTCCCTGACGTTCGTTCGGTTTCGATAGCCTGCCTGCTGCTCGCCTCCGGTACCGTGAGCAAGAGTACGAGACCGAAGGCTGCGTGGATGACGCCCGCGATGACGAAAAGCGTCACATAGGCAGCGCCGACCCATACGCCGATCAATGGCCCGATCGCCCAGCCGGCATTGATGGCGAGATAACGCCAGGAGAAAACCTTGAGGCGCAGATGTTCAGGCGCCGCATCGCTCATCAAGGCGCGCGCGACCGGTTCAAAAACGGCGGCGGCAACGGCGGAAACGATGTGGGCCAGCGCGAAGGCGGCGATCGATTGTGCCAGTCCGAGCCCGGCCAGCGCCAGTCCGGCCATGAAGAGTGCGACGGTCAACACGCCTTTTCGGCCAATCCGATCGGAGAGCGTGCCGGCGAAGGGGCTGACGATCGCGCCGAGCAGCGGCCCCACGCCGATCAACGCGCCGATGCTGGCAGGGTTGAGGCCGAAGTCACGCTGGAGGCGGATTGCAAGGAAGGTCAGGCTCATGCCCTTGGCGATCGTCACCACACCGGAGCCCGCGATGAGAAGCAGCGCGACGAAGCGGCCGGCTTTTTCGGAATAGGCAGTCATCACGGGCACCTGCTGGCTGGAATCCGCCCGGTCTCCTTAAGAGATGGGGCGGCACAAAAGGAAGAAACGCCTATGCGATTACAGCCGGCACGTGTGTTCGGCAAGGGGCGTCGATTCCCAATGGGGCCCGGAATGAACAGAAAAGCCCGAGGCGGCCGTCGGCCGCCTCGGGTCTATTCGCAACGTGATGGCCGGGCGTTGGCCCGACGACTCAAGTCTTGGCCTGGCGCTCTTGCCAGGCGGCGTAAAGCGGTGTCGTTTGGGCATCGTCGATCGGCACATGGCGGAAGCGCATGGCCTGCTCGGCGAGCGGTTTTGCCAGTTCCGCATAGATCGCTGCGGTCGAGAGGCCAAAGGGTTCGGCGTCGGCATTCGAGTTCGCATAGGCGATCTCGGTGATCCCGGCCATGCGCATGGCCGCCAGGCACATCGGGCAGGGCTGGCCGCTGGCATAGACGGCGGCGCCTTCGAGCCGCGGGGAACGAAGGTTTTGGGCGGCGGAACGCAACGCGTTCAGTTCCGCATGCGAGGTAGGGTCGCCGGATGACAACATCTCGTTGACGCCGCGACCGACGATCTCGCCATCCTTGACGACGACGGCGCCGAAGGGGCGTCCGCCTTTCTCGATGTTGCGGCGGGCAAGCGTTACTGCCTCGGCCAGATAGGTCTGTTCCTGGGTCATGAGAGTTCTTTCTAGCGTGCGCCGGCGTCGGCCAGCAGCCTCTCGATCTTGCCATAGCCGCGCTGGCGGGCATGGGTCAGCGGGCTGACACCCTCGCCATCGGCAAGGTTCACGTCTGCGCCGGCCTTGATCAGCAGGCGTACGATCTCGGTGTGCTTTTCACCGCCACTGCCGAGGATGATGGCTTCGAGCAGCGCGGTCCAGCCGAGGCGGTTGACGTGATCGACGTCGATGCCGGCTTCGATCAAGGTCTTGACGGTCTCGACATGGCCGCGCTCGGCGGCCGGGATCAGCGCCGTTCCGCCATAGCGGTTGGTGCTCTTAAGGTCGGCGCCATTGGCAAGCGTCAACTTCAGGATGTCGAGATGCCCCCGCGCGCCGGCATAGAGATAGGGGCTGTCCTGGATCTTGTCCTTGGCGTTGACGTCGGCGCCGGCCTCGATCAGGGCACGCGCCGCATCGACGCGATTTTCATGGGTGGCGGCGAGCAGCGCCGTCGCACCGCTGGCGTCGCGCGCTTCGATGCTCGCGCCTTCCTTGAGCAGCGCCTTGACCTTGTCTGGATCGCCGGTCTCGGCGGCGGAGATCAGCTGGTTTTCAAGCATCGAGGCCCCCACGGTTTGAGGTGCAAGGCTGAAGGCGGCAAGGGATGCGCCGATCAGCGAGCCGAAAAGTCTTGGTCGCATTTGTTCTTTCCGATCATGCGGGCCGGCCGAATGGGCCGGTCGATCGCAATGGTTCCGGTTAAGGGCGGACGAGGAAACCTTGAAAGGGCTCCATCCGTGCCGCTCTTGCTCATCGCAATCTCGTGCTTACTTGAGCCGATCCGTGACCTTTTCAAGGGCGCAAGACACGCGTCGCCGCCGAACCTCTCCCGCGCCCGGCGTGGCCCTCCCGTGTGCGACCATAGGCAGTGCCGCATTCATTTGGAAATTAAATGTATGAATGCTATCAAGTGGAAATATGAATGCTCAACCTTTCGATCTGGATCTGCTGAAAGCCTTCGCGGCGGTGGCCGATTGCGGCGGTTTCACCGCTGCGGCCGGCCGGCTCAATTCCACCCAGTCGACCGTCAGCCAGAAAGTCCTGCGGCTGGAAGAGCAGGCCGGCCATCGGCTGCTCGAACGCAGCCATCGCCAGGTCCGCCTGACGGAAGCGGGCGAGCAGTTGATCGGCTATGCGCGGCGCATGCTGGCGCTGGACGCGGAAGTGCGGCAGCTTCTCTCGGGCGCATCGGTTGCCGCGACGCTGCGCCTCGGCCTGCCCGAAGACTTTGCCGCCGGCCGCACGACCAGCACACTCGCGGCCTTTGCCCGCCGCCACGAGAATGTCAGGCTCGAAGTGACGAGCGGGCTCAGCCGCGAGCTGCGGTCGCTCTATGATCGCGGCGAGCTCGATATCGTCGTCGTCAAGCAGCGCCGCGGCACGGGCGATGCCGTGAAACAGTGGCAGGAAAGCCTGTGCTGGATCGACAGCGCCGCCCATCCTGTTCTGGCGCTCGATCCTCTGCCGCTCGTCGTCTTTCCGCCGCGCGGCCTCTATCGCGACGACATGGTGGCGGCACTGGATGCCTCAGGGCGACGCTGGCGCGTGAGTTATACCAGTTCCAGCCTCGCTAGCATTCAGTCGGCGGTCGCCGATGGGCTGGGCATCAGCCTGCTGCCGGCCCGCGTCGTCCACGACCGGCACCGGACGGTGGGGCCGCAGCAAGGACTGCCGATGATCGAGACGATGGAGATCGCCCTCTATTACCGGCCCGAGGCCGGCGCGCTGGTCACGCGGTTGGCCGAAGACCTCTCGGCGCTCATCGGCGATGACAGTCGGGACGAGGTATGACGTCGCCTTCGTAGCTCACCCCAATCCGTCGGCGGAAATGTCCAGAACGGTATCAGAGCATCGAGCGGCTGAGGCCGCCATCGATGGGCAGCGCCACGCCGGTGATGTAGCTCGCCTGACGGCCGGCGAGGAAGGCTGCGGCCGCCCCGAATTCCGCCGGCGTGCCGTAGCGGCCGATCGGGATGTCGCGTTGGCTGCGGGCTGCGACCGTCTCGATATCGAGCCCTTCGCTTTCGGCGTCCATCCGGTCGAAGCTGAGCGTGCGGTCTGTGGCAAGCCTTCCGGGCAGAAGCAGGTTCACGGTCACGCCGTCGGCAGCGACCTCGCCGGCGAGCGTCTTCAGCCAGCCGGCAACCGCACTTCTGAGCGCATTCGACGCGGTGAGCCCGACGATCGGTTCGCGGATACTGGTGGAGGCGACGGCGATGATGCGCCCGAACTGGCGTTCCCGCATGCCGGGCAGCAGCCGGCCGGCGATGCGCATGCCGGCCAGCACCATGGTCTCGAATTGCGCCCGCCAGAAGTCCGGTTCGATGACCGAGGCAGGTGAGGGCGGCGGCCCGCCGCCATTCAGCACCAGAATGTCGATCGCGCCGAAATCGGCTTCGAGCTGGTCCAGCAGGCCATCGAGGCTTTCGGGCTTCGAGAGGTCGAGGGCGTAGCCGCGCGCCGAAGGGCTGATGTCGCCTGCCACCTTGGCCGCCGATGTCGCGTCGCGGCCGGTCAGCGCCACGATGACGCCTTCGCCGGCGAGAGTCTCGGCAATACCGCGCCCCAGCCCCTTGCTGCCGCCAAGCACCAGCGCACGTTTTCCAGCGATACCAAGATCCATGACCGACCCTCCTCGATTGCGGAATTCAGAATGGCTTGGCATCCGAGCTACACCAGATTTTCTCGCAGCGGAATCGTTTTGACGTCAGTGGATGTCGGAATGCAAAAGCCCGGCCGCACCGCGGCCGGGCTCTCAAGCGCCCTCCCTCATTCTGTCACTTAGCGGCAGATGCGGATTTTCTTGTAGTAGCGGTTGCCGTAGCTGTCGTAGCGCTTCACCGTCTTCAGGAAGCAATAGGGTTCGTCCTCGTAGTAGTAGGGTCCGCCATAATAGCTGCCGACGTAGCCGACACGGCCGCTCCAGCCATGACCGTAGTAGCCGTTGCCGAAGCCGATCGAAATACCACCGGCCTGCGAAGGTGCTGCAAAGGAGATGGCAGCGGTGATGGCGACAGCGGCTGCGACGATGAACTTGCGCATGATGATCTCTCCTCCGGATGGGTTGGGATGAGCCTTCGTCATCCATGAGACGAAAGTCGCATGAAGCCGAGATATTCGCAGTTCCGGATGGAACAGGATGCTGCCGGCGGTTGCGCTGGATCGCAATCGGCCGGCCACAGTCCGTGCCGGTTGCCGGCCGTTGCGGCCTTCAAGCGGCCTTCGGCGCCGCAGGCTCACGAATGCGGGCCATCGCGAACACGTCGGCCAGCACACCGTTCCTCAGCGCATAGGCCCGGTGCGTACCCTCCATCTCGAAGCCGGCCTTGCGGTAGAGCGCGATCGCGGGCTCGTTGTCGGTAAAGACCGTAAGCTCGATGCGGCTGATGCCGAGCCAGTTATCGGCGGCGTCGATCAGAGCGGTCAGCAGCGACTTACCGATGCCCTCGCCGCGATGGGTGTCGTCGACGCTGATCCCAAGGGCCGCGGAATGATGCCGGCGCCCCTTGCTGCGATGCAGTCCGGCCATGCCGAGGATCCGGTCGGCGCGCTCGGCGACGATGACGACGCTGTCGTCCGAGAGGCTCTCCAACCACTTGCGTGTCTGTTCCGGGGTGGCGAACGGCTGGCGCAGCGTGCCCGAGCGGATGCCCGGCTGGCTCATCAGCGCCGCGATCGCTTCGAAATCGACGACGCGGGCCGCGCGGATGTTGATATCTGAAGGGTCGGTTGCGTCGGTCATTGTTTCCTCTCTTTGGTTCCGAGGAAACAGGTCCCAACCCTGCTCGCCTCGGCAGGGTTGGTGGGGGACATTTCGCTTAAGTCAGCGCAACAGGTCTCCCGCACACCCCTGGGGTATGCGTGCAAAGCACCATGGTGAGAATAGAGCGATTATCCATGCGGGAAGGATAGCAAGCGTGGGTAGAAAGACAAGCCCGCCGCGCCGGTTCGGGCGCGGGCGGGATCAGGTCACCTGCCAGGCGATATAGGCGAGCGTGGCGGCGATGAGCCACAGCGCGATGCGGCCGGAGCGCGTGTGTTTCGCTTCCGCCTTGCCGATCGCATGCGCGGTCTCGGCGTCGAAGCGCAGACCGTTTTCGCTCATCGCCATGATCTCGCTCGAAAACTTCTCCGTGCGGGCGGCGATTTCGGGCGCGGCTTCAGCCAGCCTGAGTGCGGCATGCAGGCCGTCGCGCAAATCGGTGACGATGCGCTTCGGTCCGAGATTGTCGCGGATCCACTTGCCGACGACCGGCTCGGAGGCCTTCCACATGTTGAAGCGCGGATTGAGCGTGCGAGCCACCCCTTCAACGACCACCATGGTCTTCTGCAGCATGACGAGCTCGGGGCGGGTCTGCATGTCGAAGAGCTCAGTGACCTCGAAGAGCAACGTCAGCAGCTTCGCCATCGAAATGGTTTCGGCCGGCTGGCCGTGGATCGGCTCGCCGATCGCGCGGATCGCCTGGGCGAAACTCGCAGCGTCGTGGTGCGAAGGCACATAGCCCGCCTCGAAATGCACGTCGGCCACGCGCTGGTAGTCGCGGGTGATGAAGCCGAAGAGGATCTCGGCCAGGAACCGGCGTTCCTTCTTGCCGAGGCGGCCGACGATGCCCATGTCGACGGCGACGATATGGCCGGCATCGTCGACGAAGAGATTGCCCTGATGCATGTCGGCATGAAAGAAGCCGTCGCGCAGGGTGTGGCGCAGGAAGGACTGGATCAGCACTTCGGCTAGAAGGTTGAGGTCGTGGCCTGCGGCCTTCAAGCCCTCGATGTCCGACATCTTGACGCCGTCGATCCACTCCATGGTGACGACGTCGCGCCCGGTCCGCTCCCAGTCGACCTTCGGCACGCGGAAGCCGGAATCGTCCTTGGTGTTCTCGCCAAGCTCGGAAAGGGCGGCCGCCTCCAGACGAAGATCCATCTCGATCTTCGTCGTCTGTTCCAGCGTCTTGGTCACCTCGACCGGCTTCAGCCGGCGGGTGTAGGGCAGGAAACGCTCCTGCATATGGCTGACGAGATACATCGCCTCGATGTCGGAGGCGAAGCGCTGCCGCACGCCGGGACGGATGACCTTGACCGCGACCTTCTCAGGGCCGCTGTCGCGCATCACGATCGCCGGGTGCACCTGAGCGATCGAGGCCGCGGCCATCGGCTCGGAAAACTCGGCATAGAGATCGTCGACCGTCCGGCCGAGTGATCCCTCGATCGCGGCCTTCGCCTCGTTCTGCGGGAAGGTCGCCATGCGGTCCTGCAACAGCGACAGGTCTGCGGCAAACTCCGCGCCAACGACGTCGGGGCGGGTTGCGAGGAACTGGCCGATCTTCACATAGGAGGGGCCGAGCCGGGCGACGGCGCGCGACAGCCGGTCGCTACGCTCCTCTCCCGGCACTCTGCGCCGCGCCAAAAGTCCGGCCGCCTTCTGGGCGAAACGGGCAAAGGGTGGCAGGTGCTCCGTCGGGACGGCCGAGACGACGCCTTCGCGCACGAGAACCCAGCCGATCCGCGCGAGGCGGATATATGCTCCAGGCGTGCTCATCGGGATCAGATTTTCCAGCCGGAATGCAGCGCTGCGATGCCGCCGGTGTAATTGGTGAAGGAGACGCGCGAGAAGCCCGCTTCCTTGATCATCGTCGCGAAGTCCTTCTGGTTCGGAAACTTGCGGATCGATTCCACCAGATACTGGTAGGGCGCTTCATCGCCGGTGATCAGCTTGCCGAACTTCGGGATCGCGTTGAACGACCAGGCATCATAGAAGCGGTCGAGCAGCGGCATCTCCACTTCGGAGAACTCCAGCACCAGCAACCGGCCGCCGCGCTTCAGCACCCGGTATGCCTCCTTCAGCGCCACGTCGATGCGCGGCACGTTGCGGATGCCGAAGGCAATCGTATAGGCGTCGAAGGTATTGGCCTCGAAAGGCAGGTCCTCGGCATTGGCCTCGACGAAATCGAGGTTGGCGGAGAGCTTCTTCTTCTCGGCCCGCTCGGCGCCGACGGCCAGCATCGAGCCGTTGATGTCTAGCACCGTCGAATGTGCCTTGCGGTCGGAGGCTTCGATGATGCGGAAGGCGATATCGCCGGTGCCGCCGGCAACGTCGAGCGTCCTGTAGCCCTCGCGGCGTGGCGGGTTGAGGGCCGCGATCATCGCATCCTTCCAGGCGCGGTGCAGGCCGGCCGACATCACGTCGTTCATGATGTCGTAACGCTTGGCCACCTTGTGGAAGACGTCGTTGACGAGCGGCTGCTTCTCGCCCGTGCCGACGTTGCGGAAACCGAAAGATGTTTCCATGCCGCCATCGGCCGATACGCGCTGATCCGTCATACGAAGAACTCCACCTGAACCAATTTTTCCGGCACCATAGCGAAAAGGCCCGTCACACGCTATCTCGTGGGCGGGACTGCGGCTGCGGCATAGCGCACCCCTATAGGATAAGAAGGCCGCCAAGGAAATGCCAACCACCGCATCCGGTGGCTGAGATCGAAGGAGTGCGTTCATGCCGGAGTTGCCCGAGGTCGAAACCGTCAAGCGCGGCCTCGCGCCGACCATGGAAGGGGCGCTGCTCGTCAATGCGGAATTGCGCCGTCCGGATCTCAGGTTTCCCTTCCCGGAGAATTTCTCCTCGACCGTTGCCGGCCAGCGCATCGTCTCGCTGTCGCGCCGCGCCAAGTATCTGATGATCGATCTGGAAGCCGGCGACGTGATCATCGCCCATCTGGGCATGTCCGGTTCCTTCCGCATCGAGGTGGGGCCGGCGGCAACAACGCCCGGCGAATTCCACCATCCACGCGGCAAGGATGAAAAGCACGATCACGTCATCTTCCATCTCGACGGTGCGCAAGGCCCGGTGCGGGTGATCTACAACGACCCGCGCCGCTTCGGCTTCATGGACCTTGCTCGCCGCGACACGGTGGCGAGCCACGCCTATTTCCGCGCGCTCGGCGAGGAGCCGACCGGAAACGTGCTCGATGCCGCCTATCTCGCCGCACGCTTTTCCGGCAAGGCGCAACCGCTGAAGGCGGCGTTGCTTGACCAGAAGAACATCGCCGGTCTCGGCAATATCTATGTCTGCGAGGCGCTCTGGCGCTCGCACCTGTCGCCGCTGAAACCGGCCGGCGCGCTCGTCGACAAGCGCGGCAAGCCGAAGGAAGGGCTCGTGCGCCTGACGGATGCGATCCGCGAGGTCATCGCCGATGCCATTGCCGCCGGCGGATCGTCGCTGAAGGACCATATCCAGGCTGACGGCTCGCTCGGCTACTTCCAGCACTCCTTCTCCGTCTATGACCGCGAAGGACAGGCTTGCCGCACGCCCGGCTGCGACGGTACGGTCGCCCGCATCGTGCAGGCGGGACGCTCAACCTTCTATTGCCCGCACTGCCAGAAATGAACGCCAGTCCGTGAGCGGTCTGGTGCATGAACCGGAGGAAACAGAAATGACCTACGAAACGCTGCTGGTCGAAACACGCGGCCGCGTCGGCCTGGTGACGCTCAATCGTCCGCAGGCGCTGAATGCGCTGAACTCGACCGTGATGCGCGAGCTTGCCGCGGCGCTGAAGGCCTTCGACGCCGACAAGGAGATCGGCGCCGTGGTCCTCGCCGGCTCGGAGAAGGCGTTTGCCGCCGGTGCCGACATCAAGGAGATGCAGACGCTCGATTTCGTCGACAGCTATCTCGGCGACTTCATCGGCGGCTGGGACCAGGTGGCGGCAGCTCGCAAGCCTTTGATCGCTGCCGTTTCCGGCTACGCGCTTGGCGGCGGCTGCGAGCTGGCGATGATGTGCGACTTCATCATTGCGTCCGAGACCGCGAAGTTCGGCCAGCCGGAAATCACCCTCGGCGTCATTCCCGGCATGGGCGGTTCCCAGCGCCTGACGCGCGCCGTCGGCAAGGCCAAGGCCATGGACCTGGTGCTGACCGGCCGGATGATGGATGCGGCCGAGGCCGAACGCGCGGGACTCGTTTCGCGTGTGGTGGCGCCGGAGAAATTGATGGAGGAAGTGCTCACCGCTGCCGAGAAGATCGCCTCCTTCTCGCTGCCCGCGGTGATGATGGCCAAGGAGGCCGTAAGCCGCTCGCTGGAGCTGACGCTTGCCGAAGGCCTGCGTTTCGAGCGTCGGCTCTTCCACTCGCTGTTTGCGACCGAAGACCAGAAGGAAGGCATGGCCGCCTTCGTCGCCAAGCGCAAACCGGAGTTCAAACATCGCTAGCCCAGAGCACGGCGCGCAGATTCTGGAAATTGCGCGTTGACGGGGCGGCGGTTTCCCGCTATACGCCGCCCTCAGTTTGGAACGCCATTCTGGGCTTTCCGGAAATACTCCCGAATTGCTTTGATGACAGGTCGCAGTGACCCGGCACGGCGAGGGGCGGAGTTCATGTCAGTTTTCGAAGAGAGGCACAAATGGCCAATACAACTTCGGCGAAAAAGGCGACCCGCAAGATCGCACGCCGCACCGCAGTGAACAAGGCCCGTCGTTCGCGCGTTCGCAACTTCATCCGCAAGGTCGAAGAAGCGATTGCAACCGGCGACCAGGCAGTTGCAGCCGCAGCGCTCAAGGCAGCTCAGCCCGAGCTGATGCGCGCAGCCACCAAGGGCGTCCTGCACGCCAACACTGCATCGCGCAAGGTTTCGCGTCTTGCACAGCGCGTAAAGTCGCTTTCGGCCTAATCCGGCTAAGAAAAATCTGTTAATCGAGAGCCCGGCCCTTGCGCCGGGCTTTTCGGATTCATACTTCTGTCATCGCGATGGTTAATCTGGCGGCTTGGGCTTATGTCAGTGCGATGACAAGATTTATATAATTATTTCAATGACTTGTGAGAGGTCCTTATCAAAAGGATGTCTCTGACTGGGGGTCCGTTCGGCCCATTCTGAGTCAAGCGAATTTTTATTTTTTTTCTTTTTCGCCAGCTAAGCAAAGAGCGAAAAATCAAAACCCTTGATTCAACAGGGATTCTTCTCGGACTCGGAATGCGGCAAGCAAATGGCGGCCGGAGAGTCAACGGCCAGCGCTTAAGGTTGCGTAAAAATCGCGATTGATCTTGCCCATCGATCCTGCCTAAATGCCCTCCACAGGGGACACGGACCACATCTGTAAAAAGAAGCAAAAGAGGCCATTTCGAAGAAATGGTTTCGATGTTTCTGTCCTTTGTATCAGGGCGGCTCCGCGTCGTTCAATCAGACAAGTCGAAGGTGAAAAAACCGGATGGTTCATACCGCTCCGGACGGGAAACTTTCGTCCTGTGATTGTGAGGCGGCCATCTGCAGCACCTGCGTCCGGTCGGACGCCTAGAGGTCGCTGCGGCGCTTTGACGGCTGCCTGTCTTGCCCTTTGATCGGCTACGACAAAGGAAAGATGCAGGAGGCCTCGATGGAGGGTGCAAGCGGCGCCCGACGCGAGGCCAAGGTCCAACGCGCGGCTCATCGCTTCGTACGAGGGTGCGACGAGCTGTTGACGAGGAGGAGGATCCGGTACGGCGCGGGAGCGCGTCGAAGGGATTGTTGACGAGAGGCGCGAGGGGACATCCTCCGGCCCAGCAGGGCAGGTGGGTGCGCGTAGCGCGCAGCGAGGCGGGAGATGAGGAGCCCGGCGTCGTCTGCGACTGTGACGTTCGGCGAAAGCGGCATGGCCCATACGGGCGCCGCGGGCGACGGACATAAGAGATGAGGCCGGCAGCGATGACGGCATCTGAACATGAATTGGAAGGCGGCAAA
>NZ_JBYTDX010000002.1:0-1330000 GCF_058791875.1 Ensifer sp. EB106-05-01-XG146
ATGACGATTTTTGCGCAGTTTTCGGGGATATCAATGTTGCAGCAAAAAATTCAAAGCCAGGACGCACAGGAGCATCTGCCGACGCTTCTGGCTGCCGATGCTTTGGAGCTTGCCCATCAGCTGCAGCAGCACCAAAAGAAAATCTTCCCCCCGCAAGCGCAAAAGCAGATGCGTCTCTTCAGCCCTGCCGAAGCGGCAGCCTTCATCGGAATCGGCGAAGGCTATCTGAGGCAGGTGGCCTCAGAGGGCCACGGCCCAGCGCCCTTGTCAAACGGTCGGCGCATGTATGCCGTTTCCGACATCGAACGCATTCGCCGCGTTCTCGACGATGGCGGCAAGTCGGGCAAATATGTCCCGCACCGGCGCGGCGATGAAAAGCTGCAGGTCCTGTCTGTGATGAACTTCAAGGGCGGGTCGGCTAAGACGACGACCTCAGCCCACCTCGCCCAATATCTGGCACTTCGCGGCTACCGCACGCTCGCGATCGATCTCGATCCGCAGGCTTCGCTTTCCGCCCTCTTCGGCCATCAACCGGAGTTGGATGTCGGAGAAGGCGAGACGCTTTACGGCGCGATCCGCTATGACGCCCCGCGGTCGATCGCCGATATCGTGCGGTCGACCTACACCGCCAATCTGCATCTCATTCCCGGCAATCTCGAACTCATGGAATTCGAGCACGAAACGCCGAAGGCGATGATGACGGGCGGGGCTGCAGAAACCCTTTTCTTCGCCCGCATCGGCGATGTGCTCGCCGATATCGAGAGCTTCTACGACATCGTCGTCATCGATTGCCCCCCGCAGCTCGGCTTCCTCACCATGTCGGCGCTCTGTGCCGCAACGTCCGTCCTGATCACCGTGCATCCGCAGATGCTCGACGTCATGTCGATGTCGCAGTTCCTGTCGATGACGAGTGAGTTGATGAGCGTCGTCGAAAAAGCCGGTGGCCGCACCAGCTATGACTGGATGCGCTATCTCGGAACACGGTTTGAGCCGAACGACGGCCCTCAAAGCCAGATGACCGGTTTCATGCGCGCCATTTTCGGCAATCGCATGCTGCAGAACGCCATGGTGAAGTCGACAGCTATCTCCGACGCCGGCGTAACAAAGCAAACGCTTTATGAAGTCGAGCGCTCGCAGTTTGTCCGCGGCACCTACGACCGCGCAATGGACTCTCTCAACCTCGTCAATGGCGAGATCGAGGACCTGGTCCGCAAGGTCTGGGGGAGGAAGTAATCCATGGCCCGTAAGAACCTGATCGGGATATCGGAGGAACGCGTCGACGATGCCAACGGCGCACCGGGCAACGACCGCCCGATCGCCGGGCTGATGGCCGGTGCCCGCCCCCCGACTGCTGTCGGTGGCATCACCCGGTCGCTGTCGAACATCACGCAGAAGGTCGAACGCGCCCAGGAGCTCGAGCGGCAACTTGCCGAAGGGCAAGCGGTCGTCGAACTCGATCCGGCGCTCATCGACGCATCCTTCATCGTCGATCGCCTCGGGATTGCGGCCGACGCGCAACTGAGCCTGGCTGAACAGATGCGAGAGCACGGACAACAGGTGCCCATCCTGGTCCGGCCGCATCCAACCATCGAGGGGCGATACCAGGTCGCCTACGGCCATCGCCGCCTGGCTGCTGCCCGCGACATCGGTAGCAGTGTTCGTGCGGTCGTTCGCAATCTCAATGACGAGCAATTGGTCGTCTCGCAGGGACAGGAAAACAACACCCGTTCCGACCTCTCCTTCATCGAGCGCTCGCTCTTTGGCGGCCGCCTTGAGGATCGCGGGTTTTCGCGTGAGATCATCATGTCGGCGCTGGGTGTCGACAAAGCCGCCCTGTCGAAGATGATTTCTGTTGTTCGCCGGCTACCGATTGCGCTGATCGAGGCCATCGGACCGGCACCATCGATCGGACGGCGCCGTTGGTTTGAACTCGCTGAGCTTCTCGCACAAGATGGCAAGCCGGAGGCCGCAGCCGCCTTCACGCAAGGCCGAGAATTCCAGAAGGCCGGCAGCGATCAGCGTTTCGACGCCTTGTGCACCTTCTTAAGCGCCTCCAGGGCGCGTGCCCGGCCTATCCCATGGCTGGCGCCAGACAACACAATCCCGGTGCGTATCCGTGAAACGGACGTCGAGACGACGCTTGCCTTCAACAGCAAGACGGCACCAGGCTTTGCAGATTTCGTGAGGCAGAGGCTCAAATCTCTGTACCTCGAATATCAAGAGGAAACAGGAGACTAACTGAGCAAAAGAAAAAGGCTTCCGAACGACTAGCGCTGCGGAAACCCTTCTCTCGTGTAGCAACTAGAGAATCCCATTTCCGCGAATCGGTGTCAAGAGTTTTCAACGTCGTTTCGGCGAACGGGTTTCTTTTGCCTTGGAAAAGGTGAAGAAGAATGGATCGTGGGATTGTCACGACGCCCTTCGGGCGGCGGTCGATGACGCTTGGGATGTTGGCACACCAACTTTCCAGCGCTCCGGCCGTCGACGACGGGAGCGTCGACAAATGGAAATTGTTTCGAACGGTATGTGCCGCCAAGACAAGCCTTGGGGTTTCCGACCGTTCGCTTGCGGTGCTGAACGCACTGCTGTCCTTTTACCCAAAGGCCGAACTCGACCGGGCCGCCGGCCTCGTCGTGTTTCCGTCGAATGCGCAGCTTTCGCTCCGTACGCACGGCATGGCCGAGACGACGCTGAGGCGGCATCTGACGGCGCTTGTCGAGGCTGGGCTCATCCTCAGGCGCGACAGTCCCAACGGCAAGCGTTACGCCCGGCGTGACCGCAAGGGCGCGATCGGCCAGGCCTTTGGCTTCGATCTCGCCCCGATGCTTGCACGGGCGTCAGAGTTCGCAGCGGAAGCGGCACGGCTGGAAGCGGATCGTCGCTACCTGCAGGTGATGCGCGAACGTCTGAGCCTTTGCCGGCGCGACGTCGTCAAGCTCGTCGAGCTCCTGCGCCAGTCCGATGTCCTCCAAGCGGAAGAAGCGGAAACGCAGTGCCAGGCGGTCTACACGGCACTGTCGCGCAAGCCGCTGATCACCGAAGTGGAGCGCGCCCTCGCCGTTTTGTCGGCACTCCGCGACAATCTGACTAATTACCTGGAAAACTTGCTGAAAACGCAGAATACGGCTGCCAATGAACGCCAGTATGAGCGGCACATACAGAGTTCAGAATCCGATTATCAATCTGAATCTGAAAACGCTTGTGAAATACCTGAAGCGGCATTTTCGGATCTGGCTGGCACCAAGACGTCATGCACCGCGGATGATGATACCGTTGCAGGCAGTGCAAAGTCGCCCGGCCTTTCTCGCCTTCACGATCATATCGGCGCGCTGCCGGTGGTGCTGAAAGCCTGCCCGCAGATCCGTGACTATGGACCAGCGGGGCGAATTGGCAACTGGCGGGACATGTTCCTAGCCGCAACCGTTGTCAGGACGATGCTCGGCGTCAGCCCGGAGGCCTACGACGAGGCGTGCACGGTGCTTGGTCCCGAAACGACGGCAACGGTACTCGCCTGCCTTCTTGAACGATCCGAGCACATTCATTCGGCCGGGGGCTATCTGCGGGACCTGACGCGCCGCGCGAGAAACCAGACATTCACCGTGTCGGCGATGCTGTCGGCGCGCTTGCGAGCCCAGGCCGGAGTGGTGGCCGTGAGCGGATGAACAGCGACAGGGGGCATGAGCGTCGCGGAAACGCTTTGGCTTGTCTGTGACGTTGAAATGCGGGACACTGTAAGTGCAGGGATTCGTTGACATCTCTACGTTATTCTTACGTCTGAGATTGTTTTCAGACCCTCGCCACCCATCAGAAAACATTGCTGTTTCTCCTTCTTTTGGAAAGGAAGGGGCGGTTCAGTTCCGTTGCGCGGACTCAGCGTACAAGACTTCGAATTTCTCGATCTCGAGCCGAATGATTGAGCGTCCTCCCTTGTTAGAGCCCGTTCTAGCGGCAGAATCCGTTCAGGTGGCGAACTCGCGGGCTGTTGCCAGCTGTCAACAGGTTGCTGGTTTAAAGCCGAGCGCCCTCCCCCCAAAAAGCTGGGTCGCGAAAGGGTAAACTAAAGCGACAAAGCACCAAGCATAGTTGGATCTCACTGCCGCGTGATTGCGAACACGGTATGGCTGGGGGAAACAGCGAGTATGGTACTCAACTCACTGACCGGGTTTGGCGTTGATAGACGAGACATCAACACGGTTGACAGCTGTCAACACATTGGCGTGCGCCGAGACACATGCAAGTCCTGTTTGAATAGAAATATTCGCCCCGTCGTCGTTTGCGAAATCAGGCGGCGCAGCTTGCTGGTCTTCAAGCGGTGGAGAAAGCGTCTCCTGCCTGTGGGGGAAGTGATTCTCATGTTACGTTCCACATCCGCAGGAACCGTTTATTTTCAAAATGCGATACCAGTCTCCCGATCCCTACCATCCAACGCTGATCCCGCTGATGATTTCGGCGGAAGACGCCTTGGCGCGGCTCGATGAGCGCACGAACCGTCATGTCGTCGAAGACGGGTACCGCGAGCGCGGGCATTTCTTCGATGCGACGGCAGCACTTTGGGTGGCCGGCGAACTCGTTCATGTCGAGGATCTCGTGCTGCACGATGCGCACATGGACGCCCGAGCGCCGACCCACGAGTTGACCATCGCCCATTCGGTCCTGAAAGTCCGCCGCCGCATCTGGCTCGGCGAGCCTGGTTGGGCCCTTTCTGCCCAAGGGCTTGCAGCACTCAGCGGCGAACAGAGCCCGGTCCCGGAGCTCGATATCCCTTCACTTGCGCCGGCCGAAACACGTCAGGCGGCGGGTGTCGATCGTGAGCCGGAGCGGGGCGAGCCGGAGGACGACGGCGACAGCAATCCGATGGCGGCCGAATTCGCGGCCATCGACGCCGCCATCGCTCGCTCGCAGCGCCTGCTCGATGCGCATGACCAGGACACGCTGGAAGTCGCGGAACGGACGGCGTTAGCGACAGCCCGCGAGCCGATGGGACAGCTCGGCCTGCTCTTCGACGAAGAGTGGGATGAGGAAGTGCGTCTTGACGAATGGCGCCAGATGGTGGCAGCGGCTGATCAGCTGCCGCCCTGTCTTGGAGCCGCCTTGCTCTTCGATGCCTGGGAGCGGAGGGAGCCTCTGCGCCGTCAGCATTGGCTGGGGTCATTGTTGGTCGGCGCTTACCTGCGCTCCAGAGGCAAGGTCACCTCGCACCTGCTGTCGTTCAACACCGGGCTAAAGACCATCCGCTATGAGCGACGGAGGTCCCAGGACGCACTGACCCGCTGGAGCGCCTTTCTGGAGGCGATGACGGTGACGGCGGATCTCGGTCTCAAGGAACTCGACCGTTTGTCGCTTGCGAAGACCCAGATGGACATGCGCATTCGCGATCGTCGTTCCAACAGCAGTCTGCCGGCCCTGATCGACCTGGTTCTGTCGCGGCCGATCGTATCGGCAGCTTTGGTCGCCAAGCATGTCGGGGTGACGCCGCGCGGCGCGCTGAACCTCGTTCGAGAGCTTGGCATCCGCGAGATGACCGGCCGCGGGCGTTACCGCGGCTGGGGCGTGCTTTGAACCGGCGGCAGCGCGGAAAGCTTGCCGCCGGACCGTATAGGCGTCAGCCCATCGTGATCACGATCAACAGAACGAAGATCACCGGCACCAGCGTCAATGCCGGAATGATGATCGCCGGGTAGCCGAAGGCGACGATGGCGAGCAGCCAGAGCAGCGCGCAGTTGATCAGAAACAGCACCTTGGCCGTCTGTGAACCTTGCACGGCCTCCTTGAGCATCCAGCCGAACACCGGCACGTGGTAGACAAGTCTCGCAATCATGGTTTTCCTTTGCGTGGGTGGCCGCATTGGGGGGACAGGCGGCGCGGGTTTTATTCAAGGGCGTGTCGTCTCGCCGGTCTGTTGTCGGGTGAAGCCGGCGGTCGTTTCGAGGCGTTCGGGATCGAGGACACGCATTGTCTTCGGGTGGCTGAAGTCGATCAGGCCCTCGCGCTTGAAACGGTTGAGACAGCGGCTGACCGTTTCGACGGTAAGGCCAAGCCAATCCGCGAGGTCGGCGCGGGTGAGATGGAGATGAAAGCTCAACCGGGCAGGGGCGCCGTTACGGCCGGTCCGATTGAACAGGCGCGATAGTTCCACCAGCGCACTGGCGACTTTCTCGCTGGCGGTCTTGCGACCAAGCAGCGTGGCATGGATCTGCATGCGGTGAAGCGTCGTCTTCAACTCGCTGGCGACGGCCGGATTGGTGGCGTTGAGATCCGCGTCACCCAGAGGCTCGATGCGCGCGATACTCAGCGTTTCGGCGGTGGCGATGTTGCGGCCGTCGATAGTGAAGCCGAAGAGCCGGCCCGGTCCGAGCACGTCGGTGATCTGGCGGCGACCGTCGTTGAGAAGTTGCGAAAGCACGACGCAGCCGTCAACGACACGGTAGAGCGCGCGGTTGCGTCCGCCCTCATAGAGCAGGGTCAGGTTTTCGCCGACGACACGACTACGCGAGGCCGGGCGAGGCGGCCTTATCGAGGACGCGCGAGGGGGAGCCGCTGGCGCGGCAGTGGTGATCAGGGTTTCTGGCATGAAAAACGTCCGCATGACCGACGCAAGGAGGCGTGATGCCCCGATGCCGACGGGCGTCGAAGGAGGATGTTGACAGCTGTCAACGGAGGTCAAAGCCGGATGACGACCTGTGGCGGGCCTCGCGGACGGGCATTGGGTGCGTGAACTTGTGGCACCGGTCGAACTGCCGCAACCCGGATCGCAGGTGTGCGGTTTGCCTCCAGGCGCTCGCTGAGAGAACCGTCCGGCGGCGTCAGCAGCGCCCAGAAGAACCGACAGGCGCTGCAAACATGTTTATGGCCGGGCTGGTCTTTGCCGTCTTCACCCAAACCGGTCTGGCAAAAATCGGGCAGGGACCCGTCGGGCAGGGCATAGAGCGCCAGTTCGGCCGCCGGCAGGCGAGTGGCCAGGGCAGGGCCGAGATGGGCAAAACCAAGCAGGAACAGCGCCGCGGCGCAAAGCATGCGCACGGCATTGTTCCATCTGATCTTCTCGCGACGTGTCATCGCCCCGGCTCGTTCCTGTTTCGATGGGGCAGAGATTGGCGACCGGCTTGATAAAGCTCAATGTGGCAAACCGCGCAGGGGCAGAATGCCGCAGCCAGAAGAACGCCGCACCTCCGATTGGGGCGCGGCGATTAACCTATTGAATTATATTGTTATTGTTGCGAAATTGGCGGGCAGGGATCAATCCTCCTCGACAAAAACCTCGTGGCGCTTGGCCTTCACACTCGGCAGGAACACGACGACGAGCACCAGGGCTGCGATCAGAAGCAGGATGGCGCTGATCGGTCGAGTGACGAATGTCATCGGGTCTCCGCGCGACAGGATCATGGCGCGGCGGAGGTTTTCTTCGAGCAGCGGTCCGAGCACGAAGCCGAGCAGCAACGGAGCGGGTTCGCAGCGCAGCTTCAACAGCAGGTAGCCGACGAGGCCGAAGAAGGCGACGGCATAGAGGTCGTAGACATTGGAGTTGACGCTGTAGACCCCGATCGAGCAGAACGCCATGATGATCGGGAAGAGCACGTAATAGGGGATCTTGAGCAGCTTCACCCAGAGCCCGATCAACGGCAGATTCAGGACCACGAGCATCAGATTGCCGATCCACATGGAGGCGATGATGCCCCAGAAGAGGGCGGGCTGTTCGCTTGCGACGTTCGGACCGGGCACGATGCCCTGGATGATCATCGCGCCGATCATCAGCGCCATCACCGGATTGGCGGGAATGCCGAGGGTGAGCAGCGGAATGAACGAGGTCTGCGCGCCCGCATTGTTGGCGCTTTCCGGACCGGCGACGCCGGCAATCGCACCGTGGCCGAACTCTTCGGGGTGGTCCGAGACGCGTTTCTCCACGGTGTAGGAAGCGAAGGCCGCAAGGATTGCGCCGCCACCGGGCAGAATGCCGAGCGCCGAACCGATGATGGTGCCGCGCACGACCGGCGCGAACATGCGCTTGAAGTCGTCCCTGGTCGGCATCAGGTCGGTGACTTTGGCCATCAGCACCTCGCGGGTGCGTTCGTTTTCAAGGTTGCGCAGGATCTCGGCGATGCCGAAGACACCGACGGCGAGCGCTACGAAGTTCAGGCCGTCGGCATATTCCCGGATGCCGAGGGTAAAGCGCGGCGTGCCGGAATAGATATCGGTGCCGACGAGGCCGAGCAGGAGGCCGAGGGCGACCATGGCCAGCGCCTTGACGATCGACCCGTGCGCGAGTGCGATCGAGGAGACGAGGCCGACGATCATCAACGAGAAGTACTCGGCAGCGCCGAACTTCAAGGCGATTTCGGTCAAGGGCGGCGCGAAGACCGCGACGAGGAAGGTCGAGACGGTGCCAGCAAAGAATGAGCCGAGGGCAGCGATCGCCAGGGCGGCCCCGGCCCGACCCTTGCGGGCCATCTGGTAGCCGTCGATCGCGGTGACGGCTGACGACGATTCGCCCGGCATGTTGATCAGGATCGCCGTGGTCGAGCCTCCATACTGCGCGCCGTAATAGATGCCGGCGAGCATGATCAGCGAGGAGACCGGCTCGAGTTGGAAGGTGATCGGCAGCAGCATGGCGATGGTTGCCGTTGCGCCGATGCCCGGAAGGACCCCGATCAGGGTGCCGAGAAGCACGCCGATGAGGCAGAAGAGCAGGTTGGCGGGGGAACCGGCGGTCACAAAGCCGAGCGCGAGATTGTTGAAAAGATCCATTGCGCGTCTCCTAGAATTGGACCCAGGGGCCGAAGCGCTGGAAGGGCAGGCCGAGACCATAGCTGAACACGGCGACGGAGAAGGCCGTCAGCGCTGCGGAGAGCGCCAAAGCCATGAGCGGCGTCATGCGGCCGGAGGCAAAGCAGGCGATGAGTGCCGTGAAGAACAGTGCCGGGACGAAGCCGAGGCCGCGGACCGTGAGGCCGAAGAAAACCGGCGCCGGCAAAATGAAGAGCATGCCACGCAGCGCAATCGCGCCGATCGGCTCCCCCTGGACGCGGGTGGACTGTACGAGGATCACGATGCCGAGGAGCGTCAGGATGATCGCGAGCACGAGGGGGAAATAGCCAGGCCCCATGCGGAAGGCTGTGCCGAGCTCTAGGTTGAAGGCCTGCCAGGCGAAGAACAGGCCGACCGCGGTCAGGATCCCGCCGCAGAGCGCATTGGTGCTATCGAAGGAGAGTGATTTCATCGTGTCCCCATTTGTTTTCGCGGGGTAGCCGGGCCGAGGCGTCGACGGCCTCCCGCATTGGCATTGCCGGCTCGCGCCGGGTTCGCACATTGGGCAACGTCGCGTTGACAGCTGTCAACCGCTGTTGACGGCGCCTGTCCGGACACCGTCGGGAACATGCCCATGTCAGAACCGCCGCGCCCCGAGATGTTTCGAGAGCGCGGCGCGATGAGCGGTGGATTAGTCGGCGTACTGGCCGGCCGCTTCGATCACCGGCTTCCAGCGGGCGATCTCGCCTTCGAGCTTGGTCTTCAGCGCGGCCGGGGTGGCGTCGGCGTCCGAAGACGGCTCGGTGCCGAGTTCGCCGAAGCGGGCAACCACGTTCGGATCCTTGAGCGCCACCTGCAGCGACTTCGACAGGCGTTCGGTCACTTCAGCCGGCGTACCCTTCGGCGCGTAGACGCCGTGCCAGATACCAACCTGCAGGTTCGGCAGACCACCTTCGGTGGTCGTCGGCAAGTCCGGGAAGACCTTCAGGCGTTCGGGCGAGGTGACGGCGTAAGCCTTGATCGTGCCGCCCTGAATCTGCTTGGTGGTGTTGGTCGTCTGGTCGCACATGATGTCGACCTGACCGCCGAGGAGATCGGTCATCGCCGGACCGGTGCCCTTGTAGGGAACGGTGGTCAGCGGCGTTTCGATGGCGCTCATGAACATCATGCCGCAGAGGTGCGAGGCGGCGCCGATGCCGGCGTTGGCGACGGTGACCGTGTCCTTGTTCGCCTTCACATATTCGACGAGACCCTTGAGGTCGGTCGGCTCGAGGTCCTTGCGCGCGACGATGGTCATCGGCACTTCGGTGACGAGGCCGACATATTCGAAGGCGTTCAGCGTGTCATAGGCGAGTTTGCGGTAGAGCGTCGCGCTGGTTGCCATGCCGATGTGATGGAGCAGCACGGTGTAGCCGTCCGGATCGGCCTGGGCGACGCGACCGGCGCCAAGCGTGCCGCCGGCGCCGCCGACGTTCTCGACGATGATCTGCTGGCCGAGGTCCTTCGACATGGATTCAGCAACCAGGCGCGCAACCGTATCCGTCGGGCCACCGGCGGAGAAGGGCACGACCATGGTGATCGAACGCTCGGGGTAGGTCTGTGCGTTGGCGGAAACGGCAAAAATGGAAAGGGCGGCAACGGCGCCGAGCAATGCGTTGAGGGTTTTCATCTTCTTCCTCCCGGATGAAATATGGCCAGCCGGCAAGGTTTCCTCCCACGCCGGTGCTGGATGCCCCCATTTGCGGACGCAATCTTAGCACAGACAACGGGCTGTCCGCACGATCCGACGCATTTGTCAGGAGCCTGGATCGGCTTTGGGTGGATTTGGAAACATGGCGGTGCTGGCGTGGGTGGATTTCCACCCATCGCGCGTTTGGCTGCGCGCCGCGGGAAGGGCCTAGAGGCCGGTGCGCCGCTTCAGATCGGCGATTTCGTCGGCGGTGAGGTTACGCGCAGCACCCTTCGGCAAATCACCGAGAGCGATCGTCCCGATCGAAACTCGCAGCAGCCGCAGCACTTCGAAGCCGAGCGCATCGAGCATGCGGCGAATCTGGCGGTTTCGACCCTCTTCGAGTTCCACCTCGATCCACATGTTGCGGCCGCCCACCCTTAGGCGTTCGGCCCTGGCGGCCCGCAACATCTCGCCGCCTTCGTCGATGCCGGCGACCATTTGCGCAAGCTGCGCGTCGTCGATCTGCCCGGTCAGTTGCACGTGATAGACCTTGCCGACATGGGTTTCCGGATCGAGCAGCCGCTGCGCAAGCACCGTGTCGTTGGTGAACAGCAGAAGGCCCTCGCTCGCCTTGTCGAGGCGTCCGACCGGCGACAGATGGGTGGAGTCGATGTTCTTCAGGCAGTCGAAGACCGTCGGCCGGCCCTCCGGGTCATGCCTGGTCGTCACCAGCCCGCGCGGCTTGTTCAGCATCAGGTAGACCTTCTCTTCGGCAAGCACGGCCTTACCGTCGACGGCGAGACGGTCCATGTCGACATCGACCCATGCGGTGAGGTCAGTCGCCTTGCGCCCGTTGATGCTGACGCGGCCTTCAAGCACCAGCTTTTCGGCCTGCGTGCGCGAGCAGTAACCAAGCTTGGAAAGGGCGCGGGCGACCGTCACGCGTTTTCCCGTATCGGCCGTGGGGCGGCGGCCGGTATCTCGGGCGGCTGTCGGTCGCTTCTGTTTCACGTTCTGGTCTTCCGGTTGCTGGTCATCTTGTGCAGCATGGTCCCGCCTGCGAGCATCGCCGGCGGCACAATCTCGACATCAGCCGATCTTGCTATAGTCGATCCGCCGGGCGAGCCAGCAGCCGATCGTCAGCCCCGTCACCTTGCCTTCTGCGTCACGCGAAACGACTACGGTCCAGTCTCCCGGTGCCGGCGCGTCCATCGAGCGTTTGCAGCGCAGCAGCCAGACATCGTCGGCGAGCGGCCGCAGGGCGTGCATGGCGCCTCTGCCAAGCGAACCGTCGAAACCACCATAGAAGACGCCGTTGGTGGAGACGATGTCGAGATGGGCGTCGAGTTCTGCCGCATGGTAGCGGCCGGCGATATCAGGCTTGGCGGCGCCAGAGATGCGCGCGGCGTGAACCGTCAGGTTCTCACGCGGGCGCTCCATGTGCAGCGAGGCGCCTTCCACGCGAAGGGTAACGGCCGCTGACTGCGCGCTGCCATCCGGACCGACCGCAAGCGTTTCGGCACCCGTGGCGAAGTTCAGCGCGACGCGGGATTTGCCGGCGGGCCTGGTAACGAGTGCGAGGCCCGTTTCCGGATCCAGATAGCTGCCGGTGCCGTCGGCATCCCAGGTGCCTGTCGCGGGCTCGGCATCGCTGTGGCCAAGGGCGACCTTCATCAATGCGGTCGCCGCCGCATGGGCGTCGGCTTCATGGTTGAACATCACCACGACCGAAAGGCGCTCAGCGGGCGCGTAGAGCCTGCGGCTGCGGAAGCCGCGCAGCGCGCCGCCATGGCCGGTGATGGCGACGTCGCCGATCTTTTCATGCGCAAGGCCGAACCCATAATGGGCCGGGCGGCCATCGGCATAGGTCTGCGGTACGGACAGGCGGCGATAGAGACTGTTTTCGTCATTCCGCGTCCGGTCGATGAAGCATTCCCAGGCGAGCATATCGTCGAGCGAAGCGGAAACACCGGCATCGCCCGCCCAGTAGATGTTGTTGGCCGCCTCGAAATAGCCAGCCGTCTCATTGCCCTCGTAGCCGACGATACCGTCGGGGGGCAGGCTCGTATCGGCGGTGAGGGCAGCGGTCTGCATGTCGGCCGGGCCGAACACGGAACGCTGATAGAGCTCGGCCATCGAGCGCCCGGTATGCGCTTCGATGAGGTCGGCGAGAATGCGGAAATTGCCGTTCGAATAGGAGTAGCGCGTGCCCGGCTCGAAATGGGTCGACCGCGCGGAGGAGAGCAGGGGCCGTGCGTCCTCGCGGCGGAAGGCGCCGTCGTGCCTGGCGCCTTGCAGCACGGTCAGCGCCCAGTAGTCGCGCAGCCCCGACTGGTTGTGACAGAGATGGGCCACGGTCGGGCGCTTGCCTTCGAGCAGAGGCAGGTAGGCGTCGAGCGCGCGGTCGAGCTTTGCCGGTTCGCCGACGGCGTCCAGAAGCACGGCGCAGGTCATCTGCTTGGTGATCGAGCAGATCGGTACGCGGGTTGTCGCCGTCATCGGCCTGCGGGCGGTCAGGTCGGCGTAGCCCCAGCGGTGGCTGAGGATCACCTGACCATCCCGGACCACACCGGCGACGCCGCCGGGACCGGGATAGTGTTGGGGCAGGGCTTTTAGGGCGCGTTCGAGAGTGGAAAGTTCGGAAGTGGTCATGGCGCTGAAGGATCGGTCCGACGAAGGGCAGGGCGGTGTCTGCCTTCGTTCGTACCGTCCCCTCCCGGCACTTGCAATGCCGCGCCGACAGCTCTCCTCAGCCGGCGCCTGCCTGGGCGTGATAGAGGCGGCTGTAGGCGCCCTTGGCGGCCAGCAGCGTTGCATGCGGTCCCTGCTCGCGAATGCCGCTGCCGTCGACCACGACGATGCGGTCGGCATCGCGGATCGTTGCCAGCCGGTGCGCGATGATCAGCGTCGTGCGCCCCTTGGAAAGCTCGGCGAGCGACTGCTGGATTGCTCTCTCGGTTTCCGTGTCGAGCGCCGAGGTGGCCTCGTCGAGAATGAGGATCGCCGGGTTTTTCAGGAACATGCGGGCGATCGCCAGTCGCTGTTTCTGTCCGCCGGAAAGCTTGACGCCGCGTTCGCCGATCACCGTGTCCATGCCGTCGGGCAGGGCGGCGATCATGCCGTCGAGCCGGGCGCGCCGCGCCGCTTCCAGGATGTCGGCTTCGTTTGCTCCGAGCCGGCCATAGGCGATGTTGTCGCGAATGGTGCCGGCAAAGAGGAAGACATCCTGCTGCACGATACCGATCTGGCCGCGCAGCGACGACAGGGTGATGTCGCGGATATCGGTGCCGTCGACAGTGATTGCGCCTTCCATCACTTCGTAGAAGCGCGGCAGAAGCGAGCAGATCGTCGTCTTGCCGGCGCCCGACGGGCCGACGAAGGCGATCGTCTCGCCGGCGCGGATCGCGAGGTCGATATTCTGGATGATCGGCTTTTCGGCGCTGTAGCCGAACGAGACGTTGCTGTAGGTGATGTCGCCCTTGAGATCAGCGACGTCGGTCGCACCGGGACGATCCTCGATATCGGGCTCGGTTTCCATCAGTTCGAGGAAGCGCTTGAAGCCGGCGATGCCCTTCGGATAGGTCTCGATCACCGAATTAATCTTCTCGACCGGCCGGAAGAAGACGCCGACCAGAAGCAGGAAGCTGACGAAGCCGCCATTGGTCAGCTCGCCCGTCAACACGAAGTAGCACCCGGTAATCATCACGATCAGCTGCGTCAGCCGCATGCTCATGTAGCTCAGCGACGTGCTGGCCGCCATGATACGGTAGGCCTCAAGCTTGGTGCGGCGATAGTTCTGGTTGTCGGTCTCGAACAGGCTGCGCTCATGGGCCTCGTTGGCGAAGGCCTGGACCACGCGCATGCCACCGACATTCTCCTCGATACGGGCGTTGAAGTCTCCGATCCGGCCGTAGAGATTGCGAAAATTCCGGGTCATGCGCCCGCCGTAGCGGCTGGTCACCCAGGCGGTCAGCGGCACGACGGCGGCTGTAATCAGCGCCAGCTGCCAATGCACCATCAGCATCAGGATCAGCGCACCGATGAAGGTCATGACGGCAATGAACAGATCCTCCGGACCGTGATGCGCGACCTCGCCGATTTCTTCCAGATCCTTGGTGAGGCGGCCGACGAGATGGCCGGTCTTCTGGTTGTCGAAGAACGAGAAAGAGAGCTTCTGCAGATGATCGAAGGCCATGCGCCGCATGTCCGTCTCGATATTGATGCCGAGCATGTGGCCCCAATAGGTGACGGTTGCCATCAGGCCGGTGTTGAGCAGGTAGACGATCAGCAGCCCCACGGAGGACAACAGGATCAGTGTCCATTCCTGGCTCGGCAAGAGCTGGTCGACGAACAGCTTCACCGCAATCGGGAAGCCGAGTTCGAGCAGGCCTGATAGTACGGCGCAGGAAAAGTCGAGAATGAACAGGCCGCGATAGGGGCGGTAGAACGCGAAGAAACGCTTCAGCATGCACGTGCACTCACTGGGGGCGGGGGCGCCATGGGCGCTGATAGAAAGATGATTTTTAATGTCATGTTTTTGGATCGAAACCAACCCAGAAAAGCGTGAAAGCGTGTCGGCCACGTGACGCGACCGATGTCTCGTGCACCTGCGAGACGCAATCGGTTCACTTCGGCACCGGTGGGAAGGAAACGTTAACCATAGGCTTCGTAGAAATGGAATCAGCAGAGCAAATCGCCTTCGGTTGGGGACACCGGAAGCGGAGCCATTGCTCGATATCACTACGCGTAGGGCGTCTTTGTGCGTTCGCGTCAACGCACGAAGTCCAGGGGGCAAACGAGACGATGGCAAGCAATCAATCAGTGGAAGCCACGGAAACCAACACCATTGTTCCGTTTCCGGTGGTCAGGAGATTGCATGCCATTCGCAGTGCTGCCGCCGAGCTTGAAGATCTGCACGGTGCCGAAGCGCTGCAATTCTGGCGCCGCCGCTGCCGCGCTCTAGCGGATGAGCTCTTTGCCTGCGGATGTTCGGAAGACGAAGTGCGCCATCAGGTTCTGGTTTTTCAGGACGAGGTGCAGATCGAGCTGCAGCATCGCCACCTCTCGCGTCTTTCTGCAGGCGCGATGAGCCAGTAGCCGCTGCGTCTCAGGCCACCGGCAATTCCGGATCCCAGGTAAACAGCTCCTTGGCCCTCGCGATGCCGCGCAGCGCAAAGCGGCCGAGCGAGACTGCGTGGACCCGTTCATCCGGCGGGCAGGCTTCGACGAAATCAGACGACATGATCATGTGCCGCTCGACGGAACGGCACATCGAGGAAATGCGGCTCACCTCATTGACCGCCGGGCCGACCACGGTGAAATCGAGGCGGGTCTGGCTGCCGATATTGCCATAGAAAACTTCGCCGATATGGAGCCCGAGATAGACTTCGGTGGTCGGCTTGCCTTCGGCCTGCCGGCGGGTGTCGAGTTCCGCAAGCATGCGGCGCAGCTGCCGTTCGGCGGCGATTGCGTTGGCGCAGGCGGTCCCCGGATCGTCGGCATTGAAGATCGCCAGAACACCGTCGCCGATCAGCTTCAGCACGCTGCCGCCATGGTCGTGAATGGCGGTGATCACGGTTCCTGAATAATCGTTGAGAAGCGGGATGATCTCGTCGGGTGCTGCGGTGTCGGAGATGCGCGTATAGCCGCGCAGGTCGGAAAACCACATGACCGTTTCGATGCGTTCGGCCGAACCGCGGGCAATGCTGCCTTTGACGACGCGCTGGCCGGCATCGGCGCCGAGATAAACGTCCGCAAGCGTGCTGATGATCCTCACGCATGAGCCTGCCTTCACCGCCAGCGCAAGCGTTGGCAGCAGGATACGGAGTGCTGCGATGTCATCGTCGCTGAAGCCACCGTCGTTCCGCGTCGTCCAATAGGAATAGAAACAGTCCATCTCGCCGACGCGGCCCTGGTCGGTGAAGTGGTGGATCATGCTGACGCAGTCGGTGTGGCCTTCGTCTTTCAGCTTGTCCAATATGTTGTAGGTGGTGCCCTCGTCGGAGGAAAGCCGGATGCGGCGCTCCGCGGTTCGGTCGCAAAGCATGTGGTAGAAGATCGAATTCTGCCAGTTCAGCAGCGCCTCGCCCGTGGTCGTCGAGCCGTATTGGATGACCTCCGGCGTGATCTCGCTTTCGTCGTTCCACTGGAACGCGCGCCCCTCGAATTCGGGATGCAACGTGTCGATCAACCCGAGCGCGCGGGCAAGGTCGAGACCGGCTGCCCGACATTGCTCGCAGAAGCCGGCAAACAGCTCCGGCTCGTCCAGTCCCTTCAGGCCCTGTTCTGAAAGCCAGAGCACGATATCGCGTAGCTGTTGGTCGTTCATGGCGCATCCCGCTCGGCCGAGGTCGACTGCCTGATGATGTGGTGCATCATCCATAGCCGAACCAGGGCTCAGAGCGAAAGATGCAGTTTGCCCGTTTCGCTCTCCGCCGGCACGGCGCAACAGATCAGCGCTTCGCCTTCGCCGACCGGGAAGGAGGGCTGCGAGGGGTAGGTCACCCTGCCCTCCAGCACTGGCGTCCGACAGGTGCCGCAACTGCCGTTGCGGCAGCCGTATTCCGGCTTCAGGCCACGCGCCTCCGCCAGATCAAGCAGCGTGCCTTCGCCCGGTTGCCAGCGCGCCTCCTTGCTCGACTTGGCAAAGACGACGTGAACCGGGGCGTTCGCCGCCGGTACCATCACCGGGCCAGAACCGCCGTCCGGTCGCCGGGTCAGCGACGACAGCCCGAAGGCCTCCGCATGGATGCGGGCATCGGCGATGTTGAGCGCCCGCAAGCCGTCATAGAGCGACTGGGTGAAGGCGGCCGGGCCGCAGAGATAGAAATCGTAGTCGTCGAAGGGCAGGGTGGCCTTGAGATGGGTGAGGTCGATGCGACCGGCAATGTCATAGTCCTGGCTTTCGATGGCCGTTGCCGGCTGGCTCAGCGCCCGCACCAGACGAATATTGCCCTCGCCTTCCGCGACCAGGTCGGCGATCTCCCGATCGAAGGCGCGCTCTTCCGGCGAGCGGGCGGCCTGAAAGATCCAGGTCGGGCGCGTGCGCCGCTTGCGGCGGCTTTCGGCGACAATGTGCTTGAGCATGGCAAGGATCGGCGTGATGCCGACGCCGGCGCCGATCAGCACGGCGGGCCGCCGCTCGGTTCCATCGATCGTGAAGCTGCCGGCAGGCGCCCGCGCCTCGATCCGGTCTCCAGGCTTCAGTCCGTGCAAGTGGCGGGAAGCCACGCCGTCCTTCTTGACGCTGATGCGGTAGAGACCATCCGTCGGTGCCGAGGACAGCGTATAGCTCCTGACGAGCGGTCTTTCGCCGTCTCCGACGTTGATGCGGATCGGCAGGTGCTGGCCGGCCTGATGGGCCATGAGCCCGACGCCATCGTCCGGCGCGAGGTAGAGTGAGCGGATCGTCGTGCTCTCGTCCTCAACGCGGGCAATCCGGAACGGGCGCCACGCATCGGCAAGGGCCGCGGCCTCAAGCCGGACCTTCGCCTGATCCCAGTCGCCGGTGGAATTGAGACTGGGAGACCAGCCGCCCTCCTCGAAGGCCCAGCGAAGCGGCAGGCCGTCCTCGCGATAAATGACCTTCTCCGGCCGGAAGCGCCACAGGCGTTCGGCGCCCTGAAATGCCGCGACCTCCGGAGAAGACAGGATCACCTCGGCGCTGCCGGTCATCTGCAGCATGTCGCCGGTCGCAAAATCGACGAACAGCAGTCCTGCGCGCGGGTTGACCATGAAATTGCCGAGCGTGTTGAAGAACAGGTTTCCGGAGAAGTCCGGAATCGTCAGCACGCCGTCCTCGCCGATCTGTACGAAACCCGCCTTGCCGCCGCGATGCGAGACGTCGACCTGGCGCTCGCCGCTGTCGCGATCGACGTAGGACGCCACGAAGAAGGTGTCGGCCTTGGCGATGATGGCCCGGGCGCGGGCGTCGAGCACGCGACCATGCACCGGGCGCACCGAGGCCGGCTGGTGCGGGTCGCGAACGAAGGCGAACTGGCGAAGCTGGATATATTGCGGGCAGTTGCCGAAGCTCTGCCGGACGCGGAGCGTGAAGCCGTCGTCGGCATCGCGCCGGATCGCGCCGTTCAACCGGTTCCTGCGCCGGGTTTCGAGCTGGATGCCGAGCATGCCGATGGAGTGCGCGTCCTCCATGCCGGCATCGGCCGGATCATCCCTGTCACGCGGCAACCGTATATCGAGATTCCAGGCGTCCGGCGCCTGCATGAAGCCGGGGGCTGCCGCGCGCATCGTCGCCCAGACATCGCCGCTCGCGTCGACGGCTCCGAACATGGCGAAGGGCAGCATCGGGAAGAATTGCTGGTGCTGCTCCGGCATGAAGCTGCGCACGAAATTGCGCCCGGTCGCATCCATGCGCTCGGCGACGCCGAGGCTGCGCTGGATGGCGAGTTCGCCTTCGTGCCACGGCGAATCCGGCTTTTTCTGTTGTGCGTTGTCCGGCATGGTCGGGTGTCCCGGTTGGAAGGGGGCCGGGGCAGCGCTGCCGCCCCGGGGAGCTTGGATCAGGCGGCGAGGCCGACGGCGGTCTTCTCAAAGCCGACGAAGCCGGGCAGGCGCTCGATGCGCGAAAGCCAGGCACGAACATGGGCGTAGTCGGAAAGGTCGACATTGCCTTCCGGTGCTGCCGACACGTAGCTGTAGAGGGCGACGTCGGCGATGGTCGGCCTTGCGCCCACGAGGAAGTCGTGGCCGGCAAGCTCCGCATCAATCTGTGCAAGCACCCGGTGGGCCCTGGAGATAGCCCCTTCTGCATCCAGATTGGCGCCGAAGACCGTGACGAGACGCGCGGCTGCCGGACCAAAGGCGATGTCGCCAGCGGCAACCGAGAGCCATTTCTGCACCTTCGCCGCCGAGGCCGGATCTTCCGGCAGCCAGTCGATGCGGCCGAGCTTCTTGGCGAGGTAGACGAGGATGGCGTTGCTGTCGGCGATGACCGTGCCTTCGTCGTCGAGCACCGGAACCTGACCGAAGGGATTGAGCGCGAGGAATTCCGGCGCCTTGTGTGCCCGCGCCTTGAGGTCGACGTCGATCAGCTCGTGCGGCACGCCGAGCAGCGACAGGAAAAGCTGCGCCCTGTGCGAGTGGCCGGAGAGCGGATGGCGGTAGAGTTTCATGGGAGATGTCCTCGAAGAGCTTGAGAACCGTCACGGCCCTCCGGCGGTTCGGAATGAACCACCTTCGAGATCAATCTATGACTTTCCAATTTTCGGCAGTAGAATGCGATTTCGATAGTCTGATTTCCGAATTATGGAAGGATAAAAGTGGACCGTCTCGACGCCATGGGGGTTCTGATCGCCGTCATCGAAAACGGCAGCCTGTCGGCCGCCTCCCGGCACCTCAAGGTGCCGCTGGCCACGATCAGCCGGAAGGTTTCCGAGCTTGAAACGCATCTGGGCGCGCAACTCATCACCAGGACCAACCGCAGGATCCAGCTGACCGAGGCCGGCCGCGTCTATGTCGAGGCTGCCAAGGAGATCCTTGCCCGCGTCGAAGAGGCGGAACGGGTGGCAGCCGGCGAATACAGCACGATCAAGGGCGATCTGACGGTCTCTGCGCCCATCGTCTTCGGACGCCTGCATGTGCTTCCCGTCGTGGTCGATTTCCTCAAGGCCCATCCCGAGGTCGATATGCGGCTCGCCTTGGGCGACCGGTTCGCCAATCTCGTCGACGATCACATCGACGTGGCGCTGAGGATCGGCAACCTGCCCGACAGCAATCTCGTGGCGACGAAGATCGGCACGGTGCGCCGGGTGGTCTATGCAAGCCCCGATTATGTCGCGCGGCATGGCGTGCTCCGGCACCCGAGCGAACTTGCCGATCACGATTGCATCACCTTCGAAAACGTTACGGCCGCCCATGTCTGGCGTTTCCTCGACGGCGGGCGCGAGCTGGCCGCGCCGATCCGGTCGCGGCTTATCGTCAATACCGCGGAATCCGCCGTCGACGCGGCGATATCCGGTCTTGGATTGACGCGGGTGCTTTCCTATCAGGTGGCGCGCCAAGTGGCGGACGGCCTGCTCGTACCGCTGCTGGAAGACTTTGAGCACCCGGCGCTGCCGGTCCAGCTCGTCTATCTTCCGCAGGGGCTGGTGCCGATGAAGCTCCGGGCCTTCGTCGACTTCGCCGCCCCGCGGCTGCGCGCGGTCCTGCGATAGTGGGCGGCGGCTAGTCCGGCTGGCTGCGTTCGCCGGTCGTCGGGCGGATGTGTCGGGCGTAGGTTCGGCCGACGCGGATCTCGCTGCCGTCGGAGAGAAGGGCGATGAGCGCGGCGAAGGGGGCCTGCTTCAGCCCCACGATACAGTCCCGGCGCACGATCGAGCTGCGATGCAGCCTGAGGAATTCTGCGGGATCGAGGCGACGCTCGAGCGAGGCGAGGCTTTCGTGGTGCAGATAGGACCGGCCCTCGACGTGAATGCGGACATAGTCGCGTTCCGCCTGAAAGCGCACGACCCGGTCGAGCGCGATCCGCACGAATTCTCCCCGGGCCTTGATCCAAAGGTCGCCGGTCTGGGTTTCGTGCTTGCGCAGCGCCTGGCGCAGCGCCGTCACGGTTTCGTTGAGTTCGAGCACCCGCTCGGCGCTCGTGCGTGCGGCGATTGCGAGGCGGGCTCGCTCGATCGCGGTGCGCAGGCGGCTGGATTCGATCGGCTTGGTGACATAGTCGACCGCGGCGGCTTCGAAGGCGCGCAGCGCATAGTGGTCGAAGGCGGTCACGAAAACGACTGCGGGTGCGTGGTCGCCCAGCCGTTCCAGGACATCGAAGCCGGTGCCGCCCGGCATCTGGATGTCGAGCAGGATCGCATCCGGCGAAAGTTCGGCAACCATGGAGCAGGCTTGCTGCACGTTGCCGGCCGTTCCCACCACCTCAACGGCGGACATGGCGCCGAGCAGGCGCAGCAGGCGCCGCCGCGCCAGTGGCTCGTCTTCGATGACGAGGATTGAAAGCGGAACAGTCTGGATTTCATTCATGCAAGCCTCAGCGGCATTGTGATTGCAGCTCTGAAACGACCGGGCGTGACGAGACCCGAAACGCAGGCGCCGACGCCGGGAAAACGGGCCTGGACGCGATCGGCTACATTCTTGAGGCCGATCCCCGTGCCCGGCCTCCGCTCGGTTTCGGGAGTTGCCGCAATGTCGTTTTCGACGGAGATTTCCAGCGCATGGCCCACTTTGGCGGCGCTGATGACGATTTCCACCTGATCCGGCGAGCGGCTGACCCCGTGCTTGACGGCATTTTCGATCAGCGGCTGCAGGATGAGGCTTGGCACCAAGGCCTCCTCGAGACCGGTGTCGATGTCCATTCGGAGCCTCATGCGGTCGCAATAGCGCTCGCCCTCGATATGCAGGTAACGGGCCTGGAGCGCGAGTTCGTCGGCAAGCCGCACGTCGTGCAGCGGGTCAAGCTCCAGCGTCGTGCGCAGAAAGTTGGACAGCGACATCACCATGCGCGTCGCGGCAAGGGACCGCCCCTCCTCGATCAGGCCGGTGATGGAGTTCAGTGTGTTGAACAGGAAATGCGGGTTGACCTGGTAGCGCAGCGCTCGCATCTGTGCGGCGAGTGCCTCCTCGCGCGTGATCGCCAGGCGTCGCTCGCGCTCGCGCAGTTCGAAGCTGTAGAGCAATGCCACGAAGAAGAAGGACCAGCCGACGAAGGTCGCCATGCTGTAGACCAGCGTGTAGCCGATGCTGGTCCAATCGGGCGTGATCGGGTCGGGACGCACGATGAAAAGATAGAGAAGAAAGTCGACGCCGGTATTGGCGATCGCAGCCATCAGAGCGGTCGTAAAGCCGACGACGATCTTCAGCGCGATGTGTTGATGGCGGACGCCGAACATCGCAGCGGCGATGCCATAGGAAAAGACCATGCCGCAGGACATCAAAAGGAGCTTGCCTGGCGCGGACATGATCGGGTCGATCCCGAGGATCGCCCAAAGAATGCTGCTGATCAGGAATTCCACGAACCAGTAGAGTAAACCGAGCCAGAGCGTCGCGCGCCGCACGCTGGCGATGTAAGCGCTCTCGTCCACCGATCTTGCGTCGTCCTCAGGTTTCATGGCCATTTTTATCCTTCAACCGGCCGCCGATGTCGATTGCCGTTCGTCGGCCAAATCGAGCGGTTTGCAGAAAGGCCCGGACTTTCGACTACCGGCCGTCGTTGGCCGGAGAGCGGCGATCAGACCAGCCGCAGCGGCATGGTGATCGCTGCCCGAAAACGGTGCGGTGCCACGAGGCCGGATATGAAGGCTCCGACCTCGGGGAACCGGGCCTTGATGCGGTCGGCGACATTCCTCAGTCCGGTGCCGGTCCCGGCAGGTTTATTCGCCGGGCGCGGCGGCTCGTTCGCCATGTCGTTTTCTACGGAAAGCTCCAGCGTCTCGCCTTGCCTTGCCGCCCGGATCACGATCTCGACCACGCCGATCGAACCGCCGACGCCGTGCTTGACCGCATTTTCGATCAATGGCTGAAGGATGAGGCTCGGGACCAGCGCCTGCTCCAGGCCCGGTGCAATCTCGAGCTTGACCCGCATGCGGTCGGAGAAGCGTTCGCCCTCGATGTTGAGATAGCCGAGCTGCAAGGCCAGCTCGTCGGCAAGGCAAACGTCCTGCATCGGATCCAGCTCGAGTGTCGTGCGCAGGAAGGAGGAGAGCGAGAGCACCATGCGGCGGGCGGTCGTCGATGCGCCCTCTTCGATCAGCCCGGCAATCGAGTTCAAGGTGTTGAACAGGAAGTGCGGATTGACCTGGTAGCGCAGCGCCCGCATCTGCGCCGTCAGCGCTTCCTCCCGTGTCACGGCAAGCCGGCGTTCCCGCTCGCGCAGTTCGGAATTGGCGAGAAGGGCGATGTAGAGAAACGCCCATCCGTGAAACAGCGCCATGCAATAGATGAGGGTGTAGCCGACATTGGTCCAGTTGATTGGGCCCGGATCGCCATGCTCGATCAGGCCGTGACTGAGGAGATCGATGCTGGCATTGATCGCTGCGGCGACGAGCGCCAGAGCGGAGCCGAGCAGAAGCTTGAAGAGGATGGACCTGCCCCGGAAGCGAAAGAGTGCCACTGCCATCGCATAGGACATGAGTGTCCCGTTCAGCATCAGGATCAGGGTGATCGGCGCGATCGCAATCGGGTTATATCCAAGGAAAGCCCAGAGCGTACTGCTGATGACGAACTGCATGAACTGGTAGAGGAGCCCGAGGAAGAGCGTCGCCCGCCGAACGCTTGCGGCATATCCAGCCTCGTCAGGCAAAACCGTCTCATGTCCTCGCGCCATGCGAGGTTTTATCCTTCAAGTCCATATGGTTGTCGACCGCCGTTCGTCGCCGAAAACAAGCCGTTTGCAGAAACCCACAGCCCTTCGACGCCGCAATCTGCCGTTTGCAGAAAGCCGAATTCTCGCTTTTTGCGGGCTTGCTATAGCCGCCCCATGACCCGTGCTTTCCCGGCGAATCCGTTCGCCTGGGATTTGTGCGCCCACGAATGAAAAGGAAAAGGGGCAGACATTGAATACCTGTGCGAAGGCGGACGTTTTGAGGATCAACCTTCTGAGTTCGACGGCGCTCGGTCGCGCCGGCCTGCTCTCGCTGGCTCTGGCCGCCGTGCCACTCGTGCCGTCGCCGGCAAAGGCGGCCGGCTTGCTGGTTCCAAACGACACAACGTGGTCCAGCGACCATACGATCAACGGCAATCTCGTTATCCGCGGCGGGCCGGGCGGCGCGACACTGACGATCAACAATGGTGCCAAGGTTGAGAGTACCGATGGTTACATCGCAGACAGTCGCGGCAGCGTCGGCACGGTCGTCGTCTCCGGGCCGGGCTCGACCTGGGACATCGTCGATGCCAATCCCAACGGCGACCGCATGCTCTTTGTTGGCGGCTTCGAAGGCGGTATCTATGGCGGCAAGGGCACGCTGAGCGTCGAGAACGGCGGCAAGGTTTCGGCTAAGGAGACCTATGTCGGCGCCCTGCAGGAGGGCGACGGAACGCTCGTGGTGCGCGGCGCGGGTTCCATGCTAAACACCGAGTTCCTGGGGGTCGCTTACGGTGCACTGACGCTCAACACCGCTACAGTTCGGATCGAGGACGGCGGCCTCGTCAACACCAACAAGACCTACTTCGAAAACGGCACGGTGCTCGTCACCGGCGACAATACGCGCTGGGTCAACACCGGTGAATTCACGATCGGCGACAGCTTTACCGTCGAGAAGGGCGCTGTCGTTTCCACCAACACCGCGATCCTGCGTGAGGACGAGAGCACCGACACCATCCAGGCCGTTATCGACGGCGCCGGCAGCGAACTCAAGGTCGCCGACAGGTTGCTGATCGGCGAGGCTGGTCGGGCGAACCTTTCGATCGCCAACGGCGGCAAGCTCTCGGTTGGCGGTGACATCGTGCTCTCCGCCGTCGGCGGCATCAACAACGAGGGCATGGGCAACCTGACGATTGGCGGCAAGGTCAATCTCAACAACATCGCTGAACCGATCGCCGAACAGGCGCAGGCGGCAGGCACGGTCAATTCCTCGGCGAAGATCGATTTCGGACCGCGCAAGGGCTACGTCAACTTCAACCATACGAACACGGGCTACGAGTTCGCCAACACGATGGTCGGCAAGGGCACGATCACCAACTTCTCCGGCGAGACCATCGTTGGCGGCGACCTGTCGAAGTTCTACGGCAAGGTGAATGTCTCCGGCGGCAAGCTGGTCCTGAAGGGCAATATCGACACGATCGACAACGACCCGGACAACGGTCCCGTGGACTTCAGCGAGACCCGCTTCGAAGTGAGCGGCGGCACCCTGATCGTCGATGGCGAAACGGGACGTGTTGAGGGCGATCGTTTCTATACCAATGAAGTGAATGTGCTCGGCGAGTTGAACCGCATTCGCAATCCGAACTCGACCGCTTTCGGCAGGCTCGGCGGCTCCGGCACGGTCGGCGACACGTTTATCGACAAGAATGCGATCATCTCGCCCGGCAACAATTCGACCGGAACGCTGACGATCATGGGCCGGCTGGATATGGCCTCTGGCTCGATCTATGAGGCCGATATCGCCGGCGACGGCCGCTCCGACCGGATCGTTGTCAAGAGCATAGGCACCAACGACAACACCGGTATCGCCAAGATCGGAACCGGTACCAATGTCCAGGTGACGGCACTCGACGCCAACACCAGCTACAAGACCGGTCAGACCTACACGATCCTGACCGCCGATCGTGCGATCGAAGGCAAGTTCGCCGAGGCGATTTCGAAATCGGCGTTCCTCGAAATCTCGCTCGACCAGAAGGAAAAGCAGGTCGATCTGACGATCAAGGTCAAGAACGGCGGCAAGCCGGGCGGCGAAGAGCCGGGTAAGCCGGGTGAGCCGGGTGGAGAGCCGAAACCGGGCGGAGAGCCCAAGCCTGGTGTCTTCGAAGGCGAGGCTGCCACCGGCAACCAACGGCAGACGGCACTGGCGCTGAACACTCTTGCCCAGAGCGGCCCGTCGGTCGGCCTCTACAATGCATTGACACTGCTCGACGGCGCCGGGGCACGCCGTGCCTTCGATCAGCTCTCCGGCGAAGTCCATGCGTCGGCCCAGACCGCGTTGATCAACGACAGCAGCCTGTTGCGCCACGCGGCGAACGACCGCATCCGCGATGCTTTCGGCGACGTCGGCGCTGCAAACGTCCCGGTTCTGGCCTACGGTCCGGAGGACAAGATCACGACAGGCGCAGTCGCGGCGGTCAACTCTGTCCCGGTGGCGCCGCCGGCCATGGTCGGCTGGGGACAGGTGTTCGGGTCCTGGACCAACACCGACGGCAACGGCAACGCCGGTGCGCTCGATCAGTCGACCGGCGGTTTCGTTACCGGTTTCGATGCGGCTATCTCGGACAATGCGCTCGTCGGTATCATGGCCGGCTACAGCCGGACCAACTTCGACGTCGACAGCCGCTCGGCGAGCGGCAACAGCGACAATTACCACCTTGGTGTCTATAGCGGCAGCCGGTGGGGCGACGTCGCACTGCGCTCGGGCCTTGCCTATACCTGGCATTCGATCAACACGTCGCGCAATGTCGCCTTCCCGGGCTTCAGCGATCAGTTGAAGGCCGATTATGACGCCGGTACCTTCCAGGCCTTCGGTGAAGTCGGCTACCGCATCGACCTGCCGAGTGTCGCGCTCGAGCCGTTCGCCAACCTCGCCTATGTCAGCCTGCACACCGACGGCTTCACCGAGCGCGGTGGTGCGGCGGCTCTGTCGACCCGGAGCAACACGACGGATACGACCTTCACGACGCTCGGTCTTCGCGCTTCGGCTCCGCTCAGCCTTGGCACAACCGAAGCGAAGCTGCGCGGCATGCTCGGCTGGCAGCATGCCTTCGGCGATACGACCCCGTTCTCGTCGATGGCGTTCGGCACGGGCAGCGCCTTCTCGGTCGCCGGTACGCCGATCGCCGAGGATGCGGCGATCATCGAAGCCGGCATCGACTTCGCGCTGACCGGCAATGCGAGCCTCGGCATCACCTATACCGGCCAGTTCGGCTCCGGCACGACGCAGAACGCCGTGGACGCCAAGCTCGATGTGCGCTTCTGATGCGCAGGTTCGTCTGGCTCTCGACAATGCTGATGGCGACTTTCGTCGCCATCACGCCGCTTCATGGGGAAGACGCCGCCGGCAAACCCGCGGCGCCCTCCCAGCTTTCGGAGACCTACGAGGACTGGAGCGTCGCCTGCGCCGAGATCGAGGGAAAGAAACATTGCCTCCTCTCGCAGCGCCAGTTCCACAAGAGCGGTCAGCATGTCCTGACGATCGAGCTTCGCACGGCGGCCGAAGCCGGGCTTGAGGGGAGCCTCGCGCTCCCCTTCGGTCTTTATCTGGACAAGGGCGTGACGCTTGGCGTCGACGACGCGACCGGCGGCAAGCCGACCCGCTTCCGCACCTGCTTGCCGCTCGGCTGCATCGTGCCTTTGACCTTCACCGAAGCGACGGTTGCGCTGCTTCGTAGCGGCACGGCATTGAAGATCGGCGCGTTCGCCAGCGACAGCCAAAAGGACGTGGCGTTCGCTGTCTCGCTCAAGGGCTTCGCTGCAGCACTCGACCGGGTGATCGCCCTGTCCGGAAAGAGCTGAGGCAACGTCACGGCCTTCGCTTCACCGCCAGGCTTTTGGCCGGTTTTTTTAAGGTGCGTAGCCTCCCGGGGCGGGCCCGGTCGTGCGAAAGAGCGCGGCCGGGTCTTCTCCATGGGGGAACCGAGTGTCGCCATCCGGACGCGCCACCGTTGGTGGGCGCTTTCGGCCTATCGGGAGGACACGTCGATCGCATCGCCGATGGCGTAGAAATGCCCGCCCGCCACATAGTGCAGGCTGCGCAAGGCCGGATCGGCCGTCTCGAACATCCAATGCCCGTCGCGAAACACGCGATCGTCGGCCCAGGCCGCGAAGACTTCGCCGATGAACAGGTCGTAGCGGCTCTCGATCGACGGCTCGCTGATCAGCCGGCAGGCGAGCCAGGCGGAGCAACCGGTAACAAGCGGAAGATCATAGTCCGGCATGTCGAACAGTTTGACGCCGGCGTTGCGAAGTTTGTCGGGATCGTCGTGAAGGCTCGTGGTGCCCACCGCATGGGTCAGCAGCGCCTGGGCGGCGGTCGGCACCTGGATGACGAACACGCCCGCTTCCTCCGCGAGGCTGCGGGTACGGGTGGCGCTGTCGAGCACGACCGTCAGCTTGGGCGGATCGTAATCGAGCGCGCAGGCCCAGGCTGCCGCCATCACATCCTGAACGCCGCCATGGCGGGCGGAAACCAGGACTGTCGGGCCATGGTTCAGCAGCCGGTATGCCTTTTCGAGAGGAACGGCACGAATATGCGAAACCATCAGACTACCTCACCGCCATTGGCGGACATTGACCGATCATGCCTCTTCTATAGGGGCGCTGCATTTCGCCAACAAGCGCAACCTTTCGCGGTGCCGGAGGGGCGGTACGGCAGCGGCTAAGGCACTTGAAAGGGATGCGGGCCGACGAAACATAAGCATTTGACAAACGCATACCCGTTTGGCTATACGTTATCTCATAGCCAAACGGGTATGAGATATGACTGAGTTACAGGACGCGGTTTTTCGGGCGCTCGCCGATCCCACACGCCGTGGGCTCTTCGAACACCTTTGCCGCCAGGGGGATACCACGGTCGTCGGCTTGTTGGCCGATGCCGGGGTTTCGCAGCCGGTCGTGTCCAAGCATCTCAAGATCCTGAAGGCTGCAGGGCTCGTGCACGACCGGCATGAGGGCCGCTACACCTATTACAGCGCCCGGCGCGAAGCGCTCGCGACGCTGGTTGACTGGACGACGGAGATGGCCGGCTTCTGGCAGGACCGCTTCGACGATCTCGATGATCTCCTGAAGAGAATGGACCAATGATCGAAACAACGGAAACCACCCGCTCTGTCGTCGTCGAACGCGACTTTCCCTATCCGCCGGAGAAGATCTGGCGCGCGCTGACGCAGCCGCATCTGATTGCCGAATGGCTGATGCGCAACGATTTCATTCCCGAAGTCGGCCGTCGCTTTACCCTTTCCGCCGATTGGGGCCAGGTCGATTGCGAGGTTCAGACGATCGAGGCGAACCGCTCGCTCGCCTATCGCTGGGACACCAAGGACTTGACCAGTGTCGTCACCTGGACGCTCGCGCCCGCCAGGGGCGGCACGAGCCTGCGCATGGAACAGCGCGGCTTCAGAGCCGACCAAAAGGCCTATTTCCAGGGCGCGACGGTCGGATGGCCACGCTTCTTCACCCAGCTGGAAGACGTCGTCGCGAAACTCGACTGATCGCAGCCATTGACGACCGTTGCTCAAACCCAAGGTGCCAGAATGACCGCCCTGATCCGGAAAATCCATCGCTGGACGTCGCTGCTCTTCTCCCTGGCCGTTGCCGCCATCTTTGCCGGCATGCCAGTAATGACGCTCCCCGAATGGGTCTACTACCTGCCCCTGCCGCCGTTGGCGGTGCTGCTACCGACCGGCATTTACCTTTTCGTGCTGCCCTATCTGGGCAAGCCCGAGGGCAGGATGCAGGCGGCGGAGTAGGGAATAGCGCCAGCCCGGCTCAATCCGCGGACAGAGCCGGGCTGGCAAAGCGCTTGCGATATTCGGCCGGCGTGACGCCGACATGGCGCATGAAGGCGCGCCGGAGCGTATCGGCATCGGCAAAGCCGCAGCGGGCGGCGACCTGCTTGGGGGCGTCCTGCCCCTGCTCGAGCAGGCGCCTGGCCGCCGCGACACGTGCTTCTACGATCGGCCCAACATCGGGCATAAGCGACCAGCGAAACAGATAGGGCGCAAAATCGCTGCTGATTGTCATACTGCGGATCCGCTGATTGCGCGCGGTGGCACCACGGCCACGGCGCGAACTGACGAGCGCTTCCCTCAGGCCTGCTCCACGAGGCAGTCGATCAATGCTCGGGTCGCAGCCGGTAGGTTTCTGTGCGGCGGATAAATGAGGGAGAAGGGGCGCGACCGGCCACCGAATTCCGGCAGAAGCTCGACCAGGCTGCCGCGCGCCAGGCGGTCGCGCGCGATGAAATCATAGGTTTGGCAGATCCCGAGGCCTGCCTCCGTCAACGAGACGGTGCCGAGCACGTCGTCCTCCACCTGGATCGGGCCATGGGGTATCCAGTCGAGGTCGGCTCCGGCGACGCGCAACAGCCATGGGGCCGGACGCCCGCTGCTCGGCATGATGAAGGGCAGGCAGGTATGTGCTGCGAGCTCGTCGACAGAACGCGGCATGCCACGCCGCGCGACGTAATCGGGCGAGGCGACCAGCCTCAACGGCGCATCTTCGAGCCTTCTGCCGATCATGCCGCTGTCGGGGAGCTGGCCGAGGCGTATGGCAAGGTCGTAGCCCTCGGCGACCAGATCGACATTGCGGTTGGCAATCGACAGCTCGACGGTGACGGATGGATGCCTCGTCGCGAAGCGGGTCAGCTTTTCCGGCAGCTGGAAATGGCCATAGGTCGTGGGCGCACTGAGCCGAACGCGTCCGGCAACAACGCCGTCGCCTTGAATGGCGCGTTCGGCCTGATCGATTGTCTCGAAGGCTGCTCGCACCTGATCGAGGTAGACCCGCCCGGCGTCGGTGAGGCTGATGCGCCGCGTCGTCCGCCGCACCAGCTGCGTGCCGAGTTTCGTCTCGAGCCTGGTGATGGCGCGGCTCAGCACGGAAGGCGTCGTGGCCAGCGCGACGGCTCCTGCGGTCATCGACCCCTTGTCCATGACGGTGATGAAAGCCTCGACATCGGCGAGGTGATCGAAGCGACGCATTTTTGCCTCTGAAGACCAGATCATTTCCTGCGCGGCGCATTTATCGCCGCAGATGGAAGCAATAAATAAGCAGCATCAATTGAGAGCCGCAATGTCAGGCTCGCTTCAACCAGGAGAAAATGATGCCAGAGACGACATCCGTTCCGAAAAAGCCTGTGCTCTTTGTGCTCACCAGCCATGGCACTAAGGGGGAGGGCGGCCAACCCACCGGCTTCTATCTTGGAGAGGTCACCCACCCGCTTGCCGTGCTCGAGGCGGCCGGCATTGCCGTCGAGTTTGCTTCGATCAAGGGCGGCGAGCCGCCGGTCGACGGGCTCGACCTCAATGACGGGACCAATGTCCGCTACTGGAACGACGAAGGGTTCCGTGCCGCAATCCGCACGACGGTTCGGCTCGATGATATCGATCCCGCCCGCTACGCGGCCATTTTCTTCGCCGGCGGTCATGGCGCCATGTGGGACCTGCCACAAAGCCGCGCCGTCGACCGGGTGACGCGTTCGGTGTTCGAGGCCGGCGGTGCTGTCGCGGCGGTCTGCCACGGACCGGCAGCCCTCGTAAACGTCAAGCTTTCCGACGGCCGCTATCTGGTTGCTGGCCGCAACGTCAGCGCCTTCACCGATTCCGAAGAGCGCGCCGTCGGCCTCGACAAGACGGTCCCGTTCCTGCTCGCAAGCACGCTTGTCGAGCGCGGTGCGACGCACCATCCGGCCGCGGACTGGACATCGAAGGTGGTTGTCGATGGCAGGCTGATCACCGGCCAGAACCCGCAGTCGGCGACTGGGGTCGGCGAGGCGCTTCGCGATATCCTGAGTGCCTGATCCCGCGTAGCCGGGCACTTGGAAAGGTTCGGCAAGTCTGTCCCGATCGTGCTGCCGGCGATGCGTCGCCGACAGCGTGAGGCGAACCGGACAGGTGGGGCGCTCGACTGCCATTGCGTTGGCCATGGCGGGAAACCGGAAAAACCGCCATGTTCACCATCCCTGTCGCGTCCGGTTGACACGGCCCGCACACCATTGGGTAAGCCGTCTCGGGCCGGAAAGTTCCGTCGGAGCGGAGGCTTCAGCCGCGCCGCGCCGCCTCGATCGCAGCGACGTCGATCTTGCCCATGGTCATCATCGCTTCGAAGGCGCGCTTTGCTTCGCCGCCGCCGGCCGCCAGGGCATCGGTCAGGACCCTTGGCGTGATCTGCCAGGAAATGCCCCATTTGTCCTTACACCAGCCGCAGGCGCTCTCCTGTCCGCCATTGCCGACAATGGCGTTCCAGTAGCGGTCGGTCTCCTCCTGGTCGTCGGTGGCGACCTGGAACGAAAAGGCCTCGTTGTGCTTGAACATCGGCCCGCCGTTGAGGCCGAGGCAGGGAATTCCGGCGACCGTAAACTCCACCGTCAGCACGTCTCCCGCCTTGCCCGACGGAAAGTCGCCGGGCGCGCGGTGCACGGCACTGACCCGGCTATCGGGAAAGATCTCGGCGTAGAAGCGAGCGGCTGTCTCGGCCTCCTTGTCGTACCAGAGGCAGATCGTATTCTTGGCCATGACGCGTCCTTTCGTTTTGAAGCCGGAGGGGCCGTTTCCTTCGCCACCTGCTCTGCGAGATAGGTCGGTGCCCCCGTTTCTCCACCCTGAAATCTTCCCGCACTTGCCTTTGCCCGACGGAACGCGCGTCGAAGGCATGTGCGCCGGGTCGTCGCATCCGGCGCTTTCCCGTTGGAAATTCAACCGCTGATACCTAATTGTGCAGCCTCGATACGCGCGCGAGGCTTCTCTTCGCGCGCTCCTAGGGGATGCGGATGATACAACTGAATGGAACTGTTGCGGTGGTAACAGGTGCTGGTCGCGGCCTCGGAGCGGCCCTGGCCTATGCATTGGCCGAAGCGGGCTGCGCTCTCGTGTTGTGCGGGCGCAGCCAGAGCGCGCTCACGGACGTGGCCGAACTGATTGTCCGTGCTTTCGGGCGACGGGTACAAACCGTTGCGCTCGATCTTGCGGATGCGAAAAGCGTGGCTGCGGCAGTCGAGGGCATCAAGGCCGAGAACGGACGCATCGATATCCTCGTGAACAACGGCGCCATGTGGCTCGAGGACAGTGACGAGGATCATCCTGATGACGCGGTGCTCGGCGTCGTCAACGCGGCGGTTACCGGGACCTTCCTGTTCACCCAGGGGCTGCTGCCTTTGTTCGCTCACTCGCCCCGGCCGGATATCGTCACGATCGGCTCGATCAGCGGCCTGCCTAATGCCGCACTCCAGACCGTGTCCGTGCCCTTTTATGCTGCCAAGCGGGCGCAGGCCGCCCTGGCCGATGGCCTGCGCCAGAAGCTTGCAGGTACCCCCGTCCGTTCGATCGTCGTCCACCCGCCATACATTGAGGACATCTCGCCGCTTGATGGCGCATGGGAGGCGGCCGGCAGTCGACGGAAGGGCGAGGCGGCGACGAACCGGGACATCGCCGAGGCAGTGCTGTTCGCGCTGACGCGGCCGCGGCATGTAACCTTGTCGATCACCGTCGATGCCGACGAAGGCGGCCTCTATCCGTCTCCGGCTCGCTCCGCCTAGCGGCGGGGGCCTGTCAGAGACCGATCCGATACATTGCCGAAGGCCCCAATGGCGTTCGGCGAAAATCAGGCATCGTTCGCCGAGATCCTTCAATCTCGATCGTCCACATATGCAGACGATAAGTCCAATTTAGGCCGACTACAGAGGCGCCGTCCACGTCGATATATCCATGACATCAACAATGGAGAAACGACATCATGCACAGTGTCTCTGAACCGATCTTCACCTCAGGCTTTCCACTCGGAAGTTCCGCCGGCCTGGTCACCGCCTTCGAATGGCTCGGCCAGCCCTATCGCCTCACCCGCGTCGACATGCTCGGGGAAATGCGCACCGACGCCTATGAGCGCTTCAACGGTCGGGTCGAAACGCCCGCTCTCGTGACCGACAAGGGCGACGTGCTGACCGAGACCATGGCGATCGCCTTATGGCTGGAGGGGCGCGATCAGGAGCGTCGCATCAGCTTCGCCCCGGGCACTTTCGAGGCGGACCGCATGCACCAGTTCATCGCCTTCCTCAACACCGGCTTCACCGGCGCGTTCTTCTCGATGTGGGTGGCGCTGGAATCCGAAGACGCCACGGAGGAATACCGCGAAACCTTGCGCGCCTTCGGCCGCGAGTTCGTCGCCAAGCGTCACAAGCAGTTGGAAGCGATGATGGGCGACAGCAATTACCTCATCGGCGACCGGCCGACGCTTGCCGATGCGGTCTTTGCCGGCGTGGCCCGCTGGGTCGATTTCCACGAGGCGATCGATCCGAAGGACTATGCGCGCAACTATCCGCGCATCCACGCGCTGCGCCAGCGCATCGAGGCCGATCCGGCCTTCCGCTTCGCAGTGGCGATCGAGGATGGCGAGCCCGTTACCGGCAGCGGTGCGATGAAGGGGCTTGTCCCGCTTGAGGATGTGTTGCGGATGACGGGCGCACTCCGCGCGTGATGTAAAAAAGTGAGGTGGCGCACCGGCAGGCGGTGCGCCACCTCAAACAGTTGGAGCGGCCAGCCGCCGCCGACATCACACCTCGAATACGTCGACGAACGATTCCGGGAAGCTTTGCCGGGCAACCTTCTCGTTGATGACGAGCAATGCTTCGTAGGACACGGGATCGAAATCCTTGTCGACCGGCAGCACCTCGCGTCCGAACAGGAGGTTCAGCCGGGCGGCATCGAGATTGCCGCGCTCGAATGGTTCCGCGCCGAAATGATGCCAGAGGGCGTGGAGGAAGGCCGCATCGATGCGGTGCGCCCCGGAGCCGGGCCGGGCATGGCGGGGCAACGCCTTGATCGGCGTTGCTCCCTTGGGGTTGGCCCGACGGATGACGAACTGGATGCCCGTGCCCGGCATGGCGTAGGGAAAACCCCGGTGTTTCGTCATATCAGCCAGCTTGGCCATTCTATTCTCCTTAGGCGGTCTGCTTCTCGACGATCTTGTCCTCAGTCTTCGTATCGAAGTCGGAAGCGTCGTGACGCTCATGCAATTGTTCGGACGGGTTGCCGCTCAAGCGGTTGACCATGCGGCCACGCTTGACGGCCGGCCGGGCGGCGATCTCGGCCGTCCAGCGCTGGACGTGCTCGTAGCTCTGAACCTCGAGGAAAGTACCGGCATCGCCATATACCTGCCCGAGCGCCAGATTGCCATACCAGGGCCAGGTGGCCATGTCGGCAATGGTGTATTCCGAGCCGGCGAGGAAGCGGTTCTCCGCGAGATGGCGATCGAGCACGTCGAGCTGGCGCTTCACCTCCATCGCGTAGCGGTCGATGGCGTATTTGATCTTCATCGGCGCATAGGCATAGAAATGGCCGAAGCCGCCGCCGAGGAACGGTGCCGAGCCCATCTGCCAGAACAGCCAGTTCAAGGTCTCTGTGCGGGCGCGAAGCTCGCTCGGCAGGAAGGCGCCGAATTTCTCGGCGAGATAGGTGAGGATCGAGGCCGATTCGAACACGCGCACCGGCGCGCCGCCGCCCTTGGGCGCATGGTCCATCAGCGCCGGGATCTTGGAGTTCGGGTTGACGTCGACGAAGCCAGAACCGAACTGGTCGCCGTCTCCGATCCGGATCGGCCAGGCATCGTATTCGGCGTCCTTATGGCCGGCCGCCAGCAGCTCTTCGAGCATGATCGTGACTTTCACGCCGTTCGGCGTCGCCAGCGAGTAAAGCTGCAACGGATGCTTGCCGACGGGCAGATCCTGATCGCGCGTCGCGCCGGCGGTCGGACGGTTAATGCTGGCAAACGCGCCGCCATTGCCCTTGTCCCAGGTCCAGACCTTGGGAACGTCATAGCCGGCGGGGAAATTGTCAGCGGGGGATTTTTCGGTCATCAAATCTGTCCTTGTCTTGGCGGAAACCTCGAACGTCGTGTTCGCTTATATAGGAAGTTTATCAAGCCACCACATCGACTTGGCTGCGAGGACGACCATGCTCAAAGGCCAGACGCTGGAGAATTTTTTTATCGAAGTTGGATGAGACCGGCATCCGTCGGCACGAAACCGCACCGGTCGACGTAGAATTCGCGCAGATGCGGGTCGAAGTCTACATGCAGCCATTCGCAGCCCGAGGCCTTGGCGTGCGTTACGGCCTCTTCGACGAGCAGCGTGGCGTAACCCTTACGCCTCAACGGTAGCGTCACCATCGTATCGAGCAGGAAAGCATGCACGCCACCGTCCCAGGCGACATTAACGAAGCCTGTCAGTGCGCCCGAGATCCGCATGGTGACCCAGCCGAGGCTGAAGCGGTTGACCTGGCTCCACCAGTCGTCATCGGTCAAGGCGTGCTCGAAGCATTCGGCGTGCAGGGTATTCAGTTCCTTGTTTTCAAATGCGCCGCGCCAGGCGAACGCGGGTACTTCAGTCGGATTCTCTACCGTCACGGTTCAACCTCAGAGTTTGCCGGGATCGATTTTGACCACCAGGGCTCGGCTGCCAGCAAGCGCGGCCGAGTTCTTGAAAAAAATCATGGGCCTCCCTTGATACCGGAAAACCGAGCTCCTATCTGCCGCCTAACCCGCTGGTCCGGGCCCCTCTGGCGAGAGCTTCGGCACTCTTGCGATGTCGGACCTTATTCCGACAACATGTGCCGATTGGGGACCCGTCTGTGGACTTTTCCTTCATGTCTGTAGTGTGGCTGGGAACGCCACTGTGGCTGTGGGCGAGCTTTTTCGCCCTCGTGATCGCTATCCTGTCGTTCGACCTTGGTATTCTCCATAAGGAGAACAAGGAGATCAACGTTGCCGAAAGCGTCAAGCTTTCCGCCTTCTATATCGCCCTCGGCCTGAGCTTCGGCGGCTTCGTCTGGTGGTATCTCGGTGCCGAGTCCGGCCTTGCCTATATGACCGGCTTCGTCGTCGAAAAGACCCTGGCGCTCGACAACGTCTTCGTCATCGCCCTCATCTTCTCCTTCTTCGCCGTCCCGCGCATCTACCAGCACCGCGTGCTCTTCTGGGGTATCCTTGGCGTTATCGTGCTGCGCGCGATCATGATCGGCGTCGGCGCGACGCTCGTCGCCGAATTCTCCTGGGTTCTCTATATTTTCGCTGCGTTCCTGGTCTTTACCGGCATCAAGATGCTGGTGATGAAGGAGGCCGAGCCCAACGTTTCGGACAACGCGCTCGTGCGCTTCATGCGCAGCCGTTTCAACGTCACCGAGGAACATCACGGCGAGCGCTTCTTCGTGAAGCTCGTCAACCCGAAGACCGGCAAGATGACCTGGTTCATCACGCCCCTTTTCATGGCGCTGGTCATGGTCGAGGTGGCCGACGTGATCTTCGCCGTCGACTCGGTTCCCGCGATCTTCGCGATCACCACGGACCCGTTCATCGTCTACACCTCGAACATCTTCGCTATCCTCGGCCTGCGCGCCCTCTACTTCGCGCTCGCTGCCATGATCCATCGCTTCCGCTACCTGAAGCCGGCGCTGGCCGTCGTCCTGATCTTCATCGGTTCGAAGATCTTCGTCGCCGATCTCCTGGGGCTAGAGAAGTTCCCCGCGGCCCTGTCGCTCGGTGTCACCTTCGCGATCATCGCTTCGGGTGTTGTCTGGAGCCTGGTCAAGACCAAGGAAGAGCAACTGCCGGCATAACGCCCGGGCTCATCCGACCGTGACGAGAAACGCGGCGGCCTTCGAAAGGGGGCCGCCGCGATCTTTTTGGCCTTGCCGAGCGTGGGGTTGACCCTCGCCCGGACGACCCGTCGGGTCGAGCCGTCCGGGCGAGGCATCACCCGATGATCGCCTTCGGTTCGAGGAAGGCGTCGAGGCCGAAGGGACCGAATTCGCGGCCGATGCCGGATTGCTTGAACCCGCCGAAGGGCGCTTGAGCGTCGGCCGGGGTTTCGTTGATCACCACGCGCCCCGCCTCCAATTGTCGGGCGATGCTGCGCATACGTTCGGCGTCGGTGCCAAGAACGTAGGACTGCAATCCGTATTCCGTGTCGTTGGCAATCGCGATCGCTTCCGCTTCCGTTTCGTAGGAAAGAACGCTGAGCACGGGGCCGAAGACTTCCTCGCGCGCAATCCGCATGTCGTTGGTCACACCGGAAAAGACGGTCGGGCGGACGAACCATCCCCGTTGCAGCCCTTCCGGCCGGCCTTCGCCGCCGACAAGAAGCGTCGCACCCTCTTCCTGCCCCAGGCGGATATAGGCCTGGACACGCTCCCACTGCCGGGCGCTCACCATCGGGCCGATGTCGGAGGCCGGATCGCTCGAAGGTCCGGGTCGCAGCGCGGAAACGGCGTGCGCAAGGCGCGATATCACCTCCGTATGTCTTCGCTTCGGAACAAGAAGCCGGGTTCCGGCGATGCAGGCCTGCCCGCTGTTGCGGAAGGCCGATGCCAGAACATGCGGGATCGCCCGGTCGAGGTCCGCGTCATCGAGCAGGATCTGCGGCCCTTTTCCGCCCAGTTCGAGCGTCACGCGCTTGAAGCTTTCCGCTGCATTGCGCAGGATCTCCCGACCGGTCGTGGTGGAGCCAGTGAAGGTGATCTTGGCGATGTCGGGATGCCGGCTGAGTTCCGCGCCGACCACGTGGCCGTAGCCGTTGACGACATTGAGGACGCCATCGGGCAGTCGCGCTTCGTGCAAGACTTCGAGCAGCACCTGGGTCTGGATAGCGCTCATCTCCGACGGCTTGATCACGATGGTCGTGCCGGCCGCGATCGCCGTGGCGAGTTTGGTGCAGATGAAGCCGATGTTGCTGTTCCAGGGTGTGATTGCCGCGGCCACGCCCACGGGTTCCATCACCACCTCCGCATTGCCGATACGACGGGTAAAGGCGTAGTCGGCCACGGTCCTTGCCGCGACGTCGAACACGTTCGCGGCGTGCGGCACGGAGAATGCGAGGAACGACTGCGGCGCGCCGTATTCGATGGTCATGGCCGCACGAAGCGCATCGGCGTTGGCGGCGACAGCCTTCGCCAGCGTTTGCAGCATGGCGATGCGTTCGGCCGGTGTCGTTTGCCGCATGGCCGGGAAGGCCCGTTTCGCGGCAGCAATGGCCGCGTGCGCATCCCGATTGTCGCCCAGCCGGACCTCGCCGATCTTTTCCTCCGTGGCGGGATTGAAAAGCGCGAAGCGCTCGTCGCCGTGAGGCGCAACGAAAGCGCCATCGACATATATCTGCTCAATGATCTTCATCGTCCGATTTCCTGTTGCGATGAAAAGGATATGCATCGGAACGATCGTCAGGATAAGATCATCAATCACAGACACTCTGATGAGGAAAATAGCGCAATGAAGGCGAGCCTGTCCGAACTGGAGGCGGTGGCGGCAATCGCGCGGCTCGGCGGCTTTCGGGCCGCTGCCCGGGAACTCGGGGTTTCGTCCTCGTCGTTGAGCCATGCGGTCCTGGCGCTGGAGGCGCGCCTCAATGTGCGCCTGTTCAACCGCACGACGCGATCGGTGGCGCTGACGACGGCAGGCGAGGCTTTCGTTGCCGAGATCCTGCCGGCTCTTGCCGCCATCGACGGCGCCGTCGAGCGGGCGACGGAGTCTCAGGCACGACCGAGCGGCATGCTGCGGCTCAACACCTCCCCGGGAGCGGCGAAGATGGTTTTGCGGCCGCTACTGATCGAGTATCTGAGGCGATATCCAGAGATGGCGCTGGAGGTTGCGACCGACAATGCGCTGGTGGATATCGTAGCGCTCGGTTTCGACGCCGGGTTTCGTCTCGCCGAGGCGGTTCCTCCGGATATGGTCGCCGTTCCGGTCGTGCCTCAGTCGCGCATGATCGTCGTGGGTTCGCCGGACTATTTTCGCGAAAGAGCGGTGCCGCTGCTGCCGGGCGATCTGAGGCAGCACGCCTGCATCCGGGCGCGCATGGCAAGCGGCAGGATCTATCACTGGGAGTTTTCCCGGCGCGGGGAAAGCGTCGAAATCGATGCGCCGGGACCGCTCATCCTTGACGACAGCGAACTCATGCTTCAGGCGGCTCTCGGCGGGGTGGGACTGGCCTATCTCTCCGATCATCACGTCCGCGACGACGTCGAGGCCGGGCGTCTGGTTCCGGTGCTGGAAGAGTGGACGCCGCCCTACGATGGGCTATGTCTCTATTTTCCTGGCCGCCGGCACGTACCGGCGAAATTGCGTGCCCTGATCGATCTGGTCCGGGAACTGCGTTCCGGCGGCCCCCGCGCGCCCGCTCACACCCCGCATTCGCCAGCCTTGAAATTTTAACATGAGTATTACAGACGAGTTTATTTCTGCGTGCTAAGAGACACGGCGCTCGATTGGTCCCTTGGCCATAGATCGCCTCTCGGCAGGGGTGCGCACGCCGCGCCAAATCGAAATTATATGATCGGATCAGACACAGTGGTCGACATCGATACGCGCCATCAGGTCTATTTCGCCAACCGTACTGCCCTGGTCGCCTATGCCACGCGGATCGTCGGATCGCGGGAAACGGCCGAAGATATCGTGCAGGAGGCCTTCATTCGATTTGCGCCGGCAAACACCGGCAATCCGCCTTCTGCCGGACCGTCCGGGCTTTCGCTCGCGTATCTCTACAAGATCGTCCGCAACCTGTCCCTCGACCTCTTGAAGCGCCGCAAGATCGAAGCGCGGGAAGAGCAGAGCGAGCCGCCGTTCTGGTCGATGCCGATCGAGGTGCCGACGCCCGAGGACATCATTCTCGTCAGCGACGAAATCAGACGCATCTCCGGCATTCTCGAAGACCTTCCCGAGGAAGTGCGGGTCGCGCTCGAGATGCACCGTTTCGGCGGCTACACCCTCGAAGAGATCGCCGCCCATCTCGACATCTCCGTCGCGACGGCGCACCGCCACGTGCGCGCCGCCATGATGCGGGTTGCGACAACGCTTGCGGGTGGGGCCTCCTAGAATTTCAGGGGTCCCCGTGTGAAAAAAAATCGGGTGCTGGTCGTCTTTATGACAGAGCGAAAGTACCACGGAAGCGTCCCGCTTCCCGGTGACGCCGCTTGACGGGGTTGGGGGCTACAGAAACAAAGTGCTAGGGCGTCGAACATCCAAGCGGCAGGCAGGGCTTTGACCAAGGACAACCACATATCGGAGGCGCTGCTCGAAGAGGCCATGGATTGGTTCCTCGAGTTGAAGGCGCGCCCGAACTGTCGCGACACGCAAGCCCGGTTCCGCGCCTGGCTGGGCCAGTCGGAATTGCATGGCCAAGCCTGGCAGACGGCGTTGCGGACCTGGCAGCTGCTCGGTGAGGTGCCGCCGGTGCACGAGCATCTATGGCGTGGGGCAAGGCCGTCCGTTTTCGTCGAGCCACCGGTCCGCCAACGTCGCCGGATGGGAACGGGCGGCTTGGTCGCCGGCGTGGCGCTGGCGCTTGCTGCCTGCCTCGTCCTCTTCGTCTCCCTGCCGTCGCTTCTCGTGTGGTGGCAGGCCGATCACGTGACCGAGACGGCGCAAAACAGGACGATTACGCTTGCGGACGGGACGATCATCGAAATGGGCGGCGGCAGCGCCATCGCCACCGACATCAGCGCCGGCACCCGCCATGTCAGGCTGCTGAAGGGCGAAGCCTATTTCAACGTCGCCCGCGATCCCTCGCGTCCCTTTGTCGTCGAGGCGGGTGGCGTCGAGGTGTCCGTGCTGGGGACTGCGTTTGATGTGCAGCTGGCGAGCACGGAGACGACCGTCGAGCTGGCGCACGGCACGGTGGCCGTCTCCTATAGTGCAAACGCGCACAAGCAGAATTTCGAACTGGCCCCGGGAGAAATGGCGACGGTGAGCCATGCGACCGGCGCAGTCTTGCGAAGCGCGATCGCGGCGGATGATATCGGCGCCTGGCGAAGCGGCAGGATGTTCGTCAATGATGTCACGGTCGCCGCTGCCGCCGAGCGGCTGCAGCGCTACCATTCTGCCTGGATTTCCATTCCGCAGCCGGATCTGGCAGGGCGGCGTGTAACCGGCGTCTACGATCTGAAGGATCCGGATCGGGCGCTCCAGGCGCTGGTGCAGCCTTTCGGCGGCAAGGTACGCGAGGTGACCCCCTATGGCCGCATCCTGACGCGGTTTTAATTGGAGTAAAAAAATCAGGAAAAAATCGCGCGCCGGTGAAAAAAAATCCGGGGCCGGTCGTCTTTGGTTGGAAACGCGCGCCCGCAAGGCCGCGTGGAATGCCGAGACGGGGGTAAAATGCGTTCGCCGAAATGCCGCAAGGGACATCTGAAATTCGATACGGGACGTCGCCGTGAAAGACGGCGCCTGCTGACGACGACGGCGATCGCCGCGTTTTCCTCCCTCGCGCTGATGCCCGTTTCCACGGCCTCCGCCCAGCAGACCACGTCGCGCGTCAGCAACGCCCGCAGCTTCGACATCCCGTCGCAGCCGCTTTCCACCGCGCTCAACGCCTTCGGGCGGCAGTCCGGCCTGCAGGTGACCCTGGCGGCTTCCACCTCGCAGGGGCTTCGCTCGGCGACGGTCAGCGGAACGATGACGGCGGACCAGGCGCTTGCCCGGCTTTTGTCGGGCACCGGCATTTCCTACAGGATATCGGGCGGCACCGCGCTGGTCGGCTCGGCCGTGTCGGCGGGTGGCAGCGCTGCTGTCGCTGCGGACGGAGCAACGGTCCTCGATCCGATTTCGGCCTTCGGTGCCGGGCCGCTCGGCGCCGGCGAGATCGTCATCTCGTCGGAAGACCTGAAGCGCAAGAACCCCGCCAACATTGCCGACGTGTTTTCCGGCGAGCCCGGCATTTCGGTCGGCAGCTCGTTGCCGATGTCGCAGAAGGTCTACGTCCACGGCATCGAGGAAACCAGCCTCGCTGTCACGATGGATGGCGGCCGACAGAACAACAAGGTCTTCCACCACAACGGCACCAACCTCATTGACCCCGGCCTGCTGAAGGCCGTCAACGTCGATGCCGGCGTTGCGCCGGCCGATGCCGGTCCCGGGGCGCTTGCCGGCGCGATTGCTTACGAGACGATCGACGCGCGCGATCTGCTCGATGGCGACGGCTTCGGCGGCTTTGTCACGTCGAGCTACAATTTCAACAGCAACACGGTGACGACCGGGATCTCCGCATACGGCATGCGCGACGGGCTCGAGTTCCTCGGCTACTTCAATTTCGGCAACGGCAACGATTTCACCGCCGGCAATGGGCAGGACGTGGAAGGCACCTCGACAGACGTGTTGAGCGGGCTTGGCAAGCTTGCCTACGAGTTCGACAGCGGCGACCGTTTCGAGATCAGCCACGACCGCATTCGCGACGACGCGCCGCGTCCGTTTCGCGCTAATATCGGCTTTATCGACGGACGCCCACCATGGGAGCCGCGCGTGCGCGACTACATGCTCGACCGGCAGAACACGGTGTTTACCTATACCGACAGCACGCCGGAGGGCTGGTGGGATCCAACGCTGATGCTCGCCTACTCCAGGACGGAGGTCGAAATTCCGATCATCCTGCCGCCGCGCCTCAACATTCCGCCCTATCCCGCCACCGGCACCACGAGCAGCTTCAACGGCAAGTTCGAGAACAAGTTCTCGTTCGACATGGGTAACGTCATTGCCGGCGTTGACTTTTATGACGACAAGGCTGACCTCGACGACATGTTCGATGCCAGCACCGAGAAGGCGCGCAATGTCGGCATCTATGCCCAGGCCCGGCTCGAGCCCTGGGAGAGAACGCGCCTCTCCTTCGGTGCGCGCGGCGACACGCAGCAGTTTACCGGGACGACGGGAGAAGAGTGGAACAATTCGGGCCTCAGCGGCAACGTCTCGGGCGAGTACGACCTCATCGAGGACCTGCTGACCGCCAAGGCGGGCTATTCGCACGTCTGGGCAGGCATTCCGCTCGCCGAAAACTTCATCATGAATCCCAACTGGAACTATGGCAGCGGTCCGAAGCCGGTGACGGCGGACAACTATATCCTGGGCCTGGAGGCGAACTACAACGACTTCACCGTCGAGGGCAGCGTCTTCCAAACCGATATCGATGACGCGCGCACGCCGCGTTATGCGGTCACGCGCGGGATCGAAGCGCATGACGTCCGCTCGCGCGGCTTCGAGATCTGCGCCGGCTACAGCTGGGGCGATGGTTTTTTCAAGGTGAAATACGCCAATATCGACGTGGAGATCGACGGCAAGCCTGCCGATTCTGATCTCGGCACCTATCTGGCCGCGCCGGCCGGCCAGATCATCACGCTGCAAGCGGTCCACACGCTGACGGACTGGGGCGTCACTTTCGGGGCCGACGCGGAAATTGCGCTCGACTACGACGACGTTGCCGACGGCAGCAAGCCCTTCGAGGGCTACCAAGTCTTCAACGCCTTTGTCGAATACGTGCCGCCGGAGCGGCCGAACCTGTCGCTGCGCGCCGAACTGAAGAACATTTTCGACGAAACCTATTCGGATCGGGCGACCTACGGTCAGGAGTTCGGAACGGTGACGCCACTCTACGAGCCGGGCCGTTCCTTCATCCTGACCGCCAAGGCGACTTTCTAGGGCGTCCGCGACCGCAACGGCCGCCGCCTCCAGGTGGCCGTTGCCTCAACAAGCGGAGGCGGCCACCCAAGCGCCGCCCACGCAAGCGAAAGCCGAAACGGGAGTTCCAGATGCAAGAAGCCACCACCCATTTTGCGACGGAAGACGGCCAGAAATACCTGACGCAGCTCTGCAAGCATTTCGCCCACAAGGTCGACGTCGAACAGGAGGGCCCGCGCGCCGAGCTCAGGTTTTCCTGCGGCACCGGCTACCTCCATGCCACATCAGAAGGCTTGAGCATCCGCGCCCGCTCACCCGATGACGCCAACCTTGCGGACACGAAATCGGTGATCGAAAGCCATCTTCTGCGCTTCGCGTTCCGGGAAGAGCCCGATCCGCTTGCCTGGCAGCCCGCCGGCTAAGCGAACCGCTCGCAAGCTAGTTCCGACAAGAAAATTCAATGTGTTGGTCGAAAGCGCCCAACGCAATTGCGCGGCTATGCGTGTCGCGTGCCGAGGATCAGGATGCAATCGTCTAGGCAAATAGCAGAAATCGCCACCTTTCAAAGCTTCGCAAACTGCTACCTGCGCGAAGTCAATCCGGGCATCCGGGCCATGCATCGCGCCGCAGGCGGCGCCGTCGACTGCGTGGAATGGTCTCTGCCCAGGCAGCAGATGATCCTGCGCGCCGAGGTGACATCGCCGTCGCTCTGCGGCCCACACCATTTCGGCAGGGTCTGGGGCAGGGGCGTGTCCGACGCCACCTGGCGCCATATCGAACTGATTTCGGCGCTCCATATCCTGGTGCACGAATGCTACCGCCAGGTCGACGAGGCCAAGGCCGACGCCCTGCGCGGTTTCGAGCTCGAACTCTTGATGCGCGTGCTCGAAAGTTACCAGCAGACGGCACTCTATATCGACAGGGCCGCGGCGGAGCCGGCGGACGGCGGTCATTTCGTCGAAGCGGAGCAGTCGCTCGTCTTTGGCCATTGGCAGCACCCGACGCCGAAGAGCCGCCAGGGCATGACCTATTGGCAGCAGGAGAGCTACGCGCCGGAACTGCGCGGCCAGTTCAGGCTGCACTACTTCGCGGCAAAACGCGGCGATATCAGGCACGATTGCGCGCGCGCGGTTGCAGCGCCCGAGATCGTGCGGTCCCTCGTCGGGCCGGACGCCGACGGCATCGCGCTCGGAGACGACGAGTATCTGTTGCCGATGCATCCGCTTCAGGCTGAAGCCCTGCTGCTTGATCCCGATATCCGCGGCATGCTGGGGGAGGGGCGGCTGCGGCATCTCGGCCCCGCCGGCCCGGCCTTTACCGCGACCTCGTCGGTGCGCACGGTTTACGGCGCCGATGCCGGCTGGATGCTTAAATTTTCCCTGCCCGTGCGCATCACCAACTCTGTGCGTCTCAATCGTCGTCAGGAGCTCGAAGCGGGTGTCGCAATGGCGAAGCTGATCGACCGGATCGGTTTTGCCGAACGCTCGCGAAACTTCCGCATCATTCAAGACCCCGCCTATATCACGCTCGAGCTGCCGGGACGCAGCGAGAGCGGCTTTGAAGTCATCCTGCGGGAGAACCCATTTGCGGACGGCGGTGGGCGGGGCGTCGTCACCGTCGCGGCCCTGACGGCCGATCCGCTACCGGGTGCGCCATCCCGGCTCGCAAGGCTGGTTGAGGCGGCTGCTGCGCGCGCCGGCGAGAGCCTGGCGGACACGGTGCTTGCCTGGTTCCGCCGCTATCTCGACTGCGCCGTCGAACCGCTGATCCGCCTCTATGACGATTACGGTATAGCGCTCGAAGCCCACCAGCAAAACAGCTTGCTGGACGTCGGCACCGGCTATCCGTCCGTCAGCTACTATCGGGACAATCAGGGCTTCTATCTCTCGGAGCGGTACCGCAGCCTGATTGCCGGCCATGTGCCCGAGACGCAAACGATCGCGTCCCTCTATTTTGCCGAGAGCGAAATTCGGGATCGCTTCGCCTATTACCTGATCGTCAATCAGGTCTTCTCGGTGATCAGCCGCATGGGCCATGACGGGCTCTGCGACGAGAGCCTGCTCCTGCGCGAACTGCGCGCGCATCTCGAGCGCTATGCCACCCGAATGAGTGGAGCCGGGCGTGACTTTGCCCGTCACGTGCTCGACATGCCGACGATCGTCTCCAAGGCCAACCTGACGACGCGTCTCTACGACGTCGACGAACTGCAATCCAGCAACGCGCCGTCCCTTTATCGCCCCGTGCCGAACCCGCTGAGGGCGCCGGCTGTTCTGACTGCGCCGAGGACCGACCATGCCATTGCCTCTTGATCTCAAGGGCCGCCCGGACGAGCGGGTGCTTCGCCAGCTCGTTGCCGCGCTGCTGTTCGAAGGTATCGTTGAGGCCAGCGAGCACACGGGCGGGGATGTCACCACCTTCCACTGGTCGCTCGGCGGCCGGCAGTTCCGCTGCCACGGCGCTATCGGCCCCTTTGGCCGGCTGCGGCTGGCTGCCGGATCGGTAGAGATGCATGATGATGCGGACGGCTGGGTCGTGCCGCCGCTGGCGCAGCTGGTATCCGTCCTGCCGGGCAGCGGACCGACGCGCGGAAAGCTGCTCAACGAACTCACGCAGACGATCGCTTTCAGCGCCTGGAACGAGCGTCAGGTACCGGCGCGGCTGCGCCGCGCTTTGTCATTTGCGGAGTTGGAGGGAGCGCTTGAGGAGGGCCATCCCTATCATCCCTGCTACAAGGCGCGTACCGGCTTTTCCGTCGCCGACCATGCAGCCTATGGGCCCGAAATGGGAGGAGCGTTCCAGCTTGCCTGGCTTCTGGTGGCGCGCAAGCATCTTCGCTGCGCGATCCCCGGTGACGAGGATGCCTTCTGGGAAGCGGAACTGGGGGAGGAAACCTGGTCCGAACTCCGGGCGAAGCGGCAGGAGCGCGGTGTTTCGCCTGATGCGTTCGGTCTCGTACCGCTACATCCCTGGCAATGGCGCGAACTCAATGAGAGACAGCTTTCTGGCTGGATCGCCGCGGGCGAAGCCCTTTGCCTCGGCCCGGCGGGGGACCGATACACGGCGACGCAGTCGGTCCGATCCCTGTTGAACCGGGACCGACCGTTGGCCGCGAGCGTCAAGCTGCCGCTCAACATCGTCAACACCTCGTCGCGCCGTACCCTTGAGCCGCATTCGGTCTGCACGGCGCCGGTGATCTCGCGCTGGATCGCCGAGATGGTTGCCGGAGATCCGGCCTTTCGCGACCGTTATCCGCTCACCGTCCTGCAGGAATATGCCGGCATCATAGCCGACAGCGACGGCCCTTTGGCCGGACAGGTCGCAGCCATCTGGCGCGAGAACGCGGAAGCGACGCTTGGCTCCGGCGAGGCCGTCATTCCCTTCAACGCGCTGATGATGGTCGAAGCGGACGGGCGTGCCTTCGCCGACGACTGGATCCAGCGCTTCGGCTTGATGCCCTGGATCAACCGCCTGATTGAAGTCGCGGTCCTGCCTGTCTGGCACCTGCTGGTGCACCATGGGCTTGCGGTAGAAGCGCACGGGCAGAACATGCTGCTCGTCCATCGCGATGGCTGGCCGGCCCGGCTGATCCTGCGCGATTTTCACGAGAGCATCGAGTTTTCGCCGGGCTTTCTGCGCGCGCCGGAAAAGGCGCCGGATTTCCTGTCGCTCGAGCCGATCTACCGGGAGGCGGAGCCCGACCAGTTCTATTGGACGGACAACCTGGATTCGCTGCGCGAATTGGTGATGGACACGCTGTTCGTCTACAATTTGAGTGAGATCTCCCACCTTCTCGACCACTGCTACGACCTGCCAGAAACGCTCTTCTGGCAGCGCGTTCAAACCGTGCTTGCCGCCTACGAGGCGGAGCACGGCGCGACGGAGCGGCTGGCGCAGCTCGGCTGCAACCAGCCCCGCATCCTGACCGAATCCCTGATGACGAGGAAGCTGCTCGCGCTCAAGCCGGAATACCACCACGAGGTGGCAAACGCCTTGGCCGCAAGGATGCTTCAACGAAGGAGGCGGCATGAAAGAGACCGCGTCCGCTGAGAGAACGGATCACTGAGATGCAGGTGATGATTGAGGGACAGCCACGCTTCCGGCCTTTCGGCTTATCCTGTTGGGGTTTTGGAGATCTCAACACGGGAGTTGGAAGCATGACTGCGTCCTATGATTACCATATCGGCGTTGATTACCACAAATCCTATAGCCATCTGGTGGTGCAGGACAGCAGCGGCAAGACGCTGCGCTCCGGCCGGGTGAAGAACGATCGCCAGTCGCTCGGCGGGTTTCTCGAGCGGTACCGCGAAAACAGCCATGCGGTTGTCGAGGCGACGCGCAACTGGATGGTTATCTACGACTGGCTCGACGACATTTGTGATGATGTCGTTCTCGCCCACCCGTTGAAGGTCAAGGCGATCGCCGACGCCAAGATCAAGACCGACAAGATCGATGCGACCGTGCTGGCGCATTTGCTGCGCGCCGACCTGGTGCCGGAAGCCTGGGCGCCAAGCGAGCGGTCGCGGGACCTGCGTGTCGCCCTGCGGGAGCGGATGTTCTACGTGCGGCTGCGCACGATGACGAAGAACCGCATCGTCACGGTGTTTGATCGCTATCCGGAGCAGACGGCGCAATTGAAGACGCTCGGCGATCTGTTTGGTAAGGCCGGCCGCATTCAGCTTTCGCAGGTCAACGTCTCTGAGATCGACCGCATCCAGATCGACCGTGGCCTCGCTTTCATTGGCGACATCGATGAGCGGATCAAGCAGTCGGAAGCGACGATCCGGGCGATGACCAAGGCCAATCCCAACGTGAGGCTGTTGAAGACGATCCCCGGCATCGGCGAGTTCTTCGCCCGTCTGATCGACGCGGAGATCGATGACATAGCGCGGTTCCGCAACCCGAAGAAGCTGGCCGCCTATGCCGGGCTGGTGCCCTCGACCTATTCGAGCGGCGGCAAGACCTATCACGGCAAGATCATCAAGCAGGGCAACAAGTGGCTGCGCTGGGCTTTTGTCGAAGCGGTCACCCCGGCGATCGCCAGCGATCCACAGCTTCGCGCCCAATATGAGCACCTGAAGATCAGAGGAACCAACAAGGCGCGTGTGGCGATGGCGCGCAAGCTTTTGACGATCGCCTTCCAGATCCTGCGCGACCAGCGCGCTTACGAGCCGCGCGGCGAAAGCATCATCACGGAAGGCGCGTCAATGAAATCCCGACTGTCCTGATGACTTTCTAGCGAGCCTAGCAGTGCCGGGCTGCGCTCCTCAAGGAGAATGGGAAGCCGGGAGCCGAACGCCACTCTGTGACCGAAGCCAAGCCATCAGGTCACGCATTGGAGAATGGTTCAGAACCGAAGGACGGCCCTGTCCAGCGGAACGAAGACCATTGAGCCGATCGGCAAAAAAGGCCGGTCAGAACAAAACCGAACCCAAGGAAAGCCGCCAACTCAAGGCGTTCCGCCCCTTGCGTTCTTTCATTGGAGAAAGCCATGATCCGTATCGATGACAGGCTCTATGACGAGGCCTATTTCAGCGCCAGATCGGCCGAACTCGCAGCCGAGATCGGCCTTGGCGCACAGGACACCGGCCGCTACGCCGTCTGCTTCTCGGAGACGGTCGATTGGCTGGCTCTGTTCTTTGCCATCCGCAAGGCGGGCGCGAGCGTGCTGCCGATCCATCCGGGCACACCCTATCCGGCCGCGCGCAAGCTCGCGATCGGCGCCGGCTGCGACCGGCTGTTCTACAACAGCCTGACGGCCGAAGTTCTAGAACCATCCGACCTGCTTTCGGCTGAGGGCACGCTGTTGCAGATGAGCTCCGGAACGACGGGCGCGCCGAAATGCGTGGCGCGCAACTGGACGGAAATCGATGCCGAGATCGAAAGCTATGTCGCCACCTTCCGCGAACCGGAGGACATGACGCCGGTCGTCGCCTGCCCGACCACCCATTCCTACGGGCTGATCTGCGGCATCCTGGTGGCGCTGAAGCGTGGGCAGACGCCGGTCATCGTCAACACCGCGAACCCGAAATATCTCCTGAAGGTGCTGCGCGAGATCGAACGGCCGCTGCTCTATTCCTCGCCGGCGATCCTGCACACGCTGGCGCGGCTGACGCCCGCGGGCGAACAGATCCACGCGACGATGACGTCGGGCACGCTGCTTCCCGATCCGTGGTTTGCCGACATTCGCACCAAGAGCCGGTTCATGTTCCAGCAATATGGCTGCTCGGAATCCGGCTGCATCGCCATCAATCCGGATGTGACTTCCGCCGGTGACATGGGCTTCGTCCTGCCGCATCTGATCGCCGCCACCGGCAACAGCGCCGAGGACGCGGGTGAGATCGTCGTTAGCAACGGCGACTGCGCGCCGATCCACACGCGTGACCTCGGCTACCGGCGCGCCGACGGCATGCTGGTCTTCGTTTCCCGCCTGGACGACATGATCAACGTCTCCGGCCTCAACGTCTATCCGAAGGACGTGGAGGATGCCGTCATGGCGATGCCGGCGGTCACCGACGCCGTGGCCTTCCGCAAGGCCGATCGTTTTGCCGGCGAGCGCGTGGCGCTGCTCTTTAGCGCCGAGGCGCCGGTGGCGCCGCAGGCCGTGCGCGAATGGTGCAGCCGACACCTCGCATCTCACCAGTTGCCGATGGAAATCCTGCAGATCGATGCAGTTCCGCGCCAGGCGAACGGCAAAATCAGCCGCCGCGATGTCGCGGCCCGTCATCTGGCAGGCGAATTCAACAAACCGATTGCGGGAGCCGCATCATGACCGAAAGCGAAGTTCTGGCGGCGATCGAGGCCGTCCTGACCGACAAAATGGCGCATGGACATATGGACGGCTTCGGCCTCGATGCCCGTCTCAACGAAGATCTCTATCTCGACTCCGTGCTGATCCTCGAAATCTTCCTCAATCTCGAGCTCGAATACGGGTTGTCGGTGCCGGAAGAGGCGATCGCAAAACAGGAGATCGAAACGGTCGCCGATCTCGTCGCGCTCTATGTGCCGAAGCCGACCGCCGCCATCGTGCCCGCCTTTCCGCTCACCGGCGGGACGACCGACGAGGGGGTGCACGGCGAGGCCTATTACGACATCAAGGTCCATTGCTTCGTCAGTTGCGTCTCGGACGGCCTGAAGCGAAACGGGCTCGATCAGCGGCCGTTCTATTTCGGTGTCTGGGACGCGAAGTTCGCGGTCAGCGAGCGTTTCGAGCTTCTCTATCATGCGCCCGATATCACCCAGGAATTCTTCCGTGGCTGGTTCGAGCGGCTTTACGGCGTTTCCGTCGTCGAGTGGTACGATCCGCAGCGCACCAAGCTCGACAACCTCGCAGTGCTGCTCGGGCTGATGAAACAGCGCGGCGAAACCGGCTCGGTCATGGTCATGCTCGACATGTTCCACCTGCCGGAGCGGGAGAACAAGTTCAACCAGAACCCCTTCCCGCACTATCTGATGCTGCAGGAAACGGCCGATCCCGACACATGGTTCGTGCACGATCCCGACTATCGCTGGGAGGGCGAGATTGCCCGCGAGAAGGTCGTTCACGCCATCATGCAGCCGACGGTCGGCGGCGGTTATGTCTTCGACAATGCCGAGGCGCGCGCGCCGTTTGCCGAAGATCTGAGGGCCTATTTCGAGGCCTGCTTCGTCCGGGACCGCAATCCGCTGGTCGATGCCGTCAGAGCGATCGTCGCCGCGCATCTCGACGGGACGAACGGTGTCGCACTCACTGATCTCGGCGCCGCGGTGCGGGAACTGCCTGTTATCACCATCCGAAAATACGCCTATGAGCACGGCTTTGCCTTCTACTGGCGGGCGCTGAAGTTGCCGGCCGCCGAGTTCGAGGGCTGGTGTGGGGAGATCGAGGCGCTGGTTCAGTCGCTGAAGACGCTGCACTACGCGGTCATGAAGCTCGCCCAGACAGGCGATCGCTCGCTGGTGGGCGCCGTCATCGAGCGTCTCGACGAAGCTGACCGGCTGGAGACGAAGCTGAAGGTCAAGCTCGCAGAGGTCTTCGATCTCTGGTGCGATCTTGCCATCCCCCAGGAAATCCGTCCCTTGAAGAGAGTTGCGCGATGAGAGTTTCGCTCTGCACCATCACTTTCCGCCACCATCTGATCTCGCTCGACGAGATCGCCGCCTGGGCCGAGGCCAACGACTTCCAGGGTATCGAACTCTGGGGCGCGCATGCGCGCAACCTCTCGCCGCGCGCGGATCGCAACGCCGAATGGCTCGACGGCTACGGCCTCTCGGTGCCGATGATCAGCGATTACCTGCCGCTCGACGGTGACGTGGAAGCGCTGCGGCACAAGGCGGTCGAGCTTTGCCGACTGGCGCGCCGGTGGCGCACCCGCAAGATCCGCACCTTCGCGGGAAGCCGTGGCAGCCTTGACGTCAGCGCTGACGAGCGGCGAGAGATTGTCGAGCGACTGAAGGAGATCTGCACCATTACCGCGAGCTACGGCATCCAGCTGCTTGTCGAAACGCATCCGAAGACGCTCGCCGACACGGCGGCCTCGACGATGCAGCTCATCGAAGAGGTGGACCATCCCTCCTTCGCCATCAATTTCGACACGCTGCATGTTTGGGAAGGCGGCGACGACCCGGTCGCCGTGCACCGTGCGATGAAACCGCACATTCGCCACTACCACCTGAAGAACATCGTCGGCCGGGCAGAACTTTCCGTCTTCGAGCCGGCCAATGTCTATGCCGCGGCTGGCAGCCGGCGCGGGATGACGCCGCTCTTCGAAGGGGTAGTCGACTACGAACGATTCCTGACGGAAATCGCCGATGAGCCGTCGGTCGACGCGTCGCTTGAATGGTTCGGCAATGATTGCTTCGAGACCCTGCGTGGCGACCGCAGGCAGGTCCGCGAGGCGGTTGACGGGACCGAGCCGAACCGCCGGGCCGCCGGCCAATAGGCGTTACGCATCATGATGGCCCGGAGGTCTGCGCGCCGGCTCGTGTCGGCGCGGGGCCTATTGTGTCTGAAGCCTGTAGATCTCGGTCTCTTCGCTTCGGCCGGCCAGACAATGTTTGCCGAGCTGGGCGAGATCGGAGCGATCGTCATCAGCCACCAGACCGAAGGTTTCGCCGCTCAGGAGGATCATTACCTCTTCACTTGGCGCGATCGATTTGCCGAGCTGCTCCAGCCGGTTGCAGGCGTTCACCGTGTCGCCGACGATCGTATAGGCCGACCGACCGGTCATGCCGATATTGCCGGCAACGACCGACCCGGAATGGATACCGATGCGCACCCTGAGGGGCGGCAGGCCCTTTAGGCGTCGCTCGGCGTTGTCGCTGGCGATCGATTTGGCGATCGCCCGCGCTGCCCGGATTGCCCGATCTGCATGGTCCATTTGCGCGTCGGGTGCGCCCCAGAAGGCCATGACGCAATCACCGATGAACTTGTCGATGGTGCCGCCTTCGCTTTCGATGCAGTGGCCGAGCAGATCGAAGTGGCTGTTGAGCAGTGCCGCCACGTCGCCGGCGCTGGTCTTTTCTGCCGTCGCGGTGAAATCGACCACATCGGTGAACATGATGGTGACGGTGCGCTGGGTGGATGCCAGGTCCTCACGACCGATCAGGTGGCGCACGAGCTTCTTCGGCACATAGGTCTCAAGCCAGCGCAGCCCAGTCAGCATCGTGTTGTAGGCCTTAGCCTGCTCGTCGAGTTCGGTGAAGAGGCTGCCGGGAAGCGGCCGCAGAGCGGCAAAATCGAGCATGCCGACGGCACGGACCTCACGCGCCATGCTGGTGACCGGGCGAACGATCAGGCGACCGACAACCCACGCGATGACGATCGCGACGAACAGCACCGCGAGGCCGGCAATGCCGGCCCGCAGCAGGTCCCACACCGGCTTCTCGACCGCTTCGATCGGAACCTCGACACCGATAATGAGCGGAGAGGGAGCGTAGCCGCGGATCTCGCGCGTCAGGACGACCCGTCCGTCGTCCCCGAGCTTGACCGCGCGTATCTCCATGTCCGAATCGTCGAAGGTCTCGGCCGGTTCTTTCCACAGTGCGGCGAGAAAAGGGTCGCCCAGTTCGTCGAGCTTCGGCAACCGATGCTCCGCCGAAAGGAGCGGATGTCCCGCGGCCATCAGCGGATGGGCGAGAACCTGGTCGCGGCCGTAGAGGACGAAGGGCGTCGCCCCCGGGTTCGAGACGGCAATCTGGCGCAGGAAGTCGGACATGGTGTCGACCGTTATCGTGGCACGGAAAACGCCGGCAAATTCACCGTTGTGGTTTGCCGGTTGCTGCAAATTCGTGACTGACGTGCGTATCGCCGGATCGGGTACGAAATAGACGGGCCCCCAGTGAGGCGTGCCGCTGCGCCGCGCTTCCTCGATCTCCGCGCGCTCGTTGTCGCTCGTGACCTGGTCGGTATAGGAAAAGACACCCTTTGGACCCTGCGTAACGCCGATGATATCGCCGTTGGGCTTCACGAAAGAGAGTACTCGAACTTGCGGCGTTGCCGCCAGAGCGCCCGTCATCACGCGTTCGAACTTCGGCGAATCCTTCGGGTCGAGGCGGCCGGCACCGACCTCTCGCGCCAGAAAGGCGAGCTGATCCTCCACAGGCGAGAAGCGGCTGCCGATTTGCGTCTGCACCGCCTCCAGGCCGAGATGCGCCGATTGCACGAGCAGGTCGCGGGTCGTGCCCGCTGACATGAACCAGACGACCGAGAGGATGACGGCTGCGGTCAGGGCGACCAGGGCTGCCATCACGATCGCCAGGGTGCGCGACAGGGAGATGGTTCGGTTGGGTGTTTCGGCGTCAGTCGCCTTGGTCGTCTGCACCAGCATGCCTCATGTTGCAGCAGGTGCTCGCCATTCGCGCGGCCCCGCAAGGAATGCACCCTCTTCTAGCTGTTTTGGGCTTTTTTCCAAGCGTGCGCCGGCCTTTCCCGTTCTGCGTCAATCTGTCCCTTGCAGCCGCCGGCTGATCGGCTCGAACTCCGGGGTCGCCTTGCGCGGCGTCGTGTCGCGCTCGTTGGCCTCCATCTGCTGCCAGTATTTCCAGCCGACCTTTTTCGCGCCGAGCTCGTAGTCCATGCCGTCCCAGGCATCCTCGCGGAAACTGTAGAAGGCCCAGTGCAGACCGTCCCTGTCGAGCGTGGTCAGCACGTCCTCGAGGTAGGTCTTGCAGCCGGACCACAGGCGCATGCAGCCGAACTCGCCGGCCACCAGCCGATTGAGCGGCACGCCCTTTTCTTTTGCCCATCGCACCGGCTCTGCGAGATAGGCTTCGACCCGCGCCCTGTCCCACGTCTCCTCGCCGTCGCCGAAGGGCACCTTGCCGGGGTAGGCGTAGGGCTTGTCGCGCTTCATGTTCGGTGCGCTGGTCGCGGCATAGGGCTCATACATGTGGAAGCTGTAGAGCACCTTCTGGTCGGTGAGCGCTGCCGGCCAATAGGAAAAGGCGTCGGCGGCCGCATACCAGCCGGCATCCGCCATGACGGGCGTTGCCGGGTCGACCGCCCGGATGGCGGCGATCACCGTCTCGTAGAAGGCCCTGAGGTCCGAGGCGCTGCCCGCCTGGTCGCCGTACCACGCCTGCATCGTCTTTCGGTCGGCATGTTCGGCAAGGCCGTTTTTCTTTTCAGGCGCCGGCTCGTTGACGATGTTGTAGGCGGCGACCGCGGGATGGTCCTTCAGCGCGCGGGCCAGATCCTGCCAGAAGGCTGCTGCCTGGCCCCACCAGATCTTGTCCTGCCAGAGACGGCCGTCGAACCGGTTGCCGTTGTTCTGCGCCCAGCGCATGCCGGGCAGCGACAGCGGCGCGATGACGACCTTGAGGCCCGCCTTGTCGGCCCGGTCGAGGGTCTCCTTCAGCGTCTTGAGGTCTGCCGCCGGTATGCCTTCGTATTTGTCGGCGTCGCCGATCAGATAGTCGCGCTTGGCCGGCTCCCACTTGTCGTAGGACAGGCGCACCCAGGTGGCGCCGTAGCCGGCCAAGGCCCTGAAATAGGCGTCGTCCGGGGGCAGTCGGTTGAAGCTGTTGCCGCCATGCTGCGGCTTATCCCAGAAGGTGATGAGATCGGCGGCACTGGCGGAGCCCGCAAGGCTGCAAGCGAGGAGGGCGGAGGCAATCAGGCGCATTCGGTCGGTCCTTCTGGAGTTCTTGGCCTTCGCGGCTCTTGGTTTGGCGCGGCCAACCTACCGGCGGATCGTTTCGCTGAAGTTCCCTGGGGAACAGCGTCAGGGTTCAAAGCGAGTTTGCGAAACCCATTGGCGGTGACTGATGCCGAGCGGTTTCGTTCTTCGCGAGAAAAAGGCCTCGCAGCGGATCAGTGATCCGCTGCGAGGCCCGCTTGCCTGGATATCTTCGCGATCAGTCGGAAAGCGCTGTCGCCGCCTTCTCAATCAGTTCGGCGACGGCGGCCGGCTGGGACAGAAAGACCGCATGACTTGCCTTGACCTCGACCGTATCGCTGCCGGCACGCTTGGCCATCGTCCGCATCAAGTCCGGATGAATGGCCCGGTCTTCGGTCGCAATCAGCGCCCAGCTCTTCTTGCCCTTCCAGGCCGGTGCCGTGATCTTCGTCTCGAAGGCGGATTTTGCCGGGAAGACCTGGGAATGAGCCATGAAACGGGCTTCTACCTCGGGAACGTCGGCGGCGAAGTCCGCGGCGAAGACTTCCGGATCGAGATAGAGATATCCGTCGTCCGTTGCCGCGATGCCCTTGGTTGCAGCCGGCTTCCTAGCTGCCAGGTCAAGCAGAGTTTCGCCAGCATCCGGCTGAAAGGCTGCGACATAGACGAGGCCGGCGACGTTTTCGGAAGTCCCGGCTTCGGTGACGATCATGCCGCCATAGCTGTGGCCAACCAGGACCGATGGGCCGTCCTGAAGGTCGAGGATGCGTTTGGTTGCCGCGACATCGTCGCCAAGCGAGGTCATCGGCGGTTGGACGACCGTGACGGTGAAGCCTTTGGTGGTCAAAAGGTCGAAGACCTTGCGCCAGCTCGAGCCGTCGGCGAGTGCGCCGTGCACGATGACGACATTCTTGACGGGTTCGGCCAGGGCATGCCCAAGCGGGGCCGCCGCCAAAGCCAGGAGTGTGGCAGCCAGGAATCTCATCTTTCGCATTCTTAGGTTTCCTTTCCTTGAGAGCGGAGTGATTGTTCCCCGACAAGCGGCGTCTTCTTCGGGTGACGCTTCTGGATTTTGGAAGGCGCACGCATGCTCTGGCCGCGGGGTCCGCGGCGCATGATGGTGCGTCTTCGATCGTTCGGACGGCGATTGCCGAACTATGGGAAGAGGAGAGCCGCTTGTCCGGCAGCGGTTCGCCGGCCTGCCGTCAGCGCCATTGCGGATGCCGCGAGCGCGTTGCGGTCGAGCCGGAAGTGGCGGTAGAGATCGCCGATCGTGCCGGTCTGGCCGAAATGTTCCACGCCGTGCGCGATGGTGCGGTGGCCGGCGACGGCACCGAGCCACGAGAGCGCTGCCGGATGGCCATCGAGCACGGTGACGATCGCGCAGTGGCCGGGCAGCGGATCGAGCAGCCGCTCGATATGGCTTTTCGCACGGGGGTTGCCACGGGCCCGTTCGCGCTGGGCGGCCGTCCAACCGGCATTGAGACGGTCAGCCGAGGTGACGGCGAGCACGCCAATGTCGCGGCGGACCTCGCCTATAAGTCCGGCAGCGGCAATCGCCTCGTCGGCCACCGCACCCTGGTAGGCAATGACGACATCGCAGTTTGGCCCTGGCTTGCGCATCCAATAGGCGCCGTCGATTGCACCCTGGCCAAAATCATCGTCGACGCGCTTCAGCGGCTGTTCGAGCGGCTTGGTGGTGAGCCTCAGATAGACGGAGCCGCCGGTCTCGTCGCGCAGCCAGGTGCGCTCGTCCGGATCGTTGTCGCCATCGCGCTGCATGTAGTCGAAGGCCCATTCCATGATGACGGCGAGTTCGTCTGCAAAGGCTGGTTCGAACGCTGCCAGTCCGTCCTGGCTGATCCCGATCAGCGGCGTGCCGATCGACTGGTGCGCGCCGCCTTCGGGCGCCAGCGTCACGCCCGAGGGCGTGCCGACGATCATGAAGCGGGCGTCCTGGTAGCAGGCATAGTTGAGCGCATCGAGGCCGCGGCAGACGAAGGGGTCATAGACAGTGCCGATCGGGATCAGTCTTTTCCCAAAGAGCGAATGGCTGAGGCCGGCGGCGCCGAGCAATAGGAACAGATTCATCTCGGCGATGCCGAGTTCCACATGCTGGCCCTCCGGCGTGAACTCCCACTTTGCCGTCGATGGAATGCGGTGCTCGATGAAGGCGTCGGCGAGCGGCTGGCGGGCAAAGAGCTTGCGCCGGTTGACCCAGGCGCCAAGACTGGTGGTGCCGGTGACATCGGGCGACGTCGTGAGGATGCGTTCGGCCAGGTCCGACTTGCCCTTGGCGAGATCGTCGAGGATCTTGCCGAAGGCCATCTGCGTCGACACCTCGCGCTGGGTCTCAAACGCGATCGGCGGCACCTCGAGCCGGTGCTCGGCGTGGCGGCGTATGCCTTCGGCAAAGAAAGGGACCGCGGCGAGGAACGCCTGGAGCGCTTGACGATCCGCCACTCCGGCGAAAGGCTCCCATTCCTCGCCGCGCCCGACACCCATATGCGCCTGCCATTCGGCGAACTGGGTCGTCGTCATCAGGCCACCGTGATTGTCCTTGTGGCCGGCAATCGGCGTGCTCCAGCCCTTGATGGTATAGGCAAGGAAGCAGGTCGGCCGATCATGGTCGATCGCTGCGAAGGTTTCGGCCATCGTCTCGACGCAGTTGCCACCGAGGTTCTCCATCAGCGCTGAAAGCTCGGCATCGCTGCGCCGGTCGATGAGCGCCGAGACGTCACCCTGGTCGCCAAGATCGTCGGCAAGCCGCTTGCGCCAGACGGCACCGCCCATGAAAGTCAGCGCCGCATAGTCCTGATTGGAGCAACCGTCGATCCAGTCGCGCAGCTTCTCGCCGCCCGGTTCGGCAAAGGCCGCGCGCTGTAGCACGCCATATTTCACCCGCACCACGTCCCAGCCGAAGGCGTCGAAGATTTTCTCGACGCGCTCGAACAGTCCCTCGCGCACGATCCCGTCGAGCGACTGCCTGTTATAGTCGATGATCCACCAGCAGTTCCTGAGGTCGTTCTTCCAGCCCTCCTGCAGCGTCTCGTAGACGTTGCCTTCGTCAAGCTCGGCATCGCCGACGAGCGCGACCATGCGGCCGATCTTGCCCTCGCCCCATTGTTTGGCACGGACGAAATCCTGGACGATCGAGGCGAGCGCGGTGATGCCGACGCCGAGACCGACCGAGCCGGTCGAAAAATCGACATCGTCGACATCCTTGGTCCGGCTCGGATAGCTCTGCGCCCCGCCAAAGCCGCGGAAGTTCTCAAGTTTCTCGCGCGTCTGTCGGCCCATCAGATAGTGCATCGCATGGAAGACCGGCGCCGCATGCGGCTTGACGGCAACACGATCCTCCGGCCTGAGCGCCGAGAAATAGAGCGCCGTCATGATCGAGACGACCGAGGCGCAACTGGCCTGATGCCCCCCAGTCTTGATGCCGTCGACCTTCGGCCGGATGTGGTTGGCGTGATGGATCATCCAGTGGGAGAGCCAGAGCAGGCGCTTTTCAATAGTCTTCAGATGGGTCGTGTCGGTCATCGCCAGGTTCCGATGGAGAAGGACGTAAGGTGACAGTCTAGGCCAAGGACTCAGCCGTCCTTGTAGTAGTAGCTGTAGCCGTTGAGCGCCGGTGCGCCGCCGAGGTGGGCGTAGAGAACGCGAGACCCCTCCGGGAAGAATCCCTTGCGGGTAAGGTCGATCATCCCCTGCATGGATTTGCCCTCATAGACCGGGTCGGTAATCATCGCTTCGGTGCGCGCCGCGAGCCGGATCGCCTCGTTGGTTTCCTCTGATGGTACGCCATAGGCGGGATAGGCGTAATCGGGATTGATCACGATCTCGTTTTCGCGGATCGCCCTGCCGAGGCGAACCAGTTCGGCCGTCGAGTCGACGATCTTTCGAACCTGGGAGCGGGTCTGCTCGAGCGTGCCCGATGCATCGATGCCGATCACCCGATCGGCGCGGTCCTGTGCGGCAAAGCCGACGATCATGCCGCCCTGGGTGGAGCCGGTGACGACGCAGACGACGATGTAGTCGAAGGTGAAGCCAAGCTCCTTTTCCTGTGCCGCCACCTCTTCGGCAAAGCCGACGTAGCCGAGTGCGCCATACTTGTGCACCGAGGCGCCGGCCGGGATCGGGTAGGGCTTGCCGCCGGCATCCTTAACCGACTGGATCGCATCTTCCCAGCTCTTCCGGATACCGATGTCGAAACCGTCGTCGACGAGCCGACTGTCCGCCCCCATCAGCCGTGTCATCAGGATGTTGCCGACGCGGTCATAGACCGCATCATAGTGCGGCACCCATTTTTCCTGGATGACGACGCATTTCATGCCGATCTTGGCAGCAGTGGCGGCGACCATGCGGGTGTGGTTCGACTGCACGCCGCCGATCGAGACCAGCGTATCGGCGCCCGAAGCGATTGCGTCGGGCACGATATACTCAAGCTTCCGGAGCTTGTTGCCGCCCATGGCGAGGCCGGAATTGCAGTCGTCGCGTTTGGCGTAAATCGCGACCTTTCCGCCGAGCGCCGCCGTCAGTCGCGGCAGATGCTCGATCGGCGTCGGGCCGAAGGTGAGGGGGTAGCGTTCGAACTTCTCAAGCAGTGACATGATCCAGGCCTCCGTGTGAAAATTGTAGGAGAAGGATAGGCGAAGTCGCGTGAAAGGTGTTCTCTAAATTGCTGTCCAAATTTCGCTGGATAGAATAGAGTTCCGATCAAGTTTTGATTTTCTTCAATAAACGGGATAGATAATGAAAGATTCTTCCGATGATGATTTTGACCGGATCGATCTCAAGATCCTGCGTGCCCTGCAATCCGAAGGACGGCTGACCAACGCCGACCTTGCCGAGCGGGTAAACGTCAGTCCGGCGACCTGTCATCGGCGAACACAGAGGTTGTTCGAAGAGGGGCATATCACCGGTGTGAGGGCGGAGGTCGCGCCGGCAGCGGTCGGTCTCGGAGCGTTGGTGATGGTCGGCGTTGTGCTCGATCGTTCGACGCCCGAGAGCTTTGCGGCCTTCGAGGGCGCGGTGCTGGAGATGAAGGAAGTGCTCGACTGCAATCTCGTTGCTGGCGACTTCGACTATCTTTTGAAAATCCGGGTCCGAGACATGGCGGACTTCAACAAACTGCACGGTCAGAAGCTGATTGCGCTACCGGGGGTACGCCAGACGCGCACCTTCTTTGTGATGAAGGAAGTCAAGGAGAACGCCCGGCTGCCGTTCTGACGGTCGTCGAACGATTGGCCTTTCGCATCGAAGGGCACGCGAGACCCGGTACGTCTTCAGCGTGCCGGATGCGGCCCGATAGGTGCAACCCGGTCAGACCTGGACGAAGTGATCGTCTGCGACCTGCTGATAGCGCCGCGTTTCCGGAACGTAGTTGGGCGCGCGCAAGGGGCTCTTCAGCTCGTCGCTCGCGACATTGCGGCGCGCATGGCGTCGGGTCGGATCGGCGATTGGGACGGCGGCCATCAGCTTCCTCGTATAGGGATGCTGCGGATTCTCGAAAACCTGCGCGCGCGAGCCGATCTCGACGATCTCGCCGAGATGCATCACGGCGACCCGGTGGCTGACGCGCTCGACGACGGCCATGTCGTGCGAGATGAAAAGATAGGCAAGGCCGAGGCTCGCCTGCAGGTCGAGCAAGAGGTTGATGACCTGTGCCTTGATCGAGACGTCGAGTGCCGAGACAGACTCGTCGGCGACGATCAGCTTCGGGTCGAGCGCCAAGGCGCGTGCGATGCAGACGCGCTGGCGCTGGCCGCCGGAGAACTCGTGCGGGTAGCGGGCGGCCATGTCGGCCTGCAGGCCGACGCGTCCGAGCAGGTCGGCGACCTTCTCACGCGCCTGCCGTGCCGTGCCGAGCTTGTGTTCGAGATAGGGTTCGGCGATCGCGGCGCCCACCGTCATGCGCGGATTGAGGCTCGCGAAAGGATCCTGAAAGATCATCTGCATGGTGCGGCGCATTTCGCGCAGCTGCCTGCGATCCATTTTGAGGACGTCCTGGCCGTCGAGCGTCACGGAGCCGCTTTCCGGCTCGATCAGCCGCATGATGGCCCGGCCGGTCGTCGACTTGCCGCAGCCGGATTCGCCGACGAGCGACAGCGTCTCGCCCGGCTGCAGACTGAAGGAGACGTTCTCGATGGCGTGGACGCGGCCTTTGAGCTTGCCGAGCAAGCCGGCGTGGATGTCGAAGCGCTTGACGAGGTTCTTGACCTCAAGGATCGGCTTGCGGCCGGCCTGGACCGTATCGGTGGCTTCCGCCGTCGCCGAAGGCAGCCCGGTCGCGGCGTCGATCACGGGAAAACGCATCGGCTGGCTTTCGCCCTTCATCGAGCCGAGCATCGGCACGGCCGAGAGCAGTGCGCGGGTATAGGGGTGTTTCGCCCGAAGGAAGATGTCCTCGGTGTTGCCGGTCTCGACCGCGTCACCGCGGAACATCACCACCGTGCGGTCGGCGATTTCGGCGACCACGCCCATGTCGTGGGTAATGAAGAGCACCGAGGTGCCTTCCTCCTCCTGCAACACCTTGATCAGGTCGAGGATCTGGCCCTGGATGGTGACGTCGAGCGCCGTCGTCGGCTCGTCGGCGATCAGGAGCTTCGGCCGGCTCGCGAGCGCCATGGCGATCATCACGCGCTGGCGCATGCCGCCGGAGAAGCGGTGCGGGTATTCGTCGAAGCGCGAGGCGGCGGAGGGAATGCGGACCTTTTCGAGCAATCGGATGGTTTCCGCCCGGGCGTCGGCCTTCGACATTGGCCTGTGGCAGAGAAGGGCCTCGGAGATCTGGTCACCGATGGTGAACAGCGGATTGAGGCTGGTCATCGGCTCCTGGAAGATCATCGCGACATCGTTGCCGCGCACGCGGCGCATCTCAGATTCCGGCAAGTCGAGGATGTTGCGCCCGCCCATCATCACCCGCCCTTCGACGCGGCTCGTCTCCTTCTGCAGGAGCCGCATGATCGAGAGCGAAGTGACGCTCTTGCCCGAGCCGGATTCGCCGACGATCGCCACGGTTTCGCCGGGCGCGACGGTAAACGATATGTCCCGAACGACAGGCTTCCAGGCGCCGTCGACCAGGAACGAGGTCGTCAGGTTCTCGACGGAGAGAACGGGCGCCGTCGAACGGTCCGGCTGGGCTTTGGTCTCGGTCATCTCGTTTCCTCCGTCAGATGCTGCGCGTATCGTAGTTGGTCGTCGGGTCAGTCGGGCCAGCGCAGCAGGCCGGCGAAGCGGCGTGCGTTGCGTTCGGCGAGCGACGTGGCGATGATCTCGTTCGAGGCTCTCGCCTTGTCGAGCTCCTCGGCGAGGCGGCTGGCGACGATCTTCTCCTGGCCCGGATGCAGGTTGCAGGGGTCGAGGTAGAAGTAATTGTGCTCGGCCTCGTGGTCTCGCACGATGATCGGCGGCGCGCCGCGGGCCAGCGCATCGGCGAGATCCCAGGCGGTGATATGGGCTTCCTGCGGGTCGATGTTGACGCGCAGCCGGTCGAGCGGGTTGTTGGTCGGGTCGGCCTCGATCACCGGCTTGATGCCGGGACGGCCGTCGAGCGTCTCGCGCCAGAGGTTCAGGTAACCGGTTTCGCGCTCGCGGATGCCGGCATGGTCGCGGGTTTCCCAGGCTTGAAGTGCCGCCATCACGCCGAGCATGCTTTCCTTGCCCACCTTCATGCCGCGGCCGATGCCGAGGTTCTGCAGGAAGGTGTTGCGCACCATTTCCTTTTTGCCGGCGACGATGCCGGAGGTCGGGCCGCCCAGGAACTTGTGGCCGGAATAGAGCACGATGTCGGCGCCCTCATCGAGGAAGATGCGCAGGTCGTATTCGGAAGCGGCGTCGACGATGACCGGCACACCCTTCGAATGGCAGACCTCGGCAAATTCCCTGAGGCCGACGAGACCGTATTGCACCACGTGATGCGAGACGACGTAGACGGCGCAAGCGGTGCGCTCGTTGATCGCGCCTTCGATATGGTAGCGATAGGCCGACGTCGCCTGGCCGACGATCACCGGCTTGGCGCCGGCAAGCCGGATCGCCTGGTCGACGGGCGCGCCGTAGCTGACCACATGGCCCATCTGCAGAATGACTTCATTCTTGAGGCCGGTCGTATCCGGCAGGCGCTCGATGGCGGCAAGGTCGCTTCCGGTCATGGTGCCGGCAATGGCGAGGCTGATGCCGGCGGAGCAGGACGCCGTGATGAAGCCGGCCTCGGCACCCGTCAGCCGAGCAATCACCGGGCTCACCTTGCGCTGCAGGTCGTTGATCTCGACGAACTGCGGCAGTATGCCTGTCATGGCCGCGATCGCTTCCGGGACCACGATCGATGCGCCGAGGCTGGTCATCGTGCCGGAGACGTTGATAACGGGACGAAGTCCGAGAGCTTCGCGAATGTCACGGTCAGGCATAGTGGTCTCCATATGATTTTCTGGCGGTCGAAGCGGGTAGACTATTCCGTCTTCGCGGAATATCTACCATAGTAATGAAGTATGAGTGAGGCTTTGCGCTATCTGACGCGGCCGCCATCGGCGGCGCGGCGGCAGCGGAAGCCGAGATTTTACCGGCAGCACGCCCTTCGAGCGGTGCAGGAGTGAAGCAGTGGACAAGACGATGACCGGCGTCGAGCCGACCGACGATATGGAAACGACCGGCAAGCCGCGCCGCTCGCGCGTGAGCGGCATGGATCGCGCCTTGCAGGTGCTCGATTTCCTTTATGAGACGGGTTCCCCGAGTGGCGTCTACGCGATTGCCAAGGCTGTCGGCGCGCCGCTGTCGACCGCTTATGTCATCGTCGACGACATGGTCGAAAAGAACCTGCTTAGCCGCGATGCCGATGGGCTCGTCTGGCTCGGCGACCGGCTCTATCACTATGGCCTTGCCTATGCCCGCTCGCTCGATTTCCTCGGCGTCGCCACCCGCGAGATGCACGACCTCGGCCGTGAAGTCGCCGAGACGATCCAGCTTTGCGGCCGCGACGGCGACTACATGCAGGTGCTCGCCATGGCCGATGGTCCCGGCCATTTCCAGGTGACCTCGCGCGTTGGTACCCGCGTGCCGCTCAACTGGACGGCTTCGGGCCGTCTGCTGGTGGGGCATCTGCCCGCCGACGAACGGCTGGAGCTGTTCCGCCGCTGTGCACGAACCTCGCCGACCGGCCGCGCCGATATCGATCCGGCCGCGCTCTCCGCCCAGGCCGAAAGCGCGCTTTCCGCAAGGCTGTCGATCCAGGCGGGCGAATCCGACTATGCCGTCGCCTGCGTCGCAGCCCCGATCCTCGACGACAAGGGCAATTGCGCCGCCACGATCTCGATCGTTCTGCCCGAGCAGAAAATCCTCGACGATCGGGCGTTCTACGCCGATCACGTCAGGGTTTCCGCCGAGCGGATCGAGAAAATGATGGGCTGGCGCAGCCACTGATCCGACCTCCCGTCGTCACTCGTGCAGAGCGACGATCGCCTCGATCTCGACGGTGATGTTGCCGGGCAACGACCCGAAACCCACCGCCGAGCGCGCATGGCTGCCGGCCGCTCCAAAAACGTCCATCATCAGGTCCGAGCAGCCGTTGATGACGCGCGGATGTTCGGCAAAATCCGGAACGGCATTGACCATGCCCAGGATCTTGACGATGCGCTTGACCTTTCCGAGGTCTCCGAGCGCATCATGCATGACCGCAAGCAGGTTGATGCCGGTTAACCGTGCGTGGTCATAGGCGCTGTCGATGTCGACATCGCCGCCGACCTTGCCGGCGTAGAGATGACCGTCGGGCTCGCGTGGGCCCTGGCCGGAGAGATACAGGATGTTGCCTTCGCGCACATGCGTCACGAAATTGGCGATCGGCGGTGGCGCCGGCGGCAGGTTGATGCCGAGGGCCTGAAGGCGTTCGTAAGGTGAGACAGCGACGGGGCTGTCGTTTTTCGGGTCCATACTGTTCACGCGTTGTCCTGTCATTTCTGTATTCTGTCGCCCTGGCTTAGCGGTAGCTGAAGCCGTGGCTGTGGTCCGGGCACTCGATATGCTGCGGCTGGTAACGATTGGCGGCAACCACGTGGGTGCCCATGACCGCATAGCGCGGCTCGAAGAGGCGGTTGAGGTGCGCTTCGGCGCCGAGTGAATCGAAGACCCGAAGCTCGCTATCGACCAGGTCGAAGAGGGTGAATTCGGCGCGGGCGCCGACGGTAAGCAGATTGTCCATCGGCAGGCGGATGACCGAGGCGGGCGCTTGGGTCACGGCCTCGACCACCTTCTCGAACGGCATTCCGACGCTCAGGAGCTTCGACATGGTGGTGCCCAGGTCCCAGACAGACTGGTTCATGCTGCGCAGGTGCACGTCGGTGGAGATCGAGAAGGGGAGCAGACCGCGGGCGATCGCCACTTCCGCCACGCGGAAGGAGAACGAGGCGCCGCCGTGGCCGATGTCGAGGCGGATGCCTTCGCCGGCGCAGCGTTCGGCAAGCTCAAACAGGTCCTCGTCCTCGATGATGCTGGAACCGGCCTTGCCGTTGAAGCAATGGGTGACGATGTCGCCCTGCCCGAGGATTTCCAGAACCTCGTCATAGAGCGCCGGCGGTTCGCCGACATGCACCATCATCGGGATCTTCAGGATTTTGGCGATCTTCTTGCCGAGCTTCACCGGCGTCACGCCCCAGGAACCGGTGATGACGTGGCTGGCGCGCACCTTCAGGCCGACGATGTGCTCGCGGTTTTCCTGGTAGCAGGCGATGATACGGTCGATGTCGATCGAGCGGATGTCGGAGAGTTCGCTGACGCGGTTGCAGGCGACAAGCCCGATCGAGCCGAGATTGAGGAACGCCTTGATGCGCTCGCGCGACGGCTCGATGATGTATTCACGAAAGCCGTGGAAATTGGCTTCACCGGCCGAACCCGCGTCGACGATAGTGGTGACGCCGCGCTCCATGCCGCAAAGCTGCGGGCGCACAGAAATGTCGGTGCCGCCGTGCCAGACGTGGGCGTGCAGGTCGATCCAGCCGGGCGAGATCCAGGCGCCCTTGCCCTCTATGCGACGCACGTCGCCTGATGCCTCAAGGTTGGGGCCGAGGGCCGCGATGCGGCCGTCACCATCAACGAGGATGTCGACGGTCTCTGCCGGTGCGGCCATGCCGAAGGCGACGGGCTTCACCTGCCGGAGCAGGACCGCGCCGTTGCTGCTGGTTTCGTTAGCCATGACTTACAGATCCTTTCTGAGGCGGGGGTCGAGCATGTCGCGCAGGCCGTCACCGACCATCTGCAGCGACAGCACCGAGAGCACGATGGCGATGCCGGGGAAGAGCGTCACCCAGTCGGCCTGGCCGATATATTGCCGACCGGAGGCGATCATCGTGCCCCAGGTGGGGATTTCCGGGCTGACGCCGACGCCGAGGAAGGAAAGCCCGGCTTCGGCAAGCATCGCATGGGCGAAGAGGAAGGTGCCCTGCACGAGGACGGGCGAAAGCAGATTGCGCAGCACGTGACGCGTCATGATGTGTGGCGTCGAGATCCCGAGCGCGCGGGCCGCCTCGACATAAGGAAGCTCGCGGATGACCAGTGTCGAGGCGCGCACCACGCGGGCGAGCCGCGGCGCATAGACGATGCTGAGCGCGATGATGACGGTCGTCAGCGAGGGGCCCAAGGCCGCGACGAGCGCGATCGCAAGCAGGATGTCCGGGAAGGCCATCATCGCGTCGATGACGCGGGCGATCGGCGTGTCGAGCTTCGGAAAGAAGCCGGCGAGCAGACCGAGCACGACGCCGATCACGGTTGCAAGCGTGACGACCGCCGCACCGACAAGCAGCGACAATCGGCCGGCATAGATGGTGCGGGAGAAGACATCGCGGCCGAACTCGTCGGTGCCGAAGAACCATTGCAGGCTCGGCGGCTGCAGCCGGTTGACGATCGACAGCTTGCCGGGCGCATAGGGTGCGATCAGCGGCGCGAAGACGGCAAGCAGCACGAAGACGGTGAGCACGATCAGGCCGAAGGCAACGGTTTTGCGCTTCAACAGCCGGCGGACGAACTTGCGGCCTTCGCTCTCGGTGGGGGCAGATACGGTGATAGACATCAGTAGCGCACCCTTGGATCAACGAGGAGATAGAGCATGTCGATCGCGAAATTGATCAGCACGTAGAGCGCGGCAATGACGAGCAGCGCGCCCTGGATGACGGGATAGTCGCGGCGAAGCACGGCGGAGACGACGAGATTGCCGACGCCGGGCAGGCCAAAGACGGTTTCCGTGACAACCGCACCCGAGATCAGCACGGCGGCGGTGAGGCCAATGATCGTCAGGATCGGGATCAGCGCGTTTTTCAGTGCGTGCTTCATCACCACCTTGCGTTCGCCGAGGCCTTTGGCGCGGGCGGTGCGGATGAAATCGTCGCCGAGCACGTCGAGCATCGATGCACGGGTAAAGCGCAGGATCAGCGCCGAGGAGACGACGCCGAGCGCGATCGCCGGCAAGGTCAGGTGATACATGCGCTCGGTGAAGGAGGATCCGGGGCCGCCATAGCCGGAGACCGGGAACCAGCCGAAACGCACGGCAAAGACCTGGATCAGGATCAGGCCAAGCCAGAAACTCGGTATGCTGGCGGCGAGCATGGCAAGCGTTGTTGCCGCCTGGTCGACCAAGGAGCCGCGCCTGTAGGCGGCATAGATGCCGATCGGCAGCGCGATGGCGCAGGCAATCACGATGGAAAACAGGGTCAGGAAGAAGGTCGGCTCGGCACGCTCCGCCAGTGCTGACGTGACCGGCTGGTTGAGGAAGATCGACTGGCCGAGATCGCCCTGCAGCAGTTGTCCGATATAGTAAACATATTGCAGGCCGAGCGACTGGTCGAGGCCAAGCCGGCTGCGCAGCGCCGTAATGTCTTCCTGGGTTGCTTCCGGACCGAGCATGACGGCGGCGGGATCGCCGGGCGTCACGCGGACAATGACGAAGACGATCGTGACGACAATCGCCATGACGACGATCATGCCCATCAGCCGTTGGAAGATGTAGCGTAACATGGTGGCCTCGAACCTTTCCTGTGCGCTCCGCCGCAAGGGTGGAGTGACGCGCCCCTTCGAGCGGGCGCCAGGCGCATGGCCCGGCTGCCCGCCGAAGTCCCTTGGGAGGGGGAGCTTACTTCTTGATCGAAGCGTTCCAGAAGTACGGCCACGGGGCCGGCGAGACGCCCTCAAGCGTCTTTGCCTTGGCCGACAGCGCGTTGAAGTCGCCGATCTTGATGAACGGCACTTCCTCGAAGATCACCTTCTGCACGTCTGCCCAGAGCGCCACGCGCTTGGCCAAGTCGGATTCGGCGTTGAAGGCATCGACCGCCTTGGCGCGCGCCGGCGTATCCCAGTTGCCGGGCGCCTTGGTCGACATCATGCCGATGAGGGCCGGTTCCGGCAGGAAGGGGCTGTGGGTGATGTAGATGTCCCAGAGCGTCGGGTCGGCACGGCGCTGGGTCAGCGTCGCCCAGTCGACCACCTGCAGATCGACGGTAAAGCCGGCGAGCTTCAGATACTCGGCCGCGACCTGCGCCATCTTGTAATGGAACTCATACTGGCGGCTCGTCAGGATGCGCAGCGGCTCACCCTTGTAGCCGGCGGCCTTCAGGAGTTCGCCAGCCTTTTCCGCATCGGCGATGTTGTAGGCGCCTTCGGTGCCGGCATCGGTCCGCCAGGTAAACTGCGACGGGTAGAGAGCGGCGTCGAGCGCATAGAAGTCTGTGGTGCCGAAGGCTGCCGCCATCATGTCTTCCATGCTGAGCGAAGCGCGGATCGCCTTGCGCAGGTCGAGGTTCTTGGTCATGCCGTTGCCGGAGTTCAAGACAAAGACCGGCCAGCCGAAGGGCTGCAGCATGACGGGTTCTGAAGCGCTCGAACCCTTGACGCGTTCGAAGGATTCGACCGGCAGAGAATCGACATAGTCATACTGGCCGGAAACGGCCGCTTCGACGCGGGTGTTCGGGTCCGGAACCGGCACGAAGCGGATTTCGTCGGCATATTGGTGGCGGGCGCCGCCATAGCCGTTGGCTTCGCCTTCCGGCGACTTGTAGGCATCGTACCGGGTGAGCTGGATGTACTGGTCCGCCTTGCGTTCCTTCAGCTGGTAGGGGCCGGTGCCGACGAAATCAGTCATCGGCTCGGCCTGCTTTTCGGAAGGAAGCACGATCGCCGCGGAGTTGTTGAAGGCGAGCAGCGAAACGAGCGGCGCGTAAGGGGTGGTGAGCGAGATCTTCACCGTCAGCGGGTCGATCGCTTCGATGCCGGAAATCGTCGTTGCCGTCTGCTTGCCGCGCGAGGCGACCTTGGTCCAGCGCTCGAGCGAGGCGACGACGTCCTTCGAGTCGAGATCGGTGCCGTCGTGGAACTTGACGCCCGAGCGCAGCTTGATCGTGTAGGTCTTGCCGTCGGCGCTGATCTCCGGAAGTGCTGCCGCCAGAAGCGGGGTCGGCTTCCAGTCCTTGTCGAAGGTGTAGAGCGTCTCGAAGATGTGTTGCGAGACTATGCCGACGAGGTCGGCGGTCGATGCCATCGGGTCGAGGGTCGGCGGCTCACCGACCGTCGCGACGTTGATCACGCCGCCCTTTTCCTGCGCAAAGGCGAGAGTTGCCGATGCCAACAATGCGGTTCCGATAAGCAATGCGAGTTTAGTCGATTTCATATTTGCTCCTCCTCATGTTCCATAGTTATGCTATGTCGTTCTTTATTTTGGAATATAAAAAGGCACAAAGCCGGAAATGTCAACCGGCTGTCGTCGTCGTGTCACAACCGCCGGCAGCGGCGGGCCGGAACCCTTGTCCTGGAGGGTGCATAAGTGGGCGGGAGCTATCGCGAAGGCGCGGGATTTGTTAGCCCGGAGTCCGGATTGAAAAGGGAGAAGAGAATGAAGGTCATCGGCCTGATCGGCGGCATGAGCTGGGAGAGCTCGGCGGAGTATTACCGCATCATCAACGAGACGGTTCGCGCGCGCCTGGGCGGCGTGCACTCGGCGAGATCGCTGATGTGGTCGATGGACTTCGGCGAGATCGAGCGCCTGCAGCATCACGGCGACTGGCCGGCCCTGACGGGAGAGATGATCGCCGCAGCGCGACGTCTCGAGGCAGGCGGCGCCGATTTCCTGATGATCTGCACCAACACCATGCACAAGATGGCGGCGGACGTTTCGGCAGCCGTTTCAATTCCGCTGCTGCATATCGCCGACCCGACGGCGGAGAAGATCAAGGCGGCGGGCCTTCGCAAAGTCGGCCTGCTCGGAACGGCCTTCACCATGGAACAGGACTTCTACAAAGGTCGCTTGGCGGAAAAATTCGGTCTCGATGTGCTGGTGCCGGAGGCGGAAGACCGGGCGAAGGTGCACGAGATCATCTACCGCGAACTCGTTGCCGGTATCGTCAAAGACAGCTCGCGCGACGCCTATCGCGCCATCATCGCGCGGCTTGTCGATGCGGGCGCGGAAGCGATCATCATGGGCTGCACCGAGATCATGCTTTTGATTTCACAGGCTGATAGCCCGGTCCCGGTGTTCGATACGACCGAGATCCACGCGCTTGCTGCGGTCGACCTCGCGCTCGGGGACGCCTGACCACGGCCGACTGGCCGTCGGCCGTGGTTGCAAGGGCTAGTGCAAGGTGAATTCCCGGGGTTCGCCCGGAAACAGGCTGAGAAGTGCTATGCCCTGCTGCAAAAGCAGTTCGGCGGCTGGCAAGTCGCCGACCACCAGGTCGTCCGCACAGCCGATGATGATGTTGGCGAGGCTGATCGAGTTCTCGGCGAACCGGTCGTCGCCGATCTCGTAGGCCTTCTCGGCCGTTGCCTCGAGCGCTTCCGCTACCAGCGCCATCATGTTCGAGCGTTCATCCAGCGTCATGGCATCCAGTGTCTTGGCGTCGGGAGTTTTGGCAGTTGTCTGCATGATTACCTTCCCTATTGTTCAAGCCGAAATGGCCGCGCCGGCCGAAGCCGGGGGAAAAGTCTACGACTGGGGTGAGTCCAGGAGGGGAGCCGGCGTCGAACGCGGCTTCTCCAATAAGATCGTGCGTTGCGGCGCGATATGCAAGGAATGGCTACTATGCGGCCAGCGCATGGGTCCGCGGAGGGCGGCCGCCGGGGTAGCACGTCAAGGGAGCCCGTTGACCGCCGGATGCGTTAGGCCGTGATATGGGGTGGCCTTGCCGGCCATGCCAGGCTTTCGTCGATCGCCAGGCGATCGGCGGCGCATTCCTGGGCAAGAAAGTCGATGAAGGTGCGAACGGAGGGCAGTAGCCCGCGCCGCGAAGGAAAGACGGCGTGCACGACGCCGGACGCCGGGCGCCATTGCGGCAGCACGGGCACCAGCGTGCCGGCTGCCAGGTCCTTCCAGATCATCATCGTCGGCAGTTGCACGATGCCGGCGCCGTCGAGCGCCGCTTCGCGTAGCGCCGCCATATCGTCGGTCAGGAAACGTGGCTCGTGGCGGATGACGGCCCGTTCTCCATCGGCGCTTTCCAGCCGCCATTCATAGGTGTGCGTGGCCGAAGTCCAGGCAAGACTCGGCAATCCCGTCAGTTGCGCGGGCTCAGCGATCGGCGCCTTCAGAAATCCGGGCCTGGCGACGAGATATTGCGAACTGTCGTCGAGCTTGCGCATCACCAGCTCGCTTTTTTCGAGCGGCGGGAACCGGACACGGATCGAAACGTCGAAACCTTCGGCGATCACATCCACGCGCCGGTTGGTGCTTTCCAGCTGCAGGCCGATCCGCGGATGGGCGGTCATGAACCGGGCAAAGAGCCGGCCGAACTGGAACGAGATCAATGCGGTCGGGCAGCTCACCCGGATGATGCCCTGCGGCTCTCCCTGGTGCTGCGCGATGAAGGCATCGGCCGCTTCCGCCTCGATTAACACCGCGACGCAGCGCTGGTAATATTCGCGGCCGACATCGGTAACGAAGAACCGGCGCGGCGAACGCTGGATCAGCCGAACCCCGATCCGGTCTTCCAGCATCGCAATGCGCCGGCTCAGCCGGGATTTCTGCGTACCGGTTGCCCGTGCCGCAGCCGCAAAGCCGCCATGATCCACGACTTGGACAAAATAATAGAGGTCGTTCAGGTCCTGCATCGTTCTATTCATAGGACGCTGCGTCGAAATTCACAATCTTTTGGCGGCAGCGGTCCTGCAGTAGCTTACGTTCAATCACAGCAGATCGGCAACGAAGGCCGCTGGCGGTGATGAAAACAAAACGAAGGAAAGGACTTCCGATGACCAAGCCCTACGTACGCCTCAACAAGGATGATGTTGCCGTCCTGCTCGTCGACCATCAGACCGGCCTGTTGTCGCTGGTGCGCGACTTCGACCCGGACAAGTTCAAGAACAATGTTCTGGCGCTCGGTGATCTCGCCAAGTACTTCAAGCTGCCGACGGTTCTCACAACCAGCTTCGAGGATGGCCCGAACGGCCCGCTGGTTCCGGAGCTGAAGGAACAGTTTCCCGATGCGCCCTTCATTCCCCGTCCGGGCCAGATCAACGCCTGGGACAATGAGGATTTCGTCAAGGCGGTGAAGGCCACCGGCAAGAAGCAGCTGCTGATCGCCGGCGTCGTGACCGAGGTCTGCGTGGCGTTTCCGGCGCTTTCGGCGATCGAGGAAGGCTTCGAGGTCTTCGTGGTGACGGATGCTTCCGGCACCTTCAACGAGGTGACCCGCGATTCCGCCTGGTCGCGCATGACCGCCGCCGGCGTTCAGCTGATGACCTGGTTCGGCGTTGCCTGTGAGCTGCATCGCGACTGGCGCAACGACATCGAGGGTCTCGGCACGCTGTTTTCGAACCACATCCCGGACTACCGCAACCTCATCACCAGCTACAACACCATGGCGGCGCGCAAGTAAGACACGCCAGACGATGAACGACGAAAGCCCCGGCCTGGGATGGCCGGGGCTTTTCGTGTTGTCTGTTGCCGTGGCCTTTATGCGCGGCTGGCGGCCTGCTGGGCGTCGTCTTGCACGTCCAGACGGGCCGCGGGCTTGAGCCGGCCGGTCAAGAGCAGGCTGACGGCGAGGAAGGGCACGAGCACGCCAAGACCGAAGCGCATGTCGCTGTATTCGGCGATCAGGCCGATCAGCGGCGGCCCGAACAGGAAGCCGAGCAGCGCGATGAAGGACAGAATGGCGACGCTCGCGGCCGCCGGCCGGTCCTTCTGGTCGGCAGCGGCTGTGACGGCGAAGGGAAAGCCGACGGATACGCCGAAGCCCATGGCAGAAAAGCCGAGAAGCGCTGCCCAGGCGGCGGGGCTTACCACCACGAGAATGAGCCCGCTAATGCTGGCGATACCGCAGGCACGTGCCACCGCGACCGGGCCGTAGCTCGCCTTCAGCCGGTCGCCGGCAAAGCGCCCGGCAGCCACCATGAAGGCGAAGATCGAGTAGCCGAAACCGGCGCTGGCGCTGGAAAGCCCGAAGATGTCGCGCAGGAAAACCGCCGACCAGTCGGCGACGGCGCCTTCGGTCATGGTGATGCCAAAGACGAAGAAGCAGACGCCAAGCAATGCCCAGCCCGGCAGCTTGCGTCTGGAGGGCGCCGCTTCGGCAGCCGCGGCCTCGCCGGTCTTCAGGAGCGGCAGCTTCCGGGCGAAGTAGACGCTGATCGGCAACATGCCTGCCGCCGTCAGCGGCACCGCCCATTCCGGTGCCACGTGCAGCGCCGCGAAGCCGACGCCAACCAGGCTGCCAGTCATGATGCCGAGGCTCCAGAAGCCGTGGCAGGTGCTCATGATCAGCTGCCCGGAGTGCTTCTCGATCGCGTCGGCCTCGACATTGAGGCCGAGTTCGAGCGTCGTCAACGCTGCGCCGACGATGGCGAGCGCCACGAAGAGCACCTCGATGTTCGGGGCCCATGTCGGTAGCCAGACGAGCGCCAGAAAGACGACGAAGCCGTAGAGGATGGTCGCACGGCCGCCGATCCAGGCGACAAAACGGCCGGCAAACGGCAGGGTCAGCAGAATGCCGACGGGCATGCCGAGCAGCGCGATCGCCAGTTCCGCCGGGCCGAGGCCGAGCCTTTGCTGCACGTCGGGAATACGCGGCAGCCAGGCGCCGAAGGCGATCGGTTGCAGGAAGAAGATCAGCATGATGAGCCGTTGGTTGGTCATGCGCATTGTTCCCCGGATAGCGTGTCGCGCGATGCACCCTCGGCAGCGGGCGGGAGCCGTTGAGCCGATGCGGTATGTGAAGGAATTCTGATATTCTGAAAATTGTTTTCAGAGCTTGTCGCGCAGGGTGGGTCCCGTCAAGGCGAGAAGAGGCCGTCAAGTCGGAAAGCGCTGCCTTTCCGAGCGAATGGCTGTTGGTGTTGCGAATGTGTCGCCACCAATCCTGACATTGGTCTGGTTCCGGTGAAAAAAATGTACACGCCGGAAGCGGCGGGCTCCGACCCGCCGTGCCGTTGCGCGTGCTTTTGTCCTATCGCAGCAATTTCAGCGATCCCGTCAGCGATCTGACCCACTTCACGTCGCCGGCAAGACCGATGCCGTCGATCGTCTCCTGCGCGAGATCCCGTTCCGGAAATTGCGTCTCGTAGTCGGCATAGCTGTGCAGCGAACGCGCGAAGGCTGGAAACGGCACGACGACACGATCGTCTTCTTTCGGCAGTGCCTTCAGGAGCAGTGCACGGATCGTCGCGCCATCGGCCTGGAGGATCGGCACGGGCCGGTTGGAGCTGATGTCGATGGTGTTCTGCCTGCTGTCCGTCAGCCGCTGGTTACCGAGACCGGGCATCGCCGAGCCGATGCCGATGCAGATCGCGGCGATCGTGTTGGCGAGATGACCGGGTGTCAGTTCGGGATTGACGATGATGGCGAGGCGGGTGTCCTGAAGCACGTGGTCTGTTTCCTCTCTGTTTCTCAAAGGCTGTGTCGGCCGGGAGAGTAGACCGTGTGGCGGGGTAGTTTCTTTCGGATGTTGCGAGAAAATATCAAGATAAGGTAGATTCATTCCAGTATTGCCGAAAACGAGATAGAAGATGCCCGCCGCCCTGACACCCGCCGATGTAAAGATCCTGACCGCGCTGCAAAGTGACGGGCGCCTGAGCAACCAGGCGCTTTCGGAGGAGGTTGGCATGTCGACCTCGCCCTGCTGGCGGCGGGTACGGCAACTGGAGGACGACGGCGTCATCCAGGGCTACATGGCGGTACTCAATCGCCGGGAAATTGGCCTTGGGGTGCTCGCCTTCATCCGGGTAAAGATCGACAGCCATACGGAGGCGGAGGCGGACGCCTTCGCCGAGGAGGTGATGAAACTCGACAGCGTCGTTGCCTGCTACAGCATTGCCGGCGATGCGGATTTTCTCCTCCAGGTCGTCTCTGCCGATCTCGATTCCTATTCGGATTTTGCCATGAAGGTCGTGCGGCGCCTGCCGTGCATCAAGGAGATGCAGACGACCTTCGTGCTGAAGGAGATCAAGGCCTATGGCGGGCTGCCCCTGCGCGCCTCGGCCGGCCAGCGCTGACCCAAACCACGGTCAGGAGGCGGAGGCCATCAGCGGGTCTTCCCGGACCACCTGGACAAGGAAATCGAGAACGGTGCGCACGCGTAGCGGCACGTTTCTGCGCGAGGGATAGACGACGCTGATCGGCAGGCGCGCCGGCGGGAATGCCGGCATGACGTTGACCAAGCGGCCAGCCTCGATGTCCGGGCAGGCCAGGATATGGGAGAGGATCGCAAGGCCGTTGCCGGCGAGCACCGCGCGATGCACGGCCACGGCACTGTTGGCGACGAGCCGGGGCGCGATGCGCACGAAAACGTCGCCGGAGCCGTCGGAAAACGTCCACTGGCGGCCGTCGCCGGCGCGGCTGTAGCAGATGCATTCATGCTTCCCGACGTCGTCGGGAATCTTTGGCGCGGGGCGCCGGTTCAGATAGTCGGGTGCCGCCACCAGAAACGCGGTCGTCCAGCCGATCCGCCGGCAGATCAGGCCGCCCTCCGACACCGGACCCAAGCGAACCTCCAGATCGATGCCCTCCCCAACCAGTTCCGATGGTTCCTCGCGAAACAACATCTCTACGGAAAGCCCCGGATGACGGGCGAGCAGGGCGGCCAGGCGATCGCTCAGATAGAGCCCGAGCGGCGCGGGCACGGTGAGCCGCACGCGGCCCGCCACGAGGCCGGTCTCGCCGCAGGAAGCCTCGTTCAGAGCATCGACCGCCTCGACAACTTTGAGCGCCATCGGGATCATGTGTTCCCCCTCGGCGGTCAGCGCCAGCGCATTCGTCGTCCGGTGCAGAAGACGCATGCTCAGGTGCTCCTCGAGTGCCGAGACCTGGCGTGATACCGCCGGCTGGGTCAGGCCGAGATCGTTGGCAGCCGCGGAAAACGAGCCGGTCTCCGCCACCCGCAGGAAGGCTCTGAGCGCAGAAACGATGTCCATCCGGCTTCCCCCAAACGTTTCGACATAAGCCTTATGCGCCGAGTTTACCCCCGGCGCGCTTTACTGTCCATCGATTAAGGATATCTTGTATCCATAAGGATAACAGATGTCCTTAATTAGGAGCAAAGCCATGACCCAGCGCCTCAACTACGCCCAGCAGTCACCCGAGTTCTTCAAGAAAATCTCCGACTTCAGCCTCAGCCTGAAGGACAGCGTCATCGAGCAGACAATCCGCGATCTCGTCAATCTGCGGGCTTCGCAGATCAACGGCTGCGCGTTCTGCGTCGACATGCATGTGAAGGAGGCGAAGATCCACGGCGAGAGCGAATTGCGCCTCTACCACGTGGCAATCTGGCGGGAATCGAACCTGTTTGCGCCGCGCGAACGCGCAGCACTTGCCTGGACCGAGGTGCTGACGAAATTGCCCGAGGGCGGCGTTCCGGACGAACTCTATGAGCGCGTGCGCGGCCAGCTTTCGGAAAAGGAGATCTCCGATCTGACCTTCTCCATCATGGCCATCAACGCCTGGAACCGCGTCAGCGTCGCGTTCAAGTCCGTGCCCGGTTCGGCCGACAAGCTCTATGGGCTCGACAAGGCCGGGCTCAACTGAGCCCGCAGCAACCGTCATGCACGGCGGCGCGATGGGCGCCGCCGATGGAGGATCCCATGAAAATCGTCATCATCGGCGGAACCGGCCTCATCGGTTCGAAGACGGTCGAACGCCTGCGCAAGCGCGGACACGAGGTGATTGCCGCCTCCCCGAACACCGGCGTCAATACGATCACGGAAGTGGGGCTCGCCGAAGCGCTCAGCGGCTGCGACGTTGTCGTCGACCTCGCCAACTCCCCCTCGTTCGAGGACAGGGCGGTGCTCGAATTCTTCGAGACGTCGGGCCGCAATCTGCTTGCCGCCGAAAAGGCTGCCGGCGTCAAACACCATATCGCGCTTTCCGTGGTCGGAACCGAGCGGCTGCAGGAAAGCGGCTACTTCCGCGGCAAGCTTGCGCAGGAAAAGCTGATCGAGGCCGGTGGCATCCCCTACACGATCGTGCACTCGACCCAGTTCATGGAGTTCCTGAGCGGGATCGCGCAATCGGGAACCGTCGGCGACCTCGTGCGCCTGTCGCCGGCCTATGTGCAGCCGATCGCGTCAGACGATGTTGCCGATGCCATGACCGACGTGGCGCTTGCCGATCCCGTCAACGGCACGATCGAGATTGCGGGTCCGGAGCGCTCGCGCCTCAGCGATCTCGTCGCCCGCTATCTCAAGGCGATGGGCGACAATCGCAAGGTCGAGCCGGACCGGGAGGCGCGCTATTTCGGCGCTCTGCTCGAGGATGGCTCGCTTGTTTCCGACAACAATCCCCGCCTCGGCCGCATCACCTTCGAAGAGTGGTTCGCAACGGCACCCCGCAAGTAACCGAACCGGAGGCGCGCGCGTCGCGCATCTCCCTCATCTGAAAGGATTTTCGACATGATCAAGTCTCTCCTCACCACCCTCGCCGTTACCGCAATCCTGTTCGGGACCGCCGTCGCCGGTGACGCTGCCAAGGTGACGCTCGTCTATGAGCATGAATTACCGAACGTTCCGGGCAAGAGCATTAAGGGCGTTCTGGTGGAATACGGGCCTGGCGGCTCGTCCGATGCGCACACCCATGCGAGCACGGCCTTCATCTATGCGACGGTGCTCGAAGGCTCGATCCTCAGCCAGGTCAATGATGGTCCAGTCAAGGAATACAAGGCCGGCGAGAGCTTCTCCGAGAGGCCGGGCGACCGTCACGGCGTCAGCGCCAACGGCAGCAAGACCGCGCCCGCCAAGCTGCTGGCGGTCTTCGTCGTCGACACCGCCGAAAAGGAACTGACCTTTCCGATGACGAAGTGACGCCATGCCAAGGGCCGACTGCCGATCGCGCAGCCGGCCCTTCTTTCGGCCCAACCGTTGGGGCCAGCCAAGTTTGCCGGAGCATCTGCCGGCGCTGGCCTATCTCTACGCTTCGCCTGCTGGCGGCCGGGCGCCGCTCATCCGGCGCGTTCTAGCACCCAGGCAAAGCTTCGCTTCGAGAGATCGGCGGGAATTTCCTTCGAGAGGATTTCCATCAGGTCGGACAGGCGCACGCTTCGCAGCTTGTCGCGCCAGGCTTCGTCCGCCTCCCGCATGATGCGCGCCACCGCACAGGGGGTCTCGTCGCAGTAACCGGGCGCCCGGCAGGGATTGTTGGCCCGGATATTGGTGCAGACGAAGGTGCGTGACCTGCCTTCGACCGCCTCGACGATATCGAGGAAAGTCAGTTCCGCCGGCGCTTTCGCCAGCCGGTAGCCTCCCGAAGGACCGAGGGTCGTGTGGACGAGGCCCGCCTGTGACAGGCTCTGCAGCGCCTTCGACAGATACTCCTTCGGAAGTCCGTGGAATTCGGCCAGCGCCTTGGTCGATAGGTAGCGGCCCTCGGGCAGGCCGGCGAGAATGGCGCAACAGTGCAACGCCCATTCGACTTGGCTCTTAAGGATCATACGCTCTAACGATCTTTTTTTCGTCCGGCAGATGCCGTCCGCATCTATTAAGGACAAAAAATATCCCTATTCTTTCCCTGTGTAAACAGCGCCGCCATGTGCAACAGGAGGGATCATGGTCGTTGTCGTCGGTTTTCTGCTTGTTCTCAGCATACTGCTGCCGCTTGCCTTCATCTGGCGACTGTGGCGGCTGAATGAACCGACGCGGCTTGGCTGGCTGCTGGCGCTTGCAGAGACCGTCGTGCTGCTCACCCTGATCGGGCTTCTCAACCGCTGGGACATCGCCGGCTTCTGGACCCGGGCGGCGCTGGCCGCGCTCGCGGTCGCGGCGTCTTTGGTTTCGTTGCCCCGACATTGGCGCCGGCCCTGGCTGTCGCTGGATCGCGGAGCATTGGCGCGCAGCCTGGTGCCGACCGTAGCCTCTCTTTTCGTCTTCGGTGCAGCACTCGCCTATGTCGCCTGGGGCATCGGCTCGCAGCACGGTCCGCGCGGGCTATCGTTTCCGCTGGCCGGTGGTCGCTTCGTCGTCGCTCAGGGCGGCGGCATCGGCGTGCTCAATCATCACAGCGATCACCCGGTGCAACGGCATGCCCTCGACATCACGGCGATCGGCGACGCCGGCTTCCGGGCGTTCGGCCTGCTACCTAGGGATCCCGCTGACTATGCCATCTTCGGCAAGACCGTCGTCAGCCCGTGCGAGGGAGAGATCGTCGCGGCAGTGGATGGGCTGCCCGACCTGCCCCCGCCCGAGGCGGATCGGGGCAACCCGGCTGGAAACCACGTGATCGTTGCCTGCGACGGCATGCGGGTGGAACTGGCGCATCTGCGCAAGGGGAGCGTGACCGCCTTGATCGGGGCGCGGGTTCTCGCCGGCGATCCGATCGGCGCTGTCGGCAACTCTGGCAACAGCACGGAGCCGCATCTGCACATTCATGCCGTCGATGCCGGATCCGGAAAGGCTGTTCAACTGTCCTTCGACGGGCGTGTTCCTTCCCGCAACGCGCAATTCGCCAGGTGAGAACCGATGCGTGGTTGAGCGGGCGGTGCTTTACACGTTCGATCTGAACGGCCAAAGATAGGCCGCTCACGGGAGGAGCTCGTTCATGGACATCAGCACCATGGCTGCCTTTGCGGCCGTCACCTTCATCGCGGTGGTCACGCCCGGCCCGGACGTGATCCTGGCGATGGCCAATGGCTCTCGTTTCGGCATGAAAAAGGCGGTTGCCGGGATGATCGGCGTGCTCCTTTCCGACTTCTTCCTGATCGCCGCCGTGGCAGCCGGCCTCGGCGCCATCCTTGCCGCGTCGGAGTTCTGGTTCTCGGTCGTCAAATATGCGGGTGCCGGCTATCTCGCCTGGCTCGGCTACAAGATGCTTCGGCCCGGTAGAGCCGAGAAAGCGGAAACGCAAGGCGCCGAAAACGGCGATCTCGTTCGCACGGAATCCGCGCTTGCGATCTGCCGCCACAGCATGATCGTGGCCATCACCAACCCCAAGGCCTACCTGTTCTTCTCCGCACTGCTGCCGCAGTTCATCAACCCGGCCGCGCCGCAACTGCCGCAGTTCCTGGCGCTTACCGCCGTGTTCACCGTCGTCGAGTTTGCCGTCATGTTCGGTTACGCTCTTGTCGGCTTCAAGACGACGCAGTTTGCCGCCTCGTCGATGCGGCGCTGGATGGAACGAGGCTGCGGCGGCGCCTTGCTTGTCTCGGCTGCCTCGCTCGCGCTGGTAAAGCGCGTCAACGGATAGGCGGCGGGTCGCGATAGCGGGGTGCCCGGCCGATCGTTCGTTTTCGGGATGCGGAAGGTTCAGGAGCCGGTGGGCCGCCGTGTCGCAGCACTGCTTCTGGCAGGGCTTAATGATAGAAGCGTCGCCGCCGTTTCGGCGGGTGCGATCGAGCCCGCTGCAAACTGCGGCACGCCCGACGGATCTTCCGACCAAACGCTGTTTCTGCCGGCGGCCTTCGCGGCATAAAGCGCGGCGTCGGCGGCGGAAATGATCGCGTGCACATCCTTTTGCCGGTCGGCAAAGGCAATGCCGATGCTGACCGTTGCCGACAGCACGCCCTTGGTCGTGCTCAGCCGGCGCGCTTCGAGCGCGGTGCGAATGCTGTCGGCAATGGCGATCGCGTCGGCGCGATCCGCCTGCGGGAGGCAGGCGGCGAATTCTTCCCCGCCCATGCGCGCGATCAGGGCGTCACGCGGCACGGCCTTCGAGAGGATCCCGGCAAATTCCACGAGCACCTGGTCGCCCACCGCATGGCCGTAGCGATCGTTGATCACCTTGAAGTGGTCTATGTCGAGATAGAGCAGTGCTCCCTTGGCCGGTTGCGTGGCGAGATGGGTCTCCAGCTGCGCAAGGAACGAACGGCGGTTCGGCACACCCGTCAGCGCGTCGGTCTCCGAGGCGAGCTTGTAGCGTTGCTGGGTTCGCTCCTTGACCATGGCGAAGAAGGCGAAGCCACCGGCGAGGCTGTGAAAAAACAGCTCGAAGGTCAGCAACTGGTACCAGAGCGGCTGCGAAGTTCCCGCGGCCGTGTTGCCGGCGAGCGGCCAGATCAGGATCAGCGGGATGCGGGCGAGATAGAGCAGGCCATGGGTGGCGAACACGAAGGCGACGATGTAGGAGCTCGGGAGCTTGCGGAAATTCTCCGAGCGGAAGATCTCGTGCGCGATCAGCGCCGAATAGGCGAAGATCAGGATCGAGTAGAGCACGATCCGGCTTGTGACGCTCTCGCGAACATAGTCTGAAGAATAGGTGACGACGATCCACAGGAGCGGCCCGACGAGCGCGGAGGCGATCTTGAGCGGCTGATTGTCAAAGGCGCGCAAGCCCAGCCAGATCATCGCGAGCCCCAGCACCGCGAGCGCGTTGCCGAGCGAGATGGTGATAAAGTTGTAGCCGTCGCCGCGCAGCGTCAACAGGACGAAGCCGACTGCGCCGATGGCGAAGGCCAAGGACCACAGAAGCAGTTCGAGGCTTTTGCGCTCCTGCCGCCAGGCAAAACCGAAGAAAGCGGCGAAGATCACCAGCGTTACGAACGAACTGAGCATGATCGTCGGGGTATGCAGGATGTCCACCATCGTCTCCTGATGTTCGCGCGAAACCATGCCCGACAAGCGTAAAGCTTTCGCAAATGACGGCATTTGGTGGCGTGCGCGGCTCCGGGCAATCTGTGCCAAAACGGCGGTCGCGTAGGCAGGAAACGGGTTGAATTCGGCGGCGTCCTGCACGATTTTTGAGGGAGGCGTACAAGTGGAGGCGAGGCCGATGGGTCAGGCGTTGCATCGTTATTTCATCTTTGAGACCGCGGCCGGTTTCTGCGGCATCGCCTGGAACGATGTCGGCATCACGCGCTTTCAACTGCCGACCGGCACGCTAGAGGCGACCGAGCGGCTGTTGCTGCGGCGGCTGCCTTCCAGCGAGGCGTCGGAGCCGACGCCGGTAATCCGGGCGGCGGTGGAAGCCGTGCGGCACTACTTCGAGGGCAGGGAGGTCGATTTCTCCGGCTTCGCGGTGGATCTGCAAGGCCAGGATGAATTTTTCCTGCGCATCTATGCGGCCGCGCGGGCGCTGCGCTGGGGCCAGACCACGACCTATGGCGCGCTTGCCAAGGAACTGGGCGTCGGGCCGGAAGCAGCACGCGATGTTGGCCAGGCCATGGCGAAGAACCCGGTATCGCTGATCATCCCCTGCCACCGGGTGCTGGCCGCCGGCGGCAAGATCGGCGGGTTTTCAGCGCCGGGCGGTTCGACCACCAAGACGCGCATGCTCGAACTGGAAGGCGTCCATTTGGAGGAGCAACAGGCCAAGCCCGCACAGCAGTCTTTCGGCTTCTGATGTGAGGCTGCTCCAGCGCGTGGCGCCTAAAGCCTGTCGCGTCACAAAGGATTCACACGCCAGACTGTAAGCTCTTGTTTTTATGCGTCTCGTTGCCGCAAAACCGATGCACAGTTTTGCGCGACATGCATTAGCCTTTGGAGCGCTGCTCGGCCTCGCGTGCGTAAACCGCGAGGAAGGCCTTCCCCATCAGCGAATTCTCGTTCTCGATGCTCTTTCGCAGGACCGCGGCCCGAATTGCCTGAATGGCCCGGTCGTCGGGTGCGGCTGCGCTGGCGAATTCCACGAGTTGCACCGCGAGGCGAAAATTCCCAGCCTCCGATAGGTGCGTGGCCCGCTCCGCAAGCTTTTCGGCGCCGCCGGCAAGAGCGGCCAGTTCCGATGCGAGATCGGCAGTCCTCGGCGGCTTGAGATGGGCCGCGTCACCATCGAACCAGCCGGCATAGAAGTGATAGATGCCGCGGACGAGGAATTCCGGGTCGTCGTATTTCGCTGCCAGATAGGGTTTGCCCAGATATGCCTCGGGCACCTTCACCGCATGCAGAACCGCGTCGAGGCTGGCGCCCCTGTTGAGGAGCGCGAGCGTTTCACGCACGAGATGCTCGAGCGCCTCTGCCCCGTGGCGCAGCATCTCGGCCGCGCGCTCTTCGCCAAAGACGACCGGACCGTGACCGGGAATGAGGAGCGCCGGAGCGAGCGCCTCCATCCGCCGAAGTGCCGTCGCCCAATCGGCTGCATAACGCTGCACCTTGCGCGGATTGCCGGCGTTCGGAAACACCCAGATGACGAAATCGCCGCTCGCAAGGACACGTCGTTCCGGTAGCCAGACGAACGTGGCATCGTCGGTTTCGCCTCTGCCGTGAAAAAGTTCGATCCGCTCGCCACCGACGGACAGTGACAGGGTATCGTCATAGACCGCGTCCGGTCGCCGCTGACCGATTGGGTAGATGTAGCCCGGTTTGTTGAACTGCTGGCTCTGCGCGATGCTGTTGTAGCCATGCGAAGCCTCGTAGCGCTCCATCCGCCGCTTCACGTTGCGGTGGGCGACGATCCGCGGGCGCGCTAGCCCACGCGCATCCGCTTCCTGGTCGATGACCGTGATCCCGCTGGTATGGTCGATATGGCCATGCGTGAAGATGACGGTGTGTATGGGGCTGTCGTCCCAGGAGCGTATGACGTCGAGGGTCTGCTTTGCCGTTTCCGGCTTCGCGGTGTCGATCAGGACCAGACCTTCGCTGGTACGGATGGCCGTCACGCTGCCGCAGAAGTAGGTCGTGTGGACGGTGATGATGTTGTCGGCGACATGGGTGATGGCGCCGTGCGAGACCGCGGCGGTCCATTCTTCCATCTGAGCCGTGCCGTCCCACAGACGCTCGAACAACGGGTCGTGTCTCATGGTCTTTCTGTCCTCGAAGCAATCGCCGACAGCTTTAGCATTGCCGGCCGTGGTTGGAAGCCGGCACGTGTGGTCTTGTGGACATGCCTCAGGTTTTGGGCTGCATCATCTGAGACGCTCGCTCATTGAAGAAGCTTGAACAGCTTTCCCAAAGTGCCGCTGTCCTGTGCCGGTTGCTCGGCTTCTGCAGCGGGTTGCTGCTCCGGCTGCGGCGTTTCCGGCGCCGGCTGTTCCACCGCCGTGTCGGGCGGAGCTTGCCCATCGACGGGCGGTGCCGCCTCGGGCTCGGTGCCGCCACCGCCGATGATCTGCTCGATGGAGAGCTCGCTGCCTTCGTCCTTCGGCTGCTTGCCGATCGCACCGCTGAGGATGTCGCGAAGCTTTCCTCCCTTGCCGTCCCCGGACAGAAGCTCATCGAGCCCCAGCTTGCCGGTCGGCAATCCGAGCTTCTTCAAGGTCGAAAGCGCGGCATCGGGGTTTTTCAAAAGGCCCGAAAGGTCGGGATAGATGCGCGGAGCGGCAAACGACCCTTCGATGACGACGGGCACGCCGATGCCTTCGGTGGCGATGTCGGCGCCCTGGCCCTGCAAGGATGCGACCACGCGGGGATCGAGGCGGAAGTTCAACTGGTCCTCCGGCAGGTTTGCCTCGCCTTTGCCGCTCATCCGCACGAGGGGGCCGACGAGCTTGATGTCGTCGGTGCGCGCAACGCCGTTCTCGATGGCAAAGGATGCCCCGAGTTCGGTAAAGCCGGTCGCCTTGTTGTCGTTCTGCTTGAAGCCGGAGGACATCAGGCCGACGAGATTGTTGTAGACGTCGGCAACGTCGATCCCGCGAATGGCGCCGTCGGAGAAACGGACCTCAGCCGTGCCCTTGAGCGATCGCTTGAGCGTGCTGGTCGTGCCGCCGGCGCCTGCAATGTCGAACGTCGTCTGCAGCGCGCCTTCGAGATGCTTGAAGTTTGCAAGGTCGGTGAGCAGTGGTGCGGCCGAGGCGCCCGATATCGAGGCCTTCACGGCGATAGACGGCTCCGTGCCGGATCCGTCGGCGGTCAGGCTCGCGGCCACCTGGCCGCCATAGAAGGGGCTATCCGGAATGTCGAGGTTCGCGATGCCCTCGGAGATCTTCAGGGAAGTTGCGACCGGCCCGACGACGACGCGGCCGTAGGCGAGTTTTTCGGCATCGACCTTGATGGAGGCATCGATGGAGCGAAGTGCGGACAGATCCAGCGGACCATCCGGGGCAGGGCCACCACTCGCTTTGCTTTTGGCCTTCGCCTGCGGCGCGGCCGAAGGCGCGCCGGCCAACCGCGCGAGGTCTAGTTCCTTGAAATGGAGCGCGCTCGAAATTTTGAGCGGTGTCCCGAGTTCGACCGCGCCATTGCCGCTTCCTTCGACCCCGTTGACCGAGAGCGTGGCCTTCTGGAATGCGACGCCCGCAGCGCTTGCCTTCACGTCGCCATTGAAGGCGAATTGCGTGATGCCGCCCGCGTCGGCCTGACCGATCCAGGCAAGAAGCGCTCGCAGGTCTGCGGCCGCGAAGTTCAGCTTGCCGGCGTAGCTGCCCGCAAGCGCCGCCTTGCCATCCAGCGCAAGCGTCGCTTCCTTCGTGCGCAGGTCGAGCTTCAGCGGGATGTCGCCCGCACGGGCATTGGCGTCCATGAGCAGGTCGCGGACCGGTAGGGTAAGATCGATCTCGGCCGGTTTGCCCCGCCACACGAGGCTGCCCGCAAGACGCATTGGCTTGGCCAGGCCCTCGATCTTGAGGGCGAGTTTCTTTGCCTTCACCTCGGCCATGGCCGGATCGGCGATGCCGGGAATGACGATGGTCGCGTCACGCAGGCTTGCGCCGCCGGTCACGTTGATCGTCTTGCGCACAGAGTTCGCGCTCAGTCCGCGAAACGCGAAGGCCGTGTCCATCGTCACGGTTCCCGACAGCGGTACCGATTGGCCGACCAGAGCCGCGAGTTTGGAAACGTCGAGCCCGTTGCTGACGACGCGGCCCTGGAAAATCGGCTCGGCGGCGCCGACGTCGGCGGCGAGATCGGCGGCAACACTGCCGGCGTCGATGCCGAGATGCTCGAGCCGCCCGGTCAACTGCCCGTCCTTGAGGGTCGCCGTCAGCGCGACGTCGGATGCGGAAATGTCACCAACGGCAAGGGCGCCGACATTGACGCTGATATCGGCGTCAAAACCGGCCAGCGCCTGCAGGCCTGCAGCTGCCTTGGCCTTGTCCGTCCGGCCTGCCGGTTCCTCGGGCTGGGAGGAGGATGCGGCCGTCTCGCCGTCATCGAGAAATGCGCTCAGATCCAGCCGCTCGGCGTTGAGGTCGGCGAGGAACCGCGGGCGGCTGCCCGGCACGAGCAGCGCGTCGAGTCCGAGCGCTTCGTCGCCGATCGTAAGCTTGCCGCCGCGGATCTGGTAACCGCCATTGGCATTCAGCGCTACCTGGCCGCTGGCAGTCAGTTCGGTGAGCCCGGCCGCAAGCTGGTGCTCGGCCTCCAGGGAAAGGCTGAGTTCGGCAGGCTTGTGCTCGAGCAGCGGACGCAAAGGCGAAACGGCAAGCGTGACATCGTAGCGCCGGCCATCGACGCCGGCGCCGGCCGAGAGCGACAATTCGCCATCGATATCCGGAACGGCGAGCGTAAGATCGAGATCGCTGACGACGTCGACCGAACCGCCGGCGCCCTCCTGCCGCAGCGTTCCCTCGCTGATCGAGATCTTGTCGATGGCGCTTTTCTCGAGGAAGGCGACGAGGGCGGCGAGCGGATCGCGCGTTTCGCCCGTGCTCGCCTGTCCCGCCTCAGCCCCCCCGTCTTGCGCAACCGCTGCGGCCTCTGCCTTCGGCCGCAGCGCCACGACAGGGCGTACAAGCCTTACTTCCCTCACGTGCAGGCGGTCGGACCATAGCGAGGAGAGCGTCACGGAGCCCGCGACTTCGCCGATCTCGGCGGTCATGCCGTCGGCATCGAGCGAGACGTTTTCGGCCACCACCGCCAGATGCGGGACGACGGAAAGTCTGACCGGGCCGTTGAGCGCGATCGCGCTGCCGGTCGCGTTCGAGAGTTGCCGTCCCAGTTCGGCGCGCATCCAGTCGCTCGAAACGAAGCTGGGCAGGATCATGACTGAAACGACAGCGAGGACGCCGAGCGCCAGCAGGCAAAGAAAGAAACGCCGCATGTTTCCCCTCGTTGCGAAAGCGATTGATTCGGTATCGTTTTCCAGCGCGCGCCGTTTTGCAACTCCTGGGGCGATCTGCCTTCTCGTCGTACGGTTGCGCTATCGCGCGCCGACACCCTTTCCGGCGATGGCTGCATCGCCCATCTCGACGGCTGTACTCTCGGCCACGGCTGCCGGAGCGGCAACCGCGCGCGGACGATGCACGAGCGTGACCAGCACGAACGACAGGATCATCAGCAGATACCAGGCGCCGAGCTTTTGCACGGAGACCAGCGTCCAGCCGGCATGCTGCGAGGGATAGATCCAGGCCCGCGACCAAGTGCCGATGTTTTCGGCGAACCAGATGAAGAGGGCGACCAGCAGGAAGCCCACGAGCAGCGGCATGCGGTGGCGAAAGCGGAAGACGCGATAATGCACCGTGGTGCGAAGGAAGAGGATCGCGGTCAATCCGAACAGCGCGTAGCGAAGGTCGATGATGTAGTGGTGGCTGAAGAAGTTGACATAGATGGCAAGGGCCAAAAGCAGGGTCGCGATGAGCGGCGGATAGTTGCTGTAGCGCATGTCGAGAATGCGGGTCACGCGCGCCAGATAGGAGCCGACGGCGGCATACATGAAGCCCGAAAACAAAGGCACGCCGCCGATGCGGAAGAAGCTTGGCTCCGGATAGATCCACGAGCCGACGGAGGTCTTGAAGATTTCCATCAGCGTGCCGACGACGTGGAAGATCAGGATGACCTTGGCCTCGGCGATGGTCTCGAGCTTGAAGACGAGCAGTGAGATCTGGATGGCGATGGCGCTCAGGAACAGGAAGTCGTAGCGGGCGAGACCACTGCCTTCGGGCCAGTAGAATTTCGTTGCCAGCATCAGGGCCAGCATCGCGCCGCCGAAGAGGCAGGCGAAGGCCTGCTTGATGCCGAACACCAGAAATTCGGTCAGGCCGCCAAGGAAGCCGCTTGCCGGAAGCCGGTCGAGCACGCCATGCGCCGCAGCGTCGATGCGCACCTCAAGGCTCGTAAACCGCCTCTCCTCGGGTTGTCCAACCATCCGCATCGCCTCCTTTTGCCGTCGCTGCTGCGATGGCCTGACAATGCGGTTGAATTGTGGATGGCCGGAAACCGGGCCGTGTGGAGGTGGCTGCCGCGCATCCGCCACCAGCGGCGGCAGCAGGATTGCGGCATGCCGCCGTCTGCGCTCGTGGCGGGTGATCAGCGCGGGAAGGCGTAGCGGTCGACGATCGCCCAGATTTCCCGGTTGACCTCCTGCAGCTGCTCGATCACCTCGTTGATCCGCGCGATCTCCGCCTCGTTGATCTGCTCGATCTTGCCGTACTTGATCGTGTCCTTGCTGTCGAAGATCGCCATCAGTTGCGTGCTCGCCTGATCGCCGGTTTCGTCGAAGGAATAGATGCAGTGGCTGTACTTGTTGCGGAGTTTTGCCTGCCGGCCAAGCTGTTGGGTAATCGAAAGAATTTCCTGCCGCTGCGCGGCAGGCGTCTTTCCCATCTTGGTCAGCCGCTCGACGAGTTCGATGCGGGCCCGCGTCGTGTTCAGCGTCAGGAAGATGACGATCGCGGTTTCCTTGTCGACCCGGGCGAGGCCGGCGATGAGGTAGATGAGCAAACTCTCCGTATTCGTCCACGTGTAGTTGAGTTGTCCGATTAAGAGGAGGATTTCGTGAAATCTTGCCATGGGCCTTCCAGTGCTCGCCGGTTGCCAAATGCCACACCACTGCTCGTCAGAATACTGCATTCCTGCGTCCAGTAAATTCGTTCTGACGATGGTCGCGCAGGCCCGGAAATGCGGCGCTCGGGCCCTCTCCGGCGCGTGGCCAGCCGTCGGGTGACGGCCATATTTTGCCTAGCCCACGGGTGAAGGTTTCTGCGTCTCGTCGCTAGCCCGCGAAGGTTAGCCCGAACTGACAACTTACAATGCGTGTCGGTTTTAGACAGAGTCTCCTCTGCAACCGGCGAGCAGGACGCACTCAGGCCCCCTTTGGGCAAGCTCTGCATCGAATGGAATACCCAGTTGGGAACCTGTTCCGGTCCTCTCGACCAAGTAAGGGGAGAGGCAACAAAAGCGATCAAAGTATCGACAGATGGGCGACTAGGCGCCCGGAGGAAAACACCGTTACTGAGTTCAACAAGTCCAACACGTAGCCCGCGCATGGCCCAAATCCGCGTAAGAGAAGAATGCGGCTCGGCTGTCGCGGCCTCAACTCGAGGTAATCGTCATGAGTAAGGACAAGAATATCCTGTGGCCATGGGATGACAGCCAGTCTCAAGATCAAGACCAGGGACAAGGACAGGGCCAGGGTCAGGGACAATTGCAGGCGGAGCTGCAGGGCCAGCTTCAGGGACAGGGACAAGGCCAGGGCCAGGGGCAAGACCAGGGACAGGGCCAGGACCAAGGTCAGGGCCAGGATCAGGGACAATCGCAGTACAGCGAGTCCTACAACGGCAATCTCAACGGCAACGGCAACCTCAATGGTAACGGCAACGCCAATGCCAACGGGAACGGCAACCTGAACGGCAACGGCAATGCCAACCTGAACGGCAATGGCAACGCCAACCTGAACGGCAATGGCAACGCCAACCTCAATGCCAACCTCAACGAAAACAGCACCCATGTCGACGTCGACAGCAAGACGACCGTCGACGTGGACGTCGATCTCGACCTGAGCGGCTACAAGCCGTCCGACGACGACTTTGCCGATATCGACAACTCCTCGATCCACGGCATGGCGAACACGAGCTTCAAGGACATCCTGAACGGCTCGATGAACGGCAACAGCAACGTTGCCAACGTGTTCAGCCAGAACGCCATCATGTCGGATGACGACAGCGCCTCTGACATCAACAACAGCGGCACGCTTAACCAGAACGGCAACGCCAATGCCGGCGACGCCCGCTCGGGCGACGGCATTCAGGCCGGCGCAGACGGTGGTGAAGGCGGAAGCAAGGCCTATGCCAACGGTGGCGACGGCGGCGATGGCGGCCATAGCGTTGGTGGCTTCGCGGGCGCTGGCGACGGCGATGGCGGCGACGCAGACAACAATGCCGATGCAACCGGCGGTGCCGGCCTTGGCGGCATTGCAGCCAGTGTTGGCGTTGGCGGCGGCAGCTCCAGCGGTGACGCGAACGGCGGTACGGCGACAGCCGGTGCCGGTGGTGCAGGTGGTGCCGGCCTCGGCGTCGGCCTCGGTCTCGGTGTCGGCCTTGGTGTCGGCGCGGCAGCCGGCGGCGACGGCGGCAGCAATGGTGCCGGCAACGGTGGCACAAGTGGCGACGTCACGAGCGGCCCGGCAGGATCTTCGGATGCAGGTGACGGCGGCGATGCCGGCGGCTTCATCCTTCCAATCCTGAACCTCGGTGGCGACGGTGGCGACAGCAACGGTGGCAACAGCGTAGCGGTTGGCGATACCGGCAGTGCTGACGGTGGTGATGCCGGCGATGCCGGCGACGGCGGCGGCGCTTTGGGTGCTGGTCTTGGCGCGGGTGCTGGCTTCGGCGCCGGTGCAGGCGTCGGCGGTGCCGGCGGCGGTGGTGGCGATGCCTATGCCGGTGGCGGCTCTACGGGTGACTCGACCGGTGGTGACGGTACCGGTGGTGCAGCGACCGGTGGTCACGGCCTCGGCGGCCTCGCGCTCACGGGTTCGTGGGCAGCCGGCGGCGACGGTGGCGATGCCTACGGTGGCCATGCACTCGGTGGTGCCGGCGGTGCCGGCGGCGCGGGTGGCTTCGCGACGAACGGTGATGGCGGTGCGGGTGGCAGCGCCGGCATGTGGGGCTCGTACAATGGTGACGACAGCTTCGTCGAAGGGCTCTCCTCGGCTTCGGCAGACGCAGTTATCGACACCAACGCCTTCAACCAGCAGATCGTGCTCGGCGCGAACCTGCAGGGCAACACGATCGACATGACGGTCGTCGGTGGTGATTACACGACCACTGCCGTCGGCGACGACGACAACACCTGATCGGTGAGGGGGCGTCGATCCGCGTCTCGCGGGATCGACCCGAGAATGACTGCGCGGGAAGCTCTCGCGCAGTCAGGCACGACCCGGCAAGCCGGCGGGGACTGCCGACGACAAGAGGAGGGCCTGACCTTGTATTCCGCAAAGATCACCGAGGCCATTGCCCATTTCATCGGTCTCTTCGAACTCTCTACCGAAGAGGCGCGTCTGCGTGAAATCCATGAGAAGTTCGACCCGGATCGCGACGTCCACAAGGATCCGAAGGAGCTCGTTTCTGCGCCGGTCAAGGTGCACGCACCTTACGATCTCGACGACTTCAACCCCGACGTCCCGTACAAGCCGGTCGGACCGGACATCTTCATGCCGATACCGGACGGCTATGCTGGGGTGTCCTTCCCCGAATACCCGATTTTTGGCGGCTCCCTTGGCCGCGCCAGCTCGGAAGCCTTCCTGCAGGGCGCATCGCCGAGATCGGCCTCGCAGGTGGTCGAGCCGCACATCAACCCGCCGGGCTCGGTGGTGGTCTACAGCAACCAGACCGCCGAGCTTTCGGACAATGATTTCGTCAGTGTCGGCGGGCATGGCCTGAAGTCCGGCCTGCAGATCGACAACAGCGCGACGATGGCCGAGCTCATCGACGCGACGCAGAGTATTTCGCTGCTCGGCGAGACGGATGTCGCCGGCTCCAGTGACGCGATCGCCAGCCTCGTTGTCGGCACGGCCGAGAGGCTTGAGGCATTCTCCACCGGCGGCGAAGCGGAGGCCGGGGGGCTGAGCGTCACCCATTTTTCAGCCAGGGCCAGCACGCTCGAAGGCATCTATGTGAACGGCGTGATCGTTGAGGAAGCGCCGGTTCTCAAGGATCACCTGCCGGACCCGGACGAGGCTTCCGATGCGCCGGACGAGCCCGAACTGTCGAACGACGGGGTCGAAGTCGAGGGCGGCATCGCCTATGGCGAGGGTGCCGTCGCGGTCGACACTTCGGTCGAGCTGGAAGCGGGCAGCAACACGCTGGTCAACTCCGTCGTCATCACCAGCGACTGGCTGCAGGCCGAAGTGCTGGCGGTGGCCGGCGACCACGTCGAACTCAACGCGATCGTTCAGGTCAACACCCACTATGACAGCGACCTCGTCAGTTCCGCGCTGAGCGGCAACAATATTGAGCAGCATGCTACCCAGGCGTTCAACATCGCCATGTTCAAACATGTCGAGCCGGCGCAGACGACGCATGCCGACACCGCCGACTTCCCCAAGGTCTGGGCCATCACCGAGGTCAAGGGCGACCTGATGATGGTCAACTGGCTCCAGCAGTTCACTTTCATGTCGGACCAGGACACGGCGATCCTCGCGGCTTCGGGCTCGAAGCTTTCGATCGTCGGTGGCGACAACACGGCGGCCAACCAGATATCGCTGCTGGAGCTCGGATACCGCTTTGACCTGATCTTCGTCGGCGGCAGCGTCTTCGACGCCAACATCATCCAGCAGACGAACATCCTGCTCGACAACGATCTGATCGGTGCCGTCGGCGGCTTTCACACCAGCGGCGCCGGTTCGGTCTCGACCGGCGGAAACCTGCTTTGGAACTATGCCGGAATCGTCGAAGCTGGCAGTGCAGGCCCGGTCAATCCGATGTCGGACGGTTACCTGTCCGCGCTGCAGGATCTGTCGGAAGGCAAGAAGCCGTCGGGCGACGACTTTCTGCATGATCCCGCCTTTGCCGGGCTGAATGGCCTGAGGGTGCTCTACATTTCCGGCGACCTCATCAGCCTCAACTACATCCAGCAGACCAACATTCTCGGCGACAGCGATCAGGTGACGCTGGCGATGAACGCGCTCGAGGCGCGCCCGGACGCGGACTGGACCATTTCCACGGGCTCGAATGCTCTGCTGAACTATGCCGGGATCGTCGATGTCGATACGGGCAAGACGATCTATGCCGGCGGCGGCGCCTATTCGGACGAGGTGCTCATCCAGGCGGAGCTGGTCAAGAACGATCCCTATCTCGGTAGTCAGAACCCGGATGCGCTGGTCAGCGAAGCGGTCGTCTTTCTCGGCGACGACATGCTCACTCCGGATTTCGGCCACCAGCCGCAGGATCAGATCTCGCCGAGCCATGGGCACGGCATCGATACGGCCAGTGCCGACCCCATGCACAGCATGGTCGCCTGATGGGAGTGCGGGAGGATAGTCATGACCGACCGCACCAATCCGTCTCGGCCAGTGTCTGCCGAAACCGGCGCCGATGCCGCTTCGCGTGCGGAGGAAAACGGAACACGGCCGGAAGCATCCGGCGCCGACGCCGCGCGACGGCAGTTTCTGCGCAAGCTCAATCATCAGGAACACGTTCTGGACCGTGCTGTTAGGGAGATCGACGGGGTGGCGGACCAAATAAGAAGAGTGGCGGCAAACGGCGCCGGCGAGGATGGCAACTGGACCCCTTCACCCGTTTCGCCTCTTCCCGGATCGGGCGTTGCCGCAAGGCCGGTACAGATCACCGGTCCGACACCCGGCCTCGCACCGGCGCGCGCTGCTGCACCGGCCGCACCGATCGGGGTCGCGCAGGCGTCACGCGCACAGATGGGAACGCCACGGGCGGATGCCGCTGAGACGGTCAACGTCACGTCGCGGCCGTGGCCTCCAAAGACCGAGCCCGTGGCCAGACCCGAGCCGGCTCTGCGCGGCGAGGCGACGGTCGAGCGCCGCCCGTTGCAGGAGGAACCAAAGCCGGAACCCTGCATCGAAAAGCCGGTCGGAAAACCGGTTGCCTGGCCGACCGCGGAGATGAAGGAGAGATATTCGCCTTCGGGCATGGTGGTGATCGAAGCCGACCGTGGGCCGATCAAGGCCGAGCCGCGGTCGCCCGACAAAGGTGGCGGATCGTCCGACAAGGGCGGCGGCGGAGGCGGTGGAGGGGGCGTGTTCCACAAGCGCCTTGGCCCGGTCGATTTTTCGGCGAGCCTCAGCGCTGGTCTCAAGGCGATCCGGCAGAACCTGATGATCGTCATGCTGTTTACGATCGTCACCAACATCCTCGTGCTTTCGATCCCTGTCTATCTGTTCCAGATTTCGGACCGGGTGCTGACCAGCCGCTCGGTCGACACGCTGGTGATGCTGACGGCGATCATCGTCGGCGCGGTGCTGCTGCAGTCGGTTTTCGACGCCATTCGCCGCATGATCCTGATGCGCACCGCCGTGGAGGTGGCCGCGCAACTCGGCGCGCCGATCCTGAGCGCGGCAGCGAGAGCCGCCCTGCATAGCAACGGGCGCGAGTACCAGACGCTTGGCGACCTGCAGCAGCTTCGCTCCTTCCTCGTCTCCGGCACGCTGCTTTCGTTTCTCGATGCGCCGATCGCGCCGCTCTTTCTGGTGGCGGTCTTCCTCATCCATCCGCATCTCGGGATAATCGTCGTCACCTCAGCCGTTCTCCTCCTCATCGTTACGCTGTTGAACCAGAAAGCGACGGCTGCGGCGTTCGGCGAAGCGACCAATTTCCAGACCAAGGCCAACCTTCACCTCGATTCGATGTCGCGCAACTCCCAGATCATCAACGCACTGGCGATGATCCCGGAGGCCGTGCACATCTGGGGCAAGGACATGGCCGGTTCGCTCAAGGCCCAGGTGATGGCGCAGGACCGCAACATCGCCTTTGCGTCGCTGTCCAAGGCGGTGCGCCTCCTGACGCAGGTGACGATGCTCGGTTGGGGCGCCCATCTCGCCCTCAATGGCTCGCTCACCGGTGGCATGGTGATTGCGGCCTCCATCATCGCGGGCCGCGCGCTTGGACCTATCGAAGGCGCGATCGAGGGATGGAGCCAGGTCATCCAGTCGCGTGCTGCCTATGGGCGCATTTCCGCGCTGCTGAAGACGTCACCGCTCAATTTCGAACGGTTGAAGCTGCCGCGGCCCGAAGGGCGCCTTGATGTCGAGCGCCTGCTTTTCGTTCCGCAGGGCACCAAGCGCGTGGTGCTCAACGGAATTACCTTTGCGCTGGAGCCCGGCGATTCGCTTGCCGTGATCGGCAGTTCCGGTGCCGGCAAGACGACGCTCGGCAAGATGCTGGTTGGATCCATCCTGCCGACGTCGGGCAACGTCCGGCTGGATCTCATGGACCTGAGGAACTGGGACCAGCGGCAGTTCGGCGAAAGCATCGGCTACCTGCCGCAGGACGTGCAGCTGTTTCCCGGCACGATCAAGGCCAACATCGCCCGCATGCGCGAGGATGCCACCGACGCCGACATCTACGCCGCTGCCAAGCTTGCCGATGTTCACGACATGATCGCCATGCTGCCGCACGGATACGAGACCGTGGTGGCCGCCGACGGCTCGCCTCTATCGGGCGGCCAGAAGCAGCGCGTCGCCCTTGCCCGCGCCTTCTTCGGCAACCCGCGCATGGTTGTGCTCGACGAGCCCAACTCCAATCTCGATACCGCCGGCGAGGCGGCGCTGACGCGGGCGCTGACGCATGCCAAGCGTGAGAAGATCACGGTTGTCACCATCACTCAGCGACCGGCGCTTTTGAACAGCGTCGACAAGGTTCTGCTGCTCGTCAACGGCACGGTGGCGCTCTTCGGCATGCGCCAGGACGTTCTCAAGGCACTCGCTTCGCGTGGGGTGAATACCGAAGGCAACCCGCTCGAACAAAACCAGCTTCCGTAGGCGATCATGAGCGACATGGCCAAAGTACAGGATCTGACCTGGTACGCAGAGGTTCCGCGTTCAATCTGGCAGCATACGATGATCGGCCTGGTGCTGATCGTCGTGACCTTCGGCGGCTTTGGCCTTTGGGCCTTCACCGCGCCTCTGGCGGCAGCCATCATCGCCCAGGGCAGCTTTGTCGCAACCGGGCAGAACAAGGTGGTCCAGCACTTCGAAGGCGGGATCATCAAGGATATTCTGGTGAGCGAGGGCGACCGCGTAACCGTGGATCAGCCGTTGGTGCGGCTGGACGAAACGGCCGCACAAGCGAATGAGAGGCAGTATTTTCTGCGCTGGGCGCGGCTGGAGGCGATCGTCGCCCGGCTGACCGCGCAGGCGCACGGTTTGAAGCAGATCGTGCTGCCCGCGGTTCTCACGGAGCACGTCAAGAAAGATCCTGAGATTGTCCCGATCGTGCAGAGCCAGGAGCTCAATTTTCAGACCTGGAGGAGCAAGCTCGACAGCGATATCGGACTGTTGAAGCGGAATATCGAGAGCCTGGAGTTCCGCTCGCAAGGTTTTCAGGAGCAGCTGAAATCGGTGCGCGAGCAACGAGTCCTGCTCGAGGAGGAATACATCGGCAAGAAGACGCTTTTGGCCAAGGACCTGATCCGCAAGACGGAGATCAAGACCATCCAGCGCGCGATCGCCGATGCAGAGGGCCAGATTGGCCGTCTGATGTCCGAAGTCTCGGAGACCGGGTCCCAGATCCTCAAGCAGCAGCAGCAGGTCAACCAGACCGAACAGAGCTACCAAGAGGCTGCGCTCGACGAATTGCAGAAGGCCGAGGGTGAACTGGACACAGTGCGTGAACAATTGCGCGGCGCCACCAATGTGCTCCGCCGCGCGACGATCAACGCGCCGGTGACCGGCACGGTCATCAGGATGCATTTTCATACGTCCGGCGGCGTCATCGAGAGCGGCAAGCCGATCATGGAAATCCTGCCGGCCGATGTACCGCTCATCATCGAGGCGCAGGTGCTGCGCACCGACGTCGACAATATCCGGGTCGGCGAGAAGGCGACGGTGCGGCTGACCGCGCTGAACCAGCGCACGACGCCGGTCCTCAATGGGCAGGTCTTCTACGTGTCGGCGGACGCCCTGCCGGTGCAGACGCATGAGGGCACGCGCGAGGTCTACCTGGCGCGCGTCAGCCTTCCGGCAAGCGAGCTTGCAAGAGTTCACAATTTCGTCGTGACCCCCGGCATGCCGGCGGAAATTCTGATCCAGACGGCGGAGCGGACCTTCTTCGACTATCTCACCAAGCCGATCCGCGACAGCATGGCGCGCGCCTTCATGGAAAACTGACGGTTTCGCCCGGCAGCAGCGCCTACGACGTCGGAGTACGGGCGGCGTGCAACCCGTTTCCGCCTGCCCGCGTGTCGCCTGAAAGCACTCGCGTTTCGCCGGCATCACCGGCCGTTCGATCGCATTTGCGGCGGCTCTGGACCGATGCGCCGGTATTGCGCTGCGCGCATAGCGCATAGCTGGCTTGCGCAAAATCCGCCTACGATTTGGGCAGAAACCCTGTATATTCACCTCATCGAAGCAATGCATCTCCTCCCGCAGAGCTTCGATGCGGTGAACGATCTCCTCCTCCCATGGATCGTTCACGAGATCAGCGCCACTCCTCCTCCCAGGCTGCTGATCGATTTTTAGAGAGCCTGCCGCTCCTCCCGCGGCGGGCTCTTTTGTTTTTCGGCAGACGCTGCCGGCAATTGCGTCCTTCAAGTGTCGAATTCGTCGACGCCACGCCCCCGTGATCAACAATGCATGCCCGCGCACGGAACCAAAGTGCCCGGTTAGCGGTTACGCCTGTGGAGGTGCGTGATGTCTATCCGGCACGTGAAATCCGATCCGCAGTCGAAACCACAGCGCTGGGCGTTTCACCATGGCGCAGGGCGCCTGCGGGCAGGAGACGCGACCCGCGACGGGTCGACGACGCAGGAACGGTTGTCTCCCGTGGTCGACGCCGGCGACGGCGGCCTGGTGGCGCCGGATCTTTCGGGATCTCTCGCCCCTCATCGCAACCGGCAGCCGCCGCCGCACGACTACAGCCGTCCGGCGGTCGGTCGCGATGCGCTGGCTTCCATCCGCGACATGCGCGACGAAGACTGCAGCGGCGGGCCGATCTGGGTCGCCTTGCTCGGCGACAATACGAGCGAGGGCATGCGGCAGTTCATGGGGCTCGTGCTCGCCTTCATCTTCCTGTCGGCCGTTTTCTTCTGGTTTCTTGCCTAGGACGTATGAGGCAACAAAGCCGCCGTGGCCGTGACATTTTCCCGGTTGACGGTCGATCGCTGAAGCCTAGATAACCGGCGGTATCCCGTCCTCCTTCCCCAATGCCAGCGAGAGCGCCATGCACTACAGAACCTTCGGCCGTACGGGCCTGCGCATTTCCGAAATCGGTTACGGTGCCTGGGGCATCGGCAAGAGCCATTGGCAGGGCGCGCGCGACGACGAGTCCGCCCGCGCCCTCAACCGCGCAGTCGACCTCGGCCTCAATTTCATCGACACCGCACTCGGCTACGGCCAGGGCCACAGCGAGAAGCTGATCGGCGCCTTGCTGCGCGAGCGGTCGGAGACGATCCATGTCGCCACCAAGATCCCACCTAAGAACATGCAATGGCCGGCGCACGCCGGCACCCCGGCCGAGCAGACCTTCCCGGCCGACCACGTGATCGCCTGCACCGAGACGAGCCTGCGCAATCTCGGTGTCGAGACGATCGACGTGCAGCAGTTCCATGTGTGGTCGGACGAGTGGGTAGGCCGCGGCGACTGGCTGGAGGCTGTCGAGCGGCTGAAGCGCGACGGCAAGATCCGCTTCTTCGGCGTTTCGATCAACGACTACGAGCCGGACAATGCGCTCCGGCTGATCGAGACCGGCGTCGTCGACAGCGTGCAGGTGATCTACAACATCTTCGAGCAGGCGCCGGAAGAAAAACTGCTGCCCGCGTGCCTGAAGCACAATGTCGGCGTCATCGTCCGCGTGGCGCTCGACGAAGGTGGTCTGACCGGCCAGATCCGCGCCGATACCGTCTTTCCCGAGGGTGACTTCCGGGAAACCTACTTCCGGGGCGAGCGCAAGCGCGAGGTCGAGGAACGAACGCAGAAGATCGTCGAGGATCTGGAAATCAAGCCCGACGCACTGGCCGAGACGGCGCTGCGCTTCGTTCTCAGCCACCCGGCCGTATCGACGGTCATTCCCGGCATGCGTTCGGTGCGCAACGTCGAGCGCAACTGCGCCATCGGCGACGGTGCCGGCCTGCCGGATGCGCAGCGGGCGAAACTGACCGCCCACCGCTGGCGGCGCAACTTCTATCGGGATTGAAGCCGCCGTTTCGCCGCCTGTCATCGACGCTCCCAGGGATCTGTCGGCTGCGTGGCCGCGTCTTCAGTGCCTCGCCCGTCCGGATATGCTATCCATAGGGGTGCTGGAGCCTGGGGGCGCCGATGGAACAAAAGCTCTCCGTCATCATGGCCGCGGACGTGGTCGGCTATAGTCGGCTGATGGAGCTCGACGAGAAGGGCACGCTTGCGACCCTCATAGCTCATCGGCAGGAGCTGTGGGACGTCGCGGTCGCCGCGCATCACGGGCGCATCGTCAAGCTCATCGGTGACGGCATGCTGATGGAGTTCCGTGCCGTGGAAGACGCAGTTCTCTGCGCGGTCGAGATCCAGCGGGGAATGCAGACGAGGAACGCGGGTACGCAGCGGGATCGCCGGATCGAATTTCGCATCGGGATCAATCTCGGCGATATCCTGTTTGAAGACGGTGACGTTTACGGTGACGGCGTCAACGTGGCGGCGCGCATCGAGAGCCTCGCCAAGCCGGGTGGCATATCCGTCTCCGCCTCGGTTCACGACACGCTGGGCGGTCGCCTGGACATCCGCTTCGAAGACACGGGCGCGCAGGCGTTGAAGAACATCGGCCGCCCCGTCCACATCTACAATATCGTCATCGACGACGGCGGATCGGAGGGGGCGGCGCTGATGGCGCCACCGACACAGGAGATACGGGAAAATCCCCCCGTCAAGTCGAGCCGGACGCATCTCTATGTGTCGCGCTTTGCGAATTTGAGCGGCAATCCCGATGAGGATTATTTCGCGGCCGGCATCACGCAGGACGTCGTCGCGGCATTGTCGCGGTTCTCCGGTTTGAACGTGATCGTTCGGTTGCCGCGTCCCGAGCCGCAACCTCAGGCACGCACAACCTACTACACGCTCGAAGGCAGCGTCAGGCGCGCTGCCGACCGGGTCAGGGTCAATGCCAGTCTGACCAATGCCACTGCCAGTCTGACCAATGCCACTGGCGAACACATCTGGGCGGAGAAATACGATTTCGACCTTGTCGACATGTTCGATGTCCAGGACGAGTTGTCCCGTTCCATTCCGGCTGCCTTGAATGTCAAAATCGAAGAGGCCGAACGATACCGGATTCTCGCCGAGCCGCTCAAAGGATCAAGCGCCTACGATTTCTATCTGCGTGGCCGGCACATTGAAAAAAGCCTGAAACCGGATGAGGTCAGGCGGGCAAAGGAGATGTTCCTGGCCGCGGTCGACGCTGATCCAGCCTACGCCCGCGGATATCTCGGGCTGGCCTGGCTGGATATACGCAAACTGAAATGGAACGAGCGTGCCGACATGGAAGCGACGCTTGCCAGTGCCTTCGCATCGGCAAGCAAGGCTTTGGAGCTCAGTCCCTGTGACGCCGATGTTCACTGGGCGCTCGGCGTCGTCCATTTGTGGAGGGGAGAGGCAGAACGCGCCATCGGTTGTTACGAGCGTGGGCGCGAACTGGCGCCGAACAATTGCGATCTTCTTGCGGAATATTGCGATGCCCTGGGGTATCTCGGTCTGTTGGAGGACGCGATCAGGATCGGGGAACTGGCCTTGCGGCTGAACCCCAGTCGTCCGGACTGGTATTTCTGGAACATCGCGGCTGCCAGGTATCTCTCCGGCCAGTACACCGAAGCGTTGGCTCTGCTGGAGAAGATGGCCGATCTTGGTTCGGCCTACCGTTTGCTGGCGGCGACCTACGCGCAACTCGGGCGCCTTGAGGATGCACGTCGCGCCGCGGCGGAGCTCCTGAAACTCAATCCGGAATTCTCGATCGAGCGATACGGTTCCCGTGCACCCTACCGGGATAAGGCCTTGCTTGCGCGTTACGTTGAAGGATTGCGGCTGGCCGGACTGCCGGAGTGAGTTCGGAACGGCGTGAGGGAGCCGCATCGGCCGGCCGGGTTTACTTGGAGGAAAAGCAATGTCGGAAACAGTCAATGTCCGCTACATGGTCGACGACGTCGAGGCGGCGATCGCCTGGTACACGACCCACCTCGGCTTTTCGCTTCTGTCGAGCTATGCACCGGCTTTCGCAGATGTGCAGCGCGGTGCGCTGCGGCTGCTGCTGAGCGGACCGACGAGTTCGGCCGGCCGGCCGATGCCGGACGGCGAGAAGCCGGGGCCGGGCGGCTGGAACCGCGTCCATCTCCTCGTCGATGACCTCAACGCCGAAGTGGAGCGGCTGCGCCGTGCCGGCGTCATGTTCCGCAATGACATTGTCACCGGTCCCGGAGGGGCGCAGATCCTTTTGATCGATCCCTCCGGAAATGTTGTCGAACTGTTTCAGCCCGCGCGACGATAGCGACCCGCGCGCGCGCGGGTCGTCGATGCGCTCGCACCGCTGGGGATGCGAGCGCCAGGTCGGGCTCTCAGCCGGCGCTGGTGTCGACCACTTCGAAATCGTGGGTGATCGTCGCGGTCTTGGCGAGCATGGCCGAGGCCGAGCAGTATTTCTCGATCGAGAGCGAAACGGCGCGCTCGACCTTGTTGACCGCAAGTCCGCGTCCCTTGACGATGAAGTGCATGTGGATGCGGGTGAAGACGCGCGGTTCCGTCTCGGCGCGGTCGGCGTCGAGTTCGACGACGCAGTCTTCCACCGGCTCGCGGCCCTTCTCCAGAATGTGCACGACGTCATAGGCCGAGCAGCCACCGGTGCCGATCAGCACCAGTTCCATCGGGCTCGGTCCCGGGGTGCGCCCCTCTTCGCCGAAGGCGGTTCCCAATACGACTTTGTGGCCGCTACCAGACTCTCCGACGAAGGTCCGGTCTTCCACCCATTTGACGCGTGCTTTCATGTGTCTCGTCCTGTTGTAGCCATGGCATGATCACGGACCCAGACAGAGCCGATGATCCTCCGTTCACATAGCGTCTTGGAGGGTTTTCGCAAATGGCCCGCATCCTCTAAAATGGCAGCCAGCGCCATCGGTGCGGGGACGGACGGCGCGGAAACCAGACCAAAGGTGTTTTGATGAACGAGACGACGGGAAATGCGCCTGACCGTTCCGGCGCCATGATCCATCCGCCGATCGCCTGGGTGATGTCGGTGGGCGGTGGCCTCGTGCTCGACCGGCTCTACCCGTTGCCGTTCGTGCCCGCGACCGTGCCGGACGCCCTCGTCGGCGGCATCATTTTTCTCGCCGGTCTCGCGCTTTTGATCTGGGCGGCGGTGAGCTTCAGGCGTGCGGGAACCGAAATCCAGATCCATCGCCCGACATCGGCGATTGTCGAAGCCGGTCCCTACCGCTTCACCCGCAACCCGATCTATACTGGCATGTTTCTCGGCCTGATCGGCTTTTCCATCATCTTCGACAGCCTGTGGCTGCTGATCCTACTGGTGCCCTTCTACTTCGTCATCCGCTATGGCGTCGTGGCGCGCGAGGAGGCCTATCTTGAGCGCAAGTTCGGCGACGTCTATCGGGTCTACAAGGCGCGCGTCAGGCGCTGGCTCTGATTGCACAAATCGGCATGCTCCGCGGCGATGAAACGGGTCCGGACGTCGCGTCGCAGCACTCGCGATTTCGGGTGGATGAGTCGGCAGGCCCTCGATTGATCATAGCCGAGGCGGCTGCGCGTGTGCCTAGGGGGTATTGCCGGGATGGACTTGAACGAGCGTCCATCCCGCTGGAACACGAAAGGTGGTCTTTCGTGCAGAAGGTCGGGCCTTATCTCGGCGCTACGATCCCGTGATAGTAGTCGCCGTCACCAGCTTCATAATCGGCGGCGTAGCCGCCACCGCCACCGCCGCCGCCGCCGGTCTGGGAGCATCCGGCGAGGGCGAGAACCATTGCCAACAGGATTGTAGCGCGCATTTATTCTACCTTTCAGTTGAATGATCACGACAGAGGCTGCCGAGTTGCTGCCATACCTAACACGCCCGGTGGAGTATGATCGAGCGCGTGTGGCGATGTGTGCCTATGGCAATGCGCCGCGCCTCAAGCGCGCGATCGCCTGTCGACGGCGATCGTTAGCGCCAGGCCACAAGCCCTTCTTCATACGGCCGTATCTCCTGTGCCCACCTCTTTCAGGTAGGTTGCTGTGAAGGGCCATAGACTATATGGCCCTTGACCTCACTTCCGGAACAAGGAGGACACATGACTTCGATCGAACCCGCCTACGGAACCGCGACGCTCCTGCTGATCGCGGCGGCAGCCGTTGGCCTGCTTCTTTTTCTTATCCTCCGGTTGCGCCTGCATGCCTTCGTCGCTCTGGTTTTGGTCAGCCTCTTGACGGCGCTGGTGACCGGCATCTCCTTCGCGGACGTGGTCCCGACCCTCCTGCAGGGCTTTGGCTCGACGCTTGCCTCGGTGGCGCTGCTCGTCGGTTTTGGCGCGATGATCGGGCGGATGCTGGAGGTCTCCGGTGGCGCGCAGGTGCTCGCGGATCGGCTGATCGGCCAGTTCGGACCTGAGCGCGCGCCTCTCGCGCTCGGCGTCGCCTCGCTGCTGTTCGGCTTTCCGATCTTCTTCGACGCCGGCCTCGTGGTCATGCTGCCGATCATTTTCAGCGTCGCAAGCCGCTTCGGCGGCTCGGTTCTGCTTTATGCGCTGCCTTCGGCAGGCGCCTTTGCGGTCATGCACGCATTCCTCCCGCCCCATCCAGGCCCGGTGGCCGCCAGCGAATTGCTGGGGGCGGATATCGGCCTGCTCGTGCTCGTCGGCCTCGTCGTGGCGCTGCCCACATGGTATCTCGGCGGCTATCTCTTCGGCCTATGGGCAGGCAAACGCTTCGAACTGCCGGTGCCAACCCTTCTCGGGTCGCCGAACGAGGCGGCGCACGACGAAGTGCCCCCGTCTTTCGGCACGGTGATGCTGGTGCTGCTGCTGCCGCTCGTGCTGATCTTCCTCAATACCGGCCTATCGACGCTGGCCGCCGCCAAGATGATCGACGGCGGCGCATTGTGGGTCAGCATCCTGCGCATGGCCGGGCAGACGCCCGTCGCCCTGCTGATCACTGTGCTCGTCGGCATGTGGGTCCTCAGCGGCGAGCGTACGCTCAAGGACATGGAAAAGCTGATGGACGGGGCGCTAGGCCCGATCTGCGGCATCATTCTCGTTACCGGAGCCGGCGGCATGTTCGGCGGCGTGCTGCGAGCAAGCGGCATCGGCCAGGCGCTCGCCGGCAGCCTCGAGGCGATCGGCATGCCGCTGATCGTCGCCGCCTTCCTCATCTCCACGGCCCTGCGCGTGGCGCAGGGTTCGGCGACCGTGGCACTGACGACGACGGCGGGCCTTCTCGCTCCAACGGTCGCGGCAACGACGGGGCTCAGCCCCTTCGACCTGTGCTTCCTCGTGATCGCCATCGCTTGCGGCGCGACGGTGCTGAGCCATGTGAACGATTCCGGCTTCTGGCTCGTCGGCCGCTTCCTTCAGATGGATGAGCGGACGACGCTCAAGACCTGGACGGTAATGGAAACCCTGCTCGGGGTGATTGGTTTCGCCTTCGCGCTTGTGGGATGGTGGCTGCTATGAGTGAGGACCTTCAGCATGTCGTGGTGATGGGCGTATCCGGCAGCGGGAAGACCACTGTCGGCGAGGCGCTGGCCACAAGGCTCGGCTGGCGTTTTGTCGAGGGCGACAGCTTTCACCCGCCGGAGAACGTCGCCAAGATGTCCGCGGGCATTCCGCTCGACGACAATGACCGTGAACCCTGGCTGCGGGCGCTGGCCGCAGAAATTGCCAAGGACGAGGCGGCTGGCAGCCCTTCGGTGGTCGGGTGCTCGGCCCTGAAACGGTCCTATCGCGACATCCTGCGCACGGGCGCGCCGCGCGTCTGCTTCGTGCATGTGCACGGCGACCGCACCGTGCTGGCCGACCGACTCTCGCATCGGGCGGGACACTTCTTCCCGGCTTCCCTGCTCGACACTCAGCTTGCGACCCTCGAGCCGCTCGGTCCGGACGAGGATGGCGTCGTCGTCGACGTGGCTCTTCCAACAGCTGAGCAGGTCGATCTAGCCATCCAGGGGCTGGGCAACTAGCCCAGCCGCGCTTGCGCTTCTCACTTCGGCGGACAGTCGCTGTACGGCGGGGACGGGGCGTGCAATCGCGCATTGAAGGCGAAGCGATCCCTGAACGTCCGCGCATCCCGCAGCCTGAGCTCCAATGCGTGAGCGCTGGCGGAGGGGAGTGGGGGTCGAACCCACCCAGGACAGGCTCGCTGCCCCAACCGGATTTGAAGTCCGGCCGTCCCACCGGAGACGATTCCCTTCCTCAGCGCGCAAACAGGTCGCTGCGATGGGGATTTATGCGACGCAGATCTCCCCTGCGCAAGGTCAGGCCGAGCCGGTCGTAGAAATCGAGGACCTCGATGGCGACCTTGCGGCCGTTGTGGACCCGGTCGCGAAAGCTGGGCGCGGTGAACCAGCCGTCTTCCGCCTGTGCCGCCACATCGAGCACGATGGCCGCCATCTCCTCAACGACGGCGCGGGCGAAAAAATGGTCGTGCGCGATCTCGTGGGTCTGCCCGAGCCTCTGGGCGAGCTTCAGCACGCGCCGTATGTCGCGCTCGTCGGCATTGAGAAGGGCCGCGAAATCGCGCACACGCGGTGGCCGGAAGCGGCTATCGTCGACGAGGTGCGGATGGATCCGCTGCCACAGGTCCTCGTCCGCCGGCGACAGCCGAACCTCGTGGCCCGGCAGGCGCAGGAAGGCGCCGTCAAGCACGATTCGACCTGCCGCGGCTTCGTCTCGGAGGAACGCGAGGAAGCTTGTCGTCGGCAGGCGCGGTTTGAGCAGGAGCCGCAACCGTTCGCGACCGATCCCGGCAAGCTCCGGGTTTTCTGCGTGGAAGGCTGTGAGTGTGTCAGTCAGGTTCGCCCGCAATCCGTCCGCTGCTGCGGACGAGAGCGCGTGGTCGCCGATGGCCCTCGCCCCGGCGGCAATCAGCAGCCGGGAAAGCGTGTCCTCGCCCAGGCCACGGTCGCGCTGGAAGGCCGCAAGCTCGATCGGTGCCAGGTCGGACAGGTCGGAAAGGGCCGCCGCCGGGTCCTCGTTGCCAGAAGCGGTAAGGAAGGCCAGGCGCTCCGGCGTGCCACGCTTTCGCGCCGGCGGGCGCAGATCGAGAAAACGGCCACCGCCGATGGTCCGGATGGCCGAGGTGTCGCGCAGGATGAAGCGGTCGCCGATGGTCGCGGCGATGGGGCGGTCGAGGACCAGTTGCACGAGGCCTTGTGTCCCGGGATCGAGCGGGCCGGCAAGAGGCACGATCCGCACACCGACCTCTGTCGCATGGGTGTGCAAGCGTGCGGGAAACCAGGTGCCGATCGGCTTGGCCTCCGAGGCAAGCACGCGGACCTCCGCGTCGATCCGGTCCGTCGGTGCATGCAGTGCCGGGGCGAGGACCACGTCGCCGCGCCGGATCGCGTCCTTCGTCACCCGTTCGCCGGCGATATTCATCGCGCAGCGTTGGCCGGCAAGCCCCTCTGCTGCTTTCCGGTTCTGCGCATGGATCCCGCGTATACGGGCGGTCAGGCCGGACGGGCTGACCGTGACGCTATCGTCGAGCTTCGCACGGCCGCCGAGCACCATGCCGGTCACGACCGTGCCGGCGCCCGCAAGCGTGAAACTGCGATCGACGGCAAAGCGCAGCAGGCCGGCATCGTTGCGTGCGGCGGTTTCCGCTTCGGCGGCGGCGAGCCCCGCGCGCAGGACCTCGATGCCTTCGCCGGTAAGGGCGGAGACGGCAAGGATGGGCGCGTTTTCCAGACCGGTGCCGGCGAGGGCGGTCTGGATCTCCGCGGTTACCTCCGCGCGCCGCTCAGGCCCGGCCAGATCGGCCTTGGTGAGCGCAACGAAACCTCTGGTGATGCCGAGCAGGTCGAGGATCGCGAGATGCTCGCGCGTCTGCGGCATGACGCCGTCGTCGGCTGCGACCACCAGCAGCGCGAAATCGATACCGCCAGCGCCGGCAAGCATCGTATGGATCAGCCGCTCGTGACCCGGCACGTCAACGAAGCCGGTGACCGTCCCGCCGCCGAGGTCGGTATAGGCAAAACCGAGGTCGATGGTGATGCCGCGGGCTTTTTCCTCGGCAAGGCGGTCGGCGTCCGTGCCGGTCAGGGCCTTCACCAACGCCGTCTTGCCGTGGTCGATATGCCCTGCCGTCCCGACGATCATAGTGCTGCCAGGGCCGCGATGAGCATCTCGTCGCTTTCCAGGCAACGCAGATCGAGGACCAGCGCGCCATCACGGATATGGCCGACGACCGGGATGGGCAGGGCGCGAAGCCGTGCGGAAAGCCGTTCCGGCGCGTCGCCGCCGCTGCCTGTCAGCCGCAGGCCGGCGCTCGGGATCGTATCGACCGGCAAGGCGCCGGAGCCGACCTGGCTCTGGCACGCGCAAGCTGCTGCCGAATAGCTGTGCGGCTTGAGCAGCGCATCGATTGCCGGAGCGAGACGGGCCGCCTGTGCGCCGATGTCGGCCTCCGGTCGGGAAAGAAAGCGCAGCGTCGGCAGCCGCTCCTTCAGCCGATCGGGATCGCGATAGAGCTTCAGTGTCGCTTCGAGCGCGGCGATGCGGATCTTGTCGAGACGAACGGCGCGTTTGAGCGGATTGCGGTTGATGGCGGCGATGAGATCGCGCCGACCGACCGCGAAGCCCGCCTGGGGGCCGCCGAGCAACTTGTCGCCCGAAAACGTGACGAGATCCGCGCCTTCGGCGACGGCTTCCGCCACCGTGGGCTCGCGTCGCAATCCGAAGATGGAGAGATCGATGAGTGAGCCCGAGCCGAGGTCGTTCAAGAGCGGCACACCGGCCTTGCGGGCAATCTCGGCCAGTCTTGGCGCCGGCACCTCGGCGGTAAACCCTTCGATCCGGTAGTTGGAGGTATGGACCTTGAGGATGACGCCGGTCTCAGGCCCGATCGCGCCCTCATAGTCACGCGGATGGGTGCGGTTGGTGGTGCCGACCTCCACCAGCCTGGCGCCGGCGCGGGCCATGATGTCGGGCATGCGGAAGGCGCCGCCGATTTCGATCAGTTCGCCGCGCGAGACGATCGCCTCGCGTCCGTCGGCCAGGGTATTGAGCGCAATCAGCACGGCGGCGGCATTGTTGTTGACGATTGTGGCGTCCTCGGCGCCGGTCAGTTCGCAGAGCAGGCCACGCAGATGATCGTCGCGCTGACCACGCCCGCCGCCGTCAAGGTCGAACTCCAGCGCCAGCGGGTTGGCCATCGCGGCGGTTGCGGCGCTGACGGCTTCTTCGGCCAGGATGGCGCGGCCGAGATTGGTGTGCAGCACGGTGCCGGTGAGGTTGATGAGCGGGCGAAGGGCGGAGCGGGCGGCGGCCGCCAGCTCCTCGGCGACGCGGCGCGGCAGGTCGGCCGCCAGCGTTGCCCCATCGTCGCCCGCACGGATTTTTTCCCGCGCGATCTCAAGCCCGGCGCGGACGGCGGTGACGACGGCGAGACGGCCATGTTCTTCCGTCAGCGCCAGTCCCTCTGGCGAGGTCAGCATCTGGTCGACCGAGGGAAGCACGCGAAAATCCTGCATCAATACCCCGCGAGATAGGGGTTGAAGCCACCGCGGCGAAACTCGGTCTCCTTCATCAGGATATCGAGGCCAAGGCTGCCGACGTCGTCGGCGATCGGCTCCAGGCTCGGGTTTTTCACCTGGTAGAAGATCTTGACCCAGGCATGGCATTCCCGACAGGTCTCAGCCTTTACCGTCGCCTCCGAGGTCTCGACCGAACGATAGCTGATGCCCTTGGTCGAACCGCAACAGAGACACTTCACCCGCACCTCGTTCCATTGTGTGGCGCAGCAGGCGCAGGCGGCATAGCGCACGTTCTCGACGCCCTGCGTACCCACGACCGACGACGTCGCCGGCCGGCCGCCGCAGGCGGGACAGACGCCGAGGCTGACAGGGACGAGCGCTTCCGCATCGAGCGTCGCGGCGAGCCGCGCCATGTGCACCTGCACCGCGGCCGCGACGAAGAGATGGGGAGCGGCGCTGTCTTCCGGAACCCGATCCGATAGGATGTTGGCGAGCAACCAGTGCCGGTCGCCGTCCTCTGCTGCGCGTACCGCATCGAGCGCCAGGCGGGCCGGGTCGGGCATGGCGAGATCGGCAGCGCCTTCGAGAAGCGCGTCGAGGGTTGCGGAAAGGCCGGGGTCATCGACAAGCGCCATTCGGTCGAACGGCGGCATGGCGGCGCGTGCGGCCTCGGCGAGGCGCGCCGATGTGGGCGCCGCGACGGGCGGAAGGGTCACGACCAAGCGAGCCTGAAGTTTGGAGAGCGCCGCGAGGAAGGTGAGATACGGCGCAAGCGCGTTGCTTTCGGCGAGAAACGCGAAGCGGCGCGCGCGTGTCTGGAACAGTTTGACCGGCTCGGGCAGGAAAGCCAGCGGCGGTTTCGGCACGCCGCCAATGAGGGAGGGATCGGGTTGTACGTCTTCTGCCATCGCATCTCCGGCGATCCGACAGAGACGCCGGATCAAGCAGCATTCACGGTGCTACAGCGACCTTTGCGCGCCTGACAGGACGCGCGGCGCTGTAGGAGACCTTCACTTTGACGGGTCGGAGCCCTGGCGTCCAGCCAGTTCGCGCAGCCATTTGCGATGATGCCGAAAGGCCCAGCCGCCGGTGACGGTGCCGCGGGTCATGGCCCTTATCGTGCCGCGCGTCCAGATTGCCGCATAGACATGGACGATGAAGATCAGGATCGTGAAAAGCGCCGCCAGCGCATGCACCGCGACCGCGATGCGGCGAACGGGGATGGAAACGAGGTCCGGGAAGTACTGCTCCCAGATCATGATGCCGGTCGTCACGAGCACGACGATCAGACCGGACATGCCCCAGAAGACCATCTTCTGGCCGGCATTGTATTTTCCGAGTTCGGGCAGGCTCTCTTCGTTGCCTTGGAGTAGATCACCGAACTTGCGGCTCCATTCCACATCCTCGCGCCGCGGCAGATTGAGCTTCCACATCTGCGCAAACAGGAGGAGGAAGCTTGCGACGAGGATAAGTCCGACGATCGGATGCAGCCATCGCGTGGTCTGGCCGCCGCCGAAGAGGCCGGTCAGGAAAAACAGCGACGGGTGGAAGAAGGAAAGTCCGGAGATCAGAAGCACGATCATGCAGGCGGCGGTGACCCAATGGTTGAGACGGGTATAACCACGATAGCGATTGACGGTGACCGGATGCTTCGTCTCGATCCTGTCGCCGGGGGCCGAATAGATACGTTTGTCAGCCATCACGCCTCCCTGCCGCCTTGCGGGCGGTTGCGATCCTCGACGAGTTCCTCCGCCTCGCCTTCCTCATGGGCGGTCACCTCGTTCGGCCGGGCGAAGATGCCGTGCAGCACGGCGCCGGCGGCGGCAAGTCCGGCAACGGCGAGGCCGACGGTCTTAGCCGGACCCTTCCAGCCGCGCACCACCGGCGAAATCTGCGGATCCTCCGGCAGCCCGGAATAGAGCGACGGTTGGTCGGCATGGTGCAGCACATACATCACATGCGTTCCGCCGACGCCTTGCGGGTCGTAGAGGCCGGCATGATCGTAGCCGCGCGACTTCAGGTCCTCGACACGCTCGTTGGCAAGCGTGACCATGTCTTCCTTCGTGCCGAAGGAAATCGCCTTGGTCGGGCAGGCCTTGGCGCAGGCCGGTCCTTGTCCAACCGCCACGCGGTCCGAGCAAAGCGTGCATTTCTTCGACACATGCGCGGTCTTCGAGATGCGCGGAATGTTGAAGGGACAGCCGGCGATGCAATAGCCGCAGCCGATGCAGTTGTCGGAGATGAAATCGACGATGCCGTTGGAATATTGCACGATGGCGCCCGGTGCCGGGCAGGCCTTGAGACAGCCGGGATCGGCGCAGTGCATGCAGCCGTCCTTGCGGATCAACCACTCGAACTCGTTGGTAACCGGGTTCTCGTATTCAGTGAACCGCATCAGCGTGAACATATCAGCCGTCAGGTCATGCGGGTTCTCGTAGACGCCGACATTTTCCTCCAGGTCCGGATGGGTGTCGTTCCATTCGATGCAGGCGGACTGGCAGGCCTTGCAGCCGATGCATTTCGACACGTCGATCAGCTTGGCGACCGGGGTCAGCTGTCGTTCGGGTGCCGGCACGTTGCTTGTTGCCGAAGCCTTGACGACGTCGCTCGGCAACAGGTTCGACGCCAGCGGTTGCAGCGGCGGGTTGGCGGCGGCCGTTACCGGTTCCGGTGCGCGTTCGCTCATGCCGAAGCTCCTTCTTCCGCCGCCGGTTCGATGTTGACCAGGAAGGCCTTGAACTCCGGCGTGTCGATATTGGCGTCGCCGACGAAGGGGGTGAGGCTGTTCGGGCCGAAGCCCTTGCGGGCCGCACCCATGAAGCCCCAGTGCAAGGGAATGCCGACCACATGGACCGGCTTGCCGTTGCAGATCAGCGGACGAATTCGCTTCGTCACCACTGCCTTCGCCCAGACCTCGCCACGTGCGCTCCACACGCGCACCCGCCCGCCCTTGGTGATGCCGCGTTCAGCCGCCAGCTCCTCGCTGATCTCCACGAAGAATTCCGGCTGCAGCACGGCGTTGACCCGGCTGTGCTTGGTCCAGAAGTGGAAATGCTCGGTGAGGCGGTAGGATGTGGCAACGAAGGGGAAGTCGGTGCTCGTGCCCAGCTGTTGCAGGTCGCCTGGAAAGATGCGCGCGACGGGATTGCCGCGAAGTTTGGCGTTGAACGGATTTTCGACCGGGCTTTCGAACGGCTCCATATGTGTTGGGAACGGCCCGTCCCGCATCAGCTTGCGGGCAAAGAGGCGGGCGGTGCCCTCCGGCGTCATGATGAACGGCATCACCGCCTCGGGCTTTGCCGTCACCGCTATGTCGGGAACGTCGAAGCCGGCCCAACGCTCGCCGTTCCATTCGATCAGTTTACGCGCCGGATCCCAGGGTTTGCCCTGGAGATCGCAGGACGCGCGATTGTAGAGGATGCGGCGATTGGCCGGCCAGGCGAAGGTCCATTTGAGGAAGGTGCCGACATCGCCCGGATCGCTGTTGTCGCGCCGGGCCATCATGTTGCCTTCTTCCGTCCAGGAGCCGGCGTAAATCCAGCAGCCCGACATGGTGGATCCGTCGTCACGCATCACGCCGAAGTTCGGCAGGAGCTTGCCCGCCTCGACCAGCACCTTCGTCGGATCGGTCGGGTCATAGAGCGTCTGCAGCGCCCGTCCGTTCATCTCCTGGGCAAGCTCGGCCGGTTCCGGCTCGTAAGGGTCCTTGTAATCCCAGGCAAGGTTCAGGATCGGCTCGGGACAGACCCCGCCTTCCTTGCGGTAGAGTTCACGCACCCGCAGGAAGATGTTGGCCATGATCCAGGTGTCGTGCTTGGCGTCACCAGGCGGTGTCGCCCCCGGCCAGTGCCATTGCAGCCAGCGGCCCGAATTGACAGTGGCGCCCTCGTCCTCGGCAAAGCAGGTCGCCGGGAGTTGCAAGACCTCCGTCATGATCTTGGCGGAGTCCACCTGGTTGTAGATACCGTGGTTTTCCCAGAAATGCGCCGTCTCGGTCTGCAGCGGGTCGATTGTCACGAGCAGTTTCAGCTTCGACAGACTCTCGGTCAGCTTCGCCCGATTGGGGAAGGACAGAAGCGGGTTGAAGCCCTGGCAGAAGTAGAGGTTCACTTCGCCGCGGCTCATCATGTCGAACATCCTGAGGATGTCGTAGTAGGGGACATCGAGCTTCGGCAACCAGTCGAAGCCCCAGTCGTTTTCCTTCGTGGCAGCGCTGCCCCACATGGCCTTCAGGAAACTGACCATGAATTTGGGGGTGTTCTGCCAATAGCTTGTCTGGCCGGGAACGAGCGGCTTGTTGCCGCGCGTCGACATGTAGGTGGTGTAGTCCGTCTCCTTTTCCGTCGCGAGGTTCATGTAACCCGGCAGGGAGTTGGAAAGCAGGCCGATGTCGGTCAATCCTTGGATGTTGGAGTGACCGCGCAGCGCGTTGACGCCACCGCCCGGCAGGCCGACATTGCCGAGGATGAGCTGCAGCATCGCCATGCCGCGGATGTTCTGGGCGCCTTTCGAATGCTGTGTCCAGCCGAGCGCATAGAGCGAGGTCATCACCTTGTCGCGCGCCGACGTCGCGCCGATCATCTCGCAGATCTTCAGATAGCGATCCTTGGGCGTGCCGCAGATATTTTCCACGAATTCCGGTGTGTAGACTGCGACATGCTCTTTCAGGAGGTTCCAGACACAGCGCGGGTCGGTGAGAGTCGGATCGGTTTTGACCGTTCCGTCCTCGTTGAGCTGGTAGTCCCAGGCGGTACGATCGTAGTCGCGCTTCTCCTCGTCATAGCCGGTGAAGAGACCATCGGCCCAGCCGAACTCCGGGTTCACCAGATAGGTGGCGTTGGTATAGTTCTTGACGTAGTCCCACTGCACCTTGTCGTTCTCGATGCAGTAGCGGATCGCGCCCATCAGGAAGGCGATGTCGGAGCCGGGGCGGATCGGCGCATAGACATCGGCGACCGAGGCCGTGCGGTTGAAGCGCGGATCGACCACGATCAGCCGGGCGCCGCGATGATGCTTGGCTTCCGTCACCCATTTGAAGCCGCAGGGATGAGCTTCGGCCGCGTTGCCACCCATGACGATGACGAGGTCGGTGTTCTTGATGTCGGTCCAGGCGTTCGTCATTGCGCCGCGGCCAAATGTTGGAGCCAAACTGGCTACCGTGGGGCCGTGTCAGACGCGTGCCTGGTTGTCGAAGCCGACGACTCCCATAGACCGGACGGTCTTGTAGGTCAGCCATCCCGTCTCGTTGGTGCCGCCCGACGCCGCAAGGAAGCCCATCGTCGTCCAGCGGTTGACGGTCACGCCGGCCGCGTTCTTCTCGATGAAGTTCTTGTCGCGGTCGTCCTTGATCGCTCGGGCGATCTTGTCGAAGGCATCTTCCCAGGAGATGTCCTGCCAGGTGTCGGCGCCCGGAGCGCGGTGACGCGGCTTCGTGGCGCGGGTCTCAGACTTCACGAAGTCCTTGAGCGCCGCGCCCTTGGGACAGAGCGTCCCGCGGTTGGTCGGATGATCGGCATCGCCCTCGATATGGATGAGCTCCGCCTTCTCGCCGGCGGAAAGATCACCCTTCGAATACATCAGGATGCCGCAGGCGACCGAACAGTAGGTGCAGACGTTGCGGGTCTCGGTGGTGCTTGCGAGTTTGAAGGCACGCACATGGGCGGCTGTTGCGGCCTCGGCCGCTCCGAAGCCCATGGCGCCGATCGTGGTGGCCGCGGCTCCTGCGCCAGCGAGCTTCAGGAAACTGCGGCGGGAAAGATCGATGTTCATTGGAGGTCATCCTCTTCCATGCGTATCGGTCTTACCGGGATGGTCGAACCTCAAGGCCCTGGTGTCAAGAAGGAATTGAATGGCATTTGCCCCGAAAAGTCATGGTCTTGCCCGGGATCATCGGTCATGATCGCGAGCTGCGACAGGGCCGCCTTTGACGCAACCGTATGAAGGGAGTTCCAACCGTGAGCAGTATTTCCGCTTCTGCCGAACCGCGCCTGACCTCGCTTGCCCATGGCGGCGGCTGCGGCTGCAAGATCGCCCCGGGCGTGCTTCAGGACATTTTGCGCGGACGGGTACAACTGCCGGTCCCGCCGGAACTTCTGGTCGGCATTGAGACCTCGGACGATGCAGCGGTCTATCGCCTAAACGATCACCAGGCGGTGGTCGCCACCACGGACTTCTTTATGCCTGTTGTCGACGACCCCCACGATTTCGGCCGGATCGCCGCGACGAATGCCATCAGCGACATCTACGCCATGGGCGGAACGCCGATCTTCGCACTGGCGCTGGTCGGCATGCCGGTCAACGTGCTCTCGACGGAAACCATTGGCGCCATCCTCGACGGCGGGGCGGCGGCCTGTCGGGCGGCCGGCATTCCGATCGCCGGCGGCCACACGATCGATTCCGTCGAGCCGATCTACGGTCTCGTCGCGATCGGGCTCGTCGATCCGGCCCATCTCAAGCGCAACAGCGGAGCCGAGCCGGGTGACGTGCTGATCCTCGGCAAGCCGCTCGGCGTCGGCATCTTTTCCGCGGCGTTGAAAAAGGGCGCGCTCGATGAAGCCGGCTATATCAGGATGATCGAAAGCACCACGCGCCTCAACACGGCCGGACCCGATCTCGCGCGGCTTTCCGGCGTGCATGCCATGACGGACGTGACGGGTTTTGGCCTTGCCGGCCACGCGCTCGAAATGGCGCGCGGGTCGAACTGCCAGGTCCGGGTCGACTGGTCCGCCGTTCCCCTTCTGGAAGGTGCTTTCGATCTGGCTGCCGCCGGGTTTGTCACCGGCGCCTCCGGGCGGAACTGGGCAAGCTATGGGCAGGACGTGGCCTTTGCCCGCGAGATGGGCGCGATCGACAAGGCGCTGCTTTGCGATCCACAAACGAGCGGCGGCTTGCTCGTCGCCTGTGACCGGTCGTCCGCGCAGGCGGTGCTCGACCTGTTCGACAAGCACGGTTTCGGCGCGGCGGTGATCGGGGAAACTGTGGCCGCGCCGGCGGGATTGGTGATCGCGTAGCCTTTGGCGCTTACCCGGCCCTGCCGAGCTTGGCTGCGTCTCTCTAAGCCAAATCTCGCGTCGACCAGAGTGGTCGCAACGTCTTTCGTCGGGACGGGTTGGTCCCGGCGATGATCGTTGTATTGCGGCCGGGCTGTGTCGGCCGCAACAAGATGGATGCGGAGGCACGATCTCGCCACGCCGTGACGGTTGGGGTGCGCTTCTGACCCCGGCTATTGCTCGGCAGACCGGAGCGCGCCGGCATCGTACACGACCTTGCCGCCAAGCAGGGTCAATACCGATCGGATGGTATCGATCTCGTCAACCGGCATCGTCATGTAGGGCTTGTCGAGTACTGCCGGCACAGGCCACCCTCCAGGCGGCTGACGAGATTGACCGCCGGGCCGATGGCTGTGAAGTCGAGCCTATCGGCGGCACCTATATTGCCCCAGAGAATGTCGCCGAGGTGCAGGGCGACGCCGAAGGAGAGCGGGCGGTAGCCCCTCGGCCTGCCGGGCCTGGTCGAGATGCGCCATGCCGGCGCGCGCGGCGGTGACCGCGCGCAAGGCTGCGTCGCAGGCTTCGCTCGGCGAGCCGCTCACCGGAAAGATCGCCAGAACGCCGTCGCCGATGAATTTCAGCACCTCGCCGCCAAAGGCATGGATCGCGCCGGCGAGGCGATCGAACCAGGCGTCGAGGGCCGCGATCACCACGGCGGGTTCCGATGTTTCGGACAGCGCCGTGAAGTTGCGCAAATCGGCATAGAGTAGGGCCGCGCGAATGGTTTCGCCGGTGCCGCGGGTGAGCGCTCCGGCGCGGACACGGGCGGCGCTGCGGCGGCCGAGATAGGCGTCGAGCAGAGCGGTGAGCGCGGCCCGCTCGGCGAGAACCGCCAAGGGCGCGACGGCAAAGCGCGCGACATCACCAAGCCGCGCCGTCTCTTCCGGGCCGAACGGGCGCGTCCCGGCCCAGCCGAGCGACGCGCGTTCATTCCCCGAACCGGTCGATTGTTGCAGCAGTGGCCCGAGCCCGGCCAGCCACTCCTCTCCCGCCCGGTCGGAGACGGCGCCGGCAAAGCCCAGGCTCTCGATCACCACGCCGGTCTCGGCTCGCCAAAGCCAGGTGCGGCGGGCGATGATCGGATGCGGCACGGCGAGCGTAAGCGCGCCGCCCGAGAGCGGCAGACCGTCGGCGACGAGCTGGCGGCCAAGGTCGGACAGGAATCGGTCTGGCTCCTGCGAGGCGCTTGCCTCGTCCACGAGCCAGGCAAGGGGGGCGGACAAATCCATGCCGAAGAGGATAGGGTCGAGCGCCCTATGGACAAGCCCTTTCCCGCCGCCGCGCTGCGCGCAAGTCAGGGGCGGACGGTGGCGCCGTCCGCCCCGGCGGTCTATGATTGCGGCAGCCTGCAGAAGGACTCTCAAGCCGCAGGCAGGCCAATCAGCAAAGGGAAGACCGATGCCAGAAGCCCTCGTCGTCCGCCGCGAAGCGCATATTCCGGCGCCACCCGCCGCAGTGTTCGCTCTTTTGACCGACCCGGAAAAGATCCTGCGCTGGATGGGAACGGAGGCCGACACCAAGGCGGAGCCCGGCGGTCTCTATCTCGTCAACGTGACCGGGGCCCGTTTTGCCCGCGGGTCTTTCCGCGAGGTCGTGCCGGTGCATCGGCTCGCCTATAGCTTCGGCTGGGAAGGCAGCGACATTGTCCCGCCCGGCTCGAGCCTGATCGAGAGCGACCTGATCGAGCAGCCGCCCGGAACATTGCTGCGCCTTACGCAAACGGGTCTGCCCAGCGCCGAACAATGCGCCGGCCATGCGGAAGGCTGGGCGCATTATCTGGAGCGGCTGGGCCAGGTTGCGTCGGGCCGCGATCCAGGCCCCGATCCCTGGCTCGGCCGCGACGGCGCGGCTTGATGCAGACGTCCCTTGCTTGCCACGACTGGTCCTGAAGGCTTGACGACGGCGCTGGAATGCCATGTTGCTTGGGATTGGCGCGAACCTGCGTTCACATCTTATTGATGCCAAATCAGGACGTTAGGCGGCATATGTCGTTGCGGTGCGCTGGCTGAACGCACCGGGACATGTATGAGTTTAGTCGGGATGGGAGCGAATGGACGACAACAACATCATCAAATTTGAACGACCAAAGCCGAAGAAGGAGGCCAGCCCTGTGCCGCGGAAGGCGTTGATTTGGCTGGCACTGATAGCCGCCTTGGTTGCGGTGTGGTCGTACTATCAGTTTATCGCGCCGCCGAGCTTGCCAGGCTAACAACGCTACAGACCGGCGGTTGGCGAGCGGCACGCGCTCCTCGCTTGGTCTGTCTGCAGACACGAGCGCACAATTCGCGAGCTCGCCACCGCCTTCGCTCACTTCCACATGGAGCGCATGCGGGCGCCGACGTCGATGCGGATCTGCTTGGCGCTTCGCTCGCTGGCGCTTGCCGAGATCTTCGGCCAGCTCGTCGTCTCGAAAAACTGAAGCAATGTCGCCGGGATGAAGCGGGTTCGCGAGGCGTAGACATGCCGGTCGCCCTGGGCGTTCTGGCCGTGGGTGAAGAAGCGCTGCGGCGTCACCAGGGAGAGATGATCGCGTGCCCGTGTCATGCCGACATAGAGCAGCCGCCGCTCCTCTTCGAGTTCGGCAGTTGTGCCCACGCCGAGATCGGACGGAATGCAGCCGTCGACGACGTTGAGCATGAAGACCGAGCGCCATTCCTGGCCCTTCGCCGAATGGATGGTCGACAGGATCAGATAGTCCTCGTCGAGCAGCGGCACGCCCGCCTGGTCGCTCGTGGCATCGGGCGGGTCAAGGGTCAGCTCGGTCAGGAAACGTTCGCGGTTCTGGTAGCCGCCGGCAATCTGCTCGAGCTGCAGCAGGTCGGCCTTGCGCGTGTCGGCGTCTTCATGGATCCGGTCAAGATGGGGCTCATACCAGGCGCGCGCAGCGCCAATCTCCTGCGGCCATCCGGGCTCGGCCCGTCGCAGACCGGACACCAGGTCGACGAAGCCGGTCCAGTTCTCGCCGGTCTTGGCGGGAGGCGGGATCTCAGCAAGAGCCGCGAGCGGTTCCGGATCGGCGGCGATCGCATCGAGGATCTTTCCAGCGGTCTGCGGGCCAATACCGGGCAGCATCTGCAGCAACCGGAAACCTGCGACGCGATCACGCGGGTTCTGCGCGAAGCGCAGGACTGCGAGCAGGTCCTTCACATGGGCGCTGTCGAGAAACTTCAGGCCACCGAATTTCACGAACGGAATGTTGCGGCGGGTGAGTTCGACTTCGAGCGTTCCGCTGTGATTGGACGAGCGAAAAAGCACCGCCTGCTGCTTCAAGGCGATACCGATCTCGCGGCCAGCGAGAACCTGCTCCACGATGTAGGCGGCCTGATCCGCTTCGTCCTTGACGGCGACGAGCAACGGGCGCTGCTCCGATTGCCTGTCCGTCCAGAGGTTCTTGGTAAATCGCTCCCGCGCCAGGCCGATCACGCCGTTCGCAGCGGCGAGGATCGGCTGCGTCGAGCGGTAGTTCCGGTCGAGGGTGATGACGTCGGCAGGCTCGGGCGAAAAGGCGTTCGGGAAATCGAGAATATTGCGAACCGTCGCAGCCCTGAAAGAATAGATCGACTGGGCGTCGTCGCCAACGACCGTCAATCCGTGGCCGCCGGGTCTGAGCGACATCAGGATCGACGCCTGCAGCCTGTTGGTGTCCTGATACTCGTCGACAAGAACATGATCGAAGCGTCCGCCGATATCTTCGGCAAGCTCCGGATCGGAAACCATCTGCGCCCAGTAGAGCAGGAGATCGTCATAATCGAGCACGTTCTGCGCCTGTTTGGCATCGACGTAAGCCGCAAACAGCGCCTTGAGCTGTTCGTCCCAGCCGGTGACCCAGGGATAGGCCGACTTCAATACGTCGCCAATCGAGCTTTCGGAGTTCACGACGCGCGAATAGATCGAAAGGCACGTTCCCTTTGTCGGAAACCGGCTTTCCGTCTTCGAGAAGCCGAGCTCGTGGCGCACGAGGTTCATCAGGTCGGCACTGTCCTCCCGGTCGTGGATCGTAAAATCCAGGCCGAGACCGATTTGTTCGGCATAGATGCGCAGGATCCGGGCACCGATGCCATGGAAGGTGCCGGCCCAGGAGAGCGCGTCCGTCATGACTGAAGCGTTGTCGCCAAGGACCTGGCGGCAGATGCGCGCGACCCGGCGGGTCATCTCGGCTGCTGCGCGTCGAGAAAAGGTCATCAGCAGAATGCGGCGCGGATCGGCACCGTTGACGATGAGATGCGCGACGCGGTGGGCGAGGGTATTCGTCTTGCCGGAGCCGGCACCGGCGATGATGAGAAGCGGGCCGCCGACCTGTCCTTCCGGCAAGCCGATACCGTGCTCGACCGCCTCACGCTGGCGGTCATTGAGTTTTTCGAGATAGGCGGCGCTCATGCGTTCCCGTTCGTTTTCGTCGCACTCAGTCACTGCCCGCATCGATTTGCATCCAAGAGACGGGCAGGAACAAAGAAAGAACTAGCAATTTAGCATCCAGATGAAAACCCTGACGTCGCCGAGTTTTCCCTCCTGCAACGTCGGAATGTCACTCTTCCAAGGTTTTGATGACCTGCGAGATCGCCGATGGGCTTGATTGCTGCAGGTAAGGCCAATCGGCCCTGGATCGAGATCTGTCGCGGGTGATCGCCGGCTTATCGATCGGCCTATACCTATGGCTGTGCGCCGCACGAAGAACGCGCGACGGCTTGTGGCCTTATATAGTAGATTAGAAATATGCTCTGCTCCTGCGTCCACTCGAAAGAGGAAGAGCACATGGACGAACGGAGCGTTGAAAATACCTGCGAGGCCACCGGCTCGACCGCCGAATTGCAGGAGATTGCGCGCAAGCTGGCGTCGCTCGCCCAAGAGATCAGGTCAATTGCAGCGACCCCGCTCGGCGAAACGGTCGTACTCGACGAAAGCGGCGATGGATCGGAAACGGCAGTCGACTGATGTCGGCCGCGGGGCAGCGGCTTTACTTGTTCGGTACAGGCATTCATTCCTCAATTGGGGGATGGCCGTGATCTGCCTGCGCGCTTAGAACCAGCCTACGGTGGCGACCTTGGGATATTCGGGACGTCGATACGAGGCGACGCCTTCGAATATCCCTTGGCGCGTCAGCAGACGCTGGTGTCTGTTCAGGGGCAGCATTGAGCTCGTCACGCTACGACCGTCATCGTCATTTCGATGTAGGCGGCAAGGCACAGGGCTGAAGCCAAGATGCCCGGCGTTGAAGGCACGGCTTGCATTATTTTCGCGAAGAACATACCGCCGGCGATGAGCAATCCGCCGAAAAGCAGACCGTGTTCTGCAACAGCGAGGCCGATGGCGCAGAGGTTCACGGCACTCGCAACCATGGTGAGGGGCGCTGCGGCCAACGCACCGTTCGATTGAGCCAGGAAGATGAGCCTGAAACGCGGCCAGCTGAGGCCGATGGCGAGAACGAGAAACACCAGGGACATGCCCATCAGCATGCTCCTGCGAGAGTGCGCTCGATCGATCCGGCCTGGTTGTCTCGGGCCGAAAACACGTCGCCGACAGCGATGAGGACCGGGTTGTCGTAGCCGATCTCCCCTATGCCCTCCGGGATTGTGGCGAGCATGCCTCGCCAGCTGCGTTCCGTCGGACGGCTGACATCGCTCATGATCACGGCCGGTGTTTCAGGTGGACGGCCTTCGCCGATAAGCTTTTCGGCAATCAGCCCCGCCGTTCGGCCACCCATGTAAAAGACCGCCGTGCTGCGCGGATCGGCAATGCCTGCCCAGTCGACATCATCGGGCAGGCCCCCGTGGCGGGAATGGCCGGTCACCAGCCGAAGCGACTGTGCATAGTCGCGATGGGTCAGCGACAGACCGAGACGGGAGGCCATGGCGCTTGCGGCAGTGATGCCGGGGATAACGTCGACGGGAATGTTCTCGCGGTCGAGATGGGCGATTTCCTCGCCGGCCCGGCCGAAAACCATGGGGTCGCCGGATTTCAGTCGCACCACGCGTTTCCCAGCCTTGGCGAGCTTGACCATCATGGCGTTGATGTCTTCCTGCCGGCAGCTTTCGCGGCCGCCGCGCTTTCCGACGAGCATGCGCTTTGCCTCCCGCCGGGCGAGTTCGAGCACGTCTGAAGAAACGAGGTCGTCGAAAAGGATGACATCGGCCGCTTGCAGCGCGCGCACGGCCTTCAGCGTCAGGAGTTCGGCATCGCCCGGTCCCGCGCCGACCAAAGTCACGTGACCGATGGCGGGGGCTCCCGCGAGCCTTTCGGCATCAGCAAGAAGCACCCCGCCTACGCCCTCCTCCGGCGTATCCATGGTCGAAAAGACGCGATCGGCAAAACGTTCCCAGAAGAGGCGGCGCCGGGGACCGGGTTCGATTACGCGGTTCACCGCTCCACGAAGAGACTGGGCCAGCGCTGCCCAGGCCTTCAGGCTTTTCGGCAGCAGCGTCTCGATCTTGCGGCGGATCGTCTGGGCGAGGATCGGGGCGGCGCCATCGGTCGAGATTGCAACGATGACGGGCGAGCGGTTGACGATCGAGCCGAACTGGAACTCGCAGAAGTCCGGCTGGTCGATGACGTTGACCGGAACGCCCGCCGCGCGGGCGGCGGCGAAGAATGCCCGCGCCTCCGCCTGGTCCTCGCAATCGCCGACGGCGAGCGCGGCACCGTCAAGATCGGCGGGCGCCCACAGCCTGCGGTTTAGCGTGACGCTGGCGGTGGGGTGTTGCGGGGTACGGCCGGCAAATGCCGCGAGCGCCTCGTCGTTCCCTTCAGCGTAAAGGTCGACGCGGGCGCCGCAGGCGGCCAGAAGCTCGGCCTTCCACATCGCTCCGTCCGTTGCACCGGCCACCACGACGCGCCGCCCCTCCAGCGCCCAGAAGACGGGCAGCTTGGCGAGCGCCTCCATGCGGGCGGGTCCGTCACTCTGCGGCTGCTGCAAGACATCCATCGATGATCCCCCTGATTTCGGCGCGGCACGAGCCGCAATTGGTTCCGGCATTGAGCGCCACGCCGACGGCCTCGACGCTGTGGCAACCGCCGCGTACGGCCGCGACGATCTGGTTGACGCCAACACCGAAGCAGGAGCAGACGGTGGCGCCGGGATCCGGCTTGTCCGCCCCCGGACGGCCCGCGACGAGCGCGAAGCGCTTGCGCAGATTGGCGTGGTTAGCGCCGAGTTGTGCGATCGCCCAGTTGCGCGCGACGGCGACCGGTTCGCGCGCGAGGAAGAAGGCCGCGAGAAGCTGCGGACCATCGAAGAAGGCGAGCCTGATGTCGCCGGTCTGTGCATCCGCATAGCCGAGCGGCTCTACACCTTGCGGGATCGCAAGAACGCGGCGGCACCAGCCGGCCCAGTCGTCCACCGGCTCGGCAAAAGCCAGTTCCAATCGCCAGCCGCCAGCCGCCTTCGCCAGCGCCCAATAGGCAGCATCCGGATCGACCGGCTTTGCCAGCGAGACAGCGAAGGCGTAGTGCGTCGCCTTGAACTTTCGCGCGGCGACCGCAATGTTCTTCGATGCCGGCTGGCCGGAAAGACAATCGGTGATCGGCGGCACGAGGACATCGATGCGTGCCTTCGCCGCAAACTGGTCGTTCCAGTGCATCGGCGCGAAGATGCTGCCGCGCGCCTGGCGGTCGGTGATGAGCGCACGTACGAACGCCTTGCCCTCAGGGCTTTCGATCTCGATAAGGTCGGCGTTGCCGACGCCGATCTCCATCGCATCACGCGGGTGCAGTTCCGCAAACGGTTCGGCGATATGGGCCGAGAGGCGCGCGCTTTTGCCTGTGCGGGTCATCGTGTGCCACTGGTCGCGAATGCGGCCGGTGTTAAGCGTGAACGGGTAATCGGCATTGGTGCGGTCGGTCTCTGCCGGGCGAACGGCCACGAACCGGCCTCTGCCGTCAGCGTGATAGAAGTTGCCCGCCGCAAAGAAACGGCTTTCGGCGCGCTTCTGGCCTTCCCGTTGGGGCCACTGGAAGGGCGTCAGCCCGTCGTAGTCCTCAAGCGCAAGATCGGCATAGGCTCCAATGTCGAAATCGCGGCTGCCGGCATTTTCGAAGGCCGAGAGCGCGGCATGTTCGCGGAAGATCGCGGCGGGCGCTTCGTAGGCGAAAGCATCGGTATGGCCCAGGCGGCGACCGACCTCGGCCAGTTGCCACCAGTCCGCCCGGGCTTCTCCCGGTGCGGCGAGGAACGCCCGCTGGCGCGAGATGCGGCGTTCGGAATTGGTGACCGTGCCGCTCTTTTCCCCCCAACCGAGCGACGGCAGCAGCACATGCGCGTGGCGGGCGGTATCAGTTTCTTTCAGGATGTCGGAAACCACGACGAAGGGACAGGCCCTGATCGCGGCCTCGACGGCGTCCGCTTCCGGCATCGAGACGACGGGGTTCGTTGCCATGATCCAGAGCGCCTTGACGCGACCGTCTGCCACCGCCCGGAAGAGATCGACGGCCTTGAGCCCCGGATTTTCGGCAATCTTTGGCGAACGCCAGAAGCGCTGGACGCGATCGCGATCACCGGCATCTTCGATCGCCATGTGTGCGGCGAGCATGTTCGCAAGCCCGCCGACCTCGCGGCCGCCCATCGCATTCGGCTGCCCCGTCAGCGAGAACGGCCCCATGCCCGGCCGGCCGATGCGGCCGGTCGCAAGGTGACAGTTGAGGATCGCGTTGACCTTGTCGGTGCCCGAAGACGACTGGTTGACGCCTTGGCTGTAGCAGGTCACGACCTTCTCGGTTGTCGAAAACAGCCGGTAGAATTCGCGCAACTGCATCGCCGGAAGACCGGTCCGCTCGAGCACGTCGTCGAACGAAACACCGCCCGCTGCGAGCAAGGTATCACCGAAGCCGGCCGTATGCGCCGCGACATAGTTCTGGTCGACGGCATTGCTGGAAACCAGATGTGAGAACAGCCCGACGAAGAGCGCCACATCGGCGTCGGGCCGGATCGCGAGATGCAGGTCTGCGATATCGGCCGTCATGGTGCGGCGCGGATCGATGAGAACGATTTTGAGGCCCGGCCGTTTCGCCTTGGCGGCGGCAAGGCGCTGGTAGAGGACGGGGTGGCACCAGGCAAGGTTCGATCCGGTGAGTACGACCAGATCGGCCAGCTCCAGATCCTCATAGGTCCCGGGTACCGTATCCGAACCGAAGGCACGGCGATGACCGGCAACCGACGAGGACATGCAGAGACGTGAATTGGTATCGATGTTGGCGGAACCGACAAAACCCTTCATCAGCTTGTTGGCGACGTAGTAGTCTTCGGTGAGCAACTGGCCGGAGACGTAGAAGGCGACCGAATCCGGGCCGTGTTCGGCAATCGTTTCCGCAAAGCGTGCGGCGACGAGGTCGAGCGCTTCGTCCCAGCCAGCCTGGCATCCGTCGATCTCCGGATGCAGCAGCCGACCGTCGAGGTCGAGGGTCTCGGCGAGTGCGGACCCCTTGGAGCACAGCCTGCCGAAATTGGCGGGATGGTCGGCATCGCCGCGCACGGCGACGGCGCCGTTGTCATCGACCGTCGCGATGACCCCGCAGCCGACGCCGCAATAGGGACAGGTGGTCTTGACCTCCTTTTCCATGGTCATTCCGCCGCAATCAGCAGGCTTTCGAGCGCAATGAACAGCGCGCCGCCGTCAATACGCACCGGAATGGTGCGCACCGCGCCTTCGTCGGCCCCGAGCGCCTTGCCGGTTTCGAGCGAGATCGCCCAATTGTGCAAGGGGCAGGTGACCGCCTTCGCGTGGACGATGCCTTGTGACAGCGGCCCGCCCTTGTGCGGGCAATGGTCCTCGATCGCGAAGACCTCGTTTTCGGCTGTGCGGAAGACGGCGATCTTGCCCTGAGGCGTCTTCACGCAGCGCGCGCCTCGCAGCGGAATGTCCGAGATGTCGCCGATCGGGTGCCAGGTCATGTTCATCATCTCACTCCGCAGCTTGGGGGAAGCCGACCGTCGCCATCGGCCGGAACTCGTGTTTGTCCTTGCCGGAGACGCGCTCCGACCAAGGGTCGACCTGGGCGAATTTCTGGCTGAAGACGAAGCGGTCGAAATAGGCCTTGCGCTTGTCCGTATCGTCCATGATCTGGCGGCGGATCTCGTCGAGGCCGACTCGTTTCGCCCACTTGTAGATGCGCTCGAGATAGCGGGCCTGCTCGCGGTACATTTGCGTCAGCGCCACGATGTGTTCCAGCGCCTCGTCCTCGCTTTTCACCAGGCCAAGTACCTCGGTGCCCTTGATGTCGAGCCCGGCAGCACCGGCGAAATGGATCTCGAAGCCCGAGTCGACGCAGATGACGCCGATGTCCTTGCAGGTGGCCTCCGCGCAATTGCGCGGACAGCCGGAGACCGCCATCTTCAGCTTGGCGGGCGTCCAGGAACCCCACATGAACTTTTCGATGCGGATGCCAAGCCCGGTGGAATCCTGCGTGCCGAAGCGGCACCAGTCCGAGCCGACGCAGGTCTTCACCGTGCGCAGACCCTTGGCATAGGCCTGGCCCGAGATGAAACCGGCCTTGCCGAGATCGGCCCAGACGGCCGGTAGATCTTCCTTTTCGATACCGAGCAGGTCGATGCGCTGGCCGCCGGTCACCTTCACGAGCGGGATTTCGAACTTGTCGACCACGTCGGCGATGGCCCGCAGCTCGCCGGAATTGGTGACCCCACCCCACATGCGCGGCACGACGGAATAGGTGCCGTCCTTCTGGATGTTGGCGTGAACGCGCTCGTTGATGAAGCGCGACTGGTAGTCGTCGGCATATTCGTCCGGGAAATCGCAGACGAGGTAGTAGTTGAGCGCCGGGCGGCACTTGGCGCAGCCGCAGGAGGTCTTCCATTCCAGCTCTTGCATGACCGCGGGAATGGTCTTCAGGCCCTTGGCCTTGATCAGGCGACGTACGTCGTCGTGGCCGAGATCGGTGCAGCCGCACATCGGCTGGACGGCGGCCGGACTGTAGCTCTCGCCGAGCGTCAGCGTCATCAGCTGTTCGACAAGGCCGGTACAGGAGCCGCAGGAGGCCGATGCCTTGGTATGGGCGCGCACCTCGTCGAGCGACGTCAGGCCCTTGTCGGCAATCGTGGAAACGATCTTACCCTTGCAAACGCCGTTGCAGCCGCAGATTTCCGCATCATCCGGCAAGGCTGCAACGGCCGCCATAGGGTCCAGCGGAGCGCCTCCCTGGAAGGCTTGGCCGAAGATCAGGGTCTGGCGCATCTCGGAGACGTCGGTCTCCTTCTTCTTCAGATCGTTGAACCAGGCGCCGTCGGATGTTTCGCCATAGAGCACGGTGCCGATGATGCGGTTGCCCTTCAGCACCAGCCGCTTGTAGACGCCGGCCGTGGCGTCGCGCAGGACGATCTCCTCGCGGTCGTCGCCATCGGCAAAGTCGCCGAGCGAGAAAAGTTCGATGCCGGTGACCTTGAGCTTGGTCGGCGTGTCGGAATGGACAAAGGCGGCGGAGCGGTCGCCAGCCAGATGCGAGGCGGCGACACGGGCCATCTCGTAAAGCGGCGCGACGAGGCCATAGACCATGCCGCCCACTTCCGCACATTCGCCGAGCGCCCAGATGCGGCCATCCGAGGTCTGCATGCCCTGGTCGACGACGATGCCGCGGTTGATCGCAAGGCCGGCCTCCTTCGCAAGGCCGACACTCGGCCGAATGCCGACGGCCATGACGACGAGCGTCGCCGGAATGATGCGGCCGTCGTCGAGCTCGATGCCTTCGACCCTGCCGTTGCCGACGATCGCCTTGGTGTTGGCCTTGCAGATAATCTTGATACCGCGGCCTTCCAGCTCCTTCTCAAGGAGATAGCCGGCGGCCGGGTCGAGCTGGCGGTCCATCAGCGTCGGCATCACGTGAAGAACGGTGACGTCCATGCCGCGACCGGCAAGGCCGGCGGCCGCTTCAAGGCCGAGCAGGCCGCCGCCGATGACGACGGCCTTTTCGCGCGACTGGGCGGCGAGCAGCATGGCCTGCACGTCATCGAGATCGCGATAGGTGATGACACCGGGCAGGTCCTTGCCGGGCACCGGCAGGATGAACGGCACCGAACCGGTCGCGATCACCAGCTTGTCATAGCTCTCGGTCACGCCATGGTCGGAGGTCACGGTTTGGGCATCGCGGTCGATCGCGACGATGCGATGACCCTTGTAAAGCGTGATGCCGTGTTTGATGTACCAGCCGTCGCCGTGGATGATGATCTCTTCGTAATCCTTTTCGCCCGACAGCACCGGCGACAGCATGATGCGGTCGTAGTTGACGCGTGGTTCGGCGTTGAAAATGGTCACGTCGTAGTGCCCGGGCGCCTTTTCCAGCAGGTGCTCCAGCATGCGCCCCGGCGCCATGCCATTGCCGATGATGACGAGTTTCTCGGTCATGGTCTGTCCTTGTCTGTTTACGCGGCAGCAGCCGTCGGCAGGGTGAGCGCGCGGCGCTCCATCTGGCGGATCGAAAGATGCATCCACAGGAGCGATGCGACGACGACGGCAAAGAGAAGCAGGAAGCAGCTCGACCACAGGCCGGTCGCGTCCTTGAGCAGGCCGAAGGCGATCGGCAGCACGAAGCCCCCGAGCCCGCCGACCATGCCGACGATGCCGCCGACCGCCCCGACGTTTTCCGGGTAATAGGCCGGGATGTGCTTGTAGACGGCGGCCTTGCCAAGGCTCATGACGAAGCCGAGCACGAAGACCGTGACGATGAAGACGGCAGGCGTAATGCCGAAGCCGTGGCCCTCGCCGGCGGCCGGCAGCGACAGGATCAGTGTTGCCACCGCCGAGATGCCGAGCATCCAGTACATGACGCTACGCGCGCCCTTGCGGTCGGAAAGCACGCCGCCGAAGGCACGGAAGACGCTGCCGGGGATGGAGTAGGCGGCTGCGACCATGCCCGCCACGGCGATATCGAAGCCGTAGACGCCGACGAGATAACGCGGCAGCCACAGCGAGAGGGCGACGAAACCGCCGAAGGCGAAGAAATAGTAGAGCGAGAAACGCCAGACCTGGGCGTTCTTCAGCGGTGCGAACTCCTGGAGCAGGCTGCGCTTCGGCGCTTGCCGCTCGCGGCGGCTGCGGAAGGCCGGATCGTCGCTTGTCGTGAACCAGAAGACGAGTGCCGTGACGACGAGTGCGGCCGCCCAGATCTCGGCAACCGTCTGCCAGCCCCAGGCAATGAGGACGAAGGGCGCCAGGAATTTCGTCACCGCCGCGCCGACATTGCCGGCGCCGAAGATGCCAAGCGCCGTGCCCTGCTTTTCCGGCGGAAAGAAGGGCGAGACATAGGCGACGCCGACCGCGAAAGAGCCGCCGGCAAGACCGATGCCGAGGCCGGCGAGCAGCATCTGCGGATAGGTGGTGGCGTAGGTGAGCAGAAAGGTCGCAAGGGCTGCGGCCAGCATCGTCAGCGTATAGACGAGGCGCCCGCCGTAGCGCCCGGTCCAGACGCCGAGCAGGATGCGCACCAGTGAACCGGTGAGGATGGGCGTGCCGACCAGCAGGCCGAACTGCGCTTCGGTGAGCGCGAGGTCCTGCTTGATGCGGATGCCGATGATGGCGAAGATCGTCCAGACGGCGAAACAGATCGTGAAGGCAAAAGTGGACATCCACAAAGCTGTGGCGGGTTCGCTGGCGGATAATGGCTGCTTGTTCTCAGACATGGCTTCTCCGAGGCCCGACAAGGTCGTGCCGCTCCATCTTGGGGGTGAAAAACAAAAAGCCGCTGGCCAGGTATGCCCGACACGGTTCGCTCCGTGTGCGCAATCCTGATCAGCGGCTTTGCTGGTAGGGCGCCCGTCGTTGGACACCGATCTCTTGGCCCGAGGGCCTGAGAATATAAAAGCAATCAGCGTGCCAGTTTTGGCAAGCTATTGATCTAAAAGAAAAAGTGAAATCGTCGGCCTGGCGTCATCCCGGTGGGTGACATTCCTTGGTGCAGTGCGAAGCCATTTTTTGTGCAATGCGCATAAATTAGGCGTCGCGCATTCAGCCTGCAGACTGGGCAGCGATGTAGGCATCGAGGTCGTCGGGATCGAAGCGTCCGCCATCGAAGAAACCATCCGGCCCGAGCGTCAGCGCGCCCGATGAGCCGACTGGGGTTTCGACGGTCAAGGCGCCTTCCACCTTGGCGCTTGCCGACGGCATGGCGATACCAAGGTGCTTCAATGCGGCGCGGTAGATGTCCGGCCGGTAGGTTTCCGCGGCGATACGCTGGCGCTCTGCCGTGTGCTCGATCTGCCGCCAGCGCACCATCTGGGTGTAGAACCAGAGGGCATGGCTCTTCCAGGGGAAGGTCGCCGCCTTGGCATTCGGAACGAAGAAATCTCTGACCACCCGGACCTCACCGCCGCCGACCGGCAGGGTGCCTTTGAGGGCGGGAAGAAGCAGTTCGGCGTCGCGCCCCACATAGGCAGGCTTTGCCAGAAGGGTCGCGAGTGCCTCGTGGTTATCCGGGCGGGCGCACCAAATTGACGCCTGATGAAGCGCTACGAGCAAGGCGGCCATCGCCTCCGGGTTGGCCTCCCCCCACTTTGCGTTGACGCCAAGCACCTTCTCGGGGCTCGACCGCCAGATCGCCGCCTTGACGGTGGCGAGATGTGCGCCGCGGCGAAGCACGCCGAAGGTGTTCCAGGGCTCGCCGGCGCAATAGCCGTCGATCACGCCTTCGGCGAGCGCATCGCCCATGTCGGGCGGCGGCAGCACGACGATCTCGATATCACGGTCCGGATCGATGCCACTCGCCGCCAGCCAGTAGCGCAGTTCGTAATTGTGCCCGGAATAGGGATGCACGACGGCAAAACGCAGCGGCGCGCCCGCCTGCGTATCGATCGCCTTGCGCAGGGCTGCACCGTTCGCGCGCGCATCGAGATCCGTGGTCGCGCCGTTTTCCGCCATCCTTTGCCAGAGCGCCGGAGACACCGTCACCGCATTGCCGCCGAGACCCAGCGACATCGGCACGATCATTTCAGGGGCAGGCACATTGAGGCCGAGATTGCCGGCGATCGGCATGGGACCGAGAATATGCGCCACATCGACATGGCGAACCGCAAGCCGGTCGCGGATGCTTGCCCAGGAGCGTTCGCGCAGCAGGGTCAGGTCGATCCCCTGTTCTTCGGCAAAGCCCATCTCGCGGGCGACAACGAGCAAGGCGCTGTCGAGGAGCGGCACGAAACCGGCGGTGATGGCGTGGCGCGTCGTCATTCCTTTCCTCCCGGATCGAGCAGGCTTGCCGCCGTGACGAGGCTTTGGGCGATGTCGACGATCTTGCGGTTCTGGTTCATCGCCGTGCGGCGCAGCAGCGCATAGGCCTCTTCCTCGGAGAGCCCGCGCGAGCGCATCAGGAGGCCCTTGGCGCGGTCGATCACCTTGCGGTTTTCCAACTCGCCGCGGGTTTCTTCCAGCTCGCGGTTGAGGCGGGAGAATGCATTGAAGCGGCTGATCGCCATCTTCAGGATGGGGCGCACCCGTTCCTGCTTCAGACCGTCGACGATATAGGCCGAGACCCCGGCCTCGACAGCCGCCTCGATGGAGGCCTCGTCGGACTTGTCGACGAACATCGCGATCGGGCGCTTCACCGCGCGCGAAAGCTGGAAGATGCTTTCCAGCATGTCGCGGTTCGGGTTTTCGAGATCAATCACGATGACGTCGGGATTGAGGTCCGCGATGCGTCGCGCCAGGCCGTGCATATTGTCGATGACGGTCACATGGTCATAGCCCGCGTCGCGCAGTCCGTCCTCGATGATGGCGGCGCGGATGCGATTCTCGTCGATGACCAGGACGTTTAGTCTGCTGTACTGCATGCCACGACCGCATTCTGACCAAGCTTGACCTGCCGTGTCGGCTCTTTTTGCAATGCAGCATGGCGGGTCCGAAAGCAAGGGTGATCTTTCGGATGGCGTTCACGCACAGGCGGGACTGCCAGATACTCGGCGTAGATCGACATGCCGCGGCGCGAGCGCCGCGCTGCGGCAATGAGGAGATCAAGCTCTTCCACGGTCCGTGAAAGTGCCGACCGAAGGCATTTTAGGCTGCAATGAGTTCGTCGGATGGGCCGAAGAACTCATAGTGGACCCGCTCGCTGGAAACGCCTTCCCTGGCAAGAGCCGGGACGAGCGCACGAAGGAACGGTTTGGGGCCACAGAGATAGAATTCGGCATTGGCGATCGGCGTGTGCTTGCGAAGCCATTCCGCGGTGATGAAGCCATCGAAGTCGTGCGACAGCCCCACCGCATCCCCGTTCGCCGGCGCGCTATAGAAGCTGCTGATCGTGATCTTGCCATGTGCATCGGCGAGTTCGCGAACATGCCGATCCATGGCATGCGTGCCGCTGTTCAGCGCGCCGTGGACGAAGTGCGCCTCGAGGTTCGGATGTTCCTCGGCGATCGTCTCGAGAATACTGACCATGGGGGTCAGGCCGACGCCACCCGACAGCAATACGACAGGTGCTTCCGGCGCTTCAGGGAGGAAGAAGTCGCCGGCCGGCGGGGTCGCGCTCAAGACCGTGCCGACGGTCGCCTGATCGTGGAGATATCGGGATCCGCCTTGCCCGTGCGCCTCGCGCTTTACCGAGATGCGGTAGAAGCTGTCGTTCGGCCCGCTGGAGATCGAGTAGTTGCGCTTCATCTCCAGGCCATTGTCCAGTTGGAAGCGAAACGTCAGATATTGGCCGGGTCTGTGGCGCGCAACGCGACCGCCGTCCTTGGGTTTCAGGATAAACGAGGTGACGACGTCGCTCTCGCGAACTTTTGAGGCGATGACGAAATCTCTCCAGCCGTTCCAACCGCCCGAGCGCTCCATCAGTTCGCCGCGTATGGCGGTCTCGCGCTCCTTGAGAATATCGGCCAGGAACCAATAGGCCTCGCCCCATGCGTTGAGGAGCTCAGGGGTCGCCGCACTCCCGAGCACATCCTCGACGGCGGCGAGAAGAGCCTTGGCTACAAAGGGATAGTGCTCTGGAAGGATATGGTAGCCGATGTGCTTGTGGGCGATCCGTTCGACCACCGGGCCAAGCACGCCGAGATTATCGATGTTCTGCGCATAGGCCAGAATGGCGGCGGCAAGCGCGTTAACCTGTGAACCGCCTTCGCCCTGATTGGCGTGGTTGAACAGCGCGCGGATATGATCGTCACGGAAGAGGCGGGCATACATGCTCTTCGTGATTTCCGTTCCGTGGGCCGCGAGCGCCGGAGCGCTGGCTTTCACGATCTGGACAGTCTCGGGGGAGAGTGGTTTCGGCATGATTTTTCCTTTCGGTGGGACGTATCAGTGGGGGCAGGTTGGTGATCCTGGAAATGCAGCCGGCAATTCACCGGGCCCGGTGATCGGGAACTGTGTCCCAATCTCTCGCGGCCGCGAATCCCGCGCTCAAAATCCTGTTAATGCGGACTTCGCCCTGGAAGCATTCGACGATCATCCTGATCTCAGCTCCGGCTACCGTTCGCGCGTTCATCGCAAATGACCCTTAAAGATGTATCTAAAATGCATCTATTCGCTTGCGATCAAAGATGCTAATCAAATGCATGTTTTTTGAACGGACTTTTTGACGCAGATCCCGCGATGAGGCTCACGAAATACACCGACTATGCGATGCGCCTGATGATCTATCTGGGCTCCCAGCCCACTGGGCTCAGCTCCATCCGGGAGATATCCGATACCTTCTCGGTCTCGCAGAACCATATGATGAAAGTGGTTCAAGACCTCGCGAATGCGGGGTTTCTGGAGGCTGTACGCGGCCGGAACGGCGGTATCAGGCTCGCTAGGGCTGCGAACGAAATCAATCTCGGCGCTCTCCTCCGGCACACGGAGGAGTTGTCCGATCTGATCGATTGCCGAGGTTGCCGCATCGCTCCGGCCTGCAGCCTGCCGTCCGTCCTTTCGGAAGCGACGGCCGCCTTCGTCGCGGTCTTCGACAAGTACACGCTCGCGGATCTCGTCGAAAAACGCTCGACGCTCGGCGTGCTCCTGGGTTTCCGGGCAGCGTTGCCGGGCGAAGATTGCAGCCCGCGCGCGTTAGGTCGCCAGTCGCTCGAGGAATAATAACGCCCGGCACCCCAATGACTCGCCGCGGCCTGCTACTTCACGTCCGATTTGAGGTTGCGCCGCTTTGCTGGGGCGAACCTGGCAGTGGCCGGAGCCCGCCTGAGCATCAGATCGGCAGCAGCGCGTCCGGCTTGACGTCGCCGACCGAGGCGTAGGTGTGCGTCTCCCTGACGCCGGGCAGGGGCAAAATCACCCGTTCGAGAAAATCCTGGAATAGCGACATGTCGGCAATGCGCGCCTTCACCAGATAGTCGAACCCGCCGATCACCATGTGGCATTCCAGAACTTCCGGCGCCTTTGCAACAGCGTCAGAGAAGCGCTCGAAGATATGCGGGGCGGTATGGTCGAGGCGCACCTGGATGAAGACGACGGTGCCCCGGCCGATCTTCTTCGGATCGAGGATCGCTCGCACGGCCTTCACGTAACCCTCGCGGAAGAGGCGCTTCACGCGCTGGCTCGTGCCCGTTGGCGACAGGCCGACACGCTCTGCCAGCTCCAGTGTGGTCCGCCGGCCATCTTCCTGCAGCAATCTCAACAAGGTGCGATCGATGGTGTCGAGGCCTGCAATTTCGTTCTTCACGCTATTTGGTTCATGAAAGAGTGATAATCGCTTAGATTCATTGAAATCAGTGTATTTTGACGCGGCCGTTCGCGCAATACGGTGCTTCTGTCGAAGCCGCCGGGTAAGGCTTCCGCAATGTGGAGAGACGGGCGTGCAAAGTGTTACGATGGGGGAGGGCGACCGCAGCCGGCGGCTGGCGATATGGGCAGGGGTGGCGGTCGTCGCAATCACCACCTTACAGTTCGTGGCCGCCCGGTTCAGTCTGCGCGAGCATCTGACCGCCGCCGACATCGTCACCTTGCGGTTCTCTGGCGCCGCCCTGGCCTTCCTGCCGGTGTTCCTCAGCCTCGGCTTGCCGAAGTTGATGCAGCTTGGCTGGCGCAAGGCAACCGTGCTGGCGCTGCTGACGGGGCTGCCCTATCCGCTGATCATCAACCAGGGACTTTCGCTGGCACCGGTCGCCCATGCGGCAGCACTCTCTCCCGCCGTAATCGTCTTCTTCTCGTTCCTGTTTTCCCGTCTCGTCTTCAAGGACAAGGCCTCCGGCACGCGCCTTGCTGGCGTTGCCACGGTCATTGCCGGCCTTTTGCTGTTCGTGCTCCAATCGGGCGTCGCCGACGCCGGGACATTGCGCGGTGATCTGTTGTTCGCCGTTTCGGGGTTGATGTTTGCCACCTTTGCGGTGCTGGTGCGGCTATGGTCCGTCGACGCCGTGACGGCGACGATCGCAGTAGTGTTCTTCTCCTGTCTGCCGTTGCCCTCGCTGCACATTCTGGCGCCCAGCGGGCTCGCTGCCGCCTCTTTCACCGAAATTGCCACGCAATTCGTCATCCAAGGCTTTCTCGCCGGAGCGCTCGCGAGCGTTCTCTACACCTATGTCATCCGTCAATTGGGTCCGCAGCCTGCGTCGCTGTTCATGCCGTGCGTCCCGGTGACGACGACCGCGGCGGGGGTCGTCGTTCTCGGTGAAGTTCCGACGCTGCTTCAGGTCGTTGCCATTGCCGTCATCACGTTCGGCATGGTCTTCCCGATCCTGAAAAGGGCGTAGGCCGGGCCGGCGACCGGCCTATTTCTGCGCCTGCTCGGCCGGCATCGGTTTGACCGGTGCGCCCGGGAAAATTTTCTGCAGGTTTCCCGCGATTACCTGGTCGCCCTCCGAAACCCCTGACGTCAGGCCGATGAGGTCGCCGCTCGTCGGCCCGAGGGTGACGAGCCGCTGCTCGACCGTTTCCCCCTTGCCGACGACATAGATGTATTTGCCGAGCTGGCTCGAGCCGAGCGCCGTTTCCGGCACCATCAGCACGTTCGGCTCGTCGCGGATCTTCAGCCGGACGCGGACATATTGGCCGGGCAGCAGGGAAAGATCAGTATTGTCGATCGTCACGCGCGCCACCACCGTTCCGGTATTTCCCTCGACCGTGTTGTTGATGAAGGTGAGGTCGCCGCGATAGCGCGGTTCCTTGTCGCCAGGCAAAAGCACTTCCGCCTGCACTTTCCCCTTCGCCCGGGCCTTCTGGATGTCGGCGAGTTCTGTTTCGCTCGGGTTGAAGGAAACATAGATCGGCGAAAGCTGCACGAGGTTGTTGAGCGGTGTCCCGGCGGTGTTGCTGACAAGCGTTCCCTCCGGCGCCTGGTCGCGGCCGAGCCGGCCGGCAAAGGGCGCGTGGATTTCGGTGTAGTCGAAATTGATCTCGGCGGTGCGCACCGCCGCCCGCGACATCTCCAGTGCCGCTTCGGCCTGGTGCACAGCACTCTGGCGCTGATCGAAGCTGTCCTTATCGAGGTAACCCGTCGTGGCCAGTTCGTTGCCGCGGTTGAGATTGGAGCGGAGATAGGCGAGCGACGCCTGGTCGCGCTCGACCTGGGCCTTTGCCTGATCGAGCGCTGCCCGATAATCGCGCGGGTCGATCCGATAGAGCAGATCACCTTCCTTCACATCCGAACCGTCGGGCACCGCCTGCGACTCGATATAGCCCGTGATCTTGGCGCGGAGCGTCACGTTGCGGATCGCTTCGGTGCGTGCCGAATAGTCGAGATAGATCGGAATGGTTTTCTTGACGACCGAGGCGACGGGAACGGGCATAGCCTGTTGCGGCGGACCCACCGCCGCACCGGCGTCGCCGCCCTTCAGCTCGAAGCCGCCGTTCTTGTAGTGATAGGCCGCAGCAAGGGCGGCGACCACGACCGCTGCGGCAAGGACCAGTCTCGAACCACGCATGTCAGGCTCCAATTCCTATTCCGCCGCCTCCGGCTCGTGACGCTGGCCGATCGGCTGCGAGGACGTGCCTTCGCGCCATTTTTCGATGACCGCGTAGAAGACCGGGACGAAAATGAGTGTGAGGATCGTCGCCGCCAGCATGCCGCCGAAGACGGTGGTGCCGATTGACTGGCGGCTGGCAGCACCTGCGCCCCTGGCATACATCAGCGGCAGCACGCCGAGAATGAAGGCGAAGGCCGTCATCAGGATCGGCCGCAGCCGGAGACGCGCCGCTTCCGCGGCGGCTGCGACGACGTCGAGCCCTTCCTCGCGTCGGCGTCTTGCGAACTCGACGATCAGGATGGCGTTCTTGGCGGCAAGTCCGACCAGCATCACGAAACCGATCTGCGAATAGACGTCGATCTGCATACCGCGCAGCCAGAGCGCCGAGAGCGCGCCCAAAAGCGCGAGCGGCACTGACAGCAGCACCATGAAAGGCATCGACCAGCTTTCATACTGGGCGGCCAGGATCAGGAAGCAGAAGACGAGGGCGAGCGCAAAGACGAGCGCGGCGATCGAGCCTGCCCGGATCTCCTGATAAGTAATGCCGGTCCACTCGAATGTGTAGTCCCTGGGCAGCGTCGTTTTTGCCACCCGCTCCATCGCCGCCACCGCCTGGCTCGAGCTGAAGCCGGGTGCTGCCGCACCGTTGATCAGCGCCGAGGGGTAATTGTTGTAGTGGGTGATGGTCTCCGGGCCGACCGTCGGCTTGAAGGTTCCTAGCGTATTGAGCGGCACCATTTCCCCCTCAGTGTTGCGCACGTAGAGACGAGAGAGATCGGTGGCCGAGGCGCGTGCGCCCTGATCGGCCTGCAGCGTCACGCGGAAGGTGCGGCCGAAGATGTTGAAGTCGTTGACATAGAGCGAGCCGAAATAGATCTGCAGCGTGCTGAAGATATCCGGAAGGCTCAGGCCCAGCAGCTTTGCCTTGTCGCGGTCGAGGTCATAGTTGAACTGTGGGCTCGAGGTGCTGAAGGTGGTGAACAGCTGGTAGGGATTGATTTCCGGCTGCTTGCGCGCCTCGGCGATCAGCGCCTGCGTCGCGTCGTTCAGCGCCTCGGCGCTGCGGCCGGCAAGGTCCTCCACCTGGAACTCGAAGCCACCGGTAGCACCTAGCCCCTGGATCGACGGCGGGTCGAAGGCGAGCACCAGCGCGTCCGGGATCTGCAGCAGTTGCGGCATCACCGCTTCACGCAGCGCCGAGGCGCCTTGTTCGGGCGGCCGCTCGTCCCATGGCTTCAATACGGCGAATTGCACGGCCGAGTTTGACTGGGCGGCGAAGGACAGGAAGTTGAAGCCGACGACCGAACCGACGAAATCGACGCCGGCGGTGCCGCGCAGGATCTCTTCGGATCGCCGCGCGACCGCCTCGGTGCGTTCGAGCGAGGCACCATCGGGCAACTGGATGACGACGAAGAAATAGCCCTGGTCCTCGACCGGCAGGAAGGTCGAGGGGATCCGCTGCCATAGCGCATATGTCGAGGCGATCGCGGCGAGGAAGACGGCAAACAGCGCCCAGCGCCAGCGCACGAGCCCGGCGACGCTGCGCGCATAACCGTGCGACAGGGCGTGAAAACCGCTGTTGAACCAGCGGAAGAGGGCAAAACGCGGCTCGCCGCGATAGCGTAGGAACGCGGCGCTCAGCGCCGGACTGAGGGTCAGCGAGTTGAAGGCGGAAAAAGCGACGGAGATCGCGACCGTCAGCGCAAACTGGTTGTAGAGGCTGCCGGCGACGCCCGGAATGAAGGCGACGGGGATGAAGACGGCCAGCAGCACCGCGGTCGTCGCGATGATCGGGCCGGTCACCTCCTGCATCGCCTTTTTGGTGGCCTCGAGCGGCGGCAGCCCGGCCTCCAGCTGGCGTTCGACGTTCTCGACGACGACGATCGCGTCGTCGACCACAAGCCCGATGGCAAGCACCATGCCGAGCAGGCTCAGCATGTTGAGCGAGAAGCCGAAGAGATACATGACGACCAGCGTCGCGATCAACGAAACCGGAATGGCGATCGTAGGGATGATCGTCGTGCGCAGGTTTTGCAGGAAGATGAAGACGACGAAGACGACGAGGGCGAGCGCCTCGAGCAGCGTGAACACGACATCCTTCATCGCCGCCGAGACGAAACGCGTGGTGTCGTAGAACATGTGGTAGGCGATGCCCGCGGGGAAGCGCTGCGACAGCTCGTCCATCTTCGCCTGCACGCGGGCCTGCAGGTCGAGCGCGTTGGAGCCCGGTGCCTGGAAGACGGCAAGCACGACGCTTTCCTTGCCGTTGAAGGTGACCGACGAGGAATAGAGCAGCGCGCCGAGCTCGATGCGCGCCACATCGCGCAGCCGCGTCGTTGCCCCCGTCGTCTGGTCGGCGCGCAGCACGATGTCGCCGAACTGGGACGGGTCGCTCAAGCGTCCGAGCGCGTTGATCTGCATCTCGAAGGGCGTGCCGGCCGGTGCCGGCGATTGCCCGATCTTGCCGCCGGCGACCTGGATGTTCTGCTCGGCAATGACGTTCTGGACGTCGACGGCGGTAATGCCGAGATTGGCCATGCGATCCGGATCGAGCCAGACGCGCATCGAATAGCGGCGCTCGCCGAAAAGCTGGACGTCGCCAACGCCCGGCAGGCGTTTGAGTGGATCGAGGATCTGCAGGTAGGCGTAGTTGCTGACCGCGGCGAAATCGACCGAATTGTCGGGCGAATCCAGGCTGACGAGCACGGTGAAGTTCGGGATCTGCTTGGCGATGGTCACGCCGGTCTGGTTGACGAGGGCCGGAAGCGAGGAGGCGGCCTGCGAGACGCGGTTCTGCACGTCGAGCGCGGCGACGTCGATCGGATAGCCGACCTCGAAGGAAATGATGATGCGCGACGAGCCGTCGTTCGAGCTGGTCGAGGTCATGTAGAGCATGCCGGGCACGCCGTTGATCTGCTGTTCGAGCGGCGTCGTCACCGTGTCGGCGACCACCTGGGCGCTGGCGCCCGGATAGTTGGCGGCAACGACGATCTGCGGCGGCGTGACGTCGGGAAATTGCGAAATCGGCAGCAGGAAATAGCAGATGCCGCCGGCGAGCGTCATGATGATGGCGATCGCCGATGCGAAGATCGGCCGGTGGATGAAGAAGTCGATCATGGGGCCGATCCTTTGGGAGCGCCACCATCGCAGCAGGCGGCGTGGCGGAAACTCGGCACCGGCACGCCCGCCGCGCGGACCTTGCGGTCAGCGACGGTCTCCCCAGCCTTCAGCCCATCCAGCATGCGCATCATAAGGCTCCAGCACGAGATCATGACGGGCCGATCCGGTCCTAATCACGACGACCAAATCACGAGCGTTATCGAATCTAAAAAGTCTCTGCGGTGTGCGCTCTGGCTAAAAGACGCCTGGCGACCGCGCTCACCGACACTGCGCATGAAATTTTTCTGCAGTTACCGCCGCCGTTTCCGGAAGAGGTCTTTGCCGCAAGCGGATGCTCCTCGATTTGCCACGGTGGCGAAAATGTTACTGGTCGGTAACATCGTCGCATGTTATCGACCAATGACAGGGCGTCAAGGGGCAAGATTTTCCGCGCCGTTCACGCCGGGCCACTGCGATGACAACGGATTTCTGCAAACCATCCCGTCGTTCGCCGCGCGATCGCATCGTCGAGGCGGCGCGTGATCTCTTTCGCCGCCGCGGCATTCGCGGAACCGGCGTCGATGCGATTGCCGATGCTGCCGAGAGCAACAAGATGACGCTCTACCGCCACTTCAGTTCGAAGGACGAGCTGATCGTCGAATGCCTGCGCCATGCGGGAATGGAGATGGATGGCTTCTGGCGCGAACTGGAAGACCAGCACCCGGGCGACGGTCTCGGTCAGCTCAGGGCCTGGGTCCGGCGTATCGCCGAGCACCTCGGCGAGGACAAGTGCCAATGCGAAATGATGAGCGCCGCCGTGCAGCTGACCGATGAGGATCACCCCGGCCGCGAGGTGATCCGCCTCTTCAAGGATGCGCAGCGCGACCGGGTCGTCGAGCTGTGCCGCCGGGCCGGCATCGCCGACGCAGAGCTGCTCGGCGACACGCTGCTGCTGCTGATCGATGGCGCGCGCGCCGCGCAGCAGAGCAGCGGCGCCGAAGGGCCAAGTGCTCGTTTCGCCGAGATCGCCGATGCGGCGATCCTGTCTTTTACCGGCAACAGCACCGCTTCCAAGTAGCGGCCGTTGCCTACCGCTGGGCTGGCCAGTCCGGGTGATGGCTGTCGATCACGAACACATGGGTGTGGCGGTGGCCGCTGCCGACGCGCGTCGCACCGGCAAGATGGGGGTGATCGCCCGCCAGCGCATGATGGGTGTGTTCGATTTCGTCCGGGTCGGGCGCGGGCCAGAGCCGGGCGGCCGCGGCGACGGCGCCGATGGCGATGAGGCCAAGCGCGATGAAGGTCGTGCCGAGCCCGGCGGTAGCGCCGAGCCAGCCGGCCAGCGGATAGGTGATCAGCCAGCAGGCATGCGAAAGGGCGAACTGCGCTGCAAAGAGCGCCGGCCGGTCTTCGGGCTGGGCGGAGCGGCGCAGCAACCGGCCGGACGGCGTCTGGGTCAGCGAGTAGCCGAGACCGATGGCGAGCCACAGCGGCAGCAGAGAAGCGAAATTTGGAACGAGGGGCCCGATGAACAGGCCGGCGACGAGGATCGTCGCCCCGGAAAACATTGCGAAACGGTCGGGCGTCCTGTCGAGCAGGCGCGGCAGCATCAGCGCGGCAATCATCGAGCCGCAGCCAAAGGCGGCAAGCGCGATCGCCGTGTCGGTCTGGGTAAGGTCGAAGCCGGCCTGAACCAGCACCACCGTGTTGACGATGACCATCGAACCCGCCGCCGAGACCGCGAGATTGAGCGCGAGCAGGCCGCGCAGCCGTGGCGTCGAGAGATAAATGCGCAGACCCCGTGTCGTGCGGTCGTAGATACCGCGCCGTTCCGCAGCCTTCGGGCTTGGCAGCGCGACGGACACGACGAAGGCGGCCGAGGCGAGGAAGCCGATCACCGTGCCGGCAAACAGGTCGTGGAAACTGACGACGGTAAGCAGTGCCGCGGCGAGCATCGGGCTTGCGACGCTTTCGAGATCATAGGCAAGCCGCGAGAGCGACAGGGCGCGCGTGTATTCCTTTTCATCCGGCAGCACGTCGGGAATGGTCGCCTGGAAGGTGGGGGTAAAGGCGGCCGAGGCCGACTGCAGCACGAAGATCAGGACATAGACCTGCCAGATCTCGGTCACGAACGGCAGGAACAGCGCCACGGCGGCGCGCACCAGATCGAGGCTGACGAGCATGGCACGGCGTGGAAGCCGTTCGGCGAAGGCGGCGGCGATCGGCGCTACGCCGACATAGGCGATCATCTTGATCGCGAGCGCCGTCCCGAGCACCGCGCCCGCTTCGGCGCCGGCCAGATCATAGGCGAGAAGGCCAAGCGCGACGGTTGCGAGGCCGGTACCGATCAGCGCGATCACCTGCGCCAGGAACAGGTGGCGATAGGTGCGGTTTGCGAGGATCTGCAGCATGATGATTGGGCCTCGCTCGGTGGCGGTTTGTGGCAGCGGATTTGCTGCTCAGAGGTATTTCGTGATCGCCTTGAACTCGTCGATGGAGTGGCGCTGCTCGTGCGGAAGCGCCCCGATCGTGTCTTCAAGGCAATGGTCCAGGTGATCCTGGATCAGGGTTCGCTTCGCCTGGCTGATCGCCTTCTCCACTGCGTGGAGCTGCTGGGCGATGTCGAGGCAGGAGCGGCCGCCTTCGATCATGGTGATGACGCTCTTCAGGTGTCCCTCCGCGCGTTTCAGCCGCTTGACGATCTCGGGATGGGTGTCGTGTCTGTGCTCGCTCATGTCATATCCTATCCCCCTGGATAGGATATTTCAAGGGAGTGATTTTTCGATGGTTGCTGCGGTGTCCGAAGGCGGGCGGTGCTTTCGTCTCTCATCTTCACGTCCAGCACATCTGAGACGCGCGTCGCCGCGTTCCCTCATGTGACGCACCTATGCCACGCGACAGGGCGGGGCAGAGGTTTGGCGGTGTTATCCGGCGCGCCGATGCGGGAGCCGGCCGCACTTTCACCGGGAGGACTGGATTCGCGAGGAGCCTGCTACGGGACAGTTGAAACCGCTGCCGCTGAAGGAAGGGTCGGAGCGTTGGGGCGCCATTTATCTGGTCTATCCGGATCCAGATGCGGCGGGACCGGGCGCCCAGCGCCTGGGCGAAATCATCAGGCACGAGGCACGCGCCTGGCGCAATAGTCGTCCGTCTGCGCGTCTTTCCGGAATGTGCCCGCCGTTGCTTTAGGCCAGCCTCTTCGAGAGGCCGCGGCGGCCGCGCTCCATCACCACCCCGTGGTTCCAGCGAAAGACGGGTCTGAGGATAAAGGAAAGACGGACCATCCAGGGCTTCGTGACTGTCACGATCCAGTCATAGCGAACGCGGCAAGCGCTGGCTTCGCCTTGCAGGGTCCAGCGGCCGATGCCGTCGAGTTCACCCAAGGCCCGGCCTTCGATGAAGAGAGGCGGCTCGACTTTGGTGGTCTCGATGTCGAAGACCAGTTCGTAGGGGAGTGCCGTCGACCAGCGCATGCGCCTGACGGCGCCGACACCATGTTCGTCCCCCTCGTTTAGCAGCGTAACCTGCTTCACCGATGGCCACCACTCGGGCCAGCGTTCCGGCGTGCTGAGTTCACGCCACACGTCTTCAAGCTGGGAGGCGATCGTCCATTCGGTGACGAGATGAAAGTTGGTCGACGACATCGCTGATCCCTCAACAGGCGGAACGCCTGAAGTATAACACGGCATGCGGACCTTGCGGCCCGCATGCGTCGTTTCACGCCGTCAGGCAGCGCGGGCAGCGGCGCCAAGCGGTTCCAGGTCGTCGAGCACCTTGTCGCCGTTGTAGACGGTCTCGTCGAGAATGCCTTCGCGCTTGGCGACGATCGTCGGCACGAGCGCCTGACCGGCGACGTTAACCGCCGTGCGGCCCATGTCGAGGATCGGGTCGATGGCGAGCAGCAGGCCGACGCCTTCGAGCGGCAGGCCGAGCGTTGAAAGCGTCAGCGTCAGCATGACAGTCGCGCCGGTGAGGCCGGCGGTTGCGGCAGAGCCGAGCACCGAGACGAAGACGATCAGCACATATTCCTGGATGCCGAGCGGCAGGCCGAAGAACTGCGCGATGAAGATCGCCGAGATGGCCGGGTAGATCGCGGCGCAGCCGTCCATCTTGGTGGTGGCGCCGAGCGGCACGGCGAAGGCGGCATATTCGCGCGGCACGCCGAGGCTCTTTTCGGTCACTGTTTCGGTAACGGGCAGGGTGCCGACGGAGGAGCGTGAAACGAAGGCGAGCTGGATCGCCGGCCAGGCGCCGGCAAAGAAGCGCGAGGGCCTCAGGCCGTGGCCGACGAGCAGCGCCGGGTAGACGACAAAGAGCACGATCGCAAGGCCGATATAGACGGCAGCGGTGTACCAGCCGAGCTGCGCCAGCGTTTCCCAGCCGTACTGGGCAACGGCGCGACCGAGCAGGCCGATCGTGCCGATCGGCGTCAGCCGGATAACCCACCAGAGGACCTTGCGCACAATCGCGAGAAGCGACTGGTTGAAGGCGAGGAACGGCTTGGCAGCATCGCCCACCTTCAGCGCCGCGGCGCCGACGGCGATCGAAACGACGAGGATCTGCAGCACGTTGAAATTGAGCGAGGTGGTGGCACCCGTGTCGGTGACCTTGGTGCTGGCTTCAAGGCCGAGCATGTTGGCGGGCACGAGGCCCTTCAGGAAATCGAGCCACGAGCCGGAATAGGAGGGGGCCTTGGCAGCTTCCTGCGAAACGGCCGAACCGATGCCCGGCTGAATGATCAGGCCGAGTGCGATGGCGATGACGACGGCGATGAGAGAGGTGATCGCGAACCAGAGCAGCGTCTGCCACACGAGCTTGGCGGCATTCTGCAGCGTCGCCAGGTTGGCGATCGAGGCGACGATGGCGGTAAAGACGAGCGGCGGTACGAGCGCACGCAGAAGCTGGACGAAGATCGAGCCGATCGTCTGCAGGGTGACCGTCAGCCAGTTGGCATTGCCGCTGGCATCGACGCCCATATTGCGGGCGATGAGGCCGAGCAGCAGGCCGATGACCATGGCCGCCAGGACTTGGAACCCGAAGGAAGCATAGATCGGCTTTGGTGAGGATTGGGTGGTTGCTTGGGACACGTCTTTCACTCTCATTGTGTGGCGGCGGCCACATTTTTAGGCAATGGCCGCCGCAAGTGCCCGAAAAATAGTCGAGTATTCTGGTCGAGATAAGAAAACCTTTGGCTCGAAAACTATTCCAAGTGGAATATTTTCCCGGATCAACCGCGCACTCTCGCTCCGACCGGATTGCGCCTGAGGGCGGCGAAGCGGTCATCGATCTCTAAACCGGGCGAACTGACGAAAAACATTTCAATCCCGGCACGTCTCGTTAAAATCCTCTTTCTCTATAAAATTAGTATATAATGTAACCTGTCTGTCGTGGCCGGAGTTCGCCGCGTGTTGCGGAGCGCCTTGTGCGCTTCGCCCTCGGCAGGGTGATCTCCTCGAGTTTAAAGCGAGACAGGAGAGGATTGAGATGACACGCAAGATCCGGCTTGGAGCCTTTCTTCCCGGCGGCGGGCAGCATATTGCCGCCTGGCGCCACCCCGACCAGCCAGCCGACGGGGCGACCAGTTTCGAGTTTCACAAGCAGCTGGCGCTGACCGCCGAACGTGGTCTGTTCGATGCCTACTTTCTTGCCGACGGGCTGGCGATCGGCTTCGGTGGCGCGCGAGAGGGCGGCAATGCCCGTGTTGCCGGCTTCGAACCGGTGACCCTGTTTTCGGCGCTGGCGCCACTCACCACCCATCTCGGTTTCATAGCCACCTCGTCGACGACCTATGAGGAACCCTATACGACAGCGCGCAAGTTCGCGTCGCTCGACCTCATTTCCGGCGGTCGCGCCGGATGGAACGTGGTGACGACCACGGGTGATCCGACCGCCCAGAATTTCAACCGCGACACGCAGCTTCCGCATGCCGAGCGTTACCGGCGCGCCGCCGAGCATGTCGATGTGGTCAAGAAGCTCTGGGACAGTTTCGAGGACGATACCTTCATCCGCGACAAGCAAACGGGCGTCTTTTTCGATCCGGCGAAGTTGCACGACACGGATCACCGCGGCGAGCATTTCAAGGTCCGCGGCCCGCTCAACATTTCGCGCTCGCCGCAGGGGCATCCCGTCATCGTGCAGGCCGGCCAGTCCGATGATGGCAGGGGCCTTGCCGCCGCCACTGCGGAGGTGATCTTCACGGCGCACCAGCACATCGAAACGGCGCAGGAATTCTATCACGATATCAAGGCCCGCGCCCGAGGCCTGGGCCGCAACCCGGACCACATCCTGGTCATGCCCGGTGTCTCGCCCTTCGTCGGCCGTACGGAAGCCGAGGCGCGGGAGAAATACGAACGGCTGACCTCGCTCATCGTCGAGGAGGACGGCATCGGCCTGCTCAACGGCCTGACCGGCGGAACGCTCGATCTCCGTGGCTACGACCTCGACGGGCCGCTGCCGCCGGCGCCGCCGACCGAGGGCATGAAGAGCCGCCAGGCGCTGATCCGCCAGATCGCCGACGAGAACAACTTCACCATTCGCCAGCTCTACCAATGGATCGCGTCGGCGCGTGGCCACTACACGATTGTCGGTACGGCGGGGCAGATCGCCGATACCCTGCAGGAATGGTTCGAGAACGAAGCCGCCGATGGCTTCAACATCCTGCCGCCATGGTTCCCGACGGCGCTCGACGACTTCGTCGAGCTGGTGATCCCGGAATTGCAGCGTCGCGGCCTGTTCCGCACCGCCTACGAGGGCAGGACGCTACGCGAAAACCTCGGCCTGCCCGTTCCCGTCAACCGCTGGACTGCCGCCCGGTCGGCCGTTCAAGCAGCGGAGTGAGGTGTTGCCATGTCCTATGAAACCATCAACCCCTCGCTTGCGGCAGGCTTTGCAACGGCGCGCCGTGAGGCTCTGGCCAAGAGTTCCACTTCGCCCGCCGCGCATTCCCGGCCGAACTCCGTGCCGCGCTGGCGCCGCCTGCTCGGCGCAATCGTCGCCCGCTACGGCCTCGTGCTTGCGTTTCTGGCCTTCTGGCAGGTTGCAAGCACCGTGGGCTGGGTCAACGCGGCGGTGTTTCCGCCGCTCGACGTGATCCTGTCGGCCCTTTGGGACGGTATCGCCGGCGGCGCGCTGCTCGACGACATCGCCATCAGCCTGCAGCGGTCGGGCATTGCCTTTGCAGCCGCCGTCGCGGTGGGAATCCCGCTCGGGCTGTTCATGGGCCAGGTCCGGCTTGTCGAACAGGCACTCGACCCCGTCCTGCAGCTTTTCCGCCAGACCTCGGCCCTGGCGCTCTACCCGGTCTTCATTCTGCTGCTCGGTCTCGGCGAAACGTCGAAGGTCTTCGTGATCTTCTGGGCGACGCTCTTTCCGATCCTCCTGTCGACGATCGGTGGGGTCAAGGAGGTCGACAGGAAGCTGATCGAGATGGCTCGCACCTACGGCGCCGGCTCGCTCGCCGTCTTCCGCCGCGTGGTTCTGCCGGCCTCCGTGCCTGCGATCTTCGTCGGCCTCAGGCTCTCGGCCACGACCGCGTTGCTGCTTCTGATCGCTGCCGAAATGATCGGAGCGAACAAGGGCATCGGCTTCCAGGTGATGAACGCCCAATACAACTTCCAGATCCCGCTGATGTTTGCATCGATCCTGCTGCTTGCCCTGCTCGGTCTCGCCGCCAATGCGCTGCTCGTTCTCATCCAACGCAATCTCTGCCGCTGGTCTGCGCCGAACGCCTGACCGCCTTACCAGTTCCCCTTCGAAAGGATATCGAGATGACCTTCCACCCCCGCAATCTTCTTCTCTCGGCAGCCGTCACACTAGGCCTTGTTTCACCGGCGGCCGCTGCCGACGCGGTCACGCTTCGCTATCTCGCCAGCCAAGGCGGTCTGTCGGCACATGAACTCGCGCAGGAACTCGGCTATTTTGATGGAACCGGCATCACGATCGAGAGCGTCGGCTACGCCACCGGCGGCCCGGCATCACTGATCGCGCTGGCCTCCGGCGACGTCGAGATCGGCAGCGCGGCGACATCGGCCGTGCTGAACTCGATTATCAGCGGCAACGATTTCGTGGCCGCCTATCCCTCCAACGGCATCAATGACGAAGTGCAGTCGATTTTCTACGTGCTGGAAGACAGCCCGATCAAAAGCATCAAGGACATCGCCGGCAAGAGCATAGCGGTGAACACGCTCGGTGCGCACCTCGACTATACGATCCGCGAGGCCTTGCACTCTGTCGGCCTGCCGACAGATGCCGCCAACCAGGTGGTCGTGCCCGGTCCGCAACTGGAACAGGTCCTGCGCTCCGGCCAGGTGGATATCTCGGCCTTCGGCTATTGGCAGACGACCTTCGAGGGCGCGGCTCGTAAGAACGGTGGTCTGCGCGCGATCTTCGACGACACCGACGTGCTCGGCGAGATCGCCGGCGGCTTCGTCGTGCTCAGACGCGACTTCGTGAAGGAGCATCCGGAGGCGGCAAAGACCTTCGTGCTGCAGTCGGCCCGCGCGCTCGACTATGCCCGCGAACATCCGCAGGAAACAAAGGACATCCTTGCCAAGGCCCTGAAGGCCCGCGGGGAAAATCCTGAGATCGCCCAGTACTTCCGCGGCTATGGGGTGCGGGCCGGTGGCCTGCCGGTCGAGCGTGACCTCCAATTCTGGATCGACGTGCTGGTGCGCGAAGGCAAGCTCAAGCAGGGCCAACTGGCGCCAAAGGACGTTCTCTTGGCCGTCGACGGCGCAACGGCCAGCAACTGAGGACGTTCCATGAGCGTTACCCAGAACCCTCGCCGGGGAGAGGTGACGATCCGTCACCTCTCCAAGTCCTACCGCCTGAACGGCACGCCCTTGCCTGTGCTTCGGGATATCAACCTTAATATCCGCTCCGGCGAGACGCTCGCTATCGTCGGCGCCAGCGGTTCGGGCAAGACGACCCTGCTTCGGGTGCTGGCGGGTCTTGAGGATCCGGATGCCGGAGAGGTGCTGATCGACGGAAAGCTGACGAGAGGTGTCGGCACCGACCGTGCCGTGATCTTCCAGGAGCCGCGGCTCCTGCCCTGGCTGACGGTGCTCGACAATGTCGGCTTCGGGCTGGAGACGCGTGGTCTTTCCCGTGGGCAGGCGCGAGACCGGGCGCGGCGCTACGTGCAACTGGTCGGCCTGCAACAGTTCGAAGACGCCTATCCGCGGCAATTGTCGGGCGGTATGGCGCAACGCGTCGGCATTGCCCGGGCGCTTGCGGTTCAGCCGGAAATCCTGCTGCTCGACGAGCCGCTGGGCGCGCTGGACGCCATGACCAAGATCAGCATGCAGCAGGAGTTGGCGCGGATCTGGCGCGACGAGGACGTGACGACCGTGCTCGTCACCCATGATCTCGAGGAGGCGATCTATCTCGCCGACCGTATCCTCATCCTGCCGCGCGAAAAGGGCGGCGAACCTCGGCTGATCGAGATCGACCTGCCGCGGCCGCGCGACCGCAGCGCCAGCGCCTTCGTGCGCCAGCGCGAGGAACTGCTCGGCATCTTCGGACTGCACTAAGGTCGCGTGCGGAACGGTTGCAGCGATTACGCGTTATTCTCTCTCGACGTTCGCATCCACCGGGGGCGATGCTGCCAGATGGTCGGATGCTCAGCCGAGACAGGAGCAACGCCATGAAGCTTTCGAACGGAATGTCATTCGCCGCAATCGTTTTTGCCCTTGGCACGGCAACACCGGCGCTCGCCAACGGCTTCTACACCGGCATCGATCCGCACAATCCGCCGGGCACCCAGAACCGGGTGCTCTACGGGCAACCCTACTATGTCGAACCCGCGCCCGGCCCGGTCTATGTCGAGCCTGTAGAGCCGCAAGTCTATGTCGATCCGATGCCGACTGGCAGCATCTATGTCGATCCGTATGTCGATCCGGCGCCGGGTTATGCCTACCGCCCGCCGGCCCGCACGCTGGGTGATGCCCGCCAGCGCTATACGGGCGAGTATCAGAGCGGCGGACAGGGCGACTACTATCTGGGCGTCGCGCATCCGCCGCAGGTTCCCTGAAGAACCGGCTAAGCGAAGGGGCGCGGCAGTACCGCCGCGCTCCCTGATTCGGCCGGGTGCCTGAATTCAGATGCCTATTTCAGATGCCTGGAGTTTGAGGCGTCGCCTGTCGCTAGCGCCAACCAAGTGCCGGCGCGACATGCTTGAGGATCGCCTCGATCACATGGGCGTTGTACTCGACGCCAAGCTGGTTCGGGACCGTCAGGAGCAGCGTGTCGGCCTCGGCAATCGCCCCGTCCTTTGCCAGTTGCTCGACCAGCACGTCGGGTGGTGCGGCGTAGCTGCGCCCGAAAATCGCCCGCGTCTTGTCGTCGATGAAACCGATCTGGTCTTCCTGTTTGTTTCCGCCACCGAAATACATGCGGTCGCGATCGTCCACCAACGCAAAGATGCTGCGGCTGACCGAGACGCGCGGCTCGCGCATGTGCCCCGCCGCCTTCCAGGCTTCCCGGTAGGCGCGGATCTGGTCGGCCTGCTGGACATGGAACGGCAGCCCGGTTTCGTCATCCTTCAGCGTCGAGCTCTGCAAGTTCATGCCGAGCTTGGCGGCCCAGACGGCTGTGGCGTTCGAGCTTGCGCCCCACCAGATGCGTTCTCTGAGGCCCGCGGAATGCGGCTCGAGGCGCAGCAGGCCGGGAGGATTGGGGAACATCGGCCGCGGATTGGGTTCGGCGAAGCCGTCGCCGCGCAGGACGTCGAGCAGCACTTCCGCGTGCCTTCTTGCCATGTCGCTCTCAGTCTCGCCCTCGGACGGCTGGTAGCCGAAGTGGCGCCAGCCATCGATCACCTGTTCCGGCGAGCCGCGGCTGATGCCGAGCTGCAGCCGTCCGCCGGCGATGAGGTCGGCCGCACCCGCATCCTCGGCCATGTAGAGCGGGTTCTCGTAGCGCATGTCGATGACGGCGGTGCCGATCTCGATCCGGCTCGTCTTTGCACCGACCGCCGCCAGAAGCGGAAACGGCGAGGCGAGCTGGCGGGCGAAGTGATGAACGCGGAAATAGGCGCCGTCTGCGCCGAGTTCTTCGGCCGCAACGGCGAGATCGATCGATTGCAGCAGGGCGTCGCCCGCCGATCGCGTCTGCGACTGCGGCGAGGGCGTCCAGTGTCCGAAGGAAAGAAAACCGATCTTCTTCATGGCCGTGCCGCCTCCTCGATGGAACCAGACGCTTCCATGGCATAATTCGGTTTCCGGATACAGCCGGTGTCCGGTGACTTCGCCGTGAACGGCGGCGCGTGGGGATGCGCTCGCACCGCCGTCCTCAAGTCTTTCATCGCACCTGCAGGCGCGCTTTCATATTCGGGTGAAAGCGGCAGGTATAGTCGAAGGTTCCGGCCTTGGTGACGGTGAGTGTCGCCATCTTTTTCGGTGGTATCACCACGTCGAAATCACCCTTGGCCGTTGCCGTGTGCGCCATGACGTCCTTGTTGTCCCACTCGATCACGTCGCCGACGGCGGCGCTGATTTCAGCGGGCGAAAACACGAGCTTTTCGATCGTCACCCGGATGGTCTCCGCCCACGCCGATGGCGCAGCCAGCATCAGAGCCAGGCCGAAAAGGGCGCCAAGGCTTCGCTTCCGGATCATGGCGCGGCCTACTTCATCATCCCGGCGACATGCTCGGCATGTTGCTGGTGCCCCTGGAACAGCTTGAGCCCGGTCTCCAGCAGGTCCTTGAGCTCGGCATTCTTCGCGGAGGGAATAAGCAGGGTTTCAAGCGCGCCATTGACCTGCTTGTGGTAGGCCACCTCGTTGGCGACATAGGCCTTGTCGAAGTCGGCGCCGCTCAGCTTCGCCAGCTTTTCGCGCTCTTGCGTGGCCGCTTTCGTCAGCGCGCGGCTGGTGTCGTTGTCTTCGGGCGTCACCTTGAGCTTCTTGACGAGATCGAGGGCCTGCTTGTTCACGACCTCGTGGTCGCGCAGCATGTCGTTGGCAAACCCGATGACCTCCTTGTCCTTCGAGACTTTCAGGGCCTGCTTGGCGGCCTCGATATCGATGACGCCGGCGGTATAGGCGATATGGGCGATTTGCGGATCTGTGACCTTCGTGTCGGCTGCATGGGTAGCGCCACCGATGAGACAGGCGACGGCGAGGGCTGAAGTGAAACGGGCATACATCGGGAACTCCTTTTCCGGCCGCAAGTGGCACCGGTCTTGATGGATGACACCCGTTGGATGCGCGCCGCAGTCAAAGGTTCCCGAAAATGTCAGCCTGATAGCCCGAGCCGGTGCATGACCGCCTCCGTCAATCGCGCGCAGCGACGTCCGGCGAAGGGAAAGGCATTCATGAGCACCGGCCCGACCTGGCGATCGATCTGCTGACGGACGAGCTGACGAGCCCGGTAGAGGCGGCTCCTGACCGTCTTTGGGTTGATGCCGAGGAGGGCAGCGGTTTCTTCGACGCTCATCGCTTCGATGACGCGGGCGGTAAAGACCAGGCGGAAGGCTTCCGGCAAAGCGTCGGCGGCCTCTTCCACCAGCCGCAGGATCTGACGCTGCGCGAGGCTGCGTTCCGGATCGTCGGCGTTCGCAGCATTGGGAAAGGGTACGATCTCGGCGCCGGCGTTGTCCGTCGCAAGCGGAACCTCCCGTCGCGTCGCCGACCGGCGCAGGCGTCCGAGCGCCTCGTTCAACACGACCCGATGCAGCCAGGTGGCGAGGCTGGCATCGCCACGAAACGTTTCGAGGTGTTCGAACGCGCGCAGATAGGCTTCCTGCACCACATCCTCGGCGATGCTGTCGTTGCGCACGACGGCGCGCGCGATGCGAAAAAGCCGCTGGTTATGCCTTGTCATGATGATCCGGAAGGCTTCCGGATCCCTCGCAAGCGCACGCTCGACGAGAGTCTCGTCCGTCAAATGGTCCGCTTCCGCCGTGGCGGGTTTTGTCTGCACGGCATCCTTCATCATCCACCTCCAAACCACCGTTTGATGCGGATCGGGCAAAAACGTTCCCGAGAAAACATACGCCGCGTTAGCGGCAACCGAAATAGGGGCAGGGGCGTGCTTCCAGTCGCGAGGGTGTCTCTACGAAGCGGCATTTCGCGTGTTTTCGCCAGCGGAAGTTGGGTCTTGGGGCGCTGTTCGCGCAGCGGTATTGGCAAGCCCTCTTTTTTTCTCTGGCCAGGGAACTGGGGTTCCCTCTGGCGAGTTTGAGGATCGGCGACCCCGGTGTGCAGGGGCGCGTATCGCGGTCGCATCTTCGCACTAGGAGAGACGACGATGAAGCATCAAACAATAGAACAGTTGCAGGCGCTCGCCGAAATTCGTCCCGATCCCGTCATGACGAGAACGGAACGGCTTCAGCGTTGGGCCGAACTCTTGGAAAGCAATCCCGATCGCCGGCTTGGCACGCTTTCCGGTACTGAACGTGCGACTGCTGCCGTGCGTCAGGCCATGCAGGTCAACGGTTCGCCCATGACCGTCGCCTTCGAGGATACGCAATTGCGCCTCGCGGGGCTCGCAGACGACAGCTACGGCGAAGCAAAACGCTTTTTCGAAATATCGGATCATCAGCTGCACGACATCGTCTGCGACTGCAATTTCGGTAGTTCGGTGCGGGCTGCCTATGCCGCCCGTCGGGTTCGCGCGGCCATTGGTCTCTGGCCGCGTCTGAAGGCGCTCTTTAGCTGAGGGCTGAGCCCATCGGCCAGCCTCGGGGGAAGCCAGGGCGCCAGCCGGAAGCTTCCCTAACCTCCTGTTTCTCGTAAGCGGCGCGGCCTCGCTTTCGCGCCCGGTAAGGATATTGCGCCCGACTGGGTGGCAAACCTGGTTTTGGTCAGCCCGAGCCGATGCGCACCGCGTTGCAACGGACACAGTGTGGTCGTCGCGCGGCATGGCGCAAACCTAGCCCGAGGGAGTATATCGCGATCCTCCCCTCTTGCAGCATCATCCCCTCAACGCCGGTGCCGCGCGGCTCGCCGGGGGTGGAGGGATGTAGCCGCGGGAGGAGGATTTCATGACATTGGCAGCAGTAACCCGGGCTCTGGGTGCAACGTCCGCGCTGGCGATCCTGGTCGGCACGGCGCAGCCGGTTTGGGCCGCACCCGATCTGATCGTGCTCAACGGCGACGTGCGCACGGTGGACCAGGGCAAGCCGAAGGCACAGGCCTTCGCAATCGAGAACGGCAAGTTCACCGCAGTCGGCAGCAACGACGAGATCAAGGCACTGGCCGATGCCGAGACCAAGGTGATCGACGCCGGCGGCAAGACCGTGACCCCTGGCTTCATCGACGGGCATACGCACCTCACATCTGGCATGGACATGGTGACCGGCGTCGACCTCTCCTACATCCCGGACAAGAAGACCTGGCTCGAAAAGATCAAGGAAGCCGATCAGCGCCTGCCGAAGGGCGTCTGGCTGATGGGCGGCGGCTGGGACTACACGCTCGGCGAGGGCAAGCTGCCGACAAAGGAAGACCTCGACGCCGTGGTGCCGGATCGCGTGGTGGTCCTGCGAGATATCGATTTCCATTCCGTCTGGGTCAATTCCAAGGCGCTCGAAGTGGGCGGCGTTACCGCGAAGTCGGAAGTCGAAGAGGGCGGGCAGGTGCTCTTGAACGACAAGGGCGAGCCGAGCGGCATCCTGCTCGAAAAGGCCGGCGACCTCGTCGAGAAGCATCGTCCGGTGGCGACCGACAGCGAGCGGCGGGCAGCGCTGCTTGAGACAATGAAGTTTGCCAACAGCCTGGGGATCACCGGCGTCAACGACATGTCGGATCTCGCCGCCGTGCACGACTATGCCGCGATCCTCTCGGAAAAGAAGATGCCGCTTCGCGTCTGGTACGGCTTCTTCGAAGGAGATCCGAAGAAGATTGCCGCAGCGGTCAAGGATCGCGACGAGGTCGACAAAGCGGCCGCCGATTCCGGCGAGCAGGAGGTAAAGGGGCCGATGCTCAAGCTCGGCTACACCAAGTCGGTGATCGACGGGGTGCTCTCGACCCGCACCGCCTATATGCATGAGGACTATTCCGACCAGCACGGCTGGAAGGGCAAGCCCTTCGAGACCAAGGAGCAGCTGGCGGCGGCAATCAAGGCCTCCAACGAAAACGGCTTCCCGACGGCGGTGCATGCGATCGGCGATGGCGGCGTCAGCCTCGTTCTCGACGCTTTCGCCGAAGCGTCCGTGCCCCGGCCGCAGCCGAACCGTATCGAGCATATCGAGGTGGTCGAGACCAAGGACATCCAGCGCTTCAAGGATCTCGGTGTCGTCGCCTCGATGCAGCCGAACCATGCGACCGGCACGATCGGTAAGTACATCACCGAACGCATCGGTACCGATCGCGAGCCGCGGGCCTATGTCTGGCATTCGATGCTCGACGCCGGCGTACCGCTGGTGTTCGGTTCGGACTGGCCGACATCGCCGCTGAGCCCGCTGACTCAGATCAACGATGCCGTCTTCCGCGAGAGCCCCTTTGGCTTGGGTGACGGTCCCTGGCACCCCGAGCAAGCGGTCACCTTCGACCAGGCCCTGCATGGTCTCACCCAGGCGGGTGCCGACATGACGCCTTGGGGCGGTGAGATCGGCTCGATCAGCGTCGACAAGTGGGCGGATTTCGTCGTGATCGACGGCACTCTGTCCGATCCACTCGACCGTTCGATCCGCGAGCGCAAGGTGGAGGCGACCTATCTCGCCGGAAACGAGGTCTATCGCCGGCCCTGATCGGGGGCGGCAGCGTCCTTCTCTTGCCGGTCGCCGTGCGAGGACACGTCGATCGGCAGCCTTCCCACCGATCCAGATCACGCTCGGCCGGCGCTACCAGCGCCGGCCGATCTGCCGTTCAGGGCCATGGTGCACTAGCTTAGTGCCTGAAAATTCATAATAATTGCGCTTCACTTTGGAGCTTATCAAGCTAAGGACGCGATGGAATGGCGTTGGACTCGTTGGACGTGCGGCTGCTGCGGATCTTCGTGACGATCGTGGAGGCGGGTGGTTTCGCGGCTGCACAGGGCGAGCTCAACCTGTCGCTCTCGACGATCTCCAACCATATCTCGGCGCTGGAAAGTCGCCTGGGTCTGATCCTCTGCCAGCGGGGCCGGTCCGGTTTCCGTCTTACCGAGGAGGGGCGTGCAGTCTACGAGGAGGCCAAGCGCCTGTTCGGCACGATCGACCAGTTCGATATCCGCATGAAGGGGCTGCAACACCGGCTGAACGGCACGCTTTCCGTTGGTCTGATCGACAACACCCTGTCCGACCCGGCCTCCCGTCTGACCCGCGTCTTTGCGCGGATGACGGATGAAGCGCCCGAGGTGGCGCTTTCGATCGTCACCCGACCGCCGCATGAACTGTTGCGCGACGTGATAACGGGCGAGCTCCACATCGCGATCGCGAGCTTCCCGCGCACGACGCTGGGGCTCGAATATGTCGATCTTTACGAGGAGACGCAGCGCTTCTATTGCGGGGCCGAGCACCCGCTGTTTTCCCGCGATGACAGCACGATCGAAATCGACGACATCCGGTCCTACAATCTGATCGGTCGCTCCTACTGGAATGCGCGCGACCTCAAGATCTTCTCGATCGCCAATCCGCGCGCGACGGTCAGCGACATGGAAGCGGAGGCGCGGCTGATCCTTTCCGGGCGCTATCTCGGCTATCTGCCCGATCACTTCGCCAGCCGTTATGTCAGCGAAGGGTTGCTGCGGCCGATCCGCCCGGACCTCTTCAGCTACAGGGCGCCATTCCAGGCAGCCTTCGACAAATCGCGGGCGAAATCGGGGCTGGTGCCGTTTTTCGTCAAGCTGCTGACGAGCGAGTTCGGCGTCGCGCCCTCCGGCCGAAGCGCCTCGCGGCTGCGTGCCGGACGTTAGAACGCCGGGTCGCTGCTGCGGCCCGGCGTTCTGAAGGAACAGATTACGTGGCCGGTTCTAGTCGAGCTCGAAGTTCTCTTTGTAGTCCTGCTTCAGGTGCTCCGGCTGGTTTTCCTTCTTCAGGATGCAATTGCCGACGACGAGGCGCTCGATCTCCGTTCCCATGAAGCAGCGATAGGCGTCTTCGGGATTGCAGACGATCGGCTCGCCACGCACGTTGAAGCTGGTGTTGACGAGCACCGGGCAGCCGGTGCGCGCCTTGAACCGGGTCAACAGCTCCCAGTAACGCGGGTTGGTCTCGCGGTGCACCGTCTGGATACGGGCGGAGTAATCGACATGGGTCACCGCCGGTATTTCCGAGCGCGGCACGTTGAGCAGATCGATGCCGAACAGATTTTCCTGCGGGTGATTGGCGTGCAGGCGGCGGCTTTCCAGGACGTCGCCGACAAGCAGCATGTAAGGGCTGTCGGTGTCGATATCGAACCAGTCCGACAGGTCTTCACGCCGGATCGACGGAGCGAAGGGACGGAAGCTCTCGCGATACTTGACCTTGAGATTGAGCATCTTCTGCATCGTCGGCGAACGGGCGTCGCCGAGGATCGACCGTCCGCCGAGAGCCCGCGGTCCGAATTCCATCCGCCCCTGCATCCAGCCGACCGCTTTTTCCTCGGTCAGCGCCGAGACGGTGGAGGAGGTGATCTCTTCGTCCGAGAGGACCTCGAAGTTCGCCCCGGCGTTGGCAAGCCGCTGCTCGACTTCACCTTGCGCGAAGGCCGGTCCCAGATAGCCGCCCGACATGGAATCGCTCTCCTTCACGACACGCGCGCTTCCAAGATATTCGTGCCAGACCGAGAGGGCCGCCCCGAGGGCGCCGCCCGCATCGCCTGCGGCGGGCTGGATCCAGATATCGTCGAAGATCCCGGCCTTCAGCAACTTGCCGTTCGCCACGCAGTTGAGCGCGACGCCACCGGCAAGGCAGAGGTTCTTTTCGCCTGTCTGGCGCCGGGCATAGCGGGCGAGCCGCATGACCGCCTCTTCGGTCACGACCTGCACGGAGGCCGCAAGGTCCATCTCGCGTTGGGTCAGCGGCGATTCCGGCTTGCGGGGTTCGCCTCCGAAGAGGTCGTGAAAGGCCGGCGAGGTCATCTTCAGGCCCGTGCAATAACCGAAATAGTGCTGGTCCAGACGGAAGGAGCCGTCGTCCTTGAGATCGATCAGGTTGTCGAGGATCGTCTGCGCAAAACGCGGCCGCCCGTAGGGCGCAAGCCCCATCACCTTGTACTCGCCCGAATTGACCTTGAAGCCCGTGTAATAGGTAAAGGCCGAATAAAGCAGGCCAAGGGAGTGCGGGAAATGCAGCTCCTTCAGGAAGTCGAGGCGATTGTCATGGCCATGGGCAAGCGATGTGGTGCACCACTCGCCGACGCCGTCCATGGTGAGGACTGCGGCTGAGGCGAAGGGCGAGGGAAAGAAGGCGCTCGCTGCATGGGACTGGTGGTGCTCGGTGAAAAGCAGCGAGCCATCCCATTCCTTCTTGCCGACAAGCTTGCCGAGATCCTTGCGCAGCATCTTCTTCTGGAAGAGCTTTTCCTTGATCCAGACCGGCATCGCCACGCGAAACGAACTGAAGCCTTGCGGCACTGTCGCAAGATAGGTCTCGACAAGCCGCTCGAACTTCAGGAACGGCTTTTCGTAGAAGACGACATGGTCGATGTCGTTCATGGTGCAGCCTGCTTCCGACAAGCAGTACTCTATTGCCCGCGCCGGAAAATCGGGGTCGTGTTTCCGGCGCGTAAAGCGCTCTTCCTGTGCAGCGGCTACGATGCGCCCGTCTTCGACGAGCGCGGCCGTGCTATCGTGGTAAAAGGCCGAGATACCGAGGATACGCACGATGGTGCCGCCTAGAACAGCGTATAGATAAAGGGGGCGACGGCCGTTCCCTGCGTCAGTACCACCAGGGTTCCGAAGATGGTCGTCATGACCAGGATCGGCAGCAACCAGTATTTCTTCCGGTTGCCCATGTAAGACAGGAGTTCCCTAGCAAGGTCCATTTTCGTGTCCTCTGTCCGATACAATAAGGGATAGGTTCTTCAAATTTCAGAACTGGTTTTTCATCGTTGCCTGGGCTGCTTCGCCCTGTGGCTTGTCGATCCAGTAGGTCTTGGCGTTCTTGTCGAACTGTTCGGTCAGCGCGTCATTGCCGCGAAGCCTGAGATAAATGCCGATCGGCACGAAGGTCGTGACGTAGATCAGGAACATCACGACCGGATTGACGATCTTGAACAGCACAAGGCCGAGCCGCATCCAGAGATGGTTGGCGCGTGTCAGGGTCGAAGGCGCGATCAGGGCCAGCACGACCAGAACCACGCCGATCAGGGCGAGCACAGCCGTTACGGTCGTAATCTCGGAAGCCCGCCACCATTTCACGAGCGCGATCAGGGTAAGGATGCCACCGACGGTGTAGCCGAAACTTCTGTTCGACGGTCCTTCCGGGGGCTTCTCGTTCAGTGGTCCGTGAGAAATGCTCATTGCTATCCACCTCAAAGCGGTTAGCTAAAAAACGCACAATTTTCATTGTGCCGACGAATGAAAAACTCTTTAGTCATTTATATTGGGAGAATATGAGCGGCAAATACTGGGGTAGGTCAATATGCCAATGGATATAGAGGGTCATATCCGGCTTACGATTCTTGGCGCGATCTTCTGATACTCGGGTTGATGTCCGCCGGTCGGCCCTGTTCCAGGGCTTGCCTGCAGCAGTGCAAGGTTCGTGTGGTCCGGGCGCGCGCGCGTAACCTTGGCTATACTGGTGGCGAATGCATTTGAGCGCTGGAAGAGACGAGCGTATGCTGACGACACTTGAATATGCTGATTGCAGCGGCTGCCAGGGCCGTGCCGTCCTCGTCGTCGAAGATGCGGTCGGCGACGGTCGGTGGCCGCGATTTGATTTATTCTCGCTCGTCACGCGCAGGGTTGTTTTCAAAGGGGCGGCGCAGAGCGGAGACTTGGCATGAAGCTAGAGCCGTCAAACCGTTTCAGCGCCCGCCGCGTGAGCCCGACGGCGGCCGCTCCACCACACGGTGCCGGCGCGCCGATGGATCTGGACCAGGCGTCCGGCCGCAAGGTCTGGACGAACACCTTCCGAGCTCGTTCCGACAAGGTGATCGCCGTCGGGCGCATTCTGCTGGCGCTCGGCAGCGTCTGGATCGCCTGGCTCGATTCCGTTCACGTGCCGCTGCCGCCAGAGCCCATCTACTTCCTGCTGATCGGCTATCTCTTCTATGCCATCGCGGCCGCCTTCCTCGTCTGGCGCACGGAGATTTCGCGCGTGCGCGGCACGCTGGTGCGTCACATCATCGATGTCGCGGCGTTTGCGATCTTCATGTCGATGACCGACGGCCCGGCAAGCCCGTTCTTCATGCTGATGCCGTTCACTTTGCTGTCCGCGACGCTGCACTGGCGCTGGCGCGGGGCGCTCTACACCGGTCTCGTCTGCCTGGCGGCCCTGCTCTACCTCGGTTACTTCGATGCCGGCGATATGCTCGATCCGGATGCCGATACGACGACGAACGCCTCGCGGATCCTCTTCATCTTCGTTGCGGCTGCGCTGCTCGTCTGGCTGGGCGCACACCAGGAGGCGGTCCGGGCCGAGCTTCTTCGGCTGGTGCAGCGAACACCGAGCCAGCCGCGGGGACGCGAGTGGCCGGCGCGCGCGGCCCTCGATTATGCCGCCCATGTCATGCTGGTTCCGCGGGCCCTCTTGTTGTGGACCGATGCGGAGGAGCCCTGGACCTATGCGGCCCTGTGGAACGAAGGCGAACTCGAGGTCATGCAGATGCCGCCCGATGCCTTCGGTACCTGGACGGACGAAAAATTGCTGCGCAGCAGCCTGCTTGTCACCGAGGCCGCGCGTGGTCGCGTTCTCGTGCATATCGGCGAGGGGCGGTTTCATCAATGGTCGGATCCCGATCCCCCGATCTCGCCAGCGCTTGTGGAAGCTTTCAACATCAACGCCGCGGTCTCGACCTTTTTCCAGGTCGACGATCTGCAGGCGCGCCTCTTCGTTCTGGAGCCGCCTGCGCTCACGCTCGATGACGTGGCGATCGCGGAGATCATCGCCGACAGGATCAAGGCGCTGTTCGAACAGGCGATCCTGGTTAGACGCCTGAGTGACGAGGCGGCCGTCGACGAGCGCATCCGCATCGGCCGCGACCTGCACGACGGGGTGCTTCAGGCGCTTGCGGGCACAGCACTGCAGCTTCAGTCGCTGCGCAAGCTCAAGGATGCGGGGCCGGATGTGCTTGCTGAACGCCTCGAGGCCATCCAGGCGATGCTGCTCGAAGAACAGCGGGAGCTTCGCGGCTTCATCCGCGCGCTCGAGCCGGGTGGCAATCTCCAGGCTACCGGCGAAATGCAGCTCGAGCGTCAACTGGAAGCGGTGGCCGCACGGCTGCGGCAGCAATGGCAGATCGACGTCTCGATCGCCTTCGACCCGCCGTCCGGCATCGACCTGCCGCTGGCGCTGACCTACGAGCTTGCGCGCATGACGTCCGAAGCGACCGCCAACGCGGTCAGGCACGGCGGCGCGCAGAAGGTCAGGATCACGCTCAGCATCGACAACGGATCGATCGTGCTGACGATCGACGACGACGGGGTCGGCTTCGGTTATGGTGAGCGTCTTGACCATGCCGAGCTTGAACGAGAAAAAATCGGACCGCGGAGCCTGCGTGAACGGGCGGCAGCGCGTGGCGGAAAACTTGCGATCGAAAGGATAGCGGAATGGACTCGAGTGGTCGTCATGCTGCCAATGCCGCAATAGCGTTGCGCGCGGTCGTCGTCGACGATCATCTGATCGTGCTCGACGGGCTGCGCCGGCTGATCGAGACCGTGCCTGGCTGGGAGGTGGTGGCGACCTGCGAGCGTGCGACCGATGCGCTGCAGGTTCTGTCCGAGCGGGGCGCCGATATCGTCGTCGCAGATCTTCGCATGCCGCATATGGACGGGCTCGAATTCATACGCCGGGTGCGCAGCGCCCACCGACAGCAGATCGCGATCGTCATCCTGACGGCTGATATCGGTGACGATCAGGTTGCCGAAGCGATCCGGCTCGGAGTGAACGGCATCGTCCTCAAGGAACAGGCCCCGGACACCCTGCTCGACTGCATGAATGTCGTGGCCAGCGGCAAGACCTATTTCCAGGATCAGGCGCTGAAGTCCGCGATCGAGCGGATACGCGCGCAGGAGGCCGTTGAGACCCGGGGCGTCGACCTCCTGACACAGCGCGAGATCGAGGTCTCGCGGCTGGCGGCCTCGGGGATCCGCAGCAAGGAGATCGGTGCCCGGCTCGGCATATCGCCGGGCACGGTCAAGCTGCATCTCCACAGCATCTACAGCAAGCTCGGAATCTCGACGCGCGTCGAGCTGGCCAATCTGGCGAACCGGCTCCCGAAGAGCCCACTATGACGGCGTCGCCCGCGCTTGCAGGCCCCCTGCTTCTGGCCTGAGCCTCCCCTTTCGAAAACATCCAGCCAGCGACGAGACGCCGCGACCGGCGCTTTCTGCCGCAAGCGAACTGTAAGAAACAGGGCCGGAGTATATCCATCTGGATATATTCAGAACGAAAATCCTAGGATAGAGTTCGGAATTGTAAGGCGTCTCCGGCAGAGAAGTGAAACCTCCGAAGCTCATGTCGCTATATAACGAATAAGTTCATGTTTTCGTATTCTGAAGATACTGACGGTGTTCTTCTCTGTTCCGGAGAGCCACTATGCATGTTCAAAGTGTTATTGAAATAGCTGAAACAGACGGTCGGCTTCCGGTCGAGATAATCATAAAGGGTTATCGTTTGAGCCAGAAGCGGCTTACCGTCTTCGTTTTAAACGAGGTGACGCCGGCCGCGGTCAACCGGATCCTGGATCCCGTGGTGCCGACGTTGCCTCTTTTCATTCCCGGCGTGCTTTACGTCAAGATTTCGGATGATGCCCGCGTGCGGGAAGCGGTCGAGACGGCGGATGTCGTCTATGCCGCGACCAGCGTGTTTCGCGATCAGTTGACCGGCTACGGGACTTTGCCCGGGCTGCTTCGACCGATCGAGCTCCTGCGGCCGGATTCCTCCAAGCGCATCCGGCTCGCAGATACTGGCGAACACGCAGGCTCCGACGAACCGAAGCGTCCCTCCGTCGCAAAGACATCGAGGCGCACGACCACCTATCTCGCCAGCCTGGCACGGTCCTATTGGCGCGAGGCCGGAAGCGCCTGAACCGGGCGATGCGGCAATCATCCGAAATGCTTCAACACAGATCGCACAATCAAGGTGTCAGCTGACATGCCCCGAAAAGCCGAACGTCAGGATGCGCTCAACAACAACAATCCGACGGCGACGCCTGCGGATTTCATCGATCAGAACAAGCCTCAATCGAGCGGAATCCTGCAGCGCATGCGCCGTTCGCGCAATTTCGGCGGTGTCATGGATGGGCTGATCATTCTCGTTTCGGGACTTGTCGCCATTCTGCTGTGCGAACTGCTGCTGCGTCTGGTGCCGAGCCTGCAGCTTCCGGTCGGCGAGGGCGAATATGTCTATTGCGGCGTGCCGCGGGGGCGGCATCAGTCGCACGCGCTCTACGGCTATACGGAAATACCGGGCAACAGCTACTTCGAGCGTTTCAGCCCGCTCGATCCTTGGAACCGCGTCCAGATCAACCGCGACGGTTTCCGCGACAATGCGACGGGCACGGGTTCGCCGGTGTTCGTCCTCGGCGATTCCATGGTGCGCGGCTCGCTCGTCAAGGAAAGCGAAACCTTCAGCTCGCTCCTGAACGCATGGCACCCGCAACTGCTGCTCAAGAACTACGGCACCGGCGGCTACGGCCAGCCGAACGAGATCCGGGTCTATGAGGACAAGGGCCACAGCATCCCTCATAACCTCGTCGTCGTCGGGCTCTCGCTCAGCACCGACCTTGAGGACAATGCCGAGCGTGCGGTTCTGACGCCCTCGTCCGTCGATATCACGGTCGAGCCGGCCGGTAGCGGAACCAAGAAGCCCAGCCTCGCTTTGCAGGCACACCTGTACCTGTGGCAGAACAGCAAGCTCTACAACTGGTTCTACTCGACCCTGCTCAGACCCTATGTCGGCGACCGGGCGTCCCGGCGTGACATCGGCCATGCGATCGAGCTGACGCGGCGCCTGTTCGTCCGGCTTGCCGACGATGCCCGCGCCAACGGCGCCGAGCTGCTCGTCGTCATCCTCCCGGGCTGGGCGGAACTGGTTGGTCGCGACGACGGCCTGCAGCCGGAAAAGCAGCGCGAAATGATCAAGGCGCTCGCCGCTGCGACGCCCGGAGTGTACGTGGTCGATCCGACCGAAAAGCTCTCCGCCAACGATCCGATGAAAACCTATGGCATCGGCGACAAGCACCTTTCTCCGCTCGGACATTTTCTTGTGGCCGAGGCGATCGACCAGTGGCTGGTCAATGATTGGAGCGGCGGCAAGGGCCTGACGGTCGGCGAGCACCAGTTCGTAAAAACCGCTCCGGTGGAGCCAGATTGCCTGAAGTTTTCTCAGGTCGGACAGTAATCGGCGGACCTGAAAGGAAGATCCGATGAATTCCAATGTAACACGCGTCGTTCAAATGGAACAAAACAGCGTCCGGAAATCCTCCATTCTCAAGCGAGCCCTGCTTGCGGTTCTCGCGACGGCTTTCAGCCTCGCCCTCTGCGGCCTCATGATCGAAGGCATGGCGCGCACCGTCTTCGACAACGGCATGGATTTCGACCTCGAGATGTGGAAATACGCCCGCGACCTGAAACGAGTCAGCGCCGAGCCGGCGATCGGCCACGAGCATATTCCCAATTCGAGCGGCGTCTTCATGGGTGTGCCGGTCGGCATCAACTCGATCGGCCTGCGCAACCGCGAAATCGGCCTGGTTGCCGCGGGGACGACGCGGGTGATGATGCTCGGGGATTCGCTGACCTTCGGCTGGGGCGTGAAAGAGGAAGATACCCCCTCCAGGTTGCTGGAAACGGTCCTCAACGGCGGCAGCCAGGGGGCGCCGAAATACGAGGTGATCAACACCGGTGTCGGCAACTACAACACCCAGATGGAAGTCACCTATTTCATGACCAAGGGCATCGAGCTCAAGCCGGATGTGGTCGTCCTCAACTATTTCATCAACGATGCCGAACCGACGCCGCGCCGTCACGAGGTCGGCTGGGGCGAGTATTCGCAGGCCTATGTCGTGCTCGCCTCGGCGGTCGACAAAATCTCGCGCATCTTCCTCGGCCGGGCGGACTGGAAGGCCTATTACCGGGGCCTCTATGAAGACGACCAGCCCGGCTGGACGGAAGGGCAGGATGCCATGCGGCGGCTGATCAGCTTCTGCCGCGAACACGGCATCAAGCTCGTGCTCGTCAACTATCCCGAACTGCATGAAGTCAAGCAGTATCCGTTCCCGGAAGTCACCGGCGCGGTCGAGAAGATCGCCGAAAGCGAGGGGGTTCCCTTCCTCGATCTTCGCCCCTCGGTCGAGGATCTCGTTCCCGAAACGCTGTGGGTATCGCCATCGGATGCGCACCCGAACCGGATCGCCAACGAGCGCTTCGCCGCCGCGATCGCCGGAACGCTGGAACGCTCCTATCCGGACCTCTTCGCCGGAGCCGGATCGGTCGCCAAGGTCCAGCCGTGAGGCCAGCGACCGGCTGCTGCACGTCCTGGTTGGAGACATGCGCGTCAAAAATCGACGATCAGGTTTGCGCGGCCGGCACTCGACCGCGCGCCGTCGCCGAATTCGCCGAGATAGGTGATTGCCAGCCGCGCGGATTTGGAGAGCCGGGCGGAAATGCCCGCTTCCACCACCAGCGCATCGCGCGCGATGGGAACGCCTGCGATGGTGAAGGGGCTGGCACCGGCAAAGGCAAGGCGCGCGGACGGCGAAAGGTCGCCTTCCGCATGGCGCCAGCCGAGCATGCCGGAGGCTGAGATCGGCATTTGGTCTACCGGCAGATTCGCCCACCAGCGCACGCCGATGGTCGTAAGCATGGCGTCGTCAGTGGCACCTTCTGCCGAGAGCGCCGCCGAACCACCGTTTTCCTTGAACGAATCGGTATCGAGATAGACATAGGCCAGGTTTGCGAACGGCTGAAGCCTGATGTCGTCTGCGCTGAGCGTGAAGGAAAGGTCGGCGAACACCTGGGCAACAGTGCTGTCGTAGTCGGCGGTCAGGCGGTCTGTGAACGAGCCGAAGGCGAGGTCACGCTCCGACGAAACCTCGTTGTGGCTATAGATCGCGCCGCCTGCAAGGTTCAGCGCCCCGATGTTCCCATATCCGTAGAGGCCCGCATGGTAAGCATCGACACGCGCCTGCGGCTGAACGGTGAGATGGCTGTAGCCGAGGATCCCACCGAGGCGCCAATCGTCGGAAACCGCCGTATCAGCGCCGACGAGGACACCCGCCGTGCGGTTATCGATAGCGGCTGCGTTGCCGTCACCGGACAAATGGCCCGCGCCTGCAAAACCCGACGTCCAGAAGACGGCGTCCTCGGTTTCCTGAAGGGTCGAGACGGTCGAGCCCGCGCGCTCCAGAATGGCGTCCCGCGGAAAACGGCTGTCCCACATCAGCGCGCTCTTGACTGAGGCGTGTACCTCGCCGCTCAGCTGGGAAAAGGCGCTTGCGGCTGTTGCATCATCCAGCGAGAGCACGGCCAGCGTGAGCGGGCTCGTGACGCTCAGCGCTTCGACAGCGCTTGCTGCGGCGCGCCCATTGGCGGTTTCTGCGAGGTCCGCGAAGGCAACGTCGTTCCGGTCGAGCCTCAGATCGATGCCGGTGGCGCCATAGGTCAGCGTCGGCGACAGGAACGCAAGATTGCTTGTCACCGCATCGAACCGGCCGCTGACAGTGCCGGCGGAAGCGATCGTGTAGCTCGTCGACGGGTCATAGACGCCGCTGCCGGCGAGGACCGCTAGCCTGCCGCCCTCAAGCGAAAGCGTGCCCGAAACGGCCAGGCGGTCGGATTGCCCCGCCGCATCCACATCCACCTGATAGATCGAGCCCGAACGGAACGTCAGGTCGCCGTTGACGGTGGCAACCGCGATGCCCGGGCCGGGAGAGACCACGCCGCCGGCATTGACCGTCAGGCTGCCGACGATGCCGCTGCCGGACAAGAGACCGCCGTCGAAGATTTCGACTGTCCCGGCGACTGTGCCCTGGTTGACGAGAGCGCCGCCCGTGATGTTCGCCGCGCCGCTGATCGTGCCGGTGTTTTGGAAGAGGCCGCCGCTGTTTGCGAGCGAAGCGATGGTTCCGTCGTTCGACCCGGTGCCGGCGTTGGAAACTGCCCCGGCAGTCGCGCCGCTGTTATTGGTGAAAGTGCCGTTGGCACCGATCTCGACGTCGGCGAGCGCCGCATTGTTGACGACGCTGCCGCCGGCGACGGTTGTCTTTCCGGTCACCGTGCCGTTGCCGTTGTTGGTGAAGGATCCGCCATCGTTGCGCACGGAAGCGATGGTTCCGGCATTGGACAGGGTGCCGGCGTTGGTGACGTTGGCGGCCACGGCGCCGCTGTTGTTGACGAAGGTGGCCGCGGCCGCGACGTCGGCGTCGGTGACGACGAAATTGTTCGTCACGGTGCCGCCTGTAACCGTCGTCTTGCCGGTGACTGTGCCACCGGCATTGTTGGCGAAGTTTCCGGCTGTGTTGTTAAGTCCGGCGATCGTGCCGGCATTGGACGCGGCGCCGCTGTTGGTGACCGCGCCGGCGCTTGCCCCCGACGTGTTCGTGAAGGTGCCGCCCGCGCCGACGGTGACCGTACCAAGGGTCCCGTTGTTGGTGACGGCGCCGCCAGAGACCGTGGTTTCGCCGGTCACTTCGCCGCCGAAATTGTTGGTGAAGCTTCCGGCGTCGTTGCGCACCGATGCGATGGTGCCAGCGTTCGAGACCGTGCCCGCATTGGTAATCGCGCCCGCCGTTGCGCCATCGTTGTTGACGAAGGCGGCCGCGGCCGCGACATCCGCGTCGGTGACGACGAAGTTGTTGGTGACGGTTCCGCCCGCCACCGTCGTTTTCCCGGTGATCGTGCCGCCGGTATTGTTGGTGAAGTTCCCCTGGGTGTTCGTCAGCGAGCCCATGGTTCCGGCGTTGGAGGCGGTGCCGGCATTCACCGTCGCGCCGGCGACGGCGCCGGTGTTGTTCACGAAAGTGCCCCCAGCCGAGACGTTGACGTCACCAACTTGGCCGTTGTTGGAAAGCGACGTGGCGCTGCCGACGCTGGCGCTGTCCAGCGTTCCGTTCACCGACACGTTGCCGTTGTTCAGCGTCAGCCTTCCGTTGAGGTTCCCATCGATCGACAGGCTGCCGCCGTTCAGCTCGACATTGGAGGTGAGTGCGCCGCCCGCGTTGATGCTGACGCTCCCGGAATTGATCGTGCTGCCGTTGGTGACGGTCAGCGCGCCGGTGTTGGAGATGGTGACATTGCCGCCGTCGACGCCAAGCTGGCGGATCGTACGGCCGTCGTTGACCTGCGGAGAGCCGGTGTTGACCTCCGCTGCGTCGCTCGCGCCGGGCAGGACCGGCGCCCAGTTCGCGCCGTTGCCGAATTCGTTGTCGGCTCCCCCGTCCCAAACGGACTGGGCAAGCGCCGGCGTCGAGAGGGCAAGAGAGGCTAGTGCCGTGAAAAGGCCGAGGCGTTTGGAAAGGACCGCGAGCGGTGTTTGTCGCATGGGTGCCGCCGGTGCTACGAACGCTCGCGAATCAGCCAGCGGAATGGGTAGCTTTGGCTATCTAATCATGGTTAACGATTTACTACCACCGTTGCTCCCGGGCCGGATGGGCCACCGCCATCGCCCGGTGGCAGAGCCGAAAGTTTCGGCTCCGCTTGCGCTTTGAAGCCGCCGGGAAACGTATGCTCAACTGAGCGGGAAGCCCATGGCCGAGACCATCTTGAGCCAGGGCCTGCGCCAGCCACCGGACTTGTCGGCGGTGTCGAGCGCATACATGGTGATCTGGGCGCCGAGCCAGCGGAACGGCTCGGGTGGGATCGTATTCGGAAGGCTGGTGGCGAAATCCAGCCGGCTCTCCGGGGTCTTCGAGCCGTCGAGGATATCGAGCGCTATGCGCGCGCCGAAACGTGAGGCCGAGACGCCGAAGCCGGAATAGCCGCCGGCATAAACGACCTTTTCGTCATGGTAACGCTGGAAGTGTACGGCCATGCGGGTGCTGAGGTCGATCGGCCCGCTCCAGGCATGGCTGAAGCGCAGGCCTTCGAGCTGTGGAAAGGTGTCGAAGAAAGCGGCGGCAAGGGGCTCATAGGTATCGAGTTCCCGGTCGATCGACGGAAACGGATCGCCGGCGAAGGCATAGGCGAGGCGGCCGCCGAAGATGATCCGGTTGTCCTTGGTGAGCCGCATGTAGTTCATCTGGGTGCGAGTGTCGTAAACACCCTGACGATGGCTCCAGCCGATCGCTGCCATCTGCTCCGCTGACAGGGGCTCTGTCGCCAGCACCCGATCGCGCACGGCGACAACCCTGTTTTTGATCTTCCTGTGGCCGGCGGCAAAGGCATTGGTGGCGAGCAGCACCTTCGGCGCGGTCACGCTGCCGGAAGCCGCGTGTGCCTTCATCCGGTCGCCGAGGTCTTCAAGGCCTGTCAGCTCGGTGTTCTCGAAGATCCGTACGCCGAGTGTCAGGGCTACCCGCTTCAGTCCGAAGGCGAGCAGGGCAGGGTGGACGGTGCCGCAGATATGCTTCGACCAGACGCCGGCCTTGTAGCGCGGCGAATTGATCTCGGCGCGGACGGCGCCCTGATCAAGGAAGACCGCCTGGTGGCCGTACTTCAGGTGAAGCTCGTGCTCCTCGTGCAGCGCTTCGATATGGGCGTCGTCGACCGCGACCGTTAGCTCCCCGCCCCACTCGGCATGACAGTCGATCGCATGCTCCTCAAGCGTCTTGAGGAAGCCGTGCATGTTCTCCTGGCCGAGCTTCTCGAGCGTTGCGATGTCTTTCGGGAAAATGCGCACGGCGTTCGACAGCCCGTGCATGACCGAGGTCGAGACGACACCGCCCGGCCGACCCGAGGCGCCGTTTGCGACCGAGCCTTTCTCGATCAGAATGACGTCGATCTCGGGCTGGCGCTGCTTTGCCTGGATGGCGCCCCACAACCCGGTAAAGCCGCCACCCACAACGAGCAGGTCGGCCTTCAGATGACGCGTCAGTCGCTCTCGCGGCTCGGGCGCATCCGGCCGGTCGAGCCAGAAGGGCGTCATCGTCACGTCTGCAAGGGCTTTGCTTCTTACCTGGGTCATGGGGACGGCTCACATCACTTCGCGGCAGGGGCGGTGTAGAGGACGTAGACCTTGCGCATCGTCTCCAGCACTTCGAAACGCACTTCGACGCCGGCTGGAAGCACGTAGCTTTCGCCCGCCGAAAAGGTCTCGACCGAGCCATCCGGGTTGGTGATCGCGACCTTGCCAGAGAGGATGACGCTGTATTCATTGCCATCGGGATAGGAGAGCATTTCCGCATAGGGCGTCGACTGCCACGTGCCGATGATGACGGCCTTGTCGGGGCTTTCGAAATGAACGTCGCCGAGCTCGTCCGCAAAGCCCGAAAGGATCGCCTCCGGCGGCACGACGCTGCATTTTTCAAGCGCGTTGAGGCCGACACCATCGCGCCCGAGTTTGATGACCTTCGACATGTTCACTCCAGTTCAGAAAGACGAGCGCCAAGTCGATCGGCCGCGCGCCAGGGTTTCGTTGTTTCATTCTTCTACGGAACGATAGGATGTCCGAGATCAATATGCCGTCTCGACAATCACGTGCCGCCTTGCCTGCCGCGGATCTACTGTGCGGCTTGCATCATTTTTCTAGGCGTCGGTATCGCTGCTCGGAATACGCCAAAGGGCTAGGTTCGCTCCCAGGCGGGCCATCCGTGCCGCGCCGCAAGGCCTTGCCCCGCCGGATGTCGGCCACCTATGCCGTTGTTTTGGTTCGCCAAAAGATAGTTTTGGAAATCCCGTAGTGAAATTCCGTTACTTGCGACCAACCCAACCTTCGCCTAGTCTGCGCTTGGAGGAGAACAACATGAACGACGATACGATCATCAAAGTCTGCGCGCCGGCGCAGCAGGTGTCCGGTGTAGGCGATCTGGCGCTGTCGCTGATGGAGGGGGTGGGCCGTTCGGATTTCCAGGACCGGCTGACACATTCGCTCAAGCGGCACATTGCGATCGATGCCGGTCTGATGCTCCTCTATCGACGCGACGCCGCGCCGAAGATCCTGTTTAACGACTGGCGCACGGACAGGGGGCTGTCGGATATTCGCGCCTATCTGCAGGGGCCGTACCGGATGGATCCGTTCTACCGGCTGGCGCTCGACAATGGCGACGACGGGCTTTATCGCCTTCGGCAAATCGATCCGTCCTTCGACCGGTCGCAGTACTACCGCGACTACTACCGGCATTCGGGTCTGCACGACGAATTCAACGTCTTCATCGGCATCGATGCCGACACGAAGATCGCAATCTCTCTGGCGCGGCGCCATGCGCACGCGGCCTTCAGCGGCGAAGATCAGGATTTCCTGCAGAATGCGGCGCCGCTCATCAGCATGGCCGTGCTTCGGCATTATCGCGACCTCAGACCCGAAGGCCTGGGCGACGACGGCTCGCCGCTTCAAAGCGCCCTGGCGCAGGCGGTGCGCAACTTTGGCCGCAGCCTGCTGACCGATCGCGAATGCCAGGTGGCGCAGATGATCCTGCGCGGTTACTCGGTCAAGGGTGCTGCCGAAAAGCTCGGCATCTCGCCGGCGACCGTCAAGCTGCATCGCCGCAACCTCTACGCCAAGCTCGACATCACTTCGCAGACGGCATTGTTCTCGCTGTTTATCGATGCCGTATCTTCGGCAAGCAATGCCTTCGAGGATCCGCTGGCCACGTATCTTTCGCCGGCTGGCGCGCTGAGGCCGCACTGACCCGGCGCATTGCGGTGGCAAGCCAGGAAAAACGGCTCACGCCCTTCCTGGGACTTGTGTTAAGCGGCGCTCACCCGTTGTTCGGAGCGCCGCGAGACCAGTTGAGCGGCCACCAATCCAAACACGACGATGCCGAGGATAATCGTCGAGATCGCGTTGATCTCCGGCGTCACGCCGAACTTGATCTGTGAATAGATCTTCATCGGCAGGGTCGATGCACCCGGCCCGGTCGTGAAGCTCGAGATGACCAGGTCGTCCAGCGACAGGGTGAAGGACAGCAGCCAGGCGGAGACGAGCGCCGGGATCATGTTCGGTAAGGCGACGCTGACGAACGCCGTTGCCGGAGGGCAGCCGAGATCGCGCGCCGCCTCCTCCAATGAGGGGTCGAGTTCGACCAGCCGCGATTGCAGCACGACAGTCGCAAAACAGAGCGTGAAGGTGGTGTGCGCCAGCGTGATGGTGAGCGGCCCGCGGTCGATCCCGAGCGTCACGAACATCAGAAGCATCGACACGGCCATCACCACCTCGGGCATCACCATCGGGGCGAGCAGCATACCGTTCAGCAGTGCCCGGCCACGGAAGCGACGCAGCCGCACCATGACGACGGCGGCAAGCGTGCCGAGAAGGGTGGCGGCGGTGGCCGAGACCGCCGCGACCAGGAAGCTGACTTTCGCGCCCTCGATGATCGAGGGATTGTTGAGAACAGTCGCATACCATTGGGTGGAGAAGCCGCCCCAGACCGTCACGAGCTTCGAGCCGTTGAAGCTGTAGACGACGAGCACGACGATCGGCAGATAGAGGAAGGCAAGACCGAACAGGATCGACAGCCGATTGAACCAGCTTGGTTTTGTCATGGCTTGCTCCTCAGCCTTGTTCACGCGATTGGCGCGACTGGAAATAGACGATCGGTACGACCAGCAGAGCGAGCAAGACGATCGTTACGGCAGCGGCCATCGGCCAGTCGCGGTTGTTGAAGAATTCGAGCCAGATGGCGCGGCCGATCATCTGCGTGTCGGCGCCACCCAAGAGATCCGGGATCACGAATTCACCGACGACCGGGATGAAGACCAGCGCGCCGCCCGCGAGCACGCCGGGCAGGCTCAACGGGAAGGTGATCCGCCAGAAGGCGGAGATGCGCGAGCAGCCGAGATCGCGCGCCGCCTCGATCAAAGTCCGATCGGCGCTGCTCAAGGTCGAATAGATCGGCAGCACCATGAAGGGCAGGTAGGTGTAGACGATGCCGATATAGATCGCCGTCTCGGTGTTGAGGATTCGCAGCGGCTCGCTGATCAGCCCGATCTTTAAAAGCAGCGCGTTCAAAAGACCGTCGTTCCTGAGAATGCTCATCCAGGAATAGACGCGGATCAGCATCGAGCTCCAGAACGGCACGATCACCAGAAAGACCAGCAGGGACCTGGAGGAGGGCGAGCAGGACGCGATGCCATAGGCGAGGGGATAGGCGATGAAGAGCATGGCAGCCGTGGAGATCGCCGCGATCTTGAGGCTCGTCAGATACGCCAGAAGATAGGTGTCGTCGGTCAGCACATAGAGGAAATTCTCGAAATTCAGCCTGAGGTTCAGCATCAAGCCGTCCCAGGCGGTCAGCGGCTCGAATGGCGGCATGCCGAGGCGGACGGTCGAAAGGCTGATACCGGCAACCAGCGCGAAGGGCGCGAGGAACAACACCAGCAGCCAGGCATAGGGGATGGCGATCAGCAGGCGCTTGCCCCAGTTCGCCTTTGCGGAGGGGGCGGCTGCGGAAGAATGGGCGATGGAAGACAAGGGTCGCCCTCCTATTCGGCCAGCAGCCGGCTTGCCTGCGGCGGCCAGCTTGCGAACACGCGGTCGCCGACGCGAAGATCGCTCTCGGCGCCGAGATTGACCCGGCGCGCGTCGAGCGTCGCGCCCGACTTCAGCCGCACGCGGTAGTGTCTCTCGACACCGGTATAGGTGAGCTGTTCCACGTTGCCTTCGAGGCCGCTGCCCGAAGCTGCAAGCTCTACCCGTTCAGGACGGACCGAAACCCAGAACGGCCGGTCGAGCGCCACCCGGTCGGTGAAGGCGGCGCGGACACCGCCGCCGGCCTCATCGCTTTCGATCCGCAGTTCTTCGCCATCGCGTTCCGATCGTCCGCCGGCAAAGACATTGGTTTCGCCAAGGAATTTCGCGACGTAGCGGGACCGCGGCGCCTCGTAGACATCTGACGGTGAGCCGACCTGCAGCACCTGTCCCTGTTTCATTATGGCGATGCGGGTGGAAACGGTCATCGCCTCGTGCTGATCATGGGTGACGATGATGAAGGTGAGGCCGAGTTCGCGTTGCAGGCGGACGAGTTCGAGTTGGGTTTCGGTGCGCAGGTTCTTGTCGAGCGCGCCCAAGGGCTCGTCAAGCAGCAGTACCTTCGGCCGCTTGACCAGCGCGCGGGCGAGCGCCACGCGCTGGCGCTGGCCGCCGGAAAGCTGCGCCGGCTTGCGGTCGAGCAGTGCGGTCAGCTGCAGCTTTTCCGAGACCTCATCGATCCGCTTCCTGATCTCGCTCTTGTCGAGACCGTCCTGCTGCAATCCGAAGGCGATGTTCTTGCCGACGGTCAGATGCGGAAAGAGCGCATAGGACTGAAACATCATGTTGGTCGGACGCCGATGCGCCGGAACGTCGGTGACGTCGGCGCCTTCCAGCCTGATCGCGCCCGAGGTCGGCGTCTCGAAGCCGGCGATCATCCGCAGCAGCGTCGACTTTCCGCAGCCGGAGGGCCCAAGGAGCGAGAAGAATTCGCCCCTCTCGATGCCGAGGTTGATGTTGTTGACGGCCGTGACGACGCCATAGGACTTCGCCAGGTTCTCGATCGAAATATAGGATGGCACGGGATCTGGTCCTGCTGTTGACGGTTGGCCTATTGGCCGGCCCGGAATGCTGACCAGACGCGGGTGCGCTCGCGCGTCTGGCGCGGTGGCAGCGACTTGTCGACGAAGAGCTTGGAACGGACCTCGGCAGGCGGATAGATGTTCGGGTTGTCTCGGATGCCGGCGTCGACCTCTGCCGTCGCCGCGGCATTGGCGTTGGCGTAAAAGACGTGATTGCTGATCGCGGCGACTGTCTTCGGCTCGAGGATATAGTCGATGAAAGCCAGCGCCTGTTCCGGATCCGGTGCGTCGGCCGGGATCGCCATCGTGTCGAAGGAAATGATCGTGCCTTCCTTCGGGATCGAGTAGGCGACCGCAACACCGGTCTCCGCCTCTTCGGCGCGGGCCGCTGCAATGCCGGCGTCGCCGCTCCACATCAGCGCCAGGCAGAGCTGGCCGGAGGCCATGTCGGCCACGAGCTGGCCGCTTTGCATGTGCCGGATAAAGGGGCGCAGCTTCAGCAGCAGTTCCTTGGCTTTGTCGAGATCCTCCGCCTGTGTGGAATAGGGATCGAGGCCGAGATAGTTGAGCGCGATCGGGATCACCTCGTTCGGCGCATCGACGATGCCGATGCCGCAGTCCTGGAATTTCTGGGCGATCTCGGGCTTGAAGAACATGTCGAGGCTATTGACCGGTGCCTCGGGCAGGCGCTCGTTGACCAGCTTGGCGTTGTAGGCAACGCCCGTCGTCAGCCACATGTAGGGAACGAGATACTTGTTCTCCGGGTCGTGCTCGGCGACAAGCTTCAACAGGTCCTTGTCGAGATTGCCGTAGTTCTTGAGCGCTGTGACATCGATCGGCTTCAGTGCGCCGGACTGGATCAGGCGCTCGCCGACCGTGGCGCTCGGGAAGGCGACGTCGAAACCGCTGCCGCCGGCAAGCAGCCGGGTTTCAAGCACTTCAAGGGAATCGTAGAAGTCCACCCGAGTTTCAACGCCGGTCTTCGCCTGGAAGTTCGAAACGGTGTCTTCGGCGAAGTAGTCGGAGAAATTGTAGATGAACAGCTTGTCCTGCGCCTGGGCGGTCGTTGAGGCCGCGATGGCGGCGAGCGACGCGGCGAACATGGAGCGCAGGGCGGTGCGGGTTAGGTTTTGCATGGTTCCTCCCAAGAACAGCGTATTTTTGTTTTCGCCAAAGTGATTGGCCGGTCCTTGGAGGGCAACACTCCCTTTGGCTAGGTGTGGGAGACGCGGCGGCGTCGTAAACGGCAATCGACGCTGGCCTTTGCCGCATCGGGCATGTTTGTTTGACCGCGATCGAAGTAACGTTCGATCGAAGGGCATTTCTCGGATGGCAATGGCTGCTAGGGTTCCGGCGACAGAAAGGGAGAACTTCCATGGACGAAAAATTCAACCAGCCGCTGGGCGGCAACGATATGCCCCGCTTCGGCGGCCCCGGCACGATGATGCGTCTTCCCACCGCGACCTCGGCTGAAGGCCTCGACGCCTGCTTCGTTGGCATCCCCATGGATATCGGCGCGTCCAACCGGTCTGGTACGCGCTACGGACCGCGCCAGATCCGCGCGGAATCCGTGATGATCCGTCCCTACAACATGGCGACCGGCGCCGCCCCGTTCGAAAGCCTGCAGGTCGCCGATATCGGCGACATCGCCATCAACACCTTCAACCTGCCGGCCAATATGGAGATCATCACCCGCGGCATCCGCGAGATCCTTAAGCATGACTGTATCCCGCTGACCCTCGGCGGCGATCACACGATCAGCTACCCGATCCTGAAGGCGATTGCCGAAAAACACGGGCCGGTCGCCCTCATCCATGTCGATGCGCATGCGGATATCAACGACACGATGTTCGGCGAGAAGATCGCGCACGGCACGCCGTTCCGTCGCGCCTATGAGGACGGCTGCCTCAATCCCAATCTCGTCTTCCAGATCGGCCTGCGCGGCACCGGCTATGCTTCCGACGATTTCGACTGGTCGCGCGACAGGGGCTTCACCGTCGTCCCGGCCGAGGAATGCTGGCACAAGTCGCTGGTGCCGCTGATCGAAGGCATCCGCGCGAAGATCGGCAACCACAAGGCCTACCTGACCTTCGACATCGATAGCCTTGATCCGGCCTATGCGCCGGGCACCGGCACGCCCGAGATCGGGGGCCTTACCGTCATCCAGGCACTCGAGATCATCCGCGGCTGCCGCGGTCTCAACCTGGTCGGCGCCGATCTCGTCGAGGTGAGCCCGCCCTTCGACACGACTGGAACGACCGCGATCACCGCGGCGAACTTGCTTTATGAAATGCTCTGCGTGCTGCCGGGGGTGAAGTACAAGCGGTAACGGCTCCGGCAAGCTTGATTGCGGATTGGCAGGAGGCCGGAGGCGGCCTCCTTTCCGAAAACCTTTCGAACGCCTTTAGCGCTTTGCCGGGCGCAGACGCCCCCAGATCGGCGCGACGACATTGCCCATGACGACGATCGTCGCAGCGCCGACGACGATGGCAAGCAGGGCCTGCTGTGCCGAGGTCGCAAACCAGCCGACGAACCCGGGGGCGAACTGCAGCGCCTGCGCGACATGCTCGGAGATGTCGTGGATGAAATGTTCCGGCCTGGCCTCGCCAAGTTGCGCCATGCCGTGCACGAGAATGCTGCCCCCGACCCACAGCATGGCGGCGGTGCCGATGGCGGCGAGAGCCTTGAGGAACACGGGCATGCCGAGCACCAGTCCGCGGCCGAGCGGCCGCAGGAGCGCGACGGGGTTTTTGGCAAGCGCGACGCCGGCGTCGTCGGCCTTCACGATCAAGCCGACCGCTCCGTAGACGGCAAGCGTGATGAGGATGCCGACCCCGGCCAGAACTGCTGCCTGTGTGTAGATGCTGGCGTCGGCAACGGTCGAGAGCGTCAGCGCCATGATCTCGGCGGAAAGAATGAAGTCGGTTCGGATGGCGCCCGCAACCTTCTCGTTTTCGAGCGCTGCCGGATCGCTCGTTGCGCCGAGCACGGCTTCCTCATGTGCGTGGGCGGCATGGGGGAAGAGGGCACCATAGAGCTTCTCGGCGCCCTCGTAGCAGAGATAGATGCCGCCGAGCATGAGCAGCGGCGTTATCGCCCAGGGTGCGAAGTAGCCGAGCAGAAGGGCTCCCGGCAGAAGGAAGAGCAGCTTGTTCTTGAGCGAGCCGAAGGCGATCCGCGCGATGATCGGCAGTTCCCGTTCCGGCGTCAGGCCAACGACGTAGCGTGGCGTCACGGCCGCATCGTCGATCACGACGCCAGCGGCCTTGGTGCTGGCCTTCACCGTCTGGGCGGCAACGTCGTCAAGCGAGGCCGCAGCCATCTTGGCGATCGCAGTGATGTCGTCGAGGAGGGCGATGAGACCTGTGGCCATCGATGGCTGAACCCTTTGAGAGAAATCCGAAAACACGGCAGTTAAGTCGCCAGTAACCACCATAGCGTGTCGAGTCAACGGCGCCGCGGTTGCACCCCGTCACCCAGTCTGCGTCGCGGAGGCCCTCGTGTGTCAGAGGAGGGCGTCTCGCTCGTTCTTCAAAACGTGATCAACCACGCCCGACTGTGCCATTGACGCACACCTCGTTTCGATTTACGACTGACGAAATACGAAATTCGTCAGTCGTAAATCGAAAGGCCAGCGATGCCGGTGAGCAACGATATCGTCGTCGACCAGACACGGCAGGACAACATCACGCGCATCCTCGATGCAGCGGAGGGGCTGTTCCGGCACTTCGGCTACAGCAAGACCAATGTTGCCGACATCGCCCGCGAGCTCGGCATGTCGCCGGCAAACATCTATCGTTTCTTTGCCTCGAAGACCGAGATCCACCAGGCGCTTTGCGCGCGCATGCTCGCGGCCAGCTACCAGATGGCGCAGGAGATCTGCCAGTTGCCGCTGAGCGCGAGCGAGCGCCTGCACCGCTACGTCCACGCACAGCACAAAATGACGGTCGAACTGATGCTCGACGACACGAAGGTGCACGAGATGGTGATCGTTGCCATCGAACGCGAGTGGCACGTCATCGACAAGCACATCGACAGGATCGACGCGCTCCTCGCCGACGTCATCCGCGAGGGGATTGCCGCGGGCGAGTTTCGCGACCAGGACGCCGATGCCGCGTCCCGTTGCTTTGGGGCGGCGACCGTCACGCTTTGCCACCCGCAAATGGTCGCCCAGTGTCTGAGCAAGACGAACCGCGCAAGCCCGGAAGAGCTGGTCGAGTTCGCGATCAACGCATTGAAAATTTAGCAGAAATATTTCCGGCGCGGCTTCGGCCTGCGCCAGCCTGTTTTGGGAGTGCGAACATGTTTAAGCTCATAGAATTTCGCCGCCGTATTTCATTTTTTGCCACTGCTGCACTCCTCTCGATGCTCGCGGCGACACTGGCCGGCTGCTCGCAGGAAAAGACCGAAGCCACTGCGGTGGTGCGCCCGGTCAAGGTCGTCGAGATTGCTGAGGCCGACACGGCCCGCCAGCTCAGCTATTCCGGCTCCGTGCGGGCGCGGACCGAAATGAACCTCGGCTTCCGCGTCAGCGGCAAGATCGTCGAGCGGGTCGTCAATGTCGGCGACCGCGTAAAGGTCGGCGATCTGCTCGCCCGCGTCGACGCCACCGATTATGAGCTCGCCGTGCGCAGCGCTTCGGCCAATCTGGAAGCGGCCGAGCGTCAGGTCGAGACAGTCAAGCTGGTGCGCGATCGCGCCGAACAACTGCTCGCCCGAAAATTTGCCTCGCAGGCCCAGTTCGATCAGTCGGTGCTGAGCTACAATCAGGCCGTGGCGACGCGCGACGCTGCGAAGTCGGCGCTGTCGCAGGCGGAGAACCAGGTGACCTATACGAACCTCGTCTCCGACCGGCCGGGCATCGTCACCACGATCAATGCCGATGTCGGCCAGGTCGTCGGTTCGGGCACGCCTGTCGCGACTGTCGCCGTCGAAGGCGAAAAGGAAGTGCAGGTCGCCGTGCCCGAGACGGAGATCGCCAATTTCAAGACCGGCTTGCCGGTCAAGGTCGGGCTCTGGTCCGACACCGGGTTGTCGCTTGACGGCACGGTACGCGAGGTGGCGGGCAGCGCCGACCCGCAGTCGCGGACCTTTTCCGTGCGGGTAAGCCTGCCGAACGATCCGCGGGTTCTGCTCGGCATGACCGCGACCGTCGAGGCGTCGGCCGGCAACGGCAAGCCTTACGTCTCGGTCCCTTTGAGCGCGCTTGCACAGAAGGACGGCTACACCATCGTCTGGGTTGTCGATCGCGGCACCGAGACCGTCAGCAGCCGTCCCGTCACGCTTTCCGACTTCACCGCTGACGGCGTGCGCGTCACCGATGGGCTTGAGGTCGGCGACCTTGTCGTTGCTGCCGGGACGCAGTTCATGGCCGACGATCTCAAGGTGACGATCTCGAACGCGACGACGCAGCACTCCGCTTCGGCCCAGGCCGAAGTCCCGCTCCTGCGCTGACACTCGAAAACCGCGGAACCGAGCCGATGACCACCTCCACTTCCGACGAAAAGCGGCCCTTCAACCTTTCGCGCTGGGCGATCGCGCACCCGAGCATGGCGCGCTTCCTGTTCGGCCTCATCATCCTTGCCGGCGTCTTCGGCCTGATGCGCATGGGGCAGAAGGAAGACCCGGACTTCACCTTCCGCGTGATGGTCGTGCAGGCCTTCTGGCCGGGGGCCTCGATCGAGGAGATGCAGGACCAGGTCGTCAACAAGATCGAACGCAAGCTGCAGGAAACGCCGCATCTCGATTTCGTGCGCTCCTATACGCGTGCCGGCAGCGCGATCATCACGTTGCAGGTCGAAGGCGACACCAATGCCGAACAGGTGGCGGATGCCTTCTACCAGGTCCGCAAGAAGGTCGGTGACATCTCCAACGAACTGCCCGAAGGTTTGCTCGGTCCCTATTTCAACGACGAGTTCGGCGACACCTTCATCACGCTGCATTCGCTGAGCGGCGAAGGCTACAGCTATCCGGAGCTGAAGAAGTTCGCGATCCAGGCGCGTGACATGCTTTTGACGACGCCCGGCGTCGAGAAGGCCGTCATCATCGGCGACCAGCCGGAGAAGATCTATATCGACGTCTCATCCAATGCGCTGGCCGAGCGCGGGCTGACGCTCAACGACCTGCGCAGCACGATTGCCGGCCAGAACAACATCGACCCGGCCGGCGCGGTCGATACCGGCACGCGCTCGGTGCGCATCTCGGTCGAAGGCAGTCTTGACAAGGTGGAGGACCTGAAGAACCTGAGGCTTCGCGCCGGCGGCCAGATCACCCGACTTGGCGATATCGCCACGGTCAGCTCCGGTCTCGAAGATCCCTATTCGCGCAAATTCCGTTTCAACGGTGAAGACAGCGTCCAGATCGGCGTCGTCATGGCCAAGGGCTTCAAGGTGACCGATGTCGGCAACGCGGTGGAGGCGACCTATCAGCACTTCGAAGCGTCGCTGCCCTATGGCGTCAAGGTCGACCAGGTCTCCAACCAGCCTGAAGTGGTCAAGGAAGCCGTCGGCGAATTCATGAAGGCGCTCGGCGAGGCGCTGGCGATCGTGCTCGTCGTGTCGTTCCTGTCGATCGGCTGGCGCTCGGGCCTGGTGATCGCGATCACCATTCCGCTGGTGCTGGCTGCAACCTTCGCCATCATGTACGAGCTCGGCATCGACCTGCAGCGCATCTCGCTCGGCGCACTGATCATTGCGCTCGGCCTTCTGGTCGACGACGCCATGATCGTGGTCGAGATGATGGAACGAAAGCTGGAAGAGGGCTTGGTGAAGGTCGAGGCTGCGAGCTTCGCCTATACCTCCACTGCCTTCCCGATGCTGACCGGAACGCTGATCACCACGGCCGGCTTCATTCCCGTCGGTTTTGCCGCTTCGACCGCCGGGGAGTATGTGCGCTCGCTGTTCTACGTGGTCGGCATCGCGCTCGTCGTCTCGTGGTTCGTTGCCGTCTATTTCACCCCCTGGCTCGGCAATATGCTCCTGAAGCAGCGCAGCCACGCCGGCAATCATCACGACGTCTTCGACACGCGTTTCTATCGTCGCCTGCGCACGACGGTCACCTGGGCCGTACGCCATCGCATCATCGTGCTGTCGACGACGCTCGCCCTCTTCTTCGTCAGCCTCTGGGCCTTCCAGTTCATTCCGAAGAACTTCTTCCCGCAGTCGTCGCGGCCGGAGATCCTCGTCGATCTCTGGCTGCCCGAGGGCACCAGCATCAAGGAAGTCGAGAAGCAGGCCAAGGCACTCGAAGCCCGCATGATGGACGACGAGGACAAGCGCTTCATCGCCACCTATATCGGCGAGGGCGCGCCGCGCTTCTTCCTGCCGCTCGACCAGCAGCTTCGCAATCCGAACTTTGCCCAGCTTCTCGTGATGGCCAAGGACGAGCCGGCGCGCGAACGGTTGATCGCCAAGATGCGCGGAATTCTAGCTGCCGACTTCCCCTCGATCCGCGCCAAGGTCGATCGCCTGTTCCTGGGCCCGCCAACCGGCTGGCCGGTGCAGATGCGCATCATGGGGCCGGATCGCGACGAAGTCAGGCGTATTGCCGATCGCGTCAAGGCGAAGTTCCACGAGAACCCGCTGCTCGGCGCCGTGCACGACGACTGGCTGGAGCCGGTGCCGGGCATGAAGCTGGTGATCGACCAGGACCGCGCCCGCGCGCTCGGGGTCACCTCGCAGCGCATTCGCCAGATACTGCAGGCAAGCGTCACGGGTGCGCCGCTCGACAATTTCCGCGATGGCGAGGAGACGGTGGCGATCGTTGCCCGCGAGCCCGCTGAAAGCCGCAAGCTGTTGAGTTCGGTCGACTCCATATACATCCCGACCGACTTCGGTGGCTTCGTACCGCTTTCGCAGGTTGCCAAGGTCGTGCCGGTGCTCGAGCAGGGCATCGAATGGCGCCGCGACCGCCTGCCGACGATCACCGTGCGCGGCACCCTGCCGGATGGTGTGCAGCCGAACGACGTGGCGATGAAGATGTTTGGCGAAATGCAGCCGCTGCGCGACAGCCTGCCCGCCGGCTACTCGATCGCCATCCAAGGGGGCGCGGAGGACTCTGCCGAAAGCCAGGCCTCGATCGCCGCCAAGGCGCCGATCATGCTCGGCGTCATCGTCATCCTGCTGATGATCCAGCTGCAGCATTTCGGCAAGGCGATGCTGGTTCTCGCGACCGGTCCGCTCGGCATCATTGGTGCGGCTGCTGCCCTTTTGATCAGCGGTGCGCCTTTCGGCTTCGTTGCGATCCTGGGCGTCATTGCGCTGCTCGGCATCATCATGCGCAACTCGATCATCCTCGTCGACCAGATCGACCAGGATATCGCCGCGGGCATGGACCGCGCCGAGGCAATCATCGGCTCCGCCGTCAGGCGTTTCCGGCCGATCACGCTTACCGCCTTGACGGCCGTGCTGGCGCTGATCCCGATCTCGCGCGGTGTCTTCTGGGGGCCGCTCGCCTACGCCATGATGGGTGGCATCCTGGTCGCGACCGTGCTGACCATCCTGGTTCTGCCGGCGGGCTATGCGCTCTTCTTCGGTCGCGAACCGAAGAAGAGCTCCGTCGAGCCTGAGACGCCGGCAAGCCTTGAGGCCGAGGACACGAAGACCGTAGCCTATCCCGCTGCCGTGGCGGCGGAGTAGGGCCACGGCTCCGTTCAGGGATGGTAGATCGGGCGGCGGGCAAGCCGCCCGACGTCAGCCGGTGATGTACATCGCCTGGCCCTGGGCGAGGCATTGGAACAGCTCGTAACCCATCCAGATGTAGCCGCGACGCCCGTTCCATTCGCAGCCCCAATTCTCACCGAAGCTGTTCTGGATGAGAATGGCCTGCTGCTCGTCGTCATAGCCGATGATCAACATGCAATGGCCGGTGTTCGGCAACTTTTCCAGAGGCCCTCTCAATGCGCCCGGCCCTTCATATTGCATGAAGCCCTTGTTCAGTGACGTGCCGTAGCAGAGCGCTCCGCCCGCGACGATGACGGCCTTGATCGCGTCGAGATCGCTGGTCTCGACCGTCGCCCAGCCGGGTATCTGGAAGCTGGCGTCGGGAAGGGCGCCGGGATCGTAGTGCGACCACAGCTCGGGACAATTCGGAAAATAGGGAGCCGTCTCCCAGTTCGGGGTGCCGCCCTGCTTGAGCAGATTGAGATAGGAGGCCAGCTGTGATCCCGCGCAACCCGTTTTCCCGTAGCTCTTCATCACTTCGATGTAGATATGGGCCGGACTTGCCTGCCGCACGGGTTGCAACGGCGCCTCGGCGGTCGAAACGGCCGCCCAATAGGTGGCAAGCCCGTAGGTCGTGGCCCATGCGGCGCAACTGCCGGGGCTGCCGACATGGCTCGGTGTGCCCTGCGCCTTGGGCGGCGGCAGGTAGAGCGCGTTCACGGTTGCCGCGCTCGGCAGTGATGCGGGTATCGGCGGCCGGAGCGTCGGGCCATCTTCCTTGATCGTGGGATCATAGCCGAAGTTGAGGATTGCTTCCTGTACGGTCATCGGGATCTCCTGCCGACAGCGAGGGTTGCGTGGGTTAAAGGCGTGATGTCACAGGCGTCGCGCGCCGCCGGCGTTTCCGGTGAGACACAGCCGAAAGCGGCTCCCTCGTTTCCCGAAGGCGCAGTCGAAATCTCCCCGGGAAACGCGGCGCTCGTATCAAGATGATGCACTCATAGGTAGATCTTATCAGGATTTTGCATGCCGAAAATCCCGAGTTTCGCGGGGTTTCGATCATTCCATTGAAAGTCAATAATGAAACGCATGTTTCATTATTGACTTTCAATGGACCATGTATTCCGTTTATGACTCACAGGTCATCTGTTCCTTTGGGAGGTTTCGAATGAGGAAGTTGCTGTTTGCCGCCACGTCGGTTCTGCTGGCTGGTACCGCTCACGCCGAAAACATCGGCATCACCATCGCCCGTTCCGACAGCGCGTTCCTGACGATCCTGCGTCAGGGCATGGAAGACCGCGCCGCCAAGCTCGATGGCGTTTCGGTTCAGGTCGAGGACGCCCAGAACGATCCGAGCAAGCAGCTGGACCAGGTACAGAACTTCATATCCTCCGGCGTCGACGCGATCGTCGTGGTTGCCGTCGATGGCGACGGCACGCCGGCGCTGACGAAAATGGCGAGTGCCGCCGGTATTCCGATCGTCTACGCCAACCACCCGCCGGCCGATGCCGATGCGCTCCCGGCGACTGCCGCCTTCGTCGGTTCGAACGAGGTCGATTCCGGCACGCTGGAAACGAAGGAAGTGTGCCGGCTGCTTGGCGGCAAGGGTTCCGTTTATGTGCTGATGGGGCCGCTCAACAATCATTCGTCGCTGACCCGGACGAAGGATATTCACGACGTCATCGCCACCGATGACTGCAAGGGCATGAGCGTGATCGAGGAACAGAGCGCCAACTGGGATCGCCTCGAGGCGAGCAACATCATGACCAACTGGCTCTCGACAGGACGGGAATTCGATGCCGTCATCGCCAACAACGACGAGATGGCGATCGGCGCGATCCAGGCGATGAAAGCGGCGGGCACCGACATGTCGAAGGTGGTGGTCGGTGGCATCGATGCGACGCCGGACGGGCTTGCCGCCATGGCCGCAGGCGATCTCGACGTCACCGTCTTCCAGAACGCAATCGCGCAGGGCGCGACCGCGATGGATGCCGCCGTCGCCCTGGCGCGGGAGGAAAAGACCGAACGGCATATCTGGGTTCCGTTCGAACTGGTGACACCTGAGAACATGAAGGACTACGCCAAGGCGAACCAGTAGACGGCCGTTCTTGTCACAATCCGAACAATCACTGGTAGATCTCGGTTTTAACCGACAGAGAAGCCGGCAGACCGCTCGCTACGGCCTTTCGGCTTCTCTGGTGTCCAACAGATGACCCCTGATCGTTCCGCCCAGCCCCCTTCCCAGCCGATTGCCGATCTGCAGATCGCGATCGCGGCCTTTGTGGCGGGCGCCGGATGGCTGTTTTCGATCCACGCTCTTGCCGAGTTTCCGCCACTGCTCTTCCTCGGCAGCCGTTTTGTCATCGCCGGTCTGCTGATCGGTCTCTTGGCGAGGTTCGCATCCTTTGCCGAACTCGGCAGGGCGGTGCGCCTGCTGCTTCCCGCCGCGCTCGCCCTTGCGGTCGCCATGATGGCCTGGATTTTCGGCCTGAAACAGACGACGAACCCGGGCGTTGCGGCCTTCATCACCTCGACCGGCAACCTGCTGGTGCCGGTTTTCGGTCTGCTGTTCTTCGGCTGGCCGGTCGGGCGAGCGCTCTGGATCTCGATCGCCGTCGCGCTTGCCGGGATGGGCTTGCTGTTTCTTGGCCCCGGCGCTCGGGTCGAGGTGGCTCACCTCTTTTTGTGGTCTCGGCCCTGATTTGGGCGGCGAGCTTGCGTTGGTCAAACGCAATTCCACCGAAATAGGCGCGGTGGCCACAGCCGCGATCCAGCTGGTGGTCGCAGGAGTGGTCATCCTCGCGGTCTCGCTGCCTGTCGAACAGATGCCTGCGGCAGTCCCTTCGATCGCGATCTGGGGCTGGTTTCTGGCAAGCATCCTGATCTCGACCTGCCTGCGCTTCGTCCTGCAGTTTCGCGGCCAGCAGATGATCTCTGCGGCGCGGGCATCGGTAATCATGTGCTGCGAACCGGTATGGGTTCTCGTCTTCGCGCTGGCGTTTCTGGGGTCACCCTTGAGCCTTTCCCAGATCCTGGGCTGCGCGGTGATTCTGCTCGCGATGCTTGGCCAAGTCGTTTTCCGACCAAATTCCGCCGCCTGAAAGAGCCGCCAAATCGCAAGATTTCGGAAGTGGTATTCTCGTTCGAAATACCACTTGGCGGTTCGGACCATAACTTTAGTCTCGGCGAAAATACCCCGATTGACAGCGCGACTTTGACGGACTTATCGTTAAGTCAAATTACTTGACTTAATAGTTCGATCAACGAAACCTGAGGGGGAATTCGTCATGACGGCAGTCGAGGAAATGCGGCCTTTGCGCAATGCGCCGGGGGTCGGGAGGAGCGGTACGACACGGCGTTTTGTTGGCGTCGCGACCATGCTGATGATGATCGGCGCCGCTGAGGCCCGCGCCGAATCCGTGCTCACCATGCACATCGAGGAGCAGACGAGCTGGGTGCAGAATTTCAACCCGTTCGACCTCGGCGGTCGGCGGCAGAGCACCATGGATTTCGTCTACGAGCCGCTGGTGATCTTCAATGATTACGACGGCGGCAAGCCGGTCTTTCGGCTTGCGACCGCCTACAAATTTGCCGACGACCTGAAGTCGATCACCTATACATTGCGCGACGGCGTGAAATGGTCGGACGGCAAGCCGCTGACCTCGGCAGATATGAAATTCACGCTCGAGCTGATGCTGAAGAACCCGGCGGTCGATACCGTCGGCGTTGGCGAAACCGTCGCTTCGGTGGAGGCACCGTCGCCGACCGAGGTGAAGATCAACCTCAAGGATGTCGACACGCATTTTCCGGAGTCGCTTGCCGATTTCCCGGTGGTGCCCGAGCACATCTGGAAGGACGTGAAGGATCCGCTGGCCTTCAAGAACGAGACGCCCGTCGGCTCCGGCCCGATGACCGAGATCCGCCGCTTCACGCCCCAGGTCTACGAGCAGTGCCGCAACCCCAACTATTGGGACGCGGCGACGCTGAAGGTCGATTGCCTGAAGCTGCCGCAGATTTCCGGCAACGACCAGATGCTGGCGCTCCTGCCGGAGGGCTCGATCGACTGGTTCGGCTCGTTCCTGCCGCAGATCGACAAGACCTATGTCGGCCTCGACCCTGACCATAATGGCTACTGGCAGCCTCCGGCCGAAACCGTTTCGTTCCAGATGAACTTCAAGTCGTCGAATCCGGGCAACGCCGAGGCCTTCAACGATATGACGTTCCGGCGCGCCTTCAGCCTTTCCATGGATCGCACCGCGATGGTCGATATCGCCGGTTTCGGCTATCCCGTCGTCAACACCCATGCGAGCGGTCTGCCGCCGCGCTTCGACAGCTGGCGCAACAAGGCCGCCGAGGGTGCTCAGGACGAGTGGCTCGCCTATGACATCGACAAGGCCAACAAGCTGCTTGACGATGCCGGCTACAAGAAGGACGGCGAGGGCTTCCGCACCACGCCGAGCGGCAAACCGATCGCCTTTCCGATCATCGTGCCGAACGGCTGGACCGACTGGATCGACGCGGTGCAGATCGCGGCCGAAGGCTTGCGCAAGATTGGCATCAACGCCTCTGTCGCAACGCCCGAATACGAGCAGTGGCAGAAACAGATCCTCGACGGCAGCTTCGAGGCGGTGATGAATTCGCGTGCCGACGGCCCGACGCCTTTCCGCGGCTACTTCCAGTCGCTGTCGACCGGCTTCGGTGGGCGTATCACCAGCGCGCCGTCACGCTATTCCAACCCCGAACTCGACAAGGTCTTCGATGATTACCGCCGGGCGGCGACGGACGACGACCGCAAGAAGCTGTTCGATCAGGTGCAGGTGATCGTCGCCGACAACCTGCCCGTCGTTCCCGTCTTCAACGGTCCGACCTGGTATCAGTTCTCGACCAAGCGCTTTACCGGCTGGGTGACGAAGGACGAGCCTGTCATGAACCCCGAGGATCACGACAACAACCGGATGCGGCTGGTGCATCTGCTCCGCCTGAAGCCCGTACAATAAGTGGCAGCGGGTTCCAGCGATGCGACTTTCCCGTCGACGGCTTACCGTCTACTGCGTGGCGTTCCTCTTCGCGATCGTCATGAACTTCGCGGTTCCCCGGCTGATGCCGGGGTCCCCCGTCGACAGCATGATCGCCCAACTCGGACCGCGGGCAACGCCCGCGGCCATCGAGGCGATCAAGGCGCGTTTCGGTGCGATCGAGCAACCGATCTGGCAGCAGTTCGTCGACTATGTCGTCGGGCTCGCCCATTTCGATCTCGGCGTCTCGGTCAAGTATTATCCGCAGACGGTGCTTGAAGTTCTCGGCCGCTCGGCCGGGTGGACGGCGTTTCTCGTGGTCACCGCCATAACCTTCTCTCTTTGCATCGGTGTGCTGCTCGGCGCCGTCGCCGCCTGGCGCCGTGGCGGGCGTTTCGACAGTTTCGTCTCGCCGTTCTCGGTGGTGCTGATTGCCGTTCCGCCCGTCATCATCGCGCTTGCGACGCTTTTCACTTTCGGCGTGACGCTCCGGCTGCTGCCGGTCGGCTACGCCTATGATCCGAGCCTCGACCCGGGGCTCAACTTCACCTTCTTCGGCAGCGTCTTCCTGCATGCAATCATGCCGGTGCTGACGCTCTCGCCCTATCTGATTGGCGAGTTTCAGACGACGATGCGCTCCAGCATGATCTCGGTGCTCGGTGAGGACTACGTCACCATGGGGCGAGCCAAGGGCCTCTCGGAAGCAGCCGTCATGTTCGGCTACGCGGCGCGCAACGCCATGCTGCCGGTGCTCACCAACCTGGCGCTGATGCTGGGGGCGGTCTTTGGCGGCTCGATCGTGACCGAGATCGTCTTCAACTATCCGGGTCTCGGACTGACGCTCTATACGGCAAGCGTTGCCCGCGACTATCCCGTGATCCAGGGGCAGTTGCTGCTGATGACGATCGCCACGCTCGGCGCCAATCTTCTGGTCGACATCATCTATGGCGTGGTCGATCCGCGCATAAGGGAGGGCAGGGCATGAATGCGGCCGTCTCCTTGTTCTGGCGGCAGAAGAAAGCCGTCGCCGGCCTTGTCATCATTCTCACGCTCTGCCTGATGGCGCTGCTCGCGCCGGTTCTCGCACCGGGTGATCCGAGCGAGCGTGTCGGTCGTTCGCATCAGCCACCAACCGTCGAGCATGTCTTCGGCACCACGAAGATGGGCCGCGACGTCTTCTCGCAATTCGTCTGGGGTGCCAGGCCGTCGCTTGCCGTCGGCTTTGCCACCGGCCTTGCGATTACCGCGCTCGGCACCATCGTCGGCCTCGTCGCCGGTTACTTCGGCGGCCGCACGGATGCGACGCTTGATCTCGCCACCAATGCCGTCCTTGTCATACCGAATATTCCGCTGCTGATCCTGCTTGCGTCTTTTGCCGGCACGGTCGGGCCGATGGCGATCATGGCGATCATCGCGCTCACCTCGTGGCCCTGGGGCGCGCGCATGACGCGGTCGCAGACCATGGCGCTCCGGCAGCGTGAATTCGTGGTGGCGGCGCGCATGGTCGGCGAGCCGCATTGGCGGGTGATCTTCGTCGAGATCCTGCCCAATCTGGTGCCGCTGATCGGCATCAACGTGGTCGGCAGCATCATCTATGCGATCGTCGCGCAGACGACGCTCGAATATCTCGGCTTCGGCGATCCGCTCCGGGTGACCTGGGGCACCATGCTCTACAATGCGCAAAACTCCTCGGCGATCATCGTCGGCGCGTGGTGGGACATCGCCGTTCCGGCCGCGGGCATCGCGCTCGTCGGTCTTGGTCTCGCGCTCATCAACTTCACCTTCGACGAGATCGCCAATCCGCAGCTTCGCTCCGGTCCGGCGCTCAGCCGCTGGCTGCGTCTCACGCGGCTGCGCCGTCGCGAACTGGAGGCGGCCCGATGAGCGATGCACTCCTGGAAATCCGCAACCTGAACGTCGATTACCTGCTTGACGACGGCGCTTTCCGCGCGGTTAACGATGTCTCCTTCGAGGTGCGCCGCGGCGAACTCTTCGGCCTTGCCGGCGAATCCGGCTGCGGCAAGAGCACGATCGCCTATGCGATCACGCGGCTGTCAAAACCGCCGGCCTGGGTCGCCGGCGGCGAGATCCTGCTCGATGGTCAAAACCTCCTGAAGATGCCGGAAGCGTCGCTTCAAAACGTCCGCTGGCGGCGGATCGGCATGGTGTTCCAGAGCGCAATGAACTCGCTCAACCCGCTGATGCGGGTTGAGGCGCAGTTTTTCGACGTCTTGCGCAAGCACACCGGCGCGACCAGGCCGCAGGCCCGTGCACGGGCCGAGGAGATGTTCCGGCTCGTTGGAATCCCGATCAACCGCCTCGACGACTATCCGCACCAGTTCAGCGGCGGCATGCGCCAGCGCATCGTTATCGCAATCTGCCTGGCGCTGAAGCCGGAACTGATCATCATGGACGAGCCGACGACGGCGCTCGACGTCGTCGTGCAGCGGGAAATCCTGGAGCAACTCGTCGACCTGCAGCGCAACCTCGGTTTTTCGGTGCTGTTCATCACCCACGACCTGCACCTGATGGCGCAGCTCTGCCATCGCATCGGTGTTATGCTCAAAGGGCAACTGGTTGAGGTCGGCGACACGCAGCAGATCAGCCGTGCGCCGGAACACGACTACACGCGGAAACTCTGGGGCGCGATCCCGCAACTGCCCTCATCCGTCCGCAGCCTGGGGGTCGTCGAATGAACGTGATGCCGCTAACGACGACCATGGCTGATGAAGACGACGCGATCGTGCGCCTCAAGGACATCAGGCGCAGCTTCGGTACCGTCGAGGCTTTGCGCGGCATTTCGCTTGCCTTAAAGCCCGGCCGGGCGCTGGCGCTCGTCGGCGAATCCGGTTGCGGCAAGACCACCTGCGCCCGCATCGTCGCGCGGCTCGATGCGCCGACATCGGGGACGATGGCGTTTCGCGGCGCCGACGTTACCCAGGCCGGAGGAAGGGCCGACGAAAAGACGCGTCGGCGGGCGATCCAGATGGTGTTTCAGGATCCCTTCGCCTCACTCAACCCGGTGTTCTCCGTCTACCATCACCTCGCGCGGCCACTGCTTTTGCATGGTCACGCCAAGAACGGGGGCGAGGCGAAAGCTGCCGTCGCGCGTCTGCTCGCCGATGTCGGTCTGGACGCCGATGTGACGGCACGAAAGTTTCCGCACGAACTGTCCGGTGGCCAGCGCCAGCGCGTCAACATTGCCCGGGCGCTTGCCGTTGGGCCGGATGTGCTCGTTGCCGACGAGCCGACATCGATGCTCGACGTTTCGATCCGCCTCGACATCCTGGAACTGCTCGCGCGCATCAAGCGCGAGCGGAACCTCGCCATGCTCTACATCACCCACGATATAGCCACGGCCGCCCACATCGCCGAGGAGGTCGTGGTGATGTTTGCCGGGCAGATGGTCGAGTGGGGCGAGACCAGCGCCGTCATCGGCAATCCCCGCCATCCCTATACGCAACTGCTTCTTTCCGCGGTCCCCGACCCCGATCGCCCCTTTGTGCCAGGGCAAAGCGCCCGCTTCCTTGCCCATGCCGACGACGTGCGGCGAAAGAGCCGTCCGGCCTCCGACAACGTGGAAGAAGTTACCGTGAATCACTTCGTCCGTGCCCTTGGCCGAACGCCGGCGTGAGCTATGTGAACCGAGGACCCGCATTCCCCAAGAAACGCGCTGGCCCCCGGCCGGCCGCAGAGACCAATCACTCATGGAGCCATTTGATGACGTTTGCCGCCAAATCTGACTATCTTCTGGAAACGCTCTGGGTGCCCGTCGGCACCGCCGACAGGTCGGTCTATGCGCTGACGCTCACCAACAATTCGGACCGGCCGATCAAGGGCTTTCGCCTCGGCGTCTCGGGCCCGGCGCGCATCGATCCTGCCGCTGACGTCGAGGGCGGGCAGCTTCTTGTCCGGCTCTCCAACTATGCGGAATTCGCGCCGCCGGAAGGTTTTGAGCTGAAGCCCGGCGCGACCTGGACGCTCAAGGCTCACGGCATGAGCTTCGAGCCGCGCCACTGGACCGATGGCGCAAACGCCGCCTTCCTCGTCCTGTCCGATGGCACGAATGCGCCGGTTGCCGTGCTTGCCTCGCGGGCGCACGGTGACAATGCCGAGCTGAAGCGTGGCGCCGCCGTCTATCCGGTGCCGAAGGTGGCTCCGGTGCCAGTCTCGATCGTGCCGTGGCCGCAAGCGGTTGCGGTCTCCGGTCAGCTATTGGCACCTCCGGGCCTCGATCTGAAGGCCGAAGGCAGTGAAGCGTCCGCCGCGGCGAAGGCGTTTGCCGATCTCACGGCCAGCCTGTTTCCGGTCGAGGGCATTGTCCGGCCGGCGGCGGAGGGCGGTTTCCCGGTCGAATTGTCAAAGGCGTCGCACCTTGGTCCGGAGGCCTACACGATCCGTTTCTCGCCTGCCGGCGTCGCCATTTCGGGCGGTAGCCAGACGGGTATTCTCTACGGCCTGATCACGCTCGGCCAGGTCCTGCGCGGGGCGCGGTCGCATCCGGGCACCTTCGTGTTTCCGACGGGCGGGGAGATCAAGGACGAGCCGGCGCTCGCCTGGCGCGGCACCCATCTCGACGTCGCCCGGCAGTTCTATAGCACCGCCGAGGTCGAGCGTTTCCTGCAGCTGATGGCCTGGAACAAACTCAACCGTTTCCACTGGCACCTGACCGACGACGAGGCCTGGCGCGTGGAGATTGACGCCTATCCGGCGCTCACCGAAATCGGCGCCTGGCGCGGCCATGGTCGCAAAATCCCGCCGCTGCTCGGCTCCGGTCCTGAACCGACCGGCGGCTACTACACCAAGGCGGCGGTTCGTCAGATCGTAGCGCTTGCCGCCAGCCTCGGCATCGAGGTGATGCCGGAAATCGACATCCCCGGCCATTCCTATGCGATGCTGCAGGCAATCCCGGAACTGCGCGATCCCGAGGAAAAGGGAAGCTATCATTCAGTCCAGGGCTTCCCGGACAACTGCCTGAACCCGGCGCGCGAAGAGACCTATCGCGTGCTGGAAGTCATCTTCGACGAGTTGATCGAACTCTTCCCGATGCGGGCGATTCATGTCGGCGCCGACGAGGTGCCGCTTGGTGCCTGGTCCGGCTCGCCGGAAGCGCTCACGCGGCTTCGTGCACTTGCCGGCGACGAGGTCGCCGAAACCCACGCCAAGCGCCTGAACGTCGTCACCAACACCCATGGCGCCGACGAGATCGACGGTTCGGGTGCGGCGGTGCTGCAGGGCGAGTTCCTGGCGCGCGTCCAGGCGTTCCTGGCGAGCCGAAATTGCGTTACCGGCGGTTGGCAGGAGGCGGCCCACGGCAACGTCATCGACAAGGCGAAGTCGTTGCTCTTCGGTTGGCGCACGGTCGAGGCGTCGGCCGCGCTTGCCGAGGAAGGTTACGACATCGTCGTCTGCCCGGGCCAAGTCTACTATCTCGACATGGCCAACAGCCCGGCCTGGTCGGAGCCCGGCGGCAGCTGGGCCGGCTGGTCAGACCCGGAAAAGCTCTACACCTTTGACCCGGTCGAAGGCTGGACCGACGCACAGAAAAAGCACCTGCTCGGCGTGCAGTGCTGCATCTGGTCCGAACCGATGACCGACCGCGCCGTCTTCGACCGGCTCGTCTTCCCGCGGCTTTCGGCGCTCGCCGAAACCGGATGGACGCGACCCGAACGTAAGTCCTTCAAGCGCTTCGAGGCGCTGGTCGGGCTGATGCCCGTGCTCTACGGCTTTTATGCTGCGGAGTAGGCGCGGTTAAGTTTCCAGTTTTCGTCTGGGCTTGGCCAGGCGATGGATTGGATAGGCAAACGGCGGCGAGAGCCGCCGTTCGTCGTTCGGAGCTAGCCAGGCGTGCGCTTCCGCTTTGCTGGATACGATTTGGATTTTCGTGCTTGTGCGCCGGAGCGTGACACGCAAAGGTGCGCATCGATCCCGCGACGACCCGCGGGATGCAGCGTTTCCTGAGGCCAAGTTATCGATGCGAAGACTTCCTGGATTGTCGGCGATGAAGGTCTTCGAAGTGGTCGGGCAGACCCGCAGCTTCACGCGGGCGGCCGAGCGGCTCAACCTCACGCAAAGTGCGGTCAGCCGCCAGGTTCGCAACCTCGAGGATGAGCTTGGCGAAGACCTGCTCATCCGTCGCCACCACCATCTCGAGCTGACGCCGGCCGGTGCCGAACTGCTGGCGACGATCCAGGAAGCGTTCCATAGTATCGAGGTTTCGCTGCGCAGCATCACCGAGAAGAGCAACCAGAACCGCTTGCGGATCAACGTTCCGCCGACCTTTGCCAAGCGCTGGCTGCTGCCGCGTCTGCCGCGGCTGCGCGAGGCTCTGCCCGATGTTGATATCAGCCTCAGCACCGAAGCCACGGACACGATTGCCGAGCGCGGTCTTCTCGACTGCGCCATCCGCTTCGGCGATGGCGAGTGGCCGATGCTGGATGCCAGCATCCTGATGACGGAGCGGCATGTGGTCGTCTGTGCGCCATCACTGCTCGAAGGGGTGAAAGTCGAGGGTCCGACGGACCTGCAGCGCTTTACCTTCCTGCACGTGCTCGCTTCACCCGACCGGCGCTATCTGACGTGGCGGCACTGGCTCGACGCGGCGGGGTTCCAGGATGTCGATACCCGCGGCGGGCTAGAGTTCGACCTGCTCGATCTTGCGATCGAAGCGGCCTGTGCGGGCCTCGGCGTCACGGTCGCCGACCGTTCGATGGTGCGCGGTCAGTTGGAAACTGGGCAGCTCGTGCAGCTTTTCGACGTCGAAGTCGAAGGGCATGAATCCTACTGGTTCGTCACGCGGCCCCAGGCCGGAAACGACCGCAAGGTCGACGCGTTTCGTGCCTGGCTGCTTACGGAAGTTTCGGCCGACCGGGCTGCCTGAGCCAAGCATTCCATTTTGGAATGCTCTCGCTGAAAATTACTCGCTTGTGCCTCCGGCCCTATCGTCGCAACAGTTTCGTGACGGTCTCGGTCGGGGAGAGAGACGGGCCGTCGCTCATTGTGCTCTCTCCCGCGCAGTCCGCTTGTCCTGCGCGCCTTTGGCGCCGGGAGCTGCGGCCAACACATCCGAGATGCCATGAGCCCCTATCGCAATTTTTCCGGCGGTCGTTTCATCGAAAGCACGTCTGCGGTGACGATCGACGTCCGTAATCCGGCGACAGGCCAGGTCTTCACATCGGTGCCGGCAGCAACGGATGAGGAGGCAACAGCAGCGGTCGAGGCAGCCATGAAGGCGCAGCGCGCCTGGGCGGCACTGCCGGCCATCCAGCGTGGCGATGCGCTGCGTCGACTGGCGACGGTGCTGGAAAGCCGGGCTGAGACCATCGGCGCTGCCCTGGCGAAAGAGTCGGGCAAGAGCCTCGCCGACGCGACCGCGGAAGTCATCTACGGCGCCGAACTGATGCGCTACCACGCCGAATGGGCGCGCCGCATCGAGGGCGAAGTGATCGAGAGCGACAATCCCGGTGAAACGCTGCTCTTGAAGCGCGTTCCGATCGGCGTCGTTGCCGGGCTGATCCCGTTCAACTATCCGATCTACACACTGGTGCGCAAAATCGCCCCGGCGCTGATTGCAGGAAACGCCGTTGTCGTACGGCCGAGCAACAATACGCCGACATCCGCCTTCGTTTTTGCCGAAGCGATCGTCGAGGCCGGCCTGCCGGAAGGTCTCGTCAACATCCTGACGATGTCGCATGACGTCGCGAAGACGCTCTGCACCCATCCCGGCGTCGGCATGATCACGCTGACCGGCAGCGTTTCGGCCGGCCGCATCGTGCTCGACTACTGCAAGGAAAACATCGCCAAGCCCTCTCTCGAACTCGGCGGCAAGACCCCCGTCATCGTCGAGCCGGATGCGGATCTCGATGCTGTGGCACAGGCGATCATCGCCGCCAAGACCGCCCATTGCGGCCAGGTCTGCACCAGTGCCGAGCGGCTCTATGTACACGAAAGCGTGCATGACACGCTGCTCGCCAAGCTGCGCGAAGGTTTCGCTGCCCGCGCCTTCGGCGACCGCGCCGAGGATGCGACCCGCATGGGCCCGCTCGCCAACGCCGCCGCGCAGAAACGCGTGCATGAAATGGTCGAGCAGGCGCGGGCGGAAGGCGGAACGGTCGAGACCGGCGGTTACCTGCCGGAAGGACCGGGCTACTTCTATCCGCCGACGCTGATTTCCGGCTGCCGCCAAGAGATGGAGATCGTGCGCGAGGAGGTCTTCGGGCCTGTTCTCGCGGTGATCCGCTACTCGACCTTCGAGGAAGCGCTGGCGCTGGCGAGCGACCATCAGTTCGGCCTGAGCTCGGTACTCTTCACCGAGAACTATCGCACCGTCATGCGGGCCAGCGACGCCATCGAGGCCGGCGAACTCTACGTCAACCGTTTCCCGGCGGACCCCTATCAGGGCTTCCACGCCGGTTGGAAACGCTCGGGCCTCGGCGGCGACGACGGCAAGCACGGCATGCTGGAATTCACCCAGACGCGCCTCGTCGTCCTGAAACACTGATCATTTGAAATGACGCAATTCCGGACGGGAACCGGAATTGTTCGGACATCAACATCAAGACCGGGCCGATGGCATGCTCCCGCCATCGGTCGGGGAGGAGACTACCCTTGAGCTCAATTTCCGAAACAGAAATCGCTGCGCCGTCCGTGTCGGCCCGCAGCCGTTACCTGCAACTGGCGCTGATCGTGATCGCCGCCGGCGCGATCTATCCGATCCTCTACCTGCGCCAGTCCTACCAGACGACGATGCTGGAGGTACTTAAGCTCACCAACACCGAGCTTGGCGTTCTCTATTCCATTCTCGGCACCAGCTTCCTGGTCGGCTACCTGCCGAGCGGCTGGCTCGCCGACCGCGTCCAGCCGCGCATCCTGATCCTCGTTTCCATGGTCGGCACGGGACTGCTCGGCCTCTGGTACGCGACGCTGCCCGGCTACTCATCGCTTCTCGTCATCTATTGCGGCTTCGGCGTCACGACGGGCCTGACGTTCTGGGCGGCGACGCTGAAGCAGGTGAACCTGATCGCCGGCGCCAATGAGCAGGGACGCTTCTTCGGCATTCTCGACGGCGGCCGTGGCCTGGTCGAGGCGCTGCTTGCCAGCGTCGCCATCGCGCTCTTCGTCTTCACGACGGAAACGCGCGGTGCCGGGCTTGCCATGGGTTTCCGTGATGTCGTGCTGCTCTATGCCGTTTTCTGCATCGTCGTCGGCATCGCCTATTTCGCCGTGTCGCAGCCCGTCGCTGTCGAGAAAGGCGCGCGCAAGCGCGAAGGCAACCTGCTTGCCGACATCAAGACGCTGCTCCGTATCCCCGAGGTCTGGCTCGTCGCCGCCATCATCTTCTGCGGCTATCACGTGTTCCTCGCGACCTACAGCTTCTCGGCCTATCTGCAGGAAGGCGGCTTCGGCATTTCCGCTGCCATGGCCGGCGTAATCGTCACGATCAAGCTGTGGCTGCGCCCGGTCGGCGGTATCGGCGGCGGCCTGCTCGGCGACCGCCTTGGCAAGACCGCGATCCTGCTCCTGAGTTTCATCGTGGCAGCCGCCAGCCTCGTGGCGATGATCGCCCTGCCGGGCATCGGCTCGACGGTCCTCTTCGTCGGGCTGGTGCTGCTCGTCGGCCTCATCACCTATACGATCCGTGGCCTCTACTGGGCGATCCTCGACGATTGCCACGTGCCGGCCAACATCACCGGCCTTGCGATCGGCATCATCTCGCTCGTCGGCTACGCGCCCGACACCTACCTGCCGCTCGTCAACGGATACCTCTCAGACCGTTATCCGGGCATCGCCGGCTACCAGTTCTATTTCGGCTACATCGCCGCCATCTGCGTCCTCGGCGCCATCGCCACCCTGGTGCTGATGGCCCGCCTCAAGAAAAAGGGATGACACAAATGAAGATCGCGTCTCTCAAGACCTATGCCGTCGCCGTCCCGCCGCCGCATGTGGGCGGAATGTACTGGATCTTCGTGCGCCTCACGACCGCCTGCGGCATCGAGGGCATCGGCGAGATCTACGCGACCTCGTTCCATCCAAAGGCGCTGACGCCGCTGATCGAAGACGTCTTCGAGCGGCATCTGCTCGGCCATGATCCGCACCAGATCGAGCGCTTCTGGCGCTCGGCCTATTCGAGCGGCTTCACCCAGCGCCCGGACCCGACGATGATGGGTATCGTCTCGGGTCTCGAAATCGCCTGCTGGGATATCATCGGCAAGGCCGCCGGCCGGCCCGTCGCGGACCTGCTCGGCGGCACCGTGCACGAGAAGCTCCGCGCCTACACCTATCTCTACCCGAAGAACGCGGCTGGAGAGTTCGACTTCAACGATCCGGATCTCGCCGCCGGATGCGCCGTCGAAATGGTCGAAATGGGCTTCACCGCCGTCAAGTTCGACCCGGCCGGTCCCTACACCAACTATTCCGGCCACCAGCTTTCGCTCGGCGTGATGGACCGCTCGGAGGAATTCTGCCGCAAGATCCGCGACGCCGTTGGAAGCAGCGCCGATCTGCTCTTCGGCACGCACGGCCAGATGGTGCCGTCCTCGGCGATCCGGCTGGCGCGGCGTCTCGAAAAATACGACCCGCTCTGGTTCGAAGAACCGGTTCCTCCCGGACAGGAAGCGGCGATGGCAGAGGTGGCGCGCGCGACCTCGATCCCGATTTCGACCGGCGAGCGCCTGACGACCAAGTACGAGTTCCAGCGCGTCCTCGAACTGAAGGCTGCCTCGATCCTGCAGATGAACGTCGCACGCGTCGGCGGGCTTCTCGAAGCGAAGAAGATCGCCGGCATGGCAGAAGCCTATTACGCCCAGATCGCCCCGCATCTCTATAACGGCCCGGTCGGGGCTGCGGCCAGTATCCAGCTGTCAGCTGCGTCGCCGAACTTCCTCATCCATGAGGCGATCCTCGATTTCAGCGGATTTCATGCGGATGTGCTGAAGACCAAGCTCGCCGTCGAGGATGGCTACATCATCCCGTCGCGCGAGCCTGGCCTTGGCATCGAGCTCAACATGGACGTCGTCGAAAAGCACACGCCGTACACCGGCGAGCGCCTGCACCTGCAGATGGACAGCCGGCCGGCGGACGTGAAGGCCTTCGCGCCGGCACGCGGATAACTCCGACGATAGGACATGCAGATGATCTACGACTACATCATTGTCGGCGCCGGGTCGGCCGGCTGCATTCTTGCGAGCCGGCTCAGCGAAAATGGTCGCCACAGGGTGCTTTTGATCGAGGCTGGCGGCAACGACAATTCCTTCTGGTTCAAGATCCCGGTCGGCTACGCCCGCAGCTACTACAATCCCCAGGTCAACTGGATGTATTCGAGCGAGCCGGAGGCCGAGCTTCAGGATCGCAGCATCTACGTGCCGCGTGGCAAGGTCCAGGGCGGATCCGGCTCGATCAATGCGATGATCTATGTGCGCGGCGCGCGCGACGACTTCGACGACTGGAAAAACGCCGGCAATACGGGCTGGGGCTATGACGATGTCCTGCCCTATTTCCGCCGGCTCGAAACCCATGCGCGCGGATCGTCCGAATGGCACGGCGGCGAAGGCCCGATCCACATCACCCCGATGCGCGGCATGACGCACCCGATCACCGACGCTTTCCTCGAAAGCTGCGGATCGTTGCAGCTGCCGCTGAACGAGGATTTCAACGGCGCCTCGATCGAGGGCGCCGGCGTCTACGACGTCAACACCAACAACGGCCGCCGCTCGCATTCGAGCGCGGAGTATCTGAGGCCCGCCCTCAAGCGTCCCAATCTCACGATCGAACGCTACGCGCAGGCAGAAAAGCTGGTCTTCGGCGAAGACGGACGCGTGACCGGTGTCGATGTCATCCAGAATGGGACGCGGCGTCGCTTCACGGCGGGGCGCGAGGTCATCCTGGCCGCCGGTGCGGTCGGTAGCCCGCAGCTGCTGCAGGTCTCGGGCATTGGCGACGGCAAGCAGCTGTCGTTGCTCGGGGTCGAAACGCGCCGGCATCTGCCGTCGGTCGGCTTGAACCTGCAGGATCATCTCTGCGCCAGCTTCTATTATCGCGCGACGATCCCGACGCTCAACGACGAGTTCGGCAGTCTGTTCGGCCAGATGCGTCTCGGTCTGCAGTATCTCTTGACCGGCAAAGGACCGTTCTCGATGAGCGTCAACCAGGCGGGCGGTTTCTTCCGCGGCCGGCCCGACGAAGAGCGGCCGAACATCCAGCTCTATTTCAACCCGCTCTCCTACCGCATCCCGACGGATCCGAAGGCCGGGCTGAAGCCGGAGCCCTATCCCGGCTACCTGATCTGCTTCAATTCCTGCCGGCCGACGAGCCGCGGCAGCATCTCGATTGCGTCCGGCGACCCCTCGGTGAAACCGCTGATCCGGCCGAACTACCTGACGACCGATCGCGACATCGACGAAGTGCTGCAGGGAAGCCGGCTAGTCCGCCGGATCGCGTCGGCCTCGGCACTCTCATCGTTGACGGCGGAAGAGATTTCGCCGGCGCCGCGCGTGGAAAGCGACGAAGCGCTGATGGACTATTTCCGCGAAAACTCCGGCTCGATCTACCATCTTTGCGGCACCTGCGCGATGGGGCCGGAGCAGGAGAGTTCGGTGGTCGACAGCCGCCTGAAGGTTCACGGCGTGCCCGGTCTCCGCGTCGTCGACGCCTCGATCTTCCCCAACATCACCGCGGGCAACATCAACGCGCCGACGATGATGGTTGCGGAGAAAGGTGCCGATCTGATCCTTGCCGATGCCGCCTGAGCGGCACGGCTTTTCTGTCGACTGGGGGACCCGACGCAGTGGCCGGTCAGGCGTAGGGGTGTCGTTGAACGTCAGGCGTGATTTGCCATCGTCGATTGAGCGTGACTATACTTCCCGCACTTCATAGCCGTCCATATCAGGTGCTTGCCCCTACCGAACGATCGTTGCCACCGCGCTCGACGCGGCGAGACCACGGTCATTGAAATCTGGCAATGCGCCGCGAGCCTGCGAGGGAGAGACGCATGCCGAGTTTCCGCTTGAAGACCCTGTCGATTACGTTGCTCTTTGCATCGAGCCTGACGCCCTGGGCGGTGCAGGCGGCTTCACCCGAGCCCGTGAAGGCGGAGCACGGCATGGTGGTCACCGCCCAGCACCTGGCATCCGATATCGGTGTTGCCGTGCTGAAAAGCGGTGGCAATGCCGTGGATGCAGCCGTTGCCGTCGGCTATGCGCTTGCCGTCACCTATCCGACCGCCGGCAATATCGGCGGCGGCGGTTTCATGACCATCCGCTTTAAGGACGGCAAGACGACGTTCCTCGATTTCCGCGAGCGGGCGCCTCAAGCTGCGACCAAGACCATGTATCTCGACGCCAAGGGCAATGTCGTCGATGGCCTGAGTACCGAGGGCTATCTCGCCGTCGGCGTTCCCGGTCCGGTCATGGGCTTCGAAATGGCGCGCAGCCGCTATGGCACCAAGCCGCTTGCCGAATTGATCGCTCCGGCGATCGCGCTTGCCAAAGACGGCTTCGTGCTGGAGCAGGGCGATATCGATTCCTTCGAGGGCGAGACGGACAGGCTCGCCAAGGACCCGGCCGCGGCCGCGATCTTCCTGAAGGACGGCAAGCCGTTCGTCGCCGGCGAGAAGCTGATCCAGGCCGATCTTGCCGCATCGCTTTCGAGCATCGCCGAGAAGGGCACCGACGCCTTCTACAAGGGCGCGATCGCCGACCAGATCGTCAAGGCGAGCGCGGAGAAAGGCGGCGTGCTCGTCAAGGCAGATTTCGAGCGCTACGCCGTGCGCGAACTGGAGCCGGTCAAGTGCAACTACCGCGGCTATGACATCGTCTCCTCGCCGCCGCCATCCTCCGGTGGCGTGATCATCTGCGAAATCCTCAACGTTCTCGAAGGCTACCCCATTTCCTACATGGGCTATGGCGCCGCCGACACCGTGCATGTGATGATCGAGGCCATGCGCCACGCCTATGTCGACCGCAACACGTCGCTCGGCGATCCTGATTTCGTCGAGAACCCCGTCGCCAAGCTTACCGACAAGGCCTATGCCAAGGACATCCGCGACAAGATCGATCCGTTCCGCGCCGGCGTTTCCGCCACGCTGATCCCCAAGGGTTTCGGCGAAAGCAAGGAGACGACGCACTATTCGATCATCGACGACGAGGGCAATGCGGTTGCCGTCACCTATACGCTGAACGGCTCCTTCGGCGCCGGCGTCGTGGCGCCCGGAACCGGCATCCTGCTCAACAACGAGATGGATGATTTCACCGCCAAGCCAGGCGTGCCCAATCTCTACGGTCTGGTGCAGGGCGAGGCCAATGCGATCGCGCCCGGAAAGACGCCGCTGTCATCGATGAGCCCGACGATCATCTCCAAGGACGGCAAGCCCTTCATGGTGATCGGCAGCCCCGGCGGTGCACGCATCATCACCATCACGCTCGAAGCGATACTCAACGTCATCGACCACGGCATGAACATCCAGGAAGCGGTCGACGCGCCGCGCGTCCATCACCAGTGGCTGCCGGACAAGGTGTTCATGGAGCCCTATGCGCTCTCGCCAGATACCCGCAAGCTGCTGTCGGCCATGGGCCACAATGTCCAGATCGATGAAAGCTGGACGATCTGGGGACAGGCGACCGGCATCCTCGTCGGCGGCGAGAGCCTTTCGGACATCGAGGCCGGCGGCGGCGCCCGCTACAATGGCGCAGTCGACAGCCGCATCGGCGCGGGTGCTGCGCGCGGTTACTAGACGCACGCGAATCGGCGCAAAGCTGCGCCCTCGACACCCATTCAGAGCGGCGGATCGTCAGTTCGCCGCCTGATTTCGCGCATGCGACCACCGCGTGCTCACGCGAAAAAGATTTGAAAGCGGTTCCGGTTGAATTTATTATGTTTTCAGAGCGTGCGACCGCACGCGATCGTACGCTTTGGCCAAGCTTCATTCGTGGAGGTTGTCATGGCACTGATGGAAGGAAAGAAAGCACAGGACTGGATCAATCTGGTTCTTGCCGTCTGCCTGTTCGTCTCCCCCTGGATCATGGGTTTCGTTGTCGAAAGCGTTCCGGCCTGGAACGCTTGGGGCGCCGGCGTCGTGCTCGGCGTTCTGGCTATCGCGACGCTTGCCATGTTTGCGGAATGGGAAGAATGGGCAAGCCTCATCGTCGGGCTCTGGCTGATCGCTTCACCCTGGCTGCTCGGTTTCTCGACCAGTCCCAACCCCATGTGGACGCATGTCGTCCTTGGGGTGTTGGTGACCGCGCTCGCGATCTGGGCCGTCTGGGACGAACGGCAGCATCCGCATGCACATGCATGACGATGAGTAGAGAAGATTGCGGCCCGGCGCCGCAGCGCCGGGCCGCAATCAGTTTGCATCATTCGCTGCAATTTTGCGTTTGCGGCTGGCCGGATCGAGAGCGAAATCTGAAAAACCGTGCGGAACTGTCCTCTTCGGATTTGCGTGAGTTCAAAGGTCAGATCCCTTCGAACAATCCAAACGGGCCAGCGCATGGATTCACCTTACGGTGTCTTCGACAGCACGGCGCGCAACGACCGCCACGAACTCCCGAGCGCCGGGGTAGGTTTTCGGCTACCCATCGGCAGCGAGATCGTTGAAGCAGGCTTTGCTCTTGCCGAACCATGGAAATCACTGCCGGCAAGCCAATGTTCATGACATCCTGGTCATTCAGCGATTGCGCACGCACGCTGCGCGGGCGATGGCGTGCAATTGGATAATACCAATATAACGCCAATCAGCGACTGTTTCGGAACGTGAACGCAACTTGTATGCGCTATCTGTAAGAAATGTAACACGAATTATTCCGGCTTCAGTCGCCATTACGGATAGTTGCGCCGCCGCGATCTGGACAGGTGGTCATGTTTTGGTATTTCTAATACTGGCCGCAAGGAGATGGGCCAAATCGGAAGTGAATACGGAACGCTATCGGCCCGAGGGCGAGCAAGCCGGCGGGCAACCGGAAAACTGGGAGATTTAAATGAAGCCGAGTTCCATTTTTGCCCCGTTGGGGTCGACCGTGACAGCATCGGGCACCCCGCGTTCGGTGAAGGCGGGTAGCGCACGGCGCCGCCTCCTTGGACTGTTGACAGCGACAGCGTGTCTCATTTCAGCGGTTCCAGCCGGCGCCTTCGACCAGGCAAACGCTGCCCGTATAAAACAGCTGGTCGACACCGGCATGCAGTATTACTGGTCGGGCGGCGACGTCAAAAAGGCGGAAGCCGAAGTCTTCAAGGGCATTACGCTGCATGGCAAATATGATGTCGTGGAGGAAGCCTTCAAGGAAGCGTCGACGCTCGCGCCTGAGCGGTTGGATTTCCAATATGCCGTTGCTGCGACCCAGATCATCCAGAAGAAGCTCGACGACGCGCAGGCGACCTTCCAGAGCATCCTCAGCAAGGACCCGACCGCTTTTGATGCGCAAAGCTGGCTTGAGGCAATTGCCCGCATCCGTGGCGATGAGACCGGCGCGGCGCTTGCCCACCAGGCTCTGGCCGGTCTCGATCGCGAGAAAGCGGAAGAGTATCGCAAGCGGTTTGTTCGCGCAGAACAGATCATGGCTGAAAAGCCGAACTTCGACGTCCCGACTGTGCCAGGCAAAGTCGTGATCGTCGCGCTGGGCTACGCGCTCGCCGATGACGGCAAGGCGCAGCAAACCTTGCTCGATCGTCTCGAGGTGACGTTGAAGGTCGCCGAGGCCAACCCGACAGCGCTCGTCATGGTGAGTGGCGGCGTGCCGAAAAATGGCGTTACGGAAGGTGACGTCATGTCCAAGTGGCTGGTCAACAAGGGTATCAGTCGCGATCGCATCATGATTGAGGACAAGTCGAAAGATACGATCGGCAATGTGATCAATGCCGCCAATCTCCTGGTGCGGCATCAGGCCGACACGGTAATCCTGGTGACCAGTTCGAGCCACATGCGCCGCGCGCGCACGGTCATGGAGGATGCCTTGAAGCAGCGCGACCTGCCATCGGCAGTGGTGCCGCTGAATGCACTGGACGCGCCAACCCAGGATGAAGCGGCAAAGATCGGGGCGGACGAGCGGTTGGTCATTTACCGTGATCTGATGCGTGTTTCGGGCGTATGGGCCTATCCGGGGCTGCAGCAGTAGTCATCGGAACATCCCCGAAAGCGCCTGATGCTTGCGCGTCCCACCCTTGCACTTAAGGGTGGGACGCGTGCGTTTCTGGCTCAGTTTGAGAATGCGCCGGTCGCGTGTATGGCACGCAGGAAGAGGCTGCGTACTCCCGCACTTCAACATAATGCTTCCCATCCGTCCTGCTTTGCCCTAGAAGGCGCGCCGTAATCCGGTCGCAGCCTACCCGGTCAAAACAAGGACACCTATCATGAAGACAATCGTCATCTGCTCCGGCGGATTGGACTCGGTATCGCTTGCCCACAAGGTCGCAGCCGAACACGAACTCATTGGCCTGCTCTCCTTCGATTACGGCCAGCGACACCGCAAGGAGCTGGACTTTGCCGCCGCCTGTGCCAAGCGGCTCGGCGTTCCGCATCAGGTCATCGACATCAGCGCGATCGGCGCCCATCTCACCGGATCGGCATTGACGGACGATGTCGACGTGCCCGACGGCCACTACGCCGAGGAAACGATGAAAGCGACGGTGGTTCCGAACCGCAACGCCATCATGCTCGCCATCGGCTTCGGGTTGGCAGCGGCGCAGAAGGCGGATGCGGTGGCCGTCGCCGTGCATGGCGGCGACCATTTCATCTATCCCGACTGCCGTCCCGGTTTCATCGACGCGTTTCAGGCGATGCAGAACCACGCGCTCGACGGCTACGCCGACGTCACGCTCTACGCGCCCTATGTGACGATTTCGAAGGCGGATATCGTCACCGACGGCGCGAGCCACCAGACGCCCTTCGAAGCGACCTGGTCCTGCTACAAGGGCGGCGCGCTCCATTGCGGGCGCTGCGGCACCTGCGTCGAGCGGCGCGAGGCCTTCCATCTGGCCGGCGTTGCGGATCCGACCGACTACGAAGATCCGGATTTCTGGGTGGCGGCGACATCGGCCTTTGCGGCCGAGGAGGTGAAGTGATGTTCCGGATCACCAAGGAATTCCATTTCTCCGCCTCGCATCAGTTGAAGAGCCTGCCGGCCGAGCATCAATGTGCGCGACTACACGGCCACAACTACATCGTCGAAGTCGAGCTTGCCGGCGCGGAGCTCAACGAGCACGGCTTCGTGCGCGACTATCACGAGCTTTCGCCACTGAAGCGCTACATCGACGAGAGTTTCGATCACCGCCATCTGAACGACGTTCTCGGCCACGACCGGGTGACGGCCGAATGTCTGGCGAAGCACTTTTACGACTGGTGCAAGGCGAGGCTGCCGGAAACCTCCGCCGTGCGTGTCAGCGAGACGCCGAAGACCTGGGCAGAATACCGGCCATGAGCGGGCCCGGCGAAACGCGCATCCGTGTCAGCGAAATCTTCGGGCCGACGATCCAGGGCGAGGGCATCCTGATCGGGCTTCCGACCGTGTTCGTGCGAACCGGCGGCTGCGACTATCGCTGCAGTTGGTGCGACACGCTGCACGCGGTCGACAGCGAGTATCGCGACCAATGGCGGCCGATGGGCGTCGAAGAGATCTGGAGCGAGGTCGTCACGCTCTCCGGTGGCAAGCCGCTGACGGTCTCGCTTTCCGGCGGCAATCCGGCGATCCAGCCGCTGGCGCCCCTGATCGCCCGCGGGAAAGCCGATGGCTATCGCTTCGCGCTGGAAACGCAGGGCAGCATCGCCAAGGACTGGTTTGCGGACCTCGACGCGCTGGTGCTGAGCCCGAAGCCGCCGTCGAGCGGCATGGAAACGGACTGGCGGGCCTTCGACGACTGTCTTCGAATGGCAGCGGATGGGCCGCAGGTGGCGCTGAAGATCGTCGTTTTCGACGAGCGCGACTATGCCTATGCCCGGGATACGGCGGCCCGGTACCCCCATCTGCCGCTCTACCTGCAGCCTGGCAACCATACGCCTCCACCCCCTGACGACGACGACGCCAAAGTCGACATCGACGGCATCATCGATCGCATGCTCTGGCTTGTCGGCAAGGTGACGGAAGATCGTTGGTTCGAGGCCCGCGTCCTGCCGCAGCTGCACGTCCTGCTCTGGGGCAACAGGCGCGGGGTGTAGGCGGCAGGCGCCCCTTTACCGCTTGCCGGCAAGCGCCTTCGCGCTTGGATCGCCAATCGGCGGCAGCTATGGTCCTCAAATCAAGACCAATGAGGGGCGTTCATGCAGCTGAAGACGAAACGTGTCTATGAGCCGAAGGCCGATGGCGACGGGATGCGCGTCCTCGTCGATCGCCTCTGGCCGCGCGGTTTGACCAAGGCGGAAGCCGCGGTCGATCTCTGGCTGAAGGACATAGCGCCGACCACGGAGCTGCGCCGCTGGTTCCATGCGGATGAAGGTACGTGGGAAGAGTTTCGCGAGCGCTACCTTGCCGAGCTCGACGGCAATCCGGAGGCAGTTGACCTGTTGCGACAGCGCATTGCTGAGGGCCCGGTGACTTTGCTTTACAGCGTGAAGGATGAGGCCCGCAATCATGCGGAGATCCTCAAAGGCTACATCCTCACCCATCGATAGACGAGGCGCCGGGTTCACGTCATGTCGTTGGAATGGATGCCTCGAATGCGCCGCCGGCGCGCAGCGACCCGGCGCCAGTCGCCGTCGAGGGGTAATCCGAAGACGTTGATAAGGGCAGATTCGATTGCCGGTGCATCGAATTCTTGGCGCGTCACGGTGCCGTTCCTGTCACGGATCGTCAGCCGGTTTCCAAGCAGGATGTTACGTGTCTCCTCGGTGGTCAACGTCACCAGCAGGGTCTGTCGGAAAAGCGAATGCGGATCCGTGTATGTCGCGATGTTTGCGATCCGATACGCGTCCTCTCCACAAATGCTCGGCGATACCTCGTAGACCGGTACCCAGTCACGACCAAGTAATGCCTCCAGCACGTAGCCATCGAGCGTTCGGCTGAGACGGAACGGCTCATGCGGCGTCGGTTGCGGCGTGGTCCGGTCGAAACGCAGCGGCGCGGTCGGCACGCAACTGCCGAAGCCGACATCGACCAGATAGCCGACATCGTTCACGAAGACGCGGAGCGCCATGTGCGACCAGGCCGGCGGCGGCGCACCCGGGGCGCGCATCCACAGGACGCGGGCAATCAAGGGATCCACCCGGTAGCCGAGCGACGTGAGCACGCGCTGCAACAGGCTGTTCTGCTCGAAGCAATAGCCGCCACGCCGGCGGTCGATGAGCTTGGCGTCGACCGCCGCCGGCGAAAGGTCGATCCGACGGCCGAGAAGCACGTCGATGGCCTCGAAGGGGATCGACGCGGCATGGCGGGCGACGATCCTGCCAAGCGTTGTGAGATCGGGCGAGAGCGGCCCGACATGACCGATGCGGGCGAAGTAGCGGCCGAGGTCGACGGGAAATGGGGCGTTCCGCATGGCTAGAGGCTCCGATAGATGGCGTCGCGAAGATCGTCCGGGAAGCGTCCGTTCATGCCCTCAAAAGCGGTGTTGGTGAGCGCAACGACTGTCAGGCCGCGGGCCGGGTCGATGAACCACTTGTGCCCGTAGGCGCCGTCCCATTGCAGCGTGCCGCGCGACTGCGGTGTTCCCGCCATCTCGGGTTCGACAAGCACGGCGCCGCCGAAACCGAACTCCCACCCGGCGCCGGCGGCCAATCCGCCCGTCCTTGCCTGAATGTCGAACATCGAGCGGGTGCTGGCGGCGTCGAGCACCGGCGAGTGTCCGGTCCTGAGGCTTTCGAGAAGGCGGATCACGTCGCCGGCCGTGCCTGCCATGCCGGCTCCTCCGGAGGGAAAGGCTCGAGGATTGAAGATCCGGCCGGGCGAGAGGCGTACGGGATTGCCAAAGAAGGGGACCGCGTCGTCGCCAACGAGCCGCCGTGGCCGCGGCGAGGCATCGCCATAGTGGACCACGAGCTTGCGTTTATCGGTCACGGAAAAGGCGGTGTCGTTCATCCCCATCGGGCGTGTGACGAGCGTAGCAATCGCCTCCGGCAGCTTTGATCCCGTCGCCTCTTCGATAACGGCGCCAAGCACGTCGAGGCTCATCGAATAGCCCCAGCCGTGTCCGGGCGGATAGGATAACGGAATGGCGGTGAGCTTGCCGATGAGGGCGGTGAGATCATCGTCGGTGTCGTCGAGGCCGCTGCTGATGGCGTGCCGGCGATAAGGGCCGTCGCCTCGCTCCATGAACACGTAGCTCAAACCGGCACTGTGCGTCAGGAGTTGGCGGATGGTTATCCGAGGCTCGCTGCCGTCCGGCAGCTGCGGCCTGAACGCGGGCAGCCATTCCGACACGATATCGTCGAGACCGATGGTGCCCCTTTGCACCAGGTTGAGAGCGGCGACCGTGACGATCGGCTTTGCGACCGAGGAGAGCAGGAAGATGCTGTCCTCGGTCATCGGCCGGTCGGCCTCGCGGTGCGCAAGCCCGGCGGCATGTCGGTAGCCGGGCTCGCCGTCGATAAGGATCTCGACGACTGTGCCGACGATGCGCTGTTCATCCAGGGCTTCCGCAATCACCCGGTCGAGTTCGGCCTTCAGCCGCGTTCTGCGCTGCGATCTTCCTTGTCTTGTCGCATCCATGATCGTCTCCTGTGCTTCTCGAAACTGCGGCCCGGTCGACGCTTCAGGGCGAAATTCGGGCTCCCGGACAAAGGCAAAGCCCGTTCGCAGCGAAAGTCGATCGTCTGTTCCCGTATGGGAGGCATACGCGCCTGCACGAGGCAGCCGTCGTCGTCCGGCGCTAAAAACGGTGCGACAACGTCAGATGGAGTCGGGTTGATGAACACAAACAATCTGGGATTTGCAGGCAAAGTCGCCTTAGTCGCAGGCGCCAGCAAGGGTATCGGCGCGGCCACCGCCCGCGCCTTTGCGCAGGCCGGCGCATCCGTTGTCCTTCTTTCCCGCTCGCAGCCGGCGGTCGAGGCGTTGGCGGTTTCCATCCGCCAGGCGGGCGGCGACGCACTGGCGATCGCTGCCGATGTCGGCGACGAGAGTGCTATGAAGCAGGCGCTTGCAAGTGTGATGCAGCACTATGGCCGGCTCGACGCCGCCTTCAACAATGCGACGGATGGAACCATGCCGGCCCCGCTTGCCGATCTCGATATCGAAGGGTTCGATCGCGGCATCCGCACCAACATTCGCGGCACCTTTCTCGGCATGCGTTACCAGATCGAGGCGATGGCGAGGGGCGGTGGCGGTGCGATCGTCAACATGGCGTCGGTTGCCGGCATCAACGGCACCTCCGGGCTTTCCGCCTATGTCGGTGCGAAGGCCGGGATCATCGGGCTGAGCAAGGCGGCGGCGCTGGACTATGCCGACCAGGGCATCCGGATCAATGTCGTTGCGCCCGGGCCGATCCTCACCCACCATCTCGAGGCCGCCGGCGCGGACATCCAGCGGCACGCAGCACTTTCGACGCCGATGCGGCGGCTTGGCCGGGTGGAGGAGGTGGCCGCCGGCGTGCTCTGGCTCTGTTCCGATGCGGCGAGTTACATCACCGGCGTGGTGCTGCCGATCGACGGGGGCATGACGGCGGGCACGAAAGTGCCTATGAATTACCGTCGAGGCGAGCCGCCTCGGCCGGCTGAACCCTGAGGTGCCTGTGGACTGGGAAGAACTCCATCTTGTTCAGTACTTGTTCCGCCACGGCTCGCTGAGTGCAGCCGCCCGTGCGATGGGCACCACGCAACCGACGCTCAGCCGTCGCCTCGAGGCTTTTGAGCAGAAGACGCGCAAAACACTGTTCGAGCGGCAACCGGGCGGCCTCGTGCCGACCGCCGTGTGCCTCTCCATCCTTTCTGCGCTCGAGCACATGGAGGCGAACGCGCTTGCGGTGGAGCGGCGCCTTGCGGTGCAGGACGACGCACTTGAAGGCACCATCACCGTGACCAGCCTCGACTGGATCGGAGACTACCTCTTGGCGCCGATCCTGACCAAGTTTGCAGCAATGCATCCCGGCGTCAGCATTCACCTTTTGAACGATGGCCGGCGCTTCAACCTGTCCAGGCGGGACGCAGACATCGCCTTGCGTTTCGGCAGTTTCGACCAAAACGATATCGTCGAGCGCAAGGTTGCCGATGTCGCCTACGGCCTGTTTGCAACAGAGGCCTACCTTGATTGTTTCGGCCATCCGGATGTTGCGGGCGAAGGCAGGAACCAGACGATTGTCGAGCTGGTGGAGGTGCCTGTGCGGGTATCGCTCTCGACCTGGCTGAAAGATCTTTTGCCGGAGGCGAGAGTGCTGCTGCGCACGAATTCGATCCGCTCGCAATTGAGTGCGGTTGAGACCGGACAGGCACTTGCCACGCTGCCGCACTTTATCGCCGCCGGCCGGAATGGCCTTGTGGCCCTTGACCTCGGCGTTGCCGCGCCGGTTCTGCCGCTGAAGCTCGGTGTTCACCCGGAATTACGTGAATTGCCGCGGGTGCGAAAGCTCATGGATTTTGCCGTATCGCAGTTCGCGCCCCTGCGGGTGAGCCTCAACCCGTCAGGCTGAAGCGCCGGCGGACCAAGGCGCGACGCGTTTGCTGGGCACTGCAACGAATGCGCGAAATTTTCTTGGCTGTCGATGTCGGGAGATGACGACGTCATGCGTCTTAATCTCGAAGGCGGTGCTCAACCGCGCTGACAACAAGGAGATTGAGAATGTTTCGTACCGCTTTGATCGCTGGCGCCCTGCTCATGTCCGGCACTGCCTTTGCCGAGGCTGAGACCGTCGAAGTCAACGGCATGAAGATGTATTACGAAGTCTCGGGCGAGGGCGAGCCGCTCGTCGTGCTGCACGGCGCCTACATGAACATTCCCTCGATGGGTGCGATCATCCCGAAGCTGGCCGAGACCCACAAGGTCTATGCAATCGAGTTCCAGGGCCATGGCCGCACCACCGATATCGATCGCCCGATCACCTATCCGAACCTCGCCGACGACGTCGCCGCCTTCATGGATGCGGTGAAGCTGGAGAAGGCCGATGTCTTCGGCTACTCGATGGGTGCGGCTGCCGGCCTGCAGCTGGCGATCCGCCATCCGGACAAGGTGAACAAGCTAGCCGCCGCGTCCGTCGGCTACGATGCCGAGGGCTGGCAGCCGGAATTCAAAGCATTCATCCCGCAGATGACTGTCGAGATGTTCGTCGGCATGCCCTTTGCCGAAGACTACCGCAAGCTTGCTGCCAATCCGGATGGGTTTCCCGATCTGGTCAAGAAGCTGATCCAGCTCGAAAAAGAACCGATGGCCTGGGAGCCGGATGTCAAGGCACTGAAGACCCCGGTTCTCGTCGTCGCCGGCGATGCCGATGTGGCGACGTTGGAGCACACGGTGGCACTGTTCCGCCTGCTTGGTGGCGGCGCCATGGGCGACATGGGAAAGCCGCTGTCGCCTTCGCGGCTCGCGATCCTGCCGGCGACGTCGCACACCGCCGTCATCAACCAGACGGAACTGTTGGAGGCTTTCATCGAGCCCTTTCTGAAGGGTGAGACACCGAAGGGCATGTTCCCGTGACAACAACGAACGGCGCCATCTTCGCAGGTGGCGCCGCCCTCCTATGGTGGATAGCTTCTAGCGCAGGCGCCTGCCGTCTGCGTCGAACACCAGAGCGGCTGTGGGTTCGAAACGGGCGGCGATGCTGTCGCCGGACTTCAGGCCGCGGCCGTTTTTTGTTTCGATGATGATCAGTTCGCCGTCGCCGTCGCCGTGCCGGGCATAGGCAAAGGTCTCGCCGCCCAGATGCTCCAGCATGTCGATCGTCAAATCGAGGCTCGCCGAGCCGCTGTCGCCGAAATGCTCGGGGCGAATGCCAATGGTCACGGTGCTGCCGGGCGTTACGTCCTTGACCGCAATCGGCAGCGTCGCATTGCCGAAATCCGCCAGGCGGACATGTCTCTCCCCGCCCGCGTTTGTTTCGACGATCCCCTTCAAAAAGTTCATCTTCGGCGAACCGATGAAACCGGCGACGAAGAGATTGGCCGGATCGTCGTAGAGGTCGAGCGGCGAGCCGACCTGCTCGACCACGCCGCCGCGCATGACGACGATCTTGTCGGCAAGCGTCATCGCCTCGACCTGATCGTGGGTGACGTAGATGATTGTCGTCGCAAGCTTCTTGTGCAGCCTGGCGATCTCGATACGCATGTGCACGCGCAGTTCCGCATCGAGGTTCGAGAGCGGCTCGTCGAAGAGAAAGATCTTCGGGTGCCGCACGATCGCCCGGCCGATCGCCACGCGCTGGCGCTGGCCGCCCGAAAGCTGTTTCGGCTTGCGGTCGAGCAGCGGCCCGAGTTCCAGGATGTTCGCCGCTTCGCCGACGCGTTGTGCGATCTCGGCCTTCGGCTCGCCGGCAAATCGCAGCGCGAAACCCATGTTCTCCCGAACCGTCATATGCGGGTAGAGCGCATAGGACTGGAACACCATGGCGATGCCTCGTTTCGACGGATCGACATCGTTCATGCGCTCGCCGCCGATCGTGAGATCACCTGACGAGATCTCCTCCAGTCCGGCGATCATCCGAAGCAGGGTCGACTTGCCGCAGCCGGATGGCCCGACGAAGACGACGAACTCACCGGTCTTGATGTCGAGGTCTACACCCTTGATGACCTCGAAGTTGCCATAGGACTTTCTGACGTGCTTAAGTTGGAGTTCGCTCATGCAGCCGCCGCCTCGTCCGACACCGCCGAAAGCTCCAGCCTCACGGTTCCAAGCCGCGTCGAGGTCACCGCGACGGCGATGCCGCCGGCAGCACCCGTCGTTTCCAGCCAGAAGCCGGTCGAACCGCCCTGGAAGATCAGGCGATCGGGGCCGAGCAGGCGGGCAGGGCCGGTGACTGTCACGTCGACCGCGTCATTGAGGAAGGGCAGGATGTTGCCGGCCTGATCGAGCGCGCGCACGATCACCCGCACGCTGTCGCGCCCTTCGGCCCGAAGCGCCGTGCTGTCGGGGACGACTTCCAGCGCCGTCGGCACCGGATCGGCGACCATGCGGAGGTTGGCGACGGGCTCGCCGTCGATAAAGCCGGTGAAGGCTGCGTCATCCCACTTCATGCCCCAGACGCCGAGTTCGTCCTTGGTGAAGTGGCGATGGTCGATGACGACGGGCGGGTGCGGCAGATGCGGGAAGTTCTCGCGGTCGGGACCGACGCGCTTGACGAGCGATCCGTATTTCAGCTCGACCTCGTCGCAGTTGGTGAGCACGATCAAGGGCAGCACGCCGCCGATGTTGCGCTCGCCGCGTGCCCAGAAGGTGACCGGCTTCATCACCACGCCCTCCGACGGTTCACATTGGCTGGCATAGACATGGGCCGCGAATTTCGGCTGGCGGAACATGTCCATGACACCGTGATAGCAGATCCGGTCGCCGGAGCCGAAGTCCTTGTGGGTGTTGTAGTCGAACATGCACCAGCCGACGGCGCCTGAAATGCTTGGGTCGCCATAGGCCGCGTTCAGCACTTCCAGGTGCCGGCGCACATGCTCTGCCTGCCGTTGCTCCTGGTCGTAGATCTTCGTCGGAAACATGTGGCCGCCGAATTCGGTGATGAGATAGGGCACCTTGCGGGTGAGCCCGGTGCATTCCTGCTGCGGACGTAGCGCCGTGCGCGGGCGGTTTGCGCCCGGCAGTTCCTCGTTGCCGAGGATAAAGTCGTTCATGGTGTAGACGTCTTCGAGGTATTCGCTGTCGGTAATGTAGCGCACGCCGCCGGTCTGGCGCGTGGGGTCGAGTTCGCGTGCGAGCCGGTTGGTCTCGACGTAGAAATCATGCGAGTCCTGGGATTCGTTGATGCGTACGCCCCAGATGATGATCGACGGGTGGTTCCAGTCGCGCTCGATCATGCGGCGGACGTTTTGGATCGCCTCCTGTTTCCAGCCCTCGCCGCCGATATGCTGCCAGCCGGGGATTTCCTCGAAGACGAGCAGGCCGATGCGGTCGCAATGGTCGAGGAACCACTTGGATTGCGGATAATGCGAGGTGCGCACGAGGTTGCAATGCAGCGTGTTCTTCAGGATCTCGGCATCGCGCTCCTGCGCCGTGCGGCCCATGGCGTAGCCGACATAGGGGAAAGCCTGATGGCGGTTGAGGCCGCGGATTTTCAGCGGCCGTCCGTTGAGCTTGAAACCATCCGTGGTGAACTCGGCGGTGCGGAAGCCGAAGCGTGACGACAGCCGGTCGCTGCCGCGATCGCTGCGCAGCTGCGCTTCCACTTCATAGAGAACGGGGCTGTCGATATCCCAGAGCAAGAGGCCCTTCAGGCCCGTGATCTCAAGGGTGACGCTCTCGCCGCGGCTTTCACCGGCTGCTTCCGCCAGCACCTTGCCGTTCGCGTCCTTGAGGAGTGCCGTGACCGTGCCGGCAAAGTTGACGCCTTGCGGATTGCCGAGATCGCAGCGGATCGAGACGGACTTGGCATCGCTGAGCGCATCGCGGGTTTCGATCTTGAGATTGGCGATCGAAACGGCATCGGTGACCTTCAACCAGACGTCGCGATAGATGCCGGCATAGGTGAGATAGTCGATGCGGCCGCCGAAGGGCGGGATCTCAGGGTTTTCGCTGCCGTCGATCTTGACCGTGATCAGGTTGTCGCCTTCCCGCAGCTTATCCGTCAGTCTTGCTTCAAAGGGCGTGTAACCGTCCTTGTGGGCGATGATCTCCTCGCCGTTGAGATAGACGACGGCGTCGGCCATGGCGGCGTCGAACACGAGCGAGACCTCGCGGCCGTGGAACTCGCGACGCCAGGTAAGCACCTTCTGATAGGTGAAGGCGCGCTGATAGGATGCCTCGTCGAAATAGTTGAACGGCAATTCCACCGCATTGTGCGGCAGGCTGACCGATTTGCCTGCCTGCAGGCGGCCAGCGCTCGCCGTATCGAAGCCTTCGGAGAAAATCCAGGTATCGTTGAAAGAGGTAACAGAACGCATGATCATTCCTATTTGACTGAGCCCAGCATTCCCTGGACGAATTGGCGTTGCATGAAGAAGAAGACGGCGAGGGTGGGAAGTGTCGCGAGAATGGTGCCGACCATGACGACGCCGTAGTCGGGGTAGTAGGCGGAAGCGAGCGAGGAGATGACCAGCGTGATCGTCTTCTGCTCGTTCGACTGCAGCACGATCAGCGGCCAGAGATAGTTGTTCCACGCCGTCATGAAGACGATGATGAAGGCCGCCGCATAGGTCGAGCGCATGACCGGCACATAGATGAATAGGAAGATCTGCCATTCCTTGAGCCCGTCGACCTTGGCGGCGTCCCGCAGTTCCGACGGGAAGGCCTTGGTGGTCTGGCGGAAATAGAAGACGACGAAGGCAGAGCCGATGGTCGGCAGCACGACAGCGAGGTGCGTGTTGATCAGCCCCGCCTTGCCCATCATGATGAACAGCGGAATCATCAGCGCGGCAAACGGGATCATCATCGTCAACAGAAGGGCGCTGTAGATCCTATCGCGGTGGCGCGAGCGGAACATCTCGAAGCCGTAGCCAGCCAGCGACGACACGGCGAGCGTCAGCACCGTCGCGAGAATGGCGATCTTGGCCGAATTCCAGAAGACCAGCGGTGCGTTCACCTGGGTGAAGAAAGTGGCGATGTTGGTGGCAAGCGCGCTGCCCGGCATCATCCTGCCCTTGATGATGTCGATCGAAGAATTGGTCGCGCCGAGCAGCATCCAGACGAAGGGAAAGATCGAGAGAAAGGCCATCAGCCCGACGAAGCCGTAGGTGACGATGGTGCCGACGATACGTGTGGTTCCGTTGTTCATCGGTCGCGCTCCCGTGCCGCGAAGAATTGCAGGCAGGCGAGCAGGGCGACGAGCACCACGATCACATAGGAGACCGTCGCCGCGTAGCCGAAATTCGGCATGAAGCGGAAGGTCAGGTTGTAGATATAGAGCGACAGGGTCAGCGTGGCGTTGGACGGTCCGCCCTTGCCTTCGGTGAGGTTATAGACCTCGTCGAAGAGCTGGATCGTGCCGATCGTCGAGATGATCGTCGTGAACAGAATGACGGGCTTCAACAGCGGGATAGTGATGTGGGTGAAACGCGCCCAGGCGGGCACGCCGTCTATCCGCGCGACCTCGTAGATCGACTTGTCGATGTTCTGCATCGCCGCGAGATAGAAGATCATGTTGTAGCCGGTCCAGCGCCAGGTGATGGCGAGGATGACGAGCACCTTCGCCCAGAAGGGATGGGTCAGCCACGGGATCGGCGAGGCGATGAGGCCGATCGCCTCGAGCGTCGAGTTGACGATCCCGTCGAGCGCGAACATGCCCTTGAACAGCACCGAATAAGCAACCAGCGAGGTGACGCAGGGCAGGAAGATGGCGGTGCGGAAGAAGCCGCGGCCGACGAGTTTCGGATTGTTGAGCAGCGACGCCAGGATCAGCGCCAGCAGGATCATGATCGGCACCTGCACGACGAAATAGGTCAGCGTGTTCGTCAGTGCCTTGATGAAGACCGGATCGTTCCAGAGGCGGATGATGTTCGAAAAGCCGGCGAATTTCAGCATCATGCCGCGGCCGGACTGGAACGACATCCACAGCGACCAGACGATCGGATAGATCATGAAAAGGGCGATCAGCCCGAGTGCCGGCGCGACGAAGAGCCAGCCATTGACGTTGTAATATCGGCCGATGCCGCCGCGACGCGCGAGAGCCATCATCATCCCCATGGATAGCAGGAGCCGTTGGCCGCGGCGTGTTTACCGCGGCCAGGAGCAATGCAGATAATCGCCGCGGCGATTACTGGACCTGTGCGCTGACCTCGGCGTCGATCGCCTTCAGGATGTCGTCGACGGGCGTTCCCTGCTGCAGTGCCGGAAGCTGTGCGGTAACGGCCGTGTCCGCCTCGTTGGTGAAGACGCCGTAGTTGACCGAGGGGACCTTCGCGAGCCAGTCGGAGAAGTTCTGCCAGACCTTTTCGCCACCGAAGAAGGCATCGGCCTCGCCATAGGCGGCACCGCCGCGGGCAGCGAGCAGTGAGCCGACGGCGCCGCGGTCCGTAAGGATCGTCTGGTAGAAGTCGACGTCCTTGGCGTAGACCTCGTTCAGGAAGTCGATCGCTTCGGCCTTCTCGGCTGAGCTTTCAAGCACGTACCAGCTCGAGCCGCCGAGGTTCGAGGCGTGCGTCGCGCCGTCGATCGAAAGCGCCGGGATCGGCGCCACGCCCCATTTGCCCGACTGGTCCGGCTGCGCCTTGACGGTGCCGGTGATCCAGACGCCGGTGATGACGGTGGCGACATCGCCGGACGTGAAGGTGCCGACCCAGTCGGCCCAGCCGGCGGCGGGCTTGTAGATGTTGGCGGCCATGATCTTGCCGACCGTCTCAAGCGACGCCTTCAGCGCCGCGTTGCCGGTGATGTTCGTCTTGCCTTCCTTGTCGAAATACCATTGCCCGGCCGATTGCATGATGATGCGCACGAGCCCGGCGTCGGTCGGGTCGAGACCCATCATCTTCTTGCCGGTCTTGGCTTCGACCTGCTTTCCGATCTCGATGAAGCGATCCCAGGTGATGCCTTGCATGTCCTCCGGCTTGAAGCCGGCCTGCTCCAGATAGTCCTTGCGGTAGTAGAGACCGGTGACGCCGGAATCGAACGGCATGCCGTAGACCTGGCCATCCAGCGTCATCAGCTCGACCTTGTAGGGAGCGAAGCCGGAGTAATCGACGGTGCCGGAGAGCGGCGCGAAGGCGCCGGGGAAGGACTGCAGATATTTCTGCGCGCCGTAGTCCTCGATGAGAACGATATCGGGCAGGGCGTCTGCGGTGCCGGACGAGAGGCCGGTCTGCAGTTTCTGCTCGACGTCGGCCTTGGCGAAATCGACGATGTTGAAGGTCACGTCCGGGTGCGTCTTGGTGTAGCGCGCGCCGGCCTCCTTCATGATCGCGACGTTGAAGTTCGGATCCCAGCACCAGATGGTGATTTCCTTGGCCTCGGCGGCCGTGACGGCCAAGAAGCTGGCGCCTGCAAGCGCGATGGCGGCAAAGCGCGGCAGATAGGTACGCGTGTCCATAGTTTCTCCTCCCTCGAAATTCGTTCCCCGAGACGTTCCTCCTAGTCTCGGCGCGGAGTATTTCGCAAAATTCTGAAGAAGGCAATATTTCAGTAAATTTTTACCACGCGTTTTTTACCGACCGTTTTACGCACCGGGAGCGGCGGCTCTCGCCATCGTGCTGCCGCGCCAGACCATCTCGGTTCCGAGGATCACCTTCTTGGCCACGTCTCGCCCGGTCAGCCGCTCGACCAGGAGGTCAACGGCGGTCTCGCCGATCACTTCGGCGGGGATCTTCACCGTCGAAAGCGGCGGCCCGAGAAACTGGGCGACAGGAATGTCGTTGAAACTCGCCACGGCAACATCATCCGGGATCCGCAGGCCCATTTCGTGAATCGCGCGGTAAGCGCCGATCGCCATATTGTCGTTGCAGGTGACGAGGATCTTGGGCGGATTGGGCTTCGACAGCATCGCCTTGGCGAGCGTATAGCCGCTATCGGGCGTCAGCTTTTCGACCATGCAGAGTTCGGGATCGTAGAGGCCGGCCTTCGTCATCCATTGTATGAAGGCGCGGCAGCGACGCTCCGAATGGATGTCGTCCTTGTCTCTGAAAGCGTCGATCCAGCCGAGAAAGCCGATGCGGCGGTAGCCCATGCCGTAAACGCCGTCGAGCAGGCGGTTCATCGCGATCGAGACGTCGCTCATCACGCTGTCGTCGACGTCATCGTCGGGGGCAAAGTCCGCAAAGACCAGATGGCGGCTGTGCCGGCGCAGCCAATGGACCTCTTCGCCATAGTGGTGGCCGACGGCGACGACGCCGCTGGCGCCCTGCAGGATCGCGGCCTCCGGCAGGTTGCCGTTGTGGAAGACCTTGACCACCTCGATCTTCAGCGCCTGACAGCGGTTTTCGATGCCGAGCCGGACGCCGACATAATAGGGGTCGATCAGTTCCTGGGCGGGTTGAAGGAAATGCACCAGCGCGAATTTCAGGCCCTGCATTGCCCCGGCGCCGCGGCCGCGGTTGCGTGGCGTCGCATAATTCAGCGCCTCGGCCGTTTCGATGATCGCCTGTCGCTTCTTGGTGGAGATCGAGAGGGTCGGATCGTAATTCAGCACCCGAGAAACAGTCGCCGAAGAGACCCCGACAGCCGAAGCGATTTCCTTGATTGTTACCATGTCCCACGTCCTGCCCGCCGCCGCGGCCCTCCTTTCGGGCGCGGCGCAATTTTTATTTAGTAAAATTTTGCCTGGGTTTTTTCAATCGCTGGGCGTCTTATTTCGTTCATAGAACGGGACGCAACCGCGCGTGGTCACGCCGCGCGGCCAATTGCCAAGGCCTGCGCTTGCAGTTCGTCGGAAAGAAACGCCCAAAGAGCCGAGACCGGGCGGGACGCCAGACCCTGATCGTCGGCGGCGAAAAGCCCAAACTCGATCACCGGGGCAGGGGGCAGACCCTCTTCACCACCGAGAACCCGCATCGTGTTGGGACGGATGTTGAGATCGAGGAGAACGGCTACGCCGAGGCCCGCCTCGATCATCGACTGGATGGAAGACAGGCTGGCGCTCGTCAGCACCGTGCGCCAGGGGCGATCCCCGCCCTTCAGCGCCTCGATCATCTTCTGCCGCCAGGTGCAGACGCCGTCGAAGGTGATGAGTGGCAGAGGCCCTTCCGCCGGCACCTCGAAACCGCGCGCCGCAACCCATCGGAGCGGCAGTCGCCAGGTAAGGATCGCCTCGCCGTGGATCAGCGCCGGGTCGCCGATCGCGACATCGAGCCGGCCCTGCGACAGCTTCTCCGACAACACGGTGCTTTCGGTCACCGTCAGTTCGAGCGCGACATTCGGATGGCATTCGGCAAACCGTTGCAACGCTTTTGGTAGCGAGCCGACCGCGATATCCTCGATCATGCCGAAGCGGATCGGTCCCTGGACGGCCTGCCCGGCAAGCGCCCGCCGGGCGCCGGCGCTCAGGCCCAACATCTTCTGCGCATAGGGCAGCAGCACATGCCCGGCTTCGGTCAGGTCCATGCCCCTTGCATTGCGGTTCAGGAGCTTGGCGCCGAGATCGTCCTCCAGCCGGCGCAACTGCATGCTGACGGCCGCTTGCGTCCTGGCCAGCCGCTGCGCAGCGCCGCTGACGCTGCCGCATTCGGCGGTCACGACGAAGGCGCGCAAAAGGGCGATATCCAGATCATGCATATAACGATCCTTTATGAAGGTATCACAATTATTAGCGTTCCTTATTGTGCCGGGATTGTTATGTCTGTTCAAGCCCAAGGGGAGAACGGACATGGCGGAAACAGAGACGACAGCGGATAGCGCGTGGAGCGAACCGGGTGCGACGGATGACACCAACGGGCGCGTCACGCTTGCCATCGTCTTCTGCCTGCTCTCGATGTCGAGCGTGCAGTTTGGCGCAGCCCTTTCGAAGCCCGCCATGGAAAGCGTCGGAGCCTTTGGCGCAACCTGGCTACGGCTATCCTGGGCGGCCGCCTTCCTGCTCATCCTCGTCCGCCCGCCTTTTCTCCGCTACACCCGGGCGCAATGGATTTCCGCGCTTTCGCTCGGCGCGACGATGGCGGTGATGACGCTCTGCTTCTTCGCGGCGATCGCCCGCATTCCCCTCGGCCTTGCCGTGGCGATCGAGTTTCTCGGTCCCCTGACTGTCGCTGCCGTTTTCGGCGGCCGTGGCTGGCGCCTGCTTTGTCCCGTTATCGCTGCGGCCGGCGTGCTCTGCCTCTCCTGGGACGGTTCCTCCTGGGTCGCAGATACGCGCGGGCTTCTGTTTGCCTTCGGTGCGGCGATCGGTTGGGGCGGCTACATCATCCTGATGAAGCAGGCTGGCCAACGCTTCAAGGGACTGGAAGGGCTCGCCGTTTCGCTGCTGTTTGCCGCGCTCTTTGCGACTCCGTTCGGCCTGTCTCAGGTGCAGTCCGGCTTCTCCTTCGACATGCTCTTGATGACGGCCGGGCTTGCCATCCTGGTGCCGCTGCTGCCTTATGCGCTCGAATTCATGGCGCTGCGGCGCATGCAGCCATCGGCCTTCGGCATCCTGATGAGCCTGGAGCCGGCGATCGGCGCGGGTGCCGGCTTCATCGTGCTGGGTCAGGCGCTTTCCCTCAACCAGATCTTCGGCGTGGCCCTCGTGATGCTCGCGAGCGCCGCCGGAACCTTGCTGGCGAAAGCCTAGAGCGCAGCAACCAGGCTGTTTTGCCTGCTATCGGCTTTCTGAAACTCGCAGTTGAGGGCTGGCGCTTCAGCCCGCCGCGCCAACCTCTCCAAAAAAATAGGCACGTTGCGCACGACAGGCGAGATGTGCCCGTTTACAAAAGTAATATTATATGATTTTTTCTCGATGGCTGCGTGGAGGCAGCTTTCTTTGGGAGGAAATCATGAAAATCGCCAAGGCACTTGCGAGTGCAACGATCCTTGCTGCCTGCACGTTTGGCAGCGCATCCGCGGCCGATCTGGTCGTCGGCTTTTCGCAGATCGGCTCGGAGTCCGGCTGGCGCGCCGCCGAGACGACACTGACCAAGCAGCAGGCCGAACAGCGCGGCATCGACCTCAAATTTGCTGACGCACAGCAGAAGCAGGAAAACCAGATCAAGGCGATCCGCTCCTTCATTGCGCAAGGGGTGAACGCCATTCTCGTGGCGCCAGTGGTTGCAACCGGCTGGGACGAAGTGCTGCAGGAAGCCAAGGACGCGGAAATTCCGGTCATCCTGCTCGACCGCACGGTCGATTCGTCAAATGAGCTTTACCTGACGGCCGTCACGTCCGACCTCGTGCATGAGGGCAATGTTGCCGGCAAATGGCTGGTCGACACGACCGCGGGCAAGCCCTGCAACGTCGTCGAGCTTCAGGGCACGACCGGCTCCTCGCCGGCGATCGACCGCAAGAAGGGATTTGAACAGGCGCTATCCGGCCACGACAACCTGAAGATCATCCGCAGCCAGACCGGCGACTTTACCCGCACCAAGGGCAAGGAAGTCATGGAAAGCTTCCTCAAGGCTGAGGACGGCGGCAAGAACATCTGCGCGCTCTATGCCCACAACGACGACATGGCCGTCGGCGCCATCCAGGCGATCAAGGAAGCCGGCCTGAAGCCGGGCAAGGACATCCTAGTCGTGTCGATCGATGCCGTTCCTGACATCTTCCAGGCGATGGCCGCCGGCGAAGCCAATGCCACGGTCGAGCTGACGCCGAACATGGCCGGTCCCGCTTTCGATGCGCTTGCCGCCTTCCAGAAGGACGGCACCGCGCCGCCGAAGTGGATCCAGACGGAATCGAAGCTCTACACGCAAGCCGACGAGCCGCTGAAGGTCTACGAGGAAAAGAAGGGCCTCGGCTACTGACGTCGGCCGTGGCCCGCGCTGCTTCTCGCGCGGGCCACGCTCTTTCCCGAGTTTCCGTCTGAAGAGCACAGCTTGCCGCAGCTAGGCGCTGTGCTTCTCGTCAGTAGATACCAGCATCGCGGAGACGGTATCGATGCAGACCAATGACCACATTCTCCAGGCGATCCGGATCGAAAAGACTTTTCCGGGGACCAGAGCCCTCGACAAGGTCGATTTTCACCTCAGGCGCGGAGAGGTTCATGCGCTGCTTGGCGAAAACGGTGCCGGCAAGTCGACCCTGATCAAATGCCTGACCGGCGCCTATCGTCGCGACGGCGGCGCCATCCTGCTCGACGATGCCGAGGTTGATCCGCGCGACACCTTCGAAGCCCAGGCGCTCGGCATCGGCACGGTCTATCAGGAGGTCAATCTGCTGCCGAACCTGACGGTTGCCGAGAACCTCTTCCTCGGGCGCCAGCCGCGCCGCTTCGGCATGGTCGACGCCCGTGCCATGAATCGGCGGGCTCGGGATCTGCTTGCCGATTATGAACTCGACATCGACGTCACCCGCGATCTCGCCAGCTATTCGGTGGCGATCCAGCAGGTGGTCGCCATTGCCCGCGCCGTCGATCTCTCCGGCAAGGTGCTGATCCTCGACGAGCCGACGGCGAGCCTCGATGCGCATGAGGTGGCGATGCTGTTCCGCATTATCCGGCGCCTCAAGGCACGCGGGCTCGGCATCGTATTCGTCACCCACTTCCTCGAACAGGTCTATGAGATTTCCGACCGGATTACCGTGCTTAGGAACGGGCAGCTCGTCGGAACGCGTGAAACCGCCGATCTCGATCGCCGCGAGCTGATTGCGATGATGATTGGCCGCGAGCTGGCGGCGGAAATCCACGCGCCGCGCGCCGAGGCCGAGCAAGGGCCGTTGCGCTACCGCTTCCGAAACTACGGCCGCAAGGGGCGCGTCCGACCCTTCGACCTCGATGTCCGGGCCGGCGAAGTGGTCGGCATGGCCGGCCTGCTCGGCTCCGGACGGACGGAGACCGCCGAGCTTCTCTTCGGTGCCCATCGCGCTGACAGCGGCGGGGCCGAGATCGATGGTCGTGCGGTCGATCTCTCGTCGCCGCGCGCTGCCATTCGCCATCGCTTCGGCTTCTGCCCGGAGGATCGCAAGACTTCGGGCATTATCGGCGATCTCTCGGTGCGCGAAAACATCGTGCTGGCGCTGCAGGCCCGCCGCGGCTGGACGCGGCCGATCTCGCGGGCGGAGCAGAACCGGCTGGCGGACCACTATATTCGCGCGCTCGATATCCGCACGGCCGATCGGGAGAAGCCGATCAAGCTTCTGTCCGGCGGCAACCAGCAGAAAGCGATCCTCGCGCGCTGGCTCGCGACCGAGCCCGAATTCCTGATCCTCGACGAGCCGACGCGCGGCATCGATGTCGGCGCCCATGCGGAAATCGTCAAGCTGATCGAGGCGCTGCGCGAGAAGGGCCTGTCCCTGATCGTCGTCTCCTCGGAGATCGAGGAACTGGTCGCTTACAGCACCCGGGTCATCGTGCTTCGCGACCGCGCCCATGTCGCCGAACTCGACGGCAGCCGCATCACTGCCAGTGAGATCGTCGAAGCGATCGCCGCAACCAATGAAAGGAGGACGTCGTGACGTCGTTCCTCAGGCTCTATTTCAACCGGTTGCTGCCGCAGCTGATTGCGCTCGGCATAATCGTCGCGGCGGTATCACTGGTGTTTCCCGGCTTCCTCAACCTGCAGATCCAGAATGGCCGCCTCTATGGCAGCCTCATCGATATCCTCAATCGCGGCGCGCCGGTGGTGCTTTTGGCAATCGGCATGACGGTCGTCATCGCCACCAAGGGCATCGACCTCTCGGTTGGCGCGGTCATGGCGATCTGCGGCGCAACGGCCGCCGCGGCGATCACGTCGGGACACTCGCTCGCCGCGACGCTGCTGATCACGCTTGGCGTCGGTATCCTTTGCGGTCTCTGGAATGGGGTGCTGGTCGCGGTGCTCGACATCCAGCCGATCATCGCGACGCTGGTGTTGATGGTCGCCGGCCGCGGCGTCGCCCAGCTCATCACCGAGGGGGCGATCCTGACCTTCAACGACCCCGGCCTCGTCTTCATCGGCAGCGGTTCCTTTGCCGGCCTACCGATGCCGGTGGTGATCTGGTTGATATTCGGCATATTGACTGCGCTGCTCGTAAGGCGGACGGCGCTCGGCATGCTGATCGAGGCGATCGGTGTCAATCGCCAGGCGAGCACGCTGTCCGGGGTGCTGACGCCTGTGCTGTTGATCGCCGCCTATGTGCTTTCCGGTCTCTGCGCTGCCATCGCCGGCATTATCGCCGCCGCTGACATCCGCGGTGCGGATGCCAACAATGCCGGTCTGTGGCTGGAGCTCGATGCCATCCTTGCGGTCGTCGTCGGCGGCACGTCGCTGCTCGGCGGCCGCTTCAGCATCGCCGCATCGGTGCTCGGCGCGATCATCATCCAGGCGATCAACACCGGCATTCTTCTCTCCGGCTTCCCGCCAGAGTTCAACCTGATCATCAAGGCCGCGATCATCGTCTTCATCCTGGTGCTTCAGTCGCCGCGCTTCCGCACGGCCTTTGCCTTCCTCGTGCCGGCGCGCGGTGCGAGAAACCCGAGCGAGCGAGCCGCAAAATGAAGCCGAAATATCTTCCGCTCACGGCAACGCTCGTGATCTTCCTGCTCGGCTACGCGCTTTGCGTGGCGCAATATCCGAACATGCTGTCGACGCGTGTCATCGGCAACCTTCTGACGGACAACGCCTTCCTCGGCATTGCCGCTGTCGGCATGACCTTCGTCATCATCTCCGGCGGCATCGATCTTTCGATCGGCTCGGTGATCGCCTTTACCGGCGTGTTTCTCGCCGTCGTGCTGGAACACACGAGCATCCACCCGCTCATTGCCTTCGCGATGGTTCTGGCGATCGCGACGCTCTTCGGCGCCGCGATGGGGGCGATCATCCACTATCTGGAAATGCCGCCCTTCATCGTCACGCTGGCGGGCATGTTCTTGGCGCGGGGCATGGCCTTCGTGTTGTCGATCGACAGCATTCCGATCAAGCATCCCTTCTACGCGACCTTGAAGGCGCTGTACTTCAAGCTGCCGGGCGGCGGGCGCATCACCCTGATTGGCGGCCTGATGTTGCTCGTCTTCGCGATCGGTATCCTGATCGCGCACCGCACACGCTTCGGCACCAATGTCTATGCGCTCGGCGGTGGCACGGCGACGGCGCGACTGATGGGCGTGCCGGTTGCGGCGACGACGATCCGCATCTATGCGCTCTCGGGCCTGCTTGCGGGATTGTCCGGCATCGTCTTTTCGCTCTACACCTCGGCCGGCTATTCCCTTGCCGCCGTCGGCGTGGAGCTCGACGCCATCACCGCGGTCGTCATCGGGGGCACGCTTTTGACCGGTGGTTCGGGCTTTGTTGCCGGCACGCTGGTGGGCATCCTCATTCAAGGGTTGATCCAGACCTACATCACCTTTGACGGATCGCTGTCGAGCTGGTGGACGAAGATCCTGATCGGCCTTCTGCTCTTTGCTTTTATCCTGCTGCAGAAGGGTATCATCTTCGTTTCGCGCCAGCGCCAGCAGCGGGCGTGAGGCAAGGGTCGCGCGATGTGGCCGTCCCCCCATCAGCCGCGCAAACGCACGAGCCACCGGCTCGTCGTCGAGGAACTCGGCCAGGCGGTGGTCGGAGGGGAATTCGCTGTCGGGGATATCCTGCCGGGCGATGTGGAACTGGCGGCACGCTTCAACGTTTCGCGCACGGTCCTGCGCGAGGCGATGAAGACGCTTGCCGCCAAGGGGCTGATCGTCGCCCGCGCCCGCATCGGCACGCGCGTGATGCCGCAGGCAAACTGGAACCTGTTCGATGGCGACGTGCTTTCCTGGCATTTCCGGGCCGGCGTCGATGAGGCGTTTCTCCGCCATGTCAGCGAGGTCCGCCTGGCGCTCGAACCCTATGCGGCCGGACTGGCGGCACGCCGCGCCACGGACGCGGATATTTCCCAGATGATGCGGCTGGCCGTTGCCATGGGCGATGCCGGCCATAGCGCGCAGACGCTGGCGCGTGCCGATCTAGACTTCCATCTCCGTCTGCTCGAAGCGTCGCTCAATCCGTTCATGCAGACCGTCGGCAGCCTGATCGAGGCGGCGCTGATGGGTGTCTTTCAATTGAGCAACACGGCCGCCGATGGCGCCGAGATCGACCGCGTCGCTGTCGCGCATATCCGCATCGTCGAGCAGATCCGCCTGCGCAATGAGGAAGGTGCACGGGTTGCGATGGAGCAGGTGATCCGCGTCGGCCAGCAGCAGTTGATCGCCAATTTGAGGGCACGCGGCTGATCCGCAGCCGTGTCCGTCGGCAAGACACAAGGCGGAATTCGCCGCGCTGCTTGGCATTTGCCGGCACCTGCGCGTAGGCTGCCGTTGTGGGCGGAGAAACCCAAATCCCGATGCGACCGGGCCGCCGACAGAGCGAGCGGGGAGAGCAGGGTGAAACAGGATGTGCTGATCGCCGGCGCGGGACCGACCGGCCTGGTGCTGGCTCTCTGGCTGACCGCCCAGGGTGTCAAGGTCCGCATCATCGACAAGAACGTTGGTCCCGGCCCGACATCGCGGGCGATGGTCGTGCATGCGCGAACACTTGAGCTTTACCGGCAGCTCGATCTGGCCGATGCCGTGCTCGAGGCGGGTCACCGCAACCCTTCGGTCAACCTCTGGGCGAAGGGCAAGGTCAAGGCGCGGATATCCTTCAGTCCGACCGGCGGGAAAATGACGCCCTATCCCTTCGTTCTTGTCTATCCGCAGGATCATCACGAGCGGCTGCTGGAGGCCCGACTGGCGGCCTTGGGCGTCAAGGTCGAACGGCAGACCGAGCTTGTCGACTTCGAGCATGACGCCGCCGGGGTGAGCGCTCGCTTGCAGTTGCCCGATGGCGGCTCGGACGTTTGCACGGCGCAGTATCTTGCCGGGTGCGACGGCGCGCGCTCGCCGGTCCGGCACGGACTGGAGGTCGATTTTGCCGGCGGAACCTACAACCAGACCTTTTACGTCGCTGACGTTGAAGTGAGTGGCGCGACTGCGAATGGAGAAGCCCATATATCGCTCGAAACCGGTGATTTCGTCGCCTTGCTCGCCTATGCCGAGGGGCGGGGCCGCCTCATCGGTCTGGTGCGGGAGAAGCGGGAGGATGCAGACGCTCTCACCTTCGCCGATGTGAGCCATCGCGCCATCGAAAGCCTTCGCCTCACCGTCGACAAGGTCAACTGGTTCTCCACCTACCGTGTGCATCATCGTGTCGCCGATCGCTTCGGGCGCGGGCGCGTGTTTCTGCTCGGCGACGCTGCGCATGTGCATAGTCCGGTCGGCGGCCAGGGCATGAACACCGGCATCGGCGACGCGGTCAACCTTGCCTGGAAGCTCGCAGCGGTGCTGAAGGGACAGGCGCCGGACCGCCTGCTCGACAGCTATGAAGGCGAACGGATCGCATTTGCCCGCCAGCTTGTCGAAACGACCGACCGGCTGTTCACCTTCGTGACGGCCGAAGGCAGCGTCGCGGATTTCCTGCGCGTCCACGTCGCCCCAGCCTTGGCTGGTGTCGCTTACCGCGTCGGCGGTGTCAGAGAATTCCTGTTTCGCATCCTGTCGCAGACGCAGCTCAACTATCGCGGCGGCCCCTTGAGCCGGAGTGCGCGCGGCCGGGTGCAGGGTGGCGATCGGCTGCCCTGGCTAGGCATCAATGGCCTCGACAATTACGCTTCGCTGGCGGCCATCGCCTGGCAGGTGCATGTCTATGGCGAGGCGCAAAACGACATAAGAGCTTGGTGCGCGGCCAAGCACATGCCGCTTCACGTCTTCCCATGGGGCGAGCAACAGGCCGCCGCCGGCCTGGCGCGGGATGCTGCCTATCTGTTGCGTCCGGACAGCTATGTGGCGGTGGTTGCGGACCGAGCGATGCCGGAAGCCCTCGAAGCCTACTTCGCCGACCAGGGGATCCGCCTGTCGGCGCCGGCTTGAGATTTCTCGAGACGGCGGCGCGGTGCGCCGCCGATGCTTGGTCGCAAGGAGCGTCAAACTGAGACGAGAGATACGATCCCTTGTCGGCTTGAACTCGACCGGCGGTCAGTGCCCGGCCGGCGTCTCGGCCTTGCCTTCCGCCGCTTCGCCTTCAACGGCCGGATGCCGGGAAATGCCCACGAGCTTGTGGCCGCGCTCACGCAGCCACTGGAAAGCGACGTAGAGCGCCGGAATGACGAAGATGCCGACGAGCGCTGCGGCAAGCATGCCGCCAGCGACACCGGTGCCGACCGCGCGCCGACTGAGTTCGCCGGCGCCCTTGGCGACCACCAGCGGCACCAGGCCAACGATGAAGGCGAAGCTCGTCATCATCACGGCGCGGAAGCGGGCGCGGGCGCCTTCGATCGCCGCATCGACGATGCTTGCTCCAGCCTCGCGGTGCGCCTTGGCAAACTCGACGATCAGGATCGCGTTCTTCGAGGCGAGCGCGATCAGCACGACGAGGCCGATCTGGGCGTAGATGTCGAAGGACAGACCCGCGACGAGCACGGACAAGAGCGCGCCTGAGACGCCGAAGGCAACCGACAGGAGCACCGGCACGGGGATCGTCCAGCTTTCGTAGAGCGCGACGAGGAAGAGGTAGGCGAACAGCACGGCCATTGCCAGGATGGCGGTGGTCTTGCCCGCCGCCTCCAGCTCCTGCAACGCCGTTCCGGTCCATTCGTAGCTGTAGCCGGGCGGCAAGGTCGAGGCCGACAACGCTTCCATGGCGGCAAGCGCCTCGCCCGAGGAGTGGCCGGCGGACGGCTGGCCGTTCAGCGTGATCGAGCGATAATTGTTGTAGCGCACGATCGACTGGGGACCGACGATATAGTCGACCTTGGCGACTGAGGCGACCGGCACCATGTCGCCGCTCGTATTGCGCACGTGTAGGCGCTGGATGTCGTCGACGGCGTTGCGGTCGGCTTGCGCCGCCTGCATCGTCACCTTCCAGGTGCGGCCGAAGAGGTTGAAGTCGTTGACGTAGTAGCTGCCGAGCGTGCCCTGCAGCGTGGTGAAGAGGTCGCTGACCGAAACGCCGAGGGCCTGCAGGCGGTCGCGATCGATATCGAGATAGAGTTGCGGCGAGCTTGCCGAATAGGTGGTGAAGGTCGGCCCGAGCGCCGGGTTCTGGTTGGCGGCGATAATCAACCCGCCCGCCGTTGCCGAAAGGTCGGCGACGGAACGGCCCTGCAGGTCGAGCAACTGATACTCGAAGCCCGAGCCGGTGCCGAGGCCCATGATCGGCGGCAGGTTGAAGGCGAAGATCTGCGCGCCGCGGATCGCCTGGCCCTTGACCATGGTCGTGCGGATCGCCGCCTCGACGCCGGCCGCATCGCTCAGGCGTTCCGCAAAGGGTTTCATCGTGACGATCGCGAAGGCCGAGTTGGACTTCGACAAACCGTCGAGGAAGGAGTAGCCGGTGACGGTGATGACGTTGGCAACGCCCTCGATGCCGCCGAGCATCGTCTCGACCTGTTTCACGACTTCGTCGGTGCGGTTGTAGGAGGCGCCTTCCGGCAGACGGATTTCCGTGAAGAACGCGCCCTGGTCTTCCGCCGGCAGGAAGCCGGTCGGCACGACCTTGAAGAGGAAGCCCGTGGCGACGAAGGCGACCGCGAGCAGTGCCAAGCCGATGATGGCGCGCCGGGCGATGTGTCCGGCGACGAAGGCGTAGCCGTCGCGCCCCTTGTCGATGGTCCGCGAGATGTAACCGAGGATGCCGCGTTTCGGCCCGTGATGGGGTTTCAAGAGCACCGCGCAGAGCGCCGGGCTGAGCGTCAGCGCGTTGATCGCCGAGATCACCATCGACACCGAAACGGCGACGGCAAACTGCTGGAACAGCTGGCCGCTGAGGCCAGGAATGAAGGCGACGGGCACGAAGACGGAGAGCAGCACGAGGGTGATGGCGACAATGGCGCCGGTGATTTCGCCCATCGCACGCCTTGCCGCTTCCGCAGCCGACAGGCCTGGATTTTCCTCCATCACCCGCTCGACGTTTTCGACGACCACGATCGCGTCGTCAACGACGATGCCGATCGCCAGCACCATGGCAAGCAGCGATACGGTATTGAGCGAGAAGCCCATGGCGAGCAGCACGGCGAAGGTGCCGATGAGCGCGACCGGAACGGCAACGAGCGGGATCAGGGTCGCCCGCCAGTTTCCGAGGAACAGGAAGACGATGATGATGACGAGGATGAAGGCCTCAAACAGCGTCTCCTCGACGTTGTCGACGCTGGCTTCGACAAACTGGGCTGTGTCGTAGGAGACCGAATAGGTGAGGCCCGGCGGGAAGGATTTCGACAATCGTTCCATCGCGTCCTGCACGCCCCTGGCGGCAGCAAGCGCGTTGGCGCCCGGCGCCTGGTAGGTGCCGATCATGGCGACCGGCTTGCCGTTGATCCGGGCGTTGGAATCGGAGCTGGCGGCGCCGAGCTCGACGCGCGCGACGTCGCGGATGCGCACATAGGAGCCGTCGGGCCGTGCGCGCAGCACCACATCCTCGAATTGCTTGGGATCGGTCAGGCGCCCTTGCGTCTGGAGATTGAGCTGGAACAGCGGGTCGTCGGTCATCGGCTGGGCGCCGATGCGGCCGATCGCGGCCTGGACGTTCTGGGCCTTCAGCGCATTGATCACATCGGTCGGCGTCAGGTCGAGGCTGGTCATGCGGTCGATGTCGAGCACGACGCGCATCGAGTAGTCCTGGGCGCCGAAGAGCTGGGCATCGCCGACGCCGGGCACGCGCTTGACCGTATCAAGCACGTTGATCGTGGCGTAGTTGGACAGGAACAGGCTGTCGAAGTTCTGCTTCTCGTCCGCTGCAAAGATCGTGACGACCTGCATCAGCGCAGAGGACTTCTTGCGCACGCTGACGCCGCTCTGCTTGACCTCGGAGGGCAGGCCGGCCTCGGCGAGCGACACGCGGTTCTGCACGTTGACGGTGGCGATATCAGGATCGGTGCCGACGGCGAAGGTGACGGTCAGCGTATAAGAGCCGTCGGCGCCGCTCGTCGACTTCATGTAGAGCATGTCGTCGACGCCGACGACTTTGCTTTCGATCGGCTGGGCGACGGTGGTTTCGACCACGTCGGCGCCGGCGCCGGGATAACTGGCGGTGACGCTCACCTGCGGCGGCACGATATCGGGGAACTGGGCGATCGGCAGACGGGTGAGCGCAAGCAGACCCGCCAGCGTCAGCACGATGGAAATGACCGTGGCGAAGCGCGGGCGATCGATAAAGATCTCTGAAATCATCGCTTAGCCACCTGCTGCCGTGGCCGCATCGACGGTGATGCCCGGGCGAACCTTGCCGGCGCCCTCTGTGATGACGTTCTCGCCTTCCTTGAGGCCCTTGCTGATGACCGCCTGGCCGCGGGCGTTGCGTGACACGTCGATGCGGCGAAGCTCGACCTTGGAGCTGGCGTCGACCACCAGAACGAAAGCGCCCTGCTGGTCACGCTGGACCGCTTGCTGCGGCACGGCAAGCACGTCCTGCTTGTCGGATTGTTCGAGCATCACCCGCACCAGCGCACCGTCGAGCAGGATGCTGTCCGGATTGGGGAACTCGGCGCGCACGGTCACCGTGTCCGTCCCTTGCGAGACGTTGCTGGCGATAAAGTTGATCGTGCCTTTTTGCTTGTACTCGGTGCCGTTCGGAAGGCCGAGCCCGACATTGGCGCCGCCGCTGATCTCGCCCTTCAGCACCCGTTCGCGATAGGTGAGGTAAAGTGCGGTCGCCACCGGAAACTGGACATAGATCGGGTCGAGCCGGGTCAGCGTCACGAGCGGGCCGCTGTCCGGGCCGACGAGGGCGCCGACATCGGCCGCCGTCAGGCCGACGATGCCGTCGAAAGGCGCCGTGATCTTCGTATAGGAGAGGTTGAGGTCGGCGTTGTCCTTGCTGCCCTTGAGCCGGATCAGGTCGCCTTCGGCTTTCCTAACTTGCGCGTGCGCTTCGTCGACCTTGGCTTGGCTGATCGTCTTGCTGGTGAGGAGCTGCTCGGCGCGGTCGCGCTCGAGGATCGCGAATTCCTTGGCGGCTTCGGCCGCCTCGATCTGCCCTTCGATCTCCTGCACGGCGGCGCGGTAGGCGCCGTCTTCCACCCGGTAGAGCTCCGTGCCCGCCGTCACCTTCTGCCCTTCGGTGAAGTTGACCGCCTCGAGGAAACCCGAAACGCGGGCGCGAATGTCGACCTTCTGGATCGCCGTAACCTTGCCCGTCAGATCCACGCTCTCGCGCAGGTCCATGATGGTGGCCGGCGCCACGACCACGGCTGGCGCCTGCTGCGCCAATGCCGTTTGCGCGGAAAACCCGATCGCGACAAGCAGTGCTGATGATAGTGAAAGGGCAGGAATTCTCGAACGACGCATGCAACGTTCCCCCTGAACGAAACAGCTGGAGATAAGATCAGTCCTTGGCAGTGCATTGAAATCAGAACATGTTCTCCGCGCCAAGTCACGCAATCATGGGTTGATTTAAGCGGAGGCTTGCAAAGATGATGCAAATACCCGCGAAAGGCGGGTTCAGAGAGAACTTGTCACAAAAGCAATGATTTGCTGGACCATCGTGCGTTCACGGCAGAGGGAGGCGACAGGCTGATTTTGTCGGATTTCGGTTGAGGGAAGTGCGTGGAGGCGAACGTTTTACGTGTGCCACATCGTCACAATTGACGAGATCGATCTGCAACCTCCGGTGACATTTCCGCGGAACCATCGAGTAGACAGGTCCCGGCGCGATGCCGGGACCAAGCTTAGTACTGTTGCCGGATCCAGCCGTCAGACGAGGTCGAAACGGTCGGCGTTCATCACCTTGTTCCAGGCCGCGACGAAGTCGCGTACGAACTTCGCCTTTGCATCCGCCTGGCCGTAGACTTCGGCGATGGCCCGCAGCTGCGAGTTCGAACCGAAGACGAGATCGATGCGGGTGGCCGTCCGCTTGACGTCGCCGGTTCTGCGGTCACGCCCTTCGAAGACATCCTTCGCGTCGGACGTCGCCGTCCAGGCCGTGCCCATGTCGAGCAGGTTGACGAAGAAGTCGTTGCTGAGCGTTTCCGGGCGATCGGTGAAGACGCCGTGAGCGGTCTGGCCGTGGTTCGCGCCGAGAACGCGCAAGCCCCCGACGAGCACGGTCATCTCCGGCGCGGTCAGCGTCAGCAGCTGCGCCCTGTCGATCAGCAGCTCTTCCGGCGAAACCGCGTACTGGGCCCGCTGGTAGTTGCGGAAGCCGTCGGCGATCGGTTCGAGAACCGCGAAGGACTCGACATCGGTCTGCTCTTGCGTCGCATCCATGCGGCCAGGCGCAAAGGCGACCTCGATGTCGTGGCCGGCGGCTTTGGCTGCCTTCTCGACCGCTGCGGCGCCGCCGAGCACGATCAAGTCGGCGAGCGACACCTTCTTGCCGCCGGACTGGGCGTCGTTGAAGCTACGCTGGATGCCTTCGAGGACATCGAGAACCTTCGCCAGCTGTGCCGGCTGGTTGACCTGCCAGTCCTTCTGCGGGGAAAGGCGGATGCGCGCGCCGTTGGCGCCGCCGCGCTTGTCCGAGCCGCGGAAGGTCGAGGCCGACGCCCAGGCGGTCGAAACCAGTTCGGATACCGAAAGGCCCGAAGCGAGGATCCTGGCCTTGAGATCGGCGATATCCTTGGCGTCGACGAGCGGATGATCGACGGCCGGGATCGGATCCTGCCAGATCAACTCTTCGGCCGGCACTTCCGGGCCGAGATAGCGGGCGCGTGGACCCATGTCGCGGTGCGTCAGCTTGTACCAGGCGCGGGCGAAGGCGTCGGCGAAGGCATCCGGGTTCTCGTAGAAATGCCGTGCGACCTTCTCGTAGGCCGGGTCGACGCGCAGGGCGAGGTCGGTCGTCAGCATCGACGGCGCATGGCGCTTGGATTTGTCGTGCGCGTCCGGCACGGTGTTGGCACCCATGCCATGCTTCGGCGTCCACTGGTGTGCGCCGGCCGGGCTCTTCGTCAGTTCCCATTCGTAGCCGAAGAGGTTCCAGAAGAAGTTGTTGCTCCATTTGGTCGGCGTCGTCGTCCAGGTGACTTCGAGGCCGCTCGTGATGGTGTCGCCACCACGGCCGCTGGCGTAGGTGCTCGCCCAGCCGAGGCCCTGTTCCTCGATGCCGGCAGCTTCCGGCTCGCGGCCGACATTGGCCGCATCGCCGGCGCCATGGGTCTTGCCGAAGGTGTGGCCGCCGGCGATCAGCGCCACGGTTTCCTCGTCGTTCATCGCCATGCGCGCGAAGGTTTCGCGGATGTCACGCGCGGCGGCGAGCGGGTCCGGAGTGCCGTTCGGGCCTTCCGGATTGACGTAGATCAGGCCCATCTGAACGGCGGCGAGCGGGTTCTCGAGGTCGCGGTCGCCCGAGTAGCGCTTGTCGTCGAGCCAGGTCTTTTCCGTGCCCCAGTAGATGTCTTCCTCCGGTTCCCAGACGTCGGGGCGGCCACCGGCAAAGCCGAAGGTCTTGAAGCCCATAGACTCGAGCGCACAGTTGCCGGCGAGGATCATCAGGTCGGCCCAGGAGATGCTGTTGCCGTATTTCTGCTTGATCGGCCACAGCAGCCGGCGTGCCTTGTCGAGGTTGGCGTTGTCCGGCCAGCTGTTGAGTGGCGCAAAGCGCTGCTGTCCGGCGCCCGCGCCGCCGCGGCCGTCACCGGTACGGTAGGTGCCGGCGCTGTGCCAGGCCATGCGGATGAAGAGCGGGCCATAGTGACCGAAGTCGGCCGGCCACCAATCCTGCGAATCGGTCATCAGCGCGAAGAGGTCCCTCTTCACCGCCGGCAGGTCGAGTTTCTTGAATTCCTCGGCGTAGTCGAAGGCTTCGCCCATCGGATCGGACAGCGAAGAGTTCTGGTGCAGGATCTTCAGGTTGAGCTGGTTCGGCCACCAGTCGCGGTTCGAGGTGCCGGGCGACTGTGCGCTCGTCTGGGCTCCGTGCATGACGGGACATTTGCCCGTTTTGTCGGCTTTCGCGTCCATTTTTATCTCCCTTCAAGATGACGTGAATTTTGGATGGGTCAGAGGAAAAGCGCCAGGCGCGGACAGGCGCCCAGCCGAGCCCGCGGCCCGGCATGTCTGGTGCCGTCGGTGGTTGTCGTTCCGCGAAGCGGTGTCGCCACTGGCTGCGTCTCCCTCATTGTGCCGTAGACTCTATCAAAGTGGTTCCATTAATTTAAGTTGGATTTCCTGATTGTGGCGATAAGCAGATCCTATCGCTAATGGACATGGGTCCCATGGGCACATGCTTGCAGCCCTCCATGCATTTTTGATGACGTTCGAGCGTTTGCCGATTGCAGCCGATACAAGAAAATTGTTGCACTGCACTCCCGCCAAACTTGCGGAAGGTAGCGCCAATGGTTAGTCACACCGCAACGACTCAAGAGCTTTCCATTTTTCGTGTGACGAAAGGACAGAAATCGTGGCTGAGACAGAAATTGGTGCCGGCAAGGGCCGTCGCAAAGCACTTTGGGCTGCTGTCGCGGTCATCGCGATCGCAGCCGCGGGTGTCGTCGGCGGCAAGTTCATGCTCGAAAAGGCGGTCGGGACCTTCATCGCCGAGCGCGGCGGGAAGGCCGGTTCGGTTGAGGCGGACTTCTTCGGCCGCATTCATCTGCGCGACGTCACGCTGCCTTTCGCCGATGGTGTCAGCGCGCGCATCGCGGCAATCGACGGACGTCCGAAGATCTTTTCGCTGAGCGGCAAGCTCGACGTGAAGGGCCTGGAGCTCGACCTGAAGGCCGCCAAGCTTTCCGTGCCTGCGGCAACGCTGGAAGATCCCGACTTTTTCGCAGCCGGCCTGACGGCAAGCGGGGAAAAGGCTGACCTTTTGAAGCGCATCGAGCGCTTCGCGGCAAAGCAGGTCTCCGCGCCGGAAGTGGCCATCGTCCAGAACGTTGCAAGCTCCGAGCAGAAGACGGTCTACAAGGATGTCCGGCTCGAGGATATCGCCAGCGGCCGCGTTGCGCGCTATTCGGCGAGCGGCGCCACGTTCGCCTTTGCCATGGATATTCCTGACGGCGAAGGGGCAACGAAGCGGGAAAAGATGGACGGCACCATGGGCGCCGTCACTGGAGAGAGCTTCGATGTGGCCTACATGGCCCGCATCTACACGCAAAAAGCCGGTCCTGAGGACAAGGAACCGAAGCTGCTCTACGGCCCGATCTCCGTAAAGAACCTTGCCTTCTCCGATAGCAAGTCGCGTTTCGGCTACGACGAAGTGCGCAGCAGCGGCCTCAGCGTCCGCATGCCGACCGAGCCGCTTCTCGAAACGCTCGAGCAACTCCAGGCGGTCAGCGATCCGCAAGCCCTGCCACCGGCGGAGCGCCAGGCATTCTTCAAACGCATTCTTTCGCTGGTCGACATGCTGGCAAAGGGCGACATGGAATTGCTCGGCCTGAAGATGGAAGTGCCGGAGCAGGAAAGCGCCGAAGGCAAGCTCGTGAAGCTCGCCGTCGACAAGATGGCGTTCCAGCTCAACGGCCGCAGTTTCGATGGCACGATGAACGGTGTCACGGCGGGCGAGGGGACCGACTACTTCAAGTTTGCCGAAGCCAGCATCAACGGTTTCTCCTGGGCTCCGACCATGGAGGCACTGACGAAGCTTGCGGGCCTGAAGGAGGAGGAATTCGAGACCTTCCCCTACACCACGCTGATGCCGGAATTCGGCACGATCCGGGTCGCCGGGCTCGACGTGGACATGCCCGGCGGCGACCCGGCAGCCGTGACGGACAGTGAAACCGTCGAGGACGAGAGCGCGACCGAAACCGAGGTCGATCCGTCGATCAGTGCCGAACAGGCGCCGGAAGCCGAGCAGGTGCCGGACGAAACGACAAACGGCGAAGCCGCCAGCGACGCGGCGGTCCCCGGCGATGCAGCAGAAGAGCCAATGGCCGAGGCGCCTGCAGAGCAGTCGGCGGATGAAGCGACCGACGGCGAAGCCGCCAGCGGCGCGGAGATCGCCGGTGAAGTGCCGGAAGACCCGATGGCCGAGGCGCCCGTAGAGCAGTCGGCCGTGCCGTCCGTTCCGGAACGCGTTCGTTTCACGCTCGATACCTATGAAATCGCGCTGACGAAGCCGCGCAACGGCATTCCGACGGATGTCCGCGTCAGCTACCGCGACCTCAGCGTTCCGATCCCTGCGGACACGCAGGAAGAGGGCTTCAAGACGCTGCGCAAGATCGGCCTCGACAAGCTGGTCTTCTCGTCCAACGTCGAACTGTCGTGGGATGAGCCCAACGAGAACTTCGTCATCAAGCAGATTTCGCTGGATGGCAAGGACATGGGCAGCCTCTCCTTCTCCGGCGTCATGGGCGGCGCTTCGGAGGACTTCTTCTCCGGCGATCTCAATGCCGCGCAGATCGCGATGTTCGGTCTTACGGCGAGGGAAGTCACGCTCAAGCTCGAGGACAAGGGCATCATGGCCAAGGGCATCAAGCTCTATGCCGAAGATAACCACATGACCGAGGACAGCGTTCGCGGCCTGCTCGTGTTGATGACGAGCGCCGGTGTGCAGCATTTTGCCGCCACGCAGCCGAAACTGCAGGACGCGGCGACGGCGTTTACCCAGTTCATCAGCAAGCCCGGCACCTTCACGCTGAAGGTCAAGGCCAAGGATGAAGCCGGTGTCGGCGCGCTCGAACTGATGGGAGCTGCCGAAAACCCGGCGCTTCTGCTCGAGCAAGTCGATATCGAAGCCAAGGCGCAGTAAAATCTATCGCGGGCCGCGTCATCAGATGCGGCCCGCATTGCTTCAGTCGATGGCCGCCTGAAGGAAATCCCGAAGCGCTATCAATTCATCCTGCTCGATCTCGTGTGCGGCCCGATTGTAGAGGGGTCGGACATCAGCTTTCTGCCCCGCAAGATAATCGACCAGTTGTTCGGCGAGCGCCAATGGACCGGTAGGATCGTCTTGGCCGCCGGTGGCCAGGATCGGTTTGCCCTGAAGTCCGGCGTTGCCGGGTGGCACCCAAGACACGAGGGGATGCAGCAGGACCGCTCGCTCGAACAGACCAGGATATTTGACCAGGAGTGCGGCGAGCAGCGTCGCGCCTGTGGCGTAGCCGATGCCATAGACGGCTTGGCCCGGGTACACACGCCGCCTGTCGCCGATGGAGTTCGCCAGGTCTTCCACGGAGGCCGCGAATGCCCGGATGTCGCACAGCCCGTCAACGGCTGCCGCTCAGGGTTGCCAAGTTCTCCGATTTCTTCGAGAGCTACGTCACCGAGACGCGGCCGCTTTGAAGCGGCGGGATCATGCGGCATGAAGTCAATACAGAGCCGTTTGCGGCTAAATGTGAGCAAAGGATACAAGAAATTACTGGCAGCACCCCCCATGTTTTCTCGGATATGAGCGGCAATAGCGAGATGCCCCCTTGCGTCGGATCTTTCGCGCATCGAATCGGATTGCACGCGAGGAGTGAACTCCATCGCCAGGGGGCGGGGCTGGACGGATGATGACAGAGCCAAGCGGTATTGGAGCGTATTTTGGCGAGCCGAAGGCGCCGTTTCTCATGGTGCGGCCCGTGCGGGACGCCCGGTTTTCGGTGACGCGCCTGCGGTGCCGGCTGAACGGAGAACTGAGCCGCATCGTATCGCTGCCCGCCGACGACGCCTATTTCCTGATGTTCTACTTCAAGGATGTCATGCACTGCGACCTGGTGCCGGGCGAAAGCGAAAGTGAAATTCGCCGCTACCGGCAGGGGTCGATCTGTCTCGTCGATCTCGCTGAGGGCGCCAGTATCCGGCTCGTCAGCGATCTCGATTCACTCGCTTTCCATCTGCCACGGGCCTTGTTTCATGAAGTCTGCGAGTTTTCGCATGCTCCCGCCGCCACCAGTCTTAGATGCCGTCGCGGCGAGGTCGACGACGTCATGCACAATCTCGCCTTGGCGCTGTCGCCGCTTCTTGACGAGAGCGAGGGTGAACCGGGTGCGGTGCTGCAGCACATCGCCGTCGCCATCTGCGCGCATCTTCTGCATTCCTACCCGGATCGCGCCGTCGCATCCGGCGGCCCCGATCTGTCTGTGTGGCAGGAGAAGGCGGCCAAGGACTTCATGATCGACCATTGGGCCAAGGACTTTTCGTTTGCGGCAGCAGCAGCGGCCGCAAATCTTTCGGAAGAGGGTTTTGCCGCGGCTTTTGCATCCGTGACCGGCCAGACGCCGCAAGAGTGGTTGATGCGGTACCGGATCGGTCGCGCCAAGCGCTATCTGATCGAAGAGGGATGGTCGCTGAGCAAAACCGCCGCCAGTTGCGGCTATGCCGACGAGGCCCGGTTCGTCGAGGCCTTTCGTGAGGTGACGGGCGTGACACCCGCCGTCTGGCGCGCGCGCTGGCTGCAGTGAGGGTACCATGCTGACCTTTGACGCTCGGCGATGCATCGCTGGATTTGCCTCTGTATTGCGACAGCCAACCGTTGTAGCATCCGCCCGGCCGCTGAAGCGGGCGGCTGAGCTGGAAATCGGGAGACCCTGACCGATGGCCTTGCAAGAAGGACTGAGCGCAGACGAACGCACACCGCGCCCTATCGTCAAGCGGATCAGCGCCGGCGACATCACCGTCACGAGAACCTTCTCGGATCGCTTCGATCTGGAAGTCGGGCCGCTGATTCCGGTCGCCGATGCCTTCAACGTCATCGTCCAGATGCGTGACTTCGAGGCGCATCGCCTGTGGCGGCGTGGCGAACTCGTGTATGAGGGAGGGCATCCCAAGGCTTCGCTCGCGATCACCGATCTTCGCGACCAATGGCAGTGCCACCATCTGTCGCCCTTCGACAATGTCCGCTTCCACATTCCCTTTGCCTCTATGCGGAGCTTTACCGAAAGGGCCGGGCGCGGCGAGTATGTGTCGCTGTCTCCCGTGCAGGGACGCGTGGATCCGGTCATGTTCGGCCTTGCCCAGGCGCTGCTGCCCTCGCTCGATGAACCGGACCGGGCCAATCTGCTCTTCGTCGAACAGATCAATCTTGCCGCATTGGCCCATCTCAGCCAGGCCTATGGCGGTCTGCATTTCCCCGTCGACAAGAAGGGGACGCTGGCGCCATGGCAGGAGAGGCTGGCGACGGAGTTTCTGGTCGCCCATTTCAACACGCCGTTCTCGATCGGCGATCTTGCGGCCCAGTGCGAGCTCTCGCGCAGCTATTTCAACAAGGCTTTCAAGGAAAGCTTCGGGCGCACACCGTCCAGGTGGCTGTCCGAATATCGGATCGCGCGGGTCAAGGAGTGTCTGCTTCAGGACACCCCCCTTGCTGAAATTGCTATCCACTGCGGCTTTGCCGACCAGAGCCACATGACCCGGGTATTCACCAGCCTGACGGGGGAAACGCCGGCACGCTTCCGGAAAAAGAACCGGTCGGTCGGCGTCGCTGTGGATCGACCTCCGCAATAGGGTGGAAAGAGGGCGCGCCCTCGTGCAAAATTTTCAAAACAGGTGAAAAACGTGCAAGAATGATGCGGCGACCGGGGCAATCATAGGGCCGCTCCTGCAAATGATTTGGTGAAACCGAGAATGAATTGCGCGCACGTTTACCCTGCGCGAGGCGACTTACGTCTTTCGTTTTCGTCGTCACGGCAGGTGGGTTTGGCGGGCAGTCTCGACACATAGGAGCGAAGACGATGACGAATGTTTCCGCTGCCTCGGCCGGAGCGCGACCGCGCGACAGTCTCGGATGCTCGCTCGACCAGCTGGATGACGACAGGACGATCGAAGGCCGCGACATGGTCTTCCACCGCAAGCGGTCGACAGCGGGACCGCCGGGCCAGGTCACGACACCTGGCAACGGGCGAGGCTATCTGATCGGCCTATCGCTTGTGGGCGGTCATCGCCGCCGGGTTTTCGGAGCGCACCACTCTGCGACCCAGGAGTTCGGCCAAAACTCGATCTACGTCAGGAACTTTGCCGACGATTATAAAGCCGATCTCAAAGGATCCTTCGATTTCACCTTGCTTGAAATCGGCCACGGTGCGCTCGAACGCATCGCAGACGCGGCAAATGCTTCTGGCGTCAGCGAGCTGCGGCCCGTTTCCGGCTCGCCCGACCCTGTTCTCGGCGGCATGCTCGGCGCTTTGTTTGCGTCGGTGGACGGATACACGGATCGAAGCGCGCTGTTTGTCGACCAGCTCTCGGTGGCAATCGGCGTGCATATGGTCCGGCAGTACGGTAACGGCCGTGGCGAGAGCCTTGCCGGAGGACGCAGGCTTTCGCAGCGCTGCCAGGCAAAGATCCGCGATCTGGTGCAAGCCCGTCTGGATGGCGAGCTCACCGTCGAGGAAATGGCTGCGACCTGCAATCTGTCGCAGGCGGCTTTTTTGCGTGCCTTTCGCGAGACCATGGGCAGCACGCCCTACCGCTGGCTGCTGCAGCAGAGGATCGAAAAGGCCAAGGATCTGTTGCAGTTCTCGCCCACGTCCCTAAGTGAAATTGCCGTCGTCTGCGGCTTTTCGGATCAGAGCCATTTTACCCGGGCCTTTGCGCAGGCCGCAGGTGCCACGCCGCGCCAGTGGCGGCGCAGCCGACAGTCGTAACCCTCTGAAAGTACACGCGCCCTGCCGGCTGAAGGCGAGCGAAATTTTCAAAAATCCACCTTTGGCGACAAGAATGGGTCGCCGGTCGGCGGCATAGTTGGGCCTCGCCAATCGGAGTTCAGTTTCAACAGTAAGAGGTCACGACCATGTCTGCGACAGCGACCCCCGGCAAACTCCTCGTCTCGCCCAAAGACCACACTCTGATCATGATCGACTTCCAGTCGCAGATGTCCTTTGCGACCAAGTCGATCGACGCGGTGCTCTTGCGCAACAACGCAGCACTTGTCGCCAATGCGGCGGCAGGTTTCGGCGTTTCGACCATCCTCACGACCGTTGCCGAAAAGACCTTCTCCGGCCCGATGTTCTCCGAGATCACCGATGCCTTCCCCGGCCAGAAACTGCTGGACCGCACCTCGATGAACACCTGGGAAGACGCCGCCGTGATCGAAGAGGTCAACCGCATCGGCAAGAAGCGCCTTGTCATGTGCGGGCTGTGGACCTCGGTCTGCATCGTCGGCCCGACCCTCTCGGCGCTCGATCAGGGATTCGAGGTCTATGTCATCGCCGACGCCTGCGGCGACGTTTCGGATGAGGCGCATGAGCGGGCGATGGACCGCATGGTGCAGGCCGGCGTCCGGCCGATGACCTCGCTGCAATACATGCTCGAGCTGCAGCGCGACTGGGCGCGCACCGAGACCTACGACATGACCACCGGTATCGCCAAGAAGTTCGGCGGTTCGTATGGTCTCGGCATCATCTACGCCAAGTCGATGTTCGGCGCGTCCGAAGGCCACTGACAGAACGCTTCCGCGCTCTAGATTAACGCTCTGGCCGCCTCGCTGCGGCCGGAGCGCCACCTTTATCCCGTAAAGGAGTTGGCGATGAAGATGTACCTTCTCTCGCTTGGAGCCGGGCTGGTCGTCGGCGTCATCTATGCGCTGCTCAACGTCCGCTCGCCGGCGCCGCCGGTCATCGCGCTGATCGGTCTGCTCGGCATTCTCATCGGGGAGCAATCCGTCCCCCTGGTCAAGCGCGCCCTGTCGGGTGAGCCGGTCAACCTCTCCTGGTTCAATCGGCAGTGCATGCCGCACGTGTTCGGCCATCTGCCCGGCGGGCAGATCGCAACCGGCACGGCGAAGGATGCTGCCGGCCCCGACGAAAGGGCCTGACGATGCCGACTAGACGCTCGTTCCTCGGTGCCGCCTCGTCGCTGGCGCTGCCCGCTCTCTTCCCGTCGGCCCGCACCGCCGGCGCCCAACAGACCGGAGATACTTCGATGACGCCCGACCTGATCCTTCACAACGGCCTCGTGACGACGCTCGACCGCGCCAATCCGACTGCCACTGCCGTTGCCGTCAAGGATGGCCTGATCCTCGCTGTCGGTGACGACAGGACGATCATGGCGCTGGCAGGCTCAGGCACAAAGACCATCGACCTCAAGGGCAAGCGCGTCCTGCCGGGCCTGAACGACAATCATACCCACGTCGTGCGTGGCGGCCTCAACTTCAACATGGAGCTGCGCTGGGACGGCGTGCGCTCGCTTGCCGATGCGATGGACATGCTGAAGCGGCAGGTGGCGATCACGCCGGCGCCGCAATGGGTGCGGGTCGTCGGCGGCTTCACCGAGCACCAGTTCGCCGAAAAGCGGTTGCCGACGATCGATGAGATCAACGCGGTCGCGCCCGATACGCCGGTGTTCCTGCTGCATCTCTATGACCGGGCGCTGCTCAATGCCGCGGCGCTCCGCGCCGTCGGCTACACCAGGGACACGCCGAACCCGCCGGGCGGCGAGATCACTCGCGATGCCAGCGGCAACCCGACGGGGCTGCTCTTGGCCAAGCCCAATGCCGGCATCCTCTATTCGACGCTCGCCAAGGGGCCGAAGCTGCCCTTCGATTACCAGGTCAACTCGACCCGTCATTTCATGCGCGAGCTCAACCGGCTCGGCGTCACCAGCGTCATCGACGCCGGCGGCGGCTTCCAGAACTACCCGGATGACTATGCCGTCATCCAGAAGCTCTCGGACGAGGGCCAGATGACGGTCCGCCTTGCCTACAACCTCTTCACCCAGAAGCCGAAGCAGGAGAAGGACGACTTCCTGAAATGGACGTCGTCGGTCAAGTACAAGCAGGGTAACGACTATTTCCGCCACAACGGTGCCGGCGAGATGCTGGTGTTTTCCGCCGCCGACTTCGAGGACTTCCGCGAGCCGCGCCCGGACATGCCGCCGGAGATGGAGGGCGAACTCGAAGAGGTCGTGCGCATTCTTGCGGAGAACCGCTGGCCCTGGCGACTGCATGCCACCTATGACGAGACGATCACCCGTGCGCTCGACGTCTTCGAGAAGGTCAACCAGGATATCCCGCTTGAGGGCATCAACTGGTTCTTCGACCATGCGGAGACGATCTCTGACCGCTCGATCGACCGGATCGCCGCCCTTGGCGGCGGCATCGCCGTGCAGCACCGCATGGCCTATCAGGGCGAGTACTTCGTCGAGCGCTACGGCCATGGTGTCGCTGAAGCGACGCCGCCGGTGGCCAAGATGCTGGCAAGGGGCGTCAACGTTTCCGCCGGCACCGATGCGACCCGCGTCGCATCCTACAACCCCTGGGTTTCGCTGTCGTGGATGGTGACCGGCAAGACTGTCGGCGGCCTGCAGCTCTACCCGCGCGCCAACTGCCTCGATCGCGAGACGGCGCTTCGGATGTGGACCGAGAAGGTGCAGTGGTTTTCAAACGAGGAAGGCAAGAAAGGCCGGATTGAGAAAGGGCAGTTCGCCGACCTCATCGTGCCGAACAAGGACTTTTTCAACTGCGCCGAGGACGAGATTTCCTTCCTCACGTCAGAGCTCACGATGGTCGGCGGCAAGATCGTCTATGCGGCCGGCGAACTTGCCTCTCACGACGAGAACAAGGTGCCGCCGGCAATGCCCGACTGGTCGCCGGTCCGCACCTTCGGCGGTTATGCCGCCTGGGGTGAGCCCGAGGGCGCCGGAAAGCGCTCGCTCCGGCGCACCGCGATCACGTCGTGCGGCTGCGCCAGCGATTGCGGCGTCCATGGCCACGATCATGCCGGCGCCTGGACGTCGAAACTGCCGATCGCCGACCTTAAGGGTTTCTTCGGCGCGCTTGGATGCTCCTGCTGGGCGGTGTGACGATAGCGGAAGGGAGACGCAGAATGCGCACGAAAGCTGGCGCCGTCGCGATGGCCGCGGTCTCAATCTTGCTCAACGCATCGCTCGGACCGGAGCAGGCCTCGGCCTCGCCGACTGAGGGCGTCCGGCACCTCTCGGCGAAAGTCGTGGTGAACCATCCGCCGGCGAAGCATGGAGCCTACTACCAAGGCATATCCCAGAGCGCGATCACCGCTTTGAAATGGCCGAAAAATCGATGAGGGCGGCTTTGCCGCCCATCAAGCCGAAGACCGCCTGACAAGGAAACGAAAGATTGAGCCTCTCTTCCCTCGAAAATCGTCTCGCCGCTCGCCTCCGGCCGGGCCTTTCCGGCAACCGTGTCATATTCGTCGGGTTGCTGGCGCTCTGCTCGGCCTATATCCAGGGACCCTTGACGAAAATTTTCGACTTCCCGGGCGCGCTTGCCGAGATGGAGCATTTCGGCCTCTATCCGGCACCGCTCTTTGCTGTCGGCATCATCGTTTTTGAGCTTGCGATGTCGGCTCTCGTTCTCTCAGGCTTCTACCGCTGGGCGGCGGCAGGCGCGCTTGCGGCCTTCACCCTCGCCGCCACCTTGCTCGCATTCCGCTTCTGGGAACTGCCGCCCGGCATGGAGCGCGCGATGGCGACAAACGGTTTCTTCGAACATATCGGCCTTGCCGGCGCATTCGTGCTCGTTGCAGTCTATGATCTGCGCGAACGTGCATCCACGGAGAGGGGCGGCCAATGACGCAGGCAGCGACCAACAACGCCGGCACTTTCGCGCCCTTGCGCCAGAAGGTCTTCGCCGTGCTCTGGGTGGCGACGATCATCGGCAACACCGGCAGCTTCATCCGCGATGTCGCAAGCTCCTGGCTCGTCACCGACCTGTCGGCAACGCCCGCCGCCGTCTCGATGATCCAGGCGGCCGCGACGCTGCCGATCTTCCTGCTCGCCATTCCCGCCGGCGTGCTCTCCGATATTCTCGACCGACGCAAATTCCTGATCGTCGTGCAGTTCCTGCTCGCATCCGCGAGCCTCTGCCTGTTGTTCCTCTCTGCAAGCGGGCTGCAGTCGGTGACCTCGCTGATTGCGCTTACCTTTGTCGGCGGCATCGGCGCAGCGCTGGTTGCCCCCACCTGGCAGGCGATCGTGCCGGAGCTCGTGTCGCGACCGGACGTCAAGGGCGCGGTCGCACTGAACTCGCTCGGCATCAACATCTCCCGCGCGATCGGCCCGGCGCTTGGCGGTCTGCTGCTTGCCTGGTTTGGCGCGGCCGTCACCTATGGCGTCGATGTCATCAGCTATGTCTTCGTCATTGCCGCATTGGTCTGGTGGCGGCGGCAGGTGCCGGAGGACGACGCGCTCGCCGAGCGCTTCCTCGGCGCCTTCCGGGCCGGCCTGCGCTATGCGCGCGCCAGCCGCGAGCTGCATGTGGTGCTTTTGCGTGCAGCCGTGTTTTTCGCTTTTTCAAGTGCGATCTGGGCGCTGCTGCCGCTGGTCGCCCGCCAGCTTCTCGGCGGCGGCGCCAGCTTCTACGGCATCCTGCTCGGCGCCGTCGGCGCCGGCGCAATCGGCGGCGCGCTGGTGATGCCGCGCTTGCGGGCCCGGATGGATGCCGACGGATTGCTGCTTTTGTCCGCGGTCCTGACCGCCGCCGTCATGGGCGTGCTTTCCTTCGCGCCGGCGCAATGGGTGGCGGTGGCGGCGCTGCTCGTCTGTGGTGCGGCCTGGATCACGGCGTTGACGACGCTGAACAGCACTGCGCAAGCGATCCTGCCCAACTGGGTGCGCGGACGCACGCTCGCCGTCTATCTGACCGTCTTCAACGGCGCGATGACCGGCGGGAGCCTTGCCTGGGGCGCGACCGCCTCGGCGATCGGCGTGCCCTTCACGCTCGCCGTGGCGGCCATCGGCCTTCTCTCAGTCGGCTTCGCCTTCCACGCCATGAAGCTGCCGAAAGGTGAGGCGGATCTCATACCTTCCAATCATTGGCCGGAGCCGCTGACCAGCGAGCCGGTCGAACACGACCGCGGACCGGTTCTCGTCCTGATCGAATATACGATCGACAAGGCGGATCGGTCCGAGTTCCTGAAGGCGCTCGCCCGCCTGTCGCACGAGCGGCGGCGCGACGGCGCCTATGGCTGGGGCGTGACCGAGGACGCGGCCGATCCCGGACGGCTGGTCGAATGGTTTATGGTCGAATCCTGGGCAGAGCATCTGCGCCAGCACAAGCGCGTGTCGAAGGCCGATGCCGACATTCAGGACGATGTCCGCCGCTACCACAAGGGGCCGGCCGCGCCGGTCGTCAACCACTTTCTCGCGATCAACCACCCCCATCTCGGTTGACGCGGACCGCACGTCCCGGCGCGGATCTCGCGCCGGGGCCACATCTCGAAGACATACACCCAACCCAAACAAAGGAACCGTTCCCATGACCGAGAACTTCGTCAGGACTGAAGACGGCGTCGATATCTTCTACAAGGATTGGGGCTCGGGCCAGCCCATCGTCTTTCACCATGGCTGGCCCCTGTCGGCGGACGATTGGGATGCGCAGATGCTTTATTTTGTCAGCAAGGGCTACCGGGTCATCGCCCATGACCGCCGCGGCCATGGCCGTTCGACGCAGGTGAGCGAGGGACACGACATTGCACACTACGCGAAGGATGTTGCGGCGCTGACCACCAAGCTCGGCCTCAGCGATGCAATCCACATCGGTCACTCCACCGGTGGCGGCGAAGCGGTGGCTTACGTGGCGCGCCACGGCGGCGGCCGGGTTTCCAAGCTGATCATCGTCGGCGCTGTGCCGCCGATCATGGTCAAGACCGAAAACAATCCGGGCGGCCTGCCGATCGAGGTGTTCGACGGTTTCCGGGCGGCGCTTGCTGCCAACCGCGCCCAGTTCTTCCTCGACGTTCCGGCCGGCCCGTTCTACGGCTACAACCGCCCGGGTGCCGAAGTATCGGAAGGCGTCGTCCGCAACTGGTGGCGTCAGGGCATGATGGGCAGCGCCAAGGCCCATTACGAAGGCATCAAGGCCTTCTCCGAAACCGACTTCACCGAAGACTTGAAGGCGATCGACGTGCCGACGCTGGTCATGCACGGCGACGACGACCAAATCGTGCCGATCGACGACAGCGCGCGACTGGCGGTGAAGCTGCTGAAGAACGGCACGCTCAAGGTCTATGAGGGTTATCCACATGGCATGTTGACAACCCATGCCGATGTCATCAATCCCGACCTGCTCGCCTTCATTAAGGCCTAAAGCTCGGGCACGGTCCGCGGTGTCCGGGTATTGCGGACCGTGCCGGGACAACGCTACTGCATGGTTCCCTATTCATCGCCGGTTTTGCGGACGGAACATGCAGCGCTTCGAAGCGCTACAGCGCCCTCTATGCGCCTCAAAGGCGCGCGGCGCTGTAGTGCCGGCGCCGCACCGACAGCGGCGCGCAGCCGCGCCGGTTGCCAGGAATTCATCGTCAGTGTCTTCAGCGCGCCCGCTTCGGCCGGCGAACGGCCCGGACGACGCCGCTCGGGCCGCCGCCACAGAAGAAGCGCTCGCCGCCATCGGACTCTAGGCCCGATACGCCCATTCCGGACGGCATGGCGACCGTTTCGAGCACCGCTCCCGTTTGCGGATCGATGCGCCTGATATCGCTTTCGTCACCCTCCCAGGTGCCGTGCCAGAGTTCGCCGTCGACCCAGGTCACCCCGGTCACGACGCGCTTGGATTCGATCGTGCGCAGGATTGCGCCGTTCTCGGGATCGATCTGATGAATTTTGCGGCCCCGATGCTGCCCGACCCAAAGCGTGCCCTCGGCCCAGGCAAGGCCGGAATCGCCGCCACCGCCCGGCGCCGGGATTGTTGCGAGAATTTTCCCGGTTTCCGGATCGATCTTCTGGATGCGATCTTCGGCGATCTGGAAGAGGTGCTTGCCGTCAAACGCCGTACCGGCATGCGCGGCGACGTCGATCGAGCGGACGGGCGCACCGTTTTCCGGGTCGAAGGCGTTGATCGTGTCACCGGCGGCGAACCATACGTTCCGGCCGTCGAAGGTGACGCCATGGACCTGGTCTGCCCCGGGGAACGGGCCATATATCTGGATGATTTCGGCTTCGGATCTTTTCATGGGTCTGATCCTATTCGTTTGGCAAAGGGCCGGGGAGTAACAACACTGTCGGGAATGCGGCAATCGGCGGCACGACCCAGCGCCGTGCCCGCCCGCGCCCGATCGGCATAACCTTGCCTTGCGAGGCGAGCTCTTCGAGCGCCCGCTGCACGGTGCGCGCGCTGGCGTCGAGCGCGATTGCGAGCGCCGAACTTGACCAGGCCTCGCCGTCCGCCAGCAGCGCCCGCATCGTCGCATGTCGCTCGTCGACCGGCGGGGCAAGGACGACGACTGTGTGCTTGCCGTGCGGCACCAGCCGGAAGCCATCGCTCGTCGCCGTGATATCCGCAAGCGGGCGCAGTTCCTCGCGCAGCCGGCCGATTTCGACACGCAGCCTTGCCCGGTGGGATTCGTCGACATGTCGTGCGCCGAAGGCCCGGGCGAGCAAGGTTCGCCTTGAGACGTCTCCCGGCCAGGCTTCGCCCAGCGCGCGCGCCAGCGCAAAGAGCACCGGCCGAGTGGCAAGCGTGCACAAGGTCGCTTGTCTTCGGACGAGGTTCCGGCAGGCGTCGATGACGAGGGCGCCGGAAGCAAGCAGCTCTTCGACCTCGCCAAGCAGCAGCGAGCGCTCTTGCCCATCCGCCATGAGGCGGGCAGCCGGCGCTTTAAGCACGGCGGCCGCGTTTTCAACTTCCAAGATCAGGGCCGGAATGCCGGTCGCCCGTGCCGCTTCGCCCGCCCGCCCGAAGGCGGCGGTGGCGGCCTCGGTTCGCAACCGGCGCACGGCGATGCCGGCGAGCGCCAGGTCGTGGGCGGCTTTCGACAGCGGTGTCAGCCGCGCCGTATCGATATCGGCAAGCAAGTTCTCGGCCTCGTCCAGACGGCCGATCAAGAGCAGGCGCCGTGCCCCGAGATTGCGGGCGTGGGCGGCATTGAGGTGGTCGCCATGGGTTTCGAGCGTCGAGCGGGCGGCGTCGAGCGCCCGCATCGGCCAGGAAAGATCACGGGAGACGATGGCGATCTCCGCCTCGGCGACGATGCACCGCGCCCGCGCCACCGCTTCCTTCGGGCCGAAGGCGCGCGCGGCGTTCTTCAGCAGGACCTTTGCGCGGGTGAAGTCTCCAAGCTGGGCCATGGCGATGCCGCGCAGCGCCAGTGCCGGCGGATCGTCGCGTAGCGCCACCCGCTTCAGCGCGCCGAGCGGGTCGCCCGACGCCAGTGCTCGCGCCGCGGCGGTGATCAGCGAATCCATCGAAATCCCGTCACACTTGTCACTCCCGCAAGCCGTGTTCCAGCCTTTATCTATCTCTCAGGTGGCAACGGACAACAGAAAGAAGCTTCGTCGCACAATCAAGCGGAAACAGTCGGGCGCATGCCTTCAAGGCTGCATCGAATGTGAATCTGCACCTATTATGAAATTCTTTCGAAGCTCCTGTCGGCTTGGCACCGGCGTGAGCGTCTTTCAATCGGGCGGGCGAGGGGATGTCCCAGGCACGGTCCGTCGCGCGATCAGGTTGCACAATTTTTCGGCGTGGCCGGACGTCGGGCCGGGCGGATTTAAGGAGATTTGCAATGACCAATTCGCATTACCGTTGGGTCATCGTGGCGGCGGGCGGGCTGCTCGGCTGCCTGGCGATCGGCGCCATGTTTTCGCTTCCGGTGTTCCTGCTGCCGATTTCGCGCGACACCGGCTGGTCGGTGACAGGCGTTTCGAGCGCCATGACCATCGGCTTCCTGGCCATGGCATTTGCCAGCATCGCTTGGGGCAGCCTTTCCGACCGATGGGGCGCGCGTCCGATCGTGCTCATCGGCTCGGTGCTCTTGGCCGTCAGCCTGATGGCAGCGAGCTGGACGACCTCGCTGATCGCCTTCCAGATCCTTTTCGGTGTCGTGGTCGGCACCGCGACGGCGGCGATCTTCGCGCCGATGATGGCTTGCGTTACCGGCTGGTTCGATACGCATCGCAGCCTCGCGGTCTCGCTCGTCTCGGCCGGTATGGGCATGGCGCCGATGACGATGTCGCCCTTTGCCGCCTGGCTGGTATCCGCCTACGACTGGAGAACCGCTCTGCAGATCATCGCGCTGGTCGTTGCCGTCATCATGATCCCGGTCTCGTTTCTCGTTCGCCAGGCGCCGGCACTTGCCGACGGCGCTGCCGCGGCCTCGCCCGGGGAAGAGCCCCATTCGTCGATGACGACCAGCCAGGTGCTGAAATCGCCGCTCTTCATCATCCTGCTTCTGACCAACTTCTTCTGCTGCGCCACCCATTCCGGCCCGATCTTCCACACTGTGAGCTACGCGATCACCTGCGGCATTCCGGTCATGGCGGCCGTGTCGATCTACAGCGTCGAGGGTCTTGCCGGCATGGGCGGCCGCGTCGTCTTCGGTCTGCTCGGCGACCGTTTCGGGGCCAAACGTGTGCTCGTTCTTGGACTTCTGGCCCAGGCCTTCGGCGCGCTTGCCTATGTCTTTGCCGCCGGGCTCGGCTCGTTCTACGCAGTTGCCGCCCTGTTCGGCTTCATCTACGCGGGCGTCATGCCGCTCTATGCGGTGCTTGCCCGCGAGAATTTCCCCTTGCGGATGATGGGGACGGTGATCGGCGGGACGGCCATGGCTGGCAGCCTTGGCATGGCGACGGGACCGATTGCCGGGGGCCTGATCTATGATGCGCTGGCAAGCTACACCTGGCTTTACATCGGTTCCTGGGGCATCGGCCTCGGCGCGTTCCTGATCGCGCTCACCTTCCGGCCGGCGCCGCGCTACCAGGCGGCGGTGGCCGCGGCCTGATGCGAGCGTGCTGACAGCGAGAGAAAGGGCTCCGCCTGGGAAGGGGACCTTTGGATCATTCCACGCGCTGATCCGCGTCCGTCTTAGCGGTCGTCTATCCGGACGGTTCGTGCGCCGACATGCAGCGCCCGGCCGGCGCCCAGACCCATGATCGCCACGCCGATGCCGAGCGCGATGAAGAGAACGGCGCTGGCGGCGAAGCTGCCGGTCCAGCTGCGGATGAAGCCGACAAGCAGGGGGCCGATGGCGGCAAGCACGTAGCCGACGCCCTGGGCCATGCCGGAGAGATGGGCCGCCACGTGCGAATCGGGCGAGCGCAGCACAATGAGGGTCATCGCTGCAGCAATCAGGCCGCCCTGTCCGATCCCTTGCAGAACAGCCCAGACGAGCACCGTCGAGAGCGGCGCGAAAAGGATGCCGATCAGTGCGATGACGGCGGCGGCGACGAGCGCCACGCAGACGGCGCGCTGGTCGCGGCGCCTTACGGCGAAGGATGGCACGAGCAGGCAGGTGACGACCTGCATCATGATCGAGGCGGAGACGACCGCACCGGCAGTTGCGGCATCGAGGCCACGCTCACGCAGGATCGGCGCCATCCAGCCGAAGACGCAATAGGCGAGTGCGGATTGCAGACCCATGAAGAGCGTCACCTGCCAGGCGAGCCGATCGCGCCAGAGGCCGACGACGCGGAAGCCGCTATGGCGGGCTTGCGCCTTGCCGCGCAGCGCCTGCGGTGCCCAGATCATCAGCACGATGAGGGCGGGTACCGCCCAGGCCGCGAGCGCGCCGGACCAGGAGCCGACCACATGGTGTTCGATCGTCAGCGTCAGGCCGGCGGCGCTGGCAGCACCGGCGCAGAGCGCCATGGTATAGAGGCCCGTCATCATCGCGGCGCGGTCGGGAAAGTCACGCTTGACGAGCCCGGGAAGCAGCACGTTGCCGATCGCGATCGCCGCACCTGCCGCAAATGTCGAAAGGAAAAGCAGCGGCACGGACTGAACGCCGCGCAGACCCGTGCCGAGCGTCAGCAGGACGAGCACCCCGAGAAGCGTGCGTTCGGCACCAAAGCGTTGGGCGAGCTTCGGCGCAAGCGGCGCGAAAAGGCCGAGGCAGAGCACCGGCAGGGTGGTGAGCACGCTGGCGCTGGCGGTGGAAAGGCCGGTCGCCTGCATCACCTCGGGCAGCAGCACCGAGAGACTTGAAAACAGCGGCCTGAGGTTGAAAGCGATGAGCACGAGGCTGGCGCCCAGCAGGATGCGGGCGCTGCGGCTCAGCACCGGTGGTTGCGGTGCCGGCAGGCTGTCGGCCTCGGCATCGATAAGCTGGTCTTCGATGTCCAGCGGTTCGGCGGCTTCGGCTTTGTGGGGATCACGAAAAGTCTGGTTCATTGGGAAAGTAGCCGATCAAGTTCAGCGAGGACGGGGGCCATGAACGCCCGAACGGCGGCCGCGGCCTTGTCCGGATCACTGGCCGCAATGGCCTCGACGATCGCCGCATGCGCCCGGTCGTCCGGCTCCGGCAGGTCGCCTGACAGCGTCGAGTGAATGGTTTCAAGAATGGCCGAAGTGAAAAAGTCATAGAGCTCGACGATGGCCCTGTTGCCGGAGGCCTCGACGATCGACCGATGAAAGGCGATGTCGCGCCGTCCGAAGGCCTCACGCCCGCCATCGGAAACCGTGCCGCGGGCGAGAAGAAGGCGCTTCATATGTTCCAGATCCTTGGGCGAATGTCGCAGCGCCGCCAGGCGTGCGGCTTCCACGTCGAGGGCCGCGCGCGCCTCCCATTGGTCGCGCAGGCTCGCCCGCTTGACGCGGTCAAGCGCGCCCGAGCTATCGACCGTCGAGCGGACATAGGTGCCGGAGCCCTGGCGGGCGTCGAGCAGCCCCTTCGAGATCAGGACCCGAACGGCCTCCCGCACGGTTCCGCGGCTCACCGCCAGAAGTTCGGTCAGCGCCGTCTCGTTGGGAATGCGTTCGCCGATAGCCCAGCGGCCGCTCAGGATTTCCGCCCGCAGGCTTTCGGCAGCGCTCTCGGCAAGGTTGGTACGATTGATCGGTTGCATTGTCTGCTCATCAAGTCATCAGATGATTTGATCAATAGGGTTAGGCGTTCGCAGAGTCAAGCGTGACGACGGGGAATGAAGAAGGCGTCGAAGCCTCGTGAGGCCGGTTTCGGCGACAGGATTTGTCGGTGGCTGGCGCGCGGAATCGCGGTCGCGCGCCGGTCGGCGCGCGATACTCAGGCTTTAGCTACGGGAATCCAGTCCCGGCACCGCGTGATCTCAGTTGAGCCTGAGATCGAGGCCGGGATGCAGCTTCTTGAGGTTCGGCAGCGATTTCGACTGCCACGGGATCTCAGAGGTTCCGCGCACCGTCAATTGCACGTTCGGGCGGTTGCGTGCCTCGATCGTCAGCTTGGCGAGCAGGTTGATCCCGGACGAGTTCAGGAACTGCAGTTCGGTGAGGTCGATCGTGATGTGCTCAGGCTCGGTCTCCAGAACGCCCATCACCGTCGAGAAGATCGGGGCATAGGCCTCCGTTCCCGGCAGCCGCATCGTGCCTTCAAAATGAATATCGTTGCCTTCGGACCAAACGCGATACTCTTCTTCGTCCTTGTTTTCCATGTTCACCGGCTCATCAGTTCGAGAGGTCTGGGACCGCAATGGAGGCATAAGTCTCCAATGAGGTTTCGCCGTCGTCACCCTGGGCGCCAAAAACCCAAGCGAAACGAACGCCATAATCGCTCATCAGCGTCAAAAGACCAAGCCCCGAACCGCTCTTGCCGAGTCCGGTTGCGTTGGCTTCAATGCGCTCGATGAGCAGGTCGCCCGGGTCGCCGTCGGCGATCTCGGACAAAAGATCCTGGAAGCGCGCAGCCGCTTCGTTGTCGATCACGTTCGACACTTTCGTGCGGAAGCTGTGGCCCTCGAGGGCGGCCTCGACGACCACGGAACCGGAAGCGCGGAACTTCACGGCATTCTCGACCAGTTCGTTGGTGAGGTAGCCGATGTTGTGGCGCACTTCCCGATAGGTGTTGCGCGACGCGCGATAGCGCAGCGCCGCCAGTTCGGCGACGAAATCCGAAGCCATGGCGCAATGCTTCCAGCTGAGATCCAGCGGCCCGTCGTAAAGACGCAGCCGGGTCATCTTCTGGTGGGCGCCGATCGTCAGGTCCGCCAGTCCGTAGAGCGTGGTCATCTGATCACCTGTGTCTCATGACGACGAGCGTGATGTCGTCGTAGATCTTCTGCTTGCCGATATGCGCCATCAGGTCGTTGATGATACCCGATTTGACGTCCTCGGCGCTCTGTCCGTAAAACTTTCCGGCACTCTCGCACAGTCGCTCGATGCCAAACAGTTCGCCCTTGGCGTTCGCTGCCTCGGTCACGCCGTCCGTATGCAGCACGATCATGTCGCCGCGGCCGAACGAGATCTCGCGGGTGGCAACAAAGCGCGAAATGTCCGATTCCAGGCCAATCGGCAGGCCGAGGTCGAGCGTGTCGATCCGCTCGATTTCCGCACCCTTGCGCACGACGATCAGTTCCTCGTGCTGCCCCGACAGCGTCAGGCGGCCGTGGTCGTAGTCGAGGAAGGCCAACGACAGATGCTTGTCAGTGTTGGTGCGCACGATGTTCTTGTAGATGGCGCGGTTGAGGCGGTTGAGAAACTGCTCCGGGTCCATGTCGCCGGCTTCCTGCAGGGCCCTTGCGACCGACTGCACCATCAGCATCAGCACGCCGCTTTCAAGGCCATGACCGGTCACGTCGCCGATGCCGATCTTCAGCCGCTCACCGTCGCGCAGCACATCGTAGTAGTCGCCGCCCACCTCGTCGGCCGGGCGCATATAGGCGGCGATTTCGAGATCGGCGATTTCCGCGAGCTCGCCGGCCTTCGGCAGCACCATCATCTGGATCTGCTTGGCGACGGCGAGTTCGGCGCCAAGGCGCAGGTTCTCGCTGCGCAGTTGGGTATTCAGCGTCGAAATCTGATGGTTGGCGTCCTCGAGCTGCTTGGTGCGTTCGGTCACCAGGTTTTCGAGGTTCTCGGTATGGTAGCTGATCTCCTCAGCCATTCTATTGAACGCGATAGCGGCTTCACCGACTTCGTCGCGCGTCGTGATGGGCACACGGACGGAGTAGTCCTTCGCCTCGATGCTGGTTGCCGCTCCGGCGAGCGCGCTGATGCCGCGGGTGACCCGCTTGGAGATGCCGAACACGGCGAGCGTGACGAACAGCAGCGAAGCGAGCAGGGCCAGGATCTGATAGATGAGGATGCGGTTCGTCGCTTCAGAGATACTCGCCTGTGCCGCAAACAGCGAGGCATAGATTTCGCGCTCCGGCACGACGATGCCGATCGACATGGTCTCGCGGCGCACCGGGCCGGAAACCCAGAGGTTCTCCGGCTCGAGCTGCTTGAGGAGAATGAGATAGGGGACCTTCTCACCACTCTCATCGAGCAGCACCCGCTGAATGGCGCCATCGGTGCCAAGCGGCAGCTCTGCGATCGCGGGCTGGGCGCTGCGGCGCAGCGAGCGCTCCAATCCGGTGACGCCTTGTCCACCCGTGTCGCTGGACCGCCGCAGACCGATCACCTTTTCGCCGACCGGATTGATGGCAAGCACGTTGCCGTCGGACATCACCAGAAATCCGAAGCCGCTGTCGCCGACCTTAACGCTTTCGACAACCTCGGCCAGCTGGTCGAGCGTGATATCGGTTCCGGTTGCTCCGGCGACACCTTTGCGGTCGGGCGTCCAGAGCGGCTGGAAGAAACTGACGATCAGTTTGCCCGAGGCGGCATCGGTGTAAGGTGCCGTTTGCGTGGTATCGGCTGCAACGGGCCTGAGGCTCGGTTGCTTCGCCCATTCCTCCCAGGACTCATAGAGGCCGGGGAAGAAGAAGTTCCAGAAGTTGGCTTCGTTATGGCCGGGGTAGAGACGGTCGAACGTCTGTGCCTGATCCGCATAGGGCGCCATCCGCAAGATCGGCCGTTCTTTTGGTCCGACGTAGTACATCTGCAGTTTGGAGCGGCCGTGCGCAAGCAGGGCGGGGGCAACCAGATCAAGAACGGCGCTGTTCTCGATATCGGTCTGTACCTCGGGTAGTGGCCGATGGTCGGGGCCAAGGAGATAGCTCCAGACGCTTACGCTCGAGAGCGGCCCCGGAAGGTTCTGCGCCCACCCACCTTTGGCATCGTAAGTGACGGTAACGGACTCCGGTGCGTGCCGCGCAAGTGCCTCACCGACGTCGGACCGGCGCACGGGGCGGTCGATCTGCGCCTGGATTACGCCCGCGAGCGTGGCGACGTCGGCGTGAACCTGGCCGAGCAGAAGATTAACCCGCGCGGCCGTCGATTCCGCGTAGGTGAGCATGTAGTCTTCGTTGGCGTTTTGCAGGCCCTGTCCGACTTCCGTCGTCGCGTCGCGCGACAGTCTTTGAACGTTCCAGAGCGCCAGCCCGCCTGTCAGCAGGAGGTCGAAGAGCACGGCGCTGCCGACGACCAGCACGAACTTGGCGCGAAAGGATCTCAATCCGAACCGGGGACGTTTGATATTGCTCGCGCTCATAGTGGTTTGCGCCCGGACGCTGCCCAGATCGGCCAGCCCGCATAGCCCTTCGGATGCAGTGCAGCGAAGATGTGATCCCGGAAGCCCTGGCGGAACCGCTCGATGAATTCGGGTGTTTCGCCGTGCCTCACCGCCATGTCCGCAAACATCTTCTCCCAGCCGGCGATGATATCGGCGAAATCCTGTGGGTCACCGTCCAGATTGGTGACCATGAAGGATTCGACCAGGATGTCGTCGAAGCCCGTGTCGGCAAGATAGCGCCGGCTCTTCGGCCCGAACTCCACATCTATCTCGAAATTGCTCAAAAGCCGCGCGAGCTCATTGTAGGTCCATTGGATGCTTTGCGCCCGCGGCTCGCCGAGGCAGTGCGAGTTCTTCTCGTTGGTGATGTAGACGCGGCCGCCCGGCTTCACGATCCGATAGAGTTCCTTGAGAAGCAGCTCCGGCTGATTGAAGACCTGCAGCGAGTGGCGGCAACTCACGAAGTCGAACTGGTTGTCCTCAAGCAGCATCTCCGACGCGTCGCCGTAGGTGTATTCGATACCCGTCACGCCGAACTCGGCGGCCACCTTTCGGGCATAGGCGAGGCTCGGCTTCGAGTGGTCGAGCGCGACGATCCGCGACGGCTGGAACTCCTTCTGCGCGAGCACGGCGAAATCGCCGATGCCGCAGCAGATGTCGGCCACGGCGATGCCGGGCCGCATGCCGTGGCGCGGCAGGATGGTGCGCTCGTGGCGCCAGGTCAATTTCGTCTGCGCGCGCAGGATTGGGATGAAGCTCGTATCCTCGAAGTAGTCCTGGCCAGGATAGAACATCGAATCATAGACCTCGACGGAGATCTGCGGCTCGATCGTGCTCAGGTGCCGGAACATGCGCGTCGTCCAGCTGACGACGCTTGACGTGATGACGATCAGGCGCAGGTCCGACCGCTCCCGGCAGGCGTCGAGGGCGACCCGGATGAAGGCCTGGAAGGCCGTGTTGTTCATCTGGATGAGGCGCTTCACATCGATATAGAGAACGCCGCGCACCGTATCGATGGCTTCCCTCAGCGCATGGATACTCTCGGCGATTTCATCGATCGAACGCGGCCGAATCGTTCCGGCAAGCGAGAAGATCTGGCTGTTCGGATCGAAGTCGACCTTGAAACGCTGAGGAAGGCTCGCCGCCATCAACTCACCATTCCTTCAAGAGGAAGATCCACGATCAGGGTGATGGCCGGAGCCGCATCCTCGTCAAGCCGGAGGCGGGCGTCATAGTTGACCGCCAGGTCCAGAAGCACCGATTCCCGGCTGGGGGCAAGGTCGTTGGAAATGGCGTCGAGATAGCGGGCCTGGGCATCGCTCTCGCGGGTTTTCGAGACCGCCTCGCGATAGAAGCGCGCCTGACCAGGTGGGCATGGAAAGCTCAGTTGAACCCGTTCCGTGGCGCCTTGGCGATAGATCGACAGGCCGATCTTTCCGTCGGTGGTGCCGCCGCGAAACGAAACCTCCAGAAGCTCGTTGAGGGCGGAGGAAAAGAAGTTGGAATGCCGTACCGGATCGGTCCTGTTGTGGCTGATCATCCGGGCGAGGTAGCTCGAGACATGATCGCAATGGTGCCAGTCCGAAAGGAAATCTTCCATCTCCATATCGAACTGAAGCAGCGGCTCGAAAGCCGTTTCCGTGGTCTTATTGACACTAGCACCCATGCAGCAATGTCCTCCGCACCCCGAACTCTGCCACGGCCATACGCCACTTTCTATAATGATTTCTAACCACGCAACCCCGGGATCTTGCATGAAGACAACCCAGGTATTGCCTCGCGTCATATCGGGCGCAACGCACAGATGCGGGGGGGGGGGCTACAGCGTCGCCATTGCCGATGAGCGGCGAAGATAGGCGCCGATCGCGTCCGCCGGCATGGGCATGCCCAGGAAATAACCCTGCAGACGGTCGCAACCCTCTTTTCGAAGCCAGACGGCCTGCCCGATCGTCTCGACGCCCTCGGCGGTCACGCGCATGCCGAGACCGTGGGCAAGGGCGATGATCGACCGGACGATCGTCTGGCTCTTTTCGTCGCTCTCCAGATCCTTGATGAAATAGCGGTCGATCTTGATCGTATCGAAGGGGAAGTTCTTGAGGTAGCTGAGCGAAGAATAGAAGGTGCCGAAATCGTCGAGCGAGATCTGGATGCCGAGCACGTTGAGGGTGTTCAGCGTGTCGAGATTGTTGGTCGTGCGTTCAAGCAGCACCGATTCGGTGACTTCCAGCTCCAGCCGGTCGGCCCTCAAGCCCGCCATGTCGATTGCCTGGGCGATCCGGTCCGTCAGGCCCTCGCGCAGGAACTCCGCCGGCGACAGGTTGACGGCGACGGTGAAATGCGACGGCCAGGTGGCAGCCTGCCGGCAGGCCTCCTCCAGGACCCATTGGCCGATCTCGTTCATCAGGCCGTCGGCTTCCGCCATCGGGATGAAGACGTTGGGCGGGATCGTGCCGACCAGCGGATGATGCCAGCGCACCAGCGCCTCGAAGCCGACGATCGAAAATGGCGGCTCGACGAGCGGCTGGTATTCGATTGAAAACTGCTTGTCCTGCAGCGCGGTGCGCAGACTGCGGCGCAGCATCTCGCGCTGTTCCAGCACGATCAGCATGGAACGGCTGAAGGTCTTTGCCCTGCCTCGTCCATCCTTCTTGGCGGCATAGAGCGCAATGTCCGCCGCCTTCATCAGTTGCTCGATGTCGTTTCCGTCGTTCGGCGCAATGGCAATGCCGATGCTGGCGCCGACGAAGACGGAGATGCCATCGATGGTGAAAGGTTCGCTGAACGCCTCGATCAGTGCCTCGGCGAGATACTCGGCGTCCGCCGGCTGGTCGCTTTGACGCTGGATGACGGCGAATTCGTCGCCGGCCAGGCGATAGGCGACTTCGCCGTCGCGAAGGGCGCCGCGAATGCGCTCGGCCGCCATCTTGAGGACGGCGTCGCCGGCGCCGTGGCCCAGCGTGTCGTTGACCGGCTTGAAATCGTCGAGGTCAATCTGCATCAGCGCCAGCTTCTCGCCGGATGTCGGCAGGATGCTCTGCAGGTCGTCGCTGAACTGCCGCCGGTTGGGCAGGCCCGTCAGCACGTCGTGGGTCGCCTGGTGCAACAGCAGCGCGCGTTCGCTTTCGCCATGGCTGCCGATCTCGCGGCGGGTCGCGCGGCCGCTCGTTTCGAGCACGCCGATGCCGCGCATGGCGCGAAAGACGAGCAGCGTGCGCCGCGACTTGGTGGCGGCGTCGACCACCTCGACGCTGCGCGGCACGCCGTAAGCGATGACGGATTCCACCGCCGCCTTGGAAACGGGCGCAAGCAATTCGGGATAGAGATGCCACAGGGTGGCATCGACAAGCGTGCCGACTTCGTAGGTTTCCTGCAGCGCCGGCGAGGCGCTGGTCAGATGAAAGGCCTCGTCATAGAACGAGAGAACCTCGTCCATATGAGCCGCAACGGGATCCTGCACTGAAGCTGAAGCAGACAAGGTTGCATCAGTGTCCGGCATGCTTGCCTTTCCCTCTCTGTTTCGAACGCGCCGGAAGAATATAAAAGCCCGCTCCAGCGGCGCTCCGGTTCGGCTCGTCCTTCTGCAAAGCTACCGCGTCGCCCGCCCGGGTCAATGCCAATAGGCTGCCTGCGATCTTACCTGTGGAAACCTCGCTTCGGAGCATGGCGAGCGCTGCTCGATATCCTTTGCCCCACACGGTTGTATATAAGCTTCCTCTTGTATCATTTGCCATCATTGCATGCAATTTGGGGCGGAACAGCTGTGGGCGTTTCAGCTCCGCCTATACGCATGTCCCATTGTGGGACGCCATATCAGCAAGGGTTTCGGGCGTCTACTGCGGCCGGTCGCGGTTAAGCAAACGGCAGATACGCCCGGGCAACGGGGCCGTTGGGCTCCGTTTAAGTTTCGGTTAACCATAAAGGAAGTTTTCAGGGGATTATGTAGCTTGACCCATCCCGCGATCACCCGGAATTAAGAACCACGGGCGAGTTGGCCACCGGGTTGCCGGTGGCCAATCGCTATTAAGCTCAGTGCGTGCTCAGAATCACGTCGGTCTTCTGGAAGGTCCGGACGTCGATCAGGCCCTTGTCGGAAATGCGCAGTTCCGGAATGACGACGAGCGCAAGCAGCGAGTGCTGCATATAGGCGTTGTTCAGCCGGCAGCCACAGGCGCGCATGGCCTCGACGATGGCGGCCGCTTTCTCGGCGACGATCTCCGCTCGCTGAGCCGACATCAGGCCGGCGACGGGCAGCTCGACCAGGGCCAGTTCGCGGCCTTCCTTGATGACGACGATGCCGCCGCCGACCTCGTGCAGGCGGTTGGCGGCCTTGGCCATGTCCGCCTTGTTCGTGCCGACCACGATCATATGGTGGCTGTCATGGGCGACCGTGCTCGCCATGGCGCAATCGCTGTCATAGCCGAAGCCGGAGACGAAGGCGTTGACCACGTCGCCGGTGCCGCGGTGGCGCTCGACGAGCGCGATCTGGCAGACGTCGCTGGCCCGGTCCATCTGCACGAGGCCGTTCTCGATCGCCACCTCGGCCTGAAGCGCCCGCGTCGGCGCCTGGTTCTCGACGACGCCGATGACGTTGACCCGCGCGCGCGTCGCCCGTGCGTTGGATGGGATGTCGAAATCCGCGGCGGCCAGTAACCGGCCAAGGTGGACGGTGTTGCGGGCGCTTTCCGGGTAGACATAGGCCGGGATATCGCGCGCGAGTGTGCCGTTCTCGGCCATCAGCTCGCCGCGGGCAAAGACCATTTCGATCGGCAGCGCGGCGAGGTCCGAGGTGACGATCAGGTCTGCCCGGCGACCCGGTGCGATCGAGCCGATTTCGCGCTCCAGGCCGAAATGCTGGGCGGTGTTGAGCGTCGCCATCTGGATCGCGGTCACGGGTTTCAGACCTTGAGCGATGGCATGGCGCACGACGCGGTTCATGTGTCCGTCGTGAACCAGCGTGCCGGAGTGGCTGTCGTCGGTGCAGAGCAGGAAGTTGCGCGGGTCGAGGCCGGATTCGGTGACGGCCTTGATCTGCGCGGCAACGTCGTACCAGGCGGAGCCGAGGCGCAACATGGCGCGCATGCCCTGGCGCACACGGGCGATTGCGTCGTCGACCGTCGTGCCTTCATGGTCGTCGGCCGGTCCGCCGGCGGCATAGGCGTGGAACTCGCGGCCGAGATGCGGCGAGGCATAGTGCCCGCCGACGGTCAGCCGCGCATCCTGGGTGGCGGCGATCTCGGCCATCATCCTCGGATCGTTTCCGGCAACGCCGGGGAAATTCATCATCTCGCCGAGACCGATGACGTTCGGCCAGGCAAGCGCCTCGGCGACATCCTGTGCTGAAAGCTCGGCGCCGGCAGTTTCAAGACCCGGGGCGCTCGGCACGCAGCTCGGTACCTGGACCAGCACGTTGATCGGCAGGCTCTGGGCTTCCTCGTTCATCAGCCGGACGCCGTCGAGGCCGAGCACATTGGCGATCTCGTGCGGGTCGATGAACATGGTGGTGGTGCCGTGCGGAATGACCGCGCGGGCAAATTCGGTGACGGTAACGAGGCCACTCTCCACATGCATATGCGCGTCGCAGAGGCCGGGAACGAGATAGCGCCCAGCGGCGTCGACGACCTTGGTGCCTTCGCCGATCGTGTGGCTGGCATCCGGACCGACATAGGCGAAGCGGCCGGCTTTGACGGCGATATCGGTGCCGGGGATGATTTCGCCGGAGTAGACGTTGACCCATTTGCCGTTGCGGATCACGAGATCGGCGGGCTTGCGGCCCATGGCGACGTCGACCAGTTCGGGTGCGGTCTTCGACCAGGATTGAAGCATGACTGTTTCCTTCGGATGGGCGATGTCGGCGCCCTTGCATTAAGGGCGCCGTCGGATTTTCTGGCGGTTACTGGGTCTGGGCGACGAGCGCTGCGGCGAGCAGTGCCACGAACCACATGACCGGTCTTACATCGCCAGCCCGGCCACAGACCAGCTTGATCAGCACATAGGCGATGATCGCGAGCGACAGGCCGAGCGTGATCGAGAAGGTGAGCGGGATCAATACGATCGCAAGGAAGGCCGGGATCGCCTCGTCGAGCGCGCTCCAGCGGATGTTGCTGATAGGCTCGGACATGAAGAGGCCGGTGAGGATCAGCACCGGGGCGGTCGCAACCGCCGGCACCAGAGAAAGCAGCGGCGACAAAAACAGGAAGGGCACGAAGAGCAGACCCGCGACCAGCGCGACGAGACCGGTGCGTCCACCCTGCTGGATGCCGGCGCCGGATTCGAGATAGACGGTCGCCGGGCTGGTGCCGAGCGGTGCGGAAATCAGTGCCGCGATGGCGTCGACATGCATCGATTCCCGGATGTTGCGGGGCATGCCGTTTTCATCCTTGAGGTCTGCCGCTTCCGCAAGGCCAAGGAAGGTCGAGAGCGCCTCGATGAAGTTGGTGAACAGGAAGACAAAGATGAAGGGCAGGTAGATCAGGTTCAGCGCGCCCAGGAGATCGATCTGGCCGACGAAGCTGAAATCCGGTGCAGCGGAGAAACCGCTCCAGTTGACCAGCGTGTGCACATCCGGCGTCTCCGGCCAAAACGCGCTGCCGTCGCCCCACCAGCGACCGATCGGGATCGAGAGAATAGTGGTGAGGATCATGCCGGCCATCATCGCGCCCGGAACCCGCCGCACCACCAGCGCCACCGTGAGCACGAAGCCGGCGATGAAGGTGAGGGTGACCGGGTTGAACTGCGTGAGACCAACGATCGTGTCGGGGTTGGCGACGATGAACTTGGCGTTTTCCAGGCCGATCAGCGCGATGAAGAGGCCGATGCCGCAGGCGATGCCATAGCGCAGATCGACCGGGATCGCCTCGATGATCGTCTGGCGCAGATTGAAGAACGCCATGACGGTAAAGAGCACGCCGGCCCAGAAGACGCAGCCAAGCGCGACCTCGAGCGGCACTTTGGCGCCGACCACCATGGTGTAGGCAAAGAGCGCGTTGATGCCCATGCCCGGCGCCACCAGAATGGGGCTACGCGCATAAAGCCCCATGGCGCAGCTGCCGATGAAGCTGACGAGCACCGTCGCCGTCACGCCGGCCGAAAATGGAATGCCGGCATGCGCCAGGATCGAGGGATTGACGACGATGACGTAGGAGGCGGCGAGGAAGGTGGTGAGGCCTGCGAGGATCTCGGTGCGGACGGTCGAGCCGAGCCGCGAAATCTGGAAGTAGCGGTCGAGCAGCGCTGCGAGCCAGGATGTCTCCGGGCTTGGTGCCGCCTCCACGGACTTGTTCTGATAGTTCATCTTGTTCCCCTTTTTTTGAACGAAGAAGGGGGCCGGCATGACCGGCCCCCTTCCAAGGCATCATTCCGCAGCGACGGCGCGCTCGTCCCCGCCGGCGGGCGAAAACGGCGAGATCACCTTCAGCCCGACGCAGTCGACGACACCGAGATCGGTGATCGCATATTCCGGGATCGCCGTGATCTGCAACACGAACATGTACATGAAGGGCCAGGGCAGCGGGCAGCCGAGCGCGCGGGCCGCGTCGTCGAGCTGGTCTTCCAGCGCTGCCATCTCGGCCGGCTCGATGTCGGAAACGATGCCGCCGATCGGCAGGTGCAGGAAGGCCTCGACCTTGCCGTTCCTGACCACGACCTGGCCACCATGGTTGCCGATCAGGTGGTTGATGGCGATACGCATATCCTCGAGATCGGCGCCGATGCAGATGATGTTGTTGTCATCGGGCGCAGTGGAGCTGGCGATCGCGCCTTGCTTGAGGCCGAAGCCCGACGCAAAGGCGACCGGACGGTTGCTCGTCTTGCCGTAGCGTTCGACGACGGTGACGTATTGCACGTCCCGTGCGGGATCTGCGAGCACCTGGCCGTCCTTGACCGCAAGCGTCACGTCGCGGCGAGTGCGCACGAAGATCTTTTCCGGGGTGACGGCGATCGCCATGGCGTCTGCCGTCTCGCCGGCGCCGTGATAGGCGACCTTGAGATCGCCGGGCTGAAGCGGCGCGACCTTCACCGAGTTCAGAAGTGCGACGCTGCGCTGCGGCGGGATCAGTTCGATCGCCATCTTGCCGTTGCGGGCGACGACTTCACCCTTGGCGACGACGGTTTCGATGGTGAAGTTGCGCAGGTCGTCGACGAGCAGGATGTCGGCCGCGCGGCCGGGCGAGATCGAGCCGACCTTGTCGTCGATGCGGAGCGCATCGGCGCCGTTGATCGTCGCCATCTGGATCGCCGCCATCGGCGAAATGCCCATGGCGATCGCCATGCGCACCATGTTGTCGAGATGGCCGCGCTTGAGGATGTCGCTTGCTACCACGTCATCGGTGCAGAAGCTGATGCGGCGCAGTGCCTTAACGCCCATTTCCGTGACGATACGCAGGTTGTCGGCGAGGAAGTGCGAGATCGAGGATTCCCGTACAACGACATGCATGCCGGCGCGCAGCTTTTCGAGCATTTCTTCCGGCGTGTAGCTCTCGTGGTCGGCGCGAACGCCGGACTGCTGGTAGCCGTTGAGCCGCGCGCCACGGGTCATCGGGCAGCAGCCGAGAACCGGCAGGCGGCTCCTTTCAGCGAGTTCGAGCGCCGCGAGCACGTCGGGGTCTTCCTCCTGGATGAATTCGCGCACGGTCTCCCATATGCCGACGCATTCCGGCCAGTGGTGCGTCGCCTGGTGGTCGGCCGGGCTGAAATAGTGGCCGACGGTCGAGCGCGGCATGGTGTAGGGCGTCTTGCACGGCGCGCCCCAGAAGACCTTGAGTGGCGTCTGTTTTGCCTCGTCGAGGAACTCGCGCGCCGCGGCCGGGCCGCCGACGACGATGATCTGGTCGAGGCCGGTGACGATCGAGGTGGTGCCGAGCGGCACGACGGCCTTGGCAAAGCTCGTCAACGACATCTTCGAGCATTCGACATGCAGATGCCCGTCGATCATGCCGGGTGCCAGGTATTTGCCGGTGGCATCGACGATCCTGGTCTCTGGCCCGATATAGTCGGAGATGTCGCCGACGGCGATGATGCGTTCGCCATAGATCGCGACGTCGGCCTGATAGATCTCTTCCGAAACGACGTTGACCAGGCGACCGCCGCGGATCGCCAACGTTGCCTTGCCGCCGGTGCCCGATGCGGCGCGAATGAATTCTCTGATATCGCTCACTGGAACCTCTTCTCCCTTAGCTCCAGTGAATATTCCCAATTCCCAGTCGTTTACACAATGGGCCGAAATAGGCTATTCTCTGGACATATCGTGCAAGATTTTGGACGAAATATGGATCTCTCGCTCATAGACTGTTTCGTGAAAGTTGCGGATTCCCGCTCGATTTCTGCGGCTTCCAGGCGCTATCGCCTGCCGAAATCAACACTCAGCCACAAGATCCGGCAATTGGAGGATGAGTTCGGCATCGAGCTCTTCGTGCGCGAGGGTCATCAGTTGCATGTGACCGACGCGGGCGCGGAGTTCCTGCGCTACGCCCGGCTCATTCAGTCGAATTGCGACGATGCGGCAACGGCGATGGCGGAGATGCGCCAGGAGGTGGCGGGCACCCTGCGCGTGGGCTCGACCGGCGAGTTCGGCACGACGATCACCTCGGAACTGCTCTATGCCTTTCGCCAGCAATATCCGCAGGTCAATCTCGACGTTGTGTTCCTGTCCTCGCGCCAGCCATTCTCCGACGTCACCGAACAGGCGCTCGACGGTATCTTCCATTGGGGCGAGCCGTCCGATGTCGACTACATCAGCCGCAGACTTTCGGTCTCGTCTTATGGCCTCTTCGCCAGCCCGCACTACATCGCCCGCCATGGCCAGCCGGATAATCCGGATGCGCTTGCCGGCCACCGCGGCCTCGTCTTCCGCCAGCCGACGCGGCTGCAGTCCTGGTATCTGACACAGTCAGGCGAAGACGAGGTGGACCTGCTGCCGACGGCGACCTGCACAACCAACGACTACTGGACGATCAAGTATTTCGCCGTCGCCGGTGAGGGCATCGCCTATCTGCCCGACTTTTTCGTCGAGACCGAGCGGCAAGCCGGCCTGCTGGAGCCGGTGCTATCGGACTGGCGCTCGCCGCAGACGGCGATCAACCTCATCTATTCGCGCCGCCGGCACGTCTCGAAGCGGTTCAAGGCCTTCGTCGACTTCTGCATCGACTTCTACCGCGACCGGGACCGGGTGAAGATCCCGCGCTACTACGTGGAGCGCGTGAGCCTCTAGAGGCGAGGCGAGGCGAGGCGAGGCGAGGCGGGGCAGCGCCATGCAGCGGCGTCTCTAGCCCAGCAACGAAGGCAGCGCGCTGGCGCCGTCGACATTGCCGCCACAAAGCAGGATGACGTTAGTCTGGCCGGCGCACCTCGCCGCGATCTGCCGGAAGCCGGCAAGTGCGAGAGCTGCCGCCCCCTCTACCAGCATATGCTCGTCGAGCAGCAGGTCCCGCATTGCGGCCGCGATCTCTGCTTCCGAACAGGTCACGACCTCATCGAGCACGGCCATCGACAATGGGAGGGTCACGCTGTCTTCGTCGAGACCGCCGGCAACGGCATCGGCGAGCGTTTCGAGGTGTTCGGTTTCGACCACCCGGCCGGCCCTTACCGAGGCCGCAAGCGCTGCCGAATTTGCAGCGGACACACCGATGACGCGAGTATGCGGGCGGAAACTCTTCAGCACCGAGCCGATGCCGCTGATCAGTCCGCCGCCGCCCATGGCGATGAAGACATTGTCAATGCGTTCGGCTTGCTCCAGGAGTTCAAGTGCGATCGTGCCCTGGCCGGCGATGATTTCCGGGTCGTTGTAGGGCGAGACGTAGCCGAGCTTTTCGGTCGCGGCCAGCTGCTGCGCATGCTGTTCGGCAAGCCCGGTTTCGGAACCGTGAAGGACGACCTCGACGCCGTAGGCGCGGATGCGCTCCAGCTTCGCCGGCTTGACAATCTCGGGTAGCACCACCGTCAGCTTCTGGCCGATCGCGCTTGCCGCATGGGCAGCACCGATGCCGTGATTGCCGGAGGAGGCAGTGATCACCTGCTGGTCCCTTGGCAGCGAGGTCATCTTGCTCGCAGCCCCCCGGATCTTGAAGGAGCCGGTCAGCTGGTGGTTTTCCGCCTTTAACAGTACCGTCGAGGCTGTCTGCGGCCCGATCGCGCGCGACGGGATCAGTGGCGTCTCGTAGATGAAGGGGCGGATGCGCTGGCGTGCGCGGACAGCGCGCGCGGCCGTTTCGAAGACGTCTTTGGTCATGCGGTTGTTCCTTGCGAGCGGCCGAGCAAGCCGAGTTCATCGAGCACCGTGCGGGCAATGGCGATGTCCTGCGTCGCGATCCCTGTCAGGTCGGCGATGGTGATGTCGTTGTCCGAATGTCGACCTTCGGCCGCACCGGAGAGGACCGCGCCGAGGGCGACACAGCGTTCCTCCTGGATCACCACGGCCCGAGCCGCTGCAGAAAATTCACCGTGGTCCAGGCATTGCTCGGCGAGATCGACAAAGAGGCGGTCGGCGCGGGCAACGAGGGCAGTTTCGAGCTCCTGCTTGCCGGGTGCGTCCGCGCCCATGGCGGTGATATGGGTGCCAGGCCTGATCCATTCCGATCGGATCAGCGGCTCCTTCGATGGCGTCGTGGTTACGATCGCATCGGACTGGCGGCAGAGCGCTTCGAGATCGGTTGTCGCAGCGATGTGAAGGCCGAGGTCCGCGAGGTCGGCAAGCACGGCGTTCGCCCGTTCCATTGATCGCCCCCAGACCGTGAACCGCAATGGACGATTCGAGAGGGAGGCAAGCGCCCGGATCTGGATGCGCGCCTGCGTGCCGGCGCCGACGATCCCGATCGAGCAGGCGTCCTTGCGCCAGAGCGCCGTGGTCGCGATCGCACCGCCGAGACCGGTGCGAAGATCGGTGAGGAGACCCTTGTCGTCGAGGACGGCCACCACGTCGCCGGTCTCTGCGGAGACCGCAACCATCATGCCGGTGCTCGACGGCAGTCCCTTGGCCGGATTGTCGTAGAAGCCGGAGGCGATCTTCACGACGAAGATCGGATCGCCTTCGATGTAGCCGTATTTGATGTGGCAATCCGCATTCCGACCGGGAAGCGGCAGATAGCCGACCGGCGGCAGATTGGCGCGACCGTCGGTGACGGCGATATAGGCGTCGCGGATGGCCGGTGCCGCGAGCGTCAGCAACGGCAACTCGGCCAGCCTTTCTCGATCGATGACGATCATGGCGCGCTCCCCTGGCTCAGATATTTGTAGACGGTCGCCCGGCCCATGCCGAGGATGCGCGAGATGTAGGAGGCGGCATTCTTGCCGCCGAAGGCGCCATCAGCAGAAAGGGCGATCACCAGCGCCTGCTTGTCGTTGCGGCTCAGGCTCGAGACTGTCAGCCCGCGCGCCACGGTCCATTGCTGGACATATTCGTTGACGCGCTCGTGCCAGTCTTCCTTGAACAGGCTCTCGGGCTTGTCCGCGTCGACGGGAACGCGGACGAGCGCGTTGAGCGTCCTGAGCGCCGCATGAAAGTCGGAGACATCGGCATTGATGCAGAGCACGCCGATCGCCTTGCCGTCCGCGTTTCGCAGCACGGCGCTGATCGCCTTGATCGAGCGTCCGTCCCAATTGACCTTCTCGTAGGGGCCGATGATCGCTTCGCCTTGGCTGAACCCGATTTCGCTCAGCAGCGAAGCTTCGCCGATCTCGCGCTTGGAGAAGTTGCCAGCGATATGGACGACGGTTTCAGTCGCCAGATCGTGCAGCACGACCTCGGCATAGGGCTGGAACAGCAAGGCGATCGCGTCGCAGACCAGGCAATAGGGGCGGAGTTCTGGGGTCACGGCGTTCCTCTTCCTCGATAGCAATCCTTAAATCACGCGTAGACGTAAAAGTCTATATTGGATTTATAGTCTGAATTCCGCTCAAAACGACGACAGCGGCGCGCCGCCCTGGGCTCGCGCGCCGCTGTCCAAGCAGCCGACAGAGAGAGGGATCAGCTAGCTGGTGGCGGTCTTGACGACCTTCGTCCGCCTCCAGCCGGCGACGAGTGGCATCACGGCCATGGCGCCCGCCAGGATCCAGAGAATGATCGAGATCTTGCTCTGGAACAGGATCGAGATATCGCCGCCGCTGATCGCCAGCGCATTGCGCAGGTTCACCTCCATCACATGGCCGAGCACGAAACCGAGGATGATCGGCGCCATGTCGAAGCCGGCCTTTCGAAGCAGCCAGCCGATGATGCCGATGCCGAGCATGAGCAGGATCGAGAAAACCGAGGCGTGGGTGGAATAGACGCCGACAACCGACAGCACGAGGATGCCCGGAACCAGCAGCCAGTTCGGTACCGTCAAGACGCGGGCGAAGATGTTGACGAGCGGCAGGTTGAGGAGAAGCAAGAGCACGTTGCCGATGAAGAGCGATGCGACGAGACCGCCGACCACTTCCGGCCGCTCGGTGATCAGCATCGGGCCCGGCTGGATGTTGTAGAGCATCAATGCGCCGAGCATGACGGCGGTCGTGCCGGAGCCGGGCACGCCGAGCGTCAGCATCGGTACGAAGGCGCCGCAGGCGGTGGCGTTGTTGGCAGCCTCAGGGGCCGTGAGACCTCGTACGTCGCCCTTGCCGAAGGTGCCTTCGCTGTCGGAGATGCGCTTCTCCGTGGTGTAGGAAACGGCGCTCGAAACCGATGCGCCGGTGCCCGGCAACACGCCAACGATGAAGCCGATGACCGAACCACGCAGCGTGGCACCGATCGATTTGCGGATATCGTCGAGGCGGGCGGTCATGCGGCCGAGTTCGCGGATGACCGTGACGCCGCTTGCCTGGTGTTCGAGGATCAGCAGCGCCTCGGATACCGAGAAGAGACCGATGACCAGCACGACGAATTCGATGCCGTCGCCGAGTTCCGGCTCGTTGAAGGTGAAGCGATAGGCGCCGGAGGTGGCGTCGAGCCCGACGGTCGCAAGCATCAGGCCGAGCGTGCAGCCGATCAGCGTCTTTACCGGCTGGCTACCGACCATGGAACCGAGGGTCGCGAAGGCGAACACCATCAGCACGAAGTATTCGGCCGGGCCGAAGCCGATGGCGAGGCCCGCAAGCAGCGGCGCGAACAGCGCCAGCCCGACGGCGCCGAAGACCCCGCCGACGAAGGAGGAGAGGCCGGAGAGCATCAACGCTTCGCCGGCGCGGCCCTGGCGGGCCATCGGGTTGCCGTCGAGCGCCGTCATGACGGCGCCGGCATCGCCCGGCACGTTCAGAAGGATCGAGGAAATGCGGCCGCCATATTCGGCCCCGCAATAGACGGCGGCGAGCAGGATCATCGTGCTTTCGGCCGGCAGGCCCATCGTATAGGCAATCGGGATCAGCAGCGCGATGCCGTTGATCGGCCCGATCGCCGGCAGGGCGCCGACCAAAGTGCCGATGAAGCAGCCTGCAAGACCGATGAGCAGGTTCTGCAGGGTCAGGGCGACGGTAAAACCGTTCCAGAGATAATCGAGATTCATTGAGATCACTCCATAACCGGCGGATCAGCCAAACAGCCGGCCGGCGGGCAGATAGACGTCGAGCAGGTAGGAAAAAACGAACCACCAGAGGGCGGCTTGCCCGACGCCGCCAATCAGCGCGAGACGCAGCGGCGCGCCGAAGATCCAGCCGACGCCGAAGGTCAGCAGGAAGATCGAGGCGGCGAAGCCGGCGGGCTCCAGAAGCAGTGCCGATGCAAGAAGCAGGAGCGGTACTGCAATGATCTTCACGAGAAGCTGCCCCTGCGGAAAGGCTTCGGTCGTTCCGGGGCTTTTCAAGTAGAAGAGGCAAAGCACCGCGAGGGTGATGGCGAGCAGCACCGGCACGACGCGTGGACCGAGCGGGTCCGAGGCGAAGGCATATTCGATCTGGCTGCCGCCGATGCCATAGGCAATCGCCAGCGCGAGCATCAAGAGCCCGCCGACCCTGCCGATGCGGGAGGATGAGGAAGTGGTGTCTGACATGGTTCTGTTCCCGATGTTTACGCCAGGGAACGGGTCTTCAATCCGGCCGGATGAGACGATCGGCAGGGAGCCCGTAAAGTGGTGGCAAACAAGCGGAGCGGGAGACTGTCCCGCTCCACCGTCCGGCTTACATGCCGGCTTCCTTGGCGATGATCTTGAAGCGTGCCACGTCCGCCTTGACCTGCTGGTCGAAGGCGTCGCCCACCTGGGTGTATTCGTAGAGGCCGCGCGCCTCGCGCTCCTTCACGAATTCCGGCGTTGCGGCGAGCTTGGTGAAAGCATCGGCCCACCATTTGTAGTCGGCGTCGGAGACGTCCTTGCCGACGTAGTAGCCGCGCCAGACCGGCCATTCGATGTCGACGCCCTGTTCCCTGGCGGTCGGCACTTCGGCGAGTTCGCCCGGCAGGCGATCGGGCGCCATGACCGCGAGCACGCGGACCTTGCCGGCTGCATGGTGCTTGGACATTTCCGCAGCATCGCCGGCACCGACCTTGACGTGGCCGCCTTCGAGCGCCGTCAGTACTGCGCCGCCGCCTTCAAGCGCGACGTAGCGCATCTGCTTCGGCTCCTGTCCCGCAGCTTTTGCCAAGAGCGAGCCCTTCATCCAGTCCTGCGAGCCGACAGCGCCGCCGCCGGCGACTGAGAAGTCGGTCGGGCTTGCCTTGTAGGCGGCGATCAGCTCGCCGAGGCTCTTGTAGGGGGAATCCGCGGCGACCACGAGCACGCCGTAGTCGGCGCCGAGCGCGCCGAGCCAGCGCACGGCGTTTTCGTCATATTGCCCGAACTTGCCCTGGGCGATCAGGAGCGCCGAGCCGGAGGAAGCAGCGGTGATCAGGTTGCCGTCGGCGCCGCGCTTGCCGATGACATGGTTGTAGGCAACCGCACCGACGCCGCCTTCCATATAGGTAACGGCCATCGGCTTGCCGATGATCTTGGCTTCGAGCAGCGCATTGGCGGCAAGCCGGCAGGTAAGGTCGAAGCCACCGCCAGGCTTGGCGCCGGCCAGGCACTCGGGCTTCGACGGCTCCGCACCGGCGGGCGATGCCACGGCGGCGAAAAAGCCGGCCGCCAGAAGGGTCTTCACAAAGGCTCGGGTCATGGTCTCTCTCCCATCCATGAGTTCTTCTTTCAAAGGCGCTATCGCGCGCCTGCCTCCATCGTGACATCCAGGATCCGGACGGCATCGACCCGCATCGACGGACCGCGTGGCGGCCGCCTGAAAATGCCTCGGCGATGATTGTCCTCCAGACCCTGGCCGCATCTCCCGTTGTCGCGATCAGGCAGTCCTCTTTCCTCCGCGAACCTGTCACCACGCTGTCACGAAAGCGGTCAGATCCGTCGGGTTGATCGGTGAAATCTTCCGTGTCACTGCTTGCCCATGCGCATCTTTCTGGTGGAGGACACGAGGGATGTCGGGGAGGTAATCAGCCGGCGACTGGAAAAGGTCGGGCACACCGTCGATTGGCAGACGGACGGTCAAGCCGCCGCCGACATACTCGAATTTACCGACTATGATCTCGTGATCCTCGACGTCATGTTGCCGGGGCTCGACGGGTTTGAGATCCTGCGCCATCTGCGCGCCCGGAAAAAGACGACGCCGGTGCTGGTGCTGACGGCGCGTTCTGAAATCGAGGACCGGGTCGGCGCGCTGGACCTTGGCGCCGACGACTATCTCGTCAAGCCGTTCGATTTCCGCGAGCTCGAAGCGCGCACGCGCGTGCTCCTGCGCCGCCGCCAGGGCGACCCGACCAACCTCATCGAGTGCGGCGATCTGGTGCTCGACCGCAACAGCCGCTCCGTGCGGGTCGGCAACCGCGAGGTCCAGCTCAAGCGGCGCGAGATCACGCTTCTCGAAGTGCTGGCCGCCCGGCCGGGCCGGGTTTTCAGCAAGGACGAACTGCTCGATCGGCTCTTCGGTTTCGACGAAAACGTCAACCCCAACGCCGTCGAACTCTATGTCGGAAGGCTGCGCAAGAAGATCGAGGGCTCGTCGGTGCGCATCGTCACCATCCGCGGTCTCGGCTATCAACTGGTGGCCGATGAAGCGGCGTGAAACCTCGCTCTTCTGGCGGCTCGTGCTGCGCGTGGCGCTGGTGCTTTGTGGTGGTGCGACGCTGCTTTCCGCCGCCGCCTGGTACTATGCCCGCGCGGCCGCCGACGATGCCTATGACCGGCTGCTCCTCGGGGCGGCGATCCAGATCACCGCGAACATGACTGTGGATGCGGGCAATCTGGGTGTAACGCTTCCGTCGTCGGCCTTCGAGTTGCTTGGCCTTGCCGAGCGCGACCGCATTTTCTATCGCGTGGTTGGCCCCGACGGCCGAACCTTGACCGGCTACGACGATCTCGACATCGGCATAAACGTCACCGCGGCGCGGGCCGGCCCGGTGTTCCTGACGACGGAATATCGCAACGTGCCGGTCCGCGTGGCCGTGGTCTCGCGGGCGCTTTCGGATCCGTCTTTTTCTGGCTGGGCCTATGTGGTCATGGCGCAGACGACCGAAGCGCGGCGCGGGCTTGCCGGGGAATTGACGACCCGCGCAATGATCCTCGTCGGCATCATGAGCCTGCTTGCGCTTGCCGGCACCGTGCTTGCCATCCGCTATTCGCTGCTGCCCGTCGATGCCCTTGCCGCGACGCTGCGTGCCCGCGATCCGCAGGATCTGACCCCCGTCGAGGCCGACATGCCCAGGGAGCTCAAGCCTTTCGTCGGGTCGATCAATCACTTCATGGGCCGCCTCGACGAGCGCGTCACCTTGCTTCAGCGCTTCATCGCCGATGCGGCGCATCAGATACGCACGCCGCTGACGGCCCTTTCGGCACAGGTCGACATGCTCGAAGACGACGACCTCGACGTCAACCGCAAGCGGCATCTCGGGCGCGTGCGGGACCGCGTCAGCCAGCTGGCGCGCCTCACTAACCAGTTGCTCAGCCATGCCATGGTCATCCACCGGTCCGATTCCGTGCGCTTCAAGCCCGTCGACCTTGGCGATATCGCCCGGAAGGCTTTCCGCTCGACGGTGCCGATTACAGTCGACCCGGACGTCGTCGTTTCCTTCGAGGACAGTGCCGAGCCGGTCTTCGTGCGCGGCGATGCGGTGAGCCTGCGTGAGGCGATAGCCAATATCATCGACAACGCGCTGCAGCATGGTGTCGAGCAACGGCTGGCCGTGCGCGTGAGGCGCGAGGATGACCGGGCCCTGGTGGAGGTCGCCGACGACGGTCCCGGCATTCCGCCAGCAGAATGGGCGGCGGTCACGACGCGGTTCGTCAGTTCCAAGACGGGAGAGGGAAGCATGGGGCTCGGCTTTGCAATCGCGGCGGAGGTGGCGCTGGCGCATCGCGGCACAGTTCGGTTTCTGGAGAAAGGCGCGCGCGACTTCACCGTCATTCTCGATGTTCCCCTTTATCGGGAGGGAACATGAGGATGTGGCGGCAACTTCGACCGATCGCACTTGTTGCGGTCCTTGGCTTTGCCAGCCCGGCCGGCGCGGTCGAGGGCACGCGGGCGTTCTTTCCGGCGCTCGAAGCCGAGCGCGGCCGGCTTGTCATCAACGGCGCGACCGACATCGAGGCGATGGAGCCGCTGATCCGCGATTTTCAGGAGACGGCGCGCGATGTCGCCATCGATTATACGGACTACGTGACCAACGATCTCTATCGGGACGCCGACATCGCCTGCCGATTGAAGCAGCCTTTCGGTGATCTCCTGCTGTCTTCGTCCGTCGATCAGTTGGTGAAGCTTGCAAACGACGGCTGTGCGCTCGCGCATGTCTCGCCGGAAACCCGCGACGTGCCGGCCTGGGCGAACTGGCGTGACGAGGTCTTCGGCTTTACCTTCGAGCCCTCCGTAATGGTCTACCACAAGGATTTCGTGCCGCCGGAGGATGTGCCGCACACCCATGGAGAGCTCACCGACCTGCTGCGCTTCAAGCCGGATTATTATCGCGGCCGCATCGGCACCTACGACCTGCGCCAGTCCGGTATCGGCTATCTGCTCGCCTTCCTCGATGCCCAGCAGGCCTCGACGACCTACGGCCGCCTGCTCGAAAGCCTCAGCCGCGCCGAAGCCGTGCTGCGCTGCTGCAACAATGCGGTGTTGTCTGAACTCGACAGCGGTAACGTCTATATCGGCTACAACATCCTCGGCTCCTACGCCTATGCCGCGGCGCGACGTAACGGCAAGCTCAGGATCGTGCTGCCGCGCGACTACACGCTGATCCTCAGCCGCGGCGCCCTGGTTCCGACGGGCGCCAAGCACCCCGAGCTCGCCGGTCGCTTCCTCGATTATCTGCTGTCCGAACGAGGACAGGACGTGGCACGGGAGAAAGCGTTTTTCTTCTCGCGGAGCGGCGCACTGCCGGCCGAGGTCGACGGACCCGAAAAACTGGTGGAGTCCGGGATCGGCCGGCCGATCCGGATCGGCCCGGCCTTGCTTGCCGCGCAGGACCGGCTGCAGCGCTCCCGGTTCATTGACGACTGGACCAAGCTGATCGTCGATACCCCGGTTCGGCTGCGCCCGAATTGAAGGGCGCTGCCTGCGGTCAAAGCAGGCGCCGGGATCGCGCGCGGCCTATCGCTCGCCCTTGCGCCAGGCGCACAATGCGTGGTCGAGCGACAGCCTGCCGGGACCGGAGGCCATCAGCGCGAGCGCCATGGCAGCCCAGGTGATGTGGATCGGCCAGCCGTCCGGTACGGTCAGCTGCACAACAATCGTCATGACCAGCAGCCCGAGGGCGGCAAAACGCGTTCCCAGGCCGAAGACAAGCAATATGGGAAGAATGATTTCCGCCGAACCGGCGGCAAAGGCCGTCAAGGCGGGCGCCGGATAGGGATAGGGGCCGCCGGGTAGATGCAGCCGGAATTCCGAGCTGAACAGCAGGACCGCCACGTCGTTCAATTGCAGGAACCCGTCCCACTTGCTCATGCCTGACCGAAAGAAGGGAACGGCAAGGCCGAAGCGCAGGACAAGCTGGGAGAGCCAGAGCGGCGCGAGCGCGCCGACGGCTCGGTTCGCCCGCTGGGTCCATTGCGACAGATCGGCTGTATGGCCGTTTTGCGAAAATCTGGATGCGGACATCATGGTTTCATCCTCCGTGATGAGTTGCCGTAAAGGCCCCCGCTTCGAGCGCGGTGGCGATTGCGGCTGCGAGATCAAGCGTGGGGCATTGCGTGGCAGCATCCGCGGCAGCCGCGGCGAGGGGGATGCCTGCCAGCAGCCGCGAAAGCAGAAGATCGGCGCCGGGCGCGAGACGGCGAACGATGACCTCCAGGTCGGGGCGGGTGATCAGCGCGCTCTCCGCATCAGCCGTTTCGACACGCCCCACCGGCCCGCTCTCGCGATTGACGGCAAAGATCGTGACGGCCGGATAATCGGAACGGACAAGCCTGGTCGCCGGATGCGGATCGAAGACGACGCCGCCGAGCTGCTCGGGCGCAATCAGGGAAAGTGCAGAAGGCGGAAGCGCCGGGGCGTCGGCGGCGTGATAGGCGTCGAGCCAGGCCCGTTCGATCCTTGCTACATCGGCAAGCCATGGCATGGATTGGGCATACTCGTAGCGGGCAATGAAACCTGGAAAGTCGCGGCCATATTCGAAGAGCAGCGGCGAGACTGGCGGTGTTTCGCGCACGTGAAAGCGGGCCATGGCGCGAAAGAAGGCCTCGCCGGTAATGCGCTCAGTCGCCGGGAAGGTCGCCGCCAGCGCTTCGATCAGGCTGACGGTGACGTTGTTGCGGTAGACGTTGAAGCGCTTCACCGCCGCCTTGCCGTTCGGGCCGGCGACCAGAGCCGGCGTCGGCCGGTCAGGTGCGAGCAGCGGCGGCACGAAACCGGCGGCATAATTGCCGATGCGGTTGAGAGGCATGGGGAGCAACCCGTCAGGCGCGGACACGGATCTTCTCCCGCGATATCCGCTGCCCGTAGGCATCGAGGATCGTCTGCGCCGCCGTGGCCTCGCGTTTCAAGACCGGCCAGTCCGGAATGGCGCCGTCCCACTCGATCAGCGTCGGGATGGCGCCGACGCGGGCGATGACGATGTCGTAGAGTTTCCAGACGGCGTCGGCAACCGGCCCGTCATGGCTGTCGATCAGGAGCAGGTCGCCCTCGTCGTCTTGCTGCTCCGCATGCCCGGCAAGGTGAATTTCTCCGACATGTTCAAGTGGGAAGTCATCGAGATAGGCAAGCGCCGAATAGCCCTGGTTGGTGGCGGAAACGAAGACATTGTTGATGTCGAGCAGCAGCCCGCAGCCGGTGCGCTTCACCAGTTCTCGGATGAATACCGTTTCGCTCATCGTCGAATCCTGGAAGGTGACGTAGGTCGACGGGTTTTCGAGCAGCAGCCGGCGGCCGATCGCGTCCTGGACCTCGTCGATATGATCGGATACGCGGGCAACGGTCGCCTCGGTGTAGGGCAGCGGCAAGAGATCGTTGTAGAAGGTGGTCTCGTGGGTCGACCAGGCGAGATGCTCGGAGACGAGGGCCGGTTCATAGCGGTCGACCAGTGCCTTGAACCGCCCCAAGTGCGCCTTGTCGAGCGGCTGTGGGCCGCCGATCGACATGCAGACACCATGCAGAGACACCGGAAAATCCTGGCGAATGCGGGCGAGAGCCGCATGCGGCGGTCCGCCGGCACCCATGTAGTTCTCCGCATGAATTTCGAAGAAGCCGCCGCAGGCATCATCGGCAAGGATCGCCTGGAGGTGCTGATGCTTGAAGCTCGTTCCGGCGAGCCCGGCGATTTCGTGTTTCGGCAGGTGAGGACCTACCGGGGCAAGTCTGCTGCCGTCGTCCGTTGATGTGCGCATTGCCAATCCCGTCATAATCCTGAGACCCTGGATGGCGGGTGGGAACGTCCCTGGACCGCTACCCCTTGAAAACCGAGGCGGAACGGGACGCGATCGCCCCGCGTCCCGTTCCTGAATTGCGATCGATCAGGACGGCATGTCGCGCGAAAGCGCCTCGGGCGAACCCATGCGGCCGTCGGGCAGCTTCATCGTCGTGCAGGTGCCGCCGTCGACGAATTTCCAGGCATTGCCCTGATAGTCGACGGTGGATGTTGCCTGGCACGTCGTGCCCGGGCCGGCGGCGCAATCGTTCTGGCCCTTGAGCGCGACGCCGAAGCATTTCTCCTTGCCGGCATCCATGGCGGACTTGACCTGCGCTTCAGTCAGTGGGCTCGCAACGGCGAGCGACGACAGGGCGGCGGCGACCGCGCTTGCCAGCATTGCGCTGCTGATCGTGGACTTCATGGACATCAAATTATCTCCGTGTTGAACTGTTCCCGTGCGTCCTGTCTGAGGCGCACATCGGGTCTTTCGCCGCGGCGACACCGGGCGTTACATAACGTTGGCAACACGCTTTCGTGATGGGCTCGCGAGGTCGGTCTGAGCAGACAGCGGCCGCGAATTTGAGATAGCCGTGTAACAAACGCCGGGAATCGGCGAATGGGAAGGAAAGAGGCGGGTGAGCGGCGCGGACGACGAACATCTCGCAAGACTTCTCCGCGCGGCCGTGGCCGGCGACGAAAAAGCCTATGCCGACTTCCTGCGGGACGCAGCGCAGGCGATCCGTGGTTGGGCCCGACGTTGGACCATCGGCGGAGGCGTCGATGCTGAGGACGTCGTGCAGGAGGCGCTGCTGGCAGTGCACGTCAAGCGCCACACCTGGCGGGAGGATGCGCCGGTCATCCCGTGGCTGCATGCCATTGCCAGGCACAAATACGTCGATGCCGTGCGTCGTCAGGCTCGCCGCCCGACGGTCGGCATTGAGGGGCTTGAAGACACGCTGGCAAGCGTCGAGACGGAGAAGGCCAGGGATTGGGAAATCGGCCGGGCGCTGGAAGGGCTGGCACCTGGGCAGCGCTCAGTGGTCAACGCGATTTCGATCGAGGGTTTCACGGTGGCTGAGACGGCGCAGAAACTGGACATGAATGAAACGGCGGTTCGGGTGGCGCTTCACCGAGGCCTTGCTGCAATCGCCCGCCGATTTGGACGAAACTAACCATGGACACGAACGACCTCATCAAGGCTCTCGCAGCGGACAATCGGCGACCCGGCCTGCCGATGAACACCGTATGGTCCGGCGTCGCCATCGGCGCACTCGTCCTTGCCGGTGTCGTGTTCTCGATCCTGCTCGGGCCGCGGCCGGATATCGCCGCTGCCGCCGAGACGGTGCGGTTCCTGTTCAAATTCGTGGTGACTATCGCGCTCGCCACGGCCGCTTTTGCGGCCATGCGCGTTGCCGCATGGCCCGACGCGGATCCGCGCAAGCTGGTGCCCTACCTTGCCGTCGCGCCGGCGCTCGTTGTCGGCGGTGTGTTGCTCGAGCTTCTTGCAGTGCCATCCGGTAGCTGGGTGACGAAACTCGTTGGAACCAACTATTTGGTCTGCATGACCTTCATTCCGCTGATCGGCCTTGCGCCCTTGGCGCTGTTCCTTCTCGCACTGCGCCATGGCGCCCCGTCGCGTCCCGGGCTTGCAGGCGCCCTGGCAGGGCTCGCGGCCGGCGGCATCGCCGCGACCTTCTACGCGGCCCACTGCCCGGACGATTCACCGCTTTTCGTCGCGACCTGGTACACGATCGCGGTCCTCATGCTGACGGTGCTTGGGGCGTTGGGCGGCCGTTGGGCGCTTCGCTGGTAGGGCCGGCCATATGAGCCTTCGCCGGCGTTTAAAACAAAAAAGGCCGGCAATGCCGACCTTTTCCCGCTCGCTGCGTCACACTGCCAGTACATCCGTGGTCAGCGTTTGCGCGCGAACTACGCCCGGAGCCTTCGGTTGATCATGTCCGTCGGGCTCCACGGGCAATTCGTTGATACCTATGTGTGGTGCCGTGCCAGAGGTTTCAAGCCCGAGGCAAGTGTTCGCCTCGGCCCCTGCACTAGCAATGAATGCTCACGCCGTGTTCGCGTAGCAGGGAAACGAGACGCTCATCCGGCAATTCATTGGTTACGAGCGCATCGATATCGGCAAGCGAAGCCAGACGCACCAGCGCACGCCGGCCAAACTTGCTGCTGTCGACGGCGAGGATCACCTGCTCGGCCTGGCGCATCGCGGCCGAGACGGCGGCGACTTCGGCATGGTCGTCGTCGCCGATATCGCCGTCCTGATCGATGCCGCTGACCGAGATGATGGCGACGTCGAATTTGAACTTGCGGATATAGTCGGCGGTCTCCTCGCGAAACACGCCGGCATCCACTTGCCGCACGAAGCCGCCGGGCACCGCGACGGCAAAGCTGCTGCTTTCGCTGAGCGTGGTTGCGACGCGCAGACTGTAGGTGACGACACGAAGATCGCGGCGCTTGAGCAGGCCGCGCGCCACCGCTTCGCAGGTCGTGCCGGTGTCGAGGAAGACGGCAGCGCCGTCGGCAACAAGCTCGGCGGTCAGTTGCCCGATGCGTTCCTTCACCTCCGCGTTGTCGATGCGCCGCTGGCGGTAGGTGTTGGGATCAATCGGGGTCGCAATGGTCGCGCCGCCGTGCAGGCGCCGTACCTTGCCCTCCTGTTCGAGCGCCATGATATCGCGCCGTGCCGTCTGGGTGGTGACGCCGAACAGGCCGGTGATCTCCTCGATCGAGATATAGTGGTTCTTCTCGAGGTGGCTGAGAAGCTGCGCCTGCCGGCGCGTCTTCTTGTCCCCATCCGCAATATCCCGATCGTCCATCACCCTCATCCTGATTGCCCCTCAGCACGCTTTGCTACCATAGGGCCGACGCCGATCTCCAAGGAAATCAGCGCAGCACCTATGGGCCGCGCGAAATTTTATGGCGCCCCATGAAATGTTGTAAAACTGACATTTGACTCGCTTAATGTCCGCAATCGTACATTTCAGTGAACTCTTCCGCTCATCAACATCATCGCCATGAAGGTCTTGTGACGGAGCGTGTTCGCATCGCGACATTGGAGCAAGATATGAGACAACGTGGACACCACCTCCGCGGGGTGCGGGCTTTTGCGCGCCTCACGCAACCGTTGCGCCTGGCGACGGCGATCCTTCTGTGCGGAACGAGCCTGACGCTCTCGGCGGCCGAGGCGCGCGCCGCCGACGACAGCATGAAGATCCTGACGCTCAACACCTGGCTGGACCGCTTCAAGGCCAACCCGAGCGTGATGTCGGACTTCTTCATCAAGGGGAACTACGACATCCTGACCTTCCAGGAGTTCCGCGCCAACAGCACCTACGCACGCGACATTCCCGGCATCCTGAAGAATGCGGGCCTTGGCACCTACGCGACGCGTCAGGACAGCGATACCGGCGTGTTCTCGCGTCTCCCCGGCACCTTCGGCGCCAGCACACTCGGCGACATTGTGACCTACACGGTGGTCGACCCTACCGTCAGCAAGCCGCAGGTGGTCGTCGGCACCACTCACCTCAACTATTACGACCCGCCGACGACCCGCATCAGCGAGGCCAAGGGCATCAATCAATGGGCGAAGTCCGAGACGCGGCCGATCATCCTCACCGGTGATTTCAATGCCGGCGATGTCTCGGAACGTGGCCTGCATTCGATCAGCCAGCAGGAATTGCTGCTGAAGACCTACGTCAAGAGCCCGAGCAACAGCTTCTATCTGAGCCTCTTGCGCGACTATGCCAAGGATCAGCAGAAGCTCGACGCCTATATCGTTGCGTGGAAGGGCAAGAGTGCTTCGGCGATCAACGGCTCGACTGTTCCCTCTGGCCTCTTTGCCGACGAGATGTACCCGGTTGCCGGCAACCTGCCGCAGACGATGAACATCCTGAAGAAGCAGTTCCAGATCTTGCAGCTTCCAAACGAGCGCGAGCAGTTCTCGCCGCATGGCTTGAACGACGGCAGTGTCACCTGGCCGTCGCACGGCGAAGACGCCACCAACACCTGGGCAAGCTGGCACCGGGTCAAGATCGATCACTTCCTGGCGTCGCGTCCCTTCGGCAAGTGGTGGACGCTGGCCGACGATCCGAAGGATCCCTATTCGGGCGTCATCACCGACGTCAGCTACGTGACCAATCCGGATGGATCGAAGACGCCGCTTTCGGACCACGAGCCGGTTGCGCACACGGTGCGCTGGGTCGGTCCGGTGCTGCAGAACTACACGGATCCGGCGACAGCGACGGCCAGGACCCGGATCGTCTGGGGCGATGAGGCATCGACCTTCGCCGAGAAGGGCAAGGTCTTCAACCTTAGCCGCAACAACATGCGCAACGACGTCTATCTCGGCCAGATCGCCGACGAGAACGGCCTGCCAATTCTGGCCGGTCTGACCGACCAGGAGAAGAAGACGCTGCTTGATTGCAAGAGCAGCGATCCGCGCTTCCAGCAGGCGATCCGCGACTATTGCATCGACGATCATTCGTTCATCGGCGAAACGCTGGTGACCGACGGAGGTACCGTTGTGGTCGAAGAGGACGCTGCGCTTGGCAGCGCTGCGGCCAAGCTGAGGCTCGATGGCGGGGCCCTCAGGATCGCCGGTCGCGACATGCATCAGATCAACCGCGATATCGTTCTCGAAGGTGCCGGTGGCGCGCTCGACGTGGCGGACGCCGCCAACGTGGTTGCCATCAACAAGGCGATCAGCGGCAGCGGCGGTCTCACTAAGCTCGGCGCCGGCGCGCTCGTGCTTAACGGCCAGAACACCTATACCGGCGCGACCGTGGTCAAGTCCGGCCTGCTTTCGGTGCAAGGGTCGATCGCCTCGTCTTCAGGGCTCACCATCGAAAAGGACGGCGCCATCGGCGGCATCGGGACGTTCGGCAGCATCACGATTGCCGACGGAGGCGTGATTGCCCCCGGCAATTCGATCGGCACGCTCAACGTTGCCGGAGATATCAATTTTGCAGCGGGCTCGACCTATGAGGTCGAGGCCAACGACAAGGGCGAGAGCGACAAGATCGTCGCGTCAGGCAAGGCGACGCTCAACGGCGGCTCTGTCCTGGCGCTCGCAGCCAATGGCAGCTATGCGCCGCAGACCAACTACACGATCCTGACGGCGGCCGGCGGCGTGACCGGTACCTTTGCCGACGTCGCATCGAGCCTCGTCTTCCTCGATCCGACGCTCGGCTACGACGCCAACAACGTGACGCTGACACTCAGCCGCAACGACATCCGCTTCGCGGATGTCACGGAAACCGCCAACCAGCGGGCAACGGCGATCGCCGCTGAAAGCCTCGGCTTCTCCAATGCAGCCTATTCGGCGCTCACCAACCTCGACCGCGCGCAGGCGCGTTTTGCCTTCGACCAGCTCTCGGGTGAAATCCATGCCTCGACCAAGGGTATGCTGCTGCAGGACGGCCTGCTCCTGAACGCTGCAGCCACCAACCGCATCCGCGCGGCTTTCGGCGATGACAGCACCAAGGCGACGCCAGTGCTCGCCTATGGCGAAGGCGGCATCGAAAGCGTTGCGACCGATACGGACCGCTTCGCCTTCTGGAGCCAGGCCTTCGGCACCTGGGGCGATACGGATGGCAACGGCAATGCGGCGGGCTTCCAGCGTAACGTCGGCGGCTTTCTCATGGGCGCCGATGGCCTCGTCGGCGACAACTGGCGCGCCGGTCTCTTCGGCGGCTACAGCCGCTCGTCCTTCGATGTGGTCGACCGTCATTCCTCCGGGGACAGCGACAACTACCACATCGGTGCCTATGCCGGGACCGGGCTTGGCGCGCTGTCGCTGACGGCGGGTGCGACCTATAGCTGGCATCGCATCGAAACGACGCGCAGCGTGTCCTTCGGCGGTTTCGACGACAGCCTGTCGGCGGCCTATGACGCCCGCACCGCCCAGATCTTCGGCGAGGCGAGCTATGCCGCGAGTGCCGGTCGCTTCGATTTCGAAGGCTTCGCCAATCTCGCCTATCTCAACCTCGATACGGACGGTTTCCGTGAAAAGGGCGGGGCAGCGGCGCTCTCCGGCCGCTCGAACACCAACGACACGACCTTCACGACGATTGGCGTGCGCACCTCGACCGACGTTTCTTTCGGCGAAACGGCGGCGGTTCTGAGCGGCACCGTCGGCTGGCGCCATGCCTTCGGCGATGCCGTGCCGACCTCCACGCTTGCCTTTGCCGGCGGCCAGGGCTTTACCGTCGGCGGTGCGCCGATTGCCCGGGATGCGGCACTCGTCGAAGCGGGCATCGACTTCAAGATCGCTCCGGCCGCGACCTTCGGCGTCAACTACACCGGCCAGATCGCCTCAGGCGTTTCCGACCACGGCGTCAACGCCAAGCTGAAGGTGAGTTTCTGAGGCGGCAACACATCGCTCTGAACATCGAACGCCGCGCATGGTTTTCATGCGCGGCGTTTCTTCGGGTTGGTTGCGGCGGCCTTGTCGATCAGATCCAGACGGTCCTTCCTGCGCCATCGCAGCCAAGGGCGCGCAGGATGTTGAGGGGCACGTCGAGCATGGTCTCGCGACCTGCGGTCAGAAGGAACGAGGCGGTCTGCGGCTCGCGATAGGCAAGAATCTCGTCGCGCGAGGCGGCGGTGTAGATGCCGCGCAGGGCCCTGAGGCAACCGCTATGGGTGACGACGACATGGCGGCGGCCGCGGTCGAGCGTGTCGAGCCAGGCCTGAAGGCGCGCTGAAAGCGCAGTCCGGCTTTCGCCGCCCGGCATCGAATAGTCGAACGGGTCGGCGCTGTGCGCATCGTACTGATCGGCAAGATCGCGCTCGATCTCGTCATGGGCCAGCCCCTCCCAGGCGCCATAGGAGCGTTCGGCAAGGGCAGCCGCCTCGGCAAAACGATCGAAGGGGATCGACCAGGTGTCGGCGAGGATCGATGCGGTCTGGCGGGCGCGGCCGAGCGGGCTCACCCAGAAGGTCAGGTTCTTTTCTTCCTCGGCGATCCGTTCGGCAAGGCGCAGGCCGACGGCGAGTGCCTGGCGCACGCCATTGGCGGTCAGCGGCGTGTCCTTGCGGCCCTGCAGGCGGCCGGCGACGTTCCATTGGGTTTCGCCGTGGCGGATGAGGATGAGGCTTGGAAGATCTCTTTTCATGCGGAACTCGGGTGTCAGCGATCTGGCGCTGCTTGAAATGGGGAAGCTGGCGCCCGCCGGCGAGACCGGCGGACGCGCGTCGTATGCTCTAGTGGGCGAGCCATTGCGCCGACGACGGCTTGAGGCCGAGCGTCGTCGTCGCGCCGGGTTCGAGAAGCGCGTCGCCGGAATGGAACGGCGCGTCGATCAGCACCGTCGCCGCCCCAATCCTGACACCATAGCGCACGGTCGCGCCCAGGAACTCGCGATGCGCGATGATGCCCTCGAGCGCGACGGCGCCGGGCTCGAGGCTGCCGATCGTCGCATATTGCGGCCGGAAGACGAGCTTGGCGCCTGCGGGGACCTCGGTCCCCGAAGGGATCGGGATGGAGCCGCCGCCCACGACCTCGAAGCTTCTGGCAGCGCCGCTGCCGGCCACCTTGCCGTCGAGGATGTTGGCCGTGCCGAGGAAGTTGGCGACGAAGAGGTTGGCCGGCTTCTCATAGAGCCCCATCGGCGTTCCCACCTGCTGGATGCTGCCCTCGTTGAAGACGGCGATCCGGTCGCAGACGGTGTTGGCCTCTTCCTGGTCGTGGGTGACGAAGATCGTCGTCAGCTGCAGCCGCTGCTGCAACTCGCGCAGTTCGCGCCTGACTTCGACACGCATCTTGGCGTCGAGGTTGGACAGCGGCTCGTCGAGCAACAGCACCTTCGGTTCGATCGCGATGGTGCGGGCGAGCGCCACGCGCTGCTGCTGGCCGCCGGAAAGTTGCGACGGGCGGCGATCAGCGAGGTGCTTGAGGCCGACGAGGTCCAGCGCCGCCTTGACCCGACGGTCGACCTCGGCGCGTGGCAGGCGCCGTTCTTCAAGGCCGAAGGCGACATTGGCGGCGACCGTCATGTGCGGCCAGAGCGCGTAGGACTGGAAGACCATGCCGATGTCGCGCTTCCATGCGGGCATGTCGAGCACGTCCTGTCCGCCGATCACGACCTTGCCCTGACGGGCGTTGTTGAAGCCGGCGATCAACCGCAAAAGCGTGGTCTTGCCGCAGCCGGACGGGCCGAGAAAGGCGAAGAATTCCCCCGGCTGTATTTCGAGATTGATGTTCTTCAGGACGTGCAGCGCGCCGTAGTAGAGATTGACGTCACTGATGCTGATCGCCTTGGCGGGGCCGGCGGCGAGTGCGGCGCTGTTGATGTTCACTGTCATTGTTTCCTCCCGAATTATTTTGCCGTCCCGAGCGCCTTCTGGCGGCGCTCGATGACGTAGTGGGACAGGAGCGTGCAGAGCGCGACCATGATCACGGCGATGACGCCGAGGGCCGCACCCGGACCGCGACCGGCCGGCGATTGCATGAAGACGTAGAGCCCGTAGGCGATCGGCGCGTCCGAGTTGCTCTGGATCAGCATCAGCGTCGCCGAGAGCTCGACGGCGGCCGTCGAGAAGCTGGTGACGAAGCCGGCAAGCAGGCCGCCGGTCATCAGCGGCAAGACGATGCGGCGGATGGTCCGCTGCTTGGTGGCGCCGAGGTTTTCAGCCGCTTCTTCAAGCGATTCCGACACCTGCTGCAGGGCGGCGTAGCAGGCGCGCAGCGCATAGGGCAGGCGGCGGACGGCAAGCGCCAAAACCACCATGACCCAGAGTGTTGCGAGTGGCGTACCGTCGGGCAGCGTGATGCCGTAGAAGGTTCTGAGATAGCCGATGCCGAGCACGACGCCGGGGATCGCGAGCGCTGCGGTGGCCGCCCAGTCGAGCCAGCGACGGCCGACGACCTTGGTGCGCAGCACCAGATAGGCGATGGCGCCGCCGATCACCACGTCGATCAGGCCGGCAAGGCTGGCGTAGATCAGCGTGTTCTTGATGTAGAGCGAGCTTTCGCCGAAGACGCGGCCGTAATGCGCAACGGTATAGGCGTCCGGCAGCGGGCTGAACGACCAGACCGTTGCGAAGGAGAGCAGCAGCAGGCCGATGTGTGGCGAGAGCACCAGGAGAAGGATCAGAGCGACGACGCCATAGGCGATGACGCTTTCGCCGCAGCTGAGCTTGCGCCTGGAAAGGCCGCCGCCGCCACGCTGCACGGTCGAATAGTCCTTGCCGCGCATGGCGACCGCCGAAAGCCACATGGCGAAGATCGATACCGCGATGAGGATCACCGAGATGACGTAGCCCATCGGGTCGGTGAGGCCGACGGAGGTGACGCGGAGATAGGCCTGCGGCGCCAGCATGTCCTTGACGTTGAGGAGCAGCGGTGTCGCCAGATCGTCGAAGACCTTGACGAAGACGAGCGACGCGCCGGCGAGATAGCCGGGCATGGCAAGCGGAAAGACGATGCGACGGAAGAGCCGGAAGCCGGAGGAGCCGAGGTTCTGGGCAGCTTCCTCCATCGACCGGTCGATATTGCGCAGGCTGGTCGACAGGTTGATCAGGATGAAGGGGAAATAGTGCAGCGACTGCACGAAGATAACGCCGTTCAGCCCCTCCATGAAGGGGATGCGGATGCCGAACCAGTCGTTGAGAAGCAGGTTCACCGTGCCGTTGCGGCCGAAGAGAAGCTGCATCGCCACCGCGCCGACGAAGGGCGGCATGATCAGGGGCACGAAGCCGAGCGTCTGGATGATGAGCGAGCCGCGGAAGTCGAAGCGGGTCGTGAGCACCGCGAGCGGCAGCGCAATGGCGCTCGCCCAGACGACCGACATGCCGGACACATAGACCGAATTGAAGAAGGACCGGCGGAAGAGGTCGGTGTTGAAGAAGTCGATGAAGTTGACGATGGTCAGCGCACCGGTGCCCTTCTCGGTGAAGGCGGTGTAGATGACCGTGCCGGCGGGGATGACCAGGAAAATCGCCAGGAACAGGGCGATCACCGAGACCGCCAGGATCTGGCCTGGTTTGGCCGCGGCGGGCCTGATGGGAGCGGAAGCGACGAGTGCCATGGGGCAGACTCCGGAGTGAGTTCGGCCAGCCCGGCGCGCGCAAGGCGCGCCAGGGTCGGCGAAGCTATGATGTTTTTGGGAGCATGACCGCCCGCCGGGATGGGCAGGCAGTCGCTGTCCTCGCTTAATCGACGAGGTTCAGGGCTTCTTCAGCCTTGGCCTTGGCGGCGGCATATTTCTCCGTCGCGAAGGCGGCCCACTTCTGCTCCAGTTCCGCCTGGCGTGCGGTCTTCTCCTCGCCGCCGGTAAAGGCGTCGCGCGTTTCCTTGCTGGCTGCCTCCTCCGCCGTGATCGGCATGGCGGCAGCCAGGGCCTTGGCTTCGTCAAGAAGCGCGCGGGCCGCCGGCTGTTCGTTGGCAGCAAGCGCCTTTTCGGCCGCATGGATCGCCTGGGTGGCGCCCTTCAGGTTTTCGAGCTGGAAGGAGATGAGCTGGTCGAACAGCGTGTCGACGACATCCGTGCGCTTCTTCGAAACGTCGCTGTCAAAGGTGATCATCGACTGGAAGCGCGGATCCTTGAAGGGGTTCGGGAAGCCTTCGGGCGCCTTGGCGTAGAGCGCCAGGTTGATCGGCAGGCGACGGATCGCCGGCTCGAGCAGGACTTCCTGGCCCTTCTCCGACAGGATGTAGTTGACGAAGGCCTCGGCGCCGGCCTGGTTCGGGGCATTGGCGACAATGCCGATATTGGCCGGCACGACCGTCGTGACCGACGGATAGGCGAAGCTCACCGGGAAGCCGCTCGCCTGGGCCGAGAAGGCGAAGAAGTCGATGACGATGCCGATGCCGGTCTGGCCGGAGTTGACGGCGTCCGGAACGCCGAAGGAGCGCTCGGTCACCTGCTGCAGGTTGCCGCCGATGCCCTTGAGCGTGCCCCAGCCCTTGTCCCAGCCTTCGCCCTGCAGGATCGTCTCGATCGTCAGGTGCGTGGTGCCGGAGCGCGACGGGGCGGCGATGGCGACGTGGTCAAAGTATTCCGGCTTGGCGAGGTCGCCCCATTCGGCCGGCTTCGGCAGGTTGTTGGCTTCCAGGTAGCGGTCGTTCGACATGATGCCGTACCCCGACGCGGCAAAGCCGAAATAGAAGCCGTCCGGATCGTTGACCGGATAGGAGCCGACTTTTTCGGGCAGGCCCGTCACCGACGGGGTGAACTTCGCCAGGAGTTCCTTGCTCTTCAGGCTGTCGAAGGCGTCAGGCGCCGACGCCCAGAACAGGTCGACCTGGTTGTTGACCTTGGTCTCGTCGATGTATTTCACGCCCGAGCTGGTGCTCTTGTTCTGGACGTCGAGGGTAAAGCCGGGATTGGCGGCCTCGAAGCCCGCCTTGAACGGATCGGTCACGTCCTTGGAGAACGAAGTGACGATCGTCACCTTGCCACCGTCCTGGGCGTGGGCCGTCACGATAAAGGCAGCCGACATCAGCATCGCTGCTGCGATGGTTTTCAACATAGGTATCTCCTCCCAATAGACCGCCAGTGCTTGGCGGCTGTCCTATTGAGAGCAAGGCCCGTGCCAGATCGAAAAACCCCGCACAACCAGCCAGTTTCACGTCGGGATGGGTAAGAAGGGTAACATCGGGGCGGGCAAGGCGGGGTCAAAAGGGTAACATTACCCCTCGTCGCCATCGCCCCGGGCGTCGATGTCGAACTTGCGCATCTTCAGATAGAGCGTCTTGCGGGAAATGCCGAGCGCATCGGCGGTCGCACCCACGCGGCCCTCATGTCTGGCGAGACTGTTGATGATGATGGTCCGCTCCATCCGGTCCATCTGCGCTTCCAGCGTCTCGCCGCCTGCGGTCGTGGCTTCGGTGTCCGGGCGCTCTTCGAGCCCGAGCACGAAGCGTTCCGCGACATTGCGCAGTTCACGCACGTTGCCGGGCCAGGGCCGGGCGTTGAGATCGGCCAGCAGATCGACGCCGACCGGCGGCGCAGTGCGCCCCTGGCGCTTTGCGGCAAGGCTGAGGAAGTGCTGGAACAGGAGGCCGACATCGCCCTTGCGGCGCGCGAGCGGCGGCAGTTCGACCCGGGCGATGTCGAGGCGGTAGGCGAGGTCTTCGCGGAATTCTCCCCGCCGCGCGGCATCGTGCAGGTCGGCTTTCGTTGCCGCCACCACACAGATGTTGACCGGCAGTTCGACGTTCGATCCGAGCCGTTCGATGACGCGCTCCTGCAGGACGCGTAGCAGCCGCACCTGGGCTGCGATCGGCATCGATTCGATCTCGTCGAGAAACAGCGTGCCGCCATCGGCATATTCGATCTTGCCGATGCGCTTTTCGCGCGCGCCGGTAAAGGCGCCGGCCTCATGGCCGAAAAGCTCGGATTCGAGCATGGTCTCGGGGATGGCGCCGCAGTTGACGGCGACGAAACGGCCCTTGCGGCCGCTGAAATCGTGCAGCGCCCTTGCGGTCACTTCCTTGCCGGTGCCGGTATCGCCGATGATCAGCACGTCGGCGGAGGCGGCAGCGATGCGCTGCAGCTTTTCGCGCAGCGCCACCATCGGCGCCGAATGGCCGATCAGCCGCGTCTCCCAGCCGTCCTTGTCGACGGAGAGGCGCAGCCGCCGATTTTCCAGCAGCAGGCGACGGTGATCGCGGGCCCGGCGCACGGTTTCGATCAGGTGCACCGGATCGGCTGGCTTCTCCAGGAAATCCCAGGCGCCTTCGCGCATCGCACGCAGCGCCATCGGGATATCGCCATGTCCGGACATCAGCACGATCGGGATATCGGGATCGACCTTGCGCACGGCGGCGACCAGGTCGAAGCCGTCATGATCGGGCATGCGCACATCCGAGACGATGACGGTGTCGCTGTCGGCGCGAAGGCCGGCGAGCGCCGCGACGACGGAACCGTGCGGGGAGACTGTGAAGTCCTCCAGTTCCAACACCTGGCAGCAGGCCTCAAGCACGCTGGCGTCGTCGTCTATCAGGATGATGTCCGCTTCCGGTCTCATTCCGGGCCTTTCAGGGATACGAGGAATCGTGTGCCGGCCGGGCCGGTGTCGAGGATCGTGATGTCGCCGCCAAAATCCTTGACGATGTTGTAGGAGATCGACAGGCCGAGACCGAGCCCCGAGCCTACCGGCTTGGTGGTGAAGAAGGGATCGAACACGGCTGGCAGGTTTTCCGCGGCGATGCCGTGCCCGGTATCGCCGACGATCAGCCGGGCGACGCCGCCGGTGACTTCAACGCTGACGCTCACGCGCCGAAGTGGCTGGCCAGCGACGGCGTCGAGCGCGTTGCCGACGAGATTGACGGCGACTTGCTCGAGCCGGACCGGTTCGGCCATGACCATTGCCGAACTGTCCTGCGGCAACGAAAGATCGAGGGCGACGTTCTCCTCCTCGAAACGGTGTTCGAGCAGGCTGAGGGCGTCCCGCACCGCCGCGGTGAGATCGACCGGCCGCAGCTGCGCGTCCGGCCGCCGGGCAAAGCGGCGGATATGGCTGATCTGGTCTGCCATGCGTCCCGTCAGCCCCTTCATCTTGTCGAGGTTGTTGACGGCCTGCTCGCCCTTGCCGCGGCCGATTAGAGTGGCGGCGCTGTGAATATGGGCGCGAAGGGCGGCTAGAGGCTGATTGAGTTCGTGGCCGATGCCGGCCGCCATCTGGCCGAGGGCCGCAAGCTTTGCCGACTGGATCAGCTCGTCGCGGGTCTGGCGAAAGAGGGTGAGCGCACGCGAGAGGTCGCCGAGTTCGTCGGCCTCGGGCGGCGGGATCGCCGTGGAGTGCCGGCCCCCGCTGATCGCGCCGGCGGCCGTCGCCAGCAGGCGGATACGGGCAATGAGGTTGCGGTGGACGTAGAAATAGCCGATCGCGCTTGCGACGAGCACCGAGAGAATGGCGATCGCGACCAGCAGGCTTCGCCCGGTCTCGATTGCCGCAGCCGCGCGCCGGGCGGCGTCCCCGGCGCTTGCCTCGATCGCGATCACTTCCGTTTCGATCTTGCGGCCAAGCTCCTCGACGAGCCGGCCGTTTTCGCCGGCAAGTTCGGCAAGTGTGCTGGCCTGCAGCATTTCCGAGCGCTTGCGATTGGGTATGCCCGTCGAGGCGTTGGACTGGTCGAGAATGCGCCCGGCAAGCTGCCGAACGGTGATGCTGTCGGGCCAGCTGTCGAGCGAGCGGATGCGGCTTGCCAGTTCGTCGGCGCTGTCGCCGAGAAAGGCGTTGGTCTCCTGCATTTCCTCTTCGGTCGTGGCGTTGACCAGCCGACCGATCAGGCCTGTCGCAAGGTTCGCCTGGGAGACGACGGTCAGCAGCGCTTCGCTCTTGTGCTGTTCGGCGAGTGCGGCCGCACCCTGACCCTTGCGGGTCTCCGCTTCGATGTTGAAGCGGATGTCGTCGACCAACGGATCGGCTTCTTCCAGAAGATCGGCCTGGACCCAGCGCAACTCGTCGATGTCCGACCGCATCGCCTCGCGCAGCGTGAAGCGCTTGCCCGCGGCAAGGTCGATCTTTTTCAGATTGGTGCCGATGGCCTCGGCGAGCGGCAGCAGCGCCGCCGTGCTCGACTGCGCCGTGTTTTCTTCGAGCAGGGCGCGAAGGGTCTGGAGGCGCGTCGCGTAGACGGCGCGGATCTCGTTGTACTCGGCGCGGCTTTCGGCGCCGGCAAGTACCGACGTCACGGAGCCGATGTCGGCCCCGGCCTTGGAGAGTCGCGACGCGAAGGCGAGCTGCGGCATCTGCTCATCCGCCATGCGCGACAGTTCGCCCGACAGCCGCTCGTAGGAAAGCCAACCGACCAGGCAGGCGCCGACAGCGAGCCCGACGATCGCGACAAAGGCGAGCACGAGGCGGGCGCCGATGCCGAAGCGCCAGCGCGGCTGCTGTGCGGTCGTTTCGAGAACCGCCATCGTCACTGCCGCCACGGATGGAGATTGACGGGACCGCCAGATCGCGCCGCCGAGGACAGCAGCTGCTCCGCCTCGTTGAGGTTCTGTTCGATCAGTGCGCGCAGGCGGCTCGCGAGTTCTGCGTGGGCAGGGGAGCGGGCGACGCCGCGGGGCCATTCGCCTTGCAGGGCCTCAGCAACATTGGCGACTTCGCTTGCCGAAAGCGGAGGCTGACCCAACAGCCGCCGCGCCCGAGCCAGCATGCTCAGCCGTTGCGCATCTTCGATGTTCATCGCCTCCAGATCCGCAGCCCTCTTCCACAGGCGGGCAAGGGTTGCCCGGCGGCGCACGATATAGTCGTCGAAAATCAGATTGACGAGGCCATATCTGCGCGCCGATAGAGCGGCGTCGAAGCCGCCGGATTTCAGCAGGCGCTCGCCGTCTTCCTGCGGCAGTAGGCCGCTGTTGAGCGCCGGATTGACGGGAATACGGGCGATTGCCGGCGACAGCAGGAGTTTCTGGCCAGCCTCCGAAAGCACGAAGTCGACGAAGCGTTCGGCTCCCGGCACGTTGCGCGCACGGGACAGAATGCCGATGCTTGCCGGCACGAACACGGTGTCGGGCGGCAGGACGAAGACATTGCCGGCGCCGGCGAAATCCGGCGAGGTGGCGAGGAAATCGATGGTGATGCCGATGCTGAAGCGCCGCTGCGCCACGCCGGAAGCAACCCCGAAGCTACGGGCGGTAACCGTTGAGAGATTGCCGCCGAGCTGCGACAGCATCGCCCAACCTTTCTCCCAGCCGTAGGTTTGCAGCAAGGCTTCGACGATCAGGTGCGTCGTGCCCGAGCGGGAAGGCGTGGTGATGCCGATCTGGCCGGAATAGACGGGGTTCAGCAGATCCTGCCAGTCCTCCGGCACGGGCAGTTTGCTCCGGGCGAGATGGGCGGGATTGTAGACGAAGCCGTAGCCCGACAGCGCGAAGCCCAGATAGTAGCCCTGTGGGTCGTTCACGGGATAACCGAAGACATGATCCGGTGCGCCGGTGTTGCGTGGCGCGATCGGGCGCAGGCTTCCGTTGCGTTTCAAGAGCTCGAAGGCATCGGCCGCCGAGGCCCAGAAGATGTCGGCCGGCACGTCCGCCTTCTCAATGACGAAGCGGCTGGCGCTCGCCGTGTTGCGCTGCACGATCGTCACCCGCATGTCGGCATTGGCGCGTTCGAAAGCGGCGCGAAAGGGCACGAAGAAGGAGGGCGGGTAGGAGGTGACCACCACGAGTTCCTGCTTCTCGACAGCACGCGCGGGCCCTGCAAACGCCATGAAGCCAAGTGTGATCAGCGGCAGCAATGCCGCGACGATATCGAACCGGAACCTTGTCAATTCACTCCCACCGCGCATCGCCGTCCGGTCATTGCCGGTGCCGGTGGTCGCGGACCCTCCCCAAGATGCCGCCGTTTCGTGCATGCACGATCGGCGATCGCGGCGTACTCTGCTACGAAGAGCCCACCGCCGTAAACCCCGGGAGGCATGTCGGAGACTGTTGCAAACAGGTCGCAGCCGCGACGATTGGCGCCATGGCAAGATTTCTGCACTTGGCGGTTGCGCGCGATTCGCCTATAGGTCGTCTTCCGGCAACCAATCAGGGAGGTTTCAAAAGATGCCAGCTTTTTCTTTCTCCCTACGGGGCGGCGTGCAGTCTTGAACTGGGCCGGGAAGGGCATTTTCGCCTTTTCGTCTTTTCCAGGTCGGATTTCGTTTCGCTGACCTTGGCCCTTCCTCTCCGGAGGATTTGGTCACTCCAATGATGCCGCATCGGAAGCTGGGTTCCTTTTAACGGCATATTCCATTCTGATCTTGTTTGAGGCCGATGCGTCGCGCATCGGGCGATTGTTATGGCTTTTACTCGTATTGACCTGCGCGGCGGTGCGTTCCGCAGCGTTCTTGGATTCACCTGGTCTCACTGGAAAGCGCAGCCGCTGCGCATCAGCGTCATTCTCGGCATGGTTCTCTTGTCGACCCTCGCTGACGTCCTGACGCCGCTCTATTCGGGCCGGCTCGTCGATGCCGTCGTTTCCGGTGTGGCGACCGATCAGCTTGCCTGGGATGCGGCGCTTGCCGCCTTCTGGATGCTGATGGCGCTGTCGCTCGGCGCGATCATTCTCAGGCACCTCACCTTCCTGGGGGTCACCGATCTGACCCTCAAGATGATGACCGACATCGCGTCGGCTGCCTTCTACCGCATCCAGCGCTTCTCGACCGACTGGCATGCCAACAGCTTTGCCGGATCGACGGTTCGCAAGGTGACGCGCGGCATGTGGGCGCTCGATCTCTTGAACGACACCTTGCTCGTCGCCCTGTTTCCGTCCGTCGTGATGCTGGTCGGATCGACAATCCTGATGTCGTTCTACTGGCCGATGATGGGCGTCATCATCGGTATCGGGTCGATCGTCTTCATTCTGATGACGATCGTGCTGTCGCTCGGTTACGTCGCGCCGATGGCAAGCCTTGCCAACCGGTGGGACACCAAGCTCGGCGGGGCGCTCGCCGACGCCGTGAGCTGCAACATCGTCGTCAAGGGTTTTGGCGGCGAAAGCCGCGAGGACGCACGCCTTGCCAAGGTGCTCGCCAAATGGCGTGACCGCACGCGCCGCACCTGGATCCGCGGCACGACCAACGGCACGTCGCAGGGCGCCATGCTGCTCATCCTGCGCGCGGCGGTGATCGGCTTTGCGCTGTTCCTCTGGTCGAATGGCCAGGCGACGGCCGGCGACATCACCTTCGTGCTTACCTCGTTCTTCATCCTGCAGGGTTACCTGCGTGAAGTCGGGCAGCACATCCGCAACCTGCAGCGCTCGATCAACGACATGGAAGAGCTTGTCGACATCCATGGCCAGTCGCTCGGCATCGACGACAAGGCGGATGCCAAGCCGATCCGCATCACCGACGGCCGCATCGAGTTCAAGGATGTGACGTTCCACTACGGTGCGCACCGCAAGCCGCTCTACGACCGCTTCTCGGTGACGATCCGGGAGGGCGAACGCGTCGGTCTTGTCGGGCACTCAGGTTCGGGCAAGACGACCTTCGTCAAGCTGATCCAGCGTCTGCATGACCTGAAGGCCGGCGAGATCCGGATCGATGGTCAGGACATCGCATCGGTGACGCAGACGTCGCTGCGCCAGCAGATCGCGATCGTCCAGCAGGAGCCGATCCTGTTCCATCGCTCTCTGTCGGAGAACATCGCCTATGCGCGGCCGGACGCCACGCAGAGCGAGATCGAGAAGGCGGCAAGGCTTGCGAGCGCCCACGACTTCATCACGGCTCTGCCGAAAGGCTACGGCACGCTGGTGGGCGAACGCGGGGTCAAGCTCTCGGGCGGCGAGCGCCAGCGCATCGCCATTGCCCGCGCGTTCCTCGCGGACGCGCCGATCCTGATCCTCGACGAGGCGACATCGAGCCTCGATTCGGAATCGGAAGTGCTGATCCAGCAGGCGATGGAGCGGCTGATGCTTGGGCGCACGACGCTCGTCATCGCGCACCGGCTCTCGACGGTGCGGGCGCTCGACCGGCTGCTGGTCTTCGACCACGGCCGGATTGCCGAGGAGGGCACGCACGACGCGCTGATCCGCCTCGACGGTGGCATCTACCGCGGTCTCTTCGAGCGCCAGGCGCTGGAGCTGACCAAGGGGTTGGTGCTGAACGACCAGTAAGGCTTTGACGCCACCTGAAACCATCGCCGCGCCTGCCAAAGGCGCGGCGATTTTTTATGCTGGCCGGTTAAGCCAACGATCGAGCCCGCGAGCCGCCGCACGCCCTGTGGCAAAGCAGGCGGTCAGCAGATAGCCCCCGGTCGGCGCTTCCCAATCGATCATTTCGCCGGCGACGAAGGTGCCGGGCAGCGCTCTTAACATGTATTCGTCATCGATCGCGGACCAGGCGATGCCGCCGGCGGAGGAGATGGCCTCGGCGATTGGGCGTGGGCGGATGAGCGGGATTGGCAACGCCTTGATCAAGGCCGCAAGTTCTGGAGGCGGCAAGCGCGCGGCATCAGGCGAAACCTCACGCAGCAGCGCCGCTTTCACTCCTTCGAGCCCGGCCCCCTTGCGCAGGCGGTTGGAAAAGCTGGTCTTGGTGTCGAGGCGGCCAAGGTCTTTTGCCAATTTCCCGACGGCACGTCCCGGGGTGAGGTCGACCACCAGGTCGGCCAGTTCGCCGCGCGACAGCCGGTCCCTGAGCGCGCTCGTATGGGCGTAGACGAGGCTGCCTTCGATGCCGGTCCTGCTGATGACGAATTCGCCCGGGACGGTGCCGGCTTCCGACGTTGCGGTGACGCCCTTCAGCGCGGCGCCAGCAAAGCGATCGCGGAAGGTCTCGCTCCAGTCGACGTCGAAGCCGCAATTGGCGGGCTGGAATTTGGCGACAGACACGTCCCTCTGTTCCAGCCAGGAAACCCAGGCGGCATCCGACCCGAGACGCGGATAGCTGGCGCCGCCGAGGGCGAGCAGAGTCGCATCTGCGCTGACAAGCGTCTTGCCGTCCGGGGTATCGAACGCGGGTGCTTTGCCTTCAAAGCCAGTCCAGTGGTGCCGCGTCAGGATACGAACGCCTCGGCTTTCCAGCGACTTGAGCCAGGCGCGCAGGAGCGGCGACGCCTTCATCACCTCCGGGAAGACACGGCCCGAGGAGCCGACGAAGGTCCTGGTTCCGAGGTCTGCCGCCCATTGCCTGATGTCATCGGGCGTGAAGGCGTCCAGCGCCGCACGCAATCGCGGCGAGGCATTGCCGAAGCGCTCCGCAAAGGCCGTATAGGGCTCCGAATGGGTGATGTTCAGGCCCGACTTGCCGGCCAGCAGAAATTTGCGCGCGACCGTCGGCATGCTGTCATAGACGGTGACCGCGTGGCCGCGCTCGGACAGCACCTCGGCGGCCATCAAGCCGCTCGGTCCGCCGCCAATGACGGCGATGTTCTTTTGTCCCATGCGCTTTGCCCGGTCACAGATTTCGCTTCGGCGCACTCTTGGCCCGGCGGCGCGTGGCACGCAACCCCCGTCAGATGCCGCTATCGGCGATGGGCGCCGTTGAGCTTCTTCTCCAGCCACAGGCTGTAGCGCGAACCGGAAAAGCAGATGGCGAAATAGACCAATGCCGCGAAGATATAGGCCTCGCTGTAAAAGCCGAGCCAGGCGGGATCGGTGGCCGAGGTCTTGGCGGCATTGAGCAGATCGTAGATGCCGATGACCGCAAGCAGCGAGGTGTTGAGCACGATGCCGATCGACAGGTTGACGATGGCCGGGATGACAGCTCGCAGCGCCTGCGGCAGCACCACCAGCCGGAGCATCTGGATCCGGCTGAGGCCAAGCGACAGCGCCGCCTCCTTCTGACCCGCCGGGATCACCTGCAATCCGGCGCGGATGATCTCGGCGAGGTAGGCCGAGAAGAACAGGGTGACGCCGATCTGCGCCCGAAGCAGCTTGTCGATGGCCGCGCCGCTCGGTAGCGCCATCGGCACGATCAGCATGGCGACATAGAGCACGGCGATCATCGGCACACCGCGCAGCACTTCGATGAAGGCAATGGCCAGGGAGCGCACGAGCCCCATGTCCGACTGGCGGGCAAGCGCCAGCAGCAGCGCGATCGGAAAGGCGAAGGCAAGGCCAGCGATCGAGACTGTGAGCGTGATCGGCAGCCCGCCCCAATGATTGGTCGAGACCGGTTCCAAGCCCGACGTCCCCGCCATCAGCAGCCAGATGCCGACGAGCGCCAGCAACCAGACCGGCACCAGGCGGAAGCTCCAGAAACGGGGAATGGCGGAGACGGTCAGGAGCGCAGCAATGAGGGCGATCACCAGCGCCGGGCGCCATTGCAGCGGCGGCGGGAAAAAGGCGAAGAGCATGAAACGAAACTTGGCGCCGACAAACGCCCAGCAGGCGCCCGCCGTTTCCGTGGCGCAATCGGCCGCGGTGCCGGTCCAGACGGCATCGATGACGGCCCAGCGGACAAAGGGAAGTGCAATCCAGAGGATTGCGGCGAGCGTCGCCAGCGTGACGAGGCCATTGGCCCAACCGTTGAAGAGGCCTTCACGCCAGCGGTGCCAGTCGGGCGCGACCGGCGGCGCAAGTTCGATCTGGCTCATCGTTTTCCTTCTCCGCGCAGAACGACGCGCCGGTTGTAGAGGTTCATGAGGGCCGAAACCGCAAGACTGATCGTCAGGTAGACGACGCCGATGATGATGATCGCTTCTAGAGCCTGACCGGTGGTGTTGGCCGTCGTGTTGGCGACGCTGACGAGATCGGGGTAACCAATTGCGACCGCGAGGCTCGAATTCTTGGTCAGATCGAGAAAGCTCGAAATCATCAGCGGCGTGATCACCCGAAGCGCCTGCGGCAGTACGACGAGGCGCATGATCTGCGCGGGCTTCAGCCCGAGTGCGCGAGCGGCTTCCCATTGACCCGATGCCACCGACTGGATGCCGCTGCGCACGATCTCGGAAATCGAAGCGGAGGCATTGACGACGAGGCCGATCAGCAGCGCGGCGAATTCCGGGGTCAGCGATAGGCCGCCGCGAATGTTGAAGCCGCCCTTGGCAGGCACTTCGACCGATGCGCTGAAGCCGAGGGATACGAGAGCGAAATAGAAGATTGCCAACGCGCCGAGTACGGTGCCGGCGGTTTTCGGCAGATAGAACGTCGCGCCCGCCAGCAGGCGCCTGGAAATGACGAGTGCCGCGAAGACGGTCAGGAGCACCGCGGGCAGCCATACGGAGGCCGGCAGGCCGTCGACCGAAAGCGAGGGCAGAAAGACGCCGCGATTGCTGAGGTAGACGCTGCCCAGAAACGTATAGGCGCCGCGCGGCGGCGGAAGCGCGCGGATGGTCGCACTCCAGAGAAACAGTTGCAGCAACAAAGGCGTGTTGCGCAGAAGCTCGACATAGCCATGGGCGAAGGTCGCTAGCAGCAGATTGCCGGACAGCCTGAAGATGCCGAGTGCGACACCGAGCACGGTTGCAAGCAGACATCCGACGAGCGCGACCTTGACGGTATTGGCGATGCCGGCGGCAAGCGCCCGGGCGTAGCTGTCGCCGGCCGCGTAAGGAAGAACGCTTTCGCCGATCTCGAAATTGGCCTGATGGGAGAGGAAGGCAAAGCCCGGCGTCAGTCCCATGCGGTGCATGCTCTCGGCGGTGTTCTGGCCGAGAAAGGCAAAGAGCAGCAGCACGCCGACAAAGAGCAGGCCTTGTTGCAAAGGCAGCGGCCCGATCCAGGACATGAGGCGCGAGACGGGTCCGGGCCCCGAAGGGCCCGGTTGGAGTTGGCGTGTCATGGGAAGGACCATGAACCGGCTCAACGGAACGGCGGCGAATAGAGCAGGCCGCCGGCCGTCCAGGGCTGGTTGTAGCCGCGCTCGAAGTTGAGCGGCGTGCCCTTGCCGACGTTGCGCTCGAAGATCTCGCCGTAGTTGCCGACGGTCTTGACGATGTTGTAGGCGAATTTCGGATCGAGGCCGATCGCTTCGCCGAGCGACGGATCGACGCCGAGGAAGCGCTTGATCGCCGGATCCTCGCTCGCAAGGAACGTGTCGACGTTCTCCTTGGTGATGCCAAACTCTTCGGCCTGGATCGTCGCGTAAACGGTCCAGTTGACGATTTCGAGCCACTGGTCGTCACCGGCGCGGATCGCCGGCGCCAAGGGCTCCTTCGACAGGCGCTCGGGCAGAAGCACGTAATCGTCGGGCTTGGAAAGCTGCGTGCGCTTGGCCGCAAGGTCGGTCGCGTCCTGGGTCAGGGCGTCGACGCGGCCCGAGTCGAGTGCCTTCAGGAACTCGCCGGTTTCCTCGATCGTGACCGGCGTGAAAGCCTTGCCGGTCTTGCGGAAGAAGTCGGCGATGTTGAGTTCGCCGGTCGTGCCGCTCTGGACGCCGATCGTCGCGCCGTCGAGTTCCTCGCCCTTGGCTACGCCAAGGTCCTTGCGCACCAGCAGTCCCTGGCCGTCGTAGAAGACGACGGGGCCGAAATGGAAGCCGAGCTTGAAGGCGCGGCTCACCGTCTGGGTGACGCCGGACAACAGGATGTCGAACTCGCCCGATTGCAGCGCCGGCAGACGCTGCTGCGGCGACGAGTTGGTGAACTCGACCTTCTCGGCATCGTTGAAGACGGTGATGGCGATGGCGCGGCCGAAATCGACGAAGAAGCCCTGCCAGCGGCCGTTGCTGTCGGGTGAGAAGAAGCCCGGCGTGGTGCCGACGCCGACCTTGATGACGCCGCGCGCCTTGATCTTGTCGAGCGTTTCGCCGGCAAGCGCCGAGGTGGCGATGAGGCCCGCCGCCAGCGCTGCCGTCGCGGCAAAGGCTTTTGTGAAAAGTTTTCGGTGAGTGGAAGTTCGCTGCATGAGGGTCCCCAAAGCCAAAAGAATGTCATTGCGCCACCGGGCGAAGCCGTTCGGACGTGAGTAAAAATTAAATCTATAGAAATTATATAATAGGTATTTTTGTGCGAAATTGGCGCGTGGCCCGAAACAGATTTCGCCGCCTCGTTTTTGCCGGGAACGTTTTTGACAAGAAGCCAGCGGTTGATGGCGGCGACCCCCGAAGGCGTCAATTTCATTCGCCCACGATCGATGGCCCGCAAGCTGCAGCGCGAACCTCCGGCTGCATATGCAGGCCTATGCCTCTTGTTGAGATCGGCGGAAGCTCCTAGGTTCCGCCCGTCGATTGGTTTATCTCCTTGGCGATGCAGCTTTTTGCGGGAAATTGGCGGGAACGGATGGGATGGGGCGCGCCGGTGTCGGTCGCCCTGCACCTCGTCGTAGCCCTTTTTCTTTTGTACGACCTGCCCTTCGAGCTGCCGACGCCGCCGAAGGAGCAGACCGTCAACATCGAGCTCGTTCCGCCGCCAGCAGAGGCGAAGGAGCCGAAGAAGGCCGAGCAGAAACAGGCAGAGCAGAAGAAGGCGGCGCCGAAAAAGGGCGAAGAGAAGAAGGCTGAACAGCCAAAGCCGCAGCCCAAACCCAAGCCCCAGCCGAAGGCAGACCCGAAGCCGCAACCCAAGCCGGCGCAGCAACTGCCGCAATCCTTCGCCTCGGCTATGGCCAAGACCAAGCAGGACAACAAGGAGGCAGAGCTTCCGCCGGCTGCGCGCGAGACGGAGAAAAAGACGGAGGCGTCCGACCCGGCAAAGGCGGTGGATGACAAGGCAAAGCCGGCGGATAAGCCGGCAACCGTGTCCTCGACCGAGAAAAAAGAACCGGTCAAGGAACCGAAACCCCCGTCAACGCTTGCCGTGCCTGCGAGAGCCACTGACAGCGCCACACAGAAGGCGGATGAAAAGGCAGCGGCGACGGTGGCAGAAGCCAAGCCTGAAGCAAAAGAAACGCCTGACGCCAAGCCGCAGACGGTCAAATCGGAAGACGGGACGGCAAAGGCAAAGCCGGCCGATGCTGCGGCAAAGGTCGAACTCAAGCCCGTTCCAAGCAAATTGACGAAAGCAAAAGAACTTTATTCTGCAAAGTCGATTGCCGATCCGCGGGTGAAACAGGCCCTGATCAACCTGCCGGTCAAGAGGCGGATCCTGCAACTGTGCAATCTCGAGGCGCTGGAGCAGATCCGCAGCCAGCGGCCGGATACCCCGCCCGAAGGACTGGTGCCCTTCGGGCCGCGGGGTGGCTTTATCGCCAAAAACCGTATGGACGCCAGCGGTGGGGCCTACCAGAACAAATCGAACTGGTACGACGTCGACTTCAATTGCGTCGTCAATGAAGATGCGACCGAAGTGACCTCCTTCAGCATTGCCATCGGTGGCGAAGTGCCGAAAGCTGCCTGGAAGGAGCGGCGGCTTCCGGGGAATTGATCCTTCCGACACGGATGGGGGCATGTCGTTGTCCTGACCAAACCCCATCCCGCAACAGCGCCCCACTGCGCCTGTTGCCGGACGTCACGGATCGCCGCGCTGCACCTAGAACATTCTTGCCTGCCGGACTCTTCCGAGCCCGGCAGGCGCGAGTGCGAGTTGCCACTCTCGCACCAAGCTGGCGCGGATGTTGTTACTCCGCCGGTTGAAGAGCCCGCTCGCGATAGACCGAAACCAGTGAGGTGCCGAGCATCGCGGCAACCGCCGCAAAGAGGAAGACGCCGGCCGGGCCCTGCAGTTCGACAAGGAGGCCGCCGAGGATCGCCCCGGTGGAAATGGCGATCTGGAAAGTGGTGAGCGTCGCCGCTCCAGCACCTTCGGCCTCATCACCGGCCGCACGGCTCAAGAACGACTGGACGCTGACCGGCAGGGCGCCGAAGGCGAAGCCCCAGGCGGCGGTCGCGACGATGGCGACGGTCGGCAGCGCGCCCGCCAGGGCCAGGACCAGCGTGGTGGCAGCGACGCCGGCGGCCGCCGACATCATCGAGAGCCGCGTGCTGCGTTCGGCGAGGAAGCCGCCGGCAATGTTACCGAAGAAGCCACCGATGCCGAAGGCGAGCAGGATCGCGGTTATCGCCTCGACGCCGAACTGCGGCACCTGTTCAAGGAACGGGCGGACATAGGTGAAGCCGGCAAAGTGACCGGTGACGACCAAGAGGATGGTCGCAAGGCCGAGCCGGATGGCCGGGCGTTTCAGGACGTTGAGGATCGTGTCGAGGCCGGTCGTCCCGACCGGCGGAAGCCGCGGAACCGTCAAAGCCTGGACGATGAAGGTGACGATCCCGACGGCGGCAGCAAGCAGGAAGGCGTAGCGCCACCCGAGCGTCGCGCCGATCCAGGCGCCGACAGGCGCGGCGCAGACGGTGGCGATCGACACGCCCGACATGATGATCGCCATCGCCCGCGGCATCAGCCGGCCAGGAACCAGCCGCATGGCAAGCGCCAGCGACAGCGCCCAGAAACCGCCAAGGCCGATGCCGAGGAGGAAACGGGCGGCAAGCAGCATCGGCAGGCTGGTTGCAAAGCCGGCGATCAGGCTTGAAACGATGAGAAGGGCGGTCAAGGTGAGAAGAACGTTCCGCCGGTCAAAGCGGCCGGTGTAAACGACGATCGCCGGGCCGGCGATGGCCGCGACCACGGCCGTCGTGGTGACCGACTGGCCGGCGGCGCCGACGGTGACGCCGAGATCGGCGGACATCGGCGTCAGCAGGCTTGCCGGCAGAAACTCTGCCGTGACCAGGCCGAAGACCCCGAGCGACAGGGAAACGACCGCCGCCCAAAGCGGCTTTTCCCGTTCATCCGCCTGTCCCGTGGGCTTGGCGACAATACCATCCATAATTTTCATCTCCATTGCATGTGGTGATGAAAATATGCATGGCCAATTGGAGTTTCTATGCTAGATAATCCAAAACACTGTGCCGTTTGTCCAAAGGTGAGATGTAAGATGAGCGATGCGCTGACCGAGATCCTGCGCGGCCTCAGGCTCGACGGTGTCGAATATGGGCGCTGCCAGCCCTGTGCGCCATGGGCGACCGCCTATCCCGAGCAGGAACCGGCACGATTTCATTTTCTCGCCTCCGGTTCCGCCCATCTGCAATCGCCTGACGGGTCGTGGATGGAGTTGACGCCTGGAGATGCCGTGCTGTTGCCGCGGGGCGACGCACATGTGCTTGCGAGCAAGCCCGGCCTGCCGACGATCTCGATCCGCGACCTGCCGAAACGGCAGCTTTGCGACGGGATCGTCGACGTGCAATGCCCAAACTCGGACAGCCAGAACCTTCTGTTTTTCGCGGTGATGCAATTCAACGTCGACCGCCTGCATCCGCTCTTGCAGCTGATGCCGTCGGTCATGCGTACCAGCGACCTTGCCAAGAGCGAGCCGTCGATCCCGTCGCTTCTCGATACCATGACGCGGGAGGCTGCGATGCAGCGCGTCGGTGCGGGTGGCATCCTGGCACGGCTTGCCGACGTGTTGACGGCCACGATCATCCGCGCCTGGGTGGAGCATGGCTGCGGCACGTCGACCGGCTGGCTGGCGGCCGTACGTCACCCGGAGGTCGGCCGCGTGCTTGCCGCCATTCACCTCGATCCGACCAAGGACTGGACCGTACCGGAACTGGCCAAGCTCATGGGTGCGTCGCGCTCCGGTTTCGCCCAGCGGTTCGCCGATACGGTCGGCGAGACACCGGCCCGCTACGTGGCACGCATGCGCATGCACCAGGCGCATCAGTGGCTGCGCGAGGGCAAACGGGTCGCCCATGTCGCCAACCGGCTCGGTTATGATTCCGAGGCGTCCTTCAGCCGCGCCTTCCGCAAGATCATGGGCGCGCCGCCGAGCCATTCACGAAACCTGATGCCCCCGTCCGAGCAGATCGCTTCGTGAACGACGCGGCTGGAGGACACTAAAGCGCGCCGCGATCTTTCAGATCCACTCCGTGCGCTTTAGGTGATTGATCTGTCGCATGTCGTAGTCGCAAAGCCGCTGCGCACTTTTGCGCGACATGCTCTAGAACCTGATGGCGAGATCGGCCCGGACGCCGTGATCGCGAGCCGTCGAGGCGATTTGCCCCTGATAGGCGATGCCAAGCGTTGCCGCCGGAGTGATGGCAAAATCGACGCCAGCCTCGATGAGGGCGCTGTCGCGCGCGATCGGTGCGCCGGCGACGGAAAAGGCGTCGCTGCCGGAAAACGCCTGAACGACGGCTGGTGTAACGTCGCCATAGGCGTGTCGCCAACCAATGAGGCTGCGGGCCGTCGCTTTTGCTGTTCCAAGATCGAAATCGGTGGCGAGCCGCAGGCCGAGCGTGGTGAAGGTCATGTCGTCGGAGCCGCCGCGCACAGACAGGGCCGCTGCGCCACCCTTCTCCGTGAAGCCGTCCGTATGCACGTTGACATAGGCGAGATTGGCAAAGGGCTCGAAGGAAAGACTGCCCGCCTGCAGGCCATAGCCGACTTCGCCGAACACTTGGGTGGTGCCACCGCGGTAATCGGCGGTCAGGCTGTCGACGACCGCCGGCGACAACACATTGCGGCTACTGTCGATTTCGCTCCACGTATAGGCAAGGCCGGAGCGGAACGACAGGGCGCCCCACTGCGTGCCGCCATAGACGCCGAGGTGATAGTTGTCGCTGGAGGCCGACGAACGGCGGTCGTCGACCTTGAAGCTCGACGAACTGTAGCCGGCGAGGAAACCGAGCCTCCAGTCATCGTAAACGAGGCCGTCCAGACCGGCGACGAGGCCGCCGGTGGAACGCGATAACTCGGCGGCGTTGCCGTCGCTATCCGTATGGCCCCAGGCGCCGAAGGCCGAGCCCCAGGCCCCCGACTGCCCCGTGGCCGCGGTCGACCCGGTCGTGAGGTCATCGGTGGCCACGATCAGCCGCGCCTTCGCGCCGACCGTTTCGAAGGTTGAGCGTAGCCGGTCGTTCATCTGGTTGCCGATCACCTGGCTGTTCTCGATCAGGCCGGTCACGGTCGAGCCATAGACTTCGCCGGGCAGCTGACCGAAAAGATCGGCGGCGGTGCCGGCATCAAGGGTCACCGCGAGATCATGCAGCGATCGGCCAAGGCCGAGGCGCTCGATCGCTCGAGCAGCGGCTGCCCCGTTGGGGGTTGCCGTAATATCCGCGAAGGCGACGCCGTTGCGGGCGACATCGAGATAGACGGTGGTCGGGTCGTAGGCGAGCGAGAGATCGAGGAACGCGTAACAGCCGCAATCGTCCTCGAAGCGGCCCGTCACGCCACCGGCTGCGGAGAGGATGGTGTGGCGGCCATCACCCTTGTAGTTTTCCGGGGGCACCTTGACGTCGACCACCCCGGCGACTGCCGCGGTACCGGTGACGTCCAGTCGGCTTGTGCCGTCAGGCGCATCGAGATGGACGAGCAAGCCCGCTCCCGCTCTCTGGCGATAGTCACCTTCGACGGTGAGAGTCCCACCGTCCCGACCCCAACCTGCTATCACGGCACCCGCATTGTCTAAGTTGCCGTGGATCACGCCATTGCCGGAGAGGGTGCCTTTTTCGCCGACGAAGCTGTCTGAGGCGACGCTACCGCTGATCGCCAGCACACCACCGTCTACGCGCGTGTCGCCTTGATATGTATTGTACCCGTGCAGCATTAGCACGCCATCGCCTGATTTGATCAGGCCACCTTGGCCCGTGATGTCGTTCGACCAGCTGCTCTGGCCGTCGGGGACGCCCGCGTGAAAATCGCCCCAGTCGAACTTGCCCGGGCCACGCACCGCCCTGCCGGCGCTGACGAGGCCATAGCCGAAGATTGCGTCAACGCCCGGATCACCGGAATCGGTCGCCGTCCCCAGCAAGACCTGCCGCACCTGGTGCATCGTCATGTAAGGAAAAGCCTGTGCAACCAAGGCTGCCGTGCCCGCAACGAAAGGGGCCGCAAGCGACGTGCCGGTTTTCCTGGAGTAGCCGCCGCCGGGCGTTGCGACCATGATGTTGCCCTCCGGGTTGGCCCATACCCATTCGCCTTTCTCTTCGTCCCATCGCTCGACATCGTCGCCCCCAGGTGCTGCGAGGCACCAATTCATGCTGAGACCGCATCGGTTTGACCAATTGGCTATGCGCGAGGGGCCGGTCGCAACGACGGCCAGAAAGCCTGGCTCCAGTTCCGGAAACAGGTATGGCGCGCCTGCCAACAACGAGGACTCTGTTCCGCCCGCATTACCGCTTGCGAAGATCAGGAGCGCCCCCTGGGATGCCGCATAGCGATAGGCGGAGAGATTGCCCGGCATTTCTGCTTCAAACTGTTCGGCAGACAATTCGCCTGCGAACCCACCGCCGTAGCTGTTGTTGATGATCCGCACGCCCTGATCTACCAGCGTCCGAATGCCATAATTGGTCGCATCGAAATCGACATAGCCCGGCTTGTCCGACGCCCCCACGGCGACGATCGTTGCGCCGGGGGCGATACCATGCATGCCGACCCCGTCGCGATTGGCGGCAATGACAGAGGAAACCATGGTGCCGTGGCCCTCGGCGACCGAATTCCACGGCTTGTCCGGGTTGAATGTAATGCCTTCCGCATAGCGCCCGGCAAATTCCGGATGCGTGATGTCGAGGCCGCTGTCGACCACGCCGACCTTGATGCCGCTGCCGTCGTAACCCAGCATGTAGGCATACTCTGCATGGATCGCCGCCAGTCCCCATTGTGTATTGAATTCCGGCGTGCGCCAGGTCACCGGATCGCCGGGGTCGCCACCTTCTGCGGCAGGTGCGGCAGATGACAAGGCGGTCGATAGCATCAGCGTGGTAAGGTGGATGGCGGTGCGGAAATTCTTGTTCAAGGCAGTCCCCAATGGCCGGCGACGTGGCGCGGGGCGCGCAAGACGTTGAAAGGACATGGAGTTCACGACGCGGGCCGCGCGAAACTATCCTTGGCAACCGTCCGACGAAATACGGCAGTTGCCGTATTTCGTCGGACTGCTGGTCGCATGGCGGGAGGTGTGGTTCGTCGCGCTTGCTGATCGTGACTGCATGCCGTGTCTGCGATCGAACGGCGTTCTGACGCGCGGCCCGTTGGCACATAAAGGCTATTTGCGTCACCGCGCTCAGTGATCCCACGAGATTGGTGGATAGTCAGAAAGGGCGGTGAATCCCATCCACCGCCCCTCCTCTTTGTTTCACTGTGCCGGCTGGCTCTCGGCCGGAAGCACGGCCGCAGGCGAACCGGGCGCGGGCTGCACGGTGCTTTCCACCGGTGGCACCGGCGAGCGCGTGCGCAGCGTCTCGGCGCGATGGCGGCCGACCGAAACCCAGAACAGCGCGACGAGGGCGGCAATCGTCACGGTCACGGTGACATAGCGGATCCAGGTCGGGGCGTGGCCGCCGGGGTCGATGTGCTTCTCGTCGATCTCGCGCTTGCGGGTGATCGCGGCCGAATAGAAGACGATCGTCGAGATCACGAAGATCAGCGACCAGCGCGTCTGCTCGCCATCGGAACCGATCAGCGCAACGAGGCTGTAAATCGCGGCCGCCAGGCCGATGATGACGTACCAGTTGTAGGTGCTTGCCGGCATCTTCTTATAGCCGAGCACCTTGATGGAGATCGCCGAGTAGATATAGGGCAGCAGCGTCATGATCACTGCGATCGAGGCGATCTTGCCGAACTGCTCGCTGGCGGTCGGCGACATCGTGGCGAAGACCTGCACGGTCATGATCACGGCAACGATCGCAAGGCCGGCCGAGGGCACGCCCTTGGAATTGACCTTGGCGAAGATCGAGCCGAAGAGGCCGTCATCGGCGGCGGCCTTTGCCGTCTGACCGACGAGCAGCGTCCAGCCTGCAAGCGAGCCCAGGCAGCCGAGTGCGGCGCAGATCGCAACGACGGCACCTGCGGTATCGCCGAGCGCCAACCGCGCGGCGTCTGCGAAAGGTGCCGAAGACGCGATCAGCTCCTTGTTCGGGATCATGCCCATGATCACCGTCGACGACAGGATATAGGCAACGGCCGCGAGAACGACGCCGCCGACGGTTGCGATCGGCACGTTGCGCTGCGGGTCGCGCACGACGCCCGCCGAGACCGACGCGCTTTCGACACCGATGAAGGCCCAGAGCGTGAAGTTGAGCGTCGCCATGATCGCCGCCCAGCTGTCCTTGCCCGATACGTTCCAGCCCTCGGAGAAGGTCGCCGGCGAGAACCAGAACCAGCCGAAAATTGCCATGCCGAGGATCGGCACCAGGGCGAAGGAGGTGGTGAAGGATTGCAGCCGCCCGACCACGTTCGGCCCGAGAATGTTGGCGTAGGTGAAGAACCAGATGAGCGCCACCTGCGCCAGCGCCGAGACGAGCGGATCGCGCAGCATCGGGAAGAAGGCGGTGAGGTAACCGAGACCGGCGACCGCCAGACCGACGTTACCCACGACGTTGGCGAGCCAGTAGATGAGGTTCGTCTGGTAGCCCATGTAGTCGCCGAAGGCCTTGCGCGTATAGGCGTAGGGTCCGCCGGCGGCGGGGTCGATCGCTGCCAGCTTGGCGAAGGTCAAAGCCAGCGCGATCGCGCCGGCAATCGTGATCAGCCATCCGAAGACGGCGATGGAGCCGACTGCGGCAAGGTTTGCCGGCAGCATGAAGACGCCGGAGCCCATCATGTTGCCCGCGACCATCAGGGTCGCGGGCACGAGGCCGATCTTGGCGGATTCCGCGACGCCCGCGGATGTGGTTTTGGAAGCCGTATCGACAGCAGCCATTGTTCTCGCTCCTGAAGCCGGGTCAGCGGGTCAACACATAGACGCGATAGAGGCCGTCCTCGACCTCGACCCCGTGCGTGTCATGGGTGAAGCCCGGGAACCGGAGATCATAGGCCTCCAGCGCCTTGAGGTAGCCGAGGGCTGGACCATCGGCGGGCCCAGCGTTTTCGCCCGGCATGAGAAGCGGGATGCCGGGCGGATAGGGCACGACGCCCGTTGCGACCGTGCGGCCGGCCAGATGGTCGAGCGTCACCTGTTCCACCTCGCCGCGCACCAGCCGCTCGTAGGCGCGCACCGGGCTCAGGTCCGGATGTGGCAGGACAGAGAAGCCGGCGGCCATGGAGGCGGTGGTCTTCAGCTGGTCCATTGCCTGGAACATTGTGTCGGCGAGATCCTTGAGACCCATGCCGGCGTAACGTTCCGGGTGGTCCTCGATCAGCGACGGGATGGCCACTTCGAGCGTGAGGTTGGCGTCGTAGTCGCGCTTGAAGTCGCAAAGCGCGCTGACAAGCGAGCCCCATTTGCCCTTGGTGATGCCGAGCGAGAAGAGGAAGAGGATGGTGAAGTCGGTCGTCTTCTCGACAACGATGCCGCGGGCATCGAGATAGGCGGTGACGAGGCTTGCGGGGATGCCCACCGGCATCAGCCCGCCGCCGGGCGCAACACCCGGTGTGACGATCGAGACCTTGATCGGATCGAGCATGCAATAGCCGTCCTCGATCTCGCCGAAGCCGTGCCACGCTGCCCCGGGCTTCAGCACCCAGCAGGACGGATCGGTCGCGAGGGATTCCGGCGAGGCTTCATGGAAGGAGCTTGTGCGGCCGGTTTTCGGGTCGCGCACCGTATCCGGCTGCCAGCAATCGAAGAACCAGTCGCCGCGCTCTGCCGCGTCGTTGGCCAGCCGCGACATCATCAGGCGGAACGCCACGGCTTCCTCGATCGACTCGTTGGTGAGCGCCGCGCCGCCGGGCCCGTCCATCATCGCCGCCGAGACGTCGTTCGAGGCAATGATCGCGTAGTTCGGCGAGGTCGAGGCGTGCATCATGAACGTCTCGTTGAAAATGCCATGCGGGATCGGCTTGCGGCCGTCGCGTACGTGAATGAAGGACGCCTGAGAAAGGGCCGCCAGCAGCTTGTGCGTCGACTGGGTGGCAAATACCGTCGGCTTGTCGGCCGTATGCGCCTTCGGATCACCGTGCATTGCGTGGCGGTCGCGATAGATCGGGTTGAAGCGGGCGTAGCCGTACCAGGCCTCGTCGAAATGCAGGCGGTCGACGCTGGCTCCGAGCAGTTCCTCGACGCGGGTCACGTTGTAGCAAAGACCGTCATAGGTCGAGTTGGTGATGATGGCGTGCTTTGGCTCCTTGTCCGAAAGGTCCGCGGCAAGCGGGTTCTGGTCGATCGCCTTGCGGATCGCGACCGCGGTCAGCCGTTCCGGCGGGATCGGCCCGATGATGCCGTAGTGGTTCCGGGTCGGCACCAGATAGGTCGGCACGGCGCCCGACATGGTCATCGCGTGTTCGGCCGACTTGTGGCAATTGCGGTCGCACAGCGCGATCTGGTCGCGGCTGACGCTCGCCATCAGGATGACGCGGTTGGAGGTCGAGGAGCCGTTGGTGACGTGATAGCTGCGGTGCGAGCCGAAGACGCGGGCAGCGTATTTTTCACTGGCGCCGATCGGGCCGGAATGGTCGAGCAGAGATCCGAGTTCACCGACCGAGATCGAGAGATCCGAGCGCAGCAGCGGTTCGCCGAAGAACTCGAAGAAGGCGCGGCCGGGCGGCGACTTCAGGAAACCCGTGCCGCCGGTGTGTCCGGGCGTGTGCCAGGAATATTCGTGCACTTGGGAGAACTGGGCGAGCGCCTTGAACATCGGCGGCAGCACGGTCGAACGATAGCGCTCGATTGCCGCCTGGATGCGGCCGCCGACGAAATCCATCGTGTCTTCGAGCATCCAGACGAAATCGTCGACCTTCGCCATGATATCGGCCGGAACCGACGAGGCGACGCTGCGGTCGGCGAGCAGCAGCAGCGGAACGGTGCCGTTGCGCTTGCGCAGCGCTTCGACGACGCCGATCGATTGTTCGTGGCCGTCCGACCCGAGATCCCAGTCGACCAATACGCATTGGAGAGCGGGGTCCGACCGGATCACCGCGATGCCATCATCGGCGCTTTCCGCGGTGACTACTTCGATCTGGCGGCGTTCGAGTTCTGCGATCAGCGACCGGACGGCGCGGCCTGCAGCACTTTCCTCGCTGATCTCGTCGTCAAGAACGAGTGCTTTCATGCCGAGACGGCGGTGACCCCTGTTTAACATGCTCATATCCAATCCTCTCTCTAGTTCGGTGCTAGGTGCAGGTGGGGGTATCCTTTTTGACGTCAGCCAGTGGACGGCTCCTTCCTTTCGACTGACAGGTAGACGGGCAGTGCCACGAGCAGCAGCAGCAGGCACCAGAGGCCCGCCTGAGGTCCGCTGCCGTAGACCGTCCAAAGCGAAAAGATGAAAGCGACCAGGGCATAAGGCTTGTAGGGGCCAAGGCGGAAGCCGCCCCATTCCCCGTCGCGCGGACGTGTGAGTGCCAGGAACAGCGCGCCCTCGACGAGGCTGCAGAAGACGTAAGGCACCATGGCTGCGGTGGTCGAAAGGTCGACGGCGAACCTATAGACGACCATCAGTCCCGACACGCCCGAGGTCTGCAGAACGAGGCCGAAGCAAGTAGCATCGACAGGACGATACCCCACTGCGGCACGCCACGGCTGGAAAGGCGCCCGAAAACTGGAGGGAACAGCCCATCGCGGGCCGCTGCCATCGGGACCTGAGCCATCAGCAGCGTCCAGCCGTTGAGCGCGCCAATCGACGAAAGAACGACGGCGGCCGCAACCAGCGTGCTCCCCCACCAGCCCCACATCACGAAGGCCGCATCGGAGAAGGGAGCGGCGGAACGCGCAAGCGTTTCGCGCGGGACCGTGCCCATGACCACGAGCGTGCCGAGAATGAAGATCAGGCCGCAGCAGAGCGTGCCGAGCACGGTCGCCCGCGGGATCGTGCGTTTCGGATCGTCGACATCGCCGGCCGGAACGGTGGCAGACTCGATGCCGAGAAAGGCGAACATCGTCAACGGTGCGGTCGCGGAGATCAGGCCGAGCATGGACAGCCCGCTCGGGTTGATGGGTATCAGGTTCTGCGGCTCGATCCAGAAGAGGCCGAGAAGCGCGATCGCGATGAAGGGAAGGAGTTTCAATCCGACGGTCACGATCTGGAAACGCCCGGCGCTCCTGACGCCGAACATGTTGATGGCGGCAACCAGCCACATGGCGGCGAGCGAAACCGCCGTGAAGCCGCCCGGCATATGCTGAAGGTTCGGGAAGAACACGCCGAGATAACCGGTGAAGGCCATGGCGATCGCCGGCAGCGACGCCCAGATCGAGATCCAGTAGGCCCAGGCGACCAGAAAGCCGGCAAACGCACCGAAAGCCATGCGACTGTAGGCGTAGGGGCCGCCGGTCGCGGGCCTGACGCCTGCGAGCCGCGCAAACACAAGGCCGAGGCACATGGCGGCAACCGCCATGCCGACCCAGCCGACGAGGGCTGCGGCGCCGTAGGGCGCGAGTGCGGCGGGAGAGAGATAGAAGCCGGAGCCGATGATGTTGCCGACGACGAGCGCGGAGCAAGCCCAGATGCCGAGGCTCGGCCGTGTCGCCATTTCGGGCGTCGTCTGCTGAGACCTGCCTGAGGTTGCATCAAGCGGCTTCGTCATGGATGGGAGGCTCCCTTGCCAAAGACGAGGCGAACTTATGAACTGTTTCTTATGGTTGCAACTGCTTTATTTCACTCGACTATCAGTCGCCGCGCTGACCCATGGGCCCATGCGGAAAAGTCGCATTCGGCTCATAGCTCCACGACCGACCGCGAAGGGCGGCGTTGCAGGCTTCTCATGAAACTATTCCATTTTTGCGATGCCGTTTTGCCGCCGATACAGGTAGGGTCGCCTGCGACGAAATGACTGCTTCGCGACCGCGGTGATGGGTGAGGAAAACGGCGAAAAATGACAAATATCAAGCGCTTACGGCTTCGCGACATCGGTTTCCGCCCGGGTGCTTACGAACCCGGACCGCTCAATGCGATCACCGATGTGATGGGTGTCGCGGTGGGCCATGCCACCGTTGTCGAGGCCGACTGCATCCGCACCGGCGCCACCGCCATACTGCCTCATGACGGCAACCTGTTTCAGGACAAGGTGCCGGCCGGCTTCGCTGTGCTCAACGGCTTCGGCAAGTTTGCGGGCTCCACCCAGGTAGAGGAGCTCGGCGAGCTGGAAACGCCCGTCGTTCTCACCAACACGCTGGCGACGGGACGCGCCATCGAGGTCGTCAATCGCTGGACGCTGGCGCAGCCGGGCAACGAGAAGGTCGTGTCGCTGAACGCGGTCGTCGGCGAGACTAACGACTCCCGCCTCAACGATATCCGCGCCGGTCGCCCGACGATCGACGAGATCGGCGCTGCCCTTGCCGCCGCGAAGACCGGTGCCGTCGAGGAGGGGGCTGTCGGTGCCGGAACCGGCACGGTGGCCTTCGGGCTGAAGGGCGGCATCGGTACGAGCTCGCGACTTGTGAAGGCGGCAGGCGAGGTCTTTACGCTCGGCGTGCTCGTCCAATCCAATTATGGCGGCCGGCTCACCGTCTGCGGTCGTGCCTATGAGGCGCCGGCGGCACACGACCGCGACGGTTCGATCGTCATCGTGATCGCGACCGATGCGCCGCTCTCTTCCCGCAACCTCAAGCGTCTGGCCGAACGCGCCTTCGGCGGCCTGGCCCGCACCGGCGCCGCGCTCAGCAATGGTTCCGGCGATTATGCGCTCGCCTTCTCGACGGCTGCCGCCGTTCGTCGCACCAAGGCGCGCCGGGCCGCGATTGCCGACTATCCCGATCTTCCAAACGATCTGATATCGCCGCTCTTCGAAGCGGCCATCGAGGCGACGGAGGAGGCCATCCTCAATTCGCTGACCATGGCCCGCACGACGCATGGTTTCAATGCCGCGAACGGCAAGCCGAGCACGGTCGAGGCGATCTCGCTCGAACGGCTTCGCGCGCTCAGCGAACACTGATTTGTGCCCCTGGATCGCGTTCGGTGTTGCGGTCCATGCGCCTCTGCCAAACCAATTTTTACGGAGCCTACATGTCCCAGCCGTCCATCCGCACCGTCTATCTCAACGGCGAGTTTTTGCCCGAGAACGAGGCGCGTCTCTCGATCTTCGATCGCGGCTTCCTCTTCGGTGATGGCATTTACGAGGTCACCGCCGTGCTTGAGGGCAAGCTGATCGACAGCGCATCGCATATGGCGCGCCTGGAGCGCTGCGCGCGTGAAATCGATGTGCCTTTGCCTGTATCGACCGACGAGATCGTCGCGATCGAAAAGCGGCTGATCGAAGAGAACGGCCTTGTCGAAGGCATGGTCTATCTGCAGCTCACCCGGGGCGCCGAGGACCGGAACTTTCTGTTCTCCGAGGATATCAAGCCGACGCTGGTGCTCTTCACCCAGGCAAAGACGCTGGTGACTGCCCCCATCAAGGGGCTGTCGGTCAAGACCGTGCCCGACCAGCGCTGGGCGCGCCGCGACATCAAGAGTGTGTGCCTGCTGCCGCAGGTGATCGCCAAGCGCATCGCCAAGGCTGAAGGCTGCGATGAGGCGTGGATGATCGAGGACGGGTTCGTGACTGAAGGTGCTTCCTCCACCGCCTACATCGTCACCGCGGACAACCGCATCGTCACGCGCGGCAACAGCCACAAGACGCTGCCCGGCTGCACCCGGCTCGCCGCTCTCGCGCTCGCCGCCGAACAGGGAATGACGCTGGAAGAACGCCCCTTCACGCTCGAAGAGGCGCTCAACGCCCGCGAAGCGTGCCTCACCAGCGCTTCGAACTTCGTTGCGCCGATCACCCGCATCGACGGCAAGGCCGTCGGTGGCGGTGAGCCTGGCCCGGTGGTCAAGCGCCTGCGCGAGCTCTATCTGGAGCGCGCACGACAGACGGCGATCTAGCCGACGGCCGGATCTCCTACCTTGGAAGAGCGAGAAATGAAGCAGGCTCAACGCGACGTCTGCCGGCGCTACGGGGCCGGGTTCGACGCGCTCGACCTATCTTGCAAGCTTGGTATTTCTGCCGGCGCATTGCGAGGGGAACAGCCGCTCAATGGGCTGCGGCATCCGCCCGAGAATGGAACGAATGGCTGGTATATCTGGGGAGGGGAAGAGCTAACTGCCGATCCTGATTTCTTCATGCCTCTCCATGCCCATCATCTGCAGAAACTTTGTGTTTCAGTGCTGCCGTATCTCGCGCTGCCTCCGGGCTGGCGCTTTCTGATTGCGCCTGACTACGAGGATGTCTGGTACGACAGCACACTTCTCGCGCCGCCTGACTAGGACCCGGCTTCCAGGCCCTGCCAGACGCGGCCGACGATCGGCCGGCGGTTTTCCTTGGCGCGATAGAGCCGGATCTCGACACTGACGTCCCAGCGCGGGTCGGCGGCCCTGACCAGCGAGCCGTTCGCCAGCTCATCCGTCATCAGGCTTTCGGGCACCCAGGCGATGCCCCAGCCGGATTCGGCCATGGCTTTCAGCCCCACCGACATGCTGCCTTCGTGCACCCTTTGCGCCGGCGGTAGCTCGCGCCCGATCAGATCATCCAGAAGCTGGCCGAAGAACGACGATTTTTCGTAGCTCAGATGCGGGAACGGCTTCGTGCCGCCTTCCAGCCGGTGCAGGGGCTCCCCCGCTTCATTCGCCGCCGAAACGGGGATGATGCGTTCGTGGCCGAGCACGCGATGTTCGAAGGCCTGCGGGTCGAGCAGGTGCGGGACCTGGGTATGGGCGTAGGTCAGCAGGAAGTCGCATTCGCCGTCGACAAGCGAGTTGAGGTTTTCCTCCATGCTGCCGGAATCGGGGCGAAGTCGGGAGAAGAGCGGCCCGCTCCGGGCGTTGACCCGTGTCATCCATGCGGGAAAGAAGGTGAAGGAGAGCGTGTGCAGCGCTGTCAGCTTGATGGTGCGGGCGTCGGAGCCTTCCTCCTGCTGCAGATTGCGCCTTGCCTGGTAGAGCTGTTTCAGAGTCTCCTGCGCCACCGGCACGAATTTCGACCCCGCCTCCGTCAGGCGCGAAGGATAGGTCGCGCGGTCGACGAGCGTGGCGCCGAGCCAGGCCTCCAACTGCCGGATGCGGCGGCTGAAGGCGGATTGGGTGACATGGCGCTCGTCCGCCGCCTTTGAGAAGTTCAGCGTACTGGCGAGCGCCAGAAAGTCCTCAAGCCATTTGATTTCCACGGGCATGCACTCCTGAAGTCCGGTCCGTCATTCGCCGGCGACCGGACTTCTTTTGTGGCAGCGCCCGCGCGTCATCAAGAAAAATCAGGCGCGGCGGCGATATTCGATCATCCGGGCTCGGCTCGTCACCAGTTCGAGGTGATCGGGCCCGAGGAGATGCAGGCAGATGCGCTTGACCCAGGGCCCATCGCTCAGCGTGAACAGGAAGCGACCATTGCCGAGCGGAGTGAGCGCCATCGTCTGACGAACGGGGCCGACGCCCATCAGGACCGCGCCGTTCTCGACCGTGAATTCCGCCCCTTCGTCGGAGCGCCAGACCCCGGAGAGCGACGCCGGCAGCGGCTCATGCGTCGCCGCTGGAAGGAAGCGTCGCGCGGCATGGCCGACCTCGCCGACAAGGGCGGAGCCGTCGCGGCGCAGCCTGAGAGGGGATGAGGCCGAGCGCGACGAGGCCCAGCCGTCGCCGTCGTCATAGAGCGTCTCATCCGCATCGAGATAGGTGCAGGTGCTGCCCTTGACCTCGACCCACCACGGACCGGCCTCCGTCACGTAGAGACCGTCGCCGAGATCGGCTGCCGGGGTCGGCAGAGGAATGCCGGTGAGCGCTGCCATGCTTTCGAGCGCGATCTTGTAACCGTTGGTGTCCTCGCGGTTGGAGACCACGACGAAGCCGGCGCGCGTATCGGGATCGAGGAGGAAATAGGTCTTGTAGCCGGGATGTGAACCGCCATGGCCAACGAATTCGCGGCCGCCGAGCGACGAGTTGCGCAGGCCGAGCCCGTATCCTGTTGGTCGCCCGTCGGCGAGATATCGGGGCGCCTGCAACTTCTGCAGAAGACCGGCGAAGCGGCCTTCGCCACCGAGCAGCGCCTGCAGCCAGGTGGCAAGCGCCCCGGCGCTGCCGGTGAGGCTGCCCGATGCGGAAATGTGCAGGCCAGCGGCAGAAAGCTGCCAGGTTTCGCCCGAGTGCCAGTAGCCGGGAACGAGGTCCCTCACCGGATCGTTCCAGACATCCGGCGCCTTCAGCGCGATGCCAAGCGGGGCCGCGATTTCCCGTTGGACGAAATCGTCGAAGCGGAAGCCCTTGCGCTCCAAAGCCGCTTCGATGAGGCGATAGCCGGTGTTGGAGTATGAGACCTCGGTGCCGGCGTCAAAGTTCAGCCGCTCCAGGCGTGAGAGGTACTCCAGCAGCGGTCCGGCCCTGGTCTCCGTGTAGACGGAGAGGCCGAGCAACGACAGGCATTCGCGGGTATCCGGCAGGCCGCCACTCATGTCGAGCGCCTGCCCGACCGTCACGTCCGCAAGTGGCGCCCGCAGTTCCGGAAGATGCTGGCCGAGCGGATTGTCGAGACCGATAAGGTCGGCATGCGCGAGCACCATCACTGAGAAGACGTGCTTGGTGAGGGACGCATAGCGCACGACGCTGTCGAGCGTGAACGGCGCGGATGTCGCGAGGCTCTCGACGCCGGCCGCATGCGAGAAGCGCGGTCCGGATTCATCGAAGCCGATGACCGCGCCGCCCGGTTCGTCTGCCACCCATTGTGCGGTCAGGCGTCTCGCAGCCGCTTCGGCGGCTTGCCAATCCAGCGGTGCCGGCATCGTCATGTCCATTCTCCAATTCTGGTCGCAGTGGTTTCCCACGCGTATCTCCGACTAAGCACGACAGAACCTCGTGCCGCCAATTCCGATTCCGGCAGGGCCTATGCACGGTTTGCATTTGCCCGGTCCGCCTGCATTGCGTTAGGCCGGCGGGGAAAAAGGGTGCGGTTCCCGCACCCAATGTCTATGGTCCGTCGGCGACTATCCATGAGTCGCACTTGAGGACAACAGGTTGAGAAGGCGATCCAGAATTGGCGACGCAAGCGAAAATCCCGGTCTTTGACGGACATAACGACGTGCTGTCGCGGCTCTGGCGTTCGCCGGGCGGCGCTGCCGAGCGCCGCTTCCTCGAAGGCGTCGATACCGGGCATATCGATCTCGACAAGGCCGCGGCGGGTGGCCTTGCCGGCGGCCTCTGCGCCGTCTACGTCGCCTCGCCCGGCCTTGCCAAGGATGGCAGCGGCGAGTTTGCAACGCCCGATCAACAAAGCGCACTCGAAGCCACGCTCGGCATGACGAGCCTGCTGATGCGGATCGAACGCCAGTCGGAGGGCCGGCTGAAGATTTGCCGCAGTGCTGCCGATATCCGCGCCGCCATGGACAAGGATGCCTTTGCCTCGGTGCTGCACATCGAGGGTATCGAGGCGGTCGGCGCCGATCTCGACGCGCTCTATGTGCTTCACGCCGCGGGTCTGCGCACGCTCGGCCCCGTCTGGAGCCGGCCGAACCTCTTTGCCTATGGCGTTCCCTTCCGCTTTCCCTCTTCACCCGATATCGGTCCAGGCCTCAGCGAGGCCGGCAAGGATCTCGTGCGCGCCTGCAACGAGCTGAAGATCATGCTTGATCTCTCGCACATGAACGAGCAGGGCTTCTGGGACATCGCCGCGCTGTCGCAGGCGCCGCTCGTCGCCTCCCATTCCAACGTGCACGCGCTCTGCCCGCATAGCCGCAACCTGACGGACCGTCAGCTCGACGCGATCAGGGACACCGGCGGTTTGGCCGGCATCAACTTCGGCGTCCTTTTCCTGCGCGCGGACGGGACCAGGAACACGGATACGCCGCTCTCGCTCCTTGTCGACCACATCGACTATATCGTCGAGCGTATCGGTATCGATCATGTGGCGCTCGGCTCTGACTTCGACGGTACGGCCATCCCTGCTGCGATGCGCAGCGCGGCCGATCTGCCGCTGCTCGTCGACCTGCTGCGCACCCGCGGCTATGACGATGCGGCACTCGCAAAGATCTGCCACGGCAACTGGATCTGCGTGCTGGAGACAACCTGGGGCGGGTGAGCGCCGCGCTCAGCCGCGAAGGACGTTAGGTCCTTGAAGCGATCGGCAAGCCTTCGAGCAGCACGCTGATCGCGCAATCGACGACGGCCGATCGCCGATCCCTGGCAAAAAGCCCATACTGGACGGCAAACGGCTTCGGTACGGCTGACGAGGCGGGCAGCGCCCGCATCGTGCCCGCGCGTATCGCGTCCGGCGGAAGCAAACCAATGCCGAGCCCGTTCTCGATCGCGGCCTGCAGCGCCGTGATGCTCTGGCTGGTAAAAGTGATCCGGTGTTCCCGGCCCTGGTCGGCCAAGGTCTCGATCATGCGGCGGCGCCAGAGGCAGGGTGCGGCGAAGGCAACAAGGTCGATCGGTCGGGTCTCGTCGAAGGCGTAGTCCGTCCCGCAGACCCATTGCAGCTCCACATTCCAGGTGGTGAGGGCGTCGGCGGTGACCACGGAGGTCGGCACGACCATGATATCGAGGTCGCCTTCGGGCCAGGTCTTTCCAAGCGCCACGCATTGCTCGACCACCACGTCGAGCCGGATCTCCTGGTAGCCGCGCCGCAGTCGACCGAGCGCTTCGGGCAGTGCCGTCGTTGCCACTTCCTCGGCCAGGCCGACCCGCACGCCACCGCTCAGGTCGGCCTGCCGCAGCCGCGCCGCCGCTTCGTCGCCGAGCGCCAGCATGCGCGTGGCGTATCCGAGGAACAATTCGCCTTCGGGTGTCGGCACGACGCCGCGACCGGTGCGGGTGAAGAGCTGTCGGCCGAGCAGATCTTCGAGCCGGCGCATCTGCATGCTCAGCGCCGATTGCGTGCGGCCGGTCTGGGTGGCGACGCGGTTCAGGCTGCCCTGCCGGCAGACCGCGACGAAGCTGCGCAGGAGGTCGATGCCGATCTGGTCAGATATCATGAAGTTTGAACTCTGTTGTCATTGATATCAGTCTACACGGGTAACTCACGCATGGCTATCTGTCAGATGTGATCAGCGAGGAAGGCGAGGCAGCATCAGGCAGATCGGCATCGGCCGCCGCCTGGAGGCTGCCAGGACCAGCCAACTCAACCAGAGGACCAGATCCATGAAAGCTATCCGCGTGCATCAGCACGGCGGGCCCGATGTGCTCGCCTACGAAAATTTCGAACTCGGCGAACCCGGCCCGGGGGAAGTGCGCGTGCGCAACCGGGCGATCGGCGTCAACTTCGTCGACATCTATTTACGCAGCGGCGCCTACCCGCCGCCGCAGCTTCCATTCATCCCAGGTAAGGAGGGAGCCGGAGAGGTGGTCTCTGTCGGGCCCGATGTCGAGGGCTTCAAGCCGGGTGACCGCGTTGCCTATGCCGAGGCGCTCGGAGCCTATGCCGAGGAACACAATGTGCCGGCCCGTGTCCTCGTGCATCTGCCTGAGGATATCGACTTCGAGACGGGTGCGGCGATGATGCTGAAAGGGCTGACGGCGCAATATCTGTTGCGTCGCACCTTCCGGGTCGGGGCCGGCCACACCCTCCTCGTTCATGCGGCCGCGGGCGGTGTCGGCCTTATCCTGACGCAATGGGCGAAACATCTTGGAGCAAAGGTCATTGGCACCGTCGGTTCGCCGGAGAAGGCCGAATTGGCGCGGGCCAATGGTGCGGACTACGTGATCGACTACGGCAAGGAGAACTTTGCAACGCGCGTACGCGAAATCACCGAAGGCGAGGGGGTCGACGTCGTCTACGACAGCATCGGCAAGGCGACGTTCGAAGGTTCGCTCGACAGCCTGCGCCCCTTCGGTCACTTCGTCAGTTTCGGCGCCGCTTCCGGCCCGATCCCGCCCTTCGACATCACGACGCTGGCGCAGAAGGGATCGCTTTATGCCACCTGGCCGCTGTTACCGGCGCATCTATCGCGGCGCGAGGACGTGCTGGCGATGAGCAAGGATCTCTTCGACGTTGTCGCGCGCGGCGCGGTCAATATCCGCGTGCACGCGCGTCTGCCATTGGCCGAGGCAGCCGAGGCGCATCGCCGGCTCGAAGGACGCCAGACGACAGGCGCCTTGGTGCTCCTGCCGTAAGGCTAGCGATGGGGCGATATGTTCTAAGAACTCGTGGCGGCGCTGGCTGTGGCGCCCGTCACTTGCCTTCGGCGATCCCCTCGAGCCGGTTCTCGGCCCGGGTCACGGCGAGGCTGTCGGTGGGGCTTCCTGAGGGCGCTCCGTCGCCGAAGACGTCCATGGTGCAGGTGTGCAGGATCGTGGTCGGCTCACTGGTGTGGTTCCACATCGTATGGGTGCGCAGCGACGGGAAATGAGCGGAATCGCCCGCTTCGAGAACCATCGCTTCGCCGTCCACCTCCAGCGTCAACGCTCCCTTCAGGATGAAGAAGATTTCCTCTCCCTCATGCGACATTGGCTCGCTGCGATGGCCGGGCGGCTCGTGGATAATAGTGCTTCTGAGCACGTTGCCGGGAAAGGAGGCGGAGAGCCGCTCATAGGAGACGGCCTTGCCGCTTTCTCCGCCGAGCCCGTAGACCGGACGGTGTTCGCGCCGGGTAAATGGCGTCGCCACCTTCGGCGGATTGAGGAAGCTGCCGGCCTCGACTTTCAAGGTCCGGCAGACGGCGATCAGCGAGGTCAGCGACGGGACGGTGATGCCGCGCTCGATCTGCGAGATGAAGCCGACGGAAAAACCGGCCTCGTCGGCGACCTCTTGAAGCGTCATCTTCAGGGCCTTTCGCCGTTGGCGCAGGCGATCGCCGAGCGGCGGCGTTTCTGCCTCGCCGGTCGAAGCGCCGCTGGCATGGTCCGTCGTCACTGTCTGTCCCCTTCTCGTCTCTCCTCAAGCTAGGGCGCGGCCCGATTTCCTGTCAATCGTTTTTAGATATCCTAAAAATATCGGTTGCGCCCGAAAGGTCGGCTCGGGGTGAATAGCGCGAGATCGGTCAGTTGCTGCGCGGCTGTTCGACGGTCGCCGCCACGATGCGGCGCACGAGCGGAAGAACCACGAGCAGGCTCGGAAAGGCGACCAGCCAGGAGAAAGCCCAGGCCTTGATCCATAGTGCGAGAATATCGGGATGGATGCCGTTGCCGATGGCCGTCGAGACGAAGGAGACGATGCCCGACATCAGGACGGAAAGAACAAGCGGCATGACGATGGCCTGGTATCGATGCGGAAGCTTTTTTGACATGAGGTGAACTCCGGGGGGTGAAGGGAATAGGTGTGGCCGCCGACCGTTAGGCCTGCGCCAGCTCGCGAATGAAACTCTCGAGATTGCGCGGTTCGCGCTGAAGAGCGGCGCGCAGCGTCAGGCTGTTTCCGCCAAGTCCGACTTCGGCATAGTAGGCGTGAACCTTGGACAGCAGCTCCAGCTGGTGGTCGGTGTATTTCGCGGCGATCGGTTTTGCCCATTCGTGAAAGCCGATGGTTGCCGCAACGATCGGCCGACCGAGCGCGGCGCTCATCATTCGGGCGATTTCCTCGCGGTTGTGCCGGCCCTCGGCACTAAGTTCCAGCGTCGCATGGGCGAGCCGGTCCTCCGTGAGGGCAATGGCCGCGACTTCGGCGACATCACGGTAGTCGACACGGGCGATGCGCGTCGCTGTCGGAAACGGCTCGGCGAAGCTGCCGGTGGCAAGCACGCTCGCCCAGGCCGACCGCAGGTTCTGCATGAAGTTTGCCGGATGCAAAATGGTGTATTCGAGCGGCGAGGAATAGAGCGCGTCCTCCACCGGGATCTTTGCTGCATGGTTCTTCAGCCGCACATGGGTTGGCTGGATGACCGAGGAGAAAACGAACTTCCGGACGCCGGCGCGAACGGCGGCTTCGACCATCGATACGCCCATCGCCGTCTCGTCCGGCGCAAAGGCCGGGCCGATGTGGAAGACGCCGTCAGCGCCCTCAAGTGCCCGGTCAAGGCTGGTGCGCTCGCGCAGATCGCCGATCGCGATCTCCGATGCACCGAGCGATTTCGCAATCGCGCCCTGCGCTTCGTCGCGGATGAGGGCGCGGACCCTGGCGCCGCGCCGCGCCAGTTCGGGAAGGACAAGGCCGGCGAAGCGGCCGGTGGCACCGACGACAAGGATCGTGTTGGAGCGCTGGTTCATGGGGTCCGCCTTTCGAGCCGTCGTGATGTGACGATCTCAAGCTAGTGCTGCACAACAATGCGGACAATCGACGCAAAATGTGATTTATTCTCCAGCAAAACGGGATTATCGAATGAGCCGCATCGAAGATCTGGAGGCCTTTCTGGCCATCGTCGAGCAGGGGAGCCTGACGGCCGCAGCGAAACGCCTGGGCAGACCGTTACAGACGGTCAGTCGGTCGCTCGCCATGCTCGAAGCCGATGTCGGTGTCGAGCTGGTGCATCGCACGACTCGCCGCTCGATGCCAAGCGAGGCGGGCGAGAGCTTCTATCTGCGCATCAAGCCTGCGGTGGAGGAGATACACGACGCGCGCGAGGAGGCCGCACAGCGGCGCTCCGAGCCGTCAGGCGTGCTGCGCCTTGGGGCGCCGAATCTGTTTGCGCCGCGGTTCCTGATACCTGTGATCGCCGAGTACATGGCGAAATATCCGGAAGTCGAGGTCGATCTCGACCTCTCCGATGCCTTCGTCGATCTGGCAGCGAGCGGACTCGATCTGGTCTTGCGGATCGGCGATCTGCAGGATTCTGGCCTGACCGGCAAGCGCCTGGGCGCGCTTCGCCGCGTCGTCTTCGGCTCGCCCGCCTATTTTGCGAGCTTCGGCCGGCCGTCTCATCCGCAGGAACTCGCTGCGCATCGTTGCGTCACGCGCACGGGCGACGAGCGACCCGGCGTCTGGATGTTCAGCATCGACGGGCGGGCTCGCGCCGTCAAGGTGAGCGGCGGGTTTCGCACCAACTCGATGAATGCGATCTATGCGGCGGTGGAGCAGGGCCTCGGCCTTGGCTTTTCGCCGCTCTGGCAGATCAAACATCTGATCGATGCCGACAAGGTCGAAACCGTGCTTGAAGACTTCGAGCCGGCCCCGGTGCCGATCCATGCGCTGTGGTTGGAAGGGCGGACCCCATCTGCAAAGATCCGCCGCTTTCTCGATCTGCTCGGCGCGCGGTTGAAGCTCGACCGCCTCTGAAGGGCTTGGGCTGCGCCGCCCCGTGAAAAGCCGCCTATTTCGCGAATTTCTTGGCGCCGGCAACGCAGAGCACGATCGCGCCGGTCGCGGCCAGCATGCTCCAGCTGACCGGCTCGCCGAGAAGTGTTGCAGCGAGTGCCAGGCCGAAGAAGGGCTGCAGCAACTGCAACTGTCCGACGCCGGCGACGCCGCCGAGCGCAAGGCCGCGATACCAGAAGACAAAGCCGACGAGCATGCTGAAGAGCGAGACATAGGCAAGGCCCGCCCAGGCGCCGTTGGTGACGGCTGCGAAGGAGGCCGGCAGCGTGAAGAGCGTCAGCGCCAGCATGATCGGCAAGGACAGGACCAGCGCCCAGCAGATCACCTGCCAGCCGCCAAGCTTGCGCGAAAGGCTGGCGCCTTCGGCATAGCCGAGGCCGCAGACAATGATGGCGCCGAGCATCAGGAGGTCGCCGACGGGCGATGCGGCAAAGCCCTGCACCAGCGCGAAACCGACGACCGCGGCGCTGCCGAGCGAGGAAAAGAACCAGAAGGCTGGGCGCGGCCGCTCGCCGGCACGAAGCACGCCGAAGATCGCGGTTGCCAATGGCAGAAGTCCGACGAAGACGATCAGATGCGCCGAGGTGACGTGCTGCAAGGCCAGCGCGGTTAGCAGCGGAAAGCCGAGCACGACGCCGAAGGCGACGATTGCCAGCGAAACGAGATCGGCCTTCGCCGGTCGCGGCTGGCGGAAGATGAGAAGCAGCAAGAGGCCGAGCAGGCCGGCGATCGCCGCGCGCGCGACCGTCAGAAACACCGGATCAAAGTCCATCACTGCGACGCGGGTCGCTGGCAATGATCCGCTGAAGATCAGCACCCCGAGAAAACCGCTCATCCAACCGTCTGCCGTCTTGTCCATAGCATTCTCCTTTTTCGTCTGTATCCGTCGAACGGACTGGCTCTGCCAGAGACAATGCGGTACAGTTTTACAAAACTGTATTGGATGTATGAGCAGTACGGATGACGGTTCAGGAGTTGGAGCTCGGCAGCGAAACGCTGCTCGAAGGCGTGATGGCGACGATCCGGCAGCGGATCGCCGGGCGTGTCCTAACGCCGGGGGCGAAGCTTCCGTCGATCCGCGCCTTCGCCAACACCATGCGCGTTTCGAAATCCACCGTCGTCGAAGCCTATGAACGGCTGGTGGCCGAAGGTGTCATTCGCTCGAAGCCCGGCGCCGGCTTCTTCGTGGCGGCGCCGCTGGCGCCTCTGTCTTTGGCCGAGATCGGTCCGCGGCTCGACCGGGCCGTCGATCCGCTGTGGGTGTCGCGCCAGGCGCTGGAAACGGGCGATAGCGTGCTGAAGCCCGGCTGCGGCTGGCTGCCGCCGAGCTGGATGCCGGAAACTGCAATCCGCCGTGCTCTTAAATCGGCATCCAAGCTGGAGGCGAGCGGGCTGACGGACTACGGAACGCCGCTTGGCCATCGGCCCTTACGCCAGCTTCTGGCGCGGCGTCTCGGCGAGCACGGCGTCGAGGCATCGCCCGACCAGATCATCCTGACGGAATCCGGGACGCAGGCGATCGATCTGCTCTGCCGCTTCCTGATTGAGCCAGGCGATACGGTCGTGGTCGACGACCCCTGCTATTTCAATTTCCATGCTCTGCTGCGCGCCCATCGGGCAGAGGTCGTGAGCGTGCCCTATACGCCTTCGGGGCCCGATCTCGAGAAATTCGCTGAGGTTCTCGCAACCCACCGGCCGCGGCTCTACATCACCAATTCCGGGCTTCACAATCCGACAAGCGCCACGCTCTCGCCGGTCGTCGCCCATCGTCTGCTGAAGCTTGCCGAACAGGCCGGGCTGACGATCGTCGAGGACGATATCTTCGCCGATTTCGAGCATACGCCGGCGCCGCGGCTTGCCGCATTCGACGGGCTCGAGCGTGTCGTGCAGATCGGCAGCTTCTCCAAGACTCTCTCGGCCTCCATCCGCTGCGGCTTCATCGCCGCGCCGCGGGGGTGGATCGAGGGGCTGGTCGACCTGAAGATCGCCACCACGTTCGGTGGGCCGAGCCTTGCGGCGGAGCTGGTTTTTGCGATGCTCAAGGACGGCAGCTACCGCAAGCACATGGAGGCGCTGCGCGAGCGCCTGGCACGGTCGATGAACGAGACGGCGGCGCGGCTCGGGGAGATCGGCATCACGCCATGGATCGAGCCGCAGGCCGGCATGTTTCTCTGGTGCCGTTTGCCCGATGGCATCGACGCGGCCGAGGTGGCGCAGAAATCACTGCAGCAGGAAATCGTGCTGGCGCCCGGCAACGTCTTTTCTCACGCCGGAACCGCCAACGGCTTCATGCGCTTCAATGTTTCCCAGTGCGAGGACGCGCGGCTGTTCAAGGTCCTGCCCGCGATCATGCGCCAATGCGTCGTCGGGCGCTGAAGTTGACCTGTCCGGTTCATTGCGCCACTGCACGTTTTGCAGGCAATCGCCGGCATCTACTGACGCTGGATCTTTGATCGCAGACTTGCCGCCCTGCTTTGCCGCGGAGTCGGGCAGGTTTGCCTATTTTTTGTGCGAATCGCTGCTTCCTTGCGCTGTGCCATCGGTTCGGCAGCCATCGCACCTGCTTCTAGCGACCCCTTTTTCTGGATTCTCGACGCTTAATCCGAGTTGGCACGATTAATGCTTCTTAACGCTCATCGGTCGTCGGGCAGCCAGTCTGGATTGCCCAACCGCTTCGGAACCAAGCCATTCCTGGCGTCATGTGAGAGAACGAAATGACAAAGTTTAAGCTCGAATACATCTGGCTCGACGGTTACAAGCCCACCCCGAACCTGCGCGGCAAGACCCTGATCAAGGAATTCGATGCTTTCCCGACGCTGGAACAGCTGCCCTTCTGGGGCTTCGACGGTTCGTCGACGATGCAGGCCGAAGGCAGCAGCTCGGACTGCGTGCTGAAGCCGGTCGCCGTCTATCCGGATCCGGAGCGCAAGAACGGCGTTCTCGTCCTTTGCGAAGTCATGATGCCGGATGCCAAGACGCCGCATCCGTCCAACACCCGCGCTACGGTTCTGGATGACGACGGCGCCTGGTTCGGTTTCGAGCAGGAATACTTCTTCTATCAGAACGGCCGCCCGCTCGGCTTCCCGGATGCCGGTTACCCCGCGCCGCAGGGCCCCTACTACTGCGGCGTCGGCTTCAGCAACGTTGGCGACGTGGCCCGCAAGATCGTCGAAGAGCATCTCGACATCTGCCTGGCTGCCGGTATCAACCATGAAGGCATCAACGCGGAAGTCGCCAAGGGCCAGTGGGAATTCCAGGTGTTCGGCAAGGGCTCGCGCAAGGCTGCCGACGAAATCTGGCTTGCCCGCTACCTGCTGCAGCGCCTGACCGAAAAGTACGGCATCGACGTCGAATACCACTGCAAGCCGCTCGGCGACACCGACTGGAACGGCTCGGGCATGCACGCCAACTTCTCGACCGCCTACATGCGCGAAGTCGGTGGCAAGGAATACTTCGAAGAGCTGATGGCTGCTTTCGCCGAAGCTCGTGCCGACCACATCGCCGTCTACGGCCCGGACAACCACATGCGCCTGACCGGCAAGCACGAAACCGCTTCGATCCACCAGTTCAGCTACGGTGTTGCTGACCGTGGTGCGTCGATCCGCGTTCCGCACAGCTTCGTCAACAACGACTACAAGGGCTATCTCGAAGATCGCCGCCCGAACTCCAAGGGCGACCCCTACCAGATCGCTTCGCAGATCCTGAAGACGATCTCCACCGTTCCGACCGACGTCGAAAAGCGCGAAGCCGCCTGATTTTATGGCCCGGCGCACGAGGGCGCCGGGCCAAAAATCGACGGGGTTGCGCTTTTCGCGACCAAACAAAAACGCCCCGGGGTAAGCGGGGCGTTTTTGTTTTAGCCAGTCGGTGGGCGGCTCAGGCCGCGCGCACGAAATGATCGGGCTCGACTTCGCGGATTGTCTCCTGGGTCGCTGCCGAACGCCGGCGCGTTTCATCGGCTTCGGCTGAGCTCACCTGCGCGTTCGGATCGTCGAAGCGGATGTCCGGATCCGGCACTGCCGAGAGCAGCAGCTTGGTATAGGGATGGGCCGGGTTGTCGATGACCTTGCCGGTGTTGCCCCATTCGACGATCTGGCCTGCATACATCACCGCGATATCCTCGGCGACGTAGCGGGCCGTCGCGATGTCGTGGGTGATGTAGAGCAGGCCGAGATTCATCTCGCGCTTCATTTCGCTCAAGAGATTGAGCACGCCGAGCCGCACGGAAACGTCGAGCATCGAGGTCGGCTCGTCGGCGACGATGACTTCAGGCTTGGCCGCGAGCGCCCGGGCGATGTTGACGCGCTGGCGCTGGCCACCGGAAAGTTCGTGCGGGTATTTCGGCGCGACGATCTCAGGATCGAGCTTCACCTGCCGAAGCAGGCCCTTGATCTCTTCGTCGACCGCCGCACCCCTGATGTCAGAACGGTGCAGCATCAGCGGCCGCTTCAGGTGGTAGGCGATGGTGTGGGCCGGATTGAGCGAAGCGAAGGGATCCTGGAAGATCATCTGCACCGAGCGGCGATAGTCGGCGATTTCCTTGGATCCGGCCGCGTCGACGGGCTTGCCCTTATAGAGCAGCCGTCCTTCGCTCGGCTCGTATTCGCGCATGGCGATGCGGGCGCAGGTGGTCTTGCCGCTGCCGGATTCGCCAACGACGGCAAGCGCCCGGCCCGCATGCAATGAGAACGAGATAGCCCTCGCCGCGCGCACGGCGGCGGGGCCATTGCCGAAGGTCTTGCTGACCTTGTCCAGGGTAAGAATGGGTGCGGACATGCCGGTCATCGAAGAACGCCTCCGTGCAGCGAGGGGAAGGAGGCCCAGAGCTTCTTGGTATAGTCGTGCTCCGGTGTCCGGTAGATGGCGTCGGCGGTGCCCTGTTCGACCAGCTTGCCGCCGAGCATGATGCCGATGCGGTCGCAGAACTGCACCATCAGCCCGAGGTCGTGGGTAATGAAGAGTACGGCAAAACCGAGCTTGCGCCGGAGTTCGTTGATCCGCTGCAGGATTTCGCGCTGCACCACCACGTCGAGCGCCGTCGTCGGCTCGTCCATGACGATCAGCCGCGGATCGAGCGCGAGGCAGATGGCGATGACGATGCGCTGGCGCATGCCGCCGGAAAACTGGTGCGGATAATCGCGCATCCGGTCCGGCGAGATATCGACGAGCTTGAGCATCTCGGCGGTGCGATCACGCGCCTGTGCGCGGGTGATGCGCTTGTGCGTCTTCAAGACGTCGTAGAACTGCTGTTCGATGCGCAACACCGGGTTCAGGGAGTTCATTGCGCTCTGGAACACCATCGCCACTTCGCGCCAGCGGAAGTCGGCGAGATCCTTCTGGTCGAGGTCGAGCACGTCGCGGCCGTCGAGCAGGATGGCGCTTTCCTTGCGGATCAGCGCCGGCGGCTTGTGCAGCCGGCTGATGGCAAAGGCGATCGTGCTCTTGCCGCAGCCGGATTCGCCGGCAAGGCCGAAGACCTCACCGGGGGCAACGTCGAAGCTGACATTGTCGACGGCGCGGAAATCGTTGGTCTCGCCAATGTAATCGATGGTCAGGTTCTTGACCGAAAGCAAAGGTGCGGTCACAGGCGGCCCTCCCCGGAGCGGATGAGCGCGGACCAGCGGCCGAGCCGGTTGCCGGTGCGAAGCCGCGGATTGGCGATTTCGTCGACGGCGAAGTTGAGCAGCGACAGGCCGATGCCGAGGAAGGCGAGCGCGAAGCAGGGCGTCAGGATGTCCCACCAGGCGCCGACCGAAAGGGCGGAGGCCTTCTGCGCCGCATAGAGCATCGTGCCCCAGGAAACGACCTTGGGATCGCCGAGGCCCAGGAACTCGAGCGTCGCCTGGGTGATGATCGCGAAGATCACACTGCCGATGAAGTTGATGCCGACGATCGAGATGAGGTTGGGGAAGATTTCGAAGGTCATGATGCGCCAGCGTGGCTCGCCCATCATTTCGGCGGACTTCACATAGTCCTTCTGTTTGACCGACAGCGTCTCTGCGCGGGTGACACGGGCACCCCAGGCCCAGGATGTGCAGCCGAGAATGAGCGCGATGACCCACGGGCTTGCCTGGCCGATGAAGGCGGCAAGCACGAGCAGCAGCGGCAGGTTCGGCACGACCAGCACCATGTTGGTGAAGAAGCTGATGACCTCGTCGATCTTGCCGCCGCGATAGCCGGCGATGATGCCGAGTGCTGTGCCAACAATGGTGATGAGAAGCCCGGCGCCGAAGCCGACGGCGAGCGACGTGCGTGCGCCGTAGATGAGGCGGGCGAAGACGTCCTGGCCGATACGGGTGGTACCGAGCCAGTGCTCGAGCGACGGTGACTGATGCGGCCGTCCGACGCGCGCGCCCGGGTCATAGGAGGTCAGCAAGGGGGCTGCGATCGCGACAGCCAGGATGAAGGCGACGATCAGCGCGCCGACCATGGCCTTGCGGTTGTGAATGAGCGGAAAGGAGGAGGTCTTCATATCACGCCCTCTTCAGTCGCGGGTCGAGCAGCACGTAGCTGACGTCGACGATGAAATTGGCAATGAGCATGGTGGCGGTCATGATCAAGAGCTGTCCCTGGATGACGGGGTAATCGCGGGCGAGGATCGCCTGGTAGAGAATGTTGCCGAGGCCCGGATAGTTGAACACCACCTCGGTCACCAGCGAGCCGCCGAGCACCGTGCCGATGGCGATGGCAAGGCTCGAGACGGTCGGCAGCAGGGCGTTGCGCGCCGCATACCAGATCATCACGCGGGTGTCGGAAAGCCCCTTGGCGCGGGCCATGACGATGTAGTCTTCGCCGAGCAGGTTGATCATGTTGTTGCGCATGGTCACGGCGAAGCCGCCGGTCAGAACGGCGCAGAGCGTCAGCATCGGCAGGATGCCGTGGTAGAGGATGCTGCCGAAATATTCGAACGTGAAGGCGGGATCGAGCGCCGGATCGGCGGCATAGCCGGTCGGGAACCAGCCAAGCGTGAAGCCGAAGGTGAAGACGACGATCAGCGAGGTGACGACGGCGGGAACCGAGGTCGCGAAGATCGCGCCGACGGAAACGATGACGTCAAACAGGCTGCCGCGGCGCCAAGCCGCGAGAATGCCGAGGAAGGTGCCGAGCACGAAGCTGACGATGGTGGCAGTTCCCATCAGGCCGACGGTCCAGACGAGTGCGTTGCCGAGCACGGTGGTCACCGGCAGCGGGAAATACTTGATGGAACGGCCGAGGTCGCCGCTGAAGATGCTGCCGAGATAGGTGAGGTACTGCTGCCAAAGCGGGCCATCGACGAAGCCGAAGGTGAGTTTCAGGGCCTGCAGGCTTTCGGGCGGCAGTTCAGCGCCGGCGCTCGAAAACATGATCTGCACCGGATCACCGGGCATCAGCCGCGGCAGGAAAAAGTTGATCGTCGCCGCTGCGACGAAGGCCGCCAGATAGAAGCAGAGGCGGCGAAGCAAAAAGGCCATCGGGAACTCCATCGACTGCGGCTGCCGCAAGAGCGCGTCAGGCGGCAGGGCTGTCTTCTTATCGAACCGCCCGTGGAGACTGACCCCAAGGACGATTGCGTGGCGGACGAAAAGCGCCCGCCACCGTTGCCGATCGAGATGCGGCGCCCTCCCGGATCGTCGTCCGAAAGGGCGCCGCGCCTTCGATCAGGGATCACTTCACCGGTTCAAGCGCCAGCAGGTGCAGAAGACGCGCCGGGTTGTTGCGGGTGATCGACGGGTTGACGAAGGGGTTTTCCGCCGTCGCCCAGCCCTTGAAGCGCTTGGTGTTGTACTGGTACCAGTTCGGGTTGTTGAACACCGGGATCATCGGCATGTTTTCGGCGACGATGCGCTGTGCCTTGTTCATCGCTTCCTTCTGCTTGGCCGGGTCGGCGGTCTGGGTGAACTCGGTCAGAAGCGCTTCGACATCCGGATTGAACCAGCGTTGCGAGGTAAAGCGGGTCTTGCCCTTGTCCGACGCGCTGAAGGCGCGCTTGTAGGGGTAGTAGGGCGAGGCCGATGCCGGCAGGCTGTTGATCGCCGCATCGAAGGTGCCGTTGATGAGGTTGCCGGTCCAGACCGCTTCCTCGGGCGTCTCGATCTTGCCGTCGAGGCCGACGGCCTGCAGGCCCTCGACGGCGATCGTCACCGTGTCGATCCAGTCGGTCCAGGAGCTCGGAACGATGATCGAGAACGAGATCTTGCTGCCATCCGGGTTGTCGCGGAAGCCGTCGCCGTCCTTGTCGGCGTAGCCGGCCTCGTCGAGCAGCGCCTTGGCGGCATCCGCATCGTACTTGCCGTACTTGCCGAAATCGGCGGCGACCGACGGATCGGCCCAGCTCTTGTAGAGCTCGCCCATTCCTGCCGGGTCTTCGTTGAGCGTCGGGTAGCCGTAGCCGGCGACGTCGACCATGGTGCCGCGGTCAAGCGCCATCGAGGCGGCACGGCGGAACTTCACGTCGTTGAAGGCCTTGCGGTTGTTTTCGTTCGCCGTTTCCTGGTTGAACAGGAAGGCGACCATGCTGCTTGGCGAATACCAGAAGTGGAAGTGTTCCGGATCCTTGGCGACATAGACGTTCTCGATATCCGGGATGAAGGAGACGCCCCAGTCGAGCGTGCCCGACGCGGTCGCCGTCAGGATCTGGTTATTGTCGGCAAGCTGCGGGAAGCGCACGCAGTCGACCTTGAGCGTTGCTGCGTCCCAGTAGTGCGGGTTGCGGCACTGGTCGTAGGTCTGGCCGGTGAAGCGCGGGATTTCGGTCAGCGGACCGCTGCCGACGGGCGCCTCGTTGGCGTAGGTGACCGGCTCGGCAATGTCCTTCCAGACGTGCTCGGGCACGATCGGCAGCTGCGCCAGCTGTTCGGCGGCAAGCGAGCTCGGATTGGCGAGCGTGAAGCGCACGGTCTCAGCGTCCACGGCCTCGACACCGGTGATGAAGGTCCAGATGCTGACGAAGTCGAGCGCCGGGAACTTCTTCAGGTAGTCGTAGGTGAACTTGACGTCGGTCGCCGTCAGCGGCTTGCCGTCGGACCACTTGAGGTTTGGACGAAGCTTGAACTCGATCGACTTCAGGTCGTCCGAGAGCTTGAAGCTTTCGGCCAGCCGGAAGACCGGCTTGTTGCCGTCGAAGCGGTTGAAGACGACCAGCGGCTCGTAGATGAAGTCGAGCGTGCTCTGGCGCGCCGAGGTCTGGTTGAACGGGTTGAAGTTGCGAACCCAGGTGGTCGCCGGCTCGATATTGGCCGTCAGCACGGTCTGTGCCGCCGCCGGGCCGGCGATGAGGGCGAGCGCGGTCGCTGCGCCGAGAAGCGATTTTTTCACGGTAGTTCCCCTTTTAGATCGCTAGGATTTCTTGTTTCGGTCAGGCAACGAGGGCGCTGTTGAACATGTCCTCGACTTCCGCATGCACGGCGCGCACATCGACCTTGAGCGTGCCGAGCCGGGCGTTGGCGGCGTCGATGCGTTTCTGCGCGGCGGCGGTCAGCGGGCTTGCCGCCTTGGCTGCCGCTTCGCTTTCGGCGAGATCACCATGGCTGTGGAGCGCGATGTCGAAGCCGGCATCGAGCACCTGGCGAACACGCTCCGGCAGGGTGCCGCGCAGCGATTCCATGAAGATGCAGTCGGAGATGAGGACGCCGTCATAGCCCATGTTTTTGCGGATGACGTCTTGCATGATCGGCGAGATGGACGCCGGCAGTTCCTTGTCGAAGGCCGAGTAAACGACGTGGGCGACCATGGCCCAGGGCGTGTCGCGCAGGGCGACGAAGGGCTTGAAATCGGTGGACGTCAGCAATTCACGCGAGGCGTCGACGACCGGGCGCTCCTTGTGCGAATCGAGCGTCGCGCGGCCATGGCCGGGAATGTGCTTCATGATCGGCATGTTGCCGGTCTCGAGCAGGCCGTCGACCACTTCGCGGCCGAGTGCGGCGATGAAGTCCGGGTCGGCGCCGAAGGCGCGGGCGCCAATGACGGAGCTCGTCGTCGAGAAGACGAGGTCGAGCACCGGCGAGCAGCCGCTCGTCAGGCCAAGATCGGTCATCATCGTGCCCATGGCCTGGCTTGACAGGCGCAGGGCCTTCTTGCCGAGGGCAAAGTCACGGCGGGCGAGTTCGGCGAATTCGCCGAAGGAGCGGAACAGCGGCCAGGGGCCGGCGTCGAGATGCTGAACGCGTCCGCCTTCCTGGTCGGTGAAGACGGGAGCGTCTTCGCGGCCGACGGCTTCGCGGAAGCGTTCGATCAGAGCCTTTGCCTGCTGCGGATCACGCAGGTTACGGCGGCCAACGAAGAGACCGAGCGGGTTGGTTTCGCGAAACAGGGCGAACTCGTCGTCCGAAAGCGTAGGGTTCGGAAGACCGACAAAAAGGGCGAGGGGTGTCGAGGACATTCAGAGGCTCCGAGATTGGAATTATTTGGAGGGGCGGCGCAGCATGCCCTGGTAGATCCCCTTGTCGGGGGCGGGGATCGGCACGGCGCCCACGGTCTTTGCGTAGAAATCGACCGGGCCGGCGTCCCCGATGAAGGCATAGGCGTGGCCAAGCGTCTTCATGGTGTCGAGGCAGTCGGAAAGCAGGGCGACGCCGATGCCCTTGCCCCGGGCGACGGGATCGACGCCAGTCGGGCCGAAGAAGCCGGGAGCGGTCGTGTCGTAGCAGGCGAAGCCGACGAGCTTGCCGTCGTCAACCGCGATAAGACAGGCGACGGGCCTACGCGTGAAGGCGACAGTCACCTCGCTCGCCCAGTTCTCGCTGAAATTCTCCCGAACCCAGCCGACGACCAGGCCCATTTCCGGCGGCAAGGCGGGACGGATCGTCACCTTGTCGGTTTTTGTTCTGCGCTTGAGTTCACCGAGGATCGGCGAATACAAGCTCACCAGCATGTCAGGCATATGCTCCTCCACATATTCCTTTATTAAGGAATTGCTGCCTTTGTAATGCAATAGATGGAGCCAACCGGACCGGCTTGTCAATCGCCAATCGTCAGTTTTGGGGGTCTATCTGCGTTCAGCAGGTGCCTATGTGAGCTGATGAAACGTTTCCACGGCCGTTCGCGATGCATAAATTCACGCGATCGTGCATTGCGTGGATGCGGAACAACGGTCGAGCAAGAGAGCGAGCCGGTGCGCGGCCGCGGAAATTGCACATTTGTACAACTTTGTTCTTGAGTTGTTCGAAGTATATTTTGATTTACAAAAACACTAAGTATGGATGTATACGCTTATAGCGTGTGCGCCCGGAGAATATTTCGACCATTTCGCGCGCAATCAAGTATTTCTTGAGAGGAAAAGTATCGTTTCCCGTTTGCACCGGCCTGGTTCGTTGGCCGTGCCGACCGGCTACTCCGCTGGACGCGTCAGGATGAAAAGCGCGGGAAGCGCCATTGCGGCTGCGACGATAGCGGCGAGCGAGAGGCTCGGATTGCCGAAGAAAAGGAAGAGGCCGAAGCTGGCGGCCATCAGGCTGACCGCACCGGTCTTGGCCCGCCGGGATATCGCCCCCTTTTCGCGCCACAGCCGAAGTGGGGCCCCGAAGACCCGGTGGTTGAGCAGCCATTGCTCCAGCCGGGGCGAGGCGCGGGCAAAGAGCCCGGCTGCCAGCAACAGGAACGGCGTCGTCGGCAGGATCGGAAGAAAGGCGCCGATGACGCCGAGGCCGACCATCAGCCATGCGAGGCAAAGATAGAGAAGGCGAAGCGCGGGGTTCACCGGAGGGCTCCAGGCTGTGTCATGCTTCGGATGCCTCGGCGATCACGACCGTTGCGGTCTCGAGCGGAGGCCAGCGGCGAAGTGCTTCGGCGCCCTGTTCCGACAGCGCGTAGATGCCGCGGTCGACCCGCTCGAACCAGCCATAGACGTTGCTGAGCAGGATTTTGGCGGCATCGGGTGCTACCGGGCGCAGATCGCGCGGGCGCTGCTGGCCGACTTGCAGGGCGGCAGCGCAGGCGAGCGCCTGCTGCCGATACGCGGTCATGATCGGTGTGCGCGTGGCGCCACCCGCGGTCGGATCGCCCTTGCGGCGGCGATGCTCGCTGATCAGGCGCGCTCTTTTCCTGTTGTTCTTGCGCGGCATCACCGCGGAAGCCGCGAGAATAACATCGACCATGCCATTGTCGGCGACCGCCAGCATCCCGAAGCCGAGCCGGCGGCAGAGATCGCGGAAACGCCGGTCACTCTCCCGCCCCTTGCCCTTGGCCGAAACACGGGCGGCGACCCACACCTCGTCGCCGGCGGTGGCGCGATCGACCGCCTGCAGGATCAGTTCGAGATTGAAGCTCAGCTTCAGTTCGCACACGACCACCAGCGGCGGTTCGTCGTCGCTGAGCGCGACGATATCGCAGCCGCCGATCTCGCCCTTGACGCTATAGCCGCGGGTTTCGAGGAAGCTCTTGATCGGCTGGTAGAGGGTCGTCTCCAAACCCAAAATCCTGTTCTGCTGAAACTGGAAGGCGCCAAAGCCGGCCTCGAATTGGCGGCGAAGCGTTGCCGCTCAAATGAACATCTAGCAGATACCGCCGATCGCCGCCGTTGTCATCCCGTCGCAGCCGAGAGGCCGCCGGCGTCCCGTGCTCTGACGTGCGAGCCCGCGGGCGCAGTAGAGGCCTTCGCTTCGTGCTAACCTTGTGTTGTGCTATCATGCGGCGCGTGGCCCTCTTCGCAGGTGTCGAGCATGCGAGGTTCTGACGACGGATGTTGCGAACCCTCACGCTGTTGTTTTTGTTGATCTTGTCCTTCGCGTTTCCAGCTTCGTCGCGGGCCGAAAACGATCGGGTCGCCTTGGTGCTGCATGTCAACGGCGCCATCGGTCCGGCGACCGCCGAATATGTCAGGCGTGGCCTGACGAAGGCGCAAGAGCGCCGCCTGCCGCTGGTGGTCCTGCAGGTGGATACGCCCGGCGGCCTCGACACCTCGATGCGCGAGATTATCCGCGCGATCCTTGGCTCGCCCGTACCCGTCGCAACCTACGTTGCGCCGAGCGGCGCGCGGGCGGCGAGCGCCGGCACTTACATCCTTTATGCCAGCCACATTGCGGCGATGGCGCCGGGAACGAACCTCGGCGCCGCGACGCCGATTGCGATCGGTGGCGACATGTTCGGTGAGGGTAAGGACGGCGACAAACAGCCGGCGGCGCAGAGCCCTGCCGAGGCAAAAATGGTCAACGATGCCGTGGCCTATATCCGCGGGCTGGCGGAGTTGCGCGGGCGCAATGCCGACTGGGGCGAAAAGGCGGTGCGCGAGGCTGCAAGCCTCTCGGCCGAGGCGGCCGTCCGGGAAAAGGCCGTCGATTTCACCGCGACCGACGTTACCGATCTCCTGAAGCAGGCGAACGGGCGGACGGTGCGCGTGGGGCAGCGAGAGATCGTGCTCGATACCGCAGGTCTTACGACCGAGGACTTCGTGCCCGACTGGCGCACCCGGCTGCTTTCAGTGGTCACTGATCCCAATATCGCGGTCATCCTGATGATGATCGGCATCTACGGCTTGATCTTCGAGTTCCTGTCGCCGGGGTCGGTGGCGCCGGGAACGATCGGCGGCATCTGCCTGTTGCTCGGGCTCTATGCGCTTTCGGTGCTGCCCGTCAGTTATGCCGGCATAGGGCTGATCATGCTCGGGATCGGATTGATGGTCGCCGAGGCGCATTCGCCATCCTTCGGCGTGCTCGGCGCCGGCGGCAGTTTTGCACTGGTTCTGGGCGCGGCCATTCTCTTCGATACGGATACGCCGGGTTTTGGGGTTTCCTGGTCCGTGCTGGCGGCGCTTGCGGTTGCAAGCCTCGGTTTTAGCCTTCTGGTCGCTCGGCTCGCCTTCAGTTCGAGCCGCCACGCGGTGGTGACCGGCAGCGAACAGATGATCGGCCTTGCCGGCACGGTCGAAAATTGGACCGGCGCGGCCGGTTACGTCATCGCCCATGGCGAGCGCTGGCAGGCCGTCAGCACGGAGACGCTGTCGAGGGGCGAGAACGTGAAGGTCATCGGGCGGAACGGACTGACGCTCGAAGTGATCCGCGACGGACCAAAGACATAGCGCCCGCGGATCTGGTGAGGGCGCGGTGAAGGCGCCCGGAATGGAGGAATGGTCATGGACATGTTCGGGAGCCTTGCTCCTTTTGCTGCGTTGCTGGTGCTCGTCATTCTCGTCATCGCCTATTCGATCCGGATCCTGCGTGAATATGAACGGGGCGTGATCTTCACCCTCGGCCGGTTCACCGGCGTCAAGGGGCCGGGGCTGATCCTGCTTGTGCCCTATGTGCAGCAGATGGTGCGGGTCGATCTCAGAACCCGGGTGCTGGACGTGCCGAGCCAGGACGTCATCTCTCATGACAACGTTTCCGTTCGGGTCAGCGCCGTGATCTATTTCCGGGTGATCGACGCCGAGAAATCGACGATCCAGGTCGAGGACTTCATGATGGCGACGAGCCAGCTGGCGCAGACTACCCTGCGGTCCGTGCTCGGCAAACATGATCTCGACGAGATGCTGGCCGAGCGTGATCGGCTGAACGACGATATCCAGAAGATCCTCGACAGCCAGACGGATGCCTGGGGCATCAAGGTGGCGACCGTCGAGATCAAGCATGTCGACATCAACGAGAGCATGGTTCGGGCGATTGCCCGTCAGGCGGAGGCCGAACGCGAGCGGCGCGCCAAGGTGATCAATGCCGAGGGTGAGCAGCAGGCCGCGGCCAAGTTGCTCGAGGCCGCCGAGATCCTCGCCCGGCAGCCTCAGGCCATGCAGTTGCGCTATCTGAGCACCTTGAACGTCATTGCCGGCGAGAAGAACTCGACCGTGATCTTCCCGTTCCCGATGGAACTCGGTGGTCTGCTGGGATTCAAGCCCGACAAACCCACCGGCTCGGCGCAAGAGTGATCAAGCTGCTGCCCGGTCAAGCTGGGCGACCTTCAGCAGGTCATCGACGGCGCTGGGGGCTGCGGCCAACACCGGCGCCCAATGCGTCAGCGCCTCGCCCCGCGCGGGGAAAGGCAGCGTCCAGCCGCCGGCTTCGGTCACCAGGCAATAGCCGCCAAGGCAGTCCCAGGCATGCATGTAGGGTTCGTAATAACCGACGAGGCGACCTGCCGCCACATAGGCGATCATCAGTGCGCCGGAACCGTTGCGCATGAAGTTGCCGCCATTCGAGAGCAGGCGCTCGACGATGGCACCCATCTCGCCAGGTTTCACCTGATCGTTGGCGCCAAGCCCGGTGACGGCGTTGCGGATCGTGCGCGTGCCGTCGAGACGAAGCGGCTTGCCGTTCAGCGTCGCGCCCCGGCCGGTTGCAGCGGCATAGATTTCCTGGTGGCAGGGCGAGTGGATCACGCCGATAACGGGTTTCTCCGCATAGACCACCGCAATCGAGACGCACCAGTTTGGCATGCCGTTGACGAAGGGCGTGGTGCCGTCGATCGGATCGAGCACCCAGGTGAAGCCGGATGTGCCGTCGAGAAGTCCATGCTCCTCTCCGAGCACGCCATCGTCCGGATACGCGGCCGCGATCTTGTCGCGGATCAACGTCTCGACGTTGCGGTCGGCGATCGACACGACGTCGTGGGCGTCACGCTTGGTTTCGATGACGAGCGTTTCCCGCTTCAGGAAGTAATCGTAGGCGAGCCGGCCGGCCTCCTCGGCCATGGATTTGGCAAGCGCGAACCGGGCATCGAGGCCGGCAATTTCAGCAGTCATGCAAGTGTCCTTCTCGTATCCAGTTGTGAAAAGTCATGCGTCAATCAAAGCGAGGCCGCGGCTGCGGAAACCGATCGCGACCTCCGTTGCCGGAGATAGCATTTCCTCCACCGCCTGATCGACAACAAAGAGGAGACCCGCCGGCGTTTCGACCTCGTATTCGACGTGGCCGCCGAGATAGGCGGCGCTGCTGATCGTGCCTGAAAGGGCGGCACCCTTGGCCGGCGTCAGCGTCACCGCGTTGGGCCTTACGGCGAGTTTTGACGGACCCGTCCGGGCGCCCTTGGAGGGCAGGCGGTGCTCAAATCCGCCGATGCGGATCGTCGCCAGGCCGGCGTCGGTCGCGGTCACCTCGCAGGGCAGCACATTGGCCTCGCCCATGAAGTCGGCGATGAAGGTGGAGGCCGGTGCTTCATAGAGGTCGCGCGGCGCACCTTGCTGCGCGATCGCGCCATCTTTCATGACGATGATGCGGTCGGAAACGGCAAGCGCCTCGTCCTGGTCGTGGGTGACGTAGACGGCGGTGAACCCGAGGCGCTGCTGCAACTCGCGGATTTCTGTGCGCACCTTGCGGCGCAGTCGCGCGTCGAGGTTGGACAGCGGTTCGTCGAGCAGCAACACCTGCGGTTCGAGCACGAGCGCGCGGGCAACGGCGACGCGTTGCTGCTGGCCGCCCGAAAGTTCGGCCGGAAGCCGCTGGCCGAGGCCGCCGAGGCCGACGAGCTGCAGGCCTTCTTCGGCGCGCTCACGCGCTTCCTTCTTCTTGATTCCCGAGGATTCGAGGCCGTAGGCGACATTGTCGAGCGCCGACATGTGCGGGAAGAGCGCATAGGACTGGAAGACCATCGACACGTCGCGCTCGTTGGCCGGCAGCATGGTCACGTCCTTGCCGCCGATCAGGATCCGGCCGGTGGAAGGGTGTTCGAGGCCAGCCAGCATACGCAGCGTCGTCGTCTTGCCGCAGCCGGAGGGGCCGAGCAGGGTCACCAGCGTGCCCGGCTCGATGGTGAGCGACAGGTCGTGGATGGCGGTAAAGCTGCCGAACTGCTTGCGCACGTTCTGGAAGACGACCGAGCCGGTGCGCGGGGTGCTCATGGAGGTGCTCATGCGGTTTTCTCCTGGGAGATGGTGTTGGACGAACGGACCGGAGCGGCGCCGAGGACGCGGTTCTCGCGCCTCAGCTTGCGTTCGCCGACGAGGAGTTGCAGGCCGGTGATGACGGTGATCATCACCAGGATGAGGGCCGAGGAGTAGGCGATCGCCACGCCGAACTCGCCGTTTTCGACAAGGCCGACGATGTAGGCGGTGGCCATGTTGTACTCGGCGCTGACGAGGAAGACGACGGCGCTGATCGAGGTGATCGCCCGGACGAAGGAGTAGACGAGTGCCGCGACGATCGCCGGACGCAGCAAGGGCAGGATGACCTTGCGCAACGTGCGGAAGCTCGTTGCCCGAAGCGTCAGCGACGCCTCGTCGAGGCTCTTGTCGAGCTGGCTCATCGCCGCAATGCCGCCGCGCACGCCGACCGGCATGTTGCGGAAGACGAAGCAGGCGACGAGGATCAGCGCCGTGCCGGTCATTTCGAGCGGCGGCAGGTTGAAGGCGATGATGTAGCTGATGCCGATGACGGTGCCGGGGATAGCAAAGCTCAGCATCAGCGCGAACTCGAAGACATCACGGCCGGCGAAACGCTGGCGCACGATCAGATAGGCCGTCAGCAACCCGACCATAGCCGTCAGTGGTGCTGCGATCAGCGAGATCTCCATGGTCGTCCAGAAGGAGTTCCAGGCAACACCCGTCCAGGCGATTGCGCCGTCGGCAAACGAGATCGAGAAGGCCTTGGCGTAGTGGTCGAGCGTCAGCGAGTTGTCGAGACCCCAGGTCTTCACGAAGCCGCCGAAGAGGATCATGCTGTAAACGACGACGGTGAAGATCATCCAGGGAATGACGATGGCGTGAACGCCGATCGAGATCGAGCGTGGCAGTGCACTGTGGGCACCGGAATCGCCCTTGCCGGTCACGGTCGAATAGTTCTTGCCGGCGAGCCAGTAGCGTTGCGCCACGAAGGCCGTGAGCGTGAAGCAGAGAAGGATGATGGCGAGCACGGCCGCACGGGACGGATCGTTCTGCGCGCCGACGACGGCGAAGAAGATTTCGGTCGAGAGCACGCCATGGCTGCCGCCGAGCACCAGCGGATTGCCGAAGTCGGCCATGCTTTCGATGAAGCCGATGAGGAAGGCGTTCGCCAGGCCCGGCTTCATCAACGGCAGAGAGACGGTCCAGAAGGTGCGCCAGCGATCGGCGCGCAACGTCTGCGACGCCTCTTCCATCGAAGGGCTGACCCCTTCGACGACGCCGATCAGCACGAGGAACGAAATCGGGGTGAAGGAGAGGACCTGCGCGATCCAGATGCCGGTGAGGCCATAGAGCCAGCGCCCCGGTTCGACGCCGAAGGCATCCGAGAGAAATTCGGTAACGACCCCGGCGCGGCCGAAGAGCAGCGTCAACGCCAGGCCGATGACGAAGGGCGGCGTGATGATCGGCAACACCGTCAAGAGCCGCATGCCCTTCTTGAAGGGGAAGCGGGTGCGGGTGGCGACAAGCGCGAAGGCAAGGCCAAGCAGCGTCGAGCCGGACGCCGTCATCAGCGCCAGCCATAGGGTGCGCCAGGCGACGCCGCAGCGGCCTTCGCCGACGGCACAGCTCAGGCTCCAGATCGAGGCGTCCTGGATATTGCGGATGAAACCATCCGGTTTGAACGAGCCGTCGAAATCCTGAACCGACGCCGCGAACATGCTGCCGACCGGATAGAAGACGAAGACGATGACGAGGGTCACGAGCAGGGAAATCGCCGCGACGATGAAGGCGTCGCCCTTGAGCACGCCGCGCTCGGCCAGCCCGAAGGCGAACAGAAGAACGAAGGTGAGTGCCATAAGCACGGCGCCGGCGCCCATTGACGGCTGACCGTCGGAAAGCGTGCCGAACAGGGTCTCGCTGATCGTCCAGGTCCAGCCGGAAAAGCCGATCGCCAGCCCCTGGAGAGCGAGATAGAGAACGCCCGCTGCGCCGGCGACGGCAAGCAGAAGCCCTCGACGCGCGGGATCGCGGACGAACCGCGCTGCCACGCAGATGCCGAGCAGCGCCAGCGCCACGATCAGCCACGGCTTACCATGGGCGAAAATCTGCATCAGGCCGGGGGCAACGGCTGGATCCCCGGGGAAATCGGCAAGCCAGCCGAGCCCGAAGAAGCCGCCTTCGATGCGATACCAGGGGACAGCCAAGAATGCGGCCAGTCCGAGCCCGAGCGTGAGGTCGAGCCTGCGGTTGCGATGTTCCATGACGGTCCTCGCGCAATTTGGAATGAAAGATGATGTGACATCGCATCACCGCGACGCCTGCCGGAAGCGATGAACGACGGTTGGGACCGTTGGGCGGTGCCGGCCGGATCAATCACCCGGCCGAACCGTTCAGGCCGCGATCAGTTGGCGCTCGCGCCGACCTCGCGGTCCCAGCGCTCGAGCAGGGCTTTGCGCTTCTCGGCATCGCCGAAGGTGGCGAAATCGTAGTCGATCAGCTTGATGTCCTCGAACTTCGGTGCTTCCTTCGGCACTTCGGCCGATTTGTTGGACGGCAGCTGGAAGGACTTGGCGTCTTTCATGCGCGACTGGACCTCGGGCTTCAACGCCCAGTCGTACCAGGCCTTGGCATTGTCCAGGTTCTTGGCGCCGCGGATGATCGACATCGAGCCGATCTCGTAGCCGGTGCCCTCGCAAGGCGCGATCGACTTGATCGGGAAGCCTTCGGCAGTCTGTGCCACCGCATCGTGCATGAAAACGATGCCGAGGCCGGCTTCGCCCCGTGCGGCTGCCTTCACCGGTGCCGAGCCGGACTTGGTGTACTGCGCGATGTTGCCGTTGAGCTTCTTCAAATAGTCGAATGCCTGGTCCTCGCCCATGATCTGCACCAGTGAGGCAAGCGCGGTATAGGCCGTACCGGAAGAGTTCGGGTTGGCCATCTGGATCTCGCCCTTCAGCGAGGCGTCGAGCAGGTCGGCCCAGCACTTCGGCTCCTTCAGGCCCTTCTTCTGGAAGATCTCGGTGTTGTAGCCCCAGCCGAGCGCGCCGGCATAAACGCCGACGGTGCGATAGCCGGAGCCTTCAGCCTGCTTCTTCGCCCAGTCCTGGAGCTGGTCCAGCATCGGCGACTTGTATTCGAGCGTCAGGCCGTCAGAGGCTGCCTGCAGGTGCGGGTCGCCGGTGCCTGCCCACCAGATGTCGGTCTTCGGATTGCGCGCCTCGGCGCGGATCTTGGCGTAGGTTTCGCCCGAAGACAGGCGAACCATGTTGACCTTGATGCCGGTTTCCTTCTGGAAGTCGCCGGTCATCTGTTCGCAGATGACCACGTCTGCGGAGCAGATGAGGTTGAGGCTGCCGGCAGCCTGGGCGGGCAGGGCGGCAAGCGCCGTGCCTGCAAAGAGCATGAGGGAAAGCGTCGTTGTTTTCATTGGGGCATCCTCCTGTTGCCTGTTTGAAACTTGGGCGCGAACGGGCATGGCGCGGCCATCGGCCTGCCCGCCGGGCGGCACGTTCACGATTTCGGTGCTGTGGATTTTGCTACGCTTCTGCGAAGCGCTCAGTTCGTCGCGGCGATCTCCGCGTCGAACCGTTTGAGCAATCGACTTCGTTCCTCCGGCGAGCCGAAGGTGGCGAAGTCGAAATCGACCATCTTGATCAGCGATATGTCCGGTGCGCCAGGCGGCAACTCCGCGCGGGCGTTGGATGGGACCTGGTTCTGGCCGGCAGCTGCACCCGTACCCTGGCCTTCCGGGGTGAGCGCGAAATCGACGAAGCTTTTCGCGTTTTCGAGATGGCGCGCGCCCTTGACGATGCTGACGGCGCCGATTTCGTAGCCGGTCCCTTCGCACGGCGCGACGATGACGAGTGGGAAGCCCGCCTGCTTCTGCGTGACCGCGTCATGCATGAAGGAGATGCCGATCAGGGTTTCCCCGCGTGCTGCCGCCTTGACCGGTGCCGAGCCGGCCGTGGTGTACTGGTCTATGTTGCGGTTGAGTGCGCCCATGAACCGGAAGGCCTCATCCTCGCCGAAGAGCTGCACCAGCGTTGCAAGCGTGGTGAAGGCGGTGCCCGACGAGTTCGGATTGCCGCTGCGGATACGGCCGCGATAGGCGTTGTCGGCGAGATCCTTCCAGCAGGTCGGGGCCGGCAATTTCAGCGTATGCAGCAGGTCGGCATTGTAGGCAAAGCCAAGCGCTCCGGCATAAATGCCCGCCGAACGTCCGCCGGAGATGGCGAAGAAATTCTGCGCCCAGGGCAGCATGTCGCGCTCATGCGCCGGCCGATAGGGTTCGAGCAAGTTCTCCGATCCCGCCTGCAGATGGGTGTCGCCTGTCCCGCCCCACCACACATCGACGGTAGGGGTGTCCTTTTCGGCCCGGATCTGGGTGAGGATGTCGCCGTTGCTCTTTCGGGTCATAGCGACCTCGATGCCCGACTTCGCCTCGAAAGCGGCCTTCATCGTCGCGCACCACGCTTCGTCGACACCGCAAAGCACGGTGAGCGCCGGTGCCGTCATGCCTGACGTGGCGGCGCACAGCCATAGGGCCACGCCCGCGCCGATAGCGGTAATGCCTTTCACGATGTCCTCCCATTTGGAGCGTTGCCGCCCCAATCTCCGCAATCAGGATGTCGGTATTCCCTGCGGGTCGCAACCCGCAGAATGGTTACCGTTCTTACAACACGGATGCGGCTTTGCCGTTTCAAGATTACAAAGATTACAAATGTGACAATGCGGATAACGCGAGCCGCTTTGATCATTGGGGCAGCCCCGCCTATGATGGCGGCGGGAGGACGTGCATGCTGAGTGAGAGAATACGGATTCTGATCGTCGAAGACGATCCGGACATGGCGGAGCTTGTTTCCGATCTGGTGGAGGCCGAAGGCTGGATGCCGCTGACGGCGCCATCGGCGGAGGCCGCCGCTGTCGTCCTCGAGCGGGAAACGGTGCACCTGGTGCTCGTCGACCACAACCTGCCTGGAGCCTCGGGCCGGACCTTTGCCCAGCGGCTGCGGGCGCGCACCAATATCGGCATCGTCATGGTAACGGCGGCAGGCAGCGCCGCGGATCGGGTGCTGGGACTGGAGACGGCCGCCGACGATTATGTCGTCAAGCCGTTCGAGCCGATCGAACTGACGGCCCGGATCAAGGCCGTGCTTCGACGGACTTACCCGTCGCTGAAGCCGGAGCGGGAGACCGAGCGCGAGCACGAGCCCGCGGCGCTGAAACTCGGCGACTGGTCGATCGACCTCAAGAGCCGGCGCGCGGTCTGCCTTTCCGATGCGACCCGCTCGCTCACCAGCGCCGAGTTCGCTCTGCTGGAAATTCTCGCGGAAACGCCGAACACGCCAGTCACCCGCGCCCATATCCTCGATCGGCTGGGCGCCGAAAGCGATCGCTATATCGACCGCAACGTCGATGTGCTCGTGCTTCGGCTCCGGCGCAAGATCGAGCGCAATCCGGACCTTCCGCGCCACATCAAGACGCGGCGCGGCAAGGGTTATGTGCTGGATACCGACGACGACGAGGCCCGGCCGTGATCAGCCGCCCGTTCCTTTCGTCGATCGCCTTCCGCCTGCCGTTTGCGATCGTCTTCATCTGCGTGCTCGTTTTCAGCCTGGCAACGGTCGCCGTGTTCGGCCTGCAACGGGCGCGTGACGAGATGGCGGCCTACGGGCTGCAGGCCTTTTCCAGCCTTGCCAAGGCCTCGCTGGTTTCGCGCCAGGTTTCCGATCTCGTGTCCAGCGCGCCGTTCCTGATGAACGCAACCTCGCCCTATCGGGTGTCGAGCGAAAGCCGGTCGGTCGTCGCGCAGGTCGACGTCCTGCTTCAGACCATGGCGCCGGAGACCGGCAAGACAGCGGTCGAGGGCTTTGCCAGCGCCCACATCGTCGAGTTGCTGGATGCGATCCGCACACAGACGGTGACACTCGCCGCCGACGCGGATTCGGCCCAGCAGTACAAGGCCGATGCGGCAGCAGCGCTCGGAGAGATCGCCACCGGCAACGGCATAGCCGACGCAGAGGTTCGCCAGAGCCTCAACGCGATCGTGCAATCGGCATCCAATTCCGACAGCCTGTTCCAGCTTGGCGAACTGCGCCGCCGCTACGTTGCCGTAACGACGCCCCGGCTGGCGCCCGCCGGGCCGGATAGCCGGATTTCGGCAGCCAAGCTGACGCCCTATGAACGGGTGTTCGAGGCGCAGACCCACTATCTTCTGGAAATGTTCGCCATCCGCGCCGCGGTGGCGCGGCTGCACACGGTCTCGCGCGATCTTTCGCACGCCACGGAAACACAAAGCGAGGCCGTTGCCCGGGGGCTCAACGAGGATCTCGCCTCGACCTCTGATGCGCTGAGCCGACTGCTCGTCATCGTCGCGGTCTCCGCCCTGCTGGTGCTCGTCATGGCGATCTTCTCGATCCGCTCCGTCATGCGGGTGTCGCGCGGGATCGTGTCGCTCTCCAAGGGCATGAACGCGCTTGCCCAGGGGCGCCGTGACGTCGATACACCGAGCTACAAGGGGACTGAGACCGAGTTCCTGCGGCTGCTTGAAGCCTTCAGCGCCTTCCGCGAAAGCGTCGAGCGCGTGTCGCGGCTTCGTCGGACGGCCGAGGCGGCGGCGCGCACCATTCGCTCGACCTTCCGCAACATGAACGAAGGGATCGCGCTTTTCGATCCCGGCGGCAAACCGATCACGATGAATCGTCGCGTCATGGAGCTCGTCGGCTGGCCAGGCTCGGCGCGGAAGCTTCCGCTGCGCCGGTTCGTGAGCCCAATGCCGGAGATCGATCCAACCCTCTTGCCCGCCGATCGCGACGCGGGATCGCTCGACGACCGGTTGGTGCTGCGCCATCGCTCCGACATGGGCCGGGTGACCGAAGTCTCCCTGTCGCGGCAGCCGGACCGGGGCATCGTGCTGCTGGCGCGGGACGTGACGGAGATCGACCGGCAGGAGGCCGAGGCGGCGAAGGCGCAGCGGCTGGACGGGATCATGAGGATGACCCACCAGGTGAGCCATGAGGTCGGCAACATGATCGGTATCATCACCGGCAGCCTGGGGCTGCTGGAGCGCGAGACAGGCTTCAGCGACCGGCAGAAACGTCATATCGCCCGCATTCGCAAGGCGGCCGACCGGGGGCGTTCGCTGGCCTCGAGCATGCTGTCTGTCGGCAGCCAGCATCCACTCCAGCCGGGCGCGCTCGAAATCGGCGCGGTGCTCCGCGGCATGGCCGACGTGCTTGAAATCGCCGTCGGCGAAAAATGCCGGCTCGCCTTCGAGATTGCGGACGGCTTGCCCAACGCGCATCTCGATGCAGCGCTCTTCGAGCAGGCTATCCTCAACCTTTGCCTCAATGCCGCCGCGGCGATGCCGCTCGGCGGCACCATCCTCGTCCGCGCGGGCTGCGTCGAGAGTGATGTCGTCGTCTCGGTGACCGATGCGGGGATCGGCATGTCGCCGGAGGCGGTGGACAAGGCGTTCGAGCCCTACTTCACCACCCGTGACCAGGAGGGCGGTGCCGGACTTGGCCTCGCCGTTGTCTACGGCTTCGTTCGGCAAAGCGGCGGCGATGCCCGCATTCTCTCGCAGCCTGGGCGCGGGACGACGGTGGAACTCGTCTTTCCGCGCTGAAGCGATACCGGTTTCTCGGGCGCTCTATGGCGCGCTTCGGCGCGAAAGGCGCATAACGGCGGCATCGATCCGTTCGCCGTTGTCGGCAAATACGGCCCACAGCCACGCCATCAGCCACAGCATCAGGCACCACGCCAGAACGACATCGGACAGATAATGCGCGCCGAACACGATCCGGTTCAGCGAGAAGGCGAGGACAAGGGGGACGAGGGCGATGATTGTCGCCCGTCGCCATTGAACCGGTAACAGCAGTGCGAGCGCCACGAGCGCGATCGCGGTGGCGGATTCGCCCGACGCAAAAGAGCAACTGCGCGAGCAGGCGCCGGACACTTGCCAGGCCGGCGTAAACGGCAGGCTGCCGCCGAAATCGGTGATCTCATGGGGGCGCGCCCGTCCGATCAGCCGCTTCAGCGCCTGAATAAGGAGCCCCGGCCCGAGCGCAAAGAAGGTCAGGAAGAACAGTGCCTTGTGCGGGCGGGGCAGCCATGGGCGGGGTGCGATGGCCTGCGCAACCAGAAGCGCCAGAACGCAAGGCAGAATGAAAACCGGCAAGATACGGTTGAAGTCGCGAAGGGCCCGTAGCTCCGGTTCCCGCGAGAGCGGAAAGTCGCCGGTGGCGAAGGCGGCCCAGCGCGAGACGGCAAGATCGATCCCGGGAAAGGCCATGAAGACGAAGGCCGCGCAAATGGTCAGTGCGCCGGCGGCCGCGATTGGCCGGTGTTCCAGGCGCGCGCGCGCCTGCCCCGGCCAGAGACGAGGATTGGCACGCGGCCATCGGCCGCTGTCTGAAGAGGTCGCCGTGGATGAATAAAGGCTGGGCATGCGGTCGCTCGCAAGTTGTCTGTGTGGGTGGGCCGGACACTTGCGCCGCTCTGTCAAGGCTGCGTCGAGGAACTGGGAGCGCTTGATGCGCAAGATCGAACGGTTGGCCGATACAGCTTCTGGTCGAGCGCGACCGACATGCGGGAAGGAGGTCTCCGGCACTCTGCCCCGCATTTCGGCCGCGGGGAGAGGCCCGGTTTGTCGGTTGTGCGGCGCGTCCGTCGCCAATTGTCAAGAAACGGCGAAGATTTGTACGGAGCTCTATCCGGAGGGCCGATCAAGCGACCATTGGGCCGCGCGGACGAATTGCAACGCGGGCTTATTCGTCACATAAGCTGCTGATCACAACATCAGACCCAGGGAGTTAGTTCATGGTCGATAAGGGTCTCATCCTTCTGGCGGAGGACGAGCCGGAGATTGCGCAGATCCTAGATGCCTATCTCGTGCGCGACGGTTTCCGGACGGTGCGTGCCGCCGACGGCGAGACGGCGCTGACCCACCATGCGGTGCTGTCGCCGGACCTGGTGCTGCTGGACGTTCGCATGCCGAAGCTCGATGGGTTCGAGGTTCTCGCCCGCCTTCGCCGCGAGGGGAATACGCCGGTTATCATGGTCACGGCACTGGCAGAAGATCTCGACCGGCTGACCGGACTGAGGCTCGGCGCCGATGACTACGTGATCAAGCCGTTCAACCCGCAGGAGGTGGTGGCGCGCGTCAACGCGGTGCTGCGCCGTACCCGCAACGGCGCCGGCGCCACCGTGCTTCGCTTCGAGAGTGTCGAGGTCGATCTCGATGCCCATGTCGCCTTCGTCGAAAGGGCCGGCAATCGCCAGTCGGTGCCGCTGACGCTCAGCGAATTCCGCATCCTTGCCCACATGATCCGCCGACCGACGCATGCCTTCGATCGCGCCGATATCCTCGACGCCTGCCTGCCGGACAGCGATGCGCTCGCCCGCACGGTCGATACCCATATCGCCAATCTCAGGCGCAAGCTGGAAGATCTCGGTGCCTGCGGCTTCTTCAGTGCCGTGCGCGGCGTCGGCTACCGTTTCGTGGAGCCCAGATGAAGATCGGTCTCTCGCGCCTGCCGCTCGGCATTCTCACCGCGCTCGTGACGATCGCGCTGCTCATCATCAGCGTGTTCATCATCTATGCCGGCGTCGAATTTATGGAGCCGCGGCTGGAGGCGAGACTGCTGGAGCGGATGCCTGCGGAGGCGGCCCAGGCTTACAAGGACATCAATGCCGGCAAGTTGCCGCGCCAGGAGTCGCTGCAAAAGCTACTTTCGACGATGCCGGAACTCGAAGACTGGGCGAACTGGGAGGTGGACAAGATCATCCTCGGTTTCGGAGCGACGGCAGTCACTTTCTGCGGGCTCGTGGGCTACTGGCTGGCGCGCAAGATCAGCCGGCCACTGGAAGTGCTGGCGCAGGCGACGCAGGACCTCAGGACGGGTGACTTCGCGGTGCGCGTCGGATCGTTTCGCAAGGGTGCCAAGGAGGTGGCGACGCTCGTGAAGACCTTCGATGAGTTGGCAGCCGAACTGGAAAACATGGAGAACCGGCTGCGCTTCAATACGATGGCGGTGGCGCACGAACTGCGTACGCCGCTGACGATCCTGCAGGGCAACCTTCAGGGAATGGCCGACGGTGTTTTCCCTCTCGAGCCGGAAAGGGTGCGGCAGTTGCTGCTGCAGGTGGAGGGGCTTTCCGCCCTGGTTGAAGATCTGCGTACGCTTTCGCTCGCCGCCGGCCAGAAGTTGGTCACCCAGCGTCAGACGGTGGACCTCGCCGTGGAGGCGACCCAGGTGCTTGGTGCGTCAAACACCCTGCTTGGCTCTGTTGGCATGTCGGTGGAGGTCGCGCTTGAGCCGGTGCGGGTCTCCGGTGATTCGCAGCGTCTGCGCCAGGCGCTGCTGGCGCTGATCGAAAACGCTACACGCTACGCCGCAGACGGCCGTGTCCTGCGCTGCGAGACCGGGCGGCGGGGTGCCGACGAGGCTTTTATCCGGATGCTGGACCGTGGTCCCGGTCTTCCGGACGACGTTTCGATCCATTCGATCGACCTGTTCTGGCGCGGCGACGCCTCGCGGTCGCGTGCGACGGGCGGCACGGGCCTTGGGCTTTCCGTCGTCCAGGCGATCGCCAAGGCGCATGGCGGACGGCTGGAATTTTCCGCGCGTGCCGGCGGCGGCGCCGTGATCACGCTCGTCCTGCCGCGGGAAATCGCCCTGTGAGCGATTGGCGCAACAGCCGTTGCGCTAAGCAATTTTCCGCTTTTCCCGATCGGAACATCGGCGGCTTCGCCGCCCTCGCGCCCGCTTAGAATCGGCGTGCAATTGCCCACCGGTTCTCCGCAAATCCTTGACAGTGCCCGGGCAAACCTGAGCTCGGCCGAGTCCTTCGGCCAACAGCGTTTGCTCTCAAGGATAGCACCATGTCCCTGGAATTCAGTCAGGAATACAGCGCGGATCTGCGGTTGCCGGTCGATGGCAAGGCATTCGTGGGCGAACAGCTGACGCCTTCGGGCCGGCCGGTTTCTGCGCCTGTCGTCGGTGAAGGCTCGGGAGAGACGTCGATCACCAGCCATGTGCTCAAGCTCGGCCTGAGGGTGAGCTTGAAGCGCGCCGTCGTATTTTCCATGCGGTTTGCGCGCCATCCGTTCCTGACATCGCGCTGGATCGGCTTTCTCGGCGAATTTGCCGAACGCTACCGGCTGGGTCTGCCGCACGATGATCTCGTGCGCAAGTCGATCCCGACATTCTTCCTGCACGGCGCGTCGTCGACAGCAAGACTCGACCTGCTGCTCAATCACTTCGATGTCGCAAGCGAGGTCCTGTCGCGCCGTTCACTGATGGCCCTTTGGCGCGGCAGCACGCTGGAAATGGGCACGGTTTCCGGCCGCAGCGAGAACTATCGCATCCAGCTGCAACTGGCCGACCATGGCGGCGCCCGCCATGAGGGGGCATTCGCGATCCGGCTGCGCCGGCAGAGCGATGGCTATGCGCTCTGCACTGTCGGCTTCATCTTCGTGCGTTGCGCAGGCGACACCTATAGTCTCGCCATCGGCGGGATGCAGGGGCCGAAGGGCGAAGAGGCCAAGCGATCCCTGATCACGGCAACTCGCGATCTCGGCGGGCTCCGGCCGAAGGATGCGGCGCTGCTGGTCCTCAATGGCCTGGTGACGGAAGGCCACGCGGGCCACGTCTTTGCGGTCTCGAACGACAAGCACGTCATCAACCGCCGCCGCTTGAAGCGGCGCCGCATGATGAGGGCCGACCTCGATGCCTATTGGTGCGATCGCGGCGGCGTGCCGGCCGAGCCTTTCGGCTTCAGTCTGCCGATCGGCGACGACCCGGCGGCGCGGGACGGCAACAGGCGCGATCAGAGCAAACGCGCGTTTCGCGACATCGGCGCGTGGTTCTACTGAGCCGGTACCGGCATGTAAGCTGCCGCGATTACGGGATCTTCGTGAAGTCCATCTCGAAGGCGCCGGAGACGATCCGGCCCTTCGGCGTTGGCCCGGCTGCAGACGGGCGCACACCATCCTCAGCCATCGCCTCGCCTGCGATGCCGCCGACAACCACAAGGGCAGATATCACCCGAATTGCACGCATGGATGCCTCCAATTTTGTCGCGGTTCTTTATACTGGCGCCGATTCGAAACCACAACTGAAGGTAAGTATGACGCGGGCCGTTGCCAAGAGGCTTAAGCCGCACACGGGCGGATGCCTCTGCGGAGCAATCCGGTTTGAGGCGCAGGGGACGGCCGGAAAGCCGCATACGTGTTCGTGCAAGATGTGCCAGCGCCATTCGGGCGCCTTGACCCTGGCGTGGGTCGAATTCCCGAGCGAAGCCGTAACCTGGACCGGACCGGGCGGCGCGCCATCGGTCTATCACTCCTCGGACTATTCCAGCCGCGCCTTCTGCCCGGCCTGCGGCAGCAGTCTCGGTGCGATCGACGATGCGCCGGTGGTTGCCCTTCTGCTCGGCGTCTTCGACAAGACGAGTGCCATCGATCTGATCCCGAAGAGCCACAGCTATCGCACTGCCCGACCCAAGTGGTGGCACGTGGAGGCGGTGAAGCCCACGACCTGACGAGCAGGGTTCGAAAGTGATTGACGCAGCCGGTAGAGGCTGCGTCGACAGGGGCTAGAGCAGCCCCTTCACGGCGGCTCCGATGGCAATGATGCCGAAAGCGATCAGAACCAGCCCCGAAATGCGCGATACCCAGACGACGAAGCTGTCGGGCAGTCGCGTCCGGGCGATCGCAACACCGCCGCTTAGGAAAAACCACCAGCCGAGCGATCCCAGGAAGACGCCCATGACCACGACGGCAGCGCTGAGCGCGTCGCCCGCTTCGGCAAGGCCGAGGCCGGCGAAGATCGCGGCAAAGGAGAGGATCGTCGCCGGGCTCGTCATCGTCAGGAAAAAGGTGGCGATGGTTGTGCGAATGAGATCGCGTCCGCCGACATCGGCGGCTGCCGTCACCGCCCTTGGCCGTAATCCGCTCCAGCCGAGCCAGATCATGAACAGTCCGCCGGCCAAGCTAAGCGGCGTGGCGATGATGGCAAGGACCGCTGCGAAGGCCGCGAAGCCGATCGCAGCCAGTGCTGCATACGTGGCATCGGCGGCGGCTGTCCCGAGGCCGCCGGCCACGCCCGCCCAGAAGCCGCGCTCCAGCGTGCGGTTGATGCAGAGCGCCCCGATCGGGCCTAGAGGGGCTGCGACCGCGAGGCCGACGAGGAGGCTTTTTCCAAACAACAATGTGGACATGGCATAGGGCTCCGGCCGGGGCATGGTTGCGCCGTTCGCTTCGAGGACGGTGCATGCCCGGCAAACAAAAAATGTTGCAGCAGTTTGCGCGTCCGGTCAGGCGCGCAGCACGGTCGTTACCAGGCTTTCCCGCACGGTCGACAGCGCGATCACCGTTTCGCTTCGCGCCAGGAACCGCCGTTGCTTCATTTCGGCAAGGAACGGCTCGAGGTCGCCGAGCGATGGCATCCGGACCTTGACGCAATAGGACCAGGCGCCGGTGACATGGTGGCATTCCGCTACGGCAGGGTGACCGGCCATGAAGCTGCGGAACGCTTCCTCGTCCGCGTCCGGCGCAAGGCCGACCCAGACGAAGGCGAGTACGTCGAGGCCGAGCGCGCGATGATCGACCTCGACGGTGAAATTTCGGATCACGCCATTGGCGACGAGCCGGCGAATGCGTTCGTTGACGGCCGACGGCGACAACTCCACCGCAGCACCGATATCGGTCAGCGATCGCCTCGCATCGTCAGCAAGAATTTCAACGATTTTTCTGTCAACGTCATCCATTTCCAATGAATACGCTGTTTCTAATGGAATGTACAGATGATTTTTCTGTATGAAACCGCAGTTTCCGCGGAAACGTTGGTCGCCGGGGCTATTCGATGTCTTTCAAGGCGTCGAGCGGGCCGGTCAGTGCCGTGCGCGGCTGCACCAGTTCGGGCTGGATCAGGTGAATGCGCGGCTGCGGCCGGGCTTCCTCGATGACGTCGAAGGCCTTGGTGATCATGCCCTCGACGTCCTGGCGGATCATGATGACGGGGAAGGGCAGGAAGGACGCGAAGGGATCGTAATCGTAGCAGCCGACCACGAGGTCGGCGAAGTTTTCGTGCGGATGCCCTGCCATGAAACGCAGCAGCCCCTCGAAGTTGATCGACGAGTTGACGAAGAGACCACGCGGCAGCTTGCCGTGCTTTTCGTAGAAGGCCTCGAAGGCGAGGCGGGCATTGTTCGGCGCATAGCCCGTCGGCTGGATGCATTCGTCCGGATCGGCGCCGAGCAGTTCGCTTTTGACGGCACGGAAGCCGCGGATGCGCTCGCGGCTGGCATGGTCGTTGCGGCCGCCGAAAAGGTAGAGATCGTGCGGCGCAAGCGGACCTGATGCCTGGAAGTGGCGGATGATCGCCTCGGTCAGCATTCGCCCGCCCTCGTAGTTGTCGCTGATGACGGAGGGCACCTTGGTGCCGGGCAGGTCGATGTTGATGTGTTTGAGGCCGGCCGCCTCGCAGACCTCGTGCACGCCGTCGGGGTCGGTCGCGCCGCAGATGAACAGCTCGTCGATCGAATAGGAGATCAGCGTTTCGGCGGTCTTGCGCTCTTCCTCCGGATCGCGGCTGGCACTGACGACGATCGGGCATTGCCCCTTGCTTCGGACATGCGCCTCGAAGGTCTGCGCCATCGACGAGAAGTAGCGGTTGTCATGGATCGGCAGGAGCAGCCCGATCAGGCCGGAGCGCGAACTGCGCAGTCCGCGCGCCTGGCGGTTGGCCGTATATTGGTGCGTCTCGGCGAGGTTGCGGATCAGTTCTGCCGTGCTCTCCTTGATCCGGCGCTTCTGCCAGGTGCCGTTCAGGACCGCACTTACGGTTGAAGGCGAGCTTCCTGACAACACCGACAGGTCGTAGATCGTCGCTTTCTTCTTGCTGCTGCTGGCCAACGGTTTCTCCCCCTGGTGGTTTTAGTGCCGATTTCCCCTTGACGAAAGATTAAGTCTGCACAATAGTTCTTGCACCATCGATTGTGCAAACAAGAAATATCGATTGTGCACATTTGATGGTGTCGTCTGAGGAGGCGGCGTTTCAGGGAGGCGAGGAACACTTCGCCAGTGATGATTTGAAACTGGAGGCCGGCGCTGAGGCGACCGGGCGCGTTCCCCCTATGGGAACGAGTGGAGGAGAGAACATGATCAGGAAAATTCTCGTCGCCGCCCTGGCGACATCGCTGGCGCTTGCGAGTTCGGCGGCCGCCTTTGCGCAGGATGCCGGTAAGGTCGGCGTCGTCGTCAAGATCGGCGGCATTCCGTGGTTCAACGCCATGGAAGCCGGCATCAAGGAACGCGGCCAGAAGCTCGGTATCGACGCCTTCATGGTCGGCCCGACCAGCGCCGACCCGGCGCTGCAGGTGCGCGCCATCGAGGATCTCATCGCCCAAGGCGTGAAGGTCATCGGCGTGGTGCCGAACGACGCCAAGGTGCTTGAGCCGGTGCTGACCAAGGCCAAGGAAAAGGGCATCATCGTCATCACCCACGAATCCCCGGGCCAGAAGGGTGCCGACTGGGACTTCGAGCTCGCATCCTCGACCGGTTTCGGTGAGGCGCATGGCAAGCTGCTGGCCGAGAAGATGGGCGGCAAGGGCGAATATGCCGTCTTCGTCGGCTCGCTGACCGTGCCGCTGCACAATGCCTGGGCCGATGCGGCAATCGCCTACATCAAGAAGAACCATCCGGACATGACGCTGGTCGGCGATCGCTACGGCGTTGCCGAAGACGTCGACAAGAGCCGGTCGACTGCACTCGACCTGATCTCTGCCCATCCGAACCTGAAAGGCTTCCTTGCCTTCGGCAGCCAGGGCCCGATCGGCGCCGGCCGCGCCGTCGAAGAGCGCCGCAAGGTCGGCGAGATCTTCGTGCTCGGTCCCTTCTCTCCCGGCCAAGGCCAGAAGCTGGTGAAGTCCGACGCGATCTCCGGCGGCTTCATGTGGAATCCGAAGCAGGCCGGCGAAGTCTTCGTCACACTCGCCGACAAGCTGATGAAGGGCGAGGAGGTCAAGGACGGTGACGAGATCGAAGGTCTCGGCAAGGTCAAGCCGGACTTCGAAAACCGCAACATCATCGTCGATCAGCTCGTGCCGATCAACAAGGACACGGTCGCGGATCTCGCGGCCATGGGTCTCTGATCCTCAAGGGTTCTCCCGGCTGCTGGGCCGGCTTCGGCCGGCCTGGCAAGTCCCTCAACCGTACCGGAGCCGGATGAGGAAAGGTGTTTGCGGTTTCTGCCCGCATCTTGCTCGGACTTAACGTGATTTAGGGGCAGTCCATGCACCAGCTTGCGACCGCGGGAGGAGGCGAGAAGCCGCTTCTGGCCCTGCGCGATATCAACATGACGTTTGGTGGGGTTCGTGCGCTCAAGAATGTGAGCTTCGACGTCCGCCCGGGCGAGGTTCATTGCCTTGCCGGCGAAAACGGCTGCGGCAAGAGCACGCTGATCAAGATCATCACCGGCGTTTACCGCCCCGCCGATGGCGCCTCGATCGAGTTCGATGGCGAAACCTATTCCCACATGTCACCGGTGACCGCGCAGGATCGCGGCATCCAGGTGATCTGGCAGGACCTGGCGCTGTTTCCCGAAATGAGCGTCGCCGAAAACATCGCCTTCCAGACGGTGCTCGGCCGCTGGCCGAAACTGGTCGATTATGGCCGAATGCGCCAGATCGCGACCGATGCGCTCGCCCGTCTTGGCGTGACGCTCGACGTCGACCTGCCGCTCAAGGAATATGCGATTGCCCAGCGCCAGATCGTGGCGATCGCCCGGGCGCTTGTGGGTGAAGCGAGGCTCGTCTTCATGGACGAGCCGACCGCGTCGCTGACGCAATCGGAAACCGACCATCTGCTCGATATCGTTCGCGGGCTCTCCGCCTCCGGCGTCGCCGTCGTCTTCGTCAGCCATAGGCTCGCCGAGGTGTTGGAGATTTCGAGCCGCATCACGGTCTTGCGCGATGGTGCGCTGGTGGGCGTCTACCCCGCCGCCGGCATGACCCAGTCGCGCATCACCGAACTGATGACCGGCAAGACCTTCGACCAGCAGGTGCGCGCGAAATTCCGCGACGGTCAGCCCGTCGTGCTCGATGTGAAGGGCCTGTCCCGCCCGGGCCAATTCGAGGATATCTCGCTCTCGGTCAGGCGCGGCGAAACACTTGGGATTACCGGCCTGCTCGGCGCCGGGCGCACCGAACTGGCGCTGACGCTTTTCGGCATGCTGAAGCCGGCATCCGGTACCATTGCGCTTGAAGGCAAGCCGGCTCGCTTCTCGTCCAACCGCGATGCGATTGCGGCGGGCGTCGCCTATCTCTCCGAGGACCGGCTGTCGCTTGGCCTCATCCAACCGCAGTCGATCGCCGACAATCTCGTGATTAGTTCGCTCGACAAGATCCTTTCAGGCGGACTGCTCTCCGAGGATCGCAAGCGCAGCCTTGTCGCGCGCTGGATCGCCGATCTCGGCGTCAAGATCGGGCTGCAGCAGGATGCGATCTCCACGCTTTCCGGCGGCAACCAGCAGCGCGTGGCGATCGCCAAGTGGCTGGCGACCGATCCGAAGCTCCTGATCCTCGACGCCCCGACTGTCGGCGTCGACGTTGGTGCGCGTGCTGGCATCTTCGACATCGTCGCGCGGCTTGCCGAGACCGGCCTTGCGATCATTCTGATCTCCGATGAGGTGCCGGAGGTCTATTTCAACGCCGACCGTGTGCTGCACATGGCACAAGGCCGCATCGTCGGCAGCTATGATCCGCGCAGCGCTTCGCTCGCCGAGATCGAAGGAGCGGTCTATGCGTAGCTTCGTCCGCACCCACGCGACGGAAGTGTCGCTGCTTGCCGTCATCATCGCGATCAGCGCCGTGCTGTCGGTCTCGACCGCCAACTTCTTCTCGCTCGGCAACGCCTTTGACCTGCTGAACATCAGCTCGGTCAACATCATCTTCGCCGTCGGGCTGCTCGTCGTGCTGATCGCCGGTGGCATCGATATCTCCTTCGCTGTTGCCGCCTCTGTCGTGCAATACGGTACGGCCATTGCTCTTGGTTGGATGGTCGGGGGAGGTTGGATCTCAGGCCTTTTGATTGCCGGCTCGCTCGGCATCCTGCTCGGCGCCATCAACGCCTTCCTGATCCACCGTTTCCGCGTCATCTCGATCGTCGCGACGATCTCGACCTTCAACATCTACTTCGGCCTCCTGATGTTTTTCACCAAGGGCGTGTCGATCTACGACCTGCCGGATTGGCTGACGGACCGCGTCATCCTGTTCGAACACGAGATGCCGGACGGAACCTGGATCGAGATCACGCTTCCCGTGCTGGTGATGGTGCTCTGCGTCATCGCCACCTGGGTGCTGATCACCCGCACCACGACCGGCCGCCAGCTCTATGCGTTCGGCGACAATCCGGAAGGCGCGCGCCGCTTCGGCATCAACATCGGCGCCATGCAGTTCATCGCCTTCGGCTGGCTCGGTCTGATGGCCGGCATCGGTGGGCTCATCCAGGCGCACTATGCGCAGGAGGTGGTGCCGAACGCGCTCTATGGTCGCGAACTCGACGTGCTTGCGGCGGTCGTCCTTGGCGGCGCGCGGCTTGGCGGCGGCAAGGGCTCGGTGCTCGGCTGCGTGCTCGGCGTGCTCCTGATCTCGATCACCCAGAACGGCCTCAACCTGATGGGCGTCTCGCCCTTCGCTTTCAAGATGATCATCGGCGCCATCATCCTCGTGGCGATCACGCTCTCCAATACCCGCATCGAAAGGCTTCTGCCCTTCGTCAGCCAGAAAGGAGCCGGACGATGAGTGCGATCGTCGAACGCGTGAAGACCCTCATCGGTCCGGAAATAGCCGGGCCGGGGCTGGCGTTTCTCGCCGTGGTGTTGGTGTTCGGCATCGCCTCGCCGCAGTTCCTCAGCGCGGCCACCTTCGGTTCGGTCGCCTTCCAGCTGCCGGAGCTCGGCCTTCTGACGCTCGCGATGTTGCTGCCGATCCTGACGGGCGGGCTCAATCTCGCGATCACCTTCACGGCCAACATCGCCGGGCTGACGCTCGCCTGGGTGTTGCAGGCCAATGGCGGGGTGGAGGCCGGCCCCGGCGCTTTCCTGCTCGGTTCGGTGCTCGCCATTCTCGTTGGGGCGGCGAGCGGCGTGATCATGGGACTGGTGATCGCCTTTACCCGCGCGCATCCGATCCTCGTTTCGTTGTCGATGATGATCTTCCTGCGCGGCCTCGGCGAGTTCCTGACGCGCGGCGGCGACGTATCCGGCTTTCCGGCCTTCCTCGGTCCGCTCGGTCACGGCTCGTTTCTCGGCGTGCCGATCCCGCTGATCGTCTTTATCGTCTGCGTGCTCGCTTGGAACGTGCTGCTGACCCGCACGAAGCTCGGCTTCAACACGTACATGATCGGCTCCAACCTCGAGGCGACCCGCTATTCCGGCATCAACACCCGCAAGGTGATCGTGCTCGTCTATGCGCTCTCCGGCGCCATGTGCGCGATTGCCGGCATCATCATGCTGGCGCGCTTCAATTCCGTGCGCATCGGCCACGGTGAAAGCTACCTGCTGATCACGGTGCTCGCCTGCTTCTTGGGTGGCGTCAATCCGTTCGGCGGCTTCGGTCGGGTAATCCCTGTCTTTGTCGCGCTGGTGGTGCTGCAGCTTCTCTCTTCGGGTCTCAACCTCGTCGGCGCCAACCAGCATCTGGCGACCGCCGTCTGGGGTTTGCTGCTCGCCGGCGTCATGGTGCTGCGCTTCGTCGCGACGAAATTCAAGATTTCATTTGTCAGAAAGGAAACATGACCATGCAGGGTTTTGGCGTCCATACGAGCATGTGGACCATGAATTGGGATCGCCCCGGTGCGGAGCGCGCCGTTGCGGCGGCGGTGAAATACGCCGTCGACTTCATCGAGATCCCGATGCTCAATCCGCCGGCGGTTGATACTGCCCATACCAAGGCGCTGCTGGAGAAAAACAAGCTGCGCGCGGTCTGCTCGCTCGGCCTGCCGGAGCGCGCCTGGGCATCCGTCCGACCCGATGCCGCGATCGAGCATCTGAAGGTGGCGATCGACAAGACGGCCGATCTCGGCGGCGAGGCGCTGTCCGGCGTCATCTACGGCGGCATCGGCGAGCGCACCGGCGTGCCGCCGACTGAAGCCGAGTACGACAACATCGCCCGTGTGCTGCAGGCCGCCGCCAAGCACGCCAAAACCCGTGGCATCGAACTGGGCGTCGAGGCGGTCAACCGCTACGAGAACCACCTGATCAACACCGGTTGGCAAGCGGTCGACATGATCAAGCGGGTGGGCGCCGACAACGTCTTCGTGCATCTCGATACCTACCACATGAACATCGAGGAAAAGGGCATCGGCACCGGCATCCTCGATGCACGCGACTTCATCAAATACATCCACCTGTCCGAAAGCGACCGCGGCACGCCCGGCTATGGCAACTGCGCCTGGGACGAGATCTTCGCGACGCTGGCTGCGATCGGTTTCAAGGGTGGACTGGCGATGGAAAGCTTCATCAACATGCCGCCGGAAGTGGCCTATGGCCTTGCGGTCTGGCGGCCGGTCGCCAGGGACGAAGAGGAAGTGATGGGCAACGGCCTGCCGTTCCTTAGGAACAAGGCCCGGCAATACGGATTGATCTAGGTGCGCGCGCTTTAAGGGCCGCCTCTATCAGGACGGAGGGTCTCGGTATGGCAGTTTCAGCGGATGCGGACACGGGGACGGTCGCCGTCCTTGACGTCGGCAAGACCAATGTGAAGCTGAACGCGGTCACATCAGACGGTTTCGTCCTGGAAACGCTGAGCGTCGCCAACCCAGTGCTGCCGGGCCCGCCCTGGCGGCATCACGATCTCGAAAGCCTCGGCGAATGGATCTTCGCCAGTCTCGCAGATCTTGGTCGCCGCCATCCGCTGCAAACCTTCGTCGCCGCCGGTCACGGGTCCGGCGGCGTACTCGTCGGCGATGACCCGGATATGGCCGCTGGCGCGGCTCTACCGATGATCGATTACGAGCAGCCGGTGCCGGAGAAAATCCGGCTCGGCTATGCGCCGCTCTCCGGCTCGTTTTTCGACCGCGGCAGCGCGACGATGCACAGCGCCACCCATCAGGCGCGCCAGCTCTACTGGATGCAGGAGCATGCGCCCGATGCCGTCGCCGCCGCGCGCTGGTATCTCGGCCTGCCGCAATATTGGGCGTGGCGGCTGTCGGGCGTTGCTGCATCCGAGGCGAGCCTGCTCGGCGCGCAATCGCATCTCTGGAATGTCGCCGAACGCTGCTTCGCGCCCATTGTCGGGACACGCGGCTGGCGGAGCCTGATGCCGGATTTTGCCGATGCCTGGCAGGTCCTCGGCTCCGCTCGTCCCGAGCTTGTCCGGCGCCACGGGTTGCCGGAAGGCTTGCGCGTGCTTACGGGCGGCCACGACAGCAGCCTCAACCACTATCGTTATCACGCCGGCGGGCTCAACGATTTCATCGTCGTTTCGACCGGAACCTGGATCGTCGGCTTTTCCGGCCGCACGGCGCTCGACCGGCTCGACGAACACCGCGGCATGACGCTGAACAGCGACGTCTTCGGGCGCCCGCTCGGCGGCGTGCTCACGATGGGCGGCCGCGAGTTCTCCCATGTGGCGGGCCGCGAACCGCCGGACGCCGCGGTGCCTGACGACGTCGTTCTCGGCTTGATCGCCAGACGCAGCATGGCGCTGCCGTCGTTCGGCGACGATGACGGCCTCTTTCCGGGAAGTGCCGGTCGCGGTCGCATCAGCGGGCCACCGCCGGAAACGCCGATCGAACGCAAGGCGCTGGCGTTGCTCTATTGCGCGCTTCTAACGGCGGAGTGCGTGGAGGCGCTGGGGCCGGGGCCGCTGGTCGTACTCGACGGAAGCTTCCTGCGCGACCCGCTCTATGCCCGCCTCGTCGCCGCACTGATGCCGAACCGGCGTGTGCGTTTCAATCTCGATGCCTATGGCGTGGCCTCCGGCGCCGCACTGCTTGCAAGCGAGGGCCGGCGCCGGCGCCCGGCGCCGCTTTCGCTCGCCGATCCCGGCGACGTGTCTCACCTCTCGCCTGCTGTCGCCGTCTATGCGTCGCAATGGCGAGCCCGCGCCCGGGCTGGGCGCAACAATGGTTTCAGTCGCGACTTCGAAAGGACATATCGATGAGCAAGGCCGACATTCTGTCGCTCCGCCGCGAGATGGTGGACATCTGCCGCCGCATGAATTCGAACGGTATCAACCAGGGGACTGCGGGCAACATTTCTGTTCGCACCGAGACCGGTTTCCTGATCACGCCGTCGTCGCTGCCCTATGAGACGATGCAGCCTGAGGATCTGGTCGAGATGGATTTCGACGGTACCTATGTCGGTCTTCGTCCGTCGTCGGAATGGCGTTTCCACCGCGATATCCTGAGGGAACGCACGGATATCAACGTCGTACTGCACTGCCATTCGGTCTATGCGACCACGCTTGCCTGCCACCACAAGACCATCCCGAGTTTTCACTACATGACCGGCATTGCCGGCGGCACGACGATCCGCTGTGCAGAATATGCGACCTTCGGCACGCAGGCATTGTCCGACAATGCGCTTGTGGCGCTCAAGGACCGCACGGCCTGCCTGCTTGGCCAGCACGGCCAGATCTCGCTCGGCAAGACGCTCGAGGCCGCCTTGTGGCTGGCGATCGAGATCGAGACCCTGTCGCGCATGTATGTCCAGGCGCTGACGCTTGGCGAGCCGCCGGTTCTGCCCGACGACGAGATGGAGCGCGTCATCGCGCAGATGCGCCGCATGAGCTACGGGCAGGCCCCGGATGACGAGGGTGTCAACGATCTTGCCCGTCCCAGAGAAGCGGTTTGAGGCGACTGGTCGCAGCGCCGCGGAAGCGCGCCGGCCCGCCCTGAAACAATCGATTTTGAGGGGACAAAGCCGTACGTCGTCGCCCGGTCGCATCTCTGCCCCCATTCTTCGCGGGTTTGCGAAATGGGGTGAATCAACTAATGCTCAGCCATGATGCAACGATATCTGAGTCGGAGATTCGGCACGTCGGAGAGACGGCTGCGCCCTGCGGACGGCTGGCGCGTGGCTGCGGTGTCGCTGGTGGCCGCGACCGTGCTGTCGGGCTGCAACACGCGCCAGGACGTCGGCACGCCGACCGGCAGCATCATGGTTCCCTCGGAAAACGCGTTGATCCTGCCGCCGCCCGGCGGGCCTGCGGTTCTGAACGTCGTCGAACGGCGCAGCACCAACGCGATCGAGCAGGATATCTATCTTTACACCTCGGCGGCGACCCCAGGTCAGAACCTGCTGCGGGCCAAGTTCTTCGGCCCGATGAACGCCAAGTTCGACCAACAGTCCCGCTCGAACTATGCCGCTGTGCGCGACAACAAAATGATGGCTGAGGCGCGCCGGGCGCTGCCCGGCGTTTCGCTGTCGCTCAACCCTTACTTCCTGCAGAACAATTACGGGCCGTTCGGCTATGCCTTCGGTCAGGGCCGGGCGAACGACGCCTGCATCTTTGCCTGGCAGCAGATCCGCCAGGCGGAGAACCATCGCTCGCCGCTCAAGGGCTACGGCACGATCCAGGTGCGGCTGCGCTATTGCGCGGCAGGCGCCAGCGAGACCGAGCTTTTGGCCCCGGTCTACGGCTACACGATCACCGGCACCTTCGGCGATCCTGCCTGGAACCCCTATGGCGCGCCGCCGCCGCTGGAGGCGGGTCTCGGCCGAACCGGCAGCCCGATCTACCGCCAGGAAGAGGCGGTGACCACGAGCGCTCCCGTGGCGGTTCCGCGGCGCCAGGTGCAGCCCGTGGCACGGCGTGAAGTCAGCAGCGTTCCGGCACGCGTCGAACAGCAGGTCGTTGCGCCCGCCGCGGTGACGTCGATCCCGGTTCCGCAGCCGGACGGGACCGTCTCAATGCCGCAGGCGCAGGCGGAAACCACGGCGAAAACCTTGCCGAACGTGATCGTGCCGGCTCCCGCGTGCGCAGGGCAGCAGACCGGAGGAGCCTGCCCTTAATCGACCGCTAACCATCCTTTGTTATGGGCTGGTGTCGGTAGGGGAGACTCGGTCGAATATGGGTCGGGCAATACCAGTGGCATGATGCCGAACGCTGGAAGGCAAATGTATGAGCAGGATCGGATCGGTTGCCGCTTGGGCGTTTTTCTCGCTTTGTGTGATGGCGGTCATCACGCTGCCGGTGAACCTCCAGACGCAGCTCATCGTCAGCGTTCTCATCGTTACCTTCATGGCCGTGCTCAAGCTTGCCAATGCCGGCGGCCGCTGGCGGCTGATCGCGCTCGCCTTCGGTACGGCGATCGTGCTGCGTTATGTCTATTGGCGCACGACAAGCACGCTGCCGCCGCTCAACCAGCTTGAAAACTTCATCCCGGGCTTCCTGCTCTACCTTGCTGAAATGTACAGCGTGATGATGTTGTCGCTCAGCCTGTTCGTAGTGGCGATGCCGTTGCCGCCGCGAAAGGCGAGTTCGATCTCTCCCGGCAAGTTTCCGAAGGTCGATGTCTTCGTGCCATCCTACAACGAGGACGCAGGCCTGCTCGCCAATACGCTTGCCGCCGCCAAGGCGATGGATTATCCGGCCGACAAGCTGACGGTGTGGCTGCTCGACGACGGCGGTACCCTGCAGAAGCGCAACTCGGCAAACCTTGTCGAAGCGCAGCGCGCATCCGCCCGCAATGCCGAACTGCAGGCGCTTTGCGACGATCTCGGCGTGCGCTACCTCACGCGCGAGCGCAACGAGCACGCCAAGGCCGGCAACCTCAACAACGGCATGCTGCACTCCGACGGCGAGTTGATTGCGGTCTTCGATGCCGACCACGCGCCGGCGCGCGACTTCCTTTTAGAGACCGTCGGCTATTTCGAGCAGGACCCGAAGCTGTTCCTGGTGCAGACGCCGCACTTCTTCCTCAATCCGGATCCGCTTGAGCGCAACCTGCGCACTTTCGAGAAAATGCCGAGCGAGAACGAGATGTTCTACGGCATCATCCAGCGCGGTCTCGACAAGTGGAATGCCGCCTTCTTCTGCGGCTCGGCCGCCGTTCTCCGCCGCAAGGCGCTGGAGGATACCGAGGGCTTCAGCGGCATGAGCATCACCGAGGATTGCGAAACGGCATTGGCGCTGCACGGACGCGGCTGGAACAGCATCTATGTCGACCGCCCGCTGATCGCCGGCCTGCAACCGGCGACCTTCGCCAGCTTCATCGGCCAGCGCAGCCGCTGGGCGCAAGGGATGATGCAGATCCTCATATTCCGCTTTCCGCTGTTAAAGGGCGGACTGTCGATCCCGCAACGGCTTTGCTACATGTCGTCGACGCTGTTCTGGCTGTTTCCGATCCCGCGGACGATTTTCCTTTTTGCGCCGCTCTTCTATCTGTTCTTCGACCTTGAGATCTTCACGGCGTCTGGCGGCGAGTTCCTCGCCTATACGCTGGCCTACATGGTCGTGAACCTGATGATGCAGAACTATCTCTACGGCTCGTTCCGCTGGCCCTGGATCTCTGAACTCTACGAGTTCGCCCAGACGGTGCATCTGCTGCCGGCGGTCATCTCGGTGCTGCTGCGGCCGAGCCGGCCGACCTTCAAGGTGACGGCAAAGGATGAATCGATCCTGGAAAGCCGGCTCTCCGAGATTGCCCGGCCGTTCTTCGTCATCTTCGCGGTGCTTTTCGTCGCCCTGCTCATGACGGTCTACCGGGTCTACACCGAGCCGTACAAGGCAGACGTGACGCTCGTCGTCGGCGGCTGGAACCTCTTGAACCTGATCATGGCCGGCTGCGTGCTCGGCGTCGTGTCGGAGCGCGGCGAGCGGGCAGCCTCCCGGCGCGTCAAGGTCAGCCGCCGCTGCGAATTCGGGGTCGCCGACAAATGGTATCCGGCAACGATCGAGGATGTCTCGGCGCACGGCGCGCGCGTCCAGGTCTACGGCATCGACGCATCGACGCTGCCGACCGACACCGAGGGCGGGATCCGCTTCGAGCCCTACAGCGGCAGCGGCGTGGCCGAGACGCTGCCTGTCGCGATCCGCAACAAGGAGGTTGCCGGCGATATCACCATCATGGGCTGCCGCTACCTGCCGCAGGTCGCCCGCCATCACAGCCTGGTCGCCGACCTGATCTTTGCCAATTCGCGGCAATGGAGCGAGTTTCAAAGCGCCCGGCGCGGTAATCCGGGACTGGTGCGCGGAACGTTCTGGTTCCTCTGGCTGGCGCTCTATCAGACGAGCCGCGGCATGATCTACTTCCTTCGCAGCCTGCGTGGCTCCGAGGCGCAGAAGGAGGGCGCTTGATGCTCAGGCGCCTCGTTCTCCCAGCCCTCTTGCTTGCGAGCCTTGCAACCGGCGTGTCGGCGCAGCCGTCGCCTTTCGACATGTCCGGCGAGCGCCCGGCGGATGTTCCGATCCTGCAGCCGCCGGCAGACACCGGAAGCAACGCCGGGCCGGCAGAGCCCATCGTCACGCTCAAGCCGCCGGACGACTTCAAGCGCTTCATCATCCCGTTCAGCGCACTGTCGCTGACCGGCGAGGTCGATGAACGCACCTGGTCCGTCTATCTGACGCCGGCGCAGGCGCAATCTGCCGCGTCGCTTGATTTCGCCTATCAGAACGCGATCGTCGTTGCGCCGGAAGCGTCGACGCTTTCGATCTTCGTCAATGGCGAACTGGCCGGCGAGAAGCCGATCGGCTCGGCGGAGGCCGCCACGCCGCTGAGCTACGACCTGAAGCCCGGGTTGCTGCGCGCCGGATCCAACGATATTCGCGTCAAGGTTCGCCAACGCCACCGCACGGACTGCACGGTCGAATCGACCTATGAACTGTGGACTGAGATCGCACCGAAATCGGCCTTCATCCGGTTTTCCTCCGGCGACAGCGCGACGCTTTCCAGTCTCGACGACGTACGCGCAGTCGGGCTCGATGCGCGCGGCCGGACGCAGTTCAACCTGGTCGTACCCGGCCTCCAGCAGCCGAGCCGAACGGCAGCTCTGATGCGGCTTGCGCAAGGCATGGCGTTGCGCGGCCAGATGCCCGCCCAGGAATTCGCCCTCAGCGAGACCATGCCTGAACTCGCGAAACCCGGGCAAATGACTGCGCTCGTCGGCACGGCCGAGGAAGTGGCGCCGTTCCTCGAGCGACTGCCGGAAGGTGCGTCGAGCGGCCCTGTCGCCATGTTCGTGCGCGACGGCAAGACGAAGTCGTCGGTGCTGGTGATCAGCGGTCCAGACTGGTCCGCCGTTCAGGAGGCGATCGAGGGGATCACGCAGCCGATGGACCGCCCGAGCAACGTGCCGCGCGACGTCATCGCCACCGGGCGTTGGCAGTTGCCGGAGACGCCGCTGGTCGTGACGAATGCGCGCCTGCGCTTCTCCGAACTCGGGGTGGAAACCAGCGAATTTACCGGCCGGCGCTTTCGCACGCGTTTCTCCGTAGCCGTGCCGTCGGATTTCTATGCCGACGCCTATGGCGACGCGACGCTTTTGCTCGACGCTGCCTATACGGATGCCGTGCTTCCAGGCAGCCACATCGACATCTATATCAACGGCAACATCGCATCGACGATCCCTTTGAACTCGGCCACAGGCGACATCCTGCGCCACCTGCCGATCAAAGTAACGATGCGCCATTTCAAGCCCGGTCCGAACCTGATCGAGATCGAGGCGGTGCTCTCCGCCGAGCCGGACAAGGCCTGCGCGCCGGGAACGCCGGCCTCTAACGATCCCCGCTTCGCGCTCTTCGATACGTCCGAACTGCGAATGCCGGACTTCGCGCGCATCGGTCGCCGGCCGAATATCGCTGCGATTTCCGGTGCTGCCGCCCCCTATCGCAGTGATAGCGCCGCCGTTCCCCTTTTCCTCGACCGTGCCGACGAGGACACGCTGTCGGCGGCCGCGACCTTCCTTGCCCGCCTGGCGGTTGCCGGCGGCAGGCCGATGCTGGTGGAGGTGATCACATCGCCGCTTGCAGCCGGCAGCCGCAACGCGATCTTCATCGGCGCCATGCCGCAGTTGCCGAAGACGGTGCTGACACAGGTTGGTATCGACCCCGCCAGGCAGATGTCCTGGGGCAATGCGGAGGACACCGGCCGTCCTGACGACACGCAGAAGGCCATCGACGAGTGGCGCACGCGCCTGAGCGGCGGCGCCTGGCGCAACCAGGTCACGGGGTTTCAGACCTGGGTGAAGCAGGAGTTCGACATTTCGCTGAGCTCGCTGCGTATCCTGCCCGAAGCGCAAGCCGCCTATATTCCGCCGGAAAGTGCCGGGCTTGTGATTGCGCAAGGCGCCAATCCGAGCGACGACGCGACCTGGACGCTGCTGACGGCGCCAACCGGCAAGCGTCTGCGTGAGGGCACGGCGGCGATCGCCGACGTCACGCGCTGGCAACAGCTTACCGGGCGGGTTTCGGCCTACGAGCCGGCGACGGACAAGATCGAGGCGACGCCGGTCGCCGGTTTCGATTTCGTCCAGACGCAGCCGCCGTCGCTCACCAACTATCGCCTGATCTTTGCCAACTGGCTGTCCAGCAACATCATGGTCTATGCCCTGCTGCTGATCGTGCTGTCGGTGCTTCTGGGGCTGGCAACATCCTCGATGCTGACCCGCCTGGGGCGGCGCCAATGAGGTGGCGAACCGCGCTTCTCGCCGGATTGCTTGCGCTCCTTTTGCCGATGGCGGCCGGGGCCGACGAACAGGCGGGCTCGGTGAAGGCTGGGGAATGGGACCAGTACAAGGCGCGGTTCCTCGATGCCGGTGGCCGGATCATCGACGACGCCAATGGCAATGTCAGCCATAGCGAGGGACAGGGTTATGGCCTGCTTCTCGCCGTGCTGGCCGACAACCCGGCCGACTTCGCGCTGATCTGGTCGTTCACGCGCCGTGAGCTGCTGCTGCGCGACGATGGGCTGGCGGCGTGGAAGTGGAGTGCCACCGAAACGCCGCACATTATCGACATCAACAATGCCACCGACGGCGACATCCTGATCGCCTATGCGCTGGTGCTCGCCGGTGAACGCTGGAAGCGGCAGGATTACCTGCAGGCCGCCTCGCGGATCGCCAAGGCCATCCTCGACAACACCCTGCTCGATCATGGCGGGCGAACGCTGCTGTTGCCCGGCGTTACGGGCTTCGGCACGACCGATCGCCCGGATGGCCCGGTGGTCAATCCGTCCTACTGGATCTTCGAGGCTTTTCCCGCACTTGATCGGGTAGCGCCGTCGCCGCGCTGGAAGGCGCTCTCGGATGACGGCCTGGCCTTGCTCAATGCCCTGCAATCAGGCCCGAGAAAACTGCCGGCCGACTGGGTCAGCCTGCGTGCGATGCCGAAGCCAGCCCAGGGCTTTCCCGCCGAGTTCGGCTACAACGCTTTGCGGATCCCGCTCTACCTCGCCCGGGCGGACATGGGTGGCCGCGATCTGATGGCGCGGCTGCGGGCGGGAATGGCCGGCGACAAAGACGCATTGGTCCTCAGCGACGCCTCTACGGGGGCCGTTCAAACCAGCCTCACGGACCCCGGTTATCGATTTGTTAACCATATTCTGGCCTGTGTCTTGGACAGGGTTCCGATACCCGACAGCGTCAAGGTGTTCAGCCCGACGCAATATTACCCTTCCACGCTGCACCTGTTGGGGCTGTCTTACGTGAGGGAGAAGCGTCCGGAGTGTCTATGAAGTCCTCAATCGTTGCCATTGCCGCTGTGATGACTACGGCGATCGGGGTTGCCGGACTGACCGATGGCGGCTTCTTGCGCCAGGACAACAAGAAACTCGGCAGCTTGACTGGCGAGAGCCAGGAGGCGCCCGCCGTCGGCGGCAGCGCCGGCCAGGGCGCGCGCGGCGCGCCGCCGCAATTCACCGAGGTGGCCCAGGCCGACAGGCCGTCGGAGGAAGCACAAAGCACAAGCAAGCCGCAGTCGGTCGTCGACGAATCGGCGCTTCGCTACTTTGCCGCCAAGGGCGATACCGCACGGCTGCAGGCGGAAATCTCGCGCCTGCGCTCGCTTTATCCCGACTGGGTCCCGCCCGCCGATCCGCTGGCTGTGCCACGCAACAACGACGTCGCGCTCGAAACCATGTGGCGGCTCTACTCTGAAGGCCGCTACGCCGAAGTGCGCAAGGCGATCGCCGAGCGTCAGGCGAAGGAAGCCGCCTGGCAGCCGCCATCGGACCTGCTCGAGCGCCTCAACGTCGCCGAGGCTCGCGCCCGGCTGGTGAACGCCTCCGAGCTCAAGCAGTATGAAACCGTGATTTCGATTGCTGCGAGCACGCCGAGCCTTCTGACCTGCTCGGAAGTGGATGTGCTCTGGCATGTGGCGCAGGCCTTTGCCGAGACCAAGCGGCCGGACCGGGCCCGCGATGCCTATCTCTATGTGCTGAAGAGCTGCGACAACGCGCCGGAACGGCTCGCCACCGTGCAGAAGGCTGCCGCTGTGCTGTCCTACGCGACGCTGCAGGATCTGCTCGCGCTCGAGCGCACCACGCCGGAGGGCGTGCCGGAGTTCGAAAGCATCCGTGACGATCTCGCCCGGCGCTTCGTTGCCGAAGGTGACGGAGACAAAGCGCTTGCGGTTGATCCCAAGTACGTCCAGCGCGTCGAAAAACTGGCCGAGACCGGTGGCACGGCAAGCGACGCTCTGCTGCTCGGCTGGTATCAGCTGCGCCGCGACAACATGAGCGCCGCCGAGCAATGGTTCCGCCGTGCCCATGACAAGGAAGACAGCGCCTCCGCCGCGCAGGGGCTGGCGATGACGCTGATCGCGCGCAAGGCACCGCTCGAGGCCGAGGCCGTACTCTACCCGTGGCGCGATAGCTCGCCCGATGCCCTTGCGACCTATTTCGCGGCGACTGCCAATCTGCTGGCAATCGATCCGCCGGTCGCCCTCGATGCCGCCGTGCTGGCGCGGATCGCTCAGGAAACGACCAAGGCCCGCGAACCGGCCACGGCCCAGCAGTTCGGCTGGTATGCGCGCGCCCTCAACCAGCCGGCAACCGCCGCACAATGGTTTGCAACGGCGCTGCGCTGGAAGCCGGACGACGAGCCGTCGGCCTATGGCCTCGCGCTCAGCCGTGACCAGCTGAACGACAAGGATGGCGTCGTCGAAGTCCAGCGTTTGTGGTCGGGCCGTTCCGAACGCATCGCCCGGCTTGGCGAAGTCAAGGAGAAGCTCGACGAAGTCAGCCGCGCGCCGCTTCCGACGGCCGAGGTGCAACGGACGCAACCGCAGCCGACGGCCCGTACCACCGTCGTCACAGAGGTGGTCGAGCAACCTGCCGCTCAGAGGCCGCGCACGGGCGGCGTCGTGCAGAAATCGGTGCGCAGCGGGGCCGGCTGCCGAACCACCATCAATCCCGCCGGCATGGCGCCGCAGGCGGCGCTCGCGCGCGGCTGGTGCCTGATGGACCTCAACCGGCCGCTGGAGGCCGCCGAAGCATTCGAGGTGGCCTTGCAGGCGCCTGCGTCGCAGATGCGCGAAGACGCTGCCTATGGCCAGAGCCTGGCCTACCTGCGCGCTGGTCTCACCAACAAGGCCGCGGTGTCGGCGACCAAGTCGACGCAGAGCCGGGGGCGGGTCGACGAGCTGCAGACGGCGATCCTCGCCGACCGTGCCATTGCCGCCTTCAATGCCAATCGCTACCGCGAGGCCATCCTTTTTCTCGATCAGCTCGGGCAGATCTCGACCCGCCGCCAGGACCTGATGGTGCTGCGCGGCTACGCCTACATGAACCTCAAGTACCACGCGGAAGCGCGACGCATCTTCGAGGCGCTTGCCGCCACCGGCAATAGAGACGCGATGCAGGGCCTTGCGGCCGTCGAGGCCAGCCAGGAAATCTGGCCGAACAAGAACTGATCGTCGATCCCGCGATGTCACGGCGACACCTGCTGCCGTACCAGGAGTGGAACGCCTGCCGCCGGACTCGGCGCGAGGGCCCGCCAACTCGTTCGCGCACAGGATGCAATCGGCAGGCGGTTCCGGATTTGCATATCGTGCTTGGCTTTGCCCCTCTTTGGAAGGAAATTAGCGAAACGCGGTGCTATCGTCCGGCCATGTCGCGGCGTTGATCTCATTGCATTCGCTGCGATCCGCGTAGAGGATGGAGCGTTATCGTCCGGCCGCTGTGGGAGGAGACCGCACTGGCCGGCACGATGGGAGGATAGACATGTTTCAGGGCGGATTGAGCTTCGCGCTTGGCGAGGACATCGACGCGTTGCGCGAGAGTGTGCGGCGCTTCGCAACGGACCGTATCGCGCCTTTGGCGGACGAGACCGATCGCAGCAACGCATTTCCGATGCCGCTCTGGCGCGAGATGGGCGAGCTTGGTCTGCTTGGGATTACCGCCGGCGAGGAGCATGGCGGGGCCGCTATGGGCTATCTCGCCCATTGCGTGGCGATGGAGGAGATCAGCCGCGCATCGGCCTCGATCGGCCTTAGCTACGGCGCCCATTCCAATCTCTGCGTCAACCAGATCAACCGCAACGGCAACGACGACCAGAAGGCGCGTTACCTGCCGAAGCTGATTTCCGGCGAGAATGTCGGTGCGCTGGCGATGTCGGAGCCCGGCGCCGGTTCCGACGTCGTTTCGATGACGCTCAGAGCCGACAAGCGCGGCGACCGTTATGTGCTCAACGGCAACAAGATGTGGATCACCAACGGTCCGGACGCCGACGTGCTCGTCGTCTATGCCAAGACCGATCCGACCGCCGGCCCGCGCGGCATCACCGCCTTCCTCGTCGAGAAGGGCTATGCCGGCTTTTCGACCGGCCAGAAGCTCGACAAGCTCGGCATGCGCGGCTCCAACACCTGCGAGCTGATCTTCAAGGACTGCGAAGTGCCGGAAGAAAACGTGCTCGGCACCATCGGCGGTGGCGTGCGCGTGCTGATGTCGGGGCTCGACTATGAGCGTGTCGTGCTTTCGGCCGGGCCGCTCGGCATCATGGCCGCTTGCCTCGATGTGGTCGTCCCCTATCTGCATGAGCGCAAGCAGTTCGGCCAGGCGATCGGCGAGTTCCAGCTGATGCAGGGTAAGCTCGCCGACATGTATGTGACGGCGAATGCGGCGCGCGCCTATGTCTATGCCGTGGCGGCGGCCTGCGATCGCGGCGAGACCACGCGCAAGGATGCGGCCGGTTGCATCCTCTATGCGGCTGAGAAGGCGACGGCGCTGGCGCTCGAGGCGATCCAGGCGCTCGGCGGCAACGGCTACACCAACGACTACCCGGCGGGTCGCCTGCTGCGCGACGCCAAGCTTTACGAGATCGGCGCCGGCACCAGCGAGATCCGCCGCATGTTGATCGGGCGGGAGCTGTTTACCGAGACGCGGTAGCCGCCGGCAACTGAAACGGCCGAACTCGATCGAAAGAGGACTTGATGACCGTTCTGAAATCTCACATTTCTCCGTCCTCCGATACGTTCAAGGCAAACCAGGCGGCCATGGCGGAGGCGATCGCGACTGTCGAAGACGCGGTGAAGGTGGCGGCCGCCGGCGGCGGTGATACCGCGCGCGAACGCCATGTCAGCCGCGGCAAACTCTTGCCGCGCGACCGGGTGGCCAACCTCATCGATCCGGCAACACCCTTCCTCGAAGTCGGCATGACGGCGGCGCACGGCATGTACAACGGCGATGCGCCGGCGGCCGGGCTGATCACCGGCATCGGCCGGGTGTCTGGCCGTGAGTGCATGATCGTTTGCAACGACCCGACGGTCAAAGGCGGCACCTACTATCCGCTGACGGTCAAGAAGCACCTGCGCGCGCAGGAGATCGCCGCGGAAAACAATCTGCCCTGCATCTATCTGGTCGATTCCGGCGGCGCCAACCTGCCGAACCAGGACGAGGTTTTTCCGGACCGCGATCACTTCGGTCGGATCTTCTATAACCAGGCCAATATGTCGGCCGCCGGCATCCCGCAGATCGCCGTGGTGATGGGTTCCTGCACCGCGGGTGGCGCCTATGTGCCGGCCATGTCCGACGAGACGATCATCGTCGAAGGCCAGGGCACGATCTTTCTCGCCGGCCCCCCGCTCGTGCGCGCCGCGACCGGCGAGGTCGTCTCGGCGGAGGATCTCGGCGGCGCCGATGTGCACACGCGGCTCTCCGGCGTGGCCGACCATCTGGCGCGCGATGACGCTCATGCACTGGCGCTCGCCCGCCGGGCCGTTTCGGCACTCAATCGGCTGAAGCCGTTGACGGTCGAGCTGGTGACGCCTGAGCCGCCGCTCTACGACCCGCACGAGATCGCCGGCATCGTGCCCTCGGATCTGCGCACGCCCTACGACATCCGCGAGGTCATCGCCCGCACCGTGGACGGTTCCCGTTTCGACGAATTCAAGGCGCGCTACGGCACCACGCTCGTCTGCGGCTTTGCCCATGTGCACGGCATCCCGGTCGGCATCATCGCCAACAACGGCGTGCTGTTTTCGGAATCCGCCCTGAAGGGCGCGCATTTCGTCGAGCTCTGCGCCCAGCGCAAGATCCCGCTCGTCTTCCTGCAGAACATCACCGGCTTCATGGTCGGGCGGAAATATGAGACGGAAGGCATCGCCAAGCACGGCGCCAAACTGGTGACGGCGGTGGCGACGGCACGTGTGCCGAAGGTGACGATGCTGGTCGGCGGTTCCTTCGGCGCTGGCAACTACGGCATGTGCGGTCGGGCGTTTTCGCCGCGGTTCCTGTGGACCTGGCCGAACAGCCGCATCTCCGTCATGGGTGGTGAGCAGGCGGCCGGCGTCCTGACGACCGTGCGCAGCGAGGCCCTGAAGCGGGCGGGAACGCCCTGGAGCGAGGAGGAGGAGGCGCGTTTCCGCCAGCCCATCCTTGATCTCTTCGAACGCCAGAGCCATCCGCTCTATGCCTCGGCCAGACTTTGGGACGACGGCGTCGTCGATCCGCGCAAGACGCGCGACGTGCTCGGCCTGTCGCTGTCGGCGGCGCTCAATGCGCCGATCGAAGACACGCGCTTCGGCCTCTTCAGGATGTAGGGACACCGCCATGAAACGCGAAAACATCAATGCCCCGAACGCACCGCAGCCGCGTGGAGGCTACTCGCAGGCCGTTCGCCTGGAGAACTTCGAGCGTCTGCTCTTCGTCAGCGGGCAGGTGCCGCTGACGCCTGAAGACGCGCTGCCGGAGGGTTTCGAGGCGCAGGCGCGCCAGGTCTGGGCCAACATCGACGCGCAATTGACCGCGGCGGGCATGACCAAGGCCGATATCGTCAAGGTGACGGTGCTGCTTGCCGATCGGCAACACGCCATGGCCAACCGCGCGGCCCGCGCCGAATATCTCGGTGCGCTAGCACCCGCCATGACGGTCGCGATCGCCGGCATCTTCGATGCCGGATGGTTGCTCGAAATCGATGTGATCGCAGCGCAATAGGGCCAGGAGATGCCGATGTTTTCCAAACTCCTGATTGCCAATCGCGGTGAGATCGCCTGCCGGGTGATCCGCACAGCCAAGCGCCTCGGCATCCGCACGGTCGCCGTCTATTCCGATGCCGATGTCGGCGCGCTGCATGTGGCGCTGGCCGACGAGGCGATCCGCATCGGCCCGGCGCCGGCGCTCGACAGCTACCTTGTGGCCGAACGCATCATCGCGGCGGCGCACTCCGTCGGCGCAGACGCCATTCATCCCGGCTACGGCTTCCTGTCGGAGAATGCCGACTTTGCCGAAGCCGTCGAGGCGGCCGGCATCACCTTCGTCGGACCGTCGGCGTCGGCCATTCGCGCCATGGGGCTGAAGGATGCCGCCAAGGCGCTGATGGAGCAATCCGGCGTGCCGGTGGTTCCGGGCTATCACGGCGAGACACAGGAGCCGGACTTCCTTGCCGGGGAAGCGGTGAACATCGGCTATCCCGTGCTGATCAAGGCGCGCGCCGGCGGCGGCGGCAAGGGCATGCGGCGGGTCGACAGCGCCGCCGACTTTCCGGCTGCGCTGGAGGCGGCGCGCCGCGAGGCGGAAGCGGCCTTCGGCGACGGCGCGGTCCTGATCGAGAAATATCTGACGAAGCCGCGGCATATCGAGGTGCAGGTCTTCGGTGACCGGCACGGCAACATCCTGCATCTTTACGAGCGCGACTGCTCGCTGCAACGACGCCACCAGAAGGTGATCGAGGAAGCGCCGGCGCCGGGCATGACCGCGGAAGTGCGGCGCGCCATGGGCGAAGCCGCCGTTCGCGCGGCGCAGGCGATCGGCTATGTCGGCGCGGGCACTGTCGAGTTCATCGCCGACGTGACCGACGGGCTCTGGCCGGATCAGTTCTATTTCATGGAAATGAACACCCGGCTGCAGGTCGAGCATCCGGTCACCGAGGCGATCACCGGCATCGATCTCGTCGAGTGGCAGCTGCGGGCTGCAGCCGGTGAAGCGCTGCCGAAACGCCAGAGCGAGATCGCCATCGACGGCTGGGCCTTCGAGGCCCGCATCTATGCGGAAGACCCGTCGCGCGGCTTCCTGCCGGCGACCGGGCAACTCACGACCTTGAGCTTTCCGGAGGAGGGCGTCCGTGTCGATGCCGGTGTCCGGCAGGGAGACAGGATCACACCGTTCTACGATCCGTTGATTGCCAAGCTGATCGTCCATGGGCCCAACCGGTCGACGGCGCTGGCCAGGCTCGAGATCGCGCTCAGGGCCTGCCGCATCGGCGGAACTGTCACCAATCTCGATTTTCTGGCCCGCCTTGCGGCCGAACCGGATTTTCGCGCCGGGCACCCCGATACCGGCCTGATCGATCGTTCGATCGATCGGCTATCGGCGTCGCCGGCGCCGAACGATGCGGCCCTCGCGCTTGCGGCCATCATTTCGACCGGAGCCTTGCAGCCGGACGGATCGGCCGATCCCTGGTCTTCGCTCGGCCATTGGCAGATTTGGGGTGACGCAAACCGCAACATCGCGATCGAGCACCTGGGTGGACGGACGACCGTGGCGCTGGCGGCCCGTGGCCGGGATCAGTTCGCCGTCCACACCGGGACGGCGGCGCTGCCGGTCGTTATTCTCAATCGCTCTGCCGATGGCGCCCGGGCGGAAATCGCCGGCGCGCAGCAGGAGTTCCGTTTCCTGCGCGAAGGCGAGCAGATCACGCTGTTCCTGAATGGTGAGACCTACGGACTTCGCTTGCCGGACGCGCTTGGTGCCGGTCACTCAAGCGAGGTCGCCGACGACGCGGTCTCGGCGCCGATGCCCGGCATCGTCAAGCTCATCCGGGTCCGCCCCGGTGATGCGGTCGAGAAGGGCCAGGCGCTTGCGGTCATGGAAGCGATGAAGATGGAACTCACCTTGTCGGCCTCGCGCGCCGGCGTGGTCGAGAGCGTGCAGGTCAGCGAAGGCGAGCAGGTGACAGCCGGCGCCGTGCTGGTGATGCTCCAGCCGGAGAGCGCGGAATGAGCGGAGCGGCGCCTGGGCATGTGACGATCGTCGAGATGGCGCCGCGCGACGGGCTGCAGAATGAAAGCGCGCTCGTCCCAACGACTGAGAAGATCCGTCTCGTCGATATGCTCTCGGATTGCGGCTACGAGCGGATCGAGGTGACGAGCTTCGTCAGCCCGAAATGGGTGCCGCAGATGGCCGACGCCGCCGAAGTGATGGCCGGCATCCGGAGGCGGCCCGGGACGCGCTACGCGGTGCTGACGCCCAACATGCGCGGTCTTGAAGCCGCGCTCGAAGCCGGCGCCGACGAGGTGGCGATCTTCGCCTCGGCTTCCGAAACCTTCTCGCAAAAGAACATCAATTGTTCGATCGCCGAAAGCATCGAGCGGTTCCTACCGGTTGCCGAACTGTGCCGGGAAAAAGGAATTCTGCTGCGCGGCTATGTGAGTTGCGTTGTCGAATGCCCTTATGAGGGTGCGATCGCCGCAGCGAGCCCTGCCCGCGTCGCCGGCCTGCTCGATGATCTCGGTTGCTACGAGATCAGTCTCGGCGACACGATCGGCCGCGGCACGCCAGAGGCGGTGGACGCGATGCTGGCCGCGGTGCTGGAGCGCATTCCGGCCAACAGGCTCGCCGGGCATTTCCACGACACCTCCGGCCGCGCGCTCGACAATATTGCCGTTTCGCTCGACCGCGGCCTCAGGGTCTTCGACGCTTCGGCCGGCGGTCTCGGTGGCTGCCCCTATGCGCCGGGTGCTGCCGGCAATGTCGACACGCTCGCCGTCAACGCCTTCGTAACGGCCAAGGGTTTTTCGACGGGGCTCGACCTAGCGAAGCTCGAACAGGCCGCCGCTTTCGCGCGGACCTTAAGGACGGGATCATGACCTTCGAAACGATCCGGATCGAAACCGATGCGCGCGGTGTCGCGCGGCTGACCTTGGCACTGCCGCAGAAGCACAACGCGCTTTCGGCGCGGATGATCGGCGAACTGACCGAGGCGGCAGAGCAGCTTTCGGCCGGCCGTTCTGTCCGCGTCGTTATCCTTGAGGGCGAGGGCCGCAGCTTCTGCGCCGGCGGCGACCTCGGCTGGATGCGCGAGCAGTTCGATGCAGACAGGGCGACTCGCATTGCTGAGGCGACGCGATTGGCGATGATGTTCAAGGCGCTGAACGAGATCTCGAAGCCCGTGATCGGCCGCCTGCATGGCAATGCCTTTGGCGGCGGCGTTGGCCTCATGAGCATCTGTGACGCGGCGGTTGCCTCGACCGACGCCAAGTTCGGCCTGACCGAAACACGCCTCGGCCTGATCCCGGCGACCATCAGCCCCTATGTCGTCGCCCGCATCGGCGAGGGTAAGGCGCGGCCGCTGTTCATGTCCGCCCGCCTGTTCGGTGCGGAGGAGGCGCGCGCCTTGGGGCTCGCCACCACCGTTGTCACCACCGACGCGCTGGATGCGGCGATCGAAGCAGAGATCGAGCCCTATCTGGCGGTCGCGCCGGAGGCCACCGGCCGGGCCAAGCGACTGGCTCGCTCGCTTGGGGCTCCAATCACCGAAGAGACCATTGCCGCGACCATCGAACAGCTTGCCGATTGCTGGGAATCCGATGAGGCGCGTGAGGGTGTCGGCGCGTTCTTCGACAAGCGCGAGCCCGCCTGGCGGCGATAGGCGTCCTTGATTTGGGCATGTTTTGATCTTATTTTGATAACACGATGATCAAAACAAGTGCGGATCCTGTCATGGCTGCTGTCGGTCTCAACATCTCCACCGCCCACTACGGCGAGAGCCAGTCGTCCTTCCTGTCCGCTCGGCTGGTCGCCGAACGCCTTGGCGTGACGCTTGCCGAACTCGCGAAGCTGATCGGTGTCGCGCGCAACACGCTGACGGCGAAGTCCAGTGCCCGAAAGGTCGATGCGGCCTTGAGCAGCGTCGTCCGTATCCTTGCCATGGCCGGCGAAATGGCGGGCGACGATAGCCGCGCCGTCATCTGGTTCAAGCACCAGCCGATCCCCGGCTGGGCCGGCAAGACCGCCTATGACCTCGTCGGTGAAGGCAAGGCCGACAAGGTGCTCGCCTATCTCGAAGCCGTGCGTTCCGGTGTCTACGCCTGATGGCGGTTGGTGAGCCGGTGCGCCTCTGGCGCGCCTATGTGCCGCGCTGGGCGCATGCGCCGCTCTCGGGCGAAGGGGCAGGGCGGTACGGTGGGAGGTGGAATCCCGTTGGAACGCCGACGGTCTATGCCGCCCGCGAGCTCTCGACCGCCTGGGCCGAATACAATCAGGGTTTCGTCCAACACCCGGCGCTGATCGCCCAGCTTGAACTCCGCTTTGCCCGTCTTGCCGATCTGACGGCGCCGGAGATCCTTTCCGACCTTGGTCTCACCGAAGAAATCCACCGATGCGAATGGCGCGATGCGCTCGATCGTGGTCTGGTGCCGGAGACGCACCGCCTGCAACTGGCGTTGAGCGACCGAGGCTTCGATGGCCTGATCTATCCGTCCTTCATGTCGCCCGGCGGCACCTGCGTCGCGCTGTGGCACTGGAATACGGGCGAGGGTTCCGAACTGAAGGTTATCGATCCCGAAGGGCGCCTGCCGAAAACGCCGGCGTCCTGGCTCTGAATTTGAGCCGTTTGCGTGGCGATGAGGCTGCCTCAGATCACCTTGCCCGGATTGAGGATGCCGTTCGGGTCGAGCGCCCGTTTGATCCGGTGCATGAGTTCGAGTTCGGCCGGGCTGCGCGAATGGTCGAGGAAATCCCGCTTCAGCGTGCCGACGCCATGTTCGGCCGAGATCGAGCCTTTGTAGCGCCGCACGATTTCGTAGACGATGCCGTCGACGATATGCGGCGTGTCCGCGTCGCTGTCAGGCTCCGAAAAGGCGATATGCAGGTTGCTGTCGGCGACGTGGCCGAAGAAGGAGACATGGGCGGCCGGGAACCGTTGAGATAGAGCCGCACCACATTCCGTGGCGAAGCGGCCGATATCGCCGATCGGCAGGCTGACGTCGAGGTTGACGAGTGCCGGCAGCTGGCTGTCCATCGCGTGGCCTTCGCGCACGCTCCAGAACGAACGGCTTTCTTTCTCCGACTGGGCGATCAGCGCATCGGCAATGATCCCATCTTCAAGCGCCTCACCGAGAAAGGCCTCGAAACCGTCACGCTCGCTGGCATCACCGAGCAGATCCTGCTCGACGATCACCGCGAAGGGCGGGATTTCATCAAAGAGCTTCAGCTTCTCCGCCTCGGCGTTGAAGCGGAAGTAGTTTTCCCACATCGCCTCGAAGGCCGAGAGGCCGGGCAGGCGGCGTTGGCAGCGCGTGAGGAAGGCGACCACATCGTCGTAGCTTTCGAGAGCGCAGAGCGCCGTCAGCCGGCCGGCGGGCAAGGGCCGCAGGCGCAGGACCGCGCGGGTGATCACGCCGAGCGTTCCTTCGGAGCCGATGAAGAATTGCCGGAGGTCGTAGCCGGTGTTGTTCTTGATCATCTTGTTGAGCGACGAGATGATCGTGCCGTCGGCGAGCACCGCTTCGAGACCGAGCACGTTGTCGCGGGTCACGCCGTAGCGAAGCACCCGGATGCCGCCGGCATTGGTGGCGAGGTTGCCGCCGATCTGGCAGGAACCACGGGCGCCGAGATCGATTGGCAGCAGGAAACCGGCGTCTTCGGCGGCGCGTTGCGCCACTTCGAGCGGCGTTCCGGCCCGCACAGTCATGGTGCCTGCCTGTGGGTCGATCTCTTCGATGCCGGTGTAACGCTCGAGCGAGATCACCACCGCGTCGCTGCCGGCATTGGCGCCGCCGGCAAGCCCGGTCAGGCCGCCCTGGACGACAACCGCTTGGCCGTTCTCGTTGCAGAGCCGGAGGGCCGCGGCGATCTCGCCACTGCTTGTCGGGCGGATCACGGCTCTGGGCAGCTCCCGGCCGGTCAGGCTGGCGTCGCTCCGGTGGCGTTCGCCGATTTGCGTGCCGGTGAGCACGATGTCGCCGAGGGCTTGTTTCAGGTCGTCGACGATCGTCATGCGCTTCTCCCGGTTCCGCAGCCATTGTCGGCAGCGGGCGTCCCTGCTTAGCGCATCGCGAAGCAAACCGATATCCGCACGGCGACCCTCAGCCCGTCGTTGCCGGCACGATTGCACACGGCACGACGAGACAGGTGAAACTGCGCTACCGAGCGCGCCCGATCAACTGCCGGTGCGCGCCAGCTCGAAGGGCTCGGCCGTTTCCACTTCGGCCGGCGCCTCCAGCGTTGCGGCCGCATTCGGCTGCTCCTCCCTGAACAGTTTCCACTTTGTCGGTCGGAAGGCGATGCGGCTGTGGTCGCCGGCAGCGGCGCGTTCGGGTGAGAGTTCGATCTCGACATGCGGATGGTTGCGGCCAAGGTCGAGTTCGAGATGGCGGGTGCCGGCAACGCGGCGGCTGGCGGCGACAAGACCGGCAAGGCAACCGCCGCAGCCGTCGATCAGCTCGATGTCGTGCGGGCGGAAGTGCAGTTTCGCCGGGCCGTCGGGCTCGGACGGGGCGCGCAGCCCGATCGGCCGATCCTCGAACCAGATCTCGCCGTTCTGCAGCGTAACATTGAGGCAGTTCGACTGGCCGATGAAGCCGTAGACGAAGGGCGAGACCGGATGGTCGTAGATCTCGTCGGGGGTGCCGACCTGTTCGATCACGCCCTTGCTCATGACGACGACGCGGTCGGCGAGCTCCAGCGCCTCGTCCTGGTCATGGGTGACGAAGATCGTCGTGTGGCCGGTGCGGTCGTGAATGTCGCGCAGCCACTTGCGCAGTTCTTTCCGGACCTGTGCGTCGAGCGCGCCGAAGGGCTCGTCGAGCAGAAGCACGTTCGGTTCCACCGCCATGGCGCGGGCGAGCGCCACACGCTGGCGCTGGCCGCCCGAGAGCTGCGCCGGATAGCGCTTGTCGAGGCCGGAGAGCTGGACGAGGTCGAGCAGATCGAGCGCGCGCTTGCGGATCTCGGCCGAAGGCGGGCGGCGATTGGAGGGCCGCACCTTGAGGCCGAAGGCGACGTTGTCGAGCACGGTCATGTGGCGGAACAGGGCATAGTGCTGGAAGACAAAGCCGATGTTGCGCTCCTGCACGGTCTTTTGCGAGGCATCCTCGTCGCCGAAGAAGATCGTGCCTTCGGTCGGGCTTTCGAGCCCGGCAACGAGACGCAGAAGTGTCGTCTTGCCGGAGCCGGAGGGGCCGAGCAGCGCGATCAGCTCGCCGGAGCGGATGTCGAGCGAGACGTCGTCGAGCGCCGGGAAGCGGCCAAATTCCTTGCGGATGTTGTGAACGCGCACGTCCATGACAATACCTTTCGAATGCCGGCTTTCCCGGTCAGTGCCTGCGGCTGGCGGCGATCTCGGCGCTGTAGCGGATCTCCAGCGCCGTCTTCAAAATCAGGGTGATCAGCGCCAGCAGCGCCAGCAACGCCGCCACCGCGAAAGCGGCGACGAAGTTGTATTCATTATAGAGGATTTCGACCTGCAACGGCATGGTGTTGGTCTCGCCGCGGATATGGCCGGACACCACCGAGACGGCGCCGAACTCGCCCATGGCGCGGGCGTTGCACAAAAGCACGCCGTAAAGCAGCCCCCATTTGATGTTGGGCAGCGTCACATGCCAGAAGGTCTGCCAGCCCGATGCCCCGAGAGACAAGGCTGCCTCCTCGTCGCTACTGCCCTGTTCCTGCATCAACGGGATCAGCTCGCGGGCGACGAAGGGGAAGGTGACGAAGACGGTGGCGAGCACCAGGCCCGGCACGGCAAAGAGGATCTGGATGCCGTGGCTTTGCAACCAGGGACCAAGGACACTGTGCGAGCCGAACAGAAGCACGAAGACGAGGCCGGAGATCACCGGCGAGACCGAGAACGGCAGGTCGATCAGCGTCGTCAGGAAGGCCTTGCCCTTGAACTCGAACTTGGCGATCGCCCAGGCGGCGGCCACGCCGAAGACGAGGTTGAGCGGCACGGCGATGGCGGCGACGATCAGCGTCAGGCGGATGGCCGAAAAGGTTTCGGCATCGCCAAGGGCCAGCACGAATTCCGTCACGCCCTTGCGCAGCGCCTCGGTAAAGACGGCGGCGAGCGGCAAAAGCAAAAACAGTGCGACGAAGGCGAGCGCCGTGATCGTCAGCGTCAGTCGGGCAAAGCGGCTTTCGGAGGTGGCGGCGGCCAGTTCCGGCAGGGCGGCGCGAGGGCCGGAAGCCGGACTGAGACCGGGACTGGGTGCTGAGGCGGCGGTCAGGTCATGCGACATAGACATATCTCCGCCGGCTCCAGGCCTGGATCGAGTTGATGAGGAGCAGCATGGCAAACGAGATCGCCAGCATGACCGCGGCAATCGCTGTCGCAGCCGCATAGTTGAACTCTTCGAGCCGGATGACGATCAGCAGCGGCGCGATCTCCGAGACATAAGGAAGGTTGCCGGCGATGAAGATCACCGAGCCGTATTCGCCGACACCGCGGGCAAAGGCGAGCGCAAAGCCGGTGAGGCCGGCCGGCAGCAACCCTGGCAGCAATACCCGGCTGATCGTCTGGAAGCGGCTGGCGCCGAGGGTGGCTGCAGCTTCCTCCACCTCCTTGTCGATCTCCTCCATGATCGGCTGCACGGTCCTGACCACGAAGGGCAGGCCGACGAAGATCAGGGCAATGACGATGCCGGCCGGGGTGAAGGCGATCTTGAGGCCAAGTGGTTCCAGGAACTGGCCGATCCAGCCGTTCGGGGCATAGAGCGTCGTCAGCGCAATGCCGGCCACCGCGGTCGGCAGCGCAAAGGGCAGGTCGACCATGGCGTCGATCACCCGCTTGCCAGGGAACCGGTAGCGCACCAATACCCAGGCGAGGATGACGCCGAAGACGAGATTGATAACGGCGGCGATAAAGGCCGTGCCGAAGGAGATCTTCAAGGCATTGAGCGTGCGCGGATCAAGCGCCAGCGCCACGAACTGCGCCCAGCCGAGCCCGCTGGCGCGAAACACCAGTCCCGACAACGGGATCAACACGATCAGAACCAGCCAGCTCAGCGTGATCCCGAGCGACAATCCAAATCCAGGCAAAACACTCGGCTGGCGAAATTGCCAGGGTGCAGTCTTCGTCGCATCCGTCAATGGCACTACCTTTGCAGTCTTTACGCGGCACGATGAAACGCGCTTCGCTCGAGGGCTCGGCCCGGCGCGACGCGAAGCAGCGCGCGCAGGCAGGCTCGCCGGCTGCGCGCGCTGTTCAGGTTTTATTGGCCCGGCTTGTAGAGCGTGTCGAAGACACCGCCGTCGCCGAAGAATTTTGGCTGGGCTTCTTTCCAGCCGCCGAAGTCTTCGATGGTGACGAGCTTCAGTTCGCCGAACCGCTTGATATCGGCCGGGTCTGCCGCTGCCGGCTTGAACGGCCGGTAGTAGTGCTTGGCCGCGATCTTCTGGCCGGCATCGCTGTAGAGGTAGCCGAGATAGGCTTCCGCCACCTTGCGTGTACCCTTGGTGTCGACGTTGCCGTCGACGAGCGCTACGGGCGGCTCCGCCTTGATCGAGATCGACGGCGTGACGATCTCGAACTTGTCGGGGCCGAGTTCCTCGAGCGACAGGTAGGCTTCGTTTTCCCAGGCGAGCAGCACGTCGCCGAGGCCGCGCTGCACGAAGGTCGTCGTAGCGCCACGCGCGCCGGTATCGAGCACCGGCACGTGCTTGAAGAGCTCGGTCACATATTCCTGCGCCTTGGCGTCGTCACCGCCATTGGCGGAGCGGCCATAGGCCCAGGCAGCGAGGAAGTTCCAGCGCGCGCCGCCCGAGGTCTTCGGGTTTGGCGTGATCACCTGGATATCGGGCTTGACCAGATCGCCCCAGTCCTTGATGCCCTTGGGGTTGCCTTTGCGCACCAGGAACACGATCGTCGACGTGTAGGGCGCGCTGTTGTTTTCGAACTTCGTCTTCCAGTCTGCCGGGATCTTGCCGGTTTCCTTGGCGATCGCGTCGATGTCCGCTTCGAGCGCCAGCGTCACGACGTCGGCCTGCAGGCCGTCGATGACCGAGCGGGCCTGCTTGCCCGAACCGCCGTGCGACGTCTGGATCGTCACGGTCTCACCGGTGTCCGCCTTCCACTTCTCGGCAAAGGCAGCATTGAAGTCCTTGTAGAGTTCTCGTGTCGGATCATAAGACACGTTCAGGATCGTCGTGTCGGCAAACGCAACACTTGCAGCTCCCAGCTGCAGGCCTCCGAGCACGATTGCCAGTCCCACCATTCCGGTAATTCGTCCAAAGACCATTTCGACCTCCATTGGTTACCAGATAAAACTATCAATTTTGTCGACTGCTACAACGTAAACCGATGACGCCAGAAGCAGCTATGGGGAAATGTCCTATCGTTTTGTCGGGCTTTTCGGGAACGGTTTGCCTGCAACCGCCTCCGCGACCGCGCCAAACCAACGACAGAATACATGGAGAGCGCGAAGCGGCTGTCCAGAAAAAATGCGCGGCGGCGGAAATATTTGGCGCGCATCTGCGAGGAGGCGACGACGGCCGTGCTCGGCCGGCTGAACGCCGAAGGCTTCCTCGGTTACTGGTCGGCGGCTGCCGGGGACGAAGCGGCCTACTCTCGCGACCGCGGCTATGCGGACAGGCTGGTCGGGGCGGAAAAGGTGGTGTTTTCGAGGATGCTGACCGAAGCTCCCTGGGAGCGCACGCGGATCGCGAATGGATCGGTGATGGACGTCGTTTCAGACCTCAAGGCGTCCGGCGAAGGTGACATTCTCGTCAACAGCAGCGCCAGCCTCATCAAGTCGCTCCTTTCGGCCGACATGATCGACAGGCCCTATCTGCTGATCTGCCTGGAGATTGCAGGAGGTGGCGCGCGGCTCTTCGAGGACGGCCTGCCGGGCACGACGTGGCGCGTTGCGCACCAGGAGACGGGTGAGCGGGGCAAGATCGCGCTCGTTTATGACCGGGTCCGCTGAGCGCGGAGCGTCAAGAGTGGCGGCGCGGCAAACGCGCCGCTCAACTATGGCGACCGGCTAAAGCACGTGGCCGCGCGCCACTACCGGCCAGATATCCTTCAGCCTGTCGCCTTCGACGATATGGACGGCGTCGAACATGTTGGTCACGACGCAGGCGTGGTTCGGCACGATCCTCAGCTGCTCGCCGACCTTGAGCCCGATTGGCCCGTCGGTGACGAGGCGGCCGTGTTCCTCAGAGAGCTGGTCGATGCGGATGTCGTCGCGGCCGAGCACGTGGCCGTAGCCGGTGAGGCCGAGTAGATCCGAGGTCAGCACCTTGCTGCCGGCATCGATGATGGCGCGGTTCTCGGAGGGGACCGAGACGACGGTCGCAAGCACCGTCAGCGCGCACTCGTCCCAGCCGGCGACGCCGCGCGAAACCAGCGAGCGGTCGTTGTAGATATAGGTTCCGGGGCGGTATTCGCTGGCAACAGGCGCGCCGTCGGCATGCATCATGCTCGGCGTGCCGCCTGAGGTGATGGCGGGGACAGTGATGCCGTCGGCCTCGATCAACTGCTTCGCCTCGCTCATGAAGGCCTGGACCTTCGCCTGGCCGTTGACGGGCGGATAGGTCATCAGGCCGCCGAACACGAGCCCCTTTGCCTCTTCGATCCGACGGGCGAGCTTGGCGGCCTCTGCCGGGGAGCCGACACCGCAGCGATCGGCGCCGGTGTTGCATTCGACAAGCACGTGCAGCGGCTTGTCCTTGTCGGCGAAATAGCCGGCGAGCCCGTCGATGACCGTTTCGCTGTCGGCGACGACCGAGAGCGAAACGCGGTCATTGAGCCGCTCCAGCCGCGCCATCTTGGCGTCGCCGAGAATGTTGTAGGTGATCAGCACGTCCTTGATCCGGTCGCTGCCCGCAACCATCGCCTCCGCCTCGGTGACCTTCTGGCAGGTGATGCCGATGGCGCCGGCTTGAAGTTGAAGCTCGGCCATCTGCGGCAGCTTGTGCGTCTTGATGTGGGGGCGCACGCGAATGCCGTGCTCATCCGCATAGGCCTGAAAGCGCTCGATGTTGCGCTTGGCAATTTCAAGATCGACGAGAACGGCCGGGGTTTCGATCGGCAGGGGCATCGCGACTCAACTCCTCTTGGGCGGCGCAGGATCGGGGCGAAACTACCTCAACTGCCCTTGACAAGATATGACCGCGGGCCTTTGATACGTCAATCCATTATTCAAGATTATGATGCATAGTAATAGAATAATGGTGGGGAGGCTAAAAAAGGGAGGAATGAAATGAGCAAGACCGTTTTTGCAGCGGCTGCCGTCGCAGTCATGGCTATGGCCGGCTCGGCCTTGGCCCAGGAGCCGGCGAGCAAGCTGGACGAAGTTATCGCCCGCGGCCATCTGGTCATGGGCACCGGCAGCACCAATGCGCCGTGGCATTTCAAAAGCGCCGACGACAAGCTGCAGGGCTTCGATGTCGACATGGGGCGCATCATCGCCAAGGCCCTCTTCGGCGATCCGGAGAAGATCGAGTTCGTCAACCAGTCGTCCGACGCCCGCATTCCGAACATCACCACCAACAAGGTGGACATCACCTGCCAGTTCATGACGGTGACCGGTGAGCGCGCGCAGCAGATCGCCTTCACCATTCCCTACTATCGCGAGGGCGTGGGCCTGATGCTGAAGGCCGACGGCAAATATGCCGATTACGCTGCGCTCAAGGCCGGCGGCTCGTCCGTCACCGTATCCGTCCTGCAGAACGTCTATGCCGAGGCCATGGTGCATGCCGCCTTGCCGGAAGCGACGGTCGACCAGTACGAGTCCGTCGACCTTATCTATCAGGCGCTGGAATCCGGTCGTGCCGACACGGTCGCCACCGACCAGTCGTCGCTCGCCTGGTACATGACGCAGAACCCCAACCGCTACAAGGATGCCGGCTACGGCTGGAACCCGCAGACGTATGCCTGCGGCGTCAAGCGCGGCGACCAGGACTGGTTGAACTTCGTCAACACCGCACTGCACGAGGCGATGACCGGCGTCGAGTTCGATTTCTATGCGAAGTCGTTCAAGACCTGGTTCGGCAAGGACCTTGCTCCGCCGCAGATCGGATTCCCGGTCGAGTACAAGTAAGCCTCTCCGGGGCGATCCCGCCGCCTGCGGGGTCGTCCTGCGTCCTTCGGCATGGGTGGCTGAAACATGGGCTACACTCTGAATTTTGCCGCCGTCTGGCGCTCTTTCGATCTTCTGCTCGAAGGGCTGGCGCTCAGTCTCGGTCTCGCCTTCGCGGCAATCCTTGCGGGTTGCCTGATCGGTCTCGTCACCGCTTTCGGGCTGGTGTCGAAAAACCTGTTCCTGCGCAAGCCGGCCGGCCTCTATGTGACCGTCATCCGCAACACGCCGATCCTGGTGCTGGTGCTGTTCAGCTACTTCGCCTTGCCGCAGCTCGGCGTCAGGCTCGGCAAGATCGAGAGCTTCGTGCTGACGCTGGCGATCTATTCCGGCGCCTATCTCGCCGAAGTCTTCCGCGGTGGGCTGCTTTCAGTTCCGCCGGGGCAGCGCGAGGCGGGGCTGGCGATCGGGCTCACGGAAATGCAGATACGCACCTCGATCATCCTTCCCTTGATGCTGCGCAACGTCCTGCCATCCTTGAGCAGCACGATGATCTCGCTGTTCAAGGACACTTCGCTTGCAGCCGCGATCGCAGTACCCGAACTGACCTTCGAGGCGCGCAAGATCAATGTCGAGACCTTTCGGGTGATCGAAACCTGGATCGTTGCGAGCTGCCTCTATGTCGCCACCTGCTCGGTATTGGCCGCCTTGATGCGCGCGGTCGAGCGCCGTCTCTCCGTGCCGAGGTGATCGCCATGGATTTTCCAGCATTTCTCGACCAGCTCTGGCTCGCCCGCATTCCCTTGCTGAAGGGGCTTGGTGTCTCGATCTCGATCTCCTTCCTGTCGATCGTCGTCGGAACGGTGCTCGGCGTCTTCGTCGGCCTGGCGCTCACCTATGGCTATCGCCCGGTGCAATGGGTCGTGCGCGGCTATACGGATTTCATCCGTGGCACGCCGGTGCTGGTGCTCGTTCTGGCGAGCTACTATGTGCTTAGCACCGTCGGTATCGATCTCGGGCCCTTCCAGGCCGGCATCCTGGCGCTCTCGGTCTTCTGCAGTTCGCATGTCGGCGAACTCGTCCGCGGCGCCCTGCAGGCGATCCCGAAGGGGCAGACGGAGGCGGCGAAAGCCATCGGCCTGACATTCTCGCAGACCTTCGTCTACGTGCTCGGGCCGCAGGCGTTGCGGCAGGCGCTGCCGGCCTGGGTCAATACGGCGGCCGAGATGGTCAAGGCCTCGACGCTTCTGTCGATCATCGGCGTCGCCGAGCTTTTGCTTCGCACCCAGGAGCAGATCTCCCGCAGCTTCATGAGCCTGGAGTTCTATTTCTTCGCCGGCTTCCTCTATTTCGTCATCAACTACAGCATCGAGCGCTTCGGCCGTTACGTCGAACGCAAGACCGCTGTCCCATCCTGAGGCTTCGGCTCCGATGACCCAGACACTGCTTGAAATCCGTGACCTCCAAAAACGCTACGGCGCCGTCGAAGTGCTGAAGGGCGTCGACTGCACCATGGCGCAAGGGGAGGTCATCTCCATCATCGGCTCCAGCGGCTCGGGCAAGACGACGATGCTGCGCTGTATCAACATGCTGGAGGAGTTTCAGGGCGGCTCGATCCGCATCGACGGCCAGGAGATCGGCTACGAGACCGTGGGCGGCCAACGCCGCCGCAAGAAGGAAAAGGAAATCGCCCGCCAGCGGGCGATGACCGGCATGGCCTTCCAGCAGTTCAACCTCTTCCCGCATATGACCGCGGCCAGAAACATCATGCTCGGCCTGATGAAGGTCCGCGGTATGGGACGCGATGAGGCGCGGGCGGTTGCCGAGAAATGGCTGGACCGTGTCGGGCTGCTCTCACGCATGGATCATTATCCCGGCCAGCTCTCCGGCGGCCAGCAGCAGCGCGTGGCGATCGCCCGGGCGATCGCAATGAACCCGAAGCTGATGCTGTTCGATGAAGTGACCTCGGCGCTCGATCCCGAACTCGTCAACGAGGTGCTGCAGGTGATCAAGGGGCTTGCCGAAGACGGCATGAGCATGCTGCTCGTCACCCACGAAATGCGCTTTGCCTATGAGGTCTCGACGCGCGTGATCTTCATGAACCAGGGCCGCATCGGCGAAGAGGGCAACCCGAAGGAAATGTTCGTGAAGCCGCAGACCGAGCGCCTGGCGGAGTTCCTGAAAAGCTCGTCGTTCAATTGATGTGGGGGCTATGATCGGGCCGGCCGCCGCGGCAGCGACGGTCGGCTGTTGTTCGTCGCGAAAGGCTCAGCCTTTCGCCAGCGACCGGCCGCTTTGCGGATCAAAGAGATGCAGCGCATCCGCCTCGATGCTAAAGGCGCGCTCGTCACCGGCCAGAAGCGAGCTGCGCGGTGGCAGGCAGGCGGTGATGCGCTGCTCACCGATCCGTGCCGTGGTGACAAGTTCCGGGCCTGTCAGTTCGACCACTTCGACGCGCGCCTTGAATTGCGGCGCAGTCCCGTCGCTGGAGGCCAGCCGCAGCGCTTCCGGGCGGATGCCGATCTTGACGCGCTGACCATCGGAGACCACACCGCGAAAATGGGACGGCAGGGCGATTGCCTGATCACCGCCGGCGATCGTCACCTGACCCTGAGCAACAGTCGCATCCAAGATGTTCATCGGCGGCGAGCCGACGAAGCCGGCGACATAGAGCGTGGCGGGCCGGTCGTAGATCTGTTCCGGCGTGCCCAGTTGCTCGATCCTCCCGTCGCGCATGACGGCGATACGGGTCGCAAGCGTCATCGCCTCGATCTGGTCGTGTGTGACGTAGACGACGGTCGTCTTCAACATCTGGTGCAGGCGCTTGAGCTCGGTGCGCATTTCCATGCGCAGCTTGGCGTCGAGGTTGGACAGCGGCTCGTCGAAGAGGAAGACCTGCGGATTGCGCACCAGTGCGCGGCCGATCGCGACGCGCTGCCGCTGGCCGCCGGAGAGCTGGCTTGGCTTGCGCTCGAGCAGGTTTTCGATCTGCAGCAGTTTTGCCGTCTCCGCCACCGCCTTTTCGCGCTCGGCCGAGGGGACCTTGCGCATTTCAAGGCCGAAGCCGATGTTCCGCGCGACGCTCATGTTCGGATAGAGCGCATAGGACTGGAACACCATGGCGATGTCGCGGTCCTTCGGATGCGCGCCGAGAATTGAGCGCTCGCCGATGCGGATGTCGCCGCCGCTTGGCTCCGCCAGTCCGGCGATGATGTTGAGAAGTGTGGACTTGCCGCAGCCGGATGAGCCGAGAAGGACCAGGAACTCGCCACTTTCGAGCGCGATGTCGATGCCCTTCAGCGTCTCGACCTCGCCATAGCGCTTGTGAATGTTCTCAATCGCAAGTGCGCTCATGCGCGGGTCTCCTGAAGGTAGGACGAAAGCGGTTGGCCGTAGCTGCGCGGCAGGGTGGAGATCGCTTCGGAAGCGATGGCGACGCCGGTTCGAAGGCATGCTTCCACGGGCATTTCGGCGGCAAGTGCCGCGAGGAAACCGGCATTGAAGACGTCGCCGGCGCCGATCGTGTCGACCACGGCGACGACGGGTGCTGCCGCCGACGAAAGGCGGCCTGCCGCGTCAATGGCTATCGCGCCATGCGATCCGCGCTTGACGACGACGATCGCGCCTTCGGGCATATGTTTTCGGAGTTCGCGTGCCGCTTCGGCCGGGTCGGCGACACCCGTCAGCGTCGTCGTTTCGACCTCGTTGAACAGAGCCAGCCGGCAGCGCTTGAGCCAGCCGATGGCCGCCGCACAGTTCGCCTCCGTCCAGCCGTCAAGCGGCCAGCCGGTGTCGAGGGCCACCGCAATGTCGTGCGCATCGGCCCAGTCGAAGAACCGGTCGTAGTCTGCCGTCAGCGCGTCGGTCAGGAATGAACCGGTCAGGAGCGCGTAACCGCCGCGCAACTGCTCGCCGTCGAGCATGGCGCGGACTTCCTCGAAGCTTAAGAGTGGCAGGTGCCCGCGCGTGGTGAAGAACGTGCGCTCGCCGTCCGGATGGGTGATGCCGACCGAGAGGGTGGTTCCGACAGTCTCGACCGGCCACGCCTTCGACCGCTCGGGAAAGGCCTGCCTCAGCCAGGTGCCGAACTGGTCGTTGCCGACATTGGCGGCGATCGCATAGTCGACGCCGAGCGAATCCCAGGCAAGCGCGCTGTTGCCGGCGCAACCGCCGACGCGCAACTCGTCATGGTCGACGATGATTTCGGTTCCGGCCTTGGGCCAGGGGGCCGCCGGCCCAAGAATGAGGTCGACATTGGCGTTGCCGACGACGGCAAGAGGACGCATCGTTATTCGCTCCGGGTAATCTTGGTCGAGCGCACGGGAGTGCCGGCATTTTCGACGCGGGCCGCCGCAAAGGCGATCATGAAGGACTGGGCAACCGGCAACATGGCGAAGATTGCCGCCAGGCCGGAAGCCGGCGCAAAGGGAATGGTGTTGACGCCATCGATTGCCGCCTCACCGGAAGCGTCGAAGACGATGACCGGCGAACCGGCTTCGGCGGCGGAGATCGCCATGGCGCGAACGAGCTCGGCGGTTGCATCCGTTCCACGAAAGAGAACGACACCAATCGAAGGGCCGAGCATTTCCATAGGCCCATGCCGGAGCTGGCCGCCTTCGAGCGAGAAACAGGGCAGGCGCGAGAGTTCGGTCAAGCCGAGACCGATCGCCTCTGCGAGGCCCTGCAGGCGACGGCCTGAGGTGACGACGGAGCGGACGTTGCTCAGGGCGGCAAGCGCTGCGGACGTATCCGGCGATTGCGGGTTTTCCAACGCGGAAAGCGCTTCGCCGGTGTCATCGCCGAGGGCTGCGAGGACGGAGAGGTGCAGGGCGAAGCTGATTGTCAGGCTGCGGGTGGCAGCAAAGGCCTTTTCGGTGCCGCCGACGCCGACCAGCGAAGGCGCGTTGCTGGCGAGGAAGGAGCCACCTTCCAGCGTCAACCCGAACGTGTGCGGCGTTCCGCCATCGGTCTCGGCGAACCAGCGCAGCACTTCGGCGCTTTCGCCGGACTGCGAAGTGATGAGGATCGTCTTCTCCTCGATCGACAGCGGCTGGCCGAGCTGCTCTGAAAGCGGCAGGGCGACGGCGTCGATGCCATGAGCGCGGTAGAGCGGTTCGACAGCGCGGCCGACCGCATGCGAGCCGCCCATGCCGAGCAGCAAGAGTTTGCCGGTCGCTTTCAGCGAGCGGGCAATCTCTGCGGCGCGCGGCGCTGCGCCGCGGACGGAGGCGACCGCATCGGCGGCCTGGCGCGCCATTTCACGATCGATTGCGGCGAGCCCTGCGGGGCGTTCCGAAGTGGTCATGGCCGTCATCCCTTCACACCGCCGCTGGTAAGCCCGGAGATCAGGGCACGTTGCATGACGAGGCCGATCAGTACCGGGGGCAGGGCGGCCAGCACCCCGGCTGTGGCGATCAGCCCGTAATCGGAGACACGGCCGCCGGCGAGATCGGAAATGGCAACCGTAAGCGTCTTGGCGCGCAGGTCCGACGTGAAGAGCAGCGCGTAGAAGAATTCATCCCAGGCAAGCAGGAAGGCAAAGAGTGCCGATGTCGCCATGACGGGTGCTGCGAGCGGCAGGGTGATGAGCCTCAGGATCTGGTCGAGGCGGGCGCCGTCGATCATCGCGGCACTCTCGATCTCCTTGGGAATGGAATCAAAGCCGGATTTCAGCAGCCAGGTGGTGAAGGGCGCGAGGATGGTAAGGTAGACGAGGGCCAGGCCGAACACCGAATTCAGAAGCCCGAGATAGGCAAGCCCCATGTAGAGCGGCACTGCGAGCGCCGCCGGCGGCAGCATGTAGGTGGCGATCACCGCATAGAGCGACCAGGAGACATTTGACGTGCGCGACACCGCCCAGGCGGCCGGAATGGCGACCGCGATCGCTGCCAGCGTCGCCATGCCGGCGACCTTCAGGCTGTTGAACAGCGAAGCGGTAAAGGCCGCACCCGCGCTGTTCTCGATCGTCGAGAGAAGCAGCCGGTAGCGCGAGAGGTCGATTTCCTCCGGCCACCAGTTGAGCGGCTTCGCCGAGAGGTCGGCGGCCGACGAGATGCTCATGACGAAGAGCCAGAGGATGGGGGCGAGAATGATTGCCGCCAAGAGCAGTGCTGCCGCATAGACGAAAACGGTAAAGAGTGGGCTTTGGCGTTCCATCACGAGGCTCCCGCGGCTTTGCGCACCATGGCCGCGTAGGCAACGGCGAGCACGGTGACGAGCAGGGTGACGATCAGCGCCAGCGACGCGCCGGATCCCGCCCGCTGGAAGGAGAAGGCTTCCTGATAGACCAGGATCGACAGGGTGCGGGTGCTGTTGGCCGGACCACCGCGCGTCATCACCCAGATGAGGTCGAAGACCTTGAACGCCTCGATGGTGCGCAGCACCAGCGCAACCAGCAGCGGGCCTGCGAGATAGGGCATGATCACGTAGCGGAAACGGTTGAAGGGCCCCGCGCCATCGACGAGCGAGGCGGCGGTGATATCTCGCGGCACGGCCTGGAGGGCGGCAAGCGCGATCAGCGCGACCAGCGGAAAGTTCTTCCAGCAATCGGCGACGATCAATGCCGCCAGCGCCGAGCCGGGTTCGCCGAGCCAGGAGCGGTAGCTGTCGATCACTCCGAACTGCAACAGGGCGGCGTTCAGCGCGCCGTATTCCGGGTTGTAGATCAGCCGCCACAGCGTGGCATTGACCACGGTCGGCAGCGCCCAGGGCAGGATCATCAGGGCTCTGAGCGCCGTGCGGCCGCGGAACTGCTGGTTGAGCAGCAGCGCTGCGAGCACGCCGAGCACCATTTCGGCGGTAACCGAGACGACCGCGAACCAGGTCGTCGTGATGAATGCACGCAGGAAGTTCGAGCCGCCAAGCATCTTCGCATAGTTGTCGAAGCCGACGAACGCGCCTTCCGTGCCGACGAGCTTGGCGTCGGTGAAGGAAAGCCTGACCGTGTCGATCAACGGCCAGCCGATGACGGCGATCATCACCGCCAGCAGCGGCAGCATGAGCAGCCATGCGCGCGTTGTTATCCAGGTGCCGGACATAGGATGGAAACCTTCTCGGGCCTAGGGAGCCCCGTCATGCTATCGCATATTGCCCCGGACCGTAATCGACCCAAGCGAATGATGCGCCAAATCAAAGTGTTAAAGCGTGGCAGCGCTGCCGCCGATTCCCGCGGTCCCCGGGCGGTCTCCCGCCCGGGGCTTGGGAGGGCGGCTCAAAGGCCGCTGTTTACGGCCGCCGTCTTCAGGGCGTCTTCGGCCGAGGCCTGGCCGAGAAGCGCTTCCTGGATCGCCTGTTGAAGGGCGGTCGAAAGTTCCTGGTACTTGGGGGTCGTCGGACGCGGATACATGGCAGCGAGGCCAAGCTTGGCGGCGCCGATCAGCTCTTCCTGGCCCTTGGTGACGCTGGCGTCCTCATAGGAGGAGGCCCAGATCGGCAGGCTGAGCTTGGCGTAGGCGTTCTGCGTCTGCTGCGAGGTCATGTAGACGATGTACTTCCAGGCCTCGTCCGGGCTCTTGCTGGTCGAGGTGACGCCGAGGCCCATCGAGCCGTTGACGGCCGAGACTTCGCTCTTGCCGGCCACGCCCGGGGCCGGCACGACGCCGACCTTGCCCGCGACCTTGCTTTCCTTCGGATCGTTGGCGAGGTTGTACATATAGGTCCAGTTGAGCGCGAAGGCGGCTTCGCCGTTCTGGAACACCTTACGCACGTCCTCCTCCAGGAATTCCTTGGAGTTCGGATTGGTGAGGCCCGAGGTGTAGCTTGTCACCATGTAGTTGAGCGCATCGAGACCGCCGCCGGTGGTAAAGGCCGGCTTGCCGCCGTCGATGAACTTGCCGCCATAGGCGCTGACGAGCGTGGTGTAGTCGCAGATCGCGGCTTCGGCCTGCGACCAGCTCCATGCGATCGGGGTTGTGAGCAGGCCCTTGTCCTTGATGACCTTGGCCTGTTCGGCAAGCTCGTCCCAAGTCTTCGGCGGTGCCTTGATGCCGGCCTTCTCCAGGATTTCCTTGTTGTAGAACAGGTACTTGGTGTCGAGGATCCAGGGCATGCCGTAGCGCTTGCCGTCGTATTCGACCGTGGTCCAGGCGCCGGGCAGCACGCCGGACTTCATCTCGTCGGTGATGCGGTCGCTGACATCGACGAGCACCTTGTTGGCGGCATATTCGGCCGGCCAGATCACGTCGAAGAGCACGACGTCGTAACCGCTGCCGGAGCCCTGTGCCAGCACGGTCTTGTCGTGCAGGCCTTCATAGGGAACGAATTCGAGATTGACCTTCACATCCGGGTTGGCCTTGGTGAAGGCCTCGGTCATCGCGCGCACATCCGCCTCGCTATAGGCGGCCTGTGCCATGAACAGTGCGTTGAGTGTCGTTTCCGCATGCGCGTGGCCAGCGAAGGAGACGCCGGCAAGGGTCGCGCAAAGCAGCGTCGTTCTTATGGATTTCAACATTTCCATCTCCCAATGACAAAAGCGTTTCAGATTTCCCGGCATGCCTTATGTGGCGCGCCGCATGCGAGAAGTCCGCCCTTCACGAAGCGGCTTTCGACATATCAATTGGAGCGCTCGCGGTGGTCCTGCCGCCGCTGTCGTTCCCCCGAAGCTCTTTTCGGCCTCTAATAAGTCAATTGTCTTGACTTATTTTTTGTTCAATATTCTAAGAGTGTCAAGAGGGGTTTTTGGATGAACGATATGCGCCTGATCCGGGCGAAGAGCGGCACCAATCAGGAGGGGACGAGCGCGCATAACCGCCGCGTCATGATAGACGCGTTGCGGCTGAACGGGCAATTGTCCCGCGCTGACCTCGCCCGCGCAACGGCACTGACGAAGCAGACCGTTTCCAACATCATCGAGGATCTGGAGCGCGACGGGCTGGTCGAGTCACTGCAAGCAGTGCGTAATGGCCGCGGGCAGCCTTCGACGCCCTACCGGCTGGTGCCGGAGGGTGCGTTCGCGATTGGGCTGCAGATCGACCGGCACGTGACGCGTACGATCGCGGTCGATCTCGTCGGCCGGGTGCTCGCCCGCGGCGAGGCCAACCTACCGGCCGGCGGACCGGCGACCGGGGTCAGGACCATCCTTGAGCTGATCGAAAAGACCCGCCGTGACCTGACGGCGCTTGCGCCGCATTCGGAAGATCGCCTCGTTGGGCTTGGCGCGGCCATGCCCGGTCCCTTCGGCGTGGAGGCCGATGCCGACGACCCCTGGATGATGGCCGCCTGGCAGAACTTTCCGCTGCTCGAAACCCTTGCTGCCGGCACCGGGCTCGATGTCGGCCTGCAGAATGACGCCGCTGCAGCCGCCACTGCCGAGCGTATGGTCGGGGCGGCGCATGGCGTCGATCATGCGATCTGCATTTACTTCGGCTATGGCCTCGGCGCGGGCCTGATCCTCAACGGCGAACTCTATCGCGGCGCGAACGGCAATGCCGGCGAGATCGGCATGATCCTCAGCCTGCCGCGCGGGGCCAGCTCCGACGAGCGCATGCCGCTCGAACACCGCGCCTCGATCGCTTCGCTGTGCAAGCTTCTCGACCTCGACCCGGCCGATCCGGACCTCTATGCACGCATCGATGCTGTGGCAGAGAGCCCCGACCAAAGGCTGCTGCGGTGGATCGACGCCGCTGCCTTTGAAATGCGCGCGGCCGTCCAGACGCTGGAAACGATCTTCGACCCGCAGACGGTGATCCTCTGCGGTGGCCTGCCGCCGGGCCTTGCGCGCCTGTTGACCGACGCGATGATGCCGCTGCTTCCGTCGATCGCCGACCGGCGAGACCGTACACTTCCTCGGCTGCAGGTCGGCTTCACCGATCCTTGGGCGGTGGCGATCGGCGCTGCCGCCGAGCCGATCAGCCGGACCTTCGATCCGCGCTTTTCCGCGATCCTCAAGACCCGGGCTGGCGCCGCCATCTGACCGCCGGCTTTCGACGATCAGGTCCGGGGTTCGTCCAGACGGGCGAGTTCCGCAAACTCGGTGCCGAGAAAATCGAGCAGGGCGCGGACGGAGGGAAGCAGGCCGCGCCGCGACGGGAAGGCAGCATGAATGATGCCGGCCTTCGGCGCCCAATCGGGCAGAACGTCCACAAGCGTGCCGTCTTTCAGGTCCTGCCGCACGACCATGGTCGGCAGCTGGCAGATGCCGACGCCGTTGAGCGCGGCGAGCCGCAGGGCCACCATGTCTTCGGTTACGAGGCGTGGCCGATGTCGGACGATCGCGGTCGCGCCGTTGGGACCGTCGAGCCGCCAGTCGTGGCTTTGGCGGTCGGGGTTCCAGGCAAGGCTCGGCAGGCCGCCGAGATCCGCCGGTGCCGGCGGGTTGCTCAAACCGGCAAGCAGCCTGGGGCTGGCGACCAGCCTTTGTTTGCTCTCGGCGAACCGCTTTACGACGAGATCGCTTTCCTCGAGCGGCGGGAAGCGCACGCGGATGGCGACATCGATGCCTTCACGCAGAACGTCGACGCGGCGATTGGTGCTTTCGAGCACGACCTGCACCTTCGGCCGCGACGGTGGCGGCATTACGCCGTCGCCTCCGAACTGCAGCGCACCTGGCATCGCGACGACGCCCAGCAGTGGGCCGAGATCTACACCAAGGTCTTCCCGGAATATCAGCTGCTGATCGAAAGCTACCTCAAGGCCCAGCAGGTCGAGAAGGATCAGGAACAGCTGGACTCGCAGCGCGGCTAAGGCCCGCGTCGGGCAAGCGAATGAAGCACCCACGGCAGATATTCTGCCGTGGGTGTTTTGTCTTGGCAGTCAGCGGCGGTCGATTTCCAGAATGGTCTGGAACAGGACCTCGGCGCCGCGGGCACACTCCTCGGGCGCGGTGTATTCCGCCTCGTTGTGCGAGAGCCCGTCCTTGGATGGCACGAAGATCATGGCGGTCGGGGTGATCGTCGCCATATGGGCGGCATCATGCCCGGCACCGGAGACCATGTCGGTCGCCGAATAGCCGAGCGCTTCCGTGCTGGCGCGCACGGCGTTCACGATCGCCGGATCGAAAACGACCGGTGCCTTCGACCAGATGTGATTCAAGGCGACGTCTGGCCCAGCCTTGCGGACAGCGTCTTCAAGGGCCGCTTGCATCTGATTGAGCCCGGTCTCGGACGGATGGCGCATGTCGATCTGGAGTCGAACGGAACCGGGCACGACATTGCGCGAATTCGGACCCACCTCGACGAAGCCGACGGTGCCGACACCCGGCGGGTTTTGACGGGCGATGTCGCGGACGGCAAGGACGACCTCGGCCGCCGCTACAAGTGCATCGTCGCGCTGCGCCATCGGCGTGCTGCCCGCATGCGCCTCAGTGCCGGTGATGACGACATCGAACCAGCGCAGCCCTTGGATGCCGGTGACGACACCGACCTCCGTCGCCGACGCTTCGAGCAGCGGTCCCTGCTCGATATGGAGCTCGACATAGGCGGCAAAGGAAGCCGGATCGACCTTGGCCTCGCCGCGATAGCCGATCGCATCGAGCGCCGAGCCGACCGTGACACCTTCGCGGTCGCTGCGCGCCCGGGCGTCATCGATCGACAGCGCGCCGGCAAAGACGCCGGAGCCCAACATTGCCGGCGAGAAGCGCGAGCCTTCCTCGTTCGTCCAGTTGACGACCACGAGCGGATGGCGGAGCCGGGTGGCGCTTTCCCTGAGGGTGCGCAGGATTTCGACCCCGGCAAGCACGCCGAGAATGCCGTCGAAGCGGCCGCCTTGCGGCTGGGTATCGAGATGGCTGCCGACGGCGATGGCCGGCAGCGACATGTCCTCGCCGGCATAGGTCGCAAAGATGTTGCCAATTGCGTCGACCTCGACCGTGCAGCCGAGCGTGCGGCATTCGGAAACGAACCAGTCGCGGACCTGCCGGTCCTCCTCGGTCAAAGTCAGGCGCGTGACGCCGCCCTTGTCCGCAGCGCCGAAACGCGCGGTCGAGATGATGTCGGCCCACAGCCGGTCACCGTTCGTCGCCGGCGTGTTGATGCGGGTCGTTTCGCTGCGCATGGCTTCGGTGCTCATTTCTGCTGCTCCGGCGCGTCCTTGTTGAGCCGGTAGCGGAAATCGCAATGGGAGGCGCCCTGCATTACCGTCTGGGTGCGCTCCAGCGTAATGCGCGGGTCGTAGCCGGTGCAGAAGACGCCGTCGCGGTTGCAGGACAGCAGGTGTCCGATGTGGCCAAGCCCCATCTCGCGATAGGTCTCGGCGTAGCGACAGCGCTTGACGTTGTAGTGGAATTCCTCGTCCGTCGCCTTCGTCACCTCGATGACGAGCGCGTCGTCCTGGGTCCAGAGATCCTGAAGTTCCTGGAAGGTGCGCAGGTTGGTTCCGCCGGGTGTCTTTGCGGCAAAGGTCCGGCCCGCCTCGATCGCGGCCTTGGTGATTGCCTTATCGAGGATCGCCTGGGCGCGCTCCTCGCCGATCTCCTCGCGCATCGCCTCATAGATCGGCGCGATGATGCCGGCCTCGATGCGGCGGCGCGCGAGAATTCCGATCTCGCCATCCATCGCGACGCGCGAATCGGTGTTTTGGTTGTCCGTCTTGTCCATGCAATGCCTCCCTGTCTGCCTCGGGGCAGATCAACAGAGAACAGGATACTACGCCGGGCATGCTGCTGTGTTGCAAATCCGTGCCGGAAAGATTCCTTCAGGCGCAAATACTTTGCGCCATTCCGTCGTTGTGCAGGAAGCAATCGCGAGCCTGCCGACGGATCATGAGCGGCAGGGGTGCCAGCCGGGAACCATTAGCGCTACGCGTTTCCCCAGGCAGCGCCCCTTGAACAGGTTCCCGGGCGATAGGCACGTTCAGGGAAAGCGCGATCGCTGCGGCGACAAGGCCGAGCCCTCCAGCCGCCTGAACGCCAAGGGCGGGAATGAGAACGAAAGAAACAGCCAGGCACCCGGCGATCGCGCCGAGCGTATTGGCAGCATAGAGCCTGCCGCCCTTCGCGGCGACGCTACGTTAGCGATTCAACTTCTACCGGCGGGTGTCCGCGGGTAAGTACGTAACAGTTACGAAGGTCGGCGACGGCGGGTAAATCAGGTCCGGCCCACGGCTCCGAAGCGCCTTGGCGGCGCGGCCTCCAGGCCGGGATTGAGGTCGGGCAAGTCCGATGTCGGGCCGCCGCCATCGGCGGAGGTTTCCGAAAGCCAGCGCTGTCTTGCCACCTTCAATCCGCCGCGCAACCGGAGGAGATCAGGCCCGTCCTGATGGGAGCCGCCGCTGCCGTAGCGGCTGCGGCGATAATCGGCAAAAGCGTTTGCCGTCGCCGGGTCGGCGAACCTGTCGAGCCAGCGCGAGAGCGGCGTGTTGCCGGTCCGGCGTGACCAATGGTCGAGCGCCGTCTCCAGCCGCATGGGGTCGTGATCCCGACACGCGTCGAGCACGTGGCAAAATGCCGTCGCCTCGGATTGCGCCCTCTGCTCGAGCGCGGTTTCCAGCCGGGTTTCGAGGCGACCGAACAGATTGGCGGCCAGCTGGATAAGCGTCGCGAGTGCGGCGATCGATGCCGCGATGCCGAGCCACCACAGCCAGTCGAAAGGTTCCTCAGCGGGCGGCGGCGCAGGTGGGGCGAGTGCGGGCGCAGCCGCTGGGGCAGCGTTGACGTTGACGGTCACGCCGGCCGCCTCGGCCGTCTGCGTCGATCCGCTCGCCGGGTCGAACCAGGGCAGGCTGATCGCAGGAAGCGCGTAGGTGCCGGGCTTTGCAAAGACGTAGGTTGCCACGTCCTTGCGCAGTCCCGCCGTGATATCCCCGCGTGACGTGCGTTCCTCCGAAAGCACCGGATCGTGCCGGTACAATTGCACGTCCGCCGGGGCGTCGAAGGTCGGTTCGGGTATCATCATCGGTGCGAGGCCGGCCGCGCGAATGGTGATGGTCCGCACCAGGGCATCGCCTGCCTTTAGCCCCGCGGGATCCCGGTCGAAAGACTGGGTGAGGGTGATTTCTCCGGCGGTGACGCCGGCCTCTCCGCCTGCGCCTTGCGGAACGGCTTCGACCGTGAACTTGAGCGAAGGCAACGTCACCTGACCCTTGCTCATCTGGCCGGGTACGGCGGCATAGCCGAACGGAATGACGGCGGGCGGCAGTACGTAGTCGCCTGCCGCCTGCGGGGTGATCGCGTAGGTTTTGCGGATGCCTGAGAAGGCCTCGCCGTTGACGGTCTCGTTGAGGTTCATGCCGCGTTCGTCGGGCATGGTGACGACAGTGCCGGGAAGATCGAACAGAGGAAACTGCGGCGGCGAAAGGAAGTAGTTCGGCACGAAGACGTCGACGTCGACCTCGATCTGCTGGCCGGCATAAATCGGCGCCTTGGTCGTGAGCGTCGCGCGGGCAAAGGGATTGGCGGCGAAGGCCGTGCCTGCAAGCCAAAGCGACAGGCCGAGGAGCCAGATGATCTGCCGCGGCAGGGCGGCGAGGGCTGTCACGGGGCCGCCTCCTTTGCTTCGATCGCAAATTTTCGTGCCAGCAGTTCGGCCGGCGACACCTGGATGTTGCGCATCCACATGTCGGCCGTCTGCGGTCCCCCTTGCGTGGTGGCTTCCGTTCCCTTCTTGCCCTTGTCGTCGAACTGGACCTGGTCCGGGTCAATGCCCGCCTGTTCCTGCTGTGCGTCCTGTTCCTGCTTGTCCTTGTCGGCCTTGCGCTTTTTGGCGATCTCGAGGTTCTTTTGGGCGTCGGTCCAGTCGGGGCGGCGCTTTAGCGCCTGCTCGTAGACGGCGATCGCTTCGTCGGCCTTGTCGAGGTGCAGGAGGGTATTGCCCTGATTGTAGTAGCTTTCCGCCGTATCGCTCTCGGCAAAGGCGTCGATCGCATCCTGGAAACGGCCGGCGCGGTAGAGCGCTGCGCCGCGCCAGGCGGGATCCGCGAACGTTTCAGAGGCCCCCTGGAAATCGCCCTGTTCGAAGGCGCGACGGCCCTGCTGGTCCGGAGTGAGCCAGAGGTCGATAAAGCGATTGTCCGCCGCCTCCACCCGTTCGCTGCCCATGAGCGAAGTGGCCGCGAGCAGATAGACCGCCCAGCGTATGGTCCAGCCGCGTCGGAACCAGAAGAGGCCGAAGACGGCGATCGGAATCGTCAGCCACCAGCCGAGATCGTGCCAGCGCGTCAGCCCTTCGGCCGTCTTCGCTGCAAAATTCGTCTGGATGCGTCTGATGATCCAGCTGACGTCGGCGTCGTCGGATGTCACCGACGCGACCTCGACCTTGGAGGCCGACTGCAGCGCCTTGAGGCCGTCGACATCGAGCTTCGCCCTGACATACGCGCCGGTCGCATCGGTCAGGAACCCGCCGTCCGCCGTCTTGACCGGACCGCCTTCTGCCGTGCCGATGCCGAGCACCATCAGCGAGTTGCGCCCCTGATACCCACCGAAGGCCGGGAAGGCGGAACGCTCGACGCCGTCGGTCATGAACAGGATGGTGCCGGGCACCGTTTCGTTGGCGAGCGCTTTTTCGACCTCCTGCAGGGCCTTGGCTGTGTCCTTTCCCTCGACGGGCATGATCTGCGGCGACAGCGCGGCGAGGTAGGATTTGACCAGCGCGGCATCGTCGCTGAGCGGCAGGACCATGTGGGCGGAGCCGGCATAGGCGAACAAGGCGGTGCGCGAGCCTTTCCTCCTGTCGAGAATGTCTTGAATCTTCAATTTGGCGCGTTCGAGCCGCGTCGGCGAAACATCGGTCGCGTTCATCGTCGGGTTGAGGTCAATGGCGATTGCCAGAGGTGCGGTGTCCTCGACGAAGGGCGGCCGTTCACGCTGCCAGGTCGGGCCAGCGGCTGCGATCGCCGCAACGGCGATCAGTGCGGCGGTGACGTGCACCGGCTGGAAACGCCGTTTCCCGCCCTTGTCGATCAGCAGGTGATCGAGCAGGTGCGGTGCGATCATGTCCTGCCACTGCGAGCGGACATCGCCGCGCCGGGTAACGAGGTAGATCAGCAGCGGGACGGCGGCGAGCGCCAGCAGCCACAGCGGCCGCAGAAAGTGAAAATCCGCGATCATGGCGCTGCCTCCCGGCGCTGACGCCGGTCGCCGAGCGAGGATAGGAGCCACATGACGGCGTGATAGGCGAGCACCAGCAGGAGTGCCGCACCCAGCGGATAGTAGAACAGCTCGATGCGCGGCCGCCAGGAGAGCGTCTTCTGGTTTGCCGGCGTCAACTGGTCGAGCAATTGGTAGATGTTCTGCAGACCGGCCTGATCCTGGCCGAAGAAGTAGCGCCCCTTCGTCGCTTCGGCGATCTGTTGGAGTGCCGCCGTGTCGAGCTTCTGTTCTCCTTGAGCATTGGGATCGCCGATGCCGACCGTGTGGATCACCACCTTTCGCTCGGCGGCGATGCCGGCGGCCTTGTCGGGCGGCATCTTACTGGCGGTGTCGTTGCCGTCGGTCAAGAGGATCATCACCTTGTCCGGCGCGGTGCTGGCGTCGAACATCTTGATCGCCAGCCCGATCGCATCGCCGACGGCGGTGCGGGGACCGGCCATGCCCGGCAGGCTGTCGGCCAGCATCAGCTTGACGGTCTTGTGGTCGAGCGTGAACGGTACCAGCGGATAGGGCGCATCGCCAAAGGCGATCAGGCCCAACCGGTCATTGGGCCGCCGGTCGATGAAGTCGGCGACCACCGCGTGCACCGCTTCGGCGCGGGTCTGCAGGTTGCCGGCGGGATCGCGAAAGTCGCGCGTGTCCATCGACTGTGACAGATCGATCGCCAACATCAGGTCGCGCTGCGGTTCGACCTTTTCGATCGGCGGCTCGACATATTGCGGCCGCGCCAGCGCCAGCACGATCAGCGTCCAGCAGATGGGTGCGATCACCTTCTGGCCGAGATTGGTTCTCGGAACGACGGAGCCTTCGGTCGGACCGAGATTGGCCGCCGCGGTGATGTCCTTGAAGAACGGCACCCTGACGGCGGCCGACTGCTCGCGGTATGGCGGAAGCAGCCACCAGACAAGGAAGGGCAACGGCAGAAGGATCAGTGCCCAGGCGTGGTCAAGCACGTACATGATGCGCCTCGATCCAGTGCCGCGCTGCCGCGATGTAGGCCTTTGCCTCAGCCTCCGGAACCGCGGCGAGCGCCTGGCTGCCACGATACTCGGCTTCCTCGAAAAAACGCGCAGAGGCGATCGGAAAGACGGGGCCGCCGGAATGAGCGTCGAGATATTTGGTCCAGCCGGTGCCGTGCAGGCCGGCAATGGCTTCGCGTGGCCAGACCGAGAGCGCGGTCCGCTTCAAAAGGACAGGCAGGGCCGCGAGCGCCTCGCCACGCGATCCGGTGGCGGTCAATCCGGCTTCTATCTTTCTGAGGTCGGCGAGCGCCTCGCGGCGGTAGCTGTTGGCCTCCCAGCGCCGGTACCAGCGCCAGCAGGCAAAGGCCGCCATGAGAAGGACAATGCAGCCGAGCACCACCCATGCCGGGGTCTGGGGCATCATCGAGACAGGCTGCGGCAAGGCGATATCCGCGAGCTGCCGAAGGGCGGCGTCGAGCATCGGATCTCTCGCAGGTGCCGCCGTCGCCATCATCGCCTCCGCTGCCGGCTGGCGAGTTGGCCGAGCATGGTGCGCAGCTGCGGCGCCACCTCTTCCGCCGCAGAGATCGGCAGCATGGGCAGGCCGAGCTCCTCCTGCCAGGCGCGCAGCGCTCGCCCGCGCTTGCGGGCAAAGCTGTCGATCGCCTCGCGCACATTGCCATGGCCGAACTGCACTTCGGCCTGAAGCAGCCCGCCGCTAAAGACGATATCGCCCTTGCGCGGCAGTTCGAGCAGGAAGGGATCGTAGATCAGAACGCAGATCACATCGTTGTGGGCCGAAAGCTTCAAAAGCATGTCGCGGGTTTCGAGGCTGTAGCCGTCGAAGTCGCTGACGACGATGATCAGGTGATCGTGCCGGGCGATGTTGGCGACGGTCGTCAGCACGACGTCGAGCTGCTCGGCTCCATGCGGCGCCTGCGAACCGGCCTGCAGTGCGGTATTGTGGCGAACGATGCTGTCGGCGAGCCGGATCACCGCTTCGCGGCTGCGGTATGGGCGCGTTTCGGTTACCTCCTCGTCGCCGAAGACGAAGCCGCCGACACGGTCGCCAAGGGCTAGCACGCGCCAGGCGGAGAGCGCTGCCACTTCCGCCGCGGCGACCGACTTCATCGCGCGGCGGCTGCCGAAGAACATGTTGATGCGCTGGTCGACGACAATGAGGGCCGGCCGGTCCTTTTCTTCGTCATAAACGCGGACGACCGGCTTGCCGGTGCGCGCCGTCACGCGCCAGTCGATGGCGCGGATGTCGTCGCCGGGCAGGTAGTTGCGTAGTTCCTCGAACGAAAGTCCGCGGCCGCGCATGCGTGATTCGTGACGGCCGGCAAGCAGGCGGCGCACCGGCGCCTTGCGCAGGAACGTCAGATCGCGGGCCATCGCTTCGAGACCGACAAGTGCGTCCACTGAGGTGTAGACGCCGGTGGCGTCGGCGGTGCGGGGCTTTATGATGCCGCGTGAGCGGGCGAGGGCCGGCAGGGATATGGCCATCGGCGAACCTCCATCCTCAGGCGACCGCGACGAGCTCGACGATGCGGTCGATCACCTGGTTGGCGGTGGTGCCGCCGGCATGCGCTTCGTAAGAGAGCACCAGGCGATGGCGAAAGACATCGTGCACGGTCGCCTGCACATCGTCGGGCGTGACGAAATCGCGGCCATTCAGCCAGGCGTGCGCCCGCGAAACCTTATCGAGGCCGATGACGCCGCGCGGGCTCACGCCGACCTGAAGCCACTTGGCCAGATCCTTGTCGACCTTGTCGGGATAGCGCGTCGCCATCACCAGCGCGACGATGTAGTTCTCGATCGCTTCGGAAACGGTGATCGCCGATATTTCCTTGCGTGCGGCAAAGACCGCGTCCTGGGCAAGCTTCTCCGTCGCATGATTGTTGGACTTGGCGTTGGTTTCCTCCGAGCGCACGAGCCGCATGATGTCTGCCTCTGAGGCTGCGTCCGGATAATCCACCTGGATGTGCATGAGGAAGCGATCCAGTTGCGCTTCGGGAAGCGGATAGGTGCCTTCCTGCTCGATCGGGTTCTGAGTCGCCATGACCAAAAAGAGATCGGGCAGCACATGGCTCTTGCCGCCGATCGTGACCTGGCGTTCCTCCATCGCCTCGAGCAGCGCCGATTGCACCTTGGCCGGCGCCCGGTTCACCTCGTCGGCGAGGACGAGATTGGCGAAGATCGGCCCTTCCTGGAACTGGAACGCGCCCCTGCCGCCCTCGGAAAAATAGATCTCGGACCCCGTGATGTCGGCGGGCAAGAGGTCGGGTGTGAACTGGATGCGCGAAAGCTCCGCATCGAGGTTTTTGGCCATGCTCTTGATCGCTCGGGTTTTCGCAAGTCCGGGCAGGCCCTCGACCAGCAGATGGCCGTTGCTGAGCAGCCCCAGCAGCAAGCGCTCGATCATGCCCTCCTGGCCGATGATCGCTTCGCCGATGCGCTTGCCGAGTTGTTGGATATCGTCGCGTGCACCCATGAAGTCCTGCTCCCTTGCCCTGCCGGCAACATCAGTCGTCATGAACTTTCGCGAGAGCTTATTGTTAAATCAGGCCAATTGGAAAGAACGTAACAGTAACGAAGGCCTGAGCGGCGATGGCGGATACCTCTTGTGGCACGCGGCCTGCGACCCCGAGGGCTTTGGGCGATTGCGTAACGGTTACGTACTTTGGGCAGCGGGCATTTGGCGCTAACGTGTGCAGACCGTCCGCGCGCGTGCTAGCCGACGGTGCCAAGGGAGATCAGAGCCACATGCAAATGTCCCCGAAAATGCCCCTTGTCGACGAAACGCCCGCGGCGATCAGCGCCCGCGAGCAAATCTGGATCGAGGGCGGGACCTTTCTCATGGGTTCGGACAAGCACTATCCGGAGGAAGCGCCGGCCCATCCGGTGAAAGTCGACGGCTTCTGGATCGACGTCACGCCTGTTACCAACCGGCAGTTTGCCGCCTTCGTCGAGGCGACCGGCTACGTGACCGAGGCGGAAAAGACGCCGGACCCGAAGGACTATCCGGGTGCGCTTCCGGAAATGATGCGGGCGGGTTCGGTGATCTTCGATCCGCCGAAGCGGGTGACCAGCAACAGCCCGTCGCAATGGTGGAGATTCAAGTTCGGCGCCGACTGGCGGCGGCCCTATGGGCGGCAGAGCAACATCCGCGGCAAACTCGACCATCCGGTGGTGCAGGTCTCCTACCTTGACGCCAAGGCCTATGCCGCCTGGGCGGGAAAGGACCTGCCGACGGAGGCCGAATGGGAGTTCGCCGCGAAAGGCGGGCTCGAAGGCGCGGAATTTGCCTGGGGGGACGAACTGGTGCCCGAGGGACGTTTCATGGCAAACACCTGGCACGGCATGTTTCCGACGGAAAACCTGAAGCCCGACGGCTTCGAGCGGACCTCGCCGGTCGCGAGCTTTCCCGCCAATGGCTACGGCCTCTACGACATGATCGGCAATACCTGGGAATGGACCAGCGACTACTGGTCCACCCGCCACCCTGCGCCGGCGCAAAAGAGCTGCTGCATACCCGCCAATCCGCGGGGCGGGGACCGGGAAGCGAGTTTCGATCCGCGGCAGCCGACGATCCATATCGCCCGTCGCGTCGTGAAAGGCGGATCCCATCTCTGCGCGCCTAACTATTGCCGTCGGTATCGTCCGGCGGCGCGTCACGCGCACGAGGAAAACGCGGCGACGACCCATATTGGGTTCCGTTGCATTCGGCGGCCCTGATCCGGCCGGAGGACTTGAAAACCGTTCCGCCAGGAGGATGGATGATGACGGCAACAGCGATGCGTTTGGGGTTCGTGATGGACGAAAGGGCTTGCAAACCGCGGCTTCGCGCAAGGCTCGCTGGCCTGCTGCTCGCGTTCGTTGCGGCCTTCGCCTCACCTGTTGCCCTTGTGGCGGCCGATGCGCCGGCCGACATTCTGCCCTCGTGGAACGATGGCGAGGCGAAAAACGAGATCGTCGATTTCGTCACACGGGTCACCAGCGAGGGCAGCGCCGATTTCGTGGCGCCGGCAGAGCGGATCGCCGTCTTCGACAATGACGGCACGCTGTGGACCGAGCAGCCGAACTATTTCCAGGGCATGTTCGCCATCGACCGCGTCAAGGCGATGGCGCCCGAGCACCCCGAATGGAAGGACAAGGAGCCTTTCGCATCGCTGCTGAAGGGGGACATGGCAGGCGTTGCCGCCGCCGGCGAAAAAGGCATCGTCGAGTTGGTCATGGCGACCCATGCCGGCATGACGACGGACGCGTTCACGAAAACGGTCACGGATTGGTTCGCGACCGCCCGGCATCCGCGCTTCGATCGCCCCTATAACGAGATCACCTTTCTGCCGATGCGCGAGTTGCTCGATTATCTCAGGGCAAGCGGCTTCAAGACCTATATCGTCTCGGGCGGCGGCATCGAATTCATGCGGCCGATGACCGAACAGATGTATGGGATCCCACCCGAGCAGGTGGTCGGCAGCAGCATCACGACGAAGTACGAACTCGACGGCGACGCGCCGGTGCTGATGCGGGAGCCCAAGATCGACTTCATCGACGACGGTGCCGGCAAGCCGGTCGGGATCAACACCTTTATCGGCCGCCGCCCGATCTTCGCTGCCGGTAATTCCGATGGCGACTATGAGATGCTGCGTTGGGTAACGGCGGGGTCCGGCCCGCGTTTCGGCATGATCGTTCACCATACGGACGGGGAGCGCGAATGGGCCTATGATCGGCAATCGCCTGTCGGCAAGCTGGACAAGGCGATGACCGAGGCCGAGCAGCGGAACTGGCTTCTGGTCGATATGAAGAACGACTGGCGCAAGATCTACGCCTTCGACAAATAGGTGGCTGCACGGCTGGCGCCGTGCGCCTCAGCGATCGATGTTGGGGCGAGGGCCGAGTGCTAAGCGCGACTTTAGCGCGGGGCCGTGGTCGACTATCGTCGCGCGGACGATGGTGCTTTTGCTCGTCTTTCCCGCCGCGGAACATCTCTCAACACCGATCGCGATATCGCGTGTGCCGCCTGTACGGCTGCTGACGGCCCGAATCATGGGATTCGAGGCGAAGATTGCCAAGGTGCCGGCAATCCGGACCAATGTTACTGTTACGTACTTCCGAAAATCGGCGTTCGTGCCACTTTTCGCTCAGGGGAGAGGTAAGCGAGGGTCGGATTGGCCACAAGCACTGACCGGCGAGCCGGCCCCCCGCCCGCAACGGTGTCTGGTCGTCGCTGACACCTTGGGGAATGCAAAGGCATGAGCATCGATTGTCGTTCAAACGGATGGTAAACCATGCCCAGCGCAGCCTCTCAACGGGGACTACTGAAGCTTATGCTCAGGCTGCCGGCTCTGCGCGGCCAGTTGCAATTGCTCTGTGCCAAGAACCAGTCCCTGGAAAGCCTCTGCGAAGCCTATGAGGAAGCGAGCTCTATGCTTGACCGGCAAAGGCGTCTCGCCCCTCTGGATCATTCGATGATCTCGGAGTATGAATTGATCTGTCGCGAGATCGAAGAAGAGGTCATTTCCGTCTGTATCGCCGATACGGGGACGTGAGCGTAGTCCGTTGTGATTAACAAATAGCTCGCTTGAGCTTGTCAGAGCGACGAAAACCCCACAAGAATTCTATGGGAATGATCGGGCGTTCCTGTTCCAACTTAAAATGATTCAATTCTTCGATGAAAATATTTTGTGACGGTGCGATATTCTTCTTTCCGCCACAGAAGCTCTCGTCTAGAGTTCGCCTCGCGTTGCACTCTCTTTGGGGTTGTGGCAGTTGGGAGCGCATCATGGAAGCCAGCAGAAATGCGGGTCAAACGAACTGCATTGCCGTTGCAGAATGCGAGGCGCGAGCCGCCCTTGAGCGCATTCTTGCCGACAGCCAGTTTCACGCGACCGAGCGTCATCGCAAGCTGTTGCGGTACGTGGTTGACGAGTTTTTCGCTGGCCGTTCGGGCCAGGTGAAAGCCTACACGATCGCCATTGACGTCTTCGGACGGCCCGCCTCCTTCGATCCTGCGACCGATCCGATCGTGCGTGTGGAAGCGTCGCGCCTGCGCGCGGCCCTGGCGCAATATTACGAGGCGCTCGGCGAAAGAGCGGAGCTTCGCATCGAGCTGCCGAAAGGCAATTACGTTCCGCAATTCGTGATCAGCGGTGAGCCTTTGAGAGGGGTGCTCGAGAGCACGACGCCGGTTGCTGAGGCGGCAGCCGAGCAGCCCATCGAGCTCGCGATTGCGCCTGCCGTTCTTGCCCGCAAATGGCGCCCGCTTGCGGGCTTCGCGGCACTTGGAACCGGCGTGGCGGTCATGGCCGGGGCCTTCTACGTGTCCATTGCCGACCACCTTCCCTGGCAGCCGGTTTTCTCGGCCAAGCCGACGATCGTCGTTGACGTGCCGACGCGGCAGGGTGCCGACGACGACGTGCAGAAGAAGGCGGGTGACTATCTGGTCCACGCACTCTCGCAGTTTTCCGCCGTCCGCACCCTTGCGCCGGTCTCGCCCGCGGGTGTCGACGTGGCGTCGATAACCGGGTGGGTTTCGTCCGCGCCGCCGGTCAAGCTGCAGGGCAGCAAGGAATACAGGCTTTCCATCGCCTACAGCACCGACGAGCGCCGGCATGAGGTCTCCTGGCAGGTGATCGATGTGCAAAGCAACGAGGCGTTGAGGTCCGGCAGCTCGAAGGTGGCGCTCGACAGCGGCGACGCGCAGGAAATACAGGAAAAGCTGCTTTCTCGTCTGGCCCTTTCGCTTGCCGGCGAAGAGGGCGTCATTGTCAGTCTGGAGGCTGCGCGGCAACTGGTGACGCCGTCGATCGGCTTCGGCTGCGTGCTTCAGGCGGATGTGGCACTGGCGCGGATCGACCCTGAGGGACTGGTTTCGGCCCACGGCTGCCTTGAAAAATCCGTCGCCTACCAGGCCGCCGACGCCGATGTTTTGGCGAGCTTGGCGATGGTGTTGGTGGCAACCGGTGAAGCGAGCGCCGCGCCGACGGTGGCTGAGCGTGCGCTGAAGCTCGCCGACAAGGCCGTTGCGCTGGCACCGCAATCGAGCCAGAGCTACGTCGCCCAGATGCAAGCGCGCTTTGCAGCCGGTGACAGGGAAGCGGCGTTCATTTCCGGTCGGCGCGCGGCGGCACTCAATCCGCTCGACGACGCCATTCCGGCGCGGCTGGGTCTGCTGCTTTTCGTCAGCGGCGCCTATTCGCAAGGGGTGAATCTGGCCCGTGTGGCGGATGCCGGCAGCGAGTATCTTCACCACGATGCCGCGCTGACCCTGGCGCTCGAAGACTACCGCAGCGGCCGCTACCGCGAAGCGCTGAGGCGCGCACGCGAGCTTGCCAATCCGGCGGACATGGCGGTCAATCTCCTACGCGTGGCAGCGGCAGGCCAACTCGGCCTGACGCGGGAAGCGACCAGCGCTTTGGACGGATTGCGCCTGAACGAAACGCGCGCGTCGCAGTCGTACGATACGGAATTGGTCGCTCGAGGCTACGCGCCGGACCTGATCGCGTTGCTTGATGACGGTCTCGCCAAGGCCGGCTTCGCCCAGCAGTAAGGCCGGGCCCGAGCCCCTTTTAGTTTTCGGCGGCGACCCGGATCACCAGCTTGCCGAAATTGCGGCCGTCCAGCAGACCGATGAAGGCTTCCGGCGCATTCTCGAGCCCGTCGACGATGTCTTCGCGGTAGCGGACTTCGCCGCTTTTGATCCAGCCGGCCATCTCCTGATAGAAGAGCGGCCTCTGATCGGCAAACTCGCGCTGGATGAAACCCCGGATGAGCAGGCTCCGGCTGAGCACTTCGCGCATGACGCCGGGCAACCGGTCGCTCCCGGCTTGCGCGCCTGCGGGCTGGTTGTAGTGCGCAATCAGGCCGCAGACGGGCACGCGAGCGAAGTCGTTCAACAGCGGGAACACCGCATCCCAGACATGACCGCCGACATTCTCGAAATAGACGTCGATGCCTTTGGGGCAGGCGGCGGCGAGCTGTTCGGCGAAATCAGGCGCGCGATGATCGATCACCGCGTCGAAGCCGAGCGTGTCGCGAACGAAGGCGCATTTGTCCGCACCGCCGGCGATCCCGACTGCGCGCGCACCCTTGATGCGGGCAATCTGCCCGACCGCCGAGCCGACGGCGCCGCTTGCAGCCGCCACGACGACCGTTTCGCCCGGCAGCGGTTTGCCGATCGTCAGCAGCCCCGCATAGGCGGTGAACCCGGGCATGCCGAGAATGCCGAGTGCCGTCGAAAGAGGTGCGGCCGCCGGATCGAGCTTGCGTAAGTCAGTACTACGCGACAGCGCATAGCTTTGCCAGCCGGAGTGGGAAAGAACGAAATCGCCGTCGCTGAAATCCGGGTGACGCGAGCGGAGGACGCGGGCGACCGTGCCGCCCTCCATGACAGCGCCGATCTCCACCGGCTTGGCATAGGAGCGGCCGGCATTCATGCGGCCGCGCATATAGGGGTCGAGCGAAAGGTAGAGGATCTTCAGGAGAACCTCGCCTTCCGCCGGCTCCGGGATAGCCGTTTCGACGACGCGGAAATCGCTCGGCACCGGTTTTTCGGATGGCCGCGCGGCAAGCAGGACCTGGGTATTCTTGCTCATAGTCTTTTCCTCCTGTGCGTGTCCCGATGCCCCGCGGCGGCTGACGCGCGACGAGAAGCTCTTTTCGCATGAAACGAAACAAAGGCCTACAGACGAGTTTTGAGCCACAAACGGCTCCGCGGGCTCGCCCCTGCGGACGAGCCCGCGGAAAATGCGAAAGCGTCTTACGCTCAGGCGGCGTCGATCGCTTGTCTGAGATCGGCGATGATGTCGTCCGAATGTTCGATGCCGATCGAAAGCCTGACATAGCCGGGCGTCACCCCGGTCTTTAGCTGGTCGATCTCCGACAGCTGCGAGTGCGTCGTCGTGGCTGGATGAATGGCCAGTGAGCGCGCGTCGCCGATGTTGGCGACATGGTAGAGCAGTTTCAGCCCGTCGATGAAACGCCGTCCCGCCTCGCGACCGTCCTTCAGCTCGAAGCCCACGAGCGCGCCATAGTGGCCGTTCAGCAGATATTTCCCGCCGCGCGCTTTTGCCTCGCCATCCTGGAACTTCGGGAAGATCACCCGCGCCACCTTCGGGTGGGTGCGGAGGAACTCGGCCACCTTGATGGCATTCTCGTTGTGCTGCCGGATCCGGAGCGGCAGCGTTTCCAGACCCTGGATGAACTGGAATGCGTTTAGCGGGCTGATCGCGGCGCCGAGGTCGCGCAACAGCACCGCGCGGGCGCGCAGGATATAGGGATGAAACGCGATCGCGGCCGCTTTTTCGAGCCAGGTCTTGCCCTGGTAGCTCGGGTCAGGCTCGTGCAGGTTCGGATGGCGCGCCTCATGCTCGTGCCAGGGAAACTGGCCGCTGTCGATGATCGCGCCGCCGATCGAGGTACCGTGCCCGCCGATGTATTTTGTCGTCGAATAGACGACTACCGCAGCGCCGTGGTCGAAGGGCCGGATCGTCAGCGGGGCCGCCGTGTTGTCGACGATCAGCGGAATGCCGAAGCGCTTGCCGATCTCGGCGACCTCGGCGATCGGAAAGACTTCGAGCTTCGGATTCGGCAGGGACTCGGCATAGTAGGCACGTGTCCGGTCGTCCGTCGCCCGGGCAAACGCCTCGGGATCAGCCGCATCGACGAAACGAACCTCGATGCCGAAACTTTTCAGCGTGGCGGCAAACAGCGCCCAGGTGCCGCCATAAAGGCCGGCGGCGCTGACGACGTTGTCGCCGGAGCGCGCAAGGTTCAGGAGCGCGAAGGCCGATGCCGCCTGGCCGGAGCCAAGTGCCAGCGCGGCTGCTCCCCCTTCGATCTCCGCCAGCCGCTGCTCAAACGCGTCTTGCGTCGGGTTGGAAACGCGGGTGTAGAGATGCCCCGGCGCCTCCAGCGCAAAGAGCTTGTCGGCGCCGTCGGTGCCGGGCAGTTGATAGGAGGTCGTCTGGTAGATCGGCACGGCGACGGCGCCGCTTGCCGGATCGAAGCGATAGCTGCCGCCGTGGAGCGCCAGCGTTTCGGGATGCAATCGCCCGTCGGCTTCGCGCAGGCCGTTCGGCGTCTTGATCTCGACTGCCGGTTCTTCCGGCTTCTGATGGATCGTCATGCCATTTCTCCTTGGCTCTCAGGTTGATCGGCGCTGTCCGGTTGATCAGGCGGGCATAGCCGCCTTTGGCTGCTCCAGCAGGTCTGCGTGGTGCGCGGCGGCGACATCGGGGTGCGAGCGCAGCCGGGATTTCAGCACGTTGCGGCCGACCTCGTGGAAGAGCGGGTTCTGCGGATCCTGGGTGACGCCGCGGACCTCGGCTGCAAGCTGTGGCGGGAGATCGAGCACCGGGATGGTCGAAGCGAGATTGGCGCCGAGGAAGAAGGCGACCGAGAGCCGATCGCCGCCAGCTGGCGGCGTTACCACCCGGTGGATGTTGGCGAGCAGATAGCCGTTCGATGCCAGTTCCAGGAGTTCGCCGACATTGATGACGAAGGTGCCGCGCTTCGGCGGTGCGTCGATCCAGCCGCCCTTGCCGTCGTCGACCTGCAGTCCGCCGACCACGTCCTGCAACAGGATGGTGACGAAGCCGCCGTCCTTGTGGGCGCCGACGCCCTGATCGCTTTCGGTCTTGTCGCGGCCGGGATAGCGGATGATCTTGAGCAACTGGTTGGGGCCATCGCGATAGATCGGCCCGAAGACATCGGGCTTCTGCCCGAGCGCTTCGGAGAAAATCTCGATCAGCCGGATACCGAGCCCGGTGACGGCTTCGATATAGCCAAGGATCGCAGGCTTCAGTTCCGGCAAGGCGTCCGGAAACTGGTTCGGGCCGACAAGCCGCTTCCACGGCGCATCGCCGGACGCGATATTGAGGCTCTGGCGCTCGGGACCAAAGTCGACCTGTTCGCGCCAGTCCTGCGTGCCGCGCGTGTATTCGAGGCCGGCGCGATTGTAGCCGCGGAAGTGCGGCGACTTGCGCATCTCGATCGCCCGCTTGTCGTCCTCCGGCAGCGCGAAGAAGCTGCGCGAAAGCGAGAGAATGCCGTCGATTTCGTCCTGCGGGATCCCGTGGCCCTCGAGATAAAAGAAGCCCACCGAGCGGGCAACGCTGCGCAACTCGTCGAGCGCTGCGGCCCGCTCGGGGTGGCCCGCCGCAAAGCGCGAAAGGTCAAGGACGGGCAGGGTTGGATTTGTCTTGCTCAAGCCGGTCTCCCTTTGTCGTTCAGGCGGTGGGCCAGTCGATAAGGCCCTGCGCCGGTTCGCACATGATGGGAGAAGCCTAACCGGAGGTGGCTCGCTCACTCAATATTGTCTATGGAAATTATGGACTAAATTTCAACGAAAGCGCGAAGCGGGCTTTCGAACGGAACTGGTTTGCGGGGAATATCCGTCCCGGCCGTCTGTTTTACGGATTCCCTGAGCTGTCTCATGCGTGCGAGAGCAACGATCGTTCGGCGACGAAATCCGCTTGCGGCGAAACGCGGGGAGCGGCAGACGCTAGGCCTAACAACGACCAAAACCCCGCTTCGCCTTCGGCCAAACGGGGCTATCTTCGTGTCATCGCTCAATCGCAAAGCCACGGGTCCGCGCAGGCGGACCAATCGCGGGATGACGGCAATCCCAAAAGCGGCGTGGAACTCAGCAGCGGCCGAGGCTCGGGCGCGTCAGCAACTCGTTGGTCAGATGCGCTCTCTGGCTGCCGCAGTCCTCGGCTTCCTTGAGCAGCGATGCGAGCGCGAGTTCGAGACAGTATTGCACGCCTTCGACGTTGAGGGTCTTGGCGGAGTCGCGCGCATAGGTGACAAGACGAGCCAGTGCCAAGAGCTCCTTTTCCTTGTCTTCCGGTTCTACCGGCACAGCAAATGAAGATAGCATGATTTTCCCCAGCTTCCTTTGGATCCGCAGATCCAGCCCACCGTGGCCAATCATAGCGTGACTTCGCGGCATTGCGCGTGACATGAGCGTGACACACGTTGTATGTGAAAACCACATCCTTAAGATGAAGCGTCAGGTTGACCGAACAACCTCTTCCACATGCTGGTAGAATTGAATTTCCAGCCTTGCGTTGCAACCGTCCGTTGGGTTGGCGTGTGTCGCAGTGCGTCCAGTAAATGTCGCGCGTCGATGCCCTTCTGGTCGACATATTCGCGCGCGAGCAGCGCGGTGAGACGGGCGGGGTCCGTCCCCGCCGGCAGTGCAACGCGCGCGACGATGCCCGCCCAGTTGCGCTCCTTGTAGAACATGGCGGACGCCGTCGCGCCCATCGATGCGATGAGCGCTGGGGCAAGGGCTTGGGTCTGCGAGAGGCGCTTGAGCGTCGCATCGACGTTGACGAGCGGGAGTGTCAGCGGCAGATAGCCGAGTTCGGCCGGGCCGTGGATCAGCGCAACATCGGCGTCGTCCACGCGGGCTCCTTCGGCGTATTGCCGGTAGATCTCGCCAATGCCGACCATGCCGAAAGGCGCGCATTCCGCCGCGCGCAGCGCGCCCATGCTCGCCGCGCCGAAGACCTGCACGCCCAGCGACAGCGCATAAAGGATTTCCTTGTGCCAGACGGGCGCAGCATTTTCGAAGTTGCCGTCGATAAGCCCGATCGCGGTTGCCCCGCCCTCAACTGCGCGCAGGACGTCGCCCTGAACGGCAGGTGGGAGGATTAGGACGCTCTTTTCCGCCACGTTTCGTGCGTCCGGCAGCGTCGGGCCAACAAAGACAACGTTCATCCGGCCTCCAGCGCACGGGCGAGCGCGCGTTCTCCGAAGCGACGCTTGCGCAGGCCGTCGGGATTTTCGAGGGCCGGAACGATGACCTTGACCACCGAGAAAGGTGCAACGCCTTCCATCAGCGGAACGACGACAACCGTTCGGATGCCAGCCGCTTCAAGCCGCAGCAGTACGTAATCGAGCAGCGCCTGAGGCCCGGCCGGGGCATCGGGTGCCGCCACGCTTGTCCGGAGCGGCACGGCGGCAAACAGGCCTCGCGTTTCCTCGGGAAGGTCGCGGGTGAAGGTTTCAGGGAACACATCGTCGCGGGCGCCGCTGATATAGGTAAGCCGCGACTGGGCGGCCTCGGTCACGGCACGGATGGCGGCGCGCCGTGCCACCGGGTGGGCGCCGTGGCCGATCGTGACGTCGTGATAACGCGGCTGCCTGGCCGAGAGAATGCCCGCTTCGGCGAGGGTTGCGGCATAGCAGGGGATGCCGATGTCGCTGGTCATGTCGAACAGGCGCAACTCCAGACCTGAAGAGGCGATCCGTTCCGTAAGGGCATCGAGGACAGGATCCTCCAAACTTCCCGGATCGATGCAGCCGCGGTGCTTGCCGTTCAGCGGCAGCATTCGCCACAGCGTTTCGGCGTCGCGCTCGATGCGCTCGAGCAAGCCGTGCAGGGTCGCCTCGGTCTCGGTGTTGCCCGAGGCCAGGCCATCGGAGGACTGCCAGTAACGATAACCGACGATCGTCCGGTCGAGGATTGTCGCTTCGCGCGGAACCCAGGTGGTTGCGCCGTCAAAGAGGTCGAAGCCACGGAGCCAGTCGATCGTTTCGTTGTCCTGAAGGTCCGCTTGCCCCGCCGAGATGAGCCCCGGCAGATGCAGCGTTCGATCGCCCGTTTCGGAAAGAGCCCGGCTGGTGGCCGTTCTTGCCACGGCCGACGGCGCGCAGGCCACAGCGCGCTCGATCGCCTCCATGGCCGCCGAAACCTTGGCGTCAACGTCGGTGATGCCTTTTCCCTGGTTGATGACGATCGATCGGGCGTTGGGCGACACGGCGCTCCAGACGGGAATGCCGAGCCGGTCGAGGCCGGTCAGCCGCGCAAGCCGGGTGACGCCGAGCGCCGGCAGGAATGCCTCGATCCGCCGGAACGTTTCTTCTGGCGGGCAGGCGCGATCGCTGTAGGAAAGCGGCTCGGCCGCCGGACGGCTGGAATGCTCGTCCGACGGCCGGCCAGTTTCAACGGCTTGTGCCACGCGTGGACTAGCCGTCCATGAACCCGCCGGAAACGGAGCCGGACGAGGCCGCAACCACGGCGAGATTGACGCCCTTGTGCACCATTGCCCCGCTGTTGTTACGCAGGTCGTTGGCCGCAGCCAGCGGCCCCTGCGTCGGCGTTGCGATCTGCGAGACCGTGCCCGCATCCAGATCCGCAACCCAAAGCCGGTTGTCACCCGCCAAACCGATCACCACTACTTTTGCCATTTTCCCCTCCTGGCCGTTGCTGATGTGAGAAATCAGAAGCCCGCCTTGCGCAGGCCCTCGCAATAATGAACGCGCTGCCATTCTTCCCTAAAGGGAACGATGGTCATCCACTTGTCGAGATCAAAGTCCGGATGCACGTCGAAAGTCTTGCGGACGAACTGGCGCGCTTTTTTCCGGTTGCCGAGCATGCCCCAACTTGCCGCCGACAGCCGGTCGGCAGGGGTCGAATCGCGCATGCGCTCGATATAGGCGATCGCCTGCTCATACTGGCCAAGCGAGTAGCTGGCGCCGGCCGCGGTCCAGAAATATTCGTCCGGCGCAATCGGGTTGAGATCGATTGCTGCCTGGATCTTGCGCAGGCCACCCTCGGGGCGCGAAGCTTGCACCAGCGTGTCGGCGTAGCTCGCAATCACGTTGGCGTGCTGAGGGCTCAGCGCCTCCGCCTTGTCATGGTATTCCATGCTCTCGTCGAACTGTCTCAAGTAGAGCTTGACGACGCCAAGCTCGCGATAGCCCGTTGCCAGCGTGTCGTCGGCCACCACCGCATCGCGCGCATGCCGTTCCGCAAGGGCCAGCAGCTCTGCGTCGCCGCGGGCTGTCAGCAGCCACTCGAAAAAATAGCTGCGGGCGAGCCCGCTCATCGCCGGCGCAAAGCCGGAGTTCTCATAGAGCGACTGGCGGAAACTCTTGCGCGCGCGCCGCAGCTCCGGAAGGTTGAGCTGCTTGAGATAGCGCTGCCCGAGGAGGAAGCTGCGGTACGAGCCGACATTGGTCTCGTAGGTCTGGCGATGGGTCTCGTTGCGCTCCACCTGGTTGGCGATCGCCAGCGCGATCTGGCGGGCGATTTCCCGCCGTGAGGCCATCAGCCCGTCGCCATCGAGATTGAAACGGTCGGCCCAGATCACTTCGTCATTGGCAAAGAAGATCAGTTGCGTGAAGAGCGTCAGCCGGCTGCCTTCGTCGGTCAGGCGCGTGTCGAGAATGTAGCTGATGGCGTGCTTCTGGTAGGTGCTGGCCTTGTCTGCCTGCAGGCTGATCTGTGCGGCCGTGTAGGGCGCGATCACCGAAACCGAGCGAAGCGCGCAAAGCCCGATCGTCACGTCCTCGATCAATGCGCTTGCAAATTGTGTTGCCGGACTGTCGTTCGCGCCGTTGTTCGGCGGCAGAAGGACGACGCGCGGCGGGCGCGAGTCGGCTGCCGGCTCCGACGTCGGCGCGATTATCGTCGAGACCGATCGCAATTCCGGCCTGTTGATCGCGATCGCGCCGCCGCCATTCGAGACAGCCCGTGCCTCCAGATGGTTGCCCTCAAGCTGAAACGCCTGGGTCAGGATCTTGCGCACGTCCTCGTCGAGCGGGTTGCGCTCGAGCAGCCGGGTCGCTGCCGCCTTGACCAGCTTGCGATGATTGTTCGTCGCCTCCGCTGCCGCAAGAAGCAGGCTTTCGCGCAGCAGCGCCATATGCTCGCCACGCTGCCGCTCGATCCAGCCATGCAGCGCCTGGCCCTGGGACTTCAAGTCCTTGAGGAAGTCTTCCTGGAAGGTTTCGACGGCCCACTGGAGACGGGAAAGTGGATCGCCCGCCTCACGCCCGATGGTATCGAGGTCGCTCTTGAGCCGGCTGGCGTCGAAGCGCACGGCCGACGGCGAGAAACTCAGGAAGTGACAGCCGAGTTCTTCCTGACGCGCGCTGATGCGGGAGACCGTCTTGCGCAGATTGACGAAGGCCTGGCTCGGGACGATCTCGTCCCAAAGGAGCTTGGCGACATCGTTTCTTGACTGCTCGCTGTGGCCGCCGACGATCAGATGACACAGGATCAGCAGACCCTTTTCGGGAAACGCTACCTCACGCCCGCCGTTATCGACGAGCCGCAAGCGCCCGAGGGTCTGCAGTCTGAATGTCATCCGGTCATTCCTGTCGGGCGCGGGTGCTTAGCCGTGCAGGTCCTGAGCGTGGCTCGTGCTTGAGCGGGCGGTCTCGGTCTCCGGCGTCTGGGCAACGGCGGCGACCAGCGAGATGATCTTCTTGCGCAGCACCGGGTCCGTGATCTTCAGGAAAGCGCGGTTGAGCGCGATGCCTTCCTTCGACGAAACGAAGGACGAGATTTCGCTCGGCTCGCGCGTTGTGTCGCCGTTGCGTGCGCCGGCAGGGTCTTCACCCTCCTGGAAGAAGAAGCTCGGGTGCACGCCGAGGATATCGGCGATCGCCTGCAGACGGCTCGCGCCGATGCGGTTGGTGCCTTTTTCGTACTTCTGTACCTGCTGGAATGTGATCCCGAGACCGTCGGCCAGCTTCTCCTGGCTCAGTCCGGCCATCAACCGACGCATCCTGACGCGGGAACCGACAAAGACATCGATCTGGCTGGGGGCTTTCGTGTTCACTTGTATTTCCTCCGCACGTAGGAGTGGTCAAATCATACATATGAGTTTGCTTGAATAAATGACTCTATGCAATCACTACGGGCTAAAACACAAAGATTTGCGACGCTTTAATGATTTTACCCGGGGAGACGGGATAGCGACCGTCGCGATCGAGACAGAAGCGGGCAACCTGAAGGACCGGGGAGGGGTGGTGAAACGGCATGCGCCCCTGCGGCGCTCCGAATCGTTCCGGTATCCGGCGTTTGCTGCGGCACGCTCCGCTCCGTTGCGTCTAACTTCTCGGCGACCCGTTACGGTCGCCGTTACTGTTACGTACTTGCGCTTTGGCGATGGGCAAAGATGTCTATGGCTCAACCAGTTCCGGTGCCAGCTTCGGCTTCAGTCGTTGCGGGCGCGGGTCGGCCGCCCGGGATCTCGGAGAACCGTAATGCGCAGACTGACACTCGCCTTCACCCTCCTCGCGATTGCCGCGGTTCCGGCGCGGGCCGGGCCGGCAACGACGAGCGCCTCAGTCAATTTCCGGGAAGGACCGGGAACCGCCTCCAACAGTCTGGGGACGATCGCCGAGGGAACCGAGGTCGATGTCAAGGAATGCGACGATGCGGGCACCTGGTGCGCGGTAAGCTTCAATGGCCAGAACGGCTTCGTGAGCGGCAAGTACCTGAACGATGCCGATCCCAAGGGGCTCGGTTGGCCGCGCGCCTACAAGACCGATAGTGGCGCGACCATCACGCTCTATCAGCCGCAGATCAACGCCTGGAAGGATTTCACCGAACTCGATGCGCTGATCGCCGCCGAATACAAGCAGTCCGACGACGCCAAGCCGATCTTCGGCGTGGTTGGCGTTACTGGCAAGACCGATGCCGACAGCGCCTCCGGCCAGGTCGTCGTTTCTGATATCAAGATGACCGAGATCAACTTCTCCGTCCTCGACCGGAAGGAACTGGCGGATCTGACGCTCGAGGTCGGCAAGCTGATGCCGGTCGGGACGATCACCATTTCGGAGGACAAGCTGACGGCGAGCCTCGCCGACTACCAGCGGCTCGGCAATGTCGAGGGGTTGAAGGCCGACGCGCCGCCGATCTTTATCAGCAAGAAGCCGGCGATCCTGGTGCAGACCGACGGCAAGGCCGTGTTTGCCCCGGTCAAGGGCGTCGAGGGGCTCTCCTTCACGGTCAACACCAATTGGGATCTGTTCAAGGTCGAGGCTGACGCCACTTATTACCTGCGCAACGACAAGTCATGGCTGCAATCGAAGGATCTCGCCTCGGGATGGCAGTCCGCCTCGTCGCTTCCCGACATACTCAGCAAACTGCCGGACGACGACAACTGGAAGGATGCCAAGGCGGCGATCCCGCCGCAGGCGGACAAGGTGATCGTGCCCGACGTCATCTATTCGGACAAGCCGTCGGAACTGCTCGCCTTCGACGGTGAGCCGAAACTCGAACAGGTGCCGGGCACCGGTCTCAAGGTTGCGACCAACACCGAGAGCGACGCCTTTTACCGTGACGTTGACTCAAGCTGGTACATCCTCGTATCCGGTCGCTGGTTCGCGAGTACCGCGCTCGACGGCCCCTGGACCTTCGCGACGCCCAAGCTGCCGCAGGACTTCCAGAACATTCCGCAGGATGCCGCCTATTACACGGTGCGCGCGTCCGTTCCCGGTACCTCCGAAAACGCAGAGGCGCGGCTGAAGGCGAGCATTCCCGAAAAGGCGCGTGTCTCGCTCGATGGCTCCGTCACGGTGGACGTCGCCTATAGCGGCGACCCGAAGTTCAAAACGATCGACGGGACGTCCCTGACCTACGCGGTCAACACCAACGAGACCGTCATCAAGGTCGGCGACAAGTATTTCGTGCTCAAGGACGGGGTCTGGTTCGTCGGCGATGCACCGACCGGGCCGTTCGCTGTGGCAAAGGCGGTGCCGGACGAGATCTATACCATCCCGCCGTCGTCGCCGATCTACAATGCCACCTATGTGCGCATCTACGATACCGAGCCCGACGCGGTCTGGTTCGGCTATACGATGGGTTACCTGGGTGCCTATCTCGCCTGGGACACCTTCGTCTACGGCACCGGCTGGTACTATGACGACTATTGGGATTACGGCTGGGCCGGTGGCGGTTACTGGCCCTATTATCCACGCCCGGTAACCTATGGGGTCGGCGCCTTCTATAATCCGGCCATCGGTACGTTCGGCCGCTATGGATATGCCTACGGGCCCTATCGCGGCATTGCTGCCGGTGCGGCCTACAATCCGCGCACGGGCACCTATGTTCGCGGCGCGGCCGGCTACGGACCGAACGGAGACCGCGGCTTCGTCGCCGCCTACAATCCGCGCACCGGCAACGCGGCGATGGCTCGCGGCGGACATAACGTCTACGGAAGCTGGGGCACCGCGGCCGTCAAGCACGGGTCCGATTTTGCCCGCATCAGCGGCGGCTCGACCGCCAATGGCGCCGGCGTCAATTGGCGCACGTCGGACGGGAACCATGGCTTTGTCGCCGGCGGCAAGGGCGGCGACGTCTATGCCGGCCGTGACGGAAACGTGTATCGTCGTGACGACGGACAATGGCAAAAGCGTACGCCCGACGGTTGGCAGCCAGTCCAGAAGCCTTTGATCCAGGATAGGACCAAGGCGGGCGAGCAATTCTCCGCCAATCATCCGGATGCAGCGGAGAACATCAACCAGAGGATCGAGACGCGCCAGCAAGCCGGTCAAGGCGCGGACCGCGAGCGTGCCCCCGACCATCTGGCGATCGACAATATCGGCCGGCAGCTCGGCAACCAGCGCAGCTTCGAGCGGCAGTCGTTCGGTCAGCGGCCGCTGAATTTCCCGACCGGTGGCGGTGGCGGCTTTGACCGCCCGGGCGGCTTCGGGGGCGGCGGCTTTGACGGCGGCGGTTTCCAGGGTGGTGGTGGATTTGGCGGTGGGGGTGGCTTCCATGGTGGAGGCGGTTTCCACGGAGGCGGTGGGTTCCACGGTGGCGGTGGCTTCCGTCGCCGCTGACCGCGTCGCATTTGGCGTTGACGCAACAGCCCGGTGGTATGTTAGCCTTTGTAAAGATTGGGAGTCGTGCCGGTCGGGGGACGGGCATGTTCGTCGGGGGTGATGAGAATGGGCTGTGTCGGGTCGTCGGGTCGCTTGCTTATGGGGCCGGTCTTCGGTCTCGTGGCTTTTCTTTCCGCTGTTTTCGGGCTGGTTTCGCCAGGGCTGGCGCAGCAAGCCGCGCCGGCGGCTCCGCCCGCAAAGGTCCAGCAGCTGATCCAGCTTCTCGATGATCCGGAAGTGAAACAGTGGCTGTCGACGAAACAGGCCCCGCCCGCCACTGCGGCCGAAGCTCCGGCCGGAACGCCCGCAACCGGTGTCGTGGCGCGTTGGACCGCCGAAATCAGGCGTCATCTGACCGGCATCGGCAACGCCGTGCCGCGTGTCCTTCCGGAGATGCAGGCGGCGCGCCAGCGCCTTTCCGGCGACATGGAGAGCCATGGCGCCGCTCCCATCCTCAAAGGGTTTTTCCTGATCCTGGCGATCGGCTACGGCGCCGAATATCTCCTGCGCTGGCTGCTCGGACGCAGCCTGAAGGGGGCCGTGCTGACGGGGCCGGCCCGCACCATGCTCACACGGCTTCTGCCGCTTATAGTTTTTGCGGCTGCCAGCATGTCGGTGCTGGCGATCGCCGACTGGCCGACGCGGCTGGAAACGACGATCGCGCCGCTGCTCGGCGCCTGGATCGGAGCACGCCTTTTGATGATCATCGCCTCGGCGGTCCTGACGGGGGGACCGGTCAACGAGGGGAATGCGGACGGGCGAGGCGGTTACCTCTCGCTCACGCCCGATGAGGCCAGCTTCTGGCACCGGCATGCCCTATGGCTGATCGGTGGGGGGGCGCTCGTCTGGGGTGTCGGCGACGCGATGAGCGCGTTGTCGATTTCCGCGGACGTGCGCAATCTCATCACCGCGCTTCTTGGGCTCGTGGTCCTCGCGCTCGGGATCCTCACAGTCGTGCGGCGTCCGGTGGGGGCCGTTGTCGGTTCGCGCCGTATCGTCGGCAACGTGTTCCTGGTTGCGTTCCTGATCGTGCTTTGGCTGCTTTGGGTCGCCGGCATGGACGTGCTGTTCTGGATCGGCCTTTACGTGATCGGCTTGCCGCCGCTGCTGCGTTTCACGAGCGCCTTTACCAAGACGATGCTGGATAGCTCGGCAGAGGACGATGCGCGCGTGGTGCGCAACATCTTCATCGAGCGCGGGGCACGGCTGCTGGTCATCGCGCTTGCCGCCGGCTGGCTGGCGCTCGTCTTCAAGGTCAGCGCCACGTCTATGATGCAGGACGACGCCTTCAATCGGGTGTTCCGCGGCGTCCTGGCGGGTATCGTCATCCTGCTGGCTGCAGATCTGGTCTGGCAGCTCGTCAAGGGTTTCATCAACCTGCGCGTCAAGCAGGCCAATCACGCGACCGAGGATCCGGCCGAGCGCGCCCGCAACACCCGCCTGATGACGTTGCTGCCGATCCTGCGTAACTTTCTGGCAGCCTTCATCGCGATCGTAGCCGTGCTGATGGTGCTCTCCGGCCTTGGGGTGGAAATCGGCCCGCTGATTGCCGGCGCCGGTGTCTTCGGCGTGGCGATCGGCTTCGGCTCGCAGACGCTGGTCAAGGACGTCATCAGCGGCATCTTCTATATGATGGACGATGCCTTCCGGATCGGCGAATACATCCAGAGCGGCAGCTACAAGGGCACGGTCGAATCCTTCAGCATTCGCTCGGTCAAGCTCCGGCATCATCGCGGTCCCGTGTTCACGGTGCCTTTCGGCTCGCTCGGCGCGGTGCAGAACATGAGCCGCGACTGGGTGATCGACAAGTTCCTGATCAACGTTTCCTTCGATGCCGACGTCGCCAAGGTGAAGAAACTGGTGAAGGGCATCGGCGCCAAGCTGCTCGAAGATCCGGATATCGGGCCGCTGATCCTGGAAACGGTCAAGATGAAGGGTGTCGAGAACTTTGGCGACTACGGCATGACCTTGAGTTTCGCTATGAAGACGAAGCCGGGGGCACAGACCCAGGTCCGGCGCCGGGCGCAGGTGATGATCAAGGAATCCTTCAAGGAAAACGGCATCAACTTCGCCTCGCCGACCGTGCAGGTGGCGGGCGACGAGCAGCAGCAATCCGTCGCCGCGGCCGCCGCGACCCGCGACGCCATCGCCAAGAAGAATGCGGCCGCCGCGCTTGGCGAAGGCGGTCCGCCGCAGGAATAGCATTTCGGCAACAGGGTTCTCGGGCTGGGGGCTGACATGAAACGCGTTCTCTTGGGGCTGCTGCTTCTCGTGTTCTTCACGGGAAGCGGCGCCTTGGCACAGTCGAATGAGCAATTCCTTCGCTCGATGTTCGTCCCCCACAAGGACGACTTCGACGGAATGGAAAAGCGGCGCGTGATCCGCATCATCGTGCCTTTCAGCAAGACCATCTATTTCCTCGATCGCGGCCAGCAATTGGGCACGGCCGTCGACTTCGGAACGGCGCTCGAACACGAACTCAACAAGGGGAAGAAGAAGCAGATCGACAAGATCCGCGTCGGGTTCCTGCCGATGCCGCGGGCGCGTCTGCTCTCGGCGCTCGAAGAAGGGCTTGGCGATATCGTCATGGCCAATCTGACGATAACCGAGACGCGGCTTGCAAAGGTCGATTTCACCGCGCCGCTGTTCGACGAAGCCAAGGAGGTGCTGGTCACCGGCCCTTCGGCGCCGGCGATCACAAGCGTCGACGATTTGAGCGGGCAGGAACTGCATGTGCGCCGATCGAGCAGTTATTACGAGCACCTGGCGGCGCTCAGCGCCGGCTTCGAAGAGGCCGGTCGCGCGCCGATCACGCTGAAGGACATGGATGAGAACCTCGAGGACGAAGACGTCCTGGAGATGATCAATGCCGGCCTGCTGCCCTGGACGGTCGTCGACAAATACAAGGCGGACATCTGGGTGAAGGTGTTCACCGACCTCAAGGTGCGCGACGACATCGTCGTTTCCGACCACGGGGAGATCGCCTGGGCGATCCGCAAGGACAGCCCCAAGCTTAAAGGTGTGCTCGACGACTTCGTCAAGACCCACAAGGTCGGGACGACCTTCGGCAACATCCTGAGGAGCACCTATTACAAGGGCGACAAGATGCTGAAGCGCGCCTATGCGCCAGCCGATGTCGAACGTTTCAAGCAACTCGTGGAAATCTTCCGCACGCACGGGAAGACCTATTCCTTCGACCACCTGATGCTGATGGCGCAGGGCTACCAGGAATCGCAGCTCGATCAGTCCCGCCGCAGCCACAGGGGCGCGGTCGGCATCATGCAGTTGCTGCCATCGACCGCTGCGGACAAGGCCGTCAACATTCGCGGCATCGATAAGGACGAGAACCTCAACGTCGAAGCGGGCTCGAAATATCTGCGCTACCTTGTCGATACCTACATCGACGACCCGGCCGTCACGCCGAAAAACCAGATGCTGTTTGCCTTCGCGGCCTACAATGCCGGACCGGGAAACCTGCGCAAGTTCAGGGCCAAGGCCAAGGATATGGGGCTCGACCCGAACCTCTGGTTCGGCAATGTCGAGAATGCGGCGGCGGCGATCGTCGGGCGCGAGACGGTGCAATACGTCAGCAATATCTACAAATACTATGTCGCCTATAGCCTGCTCTCGGAGCATGATACGGAAACCACGGTCGAGAAGGCCGGCAGCACAGGGGTGGCTGCAACGCCTTAGCGAACGCGGCGGCGCGATCTGGCCGCGCTGGAAGAAGAGAAACGAAACAAGGAGTGGCAGGCACGGAGCGGTCCACGGACGGCGATGGGGCTGCCAGGTGATCATGGTGAAAAACATCCGCAGCCTTGGCGGGCTGTTTGGTCTGCTTGCTCTGTCCGCGGTGACGCTTGCGGGCTGCACGACGCCGGACCTGGAGCCGATCCCCGGCAGCATCACCTATGGCGGGCAGCCGCGCACGAAGCTGACGAAGGCGCCCGTCGGCAGCATCGTCCCGCACCGCTTCACGAGCGGCAACAGCTTCGTTCAGGAAACCTATGTCATCGAGCCGGACCGTTCGCTGAAACTGATCCGCCGGGACTACTACGATTTGCCGATCGACCGATGAACCGCTGGCGGTCGGGCCTGGTATCCCCTTGGCTGCAGACGGCGGCGCGGACGCATGCTTTCCTCTCCCGCGATCCCACCGGAAAGCGGCAAGCTCCCGGCGCGGTCGGTTGACAGGCCGCCGCGGAGAAACGATAGCTCGCTGCGGATGAAGATCGCCTTTTACGCACCGCTGAAATCCCCAGACCATCCCGTTCCTTCGGGTGATCGCCTGATGGCGCGCATGCTGGTTGCAGCACTCCGTGCGGGAGGGCACGAGGTCGCGGTCGTCTCGGACCTGCGCAGCTTCATGGCGGCCGCGTCGGACGTAGATTTTCGTGAACTGGAGCAAGCGGCGGCAGGCGAGATCATCCGCCTCCGGCAGGGGTGGATGCGCGACGGCGCCCCCGATCTATGGTTCTGCTACCATCCCTACTACAAGGCGCCGGACCTGCTCGGTCCTTCGCTTGCCGCCGAATTCACCATCCCCTACGTGACGGCAGAGGCCTCCTACTCGGCGCGGCGAAACGAGGGCGTGCGCGCGATCGCCCAACGCCACGTGCTCCAGGCCATCGAGCAGGCGGCAGTCAACATCTGCCTGACGCGCCGGGACCGGGATGGCCTGCTGGAGGCCGCGCCCGACTGCCGCCACGCGATGCTTGCCCCCTTCATCGATGCCGCCCCTTTCGTGCCGGGCGGCGGAAGCACGGATGACCTCTGCCGCATGGTCGTAGTCGCCATGATGCGCAGCGGCGACAAGCTGGACAGCTACCGCATGCTGGCGCAATCGCTGACACACATCGCCGATAGCCGCTGGACCCTGACGATCGTCGGCGACGGTCCGTGCCGCGACGAGGTGCAACAGGCCTTCTCGGCCTTGCCGTCCGACCGGCTGGACTGGCTCGGCGAAAGGAGCGCTGCCGATCTGCCGGCTATTCTTGCCGGCAGCGACCTCTACGTTTGGCCGGGCTGCGGCGAGGCCTATGGGCTTGCCTATCTCGAAGCTCAGGCGGCGGGCCTGCCAGTCGTTGCGCAGAATACCGCCGGCGTGCCGGAAGTGGTCAGGGACGGCGAGACAGGGATCCTTACGCCCGACGGCGATGCCACCGCCTTTGCGGCGGCGATGCGCGCGCTGATAGAGGATCCGGTCCTTCGGCGGAGATTGGGTACGGCTGCCGGACGGTTCGTCCACGACGAACGTTCCTTCCCTGCCGCGGCGCGGCGGCTGCGCACGATATTTGACGAGCATCTGGAGGCGACGGCATGAGACGACCCCATTGGCAGCAGCTTGCCGTCGCGCTCGACCGCGTGGCCGCGTCCGGTCGACAGGTTGATTTCTGGCTGCGGGACGACGACGCCGCCGAGCCGACGGCAGCACTCGACCGCCTGTTGTCGCTGGTTGACAAGCACCTGGTTCCGGTGGTCATCGCCGTGCCGCCCGCGCTGACGGGCGAGGCGCTTGCGCGCCGCCTCGATGGACATGCCGGCGTCAGCGTCGCGGTGCACGGCTGGGCGCACCGCAACCATGCTCCGCCCGAGGAAAAGAAACAGGAACTCGGCGCGCACCGGCCACGCTCAACGGTTCTCGATGAACTCACGGAGGGTTACGCGCGTCTCCAGGCGCTGTTTCCGCGCAGCTTCGTGCCGATGCTGGTGCCGCCGTGGAACCGGATCGACGGCGCGCTTCTGGATGACCTGCCCGGGGTCGGTTTTGCGGCGCTGTCGGTCTTCGGTCCGGAAAAACCCTCGCTCTTCAAGCTCGTCAACACCCATGCCGATGTGATGGATTGGCAGGGAACACGCGGCTGCCGCGAGCACGCGGCGATTGTAGCAGACATCATCGCCAGGCTAAGGCAGATCTGCGGTGACGATGAAAAGAGGCGGGATCAGGCCGGGCGAACCATCGGAGTGCTCACCCATCATCTGGTTCACGACGCCGGCGTTTGGTCCTTCATGGAGGAGCTCTTCACGCTTACGGCCGCGCATCCGGCCTGTCGCTGGCGGACCGGAGCCGATCTCATAGCTTAATGATCCTTTCGCTGGCGGAAGCGTAGTTTGGCCAGCTGCCGCGACAAACAGTAGGGACGCTTGCCGCCATGTCAGGGAGGCGCGGCCGTCGGATGCGACGGCCCATGTTTTGCTGGAACACCACCTCAGCCGCTACCGGGTACGACAGTGTCGTCATCGTTGTCCGGCAGCAACCCTGAGCCGGGGGTCTTGGTCTTGTCGGTCAGTCGATCCTTTGCATGAGGACCTGCGGTTGGAAGATGCTGCCCACCCGACGGATCCTTGCCGGTTTCCTCGATCGCCTGCTGGGCCTTCTTGTCCTTGCTCATGCGGCGCTCCTTCTTTGGAAAGAAGGAATCCACGAGGCGTGAAATAGTTCCGGCCCGAATTTCGGGTAAAGGACATCCCGACGCGATTTCAGATGCTCAATCGAGCTCGACGATCTGTCCGTCGCGGGCGGCAAAGGCGCCGGGGAATGTCGCCTGGACATCGCGTTCCATGGCGGCCAACGCCTCATCGGTGCGCGACGGATCGTGGTGGAACATGGCGAGCTGCTTGACGCCGGCGGCCATCGCCAGTCGTGCGCCATGCATGCCGGTCGAGTGTCCGTAACCCTGAAAATGCTCCATCTCGCTTTCGAGATAGGTGCAGTCGTAGACGAACAGGTCGGCCCCGGCGATCAGTTCGAGCACGCCGGGATCGAGAACGCCCGGCTCGTGCTCGGTATCATAGACGAGCGCGACGGCGCGGCCATTCCATTCGATCCGGTAGCCGACGCAGCCACCGGGATGATTGAGGCTCATCGTGCGGATGGTGACGCCGGCACGCGGGGTCAGCACGTCACCGGGTTTGAAGTCCATGCCGTCGAGGCTCGCTTGACAGATGTCGGGATCGACCGGGAACCACGGCGGGCGCATGAAATCGCGGATCATCTCCCGCGTGGTCATGGTGCCGTGCAGATGGCCTGACCAGAAGCGCACCGAATTGCGACATTTGTAGATGGGTTTGAAATAGGGAAGACCGATAATGTGGTCGTAGTGGCTGTGAGTGAAGAATAGATCGAACTCTTCGACACCTTCGGCGATCAACGCATATCCCGCCTCGCGCAGGCCAGAACCGGCATCGAACAGCAATACGTCCTTACCGCATCGAATCTCGATGCAGGATGTATTTCCCCCATAGGCGACGTACTGTTGGCCGGAGACCGGCAAACTTCCTCTTACGCCCCAGAACCGCACTCGAAAGTTGTCGTCACGCATTCAGTTTCGGCTTCACTACGCACACTTGGATCATTTTGATCCTTGTATGACTGTTAAACAAGCACAGATGGCCACACCCCTGCAATGCCGTGGGTCATTATTTGGAAACTAACCTTCGCGTCGCCAAGTTCCGCTCCGGCCCGATCCGCTTCTCGCACAACCACTAGGCCGCCGAAACGGACAGAGGTGTCCCCCTGGTAACAGCCAACGAAACTTTTTGTTGCGCTCCTGCGTGAATTATCTGACGAACGTTAAGGGAGAGCGAGATCGAGGCGCTGATGGCTGAGGCAATGGAAGGGCGATTTTACGATAGCGTGCCGCTGTTCGCCGCCTTCGAAGGCGTCGCGGACGAAGCGAATTACCGGCCGTTGCCGGACGGCTGGCTGCTTGCCGTGGCCGATATCGTCAACTCGACCGGTGCGATTGCCGACGGCCGCTACAAGACAGTCAACATGGCTGGCGCGAGTGTCATATCCGCCCTGATGAACGTGCTCGAAGAAAAGACAATGCCCTTCGTATTCGGGGGGGATGGCGCCTTGGCGGCGCTGCCGGCATCGATGGCCGACAGGGCCCGCGACGCGCTGGCTGCAGTGAAAACCTGGGTGGCGGAGGAACTTGACCTTGAGTTGCGGACTGCGCTCGTTCCGGTCAGCGACATCCGCCAGCACGGGCTCGACATGCGTGTCGCCCGCTTCAAGGCCAGCGACGAGGTTTCCTACGCGATGTTTGCGGGCGGCGGGGCAAGCTGGGCCGAGGCGGCAATGAAGGCCGGGCGCTATCACGTCGCGGCAGCGCCTGCCGGCAGCCGGCCGGACCTGACCGGCCTTTCATGTCGCTGGAACTCGATCGAGTCCTGCCACGGCACGATCGCCTCGATCATCGCGGTGCCGGGGGCGAAGGGCAACGGACCGGAGTTCCAGGCGCTGATCGCCGACATCGTCGCGCTTGCCGACGAGGAAGATCGCGGCGGGCACCCCGTTCCCGAGCTTGGGCCGACCGCGCGGCTCTCGTTCCAGGGGATCGACATCGAGACGCGTGCGGCCGCTCCGCGAGGGCGACGTTTCCTGAAACGTTGCATTATCACCGTGCAGACGCTGGCACTTTTCGTCTGCCTTCGCATGGGCTGGAACTTCGGTCCTTTCGATACGAACCGGTATCGCCGCGACCTTGCCGACAACACCGACTTCCGTAAATTCGACGACGGCCTGAAAATGACGATCGATATCAGTGCCCCGTGCCTCGAACGGATCGAGGCGCGGCTGCAGCGGGCAGAGGCAGAGGGCGTCGGACACTATGGCCTGCACCGGCAGGATTCGGCGCTGATGACCTGCATCGTGCCGACGCCGATGACCCGCGACCACATACACTTCGTCGACGGCGCCTCTGGAGGCTATGCGGTGGCGGCGAGCAATCTCAAGGCCGCGCTGGCGCGCAACAAGGCTACTCAACCCTTTGCGGGTGGCGCCGGCTAGCTGTTGTGGCCACAGGGATGCGCACGACCGTTGCGCTATGCCTTGATAATGTGGCTGCCCGTCAGGCCGTTTCGATGGAAGACGTTGCGGGTATCGACGACGAGCGGCGCCCACTTGGCGAGGGCTGCGTAGTCCACCTGGTCGTGGTCGGTGGCGATCAGCACGGCGTCGAACGCCGCCACCGTGGGCTCGTCGAGCGTCACTGAACTCCGGCCCTTCAGAGCGGCATATTCGCGCGTCGGCGGGATCTCGGTAACGTAGGGGTCGTGATAGGCGGTGTGGCCGCCGCGCTCCTCGATCAGTTCGATCAGGCGCAACGATGGGCTCTCGCGAATATCGGGAACGTTCTTCTTGTAGGCGAGGCCGATGACGAGAACGGTGGAGCGGCTGAGCGCCTTGCCGGCGTGCCGGTCCAGCGCCTCGGCCAGTCGGCTGACGACGTGGCGCGGCATGGCCGAGTTGATCTCGCCGGCAAGCTCGATGAAACGCGTCGGCAGTTCGTATTCGCGCGACTTCCAGGTGAGGTAAAAAGGGTCGATCGGAATACAGTGGCCGCCGAGGCCGGGGCCGGGATAGAACGGCATATAGCCGAACGGCTTGGTTTTGGCGGCCTCGATCACTTCCCAGACGTCGATGCCCATCGCCTCGTAGACAATCTTCAATTCGTTGACGAGCGCGATGTTGACCGAGCGGAAGATGTTTTCGGTGAGTTTCACGGCTTCCGCCGTGGCGTTGGACGAGACCGGAACGACCGTCTTAACCACGGAAGCGTAGAACGCCTCCATCAGCTTTGCCGCCTCGGGGCCGTCGCCGGCGACGACCTTCGGAATGCTCACGGTCTCATAGACCGGGTTGCCCGGGTCTTCGCGCTCGGGTGAAAAGCCGACGAAAAATTCGGCGGCGGACTTGAACCCGGTTTCCTCGAGGATGCTGCGCACGATGCCATCGGTCGTACCGGGGTAGGTGGTCGATTCCAGGACGATGAGCTGCGCGGGACGCAGGGTTGCGGCGATCGCGCGCGACGTCTTTTCGACAAAGGAAAGGTCCGGGTCGCGATATTTGGTCAGGGGCGTCGGCACGCAGATGATGATGACGTCGCAGCCGGACAGTTCGAGGAAATCCGTCGTGGAACGGAAACGGCCAGCACCGCTCTCCCGGGCAAGGACAGCGTCCGAGACCGCCCCGATGTAGGACTTGCCCGCATCGAGCGCGACGATCTTGCCGGGATCGATGTCGAAACCGATGACGGAATAGCCCGCGCGCGCTGCCGCAATCGCCAATGGCAGGCCGACATAGCCGAGCCCGATGACGCCGACCTTGGCGCTCCGGTCGGAGATGGACGACAGCAGGCTTTCGAAATGAGGTGAGGTCAAGTTTCGGTTCCGGATCTCGTGGACAGACAGGCGCGGCGCGCGAACATGTCGTGGTTTGTTGGAGAGAAACAAGCCCCAAGTCAAGCGAGGCCCGGTACCAGTGCTGCTGGCACGCCGTTGAGCCGGCTATCAAATCTTCGTGCTGCAACAGGTCGGAAAAATCTTCGTTCGCCTCTGGAAATTGGCTGCGCGCGTGAATATCTGCAACATATAAGTGCCGCATTCCGGGTGCCTGCACGTCATCGACGCCGGAATCGGTTGGAGCATTTTCTTAACGGGCACGGCTCATCATCATCCACCGCGAACATGAACCGGCAAATTGCCGGGGCGTTCGCCGTCTCCGGATGCTGACGCGGGACGGTCTGTCATGCGAGGACGCGAAATGGGCCCGACGAACGACAACGTATCCGAAATCCTCATCGACAAGGTCGCCGACTGGCTGATGCGCACATCGCTGAGCGACGCGCCGCTGGAGACGATCGTCAAAGGCTTCTGCGAGCGGCTGGCGGCCGCCGGCCTGCCGCTGATGCGCGTCCATCTTTCATTCTCGATGCTGCACCCGCTTTACGATGCTCTGGGTTTCACCTGGGTGCGCGGCAAGGGCGTGGAGGTCAGCGGCCTTCGGCACGAGGAACTGGCGCTTAATCCCGAGCGGTTCCTGCAGAGCCCTTACTATTACCTGCTCAACAACAATCTCGAGCATGTCCGCCGGCGCATCTACCAGGATACACCGTCCGAGTTCCCGATCTTCGACGACCTCAAGGAAATGGGGGCGACGGACTATCTGGCCTTCATGCAGTCGCTCGGCGCCGATTCCGGCCATGGCATGGTCGGGTCCTGGACGACGGATCGGCACGGCGGCTTCACGGACGATGTCATTGGCGCGCTTTTGAAGCTGCAATACCATCTGGCAGTCGCGGCGAAGATGGCGGTGCTCGGCAAGCTCGCCGACAACATGCTGACCACCTATCTCGGCTCCAGCGCTGGCCGGCGTGTGATGAGCGGCCAGGTTCGCCGCGGCGACGGCGAGACCGTGCGCGCCGTCCTCGTCATGGGCGACATGCGCCGCTCGACGATGCTGGCGGAAAAGGAAGGGCGTCAGTCCTATATCGAGACCCTGAACACCTATTTCGATGCAATCGCAGCCCCCTTCAATCGCAACGGTGGCCATATTCTGAGCTTCGTCGGTGACGGCTTCATCGCCGTCTATCCCTGTGGGCGCCACAAGGAGCCCTCGGAATTTGCCGCCCGCGAGGCCTTTGCCGCCGTGCGCGCGGCAACCGCACGCATGGACATGCTGAACGGCGAGCGGCGCAAGCAGGCACGCGATCCGATCGGCTACGGCATCGGTCTGCATGTGGGCAACGTGATGTTCGGCAATGTGGGCCTGCGCGACCGGCTGACGTTCTCGGCCTTCGGCTCGGCCGTCAACGAAGTCCAGAGGTTGCAGAACCTGACCAAGAAATACGCCCACAGCGTCGTCGCGAGCGAAGCCTTCGTCAATTATTGCGGCGGCGACTGGACGGCCCTCGGCCAGGAAAAGCTCCGCGGCGTGCGGCAGAAATTTACGATCCTCTACCCCAACGACGCTGCCTTGCTCGCAAGGGCCGATGAACGCTTCGACGACGTGTTGCAGGATGGACTTTCCGAGGCGGAGCATGTCATGCTGCTTCATCGCAATACGCGTCCGCTCCAGCCGCCGCGCGGCCTTATCGACAAGATGCTTCAATAGGGGGAAGAATGTTTCGCACCGTCCTTTTCGTCGCTTCCATCGTCATGGCCGGGAGCGCGATGGCGCAGCCATGGGAAACCAAGCTTTCCGACGACTTCGAGGGGCGGGATTTTGCGCCTGAGGGCGGGCTCTACTATCGCGAGAACTTCGAGCAGACCGCCGGCACGGTGGAGTTTCAGAACGAGGTCAAGCATAACGGTAATGGCGCGCTCAAGCTGAGCGTCGTTCCGACCTGTCCCGATTCGCTCGACGGTTGCAGCGAGCGGGCCGAGATCTGGGAAAAGACGGCGCTGCGCGTGCCATACGACCAGGGCGTCTGGTATGGTTTCGCGGTCAAGTTTGCCGACCCGATCCCGAATGAGGACCATCGTTATCTGATCGCCCAGTGGAAGCGCGAGATCGATCCGGGTGCCGAGGGCGATTTCAGCCCGTTCCTTGCCTTGAGGCTGGAGGCCGGCAAACTTTTCGCCACTGTGGAAACGAACTATATCGCGCCGCTCTGGGCCGGTCCTGAGGGGAAGCCGGCGAGCTGCAAACCGGGCGAGATCCCCGTATGGGGGCGGCCGGGCGTCAACCAGATGCGCATGCTCGTCGCCGCAGACAGCAACTGGGAGCTGATCGACGGCAGTCTCTTCAATGCATGCACCGATGCGATCAAGGTGACGAACCACGGCAATCCGTTGCCCGACCCGAAGTCCGGCTGGATCGATTTCGCGATCTACACGCTGCCGGGAGCCAATGGCACGGGTCGCATCGAACTCTTCGCCAACGACAAGCCGATCATCACGGTGACGGGCCATATCGGTCACGACGACAAGGGGCTCGGCAAGAACCAGTACTTCAAGTTCGGCCCCTACCGGGCGGCCGATACCACCGACTGGACACTGTTTTACGACGACTTCAGACGCTCGGCCAATTGCGCCGACGTGTTGAAGGGCGGTCCCTGCCCTTCGTTCTAACCATCTGAAGATGCAGGTGGGTATAGCCTCGTCTGCAACCGGGTGTGCTGGACAGCCCTTGGAAGCTGCGCTAGTCTTTTTTTAGAGGCGGCGGATAAAAAGCAATGAGGGAAGCGTGCTGCTATGACATCTGGGGCGGACCTGCTTCGAGTTGAAGGTCTGCGGATCACATTCTCGGTGCTCGGCGGCGAAGTTCAAGCCGTCAACAACGCGAATTTCAGAATTTTGCCCGGCAAGGTGACGGCGCTCGTCGGCGAGTCCGGATCGGGGAAATCCGCAATCAGCCAGGCGGTGATGGGCATCTTGCCCAACGTCGCCAAGGTTGGTGGCAAAATTTTGTTCAACGACCCGACGACGGCGGCAAAGCCGATCGACCTGCTCTCGCTGGAGCGGGAAGGGGAGGAGATCCGCAGCCTGCGCGGCACGCGCATCAGCAAGATCTTCCAGGAGCCGATGACATCGCTGTCGCCGCTCCACACGATCGGAAATCAGATTTCCGAAGTGCTGAAGATCCACACCGACGCGGAAAAGGCGGAACGTCGGGCGCGAACGGAAGAGCTGCTCGGCTATGTGGGCTTTGCCAATCCGAAGCGCGCCTACGACATGTATCCGTTCGAGCTTTCCGGCGGCATGCGGCAACGCGCGATGATTGCCATGGCATTGATCTGCCGGCCGGCGCTGTTGATCGCCGACGAGCCGACGACAGCGCTCGACGTGACCGTTCAGGCGCAGATCCTGAAACTCCTGCGCGAGCTTCAGGTCAAGCTCAACATGGCCATGCTGCTGATCACCCATGACCTTGGCGTCGTCGCCAATATGGCCGACGAGGTTGTGGTGATCTATCACGGCCAGATCGTCGAGGCCGGTCCGGTCGAGGCGATCTTCCGCAACCCGCAGCATCCCTATCTCAAGGGCCTGATGGCCGCGGTTCCGCATTTCGACATGAAGCCCGGCGAGCGGCTGAAGGCGCTGCGCGAAGTGCCGGTCAAGGCTGGAACGCTGCTCGGGACATCGGCCGCCGACCGGCGCACCGGTCCCGACGTGCTTTTGTCCGTCCGCAATGTCTCGAAGACCTATGGAACGCGCAAATCGTCCTGGTTCGGCAGTGGCGAAGATACGCTGCATCGCGCCGTCGACGATGTCAGTTTCGATATCCGCCGTGGCGAGTGCCTCGGCCTCGTCGGGGAAAGCGGCTGCGGCAAGACCACCGTCAGCAAGATCTTGATGCGGGCCGTCACGCCCGACCAGGGCTCGGTGATCTTCGACAATGGTGAGGGGCCGGTCGATGTGCTGAAAGTGCAGGGCGACGACCTGAAGGCCATGCGATCCAAGATCCAGATGGTCTTCCAGGATCCGGTCTCCTCGCTCTCGCCGCGCATGACGGTCAAGAACATCCTCAGCGAGCCGCTCGAGATCCACGGGCGCGGAACGGGCAAATCGCGCGAAGAAACGGTGCGTTCGCTGCTGCAGGCCGTCGGTCTCGACCAGCGCTTCATCAATCGGTACCCGCACAGCTTCTCCGGTGGCCAACGCCAGCGCATCGGGATCGCGCGGGCGCTGGCGCTGGTGCCGGAGCTGCTGATCTGCGACGAGCCGGTGTCCGCGCTCGACGTCTCCGTCCAGGCGCAGATCCTCAACCTGCTGAAGGACCTACAGAAGGAACTGGGACTGACCTGCCTTTTCATCTCGCACAATCTGGCTGTTGTCGACTATATGGCCGACCGCATCGCCGTGATGTGCGCCGGGCGTATCGTCGAGCTGGCACCGCGCGAGGTGCTGATGCGCAATCCTGTTCATCCTTATACCAAGTCGCTGCTGGCGGCGGTTCCTTATCCGGATCTCGACCGGCCGCTGGATTTCGAACTGCTGAAGGACAGCGAAGGTTCGGACATGCGGCGCTGGGGACCGCAGTTCCGGGACGATGATGCCGGCGACGCGCTGATCCCCGCGGATCTCGGTGGTGACCACATTGTGCTGGCACGCCGATCCGTGGATGCAAGGGAGTTGCGGCCATGATCACCCGCCGAACTGTACTGGCATTGCTTGCGACCGTGGCTCTGCCGACGCGGCTCTTTGCAGCTGCAGGCGAGCCCGCATTCTGGGAAAAGCAGATTGCCGACGGCAAGCTGCCGCCGCTGGCCGAGCGCCTGCCGAAGACGCCGCGAGTCATCAACGTCGCGGCCATGGGGCGCCAGCCCGGCAAGTACGGCGGCGAGGTGCGGATGCTGATCGGCAGCGCCAAGGACATCCGCCTGATGACCATCTACGGCTATGCCCGTCTGGTCGGCTTCGACGAAGCGCTGAAGATCGAAGCGGACGTTCTCGAAAGCTTCGAAACGGTCGAGGACCGCATCTTCACCTTCCACATCCGCGAAGGCCACAAGTGGTCCGACGGCACGCCGCTGACGTCGGAGGATTTCCGCTATTGCTGGGACGACGTTCTCAACAACGAGAAGCTGAGCCCGGCCGGGCTGCCGACGGCGCTGGTCATGGATGGCGAGGCCGCCAAGTTCGAGATCATCGACGAACGCACGGTGCGCTATTCCTGGTCGACACCCAATCCTGACTTCCTGCAGAAGCTCGCCGGCGCCCAGCCGATGGTGGTGGTGATGCCGTCGACCTACCTGAAACAGTTCCATGAGAAATATCAGGAAGAAGACAAGCTCAAGGCCCTGATGAAGGAGGAGCGGGTCAAGAAATGGAGCCAGCTGCACATGCGCATGGCCCGTTCCTACCGCCCGGAAAACCCGGACCTGCCGACGCTGGACCCCTGGCGCAACACGACGCCGCTTCCGGCCGAACAATTCGTCTTCGAGCGCAATCCCTACTATCATCGCGTCGACGAGAACGGCCTGCAGTTACCCTATATCGACAAGTTCGTGCTCAGCGTCAGCTCGTCTGCGCTAATCCCGGCCAAGACCGGCACCGGCGAAAGCGACCTGCAGGCGACCGGTATAGACTTCGTCGACTACACCTTCCTCAAGGATTCCGAGAAGCGCTATCCGGCGAAAGTGCTGCTGTGGAAGAAGACGCAGGGCTCGCGCCTGGCGCTGCTTCCCAACCTCAACTGCTCGGATGCGGTCTGGCGGGCACTGCTGCAGGATGTGCGCGTTCGCCGCGCCCTGTCGCTTGCCATCGACCGCACCGAAATCAACAAGGCGGTGTTCTACGGGCTGACGAAGGAGAGCGCCGACACGGTGCTGCCCGAGAGCCCGCTCTTCCGGCCCGAGTTCGCCAATGCCTGGGTCGCCCACGATCCGGAACAGGCCAATGCGCTGCTCGACGAAGCGGGCCTGACCAAGAAGGACAGCGACGGCATCCGCATTCTCTCCGACGGCCGCGCGGCGCAGATCGTCGTGGAAACGGCCGGGGAAAGCACACTCGAGACGGACGTGCTGCAGCTCATCACCGACTACTGGCAGAAGGTCGGGATATCGCTCTTCATCCGGACCTCGCAACGCGACACGTTCCGCAGCCGCGCCGTCGGTGGCGAGATCATCATGTCGATGTGGTTCGGCATAGACAACGGCGTGCCGACGGCCAGCATGAACCCCGGCCAGCTTGCGCCGACCGCGGACGACCAGCTGCAATGGCCGGTCTGGGGGCTGAATTATCTTTCCCACGGCGAAATGGGCCAGGCCCCGGACCTTCCGGCAGCCGTGGAACTGACGGAACTGCTGCAGCGCTGGCGGCATTCGGCCGAAGACGCCGAGCGGACGGAGATTTGGAGCCGGATGCTCTCGATCTACACCGACCAGGTGTTCTCGATCGGCATCGTCAACGCCTCGCTCCAGCCGATCCTCGTGGCAAAGAAGCTGAGGAACGTGCCCGACACTGCGCTCTACGGCTTCGACCCCACGTGCTATTTCGGTGTCTACAAACCCGACACCTTCTGGATCGAACAGGAAGCCTGACATGCTGCGATATATTCTCTGGCGTATCGCGGCGATGGCTCCGACCCTCCTCATCATTTCCGCTCTTGTCTTCACCATCATCGAACTGCCGCCAGGAGATTACTTCGAAAGCTATGTCGCCGAGATCAAGGCGCAGGGCGAAGGCGTGGACATGGAGCAGATCGAGGCGCTCAGGAAGGAGTACGGCTTCGATCAGCCGCCGGTCCTGCGCTACGTCTATTGGCTCGGCGGCATGCTGCAGGGCGATTTCGGCTATTCGTTCGAGTACGAGCTTCCGGTGAGCGCGGTCGTCGGCGACCGCCTTTGGCTGACGATCCTCGTCTCCTTCGTCACCATCATCTTCACCTGGCTGATCGCCTTTCCGATCGGTATCTACTCGGCGACCCATCAGTATAGCTGGGGAGACTACGGCCTGTCGCTGATGGGCCTGATCGGCATCGCCATCCCCAACTTCATGCTGGCGCTGATCCTGATGTATTTCGCCAATATCTGGTTCGGGATTTCGATCGGCCATTTGATGGACCAGAAGTATCTCGCTGAACCTATGAGTTGGGAAAAGGCGAAATCGATCCTCGAACACATCTGGATACCGGTCATCATCGTTGGCGCGGCGGGAACCGCCGGCATGATCCGGCGCCTGAGGGCCAACCTGCTTGACGAGTTGCAGAAGCAGTATGTGGTGACGGCACGCGCCAAGGGCCTTTCGCCGATGCGCACGCTGGTGAAATATCCGCTGCGCATGGCGCTGAACTTCTTCATCTCGGATATAGGTTCGATCCTGCCGGCGATCATCTCCGGCGCGGAAATCACCGCGATCGTGCTTTCGCTGGAGACCACCGGCCCGATGTTGATCAAGGCGTTGCAGAGCCAGGACATGTATCTTGCCGGGTCTTTCTTGATGTTCCTGGCCTTCCTGACGGTGATCGGCGTGTTGATCTCCGACATCGCGCTCGCCATTCTTGATCCTCGAATTCGGCTGCAAGGCAGGAGCACCAAGTGACGTCATTTCTTCCGGCGCCCGGCGAGCCCATGCCGCACTACGTATCTACGGCTCCGTTCGACCCCTATTCCGTCGAGGCGATGACGGACGAGCAGGTGCGCGTCAACCAGGCTTCGCAGCTGCGGCTGATGTGGTGGAAATTCCGCCGTCACAAGCTGGCGCTTGCGTCCGGCGTTTTTCTCGTCGTGCTCTACCTGATGATCGTCGTCTGCGAGTTTCTGGCGCCCTATAACCTGCATACCCGGAATATGGACTATATCTATGCGCCGCCGCAGGCGGTGCATCTCTTCCATGAGGGCAAGTTCGTCGGTCCCTTCGTCTACGGCCGCACGATGACGCTGGACATGGATACGCTGAAGCGCAACTACGCCGACGATACCAACGATGTGCAGCCGCTTCGCTTCTTCTGCCGCGGCGACGGCTATCGCTTCTGGGGGCTGTTTGAAAGCAACGTGCATTTCGTCTGCCCGGCAACGGGCGGCGAGGCCTTCTTCCTCGGAACGGACCGCCTCGGGCGCGACGTGCTGTCGCGCATCATCTATGGCGCGCGGATTTCGCTGACGATCGGCCTTCTCGGCATTACCGTCAGCTTCGTGCTCGGCATCGTCATCGGCGGTCTTGCCGGCTACCACGGCGGCGTCTTCGATCTCATCGTCCAGCGTGTCATCGAGGTGTTGCAATCGATCCCGAGCATACCGCTCTGGCTGTCGCTGGCGGCGATCATGCCGGCGACCTGGAGTCCAATCTTCATCTATCTGGCGATCACGATCATCCTCGGCCTGCTCGATTGGACCGGGCTTGCGCGCGCTGTCCGCTCGAAGCTGCTGGCCTTGCGCGAGGAAGACTATGTGCTTGCGGCCCAGCTTATGGGCGCAAGGAGCAGCCGCATCATCGGCCGGCACCTCGTGCCCGGTTTCATGTCGCATCTGATCGCCACCGCGACCATCTCTATTCCCGGCATGATCCTCGGGGAAACGGCGCTCAGCTTCCTTGGCCTCGGTCTCAGGCCGCCGATCACCAGCTGGGGCATTCTGCTGACGGAGGCGAAAAGCGTCAGCGTCATTGCCTTCTATCCCTGGCTCCTATTTCCCACAATTCCGGTCATTCTTGTGATTTTGGCGTTCAACTTCTTGGGAGATGGGTTGCGTGACGCGGCGGATCCCTACAAATGAAGCCCGGTTTGACGCAGCCACACGGCCCGCGTGAAACGGTTCATCGTACCCTGAGTGAAAGGTTTCTTGCATGATGCGGCGTTTTGAAGATGCCCGGATCCTCATGTATAGCCATGACACGTTCGGGCTCGGACACCTCAGGCGCTGCCGCACGATCGCGCATTCGCTGGTGGAAGACTATCGCGGCTTGAACATCCTGATCATTTCCGGGGCGACGATTGCCGGCGCGTTCGACTATCGCGCGCGCGTGGATTTCGTGAAGATCCCCAGCGTGATCAAGCTGCATAATGGCGACTACACCTCGCTCGACCGCCATATCGAACTCGATGAAACGCTGAAGATGCGCCAGGCGATCATTCGCCATACGGCAGAGACCTTCAAGCCGGACATCTTCATCGTCGACAAGGAGCCGATGGGCCTGCGCGGCGAGGTCGAGGAAACGCTGACCTATCTGAAGGCGCACGGCACGACGCTCGTCCTCGGCCTGCGTGAGGTCATGGATGCGCCGCACCTGCTCGAGGCAGAGTGGAAGCGGCGCGATACCATGCGCAAGATCGAGCAGTACTACGACACGATCTGGGTCTACGGCCCGCCTGATTTCTACGACCCCCTGACCGAACTTGACGTGCCGCCCGCGGTGCGCGAGCGCATGAACTTCGTCGGTTTTCTGCAGCGAAGCGTCCCGCGCGAGGAATTGCCGGGTCATAAGCCTCAGGGCGACTACATCCTCGTCACCACCGGCGGCGGCGGAGATGGGGCGGACCTGATCCACGACGTCATCCACGCCTATCAGCAGGATCCGGAGCTCACGCACAAGGCGCTGATCGTGCTCGGACCCTACATGCCGGTCAAGAAGCGCGAGAAGCTGATCCGCAAGGGCAGCAAGATCCCCTATATCAAGATCATCGAGTTCGACAATCGCATGGAAGAGCTCATTGCCGGCGCCAAGGGCGTCGTCGCCATGGGCGGCTACAACACCTATTGCGAAATCCTCTCCTTCGACAAGCCGGCGCTGATCGTGCCGCGCATCCAGCCGCGCGAGGAGCAATTGATCCGCGCGCGCCGGGCTGCCGAGCTGGGGCTGGTCGAGATGCTCCTGCCGGACGAGGCGGAGGATCCGTTGCGGCTGGCGGCGGCGCTGAGGGCGCTGCCTTATCGTGAGCCACCGTCGAAAAGCAGCGCCAACGGCCTGCGGCTGGAAGGCCTCGTGCACATCTCCGAGATCGTCGGCAGATGGCTCGATCGGCCGTCGAGCGACCACCTGAACATCGTGAAGAAATCGAGCTGAAGCATTGCCGACAGACCGCAAGATTGCAGTCGTGCTGAAGGGCTACCCGCGTCTTTCGGAAACATTCATCGCCCAGGAACTGCTTGGCCTCGAGCGCGCCGGGATCGAACTCGTCCTGATCTCGCTTCGGCGTCCGACGGACGGCAAGCGCCACCCGGTGCATGACGAAATCCGCGCCGACGTCCACTATCTGCCGGAATATCTGCATGAGGAGCCGCTAAGGGTTCTGCGCGGGCTCGTGCGCTGTCTGCCGAAACCCGGATTCTGGCGCGTCCTGGGTCTGTTCCTCAAGGACCTGCCGCGCGATTTCAGCCGCAACCGCTTTCGCCGGCTCGGCCAGGCGCTGGTGCTCGCCTCCGAATGGCCTGGACAGCCGCGCTGGCTGCACGCGCACTTCATCCATACCCCTGCTTCGGTGACGGCCTATGCCAGCGTGATCGCTGGCACGCCCTGGACCTGTTCGGCGCATGCAAAGGACATCTGGACCTCGCCCGACTGGGAACTGTCCGAAAAGCTCGGCCTTGCGCGCTGGACCGTGACCTGCACACGCATGGGGTACGAGCATCTCCGCAGCCTTGCCAGCGACAAATCGAGAGTACATCTGAGCTATCATGGCCTCGACCTCGACCGCTTCCCGCATTTCGACGGCACGCATTCCAATCGCACCGGTTCCGATCCGGCCGATCCCGTCCGCATCGTCAGCGTCGGCCGTGCCGTTGGAAAAAAGGGCTACGACGTGTTGCTGAAGGCGCTGGCCAAGCTGCCGGCAGAGCTTCATTGGCGGTTCGAGCATATCGGCGCCGGCGAACTGACCGGCCAATTGAAGACGCTCGCCACGGAGCTCGGCGTCTCCGACCGTATTGTCTGGAAGGGCGCGCTCGACCAGACCGATGTGCTTGCGCACTATCGGGCAAGCGACATCTTTGCGCTCGCCTGCCGGATCACCGCGGACGGCGATCGGGACGGGTTGCCGAACGTGCTTGTCGAAGCATCGAGCCAGCGGCTGGCCTGCGTCTCGACGGCGATATCCGGCGTTCCGGAACTCCTCGAGGACGGCGAAAACGGCCGTGTCGTTCCGTCGGAGGATCCGCAGGCACTTGCGGCCGCGCTTGAGGAACTGATCCGCAATCCGGCACTTCGCCACAGGTTCGGCGATGCGGCCGAGCGGAAGGTTCGCGGCCAGTTCGACCACCACACCAGCATCGAACAACTCGCCGGCCTGTTCGCCAGCGAATGGAGAGCCGCCTGATGTCCGCACGTCGCGTCTTCTTCTACGTACAGCACCTGCTCGGCATCGGTCACCTGGCGCGGGCAAGCCGGATCGCGAGCGCCTTGGCGGCCAAAGGCTATGACGTGACCGTCGTGACGGGCGGCAGCCCGGTGCCGGGGTTCCCGGCAAACGATGTGAAACACGTGGCCCTGCCGCCGGTGCTGGCTGGCGACAAGGGGTTTAGCGGACTTGCCGATGGCGAGGGAAACCCGGTCAGCGAGGCTTTCAAGCAAGAGCGCCGCGACCTGCTGATCGAGGCATTTCTTGCCTGCAAGCCTGACATCGTCATCTTCGAAGCCTTCCCCTTTGGCCGCCGCCAGATGCGTTTCGAGTTGATGCCGCTGCTGGAGGTGATCGAGAAGCAGGAGCCGCGGCCCCTCGTTGCCGCATCGCTGCGCGATATCCTGCAGGAGCGGACGAAGCCCGGGCGCGCCGAAGAAACCCTCGACGTTGTCAGGGCGCATTTCGACCTCGTGCTCGTGCATGGCGATCCTGCCTTTGCGCGGCTAGAGGAGACCTATCCGTATACGGCGGAGATCGAAGACAAGATCGTCTATACCGGTCTTGTCGCCGGCCATGCCCCTGAACCTCCGGCTGAAAGGTTCGACGTGCTTGTTTCGGCTGGCGGCGGCGCGGTCGGCAAGGAGCTGATCGGCGCGGCACTACAGGCGGCCGGGCTGCTTGCGGGCGACCTGAAATGGTGCCTGATCACCGGGCCGAACCTGCCGCAGGACGACTATGATGGCTTTGCCGCCGCAGCGCCCGCAAACGTGCATCTGTTCCGCTTCCGCAAGGATTTTGCGAGCCTTCTGTCGGGTGCGCGGCTCTCGGTTTCCCAGGCCGGCTACAACACCGTCTGCGATATCTTCCGTGCCGGCTGTGCGTCGCTGCTCATTCCCTTCGTCGCCGGCGGCGAGACCGAGCAGTCGACGCGCGCCGAAAGGCTCGAAAAGCTCGGCCTTGCCGGCGTTCTGCCAGAAGCGGACGTGACACCGGAGAGGCTGGCCCGCGACGTCGAGACGATGCTGGCGCGGCCAAGGCCGGAGATCCCACCACTCGACCTGAACGGCGCCGCTAGAACGGCGGAGATACTGGGGCTTCAGACGGTCCGCTAGCTGTAGTCGGTGGTGCCCATCGGTCTCCGCTGAAGGCCGCCCTTGAGCGGAACCACCGAAATAGAAAAGTCGCTCGGCAAACCAATGGTCGGGCGACCATTCGACTATCTGCCAGTATGTACGGAGCCTGGATATTTTCCTCGCGTTCTGCGTGTCCCGGCTGGCTGTCTCCGGAATGGTATGTTAGTGAAATCAATAATACTGATTCTGAATATACGCAGTGCATTTCCACCGAACGATAACTTGGGTTCCTGTGTGCACTAAACTCAAGGTCTTGCCAGGACTGGGTCATACTCTTGGCGAAGAGTTTCCCGTACGGCTTTCCTGCCTTGTCTACCTCTCCAACATCCGCCGGCCTCTCGCGCACGGCATCGCCTGTGCGCTGCAGCGGCGCTGGCTGGCGAGCGTAGAGGCAGCGGGGCACCCGCGATGAACGGCGGCCGCAGAGCAATGCAAGGGGATTTCGGCGCGTCGAGCGCGTAAGGCAGGAGGGGCAGTTGAGAAATCTGATCGCGCTGTTGATCTCAGTGACCTTGGCATTGGGGGCCGGGGAGGTAATGCTGCGCATGTTCACGCCGTTTCCGATCGGAACGCAGTCGCACCGAAGCATCGACGAAAAGTATGGCTATCGTCTCGATCCTACCCTTTCCGGCGTTGACGAGGACGGCTTCCGCGACCCGGCAGGCGCACGGCAGGGCTTTCAAGTCGCCGCAATCGGCGACTCGATGACCTATGGCAACAACGTCGAAAGCGGTCAGACCTGGCCGGCCGTCTTCCAGGCCATCACCGGCGAACACACCTACAATTTTGGTGTCGGAAGTTACGGCATCTACACCTACCACGCGATCGTCCACGACGCGCTGGCAAATGGAGCCAAAGGCGCGATCGTCGCCATTTTCCCAGGCAACGACTTCGCGATCGTTTTTTCGGCATGCGATATCATGAACGCGCGTTCCGACTTCTGGCTTGCAGAGCAGGCACGGCTTCACCTGCAGGCTCTCTTCAGTCCGACCGGAAGCCATACGCAATGCACCAAGGCGCGATCGGCGAGCATCAAGACGAAGCTGTTCGAGAACGTCGCGCTTCTGAGCGCTTATCAATATGCGATAAAGGACCGTGTGACGAGCTTGTATGCGCGCTCCCTTGGCACGGGCAGCGATGAAGCGTCCGAATATTACCGGTTCCCGGACGGGATCCCACCGGTGTCGAGGCGCTATGTGGATGATGCCGGTCGCATGAGCGATTTGGCCTCGTCCGAGACAGCGGCGATGTTTGCGGACTTTGAACGTTTTGCGGCCGACTGGGCCGCGCAGGGACGGGGACGGGTAGGACTGTTGCTGATTCCGTCCAAGGAGCGTGTGGTTTTCGAACACCTTCGGCGCGGTGGCCAGCTGGCGGTTGCCGATCCCGCCTTCATCCGCAGTGTCGAGCGTCAGATCGCACTCGAGGACAAAATTCGGGAGGTCGCCGGCCGGCTTGATCTGCCGTATCGTAGTGCGGTGGATGCAACGACTGACGCCTTGCGGGATGCGATCCTGGCCGGGCAGCGCTTTTATCCTGATAACGACGGACATCCGTTTGAGGCAGGCTACAAGGCGTTCGCAGGAACCGCGTCGTCGCTCTGGAACGAGATGAAATCAAGGGTCGCCGAGACGCATGACTGAACGTCGGGGGGCGGCGGTACCCGTGGAGGCCGACGACAGACAACGGTGCCGGAGCGCACGGGTGCTGTCCCGGCAAACAAGTGCGATCTCGATCGGTTCAGACCGTGCCGATCAGCATGAAGCGGGTGTATTTTTTGGTCGGCAGCGCGCCGGCGAACTCCACGGTCGTCAGTGCCGCCTGCTTGGCGAATTCTTCGACCGAGGCCACGCAGTTGATATGCGTCGGCTCGCTGAAATAGTCGTTGGACTGGAGCAGCACCCGCGTACCGGCCGGAATGCGATCGAGCCATGCCTTGAGGTCTGCGATATGCTCGCAGCTCGTATTGATCACCACGTCTGCCGCGAGCGCCGCGTAGTCGATCGCATACATGTCCGCCGTCACGGCATGAAACTTGTCCGGAAAGGCCGCGTTCAGCGTCCGCGCCACCGCTTCGACGTCCGGATCGATGTCGAAGCTGTCGACTGCCGCCACATCGAAGCGCTGGTCTTCCAGCAGCATGGCGCCGAGAATGCCGTACCAGCCGCCGAGGATGGCGATCTTGCCGTAGGAGGGGCCGGCCACCTCAAAGAGCGTATCGCGCGCCCAGACCTTGCAGGCAACCTGCTTGTGGTTGAAGGCATTGGCGATGTGGGCGTCTGGATGTTTGGCGATCACCCGGCCGATCCCTTCGATCAGCGGACTGCGCGTATAGGCGGCGATGCCACGCGCGAGATCGAAGGCATGCTCGTACCAATCGTTGGTTTGGCAGGGGGGATGGCTGGTTTGTTTCATGCGGTCGTTGTAAGCTGCGCATCGAGCGAGTGCAATAACGGCGTGTGCTTTCGGGAGCGTCGACCTCTGCCGGTTGACTTCAAGGCCGCCTGTTGGAAACCGCGTCCATTGCAGATTTCCCTCGCACCTGCATAATCGATCAACCGGATTCGGCGCCGGGCGGAATATGCAGGCGTCGCTTCAGGAGCGTGCCTTAGGGTACCCGTCCGGAGGTGTCGCCGAAGAGTGATGCGTGCTGGGGACATATGGCAACCCGGCCCGCCAGCAGCAGTCGTGTTCAATAAGGTCCTATCGCCAGTAACATGGAACCACGCCTTTCCCGCTATATCTGGACCCACACGCGCAAGGACCAGCTTTGGATCCTGGTTGTCGTCGCGCTGTCGATGATCCCTTACTTCCTGTCGTTCGATCTGCCGAAGCAGATCGTCAACGGGCCGATCCAGGGCGATGGCTTCGACAGTCCGGAGGCCACTCAGGCCTTCCTGCCGATATCCTTCGACCTGCCGTATTTGGGCACGTTCAACGTCTTTGACGGCTTCCAGCTCGGCCGCGAAGGCATGCTGCTCGCCCTCAGCCTGGTGTTCCTGGCGCTGGTGGTGGTCAACGGCCTCTTCAAATTCTACATCAACACGTTCAAGGGCCGGCTCGGCGAGCGGCTCTTGCGCCGCATCCGTTTCGAACTCGTCGACCGGGTCCTGCGTTTTCCGCCCAGCCATTTCAAGCGGGTGAAGCCCGCCGAAATCGCGACGATGATCAAGGACGAGGTCGAGCCGCTCGGTGGTTTCACCGGTGATGCCTTCGTCTCGCCCGCCTTGCTCGGCGGCCAGGCGTTGACGGCGCTCGTGTTCATCCTGCTGCAGAGCTTCTGGCTCGGGCTGATCGCAACGCTGATCGTCGCGGTTCAGGCGGTCATCATTCCGCGCATGCGCAAGCGGCTTCTCGTGCTTGGGCGCGAGCGGCAGTTGACGGCGCGCGAGCTTTCCGGCCGCGTCAGCGAAATCGTCGACGGTATCGGCGCGATCCGTGGCCACGATACGTCGAACTACGAGCGCGCCGACATCGCGGCGCGGCTCGGCCGGATCTTCAAGATCCGCTACGACCTCTACCAGTGGAAATTCCTCGTCAAGTTCATCAACAACTTCCTCGCACAGGTCACGCCCTTCCTGTTTTACGCGATCGGCGGCTATTTCGCCCTGCAGGGTCGCCTCGACATCGGCCAGCTCGTCGCTGTCATCGGCGCCTACAAGGACCTGCCGGGTCCGCTGAAGGAACTGATCGACTGGGACCAGGCCCGTCAGGACGTCCAGGTGAAATATGCGCAGGTGGTCGAGCAGTTCAGCGTCGACACGCTGCTCGATCCCAAGGTCCAGGCGGTGGCAACCACCGCTGCCGTGCCGCTCGCAGGCCCGCTTGCCGCCGTCAATCTGACGGTGATCGACGATGGCGGCTCGACGCTGCTCGACCACGTGTCGCTGCAGGTCCAGCCCGGCGAGAAGGTGGCGCTGATGGGCGGTGGCGAAGTGCTCGCCGAGGCCTTCGGCCGGCTCGTCTGGCCGGCAAGCGGCAAGGTGCTCGTCGGGGGCCAAGACATCTTGGAGCTGCCGGAATCGGTGACCGGCCGACGGATCGCCTACGCCTCGTCCGACGTCTACGTCTTCCAGGGCAGCCTCGGTGACAACATCCTTTACGGGCTGAAGCATGCGCCGCTCACGGACGAGATCTATGAGGGCGAGCGTGCGACGCACCGCAAGTGGGAGGTGACCGAAGCCCGGCTGGCCGGAAACCCGTATCTCGACGTCAACAGCGACTGGATCGACTATGGATCCGCCGGGGCGAACGGACCGGACGATCTGCTCGTGCAGATCCGGCCGGTTCTCGACGCGGTGCTTTTGACCAACGATGTCATGGCGCTGGCCGTGCGCTCGACCATCGATCCCCACGAGCATGCGGAGTTCGCCGCCGGCATCGTCGAGATGCGCAGTGCGCTCCGGCAGCGTCTCGAAAAGGAAAAGCTCAGCGACCTCGTCGTGTTCTTCGAGCCCGGGACCTACAATGTCGAGGCGACGATCGGCGAAAACATGCTCTTCGGCACCATCACCGATCAGGTGATGTGGGCAGATGCGCTGGAGAACCATCCGTTCTTCAAGACGATCCTGCAGCGGGTCGGCCTGCGCGACACCTTTTATGAGATGGGCATCGAGATCGCCGAGAACGTCGTCGAACTGTTCCGCGACCTGCCGCCGGATCACCCGTTCTTCCAGCAGTTGACCTTCATGACCGCCGAGGAAATCCCGGTCTATGAGGCCATCCTCCAGAAGGTACGCACCAAGGGCAAGGGCGAGGTCTCCGAGGACGACCAGATCAAGGTGATCAGGCTGTGCTTCGATTACATCGAGCCGCGGCACCGTTTCGGTCTTTTGACCGACGAGGTCATGGCGAAGATCGTCGCCGCCCGGCGCGAGTTCGACGAAGGCCTGCCGGCCGATCTCGCCGGGATGATCGAGCACTACCGCCCGAACCGATTCATCGCGTCCGGCAGCATTATCGACAACGTGCTCTTTGGACGTATCGGTCACAAACACGCCGACGGCTCGGAGAAAATCCGCGCGATCGTCCGGGATCTCTTCGAGGCGGGCGGGCTCTACAACGAAGTGCTTGCTTTCGGCTTCGACTTCAATGTCGGCGCCGGCGGCAAGCGGCTGACGGCCGCGCAGCGGCAGAAGCTCGACCTTGCGCGCGCGCTGATCCGCAATTGCGATTACTACATCTTCAATCAACCGCTCCTGGCGCTCGACCAGCGCGTCCAGGAACAGGTCGTCCGCAACGTCTTTGCGATGCTCGATCAGGGCGGGCGTGATCCTGCGGTCATCTGGGTTCTCGCCAATCCGGCGTTGGCGGACCTCTTCGATCGCGTCGCCCGGTTCGAAAACGGGCGCCTGCTGCACGACGCCAATGTGGATGAACGACCTGACTACAAGGAAATGGCATCTTGATGTAATATTAATGTCAGGGCACGAGCATATGGTCCCGCCGCGATGCGGGAGGCAAGTTGCCCCCGACGGGAACTCGGAGACACGGATTGTGATGTTGCTCAAAGATGAAGTCGAAATGCTGCGCCGAATAACCCTGTTCTCGGGATTGCCGCCGGCAAAGCTGAAACTTCTGGCCTTCACGTCCGACAGGGTCATGTACAGCGCCGGCGAAGCGCTGTTCTATCAGGGTGACATCGGCGACGCGGCCTATGTCATTCTTTCCGGCAAGGCGGAGGTGCTCATCAATACGGCGGGTGGGCCTTTCAAGATCGCCGAAGTCGAGCAGAATTCGATCGTCGGCGAAATCGCCATTCTCTGCAACACGCCACGCACCGCGACGGTGCGCACCAGCACGCCGCTCGAGGCCCTGCGCATCCGCAAGGACGATTTCCTCAAGCTTCTGGCCGACTTCCCCGAGATGGCGGTGGAAATCATGCGCGTTCTCGCCGACCGCCTCGCGCAAACGACGGCGGAGCTCAGCGAGGCCCGCGGCTCGATGGAGCCGGTGGACGCCTGACGGCGGCACCTCCTTTGTACGGGCGAACCTTCCCGAAAATGCGGGCGGCGATGTGCCGGGGCAGCCATTCGCCTCGGTCATATGAGCCCTTCGCAAAATCCATTCCGCTTCGTCCGGATATGGGTTAGAGAAACGCCATGCGTTCGATCACCTATTTCCACAAGACCGTTCAGTTTCCCGACAAGCCGGAAAAGAAGCGCTTTTTCGCGCGGCTGCAGAACGGCGACTGGGAGCCTTGCACGTTCCAGAACATCGCGCGCCTGGTCGACGCCAAGACGACTTTCATCGACATCGGCGGCTGGATCGGCGTGACGCCCTATTGGGCGGCGCAGATTGCCGACAACGTCATCACGGTCGAGCCCGATCCTGTCTGTTTCGGCATCCTCAAGGAAATGCAGCCGGAGAATTGCGGCGAAGTGCGGGTCATCAATGCCGCGCTATCGGAGGATGACGTTCTCGTGCTGCATTCCGTCGGTGGCGGTTTCGGAAGCTCCGAAACATCGGCCCTGATCGCCGACGACGACGGCGAGGCGATCCGTGCGCGCACCGTGACGATCGCAGCCCTTCAGGACATGGCGCGGACCGAAAGGCTCTGTTTCAAGATCGACATCGAAGGTTACGAGTATCGCGCGCTGGACCAGTTCCGCACGATCGATCGGATGCGGACGGCCGGCGTGCTGCTGGCAGTTCATCCGCAGATCCTGTTTGCGTCGCTGACGGGCTCCAGGCTGTCGCGCGTCCTTCGCACCATGACCGCCACTATCGGATTGATCCGTAGTCTGAAGGGCTTCCGCCTCGACAATCCCTCGGCAATCTGGACGGCGCTACGCAAATCGATCGCGCGCCGGGAGTTTCGCGGTTTCGACCTGCTGTTCGTGGCGCGCGAGGGTAGCCGCTAAGGAGCCTTTGGCGGCTCAAGTCCTTTCATGCATGAGGACAAGGACGGTAATGTCCGGGCATCCGCCGAGAACCGAAACGATCCTCGGTTCGGTTAACCATGCCCCCGCTTAAAGTTAACTCTTCGTTTCAAAATGTTACTTCCGGTGGTATAGGTTCGCTGCTGCTATTTCCTGGTTTTGGTTGTGGCGCGTCGCGGAGGGCGGTTGCATGTCCTGGTTATACGTTGCCGGTGTCGCCTATGGCCTGACGGCGTTTTTTCTCGTGGGGATGACCTACCTTGAAGGATTGCAGGCGCATGCACCTTGGAACATGTACCGCGTGGCCGGGCTTCTGGTCTGCGTTTTCTGGCCGATTCTGTTTCTGTATCTGATGCTCAGGATGGCATCGAAAAGACGAATTCCGGAGCGCTGACGGCAAGGGCCAGCGGCGCTTATCCTCAACGCGGCGCCTGAACGGCGGTATTTACCATACAACTAGAAAATGCCGGAGATTAACCCATGATTCCGTCATGCGGTTTATGGTCCGGCAGTGATCGAACGGTGTGAAAGTATCTCGGCATGTGCGGTTACGGTGGCTATTTCGGGTCGGTCCCGGATGCGGAAATCCTTCTCAAAAGGATGGCCTCTGCGATCGCGCATCGTGGCCCGGACGAAAACGGCGTTCTTGCCGCACCGGAGGCCGGGCTCGCCCATGTACGGCTGTCGATCGTCGGTCTCGGCGACGGCCAGCAGCCGATGTCCGACGAAACCGGCGACCTTTCGATCGCCTTCAACGGCGAGATCTTCAACTACGTCGAATTGCGCGAGGAACTGCGCGCCAAGGGGCGGCGGTTCCGCACCGCGAGCGACACCGAGGTCATCCTGCATCTCTACGCCGTGATGGGTGAGGACTGCCTGTCCGTCCTCAACGGCGATTTCTCCTTCGCGATCTGGGATAGACGCCGTCAGCGCATGGTGTTGGCGCGCGACCGCATGGGCGTGCGCCCGTTGTTTTACACGACCCATGCCGGGACATTCTATTTCGCCTCCGAAATCAAGGCGCTGCTCCAGGTTCCCGGCATTTCCGCCGAACTCGATCCCGTTGCGCTCGACCAGATTTTTACCCTTTGGGCGCCGATCGCGCCGCGGACCGGCTTTCGTGGCATTCACGAGCTCGAGCCGGCTCACCTGATGATCGTCGAGAAGGGCAAGACGTCGATCCGCCCCTATTGGCAACTCGACTATCCGGACCACGACGCGCCGCCGCTGTTTGCCGATGAGCGCAGCGCGGCCGAGGAACTACGCGCCCTTCTTACCGATGCGACCCGGATCCGCATGCGGGCCGACGTGACCGTCGGATCCTATCTCTCGGGCGGGCTCGACAGCTCCATCGTCTCGGCGCTTGCGGCCGGAATGGCGCCGCAGGGTCTGCGCACGTTTTCCGTGACGTTTGATAGCGTCGAACACGACGAGAGCGCCTTCCAGATGGAAATGGCGAAGGCGCTCGGCACGCATCATAGCGCGGTCGCCTGTCGTGCCGGCGACATCGCGAAGGTCTTTCCGCAGGTCGTCCGTTTCGCCGAACGTCCGATTATCCGCACGGCACCCGCCCCGCTTTACCAGCTCTCGGGTCTCGTGCGCGAGCAGGGATTGAAGGTCGTGCTGACGGGCGAGGGCGCCGACGAGGTCTTCGCCGGATACGATATCTTCAAGGAGGCGCGGGTGCGCCGCTTCTGCGGCCGCCAGCCCGGTTCGCGAATCCGGCCGCACCTGTTCCGCAAGCTCTACCCCTATCTGCCGGGCCTGCAGCAGCAATCGGCGGAATATCTCGCCGCTTTCTTCGGCGCCGGCGACGTGCCGCTCAACGACCCGCTGTTCTCGCACCGCCCGCGGTTCAAAAGCACGGCCGCGACCAAGATTTTCTTTTCTCCCGACCTGCGCGCCACGCTGAAGGACTACGACGCGGCCGAAGATCTGGCGAGCCGGCTTCCTGCTGCCTTCGGTCGCTGGCATCCGCTGCACCAGGCGCAGTATCTCGAAAGCCGTTTCCTTCTGCCCGGGTACATTCTCTCCAGCCAGGGCGACCGCATGGCCATGGCGCACGGGATCGAAGGACGCTTCCCGTTCCTGGACCACCGCCTCGTCGAGTTCGCGACGCGTCTGCCGCCGGAAATGAAACTGAAGGGGCTGGTGGAAAAACACATCCTGCGCGAAGCGACGAAGGACCTGCTTCCGCCGACCATCGGTCAGCGCACCAAGCAGCCCTACCGCGCGCCCGACAGCCATTCCTTCACCGGCGCCGGCGAACTGGAATACGTTCGCGATGCCATGAGCGAGACACGCATCGGTGACAGCGGTCTGTTCAATGCCAAGGCCGTGAGCAAGCTCTACGAAAAATGCCAGTCGCAACCGACCACCGGCTTTAGGGACAATGCCGCCTTCGTCGGCATCCTGTCGACGCAGCTCTGGCTGCAGACCTTTACCGGCACCAGCATCCGCGCCGCTGAAGCGGCCTGAAACCCATTGGGAAAGGAAATGAAATGACGGAAACCATCAAGGACAAGGTCAGGGCCTTTGTCATCGAGAACTTCCTGTTTGGCGATACCTCGTACGATCTCGCCGACGGCGCCTCTCTGATCGAGAACGATATCATCGACTCGACCGGCGTTCTCGAACTCGTCGCCTTCATCGAAGACCAGTTCGGCATCGCCATGGCCGACGCCGACATCGTGCCGGCGAACCTCGATTCGCTCGCGCGCATCTCGGCCTTCATCGAGGCAAAGGCCGGAGTGCCGGCCACGGCCTAACCAAGACCCGAGGGCGTTCCATGCGGTTCGAGCAGTTTCTCATCGGCAATGCGGCAAGGCATGCGGCCAAGACGGCGCTGGTCACAGATCGCAAGCGCCTCAGCTACGGCGAGTTCGACGATCTGTCGAGCCGGCTGGCGGCCGCGCTGGCAAAGGCAGGCGTCAAGCGCAACGACCGCGTCCTCGTGTTCATGGACAATTGCTGGGAGGCGGCCGTCTCGATCTTTGCGATCCTGAAGGCCGGCGCGACCTTCAGTCCGATCAACGCATCGACCAAGGCGGACAAGCTCGCCTACATCATCGACGACTGCGAGGCGGCTGCGATCCTGACGCAGGCCAAGTTGATGCCGGTGGTGGCTGACGCCCGGGCGCAGAGCAGCGGCAAGGCGGATATTTTCGTCGCATCGACCGCGGCGCCCAATGGCCAGTCGCCCGCCGGCGCGGTGCCCTTCGAGGGCTGCCTGTCGGCGGAGGCGACGCCGGTGCCGCATGGCGGCATTGACGTCGACCTGGCGATGCTCATCTACACGTCGGGCTCGACCGGCCGCCCGAAGGGCGTGATGATGACCCACCGCAACATCGATGCAGCGTCGGAATCGATCACCACCTATCTGCGCAACGAGCACGACGATATCATCCTCAACGTGCTGCCGCTCGCCTTCGACTATGGGCTCTACCAGTTGCTGATGGCGATCAGGCTAGGGGCGACGCTGGTGCTCGAAAAGTCCTTCGCGTTCCCGCATGCGATCTTCGAGCGTATTCGCGAGGAGGGCGTCACCGGCTTCCCGCTGGTGCCGACGATGGCGGCGATGATCCTGCAGATGCGCGACCTTGAGCCGGGTTTCCTGCCGAGTCTGCGCTACCTCTCCAACACCGCCGCCGCCCTGCCGCCGCCGCATATCGCCCGCCTGCGCGAGCTTTTCCCGGGCGCACGGCTCTATTCGATGTACGGGCTTACGGAGTGCAAGCGCTGCACCTACCTGCCGCCGGAGGAACTGGATCGCCGGCCGGGCTCCGTCGGCATTGCCATCCCCAACACGGAAGCCTTCGTCGTCAACGACGAGGGCAGCCGCGTGCCGCCGGGCGTTCCTGGCGAACTCGTCATCCGCGGGCCGCATGTAATGCAGGGCTACTGGCGCAACGACGTGGCGACCGAGCGCATGCTGCGGCCCGGGCCGAACCCTTGGGAGAAGGTGCTCTATACGGGCGACCTTTTCCAGACGGACGAAGAGGGCTTTCTCTATTTCGTCGGCCGCAAGGACGATATCATCAAGACCCGCGGCGAGAAGGTCGCGCCCAAGGAAGTCGAGACCGTGCTCCATGCCCATCCCGGCATTGCCGAGGCCGTCGTCATCGGCATGCCGGATCCGGTTCTCGGCCACGCGATCGCTGCCCTTGTGGTGCGCACGGATCCTAACTTGACCGACAAGGACATCATCCGCCACTGCACCCGCCACCTCGAAGATTTCATGGTGCCGAAGATCATCGAATTCCGCACCGAACTGCCGAAGACGGATACCGGCAAGGTCAGCCGCCGACTTGCCACCGAGACGATGGAGCCTGCACAATGAACATCAGAACAACCGGGGGCAATGGCCCGTTTTCGGCCGAAGCCCTGACGATCGACTACGCGGCCGAGACCGATCGCATCGTTTCCGCCTTGCGCGGACAGTTGCGCTCCATGAAGAAGCGCGGTCTGGTGCTCGGGCTTTCGGGCGGCATCGACTCCAGCGTTTCCGTGGCGCTTGCGGTGCGCGCGGTCGGCGCCAAGAACGTCTTCTGCCTGTTCATGCCGGAAAACGACTCCGATCCGGAAAGCCTGCGCTTCGGCCGGCTGGTCGCTGAAACCTTCGGCGTCGCGGCGATCGTCGAAGACATCGGGCCGACCCTCAAGGCCATGGGCTGCTACGAGCGCCGCGACGCCTTCATCCGGGAACTGGTTCCGGACTATGGCGACGGGTGGGCCTCGAAGGTCGTCATCGCCAACGCGCTTGAGGGAGAAGGCTACAACATCTCCTCGCTGGTCGTTCAGAGCCCGGAAGGCGTGCAATCGAAACATCGCATGCCGCCCTCGGTCTATCTCGGCGTCGTTGCGGCCACCAACATGAAGCAGCGAACTCGCAAGCAGGTCGAGTACTACCATGCCGACCGGTTGAACTTTGCCGTACTCGGCACGCCCAACCGGCTGGAATACGACCAGGGCTTCTTCGTCAAGAACGGCGACGGCGCCGCCGACGTAAAGCCGATCGCCCATCTCTATAAGTCGCAGGTCTATGCGCTTGCCGCCCATCTCGGCGTTCCCGCGGAAGTTTGCCGTCGCCCGCCGACGACCGACACCTATTCTCTGGAACAGACGCAGGAGGAGTTCTATTTCTCCCTGCCTTACGACCGCATGGACCTCTGCCTTTATGGCCTCAATCACGGGATCGAGATCGAGGCCGTCGCCAAGGCGGCCGGCTTGACCGTGGTCCAGGTCGAAAGGGTCTGGGCGGATATCGCCGCCAAGCGCAAGGCGACGCGCTACCTGCATCTCGGGCCGCAACTGGTGCAGCCCGTGGAGGAAATTGCCGGCTATTGAGGCCTGGCCGCACCGCCGGCCATCGTCAATCGAAGCTGCCGCCGATCAGCCGGCTCCAGTATTCGCCGGAAATGCCGTTGAAGAAGCCCTGTCCGTCGCGGCAGGCTTCGACGATGGTCTGGTCGCGCGAATGCACAACGGTCGAGGCGACGTGCACGAAGGCGATGCGTCGGCCGAGCATGGCTTCCATCAGCGCCGGTTGTGTGCGCCCGCGCAAACCCGCAAGGCCACGTCTCGACGCCTCGTCGACCAGGCAGTCAATGACCGGCCCGGCCTGCCCTGGCCGCGCCAGGATCTGCAGTACCCGACCGATTTCACCGGCTTTGACGTAGTAGGCGAATGCACCGACCACGGCGCCCGTGCGCGCCGTCACCAGCGCGTAGGCGAGTTCGCCCTGCTCGGGCTTCTTTTCGGCATCGGCAAGGACGTGATCGAGCTGGCCGTCACTCCATTCGGGGCGAAGCGGAAACGGCGCGGTGAACTGGTCGACGACGGCCGCAAAGCCGCTGCGGTCCGTCTCGGTCGCGGTGAAGCCGGCCGGTGCCGCCCCCGCCTCGGGCAGGGCGGACCAGCGCTGCTCGCCCTGGCCCATGCGCTTGCGATAGAACCTGTCGAGTGCGCGCGCGAAGGGGGCGGCGAGCCGGGCGGGCTTGATGCGGTTCGAGGCGACGCTCAGGCTGAAGGTCGCCGGACGGATGACGCGCACCCAGTCGAGGCTGTATTGCGGCAGGACCACGCCGCGAAGCCGCGTCCACATCTGCACAGAGACTTCGCTTGCTGTCTCACTGAAGGATAGATCCTGCGGACCGGCGAGGAAGGCCTTCATGAGGCGCGCTCCGGCCAAGGGGTCGCTTTCCCGGTCTTCCGCCATCAGCGATCCGCAGATCGCGGCGCGCAAGTGCCGGCCGTTCAGTGTCATCGGCAGCGCATTGACGCCGACGAAGCCGGTAATCCGACCCTCGTCGTTCACATGCACGAGAGGTCTGATTTCCGGATCGCAGCCTGGCCCGTGGAGATAGAGTTGCCGCATATAGTCGGCAAGTGCTGGCGAAGCGGTCCGCTCGTCACGGAACACCCGCTGGAACATTCCGGCGACCGCTGGAACGTCCGCGTGGTCTAGCGAACGGATTTCGCTCATCGGGCCTGCACTCCGGCGCCGGCCTCTACCGGGCCGGCGATTTTCTGAACGATGGCGACGCGCGGCTTGCCGTCACGGTCGGATGCGAAGGTGACCGGTGCATAGGCTTTCGCCCGTGAGAGAAGTGCAGCCGCCTGCCGCTCCTGGCCCTCGCCGAACTCGAACAACAGCCAGCCTCCTGGTTTCAGGAAGGCAAGCGCGTCCCGGATCAGGCGCTGGTGTATGGAAATGCCGTAGGGGCCTCCGTCGAAGGCCTCGCGCGGCTCGTTGTCGAGCAGATGCGCGCGGTCCCCCTCTAGCCGGCCGGTCGAGATATAGGGTGGATTGCAGACCACCATGTCGATCTTGCCCTGGAGATCGTCGCCTTCGAGCGCCGCAAAAAGATCGCCCTGCCGGACAAAGACGCGCGAGCCGAGGCCGAGCCGATCGACGTTACGTCGGGCAAGCGCCACGGTGCTGTCCGTCAGGTCAGCGCCCCAGACACGCGCCGACGGGATCTCGCTGGCGATACCAACGGCGAGGTTGCCGGAACCGCAGCACATGTCGATGATGGTGACGTCGAGGGGCCCGCCTTCAAGGATCGATACGGCTCTTTTTCCAAGAAGCTCTGTTTCTTCCCGTGGAACCAGGACGTCGGGCGCAAGTTCCAGTTCGACACCCATGAAGCGGTGCAGTGTTGCGGCCTGGTCTTCGGTCGGTCGGTCGGTCTGATTGCTGTCGTTTTGCGCCACGGCCACTCCTCATGTCGCTGGAAAACTCTGTAGACGTGCGGACCGCAGCCTAGTGCAATTGAGTAAACGGAAGCTGAAATACAATTGCCGCGAGCACGTTAACCGCGCAATCATTTCTGCCTGTTACCGTGCGCGTGATCAGAGGCGGGTGCTCGCTGTCATTGAACGCGTCTTGCGCGTAACAATGACGGGTTGAGATCAAGGGCAGATCGGAATGGCTTCGGAAGGTGTGAAGGAACGCGCGCACAAACCGTTCCTCTCGATGATCATATCCTATGCTGCATCCGGCGGCAGCCTTGTCATTGGCTCGGCTGCGCAGCTTCTGACCTTTGCGATCCTCGCGCGCTTTCTCGGCGTGCATGAATTCAGTGTCTTCGTCGCAATCACGGCCGTTGCCAACATCGCGGTTCACCTTTGTGGTCTCGGCGCGATGGAGTGCCTGGTGCGCCGTGTCGCGCGCGACCGGGGCATGTACCCGCAGATGCTCGGCCACAACATCATTCTGACCTCGATCAGTGGCGTGCTGCTGGTGTTGCTCGGCGCAGCGGTGTTGCCGTTCTTCTTCACGCTTTCGCCCGATCCCGCGGCCAATGTCGCGGTGATCACCTTGATGCTCGTGACCAACATCATCTTCGTGCGGGTCATCGTGCTGGCGGAGCAGATCTTTCTTGCGCATTCGAATTTTGCCTCGGCCAACAAGGTGGTCGTCGGTTTCGCCCTGGCGCGCACCATAGCTGCAGCGCTCGCCTGCATCGCCTTCGGGGTCGCGACGGTGGCCTCCTGGGCTGTGTGGCAGTTCGTATGCCATGTAATCGTGGCCCTCGGCTGCTGGCGAGCGGTCAAGGGGTTGGGACGCCCGACCTATGGCATCGTGCGGGAAGAGCTACCGCTCGGGCTCTATTTCAGCATCCCGTTCATCCTGCGCGCGGTCCGGCAGAACGCCGACCTTCTGGTCCTGAGCCTCGTGGCGAGCGCCGAGGTCATGTCCAGCTACAGCGTCGCGCGGCGCATGCTGGAGAGCAGCTATCTGTCGGTTGAGGCCTTGAACCGGCTGATCTATCCGGGTTCGGCAAAGGCAACGGCAGCCGGCCTGCACCACGCCTTCGAGCGCGTGCGCAAGGTTCTGTTCGCGGCCACCTCGATCAGCATTGCCGCGGCTGTTGCTGTTTTCGTGCTGGCGCCGGTGCTGCCCTATCTCTTCGGCAAGGACTACGTCTCCCTCGTTTCCTTCGTTCGCATCCTGTGCTGGGTCGTGGTGCCGCTCGCCATGTGGTCGGTGGCGATGGAGGCCCTTGGTGCGTCCGGCCACCATCCGGCGCGCGCTTTGGTCATGGGCCTTGGCAGCGTGCTTGGTGCGGCACTCACCGCCTGGGCGACCTGGTACGCACCGCCGACAGGCACGTTTATTTCCTTCTACGTGATCGAGACCGCGATGGTGATCGTCTCATGGGCGGTCTTCCTGCGCTTCGTGCGGCGCGATCGGGAACAGGCCGGCGCGGCCTCCCTGTCGACGGGGGTGGTGCATGGAGGTTGAGCTCGGGAAGATCCAGGCCGCACGGTCGTCCGGACGGGAAATGCCCCGGATGGGCAATGTGCGCGCCATGGAACCCCGGGATATCCCAGCCGTCAGCAGCATGTTCACCCGGATCTTTCGCAAGCGGGAGCAAGAGGCGAGCGCGGAGCTTCAGAACTATGTCGAGACCATCTTTTTCGGCAGCCCGCTTTATGCGCCGGAACACGGCAGCATCGTCTACGACGACGGGACCGGCGGCATCGGCAGCGCCATTCTAGCGATTCCCATGGAGTTCACGGTCAACGGCCGCCGAACGGTGGCGAAGCTTCTCTGCGCCTTCATGTCCGAGGGCAAGGCCGGTGCGGTCGGCGCCGCCTGCCTGGCGCGCGCCATGCGTGCGACACGGCAAGACATGTGTTTTTCCGACAACTCGTCTCCGGTCAGCGCCGATCACTGGGTCGCTGGTGGTGGCGTCGTGCTGCCGATCCAGAGCCTCGACTGGCGCCGCTCCTTCCGGCCGTTCAGAGCCTGGGGGCTGACGGTTGGCAGGCAAGTGCGCCTGCTCAGATCCCCGATGCTCTCCGAGCCGCTTGCGCTTGCGGACCGGCTTTTGCGCCGCCGCCGCCCGCGCACCAAGCCCGATCCCGTTGCCGGCTGCACGACGCACGCCATTGATCCCGCTGCCTTCGTCGATCTCGCAGAACCCATGCTGCAGCGATTTTCCGTCAGGCCGGTCTGGTCGCGCAGCGAATTCGACTGGCTGGTGATGGTCGCGCGACTGAACACGCCGCTCGGCGAGCTTCTCTGCCGCGAGGTCCGGGATGAAAGCGGGCGCGTCATCGGCGCTTATCTCTACTTCGGCAAGGCCGGCGAGCGGGCAACGGTGCTCAACGTCGTCTGCGAGGCCGGCCGTGAGTTCGCCGTCACCGCACAGATGTTCCATGCGCTTGACGCCGAGGGTTACGCGCTCGCCGTCGGCAGCTCGCAGCCGTTCCTCATGAATGCGATCTCGCGCCAGAGATGGCTGTCCTTCCACCATCGCGGCTATTTCTGCATGGTGACGCGGCATGCGGATCTGAAAGACGCGGCCCAGCGCAACGATATCTATGTGGGCGGTCTGGCATCGGAGAGCTGGAGCCGGTTGTTGACCGACTTCTGAAGCGATGGGTTAAGCGGCAATCCTGCCGTTTAACGGAATATTCACCGTACAACCTTAATTCTGCGCTAGAAGGCGGCTCGCGGGGTCACGATCTTCGCGTCTTGATGGGCGTGCGTGAGGGATGCTTATGTATAGGCCGGACGAGGCCGGAAAACAGGGGGCCAGCCAACCGGCACGCGAGCAGCGTGCACCGGTCGAAAGAGGCTCGCTGCTCGATCTGCTCTCGTCAGACCTTCACGAAGCGAAGTCTGGCGCTGACGGTTCGGCAACAGACAGGCCCGCCGAAGTCCAGCATCAATCCAGAGATATTCCGAAAGCCTCGCCCCATCCGGCTGACTTGGTACCGCCCGTGTCCAGAGCGGCCGGCGCGCCTCGCGACAGCTATTTTCCCGGGTTGAGTGGCCTCAGCCGGATCGGCGTCGACGATATCATCGGCTGGTTGCGCGACGGGCTCATCTGGATCGTGCTGGCGCTCGTCCTGTGTGTGGGGGCCGCGCTCGCCTATGCGATGACGGCGACGCCCCGCTATACGGTCTACACCGATATCGTCGTCGATCCGTCCAACCTCAATGTCGTCAGCGATGACGTCTTCACCACCAATCCGCAGCGCGATGCGCAGTTGCTGGAAGTGGAAAGCAAGCTGCGTATCCTGACGTCGCGCAATGTGCTGTCGCGGGTGATCACCCAGATGCGCCTCACCGAGGACCCGGAATTCGTGAAGCCCTCGGCCTTCAGTTCGCTGAAGAACCTCTTCTCGACGAAGGCGGAGCAGCAGGCCGGAAACGAGCTTGCTGCCATGCGGGCCTTGTCGGAGCGGGTGGAAGCCCGGCGCGAAGAGCGGTCCTTCGTGGTGGTGATGAAGGTCTGGAGCGAAGAGCCTGCGAAAGCGGTGACGCTGTCGGATGCGATCGTCGCGGCTTTCGAGCAGGAGCTGTTTCAGTCCGCCGCCGAGAGCGCCGGTCGCGTCGCGCAGAGCCTCAACGCCCGGCTCGACGAGTTGCGCCACAACGTCACCGAATCCGAACGCGCGGTCGAGGATTTCCGCCGCAAGAACGGGCTGCAGTCGACCAATGACGGCCAGCTCGTGAGCAATCAGCTTTCGAACGAACTCAACACCCAGGTTCTCGACGCCCAACAGCGCTTCATCCAGGCCGATACCCGCTACCGGCAGATGAACGACGCGATAACACAGGGGCGGACCGCAAGTGCATCCGAGTTTGAATCCGTCAACATGACGAACCTGCGAGAGCAGTACAACGTGCTGCAGCAGCAGATCGCCTCCATGCAGCGCACCTATGGGGAGCGCCATCCCCGCCTCGTCAATGCGCGCTCGGAGCGTGCGAACCTGGAATCGGCCATGGACGACGAGGCGCGCCGCATCCTCGATCGCGCCAAGGCGGACATGGACCGGGAGCAGCAGGCCTTTTCGGCCTTGCGCGCCAAGGCGAGCGACGAGAAGTCGAACGTGTTCTCCGACAACGAAGCCCAGGTGCAGCTGCGAGACCTCGAAAGGGACGCGCGCGCCAAGGCTGCCATCTATGAGACCCACCTGGCACGCGCCCAGCAGATCACCGAACGCCAGCAGATCGACACGACCAATGTTCGCGTGATCTCGCGCGCCTTGCCGCCGAATGCGCGCAGCTGGCCGCCGCGCACCGTGGTTCTGGTGGCCGGCGGCGGTTTCCTGGGGATTATTCTCGGCATATCCCTCGCGCTTGCCCTCGGTCTGTGGAGATACATCCGTCGTCCGCAGCCCCTGGCGCCGTGAGAGGACGGCCATCGTGCCCGATCTCGGCGGCAGCCCGGCCAATTCTGCAGAAACCTTGAGGGTCCGCGTCGGGACCTTCCTGTTCCTGGCCATTTCCATCTACTACTGGATCCCCTTTCATTCCTTCGTCGACCTGACCAAGGAAAGTCTGCTGGAACCGGGCGGCGACAATTCCAGCCGGCTGAACCAGATCGTGGCACTGCTGCTGTTTGCAGGCGCCTCCTGCTACGGTGTGCTGCATCCGATGCGGCGTGGGCTTATGCAGCCGCGGGTGCTGCTTGCGATCCTGCTTTTGTGGGTGCTCTTTGCCTGCCTGGTCTCCGCTCATCCGGCCAACGGCATCAAGGCGATCATCCTGACGACGATGGTTGCGGTCAACGCCAACGTCTATCTGCTGCTGCCGGCCAACGAGCGGCACTTCGCCAAGATGCTGGCGGTCTCGACGCTCGTCATGCTCGCGGTTGCCTATTACGGCGTCCTGTTCAAGCCGCTTCTGTCCATTCACCAAGCCAACGAAGTGCTGGAGCCGATGCATGCAGGGCTGTGGCGCGGCCATTTCCGTCACAAGAACGAAGCGGCGGTCGCCATGGTGCTTGCCTCGTTTCTCGGCCTGTACGTCCTGCGCCGGTGGTCGAAGCTTGTCGGCCTGACCATCGTTAGTCTGGCCTTCTTCTTCCTCATCCATACGGGAGGAAAGACCTCGACGGCGATGTTGCCGGGCATTCTGCTTCTGGCGTGGCTCTTCGAACATGTGCGCTTGCTGCGCATCCCGATCGCGATCGGCGGCGTGGCCCTGTTCAACCTTTTCGCCGTCGGGTCGGCCGTCTTCCGACCGCTCGGCGAATTCGTCTCGTCGCTCGGCATCGACGCGACCTTCACGAACCGGGCCGATGTCTGGCGCTTCGCCTTTTCGGTGATCGCCGAACAGCCGTTTATCGGGCGTGGCTTCAAGGCCTTCTGGCAGACCGAGGAAGTGGTGTTCAGCGGCGGTGGCATCGAGACCTGGGCGGTTCGTGCGGCCCATGCGCACAATTCGTATCTCGAGACGCTTCTCGTCATCGGCATTCCGGGGTTGATCCTCACGCTGCTTTGGTTGGTGGTGCTCCCGCTCTATCATATCTCGCGCATTCCGCCGGCCCGGCAGCACAGCGACCTCACGCGGCTGTTCCTGCGGATCTGGCTCTATTCGATCTACAGCGCCAGCCTTGAGGCCTTCTTCTTCGATGGTCCGAATGTGCTCTGGTTTACCTTGCTTTTCGCGATTTGCGGTTTGCGCCTGCAGTCCTCGGCAGCGCTTGCAACCGAACCACGCCCGCTTGCACAAAGGATGGTGGCGCATGCCTAGTTTTTCACAGGCTCTGTCGAGGGTCGACGGCCTTGTCGACCGCGTCGCCAACCGGCTTATCTGGCGTCTCGCGTCGAAACCCCGTGATGTCATAACCGACGCGCCGCTCGTGTCCTTCACCTTCGACGACGTGCCGGACACAGCACTTCACAATGGCGCCGCTATTCTCGAACGTCACGGCGTGCGCGGCACGTTCTACATCGCCGGGGGGCTTGCGGGGCGCGTCGAAACCGATCGTACCCTGATCTCGCCCGAGGGCTGCGCGGATCTCGCCCACCGGGGTCACGAGGTCGGCTGCCACACCTTTTCCCATAGCAAGATCAGGCGTTTGGGCGGAAGTGGGCTTGCCCGGGATCTCGACCGCAATGCCGCCTATCTCAGGCAAAGCGGCGTCGGCCCGGCCGCGACCAACTTTGCCTTTCCCTACAACGCCGCCTGGCCGCTGGCGCGCCGGGAGTTGGCGCGCCGCTACCGCACCTGCCGCGCGGCCGGCGAGGGCATCAACCGCACGGCCGTCGATCCGCTGATGCTGAAGGCCGTCGAGATCCGGCAGCCGGAGACGGACGCGCAGGCGCTCACGGGCTGGATCGAAGATGTCGTCGATCGGCCTGGCTGGCTCGTGTTTTTCACCCACGACATCGCCGCGCGCCCGACGCCCTATGGCTGCACGCCCGAGACCTTCGAGAACCTGGTTCGCTACGCGGTTGAGAAGGGCTGTGTCGTGTTGCCGGTCGAGCAGGCGCTCGACAGGCTCGGCTGGTAGGAGGACGCATGTCGCGGCAGGGAAACGGCGGCAACAGGCTGCTCGCCATCAACAATTACTTCTATCGCCGTGGCGGCGCGGAGGCGGTCTTTTTCGACCACATGAAGATGTTCTCGGACATCGGCTGGGACGTGGTGCCCTTCGCCATGCAGCACGAGGATAACGAAGCCTCGCCATGGTCCGAGTATTTCGTCTCCGAGATCGAGTATGGTCGGCGTACCAACCTCCTGCGCAAGGTGGTGCAGGCGGCGAGCGTCATCTACTCGCGCGAAGCGCAGAAGAACGTCAGCCGGCTGATCGAGCGCGCGCGGCCCTCCGTCGCCCATGCGCACAACGTCTACCATCATCTTTCGCCCGCGATCTTCTCGACGCTGAAGGCGGCCGGCATTCCGGTCGTCATGACCGCCCACGATCTGAAGCTCGCATGTCCCTCCTACAAGATGCTGCGTGACGGTGCCGTCTGCGAGGACTGTCGCGGCGGGCATATCTACAACGTCTTGCGTCATCGCTGCATCAAGGGGGAGACGACGCTGAGCGCGGTCGTGCTCGCTGAAACCATGGTCCACCGTGCGCTCGGTCTCTACCGCAACAAGGTGGACCGCATCGTCGTGCCGAGCAAATTCTATGTCGAGAAGCTGGTCGAGTGGGGCTGGCCGCGCGAACGGATGGTCCATATCCCGAACTTCGTCGATGTCGACGGCTATTCGGCCGACTGGGTCGAGGGCGACTATTTCGTCTTTGCCGGACGCCTGGCCCCGGAGAAGGGGCTGGCGACGCTGATCCGCGCGGCGGCCACATCGGGCCAACGGCTGGTGATCGCCGGAACCGGCCCCGAGGAAGCGATGCTGCGCCAGTTGGTTGCGCAAACCGGCGCCGACGTGACCTTTGCCGGCTATCTCTCAGGCCAGTCCCTGCATCGTCTGATCGGAGAATCCCGGGCGCTGGTTCTGCCTTCCGAATGGTACGAGAACGCGCCGATCAGCGTGCTTGAAGCCTATGCTTTGGGGCGACCGGTAATCGGCGCCTCGATCGGCGGCATTCCTGAAATGATCCGCGAGGGTGAGACGGGCATGACCGCGATTTCGGGCGACGCCGATGATCTCGCCCGCGTGCTCTCGACGATGGCCGGTCTGCCAGTTGCCGAACGCGCTGCGATGGGTGCTTCGGGTCGACACTGGATCGCCAGTGAGTTCTCCGCGGCCGCCTATCGTGAAAGAACGGTCGACCTCTACTCCAGGCTGGGAGCGGTCTGATCTCGTCCGGCATTAACGTTACGATACAATTTGTAGTAACCTGGGCTCGCCCTATGGTTTTCAGTCATTTATATAAGGGGTGAATGAAATATCTTGGCGATGATTAAGTATATCGCCCTAGTAAACGGAACGGGCAACCTTCGAGGCGACACATGAGCAGAAAGCCTGATGTTTCGCGAAGTCATCGCCAGCAACAGCCGGTGATTGCGCAGGAGATGGTGCAGACCGGACTGTCGGACGGAGCCGGCCGGTTGCCTCGGCATAGCGCGGCGCTCGCAGGCCGGCAGCATGGCCACCCCGTTCAGAGCGGCGCGCTGGCCGCGCGCGGCGAGCGCAAGCGCGTGATGATGCTGGGCTTGCGCGGCATCCCCAACGTTCAGGGCGGCGTCGAGAAACACGTCGAAATGCTGGCGAGCAAGCTGCTCGGATACGGCTGGGACGTCGAGGTGGTCGGACGTCGTCGCTATCTGGAGGATCGTAACGCCTACGCCTGGAACGGCGTCGACGTCGTCCCTCTCTGGGCACCGCGCCGGATGGCGTTGGAAGCCATTGTACATACCTTCCTCGGTGTCTGGCTCGCCGCCTGGCGGCGCCCGGATGTCCTGCACATTCATGCCATCGGCCCCGCGCTGATGACGCCGCTTGCGCGCATGCTTGGGCTCAAGGTCGTGGTGACCCACCATGGCTACGACTATGACCGGCAGAAATGGGGCGGTTTCGCCAGGCGCACGCTGAAGCTCGGAGAGCGCCTCGGCATGCGGTTCTCGAACGGACGCGTGGCGATCTCGAAGGACATCGCCGAGACGATGCATGCCCGGCACCATGTCTCCATGACGCTGGTCCCGAACGGCGTCCAGGTCACTCCGCCGACCGGCGAGGCCGGCATTCTCGCGGAGTTCGGCCTGGAACGGCGGCGCTATATCCTGCTCGCTGCCCGGCTGGTTCCGGAAAAGCGACAGCTTGATCTCATCCGCGCTTTTGCCAAGTGCGACTTGGCCGATATGAAGCTCGTTCTTGCCGGCGGCGCTGAATTCGAAACGCCCTACGTCAAGGAGGTGAGGGCGCTTGCGCGCGACGTGCCGGGCGTCGTGCTCACCGGCTTTCAGACAGGCGACAGGCTGGCGGAACTCTTCGACAATGCCGCCCTTTTCGTTCTGCCGTCCAGCCACGAAGGCATGCCCATTGCGCTGCTTGAGGCGATGGCCTACGGGCTGCCGGTCCTTGCAAGCGATATCGTCGCCAATCAGGAGATGGAACTGGCGCCCGACGAATATTTCCCGTTGGGCGACATCGACGCGTTGGCGTCCGGTATCGTGGAAAAACTCGCAGCCCCGCTCAGCGACGAGGAGGTGCGCGAGCGTGCGGCGCACGCGGAAGCCGCCTATAGCTGGACAAATGTGGCACAAAGGACCGCGGCGGTGTATAGCGCGTTGCTGGCGAAGTAGCCGGACGTTCGCGTCCGCCGTGTCGCCGGCCGGAGCTTGCCCCGTGCGTTCACCACGCACCGCTCACCTCAAAAATGCGGCCGCGCCCCCGCAACGCGATGAACGCGCAGGCGCCGTCGCCGATCGTTCGATGATTGCCGTGCCTCGCACGCCTCCTGGAAGACAAGCCGACAATGACTATCAAACGCGCCGCCAGCCTCTTCGCATGGATCCTCTTTGCCGTGATCGCCTATTCGACGATGTCGCCGCTCGACCTGCGGCCCCGCATCGGGCACCTGGTCCATCTCGAACGGTTCGGTGCCTTCGGCCTGCTGGGCCTGCTGTTCGCGATCGCCTATCCGAGGCGGCTGGGGCTCGTGCTGGTTCTGGTCTTTGCGACGGCCATCGGCTTCGAGCTGCTGCAGATGGTCTCGGCCGATCGCCACGCACGCGTGACGGATGTGATGGTCAAGCTTCTTGGCGGCGCCTGCGGCGTCTTTGGCGGCTGGTTCCTTCATCGCTTTCGCTTGCCGCTGCTGCGACTGCTGGGGCGGTAAACCAAAACGCAAAATATCGCCGATAAGATCGGCGGCAACCGGAGCAGGCCTGCGCTCCGTCGAGACTGGGGGATCGCGTGGCAGTATCCGTCATCATCAAGACGCTGAACGAAGAAAAGCGCATCGCCGCGACCATTGAAAGCGCGCTGAAGGCGCTCGAAACCGTTGGCGGCGAGGTCATCGTCGCCGATAGCGGCTCCAGGGACAGGACGGTGGAGATCGCCTCGCGCTATCCGGTCGTGATCGCACAGATCAGCCCGCCGGCACTTCCGAGCTGCGGCATCGGCCCGCAACTCGGCTTCCAATACTCGCGCCACGCGCATATCTGCCTGCTCGACGGCGACATGTTGCTGGACGACGATTTCCTCGAAGTGGCGGAAGCGTTCCTCGCCGAAGACCCCGAAGTGGCTGGTGTCACCGGCCATGTCCAGGAGATGCTGACCTCAAACCTCGAATTCTCCCGCCGGGTCACACGCAATTCACCAGAAAACCGGATCGGCGCGATCGACCGCATGAATGGGGGCGGCCTCTATCGCCGGGCGGCGATCGAGGCGGTCGGTTACCTGTCGGACCGTAATCTGCACGGCTATGAGGAGTTCGACCTCGGCATCCGGCTCAGAAGTGCCGGCTTTAAGCTGCATCGCCTCGACCGACGCTTCGTCCAGCATTTCGGCCACACTGACAATTCCTATCGCCTGCTCGTGCGCCGCTGGAAGAGCAAGTATCTGTTCGGCATCGGAGAACTGCTGCGCGCCTCGCTCGGCCAGCCCTATTTCCTCCAGCTCGTCAGAGAGCTGCCGGAGCTCAAGCTTTGGGCGCTGGTCTATCTCTGGTGGGCGTCGTCGCTTGCGATCCTGCTGTTCGTGCCCGATAAACTCCTTGCGCTCGGCATCGTTCTTGCGATCCTTGCCGGCGTGGTCGGGCTGATGAGCCTGCGCAAAGGCGGTTTCAGCATGGGGCTTTATACCGTCGTCGCCTGGTTCTTCCATGCAGCGGCGCTGCCGGTCGGCTTCTTCCGGGCGCGCCGAAAGCCTGACGCGCCGATCGAAAGCAAGCTGCTCGGGGCCCCGGCATGATGCGGCGGCCATTGCTGGTAGCCGCGGCAGCGCTTGCTGCTGTCTGCTCGCCGGCGCAGGCATCGGACCAGTGGCTTGCCGTGCGGGAAATTTCCCTCGAGTTCGAGGCTGGCAGCCCTCTCGATTTTTCGTCTTTCCTGCCGAACGGCACGATCGATGCGGATCACCGCCTGGTCGCCGGTGCCGGCGGGCGGCTTGCCTTCGCGAAGTCGCCGGACAAGCCGGAGCGCATGCTCTGCGCATCGCTTGCCTGGAGCCCAGCCTCCGGCGGGTTTCCAGATCACGAAACGGCTGACCGCTACGCCCGACAGCTGGCGATGCGCGGCTACAATCTCGCCCGGCTGCATTTCGTTGATGGCAGCCTGATGTTCGGCCGGGACCGCGACTTCGATTTCGACCCCGAGACGCTCGACCGTGTCCACTACCTGCTGGCGGCGCTGAAGAAGAACGGCATCTACTGGATGATGGACGGCCTCTCGTCGCTGCGCGGCGTTTATGGCGGTTTTGACGATCGCTGGGACGATGGCGGTAACCTCAAGCTCGAGCTGTTTGTCGACGAGCGGGCGTTCGACCACTGGAAGCGCATGCAGGAGATGATCCTCGGGCGCGTGAACCCCTACACGGGCGTGGCGCCAATCCGCGACGATGCGCTGGCGGTCGTCATTCTCGCCAACGAGAACGGCATGGAGTTCGACACCGTCGTGCACGATCGGCCGGGCAAGCCGCCCTATGATCCGCAGCTTGCCAAGCCGTTCAACGTGTGGCTCGCCAAACGCTACGGATCGACCGAGGCGCTTGCCAAGGCGTGGCCTGACCTCCGCCCGGACGAGACGATCGAGGCGAGATCCGTGGCGCTGCCGGCGGACCGCTACGTCCCTGCTCCGCGGCTGCGCGACCTGCAGGCCTTCTTCACCGAGACGGAAGAGGCCACGACCGCGCGCATGAGCGAGGTGCTCCGCAGGCTCGGCTACCGCGGCTTGATCAGCAACTACAACAACTGGCCGACGGTGCAGGCGTCGCTCAGCCGCCGCGGCCTCGAAGCCGTGACCATGAATACATATCACGACTGGGTCAGCGGCTACGCCCCGGGAAGCAAGACGACGCAGGTCAGCTCGATCGCCGACGGTGTTAATTATATCCGCATGATCGCGGCAACGCGCTGGCTCGATCGGCCGTTCCTCGTCAGCGAATACGATCATCTGTTCTGGAACCGCTACCGCTACGAGGCCGGGCTGGCGATGCCGGCCTATGCGGCGCTGCAAGGCTGGGACGCGCTTTGCCGACATGGCCATGGCCCGATCGTTCTTTCCTACGGCGAGCCGTTCCCGCACAAGAAGGCGATGCTGCCTTATGCCATCGCGCTCGATCCCGTCGCGCGCGCCGGCGAGACGCTGTCGGCGCTTCTCTACCGCCGCGGCGACGTGGCGACCTCAGCCGTCACCGTCCCGTTTGCGGTACGTGGCGAGGAGGATCTTTCCGACGACATGCAGGCCCGCGAACCGGAACGCCTGACGGACCTGGCGTTGGTCGGGCGGATCGGTCTTGAACTGAACCGGCTCGGCGATGTGCCGGCGGTGAAGCAACCGCGCCAGCAAGACAGCGAAGGGATACTCGGCAGCCTGCGCCAAAGCGGCGCGCTTTCTGATGAAAACGGTACCAGCATCGATACCGGCATTTACCAGAGCAGCACCGGCGAGATCCTGTTGAACCGCTTTGCCGGACAATTGCGCGTCGTCACCGACAAAACGGAGGCAGCCGCCTTCTCGACGCTGCGAGAGCCGATCGATCTCGGCCTGCTCAGGGTCGAGCGGGCCGATGGCAATGGGCTCGTTGCGCTCTCGGCGCTCGATGCGGATGGAGGGCTCGCAAGGGGCCGGCACCTACTGCTGATCTTTGCGACCGATGCACAAAACACCGGCATGGCGTTTCGCGACACCGAGGAGAAGGTGATCGAGGACTTTGGGCGGCTGCCGGTTCGGCTGCGTGAAGGCTATGTCGATCTGACGTTGGCGCGAACCGCAAAGAACTGGAGCGTTTCGCCCGTGGGCCTCGACGGCAAGGTGCATGCGCCGGTAGCGCAAGGCACGGGCGACGTCGCCTTCCGGCTCTCCAACAATGGGCCCTTCGGCCCAACCACCTATTTCCTCCTCGAATTGCGGTAAGGAGTGGCGCGGCACATCGCTGGATCAATGAATGGCCACGATGTCAGTCTATGCTCCGCCCCTTTCACGTACAGGAGGTTGAGATGAGAATATCGGAAGCCATGCATCCCGGCGCTCGCTGGATCTCTCCCGAAACCGATCTGAAGACAATCGCGCGTATCATGCGCGACGAGGACATCGGTGCGCTGCCGGTCGGCGAAAACGACCGCCTGATCGGCATGGTCACGGACCGCGACATTGCCTTGCGCGCCTTTGCCAACGGGCGGGACCCGGCGTCGATGACGGCGCGGGACGTGATGACGAGGGATATCGTCTATTGCCGCACGGACGAGACGATCGAACATGCCGTTCATCTGATGGAGGCCAAGCAGGTGCGGCGTCTGCCGGTGATCGACCAGGACAAGCGCATGGTCGGTATGCTGTCGCTGGGGGACGTCTCCCATGCGGGCAGCCAGCAATTGTCGGGCGAACTCGCCAGAGCCGTCACGGCCCACCACGTCTAAGGTCGGGCTCTACAGGGTGCGGCGCCTTTAAGAGGGCGCCGCAAGCCGTTTCGTTTGGGGCCATCAGAACCGGTAGCTGATACCGGTGCCGATCAGCCACGGATCGAGCTTGACCTTGCCGCTGACAGCACCGGCGCCGGGCAGGGTGGCGTTGACCTCCGGTTCCAGGAACAGCTTCTTCACGTCGAAGTTCAGGCCCCAGTGGTCGTCGAGCTTGATGTCGACGCCCGCCTGCAGCGCCACGCCAAAGGTGTTCTTCAGGTTGAAGCTGGAGAAATCGCCGCGGGGCCTCTCGTTGTAGAACATCGTGTAGTTCACGCCTGCGCCGACATAGGGCTTGATCTCGTCGGTGACGTTGAAGTGGTACTGTAGCGTGAGCGTCGGTGGCAGCAGCCAGGCCTTGCCGATCTCGCCGAGGCCGGCGATCGAGCCGCTGCCGCGTGCCGTGTGTGGCGTCGTGCCGAGGATCAGTTCGGCGGCGATGTTGTCGGTGAAGAAATAGGTGATGTCGAGTTCCGGCACCACGGAATTGCTGACGCCGACCTTTTCGCCGTCGAGCGCGCTGCCGTTGAGATAGAGCGTGCCCTTGTCGTCAGGCAGGACAGCCAGTGCGCGGCCGCGGATCATCCACGGGCCTGGCTCGCTTGCGAGAGGCATTTCTGGTGCCGCGACCGCGCCCGGCTCGGAGAGATCTGCCGCCGTCGCGAGCGCGAGCGGCGCCGCAAGCGCGGCGAAAAGGACGGCAGATGGCAGAATGGCGCGAGTAGGCATGATTTTCCGGACCCCCAGAAGAAGTTGAACATCGCCGGTCAGGGCGTTGGCGGCAGGGATTCTGCGGCCGACGGCACTATGCTCAACAGGGCGTCTCAGCGGTTGTCTTGGATCAATGCGCGCGCGAATCACCAAGCCCTTGGGGATAAAGGTGGATTCGGCTGAAGATGCGATATCCGCGCCAATCCCCTGTCAGGCGGGCATGCGCGGAATGCTGGCAAGAAGACGCTGTGTGTATGGGTGCTTCGGGGCGGCCAAAATGTCGCGGGTCTTGCCGCTCTCGACCACCTTGCCGCGCTCCAGAATGACCATCTCCTCGCAGAGGGCCGCGACGACGCCGAGATCGTGCGAGACGAAAACCAGCGTCAGCTTCTCGGCGAGTGTCTTGAACAGCTCGACGATGCGGATGCGGGTGGAAAGGTCGAGCGCGCTGACCGCCTCGTCGGCGAGTACGATCTGCGGTCGCGCGACGATGGCGCGGGCAATGGCAATGCGCTGGCGCTGGCCGCCGGAAAACTCGTGCGGGTAGCGGTGGAGTGCATCGGCAGGAAGCCCGACCGCTTCGAGCGCCGCGGTGACCGCCTGCGTCCGGTCACCCGGGATCCGCAGCGACCGCAGCGGCTCGCCGATAATGTCGATCACTCGCTGGCGCGGGTCGAGAGAGGAATAGGGGTCCTGGAAAACCGGCTGCACGGCACGGCGATAGCGCTGCATGAAGGCGCTGCTGCCGGTGTCGAGGATCTCCTCGCCGAAGCGAATGCTACCGCTCGTCGGGCGAATGAGCCCGAGCATCAGTCGCAGCAGCGTCGTCTTGCCCGATCCGGATTCGCCGACGAGACCGACGCTCACTCCCGGTCGCACCGATATCGAGACGTTGTCGAGGGTGGTCTGCTGGCGGGAATAGCCGAAGCTGACGTTTTGAAGATCGAGCATCATGATCCGGTTGCTCCCAGCGCTTCGTCGAAGAGACGGGCGGCCTCGACCAGCGTCTTGGTATAGTCGTGCTGCGGCTTGCCGAAGACCGAGCCGACCAGTCCCTCCTCGACAGCGATACCGTTCTTCAGCACGAGGACGCGCTCCACCACCTGGGCAACCACGGGCAGGTCGTGGCTGATGAACAGAAGCGCCATGCCGGTCTCGCGCACCAGCTGGTCCAGCAGCTTCAGGATCTCCGCCTGGGTCGTGACGTCGAGCGCGGTCGTCGGCTCGTCGGCAATCAGGAGCTTCGGGCGGCAGGCGAGCGCCATGGCGATGGCGACGCGCTGGCGCTGGCCGCCGGACACTTCGTGCGGGTAGGAATTGATGATGCGGTCGGGCTGCGGCAACGCCACCTTGTCGATGAGGTCGCGGACTTCGCGTTGGACCGCCTCCTTCGTTGCCTTGCCGCCGTCCCGTTCCAGACGCCGGCGAACGGGCTCGGCGATCTGTCGGCCAATCTTCATCAGCGGATCGAGCGCGGTCAGCGGCTCCTGGAAGACGACCGCTGCGGCCACGCCGCGCAGCCGGTTCATCACCCGATCTGTGGCGCCGACCACCTGTTGCCCGTCGAGCGTGATCGAGCCGGCGACAGTGATCGACGGCGGCAGCAGGCCGGTCGCTGCCATTGCCGTCATCGATTTGCCGGAACCGGACTCACCGATCAGGCCGATGCGTTCGCCGGGCCGGATTGAGAGGGAAAGGTCAGAGACCAGCGGCTTGTCGCCGGCGCGGATGTCGAGACCCTTGATGTCGAGAAGCGTCATCGCGATCTCCCCCGTGTCGGATCGGCGATATCGCGCAGGCCGTCGGCTAGGAGGTTCATGCCGATGACGAGTGCGACGAGGGCGATGCCCGGCGCGATCGCGCCGATCGGCGCCGTATAGACGGTCCCTTGCGCTTCCTGCAGTAGCCGTCCCCAGGAGGCGTTCGGGGGCGGCGCACCGAGCCCGAGATAGGAGAGCGACGCCTCGGCGATAACGGCCAGGCCGAACTGCAGGGCGAAGTTGACCGAGAGTGTCGGCCAGATGTTGGGAAGCACATGGCGGAAGACGACTCCGGCCCAGGAGGTTCCCGATGTGCGCGAGGCGACGATGTAATCCTGCCGCAGCACCCGCTTGGCAAGGATGCGGGTCAGCCGCGCGACGATCGCCGAGATGGCAAGCCCGAGTGCCAGGATCGCCGACCAGAGACTGGCGCTGTCGCTTGCCGCCACCACCAGCATGGCAAGCAGCAGGGTCGGAAAGGCGATCAGGATATCGAGCGTCGCGGCCATCACGTCGTCGGCAAGGCGCGTGGCGAAGGCTGCGAGAACGCCGAGGCTGACGCCGATCGCAGCCCCGATCACAACCGCACCCGTGCCGACCAGCAGCGCTGTGCGGGCGCCGATCATCAGCTGGGTAAGCAGGTCGCGGCCCAAGCGGTCAGTGCCGAGCCAGTGCAAAAGCGACGGCGCTTCCAGTCGTCCGCCTGAGGCGTTCAATGGATCATAGGGCGTCCAGAAGAGCGTCAGTACCGCAACGGCGACGTTGAGGCCGACGAGCGCAAGGCCGACGGTAAGCGCCAGCGAGCGCCGGCGCTTCGGCGCAGAAACGGATGTACCGATCGAGGTCATGCGTTGCCTCCGACGGCCCGTTCGCGCAGGCGTGGATCGATCAGCCGTTGGGTGAGGTCGGCGGCAAAGCCGATCAGCAGCACCAGCAGGGTGGAGATGAACAGCACGCCCTGAACGTTCGGATAGTCGCGCTGCTCGATCGCAAGCAGCAGCATCGAGCCAAGGCCCGGCAGCGCGAAGACGCGCTCGACGACGACCGCGCCGAGCAAGGTCGTCGCAAGCTCGATGCCGAGGATGGAAACGATCGGCACGGCGCCATTGCGGATGCCGTGGCGAATGAGCGCTTCGGGGAAGCTGGCGCCGAGGGCGCGCGCCGTTCGCAAGTAATCGCTACCGAGAACGTCCTGCGTCGCCGAGCGCACATAGCGCAGCAGTGACGCGCCCATGACGAGGCCGATCGTCATGACGGGCAGGGCGAGCGCATAGAGCACCTGCCCCTCATTCTGCCAGCCGCGGCGGGGAAAGCCGCCCGAAGGGAACAGCCGGAAGGTGACGGCGAACAGCGTGACCAGCAGAATGCCGACCCAGAAGACGGGGATGGCGATGCCGAGCTGCGAAACTGTCGAGATCAGTCCGCCATACCAGCGATCGGCCTTGACGGCTGAGAGGATGCCGAGCGGAACGGCGAACAGGATAGCGAGCACAAAACCCATCAGCGCCAACGGCACGGTGACCGTCAACCGCGCGGCGATCTCCTCGATCACCGGCTTGCCGCTGACGAAGGACGTGCCGAGATCGAAGCGGGCGAGGCTGCCGGCAAAGCGCAGAAACTGCTGCCAGAGCGGCAGGTTCGAGCCGACCTGTTCACGGGCCTTCTCGATCTGCACGGCATCGGCGCCGACCGAGAGAAGCGCATTGGCGGGGTCGCCCGGCAAAAGGCGCAACAGCACGAACAGCACCACCGCTGCGATCAGCAGCGACAGAAGCAGAATGGCAAAGCGGCGGACGAGATAGGTGAGAATGGCTGCATTCCTTTCTTCTCACGGGATCCGTGATCAGAGAGCTGGCTTTTGCACCAAAAAGAAGAGGGAGGCTAGAGCGTCTCTCGTCTTTGGGAGTGCCTGTGGAAGGCCTGAGAGGTGCCCGGACGAATCGGCGCGAAACGCAATCAGCCCCCGGAACGGATCCAGGGGCTGTCGTTTACGCATCCGGCGCGGATGCGCGCCGGATGGCGATGCCGCTTACTGCTCGCTCTTCTTGATGCCGAAGGCGAAGAACTGCGAGTTCAGGCCGTTCACGGGATAACCGGTGACGGCCGAGCTCGAGACGACGATCTGCGGGTAGAGGTAGAGCCAGTTGCTGGCGGCATCCTCGGCGATGATCGTGTTGGCTTCCTTGAGCTTGGCGGTCTGCTCGTCGGTGTTGGCCGCTGCCTCCGACGCTTTGATCAGGTCGACGACTTTGGGATTGTTGTAGCCCCAGTAGAAGTCCGGATTGCCGTAGAAGACGATGTCGCGGTGATTGACGTGCTCCTGCAAAGTCGCCTGGAAGTCATGCGCCTTGTAGACCTTCGTGTACCACTCGTTGGCGGTGATCACGTTGATCTCGACCTTGATGTTGACCTTGGCGAGTTCGCTCTGGATGAACTGGGCGACGATCGGATGAGGGTCGTAGTTCGGCGTGTCGAGCTTGAAGGTGAAGCCATCGGCAAAGCCCGCTTCCTTCAGCAGCGCCTTGGCGCTCTCGACGTCATAGGCATCGACGGCGGTGAGGTCCACGTACCAGGGGTCCGTCGGCGGAACGAAGGAGCCGATCAGCGTGCCGTATTCGCCCCAGATCGACGTCAGCAGCTTCTTGTCGTCGATGGCGCGGGCGATCGCTTTGCGGACCTTGACGTTGTCGAAGGGGGCGACGCGGTCGTTGAAGGCGAGCAGTTCCTTGGTCGTCGACTGGCCGGCGGTGACGGTGAAGTCAGGATTGTCCTTGAACTGGGCGATCGAGTCCGGGCTCTGGACGCTGGTGATGATGTCGACGGCGCCGGTCAGGAGCGCATTGTTGAGCGCGGTCGCGTCGGTGAAGTACTGGAAGACGACTTCGCCATTGGTCGGCGCGGTCCCCCAGTATTTGTCGTTGCGGATCAGGGCCAGCGACGAGCCGCGGCGCCATTCGTCGAGGCGGTAGGGGCCCGTGCCATCTTCGCTGGCGTTCAGGTCCTTGGCCGCATCGTTGACGATCCAGACATAGCTCAGATTGTAGGGCAGCGAGATCGAGCGGGCAGACAGCTTGACCACCACCGTCTGGTCATCGGGCGCCTCGATGGCGCTGATGGTTGCAAGGCTCTTCTTGCGCGAGCTCTTGGATTGCTCTGCCGTCACGCGTTCGATGCTGTACTTGACGTCTGTCGCCGTCAGCGGATCGCCGGAGTGGAAGGTGACGCCGGGGCGAAGCTTGAAAGTGTAGGTGAGGCCATCGTCGCTGACGCTCTGCTCGGCCACGAGACCCGGCTGAACGTCGCCGGCATCGGTCAGCGTGAACAGCGCTTCATAGACATTGCCGTTGAAGGCTTCGTTGATGCCCTGGCCGGCGCCGGCGGTGTTGTCGAGGTTCTGCGGCTCATAGAGCGAGCCGATGGTGATCGAGGCATTGGGATCGAATTTCGCGTCCTCGGCAAGAACGGCCGTGCTCGACGAAAGAGCCAGCGCCAGCGTGGTGGCTGCCAAGGTTGCGCCGCGCGCCCGGCGGGTTTGCCCCGCGGTCTTGCCAAAGCCGATGATAGTGCCAGTCATGTCCCAAACTCCTGCTTATGCCTGTTGTGCGGATCGCACCGCCGCCCGAATTCTAGCCATCGGACGATTGCCGTGCATCATACTTATTCCCTAGTAATTTAGTGGGAAAATTGATTTCTTTTGTCAGGCGAAGTTGAAATTTGTACCCGCGATTGCGGCGGTTGGGCAGATGCGTGTTTCGCTTTTCATCGCTCGGTGTCGGCGGAGATATATCAGGCAGACTTTGGACGGCCCGTTGGCGCTTGAGGAATTGACGTGAACTCCTTCCGCTGATTGTGAACGCCAGGCGCCAAGCGGAAATCGATTGTCGTTCGCAAATCTTTTCCCTCGAAAATTGCAAAATGCAACGAGTCGACAAAAGGATTCGACAGTCGGGAGATTCTGATATATCGGCTGATTAATCGTTTAATCACGCGATGGCGGAAACCACTGATTTGGCGCGTTCCGGACCAAAACTGACGAGGATTGCCAGAACGCTGGGCGTCTCCGCGGCGACGGTTTCAAACGCGCTCTCGGGCAAGGGGCGCGTCTCCGCCGAGATGGTGGAAAAGATCCGCGCGACCGCTGCCGAGCTCGGCTATGTGCCGAGCCAGGCGGGCAGGGCGCTGCGCACCGGCCGCACGGGTGTTCTCGGCCTCGTGCTTCCCGATATCGCCAATCCGCTCTTCCCGCAGATCGCCCAGGCAATCGAGCTTGCGGCTTCGTCCTCGGGCTATGGCGTGCTGATCGCCGACTCGCGCGGCGACGTCTCGACCCAGACCAAGGCGATCGAGCGCCTGATCGATCGCGACGTTGATGGCCTGGTGATCGTGCCCAGGCGCGGCACGCGCATTGCCGATGTCGGCTGTCCGGTCGCTGTCATCGATACGCCCTCGACGCCGGGCAACACGGTCGCCGCCGACCATTGGGGTGGCGGCCGGCAGATTGGCGAACACCTCAAGGCTCTCGGCCACCGCCGCGTGCTGATCATCGGCAACAATCCCGCCTCGAACGTGCAGAACGACCGCGCCGGCGGTATTCGCTCGGTCTTCGGCGAGGGCACCCATACCGATACGCTCTGGATCGAGCCGTTGGAAAAGGCGGCCGGCAAGGGCTGTCCGCTCGGCCTCGCCGATAAGGTGGCGGAAGGCTACACGGCCTTTGCTTGCATCTCCGATCTCCATGCGCTGCGCGCGCTCACCGAGCTGCAGCGCGCCGGCATCAACGTGCCGGAAAAGGCGAGTGTCACCGGGTTCGACGACCTGATCTGGTCGCCGGTCATCACGCCCGCGCTGACGACCGCGCGCATGGACATGACCAAGATCGCGGCGATCGCCGTCGCAGCGCTCGTGAAGGCGATCAGCGAGCGCGACCCGTCCGATCCCGCGATCGGCGCACCGGTTACGGCGGCGACCTGCAAGGTGCCGATGCATCTGGTCGTCCGGCAATCGGCCGCGGCACCGCCCGCGTCTCAACCCGTTCTTACCACTGCCACCGCAGCTACATCCGTCACCGAAGGAGGACACCAGCCATGAAGAAGTTCTTGCTTGCCTCGAGCGCGCTCTTGCTCGTTACCGCCCCTGTCGCATCCGCTCAGGAAAAGACGCTCACCATTTCCGTCTACGGCTTTGCCCAGGACGCATTCAAGGAACTGGTCTACACCCCGTTCGAACAGAAGTGCGGCTGCAAGCTCGTCGTCGAAACCGGCAACAGCGTCGAGCGCCTCGCCAAGATGGAAGCCAACAAGGCGAGCCCGGTCGTCGACATGGCCGTCGTCTCGATGGCCGACGCGCTTTCGGCCACCCGCGCCGATCTCATCGAAAAGATCGACACCTCGAAGCTCCAGAACTTCAACAAGCTCTACGACCTCGCCAAGGACCCGAACGGCGACGGCATGAGCGTCGGCTACACCTTCTATGCCACCTCGATCGTCTATCGCTCGGACAAGATGGAAGTGAACTCCTGGGCCGATCTCCTGAGCGACAAGAACGCCAGCCACGTCGCCTTCCCGAACGTCACCACCAACCAGGGCCCGCCGGCGCTCTACATGGTCGGCGAAGCCATCGGCAAGAACACGCCTGACCTCAAGGAAGCGATTGCCGCCGTCGGCGCCAAGAAGGACGATATCGTCACCTTCTACGTCAAGTCCTCCCAGCTCGTTCAGCTGATGCAGCAGGAAGAAATCTGGGCCGCTCCGATCGGTCGCTTCTCCTGGGAAGGTTTCACCAAGCTCGGCCTGCCGATCAAGTGGGCAACGCCCAAGGAAGGCCAGACCGGCGGCATGAACGTCATGGTGCTGACCAAGGGCAGCAAGAACCAGGACCTGGCGCTTCAGTTCATGGACTTCTGGCTCTCGACCGAAATCCAGACCGCGCTTGCCGAAAAGCTGGTCGACAGCCCGGCCAACAAGGAGGTGAAGGTTTCGCCCGAGATCGCCGAAAACCTCACCTACGGCGAAGAGACCGTGAAGAACCTGAAGCTGATCCCGTCGGCCGTTGCCCTCGACAACCGCGAAGCGTGGCTGTCGGAGTGGAACGCCCAGGTCGGCCAGTAAGACCAAGCCATTGCGACCTCCACCGGCGGATCGTGATCGCCGGTGGAGACCTGATGCGACGGGCGCGATGAGACGCGCCCAGGAATGCCTTGAAAGGAAGAAGGATGTTCCAGAACCGCGCCGAAGCCCTGGCGCTCGCTCTGCCCGCAGCGGTCTTTGCGGCGATCGTCTTTCTGGCGCCAGTGGTGATCCTGCTGGCGGAAGGCTTTCGCAGCGCCGACAGCTGGTCGCTGTCGGCCTATACGACCTTCTTTTCCGATCCGCTGAACCGCACCGTCTTCCTACGCACCTTCCGGCTCGGCCTGATGGTTACCGTCGTTTCGGCGGTCATCGGCTATGCCGCCGCCTTTGCGATCGTCAATCTGACGCCGCGCAGCAAGGGACAGATGATCGGCCTTGTCGTGCTGCCGCTGATGATCTCGTCGGTTGCCCGCACCTATGCCTGGATCGTCATTCTCGGCCGCACCGGCATCGTCAACCAGGCGCTCCAGTTTGTCGGCCTCTCGGATGAGCCGATCCGCTTCCTCTTTACCGAGACCGCCGTGTTCATCGGTCTCTTGCAGCTTTTCCTGCCGCTGATGATCCTGTCGCTGATCAGCGCGCTTGAAAACATGCCGAAGGATGCGATCCCGGCTGCCCGCGTACTCGGCGCCAACTGGTTCCAGGTGTTTTTCAAGGTGATCCTGCCGCTCACCAAGGAGGGCCTTGTTATTGGTGGTACCCTGGTCTTCACCGGCTCGCTCACCGCCTACATCACGCCGGCGATCCTCGGCGGCTCCAAGGTGCTGATGCTCGAAACGCTGCTCTATCAGCGCGTCACCGTCGCCAACGATTTCGTCGCGGCCAGCGTCATCGCCTTCATCCTGATCGTCATGAGCTTTGCCGCCAATCTTCTTTTGAAACGGCTTGCCACCGCGAGGAACAAGCGATGACACCCCGCGTCTTTTCACCCCTCGTCCTCTTCCTGGTGATCGGCTTCCTGATCGGGCCGTTCTTCATCATCGTCGCCGCGTCGCTCTCCGGCGGCGAGACGCTGGCCTTCCCGCCGCAGGGCTTCTCGCTCAAGTGGGTCGCCAAGGTGTTCACGGTCGAGAGCTTCCAGGAAAGTTTCGCGATCTCGATGCTGCTGGCGATCGGCGGAACGGCGGCCGCTCTCGTGCTCGGCGTTCCCGCCTCCTACGCCCTGTCGCGCTACAAGCTGCCGTTTGGCGAAACCATCCGCACGATCGTGTCGCTGCCAATCATCGTGCCCGGTATCATCGTCGGCCTGGCGCTCTTGCGTTACATCGTTGTGCCCTTTGGCCTCAACATCACGCTGACGCTGTTTCTCGCCCACACCGCGCTGGTTCTGCCCTATGCGGTACGGGTCGTCTCGGCGAGCCTCAACAACCTGCGCTCCGATATCGAGGAGGCGGCTGTGCTGCTCGGCTCCTCGCGCGCCGGCGCCTTCTTCCGCGTGGTGATGCCGAACATCCGCAGCGGCATCCTCGCCGCCTTCATCCTCGGCTTCGTCACGAGCTTCAACCAGGTGCCGGTATCGCTCTTCCTCTCCGGCCCGGGCGTGCGCACGCTGCCGATCGACATGCTCTCCTACATGGAGATCACTTACGATCCGTCGGTCGCCGCCCTCTCCGCGCTGCTCGCCTTCATGTCCATCGGCATCGTCTTTCTTGCCGAACGCTTCCTGGGATTCTCTCGCTATGTCTGACGCCCCCTTCCTCAGCCTTGAAAAACTGACGCTCGCCTATGGCGATACCGTTGCGGTGAAGGACCTCGACCTTTCGATCCGCAAGGGCGAACTGGTGGCCTTCCTTGGGCCCTCCGGTTGCGGCAAGACGACGACGATGCGCTCGATCGCCGGCCTGCTGTCGCCCGCGTCCGGCGCGATCAAGCTCGATGGTGCCGACATCACCCGCGTGTCCGCCAACAAGCGCTCGGTCGGCCTGGTCTTTCAGTCCTATGCGCTGTTTCCGCACCTGACTGTGTTCGAAAACGTCGCCTTCGGCCTGCGGCTGAAGAAGCTGCCGGCCAACGAGATCGAGAGCAAGGTGACCGCCGGTCTCAAGTCGGTCGGGCTTTCGAAGTTTTCCGCCCGCAAGCCGGGCGAACTCTCCGGTGGCCAGCAGCAGCGTGTCGCGCTGGCGCGTTCCATGGTCATGGAGCCGAAGGTGCTGCTGCTCGACGAGCCGCTGTCGAACCTCGACGCTCGTCTGCGCCTCGAAATGCGCACGGAACTGCAGCGGGTCCAGAAGGAAACCGGCGTCACGATGATCTTCGTCACCCACGACCAGGGCGAGGCCCTGTCGCTGGCGGACCGCATCGTCGTCATGCTGAACGGCGCGATCGAGCAGATCGGCACGCCCGAGGATATCTACAACCGCCCGATCTCGCGCTTCGTCGCCGACTTCGTCGGTTTCGAAAACATCTTTGCCGTCGAGGGCGGCAAGCTGAAGGCCGAGAACGGCCCGATCGATCTTTCCGGATCCCTGCCGCCTGACACGGCAGGGCTTGCGTGGCGTCCGCGCATGGTGACCCTTGGTTCAGGTCCTTTCCAAGGCACCGTGCGCGGAGCCTCTTTCTCCGGCAGCACGCGCGAGTACCTGCTCGATACGCCGCTCGGCGCCATCAAGGCGGAAGAGGATGCAGCACTTGCAGCCCGTGAAACCGGTTCTGCCATTGCCTTCGACCTGCCGGTCGAGAAGGCCGCACGCCTCAAGAAGTTCGGGTAAGGTCCGATGGGTGTCTGGATCGATACGGACATGGGGTTCGACGACATTGCCGCAGTGCTTGTCGTCCTTCATGCCGGTGAAGAGATCGACGGCGTTTCGCTGGTTTTCGGTAACACGCCGCTTGACCAGGTGAAGCGCAACGCTGCCGGCGCCGCGCGCGCTTTCGGCTGGGCTTTCCCCATCCATGAGGGGCGCGCCCTGCCGGTGCTCGGCAAGCTCGAAACTGCCGAACGCATCCTTGGCGAAGCCGGCATGCCGACAGCGGGATTGACGCTGCCGGAGGCCGACGCCTTGCCGGTAAGCGACGCCTTTGCGGCACTTTGCGCCTGGCTGGAGCAGGAGGGGCCGAAGCGGATTCTGGCGCTCGGGCCGCTCACCAATCTCGCTGCCCTTTGCCTTGCCCGTCCGGACTTGGCGAGCCGGATCACCGACCTCACCTGGATGGGGGGCGGCGTCACCAGCGGCAACCATACGGCATCTGCCGAATTCAACGCCTTCGCCGATCCGGAAGCGCTGGCGATCGTGATCGCGCATGGCCTGCCGCTGCGCATGGTCGATCTCGATCTCTGCCGCAAGGTCTTTGCCTACCCCGATGACGTGGCGCCGATCCGCTCGGCGGGTGGCGTCCATGCCGCCCTCATCGCCGATCTGCTTGCCGGCTTCATTTCGATCGGCACCAGTCGCGGCCGGCCGGGCATGGCGATCTACGACCCTTGCGCTGCCGTTGCCTTCGTCAATCCGGGCGCAATCTCGTTTCGCAAGGCGCGCATCGATGTCGAACTCGGAGGGACGCTGGCCCGCGGGCGCACCGTCGTCGAAACGCGCGAAAGCCACGCGATCTTCAATGCCGAATATGCCGTCGATGCCCATGTCGAGACGACCAGGGCTCAGATCCTGGGCGCTTTGATGAAGGAAGCGCAGAAGTGAGTTCCATAGAGCAGCCTCAGGACTTGATGGATGCGGCGCTCCGCAGCCGGGCAGTGGCGGCAGCGCGTGGTGCTGAACCGTTCGACGTTCTGATTTCGGGCGGTACGCTCGTCGACGTGGTGACGGGCGAGCTTCGCCCGGCCGATATCGGCCTTGTTGGATCGTTGATCGCAAGTGTCCACGAACCGGGCACGCGCTCCGATGCGGCAACCATGATCGATGCGACGGGCGCTTACGTTTCGCCCGGTCTGATCGACACCCATATGCACGTCGAAAGCTCGATGGTGACGCCGGCGACCTATGCCAATGCGGTGCTGCCGCGTGGCGTGACGACCGTCGTCTGGGATCCGCATGAGTTTGGTAATGTCAACGGTGTGGCCGGCGTGCGCTGGGCCGCAAATGCCAGTCGCGATCTGCCGCTGCGCACGGTGCTGCTGGCACCGTCGAGCGTGCCGTCAGCACCCGGCCTGGAGCTGGCCGGTGCCGATTTCGACGCTGATGTGATCGCCGGCATTTTGAGCTGGCCGGAAATCGGCGGCATCGCCGAAATGATGAACATGCGCGGCGTCATCGACGGTGAGGCGCGCATCACCGGGATCGTTCAGGCGGGGCTTGCCGCCGGCAAGCCAGTCAATGGCCATGCGCGCAGCCTTGCGGGGTCTGATCTCCAGGCCTTCGTGACCGCCGGCGTCAGCTCCGACCATGAGCTCGTTTCCGGCGACGATCTGCTGGCAAAACTCAGGGCAGGGCTTTCGATCGAACTGCGCGGCTCGCACGATCACCTGCTGCCGGAATTCGTCAAAACGATCAAGGCTCTGGGCCATCTTCCTCAGACGGTAACGCTCTGCACCGACGACGTTTTCCCGGACGATCTTGCCCATTCCGGCGGCCTCGACGACGTCGTTCGCCGGCTGGTGCGCTATGGCCTGCCCGCCGAATGGGCGCTTCGGGCGGCAACGCTGAACGGCGCGGTCCGCCTGGGCCGGCATGATCTTGGACTTGTGGCGCCAGGGCGTCGGGCGGACATCGTGATCTTCGAAGATCTCGCTGATTTCTGTGCGAGCACGGTCATCGTCGACGGCAAGACGATTGCAGACGCCGGACGGATGATCGAGCCGCTGAGCGGCATCGCCGCCGAGACCCTGCACGGAACGATGAAGATCGCGCCGCTGTCGGAGAACGATTTCCGCATTCCAGCAGATGGCACGAAGGTCCGCGTCGCGACCATCGACCGGCCGCGTTTTACCCAATGGGGCGATGCCGTTGCCGCGGTCGAGGGCGGCTTCGTCGTTCCGCCCGAGGGGACGACTCTGATCGCCGTGGCGCATCGTCACGGGCGCGCCGACAGCCGACCGGCTGTTGGACTGTTGTCGAGTTGGGGCGCCTGGCGCGGCGCCTTTGCAACCACGGTATCGCATGACAGCCACAACCTCACGGTTTTCGGCGGCAATGCGCAGGATATGGCGGTCGCCGCCAACGCGGTGATTGCTGCCGGTGGCGGCATGGCCGCTGTGTCCGGCGGCAAGGTCGATGCACTCCTGCCTCTGCCACTCGCGGGGCTGGTTTCGGAGGAGCCGCTGGAAGAGGTGGCGGATAGCTTTGCAGCACTCCGCGAAGCAGTCGGCCGCATCGTCGATTGGCAGCCGCCTTACCTGGTCTTCAAGGCCTGCTTCGGCGCGACGCTCGCCTGCAATGCCGGACCGCACCAGACCGATCGCGGCATCGCCGACGTGACGACGGGCAAGGTCATGGAAAGCCCGATCCTGGAGATCCTTGAAACCTGACATTCAACGGCCGCCCAGGCAGGGCGGCCGTTGAAGTCCGACGTCATTTTCGTATGACAGCTTGCCTCGCCCTTCAAGCGCAGGTTCTAAATCGTTGAGATCGCACGCTCCCGCCTGCTTTTTCGCGATGCCAGCGTTACTCGGCGCGTGCCAGTTCCTGCTCCACGAGGGTCGACCAGAAGGTGGCGCCCGGACCGATCGCGTCGTCGTTGAAATCATAGGCAGTGTTGTGGTGCAGCGCGCCGTCGACGGCGGGGCCGTTGCCGAGCCAGACGTAACAGCCGGGCGCCTCCAGCCCGAAGAAGGCGAAATCGTCGCCGGCAGTCGACGGCGGAAATGCTGTTCGGGTCTTCTTGCCGAACACCGCCTGTGCGGCGCTCAACGCCCGGGCAGTGGCATCGGCGTCGTTGACGACGGGCGGAATGCGGCGTTCGAATTCGTAGTCAACGGAAATCCCATACATCTCGGCGGTACCACGCGCGAGCCGGCCGATCTCGGTTTCGAGCTGATCGCGCACTTCGGGCGTATAGGCGCGGGCCGTGCCGCCGATTTCCACCATATCGGGGATGACGTTGAGCGCCTTCGGGTCGCCGGCGCGCACGGAACAGGCGCTGACGACGGCTGGCTGTAAGGGATCGACGACGCGGCCGACGATCGACTGCAGCGAGGCAAGGAAGGTGCCGGCGGCCGTCACCGGATCGCGGCCGAGATGCGGCTTGGCGCCATGGGTGCCGACGCCGCGAAAGGTGAGCCGCCAGCTATCCGAAGAGGCAAGCTGCGGACCGGCGACGACGGCCATTTCGTCCGGGTCAAGGCCCGGCATGTTGTGCAGGCCATAGACGGCGTCGCAGGGGAAAAGTTCAAAGAGGCCGTCTTCGACCATGCGTTTCGCACCGCCACGCCCTTCCTCGGCCGGCTGGAAGATGAAGTGCACCGTGCCGGAGAAATTACGGGTCTTCGACAGATGGCGGGCGGCGCCGAGCAACATGGTGGTGTGACCATCATGACCGCAGGCATGCATCTTTCCGGCCTCGCGGGATTTGTAGGGACGGTCGGCGATCTCCGGCATGGCGAGCGCGTCCATATCGGCGCGAAGGCCGATCGAGCGTGTGCCGTTGCTGACCTGCAGCGTGCCGACGACGCCGGTTTTTCCCAAGCCTCGGTGGACCTTTAGACCCGCTTCCTCAAGCCACTTGGCAACGAGATCGCTGGTGCGTACCTCCTCGAAGCCGAGTTCCGGATGGGCATGCAGGTCGCGACGGAAGTCGGTGAGGAAGGTGAGGTCGTCGGCTATTCCGTCTGGCAGGCGCATCGTCAGGCATTCCCATGTTTCATTGCGCGAAGGGCTTGTGAATTCCGCGTGCTTTGCTTGAGCCGCAGCGCCCTTTCGGTTTGATCGAAGTCGCAAACGGTATAGACGAAAACGGCCGGAACCAGAACACCAAGCCGGCCTTTTTGATCGCCTTTCATTTCGGGCGAAAGCGCGCAGACGAGGACCGGACCGATGCAGCCCCACGACTTCTGGCAGGAAATCTACCCGCCGAAAAGCTTCGATATTCAGGCAGGTTATCGCGATTTCTTCCCGGCGTCCCTCGGCGATGGCAGGCAGATTCTCCTGCCGATCCGTCAACTCGCCGACGGCAAACATGCGCTGGCCTCGCTGATCGTTAACCAGGCGAGCTTTGCTGTTGAGGACGCACTGGCAACGGAACTTGCGGCGAAGCTCGCACCCTATGAGCCCGAAGTCGTCGCCGGTCTGCCGACGCTCGGCCTCACGCTTGCGTCTGCCGTTGCCCGCAAGCTCGGCCACAGCCGCTACGTGCCACTCGGGACGTCCAAGAAGTTCTGGTATGTCGACGATCTCTCCGTGCCGCTCTCCTCGATCACCACGCCCGACCAGAAGAAGCGTCTCTACGTCGATCCGCGCATGTTGCCGTTGCTTGAGGGTAAGCGCGTGGCTCTGATCGATGACGTCATTTCCAGCGGTACGTCGATCCTTGCCGGGCTGACGCTGATGGAAGCCTGCGGCATCGAGCCGGTCGCGATCGGCGCGGCCATGCTGCAGACCGAGCGCTGGCGCCAGCCGCTTGCGGACCTCGCGCCCCACTGGCCCGAGCGCGTGGTCGGCGTTTTCCAGACACCGATGCTTACCCGCAACGGGGACGGCAGCTGGCGAAGGGCGTGATCTCGCGGCGGCTGTAAGCCTGTGGCCGGCGCGGATTTGTACCCTTCCGCGAATGAACTCCTTTGCCTCTTGAGACATGCGCGTTAGCCTCGTCTCGTCGTATCGGCCGCGTCTGCGAGGAATTCATGCGCTTCATCAATCCGATCCCTTTTGTCAGCGACATCGAGCGATCGCGAACCTTCTACGAGACGACACTCGGTCTGACGATCCGCGAGGACTTCGGCAATTTCGTGCTTTTCGTGGGCGGCTTTGCCATCCATGAAGGACGCTCGCTCGAACGGACCATCTGGCGGCAGGAGCTGTCTTCCGCCGAAGCCTATGGCCGACGAAACGTGCTTCTCTACTTTGAAGATGACGATGTCGACGCGGCCTTCGCGCGCATTGCACCGCATGTGGACCTGATCCATCCGGTCGAGCGCCAGGAATGGGGCCAGCGCGTCTTTCGCTTTCATGATCCGGACGGACATGCCGTCGAGATCGGAGAACCGCAGGATCTGGGAGCCGCGAGCACGACAGTCTAGCGTCCATCCAACGGCCAGGCTTCATCGGCGTTCGGGCACCGCCGCGATCGCAGAGATGCCCGAACTGTTCATGGAAGGCAGCCTCGGAGACTGCCGATCGGTGGGGAACTGCTTAGTTCGCCGGCCGGACCTGATAATAAACCGTCGACTTCGCGCCGCCCGCCTTGGCGATCGTGTAGACATCGTACGAGGCCTGCGGATCGTTGCCCATGCCGAGCGAGCCTGAAGGCATGCCGGGAACCGCGATGCCGGCGACATCCGGCTTTTCGGCCAGCAGCTTCTTGACCGCTTCGAGCGGTACATGGCCCTCGATGACATAGCCGTCGATGACGGCGGTATGGCAGCCTTCCATGTCGGCAGGAACCGCAAAGCGCGTCTTGATCACCGACATGTCGGCTTCATCGCGCACCTCGACCTTGTAGCCGGCCGCTTCCATTGCGTCGGCCCATTGTTCGCAGCAGCCGCATTGCGGATCCTTGTAGACGGCCATGGTGCCGGTTGCCGCGACGGCGCCCGTCGCAAAGAGGGTGATGCCCGCGATCGTGCCCGCCACGAAATGCCTGCGTAATACGTTCATCGAACATTCCTTTCCATTCTTGCCTGATCTCAGGATTGTGGCGCCCGGGCCGCGCAAAGTCGACCCGGGCAGTTTGTCGCTGCTACTTGATCTCGGTCACGGTCAGCTTGCCGTTGACACGGTCGGCGACGAATTCGATCGACGCGCCTTCCTTGAGCTTGGCAAGCACCGCGTCATCGGCGCGGAACACCATGGTCATGGCCGGCATGTCGAGGTTCTTCAGATCCTCATGGTCGATCGTCACCTTCTTGGCCTTGGTGTCGATCTTCTTGACCACGCCCTTGGTGAACTCCGCGGCCTGGGCGGGTAGGGAGAAGGTGGCGGTGGAAACAGCCAATGCGAGCGCTGCGAGGAGTTTGCCTACGGTTTTCATGGTTTCATCCTTTCCTGTTTTCTCGGGTTACTTCTTCACGACGTCGAGCGGGCCATGCATGCCGGCGTCGTAATGGCCTGGCACCAGGCAGGCGAATTCGAAGGTGCCGTCGTTGGTGAAGGTCCAGTAGATGTCGCCGGACTTGCCCGGCTCGAGCCGGATGGCGTTCGGGTCGTCGTGCTCCATGTCGGGGAATTTCTCCATGGTGATCTTGTGTTCCTGGATCGTCGCCTTGTCGTCGAGCACGAATTCGTGGGCGAGTTCGCCGGCGTTCTTGATGGCGAAATGGACCGTCTGGCCCTGGCGAACCTTGATGGTTGCCGGGGTAAAGATCATCTTGCCGTCGTCGGTTTCCTTCATGGTGACGCGGATCGTCTGCGTCGACTTCTTGCTGTCGCCGGGCTCGCCGATCGACACCTTGTCGTGGCCGCCGGCGTGGCTGCCGCTGGCGAGCGCCTGGGAGGAAAGGGCGGAGGCGATAACGAGCGCCAGAGCGAGTGCTGATTTCTTCATCGTAATGTTCCTGATGGATTTGAAAGAGGTCATTGCAGTCGGCCGCCCTCTCACGGTTTGGGCGTGAGCACGGTCTTGGCATCCTTGGCCCGCGTCGGTTCCGGCAATGCGCCGGTCCATTCCCAGGCCTGTGTTCCCGGCGGGTTTTCGTACCAACCGGGATCGCTGTAATCGCCGGCGGAGATACCTTCGCGCACCTTCACCACCGAGAACATGCCGCCCATCTCCAACGCGCCGTGCGGACCCCAGCCGGTCATCATCGGGATCGTGTTGTCGGGGAGCGGCATTTCCATTTCGCCCATGTCGGCCATACCGGCCGTACCCATGGGCATGTAGTCGGGCTTCACCTTGCGGATCTTTTCCGCGACCGATTTCTTGTCGGCGCCGATGAAGGTCGGGATATCGTGGCCCATCGCGTTCATCGTGTGGTGCGACTTGTGGCAATGGATCGCCCAGTCGCCCTCGTACTTGGCGTCGAATTCGTAGGCGCGCATGGCGCCGACGGGAATGTCGATCGACACTTCCGGCCAGCGTGCCTCCGGCCGCACCCAGCCGCCATCGGTGCAGGTCACCTCGAAGTCGTAGCCGTGCATGTGGATCGGATGGTTGGTCATGGTGAGGTTGCCGACCCTGACCCGCACGCGGTCGTTCTTGGACACGACCAGCGGGTCGATGTCCGGGAAGATCCGGCTGTTCCAGCACCACATGTTGAAGTCGGTCATTTCCATGATGCGCGGCACGTAGGTGCCGGGATCGATGTCATAGGCATTGAGCAGGAACACGAAATCCCGATCGACACGCATGAAGTTTGGATCCTTCGGGTGCACCACGAAGAAGCCCATCATGCCCATGGCCATCTGTACCATTTCGTCGGCATGGGGGTGGTACATGAAGGTGCCGGATTTCACGAGGTCGAACTCGTAGACGTAGGTCTTGCCGGCCGGAATATGCGGCTGCGACAGGCCGCCGACGCCATCCATGCCCGAAGGCAGGATCATGCCGTGCCAGTGAATGGTGGTGTGTTCCGGCAGCTTGTTGGTGACGAAGATCCGCACGCGGTCGCCTTCGACCGCCTCGATTGTCGGGCCTGGCGACTGGCCGTTATAGCCCCAGAGATAGGCGGTCATGCCGTCGGCCATCTCGCGTTCGACCGGCTCGGCGACAAGGTGGAATTCCTTGATGCCGTTGTTCACACGGTGCGGCAATGTCCAGCCGTTGAGGGTGACGACCGGGTTGTAGTCCGGTCCGCTCGTCGGCACGAGCGGCTTCTGGGTCGCGGCATTGTCCATGCTTGCCGCTTCGGGCAGGCCGGAGTTTGAGGTTTGGGCCCAGGCGGCGGTCGAAACGAGAGCAGCACCGGCGCCGAGGAAGTTTCTTCTGTTGAACATATCTGATCCTTTTTTGATTTAGGGCGGGATGCGTACGGAAAACCGCACACACTTTTCCTGCTCCCGCCCTAGTGTCCGGCGCCGGCTTCCGCTGCCGCGGGCGCTGCCGCGCCTCCAGCCGAGCCGCCCGATCCGCCGCCGTGGATTGCGGTCATCAGATCGGCATCGGCCAGCCAGAAATCGCGCTTCGCGTTGACGGAGAGCACGGTCGAATTGACCTTGGCCCTGACGTCGGCAAGCAGCTCGAAGGTGCTGGTGATCATGCCGTTGTAGCTGAGCGTCGCTTCTTCCTCGATCTTGGTGCGCAGCGGCACGACGTTGTTGCGGTAGTGCCGGGCGATGTCGTAGCGCGAGCGATAGGCCTCGTAGGCTGAGCGTGCTTCCGAGCGGATGTTGACCGCCTTTTCCGCCAGCAGGTTCGCCGAGCGCATATGGGCAAGCTCGGCCTTGCGCATGCGCGCATTGCCGCTGTCGAAGATCGGGATCACGAATTCGAGCTCGAACTGGCCGGTCGTCTCGACCTTGGTGCCATGATCCTCCTTCTCCCGTTCCGCCTCCGCACCGGCGACGAGTTCCAGGTCGGTCACGTAGCGGGTCGCCTCGGTGAGGCTGTAGGACTTGGCCACGGCTTCGAGATCGAGGCGGGCGATCTGCAGGTCGACGCGGCGCTTCAGCGCTTCGGCCTCGATGCTGTCCTTGCGGGCCAGGTTCTTCGGCAGGTTCGGCAGGCGGTTCGGCACCTGGTAGTCGACATCGCTACCCCAGAGACCCATCAGTCGCGTCAGATTTTCCTTGGCAAGACGGGCTGCAAGCCGGGCTTCGGCTGCCTGGCCGGCGAGTTCAGCGTTGAAGACGTGCTCTCGCGCCTGGTTGCCCTTGCCCATGGCGCCGGTCTCACCGAGTTTTGCGGCGAGTTCCGAGGAGGCGTCCGCAGCCGCCTGGGCCTGGTTCAGTTGTGCGACGGTTTCCCATGCGGCAACCGCTTCGATCCAGGCGCGGCGGGTTTCGGCGGCCAGCTGCAGCGTGCTGAGCGCGGCGTTGAGCTGCGCCTGGCGGAAACGCGCGTCGGCGACCGCGATGGTCTTGTCGCGGGTCAGGAGCGCCAGGATGTTGGTGGTGACCAGCCCCTCGATCGCCTTGTAGGCCTGCAGTTCCGGTGTGCCGATCCCGGTCGTGCCGATCGAGACAGTCGGGTTGAGGAACAACGTCGCCTGCCAGGCATCCGCCGACGCGTCGCCGAGATCGGCATAGGCGGCCTGCAGGCCCTTGTTGTTGAGGAGTGCGACCTGAACGGCGGTGTCGGCGTCGATTGTCTTTCGCTTCAGGAGCGCCTTGACCTCGGCATTGACCTTGTCTGCCTGTTCGCGGTTCTGGATCCAGACGCTTTTCTTGGTCGCGGCCGTCGAGACCTTGGCATCCACGGTGGTGAAGCCCGCGTCCTTGGCCGAGTATTCGGTCACGCAGCCGGCGAGCACGAGGGGCAGACCGATGGCGGCCGCGAGGTTGAGCTTGCGAAGCCTCATGACGCGTCTCCCTTGGCGGTCGACTGTGCGTCGTTGAGCGGTCCCCAGGCCTTGGGGCCGGTCGGTTCGCGGTGAGTGTAGCCCGAAATAGGGCTGCGATACTGCGTGCTTCGAATACCGCTCGTGCTATTGGCGGGATCGCCAAGGCTTGAGACCTCGGCAGGCAATGTGGCAGCGCATCCGCCCAGGATGATGGGCAGGAGCGCCATGGAAAACAAACGTTTCATGGTCAAACCTGAAATGTGAATGGCAGAGGCCGGCGATCGACCGGACGAAACCGGGCGGGCCTTGTCGCGGACGGCGCTAGAGGTGGTCGAGCGTCACATCGGACACGCGGAAACCACGGCAACGCTTCGCACCACTGCAGATCCTTCCGTCGGCCAAGACCAACGGAGACCCGCAGCAGCGGTCACGGATTAACGAAATCAGGCTCTTGGGGGACGATGAAGGCCGTCGAGCTCACCGGGGGTGAGCTGCGGGTGCGGGCCGAAATTGCGGATGGAGCGCGGGAAAGCCGGATGGCTTCCGTCGACATCGCCGAGCACCGCCACGGCGGCGCAGAAGGTCTTGCAACAATCCTTCTTGTCCGACTTGCCGCTTTCTTTTGCCGGCTTCACCTTGCCCTTGTCGAGGCTCGGGCAATGCTCGGTCGCAGCTTGCATCGGATTGGCGGCTGCCTCGATCTGCATCGAGCCGTGCGCGGCCGCATGCATCATGCCGGAGGCGGTGGAAAAAGGCAGCACGGCCAGCGACAAAGCGATCGCCAGCTTCAGCACTATCAGCAAACGCAGATATGTGGTTCGCACGTTCTCCATGATCGATCCGTAGAAACGCCTTTGATTCCTGTCAATGATGCTTGCGCCTGGCGCCGTCACGAATGCGTGAGGCTCCAGGATGCGCACTCGTCGTCACCCGTGCCGCCGGTTGCGGACCGGATCGATGCCGGCCGTACCGAAGCGGGCGGGCTCGGTTACCTTCGTCGGCGCGCTCGTGGCGTCTGCGAGATCTTCGAGAATGGGACAGTCCGGGCGGCCGTCGCCATGGCAATGGGCGGCGAGATGTTTCAGCGTCCGGCTCATCGCCTTCAGTTCCTCGGCCTTGCGCTCCAGGATCTCGACATGTTCGAGCGCGATCTTCTTCACCTCGCCGCTGGCGCGCTCGCGGTCGCGCCAGAGCGCCAAGAGGTCCGCCATCTGCTCGACAGTGAAACCGAGATCGCGCGAGCGGCGGATGAAGCGCAGCGTATGGACGTCGTTGTCGCCATAGTTGCGATAGCCGGCTTCGCTGCGGTCGGCCTGCGGGATGAGGCCGATCGTCTCGTAATAGCGGATCATTTTCGTCGAGACGCCGGAGGCGCGGGAAGCTTCGCCGATATTCATGATGTCATCCTTTTTACCGTCGTGCGGCCATTCCCTTGAGAATATAAGGGCTCTCCCCGGCTTCCGCCATGCTGGCAATAGCCGGGGAGACGATCGAACCTAGGCCGCCTGTGCTGCGGCAACCGGGCGAAAGGCCCGAAGCCGCAGGGCGTTGCCCAGCACGAAGACGCTCGACAGCGCCATGGCACCGGCCGCAAAGATCGGCGACAGCAAGAGGCCGTAGACCGGGTAGAGCGCGCCGGCGGCAACCGGGATCAGTACCGCGTTATAGGCAAAGGCCCAGAACAGGTTCTCCTTGATGTTGCGGATCGTCGCTGTGGACAGCGCGATCGCATTCGGCACACCCAGGAGATCGCCGGACATCAGCACCACGTCGGCGCTCTCGATGGCGACGTCCGTACCGGTGCCGATCGCCAGGCCGACATCGGCTTCGGCGAGCGCCGGCGCATCGTTGATCCCGTCGCCGACGAAGGCGACCGCGCGTCCGCCTTGCTTCAGCTTCTTCAGAGCCGCGACCTTACCATCTGGAAGCACTTCGGCGATCACCTCGTCGATGCCGAGCTTGGCCGCGATCGCCTCTGCGGTGCGACGGTTGTCGCCGGTGATCATCGCAACCTTCAGGCCGAGATCGTGCAGCATGCGGATCGCCTGCGGCGTCGTTTCCTTGATCGGGTCGGCAACGGCGATGATCGCCGCCAACTTGCCGTCGATCGCGGCATAGAGCGGGCTCTTGCCTTCCGAGCCAAGGCGGGCCGCCTGGTCGGCGAAGGCCGACACGTCGAGCTTCAGCTGCGTCATCAGGCGGTCGGCGCCGACATGGACCGTGCGGCCCGAGACCTCGGCGCTGGCGCCGAACCCGGGGATTGCTTCGAACCTGGCCGGTTCGGCGATCGCCAGTCCCTTTGCTTTGGCTGCGTCGACGATTGCTTCGGCGATCGGGTGCTCGGAGCGGGTCTCCACGGCGGCGACCAGCGTCAGCACGGTATCACGATCGAAGCCTTCGGCGGTTTCGAGGTCGGTCAGTTCCGGGCGGCCCTTGGTCAGCGTACCGGTCTTGTCGACGGCGATGACGGCGGCGTTCCGCAGCGTCTGCAGCGCCTCGCCCTTGCGGAAGAGCACACCCATTTCGGCGGCGCGGCCGGTGCCGACCATGATCGAGGTCGGGGTGGCAAGGCCCATGGCGCAAGGGCAGGCGATGATCAGCACGGCGACGCCGTTGACGAGCGCGAAGGTGAGCGCCGGATCCGGACCGAAGACCAGCCAGACGCCGAAGGTCAAAAGCGCAATCGCGATGACGGCTGGCACGAACCAGGCGGTGACGCGGTCGACCAGCGACTGGATCGGCAGCTTGGCGCCCTGGGCCTGCTCGACCATCTTGATGATCTGCGCCAGCACCGTATCGGCGCCGACCTTGGTGGCCCGGAAGGTGAAGGAGCCGGTTTTGTTGATCGTGCCGCCGACGACTTCGCTGCCGGCCACCTTTTCGACCGGAACCGGCTCGCCGGTGATCATCGATTCGTCGACATAGGAGGTTCCGTCGAGGACGCTGCCGTCGACCGGAACCCGGTCGCCCGGGCGCACGACGACGGTGTCGCCAGTCTGCACGTCGGACAGCGGCACCTCGACCGTCTCGCCGTTGCGGATGACGCGGGCGGTCTTTGCCTGCAGGCCCATCAGATGCTTGATCGCCTCGGAGGTCCGGCCCTTGGCGCGCGCCTCGAGGAACCGGCCGAGCAGGATCAAGGTGACGATGACGGCTGCAGCTTCATAGTAGACGTTGGCGGTACCGTCGGGCAGAAGGTCCGGCGCGAATGTGGCAACGACCGAGTAGATCCAGGCGGCGGACGTGCCGATCGCGACCAGCGAGTTCATGTCCGGCGCCAGGCGGAAGAGGGCGGGGACACCCTTCTGGTAGAAACGCAGGCCCGGGCCGAAGAGCACCAGCGTCGTCAGCGCGAACTGCAGATACCAGCTTTCCTGCATGCCGATATTGTTCATGACGAATTCGTGCACGCCCGGGATGAAGTGCGAGCCCATTTCGAGCACGAAGATCGGCAGCGTCAAGACAGCGGCAATCAGCAGCGCGCGCGCAAGCTTTCGCGTCTCCTGTTCGCGCTTCTCGCCTTCGCGGTCGACGCTTTCGTCGCCGGTCATGCGCTTGGCGGCATAACCGGCAACGCGAACCGCCTCTTCGAGTGCGGCGGCGGTGGCGATGCCCCTGGTTATGCGCACCGAAGCGCGCTCGGTCGCCAGATTGACGTTGGCTTCGGTGACGCCCGGAACGGTCTTCAGCGCCTTTTCGATGCGCGCGACACAGGACGCGCAGGTCATGCCTTCGATGGTGAGCTCGATCGTGTCTTCGGCCGCACCATATCCGGCATTCTCGATCGCCTTGACGATATCGGCGGACTTGGTGCTGGCATCGAAGCGGACGTCGGCGCGTTCCGTTGCGAGGTTGACCGAGGCCTCGGTCACACCAGGCACGGCGCGAATAGCTTTTTCGACGCGCGCCACGCAGGATGCGCAGGTCATGCCCTCGACGGGAATGCTGGCGCTCACTGCGGCGGCGGACATCGCTTCCAGGTCGTTTGTTCTAATGGGGGTCACAGATCCCATGATCGTGCTCCTTTCTCTGTCTTTTGTCACAACATGGGGCTTCCAACGATGGGAAGGTCAAGGGCACAAAAGAGATTTCTGCACGCCATCTTCAGAGCGGCTGGGAGAGGTCTGCCACCGCAGCGATAATTGCCCGCGATGCACGATGGACGCCGCCTTGACGCAAGCTTGGCCGCGAAGCTCGGCAGGTTTGTCAAAGCGCAGTTCGAATTGCTCCCGGTTTGCCGGCGATCGCAAGGCTGCGACCGTGCTTCGCGTGCCTCTTGCGAGTGAACTGCATCGGATCCATCCTGTAGAAGTTGCGTCCCATAGGGAGGTTAGGATGACGGCTTATAATTGTGTCCGTTTCCGCGTGAGACCCGGTCAAGAGGAACGGTTTGAGCAGCTTTTTCGCAGCGCTGGTCGCGACTTTGAAGGCTTGAGAAAGATGGCGCTCAGCAAGTCAGCGGATGGATCGTATTTCTCAATTGCCGAATGGGAAAGCCTTGAAGCGATCGCTGCGGCACGGCCCATGATGAAGGCGAACCTCGACACGTTCCGCGATACGCTCCTGGAACTCAGCCAGGATCTCGGGGTCACGGACCCGATTTCCGGCGAGGCGATCTTCGAAATGGCGCGTTAGGGCAATGTTGCTGCGCAAGGTGTGACGGCAACAGCTCCGTCGGTTGGTTGACGGGGAGGTCGGCCTTGGCTGCTAAGGTCGCGGACCTGATGACAGTGATGTCGTCGGCTTGCGAACGCGTGGGGCAGCATCAGGACTGGCACGACATCTAGCGCCGGATTTTGGATAGCTTGAGGGCAGAACACTGCGACGAAGGCGCGATGACGGGTTGAGGTCACCGCGGGCAATGGCTATGTCGTGCCGCACACACGCGTCACGAACCATAAGGCCATTCGGAATGATCCCAGACTTTCTCGTTACACATTCCGGTGGTTTCCACGCCGACGAGCTGCTTTCCAGCGTCATCCTTACGCGGCTTTTCCCTGAGGCTCGCCTCGTTCGCAGCCGGGCGCCGGAATGGCTGAAGCCGGGGGCGGACCGCATCATTTATGATGTTGGCGGGCAGTATGATGCCGCAGCCGGACTGTTCGATCATCATCAGCGCGGGGCGCCGGTTAGAGAGGATGGCCAGCCCTACAGTTCGTTCGGCTTGATCTGGAAGCATTACGGTCGCGCCTATCTGGCAGCGTTCGGCGTTCCCGAGGCCCATGTGGAGGCGGTCCATGCGGCCTTCGATGCGCGCTTCGTGCTGCCGGTGGATCTGGTCGATAACGGCGCGCTCGACCCCTCCGTGGCCGGCCCATTGGCGGGGCTCACGCTGTCGGCGCTGCTGGAAACCTTGAAGCCTGTCTTCGACGAATCCGGCCAGGAGGCCGAGGACCGCAGCTTCCGTCAGGCCCTTTCGATCGCGCGCGCCTTCGTCGAGGCTGGCGTGTCGCAACGCGCCGCCAAGCTGCGGGCCGAGGCGCTCGTGCTGCAGCAGATCGCCCTTGCCGGTGAGAGCCGAGTGCTCGAACTGCCGCGGGGCATGCCGTTCCGCCCGGCGATCGTGAAAGCTGGCGCCGACCACCTGTTGTTCGTCGTTCATCCGCGCGAGAATGACTGGTGCCTGACGGGCATTCGCAAGGCCGATGAAGGGTTTGAGCTGCGCGCCGATCTGCCGGCTGCCTGGGCCGGCCTGACGAACGGCGAGCTGGAGGCGGCTTGCGGCGTGGCTGGCGCGCGGTTCTGCCACAACGGCCGCTTCATCGCGGCGGCAGCGACGCGGGAGGCAGCACTGGCCATGGCCGAGCTCGCCGTCAAGGAAGCAGTATCGGCGGGCAGCGGTCAGGCTTGAGGAAACTGATGAGCCGACGGCGGCGGCTATGGCCGGTGCGTTGTCGGCAGGATCGCCTGGGACGGGTCACGCCGAAAGCGTGGCCCTGAACTTGCTCGGCGATTGACCGTAGGTTTTTGCAAAAATCCGCGAGAAGTGGCCGGCGTTCTCGAACCCGACTTCGAGCGCGATGTCGATCAACGGCGCCTTCGTCTGCGTCAGCAGATGCTTGGCGCGTTCCAGCCGAAACTTCCGATAGACGAGCGCCGGCGACATTTTCGCCTTGTCCATGAACAGGCGTTCGAGCTGCCGTCGGGACAAGCCGACGGATGCGGCCAGCTCCGGGATCGACAGCGTGTTGTCCGTGTGCTGCTCCATGATGATGAGAGCGGCATTCAGGCGTGGGTCGTTGCTCTCGATCGCCAGCGGTTTTCTCGGCTGGACATGAAGATGCGAGCGGGCCTTGTCGATCTGCAGCACCTCGAGCGCATTTCGCTCGGCTTCCTTGCTGATATGCAGGCGCACGATATGGGCCGCCATGTCGGCGGCACTGCTGCCGCCAGCGCAGGATCCACGGGTGCGATCGAGATTGAAGAGACGGTCCGAGCGAACCTTGAGATCGGGGAACCGCTCGCGGAACGCCTGATAATGAAGCCAGCTGACGCAGACGGTGTGCCCGGTCATCAGGCCCGCTTCGGCAAGGACGAATGTCCCTGTACAGAGACCGATCAGAGGCACCTTGCGCGCCGCCGCCTTCTGGAGGAAGCGGACGGTGTCGTCGGCGATCGGCTGTTTGCTGTTGAGCAGGCCGCCGACCACGACGATGTAGTTGAACCCGGCGGGATCAACGAGGTCGGATGTCGGCGCCACCTGCACGCCGCAACTGGAGGCGATGAGATGCCGCGTGTTGCCCAGCACCTGCCAGTCGGCACGGATGCGGCCGGACTTGTCGAGCTCGTCGCTCGCAAGTCGCAGCGTGTCGATGAAGAGCGCGAATGCCGAAAGGGTGAAGGACCGCGCCAGAACGAAGCCGATCTTGAGACGTTCGGGCTGTGTCTCGCTGGATTTGATGGTCGTCGTCATGTGCCCTTCATGCTCGTGCCGCCAAGACCTCCCGTTCCCTATCGAGCATGCTCGGACATATCAGGAGAGGTAGCCGCTGGCGGCCGAGACTTGCCTTTCGCTGTCCATGGGGAGCCTGGGTTCCGTTCTTCCGGCACCCCATGGTGTGGCGCGGGAGGTCGACGCCCGGATGAAGGCGTCTTCGTCCGCATCATAACGAAGAGGACGGGCTCAAATTGCTCTCGTCACGACCTGCGCCGCTACGGTTACGAACATTGCGGCCAGTGTCAGCGCCGCACTGAACCGTGCGACCTTCATCCGCCGTTCGCGCGAGCCGCTCCAATCATACCCCATCACTTCCCTCCCTCCCGACCGGGCCAGAACGCGTTTGCTCGGTCTTCCGCCGAACTGCAGGTCTCGCCAAGTCACGGCTTTGAGTTACACCTCATGCTGCCGCGATGCCGCCGATCGTGTCAAGTTTGCCTCGGCGCGAGCAATGTTCAGGTGCCCGTCATAGCTCTGCGCAAAGGCGGCTGCGCAAAGGAATTTGCTGTTCGAGGGCGCAAACCCCCTAGTTGTGCGGGGAGCCTCTTTCCGCCGTTGTGATAGTTTTCTCTTTGGTGTGATTTTTTAAAGGGAGGGCGAAGAATGCCCGGCACATTCTCTACCGCCGACATGGACGTGATCAAACAGCAGCACGAGGATTGGTGTCGCGCGAACGACACCGACCCGAACAGTCCCGCGGGAATAGAGAAAGCCATGCAGATGCTGGTGAATTATGGCGGCAGCGCCAGCCAGCAACCGTCCGCGCAGCCGCAGAAGGTGCGCGCCAAAGCGCGCGCCTGATCTCCGCATCCACCCACGTCATTTAGCGGTCCGCGCCTGTCCTCGATCGCCTTGAACGAAGGCGCCTGGTCATAGTCGGGTGCGTGGGGCGGGCCTCCTCACGCGCCTGTCGGCGGCGCCGTCGCGATCAGGCGTTGCTCCATCTGCTTGGGGTGCGCACGTCAAAGATGCACTCTCCGAGGGTCAGAGGTTCTCCTTGAGGAGGACCTCTATTCTGATCTTGTCCTGTGCGGCGTGCGGTTCGCGAAAATCCGTTCGCGCGCGCATGATGCGGATGGCGCTGCGCACGGCGTGTCCCGGGTCCTGGGCGATGACGGCGTCAACGCTGGCGTCGCGCAGGCCGCGTTCGCTGAAGGGGGTGCGTTCGTGGACGACCACCGTGATCTTTTGCAGATCGGTGAAGGATGCTGCGCCCTCGAGCGGGATCCTGGCCTCGGAACTCAACACGTAGATCGCCGCAACCTCTTGATTGTTTTCAAGGACTCGCTGGAGGATCTGGGTGGCCCTGCGCTCGTCGCCGTGGGTTTCGACCGAGGGCAGACATTGCAGGTGAGGGAACTGTGAATTGACGATATCGTCGAAGCCGAAGCGTCGCTGGATGCTGTCGAGCGACTGCATCGTCTCGGCCACGATCAGGACCTTTCCCGCCCTCCGGCCGACAAACCGGCCGATGATCTTGGCCGCCGTCGCGCCGGCGGCGTAGTTGTCGACGCCCACGAAATCGGCGGTCGGGAGCTTTTCCTGTCCGGACAGAAACTGCACGAACTTGACGCCGCGTTCGATCAGGCGGCCGATCGCGTCGCGCACTTGCGGCGATTCCGGCGCCATCATCGCGATCCCGTCGAATTCGTTCTCGTCTATATCGGCGAGGTACTTGGCAACCTTATGCGGGTCGTCGATCGGGATCTGGACGAAATCGAGGTCGATGAGATCCCCCTTCATCGACACCCGCGCCTCTTCCACCCGGTGGATGAGTTCCGCCAGATAGAGATCGCCGCTCGTCGGCAGCACGAACCGGAACCGGTAGCTCTTGTTGCGGGCAAGGCTGACGGCTGCCGGGTTTCGAATAAATCCAATGCGCTCAATGGCTTCGTTGACACTGCGAACGGCCCTCGGGCTGACATTCGGCCTGTCGTTCAGCACGCGGTCGACGGTTGCGAGGCTCAAGCCCGCTGCCTCAGCAAGATCTTTGGCTGTTGGCCGCATGCGGAACTCCCAGTGTGTATCGTCTCCAATCTACTCCACCAAAATCGCCGCGAAATCAAGAATTGATGTGCGCACCTCAAAAATCGCTTGCGCTGAGGTGCGCACCTCAGTTATGAATCCTTCAGCGAAGAACGCAGGCTCTGAATGCGGCCGCGCCCACCGCTAGTGCCAAGAGGATTTAGGTACGCCAACCGCCCGGTCAGGGCGCTTTCCTTCTGATGGAGGTCAGAAGGTACAAGGGGGAGGAACCCAATGATGAAACGGATTCTGTTGAGCTCCACAGTCATGGTCGGAGCGTATTTTGCCATTGCGGGTGCGTCCGGTACGCACGCTTCCGCAGCCGAACTGACCCTTTGCTGGGCCGCCTGGGATCCGGCCAATGCGCTCGTCGAGCTCAGCAAGGATTTCGAAGCCAAGAGCGGCAACACGATGAAGTTCGAATTCGTGCCGTGGCCGAACTTCGCCGACCGGATGCTGAACGAGCTGAATTCCGGCGGCAAGCTCTGCGATCTGATGATCGGCGACAGCCAGTGGATTGGCGGCGCCGCCGAGAATGGCCAGTACATCAAGCTCAATGATTTCTTCGACAAGGAAGGGATCAAGATGGACGACTTCATTCCCGCAACCGTCATCGGTTACGCGGAATGGCCGAAGAATTCGCCGAACTACTGGGCTCTGCCGGCGTTCGGTGACGTGGTCGGTTGGACCTATCGCAAGGACTGGTTCTCGCGTCCCGAACTCCAGGCGGAGTTCAAGCAGAAATACGGCCGGGATCTCGCCGTGCCGAAGACCTTCGCCGAACTCAAGGATATCGCCGAATTCTTCCAGAAGCGCCAGGTCGACGGCAAGACCGTCTATGGCGCTGCCATCTATACGGAGCGCGGCTCAGAAGGCATTACCATGGGCGTGATGGACGTGCTCTACAGCTACGGCTTCGAGTACGGAAATCCGAAGAAAGCCTATGAGCTCGACGGCTTCGTCAACTCGGCGGACGCAGTCAAGGGCCTGGAATTCTACAAGGCGCTCTACGATTGCTGCACACCGCCCGGCCATTCCGACGCCTACATGTCGGAGGATATCGACGCCTACAAGTCCGGCCAGGTCGCCCTGCAGATGAACTTTGCCTTCACCTGGCCCGGCATCCATGCCGACGCCAATGTCGGCGGCGACAAGTCCGGCTACTTCCCCAATCCTGCTGGTCCGGCCGGTGTGCAGTTCGCCCAGCTCGGCGGCCAGGGCATCTCGGTCGTCGCAGCGTCCGACAAGCAGAAGGAAGCGCTGGATTACATCAAGTGGTTCGCGCAGCCTGAAATCCAGAAAAAGTGGTGGGCGCTCGGCGGATACTCCGCACTGCGCTCGGTGGTCGAGGACCCGAGCTTCGCCACGAGCCAGCCCTATGCGCAGACCTTCCTGGATTCGATGGCAATCGTGAAGGACTTCTGGGCCGAGCCGTCATACGCCTCGCTGCTGCAGGCCTCGCAGAAGCGCTTCCACGATTACGTCGTTGCCAACCAGGGCACGGCGAAGGATGCGCTCGACGGTCTCTCTGAGGACTGGAAGGACATCTTCGAAGACGAAGGCAAGTATTGACGCAAACACCCGCCGCCTCCCGGCGGAAGCGTCCATGCGGGGCCGGCCGGCCGATCTCTCGCGCCGGCCCCGCATGCCCATTCGTCAATGCCTTAGGGGAATACCATGCTCCATTCTTCGATCGATCGCGCTGCGCACGCGACGCCGCCCGTGCTTGCACGGCGCATCAGAGGGTTGTCGGACCGCGCGATCGCCTGGATCTTCGTCGCACCGTCCATTGTGCTTTTGCTTGCGATCAACATCTTTCCGCTGATCTGGACCGTCCGGCTGAGCTTCACCAATTTTCGCGTGAACCGCCCGAACGAACCTGTTCAGTTCGTCGGTCTGCGCAACTACCTGAACATCCTGACCGACAAGGATATCTGGCTGACGATGCAGGCGACGGCCCATTTCCTGATCTGGACGATCGTCCTGCAGGTGCTGATCGGCTTTGCTCTCGCCTATCTCATCAACAAGAAGTTCCGCGGCAATGACCTGTGGACGACCATCATCGTGCTCCCGATGATGCTGAGCCCGGCCGTCGTCGGAAACTTCTGGACCTTTCTCTACCAGCCGCAGATCGGCCTGTTCAATTACGCGATCGGGTTCCTGACCGGAGCAGACCCGTCCAGCTTCTCGATGATCGGCGACACGTCGCTGGCGCCCTGGGCGATCATCATCGTCGACACCTGGATGTGGACGCCATTCGTCATGCTCATCTGCCTTGCCGGGCTGCGCTCCATTCCGAGCAGCATCTATGAGGCGGCGGAGTGCGACCGGGCCAGCAGCTGGCGCCAGTTCTGGACCATCACCATCCCGATGGTGCTGCCGTTCCTGATGCTGGCCATCCTTTTCCGCGGCATCGAGAACTTCAAGATGTTCGACCTGGTCGTGCAGCTGACGGGCGGTGGCCCGGGCTCGATCACGGAGCTGACGTCGATCAACCTGAAGCGTGAAGCCTTCGAGAAATGGCGCACCGGATACGCGTCCGCCTATGCCGTCATCCTCTTCGTGACCGTCTTCGGCCTTGCGTCGATCTATGTCAAAGCACTCAACAAGGTGAAGCAGAGATGAGCAGCTTTTCTGTAACGGAGCCATCCGCACGGCAGAAGTGGTTCGCAGGCGCCCTAGTCGTGCTTTATGCGGTGATCACCATTCTCCCGTTGCTCTGGATCATCGGAACGGGTTTCAAATCGCCCTCTGACGCGATCGCCTATCCGCCGAAGACCTTCTTCGAGCCGACGCTCGAAGGCTATGTGAACCTCTTCACGACGCGCACCCGCGTTTCGGAAGAACAACTGAAGGAAATGGGCGAACCGAAGACCTGGTACGAGCGTCTCGTTCGCAAGGATGGGCTGATCATCGCCGGCCCGTCGCGGTTCCCGGAGCGCTTCTACAATTCCGTCATCATCGGGTTCGGCTCGACGGTGCTGTGCATCGTGCTCGGAACGGCCGCGGCCTATGCCTTCTCGCGCTTCAAGGTGCCGCTCAAGGACGACCTGCTGTTCTTCATCCTTTCCACGCGCATGATGCCGCCGATCGCGGTCGCCATTCCGATCTTCCTGATGTTCCGCTCGCTCGGGCTGAACGACACCCATGCCGGCATGATCCTGCTCTATACGGCAGTCAACCTGTCGCTCTCGGTCTGGCTGCTCAAGGGCTTCATCGACGAGATCCCGATCGAGTATGAAGAGGCAGCGCTGATCGACGGCTACACTCGCTTCCAGGCTTTCTACAAGGTCGTGCTGCCCCAGGCGGCGACCGGCATCGCGTCGACGGCTATCTTCTGCCTGATCTTCGCCTGGAACGAATACGCCTTCGCCGTGCTGCTCACGTCGGGCACCGCGCAGACCGCACCGCCCTTCATCCCGACGATCATCGGGGTCGGTGGGCAGGACTGGCCGGCGGTGGCGGCCGGTGCGACCCTCTTCCTCGTCCCCGTGATGGTGTTCACGATCCTGCTTCGCAAACACCTGCTGCGCGGCATCACCTTCGGAGCGGTAAGAAAATGACAGCTTTCCTCAACCAGTTGCTCCGCCTTCGCCGTGGCGCATGGGAAATGGTGGCATCGGTGCTCATCGCGCTGGGCGTGGTCATGCTCATGCAGCCAGTGTCGCTCACGCTCTACTCCTTCTCCTTCCTCGTGACGCTGCTTGGAACAGTCATGTTCATCATCGTCAGCCATTTTCCGGAGTGACCCATGGCACAGATCAGAATTGAAAATGTGCGCAAGGAGTTCGGAGCGTTCACGGCTGTCCAGTCTTCGAGCTTCACGGTGGAAGACGGCGAGTTCTTCATGCTGCTCGGCCCATCGGGATGCGGCAAGACGACGACGCTTCGGATGATGGCGGGACTGGAGCTGCCGACGAGCGGCCAGATCTATATCGGCGGCGAAGAGGTCGGCATGAAGCGGGCGAGGGAGCGCGATATCGCCTTCGTCTTCCAGATGTTCGCCCTCTATCCCCACATGAACGTACGCAAGAACATCTCCTATCCGCTCGTCAGCCAGGGGATGAAAAAGGCGGATGTCGCGGCGCGTGTCGCCGAGGTGGCAAAGATCCTCAGAATTGAAGGCATTCTCGACAAGCCGGTCGGCGGGCTCTCGGGCGGTGACCGCCAGCGTGTTGCGCTCGGCCGGGCGATTGTCCGCAACCCGAAGGCCTTCTTCATGGACGAGCCGCTCGGCGCGCTCGACGCGGAGTTCCGCGAACATATGGCGGGGGAACTGCGGGCGCTGCACGATCGCATGGGCGCCACCACCGTCTATGTGACCCACGACCAGCTGGAAGCGATGCAGATGGGTGACAAGATCGTCGTCATGAACCACGGCGTCATCGAGCAATTCGGCCGGCCGCAGCAGATCTACGACTGGCCGGCGACGAAGTTCGTCGCCAAGTTCATCGGCTCCCCGTCCATGAACTTTCTGGAGTTCGAGGGCATGATCGGTATCGGCGGCGACAGCATCGATCTCGGTGGGAAAAAGGTGGCGGTGCCGGCGTCGCGTGAGGGCAGGGCCGGCACGCTGTCGCTCGGTGTGCGTCCCGAGCATGTCCGTTTCGTCGACGACTCCAGCTACAGAGGCCGCGTGATCGCCGTCGAGTATCTCGGCACGACACAGATCGTCACGATCGAAACGCCCAACGGCGAGATCAAGGCGCGCACGCCCTCCAGTCAGGCAGCCCGTACCGACGAGCTTCTCGGTCTCGATTTCAACGCGCGGACCTTGACGCTCTTCAATGCGGAGACGGGTCGTGCTCTTGTCTCCGAAGCCAACGAGGGAGTGCTGCGCCGTGGCTGAAGTCATCCTAAGAAACGTGACGAAGACATTCGGCACCCACACAGCGCTGGACGGTGTCTCGATGACGATCCCGGACGGGTCGTTCGTGGTTCTCCTGGGCCCGACAGGCGCCGGAAAGACGACGACGTTGCGCATGGTCTCGGGGCTCGACACGCCTAATAGCGGCGAGATCTTTATCGGCGGGATGTCCGTGCAAGGACTGACGCCGGCGCAGCGCAACGTGGCGATGGTATTCCAGCAATATTCGCTCTACCCGCATCTGTCCGTCCGGCAGAACCTGGAATTTCCGCTGAAATCCCCGCTCTTGAAAACGCCGCAGAAGACGATCGACGAAAAGGTGAACGCCATCGCCGAGGTCTTGCAGATTTCGCACAAGCTCGACAACAAGGCGACCGCCTTGTCCGGTGGCGAAATGCAGCGCGTGTCGATCGGGCGTGCGCTTGTCAGAAACCCGCAGATATACCTGATGGACGAGCCCTTGAGTTCGCTCGACGCGAAGCTTCGAGCCGATCTGCGCGTCGAACTGAAGAACATTCAGGCAAAGTCCGGGGCGACGCTTCTTTACGTCACCCACGACCAGATCGAAGCGATGACCATGGCAACGCATATCGGTGTGCTCGAAGAGGGCAGGCTTGTTCAGTTCGGATCACCAAGAGAGGTGTACGAAGCGCCGGTCAGCGTTTACGCCGCGACCCGCCTCGGCCAGCCGCGCATCAACGTCCTGCCTGCCAAGCTTTTTGCGGGCGCGCCGGACAAGGCGCAGTCGATCGGCCTTCGCCCCGAAAATATCGTCCAGGGAGCCGGAGAAGATGCACTCGTGACCCGTGTCGAACATCTGGGCGACCAGACGCGCCTGCATCTCACGTTCAAGCAGCACAACCTCGTGACGGTCACGGACCCCCATACTGGGTTCCGCGGCGGCGAGACTATCAAGATCCAGCCAGACAAGCCGCTCTTCTTCGACGCGGCCGGAATGCGCATCGCTTAGGAGGCGAACATGAATCAGTTTATCAACCGCAAGGAAAATGCGGTTACGGAAGCGATCGACGGGGTTCTTGCCGCATCCGGCGGCGCGCTCAGCCGCCTCGACGGATATCCGCACATTCGCGTCGTCCTGCGCTCCGACTGGGACAAGGGCAAGGTCGCGCTCGTCTCCGGTGGCGGCTCGGGACACGAGCCCGCGCATATCGGCTTCGTCGGCAAGGGCATGCTGACGGCCGCCGTCTGCGGCGACGTCTTCGCATCGCCGAGCGTGGACGCGATCCTCGCCGGTATCCTGGCGGTGACGGGACCTGCCGGCTGCCTGCTGATCGTCAAGAACTACACCGGTGACCGGCTGAACTTCGGCCTCGCGGCCGAACGCGCCCGCGCCTACGGCCTCAATGTGAGCATGGTCATCGTCGATGACGACATCGCGCTGCCGGACCTTCCGCAGGCGCGCGGTGTCGCCGGTACCCTTTTCGTCCACAAGATCGCCGGAGCGCTCGCAGAAAGCGGGGCGGACCTCGATACGATCGCCAATGCGGCGCGCAAGGTCATATCGGGCACGAGCACCATCGGCATGTCGCTCGATACCTGCACCGTTCCGGGTTCGCCGAAGGAACATCGCATCCCCGAGGGCCATGCGGAACTCGGCCTCGGCATCCATGGCGAAGCTGGCGTCGAACAGATTGTGCATTCCGATGCGAGAAGCGCTGTTGCCGCCATGGTCGAGCGCCTGCAGGCGGCGATGGAGGACAAGCCGCACGTGGTGCTCGTCAATAATCTCGGCGGAACGTCTATCCTGGAAATGTCTATTCTCATGCACGAACTCGCCCAGTCGGCGATCGCCGATCGGATCGTGCATCTCGTCGGACCTGCGCCGATGATGACGTCGCTGGACATGCGCGGCTTTTCCGTCTCCGTCTACCCGGCCGACAAGGCCGAGCTGGAGCTGTTGTCCCGGCCCGTGGCGCTTCCGGCCTGGCCAGGCGTGACCGCCGTCAGGCCGGTGAATGTTCTCGCCCTGCCTGATGGCCTGACGCCGATTTCACCTCTGCCTTCGCGGCACGATGCGACGCGGCAGTTCCTGCTTGCCTGCTGCAACCTGCTGATCGATGCGGAAAGGGACCTGAATGCACTCGATGCCAAGTCCGGAGACGGAGACACCGGCTCGACACTCGCCGGCGCCGCACGGGCACTCATTCAGGCCCTCGATCGCCTGCCGCTATCCGACCACACGCAGCTCTTCCGCGCCATCGGGCAGGAGTTGAGCCAGACGATGGGCGGCTCTTCGGGCGTGCTTCTGGCGATCTTCTTTGCCGCCGCCGGGGATGGCGCCTCGAGCGGGCTTTCGATCCGCGAAGCGCTGAAAGCCGGGTTGGCGCGCATGCAGGAAATCGGCGGGGCGCAGATCGGCGACCGCACCATGGTCGACGCGCTTTCTCCGGCACTGGACGCGCTCGACGCGAGCATCGGCGCGGCCTCCAAGGCGGCGCGCGACGGCGCCAATCTGACCGCGACGCTGGTGCGGGCAAGGGCAGGGCGTGCCGCTTACATCAATGCCAAGCAACTCGAAGGGCACATCGATCCCGGCGCCGAAGCGGTCGCTCGCCTGTTCGAGCACCTGGCACGGCATCCGGATATGCTCGGGCGCCAGCCGGAGGGGGCTGCAGCCGTCGCCGGCTGACGGTGACCGAAACATTGCCCTGACAACAAAACGCCCCGGAAAGCCGGGGCGTTTCGTGACGGGAGGTGTCGGAGGGGAGCGTGCGCTCAGAGCGCGCGGCTCTCGTATCCGGCCGCCTTCAGGGCGTCTGCGATCGGCCCTGCCGCTGCGGCGGTCTCGACGCTGACTTCCCGATTGCCGAGATCGACCTTGATCGTTGCCTGCGGGTCGACGCTCAGGATCGCCTTCTGGACGACGCCGGCGCAGTGGCCACAGGTCATGTTGTCGATCTTGTAGTTCTGCATGCTTGTCTCCTTGGTTCGGTTGTGAGACAAACATGGCGTCTCCCACCGTTGGAAGGTCAATAGGCCTTCAAGATATTTGTTTGCGGCATTTCCATGGTGAGCCAAAACCAAGATGGGCCGAAACCAAAAAAAGATGGCGCGCTCCAAAAAATGTTGGCGTGAACCATAAGCAGAATTTCCAGCTATCCTCTTATCCATATTAAGAGAATCCAGCGGATCCGGCCATACCTCGCCGCAGTTTCGCCACAGTCCGCGGTGCCGCGAACTGCATTTGCGGCACCGTTCAGTTGGGGTTGGCAAGGGTATCAGACCAAAAAAAGCTGACACTAAATGCTGGCATCCGTCGGATTGTCAGCGTCGGATTTGTGCTCAGTGCCCCGCGCCAGTTTGCCAAATCGGTCGAGGATGGCGGTCATCATAGCGGCCTCAGCGCTCCGAGCCTTCCTGGCAAATGCTTCGAAGACCGCGTTGAAAGAATTGTCGGCGGTGGTTTCGTCCGGTATGCCGAAGGCTTCTCTCATTAGTTGAAGATTCCGGAGTTTCCAAGCTTTTGGGTTCTCAAGCCAAGCGTGGATTACCTCTTTCGGAAACCCGACCCGCCCGCCTGACAACTCAAGGTGCCAAGGAAAGGTGCCTTTCGGCTGCATGGTACGAATGTTCGTTTCCGACAGCGTCGTCATCTGGCAGACCTCCGGCCAAGTATAGTAATAAATGTGGAAATTAGACATAGCTTCGCCTCTCATCATTGCGTTGAAGTAAAGGTAATCACTTTCGCTCCTGCGAGCCAAGGAGGCCAAGCATAATACGCCTACTAATCGTATTAGTCTACACCAATAGTCTATTGTGCTCGCACATATCTAGAGTGGCGTTCCTGAAGGCAAGTCATATTGTTGACAACGCGGATTTATATACTTAAAGATTCATAGTTGAATCTTTCCTGTCCGTCGGTGAGTTCTTCAAGGCTTGGGACCTTCGTATGGGCCTCTTCGGTCAGCGAGAGATGGGCCGCAGCACTCGTCCTGGGCTTTTAAAAAGGTTGACATTCACTTGCTCAGCGAACATAATGATCACGATGTAATCATTTTGCTCACTAGGAGTGACAGCATGTTGTAGGGGAGGTGCGAGTAAGCGCAGCCGCTCGGCTGCAAGTCGAATCCTTCGCCTCAACGAGTGCGTGACCCGAATCCAATTCTCGTTTGGCTGTCCTGGACAATGTCAGCAAAGCTTGAGCAAGGATTCGCGAGTGTACGAGTTCATCGGCTTTGCGGCTGGAGATGCCCGCAAAAGCCGGCCGGAATCGTGTGTGTTGAATCCTCGAGCACAGCAGCAGTTGTGCTAGGAAGGTTTGCGCATCCGGAACGGGATCGACCGAGATCAGCCGCGTTTGAAGGATTCCACGAAGGATTCGGTCATGCCGTCCGAAGGCGGGCTGCGGAGGGAGTTAGCATGGCTCCATGCCCATCTCTCGCTGGAACGATCTCGTGGTCTTGGCGATGAAGCACGCGCCGTCAGTCACTCTGCGGAGTTTCGCAGGATGTTGATCCGGCCGAAGCGGTTTGCGATGGGGGTGATGACCAGCCCCTGAGCATCTTCGCTGTTGATCCTCCGACTGTGGCAACATCGGCAAGGCCTCACGGCCAAAGACTCGGGGGCGAAAGCGAGCGCACCTTCTCTTTGTTGTCACCGCCGTTTTCGAACCCGTCTGAGCACCACCGAAGGATCGATGCTTTGGCCGCAACACGGCCGACATAACGGAGGGTATCGATCGCACCGGTATGCATGAGAAACGCCCCACTGAGTCTTCGTCACCCTGTAGACGCAGGTGGCATTTGCTAGTGTGGCCCTGGTTGGCGGCGCTTTGACGCAAAATGGCATGAACCGTCGATAGCCGTGGGTCGGCAAAGTGGCGATGATTCCTTTGATTGCTTCGACCAGTTCTCGATCAGCAGCGGCGGACGTCAACGGGCTTTGGAAGGACCAAGCTCAAGCACATCACCGTCGCAGTGAGTGGCTTTCGGCGCTTATAGGGAGCGCACCAGATGCTTCTTTGGCCGCGGCAATCTCAAGCGCTTCCTTGAGAGCTTCGCCTTCCATTGTCTTCTTCCCAAGTGGGCGCTCCGGCTCCTTGACCTGGCTCTGGAGGGCGATACTCCGATTCCGGGACGACGTCCTCTCAGAAGCCGGTGCCGTGACTGCGCCTTGCACCGCGAGCTTGCGCCAGTTGACACTTGACGCCGGGCTACGATGCTCACTGTCGCTTCCTGCTCATACGTCGCACGTGACCGGGTTTATGAGGCGAGTCCAAGTGGCTACTGACGCACCTGCGATTCATTTCAACTCGATGACAAGCTAACAGCGAAAGCGACCAAGGACTTTCGACGGTCGCCGTCTTGCGGTTCATAACTTCTTTGGGCTTCCTTGCTGATGCTTGGGGTTTCCCGCAGTACAAAGCGGCGGTTCGTGGTCGTTAAGGGCCAGCCGCGGGCAATGGTGCTTCGATATGCGGCGGCGAAAGCTCTCAAGCTTGGGCTAGGAAGAAGCAGGGGGAACAGGCTTATTGGAGGCGCGATGGGAATAAAACATAATCAAATCAAATAGTTATTGACTTGTCTTGAAAACATGATGAGCTTTCGTTCCCCTTATTCCGTAGGAGCGCGAGCGATGGCTGCGTCTCTAACCTTTGGCCGTATCGCCAGATCTAAAGAGGGCGGTCCTCTCCGCCGCATACATTGTGGTGGTCGTCCATCTCCGTCAGGTGTTGGTTTCCGCGCGGAACTGAGCCGGTTTTTCCACCGAGAAGTGAGCCACCTCTGAGTATGGTTTTCTGATCAGGGTTTGGTCAAGGGATTGGCTTTTTCTCCTCTCTTCTGGGCCGCAGCGGCCGAGCTGGCTTTGAAGCGGAAGCTGTCGTTGCCGGTTTCCAGGATGTGACAACGATGGGTCAGACGATCGAGGAGAGCGGTCGTCATCTTGGCGTCGCCGAAGACCGTGGCCCATTCGCTGAAGCTGAGGTTGGTGGTGATCACCACGCTGGTCCGCTCGTAGAGCTTGCTCAGCAGGTGGAAGAGTAATGCGCCGCCGGAGGCGCTGAACGGCAGGTATCCCAACTCGTCCAGGATCAGCACGTCGAGCCTGACCAACGTCTCTGCGATCTGGCCCGCCTTGCCCTTGGCCTTTTCCTGCTCGAGCGCGTTGACCAATTCGATGGTCGAGAAGAAGCGGACCTTTCGGCGATGATGCTCGATCGCCTGAATGCCGAGTGCTGTCGCGACATGTGTTTTGCCTGTGCCCGGCCCGCCGACGAGCACGATATTCTGCGCTCCGTCCATGAACTCGCATCGGTGCAACTGGCGCACGGTCGCTTCGTTGATCTCGCTGGCGGCGAAGTCGAAGCCGGAGAGGTCCTTGTAGGCCGGGAAGCGGGCAGCCTTCATGTGATAGGCGATGGATCGAACCTCGCGCTCGGCCATTTCGGCTTTCAGCAACTGGGACAGGATCGGCACGGCCGCGTCGAAGGCCGGAGCCCCTTGCTCGATCAGGTCCGTGACGGCCTGGGCCATGCCATACATCTTCAGGCTGCGCAGCATGATGACGACGGCCGCGCTGGCAGGATCATGACGCATGGCGACCTCCTACGATCCGGACGCGCAAGCCGTCGTAGCGTTCGACATTGGCCTTGGGTTCACGCAGCAAGGTCAGCGCCTGTGGCGTATCGATGTCCGGGCCGTCGGTCGTCTTGCCGTCGATCAGCCGGTGCAGAAGATTCAACACGTGCGTCTTGGTCGCCACGCCCGCATCCAGAGCCAGTTCCACAGCCCTGACGACGACCTGTTCGTCGTGATGAAGCACAAGCGCGAGGATATCGACCATCTCACGGTCACCGCCAGGGCGGCGAAGCATCTGGTCCTGGAATTGCCGAAAGGCCAACGGCAATTCCAGGAAGGGCGCACCATTGCGCAAGGCACCGGGCTTGCGCTGGATGACCGCAAGGTAATGCCGCCAGTCGTAAATCGTTCGCGGCGGTTTGTCGTGGCTGCGCTCAATGACCCGCGCATGTTCGCATAGGATATTGCCCTCGGCCGCAACGACCAGCCGCTCAGGGTAAATCCGCAGGCTGACGGGCCGGTTCGCAAAGGATGCAGGCACACTGTAGCGGTTCCGTTCGAAGGTAATGAGGCATGTCGGTGAGACGCGTTTGCTTTGCTCGACGAAGCCGTCAAAAGCGCTAGGCAACGCCATCAACGCGGCCTGCTCTGCGACCCAAATGTCGGCGATCGTGCCAGGCAAGGTGCCGTGCGATGTCTCCCGCCACAGGTTCTGGCAATGCTGTTCCAGCCAGGCATTCAATGCCGCCAAATCTGGGAAGTCCGGCATCTGTTGCCACAGCCGTGGACGGGCATCCTGGACGTTCTTCTCGACCTGACCCTTCTCCCAGCCTGCCGCCGGATTGCAGAACTCGGGTTCGAAGACGTAGTGGTTCGTCATCGCCAGGAAGCGGATGTTGACCTGCCGCTCCTTGCCCCGTCCCACGCGATCGACCGCCGTCTTCATGTTGTCATAGATGCCGCGACCAGGCACGCCGCCGAACACCCGGAAGCCGTGCCAGTGGGCATCGAACAGCATCTCATGCGTCTGCAGTAAGTAGGCTCTGAGCAGAAAAGCACGGCTGTGCGACAGCTTGATGTGCGCGACCTGAAGCTTCACGCGCTCTCCGCCTATGACGGCATAGTCCTCGCTCCAATCGAACTGGAATGCCTCACCTGGGCGGAAAGACAGCGGAACGAATATGCCGCGGCCCGTCGTCTGCTGCTCACGCTGCCGATCAGCCCGCCAATCACGGGCGAAAGCGGCCACCCGGCCATAAGAGCCGGCAAAGCCAAGAGCCACCAGATCGGCGTGAACCTGCTTCAACGTTCGACGCTGCTTGCGCGACTTCCCGGCCTCGGTCTTCAGCCAGCCGGCCAGTTTATCGGCAAAAGGATCGAGCTTGCTTGGTCGCTCTGGTATCGCGAACTTCGGTTCGATCGTGCCAGCGCTCAAGTACTTCGCGATCGTGTTGCGCGACAATCCGGTTCGTCGGCTGATCTCGCGAACCGACAGCTTCTCGCGCAGTGCCATCCGACGGATGATGTTTAAAAGTCCCATGTGGATCACTCCGTTGCCCCCGTCGCTCACCGCGTTGAGGGGAAGGTTCACATGGCTCAATTCTCAATGGAAATTATGCGCCTAACCGGCTCAGTTCCGCGCGGAAACCAACAGCGTCGTTCTCAAATCCGGCTGTCCTCTTTCACTGCCAGAACTCGGGCTTTTCGCTCGTCGAGTTATGTCCTCATAAGTTGAGTTTTGCAAGCAGAAATACAATTTATAGTTGCTGTATGATTTGTAACGCTTCAAAATAGAACGTCCGGAGGCGAGTTGCCGGAGCCTGCGCGGGGAGCATGCTATGGAAGTTGGCGGAGTTCACCGCAGCGGGAGCGTCTGAACACTGCTACAAACGGGATCCGCTTTCGGTTTTATCTAAATGAACGCGACAGGCCGCCCGGGCGCATACGATCGGACGATGCCGAGTTGCTCGTCACACCGGACTCGGCTCGGGGCCGACCTCGGTGCGTATGGCCTGCCTAATCCGGTAAGTCGGTATGGCACGGCTCGGAGTATGACGATGTTGGCATTCGCGGCCGCTTGCTAAGTCGCGCACGTGCGCCGCGCCTTGGCGGAGCCCTGGATCAGCTCGGAATGAGATCTAAGCGGTCGGCTGAGCTAGCATTTCGGCCGCAAGCCATCGCTCGGAAATCGCCATGATTGACTCTGTTCCTTCTCCGTTGGAAAAAGATGCTCCATTGATGGGGAACGAATATGGCAGACGAAAGCAATACCGAAATCGCTGAGGCAACGACGCCGACAGAAATAGTGCCGCCGAAAAAACGCGAAGGTGCGAAGGCAAAGAAGGCGGCTATCACAGCACCCGCCGAGGCGCCAAAGGCCGACGCTGTCAAAGCTGTGCGGGGAGGCACGAAAAAAGCGGTGAAGTCGGTCGCCAGCACAGCGTCAACCAAGAGCACCGCGAAAAGCGTTGCGCGAGCCCGCGTGGCGAAGCAAACGACGGCGCCGCCGGCTGCGGATCTCGACGACATTGCGGACCTGCTTAAGCTCGAAGAAGAGAACGCGCGGCTCCGCAAGACGCTTGCTGAAAAGCTGCGCGCGGAGAACGCAGACCTGCGTAAAAGGCTTGGTATTTCCTAACTTTGGAGCGAGGCCGATAGGAGTTAGCGATCGGCCTCGTCCTTTCTTTTGTCTGCGTGACGGTCGCAGCAATGCGTGCGACTGATCCGGCTGAAACAGTCTCAACGCCATCGAACGACTTGCTTCTATAGCTAGCGGGGGCGGCGCGGGCACTCTGTGCAAAACCCAACTTTGCCACGGTCGAATTGGGCATCGCGCAATCCAGCTCTGGGATGTTCGGCCCCGCTTCGAAGTTATGGTACTGAAAGGATCGGCTTCTCGCGATACAAAGTCGGATAAAGGCGTTGAAGAGCTTCGATCTTGGGCGCTTCGTAAAGACGTACGTAAGCTTGACTCGGGTTGTTGTATACGTAGTCCTGATGATACGCCTCCGCCGGGTAGAAGGACTTTTTGCGCTCGATAGTAGTCACAATGGGGCGGTCAAAGACCGCGGACGCGTTGAGGTGCCTGATGTAGCTTAAGGCGACAGCGGCCTGAGCTTCGTCTCGCGGGAAGATTACGGATCGGTATTGCGGACCGATGTCGGGCCCCTGACCTCCCAGTTGGGTAGGGTCGTGCGCTACCGAAAAATAGATCTCTAGCAACCGACCATAGCTGATCAGTTTGGGATCGAATTTGATCTCAACGGCTTCGGCGTGGTCGGTCTTGCCTGTTTCCGTCAGCTCGTACGTGGCCGTCTCAGCGGTTCCGCCAGCGTAGCCAGAGGTGACGCTCGTGACACCTACGACGTGCTGGAAGACCGCTTGAACTCCCCAGAAACAACCTCCGGCAAGAACTGCCTTCTGGCTCGGTTCCGTGGAGGCGATGTCATGAAGCGGCTTTGGAATCCGCGTGGCCTTGTGCGCCGGTGTCTCGCCAGCGAACGAAAGGGCCAGGCCGCCAACGACGACCGCAGCCGCGATGAGCAGGTACAGGGTAGCAGTTGACCATTTCTGGCCGTGAAGGTCCTTGTTGCCCATGGTGAGATCCTCAGCCAAAAGTGAAGACGAAGGCTTCGACGCCCGGCTTCAGAAAGCGGATCTCGAACGTCCGCTCCAGGGCGTCGCCAGACTGTCGCACCAACTGGTAGAGCCGGGTTTCTTTGACCGTTCCATTGCCTGACGCATCTGTGTCCGAGCCATGGTCGACTCCGGGCGGTTTTCCGTCTACCGTCACTTGGAACGGTACAGCGTCACCGTCGGCACCCGGTCCGAGCACCAGGTGCAAGTCACGTGCGCGAAACCGGTACGTAATGCCGCCGCCGGCCTCGTTTAGACGTGCCTGCTCCGCTCCAACGGTCCACGTGCCGGACAAGCCCCAACTATTGAGCCGAGGGTTGCTAATTGTATACCGCTGCGCGGTGTCCTCTAGAACCCGTTCGGCTGACGCAAAGTTCTGGGCACGCATGAATCCGATGTAGGTTTCGCCGGACCCCAGTCCCGCAAAGTTCGGGGCGGCTTCAGCGCCTTTTGCGTCCGGCTGGACGAAGCCGCTTTCCACCTTCCGCTTGCCCGCAGCATCAGCCAGAAGATCCTGGATGACGCGCTCGGACTCTTCGTAGTCGCCTTCCCCGAAATGGGTGTGCCGGATTTGCCCTTCAGCATCGATGAAATAGTGGGCCGGCCAGTAATTGTTGGCGAAGGCGCGCCAGATGGCAAAGTTGTTGTCGATCGCCACTGGGTAAGTAATCTTATAATCGCGTACTGCCTTCTCAACGTTCCCGATCTGCTTCTCGAATGCGAATTCCGGAGCATGAACGCCGATGACGACAAGTCCCTGATCCCGGTACTTCTCCGCCCAGGCGCGGACGTATGGAATGGTGCGTATGCAGTTGATGCAGGAATAGGTCCAGAAATCGACAAGCACGACCTTGCCGCGAAGCTCGGTCGTACTCAGCGGTTTCGAATTCAACCAATGTACAGCACCGTCGAGCGACGGGAATGATCCTTCGATCGGCAGATCGCTGCGATAGGCCGCCTGTCGCGTATCCTGAGCGGCAAGAGTCATGCGCGTGCTGTCTACGTTTGAAGATGTGCCACCGCGCATACGATCGAGGAGCGATTGTTCGAACCGCGCAGTGCTCGCGTAGGAGATCCGGGCTAGAACACCTGTGTCGAGACCAAGCGCAATCGCTGTGACACCGACTAGAACCGCAACCCCGAGACCCTGGCGAATATGGTCGCCGATGCCGAGAAAGCGTTTCATCGCAGCAAACACTCTGGCACTGGCAAGAATGGCGATGGCCAGAGAAGTCGCGGCCCCCGCGGCATAGGCGACAAGCAAGAGCGTCGTCTGGGCATTTGCCCCGTTCAGCGCCGCCCCGGTCAGCACTAGGCCGAGTACCGGTCCCGCGCAGGGCGCCCACAGCAGCCCGGTCGCAACGCCAAGCAGAATCGATCCACCGATGCTGCCCTTGTCCCCTCTAGCGGCGCTTCTCGACAGCCGGTTGCCGAGGTTTACAAGCGGGCCGGTGACGAAGGCGGCGGCCCGCGTCGAAAGCAGGGTCACACCGAAGACGGCGAGGAGTGCGATCGCCGCATACCGGCCGTAAACGTTCGCCTGTACCGTCCAACTGCCCCCGAGTGCCGCAAGCGAAGCGATGCCTGCAAAGGTCACGATCTTGGCCAGCAGCATGGGGAGAATGCGTCTGGAAAACGGCTGATCCGCGCGGGCAAACACGAAAGGCAGGACCGGCAGGATACAGGGGCTGACGATGGTCAGCACGCCTGCGAGATAAGCTACAAAAAACAGTATCATCGTCGTCTCTCTGCACAACATCAAAGCCTTCCGGCGTTGACGGCTTCACACGCGCGGCAGAGAAACACTGCGAAGTATCGGGTATGTTTCCGGTTTTCAGCGATATGTATCTGAGTGCAACAAGTGGCAGCGAGCGGATCGCAAAAGCGCTGCGGAACGGGGCTGGATGATCGTCGTCACAACGCGGCCAACGCAATCTCGGCTTCGAGTCCCCCGCCCTGCCTGTTCCGCAATGTCAACGTTCCTCCGAGAACATTGGCGAGTTGCTGGGCAATCGCCAGCCCGAGACCGGTACCACCCGTCTCGCGGTTTCGCGACTCCTCAAGCCTGAAGAATGGCTGCAGCACCTTCTCTAACTGGTCTTCTGGGATCCCTGGACCCCGGTCGGAAACTTTTATGCGGAGCTCTCCGTTGATGCCACGAGTAACATCGATCTCCGCGCTGCCGCCGAATTTAAGAGCATTATCAACTAAGTTCGTAAGGATGCGCCGCAATGCAAAGGGGCGTGTCGAAATTGCGCCGCCATTTAGCTGTGCGACCTTTACCTGCTTACCGGTATCCTGATAGTCATAGGCAAGGCTCTCGACAAAGGACGCAAGGTCGATACGGGAAGGCACTTCGGTTTTGCCATGGGCGCTCCGGGCATATGCGACACCTTCTTTTACAAGCCGCTCCACCTCTTCAAGATCCTGGACCAGCTTGGTGCGATCGCTGCTGTCGTCGGCCATCTCTGCGCGCAGCTTCATCCGGGTTATCGGCGTCTGCAGATCATGAGATATCGCGGCCAGTATTTGCACGCGTTCTTCCAGGTACTGCGCGATCCGGTCGCGCATGGCGTTGAAAGCTGCGGCTGCGTGTGCGACTTCGCGCGGCCCGACTTCGCTCAGGCGAGGGGTGTTGTGGTTCGGGTCGAGTGTGTCGGCAGCTTCCGCTAGCTTTGCGAGCGGGCGTATCGCAAGTCTCACGGCTATCCAACTGCAAATCACTAGAAGCAGAAGCTGTGCGATCAACACGAAGGGCAGCCAGTCCGCCACCTTCATCACGCCCCTCGGCGTGACGTCGATAGTCAATGGAGCCCCGTCGCTGAGGCGAAGATGCGCTTGAAAATGATGCTCCCGTTCGGTCAGAGCTTCGACCTTGATCGGGTAGGTCGCGCCTATCGCAGTCCGTATCTTGGAAGCCACCTCCGCTTCCTGTGGATCCAGCGCGGCGCTCCCGGGCGTTCCTTCGCCCAGGATGAACCGGTGCGAACCGCGTGCCAACTGATCCAGCCATGCAGGCCTCTCCGCCGCCGGGAGGCGGTCGAGAATCGCGACGGATGTGGCGATGTCGTCTTCGAGCGTTCTGAACATCACGGACTTGGCGGTCATATAGCGCTCGGAAAACAGCGCAATGAACGATAATCCATGCGCGAGCGCTAGGCCTGTCAGAAGAATGACGAAGAGGCGTGCCCTGAGCGTGTGCGGCCACAGGGAGGGCTTCTTGACGATCAACCGGGATCCCATCAGCGCAACTCCATGATCTCGAACCGACTGGAAGGACCATATGCCTTCCATTCCGCTACGCAGTCATACTCTTCTTGTAATGGGCTACAGCCTGGTTGGGGGTACCGCCGCAAACACCTGGGCAGTTGTGCCATTTCCTCGCCTGGATGAGTGTGCGCGGGCGAGGGGGCCCGGGGCTTCAAGTCGACGCGAACCTGCATCGGCTCTTGCCCTTCGATGCTCAGTTCAAGATCGGTGCGCATTATTGTGCAGGGCTCCGCGTAAGCCGACTGGCATGCCGGGCACTTGCTGCAACCACAATCACATTGAGCGGGAGCCTGTGCCGGGACATTGTGGGCCCTTTCCATGTTCGATGCGCCTAATGCGCCCTACGCATCTAAACTGCGGTTGTATCGCAGATATTTCGAGCCCTGCGGACTTTTGTAAGTCCATGTAGTATGTGCGCCTGGGGCGGCGCGATGCACGGTCTTCCCAATGCGGGCCAAGATGCGGCCGCAGGGCCTTCCAGCCGCAATCAAACTATTTTGAGGGTGGAAGGCTGAAGTGGGCTTCGGCAACCTTTTTGAGGGCTCTGATGGCCTTGTTTAGCAACGGATCGTGCCTGCGACGCCGCTGCAGAGCGACGTAAACGGGCTGTTGCATCTCGGGAGCGTCGGTGACCACCCGTAAATCGACGCCTGAATCTTGAAGACGGCTGATGGCGCGCTCAGGGAGATAGGCCGTCCCACCAAGCCGCTTGATGAGGCCAACGGCAAGCTCTTCGTAGCCGGCCGTCATCGGCGAATGTGCGAGATGCGGGAGGAGTTCCGCGTGGGTTCGTTCAACATACGCGGTGTAACATGCCCGGATATAGCGATCTGGTGTTACGTCCCGGATGTTCTCGAAGTCAGTCGAGACCATTACCAACCGTTCGGTGCCGATTTCCTCAATGTTGAGGTCAGGCAAGAACTGGGGAGCGAAAACTACGCCAATGTCGGCGGCGCCTTCCGCCAGATCCGATATTATCTTGGGGGAGGAGTCCGCTTCCAACTGCAAAGACAGACGTCTGTTGGATTTATGGAGTTCTTCGATCCAATCCAAAAAGAGGGACTGCATCAAACTGAATTGACCCGAAACGCGCAAGGTGCCTTCGTAATGCTCGAGGCCGCCAACGTCCCTGCGCGCGTGCCGCCATGCGGCCTTCAGTGACCGGGCGTGCTGCTCGAAGCGCAACCCGGAGGGCGTTGCCATCGCGCCCGAGCGTCCGCGGTAGAAAAGCCGGGTGCCGACGGCCTTTTCAAGCGCCTTAATGCGCCCGCTGATGGCCGATTGCGTAGTCTCCAGCCGTTCAGCTGTCCGACTGAAGTTTCTCGTGTCTAGCAGGTCGAGGAATGTGTCGATCAGTTCCAGGTTCATATCTTTGATCGCGCCTCACGATTGATAATGGCGTTTTGGTGGCTTTATCAGATCGTTGAGATTCCGTCATCTCCTGGTTGTGAACGCGAACCGTCCTGCCCTCTAGCCTAGCGTGCTGTCCAGAGCGTGAAAGTTTCCCTAAAGGTGGAGGAGAAATGTCTTTGTCGTTTTTACGCACCCTCGCCGGTGCCTCGCTAATGCTTTTCGGGAGCTTCGAGGTTAGTGTCGGCGCCGACCGACAAACCTGTCGGACGATCCGGTTGTCGGATCCCGGTTGGGTTGACGTTGCAGTGACGAACGCTCTTGCGAGCGTTCTCCTCAATGGTCTGGGCTATACGGTCGAGATCTCGACCCAGTCGCTCCCGGTCGGATACGAAATGCTGAAGAGTGGGAAGGTGGACGTTTTCCTCGGAAACTGGATGCCGGCGCAAAGGCGGTTCGTCGGCGAGTTGACGAGGGATGGTGCAATCGAGGTCCTTACTCGCAACCTGGTGGGGGCAAAACTGACCCTGGCGGTTCCGGACTACGTAGCGAAAATGGGGGTCAAGGATTTCGCCGATCTCCAGGAGCACGCGGACGCATTCGACCGCAAGATATACGGCGTCGATGTTGGCGCTGCGGTAAACGAAAACATTGAAGAGATGATCGGGGCGGGGAGCTTTGGCTTAGGCGATTGGGAAGTCATCGCGTCGAGCGAACAAGGGATGCTTTCACAGGTCGAACGAGCCGAACGAAAGGAACGCGCGATCGTTTTCATTGGTTGGGCTCCCCATCCAATGAACGAACGCTTCAATATGACATATCTCTCTGGAGGCGACGCCTTCTTTGGGGAGCGGTCCGGGGGAGCCGAGGTGTTTACCCTTGCCCGGTCAGGTTGGGCTGAAATGTGCCCAAATGCAGCTGCATTCTTCAGAAAGCTCGTGTTTGACGTCGGTATGGAAAACGTCCTGATGGGCAGGATCCTCGACGGAGAGGAGCCCACCTCTGCAGCCTCTTCCTGGCTGAAGCGCAATCCTGCCATCGTAGAAAGCTGGCTGGATGGGATAACCACGTTAGATGGCGCTTCGGGCGCTCATGCGCTATGGACCGCCTTGCGTCTCTGAGGCCAGAAGGAAAACGCACCTGTGCAGTTCCATGTACAGTTGGTGGCGGATGCTGCATCCAGACTCATTCTGCGCCGGTTGAAAAGGACAACTTCCACGTTAGGACTGCGCAGTCAGAGGAGGATATTCACAAGAACACGGCGCCGATGACTGCAACCATACGCTTTCCCGGGGGCCCGGGCTGCTAGCCATCAAATCTCATGACGGCTCCCCATAACGCAGCTACCTCTCGATCTAAAACGAACACGCAGTTCATTGGATTGGCGAGAGCCGCGCAGGGCCAGTCTTTAGCAGATGCCGCAAGGTCGGTCGGCAACGCATCCAGTGGAGGAGCGATGCGGAGCTGACTTCTACTACAAGTGTTTACGAGTAAAATTTGATGTTTGTCATTTTAATTTCTGCTTAATAATACAATTGCTAATCTAAGTTGCATAAGAGGAGGACACGTCGGGCGCAATACTGGGCCACGCCGAAATGCCTGCGAAGCATGCGGCGACGGGGAAGGGTTCGTTGGCGGTGGAGTCCGGGGCCAGGATCGATTTCTCGTGTGAAGAGTTGCATGTGGCCTCTCGCACGCAGTCAGGAGCATACGCGCGTCGGGTTTCAAGGATTCAGCACTCACCTAAGAGGCTTATAATGTTCGCTCTCGGAAAGATCTCGGATGCACGCCAGATCATCGCCGCACTTTCGAAATCGCAGGCCATCATCCAGTTCGACCTGACCGGCAACATCCTGACCGCCAATGAGAACTTCTGCGCCGCAGTCGGTTACAGCCTTCAGGAAATCGTCGGTCAGCATCACCGCATGTTCTGCTCCGCCGACTATGCCCAGACGCAGGAATACCGCGAATTCTGGGCTCGGCTTGGCCGCGGCGAATTCGAGGCCAATGCCTACAAGCGTGTCGCCAAGGGCGGCCGCGAAATCTGGATCCAGGCGACCTACAACCCGGTGCTTCGGGGCGGCAAGCCCTACAAGGTGGTCAAGTTCGCAAGCGACATCACTGCCGCCAAGGCAAGGGCCACGGAAGATGCCGGCAAGCTCGACGCGATCTCCCGCTCCCAGGCGGTGATCGAGTTCACGCCATCGGGCGAGATCCTGACCGCCAACGAAAACTTCTGCGCCGCGCTCGGCTACAGCCTCCAGGAAATCCAGGGCAAGCACCACAGCATGTTCTGCGAGCCCAACTATGCTCGCACCGCCGAATATGCCGACTTCTGGAAGCGGCTCGCCGCCGGTGAGTTCTTTTCCAACGAGTTCGTGCGCTACGGCAAGGGCGGCAAGGAGATCTGGATCCAGGCGGCCTATAACCCGATCCGCGACTTCAGCGGCAAGGTCTACAAGGTCGTCAAGTTCGCGACCGATGTCAGCGAGCGCATGAGCGCCATCAACAGCCTCGGCGCGGGCCTGCGGGCGCTCGCCGAAGGCGATCTGACGCGCAACCTCGACACGCCCTTCGTACCAAGCATGGAAGCGGTGCGGATCGACTTCAACGATGCCACCGCAAAGCTGCGCGGGGCGATGCGAACCGTCGGCGACAATGCCAGCGCGATCGCCTCCGGCGCCCGCGAGATCCGGGCTGCCGCCGACGACCTGTCGAAGCGCACCGAGCAACAGGCCGCTTCCGTGGAAGAGACCGCCGCAGCGCTCGACGAGATCACCACGACCGTCTCGGACTCCAGCCGCCGCGCCGAGGAGGCCGGAGGCCTGGTCGGCAAGACCAAGGCCGGTGCCGAACGCTCCGGCAATGTGGTCAAGAGCGCGATCGGCGCCATGGACCAGATCGAACAGTCGTCACGCGAAATCTCTAACATCATCGGCGTGATCGACGACATCGCCTTCCAGACGAACCTTTTGGCGCTGAACGCCGGCGTCGAGGCGGCGCGCGCCGGTGAAGCCGGCAAGGGCTTCGCCGTCGTCGCCCAGGAAGTGCGTGAACTGGCCCAACGCTCCGCCAGTGCCGCCAAGGACATCAAGTCGCTGATCGGCACCTCGACCGAACACGTCAAGAACGGCGTGTCGCTGGTCGGCCAGACCGGGGCGGCGCTTGAGGAGATCCTCGTCCAGGTCCAGGAGATCAACGCCAACGTCTCGGCGATCGTGGAAGCGGCACGGGAACAGTCGACCGGCCTCAAGGAGATCAACCAGGCGGTCAACTCGATGGACCAGGCGACCCAGCAGAACGCCGCGATGGTCGAGGAAAGCACGGCCGCAAGCCACGCCATGGCCCGCGAGGCCGAAGCCCTGCACGAACTGCTCCGGCAGTTCCGCTACGGCGAGCAGGCCCAGGTCGTCGACGCGAACCGCCACCTCGACGATCGCGCGCAGCCATCACGCCTGCATGCCACCGCCCGCGCCATGCGCGGCGGACAACGAACAAGCCTGGCCGCGGCACCGGCCGCGGATGGCTGGCAGAATTTCTGAGCGCACATCCCTGCACCCCGCGCTCGGGAATGGGGAAGGCGGCGACCGGTAGCCGCCTTCCCTTAAATCTTTTCAGGAGGCGGCTGTCCGAAGATCCTCTACGTCAACGTGCCATGTGGCGCCGGCGGTCGCGTGATGCGCGAGAATTTGGCCCGTCCTTTGCAATTTCGGGGCTGAGTTCGGCCCCGGCAGATTGTCCCCTCGCTCTCGTTCACTGCAGACTTTTCGAGTTGGGACGGCGTGCATACCTCAATCGTTGGATTGCGTATCGGCATAAAGGCCACGCTTGAAGGTGTTCAGCACCAGATTGGTTGTTATCCGGCGGACATTGGGGTTTTCTGCAACAAGGCGGGCCATCAGCGCCTCGTACAAATTCGACCGTTTCGACCGCGACGATCATCATCACGTCTGTCGAGCCGGTCACATAGTAGGCCTGTTGAATGTTGACTTCGGCTTCGGCCCACCGTCGAAGCTGCTCCAGCAGGCTCGGCCGCTCCCGTTCGCAGCGATAAATACAAGCGATTGTCCAATGTTCTTGGTTTCGACCACCACGACCTCAGCGACAATGATCTTGTTTTCGCGCATGCGCTTCAAGCGCCGTTGCACCGTCGAGGCTGGAAGAAGCGATCAACTCGTTTTGAGCATGGGCTTCAACATAAGGAACCCTAGGACATCGTCACAGCCAAGGGCCCTGAGAGGCATTGAGTTGCTCTAAGGTCTCGACCGCGCCAGCCGTGGTGCTGAGACGTTGAGCTCGAGCCATGGCAATTCACGACGGTTCGGCTATTGCGTGTGGAACGGCGTTTTCAAGCGACACGTCCGCGGTAAGCAAAAGTCCGAACTGGTGCGCACAGCTTGGCTGCTGATGGTTTGCGAGATAGGAACATGGTTGGAGGGAGGTCCCTGCTTGACTGTCGAATCCTTGCCGCCGGCAAGCGACGGCGGCAAGCGGACTGCACCTTTGGGCTCCGAACAGCGCTCATCGATAGCGGCCAAAGGATCGCCAATTCACACGAAAATCGAGTGACCACGAATTTAGGTGGCGAGCGACGGTCGCATCTTCTGCCGATAGCGGATGGGCTTCTCGTTGAAGCGGCGGTGGAAAGCTTCGTAGAAAGTAGAGGGGGAGCCGAAGCCGGATTCGAAGGCGACAGCGGTGATTGGCATGTCTGTCGCGATGAGTAGCGACTGTGCGGTATCGAGCCTGTGGCGGACGATCGCCTGGTTGATCGTCATCCCCACGGACTTGCGAAACAAGGTCATCGCATAGTTGGGGTGAAGTCCAGCGGCCCGTCCCACATCCTCGGTGGAGATGTCATTTATCGCGTTCTCGGCTATGTAACGCAGCATGCGCTCGACGTTTTCGATGCGCTCGCCGCCCAGGTGTCCAAGTGTGGCGATGGCGGAACCCTCTTTTCGCAAATCGCGCCATCCGTCACGTTCAATGCGCAGCACCCGTGCCTTGAGTTCGCTGCGAACGATTTCGGTTAAACCTTCGTCGCCGCAAAGCAACTCCTCGCGCCAGCGCAGGAAGATATCGCTATCGTAGGAACGCAGTTGGGTGGCTTCAATCATGGCCCCGCGAAAGACCGCATCCCTGAATCGCGTCAAATTGGCGAGGCCAAGAAAGAACGACATCGGTATGTAGAGGCAGACGAACTGAGTCCCATCTGCGCGGTCGATGACCTGATGGGGAACCATACCCCAAAAGAGGCACAGGCTGTCTTTTCCTATCGTGAGCTCTCGGCCATCAAACCAATAGGTCATCTTTCCTTCGAGGACAAAGTTCAACTCGATCTGGCTGTGCATATGTGGTCCCGACATGCGCTGTACGAGCAGAGACTCGCCTGCGCAAAAACGGTGGTCGCCAAATATCACCAGGGGATGACGAGGATCGTTGTCCGGGTGAACGGGAACGGATTCGTCTTGGAGAGTGGCGAAGATCGTGGGCAATGCTTAGGATTCCGGAATAGTTCTGCAGAAAGTCGGTGGATTGTTACGGCTTTGGCCACGATTATTCAACCGCTCTGAAGGTCCGGATGGCCAGTCCCCTCGTAGACGTCGGCCTCTGACCTCCTGAGCTATTCGGTCATTTGGGAGGAAATCATGACCTTGTTCAGCAGCCTCAAAGGGGCGGCGGTCGCGACCGCGCTGTTGTCGTCCGCCGCGTTTGCGGGTGAAATCACCATCAATTCCGATCACTCAGATCCGGCTCCCAAGCAGGCGATGGAGGAGTTGATCGCCGACTTCCAAAAGGCGCATCCAGACGTCCAGGTGAAGTGGAACAACTTCGACCATGAAGGCTACAAGTCGGCGATCCGCAATTTCCTGACGGCGGACGCACCTGATGTCGTCGCCTGGTACGCAGGGAACCGCATGGAACCGTTCGTAAAGGCGAACCTGTTCGAAGACGTGACTGACGTGTGGAGTGCCAATGGTCTGAACGACCACCTGAAGTCGGCTTCGCCGTCGATGACCATCGATGGAAAGAAGTGGGGCGTTCCCTATACCTACTACCAGTGGGGCATCTATTATCGGAAGGATATCTTCGAGCAACAGGGCATCACGCCGCCCAAGACCTGGGCGGAACTGCTCGCCGCTTCTGAAAAGCTGAAAGCTGCCGGAATCACGCCATTCACCATCGGCACCAAAGCGCTGTGGCCCACCGGGGGCTGGTTCGACTACCTCGATCTGCGCGTCAACGGCTACGAATTCCATATGGAACTGACCTCCGGCAAAGTCCCGTATACCGATCCGCGCGTGAAAGCGGTGTTCGAGAAATGGGGCGAATTGGTCAAGGCCGGCTACTTCATCGAAAATCATGCCGCGATCGACTGGCAGGACGCCATACCGCAGATGGTGCAGGGAAAAGCTGCCATGTATTTGATGGGCAACTTTGCCGTGGCCACCATGAAGGATGGTGGATTGAAGGAAGATCAGATCGGGTTCCTGCAATTCCCCGAGATCACCCCCGGCCTTCCAATGTCTGAGGAGGCGCCGACTGACACGTTCCATGTCCCGGCGGGTGCCAAGAACAAGGACGACGCAAAGAAATTCCTCGCTTTCGTCGCCTCTCCGGCGGCGCAGGCAAAAATGAACGCGACACTGGGCCAGCTCCCCGTAAACAATCAGGCCGAGAAGCCGAAGGACGTCTATCTGGAAGCTGGGTTCACCATGCTGTCCAATGCGCATGCGCTCGCGCAGTTCTACGATCGCGACTCGCAGGCCGAGATGGCCAAGGCAGGCATGGAAGGCTTCCAGGAATTCATGGTCAAGCCCGACAATCTCGAGCGGATCCTCGCGCGACTCGAGAAGGTGCGCGCCCGCGCCTACAAATAAGACTTTCGCACTCCCAGCCTGATGCCTCGCTGCGAGGCATCAGGCACTCATAAGACTATTCAAAGGTGCCCTTTGAGCAACGCCGTCTCACCTTCATCAGGTTTCTGGAAGCGAAATCAGCAGAAGCTCGCGCCCTGGCTATTTCTTGCGCCGGGTATGCTGATGTTCGTGGCCTATGTCCTCGTGCCGATCTTTCAATCTATCTGGATCAGCTTTCATGACTGGGACGGTCTCGGCGAAAAGGTTTGGATAGGACTTGGAAACTACGCCGAGCTGCTGGATGACGATGCGTTCTACGTCGCGTTGAAGAACAATCTGATCTGGCTGGTGCTTTATCTTCTTTCGATACCTGCAGGGCTTGCTGTCGCACTGTTTCTCAACCAGACCGTCACCGGAATCCGGCTATACAAGTCACTGTTCTTCTTTCCGTTCGTTATAAGCCAGGTCGTGGTCGGCCTGATGTTCACCTGGTTTTATGCACCGGATTTCGGACTGTTCTCCAAGCTCGTCGAATGGCTGGCGGGCGAGCAGATCGCGGTTCTCGCGGACGAGCGCTTCGTGACATACGGCATCATCGTCGCGGGCCTTTGGCCGCAGACCGCCTATTGCATGATCCTCTACCTGACGGGGCTCAACAACATCAATCCTGAACAGGTCGAAGCCGCCCGCATGGACGGCGCCAAGGGGTTCAAGCTGCTCTGGAACATCATTCTGCCTCAACTTGGTCCGGCGACCTTCATCGCAATGGTGGTGACCGTGATCGGATCCCTGCGTTCGTTCGACCTGGTCTCGATCATGACGGCCGGGGGCCCGTACGGTTCCAGCCAGGTGCTGTCCTACTTCATGTACGAGCAGGCGCTGTCGGAATACGGCTTCCGCATGGGCTACGGAGCGTCAATAGCCGTCGTCTTGTTCCTGATCATGATGGTCTTCATCTCTCTCTTCATCGTTCGCATGCTGCGCCAGGAAAGGAACGCCTGATGTTCCCAACACCCATCGCAAAAGCGCCTCCCTCCATCCAGCTCGGCTACAAGCTGCTGTTGCCCATAGCTTTGGCGCTTTGGCTGCTACCGCTGATCGGCGTCGCGATCACCTCGGTGCGCCCCGCTGGCGACCTGGCCGCTGGCAATTATTTCGGGATGCCCTCGGGCTTTGCTGGCGTCGAGAACTACACGGCCGTGTTTCGGGATTCGCCTATCGGTTGGTACATCCTCAACTCTTTCAAAGTGACGATCCCGACGGTGATCGGAGCGGTAGCGCTATCCTGTCTCACTGGCTTCGCGCTGGCCGTCTACAAGTTCAAGAGCAATCTCGTGCTCTTCTTCCTCTTCGTGGCTGGCAACTTTATTCCGTTCCAGATCCTGATGGTGCCAGTGCGTGACATGACGCTTCGTGCTGGTCTCTACGATACGGCGACGGGTCTGGTGCTCTTTCACGTGGCGTTCCAGACCGGGTTCTGTACGTTGTTCATGCGGAACTTCATAAGGGGCCTTCCTTTCGCCCTGATCGAGTCCGCGCGCGTAGAGGGTGTTTCGGAATGGCGGATTTTCCGCCACATCGTTCTGCCACTCATGCGCCCTGCAATTGCGGCGCTTTCCGTGCTCGTTTTCACATTCGTTTGGAACGACTACTTTTGGGCGACGGTGCTGGTACAGGGCCAGCATGCAATGCCTGTGACCGCAGGTCTTTATTCATTGAATGGGCAATGGGTCGCTGCCTGGCACCTGGTCTCCGCCGGATCGATCGTCGCGGCCCTGCCGCCGGTTGCCATGTTCTTCCTGATGCAACGCCATTTCATCGCAGGCCTAACGCTTGGAGCCACCAAGGGATGACTGAACTTGTTACCGTCGGCTCCGCGGACTTTGCGATAAGCCTGCGCCTTCGCGACTGCGGCATGCCGGAAATCGTATCCTTCGGGAAAGCGCGGCTCGCAGACGATCCGATCTTCGGCGTCGAGCGTTCAAGCCGGGTGAATGGAATGGACATCGCAATTCCTTCGGCGGTGCTTCTGCCGACCGGCGGCCTGGGCTTCTTCGGCTGGCCTGCCATAGAGGGACACCGGAAGGGGCGGGATTTTATCGCTGAGTTTGCAGGCTGGACTGCCGAATACAGCGGCAACCGGATCGTTGTTTCCGGCAAGGATAAGATCGCCGGACTTCAGATTGCTATCGCGGTTGCCGCACATCCTTCCGGCGTTATCTCTATGTCGACGCGGTTTACAAATTGCGGCGATGAGGACTATCAACTCGATCGATGCATGGCTGCGACTTTTCTAGCGCCTGTAGGCGAAGTCGAGCTCACAAGCTTCACAGGCATGTGGGGCCGCGAGTTCCAGATACGTAGGGAGACTCTGGGCAACGGCATCTGGAGCCAGGAAAGCCGCCGCGGGCGGACCTCCCACGACCGCTTCCCCATGCTCTTCGTCGAGGGGGCGGACCAACGCTTCGGCGTTACTCTCGGGTGGAGCGGAAACCACCAAATTGTAGTCGACCGGACGGATGACGGGCGGCGCCTGGTGCACTTGGGAGAGCTTTTCGAGCCGGGAGAACTCATTCTCGCGGCTGGAGAAAGCTATCAAAGTCCACCGGCCTATGCAGGGGCCGACACCGCAGCCTTTCACGCGTATGTGCGCGGCGAATTGATGAACTGGCCCGGCGGCGTGATGACTCCACGCCCGGTGACGCTGAACACCTGGGAAGGCAACTACTTCGATCACCAGGTGGAGCCGTTGAAGGCGCAGGCGACAGCCGCCGCTGGACTCGGCATAGAACGTTTCGTGCTCGACGACGGGTGGTTCGGCAGACGCGATGACGATACCTCGAGCCTCGGCGACTGGGATATCGATCCGCGCAAGTATCCCGACGGATTAAGGCCGCTGATCGACCACGTAACAGGTCTTGGAATGGAGTTCGGCATCTGGTTCGAGCCGGAGATGGTCAGTCCCGTTTCCGAACTCTACAAGGCGCATCCGGAATGGGCGTTGCAAATCGCAGGACGGCCGCTCCTGCAATCGCGCACGCAGTTGGTGCTTGACCTGACGCGGCCCGAGGTGTCCGACTACATCTTCGCCAAGATCGACGCGGTTCTCGGAAATCATGCCATCTCCTACGTGAAATGGGACATGAACCGCGACCTCACCCATGCTGGTGGCCGCGACGGCAAGGCGAAGGTCGCCGCCCAAACCCGGGCCGTCTACGCGCTTATGGACCGGATCCGCGCGGCGCACCCCAATGTCGAGATCGAAAGCTGTGCTTCAGGGGGCGGCCGCGTCGACTATGGGGTTCTCTCCCGCACGCACCGGGTCTGGACCTCGGATTGCACCGATGCACTGGAGCGGCTCGAAATCCAGCGCGGTGCCGCGGTATTTCTGCCGCCGGAAGTGTTGGGCAGCCACCTCTCGGCAAGTCCCAACCATCAGACCGGCCGTCGCCATACGCTTTCCTTCCGCGCTCTGGTCGCGATCGCGTACCACCTCGGGGTGGAGCTGAATCCACTGGAGTTGACGGACGAGGAGCGTTCCGAGCTGGAGATCTACGTCAAGGCGCACAAGAGACTGCGCGGCCTCTTCCACGCGCCGGGCGCTGCGTTCCAGATCGATCCAGTCGACGGCCGCTACGTGTGGGGCGCGGCCAGCCCTGAGAAGATCGTCGTCATTGTTGCGCAAGGGCCACAGATGGTCGGCGAACAGCCCGCGCCCATCAAGCTGCCGGACAGCGTCGTCCGGCTCGGCGGTACCTGGAAGATCGCGAATGCGCTTCCGCCGTCGCCCGAATTCATTCGTATCTCCGAGGGGCAGAAACGTCTGCTGTCGGGCGATATCAGCTTCGACCTGTCGACGGCCCGCGCTGCCGGCCTACCCTTGCCGATGCTGAAGCCTGAAAGCGCGTTGCTCCTCGAACTGGAACCCGCAAAGGGAGGCAAGATCCATGGCTGATGTCCGGCTCCGCGACGTCAAGAAACAGTTTGGCGCGGTGAGCGTCATCAAGGGTGTCGATCTCGACGTGAAGGATGGTGAATTCTGCGTCTTCGTCGGCCCGTCTGGGTGCGGCAAGTCCACGCTGCTGCGCATGGTCGCTGGACTTGAGGAAATCTCATCCGGCGCTCTGACGATTGGCGGGAAGGACATGACGCAAGTCGGTCCCTCGGACCGAGGCGTGGCGATGGTGTTCCAGTCCTACGCACTTTATCCGCACATGACTGTGGCCGAGAACATCGGTTTCGGCCTCCGCATGACCGGGCACCCAAAGGAAGTTATTGCGGAGCGCACTGCGATGGCCGCGAAGATGCTGCAGCTTGAGCCTCTGCTGGACCGCAAGCCGGGACAGCTCTCGGGCGGGCAGCGCCAGCGCGTCGCGATCGGTCGCGCGATCGTTCGTAACCCCGAAGTCTTCCTGTTCGACGAACCGCTCTCGAACCTCGATGCGGCGTTGCGTGTGCAGATGCGGGGCGAGCTTTCCAAGCTGCATCAGGATCTGAAGGCGACGATGATCTATGTCACGCACGACCAAGTCGAGGCGATGACGATGGCGGACAAGATCGTCGTCCTTTCGGCGGGCAAGATTGAGCAAGTCGGCTCGCCGCTGGAGCTCTATCATCGTCCGACCAACATTTTCGTGGCGGGATTCATCGGCTCGCCAAAGATGAATTTCCTCAAGGTGAGGGCCGACGCGGGAGAACGTGGCGTGGAGATCGCCCTTCCCGGGAGGGCTGCGCTCACCCTGGACGGCGCGCACAATGCCATTGGGGACATGACGCTCGGACTGCGGCCGGAGCACATCGACGCGTTCGGGAAGGGCGACGTCGTGGTCGAAGGAACGGTTCTTCTCGCCGAATACCTGGGCTCGGAAACGCTGTTCTTCGTGAAGCTCGCCGATGGGTCCGAGATTGCGGTCAAAGCAGACGGCCTCGCATCGGAGAAACCGGGCGACAGCTTGAAACTCGGCATCAATGCCAAGGCTTGCCACTTGTTCAACAAGGATGGCGTCGCCGTCATTAACGGAGATCTTACGCGATAATGCTGGGTGTATGCTACTATCCGGAACACTGGAACGAAGCGCGGTGGGCTGAAGATGCTCGACGAATGGTTGAGCTGGGGATTTCCTTCGTACGCATAGGTGAGTTCGCGTGGTCGCGGCTTGAACCCTCTCGCGGCAGCTTCGACTTTGCCTGGTTGGACCGGGCGATGGACGTTCTTACAAAGGCTGGCCTGAAGATCGTCCTCGGTACGCCAACCGCTACACCGCCTAAATGGCTGATCGACGAACATCCCGATATCGTTCCGTACGATGAACAGGGAAGGATGCGTGGGTTCGGTTCCCGCCGCCATTACACGTTTTCCTCCGAAACCTGGTGGAAGGAAAGCGCCCGCATTGTCGAGATCGTTGCCAAGCGATACGGCAAACATCCTGGCCTCGTCGGCTGGCAGACCGACAATGAGTATGGCTGCCACGACACGACGCTGTCCTGGGGACCAGAGGATCTGAAGAGCTTCAAGCGGTGGCTGAGGTTGCGCTATCAGTCCACGGACCAGTTGAACGACGCGTGGGGCTCGGTGTTCTGGTCCATGGAGCTCAGAAGTTTCGACGAGGTCCGACTGCCCAACTTGACCGTAACCGAAGCCAATCCGGCAACCAGGCTCGACTTCTGGCGTTTCCATTCGGACCAGGTCGCGGCCTATGACAAGATGCAATGCGACATCATCCGGAAGTATTCTCCGGAGCGTTGGATCACTCATAATTTCATGGGCTTTGTCTCCGATTTCGACCATTTCAAAGTGGGCGACAATCTCGACTTGGCTTCATGGGACAGCTACCCGATCGGGTTCGTCGAGAAGTTCCCGTTTTCCGAGGCCGAGCGAAACCGCTGGGCGGAAACGTCGCATCCGGATATCGCGGCATATCATCACGATCTTTACCGCGCCGTCGGCCGTGGACGTTTCTGGGTCATGGAGCAGCAGCCTGGCCCTGTTAATTGGGCACCTTGGAATCCGGTTCCCAAGCCAGGGATGGTTAGGCTCTGGACTTGGGAGGCTCTGGCGCACGGGGCGGAGGTGGTTAGCTATTTTCGGTGGCGGCAGGCGCCGTTTGCTCAGGAACAGATGCATGCAGGACTGAACCTCCCAGGTCTGGATGAATTGTCGCCGGGCGGCCTGGAGGCACGCCAGGTCGCGGGCGAACTGAAGTCCATGGGCACCCTGCCAGTTAGCGGTCGCGCACCCGTTGCGCTCGTTTTCGACTATCAGAGCTATTGGTCGACAATGATACAGCCCCAAGGAAAGGACTTCCGCTACGAGGAGCTATGCTTCCGGTGGTACGAAGCCATTCGTCGCCTCGGCCTTGATGTCGACTTCGTCAGGCCTGGCGCGCCGCTCGATGGGTATCCGCTTGTGGTCGTGCCCTGCATGACCGAGGTGGACCATTCAGCGCTCGCGGCTTTGGAATCCGCCAATGCTCAAATCCTGGTGGGCGCTCGAACCGGATCGCGAGATCGCGACTTCTCGATCCCCGCCAATCTGCCGCCAGGTCCTCTTGGCGACCTCACGGGAAACCGTGTAATCCAAGTGTCGACGCTGCGTCCGGGCCTCTCGGAAGGAGTGACGGGGGCGGTGGTAGGATCAGCCGTTCGGTGGCGCGAGTACATCGAATCCTCTGGCGAGACTTTGGCCGAGTTCGAGACAGGCGGGGCGGCGCTCACCGAAAAAGAAAATTTTCTCTATTTGGCGTGCTGGCCCGACACGGACCTGCTCGGCTCCGTCATGCGCCTGGCGGCAGGTAAGGCAGGTCTCGAAACAATGCCGCTTGCCGACCATGTGAGGATCCGTCGCAGAGGCGAACTCACGTTCGCGTTCAATTACGGGCCAGATGAATGGACGCTGCCCGGCACTGCCGAGACTGTGTTAGGCGAACGCGTGCTGAAGCCACAGGAACTTGTGGTGTGGCGGGAGGCCCGCCGTCAATAGCCTGGCGATCCCGCCTGCAGAGCGTAGGCGCTGGTCATTCCCTGACCTGGCGAACCATCCGAATTCAAAGGAAGGGCCGGCGGTTGCGGCGAGGGAACTTAGACGGGGACAAAAAAATGAAGAAGGAACGCCCCGTCGGAGCGGCCAAGTGGCGACTTGGCCGCTCCCAGTCACCCGAAGTCGAGACGATTTGAAGGCACCGTGGATACTTGCGAGTTCTGTCTCCTCGCGCATGTTTACGCGTGACTGATTTCCACTTTCGAGAAATTGCCGTCATGGGAGAAGCGTTAACTTATCCGGTCGGTCATCTGCCCAGATCAGCTCGTAAATGCGTGCCCAGAACTGTGAAATTCCGGTCTGCAATTCTTTTGGCGGTCGAGGGCCCGCCACCGGGGCCTATCTCAAGCCGGACGTCACGAAAGCCGAGCGGGTGTCCGGAGGCCGAGGTCGGTCCCACTGGGCGGAGCGCCTGCCCAGTTTCATGTTCCACCATCAAGATCGGCGGGCCGTTCTCGCTAACAGCCCATTTGTCTCCCCATTGCTGCAAAGCGACCAATACAGGGAAGAGTTCCTCGCCTTTGGAAGTGAGACGATAGCCTTCCCGTCTGCCCCTCTCCTCAAGGGCGACCTTTTCGATAACCCCGATTTCGATGAGCCGCTTGAACCGCGTGTTCAGGATATTCCGGGCAATCCCCAGCCGTTCCTGGAACTGATCGAAACGCGTCGTTCCGAGGAAGCATTCGCGGACGATGAGCAAGCTCCACCACTCGCCGATTTCATCGAGCGCCCGCGCTATCGAACAGTTCATTTCGCTGAAGGTTTTTCGTTGCATTCCCGCAATATAGACACAACAGTTGCTTGATGCAACTTTTTCAGATAAGTTCTATTATGAAACTTTAAGCGGTGAATGACGCCGCGTTTTTTTAAGGACTATCGCCTTGGATCGTCGCTTGCTTGTGCTCGCACTCGGCATGTTCGCCATCGGAACGGACAGCTTCGTAATTGCCGGAATTCTTCCTGAGGTGTCGAAGTCCCTCGGTGTTTCAATCGCAGTCGCCGGACAAATGGTGACCGTCTACGCCTTAAGCTTTGCGATCCTCTCGCCCGTGATAGCGGCGACCGCGGCGCATTGGCCGCGGAAGCGGCTGCTACTCGCCGGGCTAGTGGTTTTCAATTTGGGAAACCTCGTCACCGCTGTTGCCCCAAACATTGAATTGGTCTTGGCCAGTCGCTTCCTGGCCGGGCTCGGTGCCGCGATGTTCAGCCCCACTGCCACCGCGACCGGTGCTTCGTTGGTGCCGCCGGAGAAGCGCGCGCGTGCTCTCGCCATTGTGATCGCCGGACTGTCCGGTGCCACCGCCCTGGGATCGCCCCTTGGAACATTTATAGGTGGATTGGGTGACTGGCGAGCCACCATGTGGTTCGTGACTGGGGTCGGCGTCATCGCGGCGCTGGGAGTCTTTGCACTGCTGCCGGCAGTGCCTGCTCTCCCGGCAGTCTCGCTTCGCGCGCGCCTGGCTCCTCTCAAGGACTCGCGTGTGGCGCTAACCCTGCTGACCACTCTGGTGGCGTATTCGGGTTTCTTCGCTGTATACACCTATCTCGGCGTCGCCTTCGACCGGGCAACGGCCGGAAATCCCGAAGTGCTGGCTGGGCTCTTGCTGCTTTGGGGGATCGCTGCGACCTTTGGCAATTTGGCAGCCGGATACTTCACAGACCGATTTGGTAATCGCCTGATAATCAACGGCGCTTTGACCATCGCCGCCATCAACTTCGTGTTGATGCCTTGGACCAGTGCTCAGCTTTGGAGCGCCGCGGCGGCTCTCGTGGTATGGGGGATGTGCGGCTGGGGAATGCTGGTCCCTCAGCAGCATCGATTGATCAGCCTTGCTCCGGCCTCCGCATCGCTTCTTTTGGGACTGAATTCCGCTTCCTTATACGTCGGCGTGTCCGTGGCTGGTGTGGTCGGTGCGGCAGGGATATCAGTACTAGACCGCTATCAGCTGGGATTCATCGGCGCACTGTTCGTAACAGCGGCCCTCATCATAGCTCACGCGGCGTACCGACGGATAACCGCCGCTTCGCCGGCGGTCGGAACTCAGTCATCGGTAGTGGTGCAGAGAAGCTGAGCGGACCTGTCGTCACAAAGCGTTGAATGCCAATTGTGGCCGACGGAAATTGGCCGGCGAGTCAATCAGCGAGTGCATCAAAACTGGCTCTGCCGTCCGTAGATGTCGCCCCTCCAAAACCTGTAAGTTGTCGGGCACGTGTCGCTGATACTGAAGCGCCGGCGCCAGACTCAATCGCAGAGGGCGCTTGTAGCGCCTGTGCTGTCGGGGCGAAAACGCCCCGATCCTTCCTGGAAGAGGATTAGATGGCGGCGGAGCACCGGGCCATGGCACATCGGCATAGGAAGATCGTTCCATGCGCCGCGGGCTGTGCGAGTGGGCGTTGGTGATCGGTCGCGTACACGATGCGCATCAGTACCGCTCCGACTTCGAGGTTTACTACATGCCGTTACAAATCTGGGCCTCGATAGACACACCTGCTGAACAAGTCGCTGCTATAAACGCCACCGTGGAGGTCGAGAGCAAGAACGATCGCAGGATCGGGTTGTCCAAGCGGTGACGCTTTTCTCGCGATCGTGCATTCAGGCGTACCAGACGGAAACGTCTGCTCTCGTGTCGGAACACCCTCGGTATCTTTCGTGGACACGAGAAGAAAGGTCCTTCCCCTGCTCACGCCTCCGCCGTTCCAGCCGGCAGCCAGCTGGGATTGCGATTGGGGACGCGGGCGAGTTTCTCCTCCTGGCGTTCGCGTCCCCAGACGGTTCCACTGCAGGCTCATCTTTTCCTTGAGCCTGCGGTGACAAGCCAGCGACACGTCCGCTTTGTGGGGCGAGGCGCACGCTGGTCGGCAACACCCTCGCGGTTCCGTTCCTCCATGGGTCGGGATTGCGTTGGGGGCGCGGTCGGAAGTCCCCCCTTTGGCGTCCGCGCCCCCTCTTTCTGGGGTCCGCATAGGCGGAAACCGGGTGTCCTGCTGAGGCGGTTGCTTCATGCGGGACGAATTGAATGAGGCGCCCTTCGAGCGGCCGAGGGCCATCTGGCGGCTGCACAAGCCTTTCAGGCCAAGTTCAGCGAACCCAACTTTACGAAATGGTCTGCTCCCAATCCCGAGCTTCCTCACTACGCCGGGTCTGCAGTGAGTACGGCTTAACCGGGAACCCTGAGCAGCGTGCAAGATGGCGAACTTTTGATACGGACCGTCGAGTATCAGTCAGCTCCTCGGTGCAGGGTATCGCGAATGACGACACAGACACGCTTTCCCGCCGCGTCCTATGTGAGCACCGTTTCCGCTGGCGCACTGTTCGCATTCGGAGCTTGGGTGGCTTTCTCAGGTCTTCTTGATACGATCCTGAGCTGTCGCGGCGACATCGTTTACCTGGCTGGCCAACATTTCGTGTTGGTCCCCTACCAGAGCGCGATAGCAGTCGCAATTGGATTGCCACTCGGGATCGCGCTTACGCGGAAGCCGCTGGCTTGTCACGCTGATGCCATCACCCTGGTGATTAACCTCGGAACGACGATCCCGACGCTGCTGTTCTGGCTCTCGCGATGTCGTTTATCGGAATCGGGGCGCCGTCCGCCGTGTTCGGCCTGACAGTGCTCACGCTTCTACCGATCGTACTGAAACCATTTTCGGTCTAATCATGTTCCTCGCCCCTTGGTCGAGGCGGCTAACTGCGGACGAGATCGCGACGATCGCTTCCCGCACCGATGAGATCGCGGTGTCGTTTGGAATTATCGAACGGGCTTCAGATGGACGCACCTCCAATACCCAAGCCCTCTTCTCGTGCGGCCAACTTCTACACCTGCATCGGAAGATCAACATTCCGACCTATGGCCTTTTGCAGGAAGGGAAATTTTACAAGCAGGGTGGGGAGCTTTCCCTGGCTGCCCTCGAAGACGATTGGAAGACTGCGACCTTGATCTGTGCCGATAGCTGGTCGCCGGCGCTGCCTTGGTTGGTGCCGCTTCAGGGGGGCGAACCTCATGATCCAGCCAATTGGTTCTGCGCGAGGTGTCGTGGACGGTGACTATGCAACCCTACCGGTTGGGATCTAAATCTCCGCTATACCGCGAAGACTTACAGCTTGCCGACAATAATGGCTAACCACGCGGGCGAAGGGGTGGTCTCGATTTTTGGGGCGGCTCTCGCATTCTCGATCAGAACGGCTTTGAGTTGGCCCGGGCCGGAGAAGAACCGGCGCTGCTGATTGCCGACATCGATCTGGCGAAAGTTGAAGCGGCCCGTCGCAATCTTCCGACAATCAGGGACTCTGCTCCAGCGTTCGTAAAGGCAGAGTTGTCAAAGTATGTCGCATCGCCAACGTAAAGCAGACTTCGACGGGCCTTCGCCGCGACCCCATGTTCGTTTTTTTTAGGCAGCAACGTGCGGCCCCAGCGGCATCTGTCTCCGACCAACCGCTTCGATACCGCGGATCAAACGTGTTCCGTGTCCCCGCGGGGAGATCGGGTGCCCCGGGGCTCCGGCGGAGCTTCGGGGCCTCGAGGCGAGCGTCCAGTTTCATTGATCGCATTCCGCGATTGATAAGACATGTCTTCTCGCATTTATCCCAACGCGAAAACGTTGTTCATATGCTCGTGCTGGCGGACTAAGGGGTGCAGGGCGCCTGTGAGGATCTGAGTATCACCGGGCAGGTGGTGACCCACCCGCGTGAGAAGGTTTCCGAGCGACGTCCCTGCAAGTTCGCCCGCTCGGAAACGGGGAGGCGGTGGCTTAGCTATCGCCTCCCTGGATATGCGTTGGGGCGGTCTGCACAGGTCCATTTCCTTCGGCCTGGAACCGTCGGCCCTCAGCGCGTTGACAGGCTATCCTGATAGTAGCTGACGCAGATCGTCAAGGAACGAAGGGCCTCGACTGAGCAGCGGCAGGGAACGGAGATGGCTTGCAAGGAAGGAACATCGTTGCAGGGATGTTCATATTCGATCGTCGCATCCTTGCAGCGGTCAAACGCCGGCAGAAATAGGATTCCAACTTTCAGCTTCGAACAGCGCGATCAGTAGAGGTCAGAGCAGTCGCGATTCCAAACGGAAATCCGAATAGCAGTGTCTTCAGCTCGCTATGCGAAGAACTCCTTCTAGGGATTTGCAGTATGCCAAGAGCGGTCGGTAGTGTCCGGCCGCTCTTGGCGGATGCATACTACTTGCGCTGGATTCCAGAGTAAAATTCGCCTTCCCCGCCCTTGATCTTGGGCCAGGACTTTGCGGCGGAACTTTCGATGATGCTCCCCGTCGCGAAATTGTCCGTGCGCGCTTGGTTGCGAATCTCGCCCCGCGAGAAGTTCTGATCGATTCCTTCGTAGTAGCTGTCTGCGTAGACAGCGCCTGCAAAGCTGGAAGCGGCGATGGACGTGGCCGCAAGAAACTTGACTACTTTGCTCATCGAAATTGCCTTTCTTTCGTAGACACGGCCCGTTCGATCGAGCCAGAGTAATGACTGGACTATCCAAGCCACTGGCTGTGTTTTCAGGGTCTGGCGTATCTGCCGAATGTCGGAATTTGGGGCGAAAAGTATCGGTCTGTAATCCGCGGTGGGGCCGTTACACTAAATGACGAATTCACGAATCTTTCTCGTTCGAACGTTGTCTGCCAGGGGGCAGCTTCGAAGGTGGAAGTGTTTTCGGGACGGCGGCGATGCCGGGCCCCCATAAGCATGAAATCATCTTTGAGAGCGACGAACCGGACGCGAGTTTGGGCGCTGTCGCTGCCCGGGGTCTGCGGGTCGCGACGCAGGGCGCATGCGCGGCAAGGCAACTACCTAGCGCCAGTTTTAGGTGAAGTGTGCGGACTGCGTTTTTGACGGCTACTGCGCACTAAGAGCCATCCGCAACGAGTGCGCCGCCGCGCGTGCCAATCAAACGTTTTGTCTAACTATGTATATGCCCTCCACGCACGCGACGCGTTTGACTACAGGTTCTCTCATGTCAAAGCTTTGAACGCGCCTTCCTTTTCGCCGCGCGTACGGTCGCGACGCACCGTCACCCACCAGATACTCTGACACACTTGGAGCTGATCTTGGCACATCAGCGATACGAGCCGGGACGATTATGGCCAACGACCATACTTGCCGTGACGGCTCCGGAACAACGGAGTCGCGGCAAGATTGGACGAGAACGATAGGATCATACGGCCGCTGGTGGGCAACTATGTCGCGGCGCCTGCGATCCCGTGCGGTAGCAAGTCGGGGCCGGGTTCATATATGGAACACTCTGCAAAGTCAGCGGATCGAGCGCGGCCCGGTACCGGGAAGGTGATCGAACAAGTAGGTGCCTTGTGTGTCCGTCGGCATTCCAACGGCAATTGCGAGGTTCTACTCATTACTACGCGCCAGACCGGGCGATGGACCATTCCCAAGGGATGGCCTGTCAAGGGCCTGGAGCCTCATGAGGTCGCCGAACTGGAGGCTTGGGAGGAGGCTGGTGTCAAGGGTCGGGCCGAGAGGCGTGTCTTCGGGTACTTCACGCACATGAAGGGGTTTGAGGATGGGCGTAAATTCCCATCAGTCGTCGAGGTTCATGTCATGAAAGTAAAGCGGACCAAAAAGAAGTTTCCGGAGGCGGGTCAGCGAAAGGTCGCCTGGCTGCCCGTGGACAAAGCGGCGGCTATGGTTTCTGAACCCGATCTAAAAAGCTTGCTAGATAGGCTACCCGGTTGCGAGGCAGCATAGATGCCCCGACCCTGCCCAATCACCTAGTCGAACGACGAAAATGTTAGTGTTCTTCCAGGCGCATACCAGATGTACTCATTTTCCTTGTTGCGAATGCCTCCCGGGTTCCGAAGGACTCTGCCGCAGGTCCTATTGGACTGATCGTAGAAACAGACCTGATCCCCTACTAGTCGGACTTCGGCGCTGGTCATCTCGTCTCGTTCATCGGTCACCCATCCACCCGATAAGCTGGCTCGGCCCGCAGGTGAAATGGTCGCTTCGTGAATGCTTCCCGAATTAATGTCCGTGCCCCGCAGCCTGCGACCCAAGAACAGGGGAAGGGCTTCTTGGGTCGTCATTATGACGTCCTCCTGCACTTCTGGAAGCGTCTCAGGTACTCCTGCCAAGCGCAGCCCTCGGTAAAGCCGCTCACTGTCTTCGGCTCGAGCAAAGTCGAGCGGGGGACATGTCGTTATGGCGGCTATGATTCCGCCTCTCCCGGTACGAAGCTGATTGTAGCGCTTGATAGCAGCCTCGGCGTCGCGACGCCGCCCCAGCTGCCCGTACGAAGCGGCCAGAAGCAGTAGCGCATTGTCGTCTCCGGGATTCGATCTTAAGCTCTCTTCGGCCGCTTCCGCCGCCGCATCAAAATTCCCCATACTGAATTCCATTAGGCCAAGTACATAGCTGAAGAATGGAGGCCCTTGCGGATCGAGCCTCAGCGCCCTCTGGATATGAGGGATCGCCTCTTCAGGTCGACCAGCGGAGGTCAGGACGAGTGCAGTGAGCGCGTAATTCCAGGGGTCGCCGGGCTCTAGTGCGATGGCTTCTCGCAGTTCTTCGAGGGCCGTGGAATGTTGCCAGTCCGACTCTGAAAGAAGACCGGCCGCTTGATAAGTCAAAGCCGTTCTCCGTGTCGGTGCTGACTGTAAGTACCCTGCCGCCCGAGATCTGGCTTCAGGTCTCGACAGGCCGATCAGCGAATGCCAGCGCCAACGATAGATCCGAGCGTACGCCATGGCAGCGGCAGCGTATGCGCGTTCGTATTCCGGGTCGAGCGAGATAGCCTGTTCGAAGTACGAGATCGATCGGGCCAGATCTTCAGGTGTTGCTCGACGCTGGCTTTCCCAGCCGCGCAGGTATGCGTCGAGCGCATCGGGCACGCCCGTCCGGTCGCCACGTGATTGTTTCTTTTGGTCGGATACCAGCCGGACGGTGAGCGCATCTGCAATTCTGGAGGTCACTTCGTCTTGCAACGCGAAAACATCGGATCGATTGCCATCGAACTTCCCCGCCCAGACATGCCCGCCATCGAGGGCATCAAGAAGTTTGGCCGTGATCCTCAACTGCTCTCCCGCGCGCTGCACGCTTCCCTCGAGAACATATCTTACGCCGAGCTCAGTTGATACCTGTCGTAAAGGCACCGACTTGCCCTTGTAGCTGAATGAAGAGGTGCGCGCGATGACGAACAAACCCGAGATCTGCGCAAGTTCCGCTATGAGGCCGTCCGTCATGCCATCCGCAAAATATTCCTGCTTAGGATCATCGCTCACGTTGTTGAATGGAAGGACCGCAATGGAAGGCTTGTCCGGCAAGGAAAGAGGCAACTGCTCGATTCCCCGTGCAGCCGCAAGCTCTTTCCAGGGGCTCCACCAGAACGTCCCCGCGCCCGCGAGCAAAGCAATAATTCCGGCCGCGAGCGCGTAGTTCAATCTGGTGGGAATTTTCGCGACAGTTTTTTGCGGACTTTTGTCCAAGATCAGTCGGTAGGTTCTAATTGGCTTCAGGACGTGCTTCAGGTTCCGTTCGCCCAGATACTCGAACGCGACCGCAAGGTGCTTCTCTACGTGGTCGTAGGCCGTTCCAGAGATGACAATCCCACCAGGCTCGGCCAAGCTCTGAAGACGTTCGGCGATGTTGACGCCGTCGCCGTTGATGTCGTCTCCTTCGACGATCACATCGCCCAGATTGATGCCTATCCGAAATTCCAGGTGTTGGGTGCCGACCTTCCGCTGTACTGATTTGAGCTGTTGGACATCGACCGCACATCGCACAGCTTCCACGATGCTGTGGAATTCGATGAGCAGACCGTCCCCCATTGTTTTTACCAGTCGTCCTGAGTGTGCAGCTATCGCGCCCAGGAAGATATCGTTCAGGTCGGCCTGAAACCGAAGGCGAGTGCCTTCCTCGTCGGCTTGGCTGAGTAGCCCGTAGCCGCACACATCGGCTATCATTACGGCGGCTAGTCTTCGCTGCATGGCCCTCCTGTGGAAAAGACCGTATCCCTGGGGATAGTAACGGATCGATCCACGTGCCGAAACCGCTAATTTCGGGAGCGCTCGCTCGAGTCGGGGGTCAAGAATTCAATACACGTTCCAGTGAGAGTAGTTGCTGGGCCATCGCCCTTGCATGTCTTACGGATGATGTTGATCTGGTCATCTGTGCAACTGCGACAGCCCCCTCATGCAACAGATTGACCTCCGCAGCTATGCGTCGAGGGTCGGATAGCTGAGCCGCATAGGCCAGTTCCTCAAAGTAGGCACGTGTCAGTTTCTTGTGAGTGAGAGCGGCTTGGAAAACCGGGTCTCCAACCTCCTTAAATTCGCCGGCCGCATTTGCGAAGATGCAGCCGTTGAAGTGCTTATCTCCGATCACCTCCTCTAGGTAGGTGAAAGTCATTAGAATGCGCTCCCGCGGTTCTCGCGCGCGTTGCTCCACAAACGACCGCATTGCGTTTCGCGATTCCTCGTCACGTCGTTCAAGCGCTGCCAATATCAGCTCCTCTTTCGTTGCAAAATGACGGTAAAGAGTCGTCTTCGCCACGCGGGCTTCAGCGATTATGAGGTCAACTCCAGTGGCGTGATATCCATGCTGGTTAAAAAGCCGAAGGGCTGTATCAAGCAGATGGTCGCGAATTTCGGACCGGCGCATATTTGCTCCTAAGAATACAGAACTGTATTGATATATACTCGTTCCTGCTTCGCTCTGCAAACCGGACAACGCGGGCCAAGCAGATCACAAAAAGCTGACAAAATCGTGATTTTTGAATTTTAGCGGAAGCTTGACATCGGCGCACGGTTAGAACATTTTCATAAAAAGATACAGATCGGTATCGAATTGATTCAGCGGAGCGCCGATGTTTATGAGGCTGATTTTCAAAGCGATACGCACCCATAATGGGTATTGGCGTACCTTGCGTCTGTGGGATCGCATGGACGATCGTGCACTCGACGACTTGGGCGTATACCGCGGCGACCTCGAATCCATGGCTCGTCGCAGCGCTACGGTAGAGTGGCAAGGGCGGCCGAAACTCGATGAGACAGCCAACACGTAATTTTCGTAAGAGAGCATGATGACTGCGCCAAGTGCCGAGTTGATGGGCGGACTGGTTCGCAAGTCGGCGTGGATTCGTTCCTGCCGCGCCGAGCCGCGCCAGGAATGGGCTTCGACCGCCCTTCGAAGCAGCGGTGACGCTCGCTAAGGATTAGATTCTAGCCAAGACGGGGCGCCTCAAAAGGCGCGATAGAACCCGCGGGGCAGACCTTGGGATCGCGGACGGCCGCAGAAATTTGCGCGGATCAAGCCAACGCGCACCCAAAACCGAAACAGTGCAGCTGCGGCAAATTCAAGTTCGCAGCTGCACCCGCGATTAACAGCGTTTTCGACGCAGAGCTTCGCAAGAGCCTCAGCGGCGTCACCGCCTACGAGGACTGGAAGGAGGATTCGATAAATTGAAGGTTCGACTGCAATCACGACGATAGAGTAACGATTGAAAATTCCAGATTTGATTGTATCTAAGAAAGGACAGAACATGGCAAATATATTTAGTGAAGCAAAGGTCTCCATCGAAAAGCCGAAGGGAGCAGTTGCGAATGTAGAATTGATTGGGAACGCGATCAGTACAGCTGCTCTGTACACATCTCTGGTGATTATATACTTCTGGTTCGGTGGCATGAAGTTCACCGCGTATGAAGCGGAAGGCCTCACGCCGCTCGTCGGCAACAGCCCGTTCTTGAGCTGGGTTCAACCACTTCTGGGTGTCAGGGGTTTCTCTAGTGCGCTTGGAGTAATCGAGGTGAGTATTGGTGTCCTTATCGCAGCGAGGTATTTCAATCCTCTGTTGTCGCTCGTTGGAGGAGTACTTTCCGCCGGGCTCTTCGCGACCACACTGAGCTTTATGGTGACGACGCCAGGCGTATTCGAGCCCAACTTGGGGTTCCCCGCAATCACGGTTGCCCCGGGTCAGTTTCTGCTGAAGGACGTTGGCTTGTTTGCCGTTTCGTTATGGATCGCCGCCAATTCCTTCGCAGCGTCCCGCAGATCTTGACCGCTCTCCCCTCGAAGCCGTTCTGTTGACGGTTTCGAGGGGACTCGCACGCATGCCGTCCTCCGGTTCGGCCGAGCCAGGATGATGCGAAAGCATCCGCTATTGGCACGCTCGCGGAGCCTAGCGAAACTGACGGTGCCCTTGCTACGGCTATTCGCCGCTGAGGCGGCATCCAGATGGAACGTCCATCCTCTGCCAATGTCCATGACCTGGTTCTCTGCCGTCATCCCAACCTGCCGCGGCAAGGCTTGAGGCTTTTTCGCCATCACAGCCAGGCGATACGAGCGCCCTCTGCCGTATCAAAAATACCAAGTTGCTGGAACATGCCCTGGTGAAGCTCGACATGCCGTAGGATTCGTCGGGTTGAATCACTGGGCAAGAACGGTGTTGGTGCAGATGCTGCAGCGTCGCGCCTGCCTTGCCGGATCGCAGCGCTTGAGGTCTGGCCGGGGTATTCCTCGACGATCGGCAACCTCGCCTTCGATGCCCCCGAGGCCTGAGCGTCGGCAATAGAGATCGCCACGCGCGGCATCGCCCGCCTGGCTGGAATGAAGGATGTCCTGCCGACTTCCGGTGAAGGGTGGTCGGAAGGCCTACGGAAGGATCTTCCGCTGCCGGTCGAAGCGGGAAGCTGGGCGGACGTCCATTGGAGAATCAAAGCTTCGAAGATTGGCTACCGCCGCCCGCACCCCAGGCCGCCGCTCGGCGCTCGGGATTCCAATCCACGGCACAAAACTGTTCTGTGGGCATGCGGTTGTCCGCTTCGGTAGACATCATCGTCCCGGGCTGCTGTTCCGGCTGGCCTCGCTCAAGTCTGACGCAGCAGTTCGGACTTTTGCTCAACGTGGACGCGTCGCTTGAAAACGCAGTTCCACACGAAAATCCGAATAGCCGATTAGAAGGCCGCGTAGTCAGACAACTCGATCGTAACCGCATTGAAGTCCTGGTCGAGGCTGCCATCGGGTTTCACCGTGAAAACGCTGCGTCGCGTCGGATACTTCAACCCTTCGACGTCAACATAATCGAACATGAAGTGAGCTGCTCTTACATTCGCCCAGACGTCGACCGTGTAATCGTGCCGCCGCACTAAACCGTCTGCTGTGAAGTAGAAACGCTGTTCTTGGCTGTGACTGTGAATTCTCTCTGGGAATTTCACGAGTATCCCGCGCAACAGCTCCGAGTCGGATTCGATGGGTTCAATGTCTCTAACTTCATAGTCGCGTTCGCCAAACACGAACGGGGCCGCATGGTATGTCCACATGGCATATCCGTTAAAGTACGCAAGGTTAAGTGGATCCCATTGGCCACCGAAGCTTCGATCGAATGCTTTCCTGCCATCGTCTCTCTCGGCGATGGTCGCGCCATCACGGTTGGTTATCGCGACGTGCCCTGGTGTCCAGGTCATTGTCCAGTCGAGTTGGCCAAACGGCGCAACCTGAGTCCACTGACGGTGAAATTCGGTGACCGCGCGTCTCGGTACGGAAGGCAGAGGTGTTCCCTTGAACGCCCACAGCTTGCCGCCCGTGCGAATGGTTGAAGCCATGCCGCGGAATTTTTTCCAACGTTCAAAGCCGCCGTGTGCTTCTAAAGCTTTGTCGAGAAGATCATTCTGATATTTGTTCATCTAGACGCACCTTGAGTTCAGCCTTGCTTGGTGTTCCCAGGACGAAGAACTGAAAGATCAGGTCGTCAGTGCGCGTCCCGAGCCGAGGTAGGATAGCAGGGGGGCGGGGTTTTCGAAGGGGAAATGAGAATGCCCAGTGCCTATCTTTGGTATAATTGCTTTTGCTAATTGGGCTATTTGATTTCTGGCTGGTGGACTTCTGCTCCGGCTGGCAGCTGCCAAGCCGGACGCAGCCGTTCGGACTTTAGCTCAACGTCAAAGTGTTGGTGAGAGAGCGTATTTCCACACGAAAATCCGAATAGCCGATCTTCTCGTGAGGATTCGCCAATCCTTGGAAAGCTACTGGAGAGCGGTGTTCCGGGGCTGCGCGACAGCGGGAAGCAGCCATCATTTTCCCTCGGGCCGTTCAACATCGTGGAAAATGCCTGCGCCAGGCCTTTTTTCCGCCCTCACGTCGACGTCGATTTCTCGTTCTAAGTTGATTGTGGTCGCGAAGGATAGCCCAGTCACAAGACCAGTATCGTATCGCGCGGAAATCGCTGCAGTTCCGGAAAGTACAGCGACTCCCATTGTTTGGCCCACCCGCTTTCCGATCTTTGGGATGATGTGGACTGGGCTAACGGCCATCGTTAGCGCCGCCAGCGAAGCACCTGCCGTAGCGCCAAAGGCATATGCGGCGATCAGGAGCCCGAGTTGTATGTTTGGCCCATCGAGAGCGGTGCTTGCCAAAGTCAGACCCAGAACAGGTGCCGCGTACGGCAACCAATTCATGCCAACTGCATTCCCAAAGAGAAGCGAGGCAAAGACGCTACGCTTTCCGTCTTTTGACATGAAAGGAATTAGTCCGTCGCCGTGTCTAGAAATACGCTGCGACATCCACCCCGCTGACCGCCTGGACAACAGGATAAAGCCCAAGACAATCAGCACGGAAATCGCAGCAAAACGATCAAACTCGCTGCCGCGTCCCGCCCAAATACCTCCGATTGCCGCCAGGGTGGCTATCCCAGGAATCGTTCCGGCCATGCCGACAAGTGCTAGGAACTTTGTCGTGGAGGGTAGGCGCACGTCACTGTTGTTGAGGCGCTTGAAGAGAACCCGGTAATGTGGCTCGGTACCAGTCAGCGCACCCACCAAACAGGCAAGAACAAGAATCAACATTCTTTCCCTCTCGTGGCGGCCAAGTAGCTTCGCTGTTGAAAAAGACCATCGTTAAGTATCGGGTGTGTGTCAGCTTCGATGGAAAACTGTATCTCGCTGCAACAGTGATGCAGCGGTGCGGAGGGTTGTGAGCATCGCATCGCGCGCCCCTGGCAAAGCACAACTCTGCCTCACACCGCGTCCCAGCAAATCATCATCACCGGATTAGTCGATCGACCTGCGCCTGCAAGCGGGGGCCGATCCCAAGAATTGCCGGAATGACGATGACGTAGGCGATTCCCCAGGAACGCAACCATCTCACCAGGAACCCGTTGGAGAAGCCGAAGTTCAGAGAGAGCAACACGAAAGAAATGATGCCCGTGGTCACGATCCCCATCAGCAGGGCGAATGCTATTTTTCGTTTCAGTTGCACGTGCATATTATGGCCTCGATTCTAGAGTGGCCGTCTCTGCAAGAGAGACAAAACTTGGTTGGCTGAGCCGGCCCCCAATCTGGCACGAGTGACCGGTCCGGTCGGAACGCGATCACCCGTGACTAGTTTTTCCAGATCGTCACGCCACTACGATGCGGAGTGGATCGGCAGCCTCCAGTGCCGCAGCACGATCGGCCACCGGTGGATAGATCCAGGTGGTGTTGATGGCAGTTTTGAGCTTCTTTGCCTCTGCGCCGGTGAGCTTGATCTGACGGTCCCACCCTTCTGTGTAAACCGCGCCCCATGGTCCGAGATCAAGACAGGTGACGTATTTCTCCTGGCTATAGGGGATGGGCTCCACTCCGAGCAGATCAGCCGCCACGTTATACCCGGAAGAACGCCCCAAATTCTGAGCGTGCTGGCAGCTCATCATCGTGCGATTTCCGCGATCGTCTGTTGCGGCGCACGCAACGTCACCGGTGGCGAAGACGTCCTCGTGGCCAACCACCTTTAGATTCCGATCGACGTGGAGCCTCCCAAAGGAGTCTTTGACGGCGTCGATTTGACGGGTGATCGGATTGGCGCGGACACCGGTTGTCCAGACAACGGTTGAGGCTTCGATCCGATCACCGCACGTGAGCGTGACGCCCTCGTGATCGACGGAAATGATTGGGGATAGAAGTCGCGTCTCAACGCCCAGCTCGGAAAGTGCCTGTTCAATGACTGGGCGCGGCCCAGGCCCGAGGTCGGGGCCGATGGCGCTGCTGCGTTCGACGATAATAACCCGGATATCGGCGTCTTTTCCAAGCGCGCTCCGAAGGCGGTGCGGCATCTCAGCAGCGGTCTCAATACCGGTAAAGCCGCCACCCGCAACAACCACGGTGTTGCGCGCCTTGGTTTCCGGAAGCCGACCGAGTTGATGAATGTGCTCCTCCAGTTCAGCGGCATCTGCAAGCTGGTCGACATTGAACGTATAGACGAGACCGTCAATGTCGGGGCGGTGCAGGACGCTTCCTGTCGCCAGCACAAGCTTGCTGTAGCTTATGGTTGACGCCACACCGTCTGCGTCTGCATAGGTGACCACGTTTTCCAATGTCGAGATTGACGTTGCATGGCCCCTGATGAAACGTACGCCTACATTGGCGAAAATCTCTGACAGCGGCGCTCTCATTTGCGCGGCATGCTTTTCATATAGGCGCGGACGGATGTGGAGTTCTGGCTGCGGCGCGATCACGGCAACTTCGATGGTCCCGTCCGCCTTTCCTTGTCGGTCCAGCAGACGCATGGCACCGAGTGCGGTCCACATTCCGGCGAAGCCAGCGCCGATAATCAGAATTCTTTGAGACATTCTTACTTCCTCAAAAATGGGCGCCGCCGCTGGCTGGACGAGGTAAAGGCGTTGGCAAATGCCGACTACGCTCGGTGCCCGACCTGGAACATTCGCGATGATCAAGCATCACCACATAACTACGATTACTCTGATCGCAGTAAATGTACACCGAGTTTTCCGGCGCCATTGGAAACGCAGTGTCAACCAAATCAGAGCTTGCTCAAATAGACCTTTGGTGTTATCTCCGACAGGATCTGTCGTTGTTGTCGCGCGTCAGCGCTCACTGAGCGCCGGCGCCACACACTGGCCGCGGTCATCGCACAAGTGCCGCGGAGTCAGATTCAGGCCTAGTGTTGACAGATGCCTGCTAGCGCCGGACTTTTCGGAGTTCCGCCGGCACTTTTCTCAATTGATCAGCTGGTGACGCGAGCCTGGGTGTATGGACGAGGAGGCGCCGGGCAAGCTGGTGGCGTGCCCGGCGTTCTTGCGTCATCGACAACCGCGGCCTATTCAGCGGCGGACCGCGGCGGCAGCACCCAGTTCGGGCGCGGGAAGTGGCAGGTGTAGCCGTTGGGGTAGCGCTCCAGGTAATCCTGGTGCTCCGGTTCGGCCTGCCAGAAGTCTCCCACCGGCTCCACCTCGGTCACAGCCTTGCCCGGCCAAAGGCCCGACGCGTTGACGTCTGCGATCGTGTCCTCGGCAATTCGCTTCTGTTCGTCGTCAATGTAGTAGATCGCAGAGCGATAGGACATGCCGATGTCGTTGCCCTGGCGGTTCCTGGTGGTCGGATCGTGGATCTGGAAGAAGACCTCCAGGATCTGCCTGTAGCTGATCGTCCCGGGATCGAAGGCGATCTCGATGCCCTCGGCGTGGGTGCCGTGGTTGCGGTAGGTCGCATTGGGCACATCGCCACCGGTATAGCCCACCCTTGTTGCGATGACGCCCGGAAGCTTGCGGATCAGATCCTGCATTCCCCAAAAGCAGCCACCGGCCAAAACAGCTCTGTCAGCTCGATCGCTCATTCAGATATCCTCCACCTGGTTGATGAACGCGCCATACCCTTGGGTCTCCATCTGCTCGCGGGGAATGAAGCGCAGGGCGGCAGAATTGATGCAATACCTGAGGCCACCTCGATCCCGCGGACCGTCTGTGAATACGTGGCCGAGATGGCTGTCAGCATGTTTCGAGCGAACCTCGGTGCGAATCATGCCATGGGAACGGTCCTTCCGTTCCTCGACGTGTTCCGGCACGATCGGCTTGGTAAAGCTCGGCCAGCCACAACCGGAATCGAACTTGTCGGACGACGCAAACAGCGGCTCGCCGGATACGATGTCGACATAGAGCCCAGGCCTCTTGTTGTCGTTGTATTCGCCCGTGAAAGGACGCTCGGTCCCGTTCTGCTGGGTAACGCGATACTGCTCGGGCGTCAGCCGTTTGATCGCTTCGGTCTTTCTGAAAGTCATACTGCTGTCTCCACATTGGGGTGTTGGCTGATCATGGGTTGATCCACGTCTCCGATCTCAAGGCCATGCGGTGGAGGACATCCATCCGTTCTCGACTATCCAGATGACGCCCTCTGGCTCTTCGATCGGGGCCTGTACTCGTCCCGCGAATCCTTCAATTGTTGTCGAATTGTTGCCATGCGACCCTGTCGATTTCGGAACGGATAATCCCGATGTCGCTTAATTGACGATCGCTGTATCGGCGGAGTTCCTGAGCGGTTTGGCGGCAGCGCCGGTGGGCACGGAAATGAATTAAGAAATGCCCTATGAACATCGCGTGTTCCTTCTAGTGCACGGTGGCGCGTCGCGATCAGCCATTCTTGCGATGGCCGCGTCGTTATCGGATTGGATATCAACCAGCGTTCCGGCCTTGGCTCGAGGCTCTAACTGAAACGCAGCGAGTCTCAGGCTTCGGCATGCTCCGCATCGGTATCCGGAACACTGGCACTCCCTGCCGACGCGTACTTGGACACCGTGTCGGCAGCGGAGCGATATTTATCCATGCATGTATGCACAGTGTTTCAAGTAAGGTGCTTCTGTGTATCCCTATGTATATTATCGAAGCGTCGATTTGTTATTAATTGGTATTCATTTGTTTAGATTGAATTATTTTAATAGCTCTGATTTCGCGCCAAAAAACTATTAATAATGATCAGCGTTTTGTTGGGGGCGCTACATGCTGTTACCAAAATGCCCGGGCAGCCACACAATTCAGATACACTTAGGTGACCAAACACCTGTTGTGCGGTCCTGCCGCTGAACGCAACGCTAAGCAAGGAATCAAATGACTGTACTCAACAACTCGGGCTTCATCGACATCCTTGGCCCCCAGGTTCGCTTTCTGACATCATTCGTCGGGAACCCAAGCGCCTACTGTGCACTGGACGCGGTGGTGCCGGCGGGAACGCGTGTGCCACTTCATAGTCATGGCGAGCGCGAAACGCTGGTGGTTTCTTCAGGACAGATCGAGGCGTTCAAAGATGGTTCCTGGGCTTGCTACGCTTCGGGCGACGCCCTCGACATCCCAAGCGGTGTTCCGCATGCTATCCGCAACGTCACGAACGAGCCCGCACGCCTCCTCATGGTGACATACGAAAGCATGGGGCAATTCTTCCAGAGTATCGGACTACCGCTTGATGGTGGTGAACCACAGCCTGACGAAGATCGGATCCATGGCTTTATTGCTTCTGCCATTGGGAATGGGTTTTGGCTCGGATCGGCCGAAGACAATCTCGCCATAGGAATGTAGCTCTCCCAGCTGTCCCGACCGGCCTCCTCCATGCCAAGCAGGAGTGAGGCGGGCGGGAGGGCGTGGGCGGGCAGGGGCGCTGGTCAAAGGTTTGCACCGCACGTACACCAAGGAATCATAGCCAACTGGTGCGCACCGCAATACCGTGGACCGATTGAACTGATGGGTGCGCGGCAGAAATAGACGGTGACGGTTGCTTTGGGAAAGGCTGACCAGTGAGCATTTCTCCTGCCGAAATAGGTCCGGGGAACGTCGAGCTCTGGAAGGTGTACGTCACATGCGGTGCGATGGGTTTCGTGCTAGGTTTTGTAATGAACCGGGGCTCGATATGCACGGTTACCGCTGCGGCCGCACTTGTAATCTGGAGGAAGCCAGCAAGACTTGTTGCCCTCTTCGAATGCGCTGCTTGGGCCGCGCTCGCCTATAGTCTGCTCGACGTGCCGGCGGTCACGGAGGCATGGCGGGATATTTATTGGATCCTCCCCGCCGCTGTATTGTTGGGAGTGGGCACTTACGCTAACGGCGCTTGTATTTTTGGATCGGTAGGCCATCTCGGCGACGGGGACGTCAGTTTCGCGTTTACGTTTCTTGGAATCTTGGGCGTGACGTACATCGAGAGATATTTTCTTCTCGATCCAGATCACACGCTTATCAGCATGCGGCCACCTCTTGGCTTGATCTATCTCGCACTCATTTTGGCGCTGATATTGCTTTTTAGGTCCGCAGTCAGCTTCCGCAGGCAGTCCGAGTTTGTGCGCCTAACTTGGACGATGGCGGCGATTGGTGTTGCCTCCGCGTTCCTGGCATCTGTGGCGTCAGGCTTCTCCATAACGACCTCAATCGGTTCTAACACGTCGATAGGATTTGCAGGTTTGGTGATATCTGTTTGCATGGTTGGCGGAAGCTTCATGTCAGCGCGCATGAGAAAACGTCGCGTTGTTCTGAGATGGCCCAACAGAAAAGTCATCGCAAGAAGAACCATGAGCGGAGCACTCATGGGCGTAGGTGCGCTCCTGATACCGGGCGGGAACGACACATTGCTGCTCGTCGGACTTCCAATGGGTTCGTGGCAAGCGGGACTCGCTTACGTTGTTTTTGCCGCAATCGTTGTCATTCTGATTGCCAAGCGCGGCTCCAAGGTCTTGCAGTCCTAGGGTGCAAAACCGGCCATCAGTGGAGATTTTTGCTTTTCGGCACATACATTTGAAAGCCAGTTATGGCCGACGTTGTTTCGACCGACGATTTAGGCAGAGAGAGCATCAAAACTCGCTCTACCGTCTCTAGATGCCTCCCTTCAGCACCTGCAGTCGGGCACTTAGGGGCGAAAACGCCCCGATCCTTTTCTCGGAGTGCATTCAGTAGTGCGGCTTCAACCTTCCGTTGGCGGATGGCCGTGTCGATGCGTTCCGGCATGTATGGATAGCGTGAACGGACCCCAAAGATCTGGTACGCGTATCGATCTCGTTGTCGTCGATCCTCCACCGAGAGGTTCGGCTCGTGTCCGTGGGCAAATGAGCGCTTTCCACCACAGTCGACTTGCCCAATTGCGCGCAAGGTTATTCAAGCTGGGTCTTTGCGAATGCGTCTGGCCGATAGACCATCACCTGGTTGCGTCCCTTTTTCTTTGCCTCGTACAATGCTTGGTCCGCTTGTTGCTGCAATCCCTCTGACGATACGGTTCCACCGCTGCGGTTGAGCACCGCCAGTCCGATGCTGACCGTGACATAGGCGCCGACGGCCGATCTCGGGTTTGGCAGCGACGCAGCTTCGACGCGCCGTCGAATTCGCTCCGCCACCGAGATGCCATCCTCCCGATTGGCATCGCGCAGAAGGATGAGAAATTCCTCTCCTCCGTAACGCGCGACCAGATCGCGATCGTCACGCAAGCTGCTCTGAATAATACCGGCGACCTTCACAAGGCACCGATCACCCTCGGCGTGGCCGAGACTGTCGTTCAGCTGTTTGAAGTGGTCTATATCGCACATCAGAATTGCTGCGCCCTGGCTTTGCGCGATCTCGTCGCTCCACGCGCGACTGAGCGTTTCCATCATCCAGCGTCGGTTCGCGATACCTGTGAGTGGATCCGTTCGGGCGAGCAGCTCGAGCCGCGAATTTGCGTCGGTCAGTTCACCAAGACGAGACCGGTCGCGCAGTTCGAGCAGAAAGGTCTTGTGCGCCAGGACGCGTGCAGTCCTGCGCGCAACCACCGTCGCAACGACCCCGCTTGCGAAAAAGAGCGCACCGGCGAAAGCATTCTCATCCGTGATTTCCGGGTTCTGCATCTGGAAGAAAAGGTAAAGGCCGAGCGCAAAGACGGCGATTGCAATCGACCATTCGAACGGAACGGGAAATATGATGATTGCGGTTACGGCGACAAAAAGCATGATCGTCAGGTGCCGCTCGTAATAGTCGCCTCCCGTATTGACGCCGACCAGCGCGACGGAAAGCAGGATCAGAAACACGCCTGCGTGGAGCGCGATTCCCTGGATCCACATCGCGCGCGGTTTCCGGAAAGCGAGGGCAGTAAAGATTGCTGCCGGGGGCAAGACCGACGCTGGCAGAAGCATTTTCATGACGGTTTCAGAAGGGAGCAAGGCGGCATTCACGGCCAGCGTCAGGAAGTCGAGGACCACGACCCAGACCATCCATGCCCCGATAATCTTCGATGCCTGTGGCCACGACCGCGTGTGAAAGAGCCGGGCAAGTTCGGCGTTGAGGCGAATATCACGTGTGCGCCCCGCAAGAAGACGATCGACTTCGCTGACGACTGTCGGGGGAAGGCGCTGGATGGCTGGTGGTGCTGAAACCTCGCTCGCGCGTGAAGCGCCAGATGCTCGTTGTGTATCCATGCTCTGGCATCTAGGGGGGGATTAGACAATGGCAACTATGAGCGACCTGACAGCGATAGGCGCAACCGACTTGACTTAATGATCCGTGGGGCAGCGTATCAGTTCGATACAGATGGGATAGGATCTCTGCTGTAACGATAGCAGCCGTCTTTTGATTGATTGGAGATCGTCGCCGGCCACGCCGCGGGCCCTTGCGCCCAGCGGGCGGCTCAAGCGTAGATCTGGGACGCAGTTGTAGCCTGTCTTCGAGTGCGCACCGCTCGTTCCCACGATCGATAACGCATAGCCGCCTGTCAGCTCAATCTCACTGATGAGGCTCTTTCAATCAGCGTACAGGTCACTTTATGAACTGCCCGGGAATGACCACTGGGCTTTTTCGCAAGCTGCCCGATGGCCCAAGTTCCCATAGCGCAGTGCGGGAGTTCAAGCGTCGTCAACTGTGGCCTCAGGTGCCGAGATAGTTCGTCATCGTCGTAGCCCATGACCGAGATGTCTTCGCGGACGCGTAGGCCAAACTCACGGATTGCATCGAAGCATCCCATCGCCATCTTGTCATTCTGGCAAAAGACAGCCGTAGGAGGTTGTTCGAGAGACAGGAGTTTCCGCATGGCCTCGTAACCGGACGTCGGCGTCCAATTCCCTTCAGCAACCAGGCGGCCGTCATAGGGAAGAAGCACCAGGGGGACGGGGAGGTTGTTAAAAATTGCGTCTAAGGATACGCGGCGGGTAAAGATCGACAAGAAGCCGAGAGACGGCCTTGCGTTCATGCTCCAGACGGCTTTGAGTTTGAGCCACGAGAATGGTGATGTCCTTGTCCCACGAACGGTGTCTGGCGCCTTCGATCGCGTTAACCGCCTCCGGCGTGGTCGCGAATTGGTCTACAATGAAGCCGATGCAGCCACCACGCAGTCCCTCAAGGTTCGCGCGTCGAATGACGCTCCCGAGTCCATAGCCCCTCGATCGCGCGGCGTTGATCACCCGCATGCGATGGTCAGGTGAAATCTTGATGTCGCTGACGTCGTTCAAGACGACAGAGACCGTGGCCTGGGAGCAACCCGCAGCGTTTGCCACGTCCATCATCGTCACGCATCGGCCCGTCATGGTGCTTGGTGTCGACGCGCCGGGCGCCGGACATGCGGCATTGCACGATATGATGGTCACACGCGACTGGTACGATGCCTTGCCCGACATCGCAAAGAAGCATCTCGTGTGCCGTGTGGTCTACGAGCTGGTGCCGATCACTCAGAAGTACGACATCGAGGGGTTGGTCATGGGCGTTGAACAAACTTAGGCTACTCGGGACCGATGCACGCTGGGATCGGCTTTTACAGCTGACCCCCATCGCAGATCATCTTGGTAATGTTTGTTCTGTTCGTACGGGGTGTGGCCAATCGCTCAGGCTTAACTCGTGGCCGCTCCGCTTGGGCGTGTAGCGGAGGCGGGCACATGCAACACGTTTCTAGCGGGGCGGTCTGCGGGTCATCCCGCGGGGATTTTACTGCGTCTCTCGAAGCGTAACCGTGACGCATACATCGGCTACTCGGATTTTCGTGTGGAACGGCGTGTTCAAGCGACACCTCCACGTTGAGCTAAAGTCAGAACTGCTGCGTCCGGTCTGGCAGCTGCGAGCCGGAACAGAAGTCCCGGACGATGACGCCTGCCAAGTCTCAATACCTGCAGTAGGGCACGTAGGGGCGAAAACGCCCCGCTCCTTTCCTCGAAGGCCGTCAGTAGTGCGCTTCAACCGTCCGTTGACGAATGGCCGTGTCGATGCCTTCCGGCATGCATAAACAGCACGTGGACGGACCGGCAGCAGTATCGATCTGTCGATCGTCAACTGACAAGGTTCGACTGATGTCCGGAGGCAATGAGCGCGCTTTCCGCCACATTCGAACATTGGGATACAAGAAAGGTTATAGACGGACAAATTGCAGATACGGGAGGACGGCATTTGATCTGTCGCAGGTTGAAATACACCAGCGATGTGGATTGAAAGGAACGTCTATGAGCGATATCGCAACCCAGTCCGTGAAGGCGCGCAGTTTGCCTGGTCATTCGACAGTGGGTACTAATGATTTGGACGCGGCTGCGGCCTTTTACGATAAGCTGTTTGCAGTGTTCGGCGTGGGCCGGATCCTCGTTCAGCCTGGGCGGGCAGTTTACTTCGGTGACAAGGCCCTTGAGTTTGGCGTGGTGAAGCCGTTCGACGGTGGTGCGGCCAGGATCGGGAACGGCAATATGGTCGCTTTCGAAGCACGGTCGCGTGCGCAGGTTCGCGAAGCACACGCGGTTGCTCTCGCAGCGGGTGGATCCGACGAAGGGGCCCCCGGTCCCCGGGGTGACAACGAGGATGGCCCATACTGCGCCTATTTCCGCGACCCTGAGGGCAACAAGTTTCTGGTCTACAGGAAGGGCCCTGACGAAATTTGATACAACAGCGGGGGCAACCTTACTGCTATTTGGCAGGGTTGCCCCTGGCTGGTATAGCGATTTCGCCGCGGGTAATCGTGACGGACGTGAAACGGAACATCCCGCCGCGGAAAGATTTCAGCGCGCACCGCTCCTAAATCGCGCGAGCGCAGCGGCTATTGATAGGAAAGTTCCGCCGCCGCCTAAGGATCCTGAAGCGGATCTACGCTATGCACGCACGGCATCCCTGGCGCCGTCCTAGTCGGCCCCGGCAAACGTCTTGCGAGAGGCAGGCGGACGCAAGTGGGCATCCAAGGGGCTGTAGGCAATGACCTGCAGCGTTCCGGCAGAACGCGGATCATCCGGACCCTTCAGCGGCTTACTTTTTCTTCGCGCATGTAGTCGCTCGGACAGATGGCATGCCAGCGAGCCCGGTAATCCCGGCAGCTGCCTTGCGGATCGCATCCTTGGGCTGATCGTTTTTGCCGTACTCCATGCAAGGAAAAGGGTTCGACCGGATTTCCGGACGGGTCGACAAGCGTCGCGGGTACGCGCCCGCGCCGGATGTGGTGTATACCATCGTGTAACTTACTAGAAATCCAAACACCTGATATATAAAACTCTGAAGTTATAAGTATCGCGTGAGGATAATTCGGCATGCTCATTTATTCTTGCCAGTATCTGTCAAGCTAATTTCAGCCTTTATTTCGTCGCGCTATCTCTACGCAGAGCATAAAACGCTCGGAGGGTACTCTTGTAGTTACGACTCGGAGCGAGAGGACGCAGGCGGATCCCCCTCCCGATGCCTGCGTCCTCAAAACACATTCTGGAGCGCATTATCGCCACTTCCGACAAGCAGCGGCAGGTATGAACGCGTCTCGGCCCGCCGAAGACAGCTTTGGCCCCGCACCCGACTTTGCAGTGATCGGAGATGTTCAATGAGGGAGCTTGGTAGAGAGTTCGATCTTCGTGCGTATCGAGAGATGCTCTTGATCCGGCGTTTTGAGGAACGGACCGGCCAGTTGTACGGCATGGGACTTATACGGGGCTTCTGCCACCTCTACACAGGACAAGAGGCAGTCGTTGTAGGAATGCAGATGGCGTCTCAATTAGGCGATCAAGTGATAACTGGCTATCGCGATCATGGTCATATGCTGGCATGCGGCATGCACCCGAACGGCGTCATGGCCGAGCTGACCGGGCGGGCGGGCGGACTCTCTAAGGGGAAGGGCGGCTCGATGCATATGTTCTCGAAGGAGAAACACTTTTACGGGGGACATGGAATTGTAGGCGCCCAAGTTAGTTTGGGGACGGGGATTGCGTTTGCAAATCGATATCGGGGCAATCGAAGTGTTTGCGTCACATATTTTGGCGATGGAGCGGCCAATCAAGGGCAAGTATACGAGAGCTTTAACATGGCTGCCCTATGGAAACTCCCAATCGTCTATGTGGTTGAAAATAATCGCTACGCCATGGGTACGGTCGTAAATCGCGCCTCGGCACAAACGGACTTCTCAAAGCGCGGCTTGTCATTCGCCATTCCAGGTGAACAGGTCGATGGCATGGATGTCCGCGCGGTTTTTCATGCAGGCTTGAAGGCGATCGAGCACGCGAGAGGTGGCGGCGGGCCCTACATTCTCGAGATGCAGACCTACCGTTATCGAGGACACTCGATGTCCGACCCGGCGAAGTATCGGACGAAAGAGGAAGTTGACGGTGTTCGCGGGGAGAGCGATCCAATCGACCTGGCAGGTCGCCGCTTGGTGACTGAATGGACAATGCCTGAACAAGAATTGAAGTCCATTGACGTAGAGGTTCGCGCGATGGTGTCGGCTGCTGCCGATTTTGCCATCGACAATCGAGAACCTGATCCCGACGAGCTCTATACCGATGTTTTCCTGACGGAGTGAGCGCGCAAGTCGAAATGCGTGGTTTCACAGGAACAGGGCCAGCGCGGGCCCGCTGTGTAGTTCCGAGATCCCAAGTTTCTTAAGGCGCTCGAGCCGCGGGACAAGTAGTCGGCCGAGATTTGCATCGACAAAGGAAAGGCACTCACATGGCCAGGGCTTCCCGAACTAAAGCGGACTACCATTTTTCGACCTCCGCTGAGGCGGACTTGTCATTGCATGATGTTGACGTTTCCGCCTGCTTAGCTGAGTTGGCGGAGATGTTTCGGCCGATGCTTTCGCACAGCACTCGGTTCGATGTCCGTTCCGACGTTGGATCAATTGGCATCACCTGCTCAAAGGAGACGCTTCAAAACGCGATCATGCTACTTTTGCGCAACGCAGGTGACGCATTGCCGATGGGAGGCGTTATCGTTCTTTCGGCTTCTTGCAGAGGATCCGCGAACAATGCGCACATCGAGATTTCCGTCAGTGACACGGGTATTGGTATGCCTCAGGAGACACTGAGGCGAGCTAAGGAGCCTTACTTCACCACGAAATCCGGTGGATTGGGCGGTTTCGGCCTACCGCTCGTCGAGGAGTTCGCTCGTGCGGCGGGAGGTCGTGTTCAGTTGGAGAGTGAGCCCAATGTTGGCACTGATGCGCGCATCTACCTCCCGGCGCACGCTCGCTCGGAACAATAAGCGTGTGACGCGCATTTCGGCGGTCCGGATTCACCTAAAAGCGAGTTATCTGGCAATATGTCCACGTTGAGGGAAAAGTCCAGACTCCTGCGTCCGGCCATGGACCATCACACCTTCCGAAACTGACGGCCACCGTCCCGCGTTCTCGTGCCGTGAAAATGGGAAGTCTGCGCCACGAGGCACGTGCGCGGGCGGCGCTAGCCAACTGCGAAGCTCGCCCGCATCGACCGCGCCTTCACCAGCTTCAGCAGATCCATTTGCTTCGATTTGGGCGCATCCGCACTAGCCAGGATTTCAGCTGTCACGCGAAGGTCGCCGCCAAGACGGGCCGCCCAGCCGCCCCAGCGAGTCTGGCATTCAGTAGTGTTAGTTATAGAAGGGCAAGAAATAAGTCCGGCTTTTTAGGCTCGTTCCTATCCTTGAAGAGGCTTGGGATGGCGGCGCCGGAAACGAGGGCTTCAGAAATGTAGTCGCCACGTGCTTTTCAAGCGTTTGTGACGGATAGCGTAAGTCCCGTGACTGAGGCCAATCAGGTCGATTGATGATCTTTTCGGCGGGAAACTCGGTTCGTCAGATCAGCTCGAGGGCGGGTTCGACCAGGAAGACACGCTGCAAGTGATCTGGCCCTAGGCGCAAGCTCCCGAAATCGCTCGAGACCCGATTGTTGAATTGTGCAATGCCCAGTCCCGAAGCCCAAGAAATCACATAGCTGAAGCGCTACTCTCCAGGATCAGCCCACAGAGGAGTTCGAGAGTGTCGAACAACGCTGTGGGCTGTTTTGTCTGGGATTAGATGTTCCTGTTCTTGCTGTTTTCAACGAGGATTTTCCCTCGCTAGTTAGTGCGCTTCCGTCTGGGGCTGAGGAGTTTCGCTCGCCTGTTTCACTGATGAAGGCGCGCGCCTCAGGATGATGAAGAATACAGGTGTAAGAAACAGCCCGAAGATCGTTACGCCGATCATCCCGGCGAACACGGTCACGCCTGTCGCAAATCGCACCTCTGCGCCAGCCCCATGTCCGATCAGGAGCGGGACAGAGCCTGCAATGAACGCAACTGATGTCATGATAATCGGGCGCAACCGCAACCTGCATGCTTCCAGGGCTGCCTCGACCGCGGACTTGCCTTGATGTTCAAGCTCTCGGGCAAACTCGACGATCAGGATTGCATTCTTGCATGCCAGGCCCATCAGGACGACGAGACCGACCTGCACGAACACGTTATTGTCTCCACCTGTCAGCCATACGCCGAAGAGAGCCGAGAACATGCAGACCGGAACGATCAGGATGACCGATAGGGGCAATGTCCAGCTTTCGTAGAGGGAGGCGAGCACCATGAACACCAGCAATGCCGCAATCGGAAAGACGATTGCTGACGAATTGCTCTGACTGACCTGTTGGTAGCTGAGATCGGTCCATTCGAGCTCGATCCCCGCTGGGAGGTTCTCCTTTGCGAGTTCTGTTATCTTCGCGATGACCTGCGTGGAAGACAATACCCGCGGGTCCGAGTCGCCGATAAGGTCCGCCGCCGGATAGCCGTTGTAGCGTACTACAGGGTCCGGGCCGAATGTTTGTACGACGTTGATCATCGACCCGATCGGGACCATGTCGCCCATGCCGTTTCGGACTTTCAGATTGCCGATACTTTCCGCCTGTTGCCGGAAGGATGAGTCTGCCTGCGCAACAACGCGATAGACACGACCGAAGCGGGTGAAGTCGTTTATGTACGCGGACCCTAGGTACGTCTGCAGCGTTTCGAAGAGATCGGTGAGGACAACACCTTGGGCCTTCGCTTTGGCGCGGTCAATTTTGACCTCGAGTTGCGGGATGTTCGCCTGATACGAGGTGACGGGATAGGTCATCCCGGGCGTTTGAGCGATCACCGACTGCATCTTGTTTACTGCGTCCTGCAGGGCCGCATAGCCGAGACCCGCCCTGTCCTTGAGGTACAGCGAATAGCCTGAACCGTTACCCAGGCCCTGGATCGGCGGAGGCATAAGCGAGTATGCGAACCCCTCCTTGATGCCGAAAAGCTTGCCGTTGAGCTCCGCGTTGATCTCCTGCGCCGATCGTTGACGTTCGCCAAACGGTTTCAGAATAACGTAGGATGCGGTGACGTTCGGCGTGTTTACCAGCTGCAGAGCATTCAGGCCGACATACGAAGAAATGGAAGCGACGCCGTCCACTGACCGCGCGATCTCATCCATCTTGTCCGCGACTTCGTTAGTTCGCCCGAGAGAAGCTCCCTCCGGAAGTTTCGCCCCTGTGAAGAGGTAGAGCTTGTCTTGTGTGGGGATGAATCCGCCTGGTACCAGTTGAAAAAATGCGACGGTTGCCCCTAGAAGCACCACGTAGACGAACATAACTGGTCCACGCCGACCGAAGGACCTCTTAACCGTGCGCTCGTAGCCTTCGGCTGATTTGTCGAAGAAACGATTGAAGGCACGGAAGAAGGTTCCGAATACCTTGTCGATGCCTCGGGACAGTCGATCCTTCGGGGCGTGGTGATCCCGAAGAAGTTTCGCTGCGAGTGCAGGTGAAAGGGTCAACGAATTGAATGCAGAGATAACCGTGGAGATGGCGATCGTCACGGCAAACTGCTTGTAGAACTGCCCTGTGACCCCGGAAAGAAAAGTCATGGGCACGAATGCGGCGCACAGTACGAGACCAATGGCTATGATGGGCCCCGAGACCTCCTTCATGGCCGCATATGCAGCCTCCCTTGGTGATAGGCCCTGTGCGATGAATCGCTCAACGTTTTCAACGACCACGATGGCATCGTCGACGACAATGCCGATGGCGAGTACGAGGCCGAACAGGGTTAGGGTATTGATGGAGAAACCAAGAAGGTAGAGGAAGGCGAACGTGCCGACGATCGAGACTGGGACGGCCACCAGCGGGATGACTGAGGCGCGCCAGGTCTGGAGAAAGATGATGACAACGAGCACGACCAGTATGATCGCTTCCAACAAGGTTTGTTGCACCGCAGTGATTGAATCGCGGACGAACACCGTCGGATCCCATGTCGCGCGGTAGATGATACCCTTTGGAAAGGTCTTGGAAATCTCATCCAGCTTCTCGTAGACAGCGCCAGCCACGCCGAGCGCGTTTGCACCGGGCGATAGAAAAATGCCTACCATTGCGGCGTTCTGATTGTCGTCCTTGGTCCTCATGGTGTAGTCGCCGGACCCAAGCTCGATGCGGGCGACGTCCGATAGCTTCACCATCTGGCCAACGTCGCCGCTCTTCAAGATGATGTCGCCAAATTCCTGTTCGGTGCGCAGGCGGCCGGCTACGTTGATCGACAGCAGGAAGTCCGTGGTGGTAGGTGAGGGTTCGGCTCCGAGTTGACCGGCAGACACCTGGACATTCTGCTCTCGAATAGCTTTTAAGACATCGCCGGCGGTGAGGCCGACCGTTGAAAGCTTGTTCGGATCCAACCAGACGCGCATGGCGTAGTCGCCCGCACCATAAGCGACGACATCCCCAATCCCGGTGATCCGTGAGAGTTCATCCTTGACGTTGAGGCGGATGAAGTTGCGCAAGTAGAGAGGGTCGTAGGAGTTGTCGGGCGACGTAATGCTAACGTACATCAGCGGAGTTGGAGATTGCTTCTGGGTCGTCACGCCAATCTGGCGAACGGCATCCGGCAATCTGCTCAGCGCTTGGCTTACGCGATTCTGAACGCGAACGGCTGCGGTATCTGGATCGATGCCCGGCCAAAACGTAACGACAATTTGTAGCGAGCCGTCAGAGCCCGCTACAGACTTCATGTACATGATGCCTTCAACGCCATTGATGGCTTCTTCCAGCGGCGTCGCGACGGTCTCCGCCGTTTCTTTCGGGTTCGCCCCGGGGAAGTTGGCGCGCACGACAACGCTCGGCGGCACGACCTCAGGATACTCTCCCACCGGAAGAAACGGTATGGAGACAAGGCCCACGAGGAAGATCAGGACCGAGAGGACTATCGCAAGGATAGGCCTGTCGATGAAGTAGCGCGAAAAGTTCATTTTCTCCTCCTCAGTCGGTAGTGGATGTCATCGCGACAGCAGACGGGGAAACCGGGGTTCCCGAGGCATAGATCTTCTGAAAACCTGCGACTACGACTTGGTCGCCTGGCTTGAGACCGGTGTCGACGACGCGAAGGCCGTCGATCAGCCGCCCAACACTTATGTCCTTACGAACCGCATTGTTTTTGTCATCGAGTATGTAGACGAACCGCCGATCTTGATCGGTCAGGATGGCCTTGTCATCGACGAGCAGCGCACTGTTTTCGCTGTCCCGGGCAATTTGGACCCGAGCATAGAGCCCCGGCGTGAATACCTTGTCCTTATTGGCCAGAAGTGCGCGGAGGCGGATACTCCCCGTGGTCGGGTCGACTTCGTTGTTCAGAAAGCTGATCTTGGCTGAATGAGGGAATCCGTCCTCATTTGCCAAGCCAACCTTGATCAGCAGGTCAGAGATCGACGTCTTAGTCTCGCGGGCCTGAGCTGCATAACGAAGGTAGCTGTGCTCGTCCGGGTCGAAGTCGACATAGACCGTGTCCTGGGAGACTACGGTAGTCAGCAGGGTTTGGTCAGCAACAGCCAAATTCCCTTCGGTCAGCCTCGCTTCACCGACCTTGCCGTCAATTGGCGCGCGAACTTCCGTGAACTTCAGGTTCAGTTCGGCAATATCACGCGCCGCCTGGGCTTCAAGTACGTCCGCCTGCGCCTGCTCGTAGTCGCGGCTCCGATCGTTTGCATCTTCATCCGAGATGAACTTGCTCTTGCGAAGTGCAGCCCCACGCTCCTTGCGGTCTTTGGTCGTGCCGACCAATGCCTCCGCGCGAGCGAGGCGCGCCATTGCGCTCATCAGAGCGGCACGGTAGGGACGCTGGTCGATCGTAAAGAGCAGATCGCCGCGTTTGACTTCATCGCCCTCACGATAGTTGACTTTGTCGATGTAGCCTGTGACGCGAGGGCGGATCTCGACCGAGTCCACCGCAGCGATGCGGCCATTGAATTCGTCCCAAATATGAACTTTCTTTTCGAACACCGGAGCAACGTCAACCGCGGCCGGGGGAGGCGCGGAGGGTTCGGACCTTGCATCAGTGCAGGACGACAAGGCTGCTCCGCTGACGGTGATCAGAAGCAGGAACGCTATCCGTTTGCTCCAAGCTGTCGCGCTGAAGCCGCGCTGTTCATTTTGCCCGAACTGGGCGGCTTTGGATGAGGCCAGGGGAAGCAACAGTGCCTCGCTACGGCCTTCAGTAACATTAGATGTTTTAGAAAGGGGCATTGTTGTTGTCTCCGTTGAACGTTTGCTTTCAGCGTCGCTAATATGAAGCGAGGTTGGAGCAACAAAAAGCACCAAGAACGTCCAATTCGTATGTACTGCGAAGCGAGAGCAGATAGATCGTTCGATGCATCGACGAACGGAGCGCGCGAGCTTCTTCACCCGGGCAAAATGGTGAGCAGCCCGGGTGCGGTAGCACCAGCAATCAGCAGATATTGTAGCTGCAGCGAAGGACGCAGAGCAATTATACCAGAGTCGCGGTGGAGCCCTTATCGATGAGGCGTTTGATACGCTCGCAGTAGGAGTCGAGCGTCTTGGGGTTGACGTTTGGCGCGCCAAGCAGCAGGCCGCTCCCGACAGAAGTTGGGGAGATAAACCAGGGCGACAGGGGAGCTGGTGCCATCCCAAACCTCAAAGCGGAGCGTGCGATATCGACATCGGAAACCGCTTCGGGCAGTCGGACCACCACGGACAATCCGGCAGGAGACGCGGGTAGCCCGATTCGTTGAATGGCCTCTGACAACAATTCGCGTTTCTCGGCATAGTCGCGTCGGACCTTCCGCAAGTGCCGCAGATAGTGGCCGTCCTGAATGAAGTCGGTGACGGTGTATTGCACCGATGGTCCAGGAGCGGGCCATGCATAGATGGCAGCTTCGGCAAAACGCGCCACTAGGGAAGGTGGAACAACCACGAAACCCAGCCGAAGGGCCGGGCTGATCGTTTTACTAAAGGTCCCAATGTGAATGACGCGAGTCGGGTCCAGTGAAGCCAGGGCAGGGCTTGCCCGTCCCTCTAGTTGCATCTCGCCGAGGTAATCGTCCTCGATGATCCACGCTCCATTCTCCTCCGCCCACTGCGTCAGCTCCACGCGGCGCTCGAGCGACATTGTCATACCAAGCGGTGCTTGTTGCCCCGGGGTGGTCAGGACAAGCGATGCCCGCGGTGCCGCTTGAATGCCAAAGCCCACGTCCATTCCGTTGACATCAACGCGCACTGGGCAGGGGGAAATTCCAGCCAGTTCGAGTGCGTGCCGCGAAATGGGGTAGCAAGGATCTTCAATCCAGGCCGTCTGGCCGCTCATGTTCAGCACGCGCAACACGAACGTGAGGCCTCCGGCGAAACCCTGCGTAATGAACACTTGCGAGGGCTCGCAGCGGATTGATCGGCCTAAAGCCAGGTACGCGGCGATCTGCGATCGGAAGGAAAATTCCCCTCGCGGGTCCGGGTAGGCAGGCGCCGTAGCACTTTCCTTCCTGATGGCCCGGACTCTGATTTTCGAGAATAGCTTTGCTGGGAAGGTCTCAGGTGCCGGTATTCCCATCTGAAACATCACCGACCCAGCAGAGAGCTGATGATAGAAGTCTGGAAGGCCGCTCCCGTCGTCCCGGGCTGCAGCTGGTTTCATGGGGCTAGGCCGCCTGGCAACTCGAGTTCCCATGGATGGAGAGGCCACGACAGCCTGGTCGTCGCTCAGTCGCTCGTATGCCGCTTTTACAGTGCCACGGGCGACACCGAGTTGCGAGGCAAGATCATTCCAGGACGGAAGCCTTGAATCTGGCTCCAGGACGCCGCTCTCGATCGCCTCAAGGATGCCGGATCGTATCTGTTCGGCTAGCGGTTTCCGGCTGTGAGGATCGAGCTGCAGATTAAGCTTCGGCGTTAACAAGACGGTACACTCGTTTTGTTGAATGTCAGTGCTATCGGGATGGGCGTTACGATGGCATTGTCACCGCATGCAAAGCAAATAACTGATTTGGTAAAGTTTGCACATGCTGCTACTGAAAGGAAGGTCCTATGGCGATGCGTCTAGACTATACCAAGATCGCTCCTGCAGGCATCAAGGCGCTGGGAGGAGTCTATGGCTACATCATGGAGTGTGGTCTTGAGCAGGACTTGATTGAATGGGTCTATCTGCGGGTCAGTCAGATCAACAAGTGCCCGTCGTGCATCGACTTGAGCACCGGAGATCTGGTGAACCGGGGCGTCTCTTTCGATAAGTTGGCGCTTGCTTCGGTTTGGCGAGAGTCGCCCTCCATGTTCACCAACCGCGAGCAGGCAGCGCTCGCGTGGGCAGAGACTGTTACGAAGGTTGCCGATACGGCCATTCCGGATGAGGCGTACCTCGCAGCCACAGCTGTCTTTTCGAGTAAAGAACTTGTCGACCTCACAATCGCGATCGGTCTCATGAATACCTACAATCGTCTTGGCATAAGTTTTCTACGCGACTCTTGACCAAAGGCCTTTCGGATTTCGTGGGGAACCGTCGATCCTCTATTCGTTCTCAGCGAGCGGTTTTCGAGGCTCAGAGTTGCAGTCCGGTTTTCGCCGGCGTTTTACCACTCCCAGGTTTCGACAGTCCAAATCGTCGCGGTACACTCATTTCTGCGATTTTTGGTCCTGTTGCTGCAAACTGGCCGAGGATACCAGTGGTGCAAAGGAGAGCGCAGAACTCAGGTGCCTTTGACGGAGCACTAGGCCTCTATGGGCGGCAACCGCAAGGCCGTTTACGGCCAGGACGAGGCTGTGGCGCCGCCCGTATTCTCCGAACGACACGAATATCGAACTTAGCGTGCACCCCTCTTTGAGGCGGGTTCCTTGGTGCCGCAGCAGAGAACGCTTGTTTCGAAGGCCGAGTCATTTGGAGAATCTGGCGAATCTGCCCCTCAGTGGGGCAGATTCGCTACCTCTTTACCTTCCCAAAAATACCTGAGACCGCACCATGCTATTGGTATGGAGAGGCCAGATGCAGTCTTTGTGCCCTGCTGGAACGCCCCACACACTAGCTATGGAGTTCTGCGGCAGGCGCCCGGCGAATCTCTCCCGTGCGGCCGACGGGAATCCGGCCAGCCAATAAATCAGAGCGCGCATTCAAACTTGCTCTGCCGCCCGTAGATGCCGCCCATTCCATACTTGTATGAAAGTCGTCGGGCAGTATCGCCGAGACTGAAGCCGCGGAGCCAGCCTCGATCGCAGAGGGTCCTTTCAGCGCCTGTGCTGTCGGGGCGAAAGGGAAAAATCGCTTCGATACTTTCTTCGAGATGATTGGGATAGCGTCGGAGGACCGGTCCGCGGCACATTGGCAGAGGATGGACGTTCCATCCGGATGCCGCCTCAGTCGCAATGTCCAGGGCTCGACGTTGCGCTGGAAGCGGAAGCTTCTGAACTGCAGTCGACATGGGCGGCTTCAACCGTTCGTGACGAATGGCCGTAAGTTCTGTAGCTTTTTTCGAGAAGATGCTCCGCCAGTCTCTCGTCGGCTTCAGTGCCGTTTACCTGTTCATTCGGCTCTTCGGATTTTCGTCTCGGGTGCGGATTCCGATCTGAAGCCGGCCACTATTCCGATCAAAATCCGGCCACCGTTCCGATTTGAAGCCGGCCACGATTCCAATCAAAGACCGGCCGGTTTCCGGCTCTGAAGATACCCCTTGGGTCAGCAACTTTGGCATCAAGCCTCCCGGTACACGAGGAGACTTTGATGCCAGCAAAGAGAAGGCTGACCATGCGACAATTACGACAGATGCTCCGGCTTGCCGGAAGCGGGACAAGCAGCCGAGAGATTGCGGTGATCCTCGGCGTTGCCCGCAGCACCGTCCAGGATAACCTGAAGCGGGCTGCGATGGCGGGGCTGAACTGGCCATTGCCGGGAGAACTGACAGACGATGCTCTGGAGTCTCGGCTTTTCGCCCGCGCCGGCGTTAAGCAGGGCCAACGGCGACGTCACGAGCCGAACTGGGCGCAGCTCTCTATCGAATTGAAGAAGCCCGGCGTGACGCTGCTGATCCTGTGGGAGGAATATCGCGGCGTCCACCCCGACGGCTACGGCTACAGCCGTTTCTGCGAGCTGTTCCGTGGGTTCGAGCGGCGCCTGTCGCCGACGATGCGCCAGGAGCATGCGGCCGGCGACAAGGTCTTCGTCGACTATTCCGGCAAGAAGGTGCCGATCGTTGATCGCAAGACTGGCGAAGTCCGCGAGGCGGAGCTGTTCCTCGGCGTGCTCGGCGCATCGAGCTACACCTTCGCCGAGGTGACCTGGACCCAGACCTTGCCGGACTGGGTCGGCTCACATGTGCGCATGTTTGCCTTCTTCGGCGGTGTGCCCCGCCTGGTCGTGCCCGACAATCTGAAGTCCGGCGTCAGCCGCGCCAGCTTCTACGATCCCGAGATCAACCGCAGTTACGGCATGATGGCGTCCCACTACGGTGTCGGCGTTCTGCCGGCCCGACCGCGACGCCCGAAGGACAAGGCCAAGGTCGAGAACGGCATGCGCTTCGCCCAGAGTTGCCTTCTCGGCCGCTTGCGCAAGCAGACGTTCTTCTCGCTCGCCGAGGCCAATGCCGCAATCGCCGACGTGCTGGAGCGCATCAACAATCATGTCATGCGCCGGTTGGGTGTCAGCCGGCGCCATCTCTTCGAGACGGTCGAACGCGCGGCGCTCGCAAGCTTGCCCGCCGAGGAGTACGAGTTCGCCGAATGGCGCTTTGCGCGGGTCTCGACGGATTACCATGTCGAGTTCAGGAGCTTCTTCTATTCCGTCCCGCACGCGCTCATTCGTCAGCAGGTCGATATCCGGGCGACCGCGCGAATGATCGAGATCTTCCATCGCGGCAAACGCGTCGCGGTCCATCAGCGCCGCTATGGCGGGCCGCGCTATGGAACAGACCCGGCGCACATGCCGAGCTCCCACCGCCGATACGCCGAATGGACGCCGGAGCGCTTCCGGCGCTGGGGCGCGTCCATCGGTCCGCAGACCGAAGGGCTGATCGTCGCCATTCTCGCCAGCCGGCCACATCCCGAGCAGGGCTTCCGAACTTGCCTCGGCATCCTGCGCCTCTATCGCGACCTCGGCCGCGAGCGCGCTGAGGTCATTTCGGCACGGGCCGTCGAGATCGGCGGCCTGACCTGCAAGACGATTGCCTCGCTCATCGCAACCCACAAGGCCCCCAGACATTCCACCGAACCCGCCGCCGTCATGGAACACGCCAATCTGCGTGGCCCCGGCTACTTCCATTGAGGAGACACCTGATAATGCTGACCAATCCCACCATCGACATGCTGCGCGAACTCGGCCTGACAGGCATGGCCAGCGCCTATCAGGAACTCGAGGCGCAGCCAGAAGCCAGACACCTCGAGCATGGCGAATGGCTCGCTCTGCTGCTCGAACGCGAGGCGACCACGCGCCGCCAGAAGCGCTTCGAGGCAAGGGCTCGCGCCGCGAGGCTGCGCCATGATGCCCAGATCGAGAACATCGACTTCCGCGCCGCCCGCGGCCTCGATCGCAATCTCGTCCTGAAGCTCGCCAACTGCGACTGGATCAGGCAACACCATAGTCTCTTGCTGATCGGACCCGCCGGCGTCGGCAAGAGCTGGCTGGCCTGCGCGCTCGGACACAAGGCCTGCCGCGAGGACTTCTCCGTCGCCTATCATCGCCTGCCAAGGCTGTTCGCCACCCTTGCGCTGGCGCGCGGCGACGGCCGTTATCCCAAGGTCCTCAAGGCGCTCGCCAGAACCGACCTGCTCATCCTCGACGACTGGGGTCCGGAGAAGCTCAACGACGAGCAGCGGCGCGATCTCCTGGAGATCGTCGAGGACCGCTACGAGAAGCGATCCACCATCGTCACCAGCCAGGTGCCCGTCGATCACTGGTATGACATGATCGGCAATCCAACGATCGCCGATGCAATCCTCGACCGCCTTGTCCACAACGCCTACCGCATCGAACTGTCCGGCGAGAGCTTGCGAAAGCAGCGTCAAACACCATCCGCCGCTTGACCACGCGACAATCACGCGCCATGCAAAACAACGACCCAGGGGAGCATCAACTGGCCAGCTTCAGATCGGAATGGTGGCCGGAATGAAATCGGAATAGGTGGCCGGCTTCGTTTCGGAATCAGTGGCCGACTTCACCGGAATACGCAGTCTCGGGGTTCCGATGGCCGCGGGACCGAACTGTTCTGTGGCATGCGGTCGTCCGCCTTGGCAGCCGCCGTCGTACGGGACTTGTGTTCCGGCCGTCACCTGTCAGGCCGGACGCAGCTGTTCGGACTTCTGCTCAACGTGGCGTGTCGCTTGAACACGCAGTTCCACACGATTCCGAATAGCCGAACTTGCGCAGGTGCCGAGCTTCGCCTCGGACTAGATCGCCCGCTGTCGAACATGCCCTCATGGGGAGATCGCGCGTTGACCGGAGCGGGCAGGTCCCTCTGCTCCGGCGTGGGACCGTCCGCATGCAGCACGTTCGCATGGGACCAAGCGGCCTCCTCTGAACAGCGGAAGGCAACGGACACGGTTTGAAATGCAGGATTTGAAACGATGTTGATCGCGTCCGACGCGGTTCGCGACGGCGGTGTCCAAGGGAACTGCGTATCTTCGCGATCCCTTAGGTCCGCCGTCGGGAATGTTCGCCAGGCAAAACGACAGTCGCGTCAAACCGGGTTCCTTGGAAGGGGCTATCACGCGACGAAATCCAACACCAGATTGGGATCTAGAACCACGCTTGCAGCCTCGCTGAGTTGCAGCCTGCAAGCGTGCTTCGGTCCCTACTTGACGGCTACCGCTTGTGGAACATTCCTGAAGCTGATAGCCATCCGATTATAACTGTTCATCAGGCCGATGGCGATGGTGAGGTCCACAAGTTCACGTTCGCTGAAGAATGCGCTCGCCTCTTCGTAGGCGCTGTCCGGCACACCGGTTTCCGCAACGCGCGTTACAGTTTCCGCCCATGCCAAGGCTGCGCGTTCACGCTCGTCAAAGAGATTTCCAGCCTCTCTCCATGCTTGCAGCAGAGCGATCTTCTCGATCTGCTGGCCCTTTTTCAGGAGATCGCGTGTGTGCATATCCAAGCAGAAGGCACAGTTGTTGATCTGTGAGATGCGCAGATAGACAAGTTCCACCAGCACTGGAGAGAGGCCACTTTGCATAACGTAGCCGTAGACCCCCCCCAGTGCTTTAACGCCAGCGGGCGCGATCTGATTGTAGTCGAGACGTGCTGACATCTGTTCACTCTTTCCCTTTTGTGTTGGTTGTCAGCTCCTGCTCGTCAGTGTCGACGACGAAGACAGCGAGAAGCTTGGCGGGCTTCGTCGTGCTCGCATTGCGACTTACAGGGTGGCTGGAGCCAGGGGTCTCGTAAAAGCTCTCTCCGGGGCCGTAGGTCTTCTTAGGGCCATCGTTCACCTGAGATTCGATTTCGCCAGAGAGTACGTAGGCAAAAATGAAGGCAGATTCGGCGTGGATGTGCGGCAACGATGCCGCGCCCGGTGCATAGTCAACCACTACCGCGCGGACCGATTTACCGGGAATGTTGGGGATTGCCTGGTCGAAGGTCGGCGTTACGGTTTCCAACTCATGTGCTGTAGCCGGAACTGTAACCAGAGTAAGGGCCGCGAGGGCTGCGCCAATGATGGATCGTGCACGCATTTAACATTCTCCTTTGCAGTTTCAACGCCTTAAAATACGACCCTGTTAGTTTTGTAAGAAGCACCGAGAATGATCGAAAACGCTGTACCAGGGCCGCCGTCTGGCCGCGATGCAATAGCTCCCGACTGGAGAGTGGAGTCGGGCCCGCGGACCGTCCCAAGCCGGCGGTGTCCTGACGAAAGATCGATCGGCCGCCGACACAACTCTGAAGACGGCTGATCTTTTGTAGGATTCAATCTTTGCTGGGCAAAATGCTCCGACTAGTGTCGTTGGCGGAAATTGCGAGGTTCAAGATCACAGCGGTAGCCACGTTCAAGAACAGCGCTATAAGTCCGGTGTAGATTGTCACCTGAACTTCGGAGAAAGCAAAGGTGTGCAGCGGTTTCAGGCCGTCACTCCAAACCAGCAAAGTGCCGCCAATGAATCCGGCAGCCCATCCTGCGAGAAGTGCCGGTGCGCGGAACCATGTGCTGTAGAGCCCGAAAACGAGCGCTGGGAGTGTTTGCAGTATCCATAGCCCTCCCAACAGTTGCAGGTCGAGGGCAAATTGAGTGGGCAGGAACAGGATGGCCAGGAGCGCGCCGACCTTCACTAGCATCGATGTTACCTTCGCAACCTTCGCCTCGCCCGCGGGCGTAACCTCGGGATTGACCCAGACTTTCCAGAAATTGCGAGTGAAGAGGTTCGCCGCGCCAATGCTCATCACAGCGGCGGGCACCAATGCACCGATCGCTATTGCTGAAAACGCAAAGCCAGCGAACCAGCTTGGAAACAGATACTTGAACAGCGCGGGCACAACGTCGTTGTTGCTCTCGATCTGAAGGCCGGCGGCGTGTCCCATGTATCCGAGTAACGCGAGCAACCCTAATAAAAGCGTGTAGGCGGGCAACAGGATGGCATTTTTTCGGATCGTGTTTACTCCAGCAGATGCGAATATCCCGGTCAATGTGTGTGGGTACATGAATGCGGCCAACGCGGATCCTAGTGCGAGCGAAGCATAGGGGAGGAACTGACTTTCATTCAGCAAAATACCTCCGGCGCCTTTGACTTGAAACGCGCTGTCTGCCGCGGCGAATACGGCTCCATAGCCTCCCAGCTTTGATGGAACGATGATTACGGCAGCCAAAACCACGACATAGATCATTATATCCTTCACGAATGCAATCAACGCTGGTGCGCGCAGACCTGAGGAATACGTGTAGAGCGCCAGGACTAGAAAGGCTGTTATGATAGGTATTTCACCTGTGAGGCCTAATGCCTTGATCGCGACTTCCATGCCGATAAGCTGCAACGCGATATAGGGCATGGTCGCAACTACGCCCGTTACTGCTACGGCGAGTTCTAGAGCACGGGAATTGTAGGCGCCTCGGACGACATCACCTGCGGTGACGTGCCCGCATTCTTTAGCCGTCTTCCATAACAATGGCATTACTGCGAAGACCAGCGGATAAACGATGATTGTGTAGGGAAGTGCGAAGAAGCCATATGCGCCCACGGCGTACACCAGTGCGGGAACAGCGATGACCGTGTATGCGGTATAGAAATCTCCTCCGACCAGAAACCATGTTATCCAAGTTCCGAACTTCCGGCCGCCGAGGCCCCATTCATCAAGGTGGTCGAGGGACTCCGCTCGTCGCCAACGCGAGGCGAAGAAACCCATGGCTGTTACGAGGACAAAGAAAAAAACAAACACTGCCAGGGCGGAACTATCGATTTCAGTGGTCATCACGAACACTCCTGTAGACGACGTAGGTCAAGAGCGACGTGAGGGGTACCCAGGCGAACTGATACCAATAGAAAAAAGGAAAACCGAGAAGCATCGGCTCTTGGAAGTTATACAGCGGGACGATAAGCAATCCGATAAACGGTGCCAGCAGCAGTAGTCGGACCACGACATTCTCTCCCCTACGAACAGGCTGTTTCAGGACTTTCTTTTTGACGTTTTGGTCAGATCGCGTGCATCGATGCACGTGCCGACTTTCGGAAGCCAGCGCTTCTGCGTATTGTGTCAGGCGGCGCGAGGCGCTTGGAGCCTAACCGGTGCTCCGTAGTTTCCCGGCGATACGGGCGACGTGAGCGCCTTGGAAACGCGCACCTTCGAGCTCAGGTAGTGAGGGCTGCCTGCCGCCATCGTCACCCGCGATTGTCGATGCGCCATACGGAGAGCCGCCTTTGACCTCTCCGACGCCAGATTGACCTTCAAACGTGTAAGGCAATCCGGCGACCACCATCCCATGGTGCATCAAAGTGGGAATAAACCCTAGAATCGTCGACTCCTGTCCGCCGTGTTGCGTACCGCTCGACGTAAAGACCGAGCCTACCTTCCCAACCAGAGCAGCGGTCGCCCACAGTTCACCGGTTTGGTCCCAGAAGTTGCGCATTTGGGAGGCGACCGCTCCAAAACGGGTGCCACATCCCACAATTATTCCGTCGTATTGTGCTAATTCGCTTACTTTAGCTATCGGAGCACTTTGGTCCATTTTGTAATGAGATGCCGCCGCGACCTCATGTGGTACCAATTCCGGCACACGCTTCACGACGGCGTCGGCACCGGTGGAAATCGCGCCAGCGGCGACAGCATTCGCCATCGTTTCGATATGCCCGTAGGACGAATAGTACAGTATGAGCAGTCTGGTCACGACACTCTCCGTTCCAACAGATTTGTTTGGAAATGTAGCTGCTTTCTGGCTCTCTATCCGTTCCCGCGCCTTGCCAAGGCGCCTCCAGTTACGCCGATACGGCCCGTGTGCAGATGGAAACGTTCGCCATGCGCGAACTCCCGCGCGGGTGGAGCGGCCGCAACTTGGATATCCTTCGATCGGTGAGCGGCAGCTGCGCGTGCCTCGCCGGAGGGACTTTTCCTGGATGGCATTGCTTGTCCTCGATCATCACCGTCCGCAGATGCTAATCTCTAGCCAGTCGTTAAAGCTATTGTACGTTGGTATCCCCGCGCATCCGCGGGCTCGGGAACAGACGTTCCGGACGATGACGTCCAGCCGATCATTTCACACGAGGAGGCCGTGGAAAGTGGGCGGGCATCGCTCATGCTCTACATAACGCCATTTCCACTTACGCGTTCATACTGCCAACAGAAGAGCTCGAAAACTCGGGCGTACCCCCCGATCGGGTGTATACAGCCGATCAAACAGGTCTAAAATTCGTGGACGCAAATTTCTAAGGTGTGACCGATGAAGGTGCAGACTGATATTGCGTTGAGGACATGCGCAGGGCCCGGTGACTTGGGAGAGGACCACTTCAGCGCTAGAGAGAAGCTTCGGTCGGAAGACCTGGAAGCTAAGCTTCGCGAAATGCGGATAGTTGTCAGCGTTGTCGCACTCGGAGTGCACTCCAATCTGCGGTGGCTCTCACGCGACGAGCCAGATATAGAAGCTGCCCGTTGCACCTCCGCGAAGCTTGTTGAACAGATCAACCGCCTGGAGTACCTTTTGAAGGAGTTGGCTGAGAGGTAGCTAGGCCGTGATAAGGGAAGCTGCGTTCAAGACGAGGCGCTGTTTTCCGGTCTTTTGTCTGTTGTGTGCGTTCTTCGTTGTTTTTGCGAATAAGGCTCAAGCTGAACATGTTCTGCTTGCGGCAGTCGAAGAAGCGTTGGAACCAATTAAAGTCCACGACAAAAACGACATCCTTTTCAGGCATCTTTCCGTCTCGCAAGGTCTGTCCCAGACTCGGGTATCTCAGATACTCCAGGACGACGAAGGATACATCTGGTTTGGTTCCCAACACGGGGTCAGCAGATATGATGGGTATGCGTTTCGTACGTTCCGACACGAGCGCGCAAACCCAGGAAGTCTCAGCGGGACCTTCATATACTCCCTGTTTAAGGACAAGAAGGGAACAATATGGGTCGGCAGCGACCAGTATCTTGACGCGTTTGACAGCGGGACGGAGCTGTTTCGCCATTATGTGATCGACCCGAGTTCTCCCACTGTGATTCACATTAGCGAGGGTGCAGAAGGCAAGCTCTGGTTGTCCACGAGCCAAGGGCTCTTTGCACTTGATCCAGAATCAGGCGACGTGACGCGGTATGGCCACGACCCCCTCGATCCCAATGGTCTGTCCTCGAGCGATATAAAATCCACCGGATTTGATCGTCATGGCGTGTTCTGGGTCGCCAGCGGCTTTGGACTTGAAGCGCTAGACCCGGCGACTGGAAAGGTTTCTCGCCGCATACCGCTTCGCCAAGAGGTGCGAGAGTTCGGCTTTCATGAGGACTCTCATGGAACGTTCTGGATCTACTATGGGGCGGGCAACGGTTTAGCAATCTACGATCGGACGACTAACGTCGTGAGGCGCCTGGCCTATGATGAAGCGTCTTCAGAAACGAGTTTGTCGGGGGTTTATTCTCTGATCGAAACGTCTGGGGGCGACATCTGGCTGGCGACAATGGGGTCGGGGTTGTTGAAGCTCAACCGGGGCTCGTTCACGTTCGACCGCTATCTGCACAACCCCAGCGACCAGCGAAGCCTCGCCGCAAACCGTGCCATTGCCCTGCGTGAAGATCGGGAGGGCAATATCTGGGTCGGGCTACATTCAGCAGCCCCCAATATGTTTCCTTCCGAACGCGCGCCATTCGAGCGGCTCTGGCCGCTTCCCAAGCTGCCCAACAAATTGGGCGAGTCGCTGGTCAATACGATCCTGGAAGACCAAGAAGGATACGTCTGGTTTGGTGCAAGCGGCGCTCTCAACCGTTTGGGCCCCGATCGTGCATTGACAGTTCATACGCCGCTCGGCCGCGATACGCCCGTTGAGATCCTCACGCTTTTGGAAGGAGGAGATGGTAAGCTCTGGATAGGCACCCTCGGCGCGGGGCTGTTGGCATACGATCGGGAGACCGGCGAAATTGCTTCATTTCGGAGTGAGCCCGGAAATGACGAGTCGATAAGCAGTGATATCGTCACGCGCATTTACCCCGCCGGGGAGTCCTCCTTCTGGATCTCCACCTGGAATGGGCTGAACCGTTTCGATATCAAATCTTCAAAATTTCAGCGCTACTTTCGAACAAACCCAGCGCACAGCGCCTTCTTCTCAATCGCTTCGGACCTGGAGGGGCATCTCTGGCTTGGCAGCACCAAGGGATTGGCCAGGTTCTCTACATCCACAGGCCACTTCGAGACATACATCAACGAGCCGATGAATGAGCTCTCGTTGTCAAACAACACGGTCAATTCGGTGATTGTCGACAGCGAACAGGTCGTTTGGGTCGGAACCCAGAACGGGCTTAACAGAATCAAGCCTCCCTACGATCGGGTCGAATCTTTCTTCGACATAGATGGCCTTCCAGGAAACGTCGTCAGTTGCATCCTTGAAGACGAGGCTGGGCATTTGTGGATGAGCACCAATAAGGGTGTTGCCCGCCTGAATCCAAGAGATCTCAGTTTCAGCAACTTCACCACGCAAGATGGCTTGCCCGGCGAAGATCTGACTGGATGGAACGCCTGCGCAAGATCTACCAACGGGTCGATGTATTTCGCTGGATTTTCGGGCGCAACAGTTCACAGACACACGGTACCACTTTCAGCAAAACCCGCACCTAACGTAGTCTTCAGTGACATCTCCGCGGGCGGTCGGCAAATACCGACGCCTCGCGGCAATTCTGCCATTGCCATCGACCACAGCTCCGATTTGCGGGTGACGTTTGCCGCACTCAGCTTCCTTGACCCGCCCAGCACCAGGTATCGCTACAGGCTGAACGGGTTGGACGCTGATTGGCACACGGTTTCGAGTGAAGGCAGGACGATCAATTACGCTCATCTTCCGGCGGGCGCATATCAACTGGTGGTACAGGCAGCCGTGCAGCGAGGGAGGTGGACCGACGAAGGCGCTTTGCTGAACATAGTCGTCCATCCTCCATGGTGGCGCTCTTGGTGGTTCGTTGTCCTAGCGTCGCTTGCCCTCGTCTCCGCTTTCGCGCTGGCTTTTCGGGCGCGTTCGGCTCAACTAAGAAACGAGTACAACATTCGGCTGGCTGAGAGGGTCGGTGAAAGAAGCCGCGTGGCGCGCGAACTGCACGATACATTGCTGCAAAGCTTCCAGGGTCTTTCTTTCCAGATGCAGGCTATGCGTCATCTGTTGCCATCCAAGCCCGCCCAAGCGATCTCGCTGCTCGACTCTATCCTAGACCGAAGCGATCAGGCAATCTCTGAAGGGCGGGATGCTATCCAGGCGCTCAGAGAAGCACCGCCGAACGTCGAAATCGTCAAGGAACTGCGCGACGAAGGCGAGAGGCTCGCGAGAAGCATCAGCGAGCGTCTCCGCCCGGAATTTGCTGTAGTGGCGCTAGGCGATCCCTTGACGCTCGACGAGGTTGAGCTTCTAGAGCTCTATCGCATCTGTCAGGAGGCCATTAGGAACGCGTTCAGGCACTCGGGAGCAACCAGAATTGACTGCCGGTTGAGTATCACGCCGGGCCGAACGGTCGCGGTCGTACAAGACAACGGACAGGGCTTCGAGCGGGGGGGGGGGGCTGTGAAAAGCCATTTCGGCCTCAAAGGAATGGAGGAGCGAGCCCGTAAAATCGGCGCAACCATTGCCATTGAAACCGCAAGGGGCATCGGTACGCGTGTGAGCGTAACCTTGAAGAGGAACTCCTGGACCATCCACACTTTGCGCAAGCGGCTTCGAGATCTCCATCCGCGGATGGGACCAGCAGATACACTGGGTGGTCCGTATGAGTAAGCCTATCCGGATCGTGACGGTCGATGATCATCTTCTAATCAGAGAGGGGCTGGCCGCCCTGTTATCGTCTCAGACAGACATCGAGCTTGTTGGAGAGGCCTGCAACGGCCAGGAAGCAGTTGAAATTTATGAAAAGCTTAATCCTGACATTATGCTGATGGATCTCCAGATGCCTCTGTTAAGCGGAATTGAGGCTATCACCGCCATAAGGGCGCGGCACCCATTTGCCCGCATCATTGTGCTTACCACGTATGACACCGAGCAACTTGCTGCCAAAGCTATGGCCAGTGGGGCGCAGGCCTACCTCCTGAAGAGCAACGTCAGGCGCGAGCTGGCGGACACGATTAGGGACGTGGCAAGAGGCAAGTTTCGCCTCGACAAGGAGATCATCGAGGCGTTGACGAGCCGCGCTGATGAAGACGAGCTCTCCTTGCGCGAGCGCGAGGTCCTGCAACTCATATCCGAGGGAAATACAAACCGCCAGGTCGGATTTTGTCTTTCGATAAGCGAAGACACAGTCAAAGGTCATGTCAAGAGCATCCTCGCCAAGCTTTCTGCGCGCGACCGAGCGCACGCTGTCGCGTTGGCAATGAGAAAGGGTATTCTTACGCTCTAAGATACGCGCCTGACGGTGCATGTTAGTCCAGTCAGAAGTGCGGGAATTACACCCGGGTATAATTGGCCTGGATGGCAACCGTGAGGTAAGATCAGACTGCGGTGCTTCGAGAAGTTGCCTACTCGGCGGGGAATTTGTCTCCCGGCCGCGCCTTTACTGGCCCCGGCGGCAGATAGGAAGGCTTTTCGTCACAGCTGTTGAAAGCCACTTGTGGCCGATCGGAATTCGGCCGACGATTTAATCAGAGAGAGCATCGAAATTCGCTCTGCCGTTCCGTAGATCTCGCCCCTGCTATGGCGGCGGAGCACCGGCCATGGCAAATTGGCAGAGGATGGACGTTCCATCTGAATGCCGCCTTAGTCGCAACGTCCGGGGCTTGACGTTGCGCCGGAAGCAAAAGCTTCCGAGAATGCGGTCGCCGCGGGCGGTTTCAACCGTCCGTGACGAATAGCCGAATTGCCAGGAACATAATCTCCCTGTTCCTGTTTGTTTGAATGGGTGGCGTGCGCGACGTGCTTCATTCGGATGGGTTGCCCGCGGTAGGCTGGTGTGTTGGTAAGTAAAGGGGGGCGCCTGTGTCTTCGAAACCGCTGGTCGCTATCGTTGACGACGATATCGCCGTGCGTGAAGCGCTTGTGGACTTCGTTAGGTCCTGTGGTTACTCTGCAGAGAGCTTTGCTTCTGCGGAGGAGTACTTGTTGAGCGGCAAGCATGCCGAAGTAAATTGCATTTTGCTTGATATCATGATGCCCGGGAAATCTGGGCTGGAATTACAGGCCGAGCTGAATCGCACGTCCAGGGACAAACCGATCATTTTTATTAGTTCATTCGACGATGATAGATCGAGATCGATCGCTGAAGATGGCGGGGCGGTTGGCTTCCTAGGGAAGCCAATAGATATCGATGCGTTGCTCCAGTACCTCGAGGCTTTATTTGATTGAGGGTGCCTGCCGGGTTCTCATGCGCCCTGGACGTCCTCAAGATTAAGCTTCGCCGCGATCTTCACAAGCTCTGCGAGGGAACGTGCATTCATTTTGCGCATTACCTGCCCACGGTGAACCTTTACAGTGACTTCGCTGATGCCGAGTTGGTAGCCTATTTGCTTGTTCAACAGGCCCTTAACTACGAGCGCCATGACCTCCTGCTCTCGTTTGCTAAGGCGGCCATGGAGATCCTGTAACACCCGGCATTCTGAGACGAGCGCTAGGATTTGCATGCTTCGTTCGAGCGCCTGGCTTACAGCAGCAAGCAGCGTTTCATCGCTGTACGGCTTCGTAAGGACCTCAACCGCACCAGCTTTCATCGCCTTGACCGTCATCGGCACGTCGCCATACCCAGTGATGAAGATTATTGGCATTTCCCTTCGCTTGGAAGCTACAAGCGTCTGTACCTCGAGCCCGTTGAGGTCCGGTAGGTTCACATCCAGAATGAGGCAATTGGGGGTAGTTGGTGGTGTGCGAAGTAAGAAATCATTAGCCGAGGCAAATGTCTCCGGCTGCCATCCGGCCGAGGCTATTAGATGCTCTAGAGATTCTCGGACTGAAACATCGTCGTCAACTATAAATACGATTGCATCTGTCTGGGTCACTGAATATCAACCTGATTAATGCGGAACGGAAAGACAATGGTAATCGCGAGTTAGCTGAAAATCTTGGCGGTGTGAGCCGGATTTTCGCGGATCGAGACCAATGTTTCAATGGCTATTCGTCCCGAACGGATGAAGCCGCCCGTGCCGACTGCATTTTCGGAAGCGGTTGCTTCCGGCGCAACGTCAAGCCCTGGACGTTGCGACTGAGGCGGCAGTCTCATCAACATCTTCTTCCATAAGCTCCGGGTTAGTTTCGTCGGCCCGACGACAACGACGTTCAACGCGGATAGTACACCATCGTACAATAGAAAATCGAACTTACAAGTTCCATTCTCAGAGGCCGCTAACTTAAACAGCCCGCCGTCATCAGGAGTGGCAACGATGTGGAACGTAAGAAAAAGACTTGTAGTGGTTTTGGTGGCGAGTGCTCTAAGTTATACAGCCCAATCGAACGCGGAGGCTTCGAATTATTATAAAGGAACTTCGAAGTCGAAAGTAAATATCGGGCATCTCAGTAAAAAGTATAGCCCGCCCCATCGAGGGGTTAATCGGCCGCCGCCGCGGCCCGGTGCTTATTATCAAGGTATTTTTCGCGATAGACGGTGAGGTGTCGTTCGAACGCTTTCTCTCAACGAACGCCTCGAAGGCTGCAGTCTGTTCGGACTACCAGAACGGCCGAAAGATCGACCGTTCTGGGGGAGAGGAGCCCATTGGTTAATTTCGCTGGATTCCAGGGTAGTATTCGCCTTCGCCGCCCTTGATGGGCGCCGCTTTCTTGGCGGAGGAGCGCGCGTTCACACTTCCTGTTGCGAAGGGGTCGATCCGGGTCTGACTGCGCAACTCCCCGCGCCCAGCATTGGAATCAACGCCTTCATAATAGTCACCGATGATCGGGTTGCCCGCCATAGCCGCACTGGTCAGAAGCGACGTGGCAATTGCAGCGCCCGCAAGGATCTTTGCTACTTTACGCATGGACTTTTTGCCTTTCTGTTAGACGACGCGGCTCTCTTGAGAGGCCGCCATGGCTGGACAACCCAACCAATGACGCTAACAGTCGCCTTGTCCCGTATCCGTGGGATGTCTGAAATACATTGTGTTCGTATCGCTCTTTGTTCGACTCCAGCGGGGAAACATTCGAGGACAAAAAGCTTCTGAGCGATGGGCTTTCGTGTGGAACCAGTAATCCTTTGACCTCTCGCGGCGAGCGTTCGAGCGTCGACGTAAGGGTCTGATCTCGCCGGACGAATGGCAGCGCAAGAGGCTGCACCCGCTCGTCAGCTTCGGCGACCGGCAGAAGGTGGCGGAAACCAGAACGTCCATCTGCTCGACGACACGACGGTCGTCGTCAAGATCGGCCGCAAGGAGAGCAGCGGCCGCTCCGGCAACACGGTGACGCGCACGGCGGTTCTCCACCTTGCACGCATGAAAGGCAACCGCAGCATCTTCATGCGGCAGGTGGCCGAGATATGCGCGAACAAGGCGGAACCGGACCGCATCAGCGTCAGCTTCTCTATCAACGACACACATGTGAGCGTCACCTTCGATCCAGCCGACCTGCCGCACCACCCGCAGCGGCGACGCCCGGTCGTGCCAATCAAGGACCTCTGCCTTGGCATCGACCTCAATCCCAACTGGAACGGCATCGCTGCTGCCGCGAACTCCAAGGATCCGTCTTCGGTCGCTGATAGCACCTTGCTGGAACACGCCCTGGTGAAGCTCGACATGCCGAAGGATTCGTCATCGGAGCTTGTTCGCGAGGCCTTGGCAGCGGTCTGCGACCACGCCATCTCGATGGCACGCAAGCATCGCTGCGGCACGATCGTCCTGGAGAAGGGCCTTGGCAGACTGCGGTCGAGCGGCAGGAGCCGCACCCTCAACAGGCTGCTGAACCACTGGGCGAGAAGTGTTCGTGCAGATGCTGATACGCCGCGCCCGACTTGCCGGGATCGACGTGCTCGAGGTCTGGGTGGGGTATTCCTCGACCATTGGAAACCTCGCCTTCGGTTCAGAGGTCGCCATCGCCCGCCTGGCTGAAATGAAGGATGGCCTGCCAGCTTTCGAAGAAGGGTGTGTTTCCCGTCTATGGAAGAATGGGAAGGTGCCCGCCGAACTCGGTTCATGGCAGGAGGTCCATCGGACAATCAAAGCGGCGAAGATTTGCTAACGCCGCCCGCACCCCGACGTGCCGCTCGGCGCCCGGGGTTCCGATGTCCACGGGAGGGGTATTTTCTGTGGGCCTGCAGTCGTCCGCCTTGACAGGCGTCGTCGTCCGGGACTCTTGTTCCCACTGGTGCCTGCCAGGCCGGACGCAGCAGTTCGGACTTTTGCTCAACGTGGACGGGTCGCTTGAACACGACGTTCCGCACGAAAATCCGAGTAGCCAATCATTTCTTCACGGAAATCCGAATAGCCGATCTGAGTAAACGAGGTCCCATCGGCTAGCGGCGAGGGCAAATGAATCTTCGGATGGTCATTTGGATAAATTTGGAATTCAACCGATACATATGCAGATATCGCTAGTAAGATCCATATGACGACAAAGAAAGACAGTCCTGGTGGTAGCTTTGTTTTTCCGTCGTGTTCTACATTTGGCATGTGTGTTTCGCAAAAAATGTTGAATTAACGTATATTATTATGGACTGCATCTCCAGATAATTATACTTTTCGGTATAGCATATGAGTAAATTACGTCGCATTTCGTGATATGTACTATCGTATAATTCAAAATATCGGGAACGCGTGTATGATTATTTTCATGGAGCGGCGGTTTGATGCTCCCTCGGTCTTCCTCCCCCGAAAAACCCCGTTCCCATCCTGGCCGCCTCTCACAGAGGCGGCCCTTTTTTACGAATTTCAAGTATAAGGATGTTGGAACGAGCTGGATTATCACGACTTTTCGTCAGAAACGGTTGGAGGAGCCGCGGGACGAAAACGGGCTGGTCCCTTGATCAAGGAATTTGTCGGCACTTGGCACCGAGACTCGAGCGGCAGAGCGAGGCGCCGTCGCAGAGGCCCATCGTAACCCCATCCGCCACGTCCAAGGCTCAACGTTACGGCGGAAGCAAAAGCTGCCGGAAACGCAGTCACTCGGACGGCTTCAACCGTCCCTGACGAATGGCCGATTAAACTTCCGAGACGATGATTGGAACCGAGAAAACATACCCTTCGCTACGAACCGTCTTTATGTACATTGGTTCGCGGGCATCATCGCGAAGCCGCTGACGAATTCTGCTAACTAGAAGGTCTATCGACCGGTCGAATAGATCAGCCTCCCGACCCTGCGTTAGGTTGAGAAGCTGGTCTCGTGTAAGAACACGCTGAGGATGATCAATAAAAACTCGAAGCAGGCGGTACTCAGCACCGCTAAGGGCTACCGCCGTTCCTTCCTTGTCGACGAGATTACGTCCGATGGTGTCGAGACGCCATTCGCCGAAAGACACTGCATGTTCTGTATCGGCTACGCGGAAGTTGGGGGGGAGCATACGGGCTCTTCGGAGCACCGCTTTGATGCGCGCAAGCAGTTCGCGCGCGGCAAAAGGCTTAAGGACGTAGTCGTCCGCACCCATCTCCAGCCCAAGTATGCGGTCCATCTCATCGCTGCGAGCGGTTAGCATCAAAATAGGCGTGGACTTGTGCTTTCCGCTTCGCAAGTCACGGCAGAGTGCGAGACCATCCTCCCCGGGCATCATTACGTCTAGAATGATCAGGTCGACGTTGTTGGTCTCGAGGAAGCTTCGCATCTGACGACCATCCGAGACGGAAGTTGCGCGCAAGCCGTTTCCCTTGAGGTAGGTTGCGATGAGGTCGCGAATTTCTCGATCGTCATCGACAATCAGAATATGATCAACGTGCTGCACGGCGACATACTTCCCACGCTTGGGTCGGTGAACGCTGGGAGCATTCTGATTGGCGTTCAACCGCATTGGCATAACATACAGGAACTTTCAGGGTCACGCGCCTCATACGAAAGTCGAAATCGTCGGGGGAAGTTCGCTCATCCTCATGTACCTGGGGCCGCCCGTCTAGGCGGCCCCAGCAGAACTCAGCGGAGCGACCTAAACGCTGACCGAACCTCTTCAGCGAACACCTGTGGCTCCTCGAGGGCTGCAAAATGTCCCCCGACAGATACCTTGTTGTAGTAGATTAGGTTGGGGTAGGCTCGCCGGGCCCATTCTTCAGGTGGCTTGTAAACCTCCCCAGGGAAGACGGTCACGCTAGCAGGAACGGTTATGGGCTTTGTCTGTTTCGGGGCAACGTTGTTCTCCCAGTAAATTCGGGAGCTCGACGAGCCAGTGTTGGTAAACCAATACAATGTGATGTTGTCTAGCAGTTCGTCCCGCGTAAATGACGCTTCAGGATCTCCTCGCGTCAATACCCAATCCGCGAACTTGTCGTATGCCCAAGCGGCGAGTCCCATCGGCGAGTCGGAAAGCCCATAACCAACGGTTTGCGGTCGGGTCCCCATAATTGCGGCATAGCCGAAGCCGTTGTTGAGAAAGTCCCTGGCCTGGTTGAAGACTGCCGTCTGCTCCTCATTCAGATGCGCGGGAGCGGGGTCGCCGTTTCGAAGGGCCTTCGATACGTCTGGTGGGAATGTGGTTCCACGTTCTACCCGGTTTACGTGTATTCCGCGCAAACCCTTGGGTGCAATGCGCCCGAGCGCATCGCAGATAATCGCTCCCCAATCTCCGCCTTGGGATACATAGCTGTCATAGCCAAGGCGAGTCATCAGCACGTCCCAAGCGGTGGCAATCCGCGCCGGGTTCCAGCCACCCTCCGTCGGTATACTCGAGAACCCGAACCCTGGGACGGAAGGAATTACCAAATGAAACGCGTCGGCGGCTGAACCGCCGTGGGAGGTGGGATCGGTAAGCGGAGCTATGACATTCAGAAGCTCGAATACAGATCCTGGCCACCCATGCGTAATTACCAAGGGGAGCGCATCGGCATGTTTTGATTTGACGTGAATGAAATGGACATCAACGCCGTCAATCTGGGTCACGAATTGCGGGAAAGCGTTCAGCTTCTCCTCCGCTTTTCGCCAGTCGTATCGATGCGCCCAGTAGTCTGCCAGCTCTTTCATCTTTGCAAGCTGGGAACCTTGCGTTCGATCTGCAACCGTCTCGGCACTGGGCCATCGAGTTGCAATGATGCGGCTCCGAAGATCGTCCAACTCAGCTTGCGGTATCTCGGCACGGAAAGGCCTGACCCCATTGCCAGCCGCGCTCGCCGATCGCATAGAACCCACGGGGGTCGCGTTTGCGATCATCGGCAGCACAGCAGGCGTGATGGCCATTGCACCCGCACCCAAGAGCAAACCTCGCCTCGACAGAGGTTTGAGAGAATTCGACTGTGTCATGAGTGTTCTGCTCCTGCGGAAACTCACTTCACAGGCTCGGCGAGGGGGGTGCCCTTCGTGACGATGTAGGTTGCCAACTCCGAGGCCTCACCCTCGCCGACGTTCTTGGCGATATGCGCCACTCCTGCCGGAATGAAGAGAGCTTCACCGGCCTTGAGTGTCACCGGCTTTTGGCCCTCGAGCGTGTACTCGAGCGTGCCTTGGAGCACGTATGCGATCTCCTCGCCGGGATGCCTGTGATTGATGGAAGCTGCCTTAGGCGGAAAGTCGACACGTACCTGCAGCGTTTCCTTGCCCGGCACGCTGATGTCGCTTTGGACAAGACCCGTCCGCTTGAGTTCTTGTGCCTGGGCAGCGCCGACCAGCGACAAACTTGCTGAAGCTGCGGCCGCCGCGATCACGATGCTACGGATGATTTTCATTTTGTGTTTTTCCTTCGGGTTTCAACAAAGAAGCTGTGCAACAGTGCCGCCGAGAGCTGGGATCGCGAGATCGGTGCCAACTGACTGACGATCGGCGTCTCCCCTGCCAGCGTCGCTAGTCGACACCCTGGATGTGTCTGGATTGTTTCATGCGCGATACGTATTTGTATCTAAGATAAGCGTGCCATTCCGCTGGAACCTTCACTTACAAGAAACCGTGCCCTTGCGCGTACGCTCTCGGGGCGAAAAGCAAAGAGGGGGATGGCGGCGGAGCACTGGGCCATGCACACTGGCAGAATACAGACGTTCCATCCGAAAACCGCCTCAGTCGCAGCGTCAGGGTTTGATGTTGTGCCGGAAGCGAAAGCATTCTGAGATGCACTTGAGATGTGCAGCTTCCACCGTTCGTGTCGTGTAGCGAAACTGAGAGGGATCCTCTCAAAAACGGCGGCTGCAAGCGCACCGCCAGATACTCGATCTTCGTTTTCTCATTTGGAAAGGTCGCTGTACATGTTTACACCATCGCTCAAGGAATTCCTTATATCTTCTTCCGTATTGATGATGTCGGTTGCGTCGGCTAATGCCGGAGCCAGCTCTCCAGCCGCGCCCGATATCGATCTTATCAAGATCGATGAGACCATAACGCTGCGTCACATGGTTGCTGGTCCGTCCTCCCCAAAAGGCACGGTTCTCTTCCTGCACGGCTTCCCGGAAACTCTGACCGTCTGGAAGACAATCGCGGAAACATTGGGCAAAGACTACGAGGTGCATGCCTTCGACTGGCCCGGCTACGGCCAGTCTTCGCGCCCCTCAGCGGAACAGTTCTCCTATTCGCCGAAGGACTACGCCAAGGTTCTCAAGGCCTATATCGAGAAGACGGAAGTCGACCGATCGAAGCTCGTGATATACGCCTCGGATATCGGAGGCCTGCCCGCACTGCTGCTCGCGCTCGAAGAACCAACTGTGGCAAGGAAAATCATCGTCGGCGACTTCGCGCCGTTCAACAGGCCAGAGTACATGTACGAGAGCCTGCAGAACCTCAAGGCGGAGCCGAAGGCGACGCCGACGCGCGCTTACATGAACAAGACCAGCGACGAGATCCTGCAGAACGTGCATCGCCGCGGCCTTGCACCGGAAGCCCAATACGAATTGTCAGCCAAGGTGCAGGAGGACATGAAGGCATTCTGGGAACGTGACGGCGTAACCAGCGCCGACGCCTTCGCCCTTTACTACTCTCAATTCACCCGGGATGAGGATTATCTGGAAGCCAATATTCAACGGCTGAAAACGCCGGTGAAAATCATCTGGGGCGAACGCGACATCTACATCAAGCCAGAGATGGGCAAGGAGTTCGCCGAGCTTACCGGTGCCGAGTTCGAGCTTCTCACAGGAATCGGCCATTTCCCGCATCTGCAGGATCCGGCCCGGACGATCGAAGAGGTGCGCGAGGCTTTTTCCAAATAGGCCCCGCCATTCAGTTTTCTTCGAGGAAAGGCGGGGCTTTCGCGTCGACGACAGGCACCCCCTGCGCCTGTGCAAGGCGTTTGTGAGGAAAAAGCTCAATCTGCTTCGAGCAAGGAGAGCGTCGGATCTTGACGCGCTAGCGAGGCGACCAGTTTGGCAACTGCTTCGCGCTGCGCGGGCGACGTGATCTTGTCGAACTGGCTGGCAAGCTTAAGTGCCCCGACACTCACAATGGGAACTGGCACGGTGTTTGTGCTGGCATCAACGTCTGCGAAAAGCTGGGATATGCTGCAGTCCAGCGCCTGCGACACGGCGACCAACTTGCTGGCCGAAATTCGATTCGTGCCCTTTTCGTATTTCTGAACCTGTTGGAACGTGAGTCCCAGCTTCTCGCCCAACGTTTCCTGGGACATGCCGATCATGTTGCGGATGCGCCTGACGTTACGCCCGACGGTTACGTCGATTTCGTTCGGGGTCTTTGGGTTGGGCATGACAATCTCCTGGGCATAGTCGCAATCGGTCGCGGAAAATGGGGTGGAGATCGCGGTCTGTCTACCCCCAGAAATGATGGGCCTGACGATGTCTTTGCACTGGTCGCGGTGGCTGTCAGCGAGGGGCTGGCGGGACCATAGCGACGCGCGTGGACTATAATCTGAACTTCATCGATCGGCGGTGACTAAGCCGAATTGCGCAGAATCCACGCTACTTTCGGTCCTCTAGGGTTTAGGGAGCTTCGACAGGGAACTAGCGTTTAGGCTTGAAGTCGATGTTCGGGATGTCGGCTTCGACAACGTTCCAGTCAGGACGGTTCTGCCGCAGCGTGGCGGCCGCATCCGCATCGTACTCAAAGAGTGCCACGTGCTCGAACCCAGCGCACTCCAACCCGATCGACATGCCTCCGGCGCCCGCGCACAGTTCGATTGCTTTCAGCCGATAGCGATGAGGCGGCAGTTCGGTGATCGCGTTTCGACCACGGACCCAGCCGCGCAGCGGCACCGAATGACCAGACAGCAACAGCAGCACATCGATGATTTGCGTGTCGGACACGGGCCATTTCTTCACGCCAGCGTAGTGCGCCGGATTACCAAACCGTCCCTCGCAGATACGCTTCAATGCTTCGGCGGCAGCAACAACGCGAAATGCCGCCGAATTGAGGTTCGCTTTGTCCAGCGATGTGCGTTTGGCGCCGAAGATGTCCATGAACTGGGCTCTCAAGCCCAGAGCATCTTGGCGGACGGTCTCGGACAGGCTGGCCTGGGCCAACTCGGCCGCGTTCATCTTCTTCAGTTCGAGCGCAAAGGATGCCAGTCTGTCTCGGAAGGCTTCGGCCGTATCGGCACTGCGCTTGCGAGCTGCCGCGGCTACGAGCCTGACATTCTTCTGCGCCATGAGGGCTTCGGGAGTAAGCTTGGCTTCCGTAAGGCGCTTGCGGATCGCCGCGATCTCTTTCGTGTCGATCCTCGCGCCGATCTCCATGCGCTCCACAATTTCTTGACGGGTGTCAGCATCGGCAGCGACAAGCGCCTTCAGAACGGGAAATGTGACCCGTGCCTTCCGCAGTGCGGCCTCTTGCCCCTTGAGCGATTGGGCAATTCCCATGTAAGTGCCGAGTTCGCTCGTCGGCAGATTACATGCGACGCGCAGGAAATCGCGAACCTAGCGCTCGGGTGCGACTTCGGTCAGCTTCTCTACCTCGGCCGCGATAGCGAGAATCTTCGCCGTCATCTGCGACTGAAGATCGACAATTCGCTTCTTTGCCGATGCGAGTGCTTCCCACTTCGAATTCATGCGTCCGCCGGTGTTCAATTGCGGACGTCTCTTATCCGGAGATGTGTTGCGGCGTCGATAAGCCTCCTCCTAAAACTTTATGGGAGGCGGGTTCGCGCGGGTGCTGCTGCAGTCTCAGGCTAACAGCGGCGTGGTGCCCGTTCCGACTGCGTGTAGGAAAACATTTGCTCCCGACGATATCGTTCGGCGATTTTTAACAATAGCCCCGCGGCAGGGTGCGGCAGTTCCCTACATATCTCCGCTACTTCACTAATCAATTAGCCTGATTGCCAGGCGATTTCCTTAGTGAACCGGGAAGCCTCTGTCCGTTGCTGATGCGAGGTTTTCGGAGCCAAAAATTGCCTTCCGGTTTCCGCCGACATTTGACAGCGGCAGAGGATGGACGTTCCATCTGGATGCCGCCTCAAACGCAATGTCCAGGGCCTTGATGTTGCGCCCCGGGGAATGCAGTCGTCGCGGGCGGTTTCAACCATTCGTGACGAATTGGCGGGCTGCCGGCAGAGTGATAGTGAAGCGGGCTCCCTGGCCTACGTTCGGGCTTGCCCAAATGCGACCATCATGTCGCTCAATGATTGAGCGACTAACCGACAGTCCAATTCCCATTCCATGGTCCTTGGTTGTGTAGAAGGCGTTGAAGAGTCGGTCGCTCGTGTTTGGGTCCACGCCAACTCCATTATCTTCAACCGTGAGCCGAATTTCTCCAACTTCATCCAAGTCGGTTTTGATCGTGATCTGCCGCGGCCGATCGTCGATGCTGCTCAGCGCATCGCAGGCATTTAACAGCAAATTAAGGATGACCTGCTGAAGCTGCACACGATCGCCGGCGACGAAGGGCAGGCCGTCGCTCAAGTCAATCGCAAGCGCGACGCGATTTCTTTGCAGTTCGTGAGAGGAAAGTTCGACCACCGCGCGGGCCGCGGTATTGAGGTCGACATCTTCTGTAGCGGCCGGCTTTTTGCTGAAGAGCGCGCGCAGCCGCGCGATGACCTCGGACGCCCGATTGCCGTCCCGCAGAGTGCGTTTTGCCGTTTCGCGTGCGCCCTCTATGTTGGGTGGGTCAGCCGCAAGCATGCGCAGATTGGTGCTGGCGTTTGTGATGATCCCCGAGAGTGGCTGACTGATTTCGTGTGCAATGGAGGCGGTCAGCACCCCGAGACTCATCGTTCGCGCTGCATGCGCCAGCTCGTTACGCGCCGCGTCGAGAGCTTCCTGCGCTTCCTTACGCTCAGTCAAGTCCAGGACGTAGGCCACGCCTTGGTCGCTTCCTCCGAAGGTTGCCACGCCGATTAGAACTGGGACTTGCGTTCCATCCTTGTGAAAGTACTCCGACTCGAATGGCTGCAATGTGCCCTGCGCCCTCAGCTGGATAAGCAAGTGATCGTCCGTTTCATTCCATGCGCGCGGAACGAGGTTACGCCAACTCAGTCGGCCCGCAACTAGATCGTCGTGGTCGTATCCGAGCATCCGCAGGAACGCGTTGTTCGCCTCGAGAATCCTTCCGGTGAACTCCCAAATGAAAATCCCGATGATGTCGGCGTCGACCAATCGGCGGATTCGGGCCTCACGCTCCGCGAGATCGCGGTAGAGATACGAATTTTCAATTGAGATCGCTGCCTGAGACGCCAGCAGCTTGAGGACCGCGGTACGCGCGGGGGTGAACGCGCCAGGTGTTAGATTATTTTCCAGGTAAAGTGCCCCGAGCGGCTTTGCTTGACTCGACACAGGAAGACACAGGATCGATCGAGGTATCCGTTGGGCCATGTAAGGGTCTGTGCTGAACAGGTTTTGGACAGAAGCGTCGTCTAGAATGACCAATTCCTGCGTATGCTGCGAATATTGCAATACGCTTTCAGGTAAGTCGTGGCTTGTCGGGCGCTTATCGTGCAACTGGACAACGATAGTCTCCCGACCAGTCGTTGCCTCCGCTACGATCCTTGGCTCCGCGTCGCGCATAAGAATGAGCAATGCACGTTCGGCTCCAGCTTGCTCCATCGCAATTCGCATCAATGTGTTGACGAGGCTGTCAAAAACGATCTCGCTGGAGATCGCTTGCGAAACCTTCAGAACAGTTGCGAGGTCGAGCTGATCAACTGGCGACGCGACTGTCGTCGTGGAGGGGGCCTGCTCAGACGCTACCAAATTCAGGTTGGGAAACAGGCCGTCGAGCTGTCGCACCTTGCCGTCAGCGCCCCAACGCAAGTAGCATTGGCGCGCGTTCCGCAAATATGAGTGTGAAATGGTTTCCAGGCCGCATGCATCATGGAACCGGGCAGCGAGCTCACTTGCTATCGCCTCAATGTGGACGAAAGCGTTGCTCCGTGCCGACTTGATGGCCGCCTCATAAAGCCGCTGTGCTGTAAGCTGCTGGCCCTCGAGCCGCGCTATCTCCGCGCCGATGAGAGTGGCACGACAGTCGAAATTCTCCGGGCAGTGCACTGCCCATTCCACGAGCCTGGCGTGATGCTCGACAATCACCTGCAGATAACGCTCGCGCCAGTCTGGCAATGTTTGGTCACACGCGGCAGCCTGGCTAAGGGCGCCATAGAAGTGAGCTTCTGCGGTCTCGATGAACGAAGGCGACGTCCAAAGCAGTCGTTTGGCGTTGAACGATGCGTGGACAGCGGTAGCAAAGTCACCCGCAAAGTATCGGGCCTGCAGCTTCCGTATCCAGTACCAGCACGCGACCAGCGCCACCGTGCTTTCGGCCTGCACCTTCAGCTCATAACTTTCCTCATTAAACTCAGCATGATCAAGAGTGCCGAATGTTGGCGTGAGGCCGCGGAGGGTCTGGACCAACGCAAGTTGAGCTGAAGTGATGTCGACGATCATGTCGAAGCGAACTTGCCGACTGAATTCGAGTGCCCGTACAGCCTCATCCTGTATATCGGCAAGTGGGTCGCCCGCTGCCAGCAGGATTCCGAAAATATCGCTCCCGCAATAGGAGGCAGTTGTGAGATCCCCAACCGATGTGGCAGTATCGAATGCGCTATGCATCAAGTCACGGGCCGTTCTGAGGTGTTTGGTCCATGGTATGATCAGGGTCGCAAAGCTTTCTAGGATATGCGCTCTGAACTGGCCCGGCCCCATTTTTTGTAGAAGCTCGTATCCGAGTTCGCCAAACCGGAGTCCCTCACGATAGTCACCGAAGTGCGGACCTGCGATCATCCCGAGCCAAACGTATGCGTCGCATGAGAGACCGGCGTGGCCGTGCTCGAGACCTAGGTTGGTCATTTGGCACACCAAGACCGAGAGCAGATTGGCATCCGTAAAAAGAGCAGGACTCAGGCTTCGGCCCAGAACCCGCATTGTCGCTACGACCTCCGAATCCTGAGTCTGAGGCAGGGCGGCGAGGTCCTCGATTTCGCGACTACCAATCAGCGACCAGGTGCGTTGATACTCACGTTTTGCCGCATCGGCGGTTGGATGTGCCGGGATCTCTGACCCAAGCTTTCCAAGATATGCCAGGCAAACTTCAATCGCGCGATCGTTGCGGCTGAGCGCAGTATAGAGGTCGATACGCAGGCTAGCGATGCTCGCGCGGTCGGCCACATTTGACGCCAGCGTAGAGAGTGATGCCAGCCTTTCTTCTGCGGTGGCCAGGCGCCCAGTTAGAAATTCGCATTCAGCTTGAAGCGAGGCGAGCGCAAACATCAACTCTGGCCTGCGTTGCCATCCATCGTCGGATAGAAGTGCCAGTCCACGTTCCAGATAGCCCAGCGCTGACAAATATACGGTTGATGACTTGGCCCGCCTGGCCGCCATGAGGTTGAATTCCGCGAGTTGGTGTCTCTCCGTATCCGATACGATCAGGTGTCCACCTTGGTTGAACTGCGCGACAATCTCGAAGATGTTCTCGCCCAGCTGTTCCGGCGGAGTTCCCGCCGCCAGCCGGCGTCCTATTCGCAGATGCAATTCAGCACGCTCTGCCTCTGGAATAAGCGAGTACGCAGCCTCCTGAATCCTGTCGTGCACGAAACGGCAGCGGCCGTCGGAGACAAACACCAGTTCGGTGCGCAGAGCGTACTGAAGGTCTTCCTCTACGTTTTCGTTGACCATTTCCAGCTGCACCAGATCAACGTTGTTCCCGAAACAAGCCAGCTGTTGCAATACTTGCAAGGTGCGATGCGGCAAGCGACCGAGCTTGCTCGTCATAAGAGCAACAACGTTCTCGCTATACTCTTTGGTACCGATGCGGTCCGGGTACCATTGCCAGATGAGATCTGGCGAGAGCACAAGCAGCTTCTCCTCGGTCAGAGCTGAAAGGAATTGGATCACGAAAAACGGGTTACCGCCGGCCTTCTCATGCACCAGTTCGGAAAGTGAGTGGGTGTGGTCGACATCGGAGCGGAGGGCATCTGCGATGAGGCTATTGGTATGTTGGAAAGTTAACGGTGCGAGGCCGATGTCCTTTACGATGACGCCAGAGCGCATAAGCCGAGTTAGTGTAGCCATTAGCGGGTGTGAGGCGGTTACTTCGTTGTCACGGTAGGCACCAACAAACAGAATGTACTTGGTGTCTTGCTGGGTTAGCAAATCTTCCAGCAACGCAAGCGTCGCAATGTCGAGCCACTGTAGATCATCAAGAAAGAGAACGAGGGGATGTTCTTTACGAGCAAACACGGCAAGGAAACGTCGGAAAGCGAGATGGAGTTGCCGCTGTCCGTCTTGAGCCGAGAATTCAGGTGCCGTCGGCGGCTCCCCGATGACAAATTTCAACTCTGGGACTAGGTCAACAACGATCGCCCCGTTTTGTCCCAATGCAGTCCGAATTTCGGCGGACCAGATCCCGAGGTCGGAGTCACTCTTTGCAAGGAGCATCCGAACTAGGCCTTGAAACGCCTGCGCCAAGGTAGCGTACGGTACATCGCGTTTAACCTGGTCGAACTTGCCCCCGGCAAAAAGGCCATTGTTGGCAACGAGAACCGGATGCAGTTCGTTGACAACCGACGACTTGCCGATGCCCGAGTAACCTGACAGTACAACGAACTCTGGAGGGGCTCCGTCGGCGATACGTTCAAAAGCGTGGAGCAGCGCTTCGGCCTCCCGCTCGCGACCGTAGAGCTTCTCGGGAACAAGCAAGCGATCTGGGACGTCGTGCTCGCCCAACACGAATTCGTCGATCCGCCCATGCGCGCCAAGTTGATGCAGACAGCGCCGGAGATCATGCTCCAGCCCAGCCGCAGTCTGATAACGTTCTCCTGCCGTCTTCGCGAGCAGCTTCATAACAATGGCTGAAATCGGTACGGGCAGTCCGCTCACTCGATCAGCGGGAGGAACGGGTTGTCGTGCTATGTGGCAATGAACCAACTCCATGGGGTCAGCTGCAGTGAATGGCAAGGAGCCAGTGACGATTTCGTAGAGGGTAACACCCAGCGCATAGAGATCGCTCCTGGAGTCCACGGATCGGTTCATCCGCCCGGTCTGTTCAGGCGCCATGTATGCCAGGGTACCGGCGAGCGCCTCCGGCGGCTTCTGCGACTGCCGTTCGCGCGTCGTCCGGGATGCGATGCCGAAGCCGGTGAGCCAAACCTGATCGGTTGTTTCATTTACGAATATGTGTGCTGTTTTGATGTCCTTGTGGATGATGCCCGTCTGATGCATCTGTCTCACAGCGGCCGCAACGTTCGACGCGATTTTTAGGTACCGCCCCACCTCCATCGACGGAACCGGCTTGGTTGCGCCAAAGCCGGTGTCTGTTTGGAATGCCCCGAGGAGGCGCGGTAGTGGTTCGGCCAGCGGATCACCATACACCAGGCTGATCCGACCTTCGTGCTGCACAAGGTCGATGGGACAAAGGGCCCAGCTTGAGCCAAGCTCACCTCGCAGCCCAAATTCACATTCAAGCAAGCGGAGTTGGCTTGGCGAGGGCCGATCTGAAATGTGGCTTAAGACGAGTAGCGAACAATGGTCTCGCGCTTGCCCTGTAGGCCGAGCGCGGCTGATTACGAACTCGCCGTTCTGCAGCAAGGGCTCAAGTGCGTAAGACGAGAGATCAAATGGTTTGTCTCTCAGCCCTTGATCATCGATACTGTTCCCCTTGCCGATATGTCGCATCGGCCAAGAACCCTCAACTCTAAGTTAGTCGACGAGACGCTGGGACGCGCATTCGTTGGCCACGGTACACCTCCATTTCTCAGACGTCCATCAGACTTTGGTGTCGGTTTAATGGGAGCCGATGGGTTGCCAAGGCGCACGATACTCGCGTTTCTCAAGTGAGTTGGTAGTTCGCCCTACGACCAACTGTCGTCGGCGGATGCTGTTCACCCGCTTCGCCATACACCGTCCGCCGCCGCGCTTCTTCGGGCGACCGGACTCACGTCGAGCGGTTGTTACGCCCCCCTACGGTGACGGCCTTACCGTTAAGGGGGCGCGGCTGTTCTGGTTGCCAGCGTTCGTCGCTTTCTCCAGCAGGCTTATCAGAGCTTCCTTCTCAGACTTGTCGAGGCCGGTAAGGATGTCATCTTGCAAGTCGCGAACGACAGGCATGAGCTGTGCCAGGACGCGGTTTCCGTCTGCGCTTAACTTAAGAAGTCGAGACCGACGGTCCCGCGAATTCACCGTCCGCTCGATTAGACCCTTCTGTTCAAGCCTTTCGACCACGCCAGCGATCGTCACGCGATCATAGGCAATCATTCCGGCGAGCGTGGCTTGGTCAATCCCCGGGCTGGCTTCTAGTGCGGTGAGTGCAGCAAACTGGACTGAGGTGAGGTCGTAGCCTTGACTTGCCATGCGCTCCGCAAAGACCGACATCGATATCTGATTCATCCGGCGTATGAGATGCCCTGGCAGCTTGTAGATCTCGAGCACGTGCTCTCCGTCATGTGTGTTTGTTTCAAGTCAATAGAGAGAATAGGCGCTTCCAGATGCGTTGACAAGCATACGAATGGTTCGTATACTTCCTAAAATCAGCAACTACTGGCACGCGCTGAGGAGGCGCGTGCTAGTCGGGAAAACCGACAGGTGCGCAGCGGACAAAGCAGCGCAACCTTGGGCGCAGACGGTCTCAAGGAGTTCCGAATCGCCCGGCGGTCGCCGAGCTATTGGAATGGGAGGTTCCTATGATCGATGAGATTGCCCAGGATGTGTTTGCCGATCAACGCATTTCGGGTGGTGAAAGCGCTTACGTCCATCCTGCGCGCTCAACTGTACTGCTGAACTGAAGGCGATATTACCGCCAATGAGCCGGTTTCGCCCACGATGCCAGTGACGCAACTTGCCTTAGGCATGCGGAACTGAGCCGCTGATAGCTGCGCACCTTCATTCTAAATCGCTGGCGGGCCTCTCGCCAGTATACCGAGTTGCGCTCCGGAGGAGAATATGGATCGAATTCTGCTAATCGAGCAAACGCTGAACGCCCTTCAATTGGGCGTCATGCTCTTTCTGATGGCGGCCGGGCTCACGCTCGTCCTTGGTATTATGAACTTTATCAACCTGGCGCACGGTGTGTTCTACATGCTCGGTGCTTACTTCGCTGCAACGATCTACCATATGACTGGATCGTTCGTGATCGCAGCCTTAGGCGCACCTCTCGCCACGGCGTTGATCGGAGTGGCCGCCGAGTTGTTGGTACTGCGTCACGTCATCGCAAGACCCCCGCTCGACCAGGTTCTTTGTACGGTGGGATTGATCCTTTTCTTCAACAATCTCGTCCGGATAATTTGGGGGCCGCTACCGCTCTTCTTGCCCGTGCCCGACGCATTGAAAGAAGGCATCGAGCTTCTTCCTGGCTTGTCTTATCCGGCCATACGATTGGCGATTATTGTTGCGGGTCTCGCAGTGGCGGTGATGCTTTATGTCCTCATCCATAAGACCCGGACAGGTATGTTGATCCGAGCCGGGGCATCAAACCGCATGATGGTGAGCACGATGGGTGTGAACATCTCGCTGCTCTTCACCGCAGTCTTTGGATTAGGTTGCGCAATGGCCGGGTTCGCCGGAACGATGGCAGGTCCGATCATGGCCGTCCGTTCAGGGATGGGCGACGAGATTCTTATTCTTACGCTCGTGGTGATCGTCATCGGCGGCATCGGCTCGATCCGTGGCGCCTTTGTTGCGGCGCTCCTGGTTGGGGCTATCGACACGTTTGGCCGCATCACACTCCCTGCCTCCATGGGTGACATTGGCATTTATGTGCTGATGGCACTCGTTCTTTTCTGGCGCCCGAAAGGATTGTTCCCCGCTCATGGATAAGTTGCTAGTTTACCCCCTCGACCAGAATGCCACCCCCGCGTCAGGTGCACCTATGTCGCGTCAACGTCTGGCGTCCCCTTTGTGCTTGGTCATCGCAGGCTTTCTGTTGCTTGCGCTGGTACCAGCTGTCGCGAGTTACCTCGAAGAGCCGTTCTACATCCGGTTCGCGACTCGTGTGATGATAATGGCGCTTGCGGCTGTGAGCCTCGACCTGATTTTGGGCTTTGGCGGCATGGTTTGCTTCGGTCACGCCGCTTTCATGGGCGTCGGAGCCTATGCAATCGGGATCATGGCTTGGCACGTCGAAAACGGTGAGCCGATTATGAGCTGGCCATTTGTTCTGCAGCCCTTCGACCAACTTTACTTCACGTGGCCCGCTGCCGTGGCAGCGGCCGCACTGGTCGCCCTGGTGATCGGGCTGATCTCCCTCAGGACGAGCGGCTTGTACTTTATCATGATCACGTTGGCGTTCGCGCAGATGCTCTATTACTTCTTCATCTCGCTGGAGACCTATGGGGGAGAAGACGGCCTTCAATTCACGCCGCCGACAGAGCTTGGTTTCATAGATCTCGATGACCGGATCACGTTCTACTACGTAACGCTCGCTGTCCTCGCTGGCTGCTCATACCTGGTTTGGAGGATTGTGAACTCCCGGTTCGGGATGGTCATCCGAGGTGCACAGCAAAACGACCGGCGTATGCGTGCGATCGGTTTTTCAACATACCAATACAAGCTTGCATGCTTTGTAATCTCTGGCGCTATCGCGGGATTGGCGGGTGTCATGCTCGCACAAAGCCAGCAGTTCGTCAGCCCTGCCGACATGGCCTGGGTGCGCTCGAGCGAGTTGATCACGATGGTCATAGTGGGCGGTATTGGGACGGTGTTCGGTCCTATCGTCGGCGCCGCAACGTATCTGCTGCTCGAGCTTGTGATTGGAAGCTACACCACTCATTGGCAGGTCATTCTCGGGCCGATCCTAATCTTCGTAGTCCTCTTCGCAAAAGGCGGTCTAGCCAGTGCATTTGGAGCATTGGGCGGCAGAAAGGTGCGTCAATGACTGAACTTCTTCTCAAGACTGAGGGGCTGGTGAAGCGGTTCGGTGGCTTGGTGGCCACGGACAACTTGTCCCTCGAGGTCGCCGAGGGTGAACTTCACGCGATCATCGGGCCCAACGGTGCCGGCAAGACGACTCTGATTTCGCAGCTTGCGGGTGAGGTTCCGCCAACGGGAGGCCGAATCCTGTTTCAAGGTCGTGACATCACCCGCATGAGCACGCCCCAGCGCTGCCGACAGGGTTTGGTACGTTCATTTCAGATTACTTCGCTTTGCAAGGATATGACTGCATTGCAGAACGTCGCTCTAGCGGTTCAGGCGCGCCAAGGCCACAGTTTCCGACCCTGGCGGTCTGCGAGTGATGATTCCTCGCTCGTCGAACCGGCGCGCGCGCTGCTCCAGCTGGTCGGCCTGCTACGGCGAGGGGACAATTTGGCCGGTGAGCTCGCCCACGGCGAGCAGCGCCAGCTTGAACTGGCGGTTGCCCTTGCAACCGAACCGAAATTGATACTCCTCGATGAACCAATGGCAGGAATGGGTCAGGAGGAATCCGCCGCTATGGTCCAGCTTCTCTCCCGCATCAAGTCTCGGTACACGATTGTACTAATAGAGCACGACATGGAGGCGGTCTTCGCACTCGCTGACAGAATTAGCGTCCTGGTTTACGGCCGTTGTCTTGCCACCGGAACACCTGCTGAAATCCGTTCAAACCCGGACGTGCAAAAGGCATATCTCGGGGAGGAGGGCCCCCATGCTTGAAGTTGATGACATCAAGGCATTCTATGGCTCCAGCCAAGCACTTTTTGGCATGACGCTAAAAGTGGACACAGGCGAGATCGTGACCCTTCTCGGGCGAAACGGCATGGGCAAAACCACGACCGTCAAGGCTATAGTGGGGCAGGTGGGAGTAAAGGGCGGCTCTATCCGCTTCAGCGGACGAAAGATCGCCGGGCTCCCTGCGCATCGTGTGGCTCGCGTCGGGATTGGTCTAGTGCCTGAGGGGCGGCATATCTTTCCCAATCTCACTGTTCGAGAAAACTTGATTGCCACAGCACGGCCGGGCGCAGACGGCTCATCACCCTGGACATTTGCAGCCATCATGCGCCTTTTCCCCCGCCTGGGCGAAAGGCTTGAGAACATGGGGGATCAACTGTCTGGAGGGGAGCAGCAAATGCTTGCGATTGGACGTGCTCTCATGATCAACCCGCGCTTGCTTATCCTCGACGAGGCAACGGAGGGTCTCGCACCCTTAATCCGTGAAGAGATATGGAACTGCTTGAAATTGTTAAAGAGCATGGGGCAATCAATTCTTGTCATCGATAAGAACCTGAGCCACTTGTTGCCGCTTGCCGACCGCCATTACGTCGTCGACAAGGGGCAGGTCGTCTGGGAAGGCTCCTCAGAGCAACTCAAGTGCGATGAATCCGTGCGCAATCAGTACTTGGGCGTCTGACGCACTGTTGACTTGCCGACGTTGGAAGGCCTCGCCGCAGTCGTAGCCCGCCCCTGCGGGCATCGCTCCAAACCATTCATGGAGAAGCACGTACTCGTCTTGGGAGATGAAGCACGTTGCTTGGATTTCTGAGCGAACGTCCCTGCAAATTCGCCCGCTCAGAAGCGGAGAGGCGATGAGCGATCATCGCCTCTCTTGTTTTCAAACGCAGGTAGATACTGGGGTAACGCCTGGTGTCCAGTGCCGTTTCTTCACGCTATCGAATCCTCTTGCGGCGAACGGTATGCTCTACCACTGACGTTGCTGAGCGCATAATTGAAGGTCTATTCGGATTTTGGTGTAGTTCGCGAACCCTCTGGCCGCTACGGGCCAGTCGTCACGAACGGTTGAAACCGCCCGCCCCGACGGCATCTCGCAATGCGTTCGCTTCCGGCGCAACGTCAACCGCTGGACGCTGCAACCGAGGCGCCCTCGTATGGAGCGTCCACCGTCTGCCGATGTGCGATGACCTGGTGCTTCACCGCCCTCCCAATCCTCGTTGAGGAAACGATCGGGGCGCTTCGCCTGACAGCACAGCTCTACAAGCGCCCTCTGCGATCAAGCCTGGCTGGGTGCCCGATGACTTCCTTGCAGGTATTGAAGGGGCGACATCTACGAAAGGGCAGGGCGAGTTTCGATGCTCCCTCTCACTGGATCGACGGGCCGAAATCCCGCCGGCCACAAGTGACTTTCAACGGTTTGTGACGAAAAGCCGTGGTTCCCACCCGTCTGTTCAGACAAGGCTCGTTCGTTCGTCGACGTCTGCTGCCTTTGCAGTCGGCAGTCATCGGGACACCGAATGCAAAGGCAGTTCACGCCGACGGTTCAGGGCCTGCTCGACAGCTCGGCGATGGAATGCGCAACGAAGGTCGGCATCTTGAAGTTGGCTCCCTATGGCATGGCGATCTTCGGCAGGCGGGCAATTCGAGCCAGGTGCCTGATCTCAGGGGGAGGGTGGATCGCGAGAGTCTCCAAAGGCTTCGGCGAGCTTGGGCGCGAGTCCTCGGCGACAGGCTGCGACCGAGCCATCTCGATGGGCGCAAGCGTCGCCGCGGCGTCGCGCCCGTCTTGCCGGGGGCGAACTGCTTGAGGTCCCGGCGGGGCATTCCTCGACCGTCGCCAACCTTTAACGCCCTTTGCGCATCGGCGGCAGAGATCGCCAGGCGCGGCATCGCCCGCTCGGCTGGTGAAAGACGTCTGCCACTCTCGAGGAGGGGTGCGTTTCCTGTCCGCGCCGTTTGGCGCTCGGGTTGCGAGGTCCACGGCACAGATATGTTCTGTGAACATGCTGCCGCCCGTCTTGGCGGAATTCTCGTCTCCTGTTCCAGCTCGCACCTTCCAGGTTGGACGCAGCAGCTCGGACTTTTGATCAACGTGAACATGGCACCTCGAACACGCATTCCCACACGATAATCCAGTAGCCGATCGTGTCTCGATGGTATTTGCGCCCGGACTCGTGCCGGGCGCCCATGAGGAGCGTGCAGGAGCGAGTGCAGCCCACCCGGCGAAGATTAGCCTTCGGCGAGATACATCAAAGCCTGCTGCGAAGTGGCGGCCACTGGCGGAGTGTCTGGAGCTTCCAGATCTTCGGCCATGCCAACACCCGCCACCGTGCGACGGCAGACATATTCTTTCCAGCGGGCAGCTCTCTCGCCCGTCCAAATCTCCTTCATCGGGCGGTCGGTCAAGTCGACAAACTGGATCAATCCGTCCTTGCGACCGAGACTTACGCAACGAAAAACGTACCCGAATTTGAATGCTGCGGGGGCCTCATTTCGAAGCACGTTGATGACGCTCGCCGCTGCTGCCTCACCCATGGGACGGCCCGCCGCGCAGCTCATTCGGCACAACCCGCCCGGTTCGGCATGCACTTCGGCGATGTCGCCAGCCGCGAAGATGTTCCGATGCGAAACGGATTGAAGGGTCGGGTTGCAGACGATCCGGCCCGACGCAGTCGTCGCTATACCAGATCGCTGCGCCAGGTCTGGTACTACGAAGCCCGCGGCCCAGATGCAGCGGTCGAATGTTATGGTTTCTCTGTCTTGCAGTTTCACTTGCTGCGGATGGATCGCTGATACGAGCGCTTTCTCGACGAACCGGACGCCCAGTCGGTCAAAAGTACCTCTGAGATGTCTCACCGCTGCCGGGTCATATCCGCCGGGCAGGCTCGAGGGGCGAAGTTCGTCTGCTCCGATCATGACGACCTCGATCTCGGGATATTGTTCGGCGAACTCGCAAGCCACCTCGATGGCAGTTAAGCCACCCCCGACAATGACGAGCCGACCTCGCGACGTGCTGGCCCATTCGGACAGTCCGCGTACCTCGGCTACACTGTCGAGGCAAATGGCGTTTTGCTTGATCCCGGGTACCATGTGGCGATTGCTACGACTTCCGATAGCGACGATGAGGGAGCCATAGGTAATTTCAGCTTGCTGGCCATCCCAAGCCGCAACCAGCAGCGTCGATCGATCGGGATCGATAGCCGCCACCTCGCCCTGAAGAAACGAGCCACCAAGCATTTCCATTCGGCTGGCGTAGGGGTAGTGCCCCTCGGACGCGCCCGCGGCGATTTCGTGAAGCCTGATACGCTCAACAAATTCAGCCTTTGCATCCACGAGCAGCACACTTGCGCCTGTCTCGGCCTTAAGGATGCGATCCGCCGCCGTCATTCCGGCGTATCCACCTCCCAGCACAACAACATCAAAATGGTTCATTTCCCACCTCTACCTTGAAAACGATTGACCACCTTCGAGTGGTTCTTAATTCAGGTCGTACATACGAAAAACGCGGCCGTTGATTTTAAGAGCTTGGAACGGCCGCTCTCAGCGAGCTTCCGCTTTCGCCGTTCGTTCATGAATGCGACGTATACTAATAATTCGCATACGTATCGTGATTGCGCAAGTGCAAAATGGGGCTGGGGCATGGGGTCCAATAACAACAGCTTCGCCGTCTCAGGGCCAGCGAAGACAATTGACAAGCATACGAACCATTCGTATACTGCCTAAAATCAGGCGATGGCATATTGGTCTTTTTCGGCCTGCGTTGGTCGGCGTTTCGTGCCGCAACGGCTGTAACTCTAGTGGAATGCGTAGTCATCAACGGCCGATCAAGGCCAAATGGGAGGAAACCATGATCCGCGAAGCATTACTTGCAACAACCTTCGTTGCTGGCATTACTCCGGTGCACGCAGCTGAAGAGGTCCGGATCGGCTTCGTTGCTACGTTCACCGGAGCAAACGCGATGCTGGGGTCGGAATTGCTCGACGGCTTCAAGCTGGGGCTTCAAAAGTCCGGCGGCAAACTCGGCGGCCTCCCCGTCAACCTGATCATAGGCGACGACCAGGCCAAGCCGGACGTGGGGCGACAGCTGGCCGACAAGATTGTGGAGCAGGACAAGGTCGATATCGTTGTCGGAATGAACTTCTCGAATGTTCTCCTCGCGGCGGCTAAGCCGATATTGAAGTCTGAGACGTTCCTGTTCAGCGTGGGCACAGGCCCCTCACAGTTGGCGGGCAAGCAATGTGATCCCTATTTTTTCGTGCCGTCCTATCAGAACGACGGGCCCGCTGAGGCCATGGGCGCGTATATGACGCGGCAAAACATTTCCGGCGTCTACCTGATGGCTCCGAATTATCCTGCGGGGAAGGATCTCATCGCGGGCTTCAAGCGGTTCTATAAAGGAGAGATCGTCAAAGAGGTCTATACAAAGCTTGATCAGCTTGACTTCGCTGCCGAGCTTGCAGCGTTGCGGAGCGCAAAGCCGAAGGCCGTGTTCTTCTTCTATCCGGGAAGCCTGGGAATTAGCTTCATAAAGCAATACGACGATGCTGGCCTCAAGAAGTCTATCCCGCTCTACGGTCCATCCTTTTCCTTCGATCAGACAATCTTTCCTGCCGTGGGCGACGCGCCAATCGGCGCAACGGCGGCAGCGGCTTGGACCGAGAAGATCGATAATCCGGAGAACAAGGAATTCGTAGCAAGCTTCGAAAAGGCATACGGACGCCTACCTTCCGGATACGCCGCACAGGCATACGACACGGCAAGACTGTTTGATGCTGCGATTGGGCAGGTTGGAGGCAAGATCGAGGACAAGGCTGCGCTGCGTGAAGCGTTCCGGAAGGCCGATTTCAAATCAATCCGAGGCCCATTCAAGTTCAACAACAACCAGTATCCGATCGAGAACTACTACATTGCAAACGTTGAGAAAGACGAGCAAGGCCGAACGATCATGAAGCCTTTTGAGACCGCACTTGTTGGTCATACCGATTCCTATGCATCGGAATGCACGATGGATTAGCGAAACCTGGTGGACTTCGCTCAACCGCTCCAGGCGGTAGCGAAGATCAGCCGATCGCTCTGCGCCGGCAATTACCCGTCGGCACTATGAGCGGGAATACCGGAAGACGGAGCGTGTGGTGCGCTCTGTTGTCCTGGCAATTGGGCAGGGTACCCAAATTCTCGTTTGCTAATGTGGGCAAACGATCTTGTGCTTTTGGCTTCTTCAGGTTGCGACCCCGCTGGTTGCGAGGTTGCGCGCGCATGCGATTTTAAGCCGAAGAGGAAAGCGTTCGCAACAGCCGCCGCAAGTGGGAAGGAGGTGATAGTGCCAAATGAGACGTATACTGATCGATAAGGCGTGAAAAAGACGCTGAACGAGTCCCTGGCACAGCACCAGCAGGCTGCGTCGCGGTGTGTAACTCACCGTATGCAAAGCCGTGCGGACCTGCGTTAGACGCCGCACATGGCACCGCCTACTGGGTGCCTGTCTCCTTCCAAAATAGCCCGGAAAGCTCTTGGGCCCTCGCGCGGTAGCGAAAGCCACACCCGATCGAACCCATCGATCGGAACGGGAAAGCATGAGCCGCGGTCAACCGCAGTACCTCGAACCCGTAAAGGAGGAAATGATGCAAAAAGCTAAATCAATTATCATCGCAGGTGGTGGGATCGGCGGCCTATCTGCGGCCGTCGGCCTTTCGAAGCACGGCTTCAAAGTTACGGTCCTTGAGCGAGCTCCGGTCCTTGGCGAGATCGGCGCTGGCTTGCAGCTCGGACCGAACGCATTTCATGCGTTCGATTACTTGGGCATTGGAGACGACGCCCGGAGAATGGCGGTCTATGTTGACAAACTCCGGCTAATCGATGCGACGACCGCCGAGGATGTTGCTGAGATAGATCTTGGCGAGGCGTTCAGAAAACGGTTTCGTAATCCCTACGCTGTGGCTCACCGTGGCGACCTCCACGGTGTCTACGTCCGCGCATGCAGGTCGAACCCGTCGATCGATCTCCGAACCGGCTGCAATGTGATTGGCTACGAGCAGGACGGATCAAGTGTCCGAGCGATCTTGGAGACGGGCGAGTCCGTTGAGGGGGCGATCCTGATCGGCGCGGACGGTCTCTGGTCGAACATCCGAAACAAAGTGGTGGGCGACGGCGCGCCGCGAGTCACGGGACATACCACCTACCGTAGCGTTATTCCCACAGACCAAATGCCAGAGGACCTGCGTTGGAATGCAGCTACTCTATGGGCAGGCCCTAAATGCCACATCGTCCACTACCCGCTGTCGGGCTGGAAGACCTTCAATCTCGTGGTGACCTGCCACAACGACGCATCGGCGCCTGTTTCGGGACTTCCCGTCGCCGATAGAGAAGTGCTTGAGGCTTTCAGTCACGTCCATCCTCGTGCTCAAAGCATTATTCGCCACGGGCAGAATTGGAAGCTTTGGGTTCTTTGCGATCGCGATCCAGTGGACACCTGGATTGATGGTCGTGTGGCATTGCTCGGTGACGCTGCACACCCCACGCTGCAATACCTCGCCCAGGGAGCATGCATGGCGATGGAGGATGGCGTAGCACTTTCTCTCGAGGTGGCGGCACGGCCAGAGGATCCGGAGTCAGCTCTGTTGGCGTACCAGAACCGGCGCCGGGTTCGAACTGCGCGTATCCAATTAACGTCCAGGGCGATTGGCGACCATATTTATCACCCGGCCGGCGTCCATGCGGCCCTGCGAAATTCGATCATGTCAGCGAAGTCGCAAGAGGAATGGTATGACGCGCTCGACTGGCTGTACGGTGCACAGCACAGCGATGCCGCAGCTGCAGCTAGTTTTCTTGAGCCCGTCTAGTCAGGATTCTCAGGTGTCCAGATGCGACAGTAAGACATGTTGCCGCTTGATCGAGCTCGCCCGCCTAAACCCATCACAAAGGATAAAATTGATGTCGTACGTCTTTCAACCACCGAGCACGCCAAGCGTCGCCGTAGCGGGAACGAACGACCGCTTTCCGGTTAGACGCGTCCTCTGCATAGGACGCAACTATGCTGCCCATGCTCGCGAGATGGGTAAGGATCCGGACAGGGAGCCGCCCTTTTTCTTTACGAAGCCCGCGGACGCCGTGGTGGATGACAATGCGAAGATCGTATATCCGCCTTTGACCAAGGACTTCCACTACGAGGCCGAACTCGTCGTTGCCATTGGCAGGCGAGCAAAGAATGTCGCCATTGGCGACGCGCTCGCCTACGTGTGGGGCTATGCGGTAGGAAACGATCTAACCCGTCGGGACCTGCAGCTTGCGGCGCGTGACAAAGGCCGTCCTTGGGATGAAGGAAAAGCTTTCGATCATTCCGCTGTGGTGGGGCCCATCCATCGAGTTGCAGAGGTCGGCCACTTCTCATCAGGCTCCATCCGCCTAACGGTAAATGGGACCGTGAAGCAGGACGCTGACCTTAGCGAACTTATTTGGTCCGTTCCGGAAATCATATCGATCCTGTCGCACTCGCAGACCTTGGAGGCTGGCGACTTGATCATGACAGGGACTCCTGCGGGCGTGGGCCCGCTTGTCAGAGGTGATGTGTGTGTCGTCGATATCGACGGGCTCGGCACAATCACCACCACAGTTGAGTGAGCGCTTCGCCATGTTCAAACTCCACAATTTCTTTCGATCGTCCGCCTCGACGCGGCTGAGGGCGGCACTCAACTACAAGGACATTCCCTACGACTACGTGTCCTATGTTCTCCGCAGCGGTGAGACTCGCCAGCCGAACTTCTTGAAGATGAACCCAGCGGGACTCGTCCCGGTGCTGGAGCGCAAGGATGGCGTCTTCATGTCCCAGTCCCTCGCGATTGTGGAGTGGCTCGAGGAGACTCACCCGACGCCTCCACTTCTTCCTGCTGATAGTGACGGACGCGCTCGAGCCCGCTCGCTTGCCTACATGATCGCCTGCGAAGTTCATCCGCTTAACAATCTGCGTGTCCTCAAGCATTTGACATCGGCCTTCGGCGCTGACGAAGAATCTCAGAAAGAGTGGTTTACACACTGGGTGGCCACGACTTTCGATGCCCTCGAAGAAACCCTGTCTGCTGATGAGAGCACTGGGGTTTACTGCCACGGCGAGACACCGACCGTCGCTGACATCTGCCTGTATGCGCAGGTTTGGAATAACGCTCGCTTCCAGATCGACACCGAATCCTGGCCCACCGTAGCAAGGATTTTCAAGGCATTGAACGAAATACCAGCATTCCGCAACGCTGCGCCGCAATCGCAGCCGGACGCATCCTAATCGGTTCGAGGAGGAACAATCATGGGATCGGTTGTAGAGAAAGTTGAACCCCATTCCGGGCAGCCCGAGGATACTCAAGAGCTGCGCAACCTTTACGCTGGTTTTGAGCGTGAACACATTGCGCCGCTGTGGACGCAGCTGGGGAACCTTATGCCGCGGCAACCGAATCCTCAGGCGGTGCCGCATATCTGGAAATGGGCAAACTTGCTTCCGTTGGCGGAAAAGTCTGGAGAACTCGTCCCCGTCGGGCGCGGTGGCGAGCGGCGTGCGCTCGGGTTGGCAAACCCCGGCCTGGGCGGCAATGCCTACATCAGTCCTACACTCTGGTGTGCTATCCAATACCTTGGTCCGAGAGAAACAGCGCCGGAGCACCGGCACGCCCAAAACGCGTTTCGCTTTGTCGTTGAGGGCGCCGGGGTCTGGACTGTTGTGAACGGTGACCCGGTCCGAATGAGCCGCGGCGACTTGCTCCTTACACCCGGTTGGTTTTTTCACGGCCACCATAATGACAGCGATCATCCGATGGCTTGGATCGATGGCTTGGACATTCCGTTCTCGTTTCAGAACGACGTCGGGTTCTTCGAATTCGGCGCAGAACGCGTCACCGATTACGCCACGCCTCAATTCTCGCGGGCGGAGCGATTGTGGGCACATCCAGGGCTACGGCCGTTATCAGGACTGCAAGACACTGCGAACTCACCGATGGCGGCGTACCGCTGGGAGCATACCGATCGCGCCCTAACCGAGCAGCTTCTGCTGGAAGAGGAAGGATATCCAGCGACGGTTGCACAGGGCCACGCTGCTATACGCTACGTCAACCCGACCACCGGGGGTGACGTGATGTCAACGATCCGCTGCGAGTTTCATCGGCTGCGCGCAGGCATTTCGACTGCGCCACGCCACGAAGTTGGATCAACCGTTTTCCAGGTATTCAACGGGCGGGGGACCGTAGTGATCAATGGCGATGAGCGGGCGCTGGATGTGGGCGACATTTTTGTCATTCCATCATGGGTTCAATGGTCGCTCCACGCGGAAACCCAGTTCGACCTCTTCCGGTTCTCCGATGCGCCCATTATGGAGCGCCTAAATTTCGCCCGAACACTGGTTGTGGGAGATGACAGATGAGCGACCGAGAAGAAGCTGCGCGCGCGCAATTGCGCGCGCGCCAGGGCGCAGGCGCCCGCTATGATCATTTTTCTGCCCCCCATGTCGACTTGAGCCTGGCGAGGCAAGGGACCGCGTACTTCGCGCGGCTCCTGATGAATATGACCGATGAACAGCTCTCCGCGCCCTCCCGTGCGCCCGGCATCAGTCGTCGCGAGATTGTTGCACGAGTCGGATTGGAAGCAAGGTTCCTAGCGGAAACCGTCGCCTGGGTGCGCGTCAGATCGGATCAACCACTGCCGATCGATCAAAGTGTCGTACCGAGTGAGGTTGATTTTATCTCAACGCTGCCCTCTCAAGCCCTTCGGAACCTGTTTTCACACTCCGAAGTGCATTTGAATGTGGAATGGAGGGACTTGGATGCGGAGGGCTGGAACACAATAATTACAGACCGCAGCGGGAGGCCGTTTCCAATCGACACAACGCCGCGATTGCGCGCACACTCCATCTGGCATAATGCGTGCCAACTAGGGCTGAGCAGTAGAGTTGCTGACATTCCGAAAGAACTTCGTGACTAGGAAACAAGGGACGGCGCGTTTATTTGCTGCACGAACCCCCGATCTCAGAAGAATGGCCGATTGGTTCAACCTGGCCATCACTTTCTCATTGCAGATGCATATCTTGTCCTCGATTTAAAGGGCTATGCTTGGCCCTTCCTTTTCGAAAGCCAGCACCGGTTGTTTCGCTCTAAGTTGGTAGACCGCGCACGCGAGAGGAACCCTCTCACATCTGGCAAGTAGGAACTTGATCACCTCGGAAGCGGAAGCGGCATGTTCCTCCAAATGACTTCGAGTGATCGGTCAGGTAGGTCCGATCACTCGTGCCGGTCCGGCTGCGATGATGCCACGAGGAACTCTAGACACCATGTCATACCGGACCAGGTAGGGGCGTTTCCCCTTATCTTCAGGCCACAACGACGCGAAGCGGATCGGCAGCCTCCAAAGCTGCTGCACGATCGGCGCTCGGCGGATAGATCCATGTCGTGTTGATGGTCGTCTTGAGTTTCTTCGCTTCTGCGCCGGTGAGTTTCACCTGACGATCCCACCCTTCGGTATAAACCGCACCCCACGGACCTAAATCGAGGCAGGTCACGTACTTTTCCTGGCTGTAGGGGATGGGGGGAACGCCCAGAAGGTCGGCGGCGACGTTGTACCCGGAAGAGCGGCCTAGATTCTGTGCATGTTGGCAGCTCATCATGGTTCGATTGCCGTTATCGTCGGTTGCGGCGCAGGCGACATCGCCCGTGGCGAAGACGTTCTCGTGTCCGATCACCTTGAGGTTTCTATCGACATGAAGGCGCCCGAAGGAATCCTTATCTGCGTCAATCTGGCTCGTGATTGGGTTCGCGCGGGCACCGGCCGTCCAAATCACAGTGGCCGCGTCGATGCGTTCGCCGGACGTAAGTGTGACGCCTTTGGGATCAATCTCCGTAATTGGGGACAGTAGAAGCGTCTCGACGCCCAATTCCGAGAGGGCTCGCTCGATGATCGGACGCGGACCGGGGCCAAGGTCCGGTCCGATCGCAGGTGCGCGCTCGACAATTACGACGCGGATGTCAGCGTTATCACCGAGTGCTGCACGCATGCGGTGGGGCATTTCGGCCGCCGTTTCGATGCCAGTGAAGCCGCCCCCGGCAACGACGACGGTATTGCGTGCGCGCGTTTCCGGCAGTCGTGCCAATCGGGAAATGTGATCCTCCAGTTCCGCGGCATCGGCAAGCTGATCAACGTTGAAAGCGTGGACTAGACCTTGAATGTCAGGACGGTGCAGAACGCTGCCCGTCGCAAGGACAAGCTTGCTGTAGCTGATCGATAGTACCAGGCCGTCCTCATCCGCATACGTGACGGTGTTGGTCTCCGTAGAAATAGACATCGCATGGCCGCGGATGAAGCGCACGCCAACGTTTGCGAAGATTTCCGACAGCGGGGCCTTCATCTGAGCGGCATGCTTCTCGTAGAGGCGGGGGCGAATGTGCAACTCAGGCTGGGGGGCTATCACCGCGACCTCCACAGACCCGTCAGCCCTTCCTTGCTGATCCAACAGCCGCATGGCACCGAGAGCAGTCCACATTCCGGCAAAACCGGCTCCAACAATCAGAATTCGTTCACGCATTCTCTATTCCTCAGGCAAGTCGTCGCCAGTGGCTGGACGAGGTTAGGCACCGGACAAATGACAGTTTCATTAGTCCCCATGGGGACGGTTCGGCGATGATTTGAAATGGTCGCCTAACTCCGATTAACTTGATCGTAGTAATCGGGCAAACGAAAATCGTGCCTGGATTTGGAAACGCACTGTCAACGCAGCAGCGACGCCTATTGGCTTGCGGGAAACCGCAAATGAGGTTATCTACGACGGTATTTGTCGTTGTTTTGGTGCACTATGGCCCACGTAAGCGCAGGCGTAGAATACGCTCTCCATTGCCTACTGACCCTGGTCGAAGCTGAGGAAATCGGCCAGCCAGCCAGTGCTCGCGATCTCGCAGAGCTACAGAAGATTTCCACCGACTTCGTCGCAAAGCTCTTCACCAAGCTCCAAAAGGCGGGCATCGTTGCCGCCCGAGAGGGAATTGGAGGTGGGTTTGCGCTTGCCCGTCCCGCCACCAACATCACTGTGCTGGAGGTCACCGAAGCGATCGACGGACGCAAGGCACTCTTCGAATGCAAGCAGATTCGTGGTCAGTGCGCGGTGTTCGGCGACCAAATCCCCGCCTGGGCGGAGGACGGTGTTTGCTCCATCCACGCGGTGATGATCGAGGCGGAAAAACGGGCGAGGGAAGTCATGGGCGGCCACACCTTGGCAAACCTAGCGGCACGAGCAGCCTCCAAAGCCCCGAAAGAACATGCCGAACGCGTAAAGGACTGGCTGTCCGGGCGGACGCCACAGCGTCGCCGTCGTGGCCTTCTCGCAAACGCCGAGTGAGAGTGGGCAATTTTGCCGGGCGCGTCGCTAAAGTCGCGTCGACAGCCGGGGCAGTTCAGCGCGATGGGATGATCTTGCTTCCCGATTCCACACGAAAATCCGAATAGCCTCGGATTGTTGCAGTACTCGTGACAAACGGTTTGGCTGCCGCGCTCCGGTCTGGAGCCTCTTGGCCGATGGCTTTTGTTGCGGCACTGACTACTTATGGAGCAGCCAGTGTCCCAAGCTGCCCCGACAACTCAAGACTAGGTCTTGTGGTTGATCGATAGCTGGAACACTGGCACTCCCTGCCAACGTTTCTCAAGACCTCCCGAGAAGGATCGTCGGCAACGCTCTTATACTCCGCTCCCCATGTATCCCCATAATGTCGACTAGGGGGGAGTAATGTAACTACATGTAATGTCGACAGCATGTTTTACGTCCAATGCTTCCTTGGTAACATAACGTTAAATGCATGGGCCGGAACTAGCGATGTCGTCGGCTAAAGGTTTCCGTATTGGTTCTTGCCTAATTGATCGAGAATGCCCCTCGTAAGCCTGCCACCTGCGAGAGCAGGGGCATTCTTCCAGGTTGCGAGAGAGGCGTTTCTTGAGTCGCACTGGGTTGTCTTGGTGAAAGCCGCGCGGCTCCAATCCGCGGATAGCGTTTACCAGGGTTGCGACTTCCCTACACCAAGGAACAATGGACAGTTTCGCCTTGGTTGCTCATACTCCGAGCGACGAACGCGAGTGAGTTGATCATGCAAATCGATCTGGACCGCGTCCTGAGGTCGTTGCCGTCTATCCTTTGGACGGCGGGGTGCAACGGGGAGGTGGATTTCGCGAGCCAACGTTGGTCCAATTACACGGGCCAGCGCCACGAGGATGCGCTGGGGTCCGCTTGGCAGCAAGCTTTTCATCCACGCGACCTGCAGGCATTGCAGGAACGTTGGCAAGTCCTGTTGGATTCTCGTAGCTCCGGCGAATTTACAGCCCGTGTGGGATCCGCCGATGGCGGTTTCCGTCTCCTTTCGGTTCAGTTTGGTCCGATCCGGGATGACGGGGGCAAAGTTGTGAAATGGTGCGCCTTCGGCAGTGACGCCCCCAATTCACTCTGCAGCGGAGAGCATAGCAAGCGCCTGGTCGACCTCTCTGTGCTGGTCGCAAACATGCCGGTGCCTGCAATTGTTACTTTACCGTCTGGAGAGATCGAGACGGCAAATCAGCTGGCTCATGACGACTTGGGTGACCGGTTCGGAGGGTTCAGTCGCTGGGACGCTCCCGCCGCACGTTCTGGTGAACCAGAACATACGCTCGTTGGGTCGGGCGATGGCTGGCAGAATAGGGCCCCCTACAACAGTGAAAGTCGGCATCGTCGGAGAGATGGAACCTATCGATGGTTCAATACTCTCGGACTGCCCGTGACAGACGATGAGGGACATGCATCACGATGGCTGCATTTGCTCGTTGATATAAACGAGGGAAAGCTGGCCGAAGGCTCGCTTGGTGATTGCCAGCGCGAAGCACGACAGCTTGTGGACTGCATTCCGGTCGGGATCGAGGTTCTCTCACCCGACGGCAAACCCGAGTTCGTTAACGCCTTTGCCGCGAGATATTTCGGCAAGTCGGTTGCGGAGCTGAGAGAAGCGGGACTCTCCCCCTTCATACACCCCCAAGACCTGCCCCTGGTACTTGAAGCGTCCGCCTCGTCCACGCAAACAGGCGCTCCATTCGACATGGAGTTTCGATTCCTGCATAGTTCGGGAAACTACCGCTGGTTCCACGTTCGCGGATCGCCACTCCGGGACTCAACTGGAAAAATCGTTCGTTGGTATGCCGTACACATTGATATCGACGATCAGAAGCGTGCTGAGTACGCATTGCTCCAAAGTGATTTCAACTCCAAGCTTACGGTCAACAACATACCTGCGATGGCTTGGTCTTCACGCCCTGACGGTGCTGCCGACTTCTTGAGCCAGTACTATCTTGATTATATCGGCAGTTCGGCGCCGGCGGCCGAGGGGTGGCAGTGGACCTCGGCAGTTCATCCCGACGATCTCCCCGGGCTGATCGACAAATGGCAAGTCATTATGGCTTCGGGCAAGTCCGGAGAAGCGGAGGCCCGTATTCGCCGATTCGACGGCGAATACCGCTGGTTTCTCTTCCGCGGATATCCGCTGCGGGACAGCTCGAGCAACATCGTAAAATGGTATGGCGTCAACACCGACATTGATGATCTCAAGCGGGCTGAAGCCAACCTTTCGCGTGAAAAGCACTTGCTCGAGATCATCGCATCCGGTTCCCCAGTGCGCGAGGTTTTGTCGGCTCTGTGCGCGTTCGTCGAAGAGAGCACGACACATTGCTACTGCGATATTCATCCGATCGACTGGAGTGTTCCCGCCATCGAGTACAGCGTAGCACCGTCATTGCCCGCCGAGTACACGGAACCGATTGCCGGGGTTTCACTCAGCGGTGACGGCATACCGTGCGCCATCGCAGCGCGCGAAAAAATCCAGGTCGTTGCTGAGGACATCGATTCAGATCCGCGCTGGCAAAACACGCCCGTTCGCATTCACGTTCTGAAGCATGGGCTGAGGTCCGTGTGGAGCACGCCTATTTGTACCAAGGATGGTCACGTCCTCGGCACGCTTTGCCTCTATCAGCGGCAACCTGCGGTTCCGTCCGCCAAGCACCAGAACATCATCGCGCACGCGACGCACATCGCGAGCATTGCGATTGAACGGTCCCGGACGGAAGCCGCCCTGCGGCGCAGTGAGACTGTGCTGACCGAGGCACAACAACTGAGTTCTACAGGCAGCTTCTCTTGGCTCGTCGACACGGAGAAAGTGTTTTTTTCCAGGGAGCTGTATCGAATTTTCGAATACGAACATACCGAGCCAATGACGGTAGCTAAAGTCCGCTCGCGAGTACATCCCGAAGACCTACCGCTCCTTTCGGCACAGATGGCTCGAGTGCGTGATGGACAAAGCTACATCGGATACGAGATCCGGCTGCGCATGCCTGACGAGCGCGTGAAAAATGTAAGGACGTTCGGACGCGTGATTACCCATCAGGACGGACAACTTGAATGTTTGGCCGCTGTGCAGGATACGACAGAGCTTCGTGCTGCGGATGAGGCACTTGGTAAGGCCCGCGCAGAACTGGCGCATGTCTCACGAGTGAGCAGTCTTGCAGTATTGACGGCGTCGATAGCTCACGAGGTGAACCAACCACTCGCGGGCATCATAACGAATGCCAATACCTGTCTCCGGTTCCTGGCTAACGATCCTCCCAATATAGATAGCGCCCGCGAAACCGCGCGCCGTACGATTCGGGACGGTAGCCGAGCTGCCGACGTGATTGCGAGGTTGCGAGCACTGTTTAGCAACAGGGAAACAGAATTTGAAGCCGTCGACCTTAATGCGGCGGTCCATGAGGTGTTGGCACTGCTGCGCGGCGAATTGCAGCGGGGACGCGTGATGGTTTCGACCGATTTGGACAGTGGATTGCATCGCGTCCTTGGAGATCGAATTCAGTTGCAGCAGGTGATCATGAACCTAGTGCGAAACGCACTCGATGCGATGGTGAGCGTCTGTGATCGTCCCAGGACACTCGCGATTGCGACGACGCACCTTTCTGACGGCCAGGTGCAGCTTTCCGTCCGAGATTCGGGAGGCGGTTTTGGCCCAGAGGGAAGTGGGAGGATTTTCGATCCATTCTACACTACGAAGAATGACGGCATGGGCATTGGCCTTTCTGTCTGCCGTTCCATCGTTCAGAGGCATAATGGGTTCCTCTGGGCAAAGGAGAATAGCGAGCATGGCGTGACGCTAGCGTTTTCGATGCCGCCATATTTTAGACAAGCGTTGCTTGAAGAAGTTGATGTCCAGACGGGGTGACTTGCCCCCGATGCCAGTAGACGAAGTGTGAATGCTCGATCGGATCGCTGTGGAGCCGCTCAGCTAATCTAATGCCGGGCGGCTGCGCCACTCACTTAGTAGCTGACCCGATCGGTAGCCACATGTGAACGCCTGGAGGGGTATGAAACGATCCGCCGACAGCAAGTTTCCCGCCTTGATTTTCCACTATCTGTCGTACAACTGCCATTCCCCGCATCTCAGTTTCGAATGGGCAGTTTTCATTGCCACCCGCGTGTGATGAATACTCGCACCCATTCCTTTTTGAAACTGATAAACGGATCATGGGGCGTAGCGGTTCGGTTAGCAGGTCGACCCCCGCCGAAATCAAGACTTCTCCTCCGTTTGGCATCCCGGTCCGCGCGTCAAGAACGAGACTAAGCAGGGCCCGTACCATCAATTGCTGATCGCAATATATGGGGGGAAGGTTACGGGGCACGTCGAAACATGGGCGGACATCCCTTGAAAGCGCGCTTCTAAGGGCTGGCTCCAGAGAGGACAGAAACTGGCCGACATCGATATTCACAGGCCTGAGCTGTCGGGGATTGGCGCAATCCAGAAGCTGGCGTACCAGCAGTCGTGACAGAAGCATACACGAGATACCTAGATCGTAACGTCTTCGCTGCTCGGGAGAAGCGAACTTCTCTTCCTGAAGGTCAGCAAACACTCCCATGACAGGAGCAAGGAGGGCGTTCAGATCGTCCGCCACTGACTCGATGACGCGCTGCGCAGCGTGACCTTCTCTCTTGGCTGGCTTCTTTAGTCGATAGCGTATTTTTAATGCAAGTTTCTCAGCCATATCGGTTCTCCTCAATAGAGGGTTCGCCTCATAAAAAAGCTGGTCTGTTGTTTCCAGCAGGGAGGTAGTTCAGCTTCGCTAATATTCCTGTATTACAATTAATTTATCTATTGTTCATTCGTATTAATCTGTGTCGGGTTGCTCATTTGCTTGGCTATCAAAAAAACGATCCGCTTGTTAGGGCGGTAATAGGGACAAATACGCGCGCTCGGGATGGCACCATAGATCGCTTCAGCGCCCTAAAATTGTCTTTGCGGTACGAACAGGCAGATGGTCCGGCCATCATGCGCACCTGCAGCCGAGCACCAGTGATATAACCCGTCCGGGCTCTGCTTGATGCGGCCGTCTTCGTAGCCAATCGTCTCGCCGGTCTGCACGATCACGTATCCCTGGGGCTGCTCGGAAACCGCGTGCCCGGTTACCATCCGGCAATCGTAGTCGGAACAGCAAGCCGATGGGTATGACCAGCCGTAAGGTTGCCCAGGGGAGGGCTCGGCATCGTGGGCATTGGCTGCTGCTAAGATGGCCGACACGATAGATACTCCTGCAGCAAAGGTGCGCAGTGCGCGCTTTGTGCGCGGCGCAGGCGGGATCCCTGAAGGCAAGTGCATCGCTGGACTCCTTCGATATTTGCATTGCAAGAATCGGGTAAGAGAGCGAGTTTGACTATTATCCGATGGTATAGTCTTGCAGAATAGCGGCGTTGATATCCAAGTATGAGTTGATTATACCAACGTGCAATTTACTAAATACTTCATTCTGTTTTATATGGCCTAATTGGTGGACTTTGCCGCCCAGCATTCAGCAATGCTGGGGGAAAGACGCAACCCTCGCTACCCCCTAAGGCAGAGCTTCGCGAGGCGGCAATCGCACAATCGCTCGGAAGTCGACTCGCGCCCACAGTCACAGCCTTGAGCGAGAGGACGCAGGCGGGCCTCTCCTACCCACGGCCTGCGCACTCACCCATTCCGACAAAGGCCCTGATGGCGCGCCAAAAGCCGAAGGCAAAGGCCTAATCTCGTCACAGTGTCCGCTGCCCAGGCGATGTGTCCACCGAGATGACAGGCTTCGTCAAAACGCGCGGACGATCTACGGATATGCTGATTGCAACGCTGTCAGATCAGCGGCCAACGTGACGCGTGGCCCCTGGGCGTCGACGCCTTCAATGCATGTTCCGTCGGGTGATACTCCTATAAAGGCCGACGCGGTCTGGCGACTCAGTCCGGACAATCCAACTGTGCGGACCACGACATCTGTTTCCTGACTAGGTTGAAGTCGTCAGAGTGTTAACCTTAGTAAGACGAAGGCTCAGGCGCAGCCCTCATGCTGCCATCGTTTGCCGCGAACAACTTGGCGGCCGACATCCGGCCCGATTCGAAATCACATGAGGACTTTCCCGATGCTGAAGACCACCCTTGCCGCAGCCGTTGGCCTGCTTTCCTTCGCGCCGTTGGCCAATGCTTCAAGCGATGCAGCGTGGAATGCCCTCTTCGCCAAGGCGAACGGAACCTGCATCGGGCAGTCTCGCATGGTGTCGCCCGAAGCCACCGCGCCAGTTGTCTTCGATGATGCCACCGGGAAGATCGCCGTGCTGCTCCGCGAAAAGAGCCCTAGGACGAAGAGGATGGTCAATGTGGTTTGTCTCTACGATAAGAGGTCTGGCAAAGCTTCGATCGCCGAGTATCAATGGCTGGGGCAGTAACCCGCCGACTTCCAAACCGTAGAATGAAGTCGCGTACTCGACATTTCTCTCACGTGCTGGAAGTGAACGGATGGGTGGCGTTAACTCGTCGTTGTGCGAGTCCTATAATTGTTGACAAATTTGGCGGAGTGCCAGCCCGCTCACCGACTGGATTGGATGTCGGAACTCATGCGAGTCCTTCGGGCGGGACGCGCGCCAGACGGCTGGCTCTATATCCCCGTCTATGGCGGCGCGAAAGCGGCTGCACGTATATCGGTCGTGGGTACTATCCGGAGCGCACGTCGAGGGGATGGAGGTCGAGATCGGGCCAGCATGGCTGAACGTCGACGACGCTGATGGAGCAGAGGTGAATCGCCGGCTCGTCGAGAACGGCCTGGCAGTTGACTGGTCGCGATACAGTGGTGGAAAGTACCTTGATGCTTAGGACAAAGCGCGAGCCCAGGCGCGGGGGATCTGGCGAGGCGCGTTTCAGTTGCCATGCGAAGCGCGGCACAGCGAGCGAAACAATTGTCTTCTTGTTGACTGGCACACTGCTGCCTACGGGCAGCAGCCCGCCTTTGAGCAAGCGAAGGTGTAGAATCTCTCTTCGACATCCCAAATCCAGCCGATCAACTCCAACGCAACGCGGATACCACTAAGGAGACCGGTCTGGCTAAGTAACTCGGCGACTGCGTGATGTGCGGCTGCCTGAGGAAGGTGATCTTGGTGCGTTCGGCCACGGCAGGGCGTCGGCAACACGGGCCGACCTTAGGAGCACCTGGCCCAAGCGGCCTGATGTAAGTGGCCTTGAGGCGCTCATTTCAGCCGCAGGGCAGCCTGATCAAGGACACGCGTATAGCGCGGCCGGCAACGATGACGGATCATGCGTCGGGTTCCCTCCAGTTGATACTGCTACGGCCGCAAGCCGATGCTCCCGATGCACCCAAGCGGCCCAGGAGAGGTCGCTAACCGTCCTTTGGACGGTGTTCCCTTTGCGCCCAGCATACCTCCTTCTCTTGAAGGAGGGTTCGGAATCCGAGGCCGTGCTGCTGGCCGATGGTCTCCTTCGTCGAGAGCTAGAAAAACTGATCATTCCAAGGGCAGCTTCGGCGGGCGCGGGTTCGGTACCTCGAGGCCCCACTAACGCGTCACGCCGAAGCCGAATCCTATAATTGTTGACAAATTTGTGGAAGTGCCGCCTGTTCAGCGCATGGATTCGATGTCGGAAATCATGCGAGTCCTTCGGGCCGCACGCGCGCTCGTCGGACTCAGCCAGGCGGAACTGGCCGAACTCTCTGGAGTCAGCCGGCAGATCGTCGTGAGGATCGAGAATGGCGAGAACAACGTCCTCGTCGACGCGGTCGAGAAGGTGCGCCGCGCTTTGGAGCAGAAGGGGGCGGCGTTCACGGACGCGACGCCACAGCACGGCCCCGGCGTCGCCCTCGCCAGGCCGGGCGGCGCCACAGACACCGAGACAAAAATCTGAGTTGAGACGGCACTTCCCACGCGCTTCAAAACGGAAGGGGGCCCGGTTATCCCCTAGTCTTCGATCTGGTCGAGTTTTCACATCGAGTAAAACGGGCAGCTCGTACGGGCTTTAGCTAAGGTTTTGGAAGGCTGGTCGTGCTCATACGCTACTTGTCTGCGTTCCCTGAAGGCCGCTTCTTCAGCGTCTCCCTGCGTTTCCCCGGGGACATGACCCGGTGCCCGACGTTGGCCGGCTTGAAGCCCGCCTTTGCCAGCGCCTGGGCAAACGTTTCGTTGTCGTCCGGCGTTTCCCCGAGCGGCTCAACGTCTGCGTTGGTCGTCTCGTCCTTGCCACCGCGAGGCATGCCGGCCTCCTTTTCAAACATTCGCCGCCAAGTCGCCGATCTAGGACGGTACTTCCACGAGGCGTTGCTCCGATTCGAGACGACCCATGTCGCCTACGGTTTACCGACGGTTCATTGTTGCCGCCTCGCGCGTTCGCGCGCCTCTCGCAATCTCTCGACGAGACGTTCGAGCTTTCGGAGCGAACCACCTGTCCAAACGCTCGCCAATGCGTTCAGCTCGAATCCCTCAAGCGGCGTCGCCCAGCGGGGATCGTGACCCGCGTCGATGTACAGCCGCTCAAGGATTCGCGTTGCAAAGACGGGCAAATGGTCAGCTTCCGGATCCGGAAAAGAAAGAATTCGACACCTGTCCCGCAAAGCCGCCGGGATCGGCTCCACCGAGTTTGCGGTCATCAGCCAGGATACGTGTGACAGATCGCAGTGGGCCTGAAGGTAAGGGTCATGCCAGCGTCTCGACGTCTCGGGCTCGAACAATCCGATCAGCACGTCGTGCACGTTGCCATTATGGCGGCCGGTCCCAATCTTCTCAATCTCATCAAGAATAACAACCGGTCCGGCGCATTCGTGCATCCGCACGACCATGACCGGAAGGCTCGGTTCGCCCGACGACCACCTCCGGGCGGTACCGCCGATGGCACTGTCACTAAGGCCGCCGCACGAAATTAGCTCATAGGGAGTACCGAGCTCCTCAGACAATCGCCTGGCGAAGCGTGTCTTCCCACCTCCGGGCGACCCGTGAAAAATGATTGGCCTTATACGGACAGTCGGCCGGCCCATGAGTCCTTCGAGCACATTGTCAACAACCGCTCCAGCATGGGGAAACTCCGCGACGAGCCGCGAACGAATTCCGGCCAGCGCGGGCATGGTGGACAGCGGCAACGGACGTTGCTTGAACTTCGCGAACTCCCTTTCCACTCGTTTACCCTCGGCCGTGGTGTCGTTTCCGATGCCACTGATAACGACTACTCCGTCGGCAGGTCGCCCATGGTGTTCCGAGGAATCGTCGTTCCAGCTTGATGTCGCAGGACCGCCGCGTGCTGAATCCTGCGGTTCCTGATAATCGACCGTCCCTGACTTGATCGCATTTCTGAAGTGGACAGAGTACGTTTCGACCTCGGGGCCGAACCAATCAGAATACCTTTGAACGACGACGCCCGCTCGTTGGCGCCGGTTGAGTTCGCGGGACTGCATCGCCCAACCGAGCGAACGTGAAAGAAGGTCAAGACCCCTCGCGTGACCTAGCTCCCCAGAAGCTAGATGCGCGATTTCACCAGCGATCAGGGCCGTTGCCTGGCCGTTCCCAAAGAAGGCCCGGTAGAAGCGGCACCGCAAACGGCATTCATCGATGGGCAATCCCTGAGCATCATCGATGAGATCAAGAGCAGCCTCCACCGCAAGCACGCCATCCTCGCTCTGCTCGACGCCGAGCTCGTCCAGGCTTGTAGCGAGAAGTTCGAGTCCAGTCCGCTTGCGCTTCTTAACGCGCCCGGACAATCGGCTGGAGTATTCGCGGATGTCGTCAGCCAGGTCTTCGCGGAAGAAGGCCATCCCCCGGAGCAGTTCCTCGGCCGTGGGCAAATGCAGCCCGGCGATTGCCGCCTTTTGTCGGCGTTGAAAGTGGCGGTCATGTGATGGCGGGTTGTCTGTCACAGGTCACCCTCTTGAATCCTAAGTCGAGCACTACCGCGAGGCGCGGCCGCTGCGGGACATGCCGTGCGAGCGGATGTCAAATCGCGAGAACGCCGCTTGCACAACTGCGAGCCGTTCCTTCTTCAAAGGACGGTTCATCCGTGCCGGGAACGTCGATGACGACTTCGCAAGTTCCGAAGTCGCGCTTCCTGCAGGCCAGCATCATGCTCTTCCAGTCCCAGCCGGATGCCCGAGCCGGTACCAACGGTTGACCGTGCGTGCGATCCCGGCCTCTGTGTCCATGTAGATAAGTTGGCTGGTCATGATTTCACGGCCGTCGCCCAGAGATGGATGACCAAAGACGTACCCCGAGAGGCAGGCAGTCCTACGTGAATAGATCTGGTGGGCCTCAAGGATGGGGGCGGTGTCGAATGACATTGGCAGAGTCTCAACGGCGCGCAAGTCAGTGGACAGTCTCTGCGCATCTTGTGCGCTCAAGTAGGCGAATTTCATTGGAATGAACCTCTTCTGGCAATTTGCGGCACGGCCTGCCAAGGATTGGCGATCCAGTCGGGATAGGGTGGTGCCTCGTTGGCTTGTCTAGGAAGTGCGCCAGCGACTGCCTGACTTTCCAAACTGCTCGGCGTGAGCCCTACCCAGCGACGAGTTTCTTTCCCCTTCTCAGATTTCCCCGTCTAAGCTCCATCGCCGCAGCGAGTCCTCGGCTACCGGAGAGGGATGGCCGATGCGGTACCAGCGCTGGGACGAGCGCGCGACTCCTTGCTGAAGGGAAAAGAGGTGAAGTGGGGCGGTGAAGCCCATGGAAGTGCTCTGCTCGCGCTGCTCGCCGGGATACGTGATATATCCGACCAGCGTTGGGACGATGAACTTCTCGATGAACCATTGTTCGACGACCGGCGCGTCGCTGACCTCGAACTGGGGGAGTGACCTGCTGTCGATCACGCCGCGCAGGTCGGCAGCCAGATGCTCGACGGCATTGGCATGCCGGGCGATTGACGCCCATGAGGAATTCATCCGGTTTTCTCCAACTCTGAGCATCTTGGTCTCCATCCTTATCACGAATCATGAGCAATAAGCTCACAGTGTGAGCAAACTGACTCCTTCAAATGGCGCTGTCAACACTTCGAACTAATGCATGTACTGGCGTGGCCTCTCTCTTTGCTGCCCGCTCCTCGTCGGTATGATCGTCAAGACTCGAGTGTTTGGAGGGCAATTCGCAGCCGAAAAACGGCTGCTTCGAGGTGCCGGCGGCACCGACGACGCGCCGTGCGCCGAAGGACGAGGCCGCGACGCTAGGAGAAGCGCAAGACCGGCGCTCACCCGGAGAGTAGGTGTGCGGTGCGCAGGTCTGACCCACCATGGCGTGCGGACTGCGGCGCAAGACGGAAACGACCGCAGAGAGCCGTCGAAGTGTCCCGCTGCGTTCGGGGTGCGCTCGGGGGCTCTGCATTCTATCAAAGGTTGCGGTTGTGAGGCGCCGACGCGGCTGCCTCGAAGGTATGGCGCGGAGACGCATCGTCGTTTATTTGTCAACATATGCGGGCCTGACGAGGGAAGAAGCGAGGCGCGCCAAAAATGGCCTCGGCAACACGCCAATAGCAGTCTGCCCATCTTTTTTTGGAAAAGCGCCCCAACATTTTTTGGCGTCTTCAGGGATTTCAGTCACTTAGCCGCGCCAACTTAGTTTTGGCCCAACATCCAGTCGCGCGAATGGTGGAAAATACCCCCGCAAGTGTAGGCCAGCAGCCCCTCAAATTCTCCGAAAAATTTGAAAGTCTTTCATCATCGATCCCGGGAATGGACGGCTAGCGGTCTGCGTCCGGAAGTCGCACAATCCAAAGGCTGTGCAAGAGGCATTCGCGTCGTCCGAAAGAGGGCGGACGATCGCCAGCCGGCACGAAGCCTAAAGCGAAGCGATCGTTCCGGGAACATCCGGGCGTTCGAAATGCACTGGTCGGGAACTGGAGGAGACGGTTTCCCGCTCACTGTCGTTCGGCTGCGTCGTGGTGACGCCGCCAAGGGAGGAAAGATGTTTGAACGACTATTCAAGCTGAAAGAGCATCAGACGACGGCGCGCACCGAGGTGATCGCCGGTATCACGACATTCCTGACGATGTCCTACATCATCTTCGTCAACCCCGACATCCTGTCGAGCACGGGCATGGATAGGGATGCCGTCTTCGTCGCAACCTGTATTGCCGCTGCACTCGGCTCTGCGGTCATGGCGCTCGTCGCCAACTGGCCAATCGGCATGGCGCCGGGCATGGGCCTCAACGCCTTCTTCGCCTTCACCGTCGTTGCGGCGCTTGGCTTCACCTGGCAGCAGGCGCTGGGTGCTGTCTTCATCTCGGGCGTGATCTTCCTGATCCTGACCGTGACGGGGGTCCGAAGCTGGCTGATCGCCGGCATTCCGCATTCGCTTCGAAGCGCGATCGCCACCGGTATCGGCCTCTTCCTTGGCATCATCGCCCTGAAGAACGCCGGCATCGTCGTCGACAACCCGGCAACGCTCGTCGGTCTCGGCGACCTCAAGCAGACTGGCCCGCTGCTCGCGATCCTCGGCTTCTTCGTGATTGCCGTTCTGGACTCGCTAAAAGTTCGCGGCTCGATCCTGATCGGCATCCTGGTCGTCACCGTCCTGTCGATGATCCTCGGCGTCAGCGAGTTCAAGGGCATCGTCTCGGCACCGCCGAGCATCGCGCCGACCTTCTTGCAGCTCGACATCATGGGCGCCCTGCACGGCGGCCTGCTGCATGTCATCCTCGTCTTCGTGCTCGTCGAAGTCTTCGACGCTACCGGCACGCTGATCGGTGTCGCCAAGCGCGCCAAACTGGTGGAAGAAGGCAAGCCGAACCGTCTGGGCCGCGCGCTTCTCGCCGACAGCACCGCGATCGTCGCCGGCTCGCTGATCGGTACCAGCAGCACGACCGCCTATGTCGAAAGTGCCTCGGGCGTCCAGGCCGGCGGCCGTACGGGCCTGACCGCACTCACCGTCTGCGTGCTCTTCCTGGCAGCGCTGTTCTTCTCGCCGCTGGCAGCTGCCGTTCCGTCCTATGCGACGGCCCCGGCTCTGCTCTACGTTGCCGGCCTGATGATGCGCGAACTGACAGAAGTCGAGTGGGACGACCTGACGGAAGCGGCTCCGGCAGCGCTTACAGCACTCGCCATGCCCTTCACCTACTCGATTGCCAACGGCCTCGCCTTCGGCTTCGTCAGCTATGTCGTCTTGAAGGTCTTCACCGGTAAGTGGAGCGTCATCCACCCGGCAACCCAGCTCGTGGCAGCGCTCTTCATCGTGCGCTTCGCGTTCTTCGCCGAATAACGAAAATCGGCCGGGGCATGCCGCCTCGGCCGATCAGAACTTCCCCGTAAGTGCTGGCCGGAGCAACGAAATGTTGCTTCGGCCTTTTTGCCTCGATCTGGCTTAAAGAGCGCAAATCCGAACGGAAAGCCGCTTCACACTTTTCCTGGATTTGCTCAGTATTGCCCGGCGGGCAGATGCACCACAAGGCCGTCGAGTTCAGCCGACACCGTGATTTGACAGCTCAGGCGGCTGCGCTCGTTCGGATTGACGACGCACTCGATCATGTCCTGTTCCTGGAACTCGGGCGCCGGCAGGCGGTCGCTCCATTCGCCGTCGATGTAACAGTGACAGGTGCCGCAGGCGCAGGAGCCGCCGCATTCGGCGGCAATGGCGTCGATGCCGTTCTGCACAGCGGCTGACATCAGCGATTGGCCGATCTCCGCCTGAATTTCTTTCGTCGTGCCGTCCGCGTCGATGAAGACGATCTTGGGCATGGGTATTCTCCGATTGCGTATGTTGGTGTCGAGGATATGGGATCAGGCCGGCCGGATGGCGATCTTCAGCCGCTTGGGTCCACGGACAGAAAGACCGCGCTTGTATTCCGGCTCCCGGTCGACGAGTTCGATGGTTGGGAAACGGCGAAGCAGGGTGCTGAAGATGATATCCATGTCGAGGCGCGCGAGGTGGTTGCCGAGACAGAAATGCACGCCGCCGCCAAAGGCGAGATGACGGTTGGGCGTCCGGCCGATGTCGAACGTGTCGGCATTCTCGAACTGCTTGGGGTCGCGGTTGGCGGCGCCATAGAGCAGGCCGAACTTGGTGCCGCGCTCGAAGCGACGTCCGAAGATCTCGATGTCCTCGACGCAATGGCGGTGGAAGAACGGAAGCGGCGACTCGTAGCGGAACATCTCCTGCACGCCGGTCTGGATCAGGCCGGGTTCGCTCCGCAGCCGCGCCATCTGCTCGGGGAAGCGCAAGAGTGCATGCATGCCGCTGCCAAGCACATCGATCGTGGAACCGTGGCCGGCCATCAGGATCAGCATGCAGGTGGAGATGAATTCGTCGAAGTTCATGGCGCCGGAGCGCTCCGCCTCGATCAGCACCGAGATGAGGTCATCCTTCGGCGCCCGCTCACGTTCGGCCTTCAACGCTGTCAGGTATTCGTAGAAGTCGGTCGTATTGCGCTCGGCGAGCTCCTTGCGCGCGTCGGATCGGTCGACGTCGAAGAACTGCACGATGTTTTCCGACCAGATCCGCAGCTGCGGACAGTCCTCGTCCGGCACGCCGAGCAGGCGGCCGATGATATGGCCGGGAACATGGGCGGCCAGATCATCGACAAAGTCGATCTCGCCGCGATCGGCGAGGCTATCGATCAGCCGGTCGACATAGGCCTGGATCTGGTCGCGGAGCTTCGCAATCATAGCGGGTGTGAATAGTTTGAAGACCTGCTTGCGCAAGCGGTCATGCACGGCACCATCGCTGTCGAGCAGGCTGAACTGCACGAAACGCTCGTGGTGTGGCATGTCGTGCCAATTGGCGGCGCGCTGCAGTTTTGAGAGCTCTTCCTTGGTTGCGAGGTCTTCGAGCGAGCGCACCATGCGCTTGTCCATGACGATCGCCGAGACGTCCTCGAAGCGCGAGGCAAGCCAGATGTCGAAATCCGCAAAGTAGTGCAGCCCCTCTTTTTCGCGCAGCGCGCGATAGGTCGGATAGGGATCGCGAGCAAAATCCGGGGACAGCGGCGCGAAGGTGAAATTCGCGGCATCGCCATTCGGCGCGGCTTCGGTCATGGGCAATTCTCCGTGCATAAAGCTGCATGATAACGTCACTGCCGTAGCTCTGTGAATGGCGCCCTGTCGCAAGATGATGGACAAAACTCGCATCGGATGCCAGAAAATGGCATGCTGACCGAAAGCGAAGAGATCCATTTCCACACCCCGGCAAAATTCGCAGATGCGTTTCCCTATCTGGCGCTGGTGGCCGGAAGCCGGACGGCGCGCCCTGACGAGGCGCCGATCCGCAAACGGTTCCACCAGCACGTCTTCGTCTACACAACAGGCGGACGCGGGTTGATCGAGGTGCACGGTCAACGTCTCCCGGCCGAAACCGGCAGTGTTGCCTGGCTCGATACCTCTCAGGCCTATGCGCATAGCTGCGCTGCCGACAGCGAAAGCTGGCGTTATCTCTGGATGGGGATCGAGGGACACGGGCTTGATGCGCTCTACCAGTTTCTCGGCGTGCAGCAGTCGCCATTGTTCGTGCCGAGAGACCCGCGGAGGGCACAGGCGGCGTTCGAAAGTGTGAGCGGATTTCTTGCCGAACGCTCGCCGGCGACGGACGCCCTGTCGAGCGCCGCGATCGCGGGGCTGATGGCGGACATGATCGCGCCACGGCTGATCGGAGCCGAACCGGCCGAGGACAGGTCCGGTGAAGACCGTTTGCTTCAGGTGCTGTCGGTGATGCGCGGCGATCTCGCCAGGCCCTGGACGATCGACGAACTTGCGGCGCTTGCGCGGCTGAGCCCGTCGCAACTCTTTCGTCGCTTTCGCGAAATGGTGGGAACGACGCCGATGGACTGGCTGCGCCACGAGCGGATCAACCAGGCGAAACGCCTGCTGGTTGGACCCGATGCCAAGGTCTCGGCGGTGGCCGCCGTCTGCGGCTATCCGGATCCCTATCATTTCTCGCGCGATTTTCGCCGCGTGACCGGATACACGCCGACGAAATTCCGGCGGGATGGCGGCTATTGAGGCCGCAGCCTTCGTCCGATTTCGGCGGCCAGCGAGGCCCTGGCGCACCGATAACCCGACCGGACGACCGGGTCATGCATTGATTCACACGATCAGGAACGGCTCCTTGAAGAAATGTTCCTCGAGATTGACGCCTTCGCCGCCGCGATCGACCACCGCGAAATCCGAGACGTCATCGAGCGGCGTCAGGATGCCGTGCCAGACATTGCGGGCGATGTTGACGCCCTGGCCCGGGGTGGTCTTGAAGGCGATCGGTTCACTCGGGCCTTCGTCGGTTTCCCGGGAGACGACGATCAGAAACGGGTTGTCGCTCAAGGGGATGAAGGCCTGGCTGCCGAGCGGATGGCGCTCGACCATGGTGAGTTTCAGCGGCAGCGGATAGGGTACGCCGCGCACCAGGCTGATCATGGGCCGGGCCTTTTCGCCTGTTGTATCGATCTTGGCGAGGTCGTGGTAGCGGGTTGCATTGCCCCCGTTGATGGGGAAGTTGTTGGCATTCTCCGTTTCGATCACGTCGCCGAAAGGCGCAAAGGCCTCCCGGGTCAACGGCTGTATGACGATCTCCTTCATGTGACGCTCCTCCGTCCAATGTTGATGGGTTGCCTGGAAGTTTGATCGCTTCGCCTCCTCGGCGAAGCGATCTAGATGCCGGCTTTCGCAATACGCCCGAAGACACGCAGCCGGCTGACGCCGCCGTCGGGGAAGATGTTGAAGCGCACGTGGGTTACCGGACCCGCGATCGCGAGTGCGCTTGCTTCATAGGTGTGGATGCTGTCGGCGGCGAGTTTCTGCGGCGGCAGGACCTCGCGCCAGAACATCGACGATGCCGTAACGGATGCGGCCACTTCGCAAGCGTTCGCTCCAAGGTCTGCCGCCTGCAGCGAACAGGCGTCCGGGTAGTTGCCCTTGAAGTGGGCGGTATCGACCACGATCCGGTCGATCTCGCCGCGCGCGGCGAGTTTCACCACGATCCAGTCGTTGCCGGGCTCGCGCCGCCGGCGGGTCTCCCAACCGTCGCCCATGTTGATGCCGCGTCCGGGCGCAAGCAGCCGCTGGTGGCCGTAGTGTCCGTTGGAATAGGCGATGATGCGCCCGCCGAGCAATGATGAGGCCAGATCGACCACCGCGTCGCCGATCGCTGCCCGGTCTAGCGCAGGCGCGCCGTAAACCCGAAGGCGGGCGACGCCGCCGTCGGGATAGATGCGCAAGCGCACATGGCTCCAGACAGAATCCGACCGCGCTTCGAAGTGATGCAGCGCGCTCGGGCCAAGCGGCCGAGGGCAGACCAGCTCCGTCCAGACCGTCCGATCGTCGGGGCCATCCGGTGCCAGGCAGGCGTCGATGGCGCAAGCGCTCGGGTAGTTGCCGGTGAAATGAGCGGTATCAACCTCGAAGCCCCGGATGAGGCCGTTCGTCGCGAGTGCCACGATGGCGTGGTCGTTGCCGGGGCCACGGCGTCGCCGCGTCTCCCAGCCGTCCATCCACTTGCCGTTCTCGTCATAGACACCGGGATGATAGACCGGCGGCGCGTCCTGCAGCATGCGTTCGAGCGGCGCGAAGAACTCGTCGGTTGCAAAGACCGGCCGCGCGCCGAGACCGGCGGAGGCAAGGTTGATCGCGTTCAGCGCGAATTCGGGCGGGTTCACGCCGTCGATCGTCATCGCGAGACCCTCAGCTCGGCAGCATGTCCTTGAGGCGCAGATAGGCGATACGCTCCACCTGCCGGCACGCGGTCTCGAACTCCGTGTCGCGATCGTTGCCGATCCGGCTTTCGAAGGCGGCGAGGATCTCGTCCTTGCTGCGGCCCTTGACCGCCATGATGAACGGGAACTTGAACTTCTCGACATAGGCGGCGTTGAGCGTGGTGAAGCGTTCACGCTCGGCATCGGTCAGCGCATCGAGGCCGGCACCGGCCTGCTCGTTGGTCGAGCTTTCGGTCAGGCGCTTGGCCTGCGCCAGCTTGCCGGCGAGATCGGGGTGGGCGATCAGCACAGCAAGCCGCTCCTCAGCCGAAGCTTCGCGGAAGACTGCGGAAAGGGCGGCGGCAAGGCCGATCGCGGTGTCGTTGGCCGGCGAAAGTTCGCCCTGGAAGGCGCGCTTCGCAATCCACTTTGAATGTTCGAAGACGCCGCCGAACCTGGCGACGAACGCCTCTTCGCCAAGCCGCGACGGACGATCGTCCCAGGCCTTGTACGGGTAGTTTTCGGCCCAGTGGCGGGCGATATCGACGCGTTTTGCGAGCCACACCTTCTCGTGGCCCTGCACATAATCGAGGAAGCGGGCGAGTGCCGCGGCACGGCCGGGCCGGCCGACGAGGCGGCAGTGCAGCCCGATGCTCAGCATCTTCGGCGCACCGGCCGTACCTTCGGCGTAGAGCACGTCGAAGCTGTCCTTGAGGTAGCTGAAGAACTGGTCGCCGCTGTTGAAACCCTGCGGCGTAGCAAAACGCATGTCGTTGCTGTCGAGCGTGTAGGGGATGACCAACTGATGGCGCCCCGCATGCTCATGCCAATAGGGCAGGTCGTCGGCATAGGCGTCCGACACGTAGTCGAAGCCGCCGGCTTCCGTCACGAGGTCGAGCGTGTTGTCGGAACAGCGCCCCGTATACCAGCCGCGCGGGCGCTCGCCGGTGACGATGGTGTGCAGCCGGATCGCCTCGGCGATCTCCTGGCGCTCGCGCTCCGGCGAAAAGTCCTTGTGTTCGATCCATTTCAGGCCGTGCGAGGCGATTTCCCAGCCGGCGTCCTGCATGGCGGCGACCTGTTCCGGTGAGCGCTTCAGCGCGGTTGCGACGCCATAGACGGTTGCCGGCACGCCGCGCTCGGTGAACATGCGATGCAGCCGCCAGAAGCCGGCGCGCGCGCCATATTCGTAGATCGATTCCATGTTCCAGTGGCGCTGGCCCTGCCAGGCCTGCGCACCGACGATTTCCGACAGGAATGCTTCGGAGGCTGCGTCGCCGTGCAGCACGCAGTTCTCGCCGCCTTCCTCGTAATTGATGACGAATTGCACGGCGATCCGCGCGCCGTCGGGCCATGTGATCTTGAAGTTCGGGCCGTGGCCGTGAAGATCGCGGGGGTATCTCATCTAAGCAGCTCCTCCAGACATTTTCGTCTCTGCATCCAATTTCTAGCGGCATTTGTTTCGAGCCATTCCCCCCAAAAAATTTGAAAGTCTCGAATGATCCGGTCGCTACCAAGCGGGTGGGAATGCCGGAATACTGCGAGGTGGAAAGCTGACTTCGGGAGGAGCGAAAACTATGCAATCTCAGGGTGGAAACGCCGGCCGTTTGACGACGCACGTGCTGGATACGGCCAGCGGCAAACCGGCCGAAGGGCTGCGCATCGAGCTCTACCGGGTCGATGGCGATCGCCAGACGCATATCAAGTCCGTCAAGACCAATGACGACGGCCGCTGTGACGAGCCGCTTTTGAGCGGCGAGCGCATGCAGACCGGCACCTACGAGCTGCAGTTCCATGCGGGCGATTATCTCGGCGGCGCAGCCAAGCGCGGGGAAAACCCGTTCCTCGACGTGATCCCAATCCGCTTCGGCATCGATAACCAGGGCGCGCACTATCACGTGCCGCTGCTGCTTTCGCCCTATGGCTACTCCACCTATCGCGGGAGCTGAGCAATGACGATCCAGATCCGCAACACCATCCGCTTCATCCTGAACCACCGCCTCGTCGAACTTGCCGATGTTTCGCCGGTTCAGACTCTGCTCGATTTTCTGCGCATCGACCGCAATCTGAAGGGCACGAAAGAAGGCTGCGCCGAGGGCGACTGCGGTGCCTGCACCGTGCTTGTCGGCCGCCTGCTCGACGGCAAGCTCAAGTATGAATCCGTCAATGCCTGCATCCGTTTCGTCGGCTCGCTCGACGGCTGTCATATCGTGACGGTGGATAGTTTGGCGCAGCCGGCTGGCCCGTTGCATCCGGTGCAGCAGGCAATGGTCGACACGCATGCCTCGCAGTGCGGTTTCTGCACGCCGGGCTTCGTGATGTCGCTCTATGGCCTCTGGATGGAGAACTCGAAGCCGTCGATCGCCGAAATCGAAAAGGCGCTGCAGGGCAATCTTTGTCGCTGCACCGGCTATGCCGCGATCATCCGCGCCGCCGAGGCGATCTCGACGATCGGCGACATCGGCAAGGATCCGCTGGTTGCCGAACGCGACCGGATCACAGGCGAACTGGCAGCACTTCAGGATGGCCGTCGCGTGGAAATCGGCTCGGAGACGGAACGCTTCATTCTTCCGGGCTCGGTCGATGATCTTGCCGCCGTGCTCGAAGCCAACCCAAAGGCGACGATCGTTGCCGGTTCGACCGATGTCGGCCTATGGGTCACCAAATTCATGCGCGACATCTCACCGGTCATTCACCTGACCCATCTTGAAGAACTGCGCCGCATCACGGTCGATGCCGACGGCGTGACGCTCGGCGCCGGCGTCAGCTACGCCGAAGCCTACCCCGTTATCGTCGCGCACTTCCCTGAACTGACCGAGCTTTGGGATCGCATCGGCGGCCAGCAGGTCCGCAACATGGGCACCGTCGGCGGCAACATTGCCAACGGCTCGCCGATCGGCGACACGCCGCCGGCGCTGATTGCGCTTGGCGCCGCGATCACGCTGCGCAAGGGCGATCGCCGCCGCACGGTGGTGCTCGAGGACTTCTTCATCGCCTACGGCAAGCAGGACCGCGAGCCGGGCGAGTTCGTGGAAAGCGTGCGCATTCCTTTCGTTTCCGATAACGCGCGTGTGGCCGTCTACAAGGTGACGAAGCGTCTGGATGAGGACATTACCGCCGTCTGCGGCGGCTTCAACCTCGCCTTCGAGGCAGGTCGGGTCAGCGACGCCATCATCGCCTTCGGCGGCATGGCCGCTACGCCGAAGCGAGCCGCTCATGTGGAGGCGGTGCTAAAAGGCGCCGAGTGGAACGAGGAGACGATCGAGCGCGCTGTCGCTGCCTTCGATCAGGACTTCACGCCGCTCACCGATTGGCGCGCCTCGGCGGAGTACCGCCAACTGGTGGCGAAGAACCTGCTTCGCCGCTTCTATCTCGAAACGCAGTCGAGTGGCGGCCAGCTCCGTCTCGATCGCACCATTGCTGTCGCGGTTTAAGGGAGGAAGCCATGAACGTGATGCAGCCCATCGACCGCATCCGCGGCGGCGTACACGAAAACGAACGGCACGAGTCCGGCCACAAGCATGTGTCCGGAACGGCCGAATATATCGACGATATTCCTGAGCCCCAGGGCACCCTGCACGGCTATCTCGGCCTCTCGCAGCGGGCACACGCCGACATTCTGTCGATCGACTTTGAGGCCGTGAACGCCAGCGAAGGCGTGATCGGCGTTCTGACGGCCGCCGACATTCCCGGCGAGAACGATATCAGTCCGGCGCACAAGCACGACGAACCGATCTTCGTCACCGACAAGGTGGAGTTCCACGGCCAGCCGATCTTCGCAGTCATTGCCACTTCACGCGAGGCCGCCCGCCGTGCCACAGCCAAGGTCAAGATCGAATATCGCGACCTGCCGCATGTGACCGACGTGCTCGAAGCGGCTGCCGCCAACTATCCGCTGGTCATCGATCCCTTGAAGCTCGAGCGTGGCGACATCGACGCCGGCTTTGCCAAGGCGAAGAACATTCTCGAAGGCGAGATGCGCATCGGCGGCCAGGACCACTTCTATCTGGAAGGCCAGATCTCGTTTGCCATTCCCGGTGAGGACGACGAGGTGCTCGTCTATTCCTCGACCCAGCACCCGGCCGAGACGCAGCACATGGTCGCGACCGTGCTTGGCGTTCCGTCGAACGCGGTCACCGTGAATGTGCGCCGCATGGGCGGCGGTTTCGGCGGCAAGGAAACCCAGGCCAACATTTTCGCCGCCGTTGCGGCCGTCGCGGCCAAGAAATACCGCTGCCCGGTCAAGGTTCGGCCGGACCGCGACGACGACATGAGCGCCACCGGCAAGCGTCACGACTTCCACGTGGACTACAAGCTCGGCTTCGACGACGAGGGGCGCATCGAGGCGGTGGACGCCGTTTTCTCGGCACGCTGCGGTTACTCGGCTGATCTCTCGGGTCCGGTCACCGACCGCGCGCTCTTCCATGCCGACAACTGCTATTTCTATCCGAACGTGCGCCTGCGCTCGCGTCCGCTGAAGACCAACACCGTTTCCAACACTGCGTTCCGCGGTTTCGGCGGCCCTCAAGGGATGGTCGGTGGCGAACGAATGATCGAGGACATCGCCTATGCCGTCGGCAAGGACCCGCTGGAAATCCGCAAGCTGAACTTCTATGGCGGCGAGGGCCGAAACCTCACGCCCTATCACCAGACCGTGGAAGACAACATCATCGGCCGCATTATCGAGGAACTGGAAACCTCGGCGGATTATGCCAAGCGTCGCGAAGCGGTGATCGCGTTTAACCGCGAGAGCAATGTGGTGAAGCGCGGCATCGCGCTGACGCCGGTAAAGTTCGGCATCTCCTTCACCAAGACCGAGTACAACCAGGCCGGCGCGCTTGTGCATGTCTATACGGATGGTTCGATCCATCTGAACCATGGCGGCACCGAGATGGGGCAGGGGCTCTATACCAAGGTCGCCCAAGTGGTGGCCGACGAGTTCCAGGTCGATCTCGACCGGATCAAGGTGACGGCGACGACGACCGGCAAGGTGCCGAACACGTCTGCAACCGCGGCGTCCTCCGGCTCCGATCTCAACGGCATGGCCGCTGCCAATGCCGCCCAACAGATCAAGGAACGGCTGGTGAAGTTTGCTGCCGAGCGCTGGAACGTCGCCGAGGCCGATGTCGCCTTCGAACCGAACGTGGTGCGGATCGGAGCGGAACGCTTGAGCTTCAACGAGTTCATCAAGATCGCCTATGGCGCCCGCATCCAGCTTTCGGCCGCCGGTTTCTACAAGACGCCGAAGATCCACTGGAACCGCGCCGAGGGCCGAGGCCGGCCGTTCTTCTACTACGCCTATGGCGCCTCGTGCTCCGAGGTCAGCGTCGATACGCTGACCGGTGAATATCAGGTCGACCGCACGGACATCCTGCACGATGTCGGCCGCTCGCTGAACCCGGCGCTCGATCTTGGTCAGGTCGAAGGCGCCTTCGTTCAGGGCATGGGCTGGCTGACGACGGAAGAGCTCTGGTGGGATGCCAAGGGCCGGCTGCGCACGCACGCGCCCTCGACCTACAAGATCCCGCTGGCTTCGGATCGGCCACGCGTCTTCAACACCCGGCTTGCCGAGTGGTCGGTCAACCGCGAAGAAACGATTCGCCGCTCGAAGGCTGTCGGCGAACCGCCGTTCATGCTCGGCATCTCCGTGCTGGAAGCCTTGTCGATGGCGGCCGCGAGCGTTGCGGAGTATCGTATAGCACCGCGCCTTGATGCGCCGGCAACGCCGGAACGGGTGTTGATGGCGATCGAGCGGCTGCGGGCGGCCGCACGGCAGAAAGGGTAACAGGGGCTGATTGTCATGGTGGCGAGCCGCGAGGATATCAGGGACTTTCTCCGACGCGAGCGCGACTGCGTGCTTGTGGAGGTGACCGGTGCCGCCGGTTCGACGCCACGCGATACCGACGCCTGGATGCTCGTCGCCGCCGATAGCCTGTTCGGCACGATCGGCGGCGGGCAACTCGAATACATGGCGATCGACCATGGCCGGCGGGCGCTGAAGCGCGGCGACGCGCCGGAGGCGATGACGATCCCGCTCGGACCGGAGATCGGCCAGTGTTGCGGCGGGCGCGTGGCGCTTGCCTTCACACGAATCGATCGGGAGAAAGCCGCCATGCTGATTGAACGCAGCGACCTGGAAATCGCCAGCCGGCCGCATGTCTATGTCTTTGGCGCGGGCCATGTCGGCGATGCACTGGCGATGGCGCTCTCCCTGGTGCCGGTGCGCACCGTTCTCGTAGATACCCGCGAGAACGAGCTTTCGGCCGTTGCCGACATTCCCGGCATCGAGACCTGCCTGACGGCGATGCCGGAGGCAGTGGTGCGCGACGCGCCCCCCGGCAGCGCCTTCGTCATCCTCACCCACGACCACGCGCTCGACTTCCTGATCGCGGCAGAAGCGCTTCGCCGCGACGATGCCTCCTATGTCGGTATGATCGGGTCGAAGACGAAGCGCTCCACTTTCAAGAACTGGCTGTCGCGCGAGATCGGTCGACCGGACCTCTTCGACCGGCTGGTCTGCCCGATCGGCGGCACGACGGTGAAGGACAAGCGGCCAGCGGTGATCGCTGCGCTTGCCGCCGCCGAAGTCATGGCGGCTGCGCTCAATTTTCGCCAGCCGGTGCAAGTGGACATCTCGCGTCGGCCGGCTGCCGCCAAGCTTGCTCGTTAGCAAATCCGCCCGTCAGCGGAGCGCCGTTTCGCCCCGGTGCGCACCGTTGAGGTGGAGCGCAAAGCCGTTGATGCGCGGGTCGCCGACCTCCGGTCGGAGTTCAAGCGTCGGGATTGCATAGTCCCCGCCGTTCTGCCGGCGATAGGGAATGGGCGCAGTTGTCGCGAGCGTGTGCATTCTTTCTTTCAGTTGTTCCGCCGTGGCTTGAAAACCAGCGTCGTCAAGGCTGTCTACGCGGTAGGCGACGAACGGCGGGAGCACGTCGTAACCGGGATAGAAGAGGATCCCGTGGTTGATCGGGAAGAGCAGGTCGTCGATCGGCCCGTTCACGCCCCGCGGCGAATAGTGCTCCTCCCAGCCGCCCGTCGTCACGACAAGCATGGCGCGTTTGCCGGCCAGCGTTCCCTCGCCGAAGCGCCTGCCCCAATATTTGTCGCTGTGCTCGCCGACGCCATAGGCAAAACCATAGGCATAGACGCGGTCGACCCAGCCTTTCAGGATCGCCGGCATTGAATACCACCACAGCGGAAACTGCAGAATCAGCGCGTCGGCCCAGAGCAGCTTTTCCTGCTCGGTCTTGACGTCGGCGGTCAGCGTATCGGTGGCAAAGGCCTCCTTCGACGCGCGGCTCGGCTTGAACCGGGCATCGGGGGCAAGGGCCGGAAAATCGGCGCGACCGATCTCGGACTTCCATCCCTCGGCATAGAGATCGGTGACACGAACCTCATGGCCTTCCGCCTCAAGCGTCTTGACGGCGATATCGCGCAGCGCGCCGTTCAGTGAACGCGGTTCGGGGTGGGCATAAACAAGCAGAACTTTCATGGTCGATATCCTCGGTGCCATCAACTGAGACTCTAGGTAGACCGCCCCATCCCTATGCGGTAGATATTCGAAATGCATAGGATCATGCCGAAAAATGGATAAGTCTGATGTTACGCTTGAACGCATGCGCACCTTCGTGCGCGTCGCCGAGCGGGGCAGTCTTTCGGCTGTTGCGCGTGAGTTCGGCATCGGCCAGTCGACGGTGACGCGGCAGCTGCGAGAGCTCGAGGAAGCGATCGGCGTGCCGCTGCTTAGCCGCACCACCCGTCGCGTCACGGTGACCGACGAAGGCAGCCGTTACTACGCCGATAGCGTCCAGATCCTGCGACTGGTAGAACAGGCCGGCGACGAAGCGCGCGGTGCGCGTGGGGCTGCTGCCGGTACCATTCGTGTGTCCTGCACGTCCGCATTCGGAGTGCTGCACGTTACCCGGCTGATCTTTGCTTTCCAGGACAGGCATCCCGACATCGGCGTCGATCTGAGCCTGACCGACGAGCGCATCGACCTCGTGCGGGAAGGCATCGACGTCGCGTTGCGGCTCGGGCCGCTTAGCGACAGCTCCATGAAGCTTAGGCCGCTTGGGCAGAGCCGGCGTCTTCTGGTGGCTGCTCCGGCCTACCTGGCCGCGCGCGGATTTCCGCGCGCCCCAAGCGACCTCTCGGCGCATGAGGGGATCCGCATGTCGAACATTGCCGGCAGTGACAGGCTCAACTTCGAAGCCACAGACGGGCGGCATCTGTCCGTGCCCTTCGGTGGACGCCTTCGCATCGATCATGGGCTTGCTGCACGTGAGGCCCTCGTCGCCGGCCGGGGCATCGCGCCTGCCCACCGATGGCTCGTCGACGATCTGATCGAGGCCGGCCTGTTGGTGCCGCTGCTTCCGGACTATTCATTGCCTGCGGTGCCGCTCAGCCTGCTGATCGTGCCGGAACGCTCTGGCATCGCCCGTGTTCGTCTGTTGGTTGATTTCCTGGTCGAGGCGATCGGCAACCTTCCGGGGATCGAGAGGTCCAGAGCCTAGCGGCCTCGGCCGTCCGCCAGCTGCGACAGCGTGATCCCTAACCCGAATGGATCGGTTGCATGACCCGTGCGCCGTAAGCCATACCACAAATGTGTCGCTTACCCTTTGCTTCCGGATCTGTCTATCATCAGTAGTTTCTAAAATAAGGTTGACGCTGAGGTCGACCTTAGCGGAAGTAACGCGTCCAGGATTTTCTTTAGTGCTTTTCAGACAAATCGCGTTTTACGCAATTGCACAGAGACGGGGACGCATCAGATCGGGAGACGACTATGAAGAAACTGACGCGTGCTCTGCTCTTGTCCACGGCATTCGCGGTGCTGACGCACTATAGCGCGCCGTTCATGATCGGCGTTGCCCACGCCGATGGGGGTACTACCAGTGGTGAAGGCAGCACGGGCGGCACCGGTGGTGATGGTGGTACGGGCGGTGATGGCGGTACGGGTGGTACCGGCGGTGACGGTGGAACGGGGGGCGATGGCGGCACGGGCGGCACCGGTGGTGATGGCGGCACGGGCGGCGATGGCGGTGGCACCGGTGGTGACGGTGGTGGCACGGGCGGTGACGGTGGTGGCGATGGCGGCGGCACCGGTGGCGACGGTGGTGGCACGGGCGGTGATGGCGGCGGCACCGGTGGCGATGGCGGCGGCACGGGCGGTGACGGTGGTGGCACGGGCGGTGATGGCGGCGGCACTGGTGGCGATGGCGGCGGCACCGGTGGCGACGGTGGTGGTACCGGCGGCGATGGCGGCGGCACGGGTGGTGACGGTGGCGGCACCGGCGGTGACGGCGGCGGTGGCGGCAAGCCCAAGCACGCCAACAACGGCTTCGGCAACGGCGGCGGTGACGGCGTTCCCGGCAAGTCGAAGCACAGCGACGTGAAACGCTGATCTCTGAAAAATATTGAGGGCGCGCCGCATCGGCGCGCCTTCTTTCTTTTGCAAACCACGTTGAGATCGCCCGGCACCGGGCGAAAGAATCGGCTCTCCGTCGATAGGAGCCGCCGGCAGGATGCCTAGGGTGTGCAGTCTTGCTCCTTGGTCCAGGCCGAAACGGCCGGAAGACGAATGGTCAGGCCAGCATTCCGTTGATCAGGCGCTGACAGCGCTCGGCCATGTAATCGATCATCAGTCGCACCTTCGGGTCCTGGAACCGCTTGTGCGGATAGATCGCCGCAAGCTGCACGCTGAGCGGCGGCGTGTCGACGAGGATCGGCACGAGTGCGCCGGAATTGATGTGCGCCTTCACCTCGAACAGCGGCTTGTTGATAATGCCGCGGCCGTCGAGCGCCCACTGCGTCAGCACGTCGCCGTCGTCGGAATCATAGGGTCCGGTGACTTCGAGCTTGCGCACGCCTTCCATGGTCTGGAGCGTCCAGAAATACTCTTTCGAACCGGGATACCTGAGCAGCAGACAGTCGTGCTTGTCGGCGATCAGTGCGTCGGGCGTCTGAGGGATACCCCGCTTCTCGAAATAGGCAGGCGCACCGCAGACAACGCGCTCGCAATTCATGATGCCGCGCATGCGCAGGTTCGAATCTTCGAGGATGCCGAGCTTGAAGGCGACGTCGACGCCTTCCGACAGGATATCGACATTGTGGTCCGACAGGCGAAGCCGCACTTCGATGTCGGGATACTTGTCGTGAAACTCCGGAATGCCCGATGCAATCAGCCGCCGACCTATCCCCAAAGGAGCGGTAATCTTCAGCGCGCCCTTCGGATTGCGCGAGAGATCGGCGATCGCATTTTCTGCTTCGTTGACAGCCTCGAGGATCTTCACCGCGCCGTCGTAAAAGACGCGACCGTGCTCCGTCGGGGTCAGCTTGCGCGTCGTCCGATTGAACAGGCGAACGCCCATATGGCGTTCCAACTCTTTGATTCTATTGCTTGCAACCGCCGGCGTCACGCGCTGGTCGCGACCCGCTGCCGACAGGGTTCCAAGCTCTACGACGCGTACGAAGACGCGCACATTGTCCAGATAAGACATGCCTCCGTCCCACTCCTTCAGGCTCTCTCTAGCCTATCCATTCCGTCGCTATTTTATAGATTTTTTTGAAAGTGTTGGTGAAGCAGCGACGTTCCCGCGACCTCCAGCAATGACACATAATGGTCCGAGGAGAAATGGGAGAATTTCATGTACGACTATGCCATCGCCTGGGATTGGCTGACCTTTGCCGTGAGATGGCTGCACGTCATCACCGCCATTGCATGGATCGGTTCGTCCTTTTACTTCGTCGCCCTCGACCTCGGTCTGAAGAAACATCCCGGCCTGCCGGTCGGCGCCTATGGCGAAGAATGGCAGGTGCACGGTGGTGGCTTCTACCACATCCAGAAATACCTGGTTGCCCCGGCCAACATGCCGGAGCACCTGATCTGGTTCAAATGGGAGTCCTACGTCACCTGGCTCTCCGGCTTCGGCATGCTCTGCCTGGTCTACTACGCCGGCGCCGACCTCTACCTGATCGACCCGAACGTGCTCGACGTCTCGAAGCCGGTGGCGATCGCCATCTCGCTCGGCTCGATTGCCTTCGGCTGGCTCGCCTATGATACGATCTGCAAGTCGCCCTTCGGTCGCGACAACACCCGACTGATGGTGCTGCTCTACTTCATTCTGGTCGGCATGGCCTGGGGCTACACGCAGCTCTTCACCGGCCGCGCAGCCTTCCTGCATCTCGGTGCGTTTACCGCAACGATCATGTCGGCCAACGTCTTCTTCATCATCATTCCGAACCAGAAGGTGGTCGTCGGCGACCTGATCGCTGGCCGCACGCCCGACGCCAAGTACGGCGTGATCGCCAAGCAGCGCTCGACCCACAACAACTACCTGACGCTGCCGGTTCTGTTCCTGATGCTGTCGAACCACTATCCGCTGGCGTTCGGTACCCAGTACAACTGGATCATCGCCTCGCTGGTCTTCCTGATGGGCGTGACCATCCGCCACTATTTCAACACCCGTCACGCGAACAAGGGCAACCCGACCTGGACCTGGCTCGTAACCGCGCTGCTCTTCGTCGTCATCATGTGGCTGTCGACCGTGCCGAAGATTCTTGCCGGCGGCGAGGAGGCGAAGATTTCCGCCGCGCAACAGCCGTTCGTCACCGCGGAAGCCTTTCCGAAGGTCCGCGACACGGTGCTTGGCCGCTGTTCCATGTGCCATGCCAAGGAGCCGGGCTGGGAGGGCATCGTCGTCCCGCCGAAGGGCGTGATGCTCGAGACCGACACTGAGATCGCCAATCACGCGCGTGAAATCTACCTGCAGGCTGGCCGCAGCCACGCGATGCCGCCCGCCAATGTCACCGGCGTATCGGACGAGGAGCGGCAGCTGCTCGTCGCCTGGTACGAATCCGTCGTGAATGGAGGAAAGACCCAATGACCGATCTGCTGATCCGCGGCCGTGTGCTGACCTTCGTCGAGGAACCGAAGGGCATCGACGACACTACCTCCTATCGCTACTTCGAAGACGGCGCCGTGCTCGTGCGCGGCGGCAAGGTCGCCGATATCGGCGATCATGCCGATGTCGCCCGTCGTGCCGGTGCCGGCGTCAAGGTCGCCGACCATCGCCCCCATCTGGTGTTGCCAGGCCTGATCGATACGCATCTGCATTTCCCGCAGACGCAGGCGATCGCCTCCTACGGCGCCCAGCTTCTCGAATGGCTGAACACCTACATCTTCGTCGAGGAGCAGAAGTTCCGTAAACCGGAGCATGCCGACTTCATCGCCGGCCGTTTCCTGGATGAGCTTCTGGCGAACGGCACGACGACGGCGGCCGCCTATTGCTCGGTGCATCCGGAGAGCGTCGACGCCTATTTCGGGGCGGCCGAAGCGCGCGGCATGCTGATGATCGGCGGCAAGGTGATGATGGACCGCAATGCGCCCGATGCGCTGCGCGACACGGCGCAGCAGGGCTATGACGAGACGAAGGCGCTGATTGCCAAGTGGCACGGCCGTGGCCGCGCGCACTACGCCATCAGTCCGCGCTTTGCCATCACCTCGACGCCGGAGCAGATGGAGGCGAGCCGCGTGCTCGTCGCCGAGCATCCGGAGTGCTACGTCCAGACGCATCTCTCTGAAAACAGGGACGAAATCGCCTTCGCCACGTCGCTCTATCCGGAGGCGAAGGACTATACCGACATTTACGCGCGCTACGATCTGCTGACGCGCAAGACCTTGCTCGGCCACTGCATCTATCTGAGCGACCGCGAGATTTCGGTACTCGCCGAAACCGGTGCCGTCGGCAATTTCTGCCCGACCTCGAACCTGTTCCTCGGCTCGGGTCTCTTCGATCGCGATCGCTTCGACAAGCTCGGCGCCCGCTGGTCGGTCGCGACCGATGTCGGCGCCGGCACCAGCTTCTCGATGCTGGAGACGATGGACGAGGCCTACAAGGTTCTGCACCTGCAGGGCCAGCGGCTGACGCCATTCAACTCCTTCTACCGCATGACACTCGGCAACGCCCGGGCGCTCGATCTCGACGACCGTATCGGCTCGCTGCATGTCGGCGCGGATGCCGATATCGTGGTGCTTGATAGCCGCGCCAAGCCGTCGATGGACTTGCGCATGCGGGTTGCCGGTTCGCTTGTCGAGGAACTCTTCATCCTGCAGACGATGGGTGACGACCGATGCGTGGCCGAGACCTATGTCGCCGGCAAGCCGATGAAGGGAGCTGCACGCGCTGCGAAGGACGCAGCCACATCGGCAGTAAAGAGCCTCGAAACGGCCTAAGTCGCGTCCGCCGCTGCTGGCTCGCCAGCATTGCTTATTGTAACGCCGCGTGTCCGGATCGGACGCGCGGCGTTTCTGTTGGTCGAGGTTTAAAGCTCTTCCGGTCGCTTGCCGCCCATCGCCTTGGTCAGCGCATCCGCGCGTTCGCGCACGATGGGGCCGAAGGTCGAGAGCTTCTGATCGCTGACGCGGACCGACGGGCCCGAGATTGATATGCCGGCGATCGTTTCGCCATATTCGTTGAAGATCGGAGCGGCGACGCAGCGCATGCCGAGCGTGTGCTCCTCGTCGTCGACTGACCAGCCGCGGTGGCGGATCTCCTGGATATCCTTCAACAGCGCCGGCAGCGTATCGCGCGTCTTGTCGGTGAAATGCGCGAGTTCGCGACCGTGGAGCAGCTGGGCGATCTCCTTGTCGGACCAGGTGGACAGGATGGCCTTGCCGATGCCGGAGGCATGAACCGGACCGCGGCGGCCGGGACGGAAGAAAGCGCGCATCGGCGCGTGGCTTTCGACCTGCGAAATGAAGACGACGTCGCCGCCTTCCTCGATGCCGATGTTCGCCGTCTCGCCGCTTTCCTCCATCAGTCCTTTTAGAAACGGCCGACTGATGGTGCCGAGCTTGCGGAAGCGCAGATAGGCGTTGCCGATCTCGAACGCCTTCAAACCGACTGTCCAGGCGCCCGTGTCCGGGTCGTTCATCACCATGCCGTGGCCGGCAAGCGTTGCCAGCAGCCGGTGCACGGTCGACGGCGCCATGCCGGTCTCGTCGGCGAGCTGGGTGAGGGTTGAGCCGTCGCCTTCGGCCACGACCGTCAAAAGGGCGAGACTGCGATCAAGCACCTGGACGGATGAAGGGGCGGCGTTCTCGCCCGCCTTGCGTCCGCGTTTTCCCCTGCCGTTGCCGTCCATAAAAGCCTCTCTGCAAATCACGTGTCTCGCCCATCATCCTCTATCAGGCCATGCCGCGATTTTCTCCGAATTATTGAAAATCTTTATTTCCACATGATGGAAATGAATTCCATTTGCGTGTTGCGTATCGACGATAATGGATTATTGTTTCAGGAAATTGGAGGAGTTCCCATGGCTAAGATGCGTGCCGTTGACGCGGCTGTTATTGTTCTGGAAAAGGAAGGCATCGACTGTGCCTTCGGCGTACCGGGTGCCGCCATTAATCCGTTCTACTCGGCGCTGAAGGCGCGCGGCTCGGTTCGTCATATCCTGGCGCGCCACGTCGAAGGCGCTTCCCACATGGCCGAAGGCTATACCCGCGCCAAGCACGGCAATATCGGAGTCTGCATCGGCACGTCGGGCCCGGCCGGCACCGACATGATCACCGGCCTCTATTCGGCCTCGGCGGATTCGATCCCGATCCTCTGCATCACCGGCCAGGCGCCGCGCGCCCGTCTCGACAAGGAAGATTTCCAGGCTGTCGATATCGCCAAGATCGCAGCACCGGTCACCAAGTGGGCGGTTACCGTCATGGAGCCGGCGCTCGTTCCCTTCGTCTTCCAGAAGGCGTTTCACATCATGCGCTCCGGCCGTCCCGGCCCGGTGCTGATCGACCTGCCGGTCGACGTCCAGCTTGCCGAGATCGAATTCGATCCGGACACCTACCAGCCGCTTGAAGCCTACAAGCCGAAGGCGACGCGGGCCCAGGCCGAGAAGGCGATCGCGATGCTGAACGAAGCGGAACGCCCGCTGATCGTTGCCGGCGGCGGCATCATCAACGCCGATGCATCGGACCTTCTGACAGAATTTGCCGAAATCACCGGAATTCCGGTTATTCCGACGCTGATGGGCTGGGGCACGATCCCGGATGACCATCCGCTGATGGCCGGCATGTGCGGCCTGCAGACCTCGCATCGCTACGGCAATGCCAACATGCTCGCCTCCGACTTCGTGCTCGGCGTCGGCAACCGCTGGGCAAACCGCCACACCGGCAACGTTCCGACCTACACGGAAGGCCGCAAGTTCGTTCACGTCGACATTGAGCCGACGCAGATCGGCCGCGTTTTCGCGCCCGATTTCGGTATCGTCTCGGATGCCGGCGCTGCGCTGAAGCTCTTCCTCGATGTCGCGACGGAATGGAAGACGGCGGGCAAGCTGCGTGACTGGTCCGCCTGGGCGGAAGAGTGCCGCGAGCGCAAGCGCACCATGCTGCGCAAGACCCACTTCGACCAGACGCCGCTGAAACCGCAGCGCGTCTATGAAGAGATGAACAAGGCCTTCGGCCGCGACACCTGCTACGTTTCGACCATCGGCCTCAGCCAGATCGCCGGCGCCCAGTTCCTGCACGTCTACAAGCCGCGCAACTGGATCAACTGCGGCCAGGCCGGACCGCTCGGCTGGACCCTGCCTGCGGCCCTCGGTGTTCGCGCTGCCGATCCGGACCGGACGATCGTGGCACTTTCCGGCGACTACGACTTCCAATTCCTGATCGAGGAGCTGGCAGTCGGCGCCCAGCACAAGCTGCCTTACCTGCATGTGGTCGTGAACAATTCCTATCTCGGCCTCATCCGCCAGGCGCAGCGCGGTCTCAACATGGACTTCGAAGTCAGCCTCGCCTTCGACAACATCAACGCGTCGGGCGATGCGGAGAAGGGTTACGGCGTCGACCACGTCGCGGTTGCCGAAGGTCTCGGCTGCAAGGCGATCCGGGTGCGCAGTCCGAACGAATTCCAGGAAGCCTTCGACCGGGCGCGCGCGCTGATGGACGAGCACCAGGTTCCCGTCGTCATCGAGTTCATCCTCGAGCGCGTCACCAACATCTCCATGGGCGCCGACATCAATGCAGTCGTCGAGTTCGAGGAACTGGCGCTGCGCGGCGAGGACGTGCCGACCGCGATCACGGCCCTGCTCGACTGAGCCTTGAATGACTGAGGAGATGCGGGCGCTCCGCCGCCCGCATCGCTCACAAGACAAACACAAGGAGGAAACATCGCATGGCGAAGTTCGCTGCGAACCTGACAATGCTGTTCAACGAGGTGCCGTTTCTCGATCGTTTCGCCCTTGCTGCCAAGGCCGGCTTCGAGGGCGTGGAATATCTGTTTCCCTACGAATTCGAAAAGGTGAGCCTGCGCGCAGAGCTTCAGCGCCATGGCCTGACCCAAGTTCTGCACAACCTGCCGGCCGGCAACTGGGCGAGCGGCGAACGCGGCATCGCCATCCTGCCTAACCGGGTCGACGAGTTCCGCAAAGGCGTGGCGAGCGCCATCGACTACGCGACGGCGCTCGACTGCAAGCAGGTCAACTGCCTGGTTGGCATCGCGCCTCACGGTGTCTCTGAACAGGTGCTGCGCGACACGCTGGTCGCCAATCTCAAGCTTGCTGCAAGCGAACTCGGCAAGCAGGGCATTCGCCTGCTCATCGAACCGATCAACGACTTCGATATTCCGGGCTTCTATCTCAACACGGTCGAGCAGGCGGCTTCGATCATTGAGGAGGTCGGCAGCGACAACCTGTTCATCCAGTACGACCTCTACCACCAGCAGCGCACGCAGGGCGAGTTGATCGGCACCTACAAACGCTTTGCCGATCGCATCGTTCATGTCCAGCTTGCCGACAATCCGGGCCGCAACGAGCCGGGCACCGGCGAGATCAACTATCCCTTCGTCTTCGACGCGCTGGAAGCGGCCGGCTACGACGGCTGGATCGGTTGCGAATATAAGCCGCGCACCACGACTGCCGAGGGCCTTGGCTGGCTCGGCGCCGAGCGCCAGCGCACCCAATCCGCAGACATCATCAAGATCAGGAGCTAAACACCATGGCAACAATCGGTTTCATTGGACTGGGTATCATGGGCACGCCGATGGCGCGCCACCTGCAGGATGCCGGCCACACCATCGTCACCTCGAAGTTCGTCATCCCGCCGCGCCAGGAGCTGCTCGACAACGGCCTCAAGTTCGTCGACTCGCCGAAGGCGTTGGCCGAAACCGTCGACACCATCATCCTGATGCTGCCGGATACCCCTGAGGTCAAGGATGTTCTCTTCGGCGAAAACGGCGTCGCCTACGGTCTTTCCAAGGGCAAGCTCGTCATCGACATGAGCTCGATCTCGCCGATCGAGACGAAGGAATTCGCCAAGAAAGTTCGCGAGACCGGTGCCGAATACATCGACGCCCCGGTTTCCGGCGGCGAAGTCGGCGCCAAGAATGCTTCGCTCTCGATCATGGCGGGCGGCGCCCAGGAGAGCTTCGACCGCGCCCTGCCGCTCTTGAAGTTGATGGGCAAGAACATCACGCTCGTCGGTGATTGCGGCGACGGCCAGGTCACCAAGGTCGCCAACCAGATCATCGTTGCGCTGACGATCGAAGCGGTCTCGGAAGCGCTTGTCTTCGCCTCCAAGGCGGGTGCTGATCCGGCGCGCGTCCGCGAAGCGCTGATGGGCGGCTTTGCCTCCTCGCGCATTCTCGAAGTTCACGGCGAGCGCATGATCAAGCGCACCTTCGATCCGGGCTTCCGCATCTCGCTGCACCAGAAGGACCTCAACCTGGCTCTCCAGGGTGCCAAGTCGCTCGGCATCTCGCTGCCGAACACGGCGGCAACGCAGGAACTCTTCAACAACTGCGCAGCCAACGGCGACAGCGGCCTAGACCACTCCGGCCTCGTCCGGGCGCTGGAGCGCATGGCGAACCACCAGGTTGCCTAAGCAATTCCAGGGAACGTGCGAAGCGGTTTTCCGTTAGGAATTGCGCCGCTTTGAAAAGATCAGGCGACGACCTTAAATGCGCATGACTCGTCCGGCGTCCCATTGTGCCGGACCGGTCATGCGTCCGGGCGGCGGTTGGAGGAACCGCCGCCCGAGACTTTCATGCAGTTCCAACCGCGATTTGCGCTGGGATGACATATAAGGATGGAGCGACGCGACATCCTCCAGGGGGAGACCAATGCCAACCATCACCGATCCACGCCGTTTCCTCGAAGCGCTGTTCACCTCGGCCGTTGCCGCGGCTGATCCGGAGAAAGTGATCGCGGCCAACCTGCCGGCGCGACCGAAGGGGCGGACGGTGGTGGTTGGGGCCGGCAAGGGTGCGGCCCAGATGGCAGCCGCCTTCGAACGCCATTGGGATGGTCCGCTCTCGGGCGTGATCGTCACCCGCTATGGCTATGCTGCCCCATGCGAGACGATCGAGGTGCTGGAAGCGTCGCACCCCCTGCCTGATGAAAACGGTTTGCTGGCCTCGAAGCGCTTGCTCGCCGAAGTCGGCGGCCTGACGGCGGACGATCTTGTCGTCGCGCTCGTCTGCGGCGGTGGCTCGGCGCTTTTGCCCTCGCCACCACCCGGCTTGACGCTGGAAGACGAGATCGCCGTCAACCGGGCGTTGCTTGCCTCCGGCGCGCCGATCAGCGCCATGAATGCCGTGCGCAAGCACGTCTCGATGATCAAGGGCGGTCGGCTGGCTGCCGCGGCCTATCCGGCCAAGGTCGTTTCGCTGATCGTTTCCGATATTCCGGGCGACGATCCGGCGCTGGTCGCCTCCGGCCCGACACTGGCGGACGCCAGCACGCGCGAGGATGCGCTGACGCTGATCGAGCGCTACAGTCTGAACCTGCCGGCAAAGGTTATGGCGTGGATCAATAGCCCGGAAAGCGCCGCGCCATCTCCTGATGACCCGCGTTTTGCCCGTAACGAAGTCCGGCTGATCGCATCCGCATCCGTCTCGCTCGAGGCCGCGGCTGCAGAGGCGCGTGCCGCCGGCATCGACGCGATCATTCTTTCCGATGCGATCGAGGGCGAGGCGCGCGACGTTGGCGGTGTGCATGCGGCGATCGCCCGGGAAGTCGTCGGCCGCGGTCGACCGTTCACCAAACCGGTCGTCGTTCTCTCGGGCGGCGAGACGACCGTCACCATCCGCGGCAAGGGCAAGGGCGGACGCAACAGCGAATTCCTGCTGGCGCTGGCGCTCGGCATCGACGGTGCCAAAGGGGTCTCGGCGCTGGCCGCAGACACCGACGGCATCGACGGCTCCGAGGACAACGCCGGCGCTTTCGCCGACGATACCACCATCGCCCGTCTCGCGGCGCAACGGCTGGATGCCGCGGCATTCCTGCAGAAGAACGACAGCTGGTCGGCGTTCGATGCGCTCGGCGATCTCTTCAAGCCCGGCCCGACCGGCACCAACGTCAACGATTTCCGCGCCATCCTGGTGCAGTGATATCCGCGCGGCGGGTGTGTAGCTTGCCTGTCGTTATACACTTCAGGCGAAGTGGCAACTGACCGAGCCGTAAGCGCCGAAATCGGCGACGATCGTGTCGCCGCTCCTGGCTTCGAGCGTGCGGATGAAAGAGCCTGAGAGAACGATCTGGCCAGGCTCGATCGCGTCGCCGCATTGCGCGAGACGATTGGCGAGCCAGGCGATGCCGCGCGCCGGATGGTTGAGCACGCCGGCCGCAAGCCCCGTTTCCTCGATCACCGCATTGCGCGACACGATCGCCCCCATCCAGCGCATGTCGACCGTATCGGGGCGCACGGCGCGGCCGCCGAGGATGAGGCCGCCATTGGCGGCATTGTCGGCGATCGCATCGACGAGGATGCGCGCCTTCTTTGTTTTCGGATCCGTGCGGACGATCCGGCTGTCGAGAATTTCCAGCGCCGGCATGACATAATCCGTGGCGTTCAGGACCTGGACGATGTTGACCCGCGGGCCTTTGAGCCCGGTTTTCATGATGAACGCGATCTCCGCTTCGACCCGTGGCTGGATGAAGCGATCGGCGGGTATGCTTGCGCCGTCGTCGAACAGCATGTTGTCGAAGAGCACGCCGGAATCGGGCGTGTCGATGCCGAGCGCCTGCTGCATGGCATTGGACGTCAGCCCGATCTTCCAGCCGATGATGCGGTGGCCGTCGTCGCGTTTGCGCCGGACCAGAGCCGCCTGGATCGCATAGGCGTCGTCGACCGTCATTTCGGGATGCTTGAGCGACAGGAGCCCGATCTGTTTTCGATCGCGTTCGGCCTGATGCAGGCTTTCGGCGGCCTTGGCGATCTCGGTTGCATTCAGCATGGCGCCCCCCGACTTCAGCGCCCTTAAGGATACACCAAGGTCGGACCCGGCGCGCGCACCGTCTTTGGGCGATCAGATCGGCTGACTTGCCAGCATCAGGCCGAGGCCGATGAGGATCGAACCGCAGGTGCGCGGAACAAGATTGCCGGCGCCACCAACCAGCCGACCGAGCGTGAAGGAGGCGAGGAAGACGGCCGCGATATCGGCGACCGACAGGGCAAGGTTCACCAGCAGGCCGAACATCAGGAACTGCAGCGACATCGGCATCGCCACGGCCGGATCCACGAACTGCGGCAGGAAGGTCACGAAGAACAAGGCGGTCTTGGGATTGAGGACCTCCACCACGATGCTGTCGCGCAGGACGCCGGGTTTCGCAGCCTCGGCGTGGGCGGCATGTTTGCCGACCCCGAGCAGCATGGTCGCGCCGAGCCAGACCAGATAGACGGCGCCGGCAAGCTTGATCGCCCCATAGAGAAGCGGTGCATGGTGAAGCAGGGCGGCAAGCCCGAGCGCCGCGGCGGCGATGTGGATGTAGCAGCCGATATGAATGCCGAGCGCCGCCAGGAGGCCGGCCTTGCGGCCATGCGCCAACGTCTGCGCCGTCATATAGAGAATGGCAGGACCCGGCATGAAGGCGAAAATCGTCGTTGCCAGTGCGAACGAAATCCAATGCTCCAGCGACGGCATGGGGGCTCCTCCCGAAATAGCCGGAACGCCCCCGGGCCGACGTCTTGGCGTCGAACCATCTTGGTGGCGCGATAGAGCGGGAGAACTACGCTTGGTTGTATCCGATTGACATACGGCAGGTGCCGTATTTCGGCGTTGTGGCAGGATCGCCTGTTTTGCCGTGGTTAAGGGAAGGTGACTTCCGGAAAGACCGGCGAGGACTGCGATATCAACCGATCGGCAGGCCGATGCGCAGCGCATAGGCGGCGATCTCTGCCGTGTTGTGCAGACTGAGCTTGCGCATCAGGTTCTCGCGATGCTTGCGGGCCGTGAGCGGGCTGATACCGAGGCGATCGGCGGTCTCGCGCGCGGTCAGCCCCTGGGCGGCGAGAGAGAGGATCTGCATTTCGCGGCGGGTGAGGGGGATGGGGGAGAGCGCCGTATCGGTTGTCGGCGGCGGCTGGTGGCTGCGGGGATCGTCGATGGCGAAACGAACCGATTGGCTGAGATAAATTTCGTTTCGCAGCATTGCGTCGAGTGCTGCATTCAGTTCGGCCGGATCGCCGGTCTTCGTCAGGTAACCGCTGGCCCCGGCGGCGATCACGGCCCGCACGGTTCGCGGCTCGATGTTTGCGGTCAGCGCCAGGATCTTCATGCGCGGCGCGACCGCCCGGAGTTCGTTGATGAACTGCACGCCGGCAACCCCCGGCATGCCGAGGTCGAGGATCACCAGATCAGGACTGCTGGCGCGAACGATGGTCGTCAGCGTCTCGCCGTCGGCCGCTTCCGCAACCACCGATACGTGGTCCATGGTGGAGAGCAGCAGCTTCAGGCCCTCGCGAACGATGGCGTGATCGTCTGCCACCACGATCGTCAGCAGTTTGCGCATGTAAGCAATCCTTCATCGAAATCGGCAATTCTCCGCGGACATGGCGTTGCATCGAGACAGGAGCGGCAATGGAGACTCGCGAACACCTGCAACCTCTCCTGATAGGCTTATTATTTCGTCAATCTTACGCGGTGCTTTTTGCCAATTTCGCAATTCCACTGCCGGTTGCTTATGTCCTGCGCGATCTTGTGTCGTGGGATCTGCTGTTTTCATGGGGTGCCGCACTCTATCTGCTGACGTTCGCCCGCATTCTTCTCGACTGGCGATATCGGCGTCAGACCGATGAAGGGCGGACGCGGGACTGGCGGCGATGGGCCTGGCGCTTCACGCTGCTTTCGTGGGTTTCCAGCGGTCTCTGGGGCGCGCTTGGCTGGTTTGCCTTCCATCCGGACGAGCCGCAGACGCTTGCCTTCGTCTGCATCGTGATCACAGGCATTGCCAGCGGTGCGGTGCCGTCGCTGTCTGCCTTTCCGCTCGCCTATGCCGGCTCGCTGGTTGCGATCCTCCTGCCCTTCGCGATCCGCTGCTTCCTCGGCGAAGGGCCGATCTACGACACCTATCTGATTTTCACCATCTGCCTCTTCGGCGTCGACCTCTACTACAGCCGCGTCACCCACAGGACGCTTGCCGAAACGGTGCGGCTGCGTTTCGAGAATCTGTCGCTGATCACCAGCCTTGAGGCAGAGCGCGACAAGGCGCAGAGCGCCGATCGCTCCAAGTCGCGGTTCCTCGCTGCCGCAAGCCACGACCTGCGTCAGCCGATCCACGCCCTCAGCCTTTTCACCTCGACGCTCGCAGCACTCGGTCGCAACGGTGACGTTCCGGCCAAGAACGCCCGCGACCTCGCCGATCGCGCGCGCTCGGTTATCGGCAATCTCGGCGGTCTGCTCGACGCGTTGCTCGACATTTCCAAGCTTGACGCGGGAATCGTGACCGTCGCGCGAGAACCGGTGTCCCTACGGCGACTGTTCCACGACCTCAAGGCGGAGTTCTCCGGCATTGCGAAGGACCAGGGCCTCGGATGGCGCGTGGTGATGACGGATGTCTGGGTCGATACCGACCCGATGATGCTGAAGCGTGTCCTCGACAACCTTCTTTCCAATGCCTTCCGCTACACGCGGACCGGCACGGTGCTGATCGGTTGCCGACGCCGCGGTGCTGCGCTGGAGGTGCAGGTCTGGGACACCGGTGTCGGCATCCCCGATTCAGAGCAGGAAGTGATCTTCGAGGAGTTCGTGCAACTGCAAAATCCTGCACGCAACCGGGCGCAGGGGCTCGGGCTCGGCCTTGCCATCGTGCAGCGTACCGCCGCTCTGCTCGGCCACCCGATCAAGGTAGTCTCGACGGAGGGTCGCGGTTCGATGTTTTCCATCACTTTGCCGGTGGTCGCGCCGCCTTCGCTGGCAAAGCCCGGACGCGCCCATCCGACCGCTGCGACGCAGCAAGGGGGTATCGTCGTCATCGACGACGAGCGCGACGCGCTGGATGCGACGGCGCTGTTGCTCCGCACGCTCGGCTATGCGGTCTATGCCGGGCGTTCGGCTGCCACGGCCCGAAAGGAGCTTGCGAAGGCTGCGCGCCTGGGAGAGGCGCCGGTCGATCTTGTCATCACCGATTACCGTCTCGAGGCCGGCAAGACCGGGATCGATGCGATCCGGGAGATCAGGGCCCATCTCGGGCGGGAGGTGCCGGCGCTGATCCTTTCCGGCGATACGTCGCCGGCACGGCTGAAGGAAGTGACCGCAAGCGGCCACCGTCTTCTCCACAAGCCGCTCGATGCGGTGCGGCTGGAGGAGGAGATCGAAGCGCTCCTCGCCGAGCGGCCTGAAGATGCGGCACGCGAGATCCGCACTGTTACTCGATGAAGACGCGCACGCTGGCGGCGCGGCCGACGGAATCGATCACCGTCAGCGTCGAATAGCCGGCACCATCCGGTTGCCACTGCGTGACCCGCCGGCGGGTGAGCTCCGGCAGAGGCTTGCCGTTGGCAAGCCAGCGGAACGGCGCGCGTCCGCCCTGGAGCTTGAGTGTCAGCGGCGAAAGCGCCTGATGGTTCGCACTGAGCTCGACGCGTGCGCCCTCGGGCGGAAACACGATCTGCGGTGCCGGCTCGCGGGCCGAAGCGTTGACGAGGCCGCTTGCCGTCAGCGAGAAGCGGCGCTGGCTGATCGGCAGTTCGGCTTGAGAAATGCGGATCGCGCCGGCCGGCGCATCGGGCAGCGGCGTGATGCCAAAGCCGGATTTGGCGAAGCCTTCGAAGAGAATGGGGGCGGCGCTGCCATAGCCGGTGAGGCCGGGAACCGCGCCATTGTCGGGCCGTCCGACCCAGACCCCGAGCACATGGCGGCCATCATAGCCGACCGACCAGGCATCACGGTAGCCATAGCTGGTGCCGGTCTTATAGGCGATGCCGCGCTGGCGACTGCCAGCGGGCGGCAACACGCCGGAGAGCGCGTCGGAGACATTCCAGACGGCGACCGGCGAAAGCACCGGTTCCGCTTCGATCAGGCCCGCCTTGCCCTCAACGCCGTCGCCGAGCCGGAGCGGGAAGCCGCGATTGGCAAGCGCCGCATAGAGCTGCACGAGATCGCGCAGGGAAAGTCCGACGCCGCCAAGACCGATCGCAAGGCCGGGTGCTTCGCCGGCAGGAAGTGCCGGCTTCACCTCGCCGCGGCGAAAGCGCATCATCAGCTCGGCCGGGCCGACCGCGTCGAGCAGGCGGATCGCCGGAACGTTCAGAGACAATTGCAGCGCCTCGCGCACGCTGACATCGCCCTGGTAGCTCATGTCGAAGTTGCGTGGGCGGTAGCCGAAGAAGTCCGCCGGCCGGTCCTCGATGATCGTTTCCTGGCTGACGAGTCCTTCTTCGAAGGCAAGGCCATAGATGAAGGGCTTGAGGGTGGAGCCCGGCGAACGCGTGATGCGCGTCATGTCGATCCAGCCGGAGCGGCTCGCATCGAAATAGTCGGCCGATCCGACCGAAGCGACGATCTCTCCGGTCTTCGCATCGGCCATCACCATGGCGACCGAAACCTTCGGTCCGAGCTTGGCTGCCCCTTCCTTTGCCACGGCTTCGAGGTTGCGCTGGACGGCAAGGCGCAAGCTCGTCTCATGCCGAACGGCCCGCGGGTCCTTGCGCAACGCCCGTTCGGCGAGGTGCGCGGCATAGGCCGGGAGTTGCAGCCGGCGCGACGGAACGGACGTGGCGATCGCGCGTTCCGCTTCGCCGTCGCCAATCACGTCAGCAACGGCGAGACGCGTCAGCACCCGTTCGCGGGCGGCGACAGCGGCGGCATGGTTGCGGTCCGGGCGGCGCTTCTCCGGTAATTGCGGTAGTGCCACGAGCAGGGCCGCTTCGCTGGCCGTCAGCCGTTTCGGCTCCTTGCCTAGCCACGAGAGGCTCGCGGCGCGCACACCCTCGATATTGCCGCCATAAGGCGCATGGGTGAGATAGAGATTGAGGATCTGGTCCTTCGATAGCCGTCGCTCGATCTGGATCGCGCGTGCGATTTGCAACAGCTTGGCGGTTATCGAGCGCTGCTGCCGCGGCTCGATCAGCCGGGCGACCTGCATGGAAAGCGTCGAGGCGCCCGAGACGATCCGGCCATTGCTGACGAATTGAAGCGCGGCGCGGCCAAGCGCCAGGATATCGACGCCGGAATGCTCCTCAAAACGCTGGTCTTCGTAGGCGATCAGCATCTTCAGGAACTGCGGATCGACATCGTCGACCGTGGTCTTCAGTCGCCAGAGGCCATCCGGCGTTGCGAAGGCGCGCAAGAGCTGTCCGTTGGCGTCGTCCACCTCGCGCGAGACGACGTCCGCCTCCGCAAGCGGCGGCGGGAAGGCCTCGTCAGCCTTTTCGATCGCAAAGCCCGTCAGCCCCGTCACCAGCAGGCAGACGGGCAAGGCGATCAGCAGTTTGCGCCCAATCGACATGATCTCGCCTATTGCGCGGCCAGCACCTCCATGCGCCCGGTGGCGGTGCGGGCCGAAAGCTGCGGCCGGTACATGTCCTCGACAGTTGCGGCCGGATGGTCATACGTGCCCGGCGTTACCGCGCGCACGACATAGGCCAGCGTGACCTCGCGGCCGGCGCCGATGCTGCGGTCGAGTGCTGCGACGAAGCGGTCGTTGCGGAACTCCGTATGGGTCGCGGTGATTTCGCCGAGCCACTCGAAATTGTTGAGCTGGGCACTGTCGACGAGGCTCGGATTGTCGATCTGGAAACCGGCCGGCAGCAGGTCGGTGACCAGCACGCGCGACGGCCAGTCGTTGGCCTCCGTGACTTTCAGCACGACGACGTAGCGTTCGTTCTGCCGCGCTTCCATGACGTTCGCCTCGGCTCCGTCGAGCGTGTAGTAGGTGCGCTCGATGGTGAAGCCGTCGCCGCCGGCCGAAAGCGGCTGGGCGGGGGCGGCGACCGTGGTGACCACGGCCGAAACCGGATCGGCACCCTGGTTGCGGATCACCACCGGGTGGGTGATGAGCGCGTCGCCGGTCATCTGGGCGGCATAGCTGCCGGACTTCGATGCGCCGTTGACATCGAGCGCCATGTCCTCGTCGCCATTCTGGATGGCGCGGGCGGCAAGCAGCATCCAGGCCTGTTCCTGGGTGCTGGTATAGGTCTTCTGTTCCCATTCGCGGGCGACCATTTTCGATAGCTCTGGAACGATCGGCGGGACCGGTCGGCTTTCGGCCGCAAGCGCCAGCACCGCCGCGCCGTCACGCAGCGACGAGCCGTAGTCGGAGCGCGACAGGCTGACATTGACGAGGCCCGTCGACATGTTCGCCGCGTTGGCAAACGTGTCCTGCGCCCCTTGAGCATCGCCATACAGCGAAAGCGCTGCGGCGATATGAGCCTTGGCGAGCGGCGTCGGGAAATCGTTGATCAGCGTGTTTGCGTAATAACGCAGGTCGTTGATCGCCGCCTTGCGATTGCGGGCAAGCACGTAGAGCGCATAGGCGATCTCGTTGCCGCGATCCTTGGCGTTGGTGTCGTAGCTGACGCCGTTCTGCAGGTTTTCCAGCGCCTGAACCATTGCGGCCTCGGGCACGTCATATTTCTGCTCGCGGGCGCGGGTCAGGAAGTCGGTGACATAGGCATCGAGCCAGAGGTCGCCGTAGCCCGGCCCCCAAAGGCCGAAGCTGCCCGACGAGGACTGGTTGGAGAGCACGCGGTAGATCGCCTCCTGCACCCGTTTCGTCACGCCCTCGTCATCGGCAAGGCCGGACTGCTTGGCGAGTTCGCTCAGGTAGAGCAGCGGCAGCGCGCGGCTGGTCGTTTGCTCCGTGCAGCCATAGGGATAGCGATCGAGGGTCATCAGCAGTGCCGGCATATCGAAGGCGGCAGAGCGGGTGACGCTGAGGTTGACGGAAGCGCCCTGCAGGATGCTGTCGGCGAGCAACTGCCCGTCGACCGTCAGGCTGCTTCCTGGCGCGATCGAAACTACTTGTCGCTGTGTCACCGGCAGGGTTGCCGGACGCACGAGCAGGTCGAGCGACTGCTCGAGCGAAAGGCCGTTGGCGCCGGTCAGCGCCACGGTGACGACGCCGTTGCCGGGATATTGCCCGACGACCGGCAAGGTGATGGAGGAGCGACCGCCCTGGTCCAGGGTGACCGTGCTGCCCGTCCCCGGTTGCTCGACGGTGGCCTGGCCACTGGTCGTCACATGGATCTGGTAGTCGCCGGCCGGTGCGTCGGTATTGGCGATATCGAGCCTCAGGTCCGACCGGTCTCCGGGCGCCAGGAACCGCGGCAGGCTGGCGGTAACGACGACGGGGTCGCGGATCACCACGTCGCGCGTGGCGTGGCCGACACCGGATTTCGTCCAGGCAACGGCCATCAGTCGCGCCGTTCCGTTGAACTGCGGGATGTCGAAGCTGACGGTTGCCTTGCCGTCGCCGTCGAGCTGTACCGGTCCTTCGAAGAAGGCGACCAGCTTTTCCGTGGGCGGGCTGCCCTGGAGCGCGACCTGGCCGCCATCGCCGCCGGTGCGCAGTTTTCCGGTCGCGCCGAGCGAGCCGTCGATCAGGCGACCGTAAAGGTCGCGGATTTCAAGGCCGAGCTGTCTCTGGCCGAAATACCAGGCTTCCGGGTTCGGCGGCTCGTAGCGGGTGAGATTGAGAATGCCGACATCGACGGCGGCGATCGTCACATAGGCTTCCTCATTGGCACCGGCACCGGCGACCTGGAGGCTGATGTCGAGCGGCTGGCGCGGCTCCATATTTTCGGGCGCGTTAAGCGTGACGGCGAGCTTGCGCTCGGCCGGATCGACGGTGAGCCATTTGATGCCGATGGCGCGCATCGGCATGCGGCTTTCCTGGGCATCGCCCGGCCGGTAGAGCGTGGCGGTGACATAGGCGCCGGCGCCCCAGGCGTCGGTGACCGGCAATTCGACTTCGCCGCCTTCAGCCGCAATCGATGCCGTCTCGGTCGTGATCAGGTTCTCTGTGCCGACGGTGACCAGCAGTTCGCCGGCAAAACGCGGCGAGACCTTCAGCTTGGCCGTGTCGCCGACCGCATATTTTTCCTTGTCGAGCGCGATTTCCAGGCCGTCAGGCGTTTCTGTCGAGGTGGCGGCGACATACCAGCCGGCGTCGAATTCGACGCTAGAAGTCGGGCCATCGACCGCAGCCGTCTCGACTTCCAGGCGATAGCGCCCCCAGCCGACGGGCACGGAGATATCGCCGCCGTCTTCCGTCAGGTCGACGCTGCCGTTGGCCACCTGTTTGGTGGTAACGACGGGCTCGTATTTCCACGCGCTGCCGTCGCGATACCAGTGATAGTTCCGTTCGACGCTGATCAGCTTCCAGAGGAGCCCCTGCATGGCGACCTTGCTGCCGGCCGGATCGACGGCGATGACGCGGAACTTGCCGACGGAGTTTTCGGCGAGCTCACCCTCGAATTCCGGCTTGATGCCGAGCATCGGGCCCTCGGCGCGCACCGGCAGTTTCAGCGAGCGCTCGACGGCGCGGCCGCCGGCTTCACGCATGCGAACGGTCACGGTGGCATTTAGCAGCTGCGTGGTCGAGGGCACTTCGTCGATGAGGACGTCGAAGCTGGATTTGCCTTCCTCGTCGAGCGACGAAAGCTCTTCGAGCGGCAGGCGCGTGTCTTCGCTCGCCTCTTCGTCGGCAAGACCGAAGGAATAGCCCTTGAAGGCGGCGTTTTCGCGCGTCGGCTTGATCGTCACTTCGCCTTCAAGTTCGAGGCCGGCAGCCGGTGCGCCATAGAGATAGCGCCCGTCGACTGCCACGCTTGCCGTCTCACCGGCGGCGATTTCCTTGGCGTCGCTGGTGAGATCGAATTCGGTGCGATCCGGCACGAAGTCATCGATCAGGAACTGCTTCTCGCCGATCGCAGGCGACTTCGGGTCAGTGAAGATCTGCATCGTCCAGGTGCCGCGCATGGCGTTTGCCTGGGTGTCGAGGTCGAGCGTATGGCCGCCGAGCTTGCCGCCGGCACTGGTCATGCGGCGATATTCGACACCATCCGGGCGGAGGAAGACGAAGGTCAGCGGCAGGTTCTCGATCGCCATGCCGTCAACGTCACGGGCAAGCGCTGCCGCATGCACGGTTTCGCCGGCACGATAGATGCCGCGCTCGGTCCAGGCGAGAATGTCGATGGCGCCAGGGGCCGCGCGCCCGGTGACGCCACGGTCCGAAAGGTCGAAGCCGGCGCGGCTCATGTCGAGGAAGACATAGTCGTCCTCGCCCTTCTTGGCGGTGATGACGGCGGGCGTGAGCCCGGCTGTGCCGCGGATCAGGCCAGCAGTGAAGGTCACGCGGCCGTCATCATCGCTCACCGCCGTGCCGAGGATCTCGTTGTTTTTGGCGACGAGCTGCAGTTCGACGCCTTCGATCGGCTCGGCAGTCGCAAGCGAGCGCACGAAGACGTTCAGCCCGTCGGTGCCGGCATAGGTGGAGATGCCGATATCGGAAACGACGAACCATTGCGTGGCGCGCGCATCCCATTCCTGGCTGATACCGGTGGTCGGTGCGGCGGTCAGGACGTAGACGCCGGGCTTGCGTTGAGGCAGTGCCTCGTCGACCGGGAAGCTTGTGACGACTTCCTTGTTGACGTCGCGCTCGATGTCGATCGAGCCCTGCCAGACGAGTTCGCCGATCTCATCCTCGATGCGCTGGGCGCTGTAGCCGTCGAGCTGGGTCAGGAACTGCGAGCTCTGCAGCACCTGGGCGATGCTGCGATCGCCGACGCGGTAGAGTTTCAGCTTGGCGCTGTCGGTGTTGACGGAAACGAGCGGGATGCCGCGGCGCGCGGTCGACGGCAGCACGAAGCTGTCGCCGGTGAAGCGCACCATTTGGGCGCGGTCCGCGACATAGATATCGAGGGTGACGGGCGCTTCGAGCATTTCGTCGACGGTGGACGGCAGGCCGGCGCGAAGGGTCAGCTTGTAGCGCTCGCCATGCGATAGGCCTTCGATGCAGATCTGGTCGCCCTTCGCCTCAAGCGCCTTTGGCGCAGCACCATTGACGGTTACGAAGGAGGCATAGTCGGCGCCGCTCTTCAAAAGCTGCTCGGAGAACTGCAGGCAGGCGCGCGGCGTCGCAGCGTCGGAATCGATCGTATGTTCGACGACGCGGAAGCCCTTGCGCTGCTTAAGGTCGAGATAGGCTGCCTCGACCGATTTTGCCTTCACCAGTTCCAGGCTCGCCTTGTAGGCGTTCAGGGCGGCGCGGAAATTCTCGGCGCCTTCCAGCGATTTGGCCATGACGGCAAGCGCATGCGCCCGGCTCTCGGTGGTGCGGGTCAGCTCGTAGCCGTTGATCGCGGCGATCGCCGCCTGGATCGATACGCTTGAATTGTTGGTGATGCGGTTCGCGGTTCGCGCCGCCTCCAGCCAGAGTTCGGCGTCATCAGGATTGATCGCCAACGCGCCCTGGAAGGCCTTCAGCGCATTTTCGATATTGCCCATGCCGGCCTGGCCGCGTGCCATGTCGATGAGCGTATTGACGCCCATGCCCTGCTGATCGTTGGCCAGTGTCAGATTGGCCTTGGTGTTGCGGGCGTCCTGCAGCAACTGATCCGACAGGAATTTCAGGCGCGGCGGCGCCCCGATGTCGGCTTGTGTGACCTGCGGCTGCACGACCTTGCCGGCGATTGCGCCGGGGAAGGTGTTGAGCTGGTTATAGTCGGACTTGAGGAAGCACCACTTCACCTTGGGATTGTAGGTGAAGGCGCGGCAAGCCTGGTCCGCGATGCATGTCTGCTGGCATTCGTCGAGCGAGACGTTCTGTTCGGTCCTGAGGTCGAAACCGAAATAATCGCCGTCCTGAGTGATCTCGATCTGCCGTCCACTCTCCTGGGCGACGGCGGGGATGCCGGCGGTCAAAAGCGACAGGAAGAGGGTGGAAAGGCCGAAAAACGCGCGCACAGACATCAAGTCCTCCCAACGCTGCCGGTCTCGATAGAGGCTTCACTTTTCAGGCTTCCGCCCCGCTTGTCAACCGGAGAGCAGTCGACGTGCGGCGCAATTTCAGCGGGAGCACTGCTGTGAAGGATCGAGCATCGATCCGGAATGAAACACGATAAAACGATATGTAAATCAAACTATTATGACGGTCGGCCAAAGCCGCGGGAGAAACCGCGCCGCTAGCCTCGTTGTTCTCTCAGGAAGACGGTCAGCGAACGACCGGCATCGAGGATATGATCGCGCGTCAAGGCGCTGGCCCGCTCGGCGTCGCTCGCCACACAGGCATCCAGGATCGCCTTGTGTTCGCGGCGCGCACGCGCGACGCCCGAGGTTAGCGTCAGCTGCGCCCGCAGGTAACGGTCGATGCGATCGAGAGAGGCGCGAACGATCTGCAGGTAATAGGGGCGACGTGCTGCCTCGTAGAGGCTGTAGTGGAAGTTGCGGTTGATTTCGCCCCAGCGGTCGGAATTTTCCTCCTGCTCGAATTCCTCGCAATGCTGGCGTGCAAGGTCCAGAGTACGGCGGTCGAGACTGGGTACGGCAAGCCGAATGACCTCAGCCTCGATCAGTGCGCGGAACTCGAAAATCTCCTCGATTTCCTCAATCGAGAGGCCGGCGACAACGGCGCCCTTATAGCGCTCGGTGGTAATCAGCCCATGCTGCTCCAGCCGCGAAAGCGCCTCGCGCACCGGAATGCGGCTGGTGTTGAACATCTGGGCGATGTGGTCCTGGCGCAGGTTCTCGCCTTCGGCAAGGTCGCCTTCGATGATCGCCTTGCGCAAGGCCTCATAGACGATATCGGCCGCTGAGGCGGCTTGCCTGACATCGACGGCGTCGAGTTTCATCCTGTTCAAACCCCGCTGGCCAAGCCTCTCGGCACGGCGAATTCGGAAGCGTTTTCGCGCTGTTGGTCAACGGTCATAGGTCCAATCCGGGCGCCGGGCAACAGAGCTTTGGAAAGTAGGCGCGACGATCTCGTCGCCGGAGCCGGAAATCGTCTGACGGAGGAAAGGTCTCTGATGAAGCGGAGCGGCAGAGCGTGATATGGTCGAGCTGCGAAGCCAGCCTTGTCTTGGAAACCTCTCGTGGTGTTACCAATGCCGCTCGTTTACAGGCCCGCTCAAGCCGACGAATTGGCTGCGACCGATGCACTGGTCGTCTCAAGCATCAACGATCTTACCATTCGGCACGGCTTCGGCCCGATGGCGGCGACAAGCCCTCCCAATTTTCAGCTTTTTTGCCTTAGGGACGATCCGGACGGCCTCTGGGTGGCCGAAGAGGGCGGGGGCATCGTCGGATGCGCCTGGAGTTGGACTTGCGGGGATCTCTGGTTTCTCGCCCAGTTGTTCGTCGATCCCGCTCAACAGGGCCGGGGCATCGGAAATTCGCTGCTGGAACGAACTCTGGAACATTCGCGCAAGTCAGGCGCAGCCCACAAGGCGCTGATCACCTTCACCTTCAATCGGGTGTCGCAGGGGCTCTACATGCGACACGGCTTCTTTCCGCGCACGCCGATCTATTTTTTCGATGCCAGGCGGGAGGCAATGCGGATGTTGCCGGAGACGGTCCTGCGCGCCGTGCCGATCGAACCCGATGCAGCGACCATGGAGACGCTGGCGACGGTCGATCGCTGCGCCATCGGCGTATCGCGGGACAAGCATCATCGCCACCTGCTTGGCGATCTGGCAACCCGAGGGTTTCTGTTTTACGCCGGCAGCGATCCTGCCGGATACGGCTTTATCGGCGCCAACGGGCACATCGGCCCACTCGCCGTCCTGTGGCCCGACCATGTTCAAGATGCCTTCGCGGCCGCGTTGCGATTGGCCGCCGCGGGCACGTCTGAGAGGATTTCGGCCTTCTTGCCCGGGGCATGCGACGGCGCTTTGAGCCTTGCGGTCAATCAGGGGATGCGGATCACGTTTCCAATGCTGCTGATGGCGTCTCCCGGTTATGGCGACTGGACGCGCTATCTGCCCCGCAATCCGGGGTTCATGTGAGCTCTTGAGGTGTGCTCGAGGCGCTTCCATGTCGCTGATCGAACTCAAAGCGCAGCTATTTCGACGTCGTTGCCGACAAGCCGGTCGGCGGACTGTCACGGCGTACGTTTGCAGGCCTCTGGCCGGATTTGGGTTATGAGTATTTTCAGATTGTATATTGGATCCAATGTTTCTAAGAGTCGTTTCGTCGACGGGCGACGCCATCGCGTCACCCGGTGAAATGGGGGAGCGGCCGCAAGTGATGGGCGCGCCCGGGTGGCGTCCGTCCACCGTCACGGAAGGAGAAAGCGCATGCGCAGCAACAAGGTCGTTCATATCGTTTCCTGCCACGCGGAAGGGGAAGTCGGCGACGTCATCGTCGGCGGCGTCGCGCCGCCGCCTGGAAACACGCTCTGGGAACAGCGCCGCTTCATCGCCGAAGACCAGACGCTGCGCAATTTCGTGCTCAACGAGCCGCGCGGTGGCGTCTTCCGCCACATCAATCTGCTTGTGCCGCCGAAGGACCCGCGCGCGACCATGGGCTTCATCATCATGGAGCCCGAAGATACGCCGCCGATGTCCGGTTCGAATTCGATCTGCGTCTCCACCGTTCTGCTCGACAGCGGCATCGTACCGATGCAGGAGCCGGAAACGCGCATGGTGCTGGAAGCGCCCGGTGGACTGGTCAACGTCGTTGCCGAGTGCCGCAACGGCAGGGCCGAGCGCATCACCGTCACCAACGTGCCGTCCTTTGCCGACAAGCTCGACGCCAAGCTTGAAGTCGAGGGTCTGGGCACGTTGACGGTCGATACCGCCTATGGCGGCGACAGCTTCGTCATCACCGACGCTCGCGCTCTTGGTTTCTCGGTGACGCCAGACGAGGCGCGCGAGCTTGCCGAAACCGGTATCAAGATCACCCGCGCGGCCAACGAACAGCTCGGCTTCACCCATCCGGAAAATCCGGAATGGGATCATATCTCCTTCTGCCAGCTGACGATGCCGGTCGAAGAAAAGGACGGCATTCTGCATGGCCGCAACACGGTGGTCATCCAGCCGGCCAAGCTCGACCGCTCGCCGACCGGCACCGGCTGCTCGGCGCGCATGGCGGTGCTGCACGCGCGTGGGCTGATGAAGGTCGGCCAGCGCTTCAGCGGCCACTCGATCATCGATTCGACCTTCAATTGCCGCATCGTCGGCGAAACGACGGTCGGCGGACGCCCGGCGATCGTGCCTGAGATCTCCGGACGCGCCTGGATCACCGGCACGCACCAGGTGATGCTCGACCCGGCCGATCCGTGGCCGGCCGGCTATCGCCTTGCCGACACCTGGCCGCGCAAGCAGTAAGGTCTGCCTTTGCGGGCCGCCTCGTTGCGGCCCGTACCTTTCGGCCCAGGCCTTTGGATTGTTCTGCCGGTTCAGTCTTCCTTGATGATCCGGGTGGTGCCGACCCAGAGTTCGCGGGCCGGTCCCGCGCCGACATTGCGGGCGCGGTGCGGCAGCGAGGCGGGGAAGTGCAGCGTGTCGCCGGCCTTCAGCAGATAGTCCTTGCCATCGATCTGGTAGAGCATCTCGCCCTCGATCAGGTAAAGGAAGTCCTCGCCCTCGTGGCTGGTCAGTTCCGACGCATAGCCCGGCGGCATATGGGTGATGCAGCCGTTGAGCGCCGCGCCCGGAAAGCCGCGTTCGATCAGTTCGTAGACGCGCTCCTTGGTCTCGACATTGTAGCCGGGGCGTTCCCCTGCGTGCGAGACCATCGAATGCGAATGCTGCGGCGGCTGCGACAGGAAGGTGTCGACGCTGGTGCCGAGCGCATTGGCGACGTTGTACAGCGAGATTAGCGACGGGGTGGAAATGCCGCGCTCGATCTGGCTGATGAAGCCTTCCGTCAGCCCCGCCTCGCGCGCCACGTCCTTCATGGTCTTGCCGATTTCCTTGCGGCGGGCTCTGAGCATTTGCCCGAGCGAGGCGGGTGTCGAGGCTTCGGGGAGGGAGGCGCCTTCATGGGCTCCGGGCGCCTCTTCGATCTTCAGTGGCATGACTTTCTTTCCGCTTGACTCACGTCTATCGATGTACTTTAGTCCAGCTAAAGTTGGTTCGGCAAGCCGATCAGATCGTATGCCAGCCTTCTTGAAAAGGGGAACTACAAGAACGTCTTCGCGGCAATCCGTCGGCGGCAAAAAACACTAAGAAAAATTGGATCCAATATCCAATAAGCGTGTTCAGCGCGCGATCGATGTCGGCTGCAGTCAAAAGGAGGAGTGAGATGAAACCTATATTGCCTATTCTGCTCGGCACGACGCTGGGTCTGCTTGCGGCCACCTCGGCGTTTGCGATCGAACGCGGTGGCGCGATGACCTTCGCCCGCTACGACGACTCGACCGTCATCGATCCCGTTTACGCCGACCGCAATCCCGATCTCTGGATGGTGAACGGTCTCTACGAAACGCTGCTCCGCAACGGTCCTGATGGTTCGATCGTGCCGGGTCTCGCCGAGGCTCACGAGGTTTCGGCAGATGGCAAGACTATCACCCTGACGCTTCGAAGCGGCCTCAAGTTTTCCGACGGCTCCGACCTCACCGGCGCCGACGTCGTCTTCTCGCTGGATCGGGCACGCAATGCCGAACTCGGCCCCTGGGCGGGGCTGCTCGGCGCAGTCGACGCGGTCACGGCCGATGGCAACAAGATCACCGTGTCGCTGAAAAATCCCGACCCGACGATCATCTCGATCCTCGCGACTTTCAACACCGGCATCATGCCAAAGGCAGCCTTCGAAAAGGCGGCCGGCGCGACCGACCAGGAAAAGGCGCGCGCCTTCTTCTCGGCCGGTCCGGTGACATCGGGGCCCTTCGTCATGAAGAGCCATGTGCAGGGCTCGAGCATGAGCTTCGAGCGCAACCCGAACTACTGGCGCCAGGGCGAAGACGGCAAGCCGCTGCCCTATCTCGACCGGGTGGAATTCCTCGTCATTCCGGATGACGCGACCCGCATCCTCAAGCTTCAGGCCGGCGAAGTCGACGCCGCCGAGTTCATTCCGTTTGCCCGCGTCGGCGAGCTCGGCGCCGATCCGAACCTGAAGATGGAGCTCTTCCCCTCGACCCGCATCGTCTACGCGCCGATCAACACGCGCGAAGCGAAGAAGGACGGCGCGAAGAACCCGCTTGCCGACGTCAAGGTGCGCCAGGCGCTGAACTATGCGACCGACAAGAGCGTGCTGATCAAGCTCGTGACCTTCGATACCGGCAAGCCGATGACCTCGCTGATGTCGGCTGCGACGCAGCTCCACTATGGCCCCGAGCCGCTCTACCCCTATGACCCCGAAAAGGCCAAACAGCTGCTGTCCGAAGCTGGCCTCAGCGGTGGTTTCGAGGTGAATCTGACGACGCTTGCCGGCAGCGCAGACGATGCAACATTGTTTACCGCACTTCAGCAGATGTGGGCGCCACTCGGCGTCAACCTCAAGGTCGAGCAGGTCGACAACCCGACCCGCGGCGAGAAGAACCGGTCCGGCGATTTCGACATCCATACGTATGGCTGGGCGAACGACGTCAACGACCCGGCGCAGGTGACCGGCTGGCTCGGCTATTACAAGCAGCGTCAGGCCGTCGGCACCGGCTGGAACAACCAGGAATTCAACACGCTGTTCGAGGCCTCCAACGTCGAGACCGATCCGGCCAAGCGCAAGGACGAATACAAGCGCATGCAGGAGATCTACGCGGCCGAGGCACCGTTGCTCTTCCTGTTCGAAACGCCGTTTGCCGTCGCCGTCTCGAAATCGATCGAAGGCTACGTCCAGACGCCGCTCGGCGCCAATGACTTCTCTGAAGCCTGGCGCGCCGACTGATAGCGGAACGATCTGCGAAAGCCGGGCGGCAAGCCGCCCGGTTCTCCGTTGAAGGTTGGAACCATGCCCTCACTTTCCTATCTCGTGGCACGGCTGCTGCAGATCATCCCGACGTTCCTGTTGGTGATGATCTTCATCTTCCTGCTCGTGCGCCTTTTGCCGGGAGATCCGGCCATCGCCATGGCCGAGGCCAAGGCGACCGATGCGCAGCTTGAACAGATCCGGCACAATCTCGGTCTCGATGAGCCGTTGCCGGTGCAGTTCCTCGTCTTCGTCAAGAACACGCTGACCGGCGATCTCGGCCGCTCGATCATGTTGAAGGCGCCGGTGACCGAGGTCATTCTCAGCCGGTTGCCGACGACGATCTTCCTGGCGCTCTATGCGGTCGTGCTTGCTGTGTTCCTCGCCGGGCCGCTCGCCTTCCTCGCGGCAGCGCGCGTCAACAGCCCTGTCGATGTTGCCATCCGCAGCGTCTTTCAGGTCGGTCTGTCCATGCCCGTCTTTTACATCGGGCTCCTGCTGCTCACCGTGCTTGCGGCGCAGTTGCGCTGGTTTCCGGTCGGCGGCTACGGCAAGACCTTTTTCGCCAATCTCTATCACCTGATCCTGCCCGCACTCAGCGTCGCGCTCTATACGTCGGCGATCATCCTGCGCAATCTGCGCGCCTCGCTGATCGAGGTGCTCGACGCCGACTATGTGCAGTTCGCGCGGGCCAAGGGCCTGTCGCCGCGCATCATCATGACCCGGCACGTGTTGCGCAATGCGCTCGTTTCGACGGTCACTCTGCTGGGTTTGTCAATCGGCAACCTGATGAGTGGCACGCTGGTGACCGAGACGGTTTTTGCCATTCCTGGTGTCGGCCGGCTGATGCTGGAGGCGATCTTTGCCCGCGACTATCCGCTGATCCAGGGCCTGACGCTCACCTTCGCCGTGCTCGTCTCCGTCGTCTTCCTCTTGACGGATGTCGTGCAATCCTGGCTCGATCCGAGGCTTCGCCAATCATGACGGTCCTGACTCTCACCCATTCGCGGACGCGGGGACGGCTCGCCGCCTTTCTGGCACGCGCCTTCGCCCGTCCTTCTTTCGTGATCGGCATTGTCATTCTCGGCCTGTCGCTGGCGCTTGCGGTGTTCCCTCAGCTCTTTGCTCCTTACGACCCGCTTGCCTTCGACCTTCAGGCGATCCAGCAGGGGCCGAGCCTTGCGCATCCCTTCGGCACCGACAATTTCGGCCGCGATGTGCTCTCGCGCGTCATCTGGGCCTATCGCGTCGACATGCAGATGGCCTTCTTCGCGACGATCTTCGCGCTTTTGATCGGCCTCACCGTTGGCGCCTTCGTCGGTTACTACGGCGGTATTGCCGACGTGATCTTCGGCCGTTGCGTCGACGCGATCATCACCTTTCCCTTCCTGGTGCTGGTGATCGCGATCGTCGCGGTGCTGGGGCCTGGCCTCGTCAACATGTATGTGGCGATCACCGCGGTGAACTGGGTCTATTACGCCCGGCTGACGCGCGCCGAAATCATGGTGCAGAAGGCCAACGACTATGCCGCCGCCGGCCGGGTTCTCGGCTACTCCGATCGCCGCATCATCTTCCGCCATCTGCTGCCGAACGCGATCTCGCCGATCCTCGTCTACTGGATGACCGATATGGCGCTCGCGATCCTGCTCGGCTCGTCGCTCGGCTATCTCGGCCTCGGCGCACAGCCGCCGGCTGCCGAATGGGGCGTCTTGATCGCCGAGGGCCGCAACTTCCTGATGACGGCCTGGTGGATGAGCCTGATGCCCGGCATCGCCATCGTTCTGACCGGGCTCGGCTTCAGCCTCGTCGGCGACGCGCTGGCCGATCTGCTTCGGCCGAAGGGGCGCTGAGATGAAAAGCACAGAAAAACCGGTCGTGCTCGACGTCAGGCACCTTCGAACCGAGTTCGGCCCGCAAGATCGCCCACTGGTCGCGGTGGACGACGTCTCGTTCCAGGTGGGGCAGGGCGAGATCCTTGGGCTGGTCGGCGAATCCGGCTCGGGCAAGAGCATCACGCTGCGCTCGATCCTCGGCATCATCCGGCCGCGCGGCCGGGTCGCCGGCGAAATCCTCTGGAACGGCCGCGACCTCGTTCCGCTCGACGAGGCGCGTCTCCGGCGCATCCGCGGCCGCGAGATCGCGATGATCTTCCAGGAGCCGATGTCGTCGCTCAATCCACTGCTGACGGTCGGCCTGCAGATCCAGGAAAACCTCGTGGCGCATACGAACCTCGACGCAAAAGCGCGGAAGGCACGCGCGATCGAACTGCTCGATCTCGTCGGCATCCCCGGCGCCCGCAATCGTCTCGACGATTTCCCGCACGAGTTCTCCGGCGGCATGCGCCAGCGGGTGATGATCGCCATTGCGCTTGCCTCCAATCCGAAGCTGCTGTTGGCCGACGAGCCGACGACGGCGCTCGATGTCACCATCCAGGACCAGATCCTTAGGCTCATCCAGTCGCTGAGCCGCGATCTCGGCATGGCGGTGATCCTCGTCACCCATGACATGGGTGTCGTCGCCGAGACCTGCGATCGCGTGGCCGTCATGTATGGTGGCAGGCTTTGCGAAGTCGGTACGACGACGGATGTGATCGCCGACGCGCGCCATCCCTATTCCTTGGGGTTGTTGCGCTCGATCCCGCGCGACGTTGCGCCGCGAACGCCGCTCTATTCGATCCCCGGCGCGCCGCCGGCGTTGAACGCGCTTCCAGGCGGCTGCGCCTTCAGCGCCCGCTGTCCGGTCGCAGGACGCGAATGTCCTGACATTCGGCCAGCGCTCGAAGTGATCGGCTCGTCGCGGCTCGTTGCCTGCCATCATCTTGAAGATGCCCAAGCGCATTTCGGACCGCGGGAGGCGGCGCAATGATCATGCCCACTTCAGCAAGCACAACGCCTTTGCTTTCGCTGCGTGCGCTGTCGATCCAGTTCGAGAAACGGCGCTCGCTGTCCGACACGCTCGCCCGCCGTCCGCAGCAGGTCGTCTCGGCGGTCAACGGCATCGATCTAGAAGTGATGCCCGGCGAGACGCTCGGGATCGTCGGCGAATCCGGCTGCGGCAAGTCCACGCTTGCGCGCCTGATCGCCGGCCTGCACCGGCCGACATCAGGCGATATCCTGTTCGAGGGCGAGAGCGTCGTCGGCCTCAAGGGGGCACGGCGGCGCGCCTATAACCGGCGCGTCCAGATGATGTTTCAGGACCCCTATACCTCGCTCAACCCCCGCATGACCGTGCGCGATACCTTGCGAGAGGCGATCACGGTGCATCGCATGCGCGATGGAGTGGCGATCGACCGTCGCGTCGACGAACTGCTGGATCTGGTGCGGCTGCCCGAAGGGGCCGCGGATAAGTTCCCGCACGAGTTCTCCGGCGGCCAGCGCCAGCGCATCGGCATTGCGCGGGCGCTGTCGCTGGAACCGACCTGCCTGGTCGCCGACGAACTCGTTTCCGCGCTCGACGTTTCGGTGCAGGCGCAGGTCGTCAATCTCCTGATCGAGCTTCAGGACGAGTTGGGGCTGACAGTGCTGTTCGTTGCCCACGACCTTCGCCTCGTACGCCATGTCTCGCACCGCGTCGCCGTCATCTATCTCGGCGCCATCGTCGAAATCGGCCCGTCGGAGGCGCTGTTTTCGAAGCCGATGCATCCCTATTCCAAGGGACTGCTTGCTGCCGCACCGTCGCTTGACCCGGGCGCCAGGCGTCGCACGCCGGCACTGTCGGGTGAGCTGCCGAGCCCGCTCGCCATCCCGCCCGGCTGCCCCTTCCACGTGCGCTGCCCGCACGCGACCGAACGCTGCCGCCGCGAAAAGCCGGCGTTGCGCCCGGTCGGATCGGGCATGACCGCCTGCCATTTCGCCGAGACGATCGGCGACGCCTCAAACTCCACTCGATAGGAAAGACATCATGGATACGAGAGCAAGGCCGGATATCTCCGGCCGCATCGGCGCGCTGCGGCGCAAACTTGCGGAAGCGGGGCTCGACGGCTACGTCGTGCCGCGCTTCGACGAACATCAGGGCGAATACTGCGCGCCACACGACCATCGACTGGCCTTTGTCACCGGCTTCACTGGCTCGGCCGGCGTGGCGATCGTCATGCGCGACCGCGCCGCGATCTTCGTCGATGGTCGCTATCAGGTGCAGGTGCGCGACGAAGTGGATCTCGGTACCTTCGCGATCGAACACTTCTATGACGCACCGCTCAAGGATTGGCTGAAGAACAATCTGCGCAACGGCGAACGCGTCGGCTTCAATGCGATGCTGCTGCCGTCCACCTGGGATGCGGATTGCAGCCGCTCCGTCGAGCTGGCGGGTGGCGTCTGGACGCCTGTCGACGGGGATCTTGTCGACGCGATCTGGACCGACCAGCCGGAAAAACCGCTCGGCAAGATCACCGCCTTCCCGGTCGCCAATGCCGGCGAAAGCGTTGCCGAGAAGAGGCGCCGCATCGCCGCCATGCTGGCGGAGCAGGGGGCCGATCTTTTGATCGAGGCGCAGCCGGACAACATCGCGTGGTTCCTCAACGTCCGCGGCCGCGACGTCGCCTTCAACCCGATGCCGCAGTCCTTCCTGATCTTCGACCGCGCCGGGCAAACGGAGTGGCTGGTCGATCATCGCAAGCTTCCGAACGACCTCTCGGACTTCGAGCTTGACGATGTTGCCATTGCCGAGCCTGGCAAGCTGCTCGACCGCGTCAGGGCGATGGCGGCCGGACGCACGGCGCTGATCGATCCCGGATTTGCCCCGTCGGCCACGGCCCATGCCACACGCGCCGCAGGCGGCACCGTGCAGCTCGCGAAGAGCCCGATCACGCTCGCCAAGATGCACAAGAACGCGACCGAGCTCTCGGGCTTCCGCGATTGTCACCGTCTGGACGGCGCCGCCTGGGTTCGCTTCTTTGCCTGGCTCGAGCGGCACGCCGCCGAACGGGAGGCGAGCGGCAAACCGGTGACCGAACTGGAAGCGGAAGAGCGTATCCTCGCCTATCGCCAGATGGCCGAAAGTTTCGTCGAGCCGAGCTTCCGCTCGATTTCGGCAGCCGGCGGTCATGCCGCCATGTGTCATTATGCAGCCACCGAGGCGAGCAACGGGCTGATCCGCAAGGACGGGGTCTATCTGCTCGATTCTGGCGGGCAGTATCTGACCGGCACCACCGATGCCACGCGCACGACGGCGATCGGTCCGGTCAGCGACGAGATCCGGCGCGCCTACACGGCCGTCCTTAAGGGGTTGATCTCCATGGCATCGCTGAAATTCCCCAGGGGAAGCTTCGGTCACCAGCTCGACGCTTTTGCCCGCCGCCCGCTCTGGGATCTTGGTCTCGATTATGACCACGGCACCGGCCATGGGGTCGGTCACTTTCTCTCGGTCCACGAACAGCCGCAGCGCTTCGATCGCCGCGTCAACGAGATCGAGCTGAAGCCGGGCATGGTGACGACGATCGAGCCGGGCTACTACAAGGCCGGCGCCTACGGCATCCGCATCGAAAACCAGGTGGAGGTGGTCGACGACGGCGACGGTTTCCTGAGCTTCCGGAGCCTGACGCTGGTGCCGATCGATCTGCGGCTGGCCGATTTCGGCTTGCTGACGGCGGCCGAGCGGACCTGGATCGATGCCTATCACCGTCGCGTCGCGCAGGAACTGGACGGCTTGCTTGAACCGGAGACGGTGGACTGGCTTTCCGACCGGACGGCGCCGATCAGCGCGTGATAGCGCCTCGTCCGCTTCTTCTCGCGGATTGATATGACGACAGTGGAGCGGCGGGCCGGTTGGTCCGCCGTTGTCATTTTTGGCGATCGGCTCCCCGGCCGCGATCAGGTCGCTTTCAATCAATGTGACTCCTCTTGCTTGGGGGAGAAGGTTTGTGATATTTTTCACAAAATCTGTTCACGCCATGAACGGCTGCAGAACTCGTCGGACACGGAAGAAATTATGGTCAGCCGCAAGACAGCCCGCATCATCCAGCTCGCAGATGCCCTTTCAGGACGGAGAGTCCTGCACTTGCGCGACGCCGCGGCCCTGCTCGGCGTCTCTGAAATGACGATCCGTCGTGACGTTGCCGACAATCCCGGCCAGTTTGCTTTTCTCGGCGGACATATCGTGCCGGCGTCGGAGATCGAAGGCGATGCGCCCTACGAGCTGGCACGCGAGGCCGACAGCCACGCTGCCGCCAAGCGCGAGGCCTGTGTCCACGCGGCGCGCCATATCCGCCCGGACGAGACGATCTTCATCGATTGCGGCACTACACTCGAATATCTCGTCGACCTCGTTCCAGAGAATTATTCAATAACAGCAGTATGTTATTCTCTGAACGTGGCGGAGAAGCTGACCCATAAGCCGAATGTTCGGATCGTCATGCTTGGTGGCGTCTATCACCCTTCGTCTGCGTCTTTTTCCGGCAACTCCGGTCTGGAGACTCTCGATTCGCTCGGCATCAACGTCGCCTTCCTGTCGGCCGCCGGCATCGATCCGGCGCGTGGTGCGACCTGCGTGCATTTCCACGAGGTGTCGGTGAAGCAGAAGGTCATCTCGCTGGCGCGCGAGAGCCATCTGGTCGTCGACCTCAGCAAGATCGGCAAGCTGAAGCCGGCTTTTTTCGCGCCAATCGGCGTTTTTCGCTCTATCATCACCGAAGAGGGCGAAACGCAGCTGCCGGGCCTGTGAAGGCGGCATCCGCAAAAATATTACGAAATCGTCAAAACGGCGGTGTCTCGCTTGACACTCTCTGTTCTTGATGGAATAGTCACAAAAATTCGATAGAAAAATAACAAAAATGAGTTCTCGGCGGCTGTGCTCGAGTGCGGCTGGTCGTGACAGGGAGTTCAAGGAGCCATCGCTTGGAAGACCTTGCTGTGAAAACTGGCGCGCCGAAGGCCGCGCATTCGCCGGCGGCGGGCCATAACTGGCCGCGCAACAACGGCATCGATCTCGATCTTGGCTGGGTGCTGGACCAGCGCGTCAATCTGTCGGCCGCCGAGCGTCGCGTTGCGACGCTGCCCGGTCGCCGCACGGTGAAGAAGGACGCGCAGGCCGCCTGGCTGTTGAAAGCCGTTACCTGCATCGACCTCACGACGCTCAATGGCGACGACACGACGGAGCGCGTCAAGCGGCTCTGCGCCAAGGCGCGCCAACCGGTGCGCCAGGATCTGCTCGATGCGATCGGCATGGGCAGTCGCGGTATCACGACCGGTGCCGTGTGCGTCTATCATCGTTTCGTTTCCACCGCCGTCGAGGCGCTCGAAGGGTCCGGTATCCCGGTGGCAGCCGTCTCCACCGGTTTTCCTGCCGGCCTGATCCCGCATGACGTGAAGCTGCGCGAGATCGAAGCCTCCGTCGCCGATGGCGCCAAGGAAATCGATATCGTCATCACCCGCGAGCATGTGCTGACGGGCAACTGGCAGGCACTCTATGACGAGATGCGCGATTTCCGTGCCGCCTGCGGTGACGCTCATGTGAAGGCTATTCTTGCGACCGGCGACCTGAAGACGCTGCGCAACGTCGCGCGCGCTTCGCTCGTCTGCATGATGGCTGGCGCCGATTTCATCAAGACCTCGACCGGCAAGGAAGGCGTCAATGCGACGCTGCTGGTCACGCTCGTCATGCTGCGCATGATCCGCGCCTATCAGGAACAGACCGGCCTCAAGGTCGGCTACAAGCCGGCCGGCGGCATTTCGGCGGCCAAGGACATCCTGAACTACCAGTTCCTGATGAAGGACGAGCTTGGCCGCGAATGGCTTGAGCCGGATCTCTTTCGCATCGGCGCATCGAGCCTGCTCGCCGATATCGAGCGTCAGCTCGAGCATCACGTTACCGGCGCCTACTCGGCCCTCAACCGTCACCCGATTGGATGATCCCGATGACTGTCGCAAGGTATTTTGACGAAATGTCCTATGGTCCAGCCCCTGAAGCCGATACGGAAGCCCGCCAGTGGCTCGCCCGTCACAAGGGCGAATTCGGCCACTTCATCAACGGCGCCTTCGTCGCCTCCGCCTCGGGCAAGACCTTCGAGACGAAGGAGCCGGCAACCGGCAAGCTGCTTGCAAAGATCGCGCTCGGCGGTGCCAAGGACGTCGACGATGCGGTTGCCGCTGCCCGCAAGGCGCAAGCCGCCTGGGCAAAACTGCCGGGCCATGCCCGCGCCCGTCATCTCTATGCGCTCGCCCGCATGATCCAGCGCCATGCGCGTCTGATTGCCGTGGTCGAGGCGCTCGACAACGGCAAACCGATCCGCGAGACGCGCGACATCGACGTGCCGCTTGCCGCCCGTCACTTCTATCACCATGCCGGCTGGGCCCAGCTGCAGGAAACCGAATTTGCCGATCAGGTTCCGGTCGGCGTCGTCGGCCAGATCATTCCCTGGAACTTCCCGTTCCTGATGCTCGCCTGGAAGGTCGCGCCCGCTCTGGCGCTCGGTAACACGGTGATCCTGAAACCGGCGGAATTCACGCCGCTGACGGCGCTGCTCTTTGCCGAACTGGCCGCTGCAGCAGGTCTTCCGGCCGGCGTGCTCAACGTCGTTACCGGCGAAGGTGAAACCGGCGCGCTGATTGTCGAGCATGCGGACATCGACAAGATCGCTTTTACCGGCTCGACCGAAGTCGGCCGCCTCATCCGTGAGCGCACTGCCGGCACCGGCAAGTCGCTGACGCTCGAACTCGGCGGCAAGTCACCCTTCATCGTCTTTGACGACGCTGATATCGACGGCGCCGTCGAAGGCGTGGTTGACGCCATCTGGTTCAACCAGGGCCAGGTCTGCTGCGCCGGCTCGCGCATCCTCGTGCAGGAAGGCGTGGCACCGCTGTTCTACGAGCGCCTGAAGCGCCGCATGCAGACGCTGCGCGTCGGCCATCCGCTCGACAAGGCGATCGACATGGCAGCGATCGTCGCGCCGGTGCAGTTGCAGCGGATCGAAGACCTGGTCGCCAAGGGCGTCTCCGAAGGAGCAGCGCTGCATCAGCCGAAGATCGAACTGCCGCAGGGCGGCAGCTTCTATCCGCCGACCCTGCTCACCGGCGTGCAGCCGACCTCGATCGTTGCGACGGAAGAGATCTTCGGCCCCGTCGCCGTCTCCATGACCTTCCGCACCCCGGAAGAGGCGATCCAGCTTGCCAACCATACGCGCTACGGCCTTGCCGCCAGCGTCTGGAGCGAGACCATCGGCCTGGCATTGCACGTCGCGGCCAAGCTCGCCGCCGGTGTGGTTTGGGTCAACGCGACTAACCTCTTCGATGCGTCTGCCGGTTTCGGCGGCAAGCGCGAATCCGGCTTCGGCCGCGAGGGTGGTCGCGAGGGCTGCTACGAATATCTGAAGCCGAAGGCTTGGGTCGGCCGAAAGCTGCGTCCCGCCGCCGCCGAACCGGCATTGAAGCCCGTGGCTGGCGATTTCGCCATGCCTGACGTCGACCGTACCGCCAAGCTTTTCATTGGCGGCAAGCAGGCACGGCCGGATGGCAACTATAACCGCAACGTGCTCTCGCCCAAGGGCAAGGTGCTTGGCGAGGTCGGCGAGGGCAACCGCAAGGACATCCGCAACGCAGTCGTCGCAGCGCAAGCCGCATCCGGCTGGTCGTCGGCAACGACGCACAACCGCGCGCAGATCCTCTACTACATCGCCGAAAACCTGAGTGGCCGTGCGGGCGAATTCGCCGATCGGATCGCCGACATGACCGGAGTGTCTGCGGCCAACGCCAAGGCGGAAGTCGAAGCCTCGATCGCACGCCTCTTCACCTATGGCGCCTGGGCCGACAAGTACGAAGGCGCGATCCACCAGCCGCCGCTTCGCGGCGTAGCACTTGCGATCCCCGAGGCGATCGGCGTCGTCGGCGTCGTTTGCCCGCCGGAAGCGCCGCTGCTCGGCATGATCAGCCTGGTCGCGCCGCTGATCGCCACCGGCAACCGTGTCGTCGTGGTGCCGAGCGAACAGCATCCGCTGGCGGCCACCGATTTCTATACGGTGCTCGAAACATCAGACGTCCCGGCCGGCGTCGTCAACATCGTCACCGGTTCGACGATCGAACTGGCAAAGACGCTCGCAAGCCACAACGACGTGGATGCGCTCTGGGCTTTCGGCTCGGCGGAACTTTCGACCCTCGTGGAGAGGCTCTCGGTCGGCAACCTGAAGCGCACCTTTGTCGACTACGGAAAGGCGACGAACTGGCTCGATCGCGAGGCGGCAGAAGGCCCGGCCTATCTGCGCCGCGCGACGGACGTCAAGAACATCTGGATCCCCTACGGCGAGTAGGAGAGCCACCACGCGCGGGGCGGGGGGAGCCGGCCCGCGCTGTGGGACAAGTGAACAGTAGGGAGACGCGTTCGCCTGCAAGGGGGAATGCATTGCGCGCCACGGAAACCGGAGCGCGCCAGGAGGAGGACTGTATGCTGAAGAATATCGATCCGGCGCTGAATGCCGATGTGCTGCACGCGCTCAGGTCCATGGGACACGGCGACACGCTGGTCATTTCCGACACCAACTTCCCGTCCGACGCCATTGCCCGCAAGACCACGCTCGGCACGCTGTTGCGCATCGACAACGTCTCGGCCGCGCGTGCCGTCGAAGCGGTGCTTTCCGTACTGCCGCTCGATACGCCGCTGCAGCCTTCGGCCGGGCGCATGGAGGTGATGGGTGCGCCCGACGAAGTGCTGCCCGTGCAGCAGGAAGTGCAGGCGGTAATTGATCGCACTGAGGGTAAATCGGCGCCGATGTACGGCATCGAGCGCTTCAAGTTCTACGAGGAAGCCAAGAAGGCCTATTGCGTCATTACCACGGGCGAGACGCGCTTCTATGGCTGCTTCCTGTTCACCAAGGGCGTCATTCCGCCCAAGACCTGACGGACCGCGCGGTCGCCGCGCGGCACGAGACGACAGATGAAATCGCGAGAGATTGCCTGGGCACGCCGCTTTGCTTGCGGTGCGGTCGCAGGGGGAGGCTTGAATGAAGACTGGTGTTTCGATCCTTGGCATCTTCGTGGCCGACACGGCCTATCTGGCGCGGCGCATGCCGGTTGACGGTGAAACGATTACCGGCAGCGGCTTTTCCGTCGGGCCGGGTGGCAAGGGCTCGAACCAGGCGGTCGCCTGTGCTCGGGCGGGAAGTCCCGTTTCCTTCATCTCCAAGCTCGGCCGCGACACCTTTGGCGAGATGGCGCTGCGCACCTATGCCGAGGCCGGCGTGACGCCGAAGATCGTTGAGATGGACGATCTGCCGACGGGGGCTGCCTTCATCTATGTCAACGACCAGAACGGCGAAAACGCCATCATCGTCTATCCGGGAGCCGCCGGCTCGATCGGGATCGACGATGTCGAGGCCGCGCGCGAGACGATCGAAGGTTCGCGCATCTTCGTCACCCAATTGGAGCAGCCGGTGGCCGCCGCTCGGCGGGCGCTCGAAATTGCCCATGCGGCCGGCGTCATCACCGTCTTCAACCCGGCGCCGGCCGAAGCCTTCCCGGATGCGATCTATCCGCTCTGCGATTATCTTGTGCCGAACGAGACGGAAGCCGCAGCCATCGTCGGTTTTGCGCTCGCCACGGAAGACGACGTTCGTCGTGCCGGTGACGCGATCCTGAAGAAGGGTGCGAAAACGGCGCTGATCACGCTCGGTGAACGCGGCGTGCTCTATCACAACCACGAGCAGTCGGTGCTGGTGCCGGCGATCGCCAGCGGGCCGGTAATCGACACGACCGGGGCGGGGGACGCTTTTGTCGGAGGCTTCTCCGCAGCGCTCGCCCGCGACCTTTCACCCGTTGACGCTGTACGCTTCGGCTGCGCCACCGCCGGCATCGCGGTCACCCGCCGAGGCACCGCGCCCGCCATGCCGACGCTGGCCGAGATCGAGGCGCTGCTTGCGCGCGGGGCGTCCGCATGACGCGCAACGACCCGATCAAGCACTTCTTCATCTGGCCGGCGCTGATCATCGTGCTGATGATCTCGATCTTCCCGCTCGTCTATTCGCTGACGACCAGCTTCATGAGCATGCGGCTGGTGCCGCCGACGCCGGCCCGCTTCGTCGGCTTCGGCAACTATCTCGATCTCCTGCAGAACCCGCGGTTCTGGCATGTGGCAGGAACGACGACGCTGATCGCCTTCATCTCCGTCGGGCTGCAATATGTGATCGGCCTTTCGGTGGCGTTGGCGTTGAATTCAAGAGTGCCGGGAGAGGGCATCTTCCGCGTCAGCTTCCTGCTGCCGATGCTGGTGGCGCCGGTCGCCGTCGCGCTGATCGCCCGCCAGGTGCTGAACCCGACGATGGGCCCGCTCAACGAGCTGATGACGGCAATCGGGTTCCCCAACCTGCCGTTCCTCACCCAAACCAGCTGGGCGCTCGGCTCGATCATCGCCGTCGAGGTCTGGCAATGGACGCCTTTCGTCATCCTCATGCTGCTTGCCGGGCTACAGACCTTGCCCGACGACGTCTACGAGGCGGCCGCGCTCGAAAATGCCACGCCCTGGCAGCAGTTCCGCGACATCACCTTTCCTATGGTCCTGCCGATCTCGGTCGCCGTGGTCTTCATCCGCCTGATCGAGAGCTACAAGATCATCGACACGGTCTTCGTCATGACCGGCGGCGGGCCGGGGATATCGACCGAGACGCTGACGCTGTTTGCCTATCAGGAAGGCTTCAAGAAGTTCAACCTCGGCTACACCTCGGCGCTTTCGTTCCTGTTCCTGATTGTCATCACGGTGATCGGTCTCGTCTATCTCGCCATCCTCAAGCCCTATCTGGAGAAGCACAAATGAGCGTGCGCACTCTCAAAGGGAAACGGCGCTGGCTGGCGCTCGGCGGCTGCCTCGTCTGGCTCGCCATCACCTTCTTTCCGCTCTATTGGGTGCTGATCACCTCGTTCAAGACGCCGATCGCCGTCGTCGGCGGGCCGACCTATCTGCCCTTCGTTGATTTCGAGCCGAGCTTGACGGCCTGGAGCGAGCTGTTGTCGGGCCAGCGTGGCCAGTTCTTCAACACCTTCCTGGCCTCGACAATCATCGGCCTTTCGGCGTCGATCGCCGCGACCTTCATCGGAGCCATGGCAGCCTATGCGCTGGTGCGCTTCACCTTCCGCTTTCGCCTGCTCTCGGGACTGATCTTCGTGGTGATCGCCTTCGGAGGCTTCCTGCTCGGCCGCCATGTGCTTGGCTACGGCCAGGGCATCTCGCTGGTCTATGCCTTTGTGGCAGCGCTCGCGCTTGCGGTGATCTCGAGCCGCTTTCGCCTTCCGGGGCCGGAACTCGGCAACAACGACATCGTCTTCTGGTTCGTCAGCCAGCGCATGTTCCCGCCGATCGTCGCTGCCTTTGCGCTCTACCTGATGTACACCGAGATGGGAAAACTCGGCTTCAAGCTGGTCGACAGCTATATCGGCCTCACCTTCGCCTATATCGCCTTCTCGCTGCCGATCGTCATCTGGCTGATGCGCGACTTCTTCGAGGCGCTGCCGGTGGAGGTCGAGGAGGCGGCGATGGTCGACAACGTGCCGTCGTGGCGGATCTTCTTCGGCATCGTGCTGCCGATGTCGAAGCCGGGTCTGATCGCCACCTTCATGATCACGCTCGCCTTCGTCTGGAACGAGTTCCTGTTCGCGCTGTTCCTGACCAACTCCAAATGGCAGACGCTGCCCATTCTCGTTGCCGGCCAGAACAGCCAGCGCGGCGACGAATGGTGGGCGATTTCCGCTGCCGCCCTCGTTGCCATCATTCCGATGATGGTCATGGCCGGGCTTTTGAGCCGGCTCATGCGCTCCGGCCTGCTTCTTGGAGCGATCAAGTAACCAACCGCTTTGGCATGCATTCATTTACAGGGAGGATAGAATGAGAAAATTGCTACTGGCATCTGCATCTCTCGCCGCACTCGCATCCGGGAGCGCGGGAACGGCGCTCGCCTGCGACCCGGATTACACCGGCGTCGAACTGACGGCGACCACACAGACCGGTCCTTACATTGCCTCGGCGCTGCAGCTTGCGGCCAAGGGCTGGGAGGAAAAGACCTGCGGCAAGGTCAAGGTCGTCGAGTTCCCGTGGTCGGAGCTCTATCCGAAGATCGTGACCTCGCTGACCTCTGGCGAAGACGCTTTCGACGTGATCGCCTTCGCACCGGCCTGGGCCCCTGATTTCACCGACTTCCTGTCGGAAATGCCGGCCGACATGCAGAAGGGCGCCGACTGGGACGATATCGCGCCCGTCTACCGCGAACAGCTGATGGTCTGGAACGGCAAGGTGCTGTCGCAGACGATGGACGGCGACGCCCATACCTACAGCTACCGCATCGACCTCTTCGAGAACGCCGACAACCAGAAGGCCTTCAAGGAAAAGTACGGCTACGATCTGGCGCCGCCGAAGACCTGGAAGCAGTATCTGGACATCGCCGAATACTTCAACCAGCCCTCGAACAACCTCTGGGGCACGGCGGAAGCTTTCCGCCGCGGCGGCCAGCAGTTCTGGTTCCTGTTCAGCCACGTCGCCGGCTATACCAGCCATCCGGACAATCCGGGCGCCATGTTCTTTAATCCGGAAACGATGGACGCCCAGGTCAACAATCCCGGCTGGGTCCGTGGCCTCGAGGAATACATCCGCGCCTCAAAGCTCGCGCCGCCGAACGCGCTGAACTTCTCCTTCGGCGAAGTGAACGCCGCTTTTGCCGGCGGCCAGGTGGCGGAATCGATCGGCTGGGGTGATACCGGCGTCATCGGCGCCGACCCGAAGCAGTCGAAGGTGGCCGGCAATGTCGGCTCGGCATCGCTGCCGGGATCGGACGAGATCTGGAACTACAAGACCAAGAAGTGGGACAAGTTCGACCACGTCGTCCAGACCTCCTTCATGGCCTTCGGCGGTTGGCAGGCGGCAGTTCCCGCGACCTCGACCAAGCAGGAAGCAGCCTGGAACTACATCCAGTATCTGACGAGCCCGGCCGTCTCGGGCCAGGCGGCGATTACCGGCGGCACCGGTGTGAACCCTTACCGCATCTCGCACACGACCAATCTCGATCTCTGGTCGAAGATCTTCTCCGAGCGTGAGGCGAAGGAATATCTTGGTGCGCAGAAGGAGGCGGTGACCGCCAAGAACATCGCGCTCGACATGCGCCTTCCCGGCTACTTCTCCTACACCGAAGTGCTGGAGATCGAGCTTTCCAAGGCGCTTGCCGGCGAAGTGACGCCGCAAGAGGCGCTCGATAGCGTCGCGGAACAGTGGAACAAGCTGACCGACGAGTTCGGTCGCGACAAGCAGCTTGCCGCCTATCGCGCCTCGATGGGCTTGCCGCAGCAGTAACGAACCCACGCCCGCCCCGAAACGATCGGGGCGGGCGCCACCGTCCCCGGCGAGACCGGGCACAGACAGCATCAGAGGCTACAGCATGTCACAGGTCCGATTGCAGCAGATCACCAAGTCCTTCGGGAGCGTCACCGTCATTCCGCCGCTCGATCTCGACATTGCCGATCGTGAGTTCGTCGTGCTCGTCGGTCCCTCCGGCTGCGGCAAGACGACGACGCTCAGGATGATTGCCGGCCTCGAAACTGCGACTTCGGGTTCGATCCGGATTGGCGATCGCGACGTGACCGATCTCAGGCCGGGCCTGCGCAATTGCTCCATGGTGTTTCAGAATTACGCGCTCTATCCGCACATGACGGTTGCCGAGAACATCGGCTACGGCATGAAGGTGCGCGGCACGCCGAAGGCGGAGATCGAAAAGGCGGTAACGGATGCCGCTCGCATCCTCAACCTCGGCGCCTATCTCAATCGCAAGCCGAGCGCACTATCGGGCGGCCAGCGCCAGCGCGTGGCGATCGGCCGGGCGATCGTACGCCAGCCGGATGTCTTCCTCTTCGACGAGCCGCTGTCGAACCTAGATGCCAAACTTCGCATCGAAATGCGCACCGAAATCAAGCTCTTGCACCGGCGTCTTCAGACGACTGCCGTTTACGTGACCCACGATCAGGTGGAAGCCATGACCATGGCCGACCGCGTCGTCGTCATGAACCAGGGCCGCATCGAGCAGGCGGCCGATCCGATCACGCTCTATGAGGCCCCCGCCAATCTTTTCGTCGCCGCCTTCATCGGTGCGCCGAGCATGAATTTCCTCGAGGGCCGGCTGGAGCGCGGCGATGGAGGGATGCAGTTCATAGCGGATGGGGACGTGGCCGTGGCTATCCCGGAAAACCGCGCCGAAAAACTCGGCGCCTACGTCGGAAAAGCGGTCGTGCTCGGCATCCGGCCGGAACATACGATGGCGACGGACGCCAATGCGCCCACAGTCAGGCTGATCGTGCGCGATATCGAACCGCTCGGCCCACATACGCTGGCTCTTGGCCGGGTCGGGCCCGCCGCTTTCACGGCGCAGGTTCACGCTGCGTCACGCATCGGCCCCGATGACCAGATCGCGGTGCCGATCGAGACGGAGAAGATGCATTTCTTCCTGAAGGAAACCGGTGGGGCGATCGGCCGCTGAGCGGATGGATGGCCGAAGGCGATGACGCCTCCGGCCTGCTGTCTTATTTCTTCTCGGTGCGGGCTGCGGCGAGGAAGGCGAGCTTCGCCGGCAGCTCCAGGTGCTTGGAGAGTGCCACGCGCTCCGGCGTGTAGTGATGCTCGACGTCGAGGCAGTTGACGGTGCCGAGCAGCTCGCCGCCGACAACGACCGGGATGTTGGCAACCGAGCCGCAGCCGAGCGACCAGATCGTCTCGTGGTCCGGGAAAACCTTGGCGATATCGGCGATGGTGTTGGCGACGAAGGTCTGGTGCGCCTTGTGCACGATGTCGAACCAGCTGTCGTAGCGGATCGGCTTGGTGCCCGAGGTCGGGTACTCCGCGGGGTGCGAGGTGTAGGCGCGGCGCGCGACTTCGTTGACCATGTCTACGGTCATGATGGTGAAGAGCTTGGCGCCGATCACCTGGCGGCTAAGCGTCTGCAATGCGGTCCATACCGCATCGGCATCGGTGGTCTTGGCAATGGCCGCGTCGAATTCCGCCAGCGCGGCAGCGATCTGTTCACTGTTCATGCTATGTCCTTGGGGTTGCTCGATATCTTAGAAGGGGACAGACGAGAAATCGTCGGTGTTGTCCCATCCTAGTTGGCATGCGCGGCGCTGATCTGCATCAGCTCGCGCGAATAGGGATCCTTGAGGTCACCGCGCTTGAGGTCGGCGACATCGGCAATCTCGACGATCCGGCCCTGGCGCATGACAGCGAGGCGATCGCAGAGGAAGGAGACGACCGCCAGGTTGTGGGTGACCATCAGGAAGGTGAGGTTCTGCTCGCGCCGGAGGCGCTTCAACAGGTTGAGGATTTCGGCCTGGACCGAAACGTCGAGCGCGGATGTCGGCTCGTCGAGTAAGAGCACCTTCGGCTTCAGCATCAGCGCCCGGGCGATTGCCACACGCTGGCGCTGGCCGCCCGAGAGCTGGTGCGGAAAGCGGAAGCGGAACTTGCGATCGAGGCCGACCGAGGTCATGACCTCCTCGATCCGCGTATTGCGGTCGCCGATGCCGTGGATCGTCAGCGCTTCGCCGAGCGTGGCGTCAACGGTCTTGCGCGGATGCAGCGAGCCGTAGGGATCCTGGAACACCATCTGGCACTGACGCGAAAAGGCGCGGTCGATGCCGTGGCCGCGGGGCGAGCCGAGCACGGTGATCTCGCCGGTCCATTCCGGCGCGAGGCCGGCGATCGCTTTCAGGACGGTCGATTTTCCCGAGCCGCTTTCTCCGACAAGGGCAAAGCTCTCGCCGTCGGCGATATCGAGATTGACGTCGTGGGTGATCTGCACGTCGCCATAGGAGATGTCGAGGTTCTTCAGAGAGAGCGCGGTCATGCCTTGGCCCATGCGCTGCGGTCGAGCACCGGCAGCTCGTCCCGTGTTTCATCGAGGCGCGGAATGGAGGCGATCAGCCCGCGCGTATAGGGGTGCTTGGCCGCCATCAGTTCGCCGGCCTTGCATTCCTCGACCACCTCGCCGGTGTTCATCACGAGGATGCGGTCGCAATAGCTGGAGACGAGATTGAGGTCATGGCTGATGAAGATTAGGCCCATGCCCTTGCGTTTCACCAGTTCGTCGATGATGTCGAGCACCTGGGCCTGGACGGAAACGTCGAGCGCCGAGGTCGGCTCGTCGGCGATCAGAAGGTCCGGCTCGGGGATCAGCATCATCGCGATCATCACGCGCTGGCCCATGCCACCGGAGACTTCGTGCGGGTAGAGCTTGGCGACGCGTTCCGGATCTGCAATGCGCACCGATTCCAGCATCGTAAGCACGCGCGCGTTGACCTCGCGGCGCGGCAGCTTCTGGTGCGTCAGCAACGCTTCGGCGATCTGCTCGCCGATGGTCATGACCGGGTTCAGCGAGAACTTCGGATCCTGCATCACCATGGAAATGCGGGCGCCGCGGATGGCGCGCATCTGCCGCTCGGACTGCTTCAGGAGGTCGACGCCGTCGAAGACGAGCTTGTCGGCGGTGACCCGACCCGGTGCCCGGATCAGCTGCAGGATCGAGCGACCGGTCATCGACTTGCCCGAGCCGCTCTCGCCGACGATGCCGAGGCGTTCGCGGCCGAGGGTGAAGGAGATGCCGCGCACGACTTCGAGATCACCGCGGGGCGTCGGGAAGGTGACGCGCAGGTTTTCGACTTCGAGAAGATTGCTCATCAGCGCTGCTCCCCGCTCTTCGGATCGAGCACGTCGCGCAGGCCATCACCGAGGAAGCAGAAGCCGAGGCTAACGAGAATGATGGCAAAGCCGGGCATGGTCGCGACCCACCACTGATCGAGAATGAAGGAGCGACCGCGCGAGATCATCGCGCCCCATTCGGGAAGTGGCGGCTGAGCGCCAAGTCCGATGAAGCCGAGACCGGCAGCCGTCAGGATGATGCCGGCCATGTCGAGCGTGACGCGGACAATCATCGATGAGGTGCAGAGCGGCAGCACGTGGCCGAGATTGACCCGGAGGCTCGACGCGCCGAGCAGACGCACCGCCGAAATGAATTCGGAGTTCTTGAAGGTCAGCGTCTCCGCACGAGCGACACGGGCATAGCCGGGCCAGGAGGTGATCGCGATGGCGATGATCGCGTTCTCGATGCCGGGACCAAGGGCTGCAACGAAGGCAAGCGCCAGGATGAGCTTCGGCAGCGACAGGAAGATATCGGTAATGCCCATCAGGATACGGTCGACCCAGCCACCGAAATAACCGGCAGCCACGCCGATCACCAGGCCGGCAGGGGCTGCGAGCACTGCAACCAGCGTGACGATGGCCAGCGTGATGCGTGAACCGTAGACAACGCGGGACCAGATGTCGCGGCCGAGTTCGTCGGTTCCCATCCAGTGGGCGGCACTCGGCGGCAGCAGGCGTTCGCTCAGCGACTGGCGCAGCGGATCATGGGTGGCGAGCCACGGCGCAAAGAGTGCGGTCAGCACCAGAACGAGGATGATGACGGCGCCGACAACGGCGAGCGGATTGCGCATCAGCGCGCCGAAGATGCGATAGAAGCGCCCGAGGCGCGCCTGCATCGGCGAGGCGGGGCTGTCGTCGATCAGCCAGTCGCGAAGTGTGGTCATGGTCGCTCCTCCCTTAGCGTGCACGCGGATCGAGCACGCGGTAGAGCACGTCCGAAATCTTGTTGATGCCGATAAAGACCGCGCCGATGACGAGGGTCGAGCCGAGCACGGCCGACATGTCGGCATTGAGCAGAGCGACGGTCAGGTAGTTGCCGATGCCGGGCCAGGAGAAGATCGTCTCGATCATCACGGAGCCTTCGAGCAGGCCGGCATAGGACAGGCCGATAACGGTGATCAGCGGCACGCGGATCGGCCGGAAGGCATGGCGCCAGATGACCAGGCGCTCCGGCACGCCTTTGACCCGGGCGGTCGTCACATATTCCTGGCTCAGCTGGTCGAGCATGAAGGAGCGCGTCATGCGGGCGATATAGGCGAGCGAGAAGAAGCCGAGGCAGGACGCCGGCAGGATCAGGTGCCAGACGGCGTTGCGGAAGATCTCCCATTCGCCAGCAATGATGCTGTCGACAAGGATCAGGCCTGTGACCGGCGACACCATGCCGTCGTAGAAGATGTCGACACGGCCGGGGCCGCCGACCCATTTCAGCTTCGCGTAGAAAATCGCCAGGCCGACGAGACCGAGCCAGAAGGCAGGCACCGAATAACCGAGCAGACCGATGACGCGGATGCCCTGATCGAGCCAGGAGCCACGGCGGGCGGCGGCAAAAACACCGAGCGGCACGCCGATCAGCACGCCGAGGATGATGCCGAGCGTCGCCATTTCGAGTGTTGCCGGGAAGACGCGAGCGAGGTCCTCGATAACCGGCTTGCCCGTCGAAACCGATGTTCCGAAATTGAAGGTGGCGACGTCACGTACGTAGCTGACGAACTGGGTGATGAGCGGCTGGTCGAGCCCCATTTCCTGGCGCACGCGCTCATAGACGGCGACGGGTGCGCGGTCGCCGACGACAGCCAGAACCGGGTCGATCGGCACGATGCGGCCGATGAAGAAGGTGATTGCGAGCAGGCCGAGGAAGGTTATCGCAAGCGTTACCAGAAAGCCTGCCAGTGAAAGAAGGCGCTGCCGTGCCCGACTGGGTCTGGCGGCGCGGCGCGCCGGCGCTGCTGCTGTCGTGCTGTCGTTTGCCACGTGGCGTCACCATCCCTCTTCGCTTGCGGTCTCACTTGTCGATACCGCAAAAATTTGCTTGGAGTATATAAATAAGTTTGCTTAAATCAAAAAAATTTTACTGGGGCGGAAACGGGAGGAATAACCGCTGTGAGCGATCCGTCAGAGGATACGCAGGCCGCTTCGGGCAAATCGGCCGGGGCAGGGCAGCCGAAGGTGGGCGCGCTGGTGCGTGCGCGCCGCCGGCAGATGCATATGACCCTGCAGACGCTCAGCGACGCAGCGGGCGTTTCGGTCGGCTATTTGAGCCAGATCGAGCGCGATCTTGCCATGCCCTCGCTCGGCACACTGGCCCAGATTGCGCAAGGCCTGGGCGCCGAACTCAACCATTTCATCCTGGCACCGGCGATCGACACCGGGCTTTCGCGCGCCGAGGGGCGCATGGTGTTTTCGGTCGGCGGCTCGCCTGTTTCCTATGAGCGCATTGGCGCGGATTTCGCCGGCAATCAGCTTTCGAGTTTCGTCATCACCATTCCGCCGGGGCATCGCTCCGAGGTCTTCAGCCATGAGGGCGAAGAGCTCGTCTATATGCTCGAAGGCGAGATCCTCTTCGGGCTCGATGGCGACGACACCATGCTTTCGCCTGGCGACGGCCTGCACTTCCGCGGCATCCAGCCCCACTACTGGTGGAACAAGACAGACGCACCCGTGCGGTTGATCTGGACCGGCACCCTGCCGCTCTTCCGGCCCCGCGCTTCCCAATCCAACGAGACCGGTCAGCCGCAATCGGCGCTGAAGCCGGCACCGACAAAAACCAAGCCTCATCGAAAATAGGAGAATGATGATGAGAATGTTCAAGGCCGCGGTCTTCGCGGCGTCCCTGATGATGAGCGTGGCGCCGGCCGCACTCGCCGAAACGCCAGCCGATGTGTTGGTCGTTGCCCAGAATATCGACGACATCGTCAGCATCGACCCGGCCGAGGCCTACGAGTTCTCCTCGGGCGAATACGTCACCCAGACCTATGACCGCCTGGTGCAGTACGATGCGCCCGACGTGAAGAAGCTGGCACCGGGTCTTGCCTCCGAATGGACGGTCGACGATGCGGCAAAGACGATCACCTTCACGCTGCGTGATGGCGTTACCTTTTCCTCCGGCAATCCGCTGCGTGGCGAAGACGTCGTCTACTCCTTCAAGCGCGTCGTCGTTCTCAACAAGGCGCCGGCCTTCATCCTGACGCAGCTCGGCTGGACGCCCGAAAACATCGACAAGATGGTGACCGCCGAAGGTAACAAGGTCACGGTCAAGTATGACGGCGACTTCTCGTCGGCCTTCGTTCTCAACGTTCTCGCCGCTCGCCCGGCTTCGGTGATCGACGCGGAAACCGTCAAGGCCAACGAGGCCGATGGCGACTTCGGCAATGCGTGGCTCAAGGCCAATTCGGCCGGCACCGGCCCGTTCGTGCTCAAGGCCTTCCGCGCCGGCGAGTTGCTCAACCTTGCGAGCAACCCGAACTACTTCGGCGGCGCTCCTGTTATCAAGGGCGTCATCATCCGTCACGTGGCCGAAGCCGCAACCCAGCAGCTGATGCTGCAGACCGGCGATGTCGACATGGCGAAGAACCTGACCCCGGACCAGGTTTCGGGTCTTGAAGGCAAGGACGGCGTGAAGGTCGAATCCTATCCGCAGGCCGCCGTACACTTCCTGTCGTTCAACCAGAAGGACGCAGCATTGCAGCCGGAAGCCGTCTGGGAAGCCGCTCGCTATCTGGTCGACTACAAGGGCATGACCGACAGCTTCCTCAAGGGCCAGATGGAAGTTCACCAGGCCTTCTGGCCGAAGGGCTTCCCGGGCTCGCTCGATGAGACCCCCTACAGCTACGACGTTGAAAAGGCGAAGAAGATCCTGGCCGATGCCGGCATCAAGACGCCGATCAAGGTGACCCTCGACGTCATCAACTCGACGCCGTTCACCGACATGGCGCAGTCACTGCAGGCGTCCTTCGCCGAAGCCGGGATCAACTTCGAGATCATCCCGGGCACCGGTAGCCAGGTCATCACCAAGTACCGCGCGCGCACCCACGAAGCGATGCTGCTCTATTGGGGCCCGGACTTCATGGACCCGCATTCGAACGCCAAGGCCTTCGCCTATAACGAAGACAACGCCGACGACAAGTATCAGTCGACGACCACCTGGCGTAACGGCTGGGCGGTTCCGGCGGAACTCAACGAAGCGACCAAGGCAGCCCTCAAGGAAGCCGATCCGGCCAAGCGCGACGCGCTTTATGTCGACCTGCAGCGCAAGGTGCAGGAAAAGTCGCCGATCGTGATCATGTTCCAGGCCGCGACCCAGGTCGCGATGAAGGACAAGGTCGAAGGCTACGTCAATGGCGCCATCTCGGACTATGTCTTCTACCGCCTGGTGAAGAAGAACTGATCCGCCAGCGATCGCCCTTGCGCCGATGAGAAAAAGGCGCACATATCAAAACGCCCTGGGCCTTCCGGCCCGGGGCGACGTGTTTCTACCGATCGGTTTGATAAGTTCTGGGAAGGTTTTACGACATGGCGGATGTGAAGGTGAGAACGCGGGAAACCGGTGCGACGGCTGTGGTCGGCAAGACCGGCTTTCCGCATGTGACCTCGGTCACCGGTGGTGAACTCGATATCGTCACCGGCCCGTCGCAGGCGGGCTACGGCCCGCTCGATCTGCTCTATGCGTCGCTCGCAAGCTGCCTGGTGCTGAGCGCCCGCATCGCCGCCAGCCGTTTTGGCGTGCTCGACCGGCTGACGGAAGTGAGTGCCAAGGTGACGGGCGAGAAAGCCCATGACGAGCCGTCCCGCGTCGCAAAATTCAACATCGTCTTCGACATCAAGGGTGATTTTGACGACACGGTCCGCCATGCGATCGCGGAAGCCGCCGAAAACGAGATCTGCACCGTCAGCAATACGATCCGCGGCAATCCGGAATTCGTGACCGAGTTTGCCCACTGACGTTCATTGGGTCTCAGCGTCCAACAAAAGGGCGGGCTGCCATTGGCAGCCCGCCCTTTTCGATGCAACTGGCAGAAGGACTCATGCCGGTTGCGGCGTAAGCGCCTCCGGTTGACGCCGACCGATCGTCAGCACCAGCAGGGCCGCGACAATGCAGAGCATCCCGGCGGCAATCAGCGCCGGCGTATAGGTTTCAAGCGACGTCCGGCTGGCGCCTGCGAGGAAGGTCGCACTGGCCGCACCCAGCTGGTGACCGGTGAAGACCCAGCCGAAGACGAGGGCGGCGCGTTCCGGACCGAAGCGTTCGGCCGAAAGTTTCACCGTCGGCGGTACCGTCGCGACCCAATCCAGGCCGTAGAAGATCGCAAAGATCGACAGCGTGTAGATGTTGAAGCCGCTGAACGGCAGGAACATCAGCGACAGGCCGCGAAGGCCGTAGAACCAGAAGAGCAGCCAGCGGTTGTCATAACGGTCCGAGAGCCAGCCGGAACCGATGGTGCCGATCAGATCGAATACGCCGATCAGCGCCAGCAGGCTGGCTGCTGCGACGGGGGCAATACCAACATCGCCGCAGATCGAAACCCAATGGGTCTGGATCAGCCCGTTGGTGCTGAAGCCGCAGACGAAGAAGGTCGCAAACAGCACCCAGAAGGTGTTGGTCTTGGCGGCGTCGGAAAGCGCCCGGATCGGTGCCATCAGCAGTTCCCCGAAGCTCTTCGCCTTCGGCGGCGCCGCCACCATCTGCTTGCCGCCGAAGGGCGCAAGGCCAAGGTCCCCAGGGCGATCCTGCATCAGAAGCAGGACCAGGGTGAAGGCCGCAAGCAGGATGACGATGATCAGCGTCAGCGCCGAGCGCCAGCCGATCGTTTCGGTGAGAGAAGCGAGCAACGGCAGGAAGACCAGCTGGCCGGTGGCGTTGCTGGCGGTCATCAGCCCGACGACGAGCCCGCGCCGTTTATCGAACCAGCGCGTTGCGACCGTCGCGCCGAGCACCAGCGCCGTCATGCCGGTACCCACGCCGAGCACGACGCCCCAGATCGCCACCAGGTGCCAGAGTTCCGTCATGTAGAACGATGCGGCGATGCCGGAGATGATCAGGATCAGCGCCGTAGACACGACAGGGCGCACGCCGAAATGGTTCATGAACGAGGCTGCGAACGGACCGAGCAGACCGAAAAGGCAGAGCCGGATGGCGAGCGCCAGCGAGATTTGCGCATTGGTCCAGCCGAATTCGGTCTCGAGCGGTTTGATGAGCACGCCGGCCGAGCCCATGGCGCCGGCTGTCGAAAGCATGACCAGGAAGGTGACGGCGGCGACAGCCCAGCCGTAGTGGATATTGCGTCTGGCAAGATAACGCGCAAGCGCCGGACCGAGCATCGTCGACTTCCTTTCGTCGGTGTTTTTAGGGCGTGCGACAGCGCTGCGCGGGCTTTCGGAGCGCAGGTCGCAGATTGAACGGTTGTTTGGCAGTTTTCTGCCGGTTCCTGGCGGCTTAGGCTGCCCGGATTCTTCTGGCCTCAAGTCGCAGCCTGCGACCAGAAAGTTGGTCTGGAAACGACGCGCTAGAGCGCCAGCAGCAGGTCCTCCAGCTGGGCGGCGGCGTCGGCTCCCAGCCGCGCCTCGATCTTGTCCTGAGCGGCCTGCCAGAGCGGCGCGCCGTCAGCCAGTATCCGGTGGCCGCTCTCCGTAAGTTCGACAATGGCCTCCCGCTGATCCTTTCCGCTTCCAGTTGCGGTCAATCCCATTCCCTCCAGCACCTTGACGTTGCGGCTGACCGTCGATCGCTCGAGTTCGATCTTGCGGCCAAGCTCGGTCATCGAGATCGGTTCATCGCGCGCGATGTGTCGAAGCAGGCTGAACTGGGCAAGGTTAAGACCAATCGGCTGCAGCGCGTCGTCATAGACTGACGTCACTCGCCGGGTGGCTTTGCGTAAGAGGGCACAATAGCAACGAGACATAATGTGTGTATATACACGCAAGCGATCGGCGTCAACCGTTTCTTGGTGTGAAGGCGCTGTTCGAAGCGATCAGCGGTCCAAGCGAAACTGAAGAACGTGGTTGGGGTAAGCCTGGTCGCCGATCGTGAAATGGGTTTGTCCCGCCATCTCAAAGCCACTCGCGAGGTAGAAGGCCGTGGCTTTTTCGTTTTCGGCGTTCACCGCCAACCAGGTGCCTGGCTGGCCCGTGTCCAGGCAGAATTGCAGGCCGGTCTTCAGAAGAGCTTTCCCGAGGCCGCGACCATGGTGGTGGGGCTGGACATAGAGCGTCGTGATTTCCAGGTCGGAGGCGATATCGACCGGTGCCGGCGAATTCGCCGACATGCGCAAGTAGCCGTCGATACCGACAACGTTCTGCGAAACCCAGACGGTCTCGTTGCGGTCGCCCAGAATTTCTTCGAAGCGCGCGGTGGTAAACTGCTCCAGCGCATAATCGGCAAAGAATGCGTTGACGCCATCCCTGATATCGTGTTCAGCCAGACTTCCAGGCTGATCGCCGCAAGGCTTGACGCATCCGCGACGGTCGCGCGCCTGATCGTCATATCGTTTGTCACGCTGCTCTTCACTGTCTCAATCGACGAAGGGTTCCAGTTCCTTGTCGAACTCCACTTCGACGACATTGTTGAAAAGCGCCGTCGCCACCATGATGCCGGAGAAAGCGACGAGGTCGACCAGCGCCTTGGCGTCGTAGCGTGCCTTGAGGCCAACCCAGATTTCCTCCGGAACGGCATTGCTGTCGGCGACGATGGCGCGGCCGAAGGCGATCAGGCGCTGTTCGTTTTCGCTCGGCACGTCCGTGTGAAAATCGATGCCGGCATTGGCGAAGGCGCGTCGAAAGAAGCCCATGGCGATGGGGGATTTCATGGCCTCCGAAATGGAATGGGAGAGGAACCAGATCGCCCTGTCGTCGAGGGTAGGGCGTAGTTCCTCGCGGAGCGTGAACCATTCCGCATAGATCCGGTGCGCGACCGGCGAATGTAAAAGCGTGCGCTTCATGTTGGTCATGCGGCCACGCACGCGCACCTCCTCGTCGTGGGCGGCGCGGATTTCATCCGAGGCGGTGTCGTAGTCGATCTGGGGGATATGGCTCATGGTCATGCCTGTCTTGGTCGTGCGCGGCTGCGCAGAATGATGGGTGGGAGCGTCAGACGGTGCTGAGCAGAATGCTCGTTTCGCTGTTCGACACGCCCTCGACGTCGCGCACTTCGCGCAGGATGCGGTCGAAATCGCTAAGGCTGTTGGCGCGGATTTCGGCGACCAGGTCCCAACCGCCGTTGGTGGTGTGCAAGGCATAAAGTTCCGGCAGGCCGCGCAGGTATTTGATCACCTTGGTGGTGTTTCGGCCGCTCACCTCGATCATCATGATCGCACGGATGGCGCGATCGTCATAATCCTGCCGCACGCGCAGCGTGAAGCCCAGGACCGCGCCGCTTTCGAGCAGCCGGTCGATGCGAGTCTGCACGGTCGCCCTCGATATGCCGAGCACCGCAGCTATCTTGGAGTAGGGCGCGCGCCCGTCTTCTCGCAGGAGCGAGATGAGCTGGTGGTCGAGGTCATCGAAGATATGCATGAAAGGTGTATATTACGATTGTGCAAATTGCTCAATATGCCCTGTAATTTTGCGCAGGTTTAAAATTTCAACTCACTTCTTGCAAGCCTAGGCTGACTTCATCGAATTTCTCCGATGGAGTTTTAAACGTGGTTCAGTATGTCGGTGTCGGCAACGTAATCGAGCTGGTCAAATCGATCGGCATTGAGACGTTTCTTGTGGGTCTTGCGGAATACATCGAAGACGATTTCCGCCGGTGGAACGCATTTGAGAAAACCCCGCGGCTTGCGAGCCACTCGAAGACCGGCGTCATCGAGCTGATGCCGACCTCGGACGGCGAGCATTACGGCTTCAAATACGTCAACGGCCACCCGAAGAACCCCAATGTCGGCCTGCAGACGGTGACCGCCTTCGGCGTTCTTTCCGACGTCAGCACCGGCTACCCCTGTCTCGTTTCCGAAATGACGATCATGACGGGACTGCGCACGGCGGCGACATCGGCGCTTGCCGCGAAGTACCTCGCACGTCCTGATGCCCGCTCGATGGCGATCATCGGTCTCGGCGCCCAGTCCGAATTCCAGGCGCTCGCCTTCCGCGCCCTTCTCGGCGTCAAGCGCCTTCAGGTCTTCGATATCGATGCGGAAGCCGCCGCCAAGTTCTGCAACAACCTCTCGGATATGGACTTCGACATCGTCGTCGCTGCCACGGCTGAAGAAGCCGTATCCGGTGCGGACATCATCACCACCGTTACCGCCGATAAGCGCAATGCCACGATCCTTTCCGACAACATGGTCGGCGCCGGCGTGCACATCAACGCGGTCGGTGGCGACTGCCCCGGCAAGACGGAGTTGCAGGGGGACATCCTGCGCCGCGCCGACGTCTTCGTCGAATATCCGGAACAGACCCGCATCGAGGGCGAGATCCAGCAGATGGCGCCGGACTTCCCGGTCATCGAACTCTGGCAGGTGATTGCCGGCGAGGCCGAAGGCCGTCGCTCGAGCGCCCAGATCACCATCTTCGATTCCGTCGGTTTTGCTACCGAAGACTTCTCGGCCCTGCGCTTCCTGCGCGACAAGATCCAGGGTACCGCATTCTACACCGAGCTCGACCTGACGACCCAGCCGGACCATCCGCGCGATCTCTACGGCCTGTTCCGGCAGCAGCCGGCGGTCCCTGCCGAGCGGAGTGCCGCATAACATGAAGAGACTGTCCGTACAGGCGCCGAAGGGCGTCGTGATGATCCGCCCGCACCACTTCGGCCCCAACCCGATGACGGCCAAGGACAATGCCTTCCAGGCGACCGACGCGGCGCGCCAGCCGACTGCGATCGCCAAGGCCGCCTATGACGAAGTCAGCCGCATGGCCGACGGGCTTTCGAACGCCGGCGTCGCAGTCCATCTCTTCGAAGACGAGACGACGACGCGGCCGGACTCGGTGTTCCCCAACAACTGGTTCTCGACCCATTCGGGTGGCCATGTCGCGATCTATCCGATGTATTCGGAAAGCCGTCAAAGCGAGCGCCGCTCCGACATCATCGAGATGCTGAAGAACGAGTACCGCGTTCAGGACGTGATCGATTACTCCGGCCTTGAAAAGGACGGCGTCTATCTCGAAGGCACGGGCGCCATGGTGCTCGACCATATCGGTCGCGTCGCCTATGCCGCACGTTCCAACCGCACCAATGAAGTGGCGCTAGAACGCTTCTGCACCCACTTCAATTTCGAGCCGATGATCTTCGGCGCGGTCGATCGCCAGGGCAACTCGATCTACCACACCAACGTGCTGATGTGCATCGGCACCGAGTTTGCGCTGATCGGCACGAGCATGATCCCGGATCTCGCCCGTCGCCAGGAGATCTGCTTGCGGCTTGAGGAAACCGGCCGCCAGGTCATCGATCTGACGCTGGAGCAAATCGAGAACTTCGCCGGCAATGCCATCGAACTCGACGGTGCCGATGGCCGCGTCGTGGTCATGTCGGCTCGCGCGCTCGCCTCGCTCCGCGCCGACCAGATCAAGGCGCTCGAAGTCTCTGCCCGTGTTCTCGCCTTCGACGTTCCGACCATCGAGCTCGCGGGCGGCTCCGTGCGCTGCATGCTCGCTGGCGTTCACCTGTCACGTCGGGAAAACGTGAACAAGCAACCGCTTTACGCCGCCATGTCCGATCGATAGAAGCACCTCATCCAAGCCAAAGGTACTACAAATGTCGCAGTCACGCCCCGTCTACCAGTTCAACAACATCATCGTCCGCACCCCGTCGAAGTCGGTCGTCAACGGCCTTCGCGCCGATCACCGCGGCAACCCCACCTTCGAAGGTGTAAAGGCAGAACACGATGCCTATATCGCGGCGATGAAGGACGCGGGCGTCAAGGTGACGGTGCTGCCGGCGCTCGAAGCCTTCCCGGACTCGATCTTCGTCGAAGATCCGGCGCTGGTCTTCACCGAAGGCGCGATCCTCTTGCGTCCGGGTGCCGAAACCCGCGTCAAGGAAACGCCGGAGATCGAGCCGACGCTTCGCGCCATGTTCGAAACGGTTCTCGATCTGCCAGGCACCGGCTTTGCCGATGGCGGCGACGTTCTGACCACCCGCGAAAGCGTGATGATCGGCCTTTCGGCCCGTACCAACAAGGTTGGCGCCGAAGCACTTCAGGCCTGCCTGACCAAGCTCGGTCGCAAAAGCGAGATCGTCGCCACGCCTGAAGGCGTGCTGCACTTCAAGACCGATTGCTCGCTGCTCGACGACGAGACCGTGCTTTCGACCGCGCGCCTCGCCAAGTCCGGCGCCTTCGAGCGCTTCAAGCAGGTGATCATTCCCGAAGGCGAAGAGCCGGCAGCGAATGCGCTGCGCGTCAACGACGTCGTCATGGTCGGCTCGGACTTCCCGCGCACGATCGAGATGCTCGACAAGCTCGGCTACAAGGTCGTGCCGATGAAGACGACGGAGATCGGCAAGATCGACGCAGGTCTTTCCTGCATGTCGCTACGCTGGTTCAGCAACACGCTCTGACCCGACGCAATCCCCGAGGAGGAACATTATGAAGACGTTGAAGACCGCCCTGTTCGCAGGGATCGCCCTTTCCATGGCTGCCGGCAGCGCGTTTGCCGAGGAGACGCTGCGCCTCGGCATGACGCCGGAGCCCTACATGCCCTTCACCCAGGTGAACGCCGGCGGCGAGTGGGAGGGCCTTGAAGCCGATCTCTCCCGCGCGCTCTGCGAGAAGATGGCCGTCAAGTGCGACATCAACCAGATGGCCTGGGACGGTCTCATCCCGTCGCTGAAGGAAAACAAGGTCGATTTCATCATCGGCGCCTTCTCGATCACCGACGAGCGCCGCCAGGTCGTCGATTTCTCGACGCCCTATTACACCGAAGGCACGTCCTTCGTTGGCTCCAAGGGTGACACGAGCGAGATCAAGACGGCCGACGCCGCCGACGGTTCTGGCAAGATCATCGACCCGGCAAGCGTCGAGGGCAAGATCATCGGCGTGCAGACGTCGAGCGTGCAGTCGGCCTATGTCGCCAAGTACCTGACCGGCGCCGAAGCCAAGAGCTACGACACCGCCGACAACTCGGTCGCCGACCTCATCGCCGGTCGCGTCGACTACGTGCTCATCCCCGACCTCTACATCCAGACCTTCCTGAAGACGCCTGAAGGCGCCGACTACGAGGTCAAGGTCGAAGTGCCGAAGAACGTCACGCTCGGCGAAGGCGTCGCCTATGCCGTCCGCAAGGGTGACGCTTCGACCCTCGACAAGGTCAATGCCGGCCTTGCCGCGCTCGAAAAGGACGGCACGACGCAGAAGCTCGTCGACAAGTGGATCTTCGGCAAGAAGTAAACCGAATTTCGGAGGGCGGCGGCCAGCGTCGCCGCCCTCATTCGCCAAAACCGGCCGCAGCGCCGGGGCACCATCGCAGCAACCGCTACAGCCACCTTGCCCGCACCGATCGGGCAGCGGCGTAGGGGCTGACGAGACAATCGGGAACAGGTAACGACGGATGGACTATTACTGGCAATTGCTTGCCTGGGGCGGCGAGGGCTGGGGCGACGATTTCGCCTGGGGCCTGGTGATGACCCTGCAGGTCTCCGTGGTCGCCTATGCGGTTGCGGTTCTCTTCGGCTTCCTGGGCGCTGCCGGCAAACTGTCGAAGCACCGGATCCCGCGTTTCCTTGCCGATATCTACACGACGGTCGTGCGCTCGCTGCCTGAGTTGCTCGTCATCCTGCTTCTCTATTTCTCGGTCGCGAGCGGGGCGGAACGGCTGTTGAAGCACTTCGGGCTCGTTGCCGAAACCTTTCAGTTCAGCTCGTTCTGGGCGGCGATCATCGCGCTCGCCTTTGTTTCCGGCGCCTTCATGACCGAGGTGCTGCGCTCGGCCTTCCTCTCCGTGCCGCCGGGCCAGATCGAGGCGGCGGTTTCGATCGGCATGAACAGGCGCAAGGTCTTCACCCGCATCATCTTCCCGCAGATGATGCGCCACGCGGTCCCCGGCATGGGCAATCTCTGGCTGTCTATCACCAAGGAAAGCGCCATCATCAGCGTGCTCGGCTCCTTCAGCGAGCTGCTCTACACGGGCTATCGCGCGGCGGCAGGCACCAAGCAGTACATCTTCTTCTACGGGCTGACGGCCATTCTGTTTCTGGCAATTACGCTCGTTTCCGTCCTGGTGATCGCCCAGATCGAGCGCCGCCTCAATCGGGGGCACAACTGATGGAAACGATCTCCAACGTCGTCGGCTTCCTGCCGGCGCTGATCAAGGCGACACCGCTCACGCTGCTTCTGACGGCGGTCGCCGGCGTCTTCGGCCTCGTCATCGGCACGCTCGTGGCGCTCGCCCGGCTTTCCGGTCGCCGCGTGCTTTCGGTTCCGGCCTATGTCTTCACCTTCGCCTTCCGCGGCACGCCGCTTCTGGTGCAGATCTACCTGATCTATTACGGCCTCGGGCAAATCCTACCCGGCACCTGGGTGCGCCATAGCTTCCTCTGGCCCTATCTGCGTGACGGCCTGTGGTATGCGATCTTTGCACTCAGCCTCAACCAGGCTTCCTACAATGCCGAGGTCATCCGCGGCGCGATCAAGGCGATCCCGCGCGGCCAGATCGAGGCGGCAAAATCGATCGGCATGCGCTCGTCGATGGTCCTGCGCCGCATCACCCTGCCGCAGGCGTTCCGCTCGTGCCTGCCGGTTTTGACGGGTGACCTGATCATCCTGCTGAAGACGACGTCGCTTGCCTCGACCATCACCATTCTTGAGGTCATGGGCACCGCCCGCATGCTGCAGCGCCAGTCGCTGCTGATCTTCGAACCGCTGATTGCCGCCGGCATCATCTATTTCACCGTCGTGTTCATCCTGACGCGCATCATGGGCGTCGTCGAGAAGCGGCTCACGCGCTACCGCACGGCGAAGGCATAAAGAGGAGACGCGCCACGGCGCGCGAGAGGAATGAACATGGTCGCATCAGCGCTTTCGGTGAAGAACATTCACAAGAGCTTCGGGTCCGTCGAGGTGCTGAAAGGCGTCTCCTTCGAGGCGAAGTCCGGCGACGTCATCTCGCTGATCGGCAGCAGCGGCTCGGGCAAGAGCACGCTTCTGCGCTGCATCAACTATCTGGAGACGCCGGACGAGGGCGAGATCTCCGTCTCGGGCGAGGTGATCCGCACCGTCAAGGGCAAGGACGGCAAGTTCCATGCAGCCGACAAGCGGCAGCTCGAACATATCCGCACGCGCCTCGGCATGGTGTTCCAGAGCTTCAACCTCTGGTCCCACAAGACCATTCTCGAAAACATCATCGAAGGGCCGATCCACGTGCTCGGCATGACCAAGAAGGATGCGATCGGCGAAGCCGAACTGCTGATGGAGAAGGTCGGCATCACGCCCAAGCGCGACCACTATCCCAACCAGCTCTCGGGCGGTCAGCAGCAGCGCGCGGCAATCGCCCGCGCGTTGGCAATGAAGCCTGAGGTGATGCTTTTCGACGAGCCGACCTCGGCGCTTGATCCGGAACTCGTCAACGAGGTGCTGCTCGTCATCAAGAAGCTTGCCGAAGAGGGCCGCACCATGGTGATGGTCACCCACGAAATGTCACTCGCCCGTGATATCTCCAGCGAAGTGATCTTCCTGCACAAGGGTTTGGTCGAAGAACGCGGCGCCCCCCAGCAGATGATGCGTGACCCGCAATCGGCGCGGCTGCGCCAGTTCCTGCAGATGGCTTGAGGAGGCCCCGATGCGCGACACCAATTTTTCCGAGTTCCTGCCCGGACTCGTCGATATCCGCCACAAGCTGCACGAAATGCCCGAGATCGGCCTTTCCGAGGTGAAGACCTCCGAGTTCGTTGCGGGACTGCTGCAGTCCTGGGGCTTCGAGGTCACCCGCGGTCTTGCGACAACCGGCATCGTTGCGACGCTGAAGCGCGGCAACAGCAACCGCGCCATCGGCTTTCGCGCCGACATGGACGCGCTGCCGATGCACGAAGAGACCGGTCTTGCTTACCAGAGCAAGCATCCTGGCGCGATGCACGCCTGCGGCCACGACGGTCATACCAGCATGCTGCTCGGTGCTGCCTGGGCGCTGTCGAAGGACGAAAGCTTCAACGGTACGGTTCATCTGATCTTCCAGCCGGCCGAGGAAAACTTCGGCGGCGGCAAGCTGATGATCGAAGACGGCCTTTTCGAGCGCTTCCCTTGCGAGCGGGTCTATGCGCTTCACAACTGGCCGGGTCTTCCGGTCGGCCAGTTCTCCAGCCGCGCCGGTGCCATGGCGGCATCGATCGACGTGCTGACGCTGACGATCAAGGGTAAGGGCGGCCACGGCGCCCAGCCGGAACTGACGGTCGACCCGGTCGTCGTCGGTTCCAGCGTGGTGATGGCGCTGCAGACGCTGGTGTCGCGCAATGTGTCGCCGCACCAGCCGTCCGTGTTGACGGTCGGTTCGTTCCAGGCGGGTTCGGCCTCGAATATCATTCCGGATACCGCAGTGCTGGAAATCAGCATGCGCGCGATGGATCCTGTCGTCCGCAAGCAGTTGCAGGAGCGCGTCGAGCAGATCGCCCGCCTGCAGGCGGAAAGCTACAACGCCGAAGCCGTCTTTGACTGGCAGGTCGGTTATCCCGCGACGATCAACGATGCCGAGGCGGTCGAGGATGCGCGTGCGGTGATCGCCGACACATTCGGCGCGGATGCCTATGTCGAACTGCCCGAGCCGCTGATGGGCAGCGAGGACTTCTCCTTCCTGCTGGAAAAGGTGCCGGGCGCCTATGTGCTGATCGGCAATGGCGACAGCAGCGGGCTGCACACAACCCGCTACGATTTCAACGACGACATCCTTGAGCGCGGCGCGACCTATTTCTACCAGCTCGCACGCGCAGCGCTCGTTTAAGCGCGCGGCATCAAACGCCCCGCCGCTCAGGTCGCCGGGTGCAGGTCGCCGAAGACCGTCGGGATCAGTTCCGACACGGTTGGGTGGATATGAACCGCGTGCGTGATCGTGGTGTAGGGCTTGCCCGCATACATCACGTCGAGGATGCTCTGCACTGCCTCATCGCCGCTCGTTCCGAGGATCGAAGCACCGAGGATCTCCTTGCTGTCGGCGTCGACGATCACCTTCATGAAGCCTTCGGTCTCGCCCTTTTCCACGGCGCGGCCGACGCGGGTCATCGGCCTCGTACCGATGAGCAGCTTGCGCCCCGACTTGCGCGCCTCGGTCTCGGTCATGCCGGCGCGGCCGAGCGGCGGATCGATAAATAGGCCGTAGGTTGAAATGCGGTCGCTGACCTTCCGCGCCTCTCCGTCGAGCAGATTGGCGGCGATGATCTCGAAGTCGTTATAGGCCGTGTGGGTGAAGGCGCCGCGACCGTTGCAATCGCCCATCGCGAAGATGTGCGGCACGTTGGTCTTGAGCGTCTCGTCGACTTCAACATAGCCGCGGGCGTCGGTCTTGACGCCGCTCCGGCCGAGATCGAGGTCGTCCGTATTCGGCCGGCGGCCGGTTGCCAGCAGCAGGTGAGAGCCGACGATCTCGGGTGCGCCCGCCGTGCAATCCACGCCGGCGACGACATCGTCGCCGCTCCTGGCAAAGCGGATGCATTCGGCATTGAGGCGAAACTGGATGCCCTCTTTTTCGAGGATCGCGAGAATGGCGTCGGAAACGTCCGCATCCTCCCGGCCGATTAGCCGCGGCCCCTTCTCGATTACGGTAACCTCGGAGCCGAAGCGACGGAACATCTGCGCAAACTCGAGTCCGATATAGCTGCCGCCGACGACGATCAGGTGGCGGGGCAGAGTGTCGAGATCCATGATCGAGACGTTGGTGAGATAGGGCACCTCGGCGACACCAGGGAAATCCGGGGTTGCGGCGCGTCCGCCGACATTCAGAAAGATCTGGTCGGCCGAGAGCAGCGCGTCGCCGACTCGGATCTCATGCGGGCTTTCGAAGCGCGCATGGCCTTCGAAGACGGTGCAGTTCTCCATGCCTTTCAGCCAGTTTTCGATGTTTCCCCGGGACGTGAACCGCACCGTGTCCTTGCGCGCCATGACGCGGGTAAAGTCGATGGTGATGGGACCGGTCGTCACGCCATAGTCCGCGCCCCGTCGCGCCAGATGCGCGGCATAGGCGCTCGCGACCATCGCCTTGGTCGGCATGCAGCCGGTGTTGACGCAGGTGCCGCCGAAGTGCTTGCGCTCGATCAGCGCGACGGTTTTGCCCGCTGCCGTCAGCCGGCCGGCAAGCGATGGGCCGGCCTGGCCGGCACCGATGATGATTGCGTCGAAATGTTTCGTCATGAGACCGAGGACACCACCCAGAGTGCGAGGAGAACGGCAACAGCATCCTCGAGAAGGGCGATCGGCAGGTCCTTGCCGCCGATGGCCGCGACGAGGCGCTTGCGGGCTTCATAGCCGCCGAGCGTGCCGATGACGGCACCGATGACGCCGGCGACCATTCCTTGGAGCATAGCATGTCCGGTCAATCCGAGCGCGGCCCCGCAGAAGGCGCCGCTGACGATGCGGGCGCCGAACTGTTGCGGCACCTTTCGGCTCGGTGTGCTCGGCAATTGGTCGGTGACGAACTCAACTAGGGCCAGAAGGCCGAAGATGTAAGGTGTGAAGCGAAAGCCCATGAAGGCCGCCCAGGTACCGCTGAGCGTCAGCCATCCCGCGGCTGCGCCAATACTGACGGCGGCGGGTGCGGTCATGGTGCGCAGGCCAGCGACCACGCCGATAATGAGCGTCAGAAAATAGATCGACATCGTGTCCCCGAACGTTCGCCGGGCGAACCCAAGCCACCAGCCCCCAAGCGGTTCGGGTCGAGCGGCATCGCAACCAAGAGTGAAAGCGGATGTTTCTGGCGGGCCGCGATCAGAGTGGCCGACAACGCCGGCGATTGCAACGCCCAATCAGCTACCGCCAAAAACGGTAGTCTATGCTTTCGATCGTGTTTATCAATGTAGGAAAATATTCGCCTGCCACAGTCTCTGGATGCAACCCTATTTTTTGCCGGGGGCTGACATATATGGAATGGCTTGCCCCGACGGAGCGGACGTTCCGTGATCAAACTTGCGCATCGAAATCCGAGGAGAAACCTATGCGCCTGACCAGACTGCTTATCGGAACTGCCCTTGCCTTCACCTTGACTGCCGCCGCGGCGAGCGCCGATGTGGTCGTATCCTCGAAGATCGACACGGAGGGCGGGGTGCTCGGCAACATCATCCTTGCCGTGCTCAACGCCAACAACATCAAGACGGTCGATCGCGTCCAGCTTGGGGCGACGCCGGTCGTACGCAAGGCGATCACCGCCGGCGAGATCGACATCTATCCGGAATATACGGGCAATGCCGCCTTCTTCTTCGAAAAGGCCGACGATCCGGTCTGGAAGGATGCTGCCAAGGGCTACGAGACGGCCAAGAAGCTAGACTACGATGCCAACAAGATCGTCTGGCTGACGCCATCGCCGGCCAACAACACCTGGGCGATCGGCCTACGCAAGGAAGTCGCTGACGAAAACAAGCTGAAGACGCTGAGCGATTTCGGCAAGTACATCGCTGGCGGCGGCAAGGTCGTGCTCGCGGCGTCGTCGGAATTCGTGAATTCGGCCGCCGCACTGCCGGCGTTCCAAACCACCTACGGCTTCACCTTGAAGCAGGACCAACTGATCACGCTTTCCGGCGGTGATACCGCGGCAACGATCGCGGCCGCGGCGAACCAGACCAACGGTGCGAACGCAGCCATGGTCTATGGCACCGACGGCGGCATCGCCCCGTCCGGCCTCGTGGTCCTGGAAGACGACAAGGCCGTCCAGCCCGTCTATCAGCCGGCCCCGATCATTCGCGAAGCGGTGCTCAAGGAAAACCCGCAGATCGAGGAACTCTTGAAGCCCGTGTTCGAGAAACTGGACCTGGTGACGCTGCAAGACCTGAACGGTCGCGTGCAGGTCGGCGGCGAACCGGCCAAGGCGGTCGCCGAGGACTTCCTGAAGAAGAACGGCTTTCTGAAATAAGTTGACGGAGATCCGGGACGCTGGTCGGATGGCTGGCGTTCCGGGGATAGGCCTGCAGGTGCCGGAGATGCGCCGGCACAGGCGGGGAGGGAATGTGGTTTGAAAGCACTCCGCTTTGACAAGCTCGGAGCGATCATTGCGGCCCTGGCGCTCGGCGGCGCCTTCATAGCGCCTTTTGCAACGTTTCGTGCCAACCGTATCGTCGCCGGTGAGGTCAAGTCGGTGGCCGACGCCCTGCCTGCGGGGTGGAGTGCCGTGCTGCTGGGCATCGTGGTCTGCGCGGTCATCGTCGCGCTGGTCCGATCGCCCGCTTACCTGCGTCTCGCTGCCGCCTTTGTCGCGCTCGCCGCGCTGGCGCTCGGCATCGGCGTTGCCGCCACGCATCTGACACCCGAAGCCAACACCTATGCCCGCGTCTCGCCGGCTTCGGGCTTCTGGATCATGCTCTTTGCCTTCGGGTTGCTCGCCGCCGACGCCTTGACGCGACTGCGCCCGGCGCCCTTCGTGCGCATCGTCGTTCTCGCCGTCGTGCTGGCCTTTGCTTCGGCCATCCTTCTCGCCGGCGCCTGGGACGGCCTGTCGATTCTCAAGGAATATGCAAGCCGGGTGGACACGTTTTGGGCGGAGGGCCGCAAGCATGTGACCCTGGCGCTCGGTTCGCTCGTGGCTGCGACCCTCGTCGGCATCCCGCTCGGCATCCTCTGCCACCGCGTCACGCGGCTGCGCGATGGGTTGCTCGGCGTCCTGAACGCGATCCAGACGATCCCGTCGATCGCGCTTTTCGGCATTCTCATCGCGCCGCTCGGCTGGATCGCCCTCCATGTGCCGGGTGCGGCTGCGATCGGCATTCGTGGCATCGGTGTTGCCCCGGCCTTTGTTGCGCTCTTTCTCTATTCGCTGCTGCCTGTCGTCGCCAACACCGTCGTCGGTCTGGCAGGCGTTCCGCGGGACGCGAACGACGCCGCGCGTGGCATTGGCATGACCGATTGGCAGCGGCTGGTCGGCATCGAATTTCCGCTGGCCTTCCCGGTGATCCTCACCGGCATCCGCATCGTGCTCGTCCAGAATATCGGCCTTGCGACCATCGCTGCGCTCATCGGCGGCGGCGGCTTCGGCGTCTTCGTCTTTCAGGGCGTCGGTCAGACCGCGATGGACCTCGTGCTGCTCGGCGCCGTCCCGACGGTCGTGCTGGCGTTCGCCGCGGCGATCGTGCTCGACGCGGTGATCGAGATGGCCACACCCAACACCAGGCAGGCAGAGGCCGCATGATCGAGATCGAGAACATCACCAAGCGATATGGCGAAAGCACCGTTGTCGACGACGTCAGCCTGACGATCGCGCCGCGCACCGTCACCGTCGTCGTCGGCACCTCCGGCTCCGGCAAGACCACGCTCTTGCGTATGGTCAACCGGCTGGTTGAGCCGACCTCGGGCACAATTCGCCTCGATGGCGAGGACAATCGTTCGCTGCCCGGTTATGAGTTGCGCCGCCGGATCGGCTACGCAATCCAGGGGCACGGTCTGTTTCCCCATCGCACCGTCGCCCAGAACATCGCGACCGTGCCGACCTTGCTCGGATGGGAACGGGCGCGCATCGATGCGAAGGTGGAAGAACTCCTGCGCCTTTTCCAACTCGATCCCGCAGATTTCGGTCCACGCTTCCCACACGAGCTTTCCGGCGGCCAGCAGCAGCGCGTGGGCGTTGCCCGGGCGCTTGCCGCCGAGCCGAAGGTGCTCTTGATGGACGAGCCCTTCGGGGCGCTCGATCCGATCATCCGCGCCAAGGCGCAGGACGACCTGCTTGCCATCCAGAAACACTTCCAGACGACGATCATTCTCGTCACCCACGATATGGAAGAGGCCTTTCACCTCGCCGATCGCATTGCCGTCATGGACAAGGGCAAAGTGGTGCAGTACGCGACCCCCGCCGAAATGCTGCTGAAGCCGGCCACGCCCTTCGTCGAAAGCCTGATCGGGGCGGGCGAACGGCCCTACCGCCTGCTCGCGATCGCGCCGGTCTCGAGCGCGGTGGAACCCGGGGCCGCCGAAGGCGCGCCGATATCGAGCGATGCCAGCCAAAGGGAAGCCCTGGCCGAACTCCTCTGGTCCGGACGAGATGCGCTGCCGGTGTCAGGTCCCGACGGCGCCGTAATCGGCAGGGTCAGCCTTGAGGGGTTGGCCAAACGCGCGGCCGGTCCAGCCTGATGCCGAAGCTCGCCACTCTCATTCGCATCGCGGTTTTCCTGGTTCTCGTCGCGTTCCTGCTGCAGCCGCATTGGTTCGAGCCGCTGCTGCGGCCGCTGGTGCAGGACAACGCCCCTGTCATCTACAACCAGGGAAGCCTGCTGCACCTGACGTTCTTGCATCTGCGCACGGTGGCGCTGGCGGTGGCAGCGGCCGCGCTGGTCGCGCTTGCGCTTGCCATTCTCGTCACGCGCACGTCCGGAGCAGAATTCCTGCCGCTGTCGCGCAGCCTGGTGAATATCGGTCAGACCTTTCCGCCCGTCGCGGTTCTGGCGCTCGCTGTTCCGATCTTCGGCTTCGGCGAAAAGCCGACGCTGATCGCGCTTTTTCTCTATGGCCTGCTGCCGATTTTCGAGAATGCGCTGACGGGGCTGACGACCTTGCCTTCCTCCGTCATGGAGGCGGCGCGCGGCGCCGGCATGACCAGCGGCCAGCGGCTTCTCAAGGTGGAGTTGCCGCTGGCGATGCCGGTGATCCTGGCGGGCATCCGGCTTTCGGTCGTCATCAGCCTGGCAACCGCCACGATCGGATCGACGGTCGCCGCAAAAACACTCGGCGAAGTAATCATCGCCGGGCTGCAATCGAACAACCTTTCCTTCGTCGTTCAGGGCGGCCTGATCGTCGCGACGCTTGCGGTGCTTTTGCACGATGGGTTGCAGGCGGCGGAGCGGAAACTTGCTGCGCGGATGGGGCGCTAGGCGCAGGCGGTGGAGACGCGCAGCCGGGCAATCGGCCGGCTGTCGCAGAAAACTGCGGTCACCCGTGTTAGGATGGCCGATGCTCTACCGCGGCGCCAAAAGTCCTGTTGTCAGGGACATGGGTGGATTCAAGGTCAGGCTCAACATGCCCGGCTGGCTGTTGCCATGGCCGCGCGACCATGGCTACGGACCGCTCGCGATGGTCGCTGAAACGATATTGGATCCTGGCAGGCTGGTCGCCATGCACGAGCACAGGAACGACGAGATCCTGTCATGGGTGCCGGAAGGGGTCATGCGCCACGACGACCGGGCGACCGGCAGACTGGTCACCGATGGCGCGCACCTGATGGTGATGAACGCCGGGCAAAGCTTCTGGCATTCGGAGGAAACCTTGTCTGGTGATCCTCCGCTGCGCATGCTGCAAATTCTCGTGCGCCCCCATAGCGTCGATCTCCCGCCAAACATTCAGTACGGTCCGATCGAGCCGGCGCCCCTCAATTGCTGGCGGCATCTCGTTGGGGCCGAGGGGGAGGGAGCGCCATTCTACGTGCGCAACGCCATCGATTTCTTCGATCTCAGGCTCGAGGCGACGGCTAAGGTGGCGTTTCCCCGGAAGGAGGGGAGGCACCTTTACTTCTATGTGTTCTCCGGTTCGGTGGAAGTCGGGGGCGTCCGGTTTGACGAGGGAGATCAGGGGCTCCACCAGTCGGACGGACCATTGGACCTCGTCGGCATTGGCAACGCGCTGATCGTCGCGTTCCTGATCGATCCGCGGGCGCCGGCAGCGCGCAAGGGGACGGTCGGCGATCATCCCAAGATCCCGTCGCCCGTTCTGGCGCGGACCTTGCTGACACTGCTACGCTTGCGCGGTCGTCTCCGACGGAGGAGCTAAGTGGATCAGCGACCCCTCACGCAACGTGCAGTGGTCTGGACCGCTTTCCTCCTGCCGTAGAGTTGCGATGCGTGCACCCTTCTTGGTTGTCTGTAGAATGCCTGCTTTGTCGGCATTTGCCTGGGATATGAAAATGAATTTCACAATTTTACAAAATATGCGGATTTGAGTTGACGGCCTGAAAAAACTGTCCCAGTCTGCGAAAATAAATTACGCCAAAAGGCAGGGGAACAGGACGAGCATGAAAGTTGGCATCATCGGACTCGGATTCCGTTTGGGTTATCTCGGCTATGTCTTCAAGGCCATGGACGAGAGCTTCGAAATCGCCGGATACGTCGATCCGAACCCGGCCGGTCTGGCCACGCTCACCGAAAAAGGCATCTCGCCTGGCAAGGCCTACGCGACGCCCGAAGAGTTGATCGCCAACGAGAAGCTCGATCTCCTGATGATCGGCTCGCCCAACCACATGCACCTCGACCACATCCGGATCGGCCTTGAGGCCGGCCTGAAGGTCTTCAGCGAAAAACCGATCGTCACCACGATCCAGGAAAGCCTGGAACTCGCAGCGCTGATGGCGAAGTTTGGCCATGAGCGGCTGATGGTCGGTCTCGTGCTGCGCTACGCGCCGATGTACCGCGACCTCCGCCAGGCGCTTGCCGAAGGCAAGCTAGGGCAGGTGGTCTCGATCGAGGCTTCCGAGCACATCGAGCCCTACCATGGCGCCTTCTTCATGCGCGACTGGCGCCGCTACGAGCGCTATTCCGGCAGCTTCATGCTGGAGAAATGCTGCCACGACCTCGACCTCTACAATGGCGTCGTCGGAGCCCGGCCAGAACGCGTCGCAAGCTTCGGCGGCCGCAAGAGCTTCATCCCTGCCAACGACCCGGCGCGCGAAGGCATCAACGATCTCGAACTGTTCCATCGCAAGCCGAGCGGCTGGATGGGATCCGACAAGGTCTTCGACAGCGACGGCGACATCATCGACTACCAGGTGGCGATCGTCGAATACGCCAACGGCGTCGGCATGAACTTCCACACCAATCTCAACGTGCCGGATCAGTTCCGCCGCTTCTGCATCATGGGCTCGCGCGGCATGGCCGAGGGCGATTTCATCCGCGGTTACTTCGACGTGCACGAGATGCTGACCGGCAAGAAGGTCATCGAGAACAAGTATAAGGCCACCGAACTGTCGCAGCACTATGGTGCCGACGAGCAGATGGCGACCGACATCATCGGCCACGTCCGCGACCGCCGACCTCTGCCGGTTTCGACGCGCGATGCGCTGGAAGCCGGCATTCTGGCGCTCTCCATGGACGAGGCTCGGCGCAAGAAGAGCGTCATAGACCTCCGGCCCATATGGGACCGTTTCGACGAAGCCCTGCATTCCCGCGCGGCGTAAGGGGAGGCGACGGATGAGTGTTCAACGCAGCACAGTCATCTTCGCCTGGATCCTGCTTCTTCCTGCTGTTCTTTACGTCACGGTGATCGTCGCCTATCCGCTGGTCGACACCTTCATCCTGTCGTTTACGGACGCGTCGCTGAAGAAGACGACCAATTGGGTCGGCTGGACCAACTACGACAAGATCTTCAACGAGACCTTCGCCGAGGTCATCTTCCGGACCTTCATCTGGACGTTCTTTTCGGTGTCGATCAAGATGATCATCGGCGTTTTCGGCGCAACGATGCTGAACGCGGCCGTTCCCGGCCGGGCGCTTTTCCGTCTGCTCACCATGCCGCCATGGATCGTGCCGATGGCCATCGGCATCTTCATGTGGGGCTGGATGTACAACGGCCAGTTCGGGATGATCTCCGGCGTGCTGCAGAACATGGGGTTGTCGAACGGGCCGATCGCCTTCCTCGCCCGCGGAGAGACTGCCTTCTGGGCGACGATCATCACGGACGTGTGGATCGGCGTGCCGCTGGTGACGCTCTATATGCTGGCAGCCATGCAGGCGATCCCGCAGGATCTCTATGAGGCCGCGTGGACCGATGGGGCAGGGCGTTTCTATCGCTTCCGCCGCATCACGTTGCCTCTGCTCGTGCCGTCGCTGATCACCATGTCGATGCTGTCGCTGATCGCGACCTTCAACTCGTTCGATATCATCTGGATCCTCACCCAGGGTGGACCCAACGGTGAGACGACGACGATGATCATCGACACCTATCGCACCGCGATCGGGTCGAAGAAGTATGGCGAAGGGGCAGCGCGCGCCGTGCTGATCTGCATCTTCCTGTCGATCTTCTGCTTTGCCTATTTCCGGGTGACGAGCCGCCTTTCTCAGGGGGAACAGAAATGAGCCAGCCTGCCCTGATCAATCGCTACCGCTGGTACGAGCTTGTCGGAATCTATGCCGGTATCTTCGTGTTCCTGTGCTTTATCCTGGCGCCCTTCGTCGAGGGCTTTCTGGTGTCGCTGAAGCCGCTCGGGCTGCTGTTCTCGTCACCCTATCGCTTCTGGCCGGAAAACGGCTCGTTCGCCGCCTACTTTACGATGTGGGAGAGCGTGCCGGGCTTTGCCCGCTACATCTTCAATTCCTTCTTCATCTCCACCATCGTCACGGCCATCGTGCTGGTGCTGGTCATACCCGCTGCCTATGCCTTCGCCCGCTTCAACTTCCGTGGCGCCGGCGTGCTTTTGGGGGCATTCCTTGCGGTCAACATGTTTTCGGGCGCGGTGCTGCTGATCCCGCTCTTCCGGCTGATGCGCACCTTCGGCGTCCTCAACACCTATCTGGCCATGATCGTGCCGGGCGTTGCCTTCCTGATCCCGTCGGCGATCTGGCTGTTGCGCACCTACATGATGCGCATCCCGCGTGAACTGGACGAGGCCGCCTTCGTCGACGGAGCCAGCCACTTCTATACGCTGCGCCGGGTGATCCTGCCGATCGCCATGCCCGGCATCACCGTGGTGGCGATCACCACCTTCATCGGCGCCTATGCCCAGCAGTTCATCTACGCGCTGACCTTCAATTCCAAGAGCGAATACATGCCGCTTCCCGTCGGGCTGTTTGCCTATTTCGGACGCCAGGAAGTGGTCTGGAACGAACTGATGGCGGCAAGCTTCGTCGGCATCGCGCCGGCCGTCGTCGTGATCTTCCTCTTGCAACGCTATCTCGTCAGCGGGCTCACCGCGGGCGCGGTGAAACAATAAGACTTAAGTCAACCACCAGAGAACGGGAGCATAAAAACGTGTCTATTCAATTCAAGACGGGGGTGCTCGCCCTTGCCCTGCTCGGCTCGACCGCGCTGGGCGCCGTGACCGCCAAGGCGGCCGACCAGGAGATCAGCTGGATCTACTGCGGCGACACCATGGATGCGGTCCACCAGAAGTACATCAAGCAGTGGGAAGAGAAGAACCCAGGCTGGAAGGTAACGCCTGAAGTCGTCGGCTGGGCCCAGTGCCAGGACAAGGCAACGACCCTTGCCGCCGCCGGCACACCGGTCGCCATGGCCTATGTCGGGTCGCGCACGCTGAAGGAATTTGCCCAGAACGACCTTATCGTTCCCGTGCCGATGACGGACGACGAAAAGAAGACCTACTACCCCAACATCGTCGATACCGTGACCTTCGACGACAACCAGTGGGGCGTTCCGATCGCCTTCTCGACCAAGGCGCTCTACTGGAACAAGGACCTGTTCAAGCAGGCCGGCCTCGATCCGGAAACGCCGCCGAAGACCTGGGCTGAAGAAATCGAATTCGCCAAGACGATCAAGGAAAAGACCGGCATTGCCGGTTACGGCCTGCCGGCCAAGACCTTCGACAACACCATGCACCAGTTCATGCACTGGGTGTACACCAACAACGGCAAGGTCATCGACGGCGACAAGATCGTCATCGACAGCCCGCAGGTGCTCGCAGCGCTGCAGGCCTACAAGGACATCACGCCTTTCTCTGTCGAAGGCGCCACCGCCTACGAACAGAACGAAATCCGCGCCATCTTCCTCGACGGCAAGGTCGGCATGATCCAGGCGGGCTCGGGTGCCGCAACGCGCCTGAAGGAAACCAAGGTCAACTGGGGCGTAGCACCGCTGCCGCTCGGCCCGGAAGCAAAGGGCGAGGGCACGCTGCTCATCACCGACAGCCTGGCGATCTTCAAGGGCTCGGGCGTTGAGGAGAAGGCGATCGAATTCGCCAAGTTCATCACCTCGCCAGGACCGCAGGGCGAATACGAGCTTCAGGGCGGCGCTGGCCTGACGCCGCTGCGTCCGTCGCCGATGGTCGATGAGTTCGTCAAGAAGGATCCCTATTGGAAGCCGTTCATCGACGGCATCACCTATGGTGGTCCCGAGCCGCTCTTTACCGACTACAAGGGCTTCCAGAACGTCATCATCGAGATGGTTCAGTCGGTCGTGACCGGCAAGGCCGAGCCGGCCGACGCCTTGAAGAAGGCGGCTTCCAGCCTCGAAGAGTACAAGTAAGGCCACCGGGGTCGCGCGCCGACAAGATCGGTTCGCGGCCCCACCTAACTCTGCTATAAATGAGCCGCTTCTCGCCGGTGGCCGGAGACAGTTTCTTGGGACAGCTCAATCTCAATCGGGTTCAGAAATTCTACGGGACGTTCGAGGTGCTGAAAAGCATCGATCTCGAAGTCAGGAACGGTGAGTTCGTCGTTTTCGTCGGGCCCTCCGGTTGCGGCAAGTCGACCTTGCTCAGGATGATCGCTGGTCTCGACGAGACCAGTTCGGGGGACATCCTGATCGAGAACAAGCGCGTCAACGATCTGCCGCCGGTCAAGCGCGGGATCGCCATGGTCTTCCAGTCCTACGCGCTCTATCCGCACATGTCGGTCTTCGAGAACATCGCCTTTCCGCTTCGCGTGGAAAAGATGGCCGAGGAGAAATTGAAAGCCAAGGTGGAGCATGCCGCGCGCATCCTGCACCTGGACCAGCGGCTGCAGCAGAAGCCGGGCATGCTTTCGGGCGGCCAGCGCCAACGTGTCGCGATCGGGCGGGCGATCGTGCGCGAGCCGAAGATCTTCCTCTTTGACGAGCCGCTCTCAAACCTCGATGCGGCCCTTCGGGCCGACATGCGCATCGAACTGGCGAAACTGCACCGGCAACTGAAAGCAACGATGATCTACGTCACGCACGACCAGGTCGAGGCGATGACGATGGCGGACCGGATCGTCGTTCTCAATGCCGGTGAGATTGCCCAGACGGGCGCGCCGCTCGAGCTCTACCACAAGCCGGCCAATACGTTCGTTGCCGGCTTCATCGGCAACCCGAAGATGAACTTCCTGCCGGTCACCTGCAAGGGCGTCAGCGATGCCGGCGTCGAGGTCGACTACAAGGGGCAGACGGCGGTCATCCCCGTCACCCCGCAAAGCGGCCTTGCCGGGCGCACGCTGACGCTTGGCGTGCGGCCGGAGCACATCATGCTCGGGTCCGGCGACCTGACCCTCAAGGTGACGCCAACGGTCATCGAACGGCTCGGCGCCCATACGGTCGCCTATGCGGCTATCGGTGGTGAGGGCGAGAACTTCTGTGCCATGCTGCCGGGAACAGCAGCTGTGCGACCGGAGGAGACCATCCAGACAGGCATCAAGGCAGTCGATTGCCACCTGTTCGACGAGGCTGGCCTCGCGCTCGAACGTCGCGTCGAGTTGACCGACATCGATATGGGCGTGCTCGACCCCGCGGCTGCCTGACGTCGTCGAAGCCAGGATCATGGTCGCGGCCAATCAGGGCGCGGCCAGTGTTTGGCCGTTGTGGCTGGATATCCGGCAGCTCTACCTGTAAGGATTGCCGGTCGCCGACGCCCTCTATTCAAAGGCGATCAAGCGCACTTGGATAGAGCATCATGACGCTTGGCCGTTATACGGAACTTCCCCATCTGGCCGACGCCAATGCCGGGATCGAAGCCGTCTGGGCGTCTGTCAGTCGCAACGAGGGCAGCTACCGGGTCCTGCCGGATGGGCGATGCGACATCATCCTCCGATTTACGCTGAACGCCCTGCCACTCCGCGAGCTGACGCCGATCGTAACCGGTCCAACCACGGGCTATTACGATGTTCCGCTGGAACCCGGCGCCGCCTTCGTCGGCGTGCGCCTGCGACCTGGCCATTTCCAGAAAATTCTGGGCCTGGAGCCGATCCGGTTGCACGGTGACGCCCTGATCGGCGCAGCGGCTCTGGGTCAATGGCCCGACATGGCCGCCCTTTGCGTGCCGGCATCGGACCAGCAGGAGCTTGCCGGCCGCCTGGTGCGGTTTGTCCGCAAGCGTGATGCCGAGAGCGACTTTGAAGTGGCGCCGCTCGGCCGCAACATCATAAGCGCGCTGCACGCCTCGGGCGGGCGGCTGCGCATCGCCGAGCTTGCCGCGATGCACGGTGTCTCCGAGCGCACCGCCAGACGCGTTCTCCTTCGCGCAACTGGGCTCACGCCGAAGGCGTTTGCCGCCATCATCCAGTTCCATCGCGCCTTGCGGCTGTTGCGGGATCACCATCTCAGTCCTGCGGATGCCGCGTTCGAAGCCGGTTTCGCCGACCAATCCCACATGACCCGCGTCTTCCGGCGGCTGGGCGGGTTCTCGCCGGCGCGCTTGCCCGAAGTCACACTGGTGACGATCTCGGACTGATGTCCGAATTGTTCAAGATCAGAGCCTGGCAATGAATGATGATCGCCCGTAACCGTTCGCGCTGCTTCGGGTAGCGCGCTTAGCGCGTTGCCGACTTCGGCGGCGAGCAACCCTTGGAGACGAACCATGGCCGTCCGTTTCGGATACACAATCCTCTATGTTCCCGATGTGCCGGCAACGGTCTCGTTTTATGAGGCTGCCTTTGGTCTGAAGCGCAGGTTCGTACACGAAAGCAGCCTCTATGCGGAGATGGAGACGGGTGAGACGGCTCTGGCCTTTGCCAGCGAAACCATGGCGGAGCTGAATGGTTTTGCTGTTCGCGCGAACCGCAGGAGCGATCTTGCCGCCGGGTTCGAAATCGCGCTGGTCTGCTCGGCGCCGCACCAGGCCTATGAAAAGGCTGTTTCGGCCGGAGCATCGCCGGTGAAGCCGCCGGAAGAAAAGCCGTGGGGGCAAGTGGTGGGCTATGTTCGCGATCTCAACGGCTGCCTTGTCGAACTCTGTTCCGCCACGCCCGCCTAGCCGCCCGGCCCGACCACGCAACCCACGAACGCCATGACTCAGGAGGAGCCCGCCTGTGCGCCCGACCACTGCCTCGCCCTGCATCACGACCAACCAGATCGGCGCGTCGCGAGACTTCTATCAGACATATTTCGCCGCACGGCTGACGTTTGACTGCAGCTGGTACATCAGCCTGGAACTCGGCCAAGGCCTGTCCCTCCAGTTCATGGAACCGCAACAGGGGCAGCCTGTGTGCAACACCGAAGGCCTCACCTACAATTTCTGCGTCGCAGACGTCGACGGCGAGTATAGCCGGATCAGGGCAGCAGGCCTTGCCCCGGCGTTGCCGATCGAGGATCACCCATGGGGAGATCGTGGCTTCGCCGTAAAGGATACGAACGGTGTCCTGCTCTATATTTACATTTACTCGAATCGCGAACCCGCGCCGGAGTTCAAGCCGTTTGTCATCGCTTCGGGTGCGGCATGATGGATGACCGGATCCAGACCCTTCTGCGGGAGATCGAGCTTCATCGCGGCGATCAGTTCGTGATCGTCACCCGACTACGGGAGATCGCGCTCGCCTCGGGCCCCGCAGTCACCGAAGAGGTGAAGTATGGCGGCATCCTGTTTTCGTCCAAGGACAGCTTCTGCGGCGTCTTTTCCTACGCCCAACACGTGACGCTGGAGTTTAGCCGGGGCGCCGCTTTGCCCGATCCACATGCCGTCCTGGAGGGTTCAGGCAAGCTTCGCCGCCACATCAAGCTCCTGGGCCCGGCGGATATAGATGAGAAACAAGTCGCGCTATACATCAAGATGGCTCGCGAGGCTGCCGATCGCTGAAGGGTCGGTTGCGCCCGGCGACGGTGCCGCAAACCTCAGGCCGCGCCCTTCTCGGTTCCGTGCGGGTTGTCGACCTTCGGCCAGATGTTCTTCGGCGCGCGCTTGTAGTCGGTCTTGGCGGGATTGTTCGGGTAAGGCGTGCCGGCCGAACAATAGAGGATTTCGGACGCGATCTTGGAGAACGAGGCGTAGAAGTGGTTGGTCGACTTGATGACCAGGATCTTCTTGCTTGTCGGGTCGATGCCCATTACCGAAAACAGGCTTGGATCGAAGCTCTGCGCGCGGGTCGAGTTGAGGATGATGTCGATGCCTTTGAAGCGAATGTGGGCCGCATCGCCGAAGGGGGCGAAGCTCTCGCCGAAGCGCATCTCGGCGTCGCGCACCAGCTTGACCACCTTGACCGTGCCATCGACCGGATTGCCGGTTCCCGGCGCCGACTTGGCGCCGAAGCGCAAGGGGATGTCGGCGCCTTCGCCGGCCGCCATGCAGATCTGCACCGCCATCGGGTCCCAGATCGTGCCGACCGCAACGTCGGTTGCGCCGCGAGCCAGCAGTTCTTCGAGCAGAACTGTCGCGTCGCCGGCCGTACCACCGCCCGGGTTGTCCCAGACATCGGCGATGACGACGGGACCTTTGGTTGCTGCGAGTGCCTCATCGACCGCCTGCCTCTCGTCGATCTGCGGCATGATGAAGGTGCCGCGGTGGGAGAAGAGTTCCAGACCCAATTCCCGTGCGAGGCTCGCGCCTTTCTCCGGCTTGCCGTCGGTGACGGCGAGCAGCTTCGTTCCCATTTCCGGGACGTCGCCGGCCATGAAGCCGTGGATCACGGAGAGCGAAAGCACGTCTGCGTCTTCCTTCTCGATCCGCATCAGCTTGTCGACGAAGGAGCGCATCGGATCGCGAGATGTCGGGTAGACGTCGATCATCCGACAGTCGAAGATCGACATGACGGGCGTGATGCGGCCTTCGAGCGTGTCGACAGCGATCTTCCAGAGGTCCTCCGCGCGGTCGACGAAGTCGGTGTGCGGGAATTCCTTGAAGTAGACGAAGAAGTTCGATGCGGCGGCGCGGTTGGCCGTCAGGTGGCTGTGGGGATCAAGCTCGGCGCAGACGAGGATATCGGGACCGACGATCGCACGGACGCGCGTCAGCAGGTCGCCTTCGGGGTCTTCGTAGCCGTCGGCGACCATGGCGCCGTGCAGGCCGAGCACCACGGCATCGACGGGCATGGCGGCGCGCAACTGGCCGAGGATCTCGTCGCGCAGGCCCTCATAGGTCTCGCGGTTGACGAGGCCAGCCGGGTCCGCCCAGGTCGCGGTTCCCTCGATCAGTTCCCAGCCCTTCTCAACGCAGACGCGCCGGCCGACGGTGATCGGCGCCGTGCAAAGCGTCGGTGTTTCCGGGTGTTCTCCCGGCGGGGCGTAGAGCGAGGCTTCGAAGGCCCGGCGGTCGATGCAGATCGGGGAGAAGGTATTGGTCTCGGTCGCAAGCGCCGCTGTGAAGATCCGCAATGCCGTTGCCTTTTCTATTGCGTCACGCCTGCAGCGCCGCTCATCCGGCCGGATGTGCTAAGGTCGCTGCGGGCTCTAAGTCTGGCGCATGATTTTTCCCGGATGCATGGCGATCCAGGAAACTACGCGGAAGCCGCGCCCATCGGGTTCGGCAGGTAGCCGGTAAAGCCGGCAATCTTCCAGCGTCCTTCGTGCAGACGGCAGTAATAGACCGTCTGCCATTTCAGGATGTCGACGCTGCCGTCCGTCTTCTTCAGGCTGCCATCGAACTTCTTGCGCGCCAACGCCTGGTCACCGTTGATCTCGATGTCCTCGAGCGTCGTCGTGGTGAAGATCGCCGTGCGCGGGTCTTCGGCGAAGCTCTGTGTCGCGAAATCCTGCGCCTGGCGCAGCCACTCTTCGCGATAGGCGGCCAGCGACGGGAAGGTCAGCCGCCAATTGTCCGGATTGGTTTCGCGGCGGCCGTCGATGCCGATGAAGCTCTCCCCGACGAAATCGTCTGCAACCATCGACCAGTCGGCTGCCAGAAAGGCAGTGATGTCGCGGGAGACCAGCATCTCCCAGATCGAGTGGCGTGCAGCATCGGAAGAGGGGAATGGATTGAGAAAAGGATCCCGCATATTCGCGCCCTGGATTGAAATTCTTTTCATGAATGGCGTTTTTCGCTAGCCAAATTCGGCTTTCTATGGTCACTTGTCAACGATCAAAGAAAATAATTTGCAAGAAGGCTCATGATGACGATCAAGCGCTATGGTGCGGAACAGGTCGGCGCTGGCGGCAAACCTTTGCCCTTCGCGCGCGCTGTCGAGGCGGACGGCTGGCTCTATGTCTCTGGTCAGGTTGCCATGGAAAACGGCGAGATCATCGAGGGCGGGATCATCCCCCAGACCCACAAGACGATCGCCAATGTGATGGCCATCCTGACGGAAGCCGGCTACGGTCCGGAGCATGTGGTTCGTTGCGGCGTCTGGCTCGACGATCCCAGGGATTTCTGGACATTCAACAAGATCTACCAGGAGTATTTCGGTGCTCATCCGCCGGCGCGGGCCTGCGTCCAGTCGTCGATGATGGTCGATTGCAAGGTCGAGATCGACTGCGTCGCCTATAAGCCGAAAGAAGGCTGATCCTGGAGCGGGAGCGGTTTTCTGCCCGCATCCCGCTCTCACTCGTGATCCGAAGCAAGGCATAAGCGGGCGATGGACATCTTCGCGACATTGCAGGAAGAAAAGGGGCGGCTCTCCCAGTCGGAAAACCGCATCGCCGATATTCTCCTGAACGATTTCGAGTTCGCGGTAAACGCCTCCATCATCGAGCTCGCGAGCAAGGCGGACGTTTCGCCGCCGACCGTCACCCGCTTCTGTCGGCGGTTGGGTTGTGACAGCTTCTCCGACTTCAAGGTGCAGCTCGCGCGGACCGCCTATATCGGCATGCGCTACCTGAAGCCCGAGCCGAAGAGCCGGGAGACCGGCGATGTCGCCCAGGACATCATCACCAAGTCGCAGAACGCGCTGTTTCTTCTGCATCGCTCGCTCGATCTCGCCGCGATCGAGCAGGCGGTCGAGCGGATTGCCTCAGCGGAAATGATCTACGCCTTTGGTTCCGGCGGCAATTCGTCGATGATCGCCGGCGAGCTTCAAAACCGGCTCTTTCGTTTCGGCCTGCGCATCACATCGAGCTCGGATCACAGCATGCAGTTGATGATGACGGCGGCGGCCCGGCCGACGGACGTGCTGATCGGCTCCTCCTTTTCCGGCCGCAACGCCGAACTCGTGCGCGCCTTCACGCTTGCGCGCGAACTGAAAGTGCCGACCATCGCGCTGACGCAGAGCGGCAGCCCGGTGGCCACCGCTGCCAGCATCACCGTTCCGGTCGATCTGCCGGAGGGCAACAATATCTACCGCCCCACCTCCACCCGCATCGCCTATCTGGCGCTGCTCGACATCCTCTCCAGTCTCGTCGCTTATCGGGTTCAGCCGCAGGCGACAGCCACACTTCGGCGCATCAAACAGCAGCTGGTGACCCACCGCGACGGTGACGACCGCCAGTTGCTCGGAGACTGACGTGCCGCGAAAGGTCAACGCATGACGCAATCTCTCGCGATCGTCACCGGCGCCGCCGGCGATATCGGCCGTGCTATCGCCCGCAAGCTTGCCGACGACCATGACGTGGTTCTGCTCGTCGACATCGATGCGGAGGCCGCCGAAAAGGCAGCGCGGGCGCTTGGCGACGGCAAGCGCTTCGTCGCAGTCGCCTGTGACGTCACCAATGCCGAAAGCGTGGCGGCGATGGCAGCGAAGGCCGCAGAGAAGGGCGCTGTCCGCACCCTCGTCAACAATGCTGGTGCTGCCCGTGCCGTCAGCCTGCACGACACGACGCCGGAGATCTGGCGCATGGACAATGCGCTGAACCTCGAGGCGGCCTTCCTCACTTTTCGCGCCGTCGAGGACATGCTGAAAGAGACCCACGGCTCGGTCGTCAACATCGCCTCGGTCAACGGCATGAACGTCTTCGGCCATCCGGCCTATAGCGCCGCCAAGGCCGGGCTCCTGCACCTGACCCGGCTGATTGCGGTCGAATACGGCAAGTTCGGCATCCGCTCGAATGCGGTGGCACCCGGCACGGTTCGCACCCAGGCCTGGGAGGCGAGGGCGGCATCGAACCCGGATGTCTTCGAAGAGGCGCGCCGCTGGTATCCGCTGCAGCGCATCGTCAATCCGGATGACGTCGCCAATGCCGTGCATTTTCTCGCAGGCCCGCTCGCGGCCGCCATTTCGGGCGTCTGCCTGCCTGTCGATTGCGGCCTGACCGCCGGACAGGCTGAGTTGGCCCGCACGTTCTCGCAATCAAACCACTACTGACATAGAGCATTCTGGAGGAAGAGCATGCACCCGGTTTCCTACCGTCTCGAGGCGTCCTGGCAGCCGGATGGCGGGCCGTTCGGGCAGTTTACCTTCACGCTGTTCAATTTCTCCGGCGCGCCACTTTCCGGCTTCAGGATCGTCTACACCTCGCTCACCCGGGTGATCGATCCCAAGGCCTGCGACAATGCCGTGTTCCTGCGCCGTAACGCCAATTTTCACGAATTCGCGCCGCCTGCGGGGCTGACGATCGAAAACGGCGGGAGCTGGACCTTCACCGTCAGCGGCCTGCACCGCAACGCGCGCCACTGCACCGACGGTGCCAAGTCCGCCTATCTGACGCTTGCCGATGGTGGTCACGTGCCGGTCGCTGTCTCCGATCTGTTGCTTGAAAATGCCGTCAGTGAACCGCCGCCGGTGCGGCTACCGGACGGCAAGCTCGATCAGCCCTATGCGTTGCAGCCCTGGCCAGCGAAGCTTGAGCTTCGTCCTGGAGACGGTTTTCCAGTGGTGCTCTATCCGGCGGTCGGCTCGACGGGCGAGGATGTCGCTGCCATCGATACGGTTCTGGCGATGTACCATCGGCTGTTCCCTGCGGGCCACGCCCCCTTCAGCCTGGCAGCCTCGAAGCAGGGGCGGGCGATTGTCTTTACCGCCGACGCTGGTCTTAAGGCTGAGGCCTATCGGCTCGACCTCTCTGAGACCGAAATCCGGCTTAGCTTTGGCGGCAGCGCCGGCCGGCAATATGGTTTGACCAGTCTGGCCCAGCTTCTGGATGGGGCACGCAACCATCCGGAAAAGTTCCGCTTTCCGGCGAGCGGCAAAATTTCGGATGCGCCGCGTTACAGCTGGCGCGGTTGCCATCTCGACGTCTCCCGCCAGTTCTACCCGACGGCGGATGTGGCGCGGCTGATTGACATTCTCGCCTGGTTCAAGCTCAACGTTTTCCACTGGCACCTGACCGACGACGAGGCCTGGCGCCTGGAGATCAAGGCCTACCCGCAGCTGACGACGCTTGGCGTCCTGCGCGGGCCGGATGAGCCGCTTCTGCCGCAGCTTGGTAATGGCGCTGAGCCTGTCGGCGGCTTCTACAGCCAAGCGGACGTGAGGGCGATCGTCGCGCAGGCGACGGCGCTGCATGTCGATGTCGTGCCGGAGATCGATATCCCTGGCCATAGCACGGCGACCTTGGTGGCGCTGCCGGATCTGACAGACGGTCAGGAGGCCCCGGAGAGCTACCATTCGGTTCAGGGCTATCCCAATAACGCGCTCAACCCGGCCGTTGCCTTTACCTACGAGTTTCTGGAGAAGGTCCTCGACGAAATGGTCGAGCTTTTCCCGAGCGCCTACATCCATATCGGCGGCGACGAAGTGGCGAACGGTTCTTGGCTCGCTTCGCCGCTGGCCAAGAAGCTGATGGAGCAGGAGGGCATCTCCGGCACCTTCGCGCTGCAGTCCTATTTCCTGAAGCGGGTGAAGCAGATGTTGACGGCGCGTGGCCGCAAGCTCGCCGGCTGGAACGAAGTGGCGCATGGCGGCGGTGTCTCGACCGAAGATACGCTGCTGATGGCCTGGGAGCGGCCGGAGGTCGGCATCGAGCTCGCCCGCGAAGGCTATGACGTGGTGATGACCCCCGGCCAGGCCTATTACCTCGACATGGCGCAGGCCGATGCCTGGCAGGAGCCAGGTGCAAGCTGGGCCGGCACGGCGACACCCGCCCACACCTACGGCTACGAGGCCGAGGGCGAATTCCCGGACGAGCTGACGGCCCGCCTCAGAGGCGTGCAGGCGTGCATCTGGTCCGAGCATTATCTTTCGCGCGGCTACTTCAACCGGCTCGTCTTCCCGCGGCTTCCGGCGATCGCCGAGGCGGCATGGACACCGAAGTCGGCGAAGGACTGGCTGCGCTTTGCGGCCATCGCGCCGCTCAGCCCGAACCTCTGAGAGGAACGCTCATGCGCATCGCCGTTGGTGGCATCCATACCGAATGCAGCACCTATTCGCCTGTTCTGATGACAGAGGAAGATTTTCGCGTTCTGCGCGGCCAAACGCTGCTGGACGCCGAGTACTTCAGTTTCATGAAGGCCGAGGGTGTCGAGCATCTGCCGCTTTTGCATGCCCGCGCCGTGCCCGGCGGCCCCGTGTCGCGCCCAACCTACGACGCCTTCAAGGCCGAGTTCCTCGAAATGCTGCGTGACGCGCTGCCGATCGACGGGCTTTATCTCGCCATGCATGGCGCCATCAAGGTCGACGGGATGGACGACGCCGAAGGCGACTGGATCTCCGCCGCCCGCGCTGTCGTCGGTCCCAATTGCCCGGTGGCGGCGAGCTACGACCTGCATGGCAATGTGAGCCAGGAGATCATCGACCAGCTCGATATTTTTGCCGCTTACCGCACCGCGCCGCATATCGATACGCCGGAGACCATGACCCGTGCCTGGTCGATGCTGGTATCTGCGCTGAGAGACGGGACGCGCCCGGGCATCGCCTGGGCACCGGTCCCGGTCCTGCTTCCCGGCGAATGCACCTCGACCGAGGACGAGCCGGCAAAGTCGCTCTACGTGCAACTGCCCGAGATCGATAAGCGGCCGGGCGTTCTCGATGCCAACCTGATGGTGGGCTACGTCTGGGCCGACGAGCCGCGGGCGACCGCCTGTGCGGTCGTAACGGCCACCGACAGGGCGGCGGCCAAACGGGCAGCGGAAGAGATTGCCGCGGGCTACTGGTCGGAACGTCGAAACTTCCGCTTCGGTCCGGTCACCGGACCGCTCAACGAAATGCTGGATATCGCCGAGCGGGCGACGACGACGCCGATCATTCTTGCGGACTCCGGCGACAACCCGACCGGCGGCGGCGTTGGTGATCGCGCAGACGTGCTGAAGGCGCTGCTCGCCCGCGGCTGGCGGGGCGCGTTGATCGCCGGCATCACGGACCTGCCGGCGGTCGAAGCCTGCTTTGCCGCTGGGGTCGGCGAAACGTTGATGCTCAAGATCGGCGGCAGCCTCGATCCGGCAAGCCCCCGTGCGGAGATGCTGGCCGAGGTCGTCACGCTGGATGATCCCGGGCCTGCGAAAGAGCGGCAGGCGGTGGTGCGGGTCGGCGCGATCGATGTCGTTATCGCGGCACGGCGCAGGCCCTACCACAACATCGAGGACTTCCGGCGGCTGGGCCTCGACCCTGAGGCGGTGCGGCTGCTCGTCGTCAAATCGGGCTACCTGTCGCCCGAACTGGCGCCGATCGCCAACCCCAACCTGATGGCCCTGACTGAAGGGGTCGTCAATCAGGACATCCAAGGGCTCGCGAGCCTCCGCCGTCAGCGGCCGGCCTACCCCTTCGATCAGGACTTTTCCTTTGAACCCGTCGCCCGCTTTTCGGCGCGTTGGTCGAGCGGCGCCTGAGACATGCTTCGCACATTTCCTACCCGAGTTTCGGGTAGGGGCTTCCCTCAAAGCACCGCGCGTCGTTCGACGCGCATGGGCGCTGAAACGCCTTAGCCTTCCGCATAACACCGTCCTTAAATCGATCACAATTTAAGCGATTGTGCGATATCCTCCACCCGCTTCGCGGACACATTCTAGCATGACCTCCACCATTCTCAGCGCCATGCGCAACCCGGCCATGCGGATCAGCATGCTGGCAATCTTCCTGTTCGGGTTTGCCGGTGCGGCCACCTCGCCCTACCAATCCGTCGTCGGCATCAACGAGCTGGGGCTCAGCGATGCCGTCTATTCGCTGCTGATCCTGCTTGCCTCGACGGTGAACGTCATCGTCAGTGTTTCGATCGGCATTCTGGCCGATCGCGTCGGCAACTACCGGCTGCTGATGTCGACGGCGATCTTTTTCGGCGTTGTCGGCTACGGCATCGTCTATGTGCTCCCGCATCAGATGAGCTTCGTCGTTAGCGTCTTGTTGCTGTTGCCGATCTACGGCGCGGTCTACACGCTGCTCTTTGCCAATGTGCGCAGCATCGCCCGGCGGATGAGCGGCCATGACGCCGCCTCGCTCACGACGGGCGCCCGCGCGGCCATATCAGTGTCCTGGGTTCTGGTGCCAGGACTGGTCGGCTTTGCACTCGCCGGCGGCGACAGCATGCTGCCGGCCTATCTGCTCGCCTGTCTCGGCTGCCTCGCCAATCTGCTGATCGTCTATTTTAAACTGCCCAACGAAAGCGGGGCCGACGCATCGCTCGGCAAGCGGCTTTCTTACTGGACGTCTTTTCGGGAGATCCTGGCGCCAGGGATTTTCCTGCGCGTCATCGCCGTTGCGATCATCACCTCGTCGCTACACGTCAACGCCGCCGTGCTGCCCCTGATCATGACTGACGAGATCGGCGGCAGCGTCACCGATATCGGCATCATCGTTGGGATCGTCGCTTTCCTCGAAGTCGTGTTCATCTTCGTCTGGGCGCGCATCCAGCTGAGCCTTGTTCCATTCAAGGCGCTGGCGCTCGGAACCGCGATCTACATCGGCTACATGGTGCTGCTCGGCTTCTCGACGGCGACCTGGCAGATCTACGCGCTCACCTTGATCAGTGCCTTTGGTGCCGCCGCGTTGATCACGATCCCGATCAGCTACCTCCAGGACCTGATTGCCGACCGCCCGGGCCTCGGAAGCTCATTGCTCGCCGTGAACCTCTTCCTGAGCGGCGGCCTTTGCGCCGGGCTTTTTGCGCTCGGCACGCGGATCAGCGACTATTCGGGCACGGCGCTGCTTGGCGGCGCCGCAGGCCTTGCCGGGCTGGTGCTGCTGCTCGCGCTCGACGGCGATAAAACAGGGAAGAAAACATTCCGCCGCTCGTGAATTAGTCCCAGGGCTCATCGACAAAACTGCAGGTGAACTTTGTCTGGTTGTCCTGGAGACATCTCTTCTTTTGATCGGCGAGGATCATGATCCTCGCGAAGAAGCGCGAAAAGTCGGCCTTGCTGGAGGTAAACGTGGCTATCCCCAAAGCGTGCGCCTGGGCCTGCGCCACGCAGGTCGCCAATTCCTGATCGGGGACATCGCTGTTTGCAACGATGACAGCGCGGTCAAATCGCCCTTCCGCGGAATAGTTCACGGCGGAAGCGCAATTTGGTACGCCAGTTGCTGCAGTATCGTTCAGCAGCCGCTCGTAGTAGGGGTCGAAGCCGAAATCTTCAATTTTGCTGACGTCGACCCGGCCATTCTTGACGACATCCTTTCTGAAGATCACGCCGATGGTGTTTCTTCCGAGGCCCGGTTGGGCCTTGGTCTCAATTCCGGCGGCCATGGCGATCATTTGAATTGTCGAGAAGACCACGTCCCTCTTCTTGGTCTCCCCTTGGCTCATTCCGACGCCAATAAATTCCGGGAAGGCGGTAAAGTGCCGTTCTCCGTTGCGAACAGGGCCGAAGAAACTCACGTTTTGAGCGACCGCAGACGAGGCAACAAAGACGCTCGCAAGAAGCCCGGTGGCAAACATAAGATGTCTAATGGTTCTTCTCCCGTACCCGCCCCAGCGCATGAAGCCTTCTCATAAAAAACCAGCGCTCGCGTGAGCGAACAGAGATGTTCTGCAACGCGTCGCCAGCAATGCGATGGCATCTCGATTTTTCTAGCATTGCTATCAACAGCTGCAAGGCGCCGGAGCGAGGAAGACGCAGTCCTGACGCTAGTCTCATCAAAAAGTGATTGGGGCGCCTTTCGGCGCCCCAATCAGTATGTCCGTGAGTATGTCGGTCGAGAGCGGATCAGTTGCCGAGAATGCCCGGCAGGCGCAGGCCCTTTTCCTTGGCGCAATCGAGCGCAATGTCGTAGCCCGCATCGGCATGGCGCATGACGCCGGTTGCCGGGTCGTTCCAGAGCACGCGTTCGAGGCGCTTGGCCGCATCGTCGGTACCATCGGCGCAGATGACGACGCCCGAATGCTGCGAGAAGCCCATGCCGACGCCGCCGCCGTGGTGCAGCGACACCCAGGTGGCGCCCGATGCGGTGTTGAGCAGGGCGTTGAGCAGCGGCCAGTCCGAAACGGCGTCCGAGCCGTCCTTCATCGCTTCGGTCTCGCGGTTCGGCGAGGCGACCGAGCCGGAATCGAGGTGGTCGCGGCCGATGACGACCGGCGCCTTCAGTTCGCCGTTCTTGACCATTTCGTTGAAGGCGAGGCCGAGGCGGTGGCGATCGCCGAGGCCGACCCAGCAGATGCGCGCCGGCAGGCCCTGGAAGGCGATGCGCTCACGTGCCATGTCCAGCCAGTTGTGCAGGTGCTTGTTGTCGGGAAGCAGTTCCTTGACCTTGGCGTCGGTCTTATAGATGTCTTCCGGATCGCCGGACAGGGCCGCCCAGCGGAACGGGCCGACGCCGCGGCAAAAGAGCGGGCGGATATAGGCCGGAACGAAGCCCGGGAAGGCAAAGGCGTTTTCGAGGCCTTCTTCCTTGGCCATTTGGCGGATGTTGTTGCCGTAGTCGAAGGTCGGGATGCCCATGTCCTGAAAGGCGATCATCGCTTCGACGTGGTCGCGCATCGAGGCGCGCGCGGCCTTTTCGACGGCCTTCGGATCGCTGACGCGCTTCTCCTTCCACTGGCCCATGGTCCAGCCCTTCGGCAGGTAACCGTTGACCGGGTCGTGCGCCGAGGTCTGGTCGGTGACCATGTCCGGGCGGATGCCGCGGCGGACCATCTCCGGCAGGATTTCGGCGGTGTTGCCGAGCAGGCCGACGGACTTGGCTTCGCCGTTCTTCGTCCAGCGGGCGATCATCTCCATCGCTTCGTCCAGCGTCTCGGCCTTTTCGTCGAGGTAGCGGGTGCGCAGGCGGAAATCGATCGAGTCCGGGTTGCATTCGACGGCCAGGCACGAAGCGCCTGCCATGACGGCGGCGAGCGGCTGGGCGCCACCCATGCCGCCGAGGCCGCCGGTCAGCACCCACTTGCCCTTAAGGTTGTCGCCATAGTGCTGACGACCGGCTTCGACGAAGGTTTCGTAGGTGCCCTGAACGATGCCTTGCGTGCCGATATAGATCCACGAGCCGGCGGTCATCTGGCCGTACATGGCGAGACCCTTCTTATCCAGCTCGTTGAAGTGATCCCAGGTCGCCCAGTGCGGCACGAGGTTGGAGTTGGCGATGAGAACGCGGGGCGCATCCTTGTGGGTGCGGAACACGCCGACCGGCTTGCCCGACTGCACCATCAAGGTTTCGTCGTCGTTGAGGTCCTTTAGCGTCTCTACGATCTTGTCGAAATCGGCCCACGTGCGGGCCGCACGACCGATGCCGCCGTAGACGACCAGCTCGTGCGGGTTTTCCGCGACGTTCGGGTCCAGATTGTTCATCAGCATGCGCAGCGGCGCTTCGGTCAGCCAGCTCTTGGCATTGAGCGTGGTGCCCTGAGGGGCGCGCACGTCGCGAATATTGTGGCGCGGATTGTTGATGGTCATGCCTCGCTCCCTGTCAGTGTCTTGAGGTCAAATGCGATGGTTTCGATGCGGTTCACGATCGCACCCAGCGGCTTTCGCAACAGGGCGGATCGTGTGGCGTCGAGCGCGAAAGGCGGCTCTTCGGCGGTGAGATGGGTCGATTGCGCGAGTTCCATCTGGATGGCATGCACGCCGGTTTCCGGGCGGCCATAGTGGCGGGTCGTCCAGCCGCCCTTGAAGCGGCCGTTGAGAATGCTGCTGTAACCTTCCGCAGCGGCAGCGATTTCGGCCGTCGCCTTCTCGATGTCAGGCGCGCAGGTCTTGCCCATGTCGGTGCCGATGTTGAGATCCGGCAGCTTGCCTTCGAACAGGAACGGAATGTATGAGCGGATCGAGTGGCAGTCATAAAGCACGACCACGCCATGGATCGCCTTGACCCGCTCGATCTCGGCGGCAAGGGCCGCGTGATAGGGCGCATGGAATGACCGGAGCCGTTCGGCGATATCCGCTTCAGTCGGTGCCTCTCCGTCCTTCCAGATCGGCTTGCCGTCGAAGTCCGTTTCCGGGATCAATCCGGTCGTGTTCTGGCCGGGATAGAGGCTGACGCCCTCGGGATCGCGGTTGGCGTCGATCACGTAGCGGTGGAAGGTGGCGCGAACGACGGTCACCTCCGGCAGCAGGCCATCATAAAGTTGATGGATATGCCAGTCGGTATCGGCGAGGATCCGACCGTTATCGTTCAGCCGATCCCAGATCGCAGCCGGCACGTCGGTGCCGGTATGCGGAAAGCCGAGAATGACCGGCGAGTTGCCTTGTCTGACTTCGACGACCGCCATTTCAGGCCTCCAGGCTTGGCAGGATGCCGGCGGAGACGGCGGCGTTCAGACGGCCCGAGGCGATGAGGTCGCCGGCGGCCTTGAGGTCGTTGGCCATGTAGCGGTCCTCTTCGATCGTCGGCGAGACGGCGCGAAGGGCGGCAGCGGCCTTCTGTAATTCAGGGCTCGTGGCGAGCGGCGCGCGGAATTCGACGCCTTGGACGGCGGTCAGTGCTTCGATGCCGACGATTGAGAACAGGTTCTCGGTCATCTGCAGCAGGCGGCGCGCGCCATGGCAGGCCATGGAAACGTGGTCTTCCTGGTTCGCAGACGTCGGCGTCGAGTCGACAGACGCCGGATGCGAGAGCTGCTTGTTCTCCGACATCAGCGCCGCCGAGGTGACTTCCGCGATCATCAGACCAGAGTTCAGGCCCGGCTTCTTGGCGAGGAAGGCCGGCAGGCCGTAGGAGAGAGCCGGGTCTACGAGCAGCGCGATGCGGCGCTGCGAGATCGCGCCGATCTCGCAGACGGCAAGGGCGATCTGGTCGGCGGCAAAGGCAACCGGCTCGGCGTGGAAGTTGCCGCCGGAGACGACCGAGTTGTCAGAAAGAACGAGCGGGTTGTCGGTGACGGCGTTGGCTTCGGTTTCAAGCACGCGGGCGACCGAGCGCAGCAGATCGAGGCAGGCGCCGTCGACCTGCGGCTGGCAGCGGATGCAATAGGGATCCTGCACGCGCTCATCGCCTTCGATGTGGCTTTCGCGGATTGCCGAACCGGCAAGCAGCGCGCGGAGAGCCGCGGCCGTATCGATCTGGCCGCGATGACCGCGCAACGTATGGATATCCGGATGGAAGGGCGCCGACGAGCCCATGGCCGCATCGGTCGACATGGCGCCGGTGATGAGTGCCGCCTGTGCGGCACGATGGGCGCGGAAGAGACCGGCGAGTGCCAGCGCCGTCGACGTCTGGGTGCCATTGATCAGCGCAAGGCCTTCCTTGGCGGCCAGCACCACCGGCTTGAGGCCGGCGGCGGACAGCGCTTCGCCGCCGGACATGCGACGGCCTTCGAAATAAGCTTCGCCGTGGCCCATCATGACTGCGGCCATATGGGCGAGCGGGGCGAGGTCGCCGGAGGCGCCGACCGAGCCCTTTTCGGGAATGACAGGGATGACGCCCTTTTCGAGCATGGCTTCGATCAGCCGCACGAGTTCGAGGCGGACGCCGGAGGCGCCGCGACCGAGGGAGACGAGCTTCAGCGACAGGATGAGGCGAACGACGTTCTCGGCGAGCGGCTCGCCGACTCCGCAGCAATGTGACAGGATCAGGTTGCGCTGCAGCGTTGCAACGTCGGCGCTGTCGATCTTGATCGAGGCGAGTTTGCCGAAGCCGGTGTTGATGCCGTAGACCGGCGCGTTACCGGCGACGATCTCGGCAATGCGGGCGGCAGCCTTGTTGATGCCGGCGTCAAAGGACGGATCGAGGCGGGCCGGCTCGCCGGTCCAGTAAATGGTTTCGAGATCGCGGAGGGGCACGGAGCCCGGGTGTAGAGTGATGGTCATTGACCGATCCTTTGCCCTCTAAAGATGCGTTCATGAAGCGGATTGAAGCCGATGCGGTAGACGAGCTCGGCCGGATCCTCGATGTTCCAGATTGCCAGATCGGCGGATTTTCCGACTTCGATCGTGCCGGTTTCGGCCAGTAGGCCAAGCGCGCGGGCGGCTTCGCGCGTCGCACCGGCAAGGCATTCGGCAACCGTCAGCCGGAAGAACGTCGCCGACATGTTCATGGTGAGAAGCAGCGAGGTCAGCGGCGAGGTGCCGGGATTGCAGTCGGTGGCGATCGCGATACGCGCGCCGGCATCACGCAAAGCCTGGACCGGCGGCAGGCGCTCTTCGCGCAGCGCATAGAAGGCGCCGGGCAAAAGCACGGCGACCGTACCTGATTTGGCCAGGGCCGCAGCCCCTTCGGCGTCGAGATATTCGAGGTGGTCGGCCGAAAGCGCGCCGTAGGAGGCCGCGAGCTTTGCGCCGCCAAGGTTGGAGAGCTGTTCTGCGTGCAGCTTGACCGGCAGGCCGAGTGCCTTGGCGCGGTCAAAGACGCGGGCGATCTCGGCAGTCGAAAACGCGATGCCCTCGCAGAAACCGTCGACCGCATCGACCAGGCCTTCGGCATGGGCGGCGTCGAGGCCGGGCAGCACGACATCGGTGACGTAGTCATCGTTGCGGCCCCTGTAGTCCACAGGCGTTGCGTGTGCGGCGAGATAGCTCGTCATAACGCGCACCGGCCGCAGCGTTTCGAGTTTGCGGGCGGCACGCAGCATGTTGAGCTCGGCCGTGACGTTCAGTCCGTAGCCGGATTTGATTTCGACGGTCGAGACGCCTTCGGCAAGAAGCGTGTCGAGCCGCGGCAGGGTGCTTTCGACAAGCTGGTCGACGGTCAGCGCATTGGTCGCCTTGACCGAGGAAACGATGCCGCCACCGGCACGCGCAATCTCTTCATAGGTGGCGCCTTCGAGGCGCATCTGGAATTCGCGGGCGCGGTTGCCGCCATGAACGAGATGGGTGTGGCAGTCGATGAGAGCGGGCGTCACTACGCGGCCCTCGTAGTCCGTCGCTTCAAGGCTGCGTGCGAGGTCGGCGGGCAGTCCGCTCTCCGGCCCGGCATAGGCGATACGCCCATCGACGACCGCAACGGCCGCATTCTCGACGAGGCCAAGACCGTCAACGGTTTCGCCAAGCGTCACGAGACGCACATTGCGCCAGATGCCGGATGTCTGCCTGCGGGTCGAGAGTTCGTTCATCAGGTCGCCTCCACTGAATATAATGTATATACATATTAATTCGCTCCACAAGGGGAAATTTATGGAGCCTGCGGAAAAGGAAAGGGTGATCGGCCGAGTGAAACAGAACGGGGGCTTTGAGGAGATGACCGTAGAACTCTGATTTCTCGGGAATTTCTCACCCCGGGTTCGTCATCACCGCAGGCAAAAAGAAAAGGCCCCGAGCCCTGAGGTTCGGAACCTTTGTCTGTGTCCTTGGAATGGGGATCGCGACGCGTGCCCGCGACCCGAAATCCTGCCGGGCCGCGAAAACAGATCACGCTAAACCGCGTGATCCGCCTTAGTGCGCAGCCGTTCAACCACCTCGACGAAGCGATTTCCGGCAATGTCGAGGCGACCGCTGTTGTCGATCACGCTGACATCCGGGCCTGAGGTCACGTCAGGAGCCTGGCGGCTGAGGCGTCGCAAAACTTCCTGTTCACTTTCGCGGCCGCGTTCGGCAAGCCGCTTTGCAAGCACCGGCGTCTCGGCTGTAACAACGACGACGGCGATCTCGCCGAAGGCTTCGCGGAACGCCGGCAGGGCACCACGACTGCCATTGACGATCGCCGTCATGCCGTCCCTGACATTCCTGAGCACAACGGCGGGGATGCCGTATTTCAGCCCATGCGCATCCCAGAAAACGGCGAAGGCGCCGTCCTTCTGCATCTCGACGAACTCGTCTTCCGAGACGCTTTCATGTACCTCACTGCCGGCATCCGACGGACGGGTGATGACACGGCGGACGAAATGCACGTCGTGACAATCCGCAAAATGCCGGGCGGCAAAGCCCATGACGCTGTCCTTGCCGGCGCCGCTCGGTCCAACAACGACGACAAGCGCGCCGCCCTGGTTGTTCGCGCTCATGCGACACGCCGTCCTTCGCGCCAGACGGAGCGCACGACCGGGATGCCTTCCTTGCGATGGACGCGAGCGATATCGGCGCGAAGGCCGACGCCGATTCGACCGCGGTCATCGAGACCGACGGTACGCGCCGGCGTCGACGTCACCATGGCGATTGCCTTTGGCAGGTCGACAGCGTCGAGTTCGTCGGAGAGCACGAAGGGGGCGTGGATCAGGCTGAAGGGCACATAGTCCGACGACAGCACGTCGAGCACGCCGCGCTCGGCGAGATCGCGGGCGGCGATGTTGCCGGAGTGCGACTTGCCGCGCACGATGTTCGGCGCGCCCATCAGAACGCTGAGGCCCGCGCGGTGCGACGCCTCGGCGGCCTCGAAGCTCGTCGGGAACTCCGCAAGCTTGATGCCGAAGCCGATCGATTCCTCGACGTGGTCGACGGTCGCGTCGTCATGGCTGGCGATCGTGATGCCGCGGGCCGCACAGGCCTCGGCGAGCGCGGTGCGGTGCGGACCGGCATACTTGGCCGACAACGCCTGCTGCCGCTTGACGAAGCGCGCGAATTCTTCGTCCGAGAAGCCGCGCTTGGCTTTATAGTAGAGCGTGTACTGGTCCATCGTCTGGAACTGGCGCTGGCCCGGCGCATGGTCCATAAGCGAGACGAGCTTGACCTGCGGATCGTTCTGGAAGTCCTCGTAGTGATCGAGCACGTCGGACGTTGAAACTTCGCAGCGCAGGTGGATCAGGTGATCGGCGCGAAGGCGGCCCTCTTCCTTGGCCTGGGCCAGCGCGTCGGCCATGCTGCGCATCTCGCCCTTCTGGAAACCGCCATCCTCATCGGAGCCGAGACGCAGGCAGTCGAAGACCGTGGTGATGCCGGAGGTGACCACCTGTGCGTCATGGGCCTGGATTGCCGCGATCTTCAGCCAGCGCACGCCCGGGCGCGGCGAGTAGTGGGCTTCGAGGTGGTCGGTGTGCAGCTCGATGAGGCCGGGGATCAGATAGTCGCCTTCAAAGTCCTCGCCGCTGGCAACCGTGCCCTCGGAAATGTCGGCAATCTTGCCGTCGCGGATCAGCACCGAACCGTCGAGGATGCTATCCTCGAGGACGATGCGGGCGTTGGTCAAAACCTGTTCTTTGCTCATCTCATGCGATCTTTCGTTGGGTGTCGCTGCCGAGCGGCAGCAGGGAGCGGACAGTAAAGGGTGCGCCGCGCTCCGGTTCGACGAAGAGCGCGACTGACGTGACGTGAAGTGGCTTGCCGATATGCTCGGCAAAGGTGGTTTCGAGCGCGGTACGCATCACACCGCTGGTTTCCGTGGGCACCGGGCCAGTCAAGGTCAGGTGGAACTGGAACTCTTCGAAAACATAGGGATAGCCCCATTCTTTGAGGTAGCGCCTCTGGCGCTCCGGCAGGCTGTTTGGCTTGCGGCGGGCAAAGTCGGCGTCCGACAGCGGCGCGCGGAACGGGTCGAAGCGGTGAACGGCGTCTTCGGCCAAATCCAGCAGGTCGACGCAAGGCGCGGACGGCACGAGTGCGAAGAACGGGCCCAACTGGTGCAGCACGATTTCGGGGATCTCGAACGGGTCGAGGTCGGCGGCAAAGCACTCGAAAATACTTAGGAGCTCGTCTTCGTCCCGGCCTTCGGCAAGCTCGAAGGGAGCCTTCAGCGTACCGTGGAAACCGTAGCGCCGCGGGTCAGCCGTCAATGTGCGTTGCGTCTCTTCGTCAATCCCGGCGATCGTCGGAAGCGTGAGGTCCTCACCGGTAAAGGCGTCGCGCCCCAGCCAACGGGACGCGACCTGCGACAGCCGGTCGTCCGCCGGCGGCGCGAAATAGATGGCATAACGCACGGTCTTCACTTTCTTGTAGCGACCGGTCCGCCGGGCGGCGGATCGATTGTTTGCGGGATGCGATGCGCAGCTAGCCGATTTCCATGACAACATCATGATGGCGGACACGCAAATGCTTGGCTGTCGTCAATGTGCCTTGCTGCCCATCAGGCGCGAACGGCACGCGTTCGAGATGCTGTCGAAAATAAAGACAACCAGCAAGATCAGAAGCACCATATAGGCGACATTTTCCCAATCGGAATTGGTACGCATCGCTTCCCAGAGTTTGAGGCCGATACCGCCGGCGCCGACGGCGCCGATGATCGTCGCCGAGCGAGTGTTCGATTCCCAGAAGTAGAGCGCCTGGCTGGCAAAAACCGGCAGCACCTGCGGAAGCACGCCGAAGCGCTGCACGGCAAGCGGCGTCGCTCCGACCGACTTCACGCCCTCGCGCTGCTTGTCATCGATGTTTTCCAGCGCCTCGGAATAGAGTTTGCCGAGCGTACCGGTGTCGGTGAAGAAGATCGCGGAGATGCCGGCAAGCGGTCCGGGGCCGAAGGCGCGGGTGAAGAACAGTGCCCAGATGAACATGTCCACCGACCGCAGGAAGTCGAAGAAGCGCTTGACCACCTGGTTGGTCAGGAAGCTCGGCGTGATGTTTCTGGCGGCAAGGAAGCAGAGCGGGAAGGCGATCAGCGACGCAAAGAGCGTGCCGACGAAAGCCATGACAACCGTCTGCAACAGCTTCGTCCAGACGTCCAGATGCTGCCATTCGGCGTTATAGAGGATGTTGTTCCAGGCGAGCGAAAGGTTCGAACGCGTCGGGTCGATCTGTTCGCCGGATGTGATGAGCGCGACGACCTCGCCATAGCTTTTGCCGAAGAAGGGCGAGTTGGTGTCGAACAGGAAGTTCGCCCAACCGAAGAAGCGGTTGCGGACGGAAACCTCGTCGCCTTCCACTTCAGCCCACCCGGTGGCGCCAAAGGCAAGCACGATCTTTTCGCCTGGCCGCTTCTGTGTCGCCCAGGCGGGCAGTTGGCCCTGCGGCCTCACCGTGTCGACGCCGTCTACGGTCATCACAAACGTGTCACCGCCATGGGTAGCCTTCACCAGGCCATCGGCGATCTCGATCCTGGTCGAGCGGTCGTAGGTTACGACGACGCGCGTCAGCACGTCTTCCGTCCGGGTTTCGATACGGTTCTGGGTTTCGGCAGCGGCTGTGCCACCGAGCGCGGAGCCGGGCGCCATGAAGCTGAACGACGAGCTTGCCTTCGGCTTGACCGCCTGCGCGGTGGAGGCCGGTATCTCGACCTGGCGCGTCACCGTCTGCCTGTCGAGCTCCACCCAATCCGGATTGGGATTGGGCCCGAGCGGCGAATTGCGCTGATAGTTGAGACGCATCGTCCGGTCGGGGGCGACGTGGATTTCCGGGCGTACCTCATAGGAAACCCAGTCGGCGAGGTAGGTGCCAGCGATGCCCCAGTTGGCATTGCCGAGCACGTGGCCGATCGAGAAGAACCACCAGCTGAAGATGAGGTGGGCGACGACGCCGCCGGCGATGGCTGCGGTGCGCACGCGGCTGGAGGTCGAGGATTTGAGGAGGTCGGGATGGCGGCTCGCGATCGCGTCCATTTCCATCGGGTTCAATCGTGTGGTCGTGGTCATGGTACGCACCTACTGGGCAAGCTGGAAGGCCTGCTCGCCAACGAGGCGGCGGCGAAGCCAGGCGGAAAACTGGTCGACGGCAAAAATGGTCGCAAACAGCAGGAGGACGATTGCAAGGGTCTTGGCCTGGTGTCCCTGGCCGATCGAAAGGCGCAGCAATTCGCCGATGCCGCCGCCACCGACGGCGCCGATGATCGTCGAGGCGCGCACGTTGATCTCGAGGCGCAGCAGGAAATAGCTGGTGAAATTGGGCAGCACCTGCGGCACCATGCCAAACCAGACGCGCTCGATCCAGTTGCCGCCGGCAGCCCGCAGGCCCTCGTCCGGCTTCATGTCGGCGTTTTCGACCACTTCATAAAAGAGCTTGCCGAGCGCGCCGATCGTGTGGATCGAGACCGCGGCGATCGCCGGAATGGGGCCGAGCGAGAGGATCGCGAGGAAGAAGCCGGCGATCACCACCTCCGGAAAGGCCCGGAGAACTTCCATGATGCGGCCAACGATGCCGCGGATCCACGGATTGGGCATCAGGTTGCGCGCGGCAAGGAAGCAGAGCACGAAGCCGAAGGCCGTACCGATCACCGTCGAAAAGATCGCGATGTTCACGGTCTCCAGCATCTTGTGCACGTATTCGGGGATGTAGAAGCTTTCGGTCAGGTACAGCCGGCCCTCGGGGTAGTTGTACTTGAAGCTGCCATCGTCATAGGGCGAGGGCAGGTCGAACATGGCGCGGAAAATTTCTAGCCCGTCGCGCGGCGCGAGATCGCCGACGAAATCGAAGAAATGCGGCAAACGGTCGAAGAACTTGCCGGCATTGGAATCGTTGGCGAACCAGAGCGAGCCCGATAGCGCCAGGAGGAGAACGCCGAAGCCAAGCCAGGAATAGAGCCGGCGGCGGGAACTGAGTTCCTGCCAGTGACGCTCGATGACGGCGCCGTTGTCGCTCAGATGTCGCGGGAGCAGGGAAGTTGCCATGACCGTTCCGGCTTTCGCCGGCCTCTTGAGCATTTCCAGGTAAAGTGCGAAGCGGTTTTCCGCCCCGGAAATGCGTGAAAACAATGCGGCGAAGGATGCGAAAGCACCCCTTCAAACAGTGAAACGCTGGCCGTTTGGGCGGCCAGCGTTCCCGAGTGGTGCGGGTCTATCAGCCGCCGATCGTCGCCTTGCGGGCGTCGATGATCGGCTTGTAGAAGTCGGCGTTGACTTCGGTGTAGCCGGTGAAGTCACCGCCCTGGATGGCCGAGAAGCAGGCCGCGTCGGTCTTCGGCAGGTCCAGCATGAACTGCTTGAACTTCGCCTTCATGTCGTCGTTCATCGTGTTGCGCACGACGATCGGGCCGTTCGGGATCAGCGGCGACTTCCAGAGCTCGACCAGGTCGTTCATGTCGAGGATGCCCTTGTCGACCATCTTCTTCAGGTTGCCCGAGGTGTAGCCGTCCTTGAATTCGCCGACGCCCGAGCCGAAGGTCGTGCCGGCATCGAAGGTGCCCTTGACGACTTCGAGAACGAGGTTTTCGTGACCGCCGCCGAAGCCGGTTTCACCGAAGAATTCCTTGACCGGGGCGCCGATCGCTTCCGGGAGCGTGACGAGCGGGACGAGGTAGCCCGAGGTCGAGTCCGGGTCGGCGAAGCCGAGCTTCTTGCCCTTCAGGTCTTCGATCTTGGTGATGCCGGAATCCTTGCGGGCAACCATGATCGAGTGGTAGCCGGTCGAACCGTCGGTCTGAACGGTCGTCAGGATCGGCTCGACGGCGTCAGCCTTGGCGAGGTAGATCTTGGCGTAGCCGGAAGCGCCGAGTTCGGCGTAGTCGAGCGTGCCGCCGAGCAGGCCCTGGATGACGCCGTCATAGTCGGCGGCCGGGAACAGCGAGACCTTCTCGACGCCAATGGCGGCCGGCAGCTTGTCGACCAGGCACTGGAAGTTGCGCAGGCGGTCGGCTTCGTTTTCGCCGCCGAGGATGCCGATGCGGAATTCCTTCAGGTCTTCAGCCTGGGCGTGGCCGACGAGGGCGAGGAGCGCTACGGCGCCCAGAAGAGCTTTCTTCAGCATAAGGTTCTCCCGTGTCCGGCTTGGCCGGATCCTATTGGGTTTCAAAGAGGTGCCCTTGACGCGGGCTTTCGATCATGGCGGGCGTCAGATGCCGGCCAGTGCCAGCGGCTTGAGGCCGGCCGATGCCGTTTCTTCCTGCGGTACTGCCGCCGGAATGTTGATGCTGGTGGAGGTCATCGATTCCTCGATGCCTGTGTCGGCGCCGTAGATCTCGGCAACCGCTGCCGCGGTCAGATCCTTGGGTTGGCCGTCGAAGACGACGCGGCCATGCGCCATGCCGATGATGCGTTCGCAATAGTTGCGGGCGGTATCGAGCGTGTGGAGGTTGGTGATCACCGTGATGCCATCGCGCTCGTTGATATCGCGCAGCGCATCCATGACGATCTTGGCGTTCAGCGGGTCGAGCGAGGCGATCGGCTCGTCGGCAAGCAGAACCTTCGGCTGCTGCATCAGCGCGCGGGCGATCGCGACGCGCTGCTGCTGGCCGCCGGAAAGCGTGCCGGCCGGCTGGAGCGCGGTCTGCTCGATGCCGAGGCGCTCAAGTGCGCCGATCGCCATGATGCGTTCTTCACGGGTAAACATGTTGAGGATGCTCAAAACGGTCGAGCGGTGGTTGAGACGCCCGAGCAGCACGTTGGTGAGCACGTCGAGGCGCGGCACCAGGTTGAACTGCTGGAAGATCATCGCGCAGTCGCGCTGCCAGGTGCGAAGGGCAGCACCGCGCAGCGACGAAACTTCCGTGCCGTCGAAGACGATCGAGCCGGATGACAGATCGACGAGGCGGTTGATCATACGCAGAAGCGTCGACTTGCCGGCGCCCGAGCGGCCGATCACGCCGACCATCTGGCCCTGGGGGATGTCGAAGGTAACCGAACTCACGGCTGTCTTCTTGCCGAACTGGCGGGTTACATTCTTCAACTGAAACATGTCTAGCAGGTCCTCTTCCGGGGAGACCGGTCATCGGTATGACCCTGCCATATCGGCGCTTCATGAAGCCGGAATGTCAGTTTGTTGTAAGTTCTGTTACAGTTCACAGCCCCGCATGTTTGGTTAACAAAATTTGAATGGCTTCGCGCAGGCGCCTGCGCTCCCCGTCAACTTCAAGGGGGGCGCATCAACATCGAGCGGATATCTGTGGTCGGAGCCGCCGTCGCGGCGCAGTCGCTAGCTCTGTGGACCGGGGTCCAGCGTCGCGCCGGGAACATAGAGCGCAATCGGCCGGATCTCGTAGATCGCGGTCGGATTGGAGCGGCGCAATTCGCGCGCGGCGTCAACTGCCGCGTCGATGGCCGGGAAGTCGACGACGTAGAGGCCGAGCAATTGCTCCTTGGTTTCGGCAAAGGGGCCATCGGTGACAATGCCTTCGCCCTTGCCCCTCAGCGTCACAGCACCTTCGGTAGGCCCGAGCCGTGCGGCCGGGCCAAAGGCCTTCTGCTGGACGAACCGGTCATGAACTTCAAGCAGGTCGGACATCAGCGCTTCGTCCTCCTCCTCGGTCCAGGATTCGACGACGCCTGCTGTATGGTAGGCCAAGATTGCGTAATACATGAACCGTCCTCCCGCGCGTATTCCTGTCAGGTTTCGCCGGCCGCATCAACGCCTCGTCGTGCGGACGGCGTCACCGAGCGTGCAGCCGGAGTGGGGCGCGTGTTCAGCGGATCAGCCCCAGGCCGCCGCTGCCCAGCGACAGGCCTGCCTGGCAATCCGAGAACCGCGCTTGATCTCGCCGCGGGCTGCTGCGTCGCGGGCCCTCCAGACGAAGCCGCGCGCGAGCGAGCGGGCAACTTCGCGCCCGGGTATCTTCGGCTGAGCGCGCGCAGGCCTTCATCGATCGCGGCGTTGCCGAAGACCTCGTCACAGTCGTATTTCGACCCCGTCGCGCGCCGCAGTATCGTGTCAGGCGTGGCCTCCCTCGCCTGCGGCCAACTCTGCTCGGGCTAGCGTTCCAATCGAGCCGGGCTGAACTTTGCGGCATCGAGGCCGATCGCTTCGAAGGCCTCGGGCGCTGGTGCACCGACGAGGAGGCTTGCGGCGAATGCGCCGAGCGCCGGTGAGGTGAGGATGCCGTAGCCGCCCTGGCCGGCGAGCCAGAAGAAATCCGGTCGCTCGCGGGCAAAGCCGATCACCGGAAGCTTGTCCGGCGAGAAGCTACGCATGCCGGCCCAGCTCTTGAAGATGCGGCGCAACGGCACGGTCGTTGCCTCCTCGACGTAGTGCGCAGCCCAGGCGACGTCGATCTCCTCCGGCTGGACGTCGGCCGGCTCGCACGGCGTTGCGTCAGCGGGCGAGGAAAGCAGCCGCCCGCCTTCGGGCTTCATGTAGAAGTCTTCATCGATCTCGTTGATTTCGGGCAGCGTCAGCGCGTCGATGCCTTCGGGCAGGTCGACGGTGATTGCGGTGCGGCGATGCGGCACGATGCCGATGGGGGCGACGCCGAACGATTGTGCGACGGGATCGGCCCAGCCGCCGGCAGCATTGACGATCGTCTTTGCACTGACTTCGCCGGCACTCGTCGCCAGCACCCAGCGGTCGCCGTTCCGGCGCGGCGCCAGCACGTCCGAGCGCTCGATAATTACCGCGCCATGGCGACGCGCGCCCCGGACGTAACCCTGCAGCAGGTTCTCGACTTCGATGTCCCAGAATTGCGGATCGTAATAGGCCGCAGCCACATAGTCGCGGCGCAGGATCGGCACACGCGCGATCGCCTCGTCGACGGTCAGCCGTTCAATTTCGGCGTTGGCACGGCTCTCCGCGGCAAACACCTCTTCGAACCGGGCAACTTTCTCGGCATTGGCGATCATGACGCCACCGCGCTGCTTGAGCAGCGCGACGTCCGAGAAGCCTTCGGGCGGATTATCGAAAAAGCTCTTGGATATCGCCGCCAGCGCACAGACCTCCGGCGCGTTATAGCGCAGCACGAACTCTGCCGCCGAGCGGCCGGTGCTGTGATAGCCGAGCCCTTCTTCCCGCTCGATCACCACGACGGAGCGATGCGGTGCCAGGAAATAGGCAAGCGACAGGCCGGCGATTCCACCGCCAATGATCGCCACGTCGTAGTCTTGCATGTCCGCCTCCGTTGGTTGTCGGCGGGACCATAGGCAACGCATCATCTGTGTTCAAATTTATAACTGGAAAGGCGGCTATCAATCTTGGTGATGGTCAGGCCCGATCGTCGAGGCAGTGGTCCAGCGGCTCCGTATCGGCCACATGGGCAAGAAATGCGGCTTCTGCCGGATTGAGGATCGCATTCGGATTGGAGATGCGGAAGACATCGGTGGTGGGCAGATCGCTATAGGGCGGCAGCTGCCACAGTTGGCCCGCCGCGACGGCTGGCGATGCCAAGTGATCCGGCAGCATGCCGATGCCGACATTGGAGGCGATCAGCCGCATCACCTCCTCGACATTGCAGGAGACGGCGCGGACCTGCTGGCCAAAAGACCCGATCGCGCGCACGGCGGTTACCGAGTTCATGTGCTGGCCGCCCAAAACGTCGGCGATGAAAGCGATATAGGGATTGCCCCTGAGGTCGTTGAAGTCGACACCTTCGACGCCGAAAAGCGGATGGCTTCTGCCGCAATAGAGCGCATAGCGCTCGCGCACGTGAAACCGCCTGTTCAGCCAGTCGGGAATGTTGCCGTCGCATAGGCCCATGGTCGCAACATTGCGCTCGACGGCGCTCAACACATCCACGGTAGTTGCGACCGTGACCGACAGCGTGACCTTGGGGTGCAGGCGAAAGAAGCTTTCGAGCTTGCGGTCCCAGGCGGGATTATGCGCGTGGCTGACCGAGTGGATGTTGAGATGGCCGGTGATCTCCTCGCCGGCGGTTTCAAGAACATTCGGCAGGCGGATGACGGCTGCGAAGATATCGCGGCACTGCGCATGCAGGCGCGCACCGGCGTCGGTCAGGTTGAAACGCCCGGGACGCCGGTCGATGAGTTTCTGGCCGACGGTTTGCTCCAACCGCTTCAACGCCATGCTGACGGCCGGCTGTTGCAGGAGCAACCGGTTGGCGGCGGCCGTGATGCTGCCTTCCTCGACGAGCACGACGAAGGTGCGCAGCAGATTCCAGTCGAGATTGTGGGCGAAGCGTTCGAGGCGGTCATTGGCCATGGTCGTGGCTTGCTTCTGATCTCTGGCGTTGAACTGGCCCTTTGTTCTGCAAGGAGGGAAGCGGAGCGAAGGACGTCCGTTCTTGTCGTCATATTCCAGCGAATTTGCAACATGGGCTGCTCGGTGGCGAACGAGGGGCCATTCCCCGGACGCATGAGGCGGTGCCTCAATTTCGTTTGAAACGGCATGCACCCCTTGCGATAACGTGAGCCGAATAATCCGATGGGAGAGAAACATGGCCGGCAAGACGCAATTTCAATGGGATGATCCGTTCCTCCTCGACGATCAGTTGACCGAGGACGAGCGCATGATCCGCGACACCGCGCGGGCCTATGCGCAGGACCGGCTGCAGCCGCGCGTCATCGACGCCTACCGCGAAGAATCGACCGATCCGGAGATCTTCCGCGAAATGGGCGAGCTCGGTCTGCTCGGCGTCACCGTTTCCGAAACCTATGGCGGCGTCGGCGCTTCCTACGTTGCCTACGGCCTCGTTGCCCGCGAAGTCGAGCGCGTCGATTCGGGCTACCGCTCGATGATGAGCGTGCAGTCGTCGCTGGTGATCTATCCGATCTATGCCTATGGTTCTGAGGAGCAGAAGCAGAAGTACCTGCCGAAGCTCATCAGCGGCGAGTGGATCGGCTGCTTCGGCCTGACCGAGCCGGACGCCGGTTCTGACCCGGCCGGCATGAAGACGCGCGCGATCAAGACCGAGAGCGGCTACCGCCTCGTCGGCTCGAAGATGTGGATCTCTAACGCACCGATCGCCGATGTCTTCGTTGTCTGGGCAAAGTCGGAAGCGCATGGAGGCGCCATCCGCGGTTTCGTGCTCGAAAAGGGCATGAAGGGTCTGTCCGCCCCGAAGATCGCCGGCAAGCTGTCGCTGCGGGCGTCGATCACCGGCGAAATCGTCATGGACAGTGTCGAGGTCGGCGAAGAAGCGCTGCTGCCGAACGTCGAGGGTCTCAAGGGCCCGTTCGGCTGCCTTAACCGTGCCCGCTACGGCATCTCCTGGGGTGCGCTCGGCGCTGCCGAGTTCTGCTGGCATGCGGCGCGTCAGTACGGTCTCGATCGCAAGCAGTTCAACCGGCCGCTGGCGCAGACGCAGCTCTTCCAGAAGAAGCTTGCCGATATGCAGACGGAGATCACGCTCGGCCTGCAGGGGTCGCTGCGCGTCGGCCGCCTGATGGACGAAGGCCGCATGGCCCCGGAAATGATCTCGATCGTCAAGCGCAACAATTGCGGCAAGGCGCTCGACATCGCCCGCATGGCCCGCGACATGCACGGCGGCAACGGCATCTCGGAGGAATACCAGGTCATGCGCCACATGGTGAACCTCGAGACCGTCAACACCTACGAGGGCACGCATGACGTCCATGCGCTGATCCTCGGTCGCGCCCAGACCGGCCTTCAGGCCTTCTTCTGAGCGGTGCCGTCATGGAAACGCCGCTGAAGGGCATTCGTGTCCTGGAATTGGCCCGCATTCTGGCGGGCCCATGGATCGGCCAGACGCTGGCCGATCTCGGTGCCGACGTCATCAAGGTGGAAAGCCCGGCCGGCGACGACACCCGCACCTGGGGGCCGCCCTTCGTCGCGGGCGAGGAAGGCGAGAAGCTCGACGCCGCCTATTTCCACGCCTGCAACCGCGGCAAGCGCTCGGTGGTGCTCGACTTCACGACCGAGGAGGGGCAGGAGGCCGTGCGCCGCCTTGCCGCCCAGTCGGACGTGCTGCTTGAGAACTTCAAGGTCGGCGGGCTTACGAAATACGGGCTCGACTACGAGAGTCTGAAGAAGATCAATCCGCGACTGATCTACTGCTCGGTCACTGGCTTCGGCCAGGATGGTCCCTATGCGCACCGCGCCGGCTACGACTACATCGTCCAGGGCATGAGCGGCATCATGGACCTGACCGGTGAGCCCGATCGCGAGCCACAGAAAATCGGCGTCGCCTTCGCCGATATCTTCACCGGTCTTTACGGCGTGATTGCCGTGCAGGCAGCCCTTGCCCAGCGCGAGCGTACCGGCAAGGGGCAGCAGATCGACATGGCGCTGCTTGACTGCATGACGGGCGTGCTTGCCAACCAGGCGCTCAACTTCCTCGTCTCGGGCAAGGCGCCGCGCCGGCTCGGCAATGCGCACCCGAACATCGCGCCCTATCAGGTCTTCCCGACCTCGGACGGTCACCTGATCGTCGCTGTTGGTAACGACCGGCAGTTCGTGAAGTTCTGCACCCTGCTCGGGCGTTCGGATCTTGCGACCGACGAGCGTTATCTGACCAACGCGCTTCGCGTGCAGAACCGGGACACGTTGACGCCGGAACTCGCCGCCGAAACCGCGAAGATCGAGCGCGATACGCTGTTGAAGTTGCTGGAAGATGCAGGCGTGCCCGGCGGACCGATCAACACCGTTGCCGACGTCTTTGCCGATCCGCAGATCGAGCATCGGCAAATGCGTGTGGATACGCCGCATTCGGGGGCCGCTGCCGGTACGTCGCCCGGGGTCCGGACGCCGATCCGGTTTTCGGCCGCCGAGCTTGCGCTCGAGCGTGGCGTGCCGCGACTTGGAGAGCATACGGCCGAGGTGTTGGCCGAAATCGGGATGGACGCGTCGAAGAGCTATTAACGCGACGTGAGACGCTGAGTGTCTCGTTTAGGCGTGACCTGAAGAAAATAGCGAAAGCCCTGGAAATCGGAGAGATTTCCAGGGCTTCTTTGTTAAGCCTTGAGGGCGCGATCAAAGACGCGCGACAGCCGTTCGGCGAAGCCGCGCGGGTCCTGCGGCTTGTCGCCATCGAGCACGCGCGCCTGGTCGAGCAGGAGTTGGACGGCGTCCGTGCGGAACGCCGTATCGCCGGCGGGGCTCGCGGCCATGGCGGTGATCAGAGCGTGGCTCGGGTTGATCTCAAGGATCGGCTTGGGGGCGTCGTCGAGACGGCCAGCACCTTGCAGCATCTTTTCGAGCTGGCGGTCGGGGCCGTGTTCGGGTGCCACCAGGCAAACGGCGCTTTCCGTCAGGCGGTCGGAGGTGCGCACGTCCGAGACGGACGCACCGAGCGTCTCCTTGGCGAAAGCGACGAAGTCGATGACCAGCTGGCTGGCCTGCGGCGCTTCTTCCTTGGCCCCCTCGGTCTTGGCGATGGCGCTGAGATCGGCCGCACCCTGCGTGATCGACTTCCACGGCTTGCCGTCGAAATCGGGCGCGGATGTGACCCAGAAGCTATCGACCGGATCGGTCAACAGCAACACCTCGATCCCGCGGGCGCGAAAACCTTCGAGCTGTGGTGAGGCCTTGAGCTGGGCGAGGTTGTCACCGGTCAAGTAATAGATCGCCGACTGGCCGTCCTTCATGTCCTTGACGTAATCGGCAAGGCTGCGCTGGCTCTCATCCGAAGTAGTGGTGCGGAAGCGCGACAGCGCCACCAGCTGCTCGCGGCGCTCGTAATCCTCATAGATGCCTTCCTTCAGCACGCTGCCGAAGTTTTCCCAGAGCTTGTCGAAGGTCTCTGTCTCGTTTTCCGCAAGCTTCTCGATCGCCGTCAGCACGCGATTGGTGACGCCCTTGCGGATGCTGGCGAGCAGCGGGCTTTCCTGGATCATCTCGCGCGAAACGTTGAGCGGCAGGTCCGACGTGTCGACGAGGCCGCGCACGAAACGCAGGTAACGCGGCAGCAATTCCGCTTCGTCGGTGATGAAGACGCGCTTGACGTAGAGCTTCATCCGGCCCTTGCGGTCCGGGTCGAACAGATCGAATGGCTTGGAGCCGGGCACGAAGGCAAGGGCCGTATATTCATGGCGGCCTTCGGCGCGGAAATGCACGGTCAGCGCTGGGTCGTCATACTGGCCGGCGACGCCGCGGTAGAAATCGGCATAGTCTTCCTTGCTGATCTCGCTCTTCTGCTTGGTCCAGAGCGCGGTGCCGTCCCCGACCTGGACAGGCTCGGCATCGGGCTTTTCGAGAATCGAGATAGGCACCGGCACGTGGCCGGACTGGTCCTTGACGATGCGCTCGACGGTCCAGCGCGACGTGTAGGTCTTGGCGTCTTCCATCAGGTGCAGCGTGATGCGTGTGCCGCGCGCCGGGGCGTCCGCAAGTTCGGCTGCGGAAACGGTGTAGCTGCCCTTGCCGTCGGACGACCACAGGAAGGCATGCTCCGAGCCGGCGCGGCGCGAGACCACATCGACCTTGTCGGCGACCATGAAGGCGGAATAGAAGCCGACGCCGAACTGGCCGATGAGCTGCGCGCCCTCCTTGCCCTGGGCGGCTTCAATGCGCTCCATGAAGGCGCGTGTGCCCGAGCGGGCAATGGTGCCGAGCGCTTCGACAAGCTCGTCGCGACCCATGCCGATGCCGTTGTCCTCGACGATGAGCCGGTTGTTTTCCTCGTCCAGCGTCAGGGTGATGCGGGGTGTCGGGTCGCCGGCCAGAAGCTCCGGCGAGACGATCGCCTCATAACGCAGCTTCTCGCAGGCATCCGCCGCGTTCGAAATCAGTTCGCGGAGGAAGACGTTCTTGTCGGAATAGACCGAATGCACCATCAAATGGAGCAGTCGCGCCACATCGGCTTCGAAGACATGTTTCTCTACGGACATTTCGGTTTCGCTCATTGCCTGGCAACTCCTTTGGGTTTCGCCCCAATTGGCAAGCTATGTCCTGAATTTCAAGGCCCGACTTGCGCACTCCCCATTTCTGGACAATGCTGCACTGCGAAAGATCACTGAACACCAGCGAAACGATGCTTCTTCAACGGGGTCGAAGACGAGGAATTCGCAAGGGCGACAAGTCGCCGTCACACTCCGCTGTTATGTTCCTGCGACCCGGGCAGATGGTCCTGGGTCATCATGCCGAGTTCATATCGCGCTCTGCCGGCAGTCGATTTGACTAAGGTCAATGCGCGACAAATTGCGTTGCTCTATTGGCCTTGGCGACGGGGCTGACCTTCAATCGCACCGAGGAGTGGACATCATGCCCAAGCATTCCACGAGCCCGACAATCCCGACTTTCGCAGATGCCTATTCCTTTTCGCTCGATGCCTGGCAACGTTCGATCCTTTTTCTCGATGTCATGCGTCAGCGCGGCGCGCAATACGAGGAACATCGCACGCAGACCGCGCCGAACGTGCTGGAGTTCGAGGCCCAGCTTGTTACCGATGGGCGCACGCTCGCCCGGCCGGTGAACTATGCGCTGGTCAGCATCGTTCCGCCCGAGGGCGTCACGGTCGATCCGACCAAGCGTCCCTTCGTCGTCGTCGACCCCCGGGCCGGCCACGGCCCCGGCATTGGCGGCTTCAAGGCCGACAGTGAAATCGGTGTCGCGCTGAAAGCGGGCCATCCTTGCTACTTCATCGGCTTCTTGCCGGATCCGGTTCCTGGACAGACGATCGAGGACATCGCACTGGCCGAAGCCGGCTTTCTCGAAACCGTCATCGCCCGCCATCCGGAAGCGGACGGAAAGCCCTGTGTGATCGGAAACTGCCAGGCGGGTTGGGCGGTCACGATCGTCGCCGCGCTGCGTCCCGAACTCTTCGGCCCGATCATCATTGCCGGCGCGCCGCTGTCCTATTGGGCAGGCGTGCACGGGCAGAACCCGATGCGCTATTCCGGCGGGCTTCTCGGCGGCAGCTGGCTGACGGCGCTGACCGGCGACCTCGGCGGCGGCATATTCGACGGTGCCTGGCTGGTGCAGAATTTCGAGAACCAGAATCCGGCCAACACCCTCTGGACCAAGCAATACAATCTCTATTCGAAGATCGACACGGAAGCCGCGCGCTACCTCGGGTTCGAACGCTGGTGGGGTGGCCACGTCACGCTCAATGCCGAGGAGATGCAGTTCATCGTCGACGAACTCTTCGTGGGCAACAAGCTTGCCGCGGGCGAAATCCGAACATCGGACGGCACGGCGATCGATCTTCGCAACATCCGCTCGCCGATCGTGGTCTTCTGCTCCAAGGGCGATAACATCACCCCGCCGCAGCAGGCGCTCGACTGGATCCTCGACCTCTATGACAGCGTCGACGAAATCCGGGCCTACGGCCAGACGATCGTCTACACCGTCCACGAGACCGTGGGACATCTCGGCATTTTCGTCTCCGCCGGCGTCGCGCGGAAGGAACATGACGAATTCGCCTCCAATATCGAGTTGATCGACGTGCTGCCGCCTGGGCTTTACGAGGCGGTGCTGACGCCGGCGAGCGAGGCGGCCGAGGGCAGGGCGCTCGTCTCCGGAGAATGGCTGATGCGCTGCGAGCCGCGCACCCTCGAGGACATCCGCGCGCATGGCGGCAACGACATCGAGGATGACAGGCGTTTTGCCACCGCGGCGAAGCTTTCGGAGATCAATCTGGCGCTCTATCGCACCTATCTGCAGCCAATGGTCAAGGCAGCGGCAACGCCGCCCGTGGCGGAGGCGATGCGCAACATGCACCCGCTGCGTCTGCAATACGCGCTTTTCGGGCCCGACAACCCCTTCATGGCCTGGACGTCGGCGCTCGCGGACTATGTCCGTGAAAACCGCGAACCTGCTGCCGCCGGCAACCCGTTCATCGCCTGGCAGGAGGCGCTGTCGCAGCAGATCGTGGACGGGTTAGAGACCTGGCGACGGACGGCTGAATATCTTTCGGAGCAAAGCTTCCACGCCATCTACGGCGCTCCGACCCTGCAAGCGGCACTCGGCATCGACACGAACTCAGACCAGCCGCCGCGCAAAGCGGAGAAGAGCCTCTTGCACCGCGAACTCGTCAAGGCGCGGATCGCCGAACTCAAGGCCAGAATGGCCGTGGGCGGAACCTGTGAAGGTCTTGCCAGAGCCCTGACCTTCGTCGGCATGGCGCGCGGAGGCGCGGACGAACGCGGGTTCGAGGCTGTGCGCCGGCTCCGGCTTTCCCATCCGGAAGCAAAGCAACTGAGCCTGGCCGACTTCAAGACCGTTATGCGGGAGCAGTATTTCATGCTGCTGATCGACGAGGCGGCGGCGCTCGCCGCTCTTCCGAAGCTGCTACCGGAGGCGGTCGAGGAGCGTCGCAGTGCCTTTACGGCCCTTCGTGAGGTACTGGAGGCATCCGGAGCCGTGACGGGCGTGGCTGCCGAGCGGTTGCAGCAGGTTGCCGCGCTCTTCCGCCTGGACCGCGAGCCGCCGGTTCCGATCGCGGCGGGCAAGATCATTCGCAATCGCACCGCTACCTGATGAGGGAGTATCGACGTGTCCGAGGTAACCGAACTGCCGATTGAGCAGTCCAAATACGATCTCCTGATTGCCACCGCGCGAGACGAAACGCCGGCGGTCACCATTGTCGCGCATCCCTGCGACGAGACCTCTCTGCGCGGTGCGTTGGAGGCCGCGCAAATGGGGCTGATCGCGCCCGTTCTCGTCGGGCCAGAGGCAAAGATCCGCAGCGTGGCCGCCGAACATGGCCTCGACCTCGGTCGGTGCGAGATCGTCGACGCGCCGCATAGCCATGCGGCCGCAGCGAAAGCGGTGGCGATGATCCGCGAGGGTCGTGGCGAGTTGCTGATGAAAGGCAGCCTGCATACCGACGAACTGATGAAGGAGGTCGCGGCGTCGGCGACCGGGCTCAGGACCGATCGAAGGATCAGCCACGTCTTCATCATGGACGTACCGGGGCATTCAGAGACGCTCTTCATCACGGACGCCGCCATCAACATCTTTCCCGACCTCGAAGCCAAGCGCGACATCGTGCAGAATGCCATCGATCTCTGGGTGACGATCGGTCTCGGCGAGCCGCGCGTCGCCATTCTTTCTGCGGTCGAAACGGTAACGACGAAGATCCCGTCAACGATCGAGGCGGCAGCACTCTGCAAGATGGCCGAACGCGGCCAGATCACCGGCGGCCTGCTCGATGGTCCGCTTGCCTTCGACAACGCGATCGACCCGGAGGCAGCAAGGATCAAGGGCATCACGTCGCCCGTGGCCGGCCGCGCCCAGATTCTGGTGGTGCCGGACCTTGAGGCGGGCAACATGCTCGCCAAGAACCTGACGTTCCTGTCCCATGCCGACGCTGCCGGCATCGTGCTTGGAGCGCGCGTGCCCATCGTGCTGACGTCGCGGGCGGACTCCGTGCGCACGCGCCTCGCCTCCTGCGCGGTCGCCGCGCTCTATGCGGCGCGCCGGCGGACCTCGCAAGTTGCGGCGGTATGACCATGGATGCGCTTCTCGTCGTCAACGCCGGCTCATCGAGCTTGAAGTTCCAGGTTTTCGGGATCACGGATCAAGGGCTCGAACGCCAGATCAAGGGCCAGATCGGTGGCATCGGCACGCGTCCCCGCCTGCAGGCGAAAGCGGCCGACGGCACCATTCTGATCGACAAGAGCTATGATGCCGACGTCGTTGGCGATCTGCCGGCGGCGATCGCGGCGGCACGCGACTGGTTGATGACGCTCGAAGGCTTCACCTTACGGGCGGTCGGCCATCGCGTAGTACATGGTGGCCCCGATTATGCGGCGCCGGTGCTGATCGATGCGAACGTCCTTGATCGCCTCGCGAGCTACCAGGATCTGGCACCGCTGCACCAGCCCAACAATCTTGCTCCGATCCGTCAGGCGATGGCGATCAATCCGGATGTACCGCAGGTCGCCTGTTTCGATACCGCCTTCCATCATGGCCACCCGGAAGAGGTGAACTGCTACGCCATGCCGCGCAGCTTCTATGAGGACGGTGTGCGGCGCTACGGCTTCCACGGCCTTTCCTATGAGTACATTTCAGAGCGTCTGCGGGATGTGGCGCCTGCGGTCGCAGGTGGTCGCGTCATCGTCGCCCATCTCGGCAGCGGCGCCTCAATGTGCGCCTTGCGCGATGGTCACAGCATCGAGAGCACCATGGGCTTCACCGCGCTCGACGGCCTGCCGATGGGAACGCGGCCCGGTCAGCTCGATCCGGGCGTCGTGCTCTATCTGATCCTGCAACGCGGCATGAGCGCTCAGGCCGTTTCTGACCTGCTCTATCACGAGGCCGGCCTCAAGGGGCTCTCTAACGTCTCGAATGACATGCGCGACCTGCTCGCAAGCGCAGACGCCCATGCCAAGCTCGCGATCGACCACTTCGTCTATCGCGCAGGGCTCAATGTCGGGATGCTTGCAGCCGCGCTCCGTGGCATCGACGCCTTGGTTTTCACGGCGGGCGTCGGGGAGAACTCCGCACAGATCCGCGCCCGCATCGCCGAGAACATCGCCTGGCTCGGGGCCGAACTCGACCCAGCCGCCAACGAGGCCGGCGCGACGCTGATTTCGACGCCTTCGAGCCGCGTTGCGCTTTACGTCATCCCGACCGACGAGGAACTGATGATCGCCCGCCACACGCTTGCACTGCTTAAAATCCGCGCAGCCTGATCCATCGGAGACAATTGATGTCCATTCCTGTCGCAAAGGCCAAACTTCTGGACGGCCGCAAGGGCCTGATCGTCGGCATTGCCAATGATCGATCGATCGCCTGGGGCTGCGCCCGTGCCTTCCGCGCCTTCGGGGCGGAGGTGGCGGTCACCTATCTGAACGACAAGGCGAAACCTCACGTCGAACCCCTGGCGCGTGAAATCGAAGCGCCGATCTTCCTGCCGCTCGACGTGGCCGTGCCAGGGCAAATGGAAGCGGTGTTCGAGGAGATCGAGAAGACCTGGGGTGAACTCGACTTTGTCGTCCATTCGATCGCCTTTTCGCCGAAGGATACGCTCGGCGGCCGCGTCGTCGATGTCCCGCGCGAGGGCTTCCTGAAGACTATGGACATTTCCTGCTGGTCCTTCATCCGCATGGCGCATCTCGCCGAGCCGCTGATGAAGAACGGCGGCACGCTCTTCACCATGACCTATCATGGCTCACAGGTGGTGGTGGAAAACTACAACATCATGGGTGTCGCCAAGGCCGCACTCGAAAGTGCCGTCCGATACCTCGCCTCCGAACTCGGCCCGAAGGGGATCCGCGTGCACGCCATTTCGCCTGGCGCGCTGGCGACGCGCGCCGCTTCCGGCATTCCGGAATTCGACGCGCTGCTCGAAAAGACCAAGGTCAAATCGCCGAGCCGCGAGCTGATTGACATCGACGACGTCGGCGCGGCCACCGCCTTCCTTGCGCATGACGCCGCCCGCCTGATCACGGGCCAGGTGCTTTATGTCGACGGCGGCTACCACATCATCGACTAACCGCCGGGTCTCCGCATGGGTCAGATATTGCCCATGCAGAGATACTTCATCTCGAGATAGTCTTCGAGCCCGTGGCGGGAGCCTTCGCGGCCGATGCCCGATTGCTTGATGCCGCCGAAGGGCGCGGCTTCGGAGGACATGCGGCCGGTGTTGATGCCGACCATCCCGTATTCGAGCGCCTCGGCCACATGCCAGACGCGCTTCAGATTTTCGGCGTAGAAATAGGCGGCAAGACCGTAGATCGTGTCGTTGGCTTCGGCGATCACCTGCTCGGCGGTCTCGAAGCGGATGATCGGGGCGATCGGACCGAAGGTCTCTTCCTGGGCGACGCGCATGTCTGTCGAAATGCCTGTTAGCACCGTCGGCTCGAAGAAGGTGCCGGACGTGCCGATCCGGTGGCCGCCGGCGCGCACCTTGGCACCCTTCGAAACGGCGTCGGCGACATGGGCCTCGATCTTTTCGATCGCGTGTTTGTCGATCATCGGGCCGATGGTGATATCAGGCGTGAAACCGTCGCCGACAGTCAGCTCGGCGACGCGCCTGACGAACTTTTCGGCAAAGGCGTCATGCACGCCCGCTTGCACATAGATGCGGTTGGCCGAGACGCAGGTCTGGCCGGCATTGCGGAACTTCGCCTGGATGGCGCCATCGACCGCCTCGTCGATGTCGGCGTCGTCAAAGACGATGAAGGGGGCGTTGCCGCCAAGCTCCAGGCTGACCTTCTTGATCTGGTCGGAGCATTGTCGCATCAACAGCCGCCCGACCTCGGTCGAACCGGTGAAGCTGATCTTGCGCACCTTCGGGTTGCTGCAAAGTTCGCGGCCGATTGCAGCGCCTTCTGCGGCATAGAGCAGGTTGAGGACACCGGTCGGGAAGCCTGCCTTTTCGGCGAGCAAGAACATCGCGCCGGCAACGAGCGGTGTCTGTTCGGCGGGTTTCAGCACGATGGTGCAGCCGGCGGCTAGCGCCGGCGAGATCTTGCGGGCGACCATCGAGGCCGGGAAATTCCATGGCGTGATCGTGCCGACGACGCCGACGGGCTGCTTGATCACAAGCATGCGGCGGTCGTTGGCCGGGGCGGGGAAGGTTTCGCCATAGATGCGTTTCGCCTCTTCCGCATACCACTCGACATAGGCCGCGGCATGCAGCACTTCACCCTTCGATTCGCCAATCGGTTTCCCCATCTCGGCCGTCAGGATGGCTGCAAGGTCGTCGGCATGCGCGACGATCAGGTCGTACCAGCGGCGAAGCACGGCACTGCGGTCTTTGGCAGGCTTTGCCGCCCAGAGAACTTGCGCCTTGGCCGCAGCTTCGATTGCCGCATGGGCTTCGTCGATGCCCATATCCGGCAGCGTCGCCAGCTTTTCGCCGGTCGATGGATTGAAGACGTCGAAGGTTGCGCCAGCCCAATTCTTGCCGGCCGCGGGGATGGAATGAAGCGAAGCGAACAGGTCGGCGTCGCGCAAGTGCTTGGTCAAGGCGGGGGTCAAGGTCATGGCGGGCATCCTCCGGCGATGGCCTGCCGCGAGACGGCAGGCCCGCTTTTGCTTGTTCTTGCGGGTGCCGATCAATCCCGGCACCCGAGAATTGCGCGTCTGAATTGGCGCGCAGCACCTACAGCGCAGCGAATCCCTCAGGATGCGCTAAGGCCGCCATAGCACTTTGAATTGCTGCATAATTTTGCCCTCAAGTCGATCCTGAATTGAGGAATTATGCACCGGGCAACCCGCGTTGCTGGTCGCCCGGTCGAGGATCAAGCACGCGCTGCGAGGATCGACGCTTCGAGAATGTCGAGCGCTTCGGCGAAGACTTCGTCCTGGATGGTGATCGGCGCCAGGAAGCGGATGACGTTGCCGTGCACACCGCAGGTAAGCAGGATCAGGCCCTTTTCCAGAGCGATCAGGCGCAACTTGTTGGCAAAGTCAGCGCTCGGCAGGTTGGTCTTCACGTCGTTGAACTCGACGGCGTTCATGAAGCCGGGGCCGCGGATGTCGGCGATTTCGGGCGCCTGCTCGCGGATTGCGGCAAGCCGCTGCTTCAGCCGGCCGCCAAGCTGCTCGGCGCGCTCGCAGAGCTTCTCCTCAGCGATAACGTCAAGGACGGCGTGCGCTGCGGCGATGCCGAGTGGGTTGCCGCCATAGGTGCCGCCAAGGCCGCCCGGCGCTGGAGCATCCATGACTTCGGCGCGGCCGGTGACGGCGGCAAGCGGGAAGCCGCCGGCAAGGCTTTTCGCCATGGTGATGAGATCGGGCGCGACATCATGGTGGTCCATGGCAAACATCTTGCCGGTACGGGCAAAGCCGGTCTGAACTTCGTCGGCGATCAAGAGAATGCCGTGCTGGTCGCAAATTTCGCGCAGCGCCTTCATGAAGGCGGTAGGCGCCGGATAGAAGCCGCCTTCGCCCTGCACGGGCTCGAGAATGATCGCGGCGACGCGACCCGGATCGACGTCGGCGGCAAAGAGCTTCTTCAACGCAGCGAGCGACTGTTCGGTGGTGACGCCGTGCAATTCGATCGGGAAGGGGGCGTGGAAGACGTCGCCCGGCATCGCGCCGAAGCCGACCTTATAGGGAACGACCTTGCCGGTGAGCGCCATGCCCATGAAGGTCCGGCCGTGGAAGCCGCCACTGAAGGCGATGACCGCCTGACGGCCTGTCGAGGCGCGGGCGATCTTGACGGCGTTTTCGACGGCTTCGGCGCCGGTGGTCACGAAGATGGTCTTCTTGGCGAAGTCGCCGGGCGTCAGTGCATTGAGGCGCTCGGCGAGATGGACGTAGGATTCGTAGGGAACGACCTGGTGGCAGGTGTGGGTGAAGCGATCGATCTGCGCCTTGACCGCCTCGATCACCTTCGGGTGGCGATGGCCGGTATTGACGACCGCGATGCCGGAGGCGAAGTCGATGTAGCGATTGCCTTCCTTGTCCCAGATTTCCGAATTTTCCGCGCGGTCGGCGTAGATCTGGGTGGTCATGCCGACGCCGCGCGAGATGGCGGCGTTCTTGCGGTCGGGGAGGCTGGTCATGGCGCGTTCCTGTCGTCTGGAGTTAATATATTGCATTTTTTCTGCAAGTTTATTGTGGAAGTGGTACACCTTTCACTGTCGATTGCAAATCAAATTTGGTGATCGAGACACCACGGTTGCTGATGCGCCGTTCTTGTCAGATCTCGATCACGGCGGCTAAGGTTGCGGACACGCCGGAATTGCAAGGATTCGGGCAGCGCCGCTGGGCGGTAAAGGGAAATTGGAATGGGCGCAGTGCGCTACAAGGTCGCTGAAGCGGCGCGACTGGCGGGGGTTTCCGCCTCGACGCTGAGGCTATGGGAGACGCAAGGTCTCGTCGTGCCCGAGCGCTCGCCGACGGGGCATCGGCAGTATACCGAGAACGATCTTGCCCGGTTGAAGCGCATCTCCTGGTTCCGGGCCGAGCGTGGTCTCAATCCGGCTGCGATCCGTGAAGCGCTGGACGCCGAAGGGGCTGCGGACGACCAGCCCCCATCGGCGACGAGCGACGGGCCTGAAAACCAGATCGGGCGCAAGCTACGCAGCCTCAGGCACGCCGCCGGCAAGACGCTGGAGCAGGTCGCCGGCGAGATCGGCATCGCCGCCTCGGTGCTCTCGACGCTGGAGCGCACGTCGCAGGGCGTCTCGGTCGCTGTGCTGCACAACATCGCGGAATTCTTCGGAACCACCGTTTCCAGCCTTGCTGGTGAAGAGGAGGCGGATACGCGCGCCGTCGTTCGGGCCGGCGAATGGCGGACATGGCCGCGCACGACCCCCGGCGTCACGGTGCAACTGCTTGCCGATGGCCGCAACCAGATGGATTGCCACCGCTTCGTGCTGGAGCCGGGCGCGTCCAGCGAAGGCGCCTACGGGCACGAGGGCGAGGAGTTCGTCTATGTGCTTTCCGGCCGCGTCGAGTTCATTCTCGACAGCGACCAGTTCTACGATCTCGGTGTCGGCGACTCGCTCTATTTCGAGAGCAAGAGGCGACACGCCTGGACGAACCGGCATGACGGCGAAACCGTGCTGCTCTGGGTCAACACGCCGCCGACGTTCTAATCGTCGGCCGATCACGCGGCATTCCCAATTGAAACGAAATCGGCGCGCGGTGCGAATAGAACCGCGCGCCGATCGGTGTTGTAAGCCTAGGCAAGCCGTCTGCTCCCCGATCCGGTGACCCGGAGCGGGGAGGGATTGTCGGATCAGCTGGCCGCGTAGCGCTTTGCCATTTCCGGCAGGCGCAGCGTGCGGATCTTCGAGGCCTTGCCAGCGGTGCGGAAGGCTTCGAAGCGCTCCTTGCAGACTTCGGTCATCAGCGCGGTTGCCGGCTTCAGGTAGGTGCGCGGGTCGAAGTTTTCCGGGTTCTCGGCGAAGTTCTTGCGGATCGTGCCGGTCATGGCGAGGCGCAGGTCGGTGTCGATGTTGACCTTGCGAACGCCGAGCGGGATCGCCTTCTGGATTTCCGAGACCGGCACGCCCCAGGTCGGCTTCATCTTGCCGCCATAGGTGTTGAAGAGATCCTGCAGATCCTTCGGCACCGACGACGAGCCGTGCATGACGAGGTGGGTGTTCGGCAGCTTCTTGTTGATCTTGGCGATCGTTTCGATCGACAGGATGTCGCCATCGGGCTCGCGGGTGAACTTGTAGGCGCCGTGGCTGGTGCCGATGGCGACGGCCAGTGCGTCGACGCCGGTCTTGGTGACGAAGTCGAGCGCCTGCTCCGGATCGGTCAGCAGTTCTTCACGCGACAGCTTGCCTTCGAAGCCGTGGCCGTCTTCCTTGTCGCCGGCGCCAGTTTCGAGGTTGCCGAGGCAGCCGAGTTCGCCTTCAACCGAAACGCCGGCCGCATGCGCGATCTTCACGACTTCTGCGGTGACGGCGACATTGTATTCATAGCTGGCAACGGTCTTGCCGTCCTTCTCCAGCGAGCCGTCCATCATGACGGAGGTGAAGCCGTTGGTGATGGCCGAAATGCAGGTCGACGGCTGGTCGCCGTGGTCGAGGTGCAAACAGACCGGGATATGCGGGTATTCTTCCGCCGCGCCAAGGATGAGGTGGCGCAGGAACGCGTCACCGGCGTAGGAGCGGGCGCCACGGCTTGCCTGAAGGATGACCGGACTGTCGGTCGCATCGGCGGCGCGCATGACGGCCTGAATGTATTCCAGATTGTTCACATTGAACGCCGGCAGCGCGTAGTCGTTCTCCGCCGCATGGTCGAGCAGTTGCCGCAATGTGATCAATGCCATTCGCTATCTCCCTTTGGATACTCGGTGCAACCTATGCGGCGCACCATAAAAACAATCCGGCCGTTGAACCGCACGAAATGCATCGATGGCAAAGTCGATGGCCGGCTTTTTCGTGCGGCGTGACGGCGCGCGCGAATTGGTCGCGCCCACCGAAGTCAGGCGCACAATAGTTCATCGAAGTGGTTTGACAACCGGGCAAAAGGCAGGTTGCCAGAGGTCGAAACTCGCTTCAATCGATTTTACTGTGGACTGGATGCAACACCTTCAGTGTGAAGTGTTTTCACTTTCTGGTGGTGCCTGAGAGGAGGGGGAGTCGAGGGCAGTGGATGCAACCATTGGGCGCTGATTTTGTCTGTTACACCATCGTGGTGGATGCCCTGTCGGAAACAGTCTGTCGACAGGAGGTGAACGTCCCGCAAGAAGATTGCGGCAACGCCCCTCTTTCTTTGCGCAGATTACGTAAACTGCCGCTAAAATTCACAAACTTTGCATCGCGGATGATTCGAGGCCCAATCCGGCCGACAAAAAGCGCGGACCTAAAACGTTGCAGTAGATTTCGCAAAAATGCCCTGTTCACGTCATATGCCCGTCGCAAAGGCGACGAAAAGAATCGCAAACAAAATACAACCTATGGGATAGGTCGATTCCCCTCCTATAGATAAAGATGCAGACAGCCGCAGAATCCGCCTTGCGTTCGCGAACGATTTGCACTTCTCTCCTGCGATCACAAACCCAAAACAAGGGGAAGGAGAGAAACAAAATGGCATCACTGAAACTCAACCTCCGCGCTGCCGCGCTGATTGGCTCGCTGCTCATCGGAGCAAGCCCGGCACTTGCCGAAGCTGTCCTGCATCGCGGCAACGCAGGTGAGCCGCAGACGCTCGACCAGCACCACACCTCGATCAACATTGAAGCGTTCATCCTCAAGGACCTCTACGAAGGTCTGACGATCTATGACGCCTCTGCCAAGATCGTCCCCGGTGTTGCTGAGACGTGGGAGCTTTCGGACGATGGCACGGTCTACACCTTCAAGCTGCGCGCCGATGCAAAGTGGTCGGACGGTTCGCCGGTAACGGCTGAAGACTTCGTCTTCTCCTTCCGCCGCGTCGAAGATCCGAAGACGGCTGCCGGCTACGCCAACATTCTCTTCCCGATCAAGAACGCCGAAAAGGTCAACAAGGGCGACCTGCCGACCGATCAGCTCGGCATCAAGGCGATCGACGAAAAGACCGTCGAAATCACGCTCGAGCGTCCGACCCCGTTCTTCCTGGAGCTGCTCGCACACCAGACGGCACTTCCGGTCAGCAAGGCCAGCGTCGAAAAGAACGGCGCGGACTTCGTCAAGCCGGGCGTCATGGTATCGAACGGCGCCTTCACGCTGCAGGCCCACGTTCCGAACGACAGCCTGACCGTCGTCAAGAACGCCAACTACTGGGATGCGGCCAACGTCAAGCTCGACAAGGTCATCTTCTACCCGATCGACGACCAGGCGGCTTCGGTTCGTCGTTTCGAAGCCAAGGAAATGGACCTCGTCTACAACTTCTCGGCTGACCAGATCGACCGTCTGCGCACGTCCTATGGCGAGCAGGTCCATGTCTCGCCGTCGCTTGCGACCTATTACTACGCCTTCGACACCCGCCAGGAGCCCTATAGCGACGTTCGCGTCCGCCAGGCTCTCTCCATGGCCGTCGACCGCGACTTCCTCGCCAAGGAAATCTACGCCGGTTCGCAGCTCCCCGCCTATTCGATGGTTCCTCCGGGCATCGAGAGCTACGGTGAGCCGTCCAAGGCCGAGTTCGGCACGCTGTCGCAGCTCGACCGCGAAGACAAGGCCATCGCCCTGATGAAGGAAGCCGGCTACGGCGAAGGTGGCAAGCCGCTCGACATCGAGCTGCGCTACAACACCAACCCGAACCACGAGCGCGTCGCAACGGCTGTCGCCGACATGTGGAAGAACACCTTCGGCGCCAAGGTGTCGCTGGTGAACCTCGACGTGTCCTCGCACTACGCCTACCTGCAGGAAGGCGGCAAGTTCAACGTTGCCCGCGCCGGCTGGCAGGCTGACTACGCGGATGCCGAGAACTTCCTGGCGCTCAGCGTCGGCTCCAACAAGACCTTCAACTACGGCCATTTCGAAAACGCCGAGTTCGACGGCCTGATGAAGAAGTCCTACGACGAGCAGGATCCGGCCGCTCGCTCGAAGCTGATGCATGAAGCCGAAGCGCTGCTGATGAAGGAACAGCCGATCGCTCCGCTTCTGACCCAGGCCGACCTGTGGCTGGTTGCCAGCCGCGTCAAGGGCTGGGCGGACAATGCTCCGAACGAGCACCTCAGCAAGTTCCTGAGCATCGCCGAATAACGAACAGAGACGACGCGCGGTCATAAGGTCGCGCGTCGCCTCCGGAGCACGTCCATGATTTCCTTCATCCTTCGCCGATTGGCGAGTGCGGTGCCGACCTTGTTTATCGTCGTCACCATTTCGTTTTTCTTGATGCGGTTCGCCCCTGGTGGCCCCTTCAACCTCGAGCGTCCTCTTCCGCCACAAACGATGGCGAACCTGATGAAGACGTACCAGCTCGACCAGCCTCTTTGGCGCCAATACACGCACTATCTCAGCAATGCGGTGACCGGCGACTTCGGCCCGAGCTACGTCTACAAGGACAACAACGTCGCTGAATTGATCGGCAAGGGTCTGCCCTATTCGATGGAACTCGGCTTCTACGCGTTGCTTATTGCGCTGATCGGCGGCGTCACCGCCGGAACGATTGCCGCGCTTCGGCAAAACAGCGTCCTCGATTTCACCATCATGTCGTTTTCGACGATAGGGGTCACCGTGCCCAACTTCGTCGTCGGCCCGGTGCTGACACTGGTCTTTGCGATCGTGCTCGCATGGCTGCCGGCCGGTGGTTGGGGGGATGGATCGCTGCGCTTCCTGATCCTGCCGATGATCGCGCTGGCGCTGCCGCAGCTTGCGGTTTTTGCGCGGCTCACGCGCGGCTCGATGATCGAGGCGCTGCATACCGACCATATCCGAACGGCCAAGGCCTATGGCCTGCCATCGCGAACGGTCGTCGTTACCCATGCGATGCGTGGTGCGATGCTGCCGGTCGTGTCCTATCTCGCGCCCTGTGCTGCGGCCCTTCTGACCGGCTCGGCCGTCGTTGAGACGATCTTCACCATCCCGGGCGTCGGTCGCTACTTCGTCCTTGGCGCCATCAACCGTGACTACACGCTGGTGATGGGCACAGTTATCCTCGTTGCCATCTTCGTCATCGTTTTCAATCTCCTGGTCGACATTCTCTACGGCCTGCTCGATCCGAGGGTTCGCCATGACTGATATCGCCCAGACCCCGGCGGCGACGCCGGAAACAAAGGGGCGCAGCCTCTTCCAGCTCGCCGCCATGCGCTTCAAGCGCAACCGTGCCGCCATGGCCGGCTGCTTCATGCTGGCGCTTATCGCGCTGTTCTCGTTCCTCGGTCCGTTCTTCGTCCCGCACACCTACGATCAGGTGTTTCCGTCCTACGTCTCGATCAGCCCGAGCCTGGAGCCGCGTCCAGATACGTCGACGCTTCAGGACGTGATGGAAGGCGTCGCCACACGGGCACGCGTCACGCTCAAGGAGTTCAATCTCGAGGGTGAAACCTTCACCGCGACGATTACTTCCGAACAGCCGATCGATTCCCGCGCCACGCGCTACTTCGACCGCGCCAACGAATTCCGCGACACCCAGGTGGTGGCAACGGAAAACGACGGAAAGACGCTGAAGGTGACCGGCCAGGTCGACCGGGAATACTTCCCCTTCGGCACGGATTCCAACGGCCGGGACCTCCTGGTTCGCGTCATGCTCGGCGGCCAGATCTCGATCGCCGTCGGCCTGCTTGCGAGCCTCGTGTCTCTCGGGATCGGCGTGGTCTACGGCGCGACATCGGGCTACATCGGCGGTCGCGTCGACAACGTCATGATGCGTCTGGTTGAGATCATGTATTCTCTGCCCTTCGTGTTTCTGGTCGTCGTTCTCGTCGTGTTCTTCGGGCGCTCGTTCATCCTGATCTTCCTGGTGATCGGGGCAGTGGAATGGCTCGACATGGCCCGTATCGTGCGCGGTCAGACATTGGCGTTGAAACGTCGAGAATTCGTCGGCGCCGCGCAGGCGCTCGGTCTCACGGATTGGCAGATCATCCGCCGGCACATCATCCCCAACACGATTGGCCCGGTCATCGTTTTCGTGACCGTCGTCGTGCCCAAGGTGATCCTGCTCGAGAGCTTCCTCTCCTTCCTCGGCCTCGGCGTTCAGGCGCCGCTGACGAGCTGGGGGGCGCTGATCTCGGAAGGCGCAAACAACATCCAGTCGGCGCCATGGCTTCTGATCTTCCCGGCCATCTTCTTCGTCCTGACGCTGTTCTCGCTGAACTTCGTCGGCGACGGCCTGCGCGACGCGCTCGACCCGAAGGATCGCTGACATGGCAGATACCAAGGAAACCATCCTGGCCGTTCGCGGTCTCAAGGTGAACTTCTCGACGCCTGATGGCACGGTCGAAGCGGTCAAGGGCATCGATCTCGATGTGCGCACCGGCGAAACGCTCGCGGTCGTCGGCGAGTCCGGCTCCGGCAAGAGTCAGACGATGATGGGCATCATGGGTCTGCTTGCCAAGAACGGCACCGTGACCGGCTCGGCAACCTACCGCGGGCAGGAGCTCGTCGGACTGCCGGCTAAGGCCTTGAACCAGGTCCGCGGCGCGAAGGTCACCATGATCTTCCAGGAGCCGATGACCTCGCTCGATCCGCTCTATCCGGTCGGTCGCCAGATCGCCGAGCCGATCGTTCACCACCGCGGCGGCACGTTCAAGCAGGCGCGGGCGCGCGTGCTCGAACTGCTGGAGCTCGTCGGCATTCCGGAACCGGCGCGCCGCATTGACAGCTATCCGCACGAGCTATCGGGCGGCCAGCGCCAGCGCGTGATGATCGCGATGGCACTTGCGAACGACCCGGATCTGCTGATTGCGGACGAGCCGACGACGGCGCTCGACGTGACGATCCAGGCACAGATCCTCGATCTCCTGAAATCGCTGCAGAAGCGATTCGGCATGGCGATCGTGCTGATCACCCACGACCTCGGCATCGTCAAACACTTCGCCGACCGTGTCGCCGTGATGCGTCGCGGCGAAGTGGTTGAAAAGGGCACGACGGCCGACATCTTCGAACGGCCGCAGGCCGACTATACGAAGATGCTGCTTGCCGCCGAACCGAGCGGCCGCAAGGCGTCTCCGCCCGACAGTGCGCCGATCATTCTTGAAGGTCGCGACGTCTGCGTCGATTACCAGATCGGTGGCGGCCTCTTCCGCGGCGGCAAGTCCGTCTTCCGTGCGGTCGACAGCGTCAATCTGCGCCTGAAGGAAGGGCAGACGATCGGTGTCGTCGGCGAGTCCGGTTCGGGCAAGTCGACGCTCGGCCGCGCGCTTCTTCGGCTCCTGCCGAGCAGCGGCCACTACCGCTTCGGCACGACGGATATCTCCGGCTTCGACCGCGGGCAGATGCGGCCGCTGCGGCGCACCCTGCAGCTCGTCTTCCAGGATCCTTACGGCTCGCTTTCGCCACGGCGCACCGTCGGCGAAATCATCACCGAAGGCCTGCACGTGCACGAGCCCGAGCTCACCCGCGCCGACCGCGACCGCCGGGCGTCGGAAGCGTTGAAGGAAGTGGGGCTCGATCCCGCCTCCCGCAACCGCTATCCGCACGAGTTCTCGGGCGGCCAGCGCCAGCGCATCGCCATTGCTCGTGCCATGATCCTGAAGCCCAAGGTCGTCATCCTCGATGAGCCGACGTCGGCGCTCGACCGTTCGGTCCAGGGGCAGGTGATCGAGCTGTTGCGCGACCTGCAGCGCTCACACGGGCTCTCCTACATCTTCATCAGCCACGACCTTTCGGTGGTGAAGGCGATGTCGGACTACGTGATCGTCATGAAGAACGGCAAGATCGTCGAGGAAGGCGAGACCGATGCGATCTTCGAGGCGCCGAAGCAGCCCTATACCAAGACGCTGATCGGCGCTGCCTTCAACGTTTGAGCAGGCACAGGCCTTCAAAATTTAGCGGGGACGCGAGCGATCGCGTCCCCGTTTTCGTTCGCGGGCTCGGAAACGTCAGGTCTCGTTCTCTGCGGAGAAATCGGAAGCGACGAGTTTCTTGTCGAGCCCGAACTTCTGCATCTTCTCGTAGAGCGTCTTGCGCGAGATGCCGAGGGTCTCGTAGACCGGCTTCAGCGCGCCGCCATGGGCGGCGATTGCGCTGGCGATGAGGCCTTTTTCATAGGCCGCCACCTTGTCGGCAAGGCGGTTGCCGTTTTCCGATCGCGCGCTGTCGTCGGGAGCCGCATCGAGCCCGAGCACCAGCCGCTCGGCGGCATTGCGCAACTCGCGCACGTTGCCCGGCCAGTCGCGCTCGGCGATTTCGGCCAGCATCGATTGGGAGATCTCCACCTCATCCCGGCCGTAGCGAGCGGCCGACTCCCTGACCAGTTGCAGAAAGAGCAGCGGAATGTCGGCGCGCCGCTGGGCAAGCGAGGGGACGCGGAGCGTCGCGACGTTGAGGCGATAGAGGAGGTCCGCCCGGAAGCGCCCGGCGGCGACTTCCTTTTCGAGATCGACCTTGCTGGTGGCGATGAAACGGACGTCGAGCGGGACCTGCTCGTTCGATCCGAGCCGGGTGATGACGCGTTCCTGCAGCACCCGCAGAAACTTAGCCTGGAGGTCGAAGGGCATCGAGCCAATCTCGTCGAGCAGGATCGTACCGCCGCGACCATGTTCGAACTTGCCGTAGCGCGGACGGATGGCGCCGGGAAAGGCGCCGGGCTCATGGCCGAAGAGCTCGCTTTCGATCAGGTTTTCGGGCAGTGCGGCGCAGTTGATAGCGATGAACGGGCTGTTGGCGCGGGTGCTCAGATCATGCAGCGTGCGGGCCAGCACCTCCTTGCCGACGCCGGTATCGCCGATGATCAACGTATCGGCATCGGCCGCGCCGAGCGCGCGGATGCGGTAGCGCAGATCGACCATGACCTGGCTTCGACCGGGCAGCCGCTGTTCGATGTCGTCGCGCTTGCCGGCAACCGCCTTCAGCCGGCGGTTTTCAAGAACGAGCGCGCGCCAGTCCAGTGCCCGGCGGATCGTGCCGGCGAGCATCTGCGCTGCGAAGGGCTTCTCGACGAAGTCATAGGCGCCTTCGCGCATGGCCCGGACCGCGAGTTGCACATCGCCATGGCCGGTGACGAGGATGACCGGTACCTCCGCATCGATTTCGCGGATGCGCTGCAGGAGGGTCATGCCGTCCATGCCCGGCATGCGGATATCGCTGATCACCACGCCAGGAAAACTGTAGCTGATGAATTCGAGCGCGTGTTCGGCGGCCGAGAAGGTATCGACGCGGAAACCGGCCAGCTCGAGCGCCTGGGCGCTCGAATGGCGCACATCCTCTTCGTCATCGACGAGCAGGATCCGGCTCTCGATCATTCGGCGGCCTCCCGGGCATTGCTGTTTTCGGCAGCGAGTTCGATGCGGAACTCGGCGCCGCCTTCCGCAAGGTTAGTGGCGACAAGGCTTCCGCCGAAATCCTTGATAATGTTATAGGAAATCGAAAGGCCAAGGCCCAGCCCCTTGCCGACGCCCTTTGTGGAAAAGAATGGGTCGAAGATACGTTCGGCAATCGCCGGCGCAATGCCGGGGCCGCGGTCGCTGACGGTCAGCACGACTTTGCCGTCTTCCTGCTTCGCACGCAGGCGGATGGTGCGGTCGTCAAGGCCCTCGACGGCATCGGCGGCATTGGAAATGATGTTGACGAGCACCTGCTGCAGGCGGACCGAGCCGGCCCGGACGACGAGCGGTTCGTTGCCGAGATCGATGTCGATGGTCGCCGCCGCCGCCTTCAGCCGAACCGACACGATCTCCATCGTGTCGCGCACCACTTCCTCGACCGGGACCCGCCCGAGTTTCTCGTTCGGTTTGCGGGCGAAATTGCGCAGGTGCTTGCTGATCGCCGCCATGCGGTCGACAAGCCCGGAGATGCGGCGGATATTGTCCGTCGCCTCGTCGGACCGACCCCGCTCGATCAGCAGTGCGGCGCTGTCAGCATAGGTCTTGGCGGCGGCGAGCGGCTGGTTGAATTCGTGCGAGAGGGCGGCGGACATCTGCCCGAGCCCTGCCAGTTTTCCGGCCTGGATCAGATCGGCCTGCGTCCGTCGCAGTTGCTTCTCCGTCAGCCGCCGTTCGGCGATCTCTTCCTCGATCTGGCCGTTGACGCGGGCAAGGTCAGCGGTGCGTTCGTCTACGCGGCGTTCCAGCTCGGCCTGTGCTTCCGCCTGCATCGACAGGCGCTCGTTGAGCCGCGCGCGCCGCTGGAGAATGATGGCGACGCCGAGACCGGCAAGGCAGAGCAGAAGCAGAGCGGCGATAACAGTCGTCAGCGCCTGTGTTCGCACCGACGCGGTGTCGACCAGCACATTCACCGTCCAGTCGGCGTCGGGCATCCGCTGCGAAAGCATAAGGTATTCGCGGCTTGAGTTTTCGGCCGAGACGGTGAGGAAATGACGGTCGGACGAAACGCGCTCCGACACGGGAAGGGCATGTACGGTCGCATCGGCGTAGCGCCTGGAGGCCTCGGTTCGTGCAAGCCGGTCCGACGTCAGCGGCAGGATCGACGCGTAGCGCCATTCCGGATCGCCGGACATGAAGACGATGCCTTCCGGGTCGGAGACGAAGATCTTGTACTCGCCGCCCTGCCAGGACGCTTCGATGCGCTCGACATCGACCTTGAACACCATGACGCCGCGGATCTCGTTGCCGACCCGGATCGGGGATCCGAAAAAGTAGCCGCGTTTCAACGACGTGGTTCCGAGTGCATAGAACCGCGATTGCTCGCCGCGAAGCGCTTCCTGGAAGTAGGGCCGGTAGCTGAAATTCTGCCCAACGAAGCTCGTCGGCCCGTCATAGTTGCTGGCGGCGATGGTGTTGCCATCCGGCGTGATCACGTAGATGTCCGAGGACTGCAACAGGCCGTTGATGTCCTTGAGGTAGCTGTCGACGGCCTCCCGCAGTCGCCGGTCCCGTGGGCGGGTGACGAGCTCGCGGACATCGTCATGATCCGCGATCAGTGCCGGCAACGCCTGGTAGCGGTTGAGGTGGCCGTCGAGCGCGGTGACGGCGAGGCGCAGCGCCGTGGTCGCCTGAGCACCTGCCTCGCGCAAGTAGCTGTCGGTCGTGACCGCATAGCCTTTCCATGCCAGCATGGCTGCAAGCAGCGGCAACAGCAGGAACGCAAGGACCAAGCGATGCTTCACAGATATGCGCGCCCCTCCTCGCGTCGTTGCAGCAGATGCCGCCCGCCGATCTTAAGCATCGGGGCGAGGGCTCACAAGTCGCCGCTGCAACTCGCTTCTGTTGACGAGTTTTAGGTGTCGTCAACGATCTGTTGACAATGCGTTTGGTTGCGGCCGTCTTTCGCCGAGAAGCGGATAGGCGCATCTAAGACCCAACGGAGCGCCCGGTGGCGCCGGAAGAAAGGATCACGGCAATGCTCAATCAGATCAAGGGTCTGCATCACGTCACCTCGATGGCGGACGATGCGCGCGAGAACAACCTGTTCTTCACCAAGTCGCTCGGCCTGCGCCGTGTCAAGAAGACGGTCAACTTCGACTCGCCGGATGTCTACCACCTCTATTACGGCGACGAAGCCGGCACGCCTGGTACCGTCATGACCTATTTCCCGTTCCCGCAGATGCCGCGTGGCCGCGCCGGTACTGGCGAAGTCGGAACCACCGTCTTCTCCGTGCCCGAAGGTTCGCTCGGTTTCTGGAAAGAGCGGCTGGCGACGCTCGGCGCCACCGGTCTCAAGGATGAAGAAACCTTCGGTGAAAAGCGCCTGAACTTTGCCGGTCCTGATGGTGACGGCTTTGCGCTTGTCGAGGTCAGGGACGATGGGCGCACGCCCTGGACGGAAGGCGGCATTTCCGCTGATCATGCGATCCGCGGGTTCCATTCGGCAGCACTGCGCCTGCGTGACGAAGGTGCGACGGCGGAACTTCTGAAGTTCATGGGCTACGAAGAACTTGACCGCAAGGATGGTGTAACTCGTCTAATCGTGCCCGGCGGCAACGATGCCCGCGTCATCGACCTCGAAACGATGCCGAATATCGGCCGCGCCTCGCAAGGGGCAGGCTCGGTGCACCACATCGCCTTCGCGGTCGATAACTGCGAAAAGCAACTCGAGGTGCGCAAGGCACTGATGGACACGGGCTATCAGGTGACGCCGGTCATCGACCGCGATTACTTCTGGGCGATCTATTTCCGCACGCCGGGCGGCGTCCTGTTCGAGATCGCGACAAACGAGCCTGGCTTCGACCGGGACGAGGACCTCGCCCATCTCGGCGAGGCGCTGAAGCTGCCGCAGCAGCACAAGCACCTGCGCCCGATCCTCGAAAGTCACCTGCAGAAGATCGACTAAGACGCCAAGAAGGCTCGCCGCCGCGGCGAGCCTTCGCTACCCGATCTTGCACAGGTCGGTTCACAGTTTCGTCGAAACCGTGAAGTCAACGCTTTGAAATCAGGCAGGTTCGCACGAGGCTTCGACCCGTCGGAGGCCTGCCCCAGGAGACAAAAATGGTAGATCATGGCTATGTTCACAAGCTGAAGGCCGGAAAGCCCGGCCAGCCGATTTTCTTCGTGTTCCACGGGACCGGCGGTGACGAGAACCAGTTCTTCACTTTCGCATCCGAGTTGCTGCCCGACGCGACGATCGTTTCGCCACGAGGCGACGTTTCGGAATTTGGCGCCGCACGCTTCTTCAAGCGCACCGGCGAGGGTGTCTACGATATGGCCGACCTTGCTCGCGCCACCGAAAAGATGACGGGCTTCGTCAAGGCGCTGGCTGCAGAGCATCAGGCTTCACAGGTGATCGGCCTTGGTTATTCCAACGGCGCGAACATCCTTTCCAACGTGCTGATCGAAGGTGGTGTTTTCGACAAGGCGGTGCTGATGCATCCCTTGATCCCATTCCGCCCGAAGGACAATGCAGGGCTGAAGGGGCGTAGCGTCCTGATCACCGCCGGCGAGCGTGACCCCATCTGCCCGGCGCCGCTGACCCAGGCGCTCGCGGACTATTTCCAGGGGCAGGGCGCGGCAACCGAAACCGAGTGGCATTCGGGCGGGCACGACATCCGCCAGAATGAAATCGCGGCGATCGCGCGCTTCCTGAAGGATTGATCACTCCAGCCGGCGACGGAAGAGCCAGGAGGCGGCCGAGAGGGTGACGATGGCGATCAGAAACAATGGGACCGTCTGTCGCGCCACCTCGGCCGCCGGAATGTCCTTGAGGAACACGCCCTTCACGATCACGAGGAAGTAGCGCAGCGGATTGACATAGGTGATCGGCTGCAGCCAGGAGGGCATGTTCTCGATCGGCGTGGCGAAACCCGAAAGCAGCATCGCCGGCACCATGAACAGGAACGCGCCGAGGATCGCCTGCTGCTGCGTCATCGACAGGGCAGAAATGAACAGGCCGAGGCCGACGACGGAGGCGAGGTAGAACACCGCGCTGCCGTAGAGCAAAAGCAGCGAGCCGCGCAGCGGCACGCCGAAGATGAAGACGGCCGCCAGGATGTAAATGGTGATGTGGAAGAGGCCGATCATCATCGGCGGGATCAGCTTGCCGATCAGGATCTCGTGGGTTCGAAGCGGCGAGACCATCAGTTGATCGAAAGTGCCGAGCTCCCGTTCGCGCGCGATCGATAGCGCCGTGACAATAAGACCGATCAACAATGCGATGCTGGCGACGAGGTTCGGAACCATGAACCACTGGTAGGTAAGGTTTGGATTGAACCAGTTGCGGGCAACGACGGTGACCGCCCCCGATGCCATGCGCTTGCCGGCGGGCGTCTCGGCGGCAAGCGTGCCGACGATACGGCCGAGATAACCGGAGACGATCTGCGACGCATTGGAGCGGCGGCCGTCGAGGATGACCTGCACCTCCGCCGGCCGGCCGGCCTCGATATCGCGCGAGAAGGTGGGGCCGATTTCGATCGCCGCAATGACCTGCTGGGTGTCGATCGCCAGGCGCACCTCCTGCTGACTGTCGGTGAAGCGGATGCTTCGGAAGGTTGGCGAGCCGTCGATCCCCTCGATTAGATCCTGGCTCCAGTGGCCGTTGTCGCGGTTCAGCACCAGCACGTCGACATTCGTGACCTCCAGCGTCGCAGCGTAGGAGAACACCAGAAGCTGCAGGATCGGCGGTACGATCAGCACGGTGCGCCCCTTGGGGTCGCGCAGCACCGCCAGCAACTCCTTGACGATCAGGGCCTTCAGTCTCGTCCACCACATGTCAGCCGATCCTCTTGCGGGTACTGCGGGCGGCGAGCGCGAAGAACACGCTGCCGATCAGGAGCATGGCGGCAATGGACTTGCCGAACATCGGCCAGATGTCGCCAGCCAGAAACACCGTCTGCAGGCTCGGGATCAGATAGCGCGCCGGCACGATAAAGGTGATCCACTGGATGACCGTCGGCATCGAATTGATCTCGAAGAGAAATCCCGAAAGCAGGAAGGCCGGAAGAAACGCCGAAATCAGCGCGAGCTGCGAGGCGAGGAACTGGTTCTTGGTCGCCGCCGAAATCAACAGGCCCTGACCGAGCGCCGGCATCAGGAAAGTCGCTGACAGCGCGTAGAGCGCTGCGACCGAGCCGCGAAAAGGAACGCCGAAGAGGAAGACGGCAAGGAGGACGCAGAGCGTCATCGAGGTGAGCCCGAGAATAAAATAGGGCAGCAGCTTGCCGGCAAGGAGTTCGGCTGCCGAAACCGGCGTCGCCATCATCGCCTCCATCGTGCCGCGCTCCCATTCACGTGCAACGACGAGCGAGGTGAGCAGCGTCCCGACCAGCGTCATGACGATGGCGATCGAGCCCGGCACCAGGAAGTTCCGGCTGGTCAGCTCCGGGTTGAACCAGAAGCGCTGCTCGGCCGAGATCGCCGGCGGCCGGCCGGCGCTGTCGCTCAACCGCTGGCGCTCCCAATTGGCTACGGTCGCCTGCGCATAGTTCTGGACGAAGTTCGCGGTGTTGGGATCGGAGCCGTCGACGAGCACCTGCAAGGCGGGGTGCCGACCGGCCGAGTAGTCGGCCACGAAGCTCTTGGGGATTACAACGATGCCGCGGACCCGGCCAAGCACTAGGTCTTCCTCGAACTCGCGGCGGTCCCGACCGATCGCCACCGTGAAATAACGCGAGGCCTGAAATCCCGCAGCAAGATCGCGCGTCAGCGGGGCCTCTTCTTCGACGACGAGGCCGATGCGGGTCTGCGTCGTGTCGAGCGAAACACCATAGCCGAAGAGAAACAGGAGGATCATCGGCAGCACGAAGGCGATCAGGATGCTGCTCGGGTCGCGAACGATCTGATAGCTTTCCTTGCGCACCAACGCGGCAAAGCGTCTGGCTCTCGTGGCCCGGCCCTCGGTCGTTGCGGCGCGCGCGCTCATGCGGCCTCCTTCTCCTCCGAGCCTTGAACCAGAGCGATGAAGGCATCCTCCATGGTCGGGTCCGGAAGGTCGGGGCTGGCGACCTGCGCCTTCAATTCGTCCGGTGAGCCGAGCGCGATCGACCGGCCGCGATAAATCAGCGAAATGCGGTCGCAATATTCGGCTTCGTCCATGAAGTGGGTGGTGACGAGTACGGTGACGCCCTTTTCGACAAGGCCGTTGATGTGGGTCCAGAATTCGCGCCGGGTGATGGGGTCGACGCCGGAGGTCGGTTCGTCGAGAAACAGCGCTTCCGGTTCGTGCAATACGGCGCAGGCGAGTGCCAGACGCTGCTTGAGGCCGAGCGGCAGATCTTTCGCCGACATGTCGAGCAGGCGGGCGAAGCCGAAGATTTCCGTCATCAACTGGATGCGTTCGCGTTTGCGCGCGCCGGCAAGACCGTAGACGCCCGCAAAGAAGCTGAGGTTCTGGCCGACGCTCAAATCGCCGTAGAGCGAGAATTTTTGCGCCATGTAGCCCAGCCGGTTGCGTGCTTCCGCTGCGTCTCGCCGTAGATCGAAACCGGCGACGCGGCCTTCGCCGGCCGTGGGCTTCAACAGCCCGCACAACATCTTGAAGGTCGTGGATTTGCCGGCGCCGTTCGGGCCTAAGAGCCCGAAGATCTGACCGCGCGGTATGTCGAAGGTGATCGCATCCGCGGCGGTGAAATCGCCGAAGCGTTTCGTCAGTCCGCGCGCTTCGATGACCGGGCGTTCGCCGTCGGTCGGGAAGGGGGTCTGGGTTTCCGCGAGCTTGGAGCGGCCACCGGGACCGCCGCCGAGCATGTCGATGAACGCATCCTCGAAACGCGGCGTGGTCGTCGCCACGCCCGATGCGGACGAATGTCCGTCCGGGGTTGGCGGTTTGGCCCCTGGCTTCATGACCAGGCGGATCGCTTCGCCCTGGATGACCCCGTCGACGACATCGTCGTCGTCGAGATAGCTTGCGAGCTTCTGGCGCCGCCCATGGGTAATGCCGGAAACCTTGAAGACGCGATCGGCGACCCTGGCGGTCAATTCGGCGGGACTGCCCGTGAACAGGAGCTTGCCTTCGTTCAAGAGCAGAACGCTGTCGCAGGCCTCCGCCTCGTCCAGATAGGCCGTGGACCAGACGACGCCGATGCCTTCCTTCGTCAGGTCTTCGACCATCTTCCAGAGATCTCGGCGCGAGATCGGGTCGACGCCGACGCCCGGTTCGTCGAGGAGAAGCAGCCTCGGCTTGCGCAGCAGGGCGCAGGCAAGGCCAAGCTTCTGCTTCATGCCGCCAGAGAGCTTGCCGGCAAGACGGGTGGTGAAACGCTTGAGGTCGGTAAATTCAAGCAGTTCGTCGAAGGTCGCTGCACGCTCGCCAAGCGGCAGGCCGCGAAGATCGGCGTAGAGATTGAGGTTTTCCTGAACGGAAAGGTCCTCATAGAGGCCGAAGCGTTGCGGCATGTAGCCGATGGCCGCCTGGATATCGGCAGCATTCGCCACCGTATCGAAACCGAGAACCTCGACCTCGCCTTCGTCCGGCACCATCAGCCCGGTCATCAGACGGATCAGCGTGGTCTTTCCGGCGCCATCGGGGCCGACGAGCCCGGTGATCCGCCCGCCCAAGATTTCGCCAGCGATATGGTCGAGCGCCGGCGGGGCATCGCCGAAGCGCTTGACCACATCCGCGATGCGAACGAACGGCACCTCGTCGCTCATTGCGCGGCTCCAGCCTTTTCCGGCAGATGCACGGTCACGGGCATGCCCTGCCGGAGATCGGGGCCCGGCTTGTCGACCACGATGCGCAGGCGATAAACGAGATCGGTGCGCAGTTCCGGCGTTTCCACCGACTTGGGCGTGAATTCGGCGACCGGTGAAATGAACCCGACCGTCGCCTTGTAGCGGTGGTCCGGGGCGCTGTCGGACGTGACCTCGACGGCCATGCCGGGATGCACCCGGCCAAGGTCCGGTTCCGCCACATAGGCGCGCACCCAGACGGGTTCGTTCAGCGAGACGACGTAGACGGTGTCGGAAGGCGCGACGATGGCACCAGCCTCGCGCACCCGTGACAGGACCGTGCCGGCGCTCGGCGCGAACAGTTGGGTATCGGCAAGCGAGGTGCGGGCGCTTTCGAGCTTGGCTTCGGCGGCAAGCACCTGCGCCTGGGCGGCTTCAATATCCTCGATCCGGCTTCCCTCTTCGATGAGCGCCAGGGCCTCGCGGGCGGAGGTGGCGCGCGCTGCGGCTGCCGCCCTGTTGGCATTCGCCTCGTCGAGATTGGCCTGGGAGATGGTGCCGTTCGGGCGCAATTGCCGCGCGCGTTCATAAGCGAGATTGGCGTTTTCGAGATCGGCCAGACGTTCCTCATGGGTCGCGCGCGCCTGGGCGATCTCGGTCGGGCGTGCCCCCGCCCTCAGCTTTGCAAGGTTGGCCCTGAGCGCACCGAGATCGGCCTGCGCCGCGGCGACCGCCTGCTCGAACGGGGCGGCGTCCAGCGTCGCCAGAACGTCCCCGGGCTTGACCACGTCTCCTTCGTCGACGCCAAGGCTTGCGATTCGGCCGCTGACGCGGAAGCCGAGTGAAACCTGCCGAATGTCGACATTGCCGTAGAGCACCGAGGTCTGCTCCGTGCCGATCCAGCCGAGCCGCTGCGGCACGTCGAACCACCAGGCACTGGCCGCGGCTCCGGCAAGCAATACAAGGGCTGCTGCCGGCTTGTTCATGACCGGTCCTCCCGCTTGCTTCCAATGGTCGCGACCAGCTCGGCAGCATGTCGGCGCAAGAGGTCGAGCTCGTCAGGACCGACCGCCTGCCATTTCATCTGCCGAAGCACGGCTGCGTGGGCCATGCGGAAGACCAGGATGCTGCCGACGAAGGACAGGGTTTTCAGCCGGACCTGTTCCGATTGAGGAGGCTCGCCAAGGATGGTGGCAACCAGCCTGGCGGCCATGCCGATCATCGGGCCCATGACGTTGGAATAGACGCGCTCAAAGGCTTCCGTCGGCTCCATCTGTTCGCGGATGATGAAGCGCGCCCAGCTTTCGGACTGGCGGCTCACGAAGAGGGCGACCATGTGCTGCGCCAGCTGGGTGAGCATGTCGCGGGCTTCCCGGGGTTCCAACGGCTGGCCTTGGCTGTCGAGGTGGGCAAGGCGAGCAAGAACCGCGTTTCGAAGGTCTGCGACGTGGTCGATGATGATCGAGGCAAGGTGCTCCGCAGCGGCGATATGGAGGCCTTCCTTGCCGCCGAAGTAATAGGGGATTGCCTGGAGGTTCACGCCTGCCGTTTCGGCGAGCATGCGAGTGGTTGCGCCGTCAAAGCCGTAGCGGCCAAAGACGTCGATGGAACTGGTCAGCAGTTTCTCGCGGGTGACATCTCCGCGGTCCTGCTTGGTCGGACGGGGCGAGGTTTCTTTTTTCATGACATACTGAAATTACATCATTCCATTGATTAAGTCAATCGAATGAATTTACGTGACGGATGACGACATGCCTTGCATCGATGAGGTCGTGTTGCAGAATGCAAGTCGCACAAAGGCGCACAGCGGTTTTGCCGTGGCGCTCTATTTTGCGGGCGAGGAACCTCCGGTGAACCTTTTGGCCTAAGCGACGTCGCGCTCTTCGCCCCGTTCGAGGCGGCGCTGAAAGAGGGCGGCGATGAGATCCGATTGGGTGACGACGCCGAGCAGCCGGTTATCCGGATCGACCACGGGCATATGGTGCAGCCCCATGTCGGACATCGGCGGCACGAGTTTGGCGATCATGGTTTCCGGCAGGGCGGATTGCACCTTGCGGGTCATGATGTCGGATACGAGCCGCGGCGTTTTCGGCCCGAAGCCGATAACGTTTCCGAGCCGCTGGCGGATGCCGCCCTGCGGCGTGAGCATCGCGTGTTTCATGAAATCGGTTTGCGTGACGATACCGACGAGGCCGTCCTTTTCAGTCACGACCGGTAGCGCCTTGATGTGATGCTTGATCAGGGTCTGCCAGGCCTGGCGCAAGGTCGTCTCGGGCGTGGCCGTGGCGACGTCGCGCGACATGATCTCGGCGCAGGTGATTTCGCCGGAGCGGCGGTTGAAGGCGCGGATCTGCGCCTGGTGGATCAACGCGTCGAGCTCTTCGGGACTGACGTCGACCACTTCACCATATTGGGCGAGAACGGCCTGCAGGTCTTCGGGGACGATGCCGAGCCTGTGCGTCGGCGCGGGGTCGCTCGTTCCATGCAGCGTCGGCGCCTGCGCAAGATGCGGGTAGCGGCGACCGGTCACGTTGTTGAACGCCAGCGCGATCAAGAGGATGACGACCGAATTGATGGCGACCGGCGACAGGACGAACCAGTAGCCCGCCTCGTGGATCGCCGGGCCACCGAGCACGGCGGTCAGCGCAACCGCCCCGCTCGGCGGATGAAGGCAGCCGAGCAGCAGCATGATGGCGATGGCGAGCCCGACGGCGACTGCGGCTGCGACGACCGGATCCGGGATCAGCAACGCCGCGGTCACGCCGATCAGCGAAGAGATGGTGTTGCCGCCGACGATCGACCAGGGCTGGGCGAGCGGGCTGGCCGGGGCGGCAAAGAGAAGGACGGCCGAGGCGCCCATTGGCGCGATCAGCAGCGGCAGGCTGGCGCCCGCCCCGAGGGCATAGCTGCTGATCAAGCCGGTAAGCAGGATGCCAAGAAGAGCGCCCAAAGACGCACGCAGGCGTTCCAGATGGCTGATCGGAACGAGCGATGGGATGAAACGCTTGATGTACGCGCGGGCCTTCGACATGGAGCCTCTCGGGAGGGGAGGTACGGACTTGGGCACGCCATTAGCACATGGCGCAGCATTGGGCATGAAATCCGCATCCAAAAACCGGCGTTGGATTGAAATATATGCATCGCGCCTAAAAAATGTGCGATGCACACGCGGGCGCGTTGTGTCCCTGTCGTCGGGCTCGTCAGCCCGACAGGGCGGCGGAAAAATCGATCGAGAACCGGGTGCCACGGCCAGGCGTCGTGTCGACCGCGACGGTTGCCTGGTGCAATTCGCTGATGCGCCGCACGATCTTCAGGCCGAGGCCGAGCTGCCCGGAGCTTTTTACATAGCCGAGGTCTTCGTTGTGCTCCGGGAGGTCGATCAGCCCCTTGCCGTCGTCCTCGACACAGACGACCGGGCCGGGGCCACACGTCAGGACGATCCGGGTTCCCGGCGGGTTGTGCTTGACGGCGTTCTCGATGAGGTTGCGCAGCATGTTTTCGACGAGCGCCGGAATGGCGGTTATCTGTGGCGTGCCTTCGTCTACGAATTCGAGGGACTTGTCGTGGTCGAAGACGAAAGGTGCAATCGCCTCCGCAACGGCGGCGCCGATCTGAGACAGGCTGGTGCGCTGGTAGGCGGAGGGATCGACGGCATCGGCGCGCGCGAGCGAGGTCAACTGCTCCAGAATATGGGTGAGTGCGTCCAGGTCGCGCTCCGCATTGCGCGCCCGCGGGTCGTCGATGCGGCTCAGTTCCATCTTGGCGATCGACACCGGCGTGCGGATTTCATGGGCGATCGACGACGAGAACAGCTTTTGCGACTGGATGAGATCGGCAACCCGGGTCAGCATCCGATTGACTGCGGTGACGAGACGGGCGATTTCCTGCGGCATCCGCGTCAACGGCAGGCGCGCATTGCTGTCGCGCGGGTCGAGGGCGTCGGCGGCCTGCGCGGCCATGGCGACCGGCCGCAGGGCGCTGCGCACCGACCAGATCGTCGCGCCGATCACGAGACAGAACATTAGGGTCATCGGCACGATCATCGAATCGAACATCTCGTGCAGCAAGGCGCCGTACATGAAGCCGTTCGGATCGTTGAGGATCGCGAGTTCGACCAGGACGACCAGGCCGCCCCGATCGAAAGTCTGGCCGCCGGCAACGCTGAAAGGTTTGCCCGGCGCGATCAGGCGTTTCCAGAATTGCGGCGCGTCGACGTTGAGCGGCAGGAAGTGTTGGGCACATTCGGCCGTGCAGTTCGAATGGATCATCTCACCGGACGCAGTGCGGATACGCAGGAAAATCGCGCCGTTGTCGTCGGACCGGTCGAGATAGCGTTCGCGCACGTCGCGATTGGGCTCGTAACGCGCCACGCCGTCGCGCACCTGGACATACTCGATCAGGTTTTCGGTTTCCTGCTGCAGCATGAGCACGCTCAGCTTGTCGTCGTCGAACCAGTAGTCGGCGAAGACGACGCCGATCTGGATCGCCATGGCCAACAGCGAGAAGGCGATGATGCGGCGGGCTACGATACCGATCAGGGAAGGGTTTCGGCTCCTCATGGAGCTTGCCTGAGGAGGTAGCCGATGCCGCGCACCGTCTCGATCTGAACGCCGCTATCGAGCGGCTGCAGGCGTTTGCGCACCCTTGAAACAGCCAGTTCCAGGGCATTGGGAGTGACTTCCTGGCCATATTCCGAAAGGGCCGTTTCGAGCTTCCGCTTCGGCACGACGCGACCGACCTCGCGCATCAGGATCTCGATCAACGACCGCTCGCGCGGCGGCAAAGGCACCACCGTGCCGTCGCAGGTGAGGTCGGCGGTTGCCGGGTCGTAGCGCAATGTCCCAGCTTCCAGTACCGGCTGTACGGCCTGGGGATTGCGCCGCAGCATCGCGCGACAGCGCGACAGCAGCTCGCGATGGTGGAACGGTTTTACGAGATAGTCGTCGGCCCCGGCGTCGAGCCCGGCGATGCGCTCGTCGACAGAGCCCTTGGCCGTGATGATCAGCACCGGCAGCCCGGGATACTCCAGGCGGACGCGGCGAAGCAGCGACAGGCCGTCGCCATCGGGCAGCCCGAGGTCAAGCAGCACCAGGTCATGCTCGCGCGCCGCGATCGCCGTTTCGGCATCGGCCACGCTTGAAACCGCATCGAGGCGCCAGCCCGCATCCCGCATGGTTTCACCGACCAGTTCAACCAGTCGCGGACTGTCTTCGACCAGGAGCAGGCGCATTGATTCGTCTCGATATTACAGGGCCACCGCCGACCATATGGGCTTTCGCCGGGACTGCCAACTGCCTGCGCGACACCTACCAGCGCGCGTATCGGCGCAACAATGAGCAATCTTGACGGGGTTTGGACAGCTTGTCCGTCGTATCTCAACGGCTGAGGGGGAGGCTGCAACCTAGCAGGTGGCCGCCACGCGGCCTCCATCTCGATTGAATGCCCGTGCCTGCAACGCCCTTCCCAGGCGCTCTTGCAGTCACCGCAGGAGACTACAGTTTTGAGATTTTCAGGTATTCGCCGCCCCGAAATCGGCAGTATTGCGCTCAGCGCTCTTGTCAGTGCCTATCTGCTCCTTGCCACCAACAAATCCTTCTGGACACACACGGTCGCCTATTTCGACGATTCCCTCACGGCGCGTCTGTCTTTCAGCGCGGCTCTGTGTCTGCTGACCTTCGCAGGCCTGACGCTGGCCTCCGTCAAATATGTGATGAAGCCGGTGATGATCTTCCTGATCATGGTATCGGCCGCCGCCTCCTACTTCATCGATACTTTCGGCGTCATCATCGACAAGGACATGATCGGCAACGCGGCGGTGACGACGCAGGCCGAAGCCAGCCACCTCCTGACCGGCAGTCTGGCGACGCATCTGCTGCTTTACGGGGTACTTCCGTCGCTGCTGGTGATCTGGTTCAAGCTCCGCTACCGGCCCTTCCTGTCGAATGCTGCGGTCAACCTGGCGGTGATCATTCCCTGCCTCCTCGTCAGCGGGGGTCTGGTCTACGCGAACTTTGCAAACGTCGCCTACGTGATCCGCGAACACAAGGACCTGATGAAGCGGTTCAACCCGACGGGGCCGGTTTCGGCTGCCGTGCGATATGCATCCTCGACCTATAAGCAGCGCAACATCGTCGTGCAGCCACTCGCAACCGATGCCCGACAGGGTGCGCGGATTGAAGCTGCCGGCAAGCCCGTGGTTGTCGTCGTCGTTGCCGGCGAAACCGCGCGCGCGATGAACTTCTCGCTGAACGGCTATGGGCGCGAGACCAATCCGGAACTCAAGGCTCTGGGCGTCGTCAACTACACCGACACCACGAGCTGCGGCACGGCGACGGCAACGTCGCTCCCCTGCATGTTCTCCGTCTACCCGCGTGATGAGTACAGCGACTGGAAGGCTCGCTCGACGGAAAACCTCATGAACGTGCTGACGCGCGCCGGAGTTTCGACCACCTGGTGGGACAACAACACCGGAAGCAAGGGCATTGCCGACCTCATCAACTTCGCCAGCATGACCGACCAGAAGAACAGCCCGCTCTGCAAAAACGGGGAATGCCTGGACGAGATCTTCCTCGGCGAGCTCGACAAGAAGCTCTCGGCGACCAAGAAGAACAGCGTGATCGTACTCCACCAACTCGGCAGCCACGGACCGTCCTATTACCTGCGCTATCCCGAGAAGTTCCGGCGTTTCACGCCCGATTGCCGCACGCCCGAACTGATGAAGTGTTCGGTTGAAGAAATCACGAACGCCTATGACAACACGATCCTCTACACCGACTACGTGGTGGCGAGTGTCGCCCGGTTGCTGGAAAAGCATCAGGACCAGATCGCGGGCGCGATGATCTATATGTCCGATCACGGCGAGTCGCTCGGCGAGAACGGCATCTATCTGCACGGCGCGCCCTATGCCATCGCCCCGCGCGAACAGACGCAGGTGCCGTTTATTGCGTGGTTCTCGAAGCCCTACCAGGCGGCAATGGGTGTCGATACGGCGTGCCTCGCCAAGGATACGGCGCAGCCGAAATCCCACGACAACCTGTTTCATACCGTGCTCGGCATGATGAATGTCGAGACCACGGTCTACAAGCCGGGCCTTGATGCCTTTGCGAGCTGCACGAAGAAGCCGGGCGGCGGGGCGGCGTTCCAGGCCGCGGATACGACCAACGACTTGCCGGCAAGCCCCGTGCGTTCCTCAGGGTTTCCAGGCGCCCTTTAACGGCCCGTAAATTTGCCCACGGTCGGAACAAAACCCGGCCTCGACGCTTCCTTGAAAACACACCCCGATTTCGTTCCCGCCACGGCCGAGGCGGCCAACGCGGCCTCGGCCCTTCGGGACAGCCCAAGGAAGGAGAGGTCCGATGCGCATCGTCGGCCTGCAGGTCACTGCCGAAAGAGCCGGTCGCTCAGGGTTCACCGTCGAATTCATAGGCGACGGCGATGAGGTGGTGACAGTGATGTGTCCCCAGGACAAGGCCGGATCCCTTAACCGGCTGAACGCGATCGCGAAGGCAAAGGAAATTCTGCATGCGGCCATTGCGGCCGACGAAACGGTCGCGGCCGCCGGCGACCAGGCAGGGGTGCGTCGCGGCACCCTGCCGAACGCGCGCCGGGCGCATGATCGCGATGCGATGGAAGAGCAACTCGACGAAGGACTCGAGGATACTTTTCCGGCAAGCGACCCGGTGTCGATCGCCAGCTCGACCATCGCCAAGGGTCATTCCCGACGCTGACATCAGGACGGCACAATAGTGGCTCCCAAGTGCGGGCATCTCGCCCGTGGCTCCTTACACGGCGGCCCTCATTCTTAATTGTCGCACGGGTCCGCGTCGCGGCCGCCGCATCTTGCATCCTTTCCGCAAAAGGCATGTTATAGCGCCTTGATCTGGCGATATTTTCGGCCTCGAACCGGCCGGCGCCCGCTATCGGAATTTGGAGAGTGAATGCATGGCCGTCCGGCATCTGACGTTCGCCGTCGGCGATATTCACGGCTGCCTCGACCAGCTGCGCGCGCTGCTGGATGAAATCGAAGACTATGCGCCAACGGGGCGGGTGATCTTTCTCGGCGACCTGATCGACCGGGGGCCGGACAGCCGCGCCGTCATTGAACTGATCATGGCTGGTCCGACGAAGCCCGGCTGGACCTGGCTGACCCTCAAGGGCAACCACGAGGAAATGCTTTGGGGTGCCAGCAGTGGTGAAAGCGATGTCGACTGGTGGCTGGTCAACGGTGGCCGCGAGACGCTGATCTCCTATGACGGCACGGTTCCCGGGCGGCACCTGAAATGGATCAAGGAGCTGCCGACGATCCTGGTCGAGCGCTTTCGCATTTTCGTTCATGCGGGCGTCGACGACACGCGGCCGCTGGAACAGCAGGACGACGGGGTTTTCCTCTGGATCCGGCCGCCCGACGACTATTCCGGCGAGTACTGGGGCCGGCACCTTTGTCATGGCCACACGCCGAGCACGGCCAATCCGCGCACGGTCGGAAACCGCACCAATGTCGATTCCGGCGCGGTGTTCAGCGGCATCCTCTCCTGCGCCATCTTCGACGACGATCAGGCGGGTGGGCCGATCGACTTCCTGACGGCGAGCAAGGCTGCCTGGCGCGTCGAGTGAGCGTTGGCATCGGGGGCGTAAATGGCATTGTGCGGGCGGCTCTCCGGTAGTAGGTGTGGCTTCTCCGCTGGGCGAAGCCTTTGCCGCCCGTCTCATCATCTCAGGGGATTGCCTTGGACGCCGCGCCTTCATCCGTTTTCACGAAGAATTTTGCTGCCCTCCTGTTCGATATGGATGGCACGTTGCTGAACTCCATGGCCGTGGTCGAGCGTGTCTGGGGCGCATGGGCGGAGCGCAATGGTCTCGACCCAGTCGAGTTTACCAAAACCGTACATGGAGTGCGCGCCGTCGATACGATCCGCAATCTCGAGCTGCCGGACATCGATCCGGAGAAGGAAGCCTACGACCTGGCGCTGGCCGAGATCGCCGACGTTGAAGGTATTGTCGAGATCCCCGGTGCGGTTGATTTCCTGAATTCTCTGCCGCCGGAAAGGTGGGCGATCGTGACGTCCGCGCCGCTGGATCTCGCCGTGCGCCGTCTCGCGGCCGCCGGCATTCCGATGCCCCAACTGATGATCACCGGTGAGGATGTTTCCATCGGCAAGCCCGATCCACAGGGCTACCGGATGGCGGCCGAGCGGCTGGGCGTGCGTGCGGAGGATTGCCTGGTGTTCGAGGACGCGCCGGCCGGAATTCTGGCCGGGCTCGCAGCCGGGGCCGATGTCGTCGTCGTCACCGGTGCGCATGCGGCCGCCGAGGGAACGCCGCACATGACGCTTGCCCGCTACCACGACATCGCGGTGGAGCGCGCAACAGACGGCACGGTATCACTGCGCCGGACCGCTTGAAAACCCGTCGATGAGAACGGGAGGCCGCGTGCGGACCTCCCGTCATTCGCGTCGCTGGTTTAGGCGTTGAGCCAGCATTTCGTCAGCGCGTGCCCGCCCATCAGTTCGCCGTTCGGATCGTCGATCCAACCGCCGACCTTGTCGTTGGTCGCGTCGATATAGTTGTTGAACATCGGTACGATGACGCCGCCTTCGTCGCGCAGCATCATCGCCGCCTGATGATAAAGTGCCTTGCGCTTGGCGTTGTCGAGTTCACCACGCGCCGCAAAGATCAGCTTGTCGAAGTCCTCCCGGAGGAAGCGGGTGTCGTTCCACTCGGCCTTGGAGAGATAGGCGATCGAATAGACCTGGTCCTGCGTCGGCCGGCCGGTCCAATAGGACATGCTGAAGGGCTGCTTGTTCCAGACGTCCGACCAGTAGCCGTCGCCCGGTTCGCGCTTCAGGTCGATGGTGATCCCGCATTTGGCGGCGCTCATCTGGAAGAGTTGTGCCGCATCGACAGCGCCGGGAAAGGCGACATCGGAGGTCCGAAGCAGAACCGAGCCGCTGTGCCCGGATTTCTTGTAGTGGAACTTCGCCTTGTCCGGATCGAAGACGCGCTGCTCGATATCGTTGTCGAACAGCGGATAGCCCTTGATCATCGGCGTGTCGTTGCCGACGGTGCCATAGCCGGCGAGCACCTTTGCCACCATCTCCTCGCGGTCGACGGCATATTTCAGCGCCAGGCGCAGGTCGTTGTTGTCGAAGGGCGCCGTGTTGCAATGGGCGATGAAGACATAGTGACCCTTGCCCGGCACATTCCGTATGACGACGCCGGGAAGGCGACTGATCAGGGCGACCACCTTGGGCTCGATGCGGTTGATCATGTGGATCTGGCCGCTCTGGAGGGCCGCGGTTCGAGCGGTCGAGTCATTGATGACAGCGATTTCGATCTGATCGGCATGGCCGCGCTCGGCCGAGCCCCAATAACCTTCGTGCCGCTCTGCGATATGTTTGACGCCCGGCTCGTTGGACACGACCTTGTAGGGGCCGGTGCCGATGCCCGCCGTCGGGTCGTCCTTGCCGCCGTTCGGCTGGATCATCAGGTGGTAATCGCTGACGATATAGGGCAGGTCGGCATTGGGCGCGCGCAGCGCGATGACCACGCTGTCGCCATCGACTTTGATCGTCTCAAAGTCCTGAACGAAGGGCAGGGCCGCAGACTTGGAGTCCGCGTCGCCATGACGCTCGAACGTCGCCACCACGTCGGCCGGGGTCAGCTCCTTGCCGTTGTGGAAGGTCACGTCCTTGCGGATCTTGAAGCGCCAGGTCTTGGCGTCCGGCGTCGCCTCGTAGGCTTCCGCAAGCCGGTACTCGATCTCGCCCGTCGGCGAGACTTCGACGAGCTGTTCGCCCCAGCAGCGCCCGAGCGTGTAGGGGACCTGACTTGCCCAGGTTGCCGGGTCCAGGCTGTTCGTCGATTCCCCGCCGACGAGGCCCGCCTTGAGTGTTCCGCCCTTGACCGGCCCTGCGGCGCGGGCCGCTTGGCCAAGCAGCAGGTTCGCCGAGGCGGCGGTTATCCCGAGTGCCGCGGCGCGTCCGAGAAACTCCCGTCGCGACAGCCGGCCCGCGGCAACCTGCTTGCTCATGAATTCCAGTTCAATTGGCATGTCTTACTCCCTCTCTTGCAAGACCCACCCGGTGTAACCGGTATCGTTGCAGATATTGGAGACAGATGCCGCGCCTGGTGTGTTGCCGCGCGACAGATGGTGGCGCAGATCGGCGAAAGAAAGTCGTATTCTCGACCGAATAGTTGAGGCGCCGTCAGCCCTTGCGGGCGTAGCGTTGCAGGATCGCGGAGATATCCGGCTCGGTCTTGTCGGTGTCGAGTTCGGCGCGAAGCTCGACCGCGTCGAGGTGTTCGAGCATGATCCGTTCCGCCGTGGCGGTGTCGCGCGATTGCAGGGCGCGGATGATCTGGACATGCTCGTCGACGGCACATTCCGGCGAATGCAGCCGCGCGAACCGGGCGAGGATCAGCGAACAGCGTGAGACGATCTCGCGGACGAACCGCGTCAGCGCCTGTGAGCCCGTAAGCTCGGCAAGCAGGATGTGAAATTCGCCAGCGAGCCGGATCGAAAGCGGGCCGTGATCTGTAAGCGCCGTCTCCTCCTGCCGGACATGCTGCTGCAGCCGCTTGACGCCGGCGGCGTCGAGATCGGCGACGAGCCGTCGGATCACCTCGGCTTCGAGCATGCGTCGCAGTGCGAAGATGTCGCGGGCTTCCTCCAATGTCGGCTCGGCCACGCAGGCGCCCTTATTGGCGCGTAAATCGACAATGCCTTCGGCGTTGAGCCGGACCAGGGCCGCCCGAACGCTGGTACGGCTGACCTTGAAATGGTCGGCGATCGTATCTTCGGAAAGTTTCGTTCCGGGCCTCAGGGCCTGTTCCAGGATCGCCTGGCGCAAAAGCTTGTAGACCACTTCGCTGCGGCTAGATTTCTCAGACAAGGGTGCCTCCCCAACGGGCCGATCGGGGACCGGCCGAACATGTCCCTTGTCTTCGATAGCGCCCGTCCAAATGGTCGTCAATATTGTATACAATAATGTTGATGTTTGTATTCTCTTGTCGTATGCAATTGCAGGCGCCGACAAAAATAGGCCGGTGCCGGCCGGTTCGGGAGGAGGCGTGCGGAGAGGACCGCGCGACCTGAGAAGGCCTGAAAGGGAACAGCCAATGGGAGGGAATTCATGAACAGCAGGATTCTGCAGCTCTGTGCGACAGTTGCCGGCATCGCCGTCGGCCTGGTGGCCGCGACCGCTGCCAACGCCGCGACGACGCTCGAAACCGTCAAGGCCCGCGGCAAGCTGATCTGCGGCGTCTCGATGAGCACGCCGGGCTTTGCGACGGCCGATGCCAAGGGTCACATGGAAGGCTTCGACGTCGATGTCTGCCGCGCCGTGGCGGCTGCCGTATTCGGCGATCCGGAAAAGGTCGACTTCGTCCTGACCAACATCAATACGCGCTTCCAGGCGCTTCAGTCCGGCGAGATCGACATGCTGTCGCGCCAGACGACCATGACCTTTTCGCGCGAAACCTCACTCGGGCTCGATTTCGGCCCGACCGTGTTCTACGACGGCCAGGGTCTGATGGTGCCGAAGTCGCTCGGCGTCAGCAGCGCCAAGGAACTGACCGACGCAGCGATCTGCACGCTGCCGGGCACCACGACCGCCCAGAACCTCAGCGACTTCTTCCGTACGATCGGCGGCAAGTTCGAGCTGGTCGTCTTCGAAAGCCCGGACGAAAACCGCAACGCCTTCTTCTCCGGCCGCTGCGAGGCGATCTCGTCCGACCGTTCGGACCTTGCCTCGATCCGCGCCGTTGCCAACAACCCGGACGATTACGTCGTGCTGCCGGAAACGATCTCAAAGGAGCCGCTGGCGCCGGCCGTTCGCCAGAACGATTCCAACTGGCGTGACATCGTCTCCTGGTCTGCCTGGATGCTGATGGCTGCCGAAGAGCGTGGGATCACCCAGGCCAATGTCGACGAGATGACCAAGAGCGAGGATCCGGAGATCCAGCGCATGCTCGGCGTCAGCGAAGAACTCGGCAAGATGCTGAACCTCGACAACAAGTGGGGCTACAACATCATCAAGGGCGTCGGGAACTACGGCGAAGTGTTCGAGCGCAACCTCGGCACCAAGACCGCGCTTGGCCTGACGCGTGGCCCGAACACGCGCTGGAGCGAAGGTGGCCTGCTCTACGCACCGCCGTTCCGTTGAGAATCGACGGGCCCGCGCGTTTCGCTCGGGTCCACGTCTCCACATGGTGCCTAATCGGCCCGTGGAGAGTGCGCGCGGTATGCCGCCGTACTATAAACGATAGAAATCGATCAAGTTATGATCTTGGGTCGCGCCGGCCCGAGATCATTGTGCTCCAAGGGACGGGTGCCGATGCCCCTGTTTTATGACGCGCGCATTCGCGCCTATCTCTATCAAGTGATCGCCGTCGGCGTCGTGCTGCTCATCGCCTGGGTGATGTTCAGCACCGCAAGCGCCAATCTTGCCAAGCAGGATATTGCGACCGGTTTCGGCTTCCTGGCGCGCCAGGCCGGATTTGTCATTACCGAATCTGCCATCACCTATGAGCCGACGGATACGATCGGCCGCGCGATCCTCGTCGGCATCACCAACACGGTCAAGGTTTCGCTGCTCGCTGCCCTGTTCGGCACTGTTCTCGGGCTGTTGGTCGGCATCGGGCGGCTGTCGCACAATCCGATGTTGTCGCGGCTGATGCTTGCCTATGTGGAAGCGCTGCGCAACGTGCCGCTGCTGCTTTATCTTCTGCTCTGGTATTCGCTGATCATCTCCGTGTTTCCGCCAGTCAAGCAGGCGATCGAGATGCTTCCCGGCGTCTTTCTGTCGAACAGCGGTCTGGTCACGCCGGCGCTGCACTGGCAGAGCGGTTTCGCTGCGCTGGTCACGGCCTTTGTTGTCGGCGTCGCTGCCGCCGTCGTTACCGCGCGCATTCTCGGCCGCCGCCGCATCGTAACCGGCAAGGAGCGGCCGATTGCCCTGTTCGCGACGATCGCGTTTCTGCTGCCGCTCGCCGCAACCATCCTCTTCGCAAACATCTCGGTCACCTGGGATGTGCCGGAACTCGGCCGCTTCCGCCTGAGCGGCGGCTATCATTTGCGCCCCGAATTCGTGGCGCTTCTGCTAGGGCTGACGCTCAGCGTGTCGGCCAATGTCGCGGAAATCGTTCGCGCTGGCATCCAGGCAGTCAGCAAGGGGCAGTGGGAAGCGGCGACGGCACTTGGCCTGTCGCGGGCACGCACGCTGAAGCTCGTGATCCTGCCGCAGGCGCTGCGCATCATCATTCCGCCGCTCACCAACACCTATCTGACCGTGTTCAAGAACAGCTCGCTCGCGATCGCCATCGGCTATCCGGATCTGGTGATGGTCTCAAACACGATTATGAACCAGACGGGCCAGGCGATTGAAGCCATTGCCATTTTCATGGGCGTCTATCTCGGCCTGTCGATCCTGATCTCGCTGGTGATGAACTGGTACAATGCGCGGGTCGCGCTGAGGGAGCGCTGAGCCATGACACAGGTCGACACCCTCGCGAGCAATGCGACGCTTGCGCCGAGCCGCGAAGCGCCACCGGCATCGCGCAGCCGCTGGTTCAGCGCCTATTTCGGCACGCCCGGCAATGCGCTGATCACCATCCTCTGCCTCGGCACGGTCTTTGCGCTCGCCAAGCTCGCAATCGGCTGGCTCTTCGTCGACGCCACCTTTGTGGGCACGCCGGCGGAATGCAAGGCGACCAGCGGCGCCTGCTGGCCGTTCCTGTCGGCGAAGATGCGCTACATCTTTTTCGGCTTTTATCCCTTTGAAGAGCAATGGCGTCCGCTGACGGCGATGCTTCTGTTTCTCGGCGCCTGCCTCGTCTCGATGATGCCGAAGGTCTGGGGGCGGGGACTGCTGATCGCCTGGGTCGCCGTCGTCCTGCCGGTGCTCTATGTGCTGATGGCGGGCGGCTATTTCGGCCTCACGGTCGTGCCCACGACGCAATGGGGCGGGCTGCCGCTTTCCTTCATGCTCTCCTTCATCGGGCTTGCCTGCGCGCTCCCGCTTGGCATTGCGCTGGCGCTCGCCCGCGCATCGAGCCTTCCGGCAATCCGCGTCCTCGGCGTCGGCTTCATCGAGATCGTGCGCGGGGTGCCGCTGATCAGCATCCTGTTCATGGCGACGGTCATGCTGCCCCTGTTCATGCCCAATGGCATCACCATCGACAAGCTCGTCCGGGCGCAGGTGGCGATCATCCTCTTTGCCGCCGCCTATATCGCCGAGATCGTGCGCGGCGGCCTGCAGGCGGTTCCCAACGGGCAGGTCGAGGCCGGCCATTCGCTGGGTCTGCATTACTGGCAGATCATGCGTAAAATCGTGCTGCCGCAGGCGCTGAAGAAGGTCATTCCGCCCTTGGTCAGCCTGTTCATCGGCTTCTTCCAGGATACAACGCTGGTGACGATCGTCGGTCTGCTCGACTTCCTCGACACCGTCCGCACCGCCATGCGCGACCCGCAATGGCAGGGCATCGCGGTGCTGGAGGGCTATGTCTTCGCGGCTGTTGTATACTTCGTTTTCAGCGCTCTCATGGGGGCTTACAGCCGTTTCCTTGAGCAATATTTCAGGACCACGCATGACTAAAGAGATCCACGTCATCCGCAAAGCGCATACGCTCGTCGCCTTCGACCGCAAGCTTAATGGCCATGTCTATCTCAACGACGCCGACGTCGCCTATGACGAGAAGGGCTTCGTGCATGTCGGCGGCCACTATGACGGTCCGTTCGTCAGCGAAAGCTCCGGCCGCGACCGGATGATCCTGCCGGGCTTCGTCAACGTGCATTGCCATTCCGGCGAGGAGCCGATCTCCAAGGGCATCTTCGAGGACATGGGGACGGCAGCGCTCTGGGGCAATGCGCTCTACGAATACTCCAACCTTCTGGAAATCGATGACGATGCGATCGAGGCGTCGCTGACGGTCATGGTCGGCGACCTGATGCGTAGTGGCGTCACCACGTTGCTCGATATTGCCGGCCCGCATGCGAGCTGGCTGCCGACGCTTGCCAAGAGTGGTGCACGCACCTTCGTCGCGCCGGGTTTCCGCGAAGCGCAATGGCACGTCGAAGACAGCCATCGTCTTGACTTCCGTTGGGACAGGGCGCGGGGGCGCGATGCCTTTGCGCGAGCGCTTGAGGTCGTCGATACTGCGAATGCACACCCATCGGGCCGCCTTGGCGGCGTCGTCGCACCGTCGCAGATCGAGACCTGCTCGCCGGAACTGCTGCAGGATGCGGTGGCGGCAGCGCGTCAGCGCGGCATGCCGATCACCATTCATGCTGCCCAGACCATGACCGAGCACGAAGAACTCTTGCGCCGGCACGGGCTGACGGCCGTACAATATCTTGAAAAGCTGGGTCTGCTCGGCAAGGACCTGATCCTTGGTCATTGCATCTTCGTCGACAGCCATTCCTGGACGCGACAGCGCACGGAGATCGACTTGCGTCTGCTCGCCGAACGCCAGACGACCGTCGCCCATTGCCCGGTCACCTTCTCGCGCAGCGGCATGGCACTGGAATCGGTCGGCCGCTACCGCCGCGCCGGCGTCAACGTCGCGCTCGGAACCGACAGCTATCCGTTCAACATGCTCGAAGAAATGCGCCAGGCGATGATCTGCGCGCGGCTCTCGGGCAAGTCCGTCTTCGACGTATCCACCGGCGACATCTTCGAGGCGGCGACGACCGCCGGCGCGCGGGCACTTGGCCGGGACGACATCGGCCGGATCGCCGTCGGCTCGAAGGCGGATTTCCTGGTGGTCGATCTCAGGCACCACGCCATGCAGCCGGTCTACGACCCCTTGCGCAATCTCCTGCATTGCGCGGCCGAGCGGGCGATCGAGCGTGTCCACGTGGACGGCACTTGCGTCGTCAGTGATGGCCGCCCGACCTTGATCGATTATGACGGCGCGCTCGCAAAGCTCCAGGAAGCGCAGGACTACGCTTGCCGCAAGGCGGCTGAGAACGACACGAAGGGTCGCGCAATGGGGACGCTTGCGCCGCTCTCACTGCCGCGCAGGTAATTCCGGCCGCGGTCCGTCAGGACAGAAAGCGGTGTGCGGCGAAGAGGCAGATCAGGACTGTCGCCGCCGCGCCCGCCAGCGCGCCAAGACGCCTTTCGAGGAAATCCCGGATCTCTTCGCCGAAACGGCGCAGCAGCCAGGCGAGCAGGAAGAATCGCGCGCCGCGGGCAATGATCGCCGAGACGATGAACAGGCCGAGATTGATGTTGGCGGCGCCTGAAAGGATGGTCACGACCTTGATCGGCGGCAGATGCGCCAGGCCCGAGGTGACGAGCAGCAATGCCAGCATCTCACTGTCGACCGAGGCCTTCAGATGCTCGAAGGTGTCGAGCTTGCCGTAGAACTCGAGCAATGGCCTTGCGATGGTGTCGAAGGCATAATGGCCGAGATACCAGTCGGCGATGCCGCCAAGTACCGAGCAGACCGTCGCCACGAGCGCATAGCGCCAGGCCCGTTCCGGGCGCGCCAGCGCCATCGGGATCAAGAGAAGATCGGCCGGAACCGGGAAGATCGAGCTTTCGACAAAGGCAATGATGCCAAGCCAGACAATGGCGGTTTCCCGTGTCGCGAGCGACATTGTCCAATCGTACAGGCGTCGGAGCATGAGGTGCGGTTCTCTGTTGGCCCGGGGTCCGTTTACGGGCCCCAAGGCTCGTCTATAGGCCAGAGAGCAGGGTGTAAATGTGGCTGACTTCTGTATTTGAGACAATTCTCACGAGAAGCCGTGCCGGTATTATTGGGCAGCCGCCATGCGCGCGTAGCGCCCTGGCGGTTGCCCGACATGGCGGCTGAAGGCCGTGCTGAAGGTGCTTGCCGAGCTGTAGCCGACATGTTCGGCGACGGCGGCAAGATCCAGTTCGCGTTGCCGCAGCAGGTCCTTGGCGATCGCCATGCGCCAGACGAGCAGATACTCCATCGGTGGCACGCCGACGGCGCGCGTGAAGCGCTCGAAGAAGACGGAGCGCGACAGTGCGGCCTCGTGCGCCAGCTCCGTCACGGTCCAGGGATGGGCGGGATCGGCGTGGATCTGGCGAATGGCCACCGCCAGCCGCGCATCTCCCAGCCCGCGCAACAGGCCGGGTGCCGCGCTCTCCCCTTCAATTGATCGAAGCGCCTCGACAAGCATCACTTCCACAAGGCGTGCGAGAACCAGGTCGTGGCCCGGGCGTTCGTCGCGTGCTTCTTCGCCCACAATGCGGACGAGCGTCGAAAGCCGTTCTATCCCGCGCAGATGCATCAATGCCGGCAGCAGCGAAACGAGCAGTCCGGCGTCGGGCGAGTCGAGGACGAAATAGCCGCCGAGCAGGCGCACGTCCGGTTCGCCGTCCTGCCTGCCATGGCGAACGTCGCCGACCGGTGACGGCGCCGCCTTGGGATCGATGAAGGTCGGCTGAACCGGATCGAAGCCCGAGATGGTGAAGCCGGGCGTGCGAGGCAACAACACGAAGTCGCCCGCCTGCAGCGTCACCGGCGCCGCGCCATCGACTGCCAGCCGGCACGATCCCTCGATGGCGGTACAAAAGCTCGGATGACCGAATTCGGAGTAGCGAACCGCCCAGCGGCCGGCACCGCTGATGCCTTTGGTGAACACTGTGCGTGGGCGGAGAAGCTGAATGAGCTGCGAGAGGGGATCGGTCATTTCAGGATGCTAGCAAATAAAATCAGGACTTCAAGCCGTAGAACGTCCGCAGTCCGCGCAGTACTCCGTTTCCATCGCAACCACGAAGGATACCGCTATGAAGACCGTACTGATCACTGGCTGCTCTTCCGGCTACGGGCTGGAGACTGCGCGCCGCTTTCATGCCGAAGGCTGGAGCGTGATTGCCACGATGCGCTCGCCCCGACACGATATTCTGCCGAATTCGAAGCGGCTTCGTTTGCTGGCACTCGATGTCACCGATCCCGACAGCGTCTCTGCCGCCATCGCGGAAAGCGGTCCGATCGATGCGCTCGTCAACAATGCGGGCATCGGCGTGGTGGGTGCCTTCGAGGCAACTCCGATGTCCCATATCCGCAAGGTCTTCGACACCAATACCTTCGGCGTGATGGCGATGACCCAGGCGGTGATCCCGCAGTTCCGTGCTCGCCGGTCCGGCGTCGTCGTCAACGTCACCTCCAGCGTGACGCTTGCTTCCATGCCGCTGGCCGCGGCCTATACCGCCAGCAAGGCGGCGATTAGCGGCTTCACCGGTTCGCTTGCCCACGAGCTTGCCGCCTTCGATATCCGTGTCAAGCTGGTCGAGCCAGGTTACGCGCCAACCACGCGCTTTGCTCACAACACGACGATGCGGGTCGAGGACCTGATCCCCGAGGCCTATGCCGAATTCGCAGCGCCGATCTTCGCCCAATTTGCAGCACCGTCTCTGGTGACGACCGAGGCCGACGTCGCGGAGGCCGTCTGGCAAGCGGCGAACGATTTGTCCGGCCAGCTCCATTTCCCGGCCGGCGACGATGCGGTGGCGCTGGCACAGGCAGGCTGACGAACCTGAACTCAACTGCGCGTCTTCAGGCGATCTCGGGGTAGCCGAGACGATGCGCGAACCGCGCCAGTTCCGCCACAGGCTCGTAATCGGCATCCGACAGAACCGCGAAGTCTTTTAAGGAAAGCACAGCGCGGGCCTCAGCCAAATTGGGCTCCGTGATCGCCCGTCCGAGTGAACTGCGCAGCAGCAAAAGCTCGTCGTCCGAGGCGTCGCCGCGGGTGACGAGAGGCAGGCCCGGCGTGCCTGGCAGTGGCGGTCAAGACCCGCAGACCGGCCACGCGTTCCGGATCAAAACGTTGCGTGTTGCCATAGGTCACGCAGTCGATGGTGGCCACGTCGGCAGTGTCCGATGCAACCGCATCGATGCTTGCCAAATGGCTGCCGGTTTCCGCAACAGAGGAGAAGAACCGGCCATTGCGGCTGCGGGGCGCGATCGCCGCGCGCAACAGGTTGGTTCCGGAATTGCTGATCGGATCGTTGATGGCAGCCCGTGTCCCCCGGAGATCTTCGAGGGAACGGACCGGTGCGTTTGCTCGCACGATGACGAAGCTGCACATGTCGGGCCCGTCGCAGCCCGGGTGCCCGTAGACCGGCGTAGCGACAAGGCGAACCTTGCCGCGCAAATGCCGCACGTAGGGATAGCCGCAGGTTTGCGCGAGCAGCAGCGCCGGATGAAGCCAGGCATCGGCATGATGGAGGACGGCGTCCAATCGGTCGGGCACATCCGTCAGGCCCTCGCGCCGCAGGTCGTCGCGCAGGAACGCCCAGAGCGTTGCCGTTGCGGCCGCGAGCGGCTGAGGGCTGACATACATCGCAAGGCTGGCTATCCGCATGGTTTCCCCGCGCTCCATGAGCACTCCCGCCATGGCGTAAAATGCGTTCGGCGAAGCGTCAAGGCCGTGGTCGCGGCGCCAAAGCGGTGGCAGCCATGCGTCTGGATGGCGGCGCCGATGTGCGGTGCTAGGCCGTGCGGCGAAGGCCAGCCCGCTCCACCGCGGCCGTTTCAGATCGACGTCCGCTGGATGTCGTGCGGAAGCGCTCGACCAGATCGAACAGGCCGGATGCCTGGCCTGAGAGCCTGTGGGTCATGGCGGTGCTGTCCTCGACCATCGCATTGTTCTGCTGGGTCACGGCGTCCAGCGACAGCATGGTCTGGTTGATGTGCTGCAGGTCGGTTGCCTGGTTGCGCGCGTCGCCCGCGATCTGCAGCGTCTGCTCGTTGATCGCGTGGATCTGACCGGAGATTTCGTCGAGCGCGTCGCCAGCGGCCCTGACGAGAGAAACGCCCTTCGCCACTTCCTCGGCCGACGCGGTGATGATCGCCTTGATCTCCCGGGCGGCCTGCGCCGACTTCTGCGCGAGTTCCCGCACCTCATGGGCAACGACCGCAAAGCCCTTACCCGCTTCGCCGGCACGCGCCGCCTCGACCCCTGCGTTCAGCGCCAGGAGGTTGGTCTGGAAGGCGATATCGTTGATCGTGCCGATGATCTGAGAGATGGCGACCGATCCCTTCTCGATCTGGGCCATGGCGCAGACGGCGTTCATCACCACCTGACCCGAACGATCGGAACTCGCCTTGGCCGCGGCGGCGATCGTGGTTGCGGATGTGGCGTGTTCTGCGGTGCGGCCGATGGTGGCGGTGATTGCGCCGAGCGCCGCGGTCGCTTCCTCCAGCGTCGCCGCCTGATGTTCGGTGCGCTTGGCGAGTTGGCCGATGGCGTCGCGCATCTCGCCGGTTTCACCGTCGATCTCGGCGCTTCTCGCCTTCACGTCACCGAGCGTAACCGCCAGGCTCTCCAGCGACAGGTTGAAGTCCGAGCGCAGGCGATCGAAGCCGGCGCCGAAGGGGCGGTCGATGCGGGCCGTCAGATCGCCGTGGGACAAACGTTCGAGCCCCGAGGCCAGCATTTCGACGGCCTCGTTGATCTGGCGCGATACCTCGGCCTGGGTCGTCTCGCGCCCGTGCCGTTCCTCCTCGATCATGGTTTGCGTCTCCGCTGCCTCGGTTTCGAGGCGGGCCCGGTCGCGAAGAGCGTCGCGGAAAACAAGGACGGATCGGGCCATGTCACCGATCTCGTCCTTGCGGGTACCGCCAACACCGCTGATCGTCGTGTCGCCATCGGCGAGCCGGCTCATGTCGCGGACGAGACCGGTAATCGGGTGCGTCAGTCGGCGCGAGTACCAGATGGAGATCGCCAGCGCAGCCGCGAGGACGGCAAGCGCGGTCGCGAGCGTCCAGTTGCGCAAGGCGGTAACCGCGGAAAAGGCCTCCCGCGAGGTCATGACCGCAGCAATGGTCCAGCGCGTGCCGAAAGCATCAAGATTGGTGGCCGCCATCTGGGTTTCCTCGCCGCGGAAATCCGCAAGCCTGCTGCTGACGATGCCGTCTTCCGCCGGCTGGTCGGCCACGATCCGGGCGTTCAGCATATCGTTGCCGGGTGTGGCGGCGCTGTCGGCGAGGAAGAACCCGTTACTGTCGAGCAAAATCGTTTCGCCGGTTTCGCCAAGGCCCGTGCGGTTGCCGACGATTTCGCCGATGCGCCCATCCGGCATTTCAAGGATCAGCGTGCCGATCTTGCCGTCAATCGATTCCAGGGGGATGGCGACGAACGCAGCGGGGCTGCCGCCAAGCGGGGCATAGGCTTCGTAGGACGCAAAGGCGAGCTTGCTCTTGTCCGTTCCCTCGGCCGTTTCCCGGAAGACGCGGCCAAGCCCGGTGTCCTTCCAGGCCGCGTCCTTGAGGTTGAAGCCAAAATCCCCTTTCTTGTTGAGGGCGTATACGACATCGCCGCTGAGATTGGCGAGCAGCACGTCGCGATAGCCGTGGGCTTCGGCGAAGCGCCGGAAGAACGGGTGATAGCGCGCATGCAGCGCGTCGTAGTCGTCGATGCCGGCGGAGCTGTAGAGGGCGCGCTTGTCTTCGGCGTTGGGGTTTTCCGCCAGGTAGCGGCGCTGCAATTCGCTTTCGGTCTTTTCCCCGAACTTGGCGGCTGCGCCATTGAGGTCGGTTAGCGCCTTGGCGACGGACTTCTGTGCTTGCAGATTGCGCAGGTCGTTTTCCACGGTGGTGAGGTAATGGCGTAGCTCGTTGCGGCGGGCATCGGCGAGCGCCTCCAGCTTTTCGATTGCCGCGCGTGACGAGAGATTGCCGCTGACGGTCAGGCTGGCAAGACTGGTGGCAGCAATGGAAAAGGCGGCCAGAGCCGCCGCAGCGAGAGGAAGCTTCGCGGACAAACGCATAACAATCACCGGACGTGCAAGGGGAGGAGGCCATGCCGAAGGCTGGTCGCGACGCCTCATGCGTCCGGCGGAAGGGCTTCCGCGCGGAGAGTTATACGGTCTCACGTTACAGCTTGATGACAGCTGGATGACATCGCCAAAGTTTGCCGTGGAGAGCGACGGCTCTATCTCGGCAAGGCGCCTGTCAGGAAAATGTCGGCGCAGCTTTCTGCTCGCGCCGTGATCGTCGCCTCGTCGATGGTGCCAAGGCAACCCATCATGACGGCGCGTTGCGGCTCCATCGCCATCATGCCGCGCAGCATGCCTGCGGTCAGACGCGGGTCTGCCACCGCGAGCCGGCCGTGGGCCACCTGCGTCCTCAGCCATCGCTCCAAGGTGGCACTTGTCCGCTGGATCGCCTGTTCCCAGAAGGTGGCAGCAACTTCCGGAAAGCGTTCTGCCTCGGCGAGCACCAGGCGGATGATCGCGATCGTGTCGTGCGAGAGCACGAGATGTCCGTAGGCGGCAAGCAGGTGCACCAGGCCACCCCTTACGCCCAGATCTTCCAGGTTCTCTTCATCGGCTTCCAGTACGAACTCGGCGATCCTGAGGGAGATGACGCGCTCGAAGAGATCGGCCTTGGTGGGAAACAGCCGATAGAGCGTCTTGGTGGAAACGCCGGCATTCTGAGCTATGACGTTGATGTTCGCCGCCTCGTAGCCGAGGTCGCAGAATTGCCGTTCGGCGGCGAGGACGATCACCTGGCGCGTCTCGTCGTCCGGTCGGACCTGGGGACGGCCGCGGGAGCGTGGCGTCTTCTGCTTTTCGATCATGGCGGCTTTCCAAATTCTTCGAATTTTTAGGTGAGCCGAGTTGAGAAAGCAATTGTTTTCCGAAATTTCTGTGCCGCGTGTCCTGGCCGTGGCGGATATTGCGACCTTTGCGAACACGTTCTAGCTTTGCTGCATGGCGACGTCGAAACTCACGACCTATCGTGCGAAGCGGGACTTTTCCCGGACGCCGGAGCCTGCCGGAAGAAGTGGCGGGGAGGGCAATCGTTTCGTCGTGCACAAGCACCATGCCACTGCCGATCACTATGATCTCAGATTACAGGTCGGCGACGTGCTGAAAAGCTGGGCGGTCCCCAGGGGGCCGTCGCTCAACCCCGCCGACAAACGGCTGGCTGTCGAGACTGAGGATCATCCGCTCGACTACGTCGACTTCGAGGGCGTCATCCCGGAAGGCGAATATGGCGGTGGGCCGATGATCGTCTGGGATACCGGCGTCTGGGCACCGATGGACGATATCGAAAAGAGCCTGAGAACCGGCGCGTTCAAGTTCCGTCTAGCCGGCGAAAAGCTCAATGGCGGCTGGATGCTGACGCGGCTGAAGCCGAAACCGGGAGACGACGACACGCGCAACTGGCTGCTGTTCAAAGAGCATGATCCAGCCGCCGATGCTGATGTCGACATTCTGACGGCACGCCCGGAGAGCGTGAAAAGCGGGCGGCGCATCGAAGAATTGGTCGAGCCGCCAAAGAAGCCGGCTAAAGCGGCGAAGCCGGCCGTCCTCAAGCCCGGCTCGTTGCCGGGCGCTGTGAAAGGTCCGAAGCCGCAGCGGATCGAGCCGCAGCTCGCCAGCCCGACCCCGAAACCGCCCGGGGCCTCACCGGGAGAACAGACCTGGCTGCACGAAATCAAGTTCGATGGCTACCGCACGATGGCGGATCTCTCGGATGGTTCCGTACGGCTAATCACGCGCAGCGGGCTCGACTGGACGAAACGCTACGGCGATCTGCCAGACGCATTCCGCAAGTTGCCTTGTCGGGAAGCGATGATCGATGGCGAGATCGTCGCTCTCGACGACAAGGGCATTAGCCGCTTCTCGCTGTTGCAGGAGGCTCTTTCATCCGGGACCGATGGCAAGCTCGTCTTCTATGCCTTCGACATCCTCCATCTCGACGGCTGGAATCTCGCCGAAGTTCCATTGGAAAAGCGCAAGGGTCTGCTGGCGCAGCTGCTTGAAGGGCAGATATCGAGCCGTTCCGCCATTCAGTTCAGCGACCATGTGGAAGGTGACGGGCGCGGGCTCTACGATCAGGTCGCCGAGCTGGGGCTGGAAGGGATCGTATCAAAGCGTGCCTCCGCACCCTACCGCAGCGGACGCACCCAGACCTGGACCAAGACCAAAGCGCTCAAAAGCGAAGACTTCGTGATCGCAGGCTACACCGTCTCCGAGGCGGCCGAGGGGCTGGCGGCACTGGCGCTCGGGGAGTGGGTGGGCGGCGAGCTGCACTACCGCGGCAAGGTCGGCACCGGCTTCGATGCGGCGACAGCCAAGCAATTACTCGCCCGGCTGCAAGCCTTGCGCGGGGGTGAGACCGCGCTGGACGGTGCGCCCAAGGAAATCCTCTGGGTGCGGCCGGTGCTATCCGCCCGCATCCACTACTCCAACCGCACGACCGACAATGTCTTGCGGCATGCGGTGTTCAAGGGGCTTCGCGATGTCGAGCTTTCGGCCCCGGCGACGGCGCCGCGCAAGCGGCTGATCACGGACGCCGACCTGGCGACGATCCAGGTGACCAACGCCGACCGCCGGGTGTTCGGAAGATCCGGACCGACCAAACTCGACATTGCCGTCTACTATGCGCTCGTCGGCGATTTCATGCTGCCGCATATCCTCGGACGACCGGTGTCGCTTTTCCGCTGCCCGACGGGGAAGCGGGCCGATTGCTTCTTCCAGCGCCATCCCTTCACCGGCATGCCGCCCTCCATCGTCAGCTTCAACGCGACCAATTCCGAGGGCGAGAGCAAGTCCTTCCTCTCGATCGAGGGCACGAAGGGTTATCTGGCGCTCGCTCAGTTCGGCGTGATCGAGCTTCATAGCTGGGGTTCGCGGCGCACGCGCTTGGAGAAGCCCGATCGCGTCGTCTTCGATCTTGATCCCGGCGAGGGGATCTCGTGGCGCGACGTGGTCGAGGCAGCGGTCCATATTCGCGGCGAGCTGGAAGCAATCGGCCTCGTTCCTTTCGTCAAGACGTCTGGCGGCAGCGGCATCCACGTCGTGGTGCCGGTCAAACCGAAGCTGGACTGGAAGAAGACACACCAGGCAACGAGCGCGATAGCGACGCGGCTGGCGGCGACTGCACCCCAGACCTTTACCACGACCATGGGCAAGGAAAACCGCGTCAAGCGGATCTTCATCGACTTCCATCGCAATGCGCGCAGCCATACGGCGGCCGCTCCCTATTCGCTGCGGGCACGCACCAATCTGCCGGCTTCGGCCCCGCTTCAGTGGGCGGATCTGGAGACTATCGACGCTCCGGAGGATTTGAACTATTCTTCGCTGCCTGGACTTCTGGATACTTTCGGCGATCCCTGGGCGGATATCGACGACTTTGCCAAGGATCTGCCGCTTCTGTCCGAAACGAGGACGTAATGCGTTTGGCCGCGTAGGAGACATCAATGGCGCCCAGGGCAAGTTGGAAAGGTTATCTCAAACTCAGTCTCGTCAGTTGCCCCGTCAGGCTCTATCCGGCGACCAGTTCGAGCGAGCGCATCAGCTTCAACCAGCTGCACAAGGACACCCACAACCGGATCAACATGAAGCCGGTCGATCCGGAACTCGGGCTCGTCGAGCGCTCGGATCTGGTCAAGGGCTACGAGTACGAGGACAAGAAGTACATCATCATCGAGGACAGCGATCTCGACAGCGTCAGGATCGAATCCAATCACACGATGAACATCGAGGCCTTCGTCGATGAAGGCTCCGTCGACGTGATCTACCAGGACGCGCCCTATTATCTCGCGCCCGACGGCGCGATGGCCGAAGAAACCTTCGTCGTCCTGCGCGAAGCGCTGAAAAAGAGCGGCAAGGTGGCGATCGCGCGCCTGGTGCTTTCGAGCCGTGAACGCGTCGTGACCATCGGCGCGCGCGAAACCGGAATGTTCGTCTGTACGCTGAGAAACCCGAGCGAAGTGCGCGGAACCGCTGAATATTTCGGCAATGTACCCGTTGGTCATCCGGACCCTGAAATGCTGCAGCTTGCCGAAGCCTTGATCCAGCAGAAGATGACGGTCTTCGACCCGAAGAACTATGAGGATCGTTATGAGATCGCGCTGATGAAGATGATCCGCGAGAAGCTCAAAGGTCATAAGCCGATCATTGCGGCAGCCCCTGAGCGCGGCAATGTCATCAACCTTATGGATGCGCTGAAGGCGAGCCTGTCGCAGTCGAAGCCGCCTGCAAAGAGCAAGCCCAAGGCCGAGCCGGCAGCCAAGCAAACCACCAAGGCGGCAGCGCCAGCCAAGCGGACGGCGGCAAAGCCGGCCGCGAAGAAGAAAGCCTGATGGCTGTTGCAGGCCAGACATTCGGTATCGTCGGGGCGTTGTCGGCCTTCCCGCGCCGGCTTGTGGCGCGCGAGGTCGAGCGCCAGCACGGCCACGTGCGTCGCGGCGTGACGCGCCAGACGACCTATCTGGTGTTCGGCCGCAGCCTGCTTGCCAAATCGAGCGAGGCGGAGATCGAAGCCCGTTTCGATGCCGAACATTCGTCCGGGCGGTGGCTTATCAGCGAGAACGGCTTTCTTCGCCTTTTGGGGTTGATGTCGGTGCCAGCTGCGTCCGCGCTTAGTCGCCAGTCGCTGATCGATCAGGCGAGGCTCTCGCCGCGCATCTTCGACTTGCTCTCCCTGTTCGACGCTTTCGAGCATGACAGCGAGCCCTACTCGTTCCGCGACCTCATTCTCGCCAGGAAATATGCCGAGCTGATTGCCAGCGGCGCGAGTTGGACTGCGATCGCCCGGTCCGTTCATCGCTCCGGACCGGTCGCCTCGTTGACGGCGCTTTCGCTGCACCACGGTGGCACCGATGCGATCTATGCCCGCAGCGCCGAGGGCCTGAGCGAGCTGAATGGGCAATTGCTCTTCGATCTCGACACACCCGACGATGCCGCCCTGGAAGATCTCTTCGATCTGGCCGAGGAGGCGGAAGCCAATGGCGACTACCTGGAGGCTGCGGCCTTCTATCAACGCTATCTTGCCATGGACCGGACGGATTCGGTCGCGGCCTTCAACCGCGCCAATTGCCTGAAGGCAGCCGGACGGGAGCTAGATGCGGCCCATGATTACGCCCGCGCCATCAAGCTCGATCCATCCTTCGCCGAGGCCTGGTTCAACCTCGCGGGGCTGATGAACGAACGGGGGCGGATCGACGCCGCGCGCAGGCATCTCGGGAAGGCGATCGAGATTGACGGCGACTATGCCGACGCCGTCTTCAACCTGGCGAAACTCGAATTCGATGCCGGCGATCTCGCGGAGGCGAAGCGTTGGTGGACCCGCTATCTCGAACTCGATAGCGATAGCGAATGGGCGCGAACGGCGGAGCGCGGCGTGCAATATGTCGACCTGCAGAGCCGCCCGAGAACAGGCTGATATGGGCGACAAATTTCTCTTCGACGGACCCGACGATGCCGCGGTCACCATCCTTCTTGCCCATGGCGCCGGCGCGCCGATGGATTCGGCTTCGATGACCGCGACCGCAGGGACGCTTGCGACGGCAGGCTTTCGCGTTGCACGCTTCGAGTTCGGCTATATGGCGGCAAGGCGCACCGTTGAGGGGCGCAAGCCGCCGCCTCGCGCCGACACGCTCAATCCGGAATATCTCGCCGCCATCGAGGATCTGGACGTCAAAGGCCCACTTATCATCGGCGGCAAGTCGATGGGGGGACGCGTCGCGAGCATGATCGCCGATCCGCTGCATGCGGCCGGCAGGATCACCGGGCTGCTCTGCCTCGGTTATCCCTTCCATCCGCCAGCCAAGCCCGAGCAACTGCGCACCAAGCACCTGGCCAGCCTCAAGACGCCGACGCTGATCTGCCAGGGAGCCCGCGACGAATTCGGCACGCGCGAGGAAGTGCAGAACTACGTGCTTTCCGATGCGATCGAAGTCCTGTGGCTCGAGGACGGAGACCATGATCTCAAACCGCGCAAGAGCATTTCCGGCTTTTCGACCGCCGATCATTTAAGGACCTTGGCCGATGCGGTGGCAGCCTGGGCTGCCCGGCTGACACGCTGATCCGATCGCCGGAATGAAGATCGCCACCTTCAACATCAACGGCATCAACAGGCGGCTCGACAACCTGATCGCCTGGCTGGGCGAGGCGGAGCCGGACATCGTCTGTCTGCAAGAGTTGAAGGCGCCCGATCGCCAGTTCCCGCGCTCGGCGATCGAAGCGGCCGGCTACGGCACCGTGCGGCAGGGACAATCCGCGTGGAACGGTGTGGCGATCCTCGCCCGAGACAGCGAGCCGGTGCTGACCCGTGTCGGGCTCGACGGCGACCCGTCGGATGCCGAGGCGCGCTATATCGAGGCTGCCGTCAGCGGCATCCTGGTCGCCTGTCTCTACGCGCCCAACGGCAACCCACAGCCAGGCCCCAAGTTCGTCTACAAGCTTGCCTGGCACGAGCGTCTGGCCAAACATGCCGCCGAACTCTTCGCCCTCGATCTGCCGGTCGTGCTTGCCGGCGACTACAACATAGTTCCGGAGCCGCGCGACATCTACCCGACAACCTCCTACGACGACAATGCGCTGGTCCAGCCCGAAAGCCGCGCCGCATTCGGCGAACTTCTCGACCAGGGCTGGCTCGATGCGCTGCGCAAGATCCACCCGACGAACCAGCTTTTCACCTTCTGGGACTATCGCCGGAACCGTTGGCAGCGCGACGCGGGGCTTCGGCTCGATCATATGCTGCTCAGCCGCAAGCTTTCCCGCAAGCTTACCGGTGCCGGCATCGACCGGGAGGTTCGTGGCATGGAGGGTGCGAGCGATCATGCGCCGGTGTGGATCACGCTCCGCGATTGACCTGACAATGCTGCGGGGAAACTGCACGTCCATGCGCGACGGTGATACTGTTTCGCCTCGAACGCCGCTATTCGCAGCCGCGATCCGGGCTAAACCCCGTCTGGCCTAGCGGCTGAATGCGGTGACCGCGACATTCAGCCTGGTCAACACGAAGGAGAACCGCATGAAAATCAGCGCGCGCAACCGCCTCAAGGGCAAGATTGTCGAAGTCATCAAGGGCGCAACCACCGCCCATGTCCGGATCGACGTCGGCGGCTCGATCGTGACTGCAGCGATCACCAACGAGTCGGTCGACGAACTTGGCCTGAAGGTCGGCGGCGAAGCCTACGCGGTCATCAAGGCCTCGGATGTCATGGTCGGCATCGACTGATACGCTCGCGGCAAGGGCGCGCGGATCGACCGTCGCGCCCTGCCAAATCGCGACCGGATCACGCCTTCTGGCAGTAATGCGCGTTGCCGTCGCCGGTCTCGAAGTCGCCGCGCTGCGGCGGCGCAATCGGCTTGAACAGAGTCCGGTCGGGCTTGAGATCGATGAGTGGCGTACCGTCGAGGCAATCAAGGCCGCGCACGAGAAGGCTCGAGCCTTCCACGGCTTCGAGCTTGACGATCGAGGTGCCGATCGGGTTCGGCCGAACCGGCGAGCGCAGTGAAAATGTTCCGTGCACTTCGCCGTTGCTGGCTGGGCTTTGCAACACCAGATCGCGCCGCGAACGGTCGAGCCAGTAGAGGATTTCCAGCCGCTCGAACGCCTCCACGCCTTTCAGCGCCAGGACCCAGGGTTCGAAGATTTCGATACGGCAGACCGGGCCGTCATGCCGACCCTGGCGAGGGGTTTCCATGCGCGAGGTCCAGGGCGTGGAAATGCGGCCGATAAAGACGAGACCGGCGTCGGTTGCCGCGGGTGGTACCACGGCCACCTCGTTCTCACGGATTTCGTTCTGGCGGACCATGGTCAGTTCCTTTCCTTATAGAGGGGGTGGTGAGGCGCGGCGCACAGAGACGGGCGTCGCTGCCGTCGATCGAGCCGATCACCACATCGATGTCGTAGAGTTGTTTGAGAGCGGCGGGCGTCAACACGTCCTTGGGTAAGCCGAGCGCGATGAGTTTCGAGGCGTGGAGAAGGGCGACGCGGTCCGCGACCAGGAAGGCGTGATCCGGATTGTGCGTCGAAAGCACGACCGAAAGCCCGCGTGCCGCCAGCGCTCGGACATGCGAAAGCACCCGCATCTGGTTGCCATAGTCGAGATTGGCGGTCGGCTCGTCCATGACGAGGATGGCGGGTTCCTGCGTCAGTGCGCGGGCAATCAGCGCCATCTGGCGTTCGCCACCGCTGATCTCGGTATAGGGGCGCATGGCAAGGTGGGCCACGCCGAGGCCGCCGAGGGCTTCCATGGCAATCCGACGGTCGCGAGTGCCAGGCGATGAGAACGGCGCGAGGTGAGGGGCTCGCCCCATCAACACCACCTCCAGCACTGTAAACGGGAAAAGTGCCGCATGCGCCTGCGGAACATAGGCGATCTGCCTGGCGCGTTCGCGCCGCGACCAGGCGGAAAGCGGTCGACCGTCCAGGAGAATATCGCCGGCCTTGACCGGCAGGAGACCGAGGACGGTCTTGAACAGCGTCGTCTTGCCGGCGCCGTTGGGGCCAAGCAGGGCCAGAACCTCGCCGGACTCAAGCGACAGGGAGGCATTCTCGCCTACCGTGCGTCGGCCATAGCCGAAGGCGAGATTCCTGATGTCCAGCGTCATTGCCAGGCCCTCCGGCCGGAGGCGAGCAGCCATAGGAAGAAGGGCGCACCAACGGCAGCGGTCAGGATGCCGAGCGGCACTTCGATGAGCGCGATGCTGCGCGCCAGCATGTCGACAACAAGCAGATAGGCAGCACCAGATATCATCGAGGCCGGCAGCAGGCGGCGGAAGTCCGGGCCGACCAGCATGCGCGCGATGTGCGGGATGACGAGGCCGATCCAGCCGATGACGCCGCTGACGGAGACGGCCGCCGCAGTGATCAGCGTTGCCGCCGCGATCAGCAATGCGCGGGTAAGACGCGTGTCGACGCCCAAGGTCTGGGCTTCCTCGTCGCCGAGCGTCATCAGGTTCATGCGCCAGCGAAAAAGCACCAGCGGCACCAGCCCGATCAAAAGCGACGGCAGGATCGAAACGACGTCGAGACGCGTGATCGCAGTGAGGCTGCCGAGCAGCCAATAGGTGATCGCCGGCAACTGGTCATAGGGATCGGCGAGGATCTTGATCAGCGATATGCCCGCACCGACGAGGGCGCCGATGGAGATCCCTGCCAGAACGAGCGTCAGGGCCGGATCGCGTCCGCGGATTGCCATGCCGACGGCATAGACGGCGGCGACGGCGAGCAGCCCGCCGGCGAAGCTGATCGCCTGGATTGCCGGGACCGGCAGCGACAGAAAGATGCCGATGACGGCGCCGAGACTGGCACCGCCGGAAACGCCAAGGATATCCGGCGAGACGAGGGGATTGCGGAAAAGCCCCTGATAGGTGGCGCCGGCTGCGGCAAGTGCTGCGCCGATCAGGATCGCACCCGCCACCCGAGGCAGCCGCACGTTCCAGAGCACGGTTGAAAGAACGGGGTCGCTCGACTGTCCCGATAGGGCCGCGTGCAGCGCCCCGGCGATCTCCGACGGGCCGGCATATTTGCCGACCGACATCGACACCAGGGCGAGCAGGAGGAGGGGGCCGACGAGGAGCCAGAGATTGCCCTTGCGCCCGTCGGCCAGCATGCCCGATGTTTCCTGCCTCCTGTTCATTTCGAAGCCGGCACCGCCCCCTTCAGGAGCGTGGCCACTTGTTCGTCCGCCAGGTCGACCTGGTAGAACAGCTTGTAGAAATCGCGGGTCTCAGCCTTCAGGTCCCCCTTGAAGCGGTCGGGATAAAACAGCTTCTGCAGCCAGACGACGCCGATCACTCGGTTGATCGCAGGCGGCGAGTCGAACCAGCCGTAAGGCAGGGACGGCGCGGTGAAGACACGACCGGTCGTGATTGCCTTCACGTCGGCCCAGAGCGGGTCCTTCTTGGCCGAGGCTGCGAACTTTCCGCTTGCCGCGATGATGACGTCCGGGTTCCAGGAGAGGATCTGTTCGAGCGACACCTGGGTCAGGCTGCCCTTGCCGGCTGCCGCCGCGACGTTTTCGGCGCCGACGGCTTCCAGGATCTCGACATTGATCGAGCCAGAAAGCCCCGTTTCTAGCCCTTCCGGGCCGCGGCCATAATAGACGCGCGGCCTTTGATCGGCCGGTATCATGGCGAGACTGTCGTTCAGATCCTTGATCCGCTGGTCGGCATAGGTTGCGAGCGTTTCGGCGCGTTCGGCCACGCCAAGCAGCGCGCCGACGTCGCGCAGCGTCTTGCCGCTATCGGCGAAGCGTCCATCGATCAGCACGTAGGGAATGCCGGTCTGCGCCTGCACCTTATCGGCCAGCGAGCGGTAGGTGTCGTTGACGGTTCCAACGTCGAGGATGATGTCCGGCTTGGCGGCAAGCACCGCCTCGACGTTGGCGCTGCCGCCCTTGCCCGTGAGTTGGCCATAGGTCGGCAGGTCGCGGACCGACGGTAGCAGATATGCCTTTTGCTCCTCCGTCGGCTCGCGCACCCAGCCGGCGAGCTTGTCCGGCGCCAGAACATAGGTGAGCACCGAGGCCGGCGGGCCGGCAGCAAGCACGCGGGTGATGGTATCGGGAACCTCAACCGTCCGCCCGGCGGCATCGGTGATCGTACGCGCCTCGGCGGCGCCTGAGGCAAGGCCGAGCACGGCTGAGAAGATTATCGCAAGAGATTTCAACATGAAGGCCACGATAGCGAGAGGGATCGGTCAGGCCGCACTATGGCATGTCGTTATATTTCATGGAATATATTGATTGCGCGATTTGCGACGATCGGGAGCCACCCTGATGCACTGAGATACAATTCCGCTCCTGTCGGAAACATCCGCGATACGTCTCGATGGTCCTCTGCCGCACGTGACAAGCGATCTGTGCCTCGGGCATTGATCCCATGCGGAGAGACGGTGATGATCCTCTTTGTTGTAGCCTATCTTGCCGGCGTGCTGACGATCGTCAGCCCATGCATCCTGCCGGTGCTGCCATTCGTGTTTGCCCGCGCCGGCCAACCCTTTTCCACCAGCATTCTTCCGATGCTGCTCGCCAAGATCGTGACCTTTGCGGGTATCGCCTCGCTTGCAGCCCTAGGCGGCAACTGGGCGGTGCAGGCGAACGCCTATGGCCGCTACGCAGCGATCGCGATGCTCGCAGTCTTCGGCGTGACGCTGCTCTCGACGCGGGCTGCCGCCTTTGTGACCGGTCCGCTCGTGGAACTCGGCAACCGATTGTCGAGAAAGGCTGCGACCGGGGAGAAGGGCAGCATCGGCGGCTCGATCCTCCTTGGCGTTGCGACCGGATTGCTCTGGGCGCCCTGCGCCGGACCGGTGCTCGGTCTGGTGCTGACCGGGGCGGCGCTGAACGGCGCGAATGCGCAGACCACGCTGCTGCTTGTGGCCTATGCGGCCGGTGCTGCGACCTCGCTGGCGCTCGCCGTCCTGGCCGGCGCCAGAGTATTCGCGGCGATGAAGCGCTTCCTCGGCCTCGGCGACCGCATCCGCCAGGGTCTCGGCGTCGCGGTGCTCGCCGGTGTTGGCGCGATCGCGCTGGGGCTCGACACCGGTCTTTTGGCGCAGCTTTCCTATGCCAGCACGTCGGGCGTCGAACAGTCGATCCTCGATCGCCTGCGCAGCGGTGCTTCGCCCGTGGACGTCGCAAGCACCCGCATGACCCTTGCCGCAAAGGATACGCGACAGGCGGCCTATCGCAGCGACCTTCCGGTGGAAGGGCAATTTCCGTCGCTCGACGGCGCGGTTCAGTGGCTGAATTCGAAGCCGCTGACGCCGGCCGAGCTCCGCGGCAAGGTCGTTCTCGTCGATTTCTGGACCTATTCCTGCATCAACTGCATCCGAACCATCCCTTACGTTCGGGCCTGGGCGGAGAAGTACCGGGACCAAGGTTTGGTCGTCATTGGCGTGCACGCCCCCGAATTCGCCTTCGAAAAGCAGATCGGCAACGTCGAGAAGGCGGTGCGCGATTTCAAGATCACCTATCCGGTGGCGATCGACAACAACTTCGCCATCTGGCGCGCCTTCTCCAACAGCTACTGGCCGGCCCACTACTTCATCGATGCCGAGGGGCAGATCCGCTACACCCATTTCGGCGAGGGCGACTATGAAGGGTCCGAGCGGGTGATCCAGGATCTGCTGGCGGAAGCCGCCGGCAAGAAGAAGGCCGAAGACGATCTGGTGAAGCCGAATGCTAGGGGTGCCGAGGCCTCGCCGGACCTGGCACGCCTCGGATCCGGCGAGACCTATGTCGGTTATGCGCGTGCCGCAAACTTCGTCTCGCCCGACGGCGTCTCGGCCAACACGTCCGCGCGATACACGGTCGGCAAACCGGGGCTCAATGAATGGGGGCTGACCGGCAACTGGACGGTCGGCGCCGAAGAGGCACGCCTCAACGAGGCCGGCGGCGGCATCACCTACCGGTTCCGCGCGCGGGACCTGCACCTGGTGCTCGGCCCTGGCGCCGGCGGCAGGCCGGTCCCGTTTCAGATTACCATCGATGGGGTGGCGCCGGGCGCGGACCATGGCGCGGATATCGATGCGGCCGGCAAAGGTACCGTTACGGCGACCCGCCTTTATCAACTCGTCCGCCAGTCCGGAGCAGCCCGGGAGCGGACCTTCGAGATCCGCTTTCTCGCACCCGGCGCAGAAGCCTTCGTTTTCACCTTTGGATGAGAGTTTGCCATGAGTGACAATGAAAAACGGCGCGGGCGCACCTGGTCCGCCTTCACGCGACGCCTTCTCGTCGCCGCAACCATGGTCGGTGGCGGATTGATCTTCGTTCTCAACGGGCCGCCGTCGGCGGCACAGGAGACCAGGCCTGTGCCGATGGCGCTCCACGATATCGCGCCGACGGACGGCCGCCAGACGGCGGTCTTTGCCGGCGGTTGCTTCTGGGGCGTGCAGGCGGTGTTCCAGCACGTGGCCGGCGTCGCGAGTGTCACGTCAGGATACGCGGGCGGCAGCGCCGCGACGGCGACCTACGAAAAGACGGAGACCGGCGCCACAGGGCATGCCGAAGCGGTGGAGATCACGTTCGACCCGAAGCAGGTGAGCTACGGCAAGCTGCTCGAGATCTACTTCTCCGTCGCTCATGATCCGACGCAGCTTGGTGGGCAGGGACCCGATAGCGGACCGCAATATCGATCGGCGATTTTTCCGCGCGATGAAAAGCAGGCGAAGGTTGCCACCGACTATATCGCGCAACTGGATGCGAGCGGCGTTTTCAGCCGCCCGATTGCGACGACCATCGAGGATGGGAAGACCTTTTACCCGGCCGAGGCGTATCACCAGGATTACGTCTACAACAATCCCGGCCAGCCCTATGTGGTCATCTACGAGAAACCGAAGATCGGCGCGCTGCATCGTCTGTTTCCGGGCCTCTATCGGCAGAAGCCGGTGCTTGTGGCGGACAGCGCTTCTTAGCTGATGAGGCGCCGTGAGGCGTCCCAGAGGACCGAGCCAGATCCGCCTTTTACAAAGGATACAGTTTCGCGGCCTACTGCACACATCCGCGATACGCCCAAGAGACACTCTGGCCGCGAGCACGTTTCGAGCCTTCGGCGACGAAACGCCGCTGCTGACATCAATAACGGAAGGAGCCATCATGCGTATCTTCGCGACAGTTTTCGCCATCGCCGCGCTCGCGGCGGCACCATGCGCCTGGGATAGCGACCCGAGAGAACCCTCGCTTCTTGCCGCACTCGTCTCCGTTTCCGGATCTGCAACGGTTGCTGAGAAGGGAGCAGGATTGCTGCAAGAGGCGCCGCACGAGGAGTTTGCCGATCCGTTCTTCGACTGACGATAGTACCGCCGAGACGGGCGGCCCGAACCTTTGATGCCAATCAACCTGGAGGAAAGTGACATGCTGGAGAAAACGAGAGAGCGCCAGACGACCGGGGCTCGGACAGTATTTGTCAACGAGTTGACCAACGGGATACTCGACCCCGCCGAGCCGATGCTGGGGCCTGTCGCCGATGGCGGTGTCATCATCGCGAACACGGCGCCGGGATGTTGGGGGCCGATGATCACGCCGGAGATCCGCGGCGGACATGAGGTGACGCGCCCTGTGGCGGTCGCGGGCGCTGAAATCGGCGACGCCGTTGCCATTCGGATCCGATCGCTGATCGTCACGTCCGCGGCGACGGCCTCGGGCAACGACGAGGTGGTGGCTGGTCGCTTCAACGGTGATCCCTTCTGCGCGGCCGTTTGCCCGGGCTGCGGCACGGAATGGCCGCGCACGCGCGTGGAGGGCATCGGCCAGACTGCGATCCGCTGCGAGAAGTGCGGCGCGGACGCGACGCCCTTCATCTTCACCAACGGCTACACGATCGCCTTCGACGATGAGCGCCAGGTGGGGCTGACCGTCGGCAAAGCGACTGCCGAGACCTTTGCCACGGATGCGGAACGGCTGCTGGCCCTGCCGGACGGCTCGATCCAGCATCCGATCCTGACCTTCGCGCCAGCGGACCTCATCGGTGTTGCCACAAGGCTTCGGCCATTCCTCGGCCAATTGGGCACGACGCCGTCGAAGGCGATGCCGGACTCGCACAATGCCGGCGATTTCGGCCAGTTTTTGACCGACGCACCACATGCTTACTCCCTGACCGCGGACGAACTCGTCCAGCATAAGACTGACGGCCACATGGACGTGAATACCGTGCGGGAAGGCGCGATCCTGATCTGCCCGGTCAAGGTGCCGGGTGGTGGCATCTATATGGGGGACATGCATGCCCTGCAGGGCGACGGCGAAATTGCCGGCCATACCTGCGACGTCGCCGGCACGGTGACGCTGGAGGTCCATGTCATCAAGGGGCTCAAGATCGACGGGCCGATCCTTCTGCCGGTGCTGGATGATGTACCGTTCCTTGCACGTCCGCTCGACGAGGCGGAACGCACGCGGGTGGCGGCACTTGCCCGCAAGCACGGTGTCCGAGAGGTGGAAGCTGACGCCCCGGTCACCTTCATCGGCACGGGCGCGAACCTCAACGATGCGACCACGAACGGGCTGGAGCGGGCGGCAGACCTGCTCGGTCTCAGCGTTCCCGAAGTGATGAACCGGGCAACGATCGCAGGTGCAATCGAGATCGGCCGCCATCCGGGCGTGGCGCGGGTAACGTTTCGTGCCCCGCTCAGCCTGCTCGACGCAAAGGGCATCGGCGCGTTCGCGCGCAGTCTCTACAATCTCTGAGCCTCCTGTATTTTCAGGGAGTTGCTTGCAGACGATAACGGGGCCGACGTCATGTCGGCCCCGTTTCGCTTTCTGACGCTAAGGCGCAGTGGCAGAAACCCCAGGGCATTTCGTATCGGTTTACCGCCGTCCGCGGCCGTTCAAACATTGCGATACACAGACGCCGCTTCCGAACACATCGCGGATACACAGCACACGCATGGTCACGGCGAAATTTGGTTCGCGTCCGCCCAGGCGGGTTATGTCCTGAAAAGACGGAATTATGACATTTGAGACGCGATCTTTCGGCCGTACCATCGAGGCTCCAACCCAAGCAAAGGAGCTTGAAATGAGCAAATCAAAAGGCACTGCACTGATCACCGGTGCTTCGTCCGGTATCGGCGCGATCTATGCTGACCGCCTGGCACATCGCGGATATGACCTCATTCTCGTCGCGCGCAACCGCGTACGCCTCGACGATCTAGCCCGCCGGCTGGCGGACGAAACCGGCCGCGCCATCGAAGTCGTCGCTGCGGACCTCGGCAACAGGGATGATGTCAGGCGGGTCGAGAAGATCCTCGAAAGCGATGCGAGCATCACGATGCTGATCAACAATGCCGGGGTCGGCGCGACGGCGCCGCTGCTCGCCTCCGATGTCGACAAGATGGACGAGATGATCACGCTCAACGTCAGCGCGCTGACGCGGCTGACCTATGCGGTGGCACCCGGATTTGCGGCGCGCAGCACTGGCACGATCATCAACATCGCCTCGATCGTCGGCGTGGCGCCGGAAGTTCTGAACGGCGTCTATGGTGGCACCAAGGCCTTCGTCCTGGCCTTCACCCTGTCGTTGCAAAAGGAACTTGCCGACAAGAATATCCGCATCCAGGCCGTGTTGCCGGGTGCGACCGCCACCGATTTCTGGGGCATTGCCGGCACCCCCATCGAACACGTGCCGAGCGAGATCGTCATGCGCGCCGAGGACATGGTGGACGCGGCACTTGCCGGCCTCGACCAGGGCGAAGTGATCACTATCCCAGCGCTGCCGGATGCCGCTGACTGGGCAGACTATGAGGCCGCACGGCAGAAGCTGATGCCGAACCTTTCCAGGAAAACGCCGGCTGCTCGCTACCGTATCGGGAGCTAGCGCCCGCTCACCTTCCGGCAACCTCCCAACCCGGACTTTCGAGGCGGTTCCCCGCCTCGCCAATCGAACCAGGAGAATGATGATGTTCAGACGTTCCATGCCCATTGTCCAAAACCGCCGACTGGCCGCCTTGGCATTGTCGGGCGCGATCGCGATCCTGCTTCCTCCGCTCGCCGCTCAAGCGGCGGGCGTGTCCGCCGGCGGCGACTTCCAAATCACGTCGGCTGCCAAACCGGCCACGGACGAATCCATCCGCCCTTTCCAATTCCACGCCAGTGATGCCGCACTTGCCGACCTCAAGCAGCGCATCGCGGCGACCAAGTGGCCGGATCGCGAACTGGTGGCGGACGGCACCCAGGGCGTGCGGCTTGCCACCATGCAGAAGCTCGCCGACTATTGGGCAACAAACTACGATTGGCGCCGCGTGGAGAAGACACTCAACGACCTGCCGCAGTTCGTGACCAACATCGACGGCGTTGACATCCACTTCATTCACGTGCGCTCCAAGCATAAGAACGCGATGCCACTCATCGTCACCCACGGCTGGCCGGGCTCGATCATCGAGCAGTTGAAGATCATCGATCCCCTGACCAATCCGAACGCGCATGGGGGCACGGAAGCCGATGCTTTCGACGTGGTCATCCCCTCGCTTCCCGGCTACGGCTTCTCCGGCAAACCGACGGAGCGCGGCTGGGACCCTGTCCGGATCGCGCGCGCCTGGGCAGTGCTGATGCAGCGTCTCGGCTATTCCCATTACGTCGCGCAGGGTGGCGACTGGGGCGACGCTGTTACCGAGCAGATGGCGCTGCAGCAGCCGGCGGGCTTGCTCGGGATCCACACCAACATGCCGGCGACCGTGCCTGACGAGATCCAGAAGAGCCTCGATGCCGGCCAGCCGGCACCAGCGAACCTTTCGGCCGACGAGCGCCGCGCCTATGAGCAGCTCGACTTCTTCTACCGGAACGGGCTGTCCTATGCGCAGGAGATGAGCAAACGTCCGCAAACGCTTTATGCGATTGAGGATTCGCCGATCGGGCTTGCGAGCTGGATGCTCGACCACGATGCCCGCAGCTACGAGTTGATCGCCCGCGTCTTCGATGGCAAGCCGGAAGGGCTGACGCGCGATGACGTGCTCGACAATGTCACGCTCTACTGGCTGACCAATACCGCCGTGTCGTCGGCACGGCTCTATTGGGAAAACAAGCTTGCCTTCTTCCAGCCGAAGGGCGTGCAGATCCCGGTGGCCGTCAGCGCCTTCCCGGACGAGCTTTATCAGGCACCAAAATCCTGGGCGGAGAAGGCATTCCCCAAGCTCATCCATTATAATCGTCTCGCCAAGGGCGGGCACTTTGCAGCCTGGGAACAGCCGCAAGCCCTAGTCGACGAGTTGAGGGCTTCATTCAAGTCACTGCGTCAACCGAGCTGACAGGAAGAGGCGTGCGAAAGCGCGCCCCACCGTCGCAACAAAGGAGAAGTGTCATGACAGGTGCAGATAGCAACAACAGAGCACCATCGGTCGATCTGAAGTTCGAGGTCGCCGTCATTCCGGTCGCGGATGTCGATCGCGCCAAAAATTTCTACGGTCGCCTCGGTTGGCGGCTCGATGCCGACTTTCCCGTCGGCGATGCGTTTCGCGTTGTGCAGTTCACTCCCCCGGGCTCGCCGGCATCGATCCACTTCGGCACCGGGCTGACCTCGGCTACGCCCGGTTCGGCGAGCGGCCTCTATCTGGTCGTTTCGGATATCGAAGCCGCGCGTGCGGAACTCGTCGAACGGGGCGCCGAGGTCAGCGACATCTTCCACCGCGAGGGCCCCGGAAAGCCAGCGATCAGCGGACGCGATCCCGCGCGCCGCAGCTACCGCTCCTATGCCACCTTCAGCGACCCCGACGGCAACGGCTGGCTGCTGCAAGAGGTGACCGAACGTCTGCCCGGGCGTGTGGATACCGAGGTGACGGACTTTGCTTCCGTCGGTGACCTTGCGGCGGCCCTGCGTCGCGCTGCCGCCGCCCATGGCGAGCACGAGAAGCGCAACGGTGGTGAGCACGACCATAACTGGCCGGATTGGTATGCGGCCTACATGGTGGCCGAACATGCGGGCAAGCCGCTTCCCGAATGAGCGCCGGCCATGACCGTCGCGTTTCCTCCATGGCGTAAATCTGCTATAAGCGGCCATTCCAGACAGAGTCGGACAGGGGTGGTGTGAGATGCACAGGATCGGCTACGTCGTCTTTCCGGGATTTCAGCTCATGGGGTTCGCGGCGGTCACCGCCTTCGAGATCGCCAACCTGACGCTTGGCGAACCAGCCTATGCGATCGAGTTGCTGTCGGAGGCCGGCGGCGAGGTCAAGGCGTCCGCCGGCTTCGGCGTGCTCACGAAGGCCTTCGACGACGCGGTCTATGACACCGTCATGTTCGGCGCGGGCACCGTGATCGAGCCGGTAACGCCGGGACTCGCCGCCTTCGCGCGCCATGCCTTGGAGGTCTCGCGCCGGGTGGCAGCCCCTTGCACAGGCGCCTTCATGCTCGCCGAGTCAGGACTGCTCGACGGTCGTCGCGCCACGACCCATTGGGTGTTCGCCCGTCAACTGCGCGAGCGATTTCCCGAGGTCAAGGTCGAGGAGGATCGTATCTTCATCGTCGATGGCAGCGTGTGGACCTCGGCCGGCATGACGGCAAGCATTGATCTCGCGCTGGCGATGATCGAGAAGGACCATGGCGAGGATGTCGCCCGTCAGGTGGCACGCAAGCTCGTCGTCTATCACCGGCGCGCCGGCGGCCAATCGCAGTTTTCCGCCCTGCTGGAACTCGATCCGAAGTCCGACCGCATTCAGAAGTCGGTCAATTACGCCAAGGCGAACCTGCGAAACGTCCTCTCGGTAGACGAACTCGCGGATGCCGCAGGCTTAAGTGCGCGCCAGTTCAGCCGCGCCTTCCGTTCGGAGACCGGCCAGTCGCCGGCAAAAGCGGTCGAGCATCTGCGGGTGGAAGCCGCGCGGCTCCTGATGGAGCAGGGGCGTCACTCGATGGACGTGATTGCCGAGCAGACCGGTTTTGCCGATAGCGACCGCATGCGCCGGGCCTTCCTGCGCACGCTCGGGCAGCCGCCCCAGACGATCCGCCGCAATGCACGCGAAGGCGTTGCCTGACAGCAATAACCTGCCTTGAAAATGCGATTGTATCGCCGTGTATCCAGCCCCTGCCGTTTCTACACGTGCTTTCAATAGGACGCCGCCAAGCACACGCCCCAGATACACCAGCACTCCATTCGTGATGCCAGTTCAGTTCCCCGGAGGGTAGTCAATGTCGGACGAAATCAACCACCCGCGCCGTCGTTTCATCGGCGCAATCGCACTCTCGTTGGCGGCAACGCAGTTCGCATCGGCTGGCGCGGTCAGAGCGCAAGCGGGAGCCGGTGAGGCGCCGCGCCTACCGGCCGTCGCCCCGGGCACGAACAAGTCCTTCCCCGTCCTCAAGCAGATCGATGCGGGCGTGCTCAACGTCGGCTACGCCGAACTTGGCGCCAGCGATGCTCCTGCCGTGATCCTGCTGCACGGCTGGCCCTATGACGTTCACACCTATGTGGACGTGGCGCCGGTGCTCGCCAATGCCGGCTATCGCGTCATCGTTCCCTATCTGCGCGGCTATGGCACGACCCGGTTCCTGTCTGCCGACACTCCGAGGAACGGCCAGCAGGCTGTGATCGCAACGGATATCATTGCCCTGATGGACGCGCTCAAGATTGAGAAGGCGGTCATCGGCGGCTGCGACTGGGGTGCGCGAACCGCCAACATCATCGCGGCCCTGTGGCCCGAGCGCTGCAAGGCGCTGGTCTCCGTCAGCGGCTATCTCATCGGCAGCCAGGAGGTGAACAGGAAGCCGCTTTCGCCGCAGGGCGAACTTGCCTGGTGGTACCAGTTCTACTTCGCCACCGAGCGGGGCTATGAGGGCTACAAGCAGAACCGAAAGGAATTCGCCCGGCTGATCTGGAAGCTTGCCTCGCCCAAGTGGAACTTCGACGACGCCACTTTCGACAGGAGTGCCGAGGCGCTTGAAAACCCCGATCATGTCGATATCTCGATCCACAACTACCGTTGGCGGCTCAGCCTGGCCGAGGGGGAAGCACAGTACGACGACCTCGAAAAGCGGCTGGCGCAGTTCCCTACCATTACCGTCCCGACCATCACGCTTGAGGGCGACGCCAATGGCGCGCCGCATCCCGATCCCGCCGCCTACGCCAAGCGTTTTTCCGGCAGATACGAGCATCGGCTGCTTGCCGGCGGCATCGGCCATAACCTGCCGCAGGAGGCGCCGCTCGCTTTTGCCGAGGCAATTGTCGCCGTCGATCGTTTCTAGTTTTTCTCCCGCAGATTGCGTGGAGGCGCGGGGATCCGGTTCGCCGGCCCCGCGTTTTTTTGTGCGCGGTGATTGGAGACAGGGCCCGCCGGATGCGGCGCCGCGTCATGCTGGTGTGGCGCAATGGGCGACAACCACTTTCGGATGGACTTCGTATCAGCGTGTATCGGCGCCGGCACCTGGGCAGGTTTCCATACATTTTCGGGCGTCGATGAAACATCCGATACATTTTGAGGGCGCCAGATGCGTCTCGACAGTCGCAGGGCAATCGGGCCCGGACGGCAAACCTGTTGAAAGGAAAACACCATGAGCGCAGCTGAAAAGGTACTCTACACCGGCAAGACCCACACGACCGGCGGCCGCGACGGCGCTGCCCGCAGCGACGACGGACGCCTGGACACCAAGCTTTCCACGCCCGGCAGTTCCCGGCCGGGGACGAACCCGGAGCAACTTTTTGCCGCCGGTTGGTCCGCGTGTTTCATCGGCGCGATCGGTCTGGCGGCTGGCCAGTCGAAGGTCGCGCTTCCCGCCGACGTCGCCGTTGATGCCGAAGTGGATCTGCTGAATCGCGACGGCGGCTACTTCCTGAAGGCACGGCTGAATGTCAGCCTACCGGGGATCGACGCCGACGTCGCGCGTCGGCTCGTCGATGCCGCGCACCAGACCTGCCCCTATTCCAAGGCGACCCGGGGGAACATTGACGTGACGATCAATCTCGTCTGATCAGCACTACCTCTTGTCACCTCCGGAGCGGCGACCGTCAGGGTCGCCGCTCTTTTGCATCGGCCATGGGCGTGGCCGAGCCCGGCAAGCTTTGTCTTCTTGAGCTTTTGATCTCAATCGTGACATTAGGAAAATAATATATGCGATTGTTTTATATCGCATTATACGGCGTTTTATGAAACTCCTCTCTACTGAGGGCGGATCACCAGCTCGCCCAAAAGGCCGCCGCCGTCACGATTGCGCAAGGTCAGAGACGCGTTGATGGAGACTGCCAACTGCTGGGCGATGGCGAGACCAAGTCCGGTCCCGCCGGTCTCGCGATTGCGGGAATCCTCCAGCCGGACGAAGGGTTTCAAAACGGCGCCCAGTTGATCATCCGGGATGCCCGGCCCGCGGTCGAGCACGCTGATAACCACCGTATCGTCAGCAAGCCGCCGTGCCTCGATCTCGGCGCTGCCTGCGAATTTGAGCGCGTTGTCGACGAGGTTGGTGAGAATGCGCCTGAGCGCCTGCGGCCGGGTTGTGACCGTGCCGCCATCGATATCGCTGGCGCTGACGGACTTGCCGGTGTCCTGATAATCGTAGACGAGGCTTTCAATAAATGAGGCGAGGTCGACGCGCGTCGATTTCTCGACATTGCCGTGGGCGCTGCGGGCATAGGCAACGCCTTCTTTCACCAGGCTTTCGATCTGGCCGAGATCCTGGATCAGCTTCTCGCGATCGGCGAAATCCTCGGCCATCTCCGCGCGCAGTTTCATGCGGGTGATCGGCGTCTGCAGGTCGTGGGAAATGGCTGCAAGGATCTGGACACGTTCTTCAAGATACTGGGCGATGCGGTCGCGCATGGCATTGAAAGCGGTTGCCGCATAGGCGACCTCCGTCGGGCCGGTCTCACTGAGCCGCGGCGTGTTGCGGTTTGGGTCGAGCGTGTCGGCCGCTGCGGCAAGGTTGACGAGCGGGCGGACGGCCTGCCGCATGGCAAACCAGCTGCAGAAAAGCAGAAGCGCGAGTTGCGCCAGCAGCACGTAAGGCAGCCAGTCGGCGAGCGGCATGACCCCCTTGGGATAGACGTCGATCGTCAGCGGCGAGCCGTCGCTCAATGTCAGATGCGCCTGCACGTGGCGGCGATCGCCAGGGATCGTCTCGACGGTGACCGGATATTTCGGGCCGGTCGCGCGCTGGATGTTGGCGGAAAGCTCCGCGGTGGCCGGATCGACCGACGCGTTGCCGGGCACGCCCGGTCCGAGAATGAAGCCGTAGTTGTCGCGGCTGAGGCGCTTGAGCCAGGAGGCACGCTCGTTAGCGGGCAGGCGGTCGAGGATTGCGATCGAGGTCGCTATGTCGTTTTCGAGCGTGTTGAACATGACAGACTTGGCTGACATGTAGCGCTCGAAGAACAGAACTGTGAACGACATCACATGTGCGATGGCGAGGCCGGCCAGCAGAATAACAAAGAGCCGCGCCCTGAGCGTGCGCGGCCATAGTCGAAAGCCTCTTTCAGCAGCGTTCGCGGTCATTCGCGCGCCTCCACGATCTCGATCGGCACCGAGAAGACATAGCCTTCGCTGCGCACCGTCTTGATGTAGGCCGGCTCGCGGGCGTCGTCGCCGAGTCGCTGGCGGACCCGGCTGACGAGCAGGTCGATCGAGCGGTCGAAGAGATCGGCCTCGCGGCCTTGCGTGAGATTGAGCAGCTGGTCGCGGTTGAGCACGCGCTGGGGGTGGTCGATGAACACCTTCAGCAGCCGATACTCCGCTCCGCTCAGCGCGATCACGGTGCCATCAGCATCGATCAGGTGCCGCGCCGTCGTGTCGAGCTTCCATCGGCCGAAGCGCAGCAACTGCCCGGCCTCCGAAATCTGCAGGTTGGGCGGCAGCATGCGCGCGCGCCGAAGCACGGCCTTGATACGGGCCAGCAGTTCGCGCGCGGAGAATGGCTTGGAGAGATAATCGTCGGCACCCATTTCGAGCCCGAGAATGCGATCCATCTCGTCCGAGCGGGCGGTTAGCATGATGATCGGGATCGCTTTATGCTTGCCGGCGCGCAGCTCGCGGCTGAGCACCAACCCGTCGTCGCCCGGCATCATCACGTCGAGGACGATCAGATCGACGGTATCGCCTTCGAGGAAGCTGCGCATCTGTCGCCCGTCGGCGACCGCGGTCGCGCGCAGGCCGTTTTTCTTCAGGTAGCTCGACACGAGTTCCCGGATCTCTCGGTCGTCGTCGACAATCAGCACATGGTCGATATGCTCCATCGAGCAAACTCCTCAAGTCGGTTTGGTCTTCGCATGGTGCCGCCGCTTCTGGGCGAGGGGGCTGTGCCACTTGCTCTGTCTGGTTGACGCTCTGGATATGTCGTCGGTGTGTTCGCAACATCCAGACTTGCATGCGAATGTAATGCAAGCGCCTGCAGATACATTTCGACACAATTTCACAAAGGAAACCCGCCGCTTGCTGTCAAGCGGCGGGTCGTGGGAACTGTGGCTGATCGCGTCAGGCTTTAGCTTTTGCAGCAATCTGCGCGCGATACTGGGCGGTGGGCAGGCCGCCCCAGCCCCAATTGTCGAGGTCGACTTCCTCGATGACCACATAGGTCGATTCCAGCGGCTTGTTGAGCACGTCGAGCAGCACTTGGCTGACGCCTTTGATGATCTCGGCCTTTTCCTCCGCCGTCACCGTTTGACGCTCCGGCGTGGTGCCCTCGCGGGTCACCTGAACTGTTACGATCGGCATTGCCGTCTCCTTTCTGGAACTTGATGGCACCCAAGGTGCCGCGTTTGTTTGGAGAGTTACGGGCCTACCAGCGTCCGGCGTTCTGGCCGCCGTCCACATGCAGGATCTCGCCCGTTACGAAGCCGGCACCCTCCAGGTAGAGAACGGCGTCGACGATATCGCGGATCTCGCCCATTCGTCCGACCGGGTGAAGTGTCGAAAGCGCCGCATGCGTTTCCGGCGCGTGCATCGGCGTCTTGATGATGCCGGGCGAAACCGCGTTGACGCGAATTCCTGAAGTCGCGAATTCGATCGCGAGCGCCTGGGTTACCGAATTCAGGCCGCCCTTGGTGATGGAGGCGAGCGCGGCGGGCACGCCGGCGATCGGCTGGTTGACGAGGCTGGTAGTGATGCTGACGATGTGGCCGGAGCCCTGCTTCAGCATCTCGCGGGCGGCGTGCTGGGTAATATGGAAGAAGCCGGCGACATTGACGCTCATGTTCAGGTCGTAGTCTTCCTGGGTGAAGTCCGTGAACGGCTTGGCGGTGAAGACGCCGGCATTGTTGACCAGGGTGTCGATGCGGCCGAACCGTTCGAGGCCCTGGCGCACGACGCGCTCGGCGGTCTCGGGATTTCCGATATCGCCTGCAACGGCGAGGATGCCCGCATCCGCGCTCTCCCTAATCGAGCGCGACGTGGCGATGACACGGTAGTTGCGATCGCGGTAGGCCTGCACCAGGGCGGCGCCGATACCCTGCGATGCACCGGTGATGATGGCGACCTTCTGTTCGTTGCTCATGGATGTGATCCTTCTTCGATTGCAACGGGCGTTCGTGCAGCCCGTCCCTTCGCCCTCGGCGTTGGTGCAATCAGATTTAGACCCATCCGATCTGTGCGAGAATTGACGACAATCGGCAGTCAATAAACCGAAATTCGGCATAATCAGTCAAGCGTGCCAGCTTCCATCGCCATGCGTGCGAACTCGGTCCTGAGACGCGGCAAGGCGAAATCCGCGAAGGCGCGAACTTTGGGAACCGACATGCGGCCCTGCGGTGCAAGAAGATGAACCGGCATCGGCGGATGCTCGGCATCGGCCAGCACGATCTTCAACTGTCCGTCGTGGACATGGCGCGCGACATGGTAGGAGTAGAGCCGGGTAAGGCCGGTGCCCGCAACGGCGGAATCGACCGCTGCGCGCACGCTGTTGACGATGTAGCGCGGCGTGAACTGTACCGTGCGCGGGATCAGCGAACCTTCGGCCGGCGTAAAGGTCCAGGAATCAAGGCCGAAATTGGTGAAGGCGACGATCTGGTGCTTGGCGAGGTCTGCCGGCTCGTCGATGCGGGGATGACTGGCGAGATAGCGTGGGGAAGCGACGACGACGCGCCTGATATCGCCGCCGATGCGTGTTGAGATCAGCGAAGAATCCGCGAGGTGCCCTATGCGCAGCGCGATATCGACGCCTTCGTCGACAAGGTTCACGAAGCGGTCGAGCAGCAGCAACCTGGCCGAAACCGCCGGGTAGAGATTGAGGAAGTCGTCGAGGATCGGGCGCAGCATCTCTTCACCGAGGATCGGCGGCGATGAGATCGTTACCGTGCCGCGCGGAGCCGCGCGCTCGCCGCCTGCGAGCATATCGGCCTCTTCGAGATCGACCAGCACCCGCCGGCAGGCGGCTGCATAGCGCTGGCCCGCTTCACTGAGTTTCAGCGAGCGGGTCGTCCGGTGCAGCAGTTCGACACCGACATGGGCTTCGAGCAGGTTCAGCGCGCGGCTGACGGCCGTTGGCGATCGCTTCAGCCGACGGGCCGCACCCGCAAGGCTGCCTTCGTCAATCGCCGTGACGAAGACCTTCATCGCATCGATACGATCCATTCTGCCGACTTTCGCAAGAGATGACGTCAATCAGCAAGAATTCGTCTGCAAGACGGCGGAAGTAAAGGGCCGACAGCACTGCATAGGAGAGTGCTGTAACTTCTGAGCTACGCCGGAAAGAGGCGAGCGATCAAATCGGACGCGGAGCCCTGCCAAAGCTCGCCCTTGCCGGTTCCCGACCACAAGGACAGAAAGTCTGGCGACCCCTTCGCGGTGGACGCCGCTCTGATGTCACGCGTGAACTTGTTCTGGGCCGGAAAGGGCATTACGGCGGCGGCATCCACCTCGTTCATGAAACGGTTTTCGACGCCGCGCGCAAACCGGCCGGAAAAGGCCCGCGTCGTTCGCGTCTTCCGCTCCGTGCCCTCTAGCGCCGCGCGATAGGGGGCCGACGTCCCAGCTTCGGCGGTCTTGAGGAAGGCCGTACCCATCTGCACGGCGCTGGCGCCTTTTGTCAGAACGGCTTGGATGTCGGAACCCGTCATGATCCCCCCCGCGGCGATGAGCGGTACCTTGACCTTTCCCAGGCTCCAGGCGAGCAGGTCTTCAAGGCCGATTTCGCTGTCCTCGGCGGACGGGTCGAAGATACCTCGATGCCCGCCGGCCTCGTATCCCTGCAGCGTGATGGCATCGACGCCGCTCTCTTCGAGTGCCAGGGCTTCCTCGGGCGTCGTTGCCGTGCCGATGATCAGCATTCCTGCGTCACGAGCAGCGCGCATGTGCTCGGCGGGCAGAACGCCAAAGACGAAGCTCAGCGCCGCAGGCTTTGCCCGCAGCACCGCCTCGAACTGCGCGTCGAAATCCTCTTCGTAGGGCGCTGCAAATTCCGGCGTGGGCAGGCCGAGTTCGACGCGGTATCCCGCCGTCGCGCGCCGGGCGCGCTCGAGCGCCGCGGCGTCGATCTTCGGCTGCGGATGCTGGATGAAGAGGTTTATGGCGAAGGGACAATCTGTCCGGGCACGCACGGCCTGGGCGAACTCTACGATCGCCGGCGGGCTCGAATAGGCCGCGCCGATCGAGCCGAGCGCGCCGGCGGCGGAAGAGGCTGCCACGAGCGCCGGCGACGAAGGACCTCCGGCCATCGGCGCGACGATCAGGGGATGTCTCAGGCCGAGTTTCGAAAGGGTGCCCTGCATAGTCGTGTCCTCGCTGCGTGTTGCCTGCCATCTGGCAGCGCTGCAGAGGTAGGGTGAGCGGTTACGGACGCAAGGGCAGGCGCCACAGTTTACCCGAATATCTTGTGGGTCGCTCGCGGCAGGTATGGCGGAGGCGATGGCCCCCTCGGGACCGTCGATCGCGCGGCATCTGTTGCAACACAGTCGGTTGACTGGCACTGTCGCTCGGTGGCGAGAGACCTTTCCAAGGAGCCCGCGATGTCGCGACAGACGGACAAGCAAGAGACACTTCCGAGCCTTGTCGAACACTACCGGCCCGTGCAGCTGAAGGCCGTGCTTGCGGCTTGCGCAATAAAGCACCGCGAGCCTCCGCCGCCATTACCGGAGGAGCGCCACTACGGATCGCAATTGCCGGAGGGATTTCACCTGCCGCAATCTGTCTACGACGACTGAGCGCCGGCTCCGCCCTCAGTTCGTTGCCAGCGTCCAGGCCATGCCGGCGAGCGCGCAGGCAAGCAGCGTGGTTATGACCGACACATTGAAGCGGAAGATCGCCACGCCGGCCGCGAGCGTCAGCAGCAGTGACGGCAACACCAGCGACCCTAGGACCGGAATATCGAGCGCCAACGGCCCGAGCGTCCAGGGGGCGACTTCGGCAAACAGCGTGTGCAGGCCAAACCAGACCGCAAGGTTGAGGATGACCCCGACGACGGCGGCGGTGATCGCCGACATGGCGCCGGTCAGCGCGACGTTGTTGCGCAACCGCTCGATGAAGGGCGCGCCCAGGAAGATCCAGAGAAAGCAGGGAACGAAGGTGACCCAGGTCGTCAGCATCGCTCCGAGGGTCGCAGCCGCCATGGGCGAAAGCGTGCCGGGATCGCGATAGGCACCCATGAAGCCGACGAACTGGACGACCATGATCAGCGGCCCAGGCGTCGTCTCGGCCATGCCGAGCCCGTCAAGCATCTCGCCCGGCTTCAGCCAGCCGTAGTGCTGCACCGCTTCTTGGGCGACATAGGCAAGTACGGCATAGGCGCCACCGAAGGTGACCACCGCCATCTGGCTGAAGAAGAGGCCAATCTGGCTGAAGACGTTGCCCGTGCCGAGAATGGCGACGAGCAACGCCAGCGGCACCAGCCACAGGGCAAGCAGGATCGCCGAGATCCGCAGCGACCAGGCGAGGTTCGGGCGCGCATGCGCGGGAATTTCGTCGCCGAGCACGGAGTCTTCGTCCTTGAGCACCGGACCCGTGCCGGCCTTGTGGCCTCCGCCGATGCGAAAGAAATCCGAGCCGGAACGTGCACCGATGTAGCCAAGCACCCCGGCTGCAAGAATGATGAGCGGGAAGGGGACCCGGAAAACGAAGATGGCGATGAAGGCGGCTGCGGCAATGCCGATCATCACCTTGTTCTTCAGTGCTCGCCCGCCGATGCGGAAGACGGCCTGAACGACGACCGCGAGCACCGCGGCCTTCAGACCGAAGAAAAGGCCCTCGACGACCGTGACATTGCCGAAGGCGGCGTAGATGTAGCTCAGGCCCAGGATCGCGAGGAACCCCGGAAGCACGAAGAGGATGCCGGCGACAAGGCCGCCGGCGGTGCGATGCAGGAGCCAGCCGATATAGACGGCAAGCTGTTGCGCCTCGGGTCCCGGCAGAAGCATGCAGTAGTTGAGCGCGTGCAGGAAACGGTGTTCGCCGATCCAGCGCTTTTCATCGACCAGGATGCGGTGCATGACGGCGATCTGTCCAGCCGGCCCGCCGAAGCTCAGCGCCGCAATCCGCGCCCAGACCCGGACCGCTTCGCCGAAGGAGATGCCGTGGCTTTCCCGTTGCCGCGCCGGTCCCGGCGCGGCCCTGTCCGCAATGTCGGTCATCTCAGGCGTCCTTCTTGGCCGAGGGCCAGTTGTGGGTCTCGTTGGTAGCATCCCGGCACCAGCGATAGAAGGCGTCGTAGAGCAGCATACCGGCGTCCAGCTGTTCCAGATCGTCCGCATACATGCGCGAAAGCCCGAGCGAGGCAGCAAGCAGGCCAGAGGCCTCCGGCGCGAGTTCCAGGCGGGCGGTATCGGCAGCCCGCACGATCCTGGCGAGCCGCAGCAACGGGGCCGTGGCAAGCCCGAATTCCTCGACCATGACGTCGAAGGTGCAGCGCTCGCCGCGGTGGCTCCAGCGCACGGGCGCGTCGATGTCGAACGGTGTCGCCCGGAAGCGCTCGCCGACCATCTCCACTTCCGACGGCGCTACGTAAAGGAAAACGGCATGCGGATCGACGAAGCGCCGGATCAGCCAGGGGCAGGCGATGCGGTCGATCTTCGGCCGCGCCCGGGTGACCCAGACCGTGTGCCCTTGGGCGTTCCGTTCCGGTAGAGCCGAAGACGGCACGGCGGGGCTGCCGCCTTCGACCCACGCCTCGAACCCGCCTTCGAGCACATCGGCGGAGATGCCGGCATTGCGCAGCCAGGCGGCAACGCCATGGCTGAGCTTCTTGCCCTGCTGGCAGATGACGATCGCCGACGCTTTGTCGACGTCGTGTGTCCAGTCCTGCACAGTGCGATAGTCGCGCCGGGCGGATCCCGGGACGAGACGTGGATCGGCGTCGAAGTCCTCGTCGACGCGAACGTCGATCAGCGCGGGACAGTTCGGCGTGCCGATGAGGCGAGCGAGTTTTTCCGATGATATTTCGAGATACGACGACATGACGCGTCCTCCGGATGAGCGGTTCTATGGACGCGATGCTTCGGCTGGCGCCTCATGGGGTGATCGCACCCCCATCCGCGAAGTTTGCCGCCGTTGGCCGCACGCTGTCAAGCCGCGCTTCGGCGGCGACTTTACGGGACATGGCGAAAGCGCTTCGCACTGAGGCGTGATCCGAGGCAAACTACCGAAGGATTGTTACAGGTCTTTGGCGGCAGATCTCAGTTACCGTCAAGGAAGCGACCTGAGTGCCGAAGGTCACACTCAGGTCGCGGAGAACGGCATTCGGGCTATTTGCCGGCCTCGTTGGCTGCGGCCTCGATGACGCCCGCAACCTTCTCCGGTTGCGACGCAAAGACAGCGTGGCTGGCCTTGATTTCGGTCACCTGGCTGCCGGCGCGCTTGGCCATGCTTCTCTCCAGGTCCGGGTTGATGGCGCGGTCATCGGTCGCGACGATCGACCAGCTTTTCTTGGTGCGCCAGGCGGGGTCGCCGACCTTGGCGGCGAAGACCTCCTGGCGGCAAGGACCTGCGATTTCGCCGCAAAGGCCGCCTCCGCCGCAGGCAAATCGGCGGCGAAGTCGGCCGGAAACGCCTTTGGGTCGAGATAGAGATACTTGCCGTCCGGGGTTTCGCGCACGCTCATGGCGGCCGCAGGTTTCGATCCGGCGAGCGCTGCAAGGTTTTCGCCCTTGTCGGGCTGAAAGGCGGCCACATAGACCAGGCCTTCGACCTTGCTATGGTGTCCGGCCTCGGTGATGACCATGCCGCCATAGCTGTGGCCGACGAGCAGGGTCGGGCCATCCTGGAGATCGAGGATGCGGTTCGTCGCCTCGATGTCCGCGCCGAGCGACGTCAGCGGCTCCTGGACGACGGTCACGTTGAAGCCGCGGCGCCCGAGGATTTCGGAGGCTTCTCTCCAGCCGGAACCGTCGGCAAAAGCGCCGTGAACGATGACGATGTTCTTGATCTCGGCTGCTTGCGCTGCGAAAGCGACGACGCTTGTCGCCAAGGCAAGCGCGATGGTCGGGAGGATGCGGTGGTTCATGCGATCGTTCCTTCTTCTGTTCGTGAGGCAACGATCGCAATCTGTTCAGGCGAGGTATCCCGGATGTGTCGGTCTTCGCCGCAATATGTACCGCATTGTAGCGGCTCAATCTCGACGCCATGGCGAGAGGCCGAAGCGCGGTCTTTCACCCTGCGTGGCAAGGTACAGAGGCACACCGCGCGAAGGCGCGCTACGATTCAACCAGGATCACAAGCGATGACGGCACAACCCCGTCATAGGCCATGGCGTCCACCGCAGCCTGGCTTTGCATCGCCTGCGAGAGGGCGCCAATATCGGGAACATCCATCATGACGGCCACGCGCGTCGGGTCCTTTGGGTCGACGAAGGTCCGGATGTTGGTGATGCCGAGCGCGCCGAAGAGTTCCTTGCGTCTCGGCGATTTCAGCCAGTGATCGGCGCCTTTGGTAATGTTGTGATGGGCGATGATGGTCGGTATCGGATCCTCCCTCTTTTGACGCTGTGCACCGGCGTCGCAACTTTCCCGGCGCATCCGCGTTCCTTCAACGGAACGGCCTGAAGGCCGGGCTGTCAATTAGCCCGTCAGAGGTAGGCGCGTTTTTTCTCTGGCAACTTGAAGGAAGAGGTTCATGCCGAAATTTATCACCATCGGATACGGCGATCGCGCCGGCTACGATCGCACGGCGGCAGTGGTGCGCGATGCGGCGCATGCGCATGACGCGCGACTTCAGGCCGATGGCGTGTTGATGGGGATTGCCGGCGCGCCCGTGCAGGTGCGCAATGCGGATGCGGCGCGGGTCGAAACCAAGAATGGTCCGTTCCTGTCATCCCCGTTGCCGGTGGCCGGTTTCGCGGTGATCGAAGCGGCCGATCTCGACGAAGCCATCGCCCTGGTTTCGCAGACACCCTGCGCCGTTGCTCACGGCGTGGTCGAAATCTGGCCGCTTAAACTTCCTTAGGGAGTCGCCCAGGAGACCTGAGCGGCGAGCATGGATTCGGCCTCATCGGCCGTCTGGCGCTGGGATTCCGTGGCTCCGGCCGGAGCGATCTTCATCTCCGGTCGACCTTCCCTGAAGATCTTCCACTTTGTTGGTCGGAAGGCGATGCGGCTGTGGTCGCCGGCAGCGGCGCGCTCGGGCGAGAGTTCGATCTCGACATGCGGATGGTTGCGGCCAAGGTCGAGTTCGAGATGACGGGTGCCGGCAACCCGGCGGCTGGCGGCAACGAGGCCGGCAAGGCAACCGCCGGAGCCGTCGACCAACTCGATGTCATGCGGGCGGAAGTGCAGTTTCGCGGGGCCGTCGGGCTCGGACGGGGCGCGCAGCCCGATCGGCCGATCCTCGAACCAGATCTCGCCGTTCTGCAGCGTAACATTGAGGCAGTTCGACTGGCCGATGAAGCCGTAGACGAAGGGCGAGACCGGATGGTCGTAGATCTCGTCGGGGGTGCCGACCTGTTCGATCACGCCCTTGCTCATGACGACGACGCGGTCGGCGAGCTCCAGCGCCTCGTCCTGGTCATGGGTGACGAAGATCGTCGTGTGGCCGGTGCGGTCGTGAATGTCGCGCAGCCACTTGCGCAGTTCTTTCCGGACCTGTGCGTCGAGCGCGCCGAAGGGCTCGTCGAGCAGAAGCACGTTCGGTTCCACCGCCATGGCGCGGGCGAGCGCCACACGCTGGCGCTGGCCGCCCGAGAGCTGCGCCGGATAGCGCTTGTCGAGGCCGGAGAGCTGGACGAGGTCGAGCAGATCGAGCGCGCGCTTGCGGATCTCGGCCGAAGGCGGGCGGCGATTGGAGGGCCGCACCTTGAGGCCGAAGGCGACGTTGTCGAGCACGGTCATGTGGCGGAACAGGGCATAGTGCTGGAAGACAAAGCCGATGTTGCGCTCCTGCACGGTCTTTTGCGAGGCATCCTCGTCGCCGAAGAAGATCGTGCCTTCGGTCGGGCTTTCGAGCCCGGCAACGAGACGCAGAAGTGTCGTCTTGCCGGAGCCGGAGGGGCCGAGCAGCGCGATCAGCTCGCCGGAGCGGATGTCGAGCGAGACGTCGTCGAGCGCCGGGAAGCGGCCAAATTCCTTGCGGATGTTGTGAACGCGCACGTCCATGACAATACCTTTCGAATGCCGGCTTTCCCGGTCAGTGCCTGCGGCTGGCGGCGATCTCGGCGCTGTAGCGGATCTCCAGCGCCGTCTTCAAAATCAGGGTGATCAGCGCCAGCAGCGCCAGCAACGCCGCCACCGCGAAAGCGGCGACGAAGTTGTATTCATTATAGAGGATTTCGACCTGCAACGGCATGGTGTTGGTCTCGCCGCGGATATGGCCGGACACCACCGAGACGGCGCCGAACTCGCCCATGGCGCGGGCGTTGCACAAAAGCACGCCGTAAAGCAGCCCCCATTTGATGTTGGGCAGCGTCACATGCCAGAAGGTCTGCCAGCCCGATGCCCCGAGAGACAAGGCTGCCTCCTCGTCGCTACTGCCCTGTTCCTGCATCAACGGGATCAGCTCGCGGGCGACGAAGGGGAAGGTGACGAAGACGGTGGCGAGCACCAGGCCCGGCACGGCAAAGAGGATCTGGATGCCGTGGCTCTGCAGCCAGGGACCAAGGACACTGTGCGAGCCGAACAGAAGCACGAAGACGAGGCCGGAGATCACCGGCGAGACCGAGAACGGCAGGTCGATCAGCGTCGTCAGGAAGGCCTTGCCCTTGAACTCGAACTTGGCGATCGCCCAGGCGGCGGCCACGCCGAAGACGAGGTTGAGCGGCACGGCGATGGCGGCGACGATCAGCGTCAGGCGGATGGCGGAAAAGGTTTCGGCATCGCCAAGGGCCAGCACGAATTCCGTCACGCCCTTGCGCAGCGCCTCGGTAAAGACGGCGGCGAGCGGCAAAAGCAAAAACAGTGCGACGAAGGCAAGCGCCGTGATCGTCAGCGTCAGTCGGGCAAAGCGGCTTTCGGAGGTGGCGGCGGCCAGTTCCGGCAGGGCGGCGCGAGGGCCGGAGGCCGGACTGAGGCCGGGACTGGGTGCTGAGGCGGCGGTCAGGTCATGCGACATAGACATATCTCCGCCGGCTCCAGGCCTGGATCGAGTTGATGAGGAGCAGCATGGCAAACGAGATCGCCAGCATGACCGCGGCAATTGCTGTCGCAGCCGCATAGTTGAACTCTTCGAGCCGGATGACGATCAGCAGCGGCGCGATCTCGGAGACATAAGGCAGGTTGCCGGCGATGAAGATCACCGAGCCGTATTCGCCGACACCGCGGGCAAAGGCGAGCGCAAAGCCGGTGAGGCCGGCTGGCAAGAGCCCCGGCAAAAGCACCCGGCTGATCGTCTGGAAGCGGCTGGCGCCAAGGGTGGCGGCAGCCTCCTCCACTTCCTTATCGATCTCCTCCATGATCGGCTGCACGGTCCTGACCACGAAGGGCAGGCCGACGAAGATCAGGGCAATGACGATGCCGGCCGGGGTGAAGGCGATCTTGAGGCCAAGCGGCTCCAGGAACTGGCCGATCCAGCCGTTCGGGGCATAGAGCGTCGTCAGCGCAATGCCGGCAACCGCGGTCGGCAGCGCAAAGGGCAGGTCGACCATGGCGTCGATCACCCGCTTGCCGGGGAACCGGTAGCGCACCAATACCCAGGCGAGGATGACGCCGAAGACGAGATTGATAACGGCAGCGATAAAGGCCGTGCCGAAGGAGATCTTCAAGGCATTGAGCGTGCGCGGATCAAGCGCCAGCGCCACGAACTGCGCCCAGCCGAGCCCGCTGGCGCGAAACACCAGACCCGACAACGGGATCAACACGATCAGAACCAGCCAGCTCAGCGTGATCCCGAGCGACAATCCAAATCCAGGCAAAACACTCGGCTGGCGAAATCGCCACCGGTCCCCATTGCGTCGCTCCGTCACCTTTCGGTCACCTCTTAGCCCCGCAGCCGCGAGCGGCTGCGCTATCCCCTCATCCAAACCGATCTTCAAACCGCCGGTTGGCCGGCTTGTTCGAGCGCCGGTATCTTTCGGCGCCAAACTACCAATTTCATGGGCTCCAACAACGCAAATTTTTGACGCTTCGGCGGCCGGAAGGGAAACTGATTTTCGCTTCTGACCGCGTCTCAAGAAACACTCTGCTCCCAACTTTGTTCCATGCCTGACATCTAAAATGATGGAAGGCAAACGATGCAGCTGAAAAGTTATGCTATAGAATTTATAGATATTGAATGTTCCTTGCTTACGCGCTTTGTCCCACTCTTCCATAATCAAGCCATGAATCGGGCGCGGCAGAATGCGCGGCCGTGACCTTGAAACATTCTTGTAAGCGGCTGATGTCATGGCAACAACGCTCATCATTCCCGGGCTGTTCGGATCGGGCAGCGGCCACTGGCAGCGCCATTGGCTCAATGACAATCCGCAGGCGGTTCTTGTCGAACAGGACGATTGGGATCGCCCGAGGCTCGATCTTTGGCGCAACAGGCTCGAACACGAGATCTTCCGGCATGGAACCGTCGACCTCGTGGCCCACAGCCTCGGCTGCCTTCTGGTCGCCAATCTCGTGCGGCGCCCGCTCGCCCGGCAGGTGCGCAGCGCCTTGCTCGTCGCGCCGTGCGATCTCGGTCCGACCGATCGGCTTCATCCGGGCGCCATCGATTTCGGGTCGATGCCCGACCTGCCCTTGCCTTTTTCGAGCCTCGTCGTCGGCAGCCTGAACGACCCCTATATGCCTTTCGACCGCCTGCGTCATTATTCGACCCGCTGGGGGAGCCGCCTCGTCGATCTTGGCCATGCCGGGCACATCAACATTGCCAGTGGTTTTGGCCGCTGGTCGCATGGCTATGACCTATTGAGGGTGTTGAACGGGATTTCGCGTCGGGAGTTTGCACGTGCGCAGCCGGGCGAATTTTCAGAGCAGTTACCCTTGCCAAACGGCGTGGCTTGAACGCTCCAGAGCATGGCGACGGAGACCGCTTTGCGTGGTCGTGTCACACGGCCCTTGATGTCGGCGCCGTTTCGCGCTCTAATAACGCACAAAGTTTATAGAGTATACCGTCTAGGGATGCGCATGCGCCAAGGTGCCAGGCCAGCCGGGATAGGACATACGGGCTCGACCGTCCTTGCGGCGGACGATATCTTCTCGCGACCCTGCAGATGGTCGCCGATACCCTCACAATTCGGTCGGTGTCTGCGTTGAGGACCGAAACAGCCATGCATTTCAAACTTTGCCGGCGGGGCCGGCCATAGGAGAGTGCACATGACTGTCCATGGATTGTTTGCCAAGACGTCTCCGACGGAAATGGCTTCCAGGGGCAAGCCGCATATCGCCATCGTCGGCCGCGGTTTTTCCGGTGTAATGATGGCTATCGCGCTGATGAAGTCTGTGCGGGCCGCCTTTCACGTCCATCTCTTCGACCCGCAACCGACGATCAGCGGCGGGCAGGTCCTGGCCGCCGCCCAGAGCGGCGAAATCCTCAACAGCCGCGTTCGCGACCTTTCGGTGGCCGCCGGTCAGCCCGAAGACTTCAACGACTGGCTCTCGGCCAATGCCGAGTTTCGCGCCGCCGTGCCGGCCGCCATTCCCGGGTTCCAGCAGATCTTCGTGCCGAAGAGCATCTTCAGCGACTATGTTTACCAGCGCTTCTCCGAGGCGCTGACGCGCCGGCCGGATATTTCGATGCAGCTCTCCTGTCAGGCGGTGCTTGGTCTTCGCAAGCAGGCTAATGGGCGCTTTCTCGTGGTGCAGGAGAACGCGACGGTGGAATGCGACGCCGTTGTGCTGGCGACTGGTTTTGGTTTGCGCCGCGGCGAGATGGAAGTTGCCGACGAGGAAAAGCCACTGGTGCGCGCCCGTCGTCTCGTCGTGCCGCGCCACACGGTCCTGCTCGGTAGCGGAGTCCGGGTGGTCGACCGCCTGCTGCAGCTTCGCGATAACGGCTTTGCCGGCGAGGTCACCATCCTCTCCCGCCATGGTTTCCTGCCGCAGCCGCATACCCGTCTTTCGGCAGCGCCGACATTTCCGGTCGAGCCGATGCCGACGCGGCTCGGCGAGATCGTTCGCTTCGTCCGGCAGGCCTGTGCCGAGGCAGAAGAAGCAGGGCTCGGCTGGCAGGCGGCCATGAACGGCCTGCGTCGACGGGCGCGGTCCTTGTGGCAGGCGCTGCCTGAGGAAGAAAAACATCGCTTTAACCGGCACCTGCGGTCGATCTACGACAGCCACCGCAATCGCCTGCCGGCACCCCTCTACCTGCGTCTCCGGCAGGAGCTTGCCAGCGAGCGGACCGTGCTACGCAAGGGCTGGGCCGGCCGGCGCCGTCCGGAAGGGTTGATGGTGCGCTTTGCCGGTGAAAGCCAGGAGACGCTGCTGTCAGCCGACCAGGTGATCGACTGTCGTTGTTCGGCGCCTGACCTTCAGGCGCCGTTGATGCAGAGCCTTTTTTCCGGCGGCCTTGCCGAGCCCGACGAACTCGATCTCGGCATTGCCGTCAGCCCGGCGGGCGAAGTGCTCGCGGGCGGAGCCCCGACGCGCGATCTCTACGCAATTGGGCCGCTCGGCGTCGGCAGCCTGCCCGACATCGATCTCGTGCCGGAAATCGTCACGCAGACCTATGCCGCGGCGCGACTGATCGCAACCCGGAACCGGGTCACTCTGAAGACTGGCTAAGGCTTGCCGCTTAACGCCGCGTTGCCCAGGGCACCAGCCAGCGCTCGATGAGGCGTGCCGCCAATTCGAACAGGAAGGCGACAGCGGCGATCACGACGATACCGGCGATGACCACGTCGGTCACAAGGAACTGGGCGGCGGACTGGATCATGAAACCGAGGCCGCGGGTTGCGGCGACGAGTTCGGCCGCCACCAGCGTCGACCACCCGGCGCCGAGCGCGATACGGGTTCCCGTGAGGATCGAGGGCAGGGCGCTCGGCACGATGACATGGCGCAGCACCTGCAGCCGCGACGCGCCGAAGGAGCGCGCCGCATTGACGTGATCGGCCGACGCGGAACGGACGCCCGTTGCCGTCGAAAGGATGACCGGCGGTAACATCGCCAGTGCAATCACCGCAATCTTCGACGCTTCGCCGATGCCGAGCCAGATGATCACCAGGGGAAGATAGGCAAGCGGCGGCAGCGGTCGCAAGCATTCGACGATCGGATCGAGGATGCCTTTGCCGAGACGGCTCGCTCCGATGGCAAGGCCGGCGGGAATGCCGGCGACGAGGGCGACGGCAAGCGCGCCGAAGATCCGCAGCAGGCTGGCGCCGACGTGCTCAGCGAGCGTCGCATCGACAAAACCGGTGATGGCAAGGCTCCGGAGTGCCTGGTAGACGGCAACCGGTGACGGCAGGAACAGCGGCGAGACGAAACCATAGCTGGAGGCAAGGCTCCAGAGGAAAAGCAGTGCCGTAATGGTCGCGAGCGAAATCCAGACAAGTGGCAATGGTGGTCGGTCGGCGCTCTGTTCCGGTTGCTCGTCTAGGTGACGTGCCGTCGGCATGATGGGCGGCAGGCCTTCAACCGAGATGCTCATGCGGCAATTCCTTCTTCTTCGGCATGGATGAGCACGGTCAATTCGTCCTGCAGGCGGCGAAAGGCGGCTGAGCTGCGGATTTCCGAAAGCGGTGTCCCTGCGAGGTGATCGCGGCCGAAGGTCGTGAAGATTTCGCTGGTGATCCGGCCGGGGTTGGGGGCAAGCACGATAACCCGCGTTGCCAGCAGCAGCGCCTCCTCGATGCTGTGGGTGATCAGGAGGGCGCCGACGCGATTCCGTTGCCATATGTCCAGAAGAAAGCCCTGCATACGGCTGCGGGTCAGCGCGTCGAGCGCGCCGAGCGGCTCGTCCATCAACAGAAACTTCGGGCTGGAGGCGAGCGCACGGGCAATGCCGACACGCTGGCGCATGCCGCCCGACAGTTCCCAGACATGCCGCTCGGCTGCATCGCTGAGCCCGACCTGATCGAGAAGGGCTCGCGCCCGCCGAAGCCGATCCGCCTTGGAAAAACCGCGCAGGCGCAGGGGAAAGGCGACATTGTCGAGGGCAGTCAGCCACGGATAGAGTGCATCGTCCTGGAACACGACGGCGCGCTCTGCCCCTGGGCCGGCGACCGGCGCGCCATCGAGCCGAACGCGGCCGCTGCTTGGTTTCACGAAGCCAGCAGCAAGATTGAGAAGGCTGGTCTTGCCGGAGCCGGAGCGGCCGATGACGACAACGAACTCGTCGTGGTCGATCGACAGATCGATCGATGCAAGCACCGGCGTGTTACGGCCGGCATCGGCCGCGTATCGCAATGTGACATTCTCAAGCGAGAGGACGGACATGCTGTTCTCCTGGCATGGCGAAGTGCGCCCGCCCGAAGATTTCATCCGGGCGGGCAGCAATTGAGTGAACGTCAGAACGAGAGCTTTGCCGCTTCCTGCGCCCAGCGGGCGGAAACGTAGGGCGCGTAGTCGGGGAGGACTGCCGGGATCTTGCCCTGTTCGAGCAGGAAGGCCGAGGTCTGGGCGATCGCCTTGACGGTCGCGCCGCCGAGAAGATCAGCGCTCGCCTGCTCTTCGAGCGAAGGGAAGTAATAGCCCTTTAGCAGGTTCGGCACCTCCTCGGGCTTTGCACCGGTGAGCCGTGCGATCTTCTCGGCCTGGGGCGAGCCCGCGCTCCAGGCCTCCGGCTTGGTGCGGTAGTCCGCATAGGCGTCGCCGGTCACCTTGACGAAGCCGGTGACGATTTCAGGATGTTCCTCGGCAAACTTCTTGCTGACGATCCAGGCGTCGAAGGTCGGGCCGCCCCATTTCGCGACGTCGCTCGATGTCGCAAGCACGGTCGCGGTCTTCTTGATTTCGGAGAGAACCGGATCCCAGACATAGGCGCCATCGATATCGCCGCGCTGCCATGCAGCGGCGATCTCCGGTGGCCGGAGGTTGAGGATTTCAACCGCCTTCGGGTCAATGTTCCAGTGTTTCAAGGCGGTGAGCAGGCTGTAATGCGCCGTCGAGACGAAGGGCGTTGCAATCTTCTTGCCGGCAAGCTCTTCCGGCTTGTCGATTCCCTTGACAGCCAGCGCCTCTGCGTCGCTGATCAGGCCGACGACGAAGATTGTTTCAAGCGGAATTTGGCGGCTCGCGGCGGCGGCCAGCGGCGAGGATCCGACATAGCCGATGTCGATCGACCCGGATGCAAGTGCCGCAATCACGTCTGCGCCACCGTCGAATTTCTGCCAGGTGATCTTGGCGCCGGTCACCTTCTCATAGGTCCCGTCTGCCTGCGGCACGCGCGACGGCTCGACGATGGGCTGGTAGCCGATGGTCAGCGTCGTTTCGTCCGCATGGGCTGGAAGGGAAAGCTGGCTCGCCGCCAAGAGGGCGGCACTGGCGGCAAGAAGGGTGCGTCTGCGGATCGTCATCGTATGCTCCTCAACGGTTGCGGCTTCCTCGGGAAGTCCTCACATTATGTTGATTAAAAGCATGGATTTTATGTAGATAAATTATTCCGCTTTTTGTGGCTTTGCAGAGAGCCCATTCCAAATTTGAGATCCGTGGCAGCGCTCTGTGCCATGCATGGAAAGCAGCGTCAGAACTGCACGCCGCCGTAGCGGCCGTTGTGGTAGACGATCGGTTCGCCGGTCCCCGCGCTAATCGCCACCACCCGACCGAGGATGATCGCATGGCTATGGCGCTCGATGATCTCCTCGACCTCGCAATCGATGGCGGCAAGCGCGCCGGCAAGCGCCGACGCGCCGCTGGCAAGCCGGATCCATTCGGCGCCATCGTAGCGAGCGGCGCCCTTGGTGCCATCGACACCGGAGAAACGCTCGGCGACCCTTTGCTGTTCGCGCGACAGAAGGTTGACGCAGAAATGCCGATAGCGCTCGATGACCGGCCAGGTGGAGGATGTGCGGTTGATGTTGACGATCATGGTCGGCGGATCGACGGCGAGCGCGGTTGCGGAGGTCACGGTGGCGCCGGTACGCTCTTCGCCTATCCCTGCGGTGATGACGGAGACGCCACCTGAGAAGTTGCGCATGGCCGCCTTCAGCGCCGGCGTGGTGATCGACCCGTAACCATTGGCGGTCGGAACGATGGCATCGAATGCGGGAGAAGCGGCAAGCGCGATGGTCATGGCCAAATCCTCGAAAAATTTAATCTAATTCCCGGTCGCTCACGGCTGATGCGGGAAAAATTTTTCCTCACATCAAGGATGATCGTCCGAATTCTTATTGTCAATAAATTTTATAGAGTTTATGCTTTTTGGCAATCGAGGGACGCTCTTGCGTGCCTCCGAAGGAACCTGCGAGGAGGCTTGCGCGAATGGGAATTGTGCCCGACGAAATCCCCGAGAAGATCCCCGAGAAGATCAATGTGCTCTGGTTTCTGCCGACCCACGGCGATAGCCGCTATCTCGGAACCACGCGCGGCGGCCGAAACGTGGACCTCAATTATCTCAAGCAGGTCGCGCAGGCCGCCGATACGCTCGGCTACTATGGCGTGCTCATCCCGACGGGGCGGAGTTGCGAGGACAGTTGGGTGGTCGCTTCGGCGCTGGCGCCGCTCACTGAAAAGTTGCGGTTCCTGATCGCGGTTCGGCCCGGCCTGCTTTCGCCCACGCTCGCGGCACGCATGACGGCCACGCTGGACCGTCTCTCGGGCGGACGGCTGCTGATCAACGTCGTTACCGGCGGCGATCCGATCGAAAACAAGGGCGACGGCATACATCTCGCGCATGGCGAACGCTACGAGGTGACCGAGGAATTCCTGAACATCTACAAGGCCGTGCTTCGCGGAGAAGAGGTCGATTTCAAGGGGAACCACTTCGATATCGAAGGCGGGAAGCTCCTGTTTCCGTGCGTACAGCAGCCCCACCCGCCGCTTTATTTCGGCGGCTCCTCCGGCAAGGGCCAGGAGGTGGCAGCGCGTACGATCGACAAGTACCTGACCTGGGGCGAGCCGGTCGAGGACGTTGCCCGCAAGATCGCCGAAGTGCGCGCCCTGGCCGAAGCCGAGGGCAGGGACGTTACCTTCGGCATCCGCCTTCATGTGATCGTTCGCGAAACCGCAAGGGAAGCGTGGCAGGCCGCCGACGAACTGATACAATATGTGGATGACGACACGATTGCTGCCGCACAGAAGGTGTTCGAGCGCATGGATTCGGTTGGTCAGAGCCGCATGAGCCGCCTGCATGGTGGTCGCCGTGACAAGCTCGAAATCGCTCCCAATCTCTGGGCCGGCGTCGGTCTGGTGCGCGGAGGGGCAGGAACGGCGCTCGTCGGCGATCCCGATCAAGTCAGGGCGCGCATGGAAGAATACCGACAAATCGGCATCGACAGCTTTATCCTGTCCGGTTACCCGCATCTCGAAGAGGCCTATCGGTTCGGTGAACTGGTTCTGCCGCATCTGCCGCTGGCCCACGCCATCCCGGCACGCGAGACGTCGATCAACACCGGGCCGTTCGGCGAAACCATCGCCGGCGATCATCGCCCGAAGCTGAAGGTCTCCCAGTCGTGACAGCTGTGCGGCGACCGGTCATTGCCATTGTCGGCGGCGGCTTCACCGGCGCAGTGGTCGCGGCGAACCTTGCACGCCATGCCGCCAGCGACGGCGCCGCCATCGTGGTCTTCGAGCCGCGAGACCGGCTCGGCGCCGGGCTTGCCTATGATAGCGGCAATCCCGCCCATCGCACGAATGTGCCTGCGGCCCGCATGAGCCTCGTTCCTGATGATCCTGACGATTTTTTGAACTGGCTGGCGGCCCATGGCGAGCCGCGCGGCGACCCGGACGCAAGGGCGGCCGATGGCCATCTTTATGTGCGGCGGGCGGTGTTCGGGCGATACGTCGGCGCGTTCGTCGCGCCGTTCGTGCGGAGCGGCAAGGTCGTGCACCGGCGCGAGCGCATCGCGCGCATCGAGCGGCGTGGAGCGCGCTGGAAGCTGACCTCCGACGCTGGGACGGAGCTGCTGGCCGACATCGTCGTGATCGCCACGACGCATCCCTCGCCTTGTGCGCCGAAGCGCGTTGCACAGGCGCTCGAAGGCCACCCGCGTTTCGTCGCCGACACTACGGTCGCCGGGTCTCTTACCTGCCTTCGTCCCGATGATCACGTTCTGGTGCTTGGAAACGGCCTGACGGCGGCGGACGTGATTGCGTCGCTGAGGCTCGCCGACCACCGCGGCTCGATCGTCGCCCTGTCGCGCCGCGGACTTCGTTCGCGAGGCCACGCGGGAAGGGCACAGGAACCCTTCGGCGATTTTGTCGGTACCCCGGCGCGAACCGCGCTAGAACTGCTTCGACGCGTGCGCCTGGCGGTGCGGCAGGCCGCTCTGGCGGGGCTCAGCTGGCATGCGGTTTTCGACGCTTTGCGTAGCCAGGGCGGACAAGTCTGGCGGGCGTTGCCGGTTGCAGAGCGACGCCGCCTCGTGCAGCGCCTGCGACCGTTCTGGGACGCCCACCGGTTCCGCGTGGCGCCGCAGATCGATGACGCGATCCGACAGGCAATCGAGACGGGACAGTTGCGTGTCCTCGGCGCTTCGATCGAAGGCGTCGAGCGCTACGGTCAGGTCATCGCGGTCGATATCCGTCACCGGCAGACGCGCATCCGGGAACGCCTGTTGTTCGATGCCTGCGTCGTGACGACCGGTCCGGCGCATACGGGTGTTCTTTCCAGCCAGGACTGGCTCGCGGATCTGGCGTCGAAGGGCTGGCTGCGCCTAGACAGTGTCGGACTGGGGCTTGCCTGCGATGAGGCGAGTCGGGCGATCGGGACGAGTGGCGTGGCCGAGAGATCGCTGATCGTTGCCGGGCCGCTGGCGCGCGGCACCTTCGGCGAACTCATGGGCCTGCCACAGGTCAACGATCACGCCATCTTCATTGCCGATGAGATCGCCGAGATGCTGGCGCGGCCGGACAGGGCCGCCACCAGCCGCAGGTCGGCGTCATCCGTTCGGCAACGACTGGTCACGACCCTCGACGGCGCCGCCAGGCGTTGAAGCCGGAGCCTCGCCGTCGAGCCGGCGGGACCAATCTTCGACAGCCCGCGTCTGCAGGCGCTTGGCTGCATAGTCCCGCCAATTCGGGGGCAGGATGGCGAGATCGGCGATTTCGGACAGGGCATCGCAGTTGAGCGTATCGACATAGAGATAGTGCCACAGCCGGGCGATCGTCCATTCGGGATAGCGCCGCTCGACGAGTTGCATCCGCTCACCGGGCGAAACCAAGCCGGTTTCGATGACCCGGTAGTACCATCCCGTTCGGCCGGTCTGCTGGACGCGGCGGGCCATATCCGGCAGATCGAAACGGCGGTTCAGCTTCCAGCAGGGTTGCCGGCCCTGGCTCACCTCGAGAAGGGCTTTACCAAGGCGAAACCGGTCGCCGACCGCGACATCGCTTTCCGTCAATCCCAAGGCCGAGATGTTCTCGCCGAAGGCGCCCGGCTGCTCCAGCCTGGTTACGCTTCCGAGATCCTTGACCCAAGCCTCGTAGTGGTCGCGCGGGTAATGATGCACGGCCTTATCCGGGCCACCGTGCCTCTTCAGATCACCCTGATGGTCGCCGGCAAAGCCGGTTGTACCGAGATGTACCGGCCCGAGAGCCGGGTGTTTGTCGATACCGCTTAAGGTTCCGCGGTCGTCGATCGGCGTGAGGGTGCCGATGAGCAGGGCGTCGAGCGCAATCGGGGCCTGCTCAACCATCGATGTTCTCCAGCCATTCGCCGATCATCGACGCGGCCGCCGCCTCCAGGCGAGGCCCGTGACGTCGGGCGTCGGCGCGTAGGCCCGGCACGCTGAGCCCGGCGGTCGCCAGTTCGCAGGCGTGACCGACGAGCCAGCGTTCAAAGGCCGCGCCGGCTTGGGCCTCCGGGTGAAACTGAAGGGCGAGCACTGTATTGCCGCGCGCGAAGCCTTGCTGCGCGATCAGCGATGTCGAGGCCAGCAGGTCAGTGCTGGCCGGCAGGTCGTAGGTGTCACCGTGCCAATGCAGGACGGAGACGTCGGCGAGATGGCGGAGAGCCGAGGCCTCGCCTGCGGCGCTAAGGCTCAGCGGCGAAAACCCGATCTCCTTCAGGCCGGAAGGGTAGACGCGGGCACCGAGCGCGCGGGCGATCAGCTGGGCGCCGAGGCAGATTCCGAGCGTCGGCCGGTTGCCGGCAAGACGTGCCTGAAGCATGGCGATTTCCCCGGCGATGAAGGGATAGGCCTCGTCTTCATAGACCCCGATCGGACCGCCGAGCACGATCACGAGATCGGGCTCCAACGGATCGAAAGAGAGGTAATTTTCGTCGCCGACATCGCGGTACTCGATTGCGAATCCCGCCGCCCGCAGCGGTCCGGCAAAGCTGCCGAGATCTTCGAAATGCACATGTCTGAGGGCGAGTGCCATTCTGGTCGTCATCGTCTGTTCTCCCATGCTCAGAGGTTCTAGCCGGCCCGCGCGTCGGGCACGCATCCTTCGCTCGTGCACCCGGCTGAAGTGGCGGTGGCCGCGCTGAAATCGGGGATCGGGGCGGAAAGGAGTGTCGCAAGACGCGCGCCGATGACCATGTCGTCTTCGATGCCGAAGCGGTGGTGTTCGACATGACCGTCGCGTCCGATGATGATTGCCGTCGGCGTGCCTCGCATGCCGTAGCGCTCCATCGTTTTCGGTATCGGTCCCTGCTCGGAAGGCTGGTCGACGGCGATCGGGAAGGTCAGGCGATACTCATGAATGAAAGCCTTCAGCGCCTCGGGTGTCATGACCGCGTGATGCTCGAACACCGAATGCAGGCCGAGGACCTGAAGATCGGTATCCCGAAAAATGCTCTGGACGCGCTGCATCTGCGGCAGTCCGTGCGAAACGCAGGCCGGGCACAGCATCTGAAACGCATGAAGGAAAACGACCCGGCCGCGAAGCTGCGCAAGGCTCGGACGTTCCTGTGTGTTGAACCAGGTCGAAACGGCGAGTTCCGGAGCCGCGGTCCTGTGATTGCTGTTCATTGTTCTCATCTCCAAGACGGCCGGGCGAACGCTCGTCGCCCGACCTTTGCGACATGTGCGGATCAGGCGGCTTCGCGAACGAGCTTCACGCCGGGGAAGTCGACCGGAACGGCAAGCGCGACGTTGATGTAGTTGGTGAACAGGTTGAGCGCGACATGCGCGATGATCTCGACGACGTCCTCGTCATCGAAGCCGGCGTCGCGCAAGGTGCGCACATCCGCGTCGGATACCTGTCCGCGCGCCTCGACGAGCTTCTGAGCAAAGGTAAGGGCCGCCGCCGTCTTCGGATCGGAGGACTTGCCGTGCTGCGCTGCCGTCATCTCCTCGGCGGTCGCGCCGGCCTTGCGGCCAAGTGCGGTGTGCGCCGCCAGGCAATAGTGGCAATCGTTGCGATCCGCGACGGCAACGGCGATCTGCTCGCCGAGCTTGGCGCCGAGGCGTCCCTTGCCGAGCGCGCCGAAGGAGCCCCACATGCTGGCAAGGGCCGCCGGTGAATTGGCGACGGCGCGGAACATGTTGGGTGCTACCCCGAAGGCGGAGCGGATTTCGCCAAGCAGTTCGGCGCTGGGGCCAGTTGCCGAAACGGGGTCGACTAGATTAATTCTGCTCATGGTTTTCTCTTTCTATTTGCTGGAGGGAGAAAATTGCCGGTCCGCCGATGGCAGTCGTCGGACCGGCGCCGACATCATCGTCTGTCCGCTTGCGACGCAGGAAACAGCGCTCGCGAATTCCGATGGTGAAGCTTGTGGCGAGGCGCCGGGGGGGAGCGACGCCTTCGGGACCGCCGGCATTGGCGCCGGCGGCTGGATCGCATGATCAGACCGTCTCGCGATTGAAGAGACGCCAGGCCGCCCTTTGTGCTTCGGGTTCTGCCGTTTCGTATTCGCCGCAATCGACGCGCAGTTCCGCCGGTCCGAACGCAGCATCGACGAACGCGCAGTGATGCGGCGCCTTCGGGTCGTCATAGACATGCGGCCGGAAGTATCGACAGTTGACGCACATGCGCTGTTCCGGGATGGCGCCAGCCGCCTGCAGACCACGGATGATCTTGACGAGATGCATGAGCAGATCCTGCTGCTCCAGCCTCGAAAGCGAAGCGATGGCATCCTCCGTGGCCGATGCGAGCCGCCCCGCCTGTCGTACTGCGTCCTCGCCGGCCGGCGTGGTGGCAACCGAAAGGGCGCGCGCGTCGCTCGGATCCGGCCGCTTCTCGACCAGCCCCTTGCGCAAGAGCGCGTTGACCGAGTCCGTCGTCGTCGGCTGGCTGACGCCGAGATAACCGGCGATCTGTTTTACCCGCATTCCGCCGCGTCTACGGGCAACCAGGAAGGTCAGGATCTGCAATTGCGTCGGATTGAGGCCGATCGCTTCCGCACTCGACCAGGCCTCCGTGCGCATGGCCGTCGCTACGCGGGAAAGGCCGTCGCCGATACGGTCGATCAGGGGCGGTGTCGTGTCAGGTTCCTTGCTCATGCGGTCGTTAATATAGGAATCCTATGTATTGTCAATGCCGACAAAAAAGCGGCGCGAATTTGACGCGCATCAAAGTGGAGGGGGCGTCTCAGGCTTAATCCTCTTCTCGAACAACCCGAGCACGGGCTGGTCGCTCAAATGGAGAAGACGATGTTGAATGCAATCAAGAGCGGATTTGGTATCGCGATCGCGGCAATGCTGGTCGCCGCACCGGCAGCCGCCGCGGACTTCGAAGTGCACATGCTGAACAAGGGCAAGGACGGCGCGATGGTTTTCGAGCCGGCGTCGCTGAAGGTTGCGCCTGGCGACACGGTCACCTTCATCCCGACCGACAAGGGACATAACGTCGAAACCATCAAGGGCATGATCCCCGATGGCGCCGAGGCTTTCAAAAGCAAGATCAATGAAAACTACAAGGTGACTTTCACGGCGCCGGGCGTCTACGGCGTAAAGTGCACGCCGCACTACGGCATGGGCATGGTCGGCGTCGTTCAGGTCGGCGATGCGCCGGCCAACCTGGAAGCGGTCAAGGGAGCGAAGAACCCGAAGAAGGCTCAGGAACGCCTGGACGCAGCCCTCGCGGCCCTCGGTAACTAAGCGACTTCTAGCGCTTCGGAGCGGGGTGGGGACAGGCCGCTCCTGGCGTCTGCGCACTGGGTGAGGCTCGGGCGCCATCATGCGGAACCAATGCGAAGCATTCGCGTTGGTTCCGCATGGATCAGATCACTGCCGAATTGTTCCCGCCATCGCAAATTCCCTATCCGGTCATTTTTGCGCGCATTCTTGGAGCGCTGCTGATGGGCGCGGTCATCGGCTTCGAGCGCGAGGTCAAGGCACGACCAGCCGGCCTCAAGACCCATATGCTCGTCTGCCTCGCAGCCTGCACCTTCGGCATCATCTCGATTGAAAGCGTCCGCCTCGGCGGCTTCTTCGACGAACGCGTCCGCATCGATCCTCTGCGCGTGGTGGAGGCGGTCACAGCCGGTGTCGCCTTTCTTGCAGCCGGCACAATCGTCTTGTCTCGCGGCGAGGTTCAGGGCCTGACGACCGGGGCCAGCCTCTGGCTTGCCGGCGCGATCGGCATTTCGGTCGGCTTCGGCCATTGGATCGTTGCCGGCCTGGCGGTCGGTTCCGCCTTCGCCGTTCTCACCATCATCGGCTACTTCGAAGCCAAGGCCGTGCGACACCAAAAGCCTGACGTGGAGCCGGAGGGTAAGGCGAGCGACGAGGGCGGCAAGAAGCAAGCCTAACGATAGGTTTGCGATAGTCCTGAGCGCCGTCTCGCGGCGGGTTCTGCAAGCCTTAGGGTAATCCCCCGCCGTCCCAGGCTAGGTGCAACGCAATGCTATTCTGCACAGAAAGGTTGTGTCCCGCTGGCGCCCTCGACCCGGCGTCGCCATCGTGTCTTCAGGGGCGAGCCCATCTGTTTATGGTCCGGTGAAAGCCGCCTGCGCCATATGGCGTGGCGAGGAAATGTGTTCGGCAATCCCGATCGAAACGGCTAAGCTCGTAAGCGGCCTGTTTCCAAGGAAGGTTCAATGGACGCCACCGGTTCCCTTGCTGCCAAGCTGTTGTCGGAGACCCTGATGTTCGACCAGACGTCATTGGCTGCGTTGGAAGCCTTGGCCGCCAATTCCGATCGCGGCATCGTGCGGCGTGGCGAGATCCTGGTCCGCCAAGGCGAACCGTCGGACCGGTTTTTCGTGGTCCTGTCCGGCCGCTTTACCGTGCACCGGGATGACGTCTCCGACCCTATTGCCGAGATAGGGCAGGGCGAACTCGTTGGCGAGGTCGGTTTCTTCGCCGGGCTGCCGCGCATGGCTACGGTCGTTGCTGCTCGCGATTCCATTGTTCTTTCGATCTGTGACCACCAGTTCGAAAAGGCGGCGAGTGCCCTGCCGAGCCTGCGCCAATCGGTCACCACGTTTCTGGCGCGACGGTTTGCCAAGCAGGCACCGGCTTCGCCGCATGCCAAGGGCGCCTGCCGGATAAGGACGCTCGCAATTGTTGCTGCCGGAAACAGCCGGGTTTCTCCCCGCTTCATCGACCTACTGCGCAAGGCTTTTTCCGGATCCACGCGCACGGCATTCCTGGCGAGGGCCGACATCGAAGAGCGCTTTCCCGGCGTTCCGATCGATGATCAGCCGGTGCTGGACTGGCTCAACCAATTGGAAGCCAAGACCGGAGGCATCGTCTACATCACCGACGACGAACCAAGCGACTGGACGCGTGTCTGCATCCGCCAGGCCGATGGTGTCCTGTTGGTCGGCGAGCCGTCCAACTCTGCAAAACTCAACCCGTCAGAGCAACTGGCGCTGTCAGTGCACTCGCCATCAAGCGTGCGGCTCGTTCTGGTGCATGACAAGCGCGCCGCAACGGTCGTCGGCACCAGCGGCTGGCTGAACGAGCGCCCCGGACTCCGGCAGCATCATCACGTGGCGCTCGAAGACATTGAGGATGTCGAGCGTCTCGTCCGCTTCATTGCCGGCGAGGCGAGGGGCTTTGTCGCAGCCGGCGGGGGCTCGCTCGGATGCGCGCATCTTGGCGTCCACAAGGCTTTTATCGAGGCCGGCACCTCCTTCGACTATCTGGGCGGCACCAGTTCGGGGGCGGCGATGATGGCGGGCTTCGCCCGCGGCATGAACGCCGACGAGATCAATCGTGGGACGCACGAGATCTTCGTCCGCAGCCGCGCGTTCCGTCGCCTGACCGTGCCGCAATATGCGCTGCTGGATCACAAGGTGCTCGACCGCACCCTGCAGGCGGAGTATGGCGACGTTCTTATCGAAGACCTCTGGCTGCCATTTTTCGCACTGTCGACCAATCTCAGCACCGGCCAGGCCCATGTCCATCGCCGCGGAAAACTGTGGCAGGCTGTCAGGGCGTCGGGCTCGATCCCCGGTATTCTGCCGCCCTTCTTCACGGCCGACGGTGACATGCTGGTCGACGGAGCGATCATGAACAATCTGCCGCTGGAGCAGATGAAGGAACTGAAGACAGGGCCGAACGTCGTCGTGAGCCTGGGTGGGGGTGGTCCCGGAAAACAGCACATCGACTATGACAGTATTCCCGGCGCGTCCGAACTGACCGTTCGGTTGCTCAACCCCTTCGGCCGCTCGGGCCTGCCGAAAATCCCCAACCTGATCCAGGTCATTGCCGCAAGCATGCTGGCGCACCGACCGCAGGAGATCGTTCTCGGGGAAAAGGACATCCTGATTTCCCCGCCGGTTTCAGCCGCGATCAGCTTTATGGATTGGAGCCGGCACTCCGAACTGTTCGTCGAAGCCTATCATTGGGCGAAATCATGGATTGATGAGCGTATTGTCGAGAACGACCCGAGGATGGAAGCCATTTGTGGCCTGCCGGCTCGCTATGGCTCGCCGGAAACACATGGCAGCGCGCAGGCGCATTCCGCGCTCTAGGATGCGCCCCGGCATCCGTGGCCTGATCGTGATGTAAGGCCCGCGAGTGCTTTGCATGCGCATGGATTTTCGACTGATCTTGCCGCCCCTGTTAAGTTGTCACTGTCCTCTTGCGGTTGTGGTATTTTAGGATAGCCTTGCATCGGGAGAGCCAGTCGCGGTTCTTTCGTTTTGCAGTGAAAAGACCAATGAATAGAGGGCCATCGGAGATATAGCGGCTCGCATTCGAAAATGTTTCGTCCCCGAATTGCACTGCCATTTGGGTTTCCTTGGATGTAACTGCGGGACGTCCCTGGTCATGTGATGCACGGAAGCCGTGTATCGCTTCGTCACAGAGCGCCCATTTGCTTGAAGTGGATCGACGTGATGTCTGACAACAAGAATGCCGGCGCACCTCCAAGTGCACAGGACCTCAGAATGCAGATGCTCCAGCGTGAAATGGACGAGATGGACAAGGAGCGGCGACTAAAATCCATCGAAGAGCAAAAGCTCGCCGACTTTGCCGCGGATTTTCTCAAGAAGCATGTAACGGAAGAGGAAATCGCCATCGTTCGCCGGCTGGTCGCGAACGCCGTGAAGGCCGGCAAGTTCGAAGCGATGGTCTACAGCTTCCCGTCCGAGCTTTGCACCGACAGCGGCCGCGCGATCAACAGCGGCGACCGGGATTGGCCGAACACGCTGCAGGGAAAAGCAAAAGAGTTCTTTGACCGCTATCAGGCCTTCGGCAAGCCAAGTGGCTACAAGTTGAAGGCGATGATCATCAACTTCCCGGGTGGCGTGCCCGGTGACGTCGGGTTCTTCTTGAACTGGGCTCCCGAAAAAGCCTGAGTACGACCGTCCCGGCGTTGCATCGCGTTGTCGCGCTGCGGCACGTCCCGATCGAAAGCGTTCAAAGCCCGCACCTTTGGTGCGGGCTTTTCAGTCTTATAAAACGTCGGGCACGTTTCTACGCACGTGGTCGTCCGCCGCAAAGTCATCCGGCCGCTTCTGGCGCTTGCCGAGATCGGGCTCCGAGAATTTCACGCGCTCGTATGGGATCGACGAGAGAATGTGCGAGATGCAGTTGATGCGGGCACGCTTCTTGTCATCCGACGGTACGATCCACCAGGGCGCGAAATCGGTGTCCGTCATACGGATCATCTCGTTGTAGGCGCGGGTATAATCCCACCAGCGGCGATAGGATTCGACGTCCATCGGGCTGAGCTTCCACTGGCGCAGCGGATCGGCAATGCGCTGCCGGAAGCGCTTTTCCTGCTCCTTCTCGCTGACGTCGAGGAAGTATTTGAGCAGGATGATGCCGCTTTCGACCATGGCCGCTTCGAAACGCGGCGCGAGCTCGAGAAAGCGTCGGGCACTGTCATCCGAGCAGAAACCCATAACGCGCTCGACGCCGGGGCGGTTGTACCAGGAGCGATCGAAGATCACGATCTCGCCAGCGGCGGGCAGGTGCTGGATATAGCGCTGCATGTAGATCTGCGACTTCTCGCGGTCGGTCGGCGCCGGCAGCGCGGTCACGCGGAAGACGCGTGGGCTGACACGCTCGGTCAGCCGCTTGATCACGCCGCCCTTGCCGGCCGCATCGCGGCCTTCGAAGACGATGACGATGCGCGCGCCTGTTTTCTTCACCCAGGCCTGCAGATGGGCGGTTTCCTGCTGCAGCCGGGCGAGCTCCTTGGCATAGCCCTCGGATGACAAGTCGTCCGAAGTCGTCGCGTCGGCGGCTATTTCGCCTTCGCTCTTGTCTTTGCCCTTTTTCTTCTTGCCGTCATGCTTGCCCATTTTTCCCTCCCGTTCGGACATGGTCATCTGGCTTGATCTCGATAGAACCGGTCGGCTGACCGTCGTTCCGCCCGTACTTGGTCTCGTAAGCGTCGAGCGCATCTTCCATTCCCTCGAAGATCATACCCGGGCCGATCTTCTCGACGACCCCGGAGCGCTCGAGCAGGGCGCGCGCATCGGTATGCAACTCGGCCAGGCCGAGCGTGACGCCGCGGTTCTTCAGGTCGCTCTGCAACTCTCCAAGCATGTCCGCGGCGGTGCTGTCGATTTGCGGGATGGCGCTCGCATCGATCACCAGCCAGCGAGTAGGTTTCGGCAAGCTCTCGGCGATCACCTCGAGGCGCTCGCGGACGTAATCGGCGTTATAGAAAAGCAGACTATCTTGAACCATGCAGGCACCGAAGCCTGGAACCGGGCGTGCCTCGGTCATGCGATGCAGCTTGTAGAAGCCGTCGCGCCCGGGGATGCGGCCCAGCATGGCGTCGTGCGGATACATGGTCTGCAAGATGAGGTAAACCAGTGTTGCAGCGATGGCGATGACCACGCCGTTCAGCACGCCGAGGCCGATCGGTCCCCAAAGGGCAATCAGCGCGAAAATGAACTCGATGCGGTTGACGGTCCAGATCCGTCTGAGGCCGTCGATGTCGATCAGGCTGAGCGCCGTTGCCGCAAGGATCGCCCCGAGCGCGGCGACCGGCAGAATGCGAAGGACGTCACCAAGAAAGAGCAGCACCACCATCAGGGTCCCTGCCGCAACGAGGCTCGCGATCTGCGAACGCCCACCCACGGCGAAGTTCACGGCCGTGCGTGAATCCGAGGCGGTCACCGGAAACGTCCCGAACAGTCCTGCCGCAATATTGGCGGCGCCGAAGCCGCTCAGTTCACGGTTCGGATCGACGCGGTAGCCGCCGAGCGCCGCAAAGCTGCGCGCTGCGATGACGCCGGAACCGAAACTGACGAGGAAGATTGCCGCGCCGCCGGTCAGCAATCCATCGATCGGCAGACCCTCGAGACGAGGCAGGACGAAGGTCGGCAAGCCGTCGGGAATGTTGCCGACGACCGTCATGCCGCGCCCTTCGAAGTCGAAGAGATATGACAACAACACCGCGACGAAGACGACGATAACAGGACCTGGAACGGGTGAGCGATAGAAGCGGGCGACCTGCAGCAGCGCAAAACACGCCAAGGCAAACACCAGAGTGGGCCAGTGGATGGAGCCGGCCTGCCTCAGAAGTTCGAGAATAGGGCTGATCAGCCCGTCCGACTCGATCTGGACGCCGGTGACGCGCTTGATCTGTCCAACCAGAATCGAGAGGGAAATTCCAGCAAAGAAGCCTGTGAGGATCGGGCGCGAAAGAAAGGTCGCGAGCACGCCGAGACGGACGAGGCGTGCAATCAGGCAGAGGAAGCCGACGATCAGGGCCAGCAGGGCCGCCGCCGTTACGCGGTCAGCGCCACCGGCAGAGGAGGCGAATACCGTCGTTAGCACGGCCGCCAGCACCGTCATCGTCGCCGCATCCGGTCCGACGATCAGTTGCCGCGACGGACCGAAAAGGGCGTAGGCGACAAGCGGCGTGATGCTCGCATAAAGGCCCGTCTCGGGCGGCAGCCCGGCGATGGCGGGATAGGCGATGGCGCTCGGCAATCCGACCGCGGCAATGGCGACGCCTGCGGAAATGTCGCTGCGCAACCAACTTCCCTGATACCCCTTAAGGTTGTCCAGAAGCGGCAGGCGAGGCAGGTTCAGCATGCTGACGGTCCCCGGGGGCACAGCCCTCTTAAAGTGCTCTAAACGCTACAAATCAGGCCGCGCGGGAAGCGCAAACAATGCACTCTACCATTGCGTACATTAGGGTTGCAAAACTTTCCTTTCATCGGCTTCGACAAAAAGACTAAAGTTGCAGACATTAGAGAGGCGGCCTGCCACGTCGATCCGGCAAGTGCCGAACCGAGGAATCTGCAACAAGTTATGAAGCCCGTGTCAGCTGAGCTTCAACGCTTCAGTAGTAGGGGGAGACACACGCCTGCCGCGGACCGTAATACGGCTGGAACGTGTCGTCATAGGCCCTGTAGGACCGGTAACGAGCGTAGCACCAGCGGGTGTGGGCGCTGCCTCCGTAATAGGTTTGGCGATAGTAGCGCGGCGCATAGTAGCGTGGGGCGGAATAGGTCGGGCCGTAATAGCCTTCGTCATAATAGCCCGGGCCATAGTAGCGAGGCTGCGCGAGCAGCCCGCCGATGATCGCGCCGGTTGCCAATCCGCCGAGCGCCCATGCCCAGTCATCGCCACCGCCGTGGTGATGCCCGTGGTTGTAGCCGCCGTGATAGCCGCCGCCGTGGTGCCTGTACTGAACCGGTTGGACTTGAGATGCCTCGATCTCCGCCGTAACGGCTGGAGGAAATGCCATGGCCGGCGGAACACTCGTAGCCACCGCCGCCAGTGACAAGGCAAAGATTGCTAGCCTCTTCATTGGCTTCACCTTCTTTCCACCCCGCGCCCGATTATAGCGCGGAACCGGTTCGATGGCACTTCGTTTTCCAGGGTGCTTCCGCCGCCCGACCAAGCGGCTGTCTATTTGACGACAGTCACGCTCAATACGCCTTCTTCGATCTTTCCGTCTTCATAGGGGGAGCGAATGACAAGCCGGTCGCGGCCGGTATAGCCGGGGTTCGGCGTATAGTAGGCGACGACGCCATTCACCTTGGTTGTCGCGCATTTTGACTGCTTGCCCACCAGTTTCGGATAGACCGCCTCGTGGACAATCTCCAGGTGGCCATGCTTGGGCTTCTCCGCAATCGTCATCGCCGGATAGTCGATCTGGCTGCAGTTATCGTCGATATGCCAGTTCTTGGCGACGAGCGTCTTCACCCCGCTGCGCGCCGTGATCGATAGCGCCTGTTGCCGGGAATCGTCGGAGGTTGTGGTGCAAGCCGACAAGGCGACAACGATTACGGGCAAAAAGAGATATCTAAAGGTTTTCATGAGGAATCCTGAGAATACTTTAAGTTTGGATTTAAGTCGCATGAGGGCCCGGGCCGCACCCGTTTCATCGAGATGCACCCCTTGGATCCACACGTCTTGCGTGTGCGATCATGCATTTTTTGGTCTCGGGGGACAGGGGGTGTCCTTCGCTCGTCGATCACGTGACTTTCAAACATTCCGGGCAAACCGGATGAGAACCTCGTTCACGACATCGGGGCGCTCCTGCGGCAGCCAATGGCCGCTGCCGGGCACGATGATGCTTTCCTTGAGCTGCGGGACGAGCGTCGGCATCGCATCGACAATTTCGCGCATCCCGGGGATGGCGATGCCCGTGTCGCGCTCGCCGACCATGAACAGGGCAGGAATTTCGACCTTTACGCCGGCGAAAGCGGCCTGCAGCTGCCAATTGCGATCGAGGTTTCGATAGTAGTTCAACCCTCCGCGAAAACCGGTCGTGGCAAAGGCGCTGATGTAGGTGTCGAGGTCTGCAGCGGTGAGCCAGTCGGGCATGCTGTCGGGCAGCGGCGCAAGCAGTCCATGCCGGCGCGATACCATGCCGAACGGATTGGGTGTCTGGTCTCCGGCCTGTCGCGCGCCCGCGTCGCCGGAAGCCGCAAAGAGGATCTTTCGCAGCGTCTGGCCGATGTCACGCTCCAGCTCCGCCTCGGCGACATCTGGCTCCTGGAAATAGAGCGTGTACAATTCTGCGTCGTCGGTCCGCGGGAAGATCCGGGTCGGCGGAACGGGCGGCTGGCCCATCATCGGCACGCTCATGGCGACGACGCCGCAGAAACGGTCGGGCCGCATCTGTGCCGCCTGCCAGGCAACGGTCGCGCCCCAATCGTTACCGACGAGGATGGCCGTTGATAGGTCGAGGGCATCCAGCAGAGCAATCATGTCGCCGACGCTGTGAAACACGCTGTATTCGTCGACCGATGGAGGACATTCCGAGAGGCCGTAGCCGCGCATGTCAGGCGCGATCGCGCGAAAGCCGGCCTCCGCAAGTGCCGCTATCTGGTGCCGCCAGGCATGGGAGGTCTCCGGGAAGCCATGGCAGAGCAGAACGGCCGGGCCGTTTCCCTGTTCGATAAAGCCCATGCGGATGGTTCGGGTCTGGATTGTCTGGGCCTGCATCTTCGTTCCTTCTCGACACTCTGATACCGTAATTGTATAAGTTACGGAAACAGGTGACGTCAAGAGTGCGTAACTTATATTGTTACGCTATGGGGAGTCGAATGAAGCAAGACAGCCGGTTGGCGCGGATGATCCATGTGCTCATTCACATGGCACTGCTCGGGGGACGGGAGACGTCAGAGACCATCGCCAAGATGCTGAACACCAACCCGGTGGTTGTTCGCCGGACGATGGGGGCGTTGAAGCGCAAGGGTGTCGTCGGTTCCGAAGGCGGCCGGGGAGGGGGCTGGGCGCTTCTGCGGCCGCTTGAGGAGTTGACGGTGCTCGATGTGCAGCGGGCGCTGGACGATGGGCAGGTTCTGGCGGCAGGCGTGTCCGAGGACCATCCGACCTGCCCGGTGGAGCGCGCAGCGAATGCGGCGCTGGTGGACGCCTTCGAAAAAGCGGAGCGGACCCTGCTGCAGGAGTTTGCCGAACTCAGGCTTTCAACGATTGCGGAGCGTGCGATGAAGGATGCTGCGGGGTCTCAGCGGGCAACGCACCTGGATCATCAAGCCTGAAGGCGCCACGCATGTGGGCGATGAGCCGGCGAAGCGGCAGGATCGAGCGAGCTTGTGGTCAGGCCCTTTCGCCAAAACTGAGCCGGCGGCTCTGCATGATCGTCCGGCAGGACAAGCGGCTTGATCTCGGCCTTCGAAAGACGCTGGCTGCTCTCATATCGCTGGCGGCGCCTGAGCGGCCGGTCAGCGAGCAGGACTAGGCGCGCGATACCGACGACCGTCTCGCCAGCTGATGCTCGCGCCAGATCGTGAAGAGACCGGCGCCGACGACGATGAGCGCGCCGACGATCATGTTGTGAGTGATCGTCTCGCCGAAGAGCATGACGGCGAAGATCACGTTGAGGACCAGCTGGAAATAGGTAACGGGCTGGACTTCGGCTGCCGGCAGCAGTCCGTAGGCTTTGATGAGGAAAAAGTGACTGAGGGTGCCACAGACGCAAAGCGCGGCAAGGGCAAACCAATCGGACGGCACCACCTCTGTCCAGTAGAACGGGCCGACCAGCGAGATCGCCACGGCGCCGACAACGCCGGCATAAAAGAGGCTCGTGACGGCCGAATCCTCGCGACTGACGGCGCGGGTGGCAATGCTGTAAAGCGCGAAAAGCACGGATGCTGCGAGCGGCAGAAGCAGCGACATGTCGAAGTGCACGTTGACGGGATTGATGATCACCAGAACGCCGATCAGACCGATCAGAATGGCCGCACCGCGCCGCCATCCCACGGTCTCCCCGAGAAGAGGGATCGAGAGGATGGTGATTATCAGTGGTGTCGCCTGAAAGATCGACTGGCTCATGGCGAGCCCGGCGTGAACGTAGGAAATGACGATGACGACGATTTCGGCGACGAGCAGCAGGCCCCGCACGACCTGCAGCCAGGGGTGGCGCGTGTGAGTGGTCTTGCGAAGTCCACCCGATGACGAGGCGGCGAAAGCGAACACGAAGAGCGCAAACGCCCAGAATCGGATCATCGTGATGAACAAAGCGGGGTAGCGGTCGCCAAGATACTTGGTGATGGCGTCCTGGCCAGCAAAGATGCAAATGGCAAGGAAGGCAAACAGATAACCGCGGGTCTTGGGGCTCATTGCACTACAAACTCAGAATCGCTGGCCCCCTGAATAGCATAGTCTTGTCGCCGGGGCTTGAACCAAACGACTTTGGTTTGATGATCCTGGATCCGCGGCAGCAGGCGAGGGGCGCGTCGAGCCGGGACTGCCCCCGCGAAGGGGCAGCCTGCCTCAGCTCAATGATATTTTTCCTGCTCGCGCGTGAGGATCGCCGGAGCGTTCAGCCCGGCGATCGGTTGGTTGACATCCGTCGGAATGTCACCTGACAGCTGCAGGTCGAGATAGCGCGCGCAGCAGACCCTCAGGAATGATGTGAAGTTCCCGAGATCATGCCCGGCATCGATGGACTCGTGGTGTAGCTTGGTGATCAGCTGCGTGACGTTCATACGATCGCGCCGCGCGATCTCCTCAAGCTTCGACCAGAAGAAGTTCTCCAGCCGGACGCTCGTCACCATGCCATCAATGCGCAGCGACCGGGTGGTGCTCTCCCAGAGCCGCGCATCCGCCTTTATGAACAACTCGCACATCTCGCCCCTCCCGTGGCTGCCTTCTCAGGCGGCGTCCGTTTGTAGCAGGGCCGAGGCGTCGAGCACAGCCATGAACTGGCGCAGCCACGACGGATGGGCGGGCCACGCCGGCGCGGTAACGAGGTTGCCGTCGGCGACCGCGTCGCTGATCGCGATATCCGCATAAATGCCGCCGGCAAGTTCGACCTCCGGACGGCACGCCGGGTAGGCCGAACAGGTGCGGCCCTTCAACACGCCGGCCGCCGCCAGCAATTGTGCGCCGTGGCAGATGGCCGCCACCGGTTTTCCCGCCGCGAAGAAATGCTGGACAGCCTTGATGACATCCGGGTTGAGACGCAGATATTCGGGCGCGCGACCGCCGGGTATGACCAGCGCGTCGTAATCTTCAGCGCGGATGGCGGAGAAGGTGGCGTTGAGCGCAAAATTATGGCCGCGCTTTTCGGAATAGGTCTGGTCGCCTTCGAAATCATGGATCGCGGTCGCAACCGTCTCGCCGGCATTCTTGCCGGGGCAGACGGCATGCACCGTGTGGCCGCAGGCGAGCAAGGTCTGAAACGGAACCATCGTTTCATAGTCTTCGGTGAAATCACCGGTGATCATCAGAATTTTCGAGTTTGCCATTTGTTTCCTCCCAAAAACCAATGGGCGGAGCTTAGCAATCCGGCTGAGGCAACGGGTACTAGCGGAATACTACAAAGGAAAATTCCGGGCAGGGCCGCGGACTATTTCACGGCCGTCGTTATCTTGGCGATCCCTTCCAGAGTGCGATGGACCGGGCACTTGTCGGCAATCTCGGCGATCTTGGAGCGAAGCTCGTCTGCGACCTCGCCCTCGATCGCTATGACCCGCTCGAACCGGTCGATCTTCCCGCTGTCGGCGCGCTCCGTTGCAGCGCAGTCTTCGCAATCCCGCGCATGGATCTTGGAATGCGAGACCTCCACCTTGATGCGCCCGAGCGGCAGCTTCTTGTGGTCGGCGTAGAGGCGCAGCGTCATGGAGGTACAGGCAGCAAGCCCGATCGACAGGTAGTCATAGGGCGATGGCCCGGAATCGAACCCGCCGACGCTTTGCGGCTCGTCGGCAAAGAGGCGATGCCTGCCGGCATGAACCGAATTCTGAAATTTGCCTTCGCCCGTTTCCGTCACCTGGACCTGTTCCACCGGCTCCGTGCCCTGCGGACTGTCGGCCACGAGATAGCGGCTCAGCCACTCCGCAATCACCCGGGCGGCGTAGGCGGCATCGGCAGGATCGGTGAGCAGATGGTCGGCCTTGTCCAGCGAAACGAAGCTCTTCGGATGTTTGGCCACATGGAAGAGGTCGCTGGCGTTTTCGATGCCGACCGTTTGATCCAGCGGCGCGTGGAGAATGAGAACGGGTTTCCTGAGCGTGGCCACAGCCTCATGAAGGCGCTGGGCGCAAGCGTCGTCGACGAACTGTTTCTTGATCAGGAATTTGCGACCGGCAAGATCGACTTCGGCGGCACCACTTTCCTCTATTTCCTTGAGGCTCGCTCCGAAGTTCTTGAGCACATGGCCGACGTCCGCGGGTGCGCCGATCGTGGCCACGGCGCGAACTTCCGGAATTTCGTTGGCAACCGCAAAGACGGCTGCACCGCCAAGCGAATGGCCAATCAGGAGCGACGGCGCCTCGAAGTGTAGCCGCAGATAGTCGGCGGCCGAACGGAGATCCGCGATGTTGGACGAAAAGTTGGTCGAGGCGAACTCGCCCTCGCTTGATCCGAGGCCGGTGAAATCGAAGCGCAGGACCGCGATCCCTTCGCGCGCGAGTTCGGCCGAGATCTGACGCGCCGCCGCCAGATCCTTGGAGCAGGTGAAGCAGTGGGCGAAAATCGCATAGGCCCGCACCGGGCCGTTTGGAAGGTCGAGTCTGGCGCCAAGAGTGGCGCCGGAATGGCCGGTAAATTCAAGTCGTTGACTATTGAAGTTCATGTGATGCTCCAGGAAGGAGAACAATCATCCCAAGGTCGCAACGACTGTCCTGAATTCGATTGATGCGGCCGGCATCCATGTCCGCCGAACCTGGCGGCTGCATGCGGACACGGTTCGCCAGACGCTCGCCGGGGCGTTTGTTACTCCGCGGCGGACCGTCGCGGCAGCACCCAGTTCGGACGCGGGAAGTGGCAGGTATAGCCGTTCGGATAGCGCTCCAGGTAATCCTGGTGCTCCGGCTCCGCCTGCCAGAAGTCGCCGACGGGTTCCAGTTCCGTCACCACCTTGCCCGGCCACAGGCCAGAGGCTTCCACATCGGCAATGGTGTCCTCGGCAATGCGCTTCTGTTCGTCATCGACGTAGTAGATCGCCGAACGATAGGAGGTGCCGATGTCGTTGCCCTGACGGTTTTTCGTGGTGGGGTCGTGGATCTGGAAAAACAGCTCCAGAATCCGCCGATAGGAGGTCTTCGCCGGATCGTAGAATATCTCGATGCCCTCGGCATGGGTTCCGTGGTTGCGATAGGTCGCATTGGGCACGTCGCCGCCGGTATAGCCCACACGGGTGCCGGTGACGCCGGGGAGCCTGCGGATCAGATCCTGCATTCCCCAGAAGCAACCGCCGGCCAGAACAGCTCTCTCGGTCATTCAGATATCCTCCACCTGGTTCGTGAGCGCGTCTTCGCTTTGTCTCCCACTGGCTGCGGGCCAGCGCGGGAGATGGACTGTAATATAGGAACTCCTGCTGCCAAGATCAGGAGGGCGGTTCCAAATCCGCGTTTTGGCTCGGCACGTGTCGAGTTGGACGCGCAAGCGCACGCGGCCCGTCAGGATCGCGGGAAGGGCGAGTTAGCTCTCCTTCCTATGCAACCGCAACGGTGACGATGCGCGCGCTAGTTTGCTGTCGGGGCGAGCAATCCATTCTATCGGGCGGCTGCCTCGCTTCCACGGGCTGCAGCCCTTCAGCTCGCCATCGGCATTCCAGGTGCGCGGTAACCTGTTTTCCCGAAACGGCGCCCAAGTAAGCAATCAAGAATTGCATGGCCGCGGGAAATAAATCTTCACTTGCCGCCTAGCTTCCGATAATGCGCGAGGGGTTTGCGCCTAAGAAGCTGCGCGCATGAGGAGAACCATCTTGAATGTCGATGAGAAGCTGGAACCAATTCTAACGGAAGTGCTGAGGCGCAACGCCGGCGAGCTGGAATTTCACCAGGCCGTACGGGAAGTGCTTGAAAGTCTGGGGCGTGTCATTGCCAAGCATCCGCGCTATGCGGAACAGGCCCTTATAGAACGGATATGCGAACCCGAGCGGCAGATCATCTTCAGGGTGCCTTGGGTCGACGACGCTGGGCAGGTACAGATCAACCGCGGCTTCCGCGTGCAGTTCAACTCCGCACTTGGGCCCTATAAAGGCGGGATACGCTTTCATCCTTCCGTCAACGTCGGGATCATCAAGTTCCTCGGCTTCGAGCAAACCTTCAAGAACGCCCTGACAGGCATGCCGATCGGCGGCGGCAAGGGCGGCTCCGACTTCAACCCGAGAGGGCGAACGGATGGGGAAATCATGCGATTTTGCCAGTCGTTTATGACCGAGCTCCACCGACACCTGGGCGAATACACGGACGTTCCTGCCGGCGATATCGGCGTCGGAGGCCGGGAGATCGGCTATATGTTCGGCCAGTACAAGCGGCTCACCAACCGGTATGAGGCCGGGGTGCTGACGGGCAAGGCGCTGATTTACGGCGGTTCGCGCGCACGCAAGGAGGCAACGGGCTTCGGTGCGACCTACTTCGTCCAGCGGATGCTCAGCACCAAGGGCCTCGATTTCGAAGGCAGGCGCGTGACCGTATCGGGATCCGGAAACGTCGCTATCTACACCATGGAAAAGGTCGCGGAGTTCGGTGGCAAGATCGTCGCATGCTCCGATTCCAACGGTTATGTCGTCGATGAGGACGGGATCGATCTCGAATTGGTCAAGCAGATCAAGGAGGTTCGCCGTGAGCGGATATCCGAGTATGCCAGGCTGAAAGGTTCCAAGGCACACTATTTCGAGGGCGGCTCCGTCTGGGACGTTCCTTGCGATGTCGCGATGCCCTCGGCGACCCAGAACGAGCTCACGGGCAAGGATGCCCGCACTCTGGTGAAGAATGGCGTCATCGCAGTAGGCGAGGGGGCAAACATGCCGTCGACCCCGGAAGCGGTTCGCATCTTTCAGGATGCAGGGGTCATGTTTGCCCCGGGCAAGGCCGCCAATGCGGGCGGTGTTGCGACATCGGCTCTCGAGATGCAGCAGAATGCCTCTCGCGACAGCTGGACGTTCGAGCAAACCGAAACACGGCTTGCCATTATCATGCAGTCGATCCACGACCGTTGCGCCGAGACCGCCGAGGAATACGGGAACCCCGGCGATTATGTGCTCGGGGCCAACATCGCCGGCTTTGTGAGGGTCGCCGAAGCGATGGACGCGCTCGGCGTCATCTAATGCTTCTGCTGGAGGGAGCCGGCTGGCGCTGGCTTCCTTCAGTAATTCGTCGAAGCTCTTGAGGACGCTGAGACTGTAGTACCACCGGTCACGGCTAGTTTCGCGAGCATGGCGCGCGATCCTATGGGGAGGCCGTACCATGCTGCTGGCTGGTCCGGGCTGCGAGACGGTAGCAAGAGCCAATCGGCGCAGATAGAATTTATGAGGCGACGAGACCGTCGAAAACCTCGAGCATGGCATCGCTGATTGCCTGGCCGAGGGCGGCCGCGGTTTGCGACAGGGCTTCCTCGTCTGCGCCCTGGGCTGCGATTGCGAAGGCTGCGCCTTCTCCCGTCACGATTTCCTGAGCGCGCTGAATGGCCCAAAGGGCAAAGTCGTTACGATCGCTGATTTCTACCGTTTCCATGATTTCCTCTGATTGTCCGTGTGGAAGAATTCTTGTGGCTTTGCCGGGCGGCCGAGAGCCCGGGGTCGGCTTGGCAACCCCATCTAACCGTCAACGGCATCACTGCCAAAGCCCTAGAACCGGGAGCAGGGTGCTTTGAAGCCTTAAAATGGCATCCGGGCTATCCGCCCATTTCCGTCGACTGTCAATCCGCAGTCGATGCCGCTTTGCAATTGGCTCGCCTTATCAGAGGCTTCGGGTCACCTTTTGAGAGACGTCGGCCTCCGTTGCGCAGCTGATGTTGACAATCGTAAGCGCCTGTTTGCGGGCCATCTTTTAGCTTACGTCCCGCTCCGGCGCGCGCTCGACGACCGACCGAGCCACCACGCGCCCTTTACCCGATTTTCAGGGGAGCTCGAAGACTACATGTCTTAGGAAGATGCCGAACATACGGTGCGCACGGTCATAGCGTGGGGCCGGGTCGACGCCGTACCGCCGGTGTCGATCCGCTCCAGCAACCGGCGAACCTGGCGGGTGCTTAGCTCAAGCACGTGCTCCGCCGACGCCAACGTCATGCGTCCGGCGATCACCTTCGACAAAACCTCAATCCGCTGCAGATCGCGCTCGCTCATCGCAATCAATCCCATCCGCAATCTCCCAGGTCATCAAAACCCGGGGAGAGTGACATTCCAACTTTGCAGGATCAGGACACTTTAACTTTGCGGTGTGAGTTCACGCCGAACTGCGACTTGCGCGTGCAACGCTAACCGACACGCCGCATTTGCGCGAGCAGTTTCTTGCGGAAGACTTCCGCAGGCGTTCGATAGCCGAGGCACTTTCGGGGCGTCGAGTTAAGCCGATCGCAAATGTCCTTCAGGTCACCGTCGGTGATTGATAGAGGATCCACCTCTCTCGAAAGCCATTTGCGAGCACGGCGATTGGTGTTCTCAACGGTGCCTTTTTGCCACGGCGACTGCGGGTCGCAGAACCATGTCTGCGTTCCGATGCCAGCCTGGAGATACGGCCATTCGCTGAATTCGGTGCCACGGTCAAAGGTAATCGACCGGCGGGCGAGATGGGGCAGGGACTGCAGCGCCTGGATCAGCCCGTCCATGATCGGCTTCGATTGCCGGTCGTTGTTGCGCAGGAAGACGGCAAAGCGACTGACTCGCTCGACCAGCGACGTCACATTGGCCTTGCCGAACTTCTTGCGAAATTGAATGAGATCGCACTCCCAATGACCGAACTGCTTGCGCTCGTCGACCGCGTCAGGACGATGGAGAATGTTGAGTTCCGGGCTGAAACGGCGGCCGTAGCGCCGCCTGGCATGCCGCGGTCGACGTCTCGCGCGACGTTCCGGCAGATGCCGCCACAGCTTGATGGCAAGGCCGTCTGCGGAATAGGCGAATTTGTAGATCGTCTCGTAGCTGACGGAAATCGGATGACGCTCAAGCCGCATGCGGCCGGCGATCTGCTGCGGCGACCAGCCATGCATGATCCGCTCGATCACCGATCGGCGCACATGCGCAAACCGAGCAAGCTTGCGCAGCTTGGCTCTGCGCTCACGCGCCATCTCGTTGGCCGTGACACAGTAGTAGCCGCTGAGCTCCGGCATTTGCACATCGTCGAAAGCATTGCGGCTGAGTTTGGCCGCCTCATCAACGCTTTCTCTCGTCGCGCAATCACCGCCGGATCGTTCATGAAATCCGTCCGCCGGCCAGGCTTGGGACCACGCTTCTGGTAGCCGTTGGCTGTGCTACCGTCTCGAATGCCGAACATATGATCCGTTTGGCCCGTTCGGCTCGGACCACTCTTGCTGCGCTGCTGTTGGCGTCCGGCCTGCATCTCGGCGACAATTGACAGCATGTCGTCCAGCCGCTTGTTGTCGACGACCTCGGCACGATGCACCGAGCGCAACGTATCGAAGGTCCTGTAGGGCAGGGCAAAGCTCTCGTGCATGATCTCAAGCCGACCGTCCGGATAATCGCAGACAATCACCTTCTGGCCCGCCAATGGCCTGGAAATCTCGGTCGGATCGAGAATGAACAGCACCTTGTCGTAACGCAGCGTCAGGGATTGCGACAGCGTGCGCACTTCCTTGCGGCACATGGCACCATCGAGGTTCTCATGGTCGGACAGCGGCCGGTGCATGTCCTTCGGATTGCGTGGTTGCTTGCCAAAACGAGTGTTGAAATCTGCAATGAACTCAGGCGCATAGACATTGGCAGCTTCGATCGTATCGATGCCGCGAAGTCGCATCTCCTTGACCAGCCGATCCTGCAATGTCTGGTTGGCACGCTCCACTCGACCCTTGGCCTGCGGGGTGTTGGCACAGATGATGTCGATATTGAGTTCATAGAGCGCCCGTCCGAACTGCGTCAGGCCGCTTGTCCGGTCTTTCTTCGACGCATGGAGCGAGCGGAAAACGCCGTGCTTGTCGCTGTAGAAGGCCAGCGGCTTGCCCCATTGCTGCAGATAGGCCTTCGTCGCGTGCAGATAATCGAATGTATTCTCCGATCCAGCAAAGCGAAGATGTAAAAGCTTGCCGGTGGCGTCATCAATATAGACGAGCAGGGCGCATTTGGGGCCGCGGTTCTCGAACCACCAGTGATGCGACCCATCGATCTGCACCAGTTCGCCAAAGCAGTCGCGCCGGCCACGTGGCTGGAAAACCCGTTTCTTGCGTTCCCGACGCGAGATCCAGATGCCAGCCTCGGTCATCCATTGCCGCAGCGTTTCCTTGGCAACAGAAATCCGGTGCAGCTCGATGAGCTTCTCGCGCGCCAGCGTCGGACCGAAATCCAGATAGCGTTCGCGGATCAGATCCAGCGCCGCATTGCGGAAATCCTCGCTGTGGCGCCGATTGCTCGGCCGGGATCGCTTCTTCGAAACAAGACCGGCCGGACCATCTTGATCATAAGCCTGCAGCAGTCTGTGGATCTGACTTCGACTGAGGTTGAGCAGTTCGGCAGCCTGGACAACGCTCAGGCGCTCGTCACGGATCTTCTGGATGACTTCGAGGCGATGCAACTCTTTCTGCGACATGGTGATCAAACAGGACATGACGACTCCGACCGCTCATGGTCTCGACCAGGCTGAAGGTCGTCATCCTTGCTCCCAACGTTGGCTTTGACCAGTGCGTCGAGAGGCGAGACTGTCGCATCTCTAACTGGCCCAACTGTCGCATTACTAAATAGCCACTACATGCAATGTGGCAGCGAAATTGAACTGTCCGCTTTGGCGCAAAGTTAAAATGTCAATTTGGGCGGCGCGTCGTCAGCCATTTAGACATGCGACACTCGACATCTCCGTTGGCGCTGAGGCAAGCCCCCGACCGAACCGGCTGGACCGGGTTGCAAGGGAAGGGAGGGGGCGGATGAGACGCACCCATCGGCTTTAGCTTGGACAGTTGAAGCAGCCGGTCATTCCGCCGCATCGAGGTCAGAGAGCGCCTGTCGCCGCCGGGCAATGACCGCAGGATCGTTCATGAAATCCTTCCGACGTCCCGGGCCGCGCGCGCGTCGAACGTAGCCGTTCTTCTCGCTGTTCGTCTTCACGGCGGGCTTCGTCTGCTGCTCCTGACGTTCCTTGATGTAGGTCAGGAGTTCACCGAGCCGCTTGTTCTCGGTGATCGCCGCATGCGTCACCCGCTGGTCCTTGTCGAACACCCGGTAGGGTAGGGAATGCCCCTTCCAACGCACATCCAGCCTGCCGTCGGCAAGCGCGTAGGTCTCGACATAGCGACCGACCAGCCCGCGCGTCACCTCGGTCTCTTCCAGCATGATCCGCTGGCGCTCGTACGAAAACGTCAACTGGGCACCGACATAACGCTGCTCACGTTTGCATAGCACGTCGCGCAGCCGATCCGGGGCAAGGTTCAGCGGCCGATGCAGATCATCAGATCGGGCAGGGGGAATGGCAAACTGGCGGTTATAGCGCTCCATGAACCGAGGCAGGAAAGCGTTGCCGTCGTCCATGCCGCAGACGCCCTCCAGACGCAGATCCTTAATCAACCGGTCCTGTAGCGTCCGGTTCATCCGCTCGACCCGGCCCTTGGCTTGACTCGAGTTTGCGCAAAGAATCTCGATGTTTAACTCGCAAAGTGCACGCCCGAACTGGGTCATGCCTTGGCCGCCCTTGGCATCCTTCTTCGCAACCCGGAACACCGAATGCTTGTCGGAATAGAAGGCGACGGGAGCACCATGCGCCTTCAGATAGAGTTCCAGCGCCTCGAAATAGCTGAACGCACTTTCCGAGCGCACAAACCGCAACTGCATCAGCTTGCCGGTCGCATCATCGATGAACACCAGCAATGAACATGGATCGCCGCGATCTTCGAACCAGCGATGCTCGGAACCGTCGATCTGAACCAACTCGCCGTAGGCCTCGCGCCGCAGCCGCGGCTGATGGAACGTCCGTCGCTGCTTGCGCGACAGCCACAAGCCGGCCTCCGACATCCATTGGCGCAAGGTCTCGCGCGACACCGTCAGACCATCACGCTCCGCAAGCTTCTCGGCCGCCAGCGTCGGACCAAAGTCGGCATAACGCTCGTGCACGATCGTCATGGCGTAATCGCGTACGCCGTCGCAGATCCGGTTGTTCGATGGCCGGCCGATCGCCTGGTGCCGGATCGACGCCGCACCGCCAGTGCTGATCCGCTCCAGCAACCGGCGAACCTGGCGGGTGCTCAGCTCAAGCACATGTGCCGCCGACACCAACGTCATGCGTCCGGCGATCACCTTCGACAAAACCTCAATCCGCTGCAGATCGCGCTCGCTCATCGCAATCAATCCCATCCGCAATCTCCCAGGTCATCAAAACCCGGGGAGAGTGACATTCCAACTTTGCAGGATCAGGACACTTTAACTTTGCGGGGGAGATCCTAACTGAAGTGCAACACGCCGGTTTTCAGGGTAGGGGTTCAGCCTCCCTCTTGCAAATGTGCCCGGAACACTTCGGCGGGTGTTCTGTAGTCGAGGCACTTTCTCGGCTGGTCGTTGAGATGGCGAGCAAGCTGGATGAGCTTGCGTTGCGACACGCCTGCAAGGTCGGTATCGCCTGGCATGTATCGACGGATGCGCTTGTTGATGTTTTCCACGGCACCTTTCTGCCACGGCGCGCTGGGGTCACAGAACCAGCTCCGCGCGCCGATGCCATCTTCCAAAGCCCTGAAGCCGGCAAACTCCGTGCCGCGATCAAAGGTGAAGCTCTGCCGGGCAAAGGCCGGCAAGGGAGAGAACGTTTCGATGATGTTGTCCATGATCGGCCGCGAGTGGCGGCTCTGGTTCTTGATCATGACGGTGTAGCGGCTCTTGCGCTCGATCAGTGAGGTTACGTTGGCGTTGCCCAAATCACGTTGGAAGATCAACAAGTCGCCTTCCCAATGCCCAAACTGCGAACGATCACCAATGAAATCAGGACGTTGCGATATCCTGCAGTCAGCGGGAAAAGTGCCGTCGCGCGGCTTCCTCGAGCCGCGGGGGCGGCGTTTGCGGCGGCCTTCCGACAGATGCTGATAGAGCTCCAGCGCCTGATCGTCCTTGCCGTAGATGAAGCGATAGATCGTCTCGGTACAGACCCGCACGGCGCTCACGCCATCGGCGAGCAGACGACCGGCGATCTGTTGCGGGGACCAAAGCGCCTTCAGCTGCTCGATCACCAGTTCGCGCAATTGTGGGTGCCGCACAAGCTTCCTCAAACGCTGCCGCCGCTCTTTGCGGATATCGTCAGCAACGGTCGGGAAGTAACCGCTATAGTCGGGCAGCTCGCGATCGCGGAAGGTGTTGCGCCGGATCTCACGATAAATCGTCGATCGATGACGACCAAGTTCGCGTGCCATTTCTTTGATCGGCAGTTTTCGTTCGACAAAGTGGAAGAGGCGGCGTCGATCGGCCAGATTCAGCTGCGAATAGCGTCGGGGCATGCCAAAATCTCCAAGGGGAAACCATTGAAATCATTGGCATGTCGCACTTCAAATTAGAATGTACCCGGCTACAGTTCTGAGTCGCATAACATACATTATGGAACTGGACGGTCATTTGGAAAGTGTTGCTTTTTCGTGCCAAATGACCTTTTAGGCGATCGTCCGAAACTGGCGTGAACGGCCATTTGGCTGTTGCGTTCTCGCGCTACATCGAAATGTAGCGCGTCCTTTCACCTGCAACGCAACATGCCACTCAATCTCAGTTCGACATCGTTGCCGCCAGCGACGGCTGGTTTGATCAGCGCCGGCTCGTCCGGGAACCTCGGCGATGAAAACGTCTTTGCGACCGTCGACACGCCGCAGTCATCTCCAGAGATCGTCGAATGCGCTGCCCATCCATTGAGAGCGTTGTTATTGACAACAACGCCAGAGTGTTGTTATCAATAACAACATGAAGGCCAGACTGATCGAGAAATCGCGAACGGTGATCAATGACAAGACGTATTTTGAGGTCGTGTTATGGCACCTACCCAACCCGGTTCCGGGCAGCACGCACCCGTTCAAGTATCGGCTGGCCCTCGTTGTGAACGGTGAGTGCGTTCTCCGCTACGACAATGAGCGCGGGAAAGGCGATCACCGGCACTTAGGTAACCGCGAAGAAGCCATCGAATTTACGTCCCTTGAAGCACTTTACGATGCCTTCCAAGCTGACATGGAAAGGATGCTCAGATGACAACTTTGACTGTGCGCTTGAGTACCATAGCGGATGCCAAGGCTCGCTTTGTCGAGGCCGGAAGGCGGGCGCTTGCAGGGGAGACAGCAGAGGCCGTACCTTCGGTCAACTTCACCTCCTACGATGACATGCACCGAGTGCTCGCGCCTTCCCGCCTCGCTATCGTCAAGGCGCTCGCGGGACACGGGGCGTTGTCGATCCGGGAGGTCGCGCGTCGGGTCAACCGCGATGTGCAGGCCGTTCATCGTGACGTGACGACGCTCGTCAATGCTGGTGTCATCGACCGGACAGAGAATGGAATCGAGTTTCCCTATGATCGCATTCATTTCGAGTACGATGTGAGCGCCGCAGCGTGATGAGGAAGTGTTGGCGCTGATCGGCTATGCGCGTTTCCACCCCCGAACAAACCGTCGCGGGACAGCTCGACGCGCTACGCAGGGTCGAGCTGTCCCGCATCTTCGAGGGAACCGCCTCGGGCGCGAACCGCGATCGGCCGCCGCCCGGTCATCATGCCCCTGGTCCGATCCAGGCTCTTGGACGGGACCTTGCTTCACACCGCCGTCACTCGGGCCGTCGAGACCGTGGTCTTGGTCGGGGATCCGAACCTCCTCAACGAGGTGATCTCCATGGCACCGAGGAGCCTGCAACGGAACAGTGCCCTGAACTTCGAAACGCAATAAAAAGCAACAACGGCCTCAGTAGGCGGCGCTACAGTGCCGTTCGTTGTTGCGAAGGTCTCCACAATAAGAGCAACAAACGTCCCAAAATCGGTACCGCAACACCGAGATAGAGGGCGTGACGCGTTCAGCCCCTGCCCTGCCGACATTCAGCCACTCACTCACTCAGCTACAGCAGCCGAAACTGCACTCTTTGGAACTTAATTGCTAGCATCCATTCGGGCCGCTTTAGCGGTTCCGTGCCGTGTCATCGAGGTCGATCCCGGCAAGACGCTGGTCTACACGGTTGCTGATTTCGAGCTGCACTGGACAATCCAGCCGGACGGTGACTGCTGCATTCTTCGGCTGGAGCGGCGGGGCTTCGGCCTTGAAAACCCGCAACACCGCTTTGCCGACGAAAACATGCCGACTGTTGGCGCACACTCGTCTTGCCGCGCTTGGCAACTCGAGGCCGCTCACATGACACCTTCGGCTTCTTGATCCGAGGCGCGGCAAACTAAACCTGCTGCGATCAAACTCCGAAGGCCCGGCGCCGATCACGTTGATCGTATTCTGGAAGACTGGCTATCGACCAGGCGGGCGCAAATCGGGCTCCCGCTACTCAGCGCCGGATAGCTCTCGCCGATCTTTAAGGGTGGACAGGAAGTTCTGCCGGAACATCTTCCCCTGACCTTCCGGCCATCATCCATGCCGGTTCCCACTGCCATCAAACATGTGGAGCGCTTCGGTGCTCGCCCCGACCTTCACCTCGTCACCGATCTCGTTGCGCGCGCGCCCGGAAACGCGAAAAACCAACTCGTCGCCGTTTTGGAGGCGACCGTGTATGAGGCTTTCGGCTCCGACCAACTCGATGCCGTCGATGCGCACCGTCGCTTCGAAGGCTCGCGCTGGAGCATCGGCTGACATCGGCGAAATATCTTCCGGACGGACGCCCAGCGTGTAATCGCCAGTCGGCCTGGTCACATCTGCGGCAAGCGACCAGCCCGCCGACATGTCCTTGCCGTGCAGCAGGTTCATCGAGGGCGAGCCGATAAAGGTGGCGACGAAGGTGGTCGCGGGCTTCTCGTAAAGCTCCAGTGGCGTGCCGACCTGCTCTATGCGGCCGGCGCTGACGACGACAAGCCGGTCGGCAAGCGTCATCGCTTCCATCTGATCATGCGTGACATAGACGCTGGTCGTTGCGAGCGAGCGCTGCAACCGTTTGATTTCGATGCGCATCTGCCCGCGCAGCTTGGCATCGAGGTTCGAGAGCGGTTCGTCGAACAGAAACGCGGCGGGTTGGCGAACGATTGCCCGCCCCATGGCAACGCGCTGGCGCTGGCCGCCCGAAAGCTGCCGTGGTTTGCGGTCGAGATAGGGCTCGATCTCAAGCGTCCTTGCGGCCGTGGCAATGCGCTGGTCGATCTCGGCCGGCGGTGTCTTTCGGTTCTTGAGCCCATAGGCAAGGTTCTGGCGCACCGTCATGTGCGGATAGAGCGCGTAGTTCTGGAAGACCATCGCGATGTCGCGCTCTGCCGGCTCGACGTCGTTGACCCGACGCCCGCCAATCAGGATATCTCCGCCGCTGATGTTCTCGAGCCCGGCGATCATGCGCAACAGCGTGGACTTGCCGCAGCCGGACGGCCCGACAAGAACGACAAACTCTCCGTCCTTGATCTCGAGCGAAACGCCCTTGATCGCTTCCACCGTGCCATAGGTCTTGCGCACGTCATTCAGGGTAATTTCAGCCATCACTTTTCTGTCTCCACAAGACCTTTGACAAACCAGCGCTGCATCAGCACGACCACGACGATCGGCGGGATGATCGCAAGGATCGCCGTCACCATCACATAGTTCCAAGGCGTCGAGGCGTCGGTAAAATCGATCATCCGCCGGAGCCCGATGATGATTGTGTTCATCTTCGCGTCATTGGTGACGAGCAGCGGCCAGAGATACTGGGTCCAGCCATAGATGAAGAGGATAACGAAGAGCGCCGCGATGTTCGTTGCCGAGAGCGGCAGCAGGATATCCTTCATGAAGCGAAACGGACCGGCATTGTCGATGCGCGCGGCCTCCACCAGTTCCCCTGGTATCGTCAGGAAGAACTGGCGAAAGAGGAACGTCGCCGTTGCCGACGCCATCAGCGGCAGCGTCAGCCCCGCATAGGTGTCGATCAAGCCGAGATCGACGATCACCTTGTAGGTCGGCAGGATGCGCACCTCGACCGGCAGCATCAGGGTGATGAAGATCATCCAGAAGAACAGCATCTTCAGCGGAAAGCGGAAGAACACGATCGCAAAGGCCGACAGGAAGGAGATAACGATCTTGCCGACAGCGATCGCGATCGCCACGACCGTCGAATTGAACAACAGCCGCTCGAGGCTGACGCCAACGACACGCTCGACGCCGCCGCCGATCGCCTCCCGATAGTTCTCGACGAGGTGATCTCCGACCACCAGCGACATGGGCGGCCGCACGATTTCGATCGAACTATGGCTCGAGGCGACCAAGGTATAGTAGATCGGCAGCGCGACGATGATGATCCCGATGACGAGTATCAGGTGGCTGATCGCAGTTGATATGGGACGGTTCTCGATCATCTGCGCCTCACGAATAGTGGACCCGCTTCTCGACGAAGCGGAACTGGAACGCAGTCAGCGCAATGACGATGATCATCAGGATCACCGACTGGGCTGCCGAACTGCCGAGGTCGAGATTGACGAAGCCGTCGTTATAGACCTTGTAAACGAGCGTCTCAGTGGCCTTGGCGGGGCCTCCGCCTGTGACCGCGTGAATGATGCCGAAGGTGTCGAAGAAGGCGTAGACGGTGTTGACGACGAGCAGGAAGAACGTCGTCGGCGCAAGTAACGGGAATACGATGGTCCAGAACCGTTTGGTGCCACGGGCACCATCGATGGCTGCCGCTTCGATCAGCGACTTCGGGATCGCCTGCAGGCCGGCGACGAAGAAGAGGAAGTTGTAGCTGATCTGCTTCCAGGCTGCCGCGACGATCACCAGAAACATCGCCTGGTTGCCGTTGAGCAGCGGATCCCAAGCGAAGCCATTGCGGCGCAGAATGTAAGAGAAGGTGCCCATTGCAGGGTTGAACATGAACAACCACAGCATGCCGGCAACAGCCGGGGCAACCGCATAGGGCCAGATTAGCAGCGTGCGATAGACGTTGCGCCCGCGCACCACCCGGTCGGCCGCCGTGGCGAGCAGCAGCGCGAGCGCCATCGACAGCAGCGCGGTCGCAAGGCTGAAGGCCACGGTGACCTTTAGCGAATGCAGATAGTCCGGGTTGGCAAGGATTGCCCGGAAGTTGGCGAGACCGACGAAGCCGGATTTAAGGCCGAACGGGTCCTCGCGCAGCACCGACTGGTAGAGCGCCTGGCTGGCGGGCCAAAAAAAGAAGATGACCGTCAAGACGATCTGAGGTGCCAGCAGAAGATACGGCAGCACCTTGTTTGGAAACACGACGGACTGCATGGACTCCCCTCCCCATCAAAGACCGGTCCGCACCGCCTTTCGGCGATGCGGACATTTCGTTTAGGAGGTCAGTTTCCGACAGCAGTCTTGATCGCTGCGTTTGCCTTCACGACACCTTCGCTGAGGGCCGTCTTGGCATCCTTCTGGCCGGCAAGCATCGCTTCGAACTCTTCATTGAGGATGTCGCGAACCTGCGGAAGGTTGACCAGGCGAACGCCCTTGGAGTTTTCGGTCGGCGCCTTGCCCATCATCTGCTTGATCGGCGTCTCGCGGCCCGGGTTCTTTTCATAGAAGCCGGACTTCTTGGTTTCCTCATAGGCTGCAAGCGTGACCGGCAGGTAGCCCGAAACCTGGTGAAGTTGGGCCTGAGTTTCCGTCTTCGAGAGGAAATGGAAGAACTCGGCCACGCCCTTGTATTCGCCATCGCTCTTGCCGGCGAACACCCAGAGGCTTGCGCCACCCGGGATGGTGTTCTGCGGGCCATGGCCCTCATAGTAGGGAAGCTCGCCGACACCGTAGTTGATGCCCGACTTGACGATGTCGCCGAGGCCACCGGAGGATTCCGTCAGGATCGCGCACTCGCCCGACATGAACAGCTGCTTGGCTTCCGAGGTGCGACCGCCGTAACGGAAGGTGCCGTCCTTGGCGAGGTCGGCGATCGACTGGAAGTGGTCGACGAAGAGCGGCGCGTCGATCTTCAGTTCCACTTCGAGCCCGGCAAGCCCGTTTTCGTTCGTGCCGTAGGGCACGTTGTTCCAGGCCGAGAAGTTTTCGGTCTGGATCCAGGTCAGCCAGGTCGAGGTGAAGCCGCAATTTGCCGCCCCGCTCGCCTTGATCTTCTTTGCCGCTTCGAAGACCTCGGGCCAGGTGGCCGGCGGCTTGGCCGTATCGATACCAGCCTTCGTAAAGGCGTCCTTGTTGAAATAGAGAATCGGGGACGACGAGTTGAAGGGGAAGGACAACATGGTCCCGTCAGCCTTGGAATAATAGGCGACGATGCCCGGCAGATACTGGTCCTTATTGAACTCGTAGCCGCCCTTCTTAAGCACCTCCGCCACGGGGACCACGGCACCTTCCGCGCCCAGCATCACGCCACTGCCGGCGTCGAACACCTGCAGGATGGCGGGAGCCTGCTTGGAGCGGAATGCAGCGATACCCGCGTTCAGGGTCTCGCCATAGGTGCCCTTGAACACGGGGACAATCTTGTACTCCGACTGGCTTTCATTGAATTCCTTGGCAAGCCTTTCAACGGTTTCGTTGTTGGCGCCCGTCATCGCGTGCCACCAGGCAAGCTCCGTTGCCGCGAAGGTGTTCGAGGCGGCGAAGATCGAGATTGCAGATGTGGCCGCAAGCGTCCATTTCAAAACTCTCATGGCGGTTCCTCCCAATATTGAGACGACAAGTCTCGGTGCTCAGTCGCGTTGATCCTCCTCAATCAGTCGCGCCTGACTTTCGCAGCGAAAGTGCGCTGATTAAAAACGAACGATAACGAACCTGCAAGAGAAAATAGAATGCAGAATTCGCAATTTTCCGCCTTCGGAATATTCGTTCTGTTTCATATATGAACGCTGGAGGCACAATTGTCCCGGGCGAGATACAAATCGCCAACCACCCACAGCCTGCGCGACCGACTTGCGGCCGATGGACTTGCCCGCCTCCTCGCCTTGATGCCTGTCGCCCTCCTGCTCTGCTAGGGGCGGCCGCCGGGGTTCTGACACTGCAGCCTATCGACGCGCCTTAGGACGTGTCGCGAGCACGTTGCGGATCGCAAAGCTCGAATGGATCCGGGAGACCCCCGGTAAAGCCGAGAGAATCTCCTTGTGGATGCGTTCGAACTCGCCGGCATTGGCGACTTCGACGCGCAGGAGATAGTCCGATCCACCGGTCATCAAAAAACACTCCCGCAACTCGGGATGTCTTCGTACAGCCGCCTCGAACCGGTCGAGATAGTCCTCCGTCTGGCGGTCCAGCGTGATGTTGATGATAACGGCAATGCTGGCCTCGACGTTCGAGGTGTCCACCAGGGCGGTATAGCCGCGGATGACGCCGGACTGTTCCATCAATTTTATCCGCCTTAGACAAGCGGATGGCGAGAGCCCGACCTCGGTCGCGAGGCTGGCATTGCTCCGGCGCGCGTCCAGGCGCAGCAGCCGAAGGATATTGCGGTCTATGGTGTCGAGCGCGGGCATTGCAGATTATTCCAATTCTTCGCTGTTTCATTCAAAGATCACGAATCCGTGCAACGATCAATCGACAATTCGTCGACAATTTTGCGATCGTTTCACTACCCTCCGGACAAGTTGGGAGGCTCGGCCATGGACGGCGCAGTCAGGGAAAATACGCAGCAGAAAGCGATCAAGGGCGGCGCCTCAGGCTACCTCACGATCGATCTTGCGGCGCTGGTTCGAAATTACGACCGGCTTGTGTCTGAAATTGCGCCGGCGCGGGCCGCAGCAGTCGTCAAGGCGGATGCTTATGGGCTTGGCGCGGACCGGGTCGCGGCGCGCCTCTATGACCACGGCTGCCGGCACTTCTTCGTGGCCCAGTTCGTGGAAGCTCGGCGCCTGCGACCTCAGCTTGCCCGCGATGCGATGATCTTCGTTCTGAATGGCCTGCAGCCGGGCAATGAGCTCGCCTGCGCCGACGATGGCATCGTTCCAGTCATCAATTCCCTCGAACAATTGCGGCAATGGGCCGGTGCGGCTGTAAACCTCAACCGTCGCCTTCCCGCGGCGCTGCAGTTCGACACAGGCATGTCGCGGCTCGGTGTCCCGCCGCAGGAACGACCGGCGATCGCATCGATGCTGCGGACCTGCGGCATGATCGACATCCAGTTTGTCATGAGCCACCTGGCCTCTGCCGACGATGTCTTGAGCGAGCAGAACGGCAACCAGCTTGCCGAACTCCGACGCATCGCCACGGAGTTTCCGGAATACGAACTGTGCTTCGCCAACTCGGGCGGCATTTTCCTCGGCGAAGCCTATCACGGCGTGCTCGTTCGGCCAGGGATTGCACTCTATGGTGGTGCTCCGACGGATGGTCATCCAAACCCGATGGAGCCGGTCATCAAGCTCGATGTTGCGGTGGTACAGACGCGTGAAGTGCCGACCGGAGCGCGCGTCGGTTATGGCGGCAGCCATGTCGCCGCAAGCCCGACCCGGCTTGCCACCATTGCTGCCGGCTATGCCGACGGCCTGCCGCGCAGCCTGAGCGATCGGGGTGCGGTCTATTGCGACGGTGTTCGCTTGCCGATCGTCGGCCGGGTGTCGATGGACAGCATCACCATCGACATCTCTGCCTTGCCGGAGGGGCGCCTACAACTCGGCAGCCTGGTGGAGGTCCTCGGGCCCAACCAGACACTCGAAGACATCGCACACGATGCCGGCACCATCTCCTACGAAATCCTGACCGGTCTCGGGCATCGCTACGAACGGCAGTATAGCTGAGCTTCCTTTCCTTTTGAGGACATCATGAAAGTTATCGTTCTCGGCGCCGGCATCGTCGGCGTCACCTCGGCCTACCAGCTTGCCAAGAGCGGACATGAGGTCACCGTCATCGATCGCCAGCCCGGACCGGCGCTGGAGACGAGCTTTGCCAATGCCGGCGAGGTTTCCTTCGGCTACTGCTCGCCCTGGGCAGCACCCGGGATTCCGATGAAGGCGATGAAATGGCTGTTCATGGAGCACGCGCCGCTCATCCTTCGACCGAAGGTCGATGCCGCCATGATCTCCTGGATGATCAAGATGCTCTCGAACTGTACGTCCGGGCGCTACGCGATCAACAAGAGCCGCATGCTCAGGCTTGCCGACTACAGCCGCATCTCGCTCGCTGCGCTGCGCGCCGAAACCGGCATCGCCTATGACGAGCGCATGCAGGGAACGCTGCAGCTCTTCCGCACCCAAGCCCAGCTCGACGCCTCCGGCAAAGACGTCAAGGCGCTCGCCGCCGACGGTATTCCCTACGAAGTTCTGGACCGCGACGGCTGCATTCGCGTCGAGCCGGCGCTAAAACATGTGCGCGAGAAGATCGTCGGCGGCCTGCTGACGCCGAAGGACGAGACCGGCGACTGCTTCAAGTTCAGCAACGAACTTGCGAAAAAGGCGGAAGCGCTCGGCGTGCGCTTCAACTACGGCAGCATCATCCGCAGCCTCGACGTGGAAGGCGGCCGGATCAAGGGCGTCGTCACGGCGCATGGCACGCTCAAGGCCGACGCCGTCGTCGTGGCGCTCGGCAGCTTCTCCCCTCTCCTCGTCAGGCCGCATGACATCCGTCTGCCGGTCTATCCGGTCAAGGGCTACTCATTGACGATCCCGATCACCGACGCTTCGCGCGCGCCGGAATCGACCGTTATGGACGAAACCTTCAAGATCGCCATCACCAGGCTCGGCGATCGCATCCGCGTCGGCGGCATGGCGGAAATCTCGGGTTATACCAACGATCTCGGCGAGCCTCGCCGCCTGACGCTCCAGCACTCCGTCACCGATCTCTTCCCGGGTGGCGACGTGTCGAATGCAAGCTTCTGGTCGGGGCTTCGCCCAATGACGCCGGATGGCACGCCTGTGATCGGCCCGACGAAGGTCGCCGGCCTTTATCTCAACACCGGTCACGGTACGCTCGGCTGGACGATGAGTTCCGGTTCGGCCCGCGTCATCGCTGATCTCGTCAGCGGACGCCAGCCGGAAATCGACGCCACCGATCTCGCGATCGCCCGCTACGCATAAGCGTGTTGCAATCAACCACCAATCTCGGAGACGATCATGATCCAGGAAATCCACACCACCGACGCGCCGGGTGCCGTCGGTCCCTTCTCACAGGCAATCAAGGTCGGCAACCTCCTGTTCGTCTCCGGTCAGCTTCCGATCGATCCGGCCACCGGAGAGTTCAACTCGGACGACGCGATCGCGCAGGCCGAGCAGTGCCTCAAGAACCTTGGGGCTATTGCGACCGCAGCGGGCACGACCCTTTCCAACACCGTCAAGACCACGGTTCTGCTCACCGACCTCGGACAGTTCGCGGAGATCAACAAGGTTTATGCGGGCTTCTTCGCCAAGCCGTTCCCGGCACGCGCCTGCTACGAGGTCAGCGCTCTGCCGAAGGGCGCGAAGGTGGAGATCGAGGCGGTCATCGCTATCCCGTAAAGTTTGCTGGCGCCGAAGCTCTTTCGGGAAAGGCGGGCGAAGCCGGCCGGCGGTCGACAGCCTCGCCGGCCAGGTTTCCGCGTCCGACAAAGTTCTGTTTCGTCATTTGGAAGACGAGGAAGACCTGATCATCCCGCTCATCTATCACCCAGCCCGGTTCCGCGCTTGCCTAGGGCTGTCGCTTGGCCTTGCCTCCTCCCCTCGCCTACGCAAACAATGAGTTGACCGTTTTAAGCGCCGAGGCGACACTTGTGATGTGCATCAAGGCAGGAGGGTAATGATGGCTGAGGCGGACCACTGGCGTCATATGGCAAGCGCACCGAAAAACGGGAGCCGGATCCTCGTTACGATCCGCCCGTCCGAACAGGGCGCCGCGGAAGTCGATCTCGCCTATTGGTCGAAGGGTGATCAGTTCGGGTCCGAAGGCTGGCGCGCCTCCGATTCCTCGCCCGGTCGCATCATCGAGTATCCCGAGCCTGAGCTGAAGTGTTGGATGCCGATGCCCATGGCCAATCTCGACCGCGCCGCTATGCCCCTGCCCTGGGAAGGCGAGGACGAACAGGAACTGGACGGCTCCGGGATCTAGTAGCCCACGCGCCAGCTCGTCAGGTAGCCCTTCGCTGTGCGTTGGCTTAGGCCGTCGCGTTGTCGAACTTTCTTCGCCAGGTCGAGCCGATGTTCTTCATATCGCAGGGCACGGCCGCGGTGGTGCTCACCGCGGCCGCACAATCTGGCTATCGCATCATCGCCGCGACATTGCCGCCGTCGACGGTGATGACCGCGCCTGTGCTCGTGCGTGCCTTGGCGAGGTGCACGAAGGCTTCGGCCACATCCTTGGCTGCGACTTCGCGATGAACGAGATTGCCGCGCATGTAGGCTTCCGGTGTGATGCCGCGGGCGCGGCTGCGCTCCTCGACCATCTGGTCGGTCATGAGACCGGTGCGGATGCGATCGGCGTTGACGGCGTTCGAAGTGATGCCGTCCGCGCCATGCTCGACGGCGTATTGCCGCATCAGCGCCATCAGCGCCGCCTTCGAGGTGCCATAGGGACCGAAGTTGGGGCCGGGATTGACCGCCTGCTTGGAGACGTTGAACACCAGCGCGCCGCCGGTGCGTTGCGCCTTCATGATCCTGGTCGCAGTCCGGGCAATGTAGTGATGCCCCCAGAAATTGAGCGCGAAGGCTTTCTCGAAGAGTTCGTCGGAGACCTCGATCATGGCGCCCTGGAAGGCAGCGCCGGCGTTCGAAATGACGATGTCGACACCGCCGAAATGTTCGGTAACGCTGGCGAGAGCGGCTTCAACGGCCTTGGGGTTGGTCACGTCGCAGGCGACGCCAAGGCCGCCAAGCCGGGCGGCCTCCTTCTTGACCGCCGCTTCGGCAAGATCGACGAGGGCGACTTCGGCGCCTTCCGCACGCAGCGCCTCGGCAATCGCAAGGCCAAGGCCGCCGGCGCCACCGGTCACCACCGCGACCTGTCGGCTGAGCGGCTTTTCCACCTGCTTCGCCAGTTTCACCTGCTCAAGCGACCAGTATTCGATGTCGAAGAGATCCTGTTCCGACAGCGCCTCGAAGCTCTCGATGCCCTCGGCGTTGCGGATGACGTTGATCGTGGCTTCCGCGACATCGGCGCCGACGCGTGCCGCCTTCTTGCTGGGACCTGCTGCGAAGAGGCCGACGCCGGCGACGTAGAAGACGCGGGGCATCGGGTCGAGCATCTTCTTGTTGCCGCCAACACGCGCGTTGTTGCGCTCGAAGTAGGCGCGGTATTCGGCGATGTAATCCGCCACCGCCGTGCGCACCGTCTCTGCCCAGGTGGCCATTTCTCCGGTAACCGGCGCCGGCAGGGCCAGTCCGAAGCGCTTGATGTGGATAACATGCTCCGGCGTCGCATTGCCGCGGCGCGCGAGATCGGCAGCGTTTTCTGCGTTGCAGAACGCGAGCACGGTCTCGCTCGCGCGGTGTTCGAGCACGAAGCGCTTCGGAGAGCCTTCGACACCGGTGTCGATGGCGACGGCGCCCCGCAGGATCGGGGCGATTTCGGCGGCCGACGCAATCGCTGCCGGTTGCTTTGCCTGAACGAACGGGCGCGGATTGCCTTTGGCAATGCGGCGCTCGGCCATGTCGATTGCCGCGATCATCTTTTCATAGGCTTCGCGCGGATCCTCCGACCAGGTGAAGATGCCGTGCTTCAAGAGGATCATGCCGTCGGCGGTCGGATCGGCGCGGAAGGCCTCGTCGCAGGCTTTTGCGAGATCGAAGCCGGGCATGACATAGGGAACGATGATCGTCTTGGGGAAGAGTTCGCGAACGATATCTTCCCCGTGCGGCTGGTTGGTCAGCGACACGATCGCGTTGGCATGGGTGTGGTCGATGTGCTTGAACGGCAGGTTGGCGTGCAGGATCGCTTCGACCGACGGGTTGGGCGCTGTTGGATCGAGCAGCAACCGGCGCTGCAGCATGACCATGTCGTCGTCGCTAAGCGCCTGGAAACCGACCATCGCCTGCAGGGGCTGCAGGCGGACGGCCGGCAGTCCTGCCGGCTCGATCGTGCCCATGTCCCAGCCGCTTCCCTTGACGCAAAGAACCGGAATTTCCGAACCGTCGAGATCGGTAAAGGTGGTCTTCACCGACGTGTTTCCGCCGCCGTGCAGCACCAGTTCCGGATCCGATCCGAGCAGGCGCGTGGTGTAGGTGCGGATCGCCAGGTCGCGGTTGACGCCGTTGCGGACGTAGGCGTCGACGACACTGGCATATTCGGTTTCAGACCATCTCGATTTCATGCAAAGGCTCCTCAGCTTCCGGCAGACATCACCTGCGACGGCTCCGGACAAAAATGACATGGCGGGACCATGCCCACCGAGCCACGGGAGGCTGACGGGAAAGGCCGCTTGGGAAATTTGGGATCGGCGTCTGGCGCGGGCCGCGTCGAAGAGGCGCGGGTCCGATCCTGTCTGCCGCGGTCTCGCCTGCCCATGCGGCCACATTCGCGGCCGCGTGCTCAAGCGCGATTCCGTTCTCGTCGTCCGTCACAACGGAACATAAACAAATGACAACATAGTGTGTCAAATGTCAATTGAGTGTTCGAATTTGTTTGACGGCAGCCGCTTTTCCGGTTTGAGGTGGCGCAAACGGTATCAAGCGGAGTGACGGATGACGGAGAGCGCGCGGGCAAGTTGGATGATCGGCGAAGGCAAGTCGTTGCCGCCCGAGTTCGATGACGGGGTCGTTTGGGCCGCCTGGCTCTACTACGTCGATCAACTGACCCAGAGCGACATCGCCAAGATCCTCGGCATGTCGCGCGCGACCATCGTCAACTACCTTCAGGAGGCCCGCGAGCGCGGCCTCGTCACCATCCGCGTCAACACCGATGTCGGCGGACGCGTCGCCGTGGCTCGCAAGCTCAAGGAGAAGTTCGGGCTCGAAGGAGCGCTGGTCATTCCCGCGGGAGAGCCTGCGTCGCTGGTGACGCGGCTCGGTGAGGCGGGCGCCCGCCTGCTTGCCGACATGATCAAGCAAGGCGACACGATCGGTGTTGCCTGGGGACGGACCGTGCTTGCAGTCGCCGACCAGATATCGCTGACCGAACCGCTCGATGGGCTGACTGTCGTCCAGGTCTCGGGTAGTTCCATCGCCAATCCCGAATTCTCGCCGGAGTTCTGTACCTCTCTGATGTCCCAGCGCATTCACGCGCGCTGCGTGAACCTTTTGGCGCCGGCGCTGCTGTCGACGCCGGAACTGAAACGCTGGCTTCTCTCCGAACCGGTGCTCGTCAAGCAGTTCGAGCTTATTCATTCGACCAACATCCTGGTCTTCGGCGTCGGCGATATCGGTCCCGACACGCTGATCCGGTCGGCCAATGTCGCAAGCCAGGAGGACTTCGACTCCTACCAGGCGCACGGCGCAGTTGCGGTGCTGATCTGCCGGTTCATCGACGAGGCGGGCCGACAGGTGAGCGGCGAACTCGACGATCGCATGGTGGGCATCGAGCTCGACGAACTCGTGCGCATTCCGAGCCGCGTCTGTGTCGCAGGAGGCGCGAACAAGGTAACGGCAATCCGCGCGACGATGAATGGCGGCTACGCCACTCACCTTGTCACCGACATCGAAACCGCCGAGATGCTGCTGGCCGAAGGGGCCTGAGGCGCTCCGTCAGGAGCGCCCTGCCCGCCGGTCAGCTTGCCTTGACGCGCGCGGTGCGCATGAATGCCTGCGTCCCCTCGAAGGAGGTGATGCCGGCATCCGATCCGAGACCGGTCGCCACCAGCGCGGCCGAGGCCTGCGCGAACTTCAGTGATGTCTCCGTGTCCATCTTGTGGTGCAGGCCGGCGATGAAACCGGCATTGAAGGCGTCGCCACAGCCGGTCGTATCGACGACGTCGATCTCGAAGGCCGGCAGTTTCACGGTCTTTCGGTCCGGATCCATGAAATAGACGCCGTCGCCGCCGAGTGTGAAAACGCAATGCTTCACACCGAGATCGCAGAAGAAGAGCGCCGCATCCTCGGCGGTTTTCCGCCCGGAAATCAGCATGGCCTCCTCCACCGACGGCATGAAGTAGTCGATATAGGGGAAGAGCGGGCGGATGAGGGAAAGCGTCTTCTCACTGGCGCCGAGCAGATCGAAGGTGACGATCCGGCCCTTGGCCTTGGCCGCTTCGAGAAGCACGCGGCTCGGCTCACCGTCGAGGCGGTCGAGCAGGCCCGTGCCGCCAAGGTGGACAATCGGCGCCGCCGTCACGCGATCGAGCGCTTCGGCTGCGATCTCGAAATGACCGGACGCGCCGCGGACGTGAAGAGCAGGCCTTTCGCCGTTGCGGCGGATGTTGAGGATCGTGGCAGACGTCGGAACGCCGGGGATCCGCTGCATCTCGGCCGTGTCGACGCCGAAGCGCTGCAAGGTCGAAAGTACGAAATCGGCCTTCTCGTCGTCACCGACGGCGCCAACCGCGAGGCAGTTGAGACCGAGCTTTGCAAGGTCGACGACGGTGCCCCCGGCGGTACCGGCAACCGTCAAGCGGATCTCGTCGATAAACTCGACATTGCCGCCCTCGGGAATGCGATCGACCGGGCGACCGAGGATGTCGAGAATGTAAAGTCCGATGACCGAAACATCGTGCGCCATGCACTCAAACCTTTCTCAAGGAAACAGGGTTGTCGAATGACGCCGGCCCTGACCGCGCTTGGCGGCCCCGGGGCCAGCCGTCAGGATTGTCTGCCGCGGATCGAGAAGATCGCGCCGGCGAGAATGATAAAAATACCGACGATGACGAGCTGCCAGGTGCTCGGAATGCCGACGAGAATGAGGACGTTACTGACGAGCGTGATCAGCACGACGCCCAGAAGCGTGCCGATGACGCTGCCGGAGCCGCCGGTGATACGCGCGCCGCCGAGGACCACCGCGGCGATGATTTCGAGCTCGGCGCCGGCGAGATCGAACGGGTTCGCCAGCCGGTTGCTGGAGACGTGAATGATCCCGGCGATGCCGGCGAGAAGTCCCGCATAGGCAAAGACAAAGATACGGACCGTGCGCAGGTTGTAGCCGAGCCGCTCGGCCACACCGGCGTTTCCGCCGACGGCGTAGACTGCACGGCCGATGAGGGTTCGCTCAAGGATCCACCAGGTGACGACAGCGGCGACGGCGAGGATGAGCACGAAGGCCGGCAACGTCGAGGTCGAGCCATTGGCACTGTAATGGGTGAAGAGTGAGAGCTTTCCGAACGCGTCCATTGCCGCAGGTATGTTCATGAACAGCGCCGTGCCGACAAAGGTGAGCAGGAAGCTGCGGATGACATATTGCGTGCCGATCGTCACGATCAGAGACGGCGCCTTGAGCGCGTGAACCAGAACGCCGTTGAGCGCGCCGAAACAGGCGCCGCCGATTGCGCCGAGCGCGAGGATCGCGACGATCGGCATGTCGGGCACGACATTCACGACCAGCATGGTGACGGCGTACATGACGAAGGCGGCAATCGCCGTGAACGAGACGTCGATGCCACCGGAGGCAAGGACGACGAGCACGCCGAGCGCGAAGAGGCCGCGGACGACGGACGCACGCAGGATGTCGAAAAGGTTCGACACCTGCCAGAAGTCCGTGTTGATCGCACCGACGACGAGCGAAACGGCGACGATCAGGATCAGCGTGAAGGCCGGAGGGTGGCGCATGAGCCACGTCCAGATGCCGGCAACGGCGCCCGCGCTTTCAGACCGGGGTGCTGCCGGGGAGAAGGTGGTTTCGCTCATTGAAGCCTCGCAATGGTATCGTCGGTCAGCGCGCGGGAGAGAACGTCTTCCGCCAGCCCCTCGGCGGCAAAGGTTTTGACGACTCGACCCTTGCGCATAACCATGATGCGGTCGCAGTTCTGCAGCAGTTCGGGCAGGTCGTCGCTGATGATGATGACGGCCATGCCGTCGCCGGCGAGCCGCTGGATGATCCGATAGATCGTGTCCTTGGAGCCGACGTCGACGCCGACGGTCGGGCCGTGCAGGATGAGCAGTTTTGGTTCGATCGTCAGCCAGCGCCCGATGAGCACGCGCTGCTGGTTGCCGCCGGACAACGACTGCACCGGCTTGTCGACGCCGGCCGAGACGACCTGAAGGTCGTCGACCGTGCGCTCGGCGAGCGCTCGGCTGCGGCGCCCGTCGACGATGCCGAAGGCATTGCGCAGCCGGTCGAGGACCGGAACCACGATATTGTCCTTGATCGATTGCGAAAGGAACAATCCCTCCGAGAGCCGGTCCTCGGGAACGTAGCCAATCCCGGAAGCGATCGCATCGGCGGGTTTGCCAAGGCGGATCTCGTTGCCTTCGAGAAATACACCGCCGCCGTCGGCCGGTGAAACGCCTGCAAGCGCAAGCGCCAGTTCGTTGCGCCCGGAATCGAGCAGGCCGGTAATGCCGATGATCTCGCCTTTGCGCAGCGACAAGGACACGTCAGCGAAAAATCCGCTCCGTGAGAGCTTTTCGACATTGAGCAGCTTGTCGCCGAGCGTGATGGCGGACCGCTGGCGGGTGTCGTCCAGCACCTTGCCCGTCATCCAGAAGGCCAGATCGGCCTTCGAATGGCCCTCGACGTCGCATTCGGCGACTTTCTGGCCATCGCGCATGATGATCGCCCGCCCGCCGAGCGACTTGCACTCGTCGAGCTTGTGGGTGACGAACAGCACGGCCACGCCCTTGGCGCGCAGGCGGTCGACGACGCCGATGAGATTGTCGACCTCGTGTTTGGTCAGCGCGGTCGTCGGCTCGTCCATGATGACGAGGCGGGCGTCGGAGGCGATTGCGCGGGCAATGGCAATCAGCTGCCGCGTCGCCATCGGCAACTCGTCCGTCCGCGTTGAAAGAAAGGTCCTGCTCGCCGGCAGGCCGACGGCCGCAAGGGCGCGCTCGGCCGTCGCCCGCATCTTCGGTATGTCGAGCCGCCGCGCAAGCTTGCCCGACGAGGACACCAACTGCTGAGTCAGGCCGATGTTCTCGGCGACGGAGAGATTGGGGAGCAGCGAGAAATCCTGATAGACCGTTTCGATGCCGGCAGCGAGGGCTGCAACCGGCGTCAGTCCGGTGACCGTCTTGCCGTCGATCAAGAGTTCGCCTGCATCAGCCCCTTGAGCCCCGGAAATGATCTTGATGAGCGTGCTCTTGCCGCAGCCATTCTCACCCATCAGGTGATAGATGTTGCCGGCCTCGATCGAAAGGCTCACGCCCTTGAGCGCGCGCACGCCACCGAAGTGCTTCTCGATGTTGCGCACCTCCAGAAAAGGGGTCGCGGGCTTGAGATGCGGTTCACCGCCAGTGGGCTGGGGCTGCATGGCTTTGTCCTGATGGTGCATGAGGGCGTTCGAGGGACACGCCGCCGCGCCGGTTTATGGCGCGACGGCATTAATCGGCAGAACCGATCAGAACGGGTATTTGCCGTAGTTCGACTTGTCGACGTCGACCCAGGCTTCGCCGACGACGATGATACCGTCACCGGCACCCTTCTTGACCGTCACCTTTTCGTAGCCGGGCACGCCGAGATCCATGCCGTCCTTGATCTCTTCGCCCTTGATGACCATGTCTGCCACCTTGTTCATGACGTAGCCGGCATCCTTCGGATCCCAGAAGCTGATGCCATCGACGGCGCCGGATTCAAGATAGGATCCGGTATCCTTCGGCAGACCGATGCCGAAGACGCAGGTCTTGTCCTGCAGGCCGGCCTCTTCGACGGCGCGGCCGATGCCGATGACGTCGATGGCGGAGCCGCCCTGGAAGCCCTTGATGTCGGGGTACTTGCGCAGGATCTCGCGGGCCTTCTCATAGGCGCGGTTGGCGTCGTTGAAGGATTCGTTCTTCTCCGAGACCAGCTCCATCTCTGGGTACTTCTTGGCGTTTTCAGCGCCGCCGTCAGCCCACTGGACATGCGTCAGGCTGCCGAGCGAACCGACGAAGGACGTCCATTTTCCTGATTTGCCCATGCACTCGGCGATCTTCTCGTTGAAGCGGGCGCCGAAGGCCTTGTTCTCGAAGGCTTCGATGTCGACGAGCGTGTTCTTCATGCTGTCGGCCTCGTGGGTCACCACCTTGATGCCGCGCTGGGCGGCGCGCTTCAGCACGCCTTCGAGCGACGACGCATCCATCGGCACGACGGCAATCGCGCTGACCTTCTTGGCGACAAGGTCCTCAATCAGGCGTGCCTGCTGGGCGGCATCCGCTTTGCCCGGGCCGATCTGGCTCGTGGCAACCGTGTCGTTGTCGTTGCCATAGGCGGCGACGCCCTCGGCCATGCGGGTGAACCAATTCTCGCCGGTGACCTTGACGACGGTCACGATGCTCGGCTTCTCCTCGGCCATGGCAGCCGCGGCACTCCAGATGGTGCTGAGAGCCACGGTGCAGGCGGCAATTTTACGAAAATCAGGCATAGTTCCTCCCATTGCGCCTTCGAAAGGAAAGAGCTGTGGCGCGCGAAGGCTCGCGCCCGGCCCTGGCGGAAACGGGGTTAGCTGCGGGCCGCCCTGAACCAGGCTTTGAAGTCGAAGCCGGAGGTGGCGATGAAAACGAGCAGAAGAACGCCCCAGGCGAGGTCTCGGAAGAAGTTCGAGATGTTCATGAAGTTGAAGAGGCTGGAGAGCATCTGCAGCGACGTTGCCGAAAGCACGACGCAGATGACTCGCCCATAGCCGCCCTCGGGGCGAACCCCGGCCATGACGGCGATCAGGATCGCGATGAGGACATAGGAGGTGCCGTAGTCCCACTTCACGCTCGAGGTGCGCGCGGCAATGACGATGCCGGCAACCGACGCCAATAGCCCACAAACCGTATAGGTCAGGAACAGGATGCGCTTTTCCGGGATGCCCGCGTAGCGCGCGGCCTTGGCATTGTTGCCGAGCAGAAGCAGACGTTGGCCGAAGGGCGTGAAACGCAGGATGGCGCCGATCGCGAGCGCGACGACCAGGAACAGAGCGAAGCATTGGGGCACGCTCAGGATCGTGGCATTACCGAAATCGTCGAGCGGCTCGACATAGCCGATGCTGAGCGCCGAACCATTGGTGAGAACGATCGCCAGGCCGGTAAAGAGCAATTGCGTGCCGAGCGTGGCGATGATCGGCGTCAATCCAACCTTCGCGATCAGGAAACCGTTCAGCATGCCGCCGACAAGGCCGATGCCAAGGGCTACGCCGAACAGGCTCCAGGTGAAGAGAAGCGGAGCCTCGTCGGCGGAAATCACGTCGCGCAGAAAGAAGTAGGCGGCAACGCCCGAGAGATTGGCAAGCGCGATGCCGGAAAGGTCGATGCCCCCGTTGCCGGACATCATGGCCAGCATGACGCCAAGGGCGAGGAAACCCAGTTCGGGGACCTGCGACGCCATGGACTGGAAGTTATAGAGCTCGACGAAACTCGCGCCGACGAGTACCGCACCGGCGACAATGGCGGCAACGTTCACAGTGGCGAGAAAGCCGAGCTGCCGATCCATCTGAAAAGCCACGATGTCCCCTCCCATGCTGGCATCTGTGCAGACGGAAATGCTTCCCGGTTCTTCGGCCTCAGGCTCCTGTCTCCCCTGAAACCAACCGATAACCGACGTCCTCTGTACATTTCTGACATTTGCCAGTCATCGGTGTGTTTTGTCAACAGCGTTCTTCTAGCTGTCCTGTAACCGAAGTGGAGGGTGAGCGGAAATGCCGGGTTGCTATCCTTCTCCTCCGTGGAACGTCCTGCTTGGCGAGACTGCCAAAGCGTCCTCAGCCCAAGCGTGACACCCGCCGGATTTGGAACGGCCAGGGCTGCAAACGGCAAGAATTGGGTGACAACGGGAGGCGAACGGTGGAGTTTGGCTCGGGCGCGTTACGCTTCGGCCTTCTGTTGAGCGAGCCATTCCCGAATGATGGTGGCGAGGCGTTGCGGCGCTTCCATCGGGACCATGTGGCCAGTGTCGGCGACGACCTCGAAGCTTGAGCCGACGAGCCCATTGTGAAGCTCCAGCGTTTCGGCGCGCGACCTCAACCGATCCTCTTCGCCGGCAATGACCAGGCTTGGGCACTGGATCGACGCCAGAGCGTCCCGTTCGTCCCTCCGCTCGATGAGAGCTTGTCGGCGAAAGGCGTCGCCTCCCATTCGATGGCCTGCCACCTGGATGCGATCGAGGATATCGGTCCGCCCCGCATTGTCGGGGTGCAGGGACGAGAGGATAGCCGATCGGCTGAGCCCCTTGAATGCCGTGCCAGCGGCCTGCCCGGCGACGACAGCCTTTCGCTGGCGCTCGACGTCGCTGTCGCCGCGCGCGGACGTGGCAATGAGGATCAGTGCGGTCACCCGGTCGGGCGCCTGCCGGACGATTTCCCGGGCGACGTAGCCTCCCATGGAGAAACCGGTGAGTATGAAGCGATCCGGGGCATCCATCAGCGTGCGACGGGCCATGGCTTCGATCGAGCCGTCTTGCGACAGGTCGGCATAGGTCGCGGGACCGTACTCGCCGAGTGCGGGAACCACATCGCGCCAGAGATCGGCGTCGAGCATGAAGCCCGGAACAAAGAGCATTGCCACAGTCGCCACCTCCCCGCACACCTGCTCGTAGATTGACCCTATCGGAAGAAATGGCGGCGGTCGTCAAGCGAGATGCCGCCTTCGGGCGGAAAGCCTCTTGCGCCCTGGCAGTCATGCGGCGCGAACCGTGCAGTGCGCCTGCCCCTTAGTCGACTTCCAAAGATCGGCTCAGCGCCGATTTCCAGCCGGCGATGAAATCCGCCGAGATGCGCGCCTGCGGTACCATCGTGTCGAAGCCGTGATAGGCGCCGGGAACCACGGACATTTCGACCGGCAAGCCGGCCTCGACGAGACGGGAAGCGAAATGTATCGACTCCTGTGCGAACAGGTCGAGTGTGCCAACGCCGATCCAGGTGGATGGCAGGCCAGCAAGATCGACGGCGCGTGCCGGAGCCGCCTCCGCCGGTGGTTCCGCCATCAGCGGCTTGCGACCGAGCAGGGAAGTCCAGCCAAAAGCATTCGACTGCGCGTTCCAGATGAAGGTTCCGACGTGAGCCGGTGGCAAGCGCAACACAGTGCGGTCGTCGAGCATTGGATAACGCAACAAGTGGAACCGGATCGGCCACTCGCCGCGGTCACGTGCCCGGAGCGAGACGGCAGCGGCAACCACCGAACAGTATTCCGACTGGTTAGCCAGATTTACCAGTATGGATCGAAATCGGCGTCTTATCGTTCCAATCTTCCCCGCCTACCTTTTGCGTCGACACTGCAACGCAAGACGGAGGAGGAACTGGACAGGGCCCGCTGACTTTCGGCGCTCCGAATGACAGCGCCTCCCCCAAATTCAGCAGACGCGGATAGGACGCGCGCTTGTCGCGCCCTCCCCGGCATCGAACAGCCGGAGGAATGGCGACGTTCGCGATCGTCTGACGTCCCAACAGACAATCTATCGAGGAGAGAAACGTGCTTGATCGCATTCAATCGCAATTCGCAGCCGCAGGTGCGGCGGTTTTCCTGGGTCTTTCGCCGGAGGTCGCCTTCGCCCAATCCCTGGAGGAGCGTCGCGAACGAGGCGCCGCCGTCATCCGGACCCTCAACAATGGCGTGACGCAGCCCAACCTGGAACGGATGCGGCAGGAGTTTCCCTTCCTTGCCGATGCGACCGAGGCCTATGCCCTTGGCGACGTCTGGGCTCGCCCGGGTCTCGACAACCGGACGCGGCAACTGGCGGCGGTCGCCGCCTTCGCTGCGATGGGCCTGACGGAGCTGATGAATGTCCATGCCGGATACGCGCTCAACATCGGTGTTTCCGAGGATGAGCTCAAGGAAATCATCTACATGGTAACTGTTCCGGCCGGATTTCCCCGCGCCATTGCTGCCTCGCAATCCTTGTCGCAGCTCTTTGCCGAACGGGCCGAAGCGGGCAAGGACAAGCCTGCGGGAGAGCAGCCATGAACAATCTCCCCAAGCTTGCCGCCGCCACCCTTGTTGCCGGTCTCGCATCTCTCGACGCGCCCATCTCCCGTCAAGCCGTCGCGGAGGACGTCATGAGCAGCGAGGCTCAAAGCAAGCAAGCAGATCATCCCTATGTCGGCATGTGGGTGACCGAGGACGGGCGGATCCGCCAGGAGCTGTTGCCGAACGGCCGTTATGACGAGGCGCGCGGAAACCGAAAGAGCGCCTATCAGGGGCGCTACGAAGTGACCGGCAACCAGATCGACTACTGGGATGACACCGGCTTTACGGCCGATGGCGAGTTCATGGATGACGTGCTGCACCATGGCGGCATGGTGTTTTACCGCGAAAGGTGACTGCGGAAGGGGAGCACGTGAAGACCGTCGTTACGGGATCGCCCCGATCCTTTGATGCCAACGATGGTTGCCGCGTGTCTCCCGCCCCGCCTCTGCAGCCGAATGTCCATTGCGGCTGCAGAGGCGGGGCGGGAGGCGGGGAAGAAGTGAAGGCTCTGCCGGGCTCTTGCGATCAGGGCAAGCCTTCTGGAGGCGATCACAGGCGCGGTAGAACTCGCGGTGACATTCTTTGATGCCTTGAAGGTTGTCGATCGGCGGGCCATGATTGCATCATCACTCTGCCCAATCACACCGACACTGGTAAGTTGAGCCGTCCAATGGCCGTCGATCTTAATGCCATCTCCGTCTTCATGGCCGTCGCCGAGGCGCGGAGTTTTCGCGCGGCTGCCGAGCATCTGGGCGTTACCCGATCGGCCGTAAGCCAGTCTCTGCGGCGGCTGGAAGATCGGCTCGGCGTTGCACTCGTGCAGCGGACGACACGCAGCGTCAGCCTTACGGAGGCTGGCGCGCAACTTTACCTGCGCGTTGCCCCGGCCCTCGCGGAGGTCGGCCTGGCCCTGGACGCCACAGCCGACCGGGACATGGCCCCAACCGGGCTGTTGCGGCTGGCGGTGTCCTCGATCGCCGAAAGGTTTATATCAGGGGCGCTGCTCGCAAGCTTTGCCGAGGCCTACCCCACGATCCAGATCGATGTGACCGTCACGGACGAGGAGTTCGACATCGTGGCCCAAGGCTATGATGTCGGGGTGCGGCTCGGCGAAGTCATCGAGCAGGACATGATCGCAGTCCCGGTATCGGCCGAGCAACGCCAGACCGCTGTCGCGGCGCCATCCTATATCGAACGCTTCGGCAAGCCTTTGCAGCCATCGGACCTCGCGCTGCACCGCTGCATCGGCTGGCGTCCGGCGCCTCAAACTGCACCTTATCGCTGGGAGTTCGGCAAGGATGGGCGCGAGTTCGACGTGGCGGTGAACCCGCAGATCACCACCAACGACATGTCGCTGATGATCCGGACCGCCTGCGCCGGGGGCGGCATAACCTTCGGCATGGAGGAAACCTTCAGACCCTATGTTTCCGCGGGACAACTGGTGCCGCTTCTCGAGGACTATTTCCCGCCGTTCGCGGGCTTTTATCTCTACTTTCCCAATCGACGGAACCTTGCGCCGAAGCTGCGCGCGCTCATCGAGCATGTGCGGTGGCGGCCCAACGCCGGATAGAGCGATCCGAAGCAGCTAAGCGACGATCTCGCGTACGAAGTCAAGAAAGGCGCAGAGTTTTGCAGGCATCAGGTCCGAGCGGCGATAATAGGCATGGAGCGGAAAGGTTTCTTCTGACCAGTCCGGCAGGATCTGGATCAAACCGCCGTCCGACAATTCGTCCCTGACATAGAGCTCGAGCAATTGCGCGATCCCCGCGCCGCTGCGGCAGGCGGCAATCAGCGAGCCCGTGTCATTGACCATGACCCGGCCGGTCGCCGCGAACGGTACGGCTTCGCCACGGCTCTGAAACTCCCAGGCGAAGGGGCGCCCGGTCGCCGGGTCGCGGATGAGGACGCACTGGTGCCCGTGCGAAAGATCGGCTGGCACATGCGGTCTGCCATATTTCTTTAGGTATTGCGCCGACGCACAGGTGAACACACGCGTTTCCAGCAGCAGTTCCGTATGCATAGAATAGGCGCCAGGCTCGCCGAAGCGTACGGCAACGTCCGTCCCCTCGCCGACAAAATCGCCGATCGAGTCACGCACGAAGATCTCGACCGACAGTTCCGGATAGCGTTCGAGAAAGTCATTGATCCTCGGGGCGAGCACGAAGTGCCCGAAGGTCCCATCGACATTGATCCGCAGCTTGCCACGCACGTGCGTTTTGGTGCCGCCGGCCATGATCGCGGCCTCCTCGATTGCCGAAAGAAGTGGCGCGACGAGTTCATAAAAGCGCCGCCCCTCGTCCGTCAGCGAGATTGCCCGGGCGCTTCGATTGAAAATACGTATGCCGACGCGCTCCTCCAATCGGGCCACTGCGCGGCTGACCGCAGGCTGAGTCAACCCCATTGCTTCACCGGCCCGGGCAAAGCTGCCGGCCTCGACGACTGCTGAAAGCACTCCGATCCCGCTGAGCAAGCGCGCATCAAACGTCATGACAACTCATACTTTCAGTAATTTATCTCCTGCGAATTATGCATTTTTTCTTCTCTCATGCCAGGCGTATCCTCCTCGCGATCAATAGACGGAACACATGAAAGGCTTGGCACATGAGCAACAGCAACAAGGTCGCGCTGGTTACCGGAGCGTCGCGGGGCATTGGGGCGGAAATCGCCAGGCGCCTCGCCGGTGACGGCTTCAAGATTGTCGTGAACTATGCGGGACGCACTGAGGCGGCCAAGGCGGTCGCGGACGAAATCATCGGCGGCGGTGGCGACGCACGCGTCATTCAAGCGGATGTCAGCGACGCCGGCGCGGTTGCCGCGATGTTCGACACGGCCACGCAAGCCTTCGGCGGGGTGGACGTCGTCGTCAACAGCGCCGGCATCATGAAGCTTGCACCGATTGCCGACGTCACCGACGACGTCGTCGACGATACCATCGCGATAAACCTGAAGGGCGCGTTCAACGTCTGCCGCGAGGCGGCGAAACGACTGCGCAACGACGGCCGGATCATCAACGTCTCGTCGAGCGTGATTGGAATGCGCCTGCCGACCTATGGCATCTACATTGCCACCAAGGCGGCGGTCGAAGGACTGACCCAGGTGCTGGCGCAAGAGATGCGTGGCCGCGGAATTCGCGTGAACGCGATCGCCCCCGGGCCTGTTGCGACGGAGCTGTTCCTGAGCGGAAAGAGCCCTGAACTGCTGTTCCGCATGGCAAAGATGAACCCCCTCGAACGGCTCGCTGAACCCGAGGATATCGCCCGTGTCGTCTCGTTCCTCGCCGGACCGGAAGGCGCGTGGATCAATGGCCAGGTCATCCGGGCAAACGGCGGCATGTGCTGAGCCGCACGCATCTCCTCACAACGAATGCTCATTCATGGAAGGAACTTCCCGTGACACAGGCTACCACGCATGCGAATGCCATGGTTCTGCCGGATCTGGGAGCAGCACCGGACTTTATCTGATCTTCAACCTCACCGCGGCCTTTGTCGCATTACTTGATGCTGAGGATCACAACGGGTGAAGTCGTGAGCTGGTTCGGCTGGGAAAAGCTCTTCAACGGCGACATGCCCCGTGACATCGAGCTTTTCCAGAGTCGGGGCCTCGATCCGGCCGCTCGCCTATCTGACTATCGCCTTGGAGCTTTTCGGCGGTATCGCAATTGCGCTCGGGCTTCTGACGCGCGCCCTCGCCTTCATGCTCTTCATCCAGATGATCGTCATTCTGGTTGTGGTGATGATCCCGCGCGGCACGGGCTTTCAGCTTTCGACGGTATGGATCGGCGTCTTTGCCTATCTCAGCGCCCATGGGATCGGACGCTGGGCGCTGGACCGGCCGATTGACCGGCAGGTCTGAGCGTTCCACCGCAGATCATGTGAGGCCAGGGTCTGCCTTGACCACGAGCGCCTGAATGGGCCGGTCGCGCGATAGCGCGGCTGGCCACCCGGCGGTTCGTTTCGGATACCGATCGGGAAGAACTGTTGTGTTCCCTAAACCTCTTTGCTAGAGGTTCCTTGTCGTATTCAGCTTAGGCGAGCATTCATTCGCATCGCCATGACCCGAACCGTCGGGGTCCGCAGCGCCGACACTCTCCCCCCAAAAAAAACGCTTCGATCCTTCCGGCGCCACGAACGGGCTAGACGTCTTCGCGCGCCGGTTCTCTCCTGCTTCTCAAGCTCAAGGACGATAATCCGTGCCCTCACGCTTCATTTTGCCCACCCTCGCGCTTGCCGTTTTCTTTGTCGGCGCGACCGAGTTCATGCTGTCGGCGATGCTTTCGCCCCTGGCCGTGGCCTTTGAGACGACGCCGGCGCAGGCCGCATGGCTCGTCAGCAGCTACGCGCTATCCTATGCCGTGGCCGCACCGATCTTCGGCTACCTTTCCGATCGCATAGACCGTCGCCGACTTCTGCTCGTGTCGCTGGTTCTGTTCTCGATTGACGGCCTCGCGCTGACGATCGCGCCGAGCTTCGGGGCAGCGATCGTCCTGCGGGTCTTCGGCGGCCTGGCGTCGGCGGCTCTGATTCCGACGGCCTTTGCCCTGGTGGCACACATCATCCCCGCGCACCGACAATCCGCCGCGATGGGAGCGGTGATGATAGGCATGACATCAGGCATCGTCTCGGGCCCGGTCATCGCCGGCGTCCTGACGGAGGCATTCGATTGGCGAACGCCTTTCCTGGTGACTGCCGCCGGCTGCCTCACGACAGTTGCCATAGCCCGGAGTGCGATTCCTGCCCGGGCGGGAAATCCCCCAGTGCCGAAGATGGGGCGCCCTGTCTGGCTCGGCCGTGGCAATTTGATCCGCCCCCTGGCCGCGAAAGGCCTTTGGAACGGAACGGCTGTCGCCGGTTTCCTTCTTGCCGGCGAGGTCCTGCGGCTTCGTTATGACCTCGGCGTTGCGGCCACCGGCGTCTCCATCTCGGCTTTCGGTCTGGGACTCTTGCTTGGCAACCTCGGCGTCGGCCGAGCCGCACGGTTGTTTTGCGGTGACAATCGCACGCTGATCGTTGCGCTGTTCCTCCTGAGTGCGGCGGTCGGCGGCTTCATGCTCAACCCCCTGTCGTTCACGGGGGACCTCGTTTTCCTGACGGCATGGGGCTTTGCCTTGGGGCTCGCCGCACCGACGAGCACCGCCATTCTTGCGAGCCTGGCCGGAGAGGAAAAAGGTCAGGTGCTTTCGCTTTCGGAAAGCCTCAACAACCTGACGATCCTGGCCGTGCTGCCGCTTGCTGCGATGCAGCTCGACGCGACTGGTGCAACTGGAGCGGCGCTGGTCCTTGCCGTATTCCTCGCGATCGGTGTTTTCCTCGCGATCGCGGACCTTGCCACCCGAAAGCCGACAGCGCCGTGAGACCTGTCTCGCGGGGGAAGGCCTGAGTCGGGGCGAACGAGGCGGCGGGGCAAGAACCGCGCCTTGCCGGCAAGCTCCGGGGCGTCCTCAGAGGAAGGTTGGCCAAGAAAGTGCCCGTGCGAGCCTAACCTCCCGCCCCGACAGCTCATTTTTTCGCGCGCAGCGTCATCCGGTGGTTGCCCGCCTATCGGAGGATGCATAAGCTCCCCGCCGCGCGGCATCGCCGCAGGCCGTTTCACGGCATCCTGGAGTCTAGAAATCAACCATGACAGTCGCCATCCCTGCCGTGACACGCCCGAAGACGCATCTGGCCGTCCTGGTCGTTCTCGGGGTCACCCATCTCCTCAACGACCTCATGCAGTCGCTGATCCCGGCCGCCTATCCGATCCTGAAGGACGCCTATGCGCTCGACTTCGTGCAGATCGGCATGATCACCATGACCTTCCAGATTGCCGGGTCTCTGCTGCAGCCGGCGATCGGCATGGTCACGGACAAACACCCCGCCCCCTATTCGCCAGTCGTCGGGATGATGTTCACGCTCTCGGGCCTGGTCAGCCTCGCCCTTGCCGATAGCTATTCCATGATCCTTGTCTCTGTCGCGCTGATCGGCATCGGGTCTTCCATTTTCCACCCGGAAGCCACGCGCATGGCGCGCTATGCCGCCGGCGGCCGGCAGGGATTGGCGCAGGGACTGTTTCAGGTCGGCGGCCAGGCAGGCGGCGCACTCGGTCCGGTTTTTGCCGCGGTGATCATCGTTCCCTGGGGGCAGCCGAGCCTCGCCTGGTTCGCCGCCCTGGCGTTGCTGGCAATGGTGCTTCTCGCGTGGATCGGCGGCAAGCAGCGGGAGATCAGCGCCGCATTCATGGCGCTGCGGGCGGACAGCAAGAAGGCGGGCAGCATCCGCCACGCGCCGGCGACGATTGGCGCCGCTCTGGTGGTCCTGACGCTGCTGATGTTCACCAAGAACGCCTATGGCGAAAGTTTCCGCTCGTTCTACACCTTCTACCTCATGGAGAAGTTCGGCCTCTCCATCCCTTCCGCACAGATGATGTTGTTCATCTTCCTGCTTGCCTCGGCCGCAGGCGCCCTGATCGGAGGGATTGTCGGCGATCGCATCGGACGCTACCGGATCATCTGGATCTCGGTTCTGGGGCCGCTTCCCCTGACGCTGATCCTGCCACATGCCGATCTGTTTTGGACCGGCGTGCTGACGGTGCTGATCAACCTGATCATGGCAAGCGCCTTCGCATCGATCCTGATCTACGCCATCGAGCTGTTGCCGAACCGCATCGGGCTTATCGGCGGGCTGTTCTACGGCTTGAACTTCGGTCTCGGCGGCATCGCGGCAGCGATTCTCGGGATACTGGCCGATAGTTACGGCGTCGAAACGGTCTATTATATCTGCTCGTTCCTTCCGCTTGCGGGGCTTCTCGCGTGGTTCCTCCCGAAGATCGAGGAAGGTCATTCTTGACGAACGTCTCCCGCTCTCTCGACGGAGAGGGCGGGAGAGGACATGCCCGATTGTGGGATGACGCAACGCGTTTCATACTCGCCCTGCGTCGGCGGCAGCAGCGTTCTAAAGAGAGGATAGTGACATGCATGAACTTGCAATTCTTGCCTCCATCCTGGGCGTCTTCCTGCTTGGAGCCATGAGCCCCGGGCCGAGCTTCATCGTGGTGTCGCGGATCGCGATCGCACGGTCCCGCGCCGATGGATTGATGGCAGCGGCCGGCATGGGCATTGGCGGCTTTTTCTTCGCCTGTATTGCGGTCGCCGGCCTGACGGCGATCCTTCTTCAGGTTGAATGGCTCAACATCCTCCTGAGGCTCGCCGGTGGCGCCTATCTCGTCTGGATCGGCATAAGCATCTGGCGGGCCGCACCGCAGAAGATAATGATTGCCGAGACACCCGCCGACCAGCCGAGCACGCTCTGGAAATCCCTGCTGCGGGGGCTCTTCGTTCAGATCTCGAACCCGAAGACGGCGATCTTCTACGCCTCGATGTTCGCCGCGCTGTTGCCGTCGCCGGCGCCTACCTGGATGCTTCTCGCCCTGCCCCCGCTGCTCTTCATCAACGAGTTCGCGTGGTACGCAATCGTCGCCCTCGGCTTTTCCTCCCACGGCCCGCGGGTCGTCTACCTGCGCTCCAAGACCTGGATCGACCGCGCCGCCGGCGCCGTGGTGGGCGCACTCGGGCTGAAGCTGATGACGGATAGCGCACGAACAATCGCCTGACGGCGCTTGTTCGCAGTGTTGCCTTATCCGAACGACCGGCGCGGCCGCCGGCACCTAAATCCGATCACCGGGCGGGCGGCCGCAACAGAGCGATCGTATTCAGCGCAGTGATGATGGCGAGCGGGAACTGGGCGATCCCCGTCAATTCAAAGAGCAAATTATCCGGCAACCGGTACACGGGCTCGGGAAACAGGGACCGTGCTGCATCTGTTCCGAAGCCGAAATAGGCGGCGTTCTTGACCACATGGTTCCAGCCTCCCTCGTAGATGCCGATCATTGCGACCGGAAAGGCGAGCACGACAAGGGCGGCCAGCCAGGTCGCGACACGTCCAGCTGTGGTCCCGCTCCTCGACCGGCCAACGAACAGGGCGGCCACAATGACTATTGCCGCCGGCACGGCCAACTGGACGATATGGAGACGCCACAGTGTTTCATAGATGTAGGCGCCATAGGCGTGATGCAGGCTCGTCAGGGTGAGCAGGAAAAGCGCGCAGGCACCCGCTTTTCGAAATGGGGAAGAGAGAGGGGACGTTGCAGAAAGCGCAACCATGGCTGTTCCTCGATGTTGACTAGACGACATTCGGCTAGCACGATCCGGAACACGGTGTTCGGAAAAGTTGCGAAACAGAAGGGCGCCTCGTGTACCGAATGGGACTGCAACGCGCGCTCGTTCGGAAAAAGGAGAACAAACTTGCCGATCGATCGACGCGTGGCCCGAACGCGCACGGCGCTCTATGAAGCACTTCTCGCCTTGATACGCCGCAAGCACTACGAACTGATCACCGTCGAAGACATCCTGACCGAGGCGAATATCGGGCGGTCGACGTTCTATGCGCACTTCACGTCGAAAGACGACCTTCTGAAACGCAGTCTGGAGCGTCTGCGCGATCTGCTGGTGACTGCAAAAGACAAGACGATCTCATCGCCACGCGAGCGGGAGCGAGAAGAGGCGTGGGATCCCAGCCGCGCCTTGTTCGAGCATGTCGCCGAACACGCGGACATCCAGGTCGCACTTGCCGGCGGACGCGGAGGTGGCATCGTTCGCGATGCGGTTGACGAGGTGCTTGCGGAGGTCCTTCGCCAGTCGCTCCCCGCAACGATGCATGCCGCTCTTCCGCGTGACCTCGTGATCCGTCACATGGTCTCCACGTTCAACGCCGTTCTGCGCTGGTGGCTGGAGGAGCGACCGGAAATGCCTCCTCGGGAAGTCGACGCTGCGTTCCGAAAACTTGTACTTGATGGCCTGCCGCCGGAGACATGCCGGCCCTTCATCATGACGTCGTGACCGACAGCCTGCGCGGCAACCGAGCTTTGCTCCGCCGCGAACACGAAGGATTCGCTGCGAGAAGATCGTGCGCCTAGTTGGCGCACAGCATTCGGGCGTCGAAAGCGCTTTGCTCTTTGTTAAAGCGCACTGCGATGGCCTTCTTCAAACCAACCGGGTGCACTTGAAGCACGCCGTCGGCCTGGCCGGTTTCGGCAGGCGTCTCGATCTGCCGATAATTCACGAGGCCGGGCACGAGATCTACCTGCTCGACATAGCCCGGTACTTAGAAGCTATAGACGATGTCCGTCGAGACGAGTTCGAGGTTCACCACCGCGCCGACGGGAAGCGTGAACCGAGCGCCAACGGCGCATTGGACGGTGGGATCATCTTCGAGACGTTGGCCTGGCTTGCGGTATTCGAGCGTGAGCGCCCCCTTATCCGCCCTCAATAGGATCGTGAGATCGTCGACCGACGACGCGGCCTCCTCTGCTGTTGCCATACCCGACGATACGAAGGCCATGGTAAGAAAGAAGATGATCCTTGACGCCCAAGTCATTGTTCGGTCTCTCCTTTAGATCGGCAGTCGATAGACCGCCGATGGTCCAATTCGACCCAAAGGTGATAGCTTTGCCAGGCTCAACCGGCAAGGCGGTTCGCTGTCACTTGCGCCACTTAGCCGGTCTACTTCCTGCCCGACGCCTGAACAACTGTGACGGCGATCATGTGGAAGACGTCGTCGGCGTTGCAGCCGCGCGAGAGATCGTTGGCAGGCTTCGCAAGTCCCTGCAGGATCGGGCCGATGGCGGTGGCGCCGCCGATGCGCTGGGCAATCTTGTAGCCGATGTTTGCCGCGTCGAGGTTGGGGAAGACAAAGACATTGGCCTCGCCATGCAGCGCCGATTGCGGCGCCTTTGCCGCGCTGACGGCCTCGACAAAAGCGGTGTCGAATTGCAACTCCCCGTCGATCACCAATCCCGGCGCTGAGGCATGGGCCAGGCGCGTCGCCTCCACCACCTTCGAAACGCGCTCATGCGCGGCACTGCCGGCCGTCGAGAACGAGAGCATCGCCACCTTCGCCGGTTTGCCGGAGAGCGCCTCGTAGGAGCGTGCCGAGGTCACGGCGATATCGGCAAGGCCGGTGGCGTCAGGATCCACAACCAACCCGCAATCGGCGAAAACGAAGGCGCCCTTCTTTTCGTGGTGCGGCGCGCAGAGCATCATCAGGAAGAAGCTCGACACCAGTCCGACATCCGGTGCCCGGCCGATGGTCTGGAGTGCGGCGCGCACGGTATCGGCGGTGGTGGCGACAGCGCCCCCGACCGTTCCGTCTGCCTGATCCTCGCGGACCATCATGGCCGCAAAGACAAGAGGCGAGCGTACGGCTGCTGCCGCGGCCGCTTCGTCGACACCCTTGCTACGACGGAGATCGTGGTAGGCAACGGCAAGGTGCTCAGTCAGCGCAGACGAAGTCGGATCCTCGATGCGGATTTCGTCTGGTGCGCCGCCGGCGGCGTGCAACTCCTCCGCGACGATTTTCCTGTCGCCGACGAGCGTGATCTTGGCGATACCGGCGCGCACGGCGCGCAAGGCGCCTTCGACGATGCGTGGGTCTTCGCCCTCGGCGAGCACGATATGGCGCGGGGCGGCTTTAGCGGCCTCGATAATGCGATCGAGCGGTTTCATCAGGCGTGCCCCAGATAGTGAATGCCGACGAGGATGAAGAGAGCGATGAAGACGGTTTCGGCGACGATCAGCGCGACGGCGTCGCCACCGACATCGAGCACGCGGCGAAGCGACGTGCGCATGCCGACGGCGACGATGCCGGCAAGCAGCGCCCAGCGCGACGTTTCCATGCCGGCCTTGGCCACCAGTTCCGGCACGAAACCGAAGGAATTCAGCGCTGCAAAGATCAGGAAGGCGACGACGAAGCCGGGCAAGAGCGGCGGGCGCTTACCGGTCTCGCCCTCAGGCTGCGGTACTTTGCGCAGTGACAGCGAAAAGATGAGCACGACCGGCGCCAGCATGGTGACGCGGATCAGCTTGACGAGCGTCGCCGTTTCGCCCGCCTCCGGCGAGACCGAGAAGCCTGCGCCGACGACCTGCGCGACGTCATGGATGGTGCCACCGAAGAAGATGCCCGTGGCGCGCACGTCGAGCCCCATGGTCTGGGCGAGGATCGGATAGGCAATCATCGCAAGTGTCGAGAGCACGGTGACCGAAAGCACGGTGAAGATCAGGTTGCGCTCGGAGAACTCGTTCTTGGGAAGAACGGCTGCGATCGCCATCGCTGCAGACGCTCCGCAGATTGCGACCGAACCGCTGGTGATAAGCGCCAGCCGCCAGCCACGCCCGAGAAGCTTTGCGGCAAGCAGGCCGAAGCCGATGGTCGCGGCGATGGCTGAGATGAGGAGCAGGATCGTGCTTGCGCCAAGCCCGATGAGGAGGTCGACGCTGATGCGCATGCCGAGCAGCGCCACACCGATGCGCAGCACCTTCTTGGCACAGAAATCGATGCCGGCGACGCAACGCCCTTCCTCGGACAGAAAGTGAAAGGCGATGCCGAGCAGGAGCGCCATGAGCATGGCCGGCGCGCCGTAGTGGTCGGAAAGGAATTGGGCAGCGACGGCCACCGCCGCGGTAACGGCAAAGCCAGGCCAGTAGGCCGCAAAGCCGGAGGGCACGCTTCGGAAGCGTTCGTGGACGGAGGCGACGAAGGTCATGGTTCTGTTCCGGTCATCTGCGGGAGGCTTCGCCCCGCCCGGGTACCGGGCGGGGCTTGACGTAATCGAGGATCAGGCCCGCTTCTGGGGACGCATGTCGGCGCGATCGATACCGGCAACGGGCACCGGCTTCTTCATCGCGTCTCGGCGGAAGGGTTCGCCGAGCTCCTGGTTGAGGATGACTTCGATGAAGGTTGTCACGCCCTTCTTCTGGTCGGCGATCGCAGTGGACAGGGCTTCGGTGAGAGCTGCGGTCGTGTTGACCGCCACGCCCTTCAGGCCGCAGCCTTCCGCCACCTTGGCGTAGGAGAGGTTGGGGTTGAGCTCCGTGCCGACGAAGTTGTTGGCGTACCAGAGCGTCGTGTTGCGCTTTTCGGCACCCCATTGGTAGTTGCGGAAGATCACCATCGTTATCGCCGGCCATCCCTCGCGGCCGATCGAGCCCATCTCGTTCATCGAGATGCCGAAGGCACCGTCACCGGCAAAACCGACCACTGGCACATCAGGGCAACCGATCTTGGCGCCGACGATCGACGGGAAACCGTAGCCGCAGGGGCCGAACATGCCCGGCGCCAGATATTTGCGGCCCGCTTCGAAGGTCGGATAGGCATTGCCGATCGCGCAGTTGTTGCCGATGTCGGTGGAGATGATCGCTTCCTTCGGCAGGGCCGCCTGGATCGCACGCCAGGCCTGGCGCGGTGACATGCGGTTCGGCTCGCGCGAGCGTGCGCTTTCGTTCCATTCCGTGCCCGGATCATCGTCCTCGTGATCCATCGAGGAGAGTTGCTGCTGCCAGGCCGAGCGGGTCTGGTGGATCGCGGCCTTGCGCTCCTCGCGGCCGGCATCGCCGGCAGACGGCGAGAGCAGCTCCAGGATCTGGCGGGCGACCTGCTTGGCATCGCCGCAGATGCCGACCGACACCTTCTTGGTAAGCCCGATCCGGTCGGCGTTGATGTCGACCTGGATGATCGAGGCGTTCTTCGGCCAGTAGTCGATGCCGTAGCCCGGAAGCGTCGAGAACGGATTGAGCCTCGTGCCGAGCGCCAAGACAACATCGGCCTTGGAGATCAGCTCCATCGCAGCCTTCGAGCCGTTGTAGCCGAGCGGGCCGACCGACAGGCGATGGCTCCCCGGGAAGGCGTCATTGTGCTGGTAGCCGCAGCAGACTGGCGCGTCGAGACGCTCGGCGAGCTTCATGGAATCGGAGATGGCATTGCCGATGACGACGCCGGCGCCGTTGAGAATGACCGGGAATTTTGCCTCGGACAAAAGCTTGGCCGCTTCGGCAATCGCCTGCGGGCCACCAGCCGGGCGCTCGAAGCGAACGATCGCCGGCAAGTCGACGTCAATCACCTGCGTCCAGTAGTCGCGCGGAATGTTGATCTGCGCCGGCGCACAGCCGCGCCAGGCCTTTTCGATCACCCGGTTGAGGACTTCAGGGATACGCGAGGGATCGCGTACTTCTTCCTGGTAGCAGACCATCTCCTCGAACATCGCCATCTGGTCGACTTCCTGGAAACCGCCCTGCCCGATCGTCTTGTTGGCCGCCTGCGGCGTGACCATCAGAAGCGGCGTGTGGTTCCAGTAGGCGGTCTTGATCGCGGTGATGAAGCCGGTGACGCCGGGGCCGTTCTGGCCGATCGCAACCGACATCGTGCCCGTGGCGCGGCTGAAGCCGTCGGCCATCATGCCGGCATTGGTCTCATGGGCGCAGTCCCAGAATTTGATGCCGGCCTTCGGGAACAGGTCCGACACCGGCATCATGGCCGAGCCGATGATGCCGAAGGCATGTTCGAGGCCATGCATCTGAAGAACTTTGACGAAGGCTTCCTCGGTGGTCATTTTCATGGGGTGGTTCCTTTCCTGGTATTATTTCAGAGAGTTAGAGGATCTCGTCACGGAGGTAGTACCAGCGGTACATTCCCCATTGGCCGAGCCGTCGGAACGGCGTCAGAAGCCCGTGGCCCGGCAGAGGCGAAGTGAAGATGGGAAGGTCGAGGCCGCCGCCTTTGCCGGCGACCATCTGGGCCATGCGACGGCCGGCCTGGGCGGAATACATCACGCCGTTGCCGCCATAGCCCATGGCGTAGAACAGCCTCTGGCTCCGGTCCGGCTGGAAGATGCGCGGCATCATGTCGTGGCTGACATCCACCCACCCCCACCAGGAGTAGTCGATGTCGATGCCGCGGAGTGCCGGGAACTTGCGGTAGAGACCGGCAAGCAGAAGCTCGAGATGCTTCGGATTGCTCGCGTCGCGTCCGGTGATGGCGCTGCGGCTGCCGATCTGCACCCGGCCATCCGGCAGCATGCGATAGTAGTGACGCAGCGTCCGCGTATCAGTGAGCGGGATGCGCGCCTTGAAGTTCAGCGCCTTCTGCTCGCTTTCCGTCAGCGGCCGAGTGACGATCGAGTTCGACAGGATAGGCATCAGTCGGTGGCGGGTGAGCGCGTTCATGCCGGGTGACGTGTAGCCGGCCGTCGCAATGCAGACGGCACGCGCCCGCACCGTTCCGCCAGGCGTCGTCAGGTAATGCATGCCGCCCTTGGCGGTGCAATCAAGCACCGGGCTCGACGTATGCACCTTTGCCCCCAGCTTGCGGGCAAGCCTGAGGTAGCCGAAGGCGAGCTTGGCGGCATGGATGCCCATGCCATCGGGCTCATACATCGCCCCGCGGGCTTCCTCGTCGCGAACGAAATCGCGGTGGATCTCGTCGCGCGAGACCATGCGGGCGCGATAGCCGAAGGTATCGTTGAGAACGCGAACCTCGCTTTGCAGCGCTGGCAGCATCTTGTCGCGGTGGGCGATATAGAGATGGCCGCCATCCTGCGGATCGCAGTCGATTTCGGGCTCGCGGACGAGAGAGCGAAAGAGGTCGAATCCCTCGGAAATCTCCGCATGCATCTTGCGGGCAACGTCCACGCCCCAGCGGGCGATCCATTGCGAGCGCTTCAGGCGGCCGGCAGAAATCTGTGCCTGCCCGCCGTTGCGGGTGCTGCAGCCCCAGGCGACGCCATTGGCCTCCAGAACCGCTGCTTTGATGCCGTGCTCGCGCGCCAGATGAATGGCGCAGGAGAGACCGGTATAGCCGGACCCGATGATCGCAACATCGACATCGATATCGCCCGTGATCGGACCGTCGTCCTCCGGTTCGGGACCGGCGGTGCCGATCCAGTAGGTCGGCGCATAGTCCTTGCCCGTGCCGGGGCTGCGGGCATGGTTGGGGTCATAGGCCGGGTCAAACGGCTCTCTTTCAGGCTTCAAGGGTGTGGCGCGCAGTTGCATGGCTCTAGCTCCAGGCCATCAGTAGCGGGGTTGCAGGACCGGGCGGTTCTTGCGGAACGCCTGCTTGCGCACGATCTTGCCGTTGCGGAAGGTGAAGAGGTCGCAGCCTTCTGCCTCGATGCGGCTGCCGTCGGCAGCCGTGCCGGAGAAGGTCCACTCGGACACGCCGCGATCGCCTTCGACGAAGTGGCTGTGGTTGCCCCATTCGGCGTCCGGCATCGATTTCCAGACGCCGCTGAAGGCATCTGCGATCGGACCGGTACCGACGAAACGGTTGCCGTAGACCTCCGGGCCGCCGACGGCGTTGAATACGCAATCTTCGGCGAAGAAGTGCATGACCCCGTCGATGTCATGCCGGTTGAAGGCATCGAACAAGGTTTTGAGATCGGTTGCCGTCAGTGTCATGGTCCTGTCCTTTGTCTTGGTCGTAAGGCATGGCTTCGCCGGAGACGGGAAAGGCCGTCTTCAAAAGGCCGCCAGGCCGTATTCAGTTGAAGTGTCGGAGGTGGTCGCCGGTTAGAGGCGGCCCTTCCAGGGGATCAGCGCCTTTTCGAGGTAGCGGATCAGAAGATCGAAGGCGAAGGCGAAGATGCCGATGATGAAGATGCCCATGATCACCGTGTCGCTTTCGAGGTTTTCGGCGGCATTCAAAACCATGAAGCCGAGGCCTCGGTTGGCCGCCACCATTTCGGCGGCAACCAGGGTGGTCCAGCCGACGCCGATGCCGATGCGCATGCCGGTGAAGATCTCCGGCAAGGCGGCCTTCATGATCACCTGACTGATGACCTGCCCGCGGGTGGCGCCCATCGCATAGGCAGCGTGGATCTGTTCCGTCGAGACCGAACGCACCCCTGCCCTTGCGGCAATTGCCATCGGCGCAAAGATCGCCAGATAGATCAGGAACACCTTCGGGAACTCACCGATGCCGAGCCAGATGATGACGAGCGGCAGGTAGGCGAGCGGCGGCAACGGCCGGTAGAATTCGATGATCGGATCGAACAGGCCGCGCACGAAGCGATTGACGCCCATGAGCACGCCAATCGGCACGGCGGTCAGCAGCGCCAGCAGGAAGGCGCCGAACACGCGGCCGATACTGGCAAGCGTGTGCTGCATCAGCGTCGAGTTCGAAACACCGTCGGTCATCGCCAGCATGAACTTGTCCCAGACCGCCAGCGGCGACGGCAGGAACAGCGGCTTGACCCAGCCGCCTTCGGTCACGAGGAACCAGAGAGCGACGATGACGACCGTCGTCGAAAAGCTGATGAGGCCGCTGCTGCCTTCACCGGGCGCGCCGAAGATCTTGCCGGCCTTTACGGGCTTGGCGCGTGTCACTCTGTCAAGCATGGGCCACCTCCGGGTTGCCGGACGCACGTTCGTCGCCATAAATGATGCCGAGCACTTCTTCGCGCATGCGGATGAATTCCGGGCTGGATTTGATTGCGCGCGCATTGCCCTCGGCGTGGAACCGCTTGTTGAAGTTGAGCTCGTAGGTGTGGGTGATGCGGCCCGGGCGCGGCGACATGACGATCAGCCGCGAGCCGAGGAACAACGCTTCTTCCACACTGTGGGTGATGAAGAAGAACATCTTGTTGGTGAGTTGCCAGACCTTGAGCAACAGTTCCTGGATGGTCTCGCGTGTCAGCGCGTCGAGTGCTGCCATCGGTTCGTCCATCAGCAGCATCGCGGGATCGCAGGTCAGCGCCCTTGCGATGCCAACACGTTGCTGCATGCCGCCTGAGAGGTGATAGATCATGTGGCGGTGGAAATCCTGAAGGCCGACCAGAGCTAGGTTCTTGGTGGCAAGATCCCGCCGGGTCGCCTTGTCGACGCCGCGCAGCTTGAGGCCGAACTCGGTATTCTCGATGACGTTCAGCCACGGCAGAAGCGCGTGCTTCTGGAAGACGACGCCGCGCTCGGCGCCAGGTCCGTTGACCTGGTGGTTGCCAAGGGTGATGTCGCCTTCCGACGGGGCCATGAAGCCCGCCATCAGGTTGAGCAGCGTCGTCTTTCCGCAGCCCGATGCGCCCAGCGCAACGACGAAGTCTCCGCTGTTGATGGTAAGGTTGACGCCTTTTAAGGCGATGATTGCCTGGTCCGAATAGAGGCCCGGGTAGGTCAGACTGATGTTTCTGACGCTCAATGTTTCCATGAGAAATGCCTCCCTGCACCTCGGTCACGGTCTATGGTGGTGCGCCGGCCGCTCCTCAACGGCCGGGGCAATCGACAGATTAGCCTATTGTGCGGCCGCCTTGGCAAAGTCGGCGTTCACATAAGGCGCGTAGTCGTCGAGCGACTGGCTGATCTGCTTCTGCTCGACGAGGAACTTGGCGCTTTCGGTCAGTGCACGCGTGGCGCCGCCGCCGAGCCAGACCTCGGAGGCCTGCTCATCCGCATTCGGGAACGAAAGCAGGCGCAAGGCTTCGACGGTGCTCGGGCCATCGCCGCCGATCAGCTTGACGATGCCTTCCACTTGTGGCGACTCCTCCGTCCACGCCGCCTTGTTGGCGTTGTAGTCGGCATAAGCGTCCGCCAGAACCTTGGTGAAGGCTTCCATCAGCTTCGGGTTCTCCGAGGCCCAGGCCTTGTCGACCACCAGCCCGTCGAAGGTCGGCACGCTAGCCGCGCCAATCACCTCGGAATCCGAGATCGTCTTGCCGGTCTTCTGGATTTCTGAGAGCGCCGGCGGCCAGACATAGGCCGCGTCTATATCGCCACGCTGCCAGGCGGCAACGATCTGCGGCGGCTTCAGGTTGAGGATTTCCACCTCGCGCGGATCGACGTTCCAGACCTTGTTCATACCGACCAGCAAGTGAAAATGCGACGTCGAGACGAAAGGCACGGCGACCTTCTTGCCCTTGAGATCGGCCGGCGTCTCGATGCCCGAGCCCTCGCGGGCGACCAGCGCTTCCGACTGACCGATATTGTCGAGGATCCAGAAGAGCTGCAGTTCGACGCCGCGCGTCGCGGCAGCCGCAGTACCTGTCGAACCGAGAACGCCGATCGGCACGTCACCGGAGGCAAGCGCCGTAGTGATGTCGCCGGCCGAGCTGAATTGGCGCCAGTCGATCGAATAGCCGGCCTCCTTGGCGGCTGCATCGAAGCGGCCATCGGCGATCGCAGCCACGAACGGGCCAACGATCTGCTGATAGCCGACGACGAGTTTCGTTTCGGCATAAGCGACGCCGGATGCGGCCAGGCTCGCGACAATGCTGGCGGCTGCGGCCAGTCGTCTGAAATGTCCATGTAGCATTTGTCTTCCTCCTCTTTGTTTATTCGCTGACCGTTTCTCCGGTCTTGCTGATGACGATAAGGCCGAGATCCGGCTTGCGTTATATCCAGTCTGGAAGTTGAATAGATCCAGTTTAGCGCCGTCGGGGGAGCAGGCGTCGTGCAGATGAACGTTTCCGAAACCATTTTTTTCATCGATCGCGACAGTGGGATCGGCCTGCAGGCGCAGTTGCGCGAGACGGTCGTTTCGGCCGTGCTCGCCGGAAGGGTGCAGCCGCGCGCGCATCTGCCATCCAGCCGCAAGCTCGCCGACTATCTGCGAATATCGCGCATCACGGTGACACTCGCCTATCAGGAACTGATCAACCAGGGCTATGTCGAGGCGGTCAACCGCAGCTCCTATCGCATCTCCGGCAATCCGCCGGGCATGGATGTGGAAGGGGAGCGCCCATCCGCCGGCTCCAATCCGATCGACTGGAGCCGCAAGATCAAGATGAGCTTTGGCGTCGTGCGCCAGGTCGCCAAGCCGCTGGACTGGCGGCGCTATCCATTCCCCTTCCTCTATGGCCAGATGGACCCAACACTGTTCGATCTCAATGCCTGGCGCGACTGTGCCCGCCGGGCTCTGGCGCGAGAGGATTTCGTGCTGATGGCGAGCGACTTTGCCGCGGCCGACGATGTGCGGCTGGTCAACTACATCTGCTCGCGCACGCTGCCGCGCCGGGGCATCCACGCCACGCCGGACGAAATCCTCGTCACCGTCGGCGCGCAGAATGCGCTCTGGATCGTGACCCGTCTGATCCTGGAGAAGGGCTCCGCCGCCGTCTGCGAAAACCCCTGCCATCCCGATATCAGCGCCTCGCTGCTGTTGAGCGGCGCCGACGTCACCACCGTCGATGTCGATGTCGAGGGCCTGTCACCGGATGCCTTGCCGGAAAACGTCGATGCCGTCTTCGTGACCCCGAGCCACCACTCGCCGACCGGCGCGACTATGCCAGTGGATCGGCGTACGCAACTGCTGCAGGCTGCGGAAGAACGGGATTTCGTCATCGTCGAGGACGATTACGAGTTCGAGATCAGCTACCTCGCTCCGCCTTCCCCGGCGCTGAAGGCGCTCGATCCGTCAGGCCGGGTGCTCTACATCGGCAGCTTCTCGAAATCGCTTTTTCCCGGGCTTCGGCTCGGCTACCTCGTGGCGCCAGCCCCCTTCATTCGCGAGGCGCGTGCGCTTCGCTCGCTGATGTTGCGCCACCCGCCCGGACACCTTCAGCGCACCGCAGCCTATTTCCTGGCGCTCGGCCATTATGACGCCGTGCTCCACCGGATGCGGACCGAATATCACAAGCGCCACGTAATCATGGCCGAGTCACTGCGTAGGGCGAACCTGAAAGTCGCAGGCTCCTCGACCTTCGGCGGCACGTCCTTCTGGATGGAGGGACCGGAAGGGCTCGATGCCGACCGGCTGGTCAGCGAATTGCGGCAGGACGGCGTGCTGGTCGAATCCGGCTCGCCCTTCTTCCCCAGAAGCGACCAGCCCTGCCGCTACTTCCGGATGGGATATTCGTCCATTCCAAGCACAAGCATTGCCGAGGGCGTCGCCCGGGTTCGCGCCCGCATCGACAGTCTTTGCGGCGGCAGCGAGCAGGCCTCCGTGGCGAAGTGACAGGTTGACCGCTTGTGGCTTTCCCTATCGAGCTGGCCGTAGCGTACCTTGGGCTAAGGCGTCCTCTCCATTGCCCACAATGTTGCTCGCGCCTGTGCAGATCAATCGGTCATTTGGATTGTCGCTATAATCGTATTCAAGATTGTCGACAAAGACGTTGACAAATACTTTTGGCGTGCGATGGTTTCGCTTAGCAGCAACGAGCTAGGGAGGAGCAGGTTGATGCAAGGGCTCCAGAAGACCGCGTACTCGCACGACTTTTCGCAATGCCGCACGTACGAGCCCGCACCGCCGGGCCGGCTCGCCTGACATCTCCTCATTCGATCGCCATTGCGGCGTCCAACCACCGACCTCGGGTTTCTGAACCGCCTCCATGAAGCGGCGCAGAGATATGCCCCTGTTCGAGTTGATGCTTGGCGTTGGCCATCGAATGACCGCCGATCGACAACGGGACTTGGTGCTTCAAGCATCGCCAGGAGGCTTTCGCTTGGGTGCATCGCCGTCCAGGAACGCCAGTTGATCAAGATTCCCGCATAGGCCGCCGAAGGTCTTTGCGGTGATCGACACGACCGAGAAGGTCATGCCGCGCAACAGCAGATCACGCCACTGGCCGCCCCTGTCGGGCGGCGAGATGGACGGCCTGTGAGCCGTCCTTGCCTCTTAAATAGAAGCTCCCCGTTCAAGGGGGCCGGTGACCTCAACAAAGGAGAACAGCAGAATGCTCAAGAAACTGATCCTCGCAGCCGCCATGTCGACGGCGCTTTCCGCGGCTGCTCACGCGGAGACGCTCAAATGGGGCTCTTCGCGCGATATCTACTCGCTCGACCCTTATTCCTATGGCGACAGCTACACGCTGTCTTTCCTCAATCACGTCTATGAAGGGCTCGTGCGCTTTGACGCCGACCTGAAGATCGAGCCGGCCCTGGCGACCTCCTGGGAAACGGTATCGGACACGGTCTGGCGGTTCCATCTGCGCGAGGACGTCAAGTTCCACAATGGCGCTGATTTCACGGCCGATGACGTGATCGCCTCGCTGACGCGGGTCAGCGATCCGGCATCTCCGCTGCGGGGCAACCTCCCGGCATACAAGTCGGCGAAGAAGGTCGACGACCGCACTGTCGATATCGAACTGACCGGCCCCTATCCGCTGCTCTTGAACGACCTGACGAACATCCACATTTTCGACGCCACGTGGCTCGCCGACAACAATTCGCTGAAGCCGACGGATGTCGGCAAGAAGATAGAAGGCTACGCTACCTACCACACCAACGGCACGGGTCCGTTCAAGCTCGAGAGCCGCACGCCCGACAGCAAGACCGTTCTGGTCAAGAACGGCGAGTGGTGGGACCCGGCGAAGTCCAACATCGATCGCATCGAGTTTACGCCGATTGTCTCAGCCGCGACACGCGTGGCGGCACTGTTGTCAGGCGAGATCGACTTCACTGAGAATGCGCCGGCGCAGGATCTTCCGCGCCTTGTCGCGCAGCCGGACCTGAAGGTGATGGAGCGCACCGACCTTCGCACCATCATGATGGGCTTCAACCGCAAACCGAAACTGGCCGACGGCGTCGACAACAAGTTCAACGACCTGCGTGTCCGCCAGGCCGTCGCCCATGCGCTCGACACAGAACTCATCCAGAAGCGGGTCATGCGCGGCAAGTCGAGGACAGCGGGTGCGATCGTTGCGCCGGAAATCCCGGGATATGTCGAAGCACTGGACAAGGTCGTGCCGTACGATCCCGAACTGTCGAAAAAGCTGCTCGCCGAGGCCGGCGCAAGCGATCTCCCCTTCACGCTCGTCTGCACGAACGAGGCCTATGTCAACGAAGAGGAGCTTTGCCAGAGCATCGTCAACATGCTGAGCCGCGCCGGCTTCAAGCCGCAACTCGACATCGGCCCGACGGCGGCACAGGCGCCCAAACGCACGGGCGGTCTGTCGGATGTCTACATCATCGGCTGGGCAAACGAGCCGATGCTCGACAGCTACTCGATCCTGCTTCAGATGATCGAGACGAGGAGCGACAAGGCGGGCGTCTTCAACTGGGGCGGCTGGAGCTATCCTGATATCGACAAGCTGATCATCCAGGCATCGACCGAAATGGATCGGACCAAGCGGCTCGATCTGCAGACCAAGGCACTGCAGATGGTCAAGGACGAGATCATCATGCTGCCGCTGCACCAACAGCCAATGGCTTGGGTGATGAGCAACAAGATCGATAAGGTCGCTCAGCTCGCCGACAACAAGCCGCGCCATTGGCTCACGCATATCGCGGACTAGCCCTGTTGCGGAGCTGGAACGGCGAACGTTCCGGCTCCGACAGGCCGGGACCGGCAGCCCGGACGCTGCCGGCCCCCTTCGTGCTTCTCCGCCTAGATCAGCCAGTCGGCGTCCAGCGCATAGGCCTCGATGGAATCGATCTTTATTTGCGACCCGTCGTCAAAATCGCCATCGGGTGTGCCGGCCATTCCGCCGACCGCGAGATTGACGAGCATGTACATCGGCTCGTGCATGTCCGCGGGGGTATCGGCGCGGGCGATCTCGGTATCGTCGAAATACCAGACGATCTCGTCTTCCGTCCAAAGCACGCCGTAATCGTGGAACCCGTCGGTATCGGCGACTTGCGCGCCGTCTCTGACGATCGTGTGCTCGCCGCTTTCACTGGAATGGGCGGTGGTGATGACGGTGTTGGTGTCCTGCCCGCGCATTTCGACGACGTCGAGCTCCGGCGGCCAGGAGCCGTCGGCGGGCAGCAGCCAGAAAGCGGGCCAGGCGCCCTGATCGTCCGGCATGTCGGCCCGCATCTCGAAGTAACCGTAGGTCTGCGCAAAGGACGAATAGGTCGTCAACATCCCGGACGTGTAGTCATAGCCGCCGATCTCCGACTGGATTGCGTCCGGTGCACGCTCTGCGGTGATCGTCAGTACACCATCCTCGACCGAAAACGGGTTAGCCGATGCGGTCGGCCCGTAACTCGGATTGACGTACCATTGCAGCTCACCGTTTTCCGAGAGCGTCGCCCCCTCTTCCGGCGCCCACCAGTATTTGGCATCCCAGATGCCGCCCGTGCCGTCGGTGAGCTGAAGCGTGTCGAAATCGTCCGAGAAGGTCTGCGTCAGGGCGGATCGGTCCAGGCTCAACTGGAATTGGCCCTCCTGCAGTTGGTCGGCTGTCGTATCGGCCAGGATCAGGCTTTCTCCATCGCCGAGATGGAGGCGGAGATCGTCTCCCTGCTGGCCTGCATTCGCCAGCACCTCTTCGAACGAGGTAATCCCGTATCCGTCGAGACGAATGCTATCGTTGGAGCTGAAGTCGGTGACAAGGTCGCTGCCGTTGCCGTGCTCGAACACGAAGGTATCAGCGCCTCCGGAACCGACCAGCACGTCATTGCCTGCGCGTCCGTCGATGGTCTGGCTGCCGGAGCCACCGGTGATGATGTTGTCGGCGCTGTTGCCGAAGGCGTGTCGACCGTCACCGGTGACGGTCAGGTTTTCGAAGTTCTCCGGTAAGCTGTAGCTCATCCAGGTATCGATCGTGTCTATCCCTTCGCCGGGTGCCTCTTCGGCCCGGTTCGTCGATGAATAGAGATAGTAGACGTCGTCGCCCGTGCCGCCGAACATGGTCACATCGACGGAACCGTCGCCCCAGATCGAATCGTTGCCGGGAGTTCCGTAGAGCGTGGACCCGGATCCGGTTGCGGAAAACCATGCGGTCGAACTTCCGCTGTAATGGAGCGGTTGTCCGAGGGCGTTCATGGCAGTTCTGCTCATCGAGAAGTCTCCTGTTTACTGGAGTGCCCCTTCCCGATGAGCACCTCTAGCATCTCAAGCTGTCGCCCACACCCCCAACATTTGCGGATAATCCGGAGCAGCGGCCTCCCCACGAGGGAGCCGAGCGGACCCAGCCTAGACGTATTTCGACGCGAGAAGTGCTGCGATCTCCGCCTGACAGTTCACGAGCGGACGTGTGTGCTGATTGGCTTTTGCCATCGCCATCGCGCCGGAATAGGCGGCGATGATCAGGGTGGCGAGGCTGTCGGGTTGAATGCCTGCGACGCGCTTCAGGCGGATGTCTTCCTGGAATCGCGCTGCGAGCGCTTCTTCCCAAGCCTCAAAAATTGCACCCAGCGCCTGCTGCATCTCGTCATCATGCCTGGAGACTTCGATCGCCATATTGTTCAGTGGGCAGCCGGAGACGGAGCCGTTTTCGGAGAGCTCGCTGATGATCTCGGTGAAGATCTGATCGATTGCTGTGGGCGTATCGCTCGAGATACGCAGCGGGTCGATCCACGTTTGCCGCACCGCTTCGGCGACGCGGTCGCGGATAACCGCCAATCCAAGTTCCCGTTTGGCCGGAAAGTGATGCGCCATAGCGCCCCCCGAGACGGATGCCTTCGCGCGCAATTCCTGCATTCCCGTCGCGAGATATCCTTGGGTGACAAAGGCCTGGTAGGCCGCATCGACGATCCTGCGGCGCACCGCTTGAGGATCGTTGGTTCTTTTGTGTTCGCTCATGACCGCCGCCTGAAAAATCGTTCGCCATAGTGCCTTGACAAAACAGGTCGATCAACCTGTTATTAGAAACAGGACAATTGACCTGTTTTGGAGGATTCATGGAACCGCACGCCGTTTACGAACTTCGCCGCTACCGACTTCATCCCGGCGGAAGGGATCGCCTGATCGACTTGTTTGACCGCGAATTCGTTGAACCGCAGGAAGCGCTCGGAATGCGTCTTGAAGGCGAATTCCGCGACTGCGACGATCCCGACGCCTTCGTCTGGGTACGTTCCTTTGCCGATATGCAAACGCGAACCGACGCGTTGGCGGCCTTTTATTCGGGCCCGGTTTGGAAGGACCATGGGTCTCGCGCCAACGAGACGATGCTCAACTCGGACAATGTGTTGCTGGTCAAGCCTGTCGCTGGCACGCAGCCGTTTCCTCACAACCTTGCAAGGGAGCAAGAGGTACAATCGACCAGAGGTGTCGTCACCGTGAACCTTTGCTCGCTGGCGCCCGGCACGGAGGACCGTTTCGCTGCATTCTTCATCGCCGAGGCACTGCCGATCCTCGAAGACGCCGGTGCTCGCATCGACGCGGTGTTCGTTACCGAACGCAGCGCAAACGCCTTCCCGAGGCTCCCCGTCCGTGAGGGCGAAACGGTGTTTATCTGGTTTGAAATGCATGAGGACGACGACGGCCTTTCACGGCATCGGGAGCAACTGAACAAGGACGTCAGATGGACCAGTGAGGTCTTTCCTCGAATGGATAGCCAGTGCTGGCGAAGGATCGAGGTTTCTCGGCTGACCCCGACGTCGCGATCGCTTTGCACCTTGTAGCTGGCGCCCATACACGACGGATCGGTACGAACGCACCCACAGCCGCCAGGAACGCATCCTGGCGGAACCAAACCAGCCTCCAAACGTTGTATTGGGTTAGGGGAGGCACGGAATGAAACACGCGGATGTTCGAACAGTCGCCAACTCCCAGATCAGACATATCTGGGACGTCGCGGATTATTGCCGGCGGACCGGTATTCACAAAACCGAAGAGCAGCGCCTGATCAAGATGCTCGGTAGACAGGCAACCAGCCACGAGCTCCAGATGAACATCGTGCGCGTTCAGACGCGTATCCGCTGAAGCTTCGACATGGGAATTGCGCGAGCGGTCACCGCGTGATCGGTGGCCGGTTTCGACTTCTTGCCCGTTCAGAAATTCCTAAACGTCTTCGCTACCTTAGTCGACGAACTCGACAATCACGCCAGGCTTGACCATCCCCGCCAACTCCTCCGCATCCCAGTTGGTCAGGCGAACGCATCCGTGCGATCCCGACTTGTCGATCATCGACGGCTCCGGCGTGCCGTGAATTCCGTAGGTGGGCTTCGAGAGATCGATCCAGACCGTGCCGACCGGACCGTTCGGACCGCCCGGCAAGGTCAAGATCTTTCGGTTGTCGCCCTGCTTGAAGTTGATCTTGGGATTGTAGACATAGGGCGGCATTCGGGCGACGCCTTTGACCTTGTGCGTTCCCGAAGGAGATGGCGTCTCCCGGCTGCCGATCGTTGCCGGATAGGCTGCGATCAGCGTATCGTCGGCGCCAAGTGCCACGATTTGACCGGTGCGCCGGTGCGCTTCAATGCGCTTGACCGTTCCCTGCGTCGATGGACCTGGGTTCACAACGGAAACCGTGTCACCGACCGAGAACGCCGAAGTCTGATTGAGCGCCTTGAGAAGATCGATATCCATGTGGAAGCGCTCCGCCAGCTTCTCGGCGACGCTCGTGTATCCGAGCTGAGCCATCTTCGCCTGCTCGGAGTAGTCTTCGGGGATCTCAGCGACCAATCCTTGAGCATCGTCTTCGGAGATGACGTAGGGCTCGACCACCGTCGTCTGCTCCGGCAGTCGCCCGATGACGTCGGCGTCCAATGTTCCGTCAGCGGACAGGCCTTGCATGGTCTCGAAGGCGGCGATCGCCTTGGCGACATTCTCACCGGCGAAACCGTCGATCACACCGGGCGACGCCCCCGCCCGATCGAGAAGCACCTGGAGCCGGACGATGGCGGGGTCTGGCTTGTCCGAGGTCTCGGTCGTCCGTTCCAACAATGTGGGTGTAATCGATGCACCGTCGATGGCGTCTGGCTGAAGCGTCTGGGCATTGGCCAGCGCGGCGGGGGATAGCAGCATCAGCGCCGCCAATGGAACCTTGTTTTTCATGATCTCTCAATCGATCAGCTCCTGATTTGTTCCCGCCTCGCGGCGCCAAGATGCTGCTTTCTCAGGTGCAAACGGCATTGACCTTGCGGCTTTTTCGCCGCCGCCAATCGGCCCCAGGCCGAGCCTCGATCCGTGGCCCCATAGGCGCACCGACCTCGTGTCAGAGAAAGTCTCTTGACAGAACACGAAAGTCGAAATCTTATTGTAAAGCGTTTTAGTAAATCGGTTTACAACGGCAGGGGATGGAGCCAAGGTGACCACACGACGCGTCACAGGTCTGAAGGATGTAGCCCGAGCTGCCGGTGTTTCCGTGACAACGGTCTCGCGCCTGCTGAACGGATCGCTCGACCTGCCTTTCGAAACGAAGAAGCGGATCTCGGATGCGATCCGCGACCTCAATTACCAGCCCAACCCGCATGCCCGCCGGCTCAGCCGCGGTCGTTCCGAGACGATCGGTCTTGTCGTTCCCGATATCGCCAACCCCTTCTTCGCGACGCTCGTGGCAGCTGTCGAAGAAGAGGCGGATACCCGCGGGCTTGCCGTCTCGCTTTACGCCACCCTGAACCGGGCCGGTCGCGAGGTCGCCTATCTCCAGCTGATCGAACGCAATCACGTCGATGGCCTGATCTTCGTCACCAACCACCCGGACGACGGTCAACTCGCCACGTTGATAAACCGCACCGGCAAAGTCGTGATCGCCGACGAAGACGTTCCCGGCGCGCAGGCGCCCAAGCTCTTCTGCGATAACGAGCTGGGCGGAGCGCTCGCAGGCCGGCATCTGGCGGAATTCGGGCACAGGGATGTGCTGTTCGTCGGCGGCCCGCAAGCGATGATCAGTTCGCGTCGGCGCTCCAACGGTCTTGAGCGGACGCTGCGCGATGCGTTCGGCGAGGATATCCGTCTTTTAAAATACGCCGGTGACTACACCGTGGCCTTCGGTCGGCAGGCGGCGAAGCGCTTCATCGAGGAAGGTCGCCCGGCAACGGCGATCTTCGCCAGCTCGGACGAAATCGCCATCGGCATGATCGAGGTCTTCCGGGACCAGGGGGTTTCGATCCCGGACGATGTTTCGGTCATCGGCTTTGACGACGTCGGCCCGCTCCATCTTTTCGGTCCGCCTATGACCGCCATTCGCCAGCCGGTCCGCGCGATCGGCGGGCGTGCCCTCTCCCTTCTTCTCGAAACAAACTGGCAGGGCAAACAGGCTCTCGTCGAAGAGCTCCTGCCAGTCGAAATCGTCGTGCGGAAATCCGTTGCTCCGCCTGCGAAACGATAAATCACGCAATGGAGAACCAACAGAGGATGAGAACATGAACTGGAATTTGAAACGCAGGACTTTAGTCGCCACGCTTGGTTTCACGGCATTGACGACCCTCGGCGCTGCTCTCTCGCCGGCCCTTGCCGCCGAAAAGACCTTTGCGCTCGTGCAAATCAACCAGCAGGCGCTTTTCTTCAATCAGATGAACGAAGGCGCGCAGAAGGCGGCTGACGCTGCCGGCGCGAAGCTCGTCATCTTCAATGCCAACAACGACCCGGCCGCGCAGAACAGTGCGATCGAAACCTACATTCAGCAGAAGGTCGATGGCATCGCCGTCGTCGCAATCGACGTCAACGGCATCATGCCGGCGGTCAACCAGGCAGCCGAAGCCGGGATCCCCGTCGTTGCCATCGATGCGATCCTTCCGGAAGGCCCGCAGAAGGCGCAGATCGGCGTCGACAACGCCACGGCCGGCGCCGACATGGGCAAGTTCTTCCTCGACTACATCAAGGCCAACGCCGATGGCAAAGCCAAGATCGGTGTCGTCGGCGCGCTGAACTCCTTCATTCAGAACGTTCGGCAGGAGGGATTTGAAAAGACCATCAAGGATGTCGACGGTATCAGCTCGGCCGGCGTCGTCGATGGACAGAACGTGCAGGACAACGCGCTCGCTGCCGCCGAGAACCTGATTACCGGCAATCCCGACCTGACCGCAATCTATGCGACCGGCGAGCCGGCCCTGATGGGTGCCATCGCCGCGGTCGAAAGCCAGAGCAAGCAGGATAGCGTGAAGGTCTTCGGTTGGGACCTGACGGCCCAGGCGATCGCCGGCATCGACGCCGGCTACGTCACCGCCGTGATCCAGCAGGACCCGGCTGCCATGGGTGCCGCTGCCGTCGACGCCTTGAAGAAGGTCTCCGACGGCGGCAGCGTCGAAAAGACCATCGCCGTGCCGGTAACGATCGTCACCAAGGACAACGTCGAGCCATATCGGGCGATCTTCAAATGATGACGACTGAAAGACAGCATCCTCCCGCTGTCGCTGGTGTCGGGGGGGCTCTGCCCTCCCGCACCGGTGTCAGTCCCCGCGTGTCCCTCAAAGGGATCGTCAAGACGTTCGGATCGCACCAGGCGCTGCGTGGCGTCGACCTCGACATCTATCCCGGCGAGTGCCTTGGCCTCGTCGGCGACAACGCCGCCGGCAAATCGACGCTGACCAAGGTCATCTCGGGCACCTACATTCCCGATGGCGGGACCATTACGCTGGAAGGCGAAGAGGTTCGGTTCTCAGGACCTGCGGACGCCCGTAACCGCAATATCGAAATGGTCTTTCAGGACCTGAGCCTTTGCGACCACATCGATGTGGTCGGCAATCTTTTCCTCGGTCGAGAAATCAGCAAAGGGCCATTCCTCGATACGAGGACCATGCTCGAGGAAGCACGCAAGATGCTCGATGCGCTGGAAATCCGCATTCCGCGTCTGACCGGCAAGGTCGCTCAGCTCTCGGGCGGACAGCGTCAGGCGATCGCGATCGCGCGCGCCGCTTCGTTCAATCCGAAAGTCCTGATCATGGACGAGCCCACCTCGGCGCTCGCCGTGGCGGAGGTCGAAGCCGTGCTCGCGCTGATCAACCGCGTCAAGGCAAAGGGCGTCTCGGTCATCCTGATCACCCACCGTCTCCAAGACCTGTTCCGTGTCTGCGACCGCATTGCCGTGATGTACGAAGGCACCAAGGTCGCCGAGCGCGAAATCGGCAAGACCAACCTGGAAGACCTCGTCAAGCTGATCGTCGGGGAAGGAACCAAGCAATGACGGCCTATACCGAACGTGCGAAAGGCTCGCCGGCGGCAGACTTCCTTTCGGAAAACGCCCAGGTCCTGTCGATCGCCTTTTTCTTCCTGGCCTGCGTCGTCTTTTTCGCGGCCACGACCGATACCTTCATGACGCTCGGCAACATTCTGAACGTCATCCGCCAGGCAGCGCCGATTCTCGTCGTCGCCGTTGCGATGACGCTCGTCATCATCACCGGCGGCATCGACCTCTCTGTCGGCTCGCAGGTCGCCCTGGTCAATGCGGTTGCGGCCATTGTCTTGGCCATGGGCTATCCTTGGCCTCTCGTCGTCGTCGCGATGCTCTTCTTCGGCGCCTTTCTCGGCTTCGTGCAGGGATGGTTCACCGCCTATCAGGGTATTCCGGCCTTCATTGTCACACTTGCCGGCCTGTCGATCCTGCGCGGCTTGGCGCTCTATCTGACGCAAGGGTACTCGATCCCGATCAAGGACGCTCCCGGTTTCTTCATGCTCGGCCGCGGCGAATTGCTGGGCGTTCCGATGCCTGCGCTTATCGCGGTTGCGGTCGCGGTCGCCGGTTATGTCGTCATATCCTCCACCAAATACGGCCGCCAGGTCGTCGCCGTCGGGTCCAACATGGAAGCGGCTCGCCGCGTCGGCATGCCGGCGAAATGGGTGATCGCCTCGGTCTATATGATCGCCGGCGTTGCCTGCGCCCTTGCTGGCCTATTGATCGCCGCGCGCCTCGGCTCCGGCTCTTCGAATGCGGCCGTCGGCTTCGAGCTTCAGGTTATCGCCGCCGTAGTGCTGGGCGGGACATCGCTGATGGGGGGGCGCGGCACGATCCTCGGGACCGTGCTCGGCACGATGACGATTGCGGTCATCGGCAACGGCCTGATCCTCATGCATATCTCGCCGTTCTTCACGCAGATTGTTACCGGCGCGATCATTCTCGTTGCGATCTGGCTCAACACCCGGATCTTCACCGCCAACTTTCGCTTCGGCGGCAAGAGATGACCGTCATGAGCAAGGAACTGTCAGAAGGACATGTGCGGTCCGGCAAGGTGATGACGGTGAACGGCGCGATCGACGCGAATCAACTCGGCATCACACTGATGCACGAGCATATCCTCAACGATTGCCGCTGCTGGTGGAACGCACCGCAAACGAAGGAGCGTCAGTATCTCGCCGAAGGCTTCGTCTGCATGGAGATCCTCGGCGAACTGCGCCAGGACCCCTTCGTTAACAAGCACAACATTACGCTCGACGACGAACCCTTGGCTATCGCCGAATTGCAGGCTTTCGCGACCGCAGGCGGCCGTACAGTCGTCGAACCTACCTGCAATGGCATCGGTCGAAACCCCCTCGCCTTACGGCGGATCTCCAAGGCGACGGGTCTCAATATCGTGATGGGGGCCGGATACTATCTTGCCTCCTCGCATCCGGCCGAGGTCGCCGACATGAGCGTCGACCAGATCGCCGACGGCATCGTCCGCGAGGCCATCGACGGTGTCGACGGCACGGGCGTGAAAATCGGACTGATCGGCGAGATCGGCGTCTCCTCCGATTTCACTCCGGCCGAGGAGAAGTCCCTGCGTGGGGCCGCCCGGGCGCAGGTCCGGACCGGTTTGCCGCTGATGGTGCACCTGCCGGGCTGGTTCCGGCTCGGCCATCGGGTGCTCGATGTCGTCGCCGAGGAAGGGGCGGATCTGCGCCACACCGTGCTTTGTCACATGAACCCGTCCCACGACGATTTCGCCTATCAAAGCGAGCTCGCCGAACGCGGTGCGTTCATCGAATACGACATGATCGGCATGGACTTCTTCTATGCCGATCAACAGGTACAGTGCCCGAGCGACGAAGAGGCAGCACGAGCGATCGCCAGGCTGGTGGACGCTGGCCACATGGACCGCATCCTGCTCTCGCACGATGTGTTCCTGAAGATGATGCTCAGCCACTACGGAGGCAACGGCTATGCCTACGTCCTGCGCCACTTCCTGCCGCGTCTCAAACGACACGGGCTGGAGGACGGCGCGCTCGACAGAATGATGCGGGACAACCCCCGCTCGGTATTCCGAACCGGGGCCTGATATCGGCTCCCAACGCAATTCAAGACAGACGGATAGACCATGACAAAGAAAGTGCTTCTCGTCGGCGAGAGCTGGGTAAGCTCCGCCACCCACTACAAGGGTTTCGACCAGTTCGGCAGCGTGACCTTCCATCTGGGCGCGGAACCGCTCGTCAAGGTGCTCAAGGACAGCGAGTTCGAGCTGACCTACATGACCGCACACGACGCCGTGGACCAGTTCCCCTATGAAATGGCAGGCCTCGACCAGTACGATGCGATCATCCTGTCGGATATCGGCGCCAACTCGCTGTTGCTGCCGCCGGCCGTATGGCTGCACTCGCGCACCGTTCCGAACCGGTTGAAGCTCATCAAGGCTTGGGTCGAAAAGGGCGGAGCGCTGTTGATGGTCGGCGGCTACTTCTCCTTCCAGGGTATCGACGGTAAGGCGCGTTGGCGCCGCACGGCTGTCGAAGACACGCTTCCGGTGACGTGCCTTCCCTATGACGACCGCGTCGAGATTCCCGAGGGCGCGGTTGCCGACGTCGTCAAGCCGGACCATCCGACCATGGCGGGGCTTTCGGGCAGTTGGCCGTTGCTTCTCGGCGTCAATGAAGTGGAGGTTCGCGATGGAGCCGAGGTCGTCGCCCGGCTTCCCGAAGATCAGGGCGGACACCCGCTGCTCGTCCTTGGCGGTTTCGGCAAGGGGCGCACCGCCGCCTGGACGTCCGATATCGGCCCCCACTGGCTGTCGCCGGCATTCTGCGAGTGGGAGGGCTACGGCCGCCTCTGGAAGAACATCCTTGGGTGGATGACGGCAACGGAGCGCTAACCGCAGCGAGGAGCGCGTGCTGGGGCAGCCTCAGCGCGCGGCCAGGATCGCTTGCAACTGCTCGATCGATGGAAACGCCGAACGGGTTCCGGGACGGCTGACAGTGATGGCGGCGGCGCGCGTTGCATGTTCGATCGCGGTGCGATCGAGGCGAGTGCCACGAAGTGCGGCGGATGCGAGCGCCACCGCCATGAACGTGTCGCCGGCGCCTGTCGTGTCGACGACGTCGCATTCGACGGCGCCGATCCGGACACTGCTTTCGGCGGTGACGAGCATGGCTCCGTCGCCGCCGAAGGTCAGGACGACTTCGCGAACGCCGGCCGCAAGCAGCTTGCGGGCAGCCTCTTCGCCGCTGGTACCGGTCATTGCCTGCGCCTCACCCTGGTTGAGGAAAGCAATGTCAACCAAGGGCCACAGGGTGCTGAAATAAGGACGCAAGGGAGACGGATTGAAGGCGGTGATCATGTGGCGGGCGCGCGCAGCTTCAAGGACACCGCGCGTCGTTTCGTCCGACAGGTTTCCCTGGAGCACAGCAAGGTCGCCGGGAACCGCGTCGGCCAGCGCTGCCACGGCGTCGGCAAGCGTGAGGTTCTGGGCAGAGTCGGTGGTCGTGATGTTGACGTTTTCTCCATCCGGCGTGGTCAGCACGATCGAGAAGTCGGTGGACTTGCCGAGGACCGGCACAAGTCTGCTGACCACCGGTTCGCTTGCCAGATGCTGGCGGATCATGTCGGCGCGAAAGCCGTCGCCGAAGGCTGCGACAAGGCTCGTCGGCAGGCCGGTGCGGGCCATGACAACAGCCTGGTTCGCGCCCTTGCCACCGAGGTCCCGGGACCGCTGGCTACCGTGGATCGATGCGCCCGCGGCCGGCATTTCCGACACGGCGATGGTCTCGTCCACCGTCACATTACCGATTACGTAAGCGTGCATGAACATACCTTCGAAAGGGAGAGAAATGCAGGAAATATCTGACAAGTCCACAAGCGCCATAAGGGAAATATTTGGGACTGACAAGGTTCTGATCGGCATGATCCATTGCCCGGCCTTCCCCGGTGCGCCGCGCTATCGGGGTGCCGATATGTCTGTTATCTACGATGCCTGCATGCGTGACGCCGAGGCGTTGGTCGAGGGTGGCCTGCATGGCCTGATGATCGAAAATCATGGCGACGTGCCGTTCTCCAAGCCGGAAGATATCGGCCACGAAACGGCAGCCTTCATGTCGGTCGTCACCGACCGGATCGCGCGGGCGACAGGTGTGCCGCTCGGCATCAACGTCCTTGCCAATGCGCCGATCCCGGCCTTTGCCATCGCCATGGCGGGCGGCGCCAAGTTCATTCGCGTCAACCAGTGGGCCAACGCCTATGTCGCCAACGAAGGCTTCATGGAGGGGCGGGCCGCAGAAGCGATGCGCTACCGTTCGCTGCTGCGTGCCGAGCACATCAAGGTCTTTGCCGACAGCCATGTGAAGCACGGCGCCCACGCCATCGTGGCCGACCGATCGATCCAGGAGTTGACGCGCGACCTCGCCTTCTTCGACGCCGACGGTGTGATCGCCACCGGTCAGCGCACCGGCAATACGGCAACCATCGAGGAGATCGAGGAGATCGGCTCGGCGACGCACCTACCGCTTCTGGTCGGCTCGGGCGTGACCAAGGACAACATCGTCGAAATCCTCAAGCGCACCAACGGCGTGATCGTCGCCTCGTCTCTGAAGCAGGGCGGGGTCTGGTGGAACCCGGTCGATATCGAGCGGGTTAAGGCTTTCCGCGCCGCTGCCGAACCCGCGCTGGAGGCGTGACGATGGCGGCTGAAACGCTTTCGGAACAGATCCTGCGGGAAAACGCCACCGTCTTCGAAGCCATGGTGAACCATCGCTTCGTCGAGGACATCGTGATGGGGCGCCTGTCCCCGCAGGTTTTCGAACGCTATCTCGTCTATGAGGGGGCCTTCGTCGAAACCGCGATCTCGATCTTCGCCTTTGCGGCGGCGAAGGCCGAGACGATCGAACAGAAGCGCTGGCTGATTGCCGTTCTGGATGCGCTCGCCAACCAGCAGATCGCCTACTTCGAACGGATTTTTGCCGAACGCAATATCGATCCCGGCGCCTATGATCTCAATGTTGCCGAGGTCGATGCTTTCCGAACGGGTATGCTGGACATCGCCCGCAACGGCGGTTTCCTCGATACCGTCGCTGCCATGTTTGCGGCCGAGTGGATGTACTGGACCTGGTCGAAAAGGGCCGCCCGTTCATCGTTTGCCGATCCACATTTGAAGGAATGGGTCGAAATGCACGCCGATGATGAGTTTGCGGCTCAGGCGAAGTGGCTGAAGCAAGAACTCGACGTTGCCGGCGACGCGCTCGAGGCTTCCGAGCGCAAACGCCTGAGCGCTATCTTCGGGCGAGCGCAGCAACTGGAAATCGCCTTTCATGACGCAGCCTACGTCTGATCAAGGCGACATTTGGGAACGACTATGACCTCTCGCACCACAGTGGACGGCAAGCGCCTGCTCAAGCGTCTTGATGACTTCGCAAAAATCGGCGGGACGCCGGCCGGGGGCGTCAACCGGCAGGCTTTGTCGGTGGAAGATCGGGGCTCCCGCCGGCTGCTAGCGGAACTCGCGCTTGCGCGCGGTTTCCGCGTCTTCCAGGATCCGATGGCAAACCTGTTCATCCGGCGGGAGGGCCTTTTTCCTCAAAGGCCGCCGTTCGTGATCGGCAGCCACCTCGACAGCCAGCCGACCGGTGGGCGCTTTGACGGAGCGCTCGGCACCCTGGCGGCCTTTGAGGTGATGGAAAGTCTCGAAGATGCTGGCATTGAGACTGATTTTCCGCTTGAGGTCGTTGCCTGGACGAACGAGGAAGGAAGCCGCTTTGCCCCCGGCACGATGGGATCGATGGCGTTTGCCGCCGGTGCCATCCCCGAGGCCTGGTCCGATCTTCGCGGCCGCGACGGAGCGTTGTTCGTCGATGAGTTGGAGGCAACACTGAAAGCCCTGCCGGAAGCCGAAATGCGCCCGCTCGGCTTCCCAATCACCGGCTACCTTGAGCTTCATATCGAACAGGGCCCGTCGCTCGAACGGGAGAACATACCGGTTGGCATCGTCTATGGCATCCAGGGCACGCGGTGGCTGGAGGTCAGGATCGATGGGCAGGCAGCGCATGCGGGCACGACGGCGCTCGAATTCCGGCGCGACCCGATGGCCGCGGCCGTTGCCGCGCTTGAACCACTGTATAGGAGCGCCATGCCGGGCGACCCGCGCGCACGCTTTACCGTCGGCCGCTTCGCAGTCGAACCAGGTTCGGTGAATTCGATTCCGGGGTCGGTCACGTTCACCGTCGATCTGCGCCACCCGGAGACCAACGCCATCGACTACCTGGAAGAGCGGGTCCGGCAGGCATGTGACAACGCCTCTAAAGCCAACGGTTGCCAGAGCGCAACGCGGCAAATCTTCGACATGCCGCCCGCCCTCTTTTCAGACGACCTGCTCGCCTGCCTCGATCGCGCTGCCGCATCGCTCGGACTGAAGACCAAGCGTATGCTCTCCGGCGCCTTCCACGATGCCTTGTTCGTCAGTCGTGTCGCGCCGGCAGCCATGATCTTCGTGCCTTGCCGCGACGGGCTTAGCCACAACGAAGCGGAATATGTCGAGCCCGCGCATTCCATCGAAGGTGCCCGTATGCTGCTTGCCGCGACCCTCGAAGCGTTTGCTGCGAGCGCATAGAGCGCGGCGCGGGTGCGGCTCGCCGCCCCTATAGCCAGCGCAGGCGCGCTTCGGTGTTGCCAGCGGGCATGCACTCTGAAACTGCTGCATCCGGCTGAATGATATTTTTTTCGTCGACGATGGATGAGAAATCGCATCGGCTCCGTATATGCGGGTATGGAATCGAAAAAAGGCGCTTTCGACGTTATTGGGCAGCTGGCCGCGCTGCGGCGCTATGCGCGTTCGCTTGCGCGCAATTCGCCTGACGCAGAAGATCTCGTTCATGATGCCTTGGTGAGAGCCTACGAGCGGCGCTCGACGTTCCGGTCGGGAGCGAACCTTCGAAACTGGCTTTTCGCCATCGTTCGCAACGCCCATATCGACCGCGTACGATCGGCGATGTCGCGCGGCCAGCGTGACAGCCAGACGGCGCAGGAAGCCGTGTCATCCTACCCGGCCCACCAGGAACACAGCGTCCGGCTCGCTCAGGTTCGCGAGGCGTTCATGCTGCTGCCGGAGGAGCAGCGCGAAGCCCTACATCTGGTTGCTGTCGAAGATCTCTCCTACCAGGAGGCCGCCGACATACTCGACATCCCCGTCGGGACCTTGATGTCGCGTGTCTCCCGTGCACGAGCAGCGCTCAGAGATTTCGAAAGCGGACGGAGGAAGCCTAACCATCTGAAGCTTGTCGGAGGCGACAATGACTGACGTCGATACGATTACCGATGGCGATCTCGACGCCTACATCGACAATCAGCTCGACGCAACCGGTCGGCTGCGGGTCGAGACCTGGCTTGCCAGGAATCCGGATGCGGCGGCGCGCGTCATGGCCGACCTCGGCATGCGCACCACGCTCAAACTGGCGATGACGTCGGATGTCGTTGCCGGTCGTCCAGAGACGCGCGAGGCGGCCCGGCGCCTTTCTTCTGGGCTTGCGAATGCGCGCGTTTGGAACGCGCTGCAAAAGGTTGCGGCGGTCGGCTTGATGGTGTCAGTCGGGTGGATTGCCCATTCGGCGGTCGGCCCGAGCGAAGTCAATGCCTCGGCCCATCCGCCGGCTTTCGTGGAGCACGCCATCCGCGCCCATCAGACCTCGGTCGTCAGGGCTGGAATGCCGTCGCAGCCTGAGGTTCAGACCTATGACCGGGACGACATTCGTGCCGCGACCGCCATCGTCATGCCGGAGCTCCCGAAGGGCTGGAACGTCGTCGATGTCCAGGTGTTCCCCTCGGAATTCGGACCCAGTGTCGAGATGAGCGTCAAGACCGATGCGGGCACGGTCATTTCACTTTTCGCCGGCAGGCCCGGTCGTTTCGCGGTCGAACCCGTGAAGGACCTCAACCTTTCCAATGCCGAGGCTGCCTGGTGGCAGGTCGGCGAGGTTGCCTATGCCGTCGTTTCAAGCAAGCCGGGCATCGGCCTCAGCGACGAGGCCGAGCTTCTCAAGAACTCACTTTACTGAGGAAACCTTCATGTATCAGAACCAGAACCGCTTCGGCGGCATGAGTCAGGCTTCGGCCGCCGCCCTCGACGAGGGCCTTCGCCAGCACATGCTGCGCGTCTTCAACTATATGGGCCTCGGCCTCGTCGTGACGGGCCTTGTCGCCTTCATCGTCGGCACCACGCCGGCGCTTTACGTGCCGATCTTCTCCACGCCGCTGAAATGGGTGGTGATGCTGGCGCCGCTCGCCTTCGTCTTCTTCTTTTCCTTTAAGATGCATTCGATGTCGGCATCCTCGGCACAGATGACCTTCTGGGCCTTCTGCGCCGTTATGGGCCTGTCGCTCGCTTCCGTCTTCCTGGTCTTCACCGGCGCCAGCATCGCCCGCACCTTCTTCATCGCCGCTACCATGTTCGGAGCGACGAGCCTCTACGGCTATGTGACGAAACGGGACCTCGCGAAGTTCGGTTCGTTCATGATCATGGGTCTGATCGGCGTGATGATAGCCTCGATCGTCAACATCTTCCTCGGTTCCAGCGCCCTTCAGTTTGCCGTCTCGGTGATCGGCATCGTCGTCTTCGTCGGTCTGACCGCCTGGGACACGCAGAACATCAAGGAGCAGTATGCCGACAACTTCGACCAGGAATCCCAGCAGAAGCTGGCGGTCTTCGGCGCTCTCTCGCTCTACCTGAACTTCGTCAACATCTTCCAGCTGCTGCTGAATTTCACCGGCCAGCGCGAAGAGTAACAGTCGCCGATATCAAGGACATATCTTATGGATCGCAATGATCAACAGGCCATAGACGGCCTGTTCTCCAAGCTCGCCCAGGCGGAGCGCCAATCCGCTCCGCGCGACGCGGAAGCCGACCGCTTCATAAAAGAGCGGATAGGCCAGCAGCCGGGCGCGCCCTATTACATGGCGCAGACGATCGTCGTACAGGAACAGGCACTGGAGGCGGCTCAACGCCGTATCGAAGAACTGGAAGCGCACACCGCACAAAGCCAGCAGCGCGGCGGCTTCTTCTCCTCGATGTTCGGCAGCAACGCTGCCCCTCAGCGCCCGGCGCCACAACAGGCCGGGTATGGCCGTGCGGCCCCGAGCTCGCCATGGGGCAACCAGAGCCAGGCTTACGGCCAGCCGATGCAACAGCGCACCGGCGGCGGCTTCCTCGCGGGCGCCGCGCAGACCGCAATGGGCGTCGCCGGTGGCGTCCTGCTCGGCAATGCGATTGCCGGCATGTTGGGTGGTAACGAGGCCCAGGCCGCTCAACCAGCCGCCCCTGCCCCGGAGCCGGAAGCGCCCGTTGACGACATGGATTTCGGCGGCGACGAAGATATTTGACGCCGCTTTTGGCTTCCGGGGACAGTCCCCCTCCCCCGGAAGCCAGCCTTCCCTCAGAGCCAACCCTTTCTCATGATCCCAGCTGCACCAAGCCCACCGCCTGTCCCCCATCCGGTCACGACGACCCGCCACCTTGTCGGTCGCGCAGGATGGGCGGAGTTCGGCTTGCTGTTTGCCGCCCGCTCCATGGCCTATCCGACAAGGCGGACCACGCGGCATGCCTGACGACGCCGACCCTGACCAACGTTCATCAGACCCCACAAGCGCGGCTCCGCTGAAGCGGTTTCGCGGTCACCTACTTTGCGCCCGCAACCGTCGACCAGACGGGCGGGCGACGTTTTTTCTTTTCCCATCAACAATAGAAGGATTGGCCTTGCCTTGAGGGCTGGCCTTTAAACCCAATGATGTTCGAATGGATGTCTGATCCGGCCGCCTGGGCGGGTCTCGCCACCCTCATCGTTCTCGAGATCGTGCTCGGTATCGACAACCTCGTCTTCATCGCCATCCTCGCGGACAAGCTTCCAGAGCATCAACGGGAAAGAGCCCGACTGATCGGCCTCGGACTGGCGCTGGGCATGCGTCTCGTCCTGCTTGCCTCGATCGCCTGGATCGTGACGCTGACCACTCCGTTGTTCACAGTGCTCGGCGCTGAGATCTCCGGCCGCGACCTGATCCTTCTGTTCGGCGGCCTGTTCCTTCTGTTCAAGGGGACGATGGAGCTGCACGAGCGCCTCGAGGGCCATGCCGGTCACAAGGAAGGCAAGGTGGAGCATGCGGTCTTCTGGCAGGTCCTCGTGCAGATCGTCGTCCTCGATGCCGTCTTCTCGCTGGACAGCGTCATCACCGCCGTCGGGATGGTTCAGCATCTCTCCGTGATGATGATCGCGGTCATTGTCGCCGTCGGCGTGATGCTGCTTGCGTCCAAACCACTGATGGCCTTCGTGTCGAAACACCCGACCGTCGTCATCCTCTGCCTCGGCTTCCTGATGATGATCGGCTTCTCCTTGATCGTCGAAGGGTTCGGTTTCCATATCCCCAAGGGCTACCTCTATGCGGCAATCGGCTTTTCGGTGCTGATCGAGGCCTTCAACCAGATCGGACGCCGCAACCGCGAACGCTTCATGACGACGGGTGACTTGCGCGAGCGTACGGCAAATGCCGTTCTCTCCCTCCTCGGTCGACGCAAGAGCGAGACGTCGCTCGGCGAAACGGCCGATGTCATCGCGGAGCGGGCGACGGAGGACGAACTGTTCACGCCGGTGGAGCACGAGATGATCGAAGGCGTACTGACACTTGCAGAGCGCCCGGCAAAATCGGTCATGACCCCGAGGCTTGATGTCGAGTGGCTGGATATCGAGGAGAGTGACGACGAGTTGCGCCGCAAAATCATCGAAACAGGTCATTCGCGCTTCCCGATCGGACGCGGCAATCTCGATGAGTTCCTGGGCGTCGCGCTGGCGAAAGACCTGTTGAGAGACCTGCTCGAGACCGGCAAGATCGACTTCAGCCGATCCCTTCGCCAGCCCCTGGTCGTGCATGAAACCGTCAGCGCGCTGCGCCTGCTTGAGCAGTTGCGCCAGTCTCCCCTTCAGGTCGCGATCGTCCTTGACGAATATGGCTCGATGGAAGGCCTGGTGACACCAACAGACCTGCTCGAAGCCATCGCCGGCGACTTTGCCGACGATGATGATGATCAGTTGACGGTCGAGCGCGAGGAAGACGGAGCGCTCCTCGTCGACGGGTGGATCGATATCCGGCATGTCTCAAAACTGCTGGAGGTCGATCTCGTGGATCAGGCCGACCGCTACTCCACGCTGGCGGGCCTCGTTCTTTGGCGCCTCGGACACCTGCCGAACCAGGGCGAAAGCGTCAGCTTTGGTGGCCTGACCTATGAAGTCGTCGCCTTGGATGGCCGCAACGTCGACAAGGTCAGGATCCGAAGGCCGCAGATGGAGGAACTGACGGGCGCCCAGTTTCGCTGAGCTTCCGCCAGGCTGAGATGAAGCAGTTGCACCGCCGATTTTGCGCCCGAGAGCGGCTATTCCGCCGGCTCGGGCGTGAAAAACACGTCGGCATGCATGTCTGAGCGGTTCAGGCCGCGCGCAAACGCAACCTCCATTGCCGCATCCACCATCGGCGGCGGGCCGGCGACATAGGCTTTCCATCCGTCGAGGTCAGACAGATCCTCGGCCACTGCCTCCGTCACGAATCCACGGCGGTATCCTGCCGAATCCGCCTCCGACAACACGGCCTGGAAGACGAGATTGGCGTGCCACTCGGCGAGCGCGCGAAAATGATCGACGAGGTAGAGATCACGCTCGCTGCGTGCGCCGAAGTAGAGATGGATCGGCTGCTTCAGGCCGTGGGCAAGGGCGGTTTCGACGATCGATTTGATGGGGGCGAGGCCGGAGCCGCCGGCGATGCACAGGATCGGGCCGGAGTGGTTCTCCCGCAGATAGGAGGATCCCATCGGGTATTCGAGCGTCACCTTGTCCCCGGCCTTCAGAGCGCCGTGCACATATTGCGAGGTCGCTCCGCCGACCACGTGGCGAATGTGGAACTCCACCCGGCCGTCGCCATGCCGGTTGGCCATGGAATAGCTGCGGGCGGGGACCCCGTCGAAACTCACCTGCGCATATTGTCCAGCGACGAAACGAGAGCTGCCCCCATCTTCCGCATCGATGCGCACCAGCTTGATGTCGTGCGTGAGGTCCTCCAGATGCGTAACGATGCCGCTTAGCCGTTGGGGCGTTTGGACGGCATCTTCTTCGCCGCCTCCAAGCCATGCCACGGCGGTGTCCGTTACCGGAAGCGCCCGGCAGGCAAGGATGAGACCGCCGGCTTTCTCCTCGTCGGTGAGGGCGAAGGGCGAATGCTGGAGAAGCTCCACCTCGCCTTCGATCAGCCGAGACTTGCAAGCGCCGCACCGCCCGGATCTGCAGCCATGGGGGTAAGGAAGCTTGGCGGCGAGCGCAGCGTCGAGAATGGTCTGGTCGGCGTGCACTTCGAGGTTTGTTCGTGCCGATCGTATGTCTATGCGTTTGACGGTCATATCAAATGTTTCCTCACAGAGTTCGAATTCTCTCGCGGGCCGGTTCCTGACGGCGGCAAGCGAAAATGCCCTCAGGCTGCGGCTTCCAGCGCTGGTAAGGTCAAGGGGTATCGGATCACCGCCGACGTTCTCAGTTTCGGAGATTGGAATGCGACGGCGAACCTGGACCGATCGCCTAGTGGGACTCTCGGCGCGACCACACGAATGACGGTGGCGTGGCGCCCCAGCAAAGAACACAGCTCAGTCGTGGTCGGCGCCCCCCGCCGGAGTGCCAGCCGCGGGGAATACACAAGACGAAAATCCAGATTTTCCAATCTCTTATCGGCAGAACCTGACCATTCGTATCAGGGTGAGCGAAAGAAGTTTCAGGAGGTCTTGACCTTTCCATCGTTGGAAACCGCACCTTCGCGAAGAACTGATCGCTGCCGTGGCCGCTCCGGCCGCAAGCGTGAACAAAATGAAGGTGAACGAGAATGAGTAAAAAGGCCGCCGCCCTGTTCCTAGCCGGTATCGCAACCGTTGGAGGGCTTGCGCTTGCCGACGGCGATGGAATGGGAACCTTCGCCAGTCGGCTTCTTGGGCTTGCCTCCTCGACCAGTGCGTCGGAGGCAGTCGCGGCGACCGGAACCACGGGTGCGCCCATGCCCAAGGTTCCGGTCGCCGAGGTCATCACGCGAGAGGTCGCGCCAGCCGTAGAGTTCACCGGCCACTTCGAGGCGGCAAAATCCGTTGAACTGCGTCCGCGTGTCGGCGGCGCCATCGACAGGGTGAGTGTTCCCGAAGGCGCTCTCGTCAAACCGGAACAGGTCCTGTTCCAGATCGATCCGCGACCGTTCCAAGTCGCCCTGGACGCCGCCAAGGCGCGGTTGAAACAGGCGATCGTTCTTCTCGATCACGCCGACATCGCGTTCCGCCGCGCCAAATCCCTGGCTCCGAACGGGACCGTGTCGCGCAAGACCTATGACGATGCCGAGGCAGTGCGGCGCCAACGGCAGGCCGAGGTCGAAATCGCCAAGGCGGCAGTGGCTGCGGCAGAGCTTGATCTCTCCTTCACGCGCGTCGCAGCCCCGATTGGCGGGCGGGTCGATCGTGTCCGGGTGACCGAGGGCAACCTTGTTTCAGGCGGCAATGCGGGTGCCGCCACGCTCCTCACCACCATCGTCTCCACGGACCCGCTCTACGTCTACTTCGACATCGACGAAGCGACGTTTCTCGATTTTGGCGGGCGAGCGCGTCCTGACACGGGAGAAGGCGGAACCGAGAAGCTGCCGGTCGGGATTGGCCTCATGACGGATGCCGGTTTCCCCCATGCCGGCGTGCTCGACTTCATCAGCAACCAGGTCGAACGCAGCACCGGCACGATCCGGGCCCGCGCGATCGTCCGGAATCCGGATGGACTGCTGGCCCCGGGTCTCTTTGCTCGGGTGAACCTTGTGACGGCCCAGCCAGCCCGCACCGTTCTGATCGACGATCAGGCGATCGGTACCGACCAGGGTCGCCGCTATGTGTTGACGCTGAGCTCGGGGAACAAGGCCGAGTACCGGCCGATCGAACTCGGTCCGATGATCGACGGCTTGCGTGTCGTCGCAAGCGGTCTCAGGTCGGGTGAGAAGATCATTCTCAAGGGCCTCGTGCGCCCTGGTATGGAGGTTGACCCGCAGATGGTTTCGATGGTGTCGGGCGAGGCGGCCGAAGGTGACTTAGCGGCCGCCGCTTCGCAGGAGGCGCGTCGATGAACATTCCACGCTTTTTTGTCGACCGCCCCATCTTTGCGGTCGTTCTCTCCGTATTGATGCTGATCGGCGGTGGCCTGACCCTCCTAAAGCTGCCGCTCAGCGAATATCCCCAGGTGACGCCGCCGACCGTGCAGGTGACCGCAAGCTATCCGGGTGCCAGCCCCGAAGTGATCGCCGAAACGGTGGCGGCTCCGCTGGAGCAGGTGATCAACGGCGTCGAGAACATGCTCTACATGAGCTCGCAGGCCGCAACCGACGGGCGCATGACGCTGACGGTGACCTTTCAGCAGGGCACCGATCCCGACATGGCGCAGATCCAGGTTCAGAACCGGGTTTCGCGCGCGCTTCCGCGTCTGCCGCAGGAAGTTCAGCGCATCGGTGTCGTGACGCAGAAGACCTCGCCCGACATCCTGATGGTCGTGCATCTGGTTTCGCCCGATGACCGCTACGATCCTCTCCACCTATCGAACTTCGCGACGCTGCAGGTCCGCGACCAGCTCGCGCGCCTGTCGGGTGTGGGTGACGTGCTCGTCTGGGGAGCCGGCGAATACTCCATGCGGGTCTGGCTCGATCCGGCCAAGGTCGCGGCGCGCGGATTGACCGCTTCCGACGTGGTTGCTGCAATCCAGGAGCAGAACGCTCAGGTGGCCGCCGGCTCCGTCGGCCAGCAACCGGATGCCTCGGCAGCGCTGCAGGTCACGGTCAACACGCTCGGCAGGCTATCCAACGAAGAGCAGTTCGGCGCCATCGTCGTCAAGACCGGCGCCGATGGCCAGGTCACCCGGCTGCGCGACATTGCCCGCATCGAGTTGGGCGCCGACTCCTATGCGCTGCGCAGTCTTCTTGACGGCAAGCCGGCGCTGGCGCTGCAGATCATCCAAAGCCCCGGCGCCAACGCGCTCGACGTGGCGAGCTCCATTCGCGCCACGATGGAAGACCTGCAGAAAGGCTTTCCTGAGGGCATAGAGTATCGCATCGCCTACGATCCCACCGTCTTCGTGAAGGCCTCGCTGGAGGCCGTGGTGATGACGCTACTTGAAGCGATCGTGCTGGTCGTCATCGTGGTCGTGCTTTTTCTTCAGACCTGGCGCGCGTCGATCATCCCGCTGGTTGCCGTGCCGATCTCCTTGGTCGGCACATTCGCGCTGATGTACATGTTCGGCTTTTCGCTCAACACGCTGTCGCTGTTCGGCCTGGTGCTCTCGATCGGGATCGTGGTCGACGACGCGATCGTCGTCGTAGAAAACGTCGAGCGTCACATCGCGCTTGGCGAAACGCCGAAGGAAGCGGCGCGCAAGGCCATGGACGAAGTGACCGGGCCGATCATAGCGATCACGTCCGTGCTCTCGGCCGTGTTCATTCCGTCAGCGTTCCTATCCGGCCTGCAAGGCGAGTTCTATCGTCAGTTCGCCTTGACGATCGCAATCTCGACGATCCTGTCCGCGGTCAACTCCCTCACCCTTTCCCCGGCACTTGCAGGCGTGCTTCTGAAGCCACACCACGGCGAAGTGAAGCGCGATCTCCTGACGCGCGTGATAGACGGCCTGTTCGGCTGGTTCTTCCGGCTCTTCAACCGGTTCTTCGAGCGCGCTTCGAACGCCTATGTCTGGTCCGTGCGCCGCGCCGTCAGGTTCAGCGCACTCGTCCTTCTCGTTTACGCCGGCCTGGTCGCCACGACATGGCTGGGCTTCCAGACCGTGCCGAACGGCTTTGTCCCGGCGCAGGACAAATACTACCTGGTCGGCATCGCCCAATTGCCGACGGGAGCCTCGCTTGACCGGACCGAGGCGGTCGTCAAGAAGATGTCGGAGATAGCCCTCGCGGAACCGGGCGTCGAAAGCGTCGTCGCTTTTCCGGGGCTTTCGGTCAACGGCATGGTCAATATTCCCAATGCCGCTGTCATCTTCACGATGTTGAAGCCCTTCGACGAACGGAAGGATCCCTCCTTGTCCGCATTCGCGATCGCAGGTCGCCTGATGGGTAAGTTCAGCCAGATACCCGACGGTTTTGCCGGCATCTTCCCGCCGCCGCCCGTCCCGGGTCTCGGTACGACCGGCGGTTTCAAGTTCCAGGTCGAGGACAGGGCCGGTCTCGGCTTTGCGGCGCTCGCCGAAGCGCAAGGCGCGATCATGGGCAAGGCGATGCAGACGCCGGAGCTTGCCGGAATGCTTGCAAGCTTTCAGGTGAATGCGCCGCAGGTGCAGGTGGACATCGACCGGGTGAAAGCCAAGTCTCAAGGGGTGCCGCTCAACACCATCTTCGAAACGCTGCAGGTCAACCTCGGTTCTCTCTACGCCAACGATTTCAACCGCTTCGGCCGGACCTATCGCGTGGTGGTCCAGGCAGACGCGCCATTCCGCATGCAGCCGGAAGACATTGGCCGGCTGAAGGCGCGCAACGCGGCGGGCGCGATGATACCTTTGTCGGCGCTGTTGACGGTCAAGCACAGTTCGGGACCGGATCGCGTCATGCATTACAACAGCTTCCCGTCGGCCGATATCAGCGGCGGTCCGGCGCCCGGCTATTCGTTCGGCCAAGCAACCGCGGCCATAGAACGGATCGCGGCAGAGACGCTGCCACCCGGCATGACCTTCGAATGGACGGAGCTCGCCTATCAGGAAAAGCAGGCCGGAAACACGGCGATGTACATTTTCCCTCTGTCTGTCCTGCTGGCGTTTCTCATTCTCGCCGCCCAGTACAACAGCTGGTCTTTGCCGTTCGCCGTGTTGCTGATCGCACCGATGGCGCTGCTTTCCGCAATCGCAGGCGTCTGGTTTACGGGCGGCGACAACAACATCTTCACGCAGATCGGCTTTGTCGTTCTCGTGGGGCTCGCGGCCAAGAACGCGATCCTGATCGTCGAGTTCGCGCGAGCGAAAGAGGATGAAGGTGCCGATCCTCTGTCCGCCGTGCTCGAGGCGGCCCGCCTTCGGCTCAGACCGATCCTGATGACGTCGCTTGCCTTTATCGCAGGCGTCGTTCCGCTGGTAATTGCTAAAGGCGCTGGCGCAGAGATGCGCCACGTCATGGGCATCGCCGTCTTTGCCGGCATGCTCGGCGTTACCTTGTTCGGCCTCGTATTGACACCGGTGTTCTATGTCCTGGTGCGGAAGTTGGCGATCCGGCGGGAAAAAGGCCGAATCCCTGAAGGGGCGTCGCTGGCACAGCGAGCCTAAACCAACCATAACCATCGCACGCGGTCATGTCGGGAAGCCAGATGGCCACGTGCGATGCCTCCCGTCCGAAGGCAAATCCGATCGGCCTGGCAAACTGAGCGCAAGTGCAAATAATCGTCAGGTTTGCCGGCTAGGGCGCACCTGGTTGCCAGACGCAAACCGCAGGGCTCACGCAAACGTGCAAGGACGTGACCGGCAAAGGATTGCATCGGGTCGAAACCCTGGTAACACCCGGCTCCTCAAGCACCGCGTTGGAAGATCAGCAAGCGGTCGACGTCGGAATTTCGAGTGGGGCGCTGCTTTGCCTGGCGCTCTTCGTTGATCCCGACCGAGCTGTCTCCCATATGCGACGAGCCCGGCCTCTCCTCCCGGCGGGCTCGACAACAACGACCCAGGAAGAATAAAAATGAACTATAATGGACGCCTATCGGGCAACTCCTTCGCTGCGCATAACCTGCGCGATCGCCTGGCGGCCGACGGTCTCGCCTATCTGGTCGCGCTGATGCCCGTATTCCTGTTGCTCTGCTAAGCTCGACTGCCGCGTTTCAGGACGCCTGTCGTGGACGCGCTCTGTTCGCGGCCTCAAAGCCACCTTCGGCGCAAGAAAGATCCCCATTCGGCTTCAATTCTCAGCTTTCGGAGGCGATCGCCGCTTGTGACGTGCGCGGCGTAGGAATTGGTAAAGGTGACGAGCAGGATGCGCGCCATCTTCGGATCTCCTTCGGTTCGCTCAAGTTCGTCGGCGATCTCTCGGTAGAGAGCTTCGCTCGACGTGGGCTCGGCGATACGCCGTTCCGCCATCTCTAGCATCCGTTCGACAAAGGCGAGATCGATCACATAGGCCGGCATCGATTTTCCGATCCTGATGATGCCCCGCTGCCTGCAGAAGAGGTCCGGCATGGTGTCTCGTGCGTGGGAACGCACGGGCGGTCCGTCTGAGAGAAGGTGGGAGTCCGGGGCGTGTCCTGTCCTGTTCGGAAAAGTATCATGCTCCATCTCCTTCTCACGCTATAGGCCCGGAAAGGATCGGGCCGAACGATATCCCTATGGGAGCCCAACCGCCAAAGGCGCGAAGAGTTCCAAGGGAAAATCAATTTTTGCGATCAAAGGCCGCCTTCGCGCGACGACGCCAAACGCATGGAAGGGAGCGCGTGAGACTACCGGCGCGTTTCTAAGGTCAATGCGAACCGCTCGAGCCCAGATGCTCGAACAGGTCTCGCGCCGGCGGGGACAGTTCCTCTTCCGCGCGCACGCAGACGGACAGCCGCCGCGTCGCCCAGTCATCAGCAAGGCGCACGAACGCGGTCTTGGCAGATCTGCCGCCGCGCCGTGCCGCCGTCTCCGGCATGATGGCAAGGCCGACACCCGCCGAAACCATGTGACACATGCCTTCGAAGCTACGCATGCGCGAGCGCATCTTCAGCGTCAGCCCCAATCTCCGAGCTTGTGCATCGATATGGCTCTGCAATGCGCCATCGGACAGGCCGACGAAAGGCTGGTCCGCAATGTCGGCGAAGAGTGCTCGCCTGCGTGCCGCGAATACGTGATCGCGTGGGATGACGACGACGAGCCGGTCGACGGCAAAGGGACGCAGTTGCAGGCCGCCAGTATCGACCGCGTCCGAAAGAATGCCGATCTCCACGAGGTCGGCGGCGACGGCTCTCGCGATCTCGATGCTTTGCCGTTCCTTCAGATCGACGTCGATCCGCGGATGCGCCGTCATCCAGGCGCCGAGCCGCTGTGGCAGAAACTCTGTGAGTGCGGCGGTGTTCACCGCAAGCCGGATTGTTGCTCGAAGGCCATCGGCGTGTTCACCAAGCTCGCCGCGCATCCGCGCCATCTGGCGCAGGATCAGCCGGGCGTGATGCGCGAGCGCTTCTCCGGCCGGTGTCGGCCGCACCCCGCGGCGACCACGTTCGAGCAGTTTGACTTTGCCGATCATCTCCATGTCGCGCAGACGTTCACTTGCCGCCGGCAACGAAAGCCCGGCATCCGCAGCACCATGGGTCATGCTGCCGGCATCCACCACGGCAAGAAACAGACGAAGGTCGATAAGATCGAAACGCATGCAAAGGAGGCTAACGGAAAAGCAGCCTTCGGACCAGCCGAAGTCTGACTGCGGATGATCCGCATTGTGCCGATGCGGGTATACGCTATGCCGATGGCATGCTCGATCTTGCTCCGTCCCTCGTCGTTGCGATTGCCGCAACTTTCTTCGCCGCCGGCATCCTCAAGGGCGTCACCGGCATGGGGTTGCCGACCCTGGCGATGGGCGTGCTCGGTACGCTCATCTCTCCACTTGCGGCCGCCAGCCTGTTGATTGCCCCGTCCTTCGTGACAAATGTCTGGCAGCTTCTCGCGGGCCCGAGCTTCGGCGCGCTTGCGCTCCGGCTTTGGCCGATGATGCTGGCGGTCGTTCTTGGCACGCTCAGCGGTGCTTCGGTGCTTGCCGGTGGCAGCACCGCGCTCACGACGGGCGCACTTGGTGCGGCCCTCCTTCTCTACGCCGCCTTCACGCTCTTTGCGCGCCAGCTTCGCGTTCCGGCGAAGTGGGAGCCGTGGCTGTCTCCCGTGGTCGGCGCGGCAACCGGGATCGTCACGGGCGCAACCGGCGTCTTCGTCATCCCGGCCGTGCCCTATCTGCAGGCGCTAGGTCTTGAACGGGACGAACTGGTGCAGGCGCTCGGCCTCTCCTTCACCGTCTCCACAGTCGCCCTCACCGCCGGGCTCGTCTGGCAGGGCGCTTTCGAGGCCGATAATCTGCTTTTCTCCGGCCTCGCGATTGCGCCGTCGCTCGCTGGCATGTGGGCGGGGCAAGTCGTTCGCAACCGTGTCGACCCGCCCGTATTCCGGCGCTGGTTCCTCATCAGTCTGCTCGTCCTCGGCGCCGAAATGCTTGCGCGGCCGCTTCTGTAGGTCCTCGCCCAGTCCGTGGTTTGGTCATCTTGGGACGGAAAACTGCCGCTACGGGACCCCTTACGCAAGACGCGGATCGCGCTGGCTGACGTTCCCAAGAGCTTTGCTGAGGAACATCGATCAATATATTGAAGAAACTACGTTTTAATGCCGACTCCGGCCCGGAATTCAGGCCGGCACGATCTTCAGCGCGATGACACCGCCGGCGATCACCAGCATTGCGGTTGCCCGCGAGACTGTGATGGTTTCTCCAAAGAGCAGCACACCGCAGAGCACGGAACCGACGGCGCCGATGCCGGTCCAGACCGCGTAGGCTGTTCCGAGCGGCAAGGTCTTGAGCGCCTGGGTGAGCAGGGACAGAAAGATCACCAGGGCAACGATCGAGACCAGCGTCCAGGACAGGCGGCTGTAACCGTTCGAGAACTTGGTGCTGACGGCCCAGGCGACGTCTGCAACGCCGGATAGCACGAGGTAGATCCAGGCAAGCGATGTGGATGACATGGCAATTCTCCAGGGTTCGGCAGATCGCGATCGGTTGCGGCTTCAGACGAGTTTAATAACGGCGACACCGGCCAACAGCAGCACCACGCCGCCCAGGCGCAGCCCCGACACGGACCTCTGCGGCAGACGGAACCAGCCATAGCGATCGACGAAGACACTTGCGACCTGCTGGCCGGCCACGGTGAGACCAACCGCCGCGGCCGCACCAATCGCTGGGATTGCGGTAAAGACCGTGGTGACATAGGTCGCTCCGGCGAGACCACCGAGCCAACCCCACCAGGGCATCGTCTGCACGCCGGTGATGTTGGGACGGGATGTCTTTTGCCCGGCGAGCACCAGAAGCATCACCGCGGCCATGGCGAGCGTGGCGACGAGAAACGAGATCGCACCCACCGCGAACGGCGCACCCCCGAGATCATGGCGCAGGAGCGCATTGACGGCACCCTGGACCGGGAGCACGGCCCCTGCCATCAGCGCAAGGGCAATCCAGCCAAGCCGGTCGACTTTAACATTGTCTTTTCCGCCTTGCCCGAACACCACCATAGCAACCCCGAGGAGCACGACGAGCGTGCCAACGGCGGCCCCGACCCGCAGTCCCGTCGGCGGAACGCCCAGCAAGCCGAAACTATCGAGCGTCAGGGAGGCGAGCATCTGTCCGGCTATGAACAATCCGACGGAAACGACGGCGCCAAGGCGGGGGAAGAGAACGATGGTCGAGACGACATAGACGGCTGAGGCGGTGCCTCCGACGAGATGCCACCACTTGACCGCGGGAATTGCACCAAGCGCGGCGATTGTTCCCGTCAGGAGGGTGACGAGAAGCAGCAGACCGGTACCAATCGCGAGCTGAAGTGTGGTCGCCGCAAAAGGCGATCCGACAGCTTTGGAAAGTTGTGCGTTGGCACCCGCCTGGACAGCGAGCAGACCACCCGCAAACAAGGCCAATGGGACGAACAGGGTCTCCATGACGGGACCTCCTTGATGAGAATGAGTTGAAAATGGAGGAAGGGTTGGTCAGGTGGATGCGCTCTGGTGCGCCCGGACCTGAGGAAGGTGCGGGACGGTCGGGTGATCACTCGTCTCAGGCACCAGATCGCTGAAGAATGGGATCATCTTGCGTCGCTCCACCGATCGGCCCATCCGATCGTGACACCATCTTTAGACGGTGCTCGGTTGCAGAACGATCTGTCGTTTCGCCTACTGCCTCTGCATATTTGCACAGCCGCTTCAATGACGGTACCACAGCGAATAAGGCGTTTGACCGTGGAGCTCGATTGCGCAGAGCGATTGACAATACGCGGTGATAGCGGTGCAAATTCGCTCATCCGATGAACAACCTGTCTTAGGTTTGCCCAATCATGCACAGCCATCACCGTATCGACTGGGAAGACCTCCGCTTCGTTCTGGCAGTCGCGGAGGCGAACTCCCTTGCTGCTGCTGCCCGGGCGCTTGGCGTCAATCACACAACAGTGTTAAGGCGTGTCGGGTCGTTCGAACAGAAGCTCGGGGTCCGGCTGTTTGACCGCCTCCCGTCCGGCTACATGCTCACCGCCGGCGGCGAGGAGCTGCTGGCCGTGGCCCGGCAGATGGCTGAAACGGTCACGGAGCTCGAGCGCCGCTTGACGGGTCAGGATCTGCGGCTCGAGGGTAGCCTGCGGATCACCACCACGGATACGCTGATGGCGTCCATCCTGCCGTCGATCCTGGCGGATTTCCGTCAACGCCATCCCGGCGTCCTGCTCGAGGTCAGCACCTCGAATGCGCTCGCAAACCTCTCGCATCGCGACGCGGACGTTGCCATCCGCCCCGCGGTCGATTCACCGGATGCATTGGTCGGTCGCCGGATCGCGAAGGTCGCTTTCGCCGTCTATGCGGCGCCGTCCTATCTCGATGTGCGGGAGCTGACAGCCGACACGCTGGACATTGCAGGGGAGCACTGGATCGGGCTTGGCGACGCGCTTGCGTCCACGAGCGTGGCACGATGGATGCGCGCGACGCTCGTGGCACCCGCGGTCTTGCGTTGCGATTCGCTGGTCACGGCCCGCGAGGCGGCAAAGGCCGGCATCGGTCTTGCGGCCCTGCCCTGTTATCTCGGAGACACGACGCCCGGTCTCATCCGCATCGGCGCACCGGTTGCCGATATGACGAGAGAGCTTTGGCTTCTCACACACGAGGATCTGCGGCGCACGGCCCGCGTCAGCGCCTTCACCGAGTTTGTTGGCGAGGCGCTCGCGAAACATCGGCCGCTCCTCGAAGGCAACAAGCCCTCCACTTAGAAGTTCCCCCGGGAACGGCCAATGCGGACGGAGCGCTTAAGATCGCTTTAAATCCAGTTGATCAGGGACACGTCAGATGCCAAGCTCAGTTTGCGAAACCTATCCCGGAATATGCGAAAAAAGCCGCCTGAAGTATCCGCGGCCACCCCGCCTCCTGCGTGCTGCCAACCAGAACCTCCGAGGTGCGCCACGGCCGATATCGTTCGCGCCGGTAGCCATTTCACTGACCGTTGAAAGCGAAAGCGCTTCGGCAATCCGGATCGGATCGGCTATCTCGATGCTGGGATTGCTCGTTCTTGCCGCGTACGCCGGGACGACGGCCGTTGCAGGCATTCTTGCCGGCGGATTCGATGGACTGTTGATCGAGGCGTCGTCGAACCTCTGGTGAGTTCGGCACTGGGCGACCCGTCGCCTCAGGCCGTCAGAAGCGATTGACCGCATTGCGGTTCGTCAACGTTCCCGTTGCAAAAGCAAGGCTTGCCGCGGCGACAAGCGTGTCGCTGTAGGCGGTCGCCTTTGCGACTTTCGCCTGGAGCAACGCCGTCTGCGCGATGCTGACATCGGTGATCGTGCCCAGGCCCTGCTTGTAGTAGTCGACCGCAGCATCGTAGGTCGTCTGAGCGGCCGTCGTCAGCTCGCTTGCGGCCGCATAGCCGGCCAGGCTGGTGCGCAGCAGATCATAGGCGACGACGACTTCCCGCGCCGCAGTGTTTTGCAACTGCGCCATCTCCTGCTCGGCAGCGCCGACCTGCGCCATCGCCGACTGCAACCGCGCGTCGCGCAGCCCGCCATCGTAAATCGGGAAGCTCAGGCCGATCATCAGGTTGGCGTTCGGCTGGTTGACGCGGATCGTCGAGCGCTGGTCGAAGCGGGTGTCTTCGACGCTGAGCGAGCCGATATTGCGGTTCACGTTGCCCACCAGCGCGACCTTCGGCATGAACTCCGCGCGGGCGGCCGCAATACCGTTCTTGTCGGCCTGCAGGCGGGCAAAAGCCGCCTGCACATCCGGGCGACGCTGGAGCGATGTCGCAATCAGCCGGTTGAGGTCCTCGGGCACAGCCTTCGGCAGAGCACGATTGCTGCCGTCGGCGATGCGGATCTCGAGCGTTGGCGAGACCCCGACCGCTTCGAGAAGCGTCATATAGGCATTGCGCTCGTGCCCTTGCGATTGGGTCAGGTTGAAGCGCGCCTGCGCCACTTGCTGGTTTGCCTGCGCGACTTCGATCGATGTGGCGATGCCGCGACCCATGCGCGCCTTGGCGGCTGCCTGGACAAGCTCGGCATTCTGCACCGTCTGGCGGGCGATCTTCAGCTGAACACGCGCCGCCGTCAGGACGAAATAGGCGTTGGAAACATCGAAGATCAGCTTCTGGTGCGTACCGTTGAAGGTCACGTTTGCGGCAAACGCCAATTGCGTTGCCGCCTCTCTCCCCGCATCCCGCCCGCCGAAATCGAGAAGCAGCCACTTGACCGTAAGGGATGGAATGAACTGCGCGCCAGTTGTCGTCAGCGTGCCGGGGGCGATCGGTATGGGACCGCCGATGCCGGGCGCAGTCGCCGACGTCTGCTCCAGACCGGCGAGTACATCGGCCGTCAGGAGAGGCAGGTACACCGCTTCGGTGATGCCGACGGCAATCGCCGCCTGCCGGGCGCGCTGCCAGGCGGCACGGGTGATCGGATTGGTTCGCTGGGCGATATCGACCAGTTCCGGCAAGCTGTAATCGTGTTTCGGATCGATCGACGGCGTCGCGATCGTAATCGGGATCTCAGGGTTCGGCGCGAGAGAGAAATCCGGCGCGCCGGCACTCACCTTCGAGGCGTCCTTGGTGCCCGTTCCCGAAACGGCCGGCCGGTCGGCGCTCGGTGGCGCCAGATCATCGAGTGCAGCGGACGTGCAGGCTGCCGGGATCGACAATGCGCCAAGGAGAAGAGAGCCTCGGGCAGCACGGCACATGCTTCGGCAAAGGGCGATCACCCCTACCGAAACCCACCTCGCCCCCGCAGAAACCATCATTCCAAGGCATCCCCCGCTGCCAGCCGCCGAACCACAGTCTCGATCTTCTCGTAGAGTGCAAGCCTCCAGGCGAGCTCGTCGCGAATTCGCCGGGGAAAACCTCCGGCATGTATGCTTGCCTTCCGGGCGCGGGCGAGACGCGCTTTCAGCCGCCGAAGCGCCAGGGCCAGATCCGCACTGGGCTTCGGCCGGTGCCATGCCTCTAATCCCTCGGCCTGATCGTTCAGCCATTGCGCCACCGCGTGTTCATAGCCGAGAACCGCGCGCTTCAGCGGCGTCGGCGCGCCCCGCAACGGACCGAAGGCCCGGTCGTGTTCGCGCAATTCGACGATCGGGGCGGCCAGTTCCTGCAGGCTGAGGGCAATGCGCTCCGTCGTCCGGGCATCGATGTCTCCCCGCCGCACGTTTGCAGGCTCGAAACGCAGCAGTTCACTCTGGCGCAATGCGCCAGCGACACCGCTGATCAGGTCGGCATAGTCGCCGGTGGGGCCGCCGCGGCGCGCTAACAGATTGGCAAGCGTGGCACCGCTCGTAGCAAGGCTCTTGCGTATTCCCTGCCCGATGCTGACCGGCCAGATCGTCGAGAAAACGACCGAAACGACGATGTTGCCGAAGACGATGCCGATGATGCGATCCCGCGCCTCGTTGAGATCCAGACTCGGGCCGAAGCCGTGCAGCACGACGAGAAAAAAGCAGAGCGCCATCTGCCAGCCGATATAGGAAATGCGCTCCGAGCCGACGGAGATCCATGCCGCAATGAGGCTGACCGCACCGACAAGAAAGGCGAGCTGGCCGATATCCGTCATGTGCGGCACGAGCCAGATCGTCGAGCCAATCGCCACGGCGCCGCCAAGGAGGCAGCCCGTCAGCCGCAGTGCCAGCTTGTGCATGGTCTCGCCCGTCGTTCCAAGCGCTACCATGAAACAGGTGATCAGGGCGGTGTGGATCGCAAACCAATCGAGGGCCGTGTAGGTGATGTAGGTGATCATCACCGCAAGCAGAGCCTTCAGCGCGAACTGCGTGTAGAGCGGATTGCTGAAAGCATCCGGCAGGAAGAACCCTCCCTTATGCGCATCTGACACCGGCCCGGGCGGGTCTGCCTCCGATAGGATATCGACGATCCTTTCGACCTCATGCGCCGGGAGCGCATCACCGGCTTCAAAGGCGCGAAAATCGGGTGAGCTTAGCAGCGTCTGTTCCGGCGGCTTCCGCCTGCGGATCGCTTCGGCAATGCGGCGAAGAACCTCCGGCGCCGCAGCGTTTTCCCGCGGCCTTCGTTCATCAAGCGATAGGGCGAGTGCCAGCGTCAGCAAATCATAGGACGCGTCCGTCGCCGCCTGCATGCGCGGCACGTCGTGCTTGTCCATCAACGCCAGAAGCTTTGAGAACCCGGCATATTTCTTGAGCTCGCCATTGCCTTCGGCCAGCAACGTCGCAGCCACGCGTTTCGCCGCGTGGTCTCCACTGGACAGGAGCTGGCCCGCCACCTCCAACCGCTCGGCGATCGCCGAGCGTAGCCGTCGCGCCGGGCTGTGGCCGGTGATGAGATGGATCGCGATCAGGTAGACCACCGGGAAGAACACGACCACCCACATCCAAGCGAGCCCTCGGATCAGCAGTTCCGGGATCGGCACGATATCGTAGAGCGTCATGACGAAGGCAAAGACCATGGCGACCGTACCGATCGGCGGCCCGGCACGGCTTGCCTGCGTCAGGTACATGCCGCCGAAGGTAAAAAAGGCGACAAGTGCCAGGCGCAGTGCCGGTTCGTCCGCCACCACCATCAGGCAGACGATGGCCAGCAGAATTCCGATCGTCGCCCCGACAAGCAAGCCGATGGCGATCAGGATGCCGGAGCCGCCATCAGCTCTGAACGCGAAGAAGACGAGATAACAGGAGATCGCCGCTTCGGGGACCCGCAGCGCCATCGCCGTTACAGCAACCAGCGTGGTGACCAGCGCCATGCGCAGGGAAAGGTCCAGCCGGCCCGGATAGGGTTGCAATTCGTCCCAGAGGATCGACGTGTAGCGGACGCTACTTCGCGGCTGGAACAGCATCGGCGTCGTTATGCGCGGGCCCGATGACGACGACGGCGGAGGCGCCGACGCGCATCAGGTCCTCCGGCGGATTTTCAAGCCGCACATGCACGGGAAAGCGCTTGGCGACCCTCACCCAATTCAGCGAGTTGGAAACGATCGGTATGCCGAGGATCGTGGCGGAGTCTTCCGAACGCACGCCCCAGCCGACACCCTCGACCGTGCCGGAAATACGGCGCTCCGGATCCGCCATCACGAAGACATCGGCGCGGCTGCCGATGGCGATCGCCTTGAGATCTGTTTCGCGGAAGAAAGCGACGGTTTCCCATTCGGCGGTATCGATCAGAGTGAACAGCGTTTCGGCGGGAACCACGACCTTGCCGACCGTCGTGCGCAAGCCGACGATCTTGCCGTCGAAGGGCGCCCGCACGACGGTGTTCTCCAGGTCCCGCTCGGCAAGTGCTACCGTCGCGCGTGCGACATCCGCCTGGGCTTTACGGGTGTCGAGGGTACCGATCACCCGGTTGGCTCCGTGGGCCGACTGCAACGCCTGAGCAAGGCTGACTTCGGCGTCTTTGACGGCGGTTCGCGCCTCGTCAACTTGCTGCGCCGTCACGAAGCGCTTCGGCAAGAGCGGCTCCAGCCGTTCCTGTGTCTGGCGCGCAAGCAAGACATTGTTCTGAGCACGGGCGATCTGCCGGTCCGCAACGTCGGCATTGGCGCGCTCGAGATCGAGATTGCGCTCTCCCTGCGCCACTTCCGACTGCGTCGCCTTCAGTTCGGCCTGCGCCTGTTCGAGACGCAGGCGATAGGGTTCCGGATCGAGGCGGAAGAGCACGTCGCCCTTCTTCACGCTCGCATTGTTACGCACCTCGACGGAGATTATCCGGCCCGGGACGCTCGCGGCGATCGCAACCGTCGGCGCATCGATTTCAGCGACGTCCGTGCGCGGGCTGCGATCGACCTGCCAGAAAGCGAAATAGACCGCAACGGCCGCACTGGCGATGATGAGCGGGCCGAGAGTGCGTGCAACTGCACGCCGGAAGACGTCACCGGCACTCAATGCGGCGCTCCGCCAAAGGCCAGAAACCAGTAGACGATGCTGGTGGTGAGCGCGAGCGAAAGGTAGACGAGAAGCGGCACGGGCAGGTGTTCGTCGATACCGGCGTGGACGAGGATCAGCCTTGCGACAACCGTGGTGACGATACCAAGCCCGGCACAAAGCAGCCAGGCTGGAAAGTAGGACCCAAACACCACGATCGAAGGGGCAAGCGGATCCCGGGCACACCCCGCGGCCGTCAGCATCCCCACCGATAAAAGTGCGCGCCCGATCGTCCACCGCCGGCGGCCGGCACGCATGCTAAGTCGAACCACACCATCCCCCGTGTCATGGCCATTGTCATGCAATTGCCGATACTGGTGAATTACGCGAGCCGATTCAACCATTCATGGACCTGCATCACCAGGGTTCGAGAAACGACCGGTCGTTGAGGGGCTGGTGATCTGTCGTTCTTGGGACGGACGGCCTCGCCCCATGTAGAGGCAATCAAGGGTCGGGCTAGTTGTCGGCGCGCTCCGCCAGGCGCCGCAGCCCGGGAATGTCCTTCAGCGTCAGCTTCTGCCGTCCGCCGACGACCAGACCCTGCCCCTCCCAGGCGCTGAGGATGCGCGAAACCGTGTGCAGCGTTGTCCCGGTCATCTCGGCGATATCCTGGCGTGAGATCGGAAAGTCGATGCGGATGCCGCCGCTTTCGGGTTTACCAGCCTGTTCGGCGAGCCGGAGCACCGTGTGCGCGACGCGGCGCTCGACCTCTTCGGTCGACATCTCGCGGATACGGGTATGCGCCTCGTCGAGCCGCTGGCCGATGGTGTGGAGGGCATTGACCGCAAGGTGAGGATTTTTCTCGACGAAGATGTTCCAGAGCTCCGTCGGCCAGGCGAGAACCAGGCTTTCGGTCGCCGCCGTTGCGGTGCCCGGATAGTCGCTGCGCTGGAGCGCTCGGGCAAAACCGAAGAGATCGCCGGGATTGACGACCCGCACGATGATCTGCTGCCCGTCCTTGGTGACCTGTGTCACCTTCAGCCGGCCATTCAGCAGCAGGAAGAAGAAATCGGCCGTGGCCCCCTGTTCGAACACGGCTTCGTTCTGCGGCACGCGCCGCACCGTGGCGCGCGTCAGCAGCGTGTCCAGTTCCGGGTCGCTCATCTTCTGAAACAGGGGGAGCGATTTGACGAGTGTGCGATCGAGTGCAGCCACGTTGGCCCTATATCCTGCCGATTTGAAATTGCCTTTGCTCTAGCATAGTGCCGGGTCCTGCAAAAGGACCCGGCATTTATGCCCGAGCGACGGTTTTCCCAGCAATTTCATCGGCCGTCTCATCTCAGCCCGCACCGTGGAGCCGCCGTTCAAAGGCATAGAGGTAGCCCGAATACCAGCGGCCGTCGCGCACGAGCCGGAAACCGAGATTGTCGGGCGGCACGCCGACGGCGCAGCCGCCGCTTTTCGGATCCCGGATGAAGAAGCTCATCGACGCCCGGTGCTTGCCGTTGACGACGAAGATGCCGCAAGCGGGAGCCTCCTTCAGCACCTCGCCGTCGTCGCCGATCGTGACGCGGCGGTGGCAGGTCTCGGTCCATTCCCAGACATTGCCGTCGAGATCGGCAACCCCATACTCGTTCTCACCGAAGGCGCCCGTGGGCAGCGGCCTCGGGTTCTTCGCCCTCTGCCGGCTGGATTCGCGCTCGTAGTCCGCAAGCCAGCGCAGCGCCGGATTGTCCTTGGTGCCGTCGATCCCCAGCGCATCGTCGGGGAATTTGGACCCGGCGGCAAACGCCCATTGCTGGTCGGTCGGAAGGCGCCAGACCTCGCCGGTCTTCTTGGTCAGCCATGCCGCATAGTCGGTCGCGTCCGTGTAATTGACCCCGGTCATCGGCACACCCGACAGGCCGGCGCCATGGCCGCCCTCCGGCTGCTGGCAGCCGCCATCGGCGACGCAGCGCTCGTAGTCGTCGCGCGTCACCTGATACTTCATGATCTCGAGCGGCTGCTTGATGGCTGCCACCACGATCGGCGCGTCGACGGCAAAACCGTTCTTCAGGAAGTGTCCCTCCGCCCGATAGCTCATCTGTCGCGGCGCGATCGTCACGGTCACCGGCGGCCTGATCGACGGATCGATGCCGTCCTTGAGATCGTCGAACAGCCCCACCTTCGCCGAAAGCACGCCGCCGATTGCCGCCAAAAGGACGACCGGTGCTGCTAGCGAGAGGAGCGAAACCGCAGTTTTCTTGGTGGTGGGCATGGAAGGTCTCCGGGGGAAGTGGCACGCGCCGGCAAGCGCGTGCCTTTGTTCGCGCGTGGGGTCGCTGTGAGCGCGGCCCCACGATCATCCGCTGTCACCCGGCTACATCGACGCCGGCTTGACGACCGATGTCATCAGATCGTCGTTCCATTCGCCGGTCACCTTGAAGTGGCCGGCGGCACCCAGCTCGAACGCCTCGATCAGGTTGTGGTTGACGTAGGCGTACACACCCGGCTGGCGGAAGGTGTAGAAGGCAGCGCCCGCGGTTCCGCCCGGAATGAGCCAGGTTTCCTGGTCGAGATCCGGCGGGTTGCGGAACTTGCCGGTCGCCCAGACATAGTCACCATGCCCGCCGATCAGGTGCGGCCGCGTATCGCGGTTGGCCTGCGAATGGACGACGAGCACACGCTCGCCCACGGCCGCAGTCAAAGCATGGTCGCCGGTCAGCGCGCCGACCGCACCGTTGAAGACGATGTGGGTCGGGGTCAGCGTGCGCATCGCCTTGACAGCATCTTCATAGGCTTCGCCGGGGGTTTCGTACTTCTTGTAGTTCCCGGCCTCGTCCTTCGGCACGTAGAAGTCCTGCTCGCCGACATAGTAGATCTTGTCGTACGTCAGCGGCTGGCCCTTCTCGTCCTTCAGTCCGTCGCGCGGCAGCACCATGATGGCGCCGTTCATGCCCGAGGTGACGTGCCAGGGCACCATGCCCTCCGGCGCGCAATGGTAGACGAAGACGCCGGGCTTGGTCGCCTTGAAACGAAGCGTGGTTTCCTCGCCCGGGTTCACCTGGGTCAGCGCCCCGCCGCCGAGCGCACCGGTTGCTGCGTGGAAGTCGATGTTGTGCAGCAACGTGTTGGTGTCAGGGTTGATCAGCCGCAGTTCAACATAGTCGTTCTCATGCACCACCATCAGCGGACCAGGCACCGAACCGTTGAAGGTCATCGCGTGGATCTCAGTGCCCTCGCGGTCGATCACCAGCTTCTTTTCCTCGATCGTCATGGTGAACTCGACGACGCGCGGTCCGGTCTTGGCGACCTGGTCATGGGCGTGCACGAAAGGCGGCTTGACGAGGTCGACCTTCACGCGAGACAGGGTCGAGATATCGACGGGGGCAGCACCGGCTGCCGCGGCAGCGCCAGCGGCATGCGCCTGAGCGGTGTGGAGAAGCGGCGCAACCGCGCCCGCCAGGGCAGCGCCGGCAAGCATCGTCCGGCGGGTCATCTGAAGTTGTTCAGTCATCTTGCTCTCCTTCGGCGCGTTCCAGCGGCCGGGATTGGCCTTTTGCGAAACGCGCCTGTATTCAACGAGTTAGGGTGGGCGGCGCCGACTTGGGCGGCCTCACCTCCGGTCTCGACCACCGGTCCCCCAGCAGTCACTAGAGAAGTAGAACCACAGACGAATCTCGTCTTTGTCTTGGAACAAATCGTTGCGAGGAGATCGCTTTTCTTTACGCCTTGCGACGTCGGCGGTCCGACCGGGCAGCGATACTTGCGTTTTCGCAAAGAGGGCCTTCGAACCCATTGATAGATCAAGCCTCATCCGCAAGTCCGCAAGGACGCACGACGAGGAACACGACCATGTTGGACAGATTGATAAGACCGAAACCGAGCGGCGGCATTCCGCGCGGACTCTCGACCACCGGCCCGGTGCTCTTCTCCTATGGCTTTCGGCCGTTCTTCCTCGCAGCCGCCCTCTGGGCGATCGGCGCCATGGCGCTGTGGATCGCCGCACTGATTCTCGGACTAGACCTAGCCGGCGACTACGGTGCCGCCCATTGGCACGCGCATGAGATGCTGTTTGGCTTTTCCTCCGCCGTTCTCGGCGGCTTTCTGTTGACGGCGATCCCGAACTGGACGGGAAGGCTGCCGGTTTCCGGCCGACCGCTCGCTGCCCTCTTCGGACTCTGGGTCATTGGTCGGGTTGCTCTCCTGTCGAGTGGTATCATCGGCCTACCCGTCGCAGCCGCTGTCGAGGCGCTGTTTCTGCCGGTGCTGTTGCTGATCTGCGCGCGCGAGGTGATCGTCGGTCGCAAGTGGAAGGACCTCAAGGTGATCGGCGGGCTCATAATTTTGTCGGCCGCCAATATCTGGTTCCACCTCTCGGTCCTCGGCAATCTCGATGTCGACGCCGCAGCGCGGCTGGCGATCGGGGCCTACACCATGCTGATCATGATCGTCGGCGGACGCATCGTGCCGAGCTTCACTCGCAACTGGCTGAACAAAGTTGGCCGCACCGATTTCCCCGTGCCCTACAACAGGTTCGACACCGCGGCGATCCTGATTGGCGTTGCAGCGCTCGGTGCCTGGACCTTCGCGCCCGTTCACATCGTCACCGCAGCGATTGCGGTGATCGCGTGCGCCTTTCATACGGTACGGTTGCTGCGCTGGCACGGATCACCGACCTGGCCGGAGAAGCTGCTCTTCGTTCTGCACGCGGCTTACGCCTTCGTGCCGCTCGGCTTCCTGGCCATATCGGCCGGCGCGATCGAGCTCCTCAGCGACTACCCGGTCATGCATGTGCTGACCGTCGGCGTGATCGCCTTCATGATGCTCGCCGTGATGACGCGCGCCACTCGCGGCCATACCGGGCGGCCGCTGGTGGGATCGGCACTCACCAGCGCCTCCTATGTCGCGATCGCGGGCGCCGCGCTAATCCGGCCGCTGGCCGAGGTGCTGCCGGAGCATTATCATCACCTGATCGCGCTCTCTGGTGCATTGTGGATCGCGGCCTTTGTGCTGTTCACGCTCGAATACGGACCGATGCTGGTGCGCGAGCGCCGCGCGCCGCGCGCCTCACCCTGACCGGACGTCGATACCCAACGCAAAAGGCGCCGCAGATGCGGCGCCTTTTCTTTTCTAGAAGGCTGGTCCTAGAAGATGCTGCCGTGGCCAAGTTCCAACGCGCCGTCGGCGATCATGTCAGGCGTCCACGGCGGCTCGTACGTCAGCCGGACCTCGGCATATTCGACACCCGGCACATACCAGACGCAGTTCTGCACCGCTTCCTTGAGGAAGGCAGTCGCCGGGCAGCCCTTGATCGTCGTCGTCATGGTGACACGGGCAATGCCGCCCTCCTGAACGTCGATGTCATAGATCAGGCCGAGATCGACGACGTTCTTGCCCATTTCGGGGTCGATGATGATGCGCAAGGCATCGCGGATCCTCGCCTCGAGGTCCAGGGTTTCAGGCGCCGACATGGGAGCGCCTCCCACCGATGCAGATGAGGATCCGGTAGGTCTCGCCGGTCGCATCGAAATTGCCGGCCCATTTGTGGCCGCGCTTGGCGAGCTCCGGATAAAGGAACAGCGGTTCGCGCGCGAGCAAGGCGAACAGAACCTCGCCTTCGGCCATCTTCTCGGCCGCTGCCAGAATGCGCACCATAGGCTCCGGCGGATCGAGCTCCGTCAGGTCGAGCTGGCGGCTCGGGTCGGGCCAGGCGTCGAGATCCGTTTCGCTGACCGAAAGCCTGATCCCCTCGACCTCGCCTTCGGGCGTAAACAGAACCTCCCAGTCGCCATTGTCGAGCGGGCGGTCCTGATGGGTGAAGCCGCGACCCGCCATGACGCTGAAGAGCGGAACGGGCCGGAAGGTCGCGATCAGCTTCAGCGCCTGGCCCGGCGCCAGGCTGTCGACTGCATTCATGATGGCCTGGAACGGGTCGCTGCCGCCGCGCAAGTGCGGTCGGACGTCGAGTTCATAAGGATCTTGGCTCATGGGAACCTCCGTGAGGAAAAGATGGCAGAAACAGGCCTGGTCGAACAAGTCCATCAGGCAATCGAAGTTCGGCCGGAACGTTGATCAGTCGCCGTGTTCGCACGAACTCCAGGATGAGCGCATTGACGGCAATCAACTGGCCGAGGCTTGCAAAACGAAAAATAGGCGCGCTGCCGATCAGGAGGGCGAGCGAGCCAACCGCGACCGTCAGATAAAAGAGCCGGAACCAGCGAAGGGCGGACGTTTCGCTGACGAGGTCCTGGACCCTCGGGGTCGGCATGCGCCCAAGCGCCGGCCCGTAACATTCGAGCCAGGTCATGAACGGCACGATCTTGTAGAGCTGGGCGAGCCCCATGCCCGTCAGCCATCCAAAGGTGGCGAGATAAATAACGGCGCCGATAGCCTCATCAAGGCGGCCGGCCGAGAGCAGCGCGACGAAGAGTATAGCCGCGGCGACCAGTGACACGAAGGCGCCGATGCTGGCGCGGCTGTTGAGTTCGATCGCCTTGCGCCGGCGCTCCCGATAGATACGCAGGATATCGCCGACATAGATCGCGACAACGGCCGCGCCGGAACCGACGGCAAGGAGGAAAAGCGGCGAGCGACCAACGGTGCCCACGAGAATGATGGGCACTGCGGCCGCCAGAACGCTGAGGCAAAAGGCACCAAGCATGAAGACAACACGGCTGCTTGTCCGCTCTTTGTCTGGCGACAGCATGAACATGGTCAAAAGTCGATAGCTGACGCCCATGGTGGTGAAGCTCAACCAGCCGCAGAGGCCGAGGGAGGCATGAAGCGAGAGACCATCGACGGTGAGGTCGATCGCGCCCGCCGCGTCGATCAGGCCCGAGAGCACGCCAGCATAGACGCCGCCGAGCAGCATCGTGCCGAAGAGAGCGGCAAGGCCGACCGCGACGAAGCGGGCCGGTAGTGGCAGGGGGCGTGCATGCCAAAGCGTGACCGCGAAGGAAAAGCCCAGCACCGAAAAGCCAACAATCGAGAAAGCGGCGCCAAGAGGAAGCAGCGTCACGGGAACATCGATCGCACCGGAAAGACCGACGAAGCCGAGGGTCAGGGTGGTGATGCCGCCAATAAGTATCAGGAGCGCCGGCAGGGCGACGCTCGGCAAGGACAGCGGCTGGCCGACGAGAACAGGTACGAATTGCAGCAATGCGCCGGTCATCAGCAGGCTTAGCCAACCGAGAGCGACAATATGGACGAGCGCCAGCGTTTCAGGCGCCTCAAGGGCTAAGACCGGATAACCAAAGCCGAGAACCATCATGGTCTCGCCAAGGACGAGGAAAATCAGCGCGGCCGCGAAATAGGACATGGTCCAGCGGGATAGCGTGGCTGCGAACATGGTGGTTCAACCCTTGGATCACGATGGCTCTGGTCGAGCCGAACAAGCGTGATCGATTCTCGTAAGTGGGAGCGGGATGAGAGCGGAAAATGACGCTCGCTTTTTCTCACCCCGCTCTTGAAGGACACCAGGGGCTCAGTGCCCGCCGCAGCAGCAGTCACAGCCGGAGGACTGTTGCCGACCGATCTCGACTCGCCATACCTCCGGCCCCTGCTCGAGGTATTCCCAGGTGAATTCGCCCGGATAGCGGGTTTCCAGCTGGTAGTGCAGTGGACGCGGATCGTGGTCGTTAACGATGATGAAGGCGCCACCCTCGGCAAGCGCGTTCAACATGCCGAAGATTTTCGGATGGCGTTCTACCGGCGGGATCGTCCGCACATCGATAAGGGGCTTGTCGGTCTCTGCAATGGTCATGGTTGTCCGCTTCTGAGCGCCGTGGTTTGATGATGATCCGGGAAACGCCGGCGCACACGCCCCGGATTTCCGCAACCTAGCGACAGCGCCGCCGCGACATTTTGTCGAAGCGCAAACAAATCTCGCTTTGGCCTCGACCAACCCCGTCCTTGACTTTTCGCAAAGAGGTGCCTGCCAGCGCGGCCTAGAAAAGCTGTATCCATCGCCACCCAGATGAGGACGAAATGTTAGCTTCCGCGCTCCTGAAATACGGTGAAATGCGCCTGCCGCGCTACACGAGTTACCCGACCGCACCGCGCTTTGCCGCTGATGTCGACGATCGCACCTACGGCGACTGGCTGAAGGCGATCCCCGAGGGGCAGAACGTGTCGCTCTACCTGCACATCCCCTTCTGTCGTTCCATGTGCTGGTACTGCGGCTGCCACACGACGATCACCAAGAAGGACGATCCGATCCTCGACTATCTCGATGTGCTCCGAGACGAGATCCGCATGGTCGCCGATACCATTGGCCGGCCGCTTCCGGTCTCGGAGGTACATTTTGGCGGTGGCACGCCGACGATCATCGAGCCACGTGAATTCCTTGCGCTGATGACGTTGATGGGCGAGCGCTTCGCGCTGTCACCATCGGCCAATGTCGCCGTCGAGATCGATCCGCGCCGGCTGACGCTTGCCATGGCCGAGGCACTCGGCGAAGGCGGCGTTAGGCGTGCCAGCCTCGGCGTGCAGAGCTTCGATCCCGTCGTGCAGAAGGCGATCAACCGCATCCAGAGCGAGAAGCAGACGGCCGAAGCCGTCGACCATCTGCGCGGCGCGGGCATCGGTGGCATCAATTTCGACCTGATCTACGGCCTGCCGCATCAGACGGTGCGCTCCTGCGTCGAGACGGTCGAAGCGGCCGTCGCGATGCGGCCGGAACGGTTCGCGGTTTTCGGTTACGCCCATGTGCCGAGCTTCAAGAAGCACCAGCGCATGATCGACGAGAACGCGCTGCCCGACAGTGCCGCCCGCGCCGAACAGGCGATGGCGATCAGCGAAGCGCTGGTCGAAGCTGGCTACCGCCAGATCGGCCTCGATCATTTTGCGCTTCCTGACGACGATCTCGTCACCGCCCAGGAGGCCGGGCAACTCCGCCGCAACTTCCAGGGCTATACGACCGACACTTGCGAAACGCTGATCGGTTTCGGCGCTTCGGCAATCGGCCGCTCGCACTACGGTTATGTCCAGAACGAGGTCCCCCCCGGCGTCTATGCAAGCCGCATCGCATCGGGACGGCTCGCAACCACCAAGGGCTACCGACTGACCGACGAGGACCGTTTGCGCGCCGCGATCATCGAACGGCTGATGTGCGACTTCAGCACGGATATGTCCGCAATCGCCGCAGCGCATGGCCGGGACTGGCAATCGTTCGTCGACGGCAATAGCAAACTGGCCGAACTGCGAAAGGATAGCGTGATCGATATTGCTGATGGCGTCATCACGGTGCGTCCCGAGCACCGCTTCGTCATCCGCGCGGTGGCGGCGGCCTTCGATGCCTATATCGACGAGTCCCAGAGGGTGCACAGCAAGGCGGCTTGAGTGCGCTGATCGCCGGGAAGGTTTGGCTATTGCCGCGCGTTCCCGGCGCAGTCACGCCGGCAAAGCGCCGTCCGTCTCTTCCGTCATGCTCGGGCTCGACCCGAGCACTTCGTTGTTTTGTGCCACGAAATACGTTCGGATGCGCCTTGGATCCTCGCCTCAAGGGCGACGATGACGAAGTTTGGGGCAACTGCGCTCCCTGAAAACGAGCCGTTTCCAAGCTTATCGCCGGCAGCTCAGCGATACACTTTGGCAAAACTGCCCATCCAACACGTCATGCCCGGCTTTTCCGAGCATCGAGACCCAGCCTCTTCCCCCCGAGAATAGCCGCGAGCGGATCGGCAAATCCGTCCCGAATGGCCGCGAAACGGCGCACGCGCGGCTGGCAAACGGCTTCCGTTGAATCAAAGAGGCCCGGCGGTTGCCGGGCCTCTTGCTTCTCTCTCGACTTGGGGACCGCCCTACCCCACCAGATTGCGGTAGATCGCCGGCAGTGCCGCCGGCAGCCGCGAGATGTTGCCGACTACGGAATAGCCGTTCTGGCCGAACATGGCGGGCACGTAGGACTTCGCCTCCCGGTCGACCGTGACAGCGAAGGTGTTTATGCCGCTGCGCCGTGCCTCCGTGACCGCGCGACGGCTATCCTCGAGCGCAAAACGCCCCTCGTAGTGATCGATATCGTTGGGCTTGCCATCGGTCAGAACAAGCAAGAGCTTCTTGCGGTTCGGCTGCCGACGAAGCTCGGCCGAGGCATGCCGGATCGCAGCACCGATGCGGGTATAGTAGCCGGGCTTCAGTGCGGCAATGCGCGCTTCGACCAGCGGCCCCATAGCCTCGTTGAAGGCCTTCACGGTTTCCACCCGCACCCAGTCACGCCGCCTTGAGGTGAAGGTAAGGATCGAGTGGTTGTCGCCGCAGGCCGACAGCCCGTGCGCAAGGATGAGCAAAGCTTCTTTTTCCACGTCGAGCACCCGCCGGTTGTCTGACCAGGAATCGGTCGACAGCGACACGTCGACGAGGATCGTCACCGCCAGGTCGTGCACCTGCGGCCGACTCATCAGATGGATGCGGTCGCTGCCCTGGCCGCCGGCGGCGAGATCGGTGCGGGCACGCACGACCGCGTCGAGATCGAGATCGGCGCCGTCAAGTTGTGCACGCAGCATCTCGTGCCGCGGGCGCAGCACTTCGAACTGGCGCCGCACCCGGCGGATCAAGCTCCGGCTTTCCTCGGTCAGTTCGCTCCGCTCTTCCTGGGCGGAAGCCGGCATTGCCAGCACGCGGCAATGGTCCTTGAGGTAATGCCCGGTCCGGTAGTTCCATTCGGGATAGGTCAGCTCGGCCGTCAGCGGCGTCGGATCGACGGCTTCCGGCGGCAGATCGAGATCGAAGCGGAATCGCGCCGAGGGCCGTCCCTTGCGCTCGCCGAGTGTCATGTCGTCCAGTTCCTCGGCAGCCTTGCTGTCGTGGTCGTCGCTGTCGTCGCCGGGACGGTCGACGTTGACCATCTCGGCCATGGCCAGGATCTTCTCGAAGCGATTGAGGATGAACGGGCTGCGTTCGCCCTTGCGGTTCTCCGGGTTTTCGCGCACCGCCACGTGGCGCTCAACCTCGACACCCTCACTCTGCGTGCCCGCTGTCGCGGCCACATCTTCGTCGCGCACGGTCGTGGTTTCGGCCCGCAACAGCGTGTCCGGCCATAGCGGCATCGGCAGCATCGGCAGGTAGCCGGGCGGCGCACGATGCGGGAAGATCACCGGCAGCGTCGTATCTGCCTCGCCTGTGGCCCTGCGCAACAGCCGCAGGATGCGGTTTTCCAGATGCTGCTCGATCGACGGCAGAGCGCCCCGGTTCCGCTCGGCAAGGGTCGCCTCGGCCAGACGCCGATAGCGCCGCCTAAGGCCTGGGAACCGCTGGAAGACGTCCTCGACCGTTTCCAGCGCGCGCGATATCAGCGCCAGGTCACGACGGAGCGGATCGGTCTCGCTGACGGGGTCGACCGGCATCGTCGCCATATAGGCGACGAGCCAGTGATAGAGATCCTGGTTCAGGTCTTTCGTCGGAAAAATGTCGATCTCGCCCGGCAGCATCAAGGACGCGTGGTCACGCGCCGGCTGGACGAGCTTCTCTTCGCCAAGTCCCATGCGCTGCCGCCACCGCAAGCGATGGGTCGACGTGCGCCCGCGGGCGGGCACGATCTGCACCGCTGGCTCGCCGCCATGTCCGCGAAAGCAAACGCCGAGCACCGGCAGCATGTCGGCGAGCTTCACCGCCTCCTCCGGATAACGCCGCCAGGTTCTGGTGTTGCCGACGAAACGGTGCCAGGCTCGTCCGACGGTTTCTTCGAGCTCGAGGAAATCAAGCATGGCTCACCTCAGGCGATCAGAGAACCGGCCACTTCGAGAAGTGCTGAGCGCACATCCGGTTCGTCGGTCAGAGGCTCGATCATCGCGGCCCGCACCGCATCCTTCACCGGCATTCCGGCATCAATCAGCGAGGCGCAATAGACGAGCAGCCGGGTCGACACGCCTTCTTCGAGATCATGCCCTTTCAGAGCGCGCAGGCGCTGCGCGAGGTTGACGAGCGGCGCCACCTGGCTCTCCAGCAGTCCGCTCTCTTGCGAAACGACTGAAATCTCGGCGTTGCGCGGCAGGAAATCGAACTCGATCGCCACGAAGCGCTGACGGGTGCTCGGCTTCAGGCTCTTCAAAAGGTTCTGGTAGCCGGGATTGTAGGACACGATCAGCATGAAGCTCGACGGTGCTTCGAGCAGTTCGCCGGTCCGTTCAAGCGGTAACATGCGGCGGTCGTCGGTCAGTGGATGCAGGACGACGGCCACGTCCTTGCGGGCTTCCACGATCTCGTCGAGATAGCAGACGCCGCCGTTGCGCACGGCCCGGGTCAGGGGGCCGTCGACCCAGACGGTGTCGCCACCCTTGAGCAGATAGCGACCGGTAAGGTCGGCGGCGGCCAGATCGTCATGGCAGGAAACGGTCGAAAGCGGCAGGCCGAGCTTCGCCGCCATGTGGCTGACGAAGCGGGTCTTGCCGCATCCTGTCGGTCCCTTCAGAAGCAGCGGCAGCTGGCGCACCCAGGCGCTTTCGAACAGCGCGCATTCATTGCCGGAGGGGCTGTAGGCGGGGATATCGAGCGCCGCGCGACTGACGGCAGATTGGACAGGGCTCATGGCAAGTCTCCATGCTGGGAATTTTTGGGGAGATGCCGGCGCGGCGAGCCGCGCCGGCTGGGCAGTTATTCAGCGGGTTGGACGACACCGGCGAGCTTCTCGCTACGCTCGCGTCCGGGCACCAGAACGGCCCAGATGAACATCAGCGCCGAGATCAGGACGACGGCACCGGAACCGAGGCGGATCCAGTAGAACAGCGCCAGCTGGTCCTGGACGTCCATGTAGCTTTCGCCGAGCACGCGCTGCAGATGCGCCTGGAGAACACCGGCAAAGGTCAGCGCGAAGGTCATGACCGACATGGCGGTGCACATGATCCAGAAGCTCACCATCGACAGCCACTGGTTATACGGCGCACGGCCGCGGATCTCCGGGATGGCATAGGCCATGACCGCGAGGTTCAGCATCACGTAGGCGCCGAAGAAGGCGAGATGTCCATGGGCCGCGGTCACCTGGGTGCCGTGGGTATAGTAGTTCACCGAAGACAGCGTGTGCAGGAAGCCCCAGACACCAGCGCCGAAGAAGGCCATGACCGAGCAGCCGATCGACCAGAGGAGGGCTGCGCGGTTCGGATGCTTGCGGCCGGCCTTCCAGGTCATCACGAAGGTGAAGACCACCATGGTGAAGAAGGGGGCCACTTCCAGCGTCGAGAACAGCGAACCGATCCACTGCCAGTAGCCCGGCGCGCCGATCCAGTAGTAGTGGTGGCCCGTGCCGAGGATGCCGGAGAAGAGCGCCAGGCCGACGATGACATAGAGCCATTTTTCGACGACCTCGCGGTCGATGCCGTTGAGCTTGATCATCAGGAAGGCGAGCACCGATGCCATGATCAGTTCCCAGACGCCTTCGACCCAGAGATGGACGACGTACCACCAGTACATCTTGTCGAGCGCCAGGTTGATCGGATTGTAGAAAGCGAAGAGGAAGAAGATCGCGACACCCCAAAGCCCGAAGATCAGGATGTTGGTGACGGTCGTCTTGCGGCCTTTCAACACCGTCAGCGTGATGTTGTAGAGGAACATCAGCGCGACGATGACGATACCGACCTTGATCGCGAAGGGCTGCTCGAGGAACTCACGCCCCTCGTGGATGTGCATGAGGTAGCCGACGACGGCAATGGCAGCGGCGATCAGGAAGATCCAGAACTGCGCGATGGCGATCTTCGTGCTGTAGAGCTCGGTTTCTGCCTCTTCCGGCAGCAGGTAGTAGGTCGCGCCCATGAAGCCCATGAGCAGCCAGACGATCAGCGCGTTGGTGTGGACCATGCGCACGATGTTGAAGGGCAGCAGCTCGGAGAGCGTGTTGGGCAGGACGTAGATGGTGCCGGCAAGCACGCCGAACAGCACCTGGGCGAGAAACAGGCCAAGCGCTCCGTAGAAATAGAGCATCGCGACCTTTTGGGTTTGGTATTTCATGGTGTCACACTCCACTCGGTTCGCTTAACCTGCCTCGTTCGGCGGCCAGTTCTGGGTCTTGATGCGGCTCGTCCATTCGAGGAAGTCAGCGAGGTCTTTGAGTTCCTGTTCGGTGAGATTGAACTGCGGCATCTGCCGCCGTCCCTCGATGCCGGTCGGCTGGGCAGCCATCCAGGCCTTAAGCGTATCGCGGGCGCCATCCGGATCGGCCTCGCCGCCGAATCGCTTCCAGACGTTGCCGAGCTCAGGCGCGAAATAGGCGCCCTCGCCGAGAAGCGTGTGGCAGTTGATACAGGAGTTCTTTTCCCAGACGTGTTTGCCGCGGGCGACCGCATCGGTCAGCGTCGTTTCATCCGTCGAAGTCGTCCGCATGTAATAGTGGCTGTGGGCGGTCAGCCCGACGAAGATTGCGAAGAAAAAGAAGGACCCGCCGTAAAAGACGTTACGGGCCCCGGTTTTGGTGAGGCGTTCTGCCATCACGTGGTCCTTTCGATTTCAGTTGGCCGCTGAGAGTGCGGCCGGCTGATCTGATCCCCTCCCCGTGCGGCGCAGCCGGCAACAATCGGGGCGACCTCATGTCTAGGGAAATCGGCGGCGGCTTCTTTGCGTTTCGGCAAACAAGTCCGCGGCTAGCCTCAGCTGATGAAAGCAGTGCTCAGGACCAGCTTCGCTGCAGCGACGAGGACGAGTGCTGCGGGCCAGATCAAAAGGCCAAGACGAAGGGCCGACGGCGCCTGCCGGAGCCCCATGAAATCGAGCGCGACGAACCGGCTTTTGACGATGGCGAGCCCGAGCAACACGACGATGACGAGGGTGGCCGGCCCGGCGACCGCCATCAGCGCCATGCCCGACATCACGGCTACGGCAAGCAGCAGCCAGGTCTTGAACAATTGTCTGGGATTGCGATCGGTCATGGCACTCACACGAGATAGACGAGCGGGAACATCACGATCCAGACCAGATCGATCACGTGCCAGAGCGTGGTGATCAGCTCGACATTGCCGGGTTTCGGTCGCCAGGCAACGATGATGAGCACGAAGGCACCGAAGACGACGTGCAGCAGATGGAAGCCCGTGACGAGAAAATAGAGCTCGAAGAAGGAGCCGAACTGAGGATCGCCGGCAACGCCGGCCTCGGCGCTATATTCGAAGAGCTTGATCCCCACGAAGGCGAAGCCGAAAAGTGCTGCATTCACCAGCGCCCGCCGACGCTGCTTAAGCGATGCACTCGGCCTCGTCGCCAAGGCCGCCTGCCAGCCGCTTGTCAAAAGAACAAGCGTGTTGATACCGGCAAGCAGCGGATCGAGATGCGAGCGGGCGGCGGCAAACGCGTCCGGCTGGAGAAGACCCACAATCAGGAAGCCGACAAGCAGAATACCGAACGCGGCAAGTTCACTCCAGACGAGCACCCAGAGCAGCAAGGCGTCCGTCGTATCCTCTTCCACCGTTGCGGCAATCGGATGACTGCGGGCATCCATGTCAGCGCCTCCGTTCAAAAAACATCGTTCGAGCTAGGCGCGAGCGCGCACCCTGTCTTTGCGATTGAGCAAAGAAGCCGGCAGGGGGCGGGGCTATTGGCTGACAACAAAGGAGCCTTCCGATGACAGACGCACAGATCGGCCTTTCCGTCGCCACCCCCATCATCATCGTCTTCGCCCTCGTGCTCTATCGCATGGGCGTGCTTCAGCGCGGCGCGGCGCTGTCGGCGATCCTCTCCTCCGTTGCGATCGCCATCGTTCTGTTTCTCGATCGCTGATCTGCAGACTTTGAGAAATGTCAAAGAGGATCATTGCCGTCGGGTGTAGTTCGAACCAACACTCAACGGAGCAGATCGATGCAGCAGCAATTTTCAGAACATCACGAGCTGGGGCAGGCTTACCGCGAGCTTTTATCCCTGTGTGATAGCCTCGAGACGCTGGCCGATTCCATCCCGGCCCGCATCGACCTGACGAGCTGCCGCGTGATCCTGACGGAGCTGCCGGAAAAGCTCCGGCGCGTCCACGCGCTGGAGGAAATGATCCTGTTTCCAGCAGTCGAAATTCAGCGGGCAGACGACGGCCGTTACGCCTTGATCGCACGGCTGCGCGCCGAGCATGACCAGGACGATCGGGCAGCCGTCGAGCTGGTACGTGTGCTGAAGGCGGTTCTCGACAACAGGCCATCGCTCAGCTGGGATGCGATCGGCTACATGCTGCGGGGCTTCTTCGAAACTGTTCGCCGCCATGTCGCAACGGAGCGCCTGCTTCTCTGGCGCCATGCGTGAGACAACCGATATGACCTATTTTCTCCTCGCCTTCGCCGTCTTCCTGCTGCTCCATCTGGTGCCGGCCTGGCCGGCGTTACGCCAGGGCCTGATCGACCGGCTCGGTCGCTCGACCTATTTCGCGGTATATTCGCTTCTTTCCGTGCTTGCTCTCGGCTTCGTCTTTCACGCGGCCCTTCAGCTCGATTTCATCCCGCTCTGGGAACCGGCAGCCTGGCAGGCCTGGGTAACCTTCGTGCTGGCGCCACTCGGCATCTTTCTCGTGCTGGCTGGCCTCTTCAGCGAAAACGCGCTGTCGATCTCCATCTATCAGGGAAACGAGCGGCCCGGCGCCATCGTAACGATCACCCGTCACCCGGTGCTCTGGGGCTTCCTGCTCTGGGCCGCCGGTCACATCGTGCCCAATGGCGACTTGCGCGCGCTGGTTCTTTTCGGCGGTTTCGCACTGTTTTCCGCCGGTGGCTTCTTCATGCTTGAAAAGCGTGCCCGCCGGCGTTTGGGTGACGGCTGGCAAGCGGCCTCGAAGGGCACGTCAGTCTGGCCTTTTGCGGCCATCATTCGAGGCGAAACCCGTTTGCGCGCCGATCCCGTGATGATCATCGCCGCCTTTGCCACCGTCGCGATTGCCGTGTGGCTGCTGCTTGGCGGCCACGAGGTCCTGTTCGGCGCCGATCCGCTGCTTCAGGCCACCGTCTCCTAGATCACGATGATTTTTGGTCCTCACCCTGCCAGGCCATAGCCTGCGGGGTGATCGGCAGTGCCAGCAGGTCGATCGCTCGGGCCGCCAGATGGTCGACGATGGCCGAGACGCTCTCAGGCCGATGATAGAAGGCCGGCACCGGCGGCATGATAATCGCCCCCATTTCCGTGACGGCGCACATATTGCGCAGGTGACCGAGATGCAGCGGTGTCTCGCGTGCCATCAGCACCAGCCTGCGCCGCTCCTTCAGATGCACGTCGGCTGCCCGTACCACGAGGTTATCGGCCATGCCGGCAGAGATCGCCGCAAGTGAGCGCATGGAGCACGGCGCGACGATCATGCCGGCCGTCGAAAACGATCCGCTCGCAATCGCCGCGCCGATATCGGCGTGGTCATAGGTCCGCGCGGCCAGACGCAGCAGGGATGGAAGAGCGCCTGCGCCGACCTCATGCGCGAGCGTGCGGTGCGCCGCCGGCGACAGAACCAGATGCAGCTCGACGCTTTCGATTTCGCTGAGCCGCTGCGCGATGCGCACCGCAATCGCAGCACCCGAAGCCCCGGTGACACCGAGGACGATCTTCAACCGGTTCATCGGGTCAGCCCTCCAAGCCCGAGACCGGCCCAGATCGCATCGACCTGACCCACGACCTCCGGCGACATTTCGAGCACCCGCCCCCATTCACGGTCGGTCTCGGCGCCGATCTTGTTGGTGGCGTCGAGCCCGAGCTTGCCACCGAGGCCGGAGCGTGGCGACGCGAAGTCGAGATAGTCGATCGGCGTGCCCTCGATCACGGTCACGTCGCGGCTGGCATCGAAGCGGGTTGCAAGAGCCCACATTACGTCGGACCAGTTGCGCACGTCGATATCCGGGTCGACGGCGATGATCAGCTTGGTGTAGCTGAACTGCGGCAAGACAGACCAAAGCCCCATCATCACGCGCTTGGCCTGACCGGGATAACGCTTGTCGATCGCGACGACCATGGCTCTGTAGGAGCAGGCCTCCGGCGGCAACCAGAGATCGGATATCTCCGGAAACTGCTTGCGAACCAGTGGCACGAACAGCCTGTTCATCGCCTCTCCGAGCCGCGAAGGCTCGTCCGGCGGTCGGCCGGTATAGGTGGAAAGATAGAGCGGATTCCGACGCATGGTGATCGCCGACAGACGCATGACCGGGAACGGCTCCACCGAATTGTAATAGCCGGTATGGTCGCCATAGGGGCCCTCCTCCGCGGTCTTGCTCGCCGAGACCGTACCCTCGATCACGATCTCCGCATTGGCCGGCACTGAAAGTGGCACGGTCTTCGCCTTCACGAGTTGCGTCCTGCCGCGCCGAAGCAGGCCTGAGAAATTCAGCTCGCTCAGTCCGTCCGGCAGCGGCATGACCGCAGAAAGGATCGTCGCTGGGTCGGCACCGATGACGACCGCGATCGGCATGTCCTGACCCAGGCGTTGCCAGAGACGCTGGTGGCGGGCGCCGCCGCGGTGGGCGAGCCAGCGCACGATGGCGCGATCGGGCCCCAGCACCTGCATGCGATAGATCCCGACATTGACATCGAACGGATCATCCGGCGCGCGCGTGATCACCAGTGGCCAGGTAATCAGCGGCGCCGGCTCTCCCGGCCAGCACCATTGAACCGGCAGGCGCCCAAGGTCGATTTCCTGATCGCGCCAGACGACCTCCTGACACAGCGCACGCGTTACCTTTCGTGGCCGCATATACATCGCCGATCGGAGCAGAGGCAGCCGATCCCAGGCGTCGCGCAGCGACTGCGGCGCTCTCGGATCGCGCAGCTCCGCAAGTTCACCCGCAAGCGCATCGAGCCCGCCCGGCGCCAGGCCGAAACCACGCTCGATCCGGCGTTCCGACCCGAAGAGATTGGTCAGAAGCGGGATCGGTTGTGCGGCGCCTGTCGCATCGACCGGCCGCTCGAAGAGAAGCGCCGGCCCGTCGGCGGCAAGCACGCGGCGGTGGATTTCGGTCACCTCATGCACCAGCGAAACCGGTCGCGAAATCCGCTTCAAATCGCCTTCGCGCTCGAGCACGTCGATAAAATCCTGAAGCGTTGCAAAGCCCTTTGACGGGCGAAAGGTCCTGTTCATGGAGCCTGTTTGTGGCGGCGAATGGTCCTTGTCTTTGACGTGGCGCAAACAACGACCGGCAGCAGGCGACTAGCATGCGCCGCATCGTTCGATTCCGACGCTCCACAGGTAGCAAATGACACTTCCGCTCGCGATCACCGCCCCCCTTAGCTTCGTTCCCATCATCGCCATCGAAAGCGTGGTGCAGCGCGTCTTTGCCCGCGTGATCGCGAGCCATCCGGGCCTCTTCGACCGTCTCGCGGATCATGCAGCCAAGCGCTACGCCTTCCAGCCGTCTGACCTGCCGATCGGCTTCCTTGTCGAACCGGCCGTGCCGCGCATCTCCGTACATCGCAAGGAGCGCGCGCCGGTTTCCGATGCCTGCATGGAAGGCGAGCTCGTACTGCTCTTGGCGCTGCTCGAGGGCCGCATCGACGGCGACGCCGTTTTCTTCTCGCGCGATCTTGCCGTCAGCGGCGACATGGAGGCGATGCTGGCGCTGCGCAACGCACTCGACGATTGCGAGATCGACCTTCCAAGCGATCTCGCTGAGATGGCCGGACCGCTGGCGCCGCTCGTGCGTCGCGCGGGAGAACAGATCCGCGAACGGGCGCTTGGCCGCGTTCTCAAGGAGGAGGCTCCCCAATGGAACTGATCTGCCCCGCCGGCACACCCGCTGCCTTCCGCGAAGCCGTCGATGCCGGCGCCGACGCGGTCTATTGCGGCTTTCGCGACGAGACGAACGCCCGCAATTTTCCGGGGTTGAACTTCTCACGCGACGAACTCCGAACGGCAATTGCCTATGCCAAACAGCGCAGGGTGATGACCTTCGTTGCGATCAACACCTTCATGCGCGCCGGCCAGGAGACGCTGTGGCATCAGGCGGTGGATGACGCCGTGGCGCTTGGTGCCGATGCCGTCATCCTCGCCGATTTCGGCCTGATGGCTTATACGGTGGAACGCCATCCGCAGCAGCGGCTGCACGTTTCCGTCCAGGCCTCGGCCTCGAATGCCGACGCCGTGCGCTTCCTCGTCGAGACCTTCGCGGCAAAACGCGTTGTGTTGCCGCGCACCCTGACGATCGCCGACATCGCTCGCCTTGCCAAACAGATCGATTGCGAGATCGAGGTCTTTGCCTTCGGCGGCCTCTGTGTCATGGCCGAGGGGCGCTGTTCGCTTTCTTCCTACGCCACCGGCAAGTCGCCCAACATGAACGGTGTCTGCTCGCCCGCAAGCCACGTGCGCTATCGCCAGGACGGACGCGAGCTGGTGTCTGAGCTCGGCGATTACACGATCAACCGCTTCCCGGCGGGCGAAGCCTCTGGCTATCCGACGCTCTGCAAGGGGCGCTTCGACATTGCGGAGGACCGCGGCTACGCCTTCGAGGACCCGGTTTCACTCGACGTCATGGACCATATCGATGCCCTGCGCAGCGCCGGCGTCAGCGCGCTGAAGATCGAGGGCCGGCAGCGCGGCAAAGCCTATGTCGCCGAGGTCGTGTCAGTGATGCGGCGGGCACTGACCGCCAGCGCCACCGAGCGGCCCGCATTGATGTCGCGGCTGAAGGCGCTCAGCGAAGGCCAGAAGACGACAACAGGCGCCTACGAAAAGCGCTGGAGGTAATCGGCCCATGACCATATCGACAAGCCCATCCAAGCCCGTCCTGAGCCTCGGCCCGGTCTACTATCTCTGGGATGGCCCCAAATGGCGCGATTTTTATTTCCGCATTGCCGACGAAGCGCCGATCGCCCACGTCACGATCGGCGAGGCCGTCTGCTCGAAGCGGCTGCATTTCATCGAGCCCTTTGTCGGCGAGGTCATCGAACGGCTGGAGAATGCCGGCAAGCAAGTAAGCCTCGCCTCGCTCGCGCTGGTGACGCTGGAACGTGAAAGCCAGTTGGTGCGCGGGCTTGTGCGTGACAGCGCCCATCCGATCGAGGTCAATGACCTATCCGCGCTGCACCTGCTTGCCGGCAAGCCGCATTCGATCGGGCCGCTGGTCAACGTCTATAACGGCGCGACCGCCCGGCTCTTGGGGTCGAGGGGCGCGACGAGCATCTGTCTGCCGCCTGAACTGCCGATGACGTCGGTGCGCGGCATTATCGAGGAAAGTCCGGGGGTCGACTTCGAGGTCTTCGCGTTCGGCCGCGTACCGCTGGCGATTTCGGCGCGTTGCGCCCATGCCCGCTCCAAGGGGCTGATCAAGGACAATTGCCAGTTCATCTGCGGCGAAGACCCTGACGGCCTGACCGTCGAGACCCTCGACAGCCAGCCTTTACTGGCGCTGAACGGCGTACAGACCATGTCGCACACCTGCCAGGCGCTGCTGCAGGAACTGCCGGAGCTTGCCGCTGGCGGCGTTTCCCGCATTCGGCTGTCGCCGCAGGATTGCGACATGGCGGCCGTGGCCCGCATCTTCGACGATGTCATCGCCGGGCGATGCTCACCACGTGAAGCACAGGCGGATCTTGGTGGCGTTTACCCAAACAGGCCGTTTTCCAATGGTTTCCACCACCGTCAGACAGGAGCGGCATGGATATCCGCAGACGCTGCTGCAAGGGCAAGGTAGTCGGTTACTGGGAGGTGTCCCGACCGCCGGTTCGGGCGACCGCCATCGCTTCAGCCTGCCGGGACCCCAATGGGCATTGAGCTGGAGAACAGGTTCAAGGCGGCGTACTGCAGGAGCATGATCGTCTTGCCATCGCGGATGGCGCCAGAGCGGATCATGGCAAGCGCCTCGTCTATGCCAAGTTCGAGAACTGCGATATCCTCGCCTTCGTCTTTGTTGCCGCCGCCTTGCGATGTGCGGTCGCCGGGCTGGTACTCGCCAACGAAGAAATGCAGGCGCTCGGTCACCGAGCCTGGGCTCATGAAGGCGTCGAACACCTGTCGCACGTCGTGCACGCGAAAGCCCGTCTCCTCCTCCGTTTCCGCGCGGATGCGCGCTTCCGGTTCGGCGTTGTCGAGCAGTCCCGCCGGGGCCTCGACGAGCAGATCGTCATGGCCGTTAACAAAGGCTGGGTAGCGAAACTGTCGGGTCAGGATCACGGTGCGGCGGACCGGATCGTAGAGCAGGATCGTCGCGCCGTTGCCGCGATCGTAGGTTTCCCGTGATTGCCGCTGCCAGCTCCCGTCCTCGCGCAGAAAGGAAAAGGTGGTTTTCTTCAGGACGTACCAATCATCCGAGAGAATAGTGACGTCTTCCACTTGAATTCGGTGTGCAATGCTCATGCGCCCTCCATTGATAATGGCTGTCATGCGGTCGTGCAATTTCGTGCATTTGTGTGCAATGTCAAGATTTTTCGTGTACGGACGTCGCAATGCGGCAGGGATATCGGGCGGTGTTTGTTGCGGAAACGGCGAGTGCCGCGGGGGCAATCCCGCGGCACTCGGGTCAGCCGATTATGGCCTAACGGCATCTGCCTATCGCAACGGGAAGGCGACCGGCCGGATCGGAGCTGCGTCGGCGCCGCGGAACTTCAAGGACGCACCAACGAAGGCGAACTCGTAGACCCTGTCCTTGGACAGTTGTTCGAGATTGATGAGCTCGATGATCGGAGCGCCTTGCTGCGCGAGCAGGTAGGTATGAACGGGAATGTAGTTGTTTCCCGTTTCGGCCGGGAAGGCTTCGAAGCTCAGGTTATCGGCGCCCACCACCATGGCGCCGCCGTCCTCGACGAGGAACTTTGCCGCGTCGATGCTGAGGCCGGGAGGGTTGCTCATATAGGCGGACTTGTCTTCGTAGTTCTGCATGCGACCCGTGCGGATCAAGGCGACATCGCCCTCCGCCAGCGTCACGCCCTGGCTTTTCAGCGCGTCTTCGAGATCGTTGCGCGTGATCCGGTAGTTGTCGGGCAGCATCTGCATACCTTTCGCTGCCGCGACGTCGATCATCACGCCGCGCGCAACGATCGCCGGCAGTTTTTCGGCGCCGGTGATGGTCCAACCCTGGTCCCCGAGGTGATCGGCGGCGGCATAGCCATTCCAGATCTTGCCGTTCAGGCCGAAGTGATTGAGCGCGTCAATGTGGGTGCCCATGTGGGCATACATAGAAACCGCCGAGCCGGTGTAGCTGACATGGGCGTTCATCTCCTTGCCGACCTTCATCGGATCGGAGACCAGAGTGCCATTCGGCGTGTGCGTCATCCACATCTGGTAGGGCGGGTCCCCGGCCGCCTCCCAGCTGGGCATGCCGATGAAATACTCGACCGCGAGGTCGTAGGACTTGCTGCCCTCTATCCGCGACAAAATGGCGGCGCGGGAATCCGGCGTGATGAGGTTGAGGCGCCCGATCTCGTCCTTCGGTCCCCACGGGCTCTTGCCGACCTCCTGAGCGAAGGCCGTGCCGCCGAAGAGGCTGGCGACGAGAGAAGCGACCAAGACACGCTCCAGGACTGCGGTGTTGAACATGATGAACTCCTTCTTCTGGTCTTCCATCGACATCAGGAAGCTGGGCTCACGATATTGCTAGCGTTGATGCGAATAATCAGCGATGAACGGAAAACATAATTTACTCTGGAGAAAATATGGATCTGCTGGCCGCCATGCGTTCGTTCCGCCGCGTCATCGAGCTTCAGAGCTTCAACAAGGCGGCGGAGGAGCTCGGACAGTCGAACGCGTCGATCAGCAAGCAGGTCCGGCAACTGGAGGAACGGCTCGGGGCCGTGCTTATCGTGCGCACGACCCGGCGCATGAGCCTGTCGGAAAACGGACGCGCCTATTTTTCCGAATGCTGCCGGCTTCTCGACGAGCTCGATCATCTGGAGCGCACCACCTCCGGCGAGGCAGGCGAGATCAACGGCCGGCTCCGGCTCAATGCGCCTCTCTCCTTCGGATTGACCGTGCTTGCGCCGATGCTCGCGCGCTTCATGACGCTTCATCCGCAATTGAAGGTCGACATGACGCTCGACGACCACGTGCTCGACGTCGTTTCGGAAGGCTTTGACGTTTCCATCCGGGTGCGCGCGGCTCTGACGGATTCATCGCTGATCGCCCGGCGGCTCGGCGACATTGGCCAAGTCATCTGCGCCGCCCCGGCCTATCTCGCAGACAATGGCACGCCCGCGACCGTTGCCGATCTCAAGAGTCACCATTGCCTCACCTATCGCCTGGCCGACCAGCCCGGCAGCTGGAGGCTGGAAGGGCCTGACGGCGCCGTCATGATCGACCTGCCGGCACGTTTCGTCGCCAACAACAGCCTGATGCTCAGCGAAATGATTCAGGCGGGCATCGGCATTGGCGTGTTGCCCTCCTTCATCGCCACGCCGTTGCTTGCCGAGGGCAAGCTCTGCCAGGTGCTGCCTGGTCACAAGCTCGCCGAACGCGGCATCTACGCGGTCTATCCTACCAATCGGCTGTTGCTGCCGAAGGTGAAGGCCTTCACCGAGTTTCTGGCAAGCGAGATGCGACAGGCCGGGCTTTAAGGGCTCGGCGTGACAATACCTCAGAACCGAGTCGTGAGGTTCACGCGGAATATGCGCCCCGGTAGCCGCATTGAGATAGCGGTCATGTTCGGCCAACTGAAGATGGCGCGGGCGCCGTCGATCCCGAACGCCTCGTAATCATGTTACCTGGGTGACAGCTCAGATTATGGAATGGCCAAACTTTCCAAATTCGTTTGACAGCAATCGGCGGCGCGAATATTTTGGAAAGCATAACGTTTCCTTATTTGGCCAACCGTTCATTTCGACGCGCGCCGCACCGGTGAAAGGAACCGGAAATGAGCCAGCAGTCATTCAGCATCGAAAATGCCCAGCCCGTGGAACCGATGGAGTCCGTGCCCGGCGTGGAGGCACAGCGGACGCTGCCTGTCATCCCGACTGTGAACGCCACGAACGCTATCGGAACCCGCAGGCGCTGGCTTCGCAATGTGCTTTTCGCATCCGTTGCCATCGCCGCCGTCGCCGGCGCCACCGATTTCGGTTGGGCTTACTGGACGACGGGTCGCTTCGAGGTGTCGACCGACGACGCCTATGTGAAGGCCGATAGCACGACCATTGCCCCGAAGGTCTCGGGCCATATCGCCGAGGTACTGGTCACCGACAACCAGCAGGTCAAGGCCGGACAGGTTCTCGCCCGCATCGACGATCGCGACTTCACGGTCAGCCTCGAACAGACCAGGGCCGGCGTCGAAGCCGCCGAGGCCAATATCGCAAACAAGCAATCGGCTCTCATCGCACAGCAATCCGTGATCGATTCGGCCAAGGCGACGGTCGAGGCCGACAAGGCGGATCAGACATTCGCCGAGCAGGACGACAGGCGCTATTCGGAGCTCGCAAGGCAAGGCTTCGGCACCCTGCAGAACGCGCAACAGGCGGCCTCACGCATTGCCGCTGCAAGGGCCGCGGTGACGCGCGACACGGCAGCGCTCGCAAGCGCGGTCAAGCAGCTCGACGTGATCAAAGCCGAAGTCGCACAGGCAAAGGCCGCGCTCGACAGCGCGAAAGCGGCCGAGCATCAGGCCGAGCTCAACCTATCCTACACCGCGCTCGCAGCACCGATCGACGGCGTGATCGGCAACCGCACCTTGCGCGTCGGCCAATATGTGCAGGCCGGAACGCAGCTGATGGCAGTCGTTCCCACGCACGCGGCCTACATCGTTGCCAACTACAAGGAAACACAGCTTGCCGATGTCGTTCCCGGCCAGACCGTGGCGATAGAGGTGGACACCTTCCCGGGCCAGGTCTTCGAGGGCCACGTCGACAGCATCTCGCCGGCAAGCGGCCAGGAATTTGCGCTGCTGCCGCCCGACAATGCGACGGGAAACTTCACCAAGGTGGTGCAGCGCATCCCCGTCAAGATCGTGATCAATCGCGACAGTCCGCTCGACGTGGTGCTGCGGCCCGGCATGTCCGTCTACCCGACGATCGACACCCGAACCGCAGGAACGGCGGTGGCCGCCGTGTCGGCAAGCATAAACTGAAGGACGCTCAGGCGCCGTTCCCAGCTTTGAGGGCTGGCAGGAGGATGCAATGTCCACCACCACGATGCCCATGGTTTCACCCGGCGTGCGTGAGCCCGCAGCAACGTCGCCCGACAAGGCAAGTACGACGGCCTGGATTTCCGTTCTTGCCGGCCTGATCGGCGCCTTCATGGCGATCCTCAACATCCAGATTACCAACGCCTCGCTGCTCGATATCGAAGGCGGCATCGGTACCGGCGTCGACAACGGCGCCTGGATATCGACCTCGTATCTCATCGGCGAAATCGTCGCGATCCCGCTCACCGACTATTTGAGCCGCGTCTTCTCGTTCCGGCGCTATATGCTGACGAACGCCATCCTGTTTCCGCTGTTTTCGGCGGCCTGTGCGTTTGCCCATGATCTAGGCTCGATGATTGCGCTGCGCGGTCTGCAGGGTTTTGCCGGCGGCGTGCTCATTCCGATGGCCTTCACCATGGTGTTGACCCGCCTGCCCAAAGCGCAGCAGCCGCTCGGCCTGGCGCTGTTTGCGCTCTCGGTCACCTTCGCCCCGGCGATTGGCCCGACGATCGGCGGCTATCTCACCGAGAATTATGGCTGGCAGTCGATCTTCTTCGTCAACGCCCCGCCGAGCCTGGTGATGGTAATTGCGCTCTACTTCACCCTTGAGAAGAAGCCGATGCAATTGTCCCTGCTCAAGGAGGGCGATTGGGCCGGCATTATTACCATGGCCATCGGCCTTTCGGCGCTACAGACGGTTTTGGAGGAAGGCAACAAGGACGACTGGTTCCAATCGCCGTTCATCGTCAAGCTCGCTTTGACGGCGGCCGTGTTCCTGATCGCCTTCATCATCATAGAGCTCAAGGTCGAAAAGCCACTGGTGCAATTACGCCTGCTCAAGCAACGCAATTTCGGGGTCGGCGTTCTCGTCAACGTGCTTGTCGGCGTCGCCCTGTTCGGCACGGTCTACATCCTGCCGCAGTATCTCGGCCAGGTGCAGCGCTACAATGCCGAGCAGATTGGCCTCGTGCTTGCCTGGACCGGGCTGCCGCAGCTTCTCATCATCCCGCTCGTGCCGGCGCTGATGAAGCGGTTCGACGTGCGCTACATCGGTTTCGTCGGCATAAGCATCTTCGCGGCCAGCTGTTTCATGAACACGACGCTGTCGCTGGACAGTGCCGGCGACCAGTTCTTCATCCCGAATATCGTACGCGCCATCGGTCAGGCGCTGGTGCTGACGCCGATCACGGTGATCACCACCGCCCGTATCGCTCCAAGCGATGCGGCAGCCGCCTCGGGCCTGTCGAACATGCTGCGCAATCTCGGCGGCGCCGTCGGCACGGCCACCCTTGCGACGGTGCTGACCAAGCGTGAGCAGTTTCACTCGAACATCATCGGCCAGTCGGTGACTGTCTATCGCGACGAAGTCCGCGACCGGATCGGCGATCTGACGCGGCATTTCATGGCGCATGGCGTCACCGATGCCGCCGTCGCACAGCACAAGGCGATCGCCGTGATCGGTGCTACGGTTCGCCGGCAGGCGCTGATCCTCGGTTTCAGTGATACCTTCGCGGTGATCGGGATCGTGCTGGCGCTTGCAGCCATCGCGCTGCTCTTTACCCGAAAGATCCAACTCGGCGGCGCCGGCGCGGGTGGCACACACTAATTTGAAGATACGATGGAGGGAGGAAGGCCCATGCAAGGTTCCAGACCGGGTAGTCTCTATCTGGAGGATCTTCACGTCGGACAACGCTTTACCAGCGCGACGCATACGGTCGACGAGGCGCAGATCAAGACTTTTGCCGCACAGTTCGACCCGCAGCCGTTTCATCTGGACGAGGCGGCCGCCAGTGACACGCTCTTCAAGGGCCTGGCCGCAAGCGGGTGGCACACGGCGGCGATCACGATGCGGCTGAACGTGGAGACCGGCCTGCCTTTCGCCGGTGGCCTCATCGGCGCGGGGGGAGACATCACTTGGCCGGCCCCGACGCGGCCCGGCGATACCCTGCATGTCGAAAGCGAGGTGGTCGAGATCATTCCCTCGCGCTCGAAACCCGACCGCGGCATCGCCGTCGTCGTCAGCCAGACGATCAACCAGCGCAACGAGGTCGTGCAGATCCTCAAGGCGAAGCTCGTCGTCGTGCGAAAGCCGAGCTGAAGCGACTGTCTGGATTTTCTGTTGTCACGGTCGTATTTTCTCAACCGATGCCGCGCTCAGCCGGGCAACATACAGAGCAGGCTGCGCAAGCAAGCCTCAAATGACAAGAATGATCTATGCCACCGAACAAACGAGCGTTACTTGAGCGGTCCATTTGCTTTGTTGCCCTCTGGTGTCTTTTCCTGCTGACCTTGCCCCGTTGAAATAATCCATTTTGAAGTAAGCTCTGGCCCATTGAGAGGACCAGGGAATGAAGCGCAACCGTTTCACAGACGAACAGATCATCGTCATTTTGAAGGAGCACGAGGCTGGCACGCCCGTCTCGGAGCTTTGCCGCAAGCACGGCGTCAGCGATGCCAGCATCTATAAATGGAAGGCCAAATTCGGCGGCATGGACGTATCCGAAGCCAAGCGGCTGAAGACGCTGGAAGACGAGAACACGAAGCTGAAACGGCTCCTGGCAGATGCGATGCTCGACAATGCGGCCTTGAAAGACCTTTTGGGAAAGAAGTGGTGACGCCCGCAGCAAGGCGGAAAGCTGTCGCTCATCTGATGGATCACCACCAGATGAGCGAACGGCGGGCGTGTAAAGCCATCGGCTTTTGCCGGATGATGATCCGTTACGAAACCAGGCGCAGCGATGACCATGACCTTCGCGAGCGGATGAAGGCGCTGGCGCATGAACGCCGCCGCTTTGGATATCGACGCCTTCATGTGCTGCTCAGGCGTGAGGGTCACCTTGTGAACCACAAGCGGCTCTTCCGGCTCTATCGGGAAGAGAAGCTGACGGTGCGCAAGCGCGGCGGTCGGAAACGAGCGATAGGCACACGAGCACCGATGCTGATCCCGCTTGCCGCCAATGATCGCTGGTCACTGGACTTCGTGTCGGATCAACTCACCGATGGCCGCAGGTTCCGGATTCTGACGGTCGTCGACGATTGCACCAGGGAATGCCTGGCTCTCGTCGCCGACACGTCGCTCTCCGGCCTGCGGGTCGCCCGTGAGCTGGATCGGATCATCGAGGGACGAGGCAAGCCGAAGATGATCGTCAGCGACAATGGCAGTGAGTTCACCAGTAACGCGATCCTGCAATGGACGGATCGGAGCAAGGTGGATTGGCACTACATCGCGCCGGGCAAGCCGATCCAGAACGCCTTCATCGAAAGCTTCAATGGGCGGCTGCGCGACGAGCTCTTGAATGAGACGCTCTTCTCGTCACTGGCCCATGCTCGATCGGCGCTTTCAAACTGGCGCAGCGATTACAACGATCATCGACCACACTCTGGACTCGGCTGGATGACACCTGCCGAGTTCGCTCAGACAATCAACCCGCGACGTGATGCGGTGCTGCGCAGCCGGAATGGCTCCGCACCGCAACCCGCCGCTACCGCCCCCAATACAGCAACCCAAAACCGCTGGAGCAAACTCAAAACTGGATAAAACTTGGGGGCAAGGTCACTGCTTGTCGGGGCGGCAGCTTTTCGGCGCCCGTGACGGTCCGGCCCTGGTCTCCGAGGTGACCGATCGTCGCATAGCCATTCCGTTCTGATTTCCCGTCGCATTCAATTCTAGAACCGCAGCTAGATTCCCGATCGCTGTTGAAGTACATTCTGTTTTAGCCGCTGCGGGGACGGTCTTCAGCGCGCGATCAGGGGGATGCGGATGAGCAGCATTCTGAAGCGTGTTGCCAGGCGAATACGCAAGCGTATGAGCCTAACCTCTCATGCGATATCGGCGGACGCTTTTCTGATTTCCTACCCGAAATCAGGAAGGACTTGGTTTCGCTTCCTCCTGTCTCAATACTTCGCTGGGGTCGCCGGCGAAGGCGAAGCCGTAAATCTTCACAACATGTTTTCGATTATCCCCAACTATGATCTCGATGGGATAAGAGGCATTCCCGCATTTCGCTTCGAAAATGGTCAGATCCCGAAAATCTTGGTCAGCCATCTCGAGTACCGAACGAGCCATTTCCTCATGCGTCCAGCAATCTTGATGATCAGGGACCCTCGCGACGTGCTGGTATCAGCCTACTTCCATGCGACGCGACACAAGCATCGCTTCGACGGTAATATTGACGCGTTTATTGAAGATGCCATCCAAGGTGCTCCTAGCCTGATAGATTACCTTAACGGCTGGGCGAGCGGCTTGCAGCGCCGGAGGCACCATATTCTCAGCTACGAGGACCTTTCTGCAGATCCAAGCCGCCACACGCGCAACGTTCTTCAGTTTCTAGGTTGCACGGTCGATGACGTCAACCTCGAAAAGGCGGTGCGTGCGGCGCAGTTTGATGCGATGCAAAGCCGCGAGCGCGTTGAGGGAATACCCGCTCACGATTACGACCGCAGCGATGACGAAAGCCTGCGCATGCGTCGAGGAAAAGCGCATGGGTTTATGGATTATCTAAGCGCGAAACAGGCGGAGCGTATTCTCCAACTATGTCGATTACGGCTTTCACCGGGTGCAAAAGACCTGGTTTCCCATTCAGGCCTCGACTTGCGCTCGACTTGATCGCGCGGGTACATTTATAGGCGCTGTCACGATGCTCCAAATCGCATCACTGCGAGTATATATTCGGATGCCGCGCTACTCTGGAGAATGATCTCATGATTTCGGCGCCTGATGACACCATAGTACAACTACGAATTTATAGATTATTGCATTTGTGAATATCCTAGCGGATTACTGCTAACGGCTTACCGAAAATTTTTGTCGCTCGCCAGCATGGCTGGCATTGCACTCTGGAACGCGCGTGACCATCCGCAAGAAACTCCGACGCGCCAGGCAGGCGTTCAAAGAAGTCTTAAGTAAAGAAAGGAGCCTAAAGGATAGGCTGCAGGCGGTTGCGCATCTGCTGGCCGGCAACTTCCTTGGCTCAATAGTAGGGCTCGCCGGTTTCGCTTTGACCGCACGGGCGCTCGGCCCGGCCGACTACGGCACCTTGGCGCTATGCTTTGCCTTCACCCGAGCGGTCGAGCGACTTGTCAGCTTTCAGTCCTGGCAGCCGCTCATCAAGTTCGGAGCCGAAGCGAAGGAGGCCGGGCGCGACGGTGATCTGCGAGCAATCCTGAAGTTCGGGTTGCTGCTTGATGTGGCAGCTGCAATCGCAGCCTGCCTCATAGCGATCATGCTGGTTCTTTTCGCTGCTCCTTTCATGGGCGTTTCGGAGCAAATCAAGGGATTGGCTTTTGTCTATTGCTTTGTCCTGCCTTTCCAGATTTCCGGCATGCCGACCGCCGTCCTCAGGCTGTTCGGTAGGTACGCGTCACTTGCCTATGGCCAGGTAATATCCAGCCTCTTGCGTGTCGCCCTTTGTTTTCTCGGCTATATTGCCGGGGCGGGACTCTTCGAGTTCGCATTGATCTGGATGGCCACACAGATCTTGAACTCCATCTCGCTGGTTGCCTTTTGTCTCCTTGCCCTCAAACGCGAAGGCCTGCTTTCCGGGCTGGCATCGGTCTCGCTGGCGCGGCTCCGAACGCGCTTTCCCGGGCTGTGGCGTTTCGCGATCTCGGCGAATGTGTCGCTTACCATTCGCGCCAGCGCCAATGAGCTCGACACGCTGCTTGTTGGCTATCTCGCCGATCCGACTTCAGCCGGAATGTTTCATATCGCCAAGCGTCTCGGCCGACTTGCACAACAGGCTGGGGTGCAGGTCCAGGCCGTCCTCTATCCTGAGCTCGCTCGTGTGTGGGTCTCAGGCGTCCATTCCGAGTTCCGTCGCGCGGTGTCGCAGACGCAATGGCTACTTCTTGCATTTGGCGTCGCGATGATCATCGGTTTCTACCTTGGCATTGAACCGGTGTTGAAATGGACGGCGGGGCCACAATTCGCCGGCGCCGCACCCCTTGTGATGGTTCAGTCCATTGCAGTAACCCTTACGCTGGTCGGGGCCGTCTTTCGTTCGGCGCTTCTGGCGATGGGTGAGGAGAACAAGATCCTCTCGAGCGTACTCGTCGCGGTTGTCGGATTCTACGCCACGGCATTGATTTTTATCCCACAATTAGGTGCTATGGGAGCCAATATCGCCCATATCGTCATGTCAGTTATCTGGCTGCTGGGAATGTACGTCGCTTATCGCCGGCGCGCTTAGGAGAATACGTCCCGTCTCGGTTGTATACCGCCCTCAATCGGGATCGTGGTGCGTCTCCGGCGGCGCGATGTGCCGTCGGCCGGTCTGGCCTCATCTGTGCGCCGGCCGGCAAGACCGGGTCCGGCAGAAGGAACCTCATTTGCCGGCCGGCGCTTAGGTCGGCCTAGCGCTTGGGTCGGCCATGCGCAGTGTTTGCCCCGGTACGCGAAGCGATTGCCCGGCAAATCCTCGGCACTCGCATCCCAATGCCGCCGCCCGGCAACTCCTTCAGACACTTCAAGGCGCCGCAACGAGCCGGCCCGCATGTTTGCTCGTCTGCTTGATCTCGTCTGGGAAGGCTATCTGCCCAACGGCGCGACATACTACATAGATGTCGTCTCCGCCTACCGGTCGCCGACCACCGACAACATGCTCCGCGGACGTTCGCGCATTTCCGGTGTCGCCAAAAACGGCCAGCATACGCTCGGCACCGCGATGCACTTCTTCCTCCAAGGGACACCAAACTGGCGGCATTGCAGATGCAGGTCGGCGGCGTTGGTTACCATCCCACATCGGGCGCGCCCTTTCGTCCATCTCCGATGTGGGGCTAGTGCGCGCGTGACCGCGCATGTCGCGCCAGGAATTGGTCGAGATCTTCCCGAATGGCAAGACTTTGCATGTTCCGGCCGACGTGAAGCCGCTTCCGGAATACAATGTCTCCACGACACTACGAGCGTGGGTGAGTTCGACCTCCTTTGCGGCCGCAAGTTTAACCGGTCCGTCGCGTTCGAACGATTATCAGCCTCCTCTGCGCTTGCGACAGCGTCACTTCCAACGTTGCCGCAGCCGTCCGCTGCTGGTGAGGACGATGAACCGGCGGTGAGGTGCCTTCCGGCATGCCGGCCTGGAAGTTCGAGCAGCTGGTTTTGCCGGCTGGGCTGCGAGGTTCTGTCGCAAGCGCCGACGACACGAGGCGTGATGCGCAGCGGACGTGGGCATTCAGCGAGCCCATTGGGTTCAACACGGAACGCTTCGGAGGAGACGGTTGATCCGCGGCAACAATCGCTCGGTCATAAAGATCGAACCTGTTCATGAATGGCTCCGGTGCCGGGCGGTTCATTGCCTATAAGCCTTCGCTGCCTCTCCGGCAGGCTAAGGAATCTCCTTCCTGCGACAAAGAGATCGTAAATTCGGTTCTATGGTTCAAAGCGGATCGCGCGATTGTGTCCCACTGAGCGAGTATGTTCTCGGCTGAATATTTTCTTGCACTGGCTTCCGCATTCGCGCCAAGTCGAGCCCTGAGAGCGTCGTTCTCGAGAACATTGGACAGCGCTTCGGCAAGTGCATCGACGTCGCCATTGGAAACGAGGATCCCGTTTTCCCCGTCGCGCACCATGTCCGTCGGCCCCCATTCGCATGCGAAGGAAACCACGGGTACGCCGGAGGCCATAGCTTCAAGCAACGCTATGCCCCATCCTTCGTAGCGTGATGATAGGACGAAGACGTCGGCAGTCTCCACCCAGAGCCCTGGGCGCGCTGTGACGCCGGGCAACTCCACTCTCTCAGTCAATCCAAGTTGATCGCGCAAGTCTTCCAGCTCTTTTCTGGCTTCGCCCTCCCCCCAAATGACTAGCTTCCAGTCAGGGTGTTTAGGGGCGACTTTTGCGAAGGCTTGCAACAACAAATCGAAACCTTTTTGCCACGTCAAGCGTCCGACCGCGGTCAAAGTATTATTGCCACGCCGTTTTTTCCACCCGCTGGGTAGATTGACGGCATTGGCGATCACCCAACCCTTCCGACGAACCTCCCATGGGAAGTAGTCGAGGGCGCCACTTGTCATCGTGACGAGCCCGAACGCACGCGGATACAATCGCGCCTGAAGCCACTTCCAAAGCGGGCCGAACGGCTGCAACTCCGGATTATTGCGCTCGGATACGACAACGGGATATGGCAGGCCGGTGGTGGCCAACAATGCCAACACGTTCGTCCGGGTAAGAAAGCTAAGCACAAAGTCGGGACGTGAGCGCCTTATGGCGGCGCGCAACCGCTGGATTCTCCTCGTCACCAACCACGCGGCCTGCAGCTTCGATGCCTTTTGCGGCGGCAAACCGATTCGCTCGATGGAGACGCTGGGATCAAACTCATAATAGGGCTTGGCTGCCGGCGCTTCCTGGGTAATTAGTGTTACGACACAGCCAATGCGAACCCAATGGTTTGCAACAAGGCTTACCACATGTTCGGTTCCACCTGCACCGAGTGCTGGAACGATAATAGATATCCTTGCACCGGACACGGGCAGGCCACTAACAGCCTCGACATTCGCCCCGGAACTCAATTTTTACAGCCCTCCATCATCTCAACGTACTCAACATTATCGAACCCGGAAACGCAATATAGCATCCGGTATAGATCGCTACGCACCTATCGGGTCACTTGGTTGGTAATCCCCCCGCCGAATAACGGACTTCAAAAGTAGAATTTTCTCGGGCTTTATGATCGAGGAGATTTTGATGAAGACGAGCAGATTCAGCGAACCGCAAATCCTTGCAATCCTGCGCCAGGCGGAGGGCGGCGTTGCCGTTCCTGATCTATGCCGGGAGCACGGGATGAGCACGGCGTCGTTTTACAAATGGCGAGCCAAATACGGCGGCGTGGACGCGTCGATGATCAGCCAGATGAAGGCTCTTGAAGACGAGAACCGTCGGCTGAAGAAGATGTATGCGGAGATGAGCATGCAGGCGGAACTGCTCAAAGAGGCTCTTAGAAAAAAGTGACGCGGCCATCTCAACGCCGGGAGCCTTTCGGCAAATGCGAGCATTTTCCTGTCGGCCAAGGGATGGCCGGGAAAGCGGTGGCGTTGCACGGGGTGAGCATTGCACTCGCCTGCCGCACCTTTGGTGTCAGCGAGACCTGCTATCGTTACAGCGCCAAGCTGAACGACGAGAACGAGCAGATCGCCGATCTCCTGATCGGGTTGACGCGGGCGAAGAAGAGCTGGGGCTTCGGCCTTTGCTTTCTCTACCTGCGTAATGTCCGGGGGCATCGCTGGAACCATAAGCGGGTATACCGCATCTATCGCGAGCTGGAACTGAACCTCAGGATCAAACCACGCAAGCGGTTGAAGCGCGAGAAGCCGGATGCTCTGGCCGTACCGGAGAAACCGAACCTGGTCTGGTCTATGGACTTCATGGCGGATCGTCTTGAGGATGGCAGGCAATTCCGCCTGTTGAACGTTCTGGACGACTTCAACCGCGAGGGGCTGGGCATCGAGGTGGATTTCTCGCTACCTGCCGAGCGTGTCATCCGCAGCCTGAACGAGATCATCGAATGGCGCGGCAAGCCGATGGCAATACGGGTTGACAACGGACCTGAATACGTCAGCGGCAAGCTGATGGAATGGGCAGCGAAATAGGGCATCGCCTTGAGCCACATCCAGCCGGGAAAGCCGCAGCAGAATGCTTATGTCGAACGCTATAACCGGACCGTTCGACATGAATGGCTCGACCAGCACATCATCGAAAGCATTGAGGAGGCACAGGAATTTGCCACGCAGTGGCTATGGACCTACAACAACGAACGTCCCAATATGGGCATCGGCGGCATCACGCCCGCACAGAAACTGAAAATGGCCGCGTGAATTCTACCGCGGAGCCCCGTTGAAAACGGGGGAATTACCGGTTGATAGTTCCAAGCATGATGATGTGTTCATGCTTTGGTGACGATTTTTCAACTGCGATGAGCGTTGCTTTGCGATTTCTATCGGCCATCAATCAGAGCGAGCGGTTGAAGGCAAGGCGGAGTTTCGCGTGGCAGGTTGAGGAAAAGGATGAACCGTCTCGATCTAAGAAAGCCGCAAAAGACTTAGAAAGACTTAAGTCAGCATGAAGCCGCCACCTTACTTTTGGGCTGAAGATGAGCGCGCTCTGACATTGGGCGCCGGGCGGGTTTGGAGACGTCCACCGGAAGCGGGAAAGAAACATCCCGTTGACAATTGAACAGATACTTGTGAGAATTCGCATATACTTAAATAAATTTCGAAGCCCGGGTGCAGCCGCGGGACGGAGTTGCTTATGTCGAGCCTGGATTGCGGTCGCAAGGCGGAAATTGAGCCCACCGCCCTGCCAAACAATATAATCAGGAACCTGGTCCGCTCGCTCGGGGACTGGTTGCTCGGCGCGGAGCCCGAACGCTTGATTAACATTGGCAGGCTGGTGACTGCGGTTTTCGCAATCTTCGCCATCTACCTTGATCCCACCCAGCCGACATCCCTGCTCTATGAATCGAGGGTTCTGCTGGGCTTCTACATTCTCCTCTCAGTTCTGTTGGTCCTGCGCCCGTTGCGCAAGCCGCTCGACAGCGTGGTTCATCTCCTATTCCACGTCGTCGACGTCGTGGTCCTTGCCTGGTTGACGCTGCTGACGAATGAGCTCACCAGCCCGTTCTTCGCCGTCTTGCCTTTCGTTCTTCTGGCAATGACGATGCGGTGGGGTCTGAAAGGGGCAGCATTCGGCGCATTTGTTTTGTTGTTGGTCCAGTTGGTTGTTGGTTTACCGGACCTGAGCGATGGCGACTCGGAGCTCAACCTGTTCATTATGCGGTCCACCTATTTCGTCCTTTCCGCCGTGATCCTTGGCTATTTCGGCGCTTACCGTGAGCGCAGCCGCCAGCACTTGGCTCAGCTCGCCGAGTGGCCATTTGAAGCCGTTGCCAATGACCGTACGTCTTGGCTGGGGCTGCTGTTTAGGCATGGATCCCGTGTCCTCGGGGGGTCTCGGTTGTTCGTCGTTTGGCGCGACCAGGAAGACGAAACTGGTTGCGTCGCCTACTGGGCGAACGACCATTTGAAGCTGGTAGATGTCGGGCGTTCGGATTTCTGGCGGCGCCACGATCTTCAACCCCCGCGACGAGGGGATGGTCTGGCCGCGCTATCGAGAACCGAGGCGGATTTGCTCCTTCTCATCGCGGATTTGCCAGAATTTTCGGCAGTCGCAGGCGAGCGTATCAGACGCATCTCAGCGGCATATTTTTCCAGCGTGCGTTATCGCGGACGCGTATTCGTTATCAATTCGCCTCGCCGCCCGGACGAGGGAAGTGCGATGACGGAGATCATCGCGACCCGCCTTGGCTCGGAGCTCGAGCGGCTCGCGTTGACACAGCGCTTAACGGAAGCCGCCTGCTCCGAGGAACGCGTGCGGCTGGCCTGTGACTTGCACGACAGTGTCTTGCAGAATCTCTCAGCCGCACGATTGAAACTGAAGCTCGTCGGCGAGGCTGCCGGTAGCTACTCGAAGCTCCCGCTCGAAGAAGTGGGGTCGCTCATCCTGGAACAACAGCAACGTATCCGCCACTTTGTGGAGGACAATCGCACCGCCGAAGTACCTGTCACAAACCTGCTCGAGCAAAGCCTATCGGGCTTCGCGAACTTGCTGGCAGACCAATGGAACTGCCAAATCGCCATCGCCATTACCCCACCCGGACTGACCCTACAGTATTGGATGGTGCACGAGATCAAGCAACTGATCTCGGAAACGGTCGCAAACGCCGTGCGTCACGGGCGCGCCACGCTATTGCGAATCTCAATTCGTCAAAGCGACTGCGGTCTGCAAATCGAGTTGAACGACAACGGGACGGGAATGCAGGCCCCGGCGAAATCGCCGAGGCCCTCATCGCTTTCGGCACGGGTGGACAAGCTCGGAGGCGCGCTCACGGTTTTCCGAACCGCGCCTGGCTTCGGCATCAGTATCAGTCTACCGAGGTTGGCGGGGAGGCTCTAATGCATTCAGTGGTTCTCGCTGACGACCATCCTCTGCTGCTCAGCGGTCTTCAACAAAATCTGATGGCCGCACCTGATTTTGATGTGGTGGGAGTTGCCGCCAACGGAAAAGACGCGCTCTACCTCGTTCGTGACCTTATGCCCGATATCGCCGTCCTCGACGTGACGATGCCGAGGATGACGGGGCTCGAAGTGCTGCATGCGCTGAACGACGAACAACTGTGTCTGAAGGTGGTCTTCCTCACCGCAACGATAAGTGGTGCGCAGATTGCTAATGCGATATCCAGCGGGGCGCGGGGAATATTGCTGAAGGAATATGCGCCAGAGGCGCTGCTCGATTGCCTCCGTCATGTTGCTAAGGGCGAGAAATGGCTGCCGGCCGAGATCGCGGCCAAGGCAAGTGAACCGGCTCATGCAGCCTCGAAGAAGATCGAACTGCTTACTGCCCGCGAACGGGAGATAACCGCGCTCATATGTGGCGGCTTGTCGAACCGGACGATCGCCCAGAAATTGGGCGCCTCGGAAGGAACGATTGGGATCCATCTCCACAACATTTACCGCAAACTGGAGATCACCAATCGAACGAGCTTAGCGGCACTGCACGTGCAATATATGGCAGCGCGCAATGGATGAGGCCAGTCAATGTTCCAAGAGCCGATTCGGAGCGATCATCCGCGCTTGCCCTAGTCTTGCCGCGAGTTTCGCATTCATCGTTCACGTCGCGACGTTGATTTCGGGGAAGCCTACGCCTATTGCAGAATGTGGCCGTTGCTCCCCAGGTGGTCGCCACCCTCACCTTTCGCAGATTTCCTCCTACGAGCTGTACGGCGCGACCTGACGCACGCTCCAACCGTGGTACCCGTTCATCGCCGGTTGATAATCGACGCTTGCTTGGCGATGGTTCTCGCGTGGTAGGGTTCAGCCGTCAGTTCCGCATCTCCGCGGGGACGGTGATCGGGAAGGTTATCGTCGAACGCATTCTTAATCTAGTTACGTTCGTGACCGGAGAGCAATCGTTATGGTCTGCTCGATCTTTTGGCCGACCCTCACTGGTGTGGTATTTAAAGCTGGTTCTCGTCGTCGCCCTCGTCGGAGGAGTTGCGATGTTGTTCGCGAACCGGATACTTCTGGCGCTGTGGGATAAAACGGCGACTGCGTCGGCAACCAAGCAACGTCTCGGCCAATCTCCTGTGACCTTCTGCACTTTGGTGTCGATCCCACTGCGACGAACCCGCACGAGCGGGTCGCGCGCACGGTTGCCCGCCTCCGGTATTCTCCAACAGGCGGGATGTCAGAGCGCCCTCCCAAAATCAGAGCTAGCATCGGTGCTGCTGATAGAGCCACCCGTCCCGAAAATGAGGCTCGAAATCCTTGATCTGGTGGACAAGATCGACTTTGGCCGGGTCGTTCACCTCGTCTTCAATCTCCTGGGACGACCTTCAGCATCGGGGGTAAGCGAAGGGACTTGCTAACGTCCATTCTCAAGCCGCTGCACCGCAAAAAGCGCGGGCGTCTGAACGGCGTCGCACGCAAAGACCTTATCGGTGGTGGTCTCAATCGGCTGGGCCACGCCGTCCGGCGAGTTTTTTTCTACCAGTCGCGATTTATTGGCACTTCGCGGGAGACGGCGAACTGTCGTATCGCGACCAGCCTCCCGCCTGCGTCGAGACAGCGCTGCACGAAGGTCTTCGACATGGACTACTTTCAACCGCCGCGGCAGGCATCGACGCTTCGGACCTAAATATTCGAACCTGCACAATTTTCTCGCACCATGAAATGCGGCAGCAGTTCGTCGAGCGAAAGATGACGCGTATCAAACTCGTCGCGCCAATTATCAAGGACGTAGGAGGAAGTGCGGTTGTAAAGCCCGCGCTTGATTTCAGATCCCCGACGCAGCGTCCTATCCGGATAGGCCATGAGTGTCGCGTCCAAGGCGACGTTGACGCAGGCGTTTCGATATTTGTGAAGAACTTCTCGCGGGAGAAATGCGCAGGCCGGTGCAGATACAAGTTCGGTCCTGTTTCCACGATGCGCTTCTTCAGCCTCGCGTCGGTTGTCGGCGCCGTCCAGACGGTGCGAAGGTTTCCCGCAAGTGCGGTTGCCTGTGATGCGGACATGGGCAACGGCTGCGGCGTAACTGTCCGATGTTTGGCAATCTTGGCCTCGATCTCGCCGACGCGAGCAAGCGCCTTGTTCCAGCGCGCTTCGAGCTCCGACGTCACCAGCCTGTTCTCCGGATCAGCCGCCTCGAGGTCGCGTAGTAGGGCATCCTGAAGCTGGTCGCGTTGGCTGGCCATATTACGTTCCGCCTCGATGGCGGCGGCAATGGGTCCTGGTTCGACCACGCCGAGCAGTGCCTCTTCGATCGCGTCATCGACCCGCAGACCGCCGAAGGCATGAAGACGAGTGCAATGGCTTCCTGGATGCGTCGGTCGGGATCCTTCTCGATACTGTCACCGGCCTTTACGAAGCCGACCGGAACAGTGACGACGAGTTCACCGCGGTGAGCCTTCTCATAGCGGGCGGAAAGGGAACGCTGACGCAAGAGATCGAGCTCATACTCGTTGAGGCTGCCTCGTTTCGTGAGAGACCAATGCTGCGCCCATTACCGCTGTTTGCGATGAGGCATCGGCGTCTTCCAGTAACTTTGCCAAAGCATGCAGGGTTGCGAGATCGACGTGCGGAACTGGCAGGCTGAGCCAATATCCGCTCACGGAGCGGTCGAACATCCATGCTGGGACTTCAAGAAGTCGATCAGAAGAAGAACCAGAAAGGCTGCAGCGGAAAATATGCGTCCCTTTGGACGCCTCATGGACGTGAACAAATCGCCCGGACCAGGGCTGCCACGGATACAAAAGTTCGCGAACCTCGGTCCCGTGGGTGTTCTGTCGTCGTGTTGTACAACCGAAACAGACCCCACTCATCGCTCGGAAATATCACGCCCAGCGAATTCGCAAAGAAAATGGCTATGGAAAAACAGGCCGCATGAGGCCAAGACAGCAAACCAAAGACTCTCCCGAAGTCTGGAAGGAAATTGGGTCTCAGGTCATATTCCCTCGCGCTCGAAACCGGACCGCGGCATCGCCGTCGTCATCAGTCAGACGATCAACCAGCGCAACGAGGTCGTGCAGATCCTCAAGGCGAAGCTCGTGATCGCGCGCAAGCCGGGCTGAAACGGCCGGCCGTGCTTGGCGATCGTTCGGGGTAGCGCCGCGCGACGCGCTCTGGATTTTCTGTCGTCGGGACCGTATTTTCCCGGCAGGCGCCCCGCGCAGCCAGACAGCAGCAATGGAAGGCTGTGCAAGAAAGCCTGCAAATGACAAGAATGATCAATGTTACCGAACAACCGTCCGTTTCTTGAGCGGCCCCTCTTCCTTGCTGCCCTTTGGTGTCTCCTCCTGCTTGTCGGGGCCGTGGCTCTCGGCACTCGTGAGCGACAGTCCCTCGTTGCCGAACTGGAGCAGGAAAGTACCATGCTCCATGGGCTGGCCTCCCAGCGCGCCGATCAGCACGATGCCCATTTGACGGCGCTTTCGGCCGTGGCGGTTGCGTCCGAAGGGCGCCGGCACGATCTCTTCCTGGATGTCGCGCGCACGATTACCCGCTTCTATCCGCGCATTGATGAAGTCCAGCTGGTCCCCATCGAGCCGGGAGCAGAGACGATTGGGACCGCGACGCTCGATGCGGCGACAGCCGAGGGAATACGCGCGGCGGCCAAAGCCTCCGATGGCCGGATCACGCTTCTGCCGCATCCGCAGCGCCCCGATCATTACATGATGGTCAAGCGCAGCCCCAACACGAACGAGGCGCGGTACGGGTTGATGCTCGCCATCGATGCCGGCAAGCTGATCGGCGATGGCGGGCCTTTCTGGTCCCGACCGAGCACGGCCGTCCGGCTTTCATTGCCCGATGGGCACAGTCTGCTTCAGCCGGCCACGCTGCCCAATGCCATCCGCTTCTCCAGGCCGCTCAGCAGCGCGTCACAACCTCTCTTGCTCGAAACCGGTATGGATATCGGTCTCTCCGATATGTTTCCGCCCCTACAGACTGGCCTGACGTTCGTCGCCCTGACGCTCGCCTATCTCGCAGGCTTGGCGGCCTTGCGCCAACGGGCGCGAACCCGCGCGGCGGAACAGCAGGCACGGCTGAGCGCGCTCGATTCGCGGCTTAGCCATGCCTCACGGGTCAATGCGCTTGGAGAGATGGCAAGCGGCATGGCCCACGAGTTGACCCAACCCTTGACCGCAATCCTCGCGCAGGCTCAAGCCGGGCGCCGCCTGCTCAACCAGGGGAACCACGCTGCCCTCGCCTCCGTGCTCGACGATACCGTCAGTCAGGCGCGCCGGGCTTCCGGTATTCTGGAGCGGTTCCGCAACTGGTCGCAGCCAAATACGGTACCTGTGAGCGCCTTTGACCTCCGCCGAGCGCTCGGCAATGTCGAGGCGCTGCTGGAGCAGGACGCCCGGTCCCGCAGCATCCTGCTGGAGTTCCACCTGCCGGAAACGCCGGTGATCGTGACAGGCGACCCGGTCGAAATCGAGCAGGTCGCCTTCAATCTGGTGCGCAATGCGATGGAAGCGCTTGACGGTCACGCAGGCGAAGCGCCCCGCGTGGTCGTGACCTTGAGGCAAGAAGTCTCCATGGTGGTTTTCGATGTCGTCGACAATGGTCCGGGAATCCCCGAAGCCTTGCGCCCGCGCCTTTTCACCCCGTTCATGACGACGCGGGCGGGGGGCACGGGACTTGGCCTCGCGCTCAGCCAACGCCTGGTGGAACGCGCCGGCGGCGAGATTACATTGGTGGCCGGCGACGAGGGCGCCACCTTCCGGGTGACACTGTCCAAGGCGCGAGCCCGTCTGGAAGAGACACAATGACCGTTCCCGTCTATCTCGTCGACGACGACGATGCGGTCCGCCGCGCGCTCGGCCTGCTGCTCTCGACGGTCGGCATCAAAGTCATCCCCTTCGCCGATCCGCAGGCTTTTCTCGGGCAATTGTCGCGCCTTGAGCCGGGTTGTCTGATCCTCGACATCCGCATGCCCGCCATCTCCGGGCTGAAGCTGCAGGAAAAGCTCCGCGAAAATGGCGTGGACTGGCCAATGATCGTCATTTCCGGCCATGGCGATATCGAGGCCTGTCGGCGGGCCTTCCGCAACGGCGCCATCGACTTCCTTTCGAAACCCATCGACGAAGAGGACCTGATCGACGCGATCCACAAGGGGCAGGAGATACTGATGCGTACGATGCAGGCACGGGCGGAAAAAGCGGAAACGCTTGCCCTCTTGGCAGCGCTCACGCAGCGTGAGCGCGAGGTTCTCGATCGCATCGCTGCAGGTTTCACCACCCGCCAGATCGCCGAGGGGCTCGGCCTCTCACCGCGAACGGTGGAAAGCCATCGCGCAGCGATCGGCGCCAAGCTCGGCAGCACCTCGCAGGCAGAGATGACCCGCATCTGGCTCGAAGGGACGCAAACTCCGTAGAACTACGGATGGTGATGGAAGAGCTACGAATATCGATGGACGGCGTTCCGCAATAACCTTTCCATATCAACAGGAAAGGAACCCATTGATGATCCGCAATATCGTGCTTGCAGCAGCTCTTCTCGCTCCCGTTGCCGCCACCGCCCAGGAGCTTCCGACCGCCGCCTACCTGCCGCTCGACATGGCCGTCAAGGCGGCCGACGCAGCGCTGAAGGCATGCGCCGCCGAAGGCCACAATGTCAGCGTCGCGGTCGTTGCACGTGACGGTTCGACCAAGGTGCTGCTGAAGGCCGACAATGCCGGTCCGCACACCGGAAACAGCGCACAGGGCAAGGCCTTCACCTCGGCGGCCATGGGGCGCGATACGGCTGGCCTCGGTGAGTTCATCGCTTCCAAGCCCGCCAATGAAGGTCTCCGCGACATGGACGCACGCATGGTCATCCAGGCCGGCGGCGTGCCGATCAAGTTCGGCAAGGCGCTCGTCGGTGGCATCGGTGTCGGCGGTGCGCCGTCGGGAGACGTTGACGCGAACTGCGCGACAGCAGGCCTTGCTGCAATCGGCGCGAAGTAATTCGCTCCAAGGGAGGCTCTTGCTCTTGAAACGGCGGCGGGCCTCTCCATTTAAAGGCCACCACCCGTTTCGAGAGCTCTCAGCCGTCGGCGCCTTTAGCGTGCGATAGCGGCACTCCGGGTTAAAAACAGGGCGCTCCCCGGCAAGGGTCGAGCGCCCTGTTTGCTTTTGCAGGTCACCGATCAGCCGAACGATCTCACCAAGTCTTGCTGAGCTTCAACGTGACGGTGCGTGCATCGCCATATCCGCAGACAAGCAGGCCATTGCAGCCGCTGACATAGTTCTTGTCGAACAGGTTGGTGACATTGAGGGCAGCGCCCCAGCCGTCCTTCTCGTAGCGCAGGGCTGCGTCGAAGACGGTCGACGCCGGCACCTTCGCGGTGTTTTCCTTGTCCGCCCAGCTCTCGCCGCGATAGCGCACGCCGGCGCCGAGGCTGAGGCCTTCCAGCGCGCCCTGCTGCACCGTATAATCGAGCCACAGCGAAGCCTGCGTATCGGGGACGAGATAGGGCGATTTGCCGATCAGCGCACGGTTTGCGTCCTCGGTCACCTCGATATCCATGAAATCGAGGCCCGCAATCAGCTTCCAGCTTTCGTCGAGATTGACCTTGCCCTCGAACTCGATGCCGCGGGAACGCACTTCGCCGGTCTGGGTCGAGATGCTGGTCAGCGGATCGGTGACGAGAGCGTTGCGCTTGGTCAGCTGGTAGATGGACGCCGTCAGCACGCCATCAAAAAAGGTCGGTTCGTACTTGATCCCGGCCTCGAACTGCTCACCCTCTTCCGGCTTGGTGTTGCCGGTCGCCGTTACCGCTACGACCGGATTGAAGAAGGTCGCGGCGCTGACGTAAGGGGTGAGGCCGTTGTCGAATTCATAGGCAAGGCCGGCGCGGCCGCTAAGCGCGCCTTCGCTGTAGTCGAAACTCGAATTCTGGGTCGGCGCCCAGAAGGTCGGCCCGTTGTCGGTCTTGGTGTCGACATAGTCGTAACGGCCGTTGAGCGTGACGAGCCAGCCGTCGCCAAAGCGGATCTGGTCCTGCGCGTAGACGCCGATCTGCTGCTGTGTGATCACCTGGTTGATGTAGATGGCGTTCGCGGGTTGCGGCGCGCCATAGACCGGATCAGTAGCGCTGATCGGCGTTCCCGCCGACGACGCCTGGACGTGGTCCAGCCGGAAGAACTTGTAGTCGAGACCGACGAGCAGCGTATGCTCCAGCGTTCCCGTCTCGAACTCGCCTTCAAGCCGGTTGTCGACGGCGAACGTATCGACCTTCGACGTCGCCTCGAAGCCGAGGCGATAAAGCAGGTTGTCCGGGGTCGCCGGCGTGTTCGAAACCGGAAAAGGAAGGCTCGGATCGTAGTAGCCGTAGGTGTAAGGCCCGTTCTCGTGCTTGTAGAGATGGCCGTAGCGAAGGTTCTGACTGAACTGCCAGCCGCTGTCGAACTCGTGCTTGAATTCGTAGCCGAGCTTCTGCTGCGCATAAGTTCCGGTATCGATGTCCGGCTCGCCAAAGAAGGCCTTGCGGTCGATCTTGCCGAAGGGCGCATCGACGACCGAGCCGACATAGGGCAGGAAGCCGCCACCGGTATGAACCTGGTCGAGGCCCTGCAGCAGGCCGTAGACGGTCAAGCTGGTCGCGTCGTCGGGCTGATAGGTGATCTGCGGCAGGATGAAGCCGCGCAGATCCTCCGAATGGTCCACATAGTTGTCGCCACCTGAGATCTTGCCGGTGACGCGATAGTTGATTGCGTCGTCCAGCTGCCGGTTCACGTCAATCCCGAGGAAGGCATTGCCGTTGTTGTTGATGCCGGTCTCGACATAGGCGGAGGTTTCCCCCGTCGGCCGCTTGCTGATGAGGCTGACGATCCCGCCCGGATTGGCGCCGCCATAAAGCACCGAAGCCGGACCTTTCAGCACCTCGACACGTTCCAGCATGAAGGGATCGATCTGGAACCCGCCAAAGCCGTAGGAGAAGAGGTTGAGGCCGTCGAGGAACACGCCGGTTTGCGTCGCGTCGAAGCCGCGGATGTAGAACCAGTCGGTATCCGGATCGACGCCGAAGGGCTCGGCCATCACGCCCGGCGTGTAGCGCAGCGCTTCGTCGACCTTGTTGACGACGCCGCGGTCGTCAAGCTCCTCGCGTCCGACGACGGAAACGCTCTGCGGGATCTCAGCGATCGGAGTTGCGGATTTCGAGCCGGTCGTCGTCGCCTTGGCGACATAGCCGTCGACCGGACCTGTGGCGTCGTTCTCCGTCCTCGCGCCGGTCGCCTCGATCGTTTCCAGCCTTGTCGCCGGCGCATCCTGCGCCATTGCCGCGCCGGTGGCCAGAACCGCAATGGCGGCGACCCCGCTTGCCAGCCACTCCGTCAGCCGTACTGCCTTACCTCTTACCATCATCTGTCTGCCATCTCACCCGAACCACCGCAGTGCCTTACAGGCGGCGCGGCTTACACCCTCTAATAAGGTGAGTCTTTATATCAACTATTCCGGTGGCTCTTGTCGCGATCAGCGGAAATTGAACGTTTCTGGGCTATTTGATGCGAACAACCGCCCTTCAAGATGGAACTTGCTCAGCTCAATCGGCTGCGTTTCCAAGACGCAGGCGTCGCGCCCACGAGCTTGCGGAAGACCCGGGTGAAGTGCGCCTGGTCGGAGAAGCCGGTCTCGGCCGCAACCGTCGTCAGCGACGCCTCGTTCTTCAGCAACAGTTGCTTGGCTCTTTCAACCCGCGCATTGGTCTGCCACTGGTGCGGTGCCATGCCGGTCGACGCCTTGAAGGCGTGGCTGAAGTGCGACTGCGACAGTCCGGTAAGGGACGCCAGCTCCTCCAGGCGGATGTTGCGCCCCCAGTTCTCGTCGATGTATTCGACCGCCCGGCGGAGTTGCCAGGTGGCAAGCGCGCTGCGTTTGCGGGCATCGCTGCGATTAAGCTTCATCAGGTCGATGAACAATGCGACCGTCAGGCCATCGCCGTAGAGATCGTGCAAGGGCTGCGGATTGAGGCACTCGGCGGCGATCAGCTGTGCAAGCTGCAGGAAGCGTTCGTCGTAAAACATCAGCCGTGGCGTGTCGCATCGCCCCGCATCGAGCTCCTCCTCCAGCCGTCGGCCGAGAACCTCGAGATTGAAATGCAGGTCGAGGTGGCGGATACGCCTGACATCGACCATGTCCGCCCAGATTTCCATGCCCGCCGGGATATAGGAAAGCGCCTGCTGGCGCTCGTTCTCGACCGCGCCGCGCCCATCGGGCGAAAGTCTGACGTTGCAACGGCTACCGCCTTCAGCGTCGAGCACGATGAACATGCGCGGATCATCCGAGAGATAGTGGCCACCTGCCCTCGCCTCACATTCGACGTCCCAGACGTCGGCGATGATCCCGTTCCATTCCCGCCGGTGGAGCCCGCCGATCACCTTGAACCCGGAAATCTTATTCTGCATCCGCGGTTGAAACGACATCTAGGCGTATCCAATGCTCTAGGGACGAGGCGACGCCTCCGGCTAATTCCTTCCTCTATTACTCATCTTTAATGTTTGACGGAAGCCCCATTGACACGACCGGTCAATGGGCCTGGACGTTTAGGCGACCCGCCGCCGGTAGACGAGCCACGCGCCCCCGGCACTCATGGCCGCCAGCGCGAACCAGGTCAGCGCGTAGACAAGATGGCTGTTGCGGAAGCTGACGACTGTGAGACCGCCGATCGGTAGGCCACCTGGGTTTGGCGTCGCGTCCGCGTCGATGAAATAGGGCGCGACATCCGTCAGCTCTTGTGCTGCCGCGATTGCCGCGACATCGCGGGAAAACCAGCGATCGCCAGCCGGATCGTTGGAGCGAAGAAAGGCGCCGACGGGTTCGCTGATGCGCAAGAGCCCGGTGATCCCGGTGGTCCCAGGCGTTTCGCCTTCGGCGCGGGCAGTCCGATCGCGCCGGTCAGCGGGCACGAAGCCGCGATTGACGAGAACCGTCGTGCCGTCTCCGCGGCGCATCGGCGTCAAGACCCAGAACCCGGCGCCCCGCTCGGTTACGGCCTGCACCAGAACCGACTTGTCGTGGCTAAAGGTACCCGTTGCCGTGACGCGAAGGTATTCGTCGTTCTCTCGGGTGATGCCGCCCCAGTCCGGTCGCGACGGGGCCGGGACGGCGTCAGCGTGCACGCGCGCATCGACGCGAGCGATCAGGTCAAGCTTCCAGAACAGCCGCTGGATCTGCCAGGTCCCGAGCGCCACGAAGATGGCGCAAAGAAACAGGAGCGCGCCGGTCAGAAGGAACCTGGCGCGAGAGGATGCTTTCGCACCCTCCCCTTTGACGTCGCGGCCGCCGGTCATGTTCGCGTCTACCCGCCCCTGATCAGGGCATGTTCTTCATCATCTCGTGGGTCATCGGCATCATGTTCGTATTGAGATGATGCATGACCCAGAGCGAGCCGGCGAGCGCAATACCGACGATGATGATAGTGAAGATCAGCGCCATCAGCGTCCAGCCACCTTCCGAACGGGCGTTCATGTGCAGGAAGTAGATGACGTGCACGACGATCTGGACGACGCCGATACCCATGACGAGCACGGCGGTCAGCAACTTGCTGTCGAGCGCGCCGCTCATGACCAGCCAGAACGGGATCGCCGTCAGGATCGCCGACAGGATGAAGCCCGTCATGTAGCTCTTGAGCGAACCATGCCCGGCAGCGTCGCCCGGATGGCTGTGCGCGTGGTGAGGCTCGAACGCGCTTTCGTGGCCAGGATGCTGCGAACTCATCCGAGTACTCCCAACAGATAGACGAAGGAGAAGACGCCGATCCAAATGACGTCGAGGAAGTGCCAGAACATGGAGAGGCACATCAGGCGGCGGCGGTTTTCCGGGTTCAAGCCATGTTTTTTGACCTGCACCATCAGCGTGACCAGCCAGATGATGCCGAAAGTGACGTGCAGCCCGTGCGTGCCGACCAGCGTGAAGAACGAGGACAGGAAGGCCGAACGCGTCGGACCGGCACCCTCGTGGATCATGTGGTAGAACTCATAGAGCTCGAGCGCGAGGAAGATCGCTCCGAACACGCCGGTGACGCCGAGCCAGAACAGCGTCTCCATCTTGGCGTTGCGCTCCATCTGAAGCATGGCAAAGCCGTAGGTGATTGACGAGAACAACAGCATCGCCGTGTTGATGGCGATCAGGTTGAGGTCGAACAGGTCGGCTGGTGCGGGACCTGCCGCGTAGTTGCGCCCGACCACACCGTGCGTGGCGAAGAGAACGGCGAAGATCAGGCAGTCGCTCATCAGGTAGAGCCAGAAGCCCAGCATAGTGCTGTGCTCCGGGTGGTGCTCTTCCTTGAGGTAGAACTGCGGCTTTTCTGTTTCTTGGACTTGGGTTTGGCTCATCGTTTCAGATCCGTTCCGCAAGCAGTTTCGAGCGTGCGTCTTCGGTCGCCGCGACGGTTTCCGCGGGAATGAAGAAATCACGGTTGTAGTTGAAGGTATGGCCGATGGAGACCGCAATCAGGGCGATGAAGGATATCGCCGCCAGCCACCAGATGTACCAGATCAACGCGAAGGCGAGCACGACGCTGATGCCGGATAGAATGATGCCAGTGCCGGTGTTCTTCGGCATGTGGATCGGCTTGAAGCCTTCGAGCGGACGCTCGTAACCCCGGTTCTTCATGTCGTACCAGCTGTCATGGTCGTGAACGACGGGCGTGAAGGCGAAGTTGTAGTCCGGCGGCGGCGACGAGGTCGACCACTCGAGCGTGCGGCCGTCCCAGGCATCGCCTGAGGTTTCACGCAGTTGGTCGCGACGCAGGAAGCTGACGACAAGCTGGATGATGAAGGACGCGATGCCGATGGCAATCAGGACCGCACCGAAGGCGGCGATGATGAACCAGATCTGCAGCGAGGGATCCTCGAACTGGCTGACACGCCGGGTGACGCCCATCAGGCCGAGCACGTAGAGCGGCATGAAGGCGAAGAAGAAGCCGATCTGCCAGAACCAGAAGCTCATCTTGCCCCAGAAGGGATCGAGCTTGTAGCCGAAGGCCTTCGGCCACCAGTAGACAAGGCCGGCCATCAGCCCGAACAGCACACCGCCGATGATGACGTTGTGGAAGTGGGCAATCAGGAACAGCGAGTTGTGCAGCACGAAGTCGGCCGGCGGGATCGCCAGCATGACGCCGGTCATGCCGCCGATGACGAAGGTCACCATGAAACCGATCGTCCACAGCATCGGCAGTTCGTAGCGGATACGGCCGCGATACATGGTGAAGAGCCAATTGAACATCTTCGCCCCGGTCGGGATCGAGATGATCATCGTGGTGATGCCAAAGAAGGCGTTCACCGAAGCACCCGAACCCATGGTGAAGAAGTGATGCAGCCACACCAGGTAGGAGAGGATCATGATCACGCAGGTGGCGTAGACCATCGACGTATAACCGAACAGGCGCTTGCCGCAGAAGGTCGCGACGACTTCGGAGAAGATGCCGAAGGCCGGCAGTACGAGAATGTAGACTTCCGGGTGGCCCCAGATCCAGATGAGGTTGATGTACATCATCGGATTGCCACCAAGGTCATTGGTGAAGAAGTTGAAGCCGAGGTAGCGGTCGAGCGACAACAGCGCAAGCGTCGCCGTCAGGATCGGGAAGGTCGCGACGATGAGGATGTTGGTGCACAGCGACGTCCAGGTGAAGACCGGCATCTTCATGAAGGTCATGCCCGGAGCGCGCATCTTCACGATCGTGGCGATCAGGTTGATGCCGGATAAGGTCGTCCCGACGCCCGCCACCTGTAGGCCCCATATGTAATAGTCGACGCCGACGCCGGGACTGTAGTCTGCACCCGAGAGCGGCGGATAGGCGAGCCAACCGGTGCGCGCGAATTCACCGACGAACAGCGACATCATGATGATGACCGCACCGCCCGTCGTCATCCAGAACGAGAAATTGTTGAGGAAGGGGAACGAGACGTCGCGCGCGCCGATCTGCAGCGGCACGACATAGTTCATGAAACCGGTGACGAAGGGCATCGCCACGAAGAAGATCATGATCACGCCGTGGGCAGTGAAGATCTGGTCGTAGTGGTGCGGGTTGAGATAGCCTTCGTTGCCGTTGAAGGCGATCGCCTGCTGTATGCGCATCATGATCGCGTCGGCAAATCCGCGCAAAAGCATCACGATCGCCAGGATGATGTACATGATGCCGATCTTCTTGTGATCGACCGACGTGAACCACTCGTTCCAGAGATAGCCCCAGAGCTTGTACTTCGTGATCAGCGCGAGGATCGCCAGGCCGCCGACGGCCACGGCTGCGAAGGTCACGACAAGGATCGGCTCGTGGTATGGGATCGCTTCCCAGGTAAGCCGCCCGAAGATGAATTGCGTGAGGCTGGTGTCACCAAACATGGGTCTTCCAATATGTCTCGAATTGCGGCCCGAAGGGCCCTGGCGCTCGCTGGATCAAGGCCGGCGAGCGCGCGAAAGTCCTAGTGCGTCTTGTGGATGTCGTGGTTCATGGGCTCAGCCGCGGGCCGCTCTTCCTTGACGCCCTCGGCCGGTTCCTCGCTCTTGGCGGGGTTACCGGTTTCGGGGAAGGTCGCGGCCGGTGCGGCCGCTTCGGTCACTCCGCCCGTATGGCGGTTGTCATGCTCGAGTTTGGCGCGGTTCTCATGGCTTTCGACGCCGGCTCCGCCCATCATGTCGATGTGCATCATATCCTTCATGCACATCTGGCCTTCGCGCACGCACATGTTGAGAACGGCTTCATAGAGGCCGTTTTCGACGGAAGCGTAGTAGCGCACCGGCTCCTTCACGCTCGGCTTTTCGAGCTTCAGGTAGGCGTCGCGATTGAGCATCGTGCCGTTCTGCTTGACGCGGGCAACCCAGGCGTCAAAGCCCGCCTGGTCCACGCCGTGGAACTTGAAGCGCATGTGCGAGAAGCCGTCGCCGCTGTAGTTGGACGAAAGGCCCTCGTATTCGCCTGCCTTGTTGATGACGGCGTGCAGCTTGGTCTGCATGCCGGGCATGGCATAGATCATGCCGGCGAGCGCCGGAACGTAGAACGAGTTCATCACCGACGAGGCAGTGATCTTGAAGTTGATCGGCACGTCGACCGGCGCCGCCATCTCGTTGACCGTGGCAATACCGTATTCCGGATAGAAGAACAGCCATTTCCAGTCGAGCGCGACGACTTCGACCGTGATCGGCTTCGTCTCTTCGGTCACCGGGCGCGCCGCATCGATCCGATCGAGCGGTCGATAGGGGTCGAGCTTGTGGGTGCTGACCCAGGTGATCGCGCCGAGCGCGATGATGATCGCGAGCGGAGCCGACCAGATGATGACTTCGAGGCCGGTGGAATGGTGCCATTCCGGATCATACTTGGCGGCCGTGTTCGACTGGCGATAGCGCCAGGCAAAAAACAGCGTCAGGAAAAGGACGGGAACGATGATCAACAGCATCAGGACCGTCGAAATAACGATCAGATCCCGCTGCTGCGCGGCGATATCACCGGAAGGCGACATGACCACCATGTTGCATCCCGAGAGAACGGAGAGCAACAGGACGGCAATCGTCGATCGTCCGGCTAAACTGTATGGCTTCGGCATTGCGGCCTCAACTTGCGTTTTGTCTAGTCGGCATTACTCGGGCATGATCGGGCATGGAAGTGAGGTCCATCGTCGCAGCGCAACATTTTGCCGCAGTGCAGTGACGACCGTATCGCTCTATGCGCGTTTGTACGGGCGCAAAGGCATATTGTCGGTTCGATGCCGGCTGTTCCAGCGAACGTTAGGCACGAACTCGAATGAGGCATGTGCGCAGGTACGTGCACGGCATTCTTGATATCAGACGCCAATTGGTCAACACTCTAACGACAAGACGTTCGATCGTCGGAGAAATTCATGGTTTCGGTCGCTAACCCAACATCGTCTGGTCTCGAGCGGGATGCACGTCGCATTCACGAGGACGACAAGCCTCTGTCCCCGGGCAGCATCGCCATCGGCGTGGTCATTGGACGAACCTCGGAATTCTTCGACTTCTTCGTCTACGGCCTCGGCTCGATCCTCGTTTTTCCGAAGCTGATTTTCCCGTTCGCGCCCAATGCGGTCACCGCGACGCTCATGTCCTTCGCGCTGTTCCCGCTCGCTTTCCTCGCCCGCCCGGTCGGCTCCTTCGTCTTCATGTGGGTCGACCGCAACTACGGGCGCGGCACGAAGCTGACGATCGCGCTCGTCATTCTCGGTGGCTCGACGGCGTCAATCGCCTTCCTGCCCGGCTATGACACGATCGGATATTGGGCGGTGGCGCTATTGGCGCTGTTCCGGCTGGGCCAGGGCTTTGCGCTCGGCGGCGCCTGGGACGGCCTCGCATCGCTGCTGAACCTCAATGCGCCGCAGAATCACCGCGGCTGGTACGCGATGATCCCGCAGCTCGGCGCGCCGATCGGCTTTGCGCTTGCGAGCATCCTCTTCGGTTATTTCGTCAGCAACCTTTCGCAGGAAGATTTCCTCGCCTGGGGTTGGCGCTATCCGTTCTTCGTCGCCTTTGCGATCAACGTCGTGGCGCTTTTCGCGCGCCTGCGCATCGTCGCCAGCAAGGAATTCGGCGCCGCCATGGAAGCCAAGGAGCTTGAGGCGCGGCCGGTCTTCGAGATGCTGAGCAAGCACAGCATCGACGTCGTGCTCGGCGCCTTCGTGCCGCTCGCAAGCTTCGCGATGTTCCACCTCGTCACCATCTTCCCCTTGAGTTGGGTGACGCTCAATGGCGGCCAGTCGGCGGCTGAATTCCTGTGGGTGCAGGTCGCCGGTGCCGTCGTCGGCGCCATCGGCATCGTGCTTTCGGGCGTAATTGCCGACCGGGTCGGTCGCCGCAACCAGCTGATGATCGGCGCGATCCTGATCGCGATCTTCAGCTTCTCGGCCCCCTTCCTGCTCGATGCCGGCGGCAAGGGCCAGGACGCTTACATCCTGATCGGCTTCGCCATCCTTGGCCTTTCCTTCGGCCAGTCCTCGGGCGCCGTCTCCTCGCGCTTCACCCAGTACTATCGCTACACGGGTGCCGCCCTGACGTCGGACCTCGCCTGGCTCGTCGGCGCCGCTTTCGCGCCGCTCGTGGCACTCGGGCTTGCCAGCAGCTTTGGCATCATCTTCATCGGCGGCTACCTGATTTCGGGTGCGATCTGCACGATCGCGGCGCTGAGCCTCAGCCGCGCGCTCGACCAGCAGTAAGATCCAGAGGCAGGCGGGGCGCAGTTACAGGCGTCCCGCTTGTTCGTCCTTTCCTCGCGTGACCTTGATTGCGAGGGACGGAAACGCGACCGGATTGACCGGTCCTGCAGCCGTCAAAGGCGGACTTCGACCTCAAACCCCTGCGTCTTGCCGCGCGCCGGCGAAGCGATGAGCAATTGGCCCTGCATCTGCGCGACCAGCCGCTCAACGATGGCAAGCCCGAGCCCGGAACCGGAGGCCTCGGTCGGCCCGCGGACGAAGCGCTTGGTCAGGTTGGCGCGGACGTCCTCGGCGACAACAGCGCTTTCGTTCGTGACGCGGATACCCATTGGGTCAACATGGAGATCGACCCGGCTGCCCGGCGGACTGTGGATCAGGGCGTTTTCAAGAAGATTGCGCAAGACGATCGCAAAGGCGTCCACGCGGATCGGCCGTTCAAGTACGGTGCCCTTGGCGACCTGAACGTTCAGGCGGTTGGCGCCGAGCGCGGATCGCTCCAGATCCTGCATCACGACCATCAACACCGGCAGCAGATCGTGCTGCTCGTCCGAAATGGCAATCTCCGCTTCGGCGCGCGACATCTGCAGCAACTTCTCGGCAAGCCGGCTCAGATGCACGAGCGCACGTTCAATCTGGGCGGTTCGCGGTTGGTATGGCGGCGGCACCTCGCGCGCCAGCCGTTGGGTCTGCGCGAGCGCACCGGCAATCGGGGTCCGCAGCTCATGGGCGCTGTTCGAGGTGAATTCCCTCTCCGCCTCTAGGCCCGCCTTCAGCCGCGCCAGAAGCAGGTTCACGGAACGCGCGATCGCCCGCAGTTCGCGCGGCAGCGTCGCCTCGTCGATCGGCGCCAGATTACCGCTGTCCTTGGTCAGGATATCGTCGCGCAGCTGCGACACGGGCGACAGCGTGCTGCGAACGACGAAGACGATCGCAAGGATGCTGCCCGGTATCAGCACGAGCAGCGGCAAAAGCAGCGCCGTTCCGCCTTCCATGAGCGCTTCTGTGCGATGTTCGATCGCATCGGCAACTTGCACATAGAGTGATCCGTCAGTCGTTCTGGCCGTGTAGATCCGATGGGTGGGGGTCTGCGAGAAGCCGGTCGCAAGGGGAACCGCGAAGGGCTCCGGCGCGCCGTCGTCAAACAGCACGCGGCCGTCGCGGTCGCGCACCTGGTAGGTAAGGAATTGCGAATTGAGCGCGGGCGCCACAACCGACGCCTGGGCCAAGCCACTGGGCGCGTCCCTCGTTGTCTCGTTAGCCACGATCTGCAACAATCGTTCGGCGGTTTCCTGCACGCCGCTGTCGAAGATTTCGGTGAACTCGTCCTGCATCACATAGACGCCAAGCCCGAGCGCAACAAACCAAAAGAGGGCGACGACGCTGGTGAGCGCAATGGCCAGTCTGCGGGTCATGCTCCTCTTGTCGGACATGCGATCACCTGAGGCAGTAGCCGAGGCCGCGCACGGTCTCGATCCGGTCAGCTCCGATCTTCTTGCGCAGGCGGCTGATATAGACCTCGACTGTATTGCTTTCGATCTCGGCACCGAAGGCGTAAAGCGCATCGTGCAACTGCGCCTTCGACACGAGGGCGCCGGGATGCGCGGCCAGCTTGTCCAAAACGGCCCATTCCCGAGCGCTCAGGCTCTGGCTGTCGCCATTAACGGCGATCTTGCGGTGAACCTGGTCGATCTCGATGCCGGGCAGCTTGACCGTCGGCGTCGCGTTGCCCGTATAGCGCCTGGAAACGGCCAGCATGCGGGCCGTCAGTTCATTGAGATCGAAGGGCTTGACCAGATAGTCGTCCGCCCCGCTGTTGAGCCCCTCGATCCGGTCGGATATCTGGTCGTGCGCTGTCAGAATGATTACGGGCGTGCCGTCGCCGCTTGCGCGGAGAGAGCGCAGGAGCGTCAGCCCTTCGCCATCGGGCAATCGCAGATCGAGCAGGATCAGTCCGTAGGTTACCGTATCGGTCGCCGCCACCGCATCGAGGATGCGCTTGAACCAATCGACCGCGTGGCCGGCGGCGGCGCCATGGTCGCGCAGCGCCTCCCCCAGAACCTGATCGTCTTCGACTAGTAGGACTCTCAAGATATCACCGGACACTTGTTCGTCCTTGCCTAGGGTCGATCGGGGATGGCCGTCAAGTCCTTGAGCGCCCAAGCGGCGAAATGCGGTGAGGCCGCCCGTCTCGGCCGCCGCATACGGGGCCAAAAAATGGGAGGATTTCAGGAGGCGACGGGATCGCGAAAGGCCCCGCGCCTCTTCTTGTAGCTGATCACCGCCGTCGCGATCCCGACCAGAGCCATCGCGCCGCCAAGTACGGCCAGCACGCCAACATTCCGGCCTGATGGCTCGTAGGTCGCGAGCTTGTACATCTCCGTTGCGAGCACCGCGATCATGGCCGCCGAGACGGTGGAATAGTCCTTGCCGACGACACGTCTGATGTTGAACGCCATGCCTTCCGTGGATTGGCTGAAGTTTGAAAGGCGCAGCGCCCAGCGCGGCACGTCACGGCAATAGACCTGATAGGCTTCGCCGAAGGTGCGAAGCAGAAAAGCCTCCTCCGCATAGACAATGCATTGGTACATGAAGGCAAAGAGCCCGATGCCGATCACGATGAGCAGCGGGTTGCCGTGTAGCAGGAAAACGCCGCAGTAGAGCAGCATGTTGCCGACATAGAGCGGGTTCCGGCAAACGCCGAACATGCCCTTGGTTGCCAGGTCCTTGGCGTAGACCCTCTTTTTCAGGCCGCCACGCTGGATGTACTTATAGCCGACGACCGTCGCGCGAAGCGCCAGACCGGCCAGAATGACGAGGATCGCGACCGCATCCTTGGCCAGCGTCAGCAGCGGGTTGTCCAAGACCAATGCCGGCGGCGGCATCAGCAGGAACAACACCACGATGATCGTGGGAAAAAGCTGGTTGCGGAAGCGGAAGAGAAAATTGCCGATCGCGATCATGGTCGGTCCGTCCTACTTGATCGCGACAATGCCGCAGAAATTATACCAGCGGAAAAAGACCTCGACGCTGCGGAAACCCACTTCCTTCAGCAGCTGGAAATTTTCCTCCAGGCGGTACGGAATGAGGACGTTTTCAAGCGCCTCGCGCTTCCTGGCGATCTCGATCTCGGAATAGCCGTTGCGGCGCTTGTAGTCGTAGTAGTGCTCGATGAACAAGCGGTTGAACGTCGAGTCCTCGCTGGTCAGCTTCTCGACGAGCAGCACAGCGCCGCGCTCGTTGAGGCCGTCATAGATCGAGCGCATGACGCGCTCGCGGTAGAGGGGGCGCACGAACTGCAAGGTCAGAAGCATCAGGACGACGCTGGCATTGTGGATTTCGATGCCGTGGTGCAGGTCGCCGCCCCTGAGATCAATCGCCCGGTTGGAATTTGCCTGGCCGATCTTTTCCTTCGCCTTCTCGATCATGTCGGGTGCGTTGTCGATGCCGACGAAGCGCACGGCGGGATCAACCATGGCGTCGAGCCCGAGCAGCGTCGTCGCGGTCGAGCAACCGATGTCGTAGAGGTTGGTATCGGCTTCGGCAAAGTCGCTGGCGAGTTCGCAAACCATCCGCTGGATTTCGCCGTAGTAGGGAACCGATCGGCTGACCATGTCGTCGAAGACGGCGGCCACGGTTGCATTGAAGGCGAAGTCGCCGACATTCTGGTCCGGTGCGGCGAAAACCTCGTCCCGGCGGTGGCTGTTGTCGTGCACGTGTAGATGCGGGGCCTTGCCAACCATTCGCACTTTCCTTTCTTTTCCGGAGCACGCCAAAGGAGAGGGCAATCGCCTCTGTCCCCGGAGCGATCGATGCACCACACAAGCCACCCTAACCTGACACGAACCTGAAAGGTTTGGCCGCAGTGGGTTCGGCAGATCGGGGTGCCGGGCGGGGATCACGGCGTGATCACGCGATTTTGCCGGCAGGTGCGCGCGCTTTTGTCGATAATCGGCGGCGCGAAACCGGAGCAACGACCATGCGGCCGAGACTAAGTTGTACAGCGTTGATCGCCAGCCTCGTCATGTCGACGGCCGCTATGGCGTGGGCCGCGGAGCTGCCACGCTCCGGCGAGCCGACATTCGACCGGGTGATCGAACTCGTGAACGCGAACTTCTATGACGGCAAGGCGCTCGACCGTTTCAATACCACCGCCCAGGCTGAGATCACGGATCCCGTGGCGGCACTATCCAGGACGAGTGCGTCTTCCCGCGTCGATGCGGCGATCGCGTCCGTCCTTGCAAGTCTCGGGGTTTCCCATACCGGACGTTTCAAAGCCGACACGATCGACTATTTCGAGCTCGCCGACATTTTTCGCTTCGCCATCCGTGACGATATGCGGCGTCTTTTTCCGCCGGATGGCGCCGCGCGCTATCCCGGCATCGGCATGGTGACGACGGTTAAGAATGGGCAGCGGTTCGTCAGCGATGTTTATGACGGATCGGCTGCAAAGAAGGCGGGCCTCCTCGTTGGCGACCAGATCCTTTCGGTCGACGGGCAGGCTTATCATGAGATCGGATCCTTCGAAGACAAGGTCGGCCGCACGGTCGAACTTCGGCTCCGCCGCCACCGCGATGCGGAGCCATTGTCGCTGCAGGTTCCGGTCGAAAGCTTACGACCACTTCAAATGTTTGAGCACGCGATCGAAGAAAGTGTCGCGCTCATCGAGACCGGCGGCCGGAAGGTCGGCTATGTGCGGCTCTGGACCCTTTCCACGCGAAACGGGCTCAATCTCGTCGCCGAGGCGCTTTCGAGCGGCCGCTTGAAGGATGCGGAAGGCCTCGTCGTCGACTTGCGCGGCCGCTGGGGCGGCGGGCCGGCAGACGCAGCCGAGTTTCTGGTCGGTGGTACGCCGACGTTCCGGCTGATTCCACGCCGGGGCGAAGCCACGCTTGCCAATTTCCGCTGGCAAAAGCCTGTGGTCGCGCTGATCGACAACGGAACCCGCAGCGGCCTCGAACTCTTTGCCTACACGCTGCGGCAACACGGGATCACGCTCGTCGGCGAGCGGACGGCCGGTGCTCTGCTTGCCGGCCGTGCCTATGTGCTACCGGACGACAGCCTCTTGGAAGTGGCGGTTTCGGATGCGGTCATCGGCGACGAGCTAAGGCTCGAGGGGGTGGGCATCGCGCCGGATGTGCAGATGGCCTTTCCGCTTGCCTATGCGGCCGGCAAGGATCCGCAGCGGGAAGCCGCGATCGCTGAGATGGTTCGCGTGCTCCAAGCCACGCCGGCGCCAGAAACCCTGCCGGCGCAAGAACCGGCCGCAACCCGGTGACGCTTGGCGCCTCGCAGAACTATGTGTCAGCCGATGCCGCCGCCTGCGACAATCTCCCGTCCGAGTCTCACAACTTCGCGCACAAACAGGTCCAGGTCCTCCCGTCGCGTCCGGTGATTGTTGACTGCCACGCGCAGGCAATGCTCGCCGTGTACCGTCGTGTCGGAGATGACGGCGGTCCCCTCGTCCTGAAGCCGCAGCATGATTTCCGTGTTCACTGCCTTCAATCGCTCAGCCGTCATTTCCTCCGGATGGTAACGGAAGCAGACGATGTTGATGTTGGTCGGCGCCACGAGTTCGAGTTGGGGCTCTGCCTCGACGAGGCCGCTCAGATAATGGCCTTGAGCAACATTCTGGTCGACGAGGCGGCCAAACTTCTCGATGCCGTGCTCCATCAGTGACACTGCTCGATCGCGCGGCGCAAGGCGCCGATATCGATGCGCGGTTCCGCATCCGTCGCGATGCCTCCATCCTTAATGCTCTCAATCTGATCTATGCGAATCTACTTCACAACTCACGTGGGCTTCCTCGGCCCGATCGTACCCGTTCGCAAATAAAATCAGCAATTGCGGGAACCGCTCCAGTGAAATCGATTTCGCTCTTAAACGCACTAAAGTTGATTTCCGGGATGTTGGTCTCTTTAGGCTCCTCCACTACCACCGTGCCGCCAGCCTCCTTAATCGCCTTCAGTCCCGACCATCCATCCTTCAACAGTCCTGTAAGGGTTACACCAATTACGCGTCTTCCGACGCTATGGGCGAGTGACTTAAAGAGCGCATCTATTGTGAACCCTCGATAATATCCGTCAGCGAGGAGGCGCGTCCGGGGTCCAGGCCCGACTGTCAGCAGCTTGTCCGGCGGTCCGACGAAGCAAGCCCCTGTCTCAAGGGGATCTCCCTCTATTGGAACAACAACACGCAAGTGGGCCACCCGCCTCAAAGTCTCTGGCAGATAGCTATGGGGGAATGGAGACCGGTGAAGAACCACTAGGACGGCCGCCGACAGGTTTTCCGGCAGTCGCCCAACGAGATCAGTGACGCCTTCTACCCCGCCAGCAGGCGCACCAATTGCCACAATGTCAGGTCTCATGGATCAAACTGATACCAGCGCTACGATATATTAGGTCTATCTCATTTTACCGCGCTGCGCGACATCATTTCAAGACACGTGAAGGGTTTGTAAAAAGGCGACGCGCGAGGCGTCGCCATGCCCGAACGCTCAGTCTAGCGATGTTTGGTGGGACCACTTATCGACTGCATCCACCGTCGAACTCCGCTACGAAGACAGTTCTGGTCGCAAACTTCCTATGTCCAAGGCGCGCGCCAGATTGTGGTAACGGAGCAGGGCTGCCGGACAGTTACTCGCGCGAAGATCTGCCCGCCGACCAAAGATCGCGATCTCTCGTACTTCTCCGTAATCCGGCGAAGCACATCTTGAAGGTATCTCCGGACAGCTCAAGTCCGGCTCATCGACAGAGCAGACCTCCTTCGCCCGCAGAAAGCGAGAATTCGGCTTTCTACAAACGGCTTGATTTCGCGGACAAGCGGCAGTCGACAACCGTATGGACTTGCATGATAATACCCACATGGCGCGAGAAAATGGCACGGTCTCACCTAGAGGGGCAGAGTATACCGCAAGCCTGCGACGGGCAACGCTCTTCCTTGGGTTCCTTTACCAGTTGATGCAGTTCGTCATCAGCAACACGCTGTGGGCTTCACTCGGATACGACCCGACAGCGATCTTGCCGATGACGCTCATCCTAATGCTGAGCGGAACACTCATGTCCTACGCGATGGCGGCGGTGCTCTTTCTCTTCCGTGACCAGTCCATCGTCTTCAAGCTTTTGCTCGGCTCCGCCCTGTCGCTCGGGGCCGGAGCGATCAACGCGGGCGTCGATTTCCTCAGTCATGGCCTGATTGAGCATGGCGACCAGATCGGGACTGTCTGGACCAATGTTAGGTACGACGTCATCTACTGCACAGCCCTGTTTCACGGATGGGCTTTTCTCTACATCGCGCTTCTGGCGAATTTCGAACTACGCGGGCGGCGCTGACTGTGCAATAGCGGGCGCTGTGCTACCAGGTCAATCCGCTCTTTCTGTGCAACAGGCCGGCGATTTTGGGCGTTACGACAACCAGAGCTTCTACCCTAGCTGCGATAGAATCAGCCTGCATGCCTCGAAAGAGCGGATTGCGCCGACTTTAAGGAACCGGTAATATAATTCGATGAGCTGAGAGCAGCGAAAGTGCAAGGAATCGGAGTGGCCGACCTCGCCAACGCGCGCATAACTATCATTGTTTCTGCACTCGGCGCCGGCGGCACCGAGCACGTCGTCAGTCTCGTTGCCAGCCACTGGGCCCGCCTCGGCTGCACCGTCACGGTGATTACGCTCGAAGCGCCGACCTCCGAACCCTATTACAGGCTCGATCCGCGCGTCACCATCGAGCGGCTCGACGTGCCGGTTCAGAAGGCTGGTAAGCTGCGGGCCGCCTGGCTGGTGGCAAGGCGGCTCTACCGACTGCGCTCCACGATCAGCCGCACCCGTCCCGACTTCGTGCTGAGCTTCCTGACGCGCACGAACGTGTTGACGCTGCTCGCAACACGAGGCCTCAGGCTCCCGGTGATCGTGTCCGAGCGCAACAACCCGGCGGTGCAGCCCTTCGGCCCCTTCTGGAAATGGCTGCAGCTTCGTCTCTACCCGCGCGCCTTTGCGCTGGTGACCATGACCAAGGGCGCGCTGGACTATTTCCGGCCGAATGTGCGCCGCTCCGGCCGGGTGATCGCCAATGCGATCAATCTGCCCGACGGCTGGCAAAAGAAGCGCGGCAACAATGTGCTCACCGCCGTCGGGCGCCTGACTGAGCAAAAGGGCTTCGATCTGCTGCTCGAAGCCTTTGCCAAGGTGGCCAGCGACCACCCCGAATGGAAGCTCGTCATCTGGGGCGAAGGCAAGGCGAGAAAGGCGCTGGAAGCCCAGCGCAACGCGCTCGGATTGGCCGACCGGGTGGAAATGCCCGGCCTCACCGCAAAACCCGGTCTCTGGGTCGAAACCGCCGACCTCTTCGTCCTGTCATCCCGCTACGAGGGCTGGGGCATCGCCCTGCTTGAAGCGATGGCCGCAGGCCTCCCCGTCGTCTCTTTCGCCTGCGAATGGGGCCCGACCGACATGATTGCCAACGGCGAGGACGGCATCCTCGTCGAAAACGGCGACATCAACGCCCTGGCCGAAGCCCTCTCCAACCTGATGGGCGACGAGACCCAGCGCGCCCGTCTCGCGGCCAACGCCGAAGCCAATGTCAGGCGCTACGACGCCGAGCATATCCTCTCCCAATGGGACGCCGTGGCGATGGCGGCGCGAGAACACACGGCCGGACGCAAAACCGAAATCCTGCGCCGTCCCCGTCTTCGGCTAGACGCTTGATCGCGCTTGCTGGGAGCGGTGTGTTGAAGGCCGTGCGGAGTGCACATGCGAGACATCGCCAACAGGTAGGCTTGTCCCTGTTGGGAGCCCAGACACGAACTCGGTGCCTCAATTGCGGAAGAGTCGCGGTTCGGTCGATCTCCGGAGGGCCTGTCGCTGATGGTCAGCGCCGTCGGCTTCTTTACGTCGTAGCCGCCAAAGGCACTACACGATGGATGTCCGACCAAGCCGACCAATCTCGATAAGCGCAATCCCCAGCGGGCTGCACCGACGGCTTCAGCCTGACGTGGTCCGCGCGTCCCGACGACGGGACCCTGCCACCGGGCGTGGTGGGGGTTACCTGCCCGAGCTTCGGTATCGGTACTTGACGTCGCCGTTTCGCCAGCCCTCAATCAATAAGTGTGTCGGAGGCTTTCTCGCGATCCGCCCTCAGCGACCAGTGATGATAACCGTCCTTGATGGCCGCCTGCCGAACCATCGCCTCACCGAACGGCGCGAGCCATCCGAGCACCAGTGCGTCCCACTTCTTCTAGCCGGGGGTCCCGGGTCTCTCTTTGCTGGTCGCGGATTTGATCGAGATGCGCCGACATGCCGGTTCCTCCCTCAGTGCCGTGTTTCGACCTCGCTCACGAAACTATGAACCCTCTGGGAGGGGTGCAATTCAACTTTCCGGCCGCAATTCGGGCAGCATGCCGCATTGACACGGATTTAACGATCCGCGCTGTGACCGCGGTTACACGTGGGCGCAGCCAATCCGCGCTAGGGAGAGAGGGTAAGGCAGGCTATATTCTACTTGAGGAGACCGGGAAGGAGAGATTCGCACCGATGTCGAACCGGACGAACGGCGAAAATAGCGGCCGGATAGAACCAAGCGACGAACAATCCCTCGGTGATCAATTGCGGATGATGCATCGGGCCTTCATGGCCTCGCCACTGCGCAACAAGATCATTGGGCTGAGCATCAGCATCACCGTTGTCATCGTTGTGACGGCTTTTGGTCAGATCATCCTCAACCGATGGTACAAGCCGTTCTACGACACGCTCGAGCGACGCGACCTTCCGGCCTTTCTCCATCAACTCGTCGTCTTCGCCCAGATCGCCGGCGTGCTTCTCGTTCTCAATGTTCTGCAAACCTGGCTCGGCCAGGTCATCAAGCTGCGCTTGCGCGAAGGCCTGACCCAGGACTTGATCACTGAATGGATGCGCCCGACGCGTGCGTTCCGGCTGGCGAATGCCGGCGCCATCGGCATCAACCCGGACCAGCGCATCCATGAGGACGCGCGCCACCTGACCGATCTCTCGGCCGGACTTTCGATCGGCCTCTTCCAATCCGGCATTCTGCTGGTGAGCTTCATCGGCGTGCTGTGGTCGCTGTCCGACGGTTTCGTCTTCCATGTCGCGAGCTATTCCTTCGACATTCCCGGCTACATGGTCTGGGCCGCGATCCTCTATGCCGGCACCGCCTCCTGGCTGAGCTGGCTCGTCGGCCGGCCTCTGGTGGCGCTCAATGGCGAACACTATGCCCGGGAGGCGGCGCTGCGTTTCTCGCTGATGCGCGTCAACGAACATATCGAAGCCGTGTCGCTTTCGTCAGGCGAAGCCAACGAGAAAAAGCGGCTGCAGCGCGACCTCGCCTCGGTGCTCGAGATCAGCTACGGCTTGCTGCGCGCCGTGACGCGGCTCACCTGGGTGACCGGCGGCTATGGCTGGATTACCGTCGTTGCGCCGATCGTCATTGCCGCACCGGTCTATTTCGCCGGCGATCTGAGCTTCGGTGGGTTGATGATGGCCGTCGGCGCCTTCAATCAGGTGCATGCGTCGCTGCGCTGGTTCGTCGACAATATCGGCGCGATCGCCGACTGGCGCGCCACATTGCTGCGCGTCGCCGCCTTCCGCTCGGCTCTCTTGATGACCGACGAACGGCATGAGGGCGACAAGCGCATCGACTTCAGGACCTCCGATACGCCGCAGATGAGCTTCGACAACATCGAGATCGTCTCGCCGACCGGCTGCATCCAACTTCGCGAACCGAGCGTCACCATCGATCCGGGCGAACGCGTGCTCGTCACCGGCGCGCCGGAGGTGGAAAAGGCGCCGTTCTTCCGCGCGATCGCCGGGCTCTGGCCCTGGGGGCACGGCCGCATTGCGCTGCCGGTCGACGACGGCCTCGCCTTTGTGCCGAAGTCTCCCTATTTCCCGCCGGGCACGCTTGGAGAAGTGCTCGCCTATCCGAGCCCGCCCGATACCTACAGCAAGGGCGAACTCGCCGCCGTTCTCTCGAAGGTCGGCCTTGGCCGCCTGAGCGGCCGGCTCGACCAGGATGCGCGAAAGCAGATGAACCTCAGCGAGGCCGAGCAGCGCCTACTCGCCATTGCTAGGCTCAGCCTGCACAAGCCGCGCTGGCTGATCATCGACGAAGCGCTCGATACCCTTGAGGACGACGCCTACCAGCGCGTGCTGAAGTTCATGGACGACGAGCTTCAAGGTGTTGCGATCGTCAACATCGGACGCACCGAACGCGGCAGCGACTTCTTTACCCGCGTGCTCCACCTCGACAAGAACCCGACCGGCAACACGCTCAGGCGTCTCCAGCCGCGCAGCCTGCAGCCGGCCGATCCGCAACTGGTGGACTGAGAAGGTGAACGTGCCCTTCCGTTAAACAACGGGGTGCGACTGCCGCCATAGTCATCTGATTGCAAAGAAAAACCGCGCGTTCGGTGGAACGCGCGGTTTTGTCTATCCTAGAGTGGGCTCGCTTAACCCGAGCGCAGCTTCATGTGGCGGTTCACGTCCTTGTATAGCAGGTAGCGGAACTTGCCCGGACCGCCGGCATAGCAGGCCTGCGGGCAGAAAGCGCGCAGCCACATGTAATCGCCGGCCTCGACCTCGACCCAGTCCTGATTGAGCCGGTAGACGGCCTTGCCTTCGAGCACATAAAGGCCGTGTTCCATCACGTGCGTCTCGGCAAAGGGAATGATCGCGCCGGGCTCGAAGGTGACGATCGTCATGTGCATGTCGTGGCGCAGGTCCGTCGGGTCGACGAAGCGGGTCGTTGCCCACTTGCCTTCCGTGCCCGGCATCGGCGACGGAATGATTTCGGCCTCGTTGGTGAAGAAGGCCTCCGGCGCGGGCAGGCCATCGACGTACTCGTAAGCCTTGCGCACCCAGTGGAAGCGAACGATCGCTTCACTTCCGTTGCGAACGGTCCAGTTGCTCGCCGGCGGAATGAAGGCGAAGCCGCCCGGCTGCATCTTATGCGCCTTACCGTCGAGCGTGATGGTCAATTCGCCCTCGACGACGAAGATCGCGCCCTCGGCGCCTTCGTCGAGTTCCGGCCGGTCGCTGCCGCCGCCCGGAGCGATTTCCATGATATATTGTGAAAATGTTTCAGCAAAACCGGAGAGCGGCCGGGACAGTATCCACAGCCGGGTCTTGTCCCAGAACGGCAAATAGCTGGTGACGATGTCCATCATCGTCCCCTTCGGAATCACCGCATAGGCTTCGGTGAAGACCGCGCGATCCGAAAGGAGTTGGGTTTGGGGCGGGTTGCCGCCATGCGGCGCATAGTAACTACGGTTGGTCATATCTTCCTTCAGTCTGCTTGCAGGCACCGCCTCCTCTAAAGTGCGGTGCAATGGGTCGCGCGCGCCGCATCAAAGCAATGCGGTGCGAAGATCGCGGGGCTGGTCTTTCTCCTCGTCCAGGTCCAGCTCCGCTTCGACGTGGTTCAGGTGCTCGGCCATTTCCTTGATCGCGCTCGCGACGTCGCGTGACGCGATGTACTCGACCACGGCCAGATGTTCGTCCGGTCCGCAATTGTGCAGGTGGTTCGACCGGTACATTGCGGTGATCAGGGATGTCCGGGACACGAGGTCGCGCAGGATACCGAAGAGGAAGGCAGACCCCGAAAGCTCCGCGAGCAACAGGTGGAAACCACCGGAAAGCCGAACGATATCAGAGAGATTGCCGGATCGGCCGGCAATGCGCTCCTCTTCGATATGGGCGCGCAACCGGACGATATCCTTGGGATTGGCGCGCTCGCAAAGCCGCTCGACGACCCGCTGTTCGATCGCCCTGCGGGCAACGAAGACATCGCGTGCCTCGTCTACCGAAGGCTCGGAGACGAAGGCGCCCCGGTTCGGCATGATCGTCACCAGGCCATCGCGCTCGAGCGCGGTCAGTGCCTGGCGGATGCGAGCCCTGCTGACGGAGAATATTTCGGCAAGTTGTTCTTCTTTCAATCGCGTTCCCGGCCGTAGCCGACGCTCTGCAATCGCAAGCCAGATCTTCTCGCAAATGATCGCCGTCGGAGCACCGGCGACTTCGTCCGCGTTATACATGAAATCTCCCTTAGCCGTTCGCTTACTCTCGCCGTGCGGCGCTCAAAGTCAATTCCATCCGCTGCAGTTAGATATTGACTACAAAATTGTAGACAATATTGTGTACCGCAACTTGATGTGCAATGGCAACCGCTTAAACACGACCGTGCGACCGGCAAATAGACCGGGCCGCGGCGCCAATTGAGAGCTCCGATGGACTTCGATTTCACAGAACTGCCGGCCCAGGACCGTTACCGCCTGCTGACGAACTTCATCGGTCCGCGACCGATCGCGCTGGTCTCGACGCTCTCGCCGAGCGGACAGGACAATGCCGCGCCGATGAGCTTTTTCAATGTCTTCTCGCACGACCCGCCGATCGTCATTCTCGGTATCCAGACCCGCCCGAACGGGGAAGAGAAGGACACGGTCGCCAATATCCGGCGCACCAACGAGTTCGTCGTCAACATGGTGGACATGGCGATCGCCGACCAGATGCTGGTCTGCGGCCTGTCCTTCGAGCCGGATGTCGACGAAGTGGCAATCGCCGGACTGACGGCGGCTGACGGCCTCAAGGTCGGCGCCCGCCGTATCGTCGAGTCACCCTGCTCGATGGAATGCCGCGTTGAGCGGCTGATCGAATATGACCGCCGCGTCATCGTTCTCGGCGAGGTCGTTCATATGCACGTGCGTAAGGACTGCCTCGACGAGGAAGGCCGCTACGTCGACCCGTCCCAATACCAGCCGATCGCACGGCTGCACGCCAACAACTACATCACATCGGATCGTCAGTTCGTCATGCCGACGCCCGACATTACCGCCTATGCCCCCCTTGCAAACGCCATGCGGAAGACGAGCTGATCCATGCGTATCCTGCTGATCAATCCGAACTCCACCCGCTCGATGACCGAACAGGCGCATCGCAGCGCCGAGCGCGTCGCTGCATCCGACACCCAGCTCGAATCGATCAACCCGACATCGAGCCCAGCCAGCATCGAAGGCCATGCCGACGAAGCGATGGCTGTGCCAGCGATGCTTGCGGAAATCCGCAAAGGCGAAGCGCGCGGCATCGATGCCTATGTAATCGCCTGCTTCGACGATCCCGGACTTGGCGCTGCACGCGAGATCGCTCGCGGTCCGGTCATCGGCATCTGCCAGGCGGCCGTGCAGGTGGCGATGAACATTGCGACCCGCTTTACGATCATCACCACCCTGCCCCGCTCCGTGCCGATCATCGAGGACCTCGCCGAGGCCTACGGTGCCGGCCATCGCTGCCGAAAGGTGCGATCGGTCGACATGCCCGTGCTGGCGCTGGAGGAGGATCTCGCCCACACCGAGGAGATGCTGGTTCAGGAGATCCTGAAAGCACGCCAGGAGGATGGCGCCGAAGCGATCATCCTCGGCTGTGCCGGTATGTCTGAGCTCTGCGACTGCCTGAAGGCGCGTACCGGCATGCCTGTGATCGACGGCGTGACGGCAGCCGTGAAGCTTGCCGAGGCGCTCGTCGGGGGCGGTTATGTCACCTCGAAGGTCGGTGCGTACGACTATCCGCGCGCCAAGGAAGCGCCGGCCTGCCGGCTGGTCGACGCCAGCTGAGCGCATCCGAATATGTCAACGGGCGCATTGGCGCCCGGGACATTTTGTTTCCGGCGCCGTGCTGTCAGCGCGTCAGGGCGTCAAGCTGCTCCTCGAGCGTCGCCACCTTCCGCTCAAGCGCTTCCAGTCGTTCTTCGAGAGCCAATAGGGCCGAACCGCTCGGCGCCGACGACACGGCCGCCCTTTCGGCAGGCTGCTCGACTTCACCACACAAGAGATGCGCGAAGCGGTCTTCGCGCTGGCCGGCACCCCGGTTCAGTTGAACGATGAGCGGCGGCCGGCGGCCCATCATCAGATCCAGATTGTCCTTCAGCTCCTCGATCGACGAGAACCGCGCCATGCGCTCGCTGCGCGCCCAAAGCTCGTAGGCCGTCTGCGGGCCGCGCAGAAGAAGCAGGCCGAGCACGACGATCTGCGGCGACGTCAGCGCGAAGCGGTTGGCTGCGAGGTGCTCGTAGCGCTCGACCCGCGAGGCAAATGCTTGCCGGACCAACCCTTTCTGCCCCAGAGACGAGAGAGCGCGGTGGATCTCGACCTGCTCGAGCGCCATGACGGGATCGCGCGCCGTTTTCTGGTTGGCAGCCGAATGCGCCGAATTGAGCGTCAGCGGATAGACGTCGGGCGTCGTTTCCTTCTTCTCGATCAGGCATCCGAGAACGCGGGCTTCAACGGCATTGAGGACGGGGAAATCGGTGTCGGAGGTCGTGTTCATAAGCCAACTCTTCAAATCAACGCATTTCGATCCCGGCCGGATGTCCCGAGCGGGAAGCGGTCCGACCATTGGCCCCTACCCTAACGTGAGTGTTGGAGCCCGGGAATGGTCATCGGTCTATTTCGTTGAATTCCGGTTAGCAGCCTAGCACTTGCCCCACGACAGCGATGCGAAAGGGGCATGCGAACTGCTTGGCGCAAATACTGAAAATCGCCGGCGGCAAAAAAGAGGCTCCGCGACTGGTACGACACGGAGCCCAAGTCTTCAGGGAAAGAGGTGGGCGTTACGCTGCGTTGATCGCCTTCACAGTTTCTTCGATGCGGTGGCAGGCGGCACGCGAGCCGTCAGCGAAGCTGCGCATCTCCGGCCGCTCGCTCTTGCAGCGCTGGTCTGCAAACGGGCAACGCGGATGGAAGGTACAGCCGGACGGCGGGTTCAGCGGGCTCGGCACTTCGCTCGCCGCAATGCTGCGCCCGCGCTTTGGATGGGCAATATCCGGGATCGTCTCCAGCAGCAGCTGGGTATAGGGATGCCTCGGATTGGCAAAGAGCGTCTCGGTGTCTGCCTCCTCGACGATGCGTCCGAGATACATCACGGCGATCCGGTCCGACATGTGGCGAACCACGCTCATGTCGTGGCTGATGAACAGATAGGTCAGCCCCATCTCGTCCTGCAGCTTGCGCATGAGGTTGAGGATCTGCGCCTGGACCGACACGTCGAGTGCCGAGGTCGGCTCGTCGCAGACGAGGAACTCCGGCTCGCCGGCAAGCGCGCGGGCAATCGAGATACGCTGGCGCTGGCCTCCCGAAAACTCGTGCGGGAACTTGGCACCGTCCGAGGGCGCAAGGCCGACGATCGTCAGCAGTTCGCCGACCCGGTCCATGATCTCGGCTTCGGAGTTGCGCAGCTTCAACTCGCGCAGCGGTTCGGCGATGATGTTGCGCACCCGCCAGCGCGGATTGAGGCTTGCATAGGGATCCTGGAAGATCATTTGGGCCGAGAGCGGCTCGCCGTTCTTGCTCGGTGCAAACCGCACCTCGCCTTCGCTGGCGCGATAAAGACCTGTGACCAGCCGCGCCACCGTCGACTTGCCGCAGCCAGATTCGCCGACGAGGCTCAGACAGCCGCCCATGGGCACGCTGAAGCTGATATCGTCCACGGCGCGCACGAACTGCCGCGGTTTGCGCTCGATGACCCGGTTCAGCCAGGGTGCCGAAACGTCGAAGTTGCAGGTCAGGTCGTTGACCGTCAGGGCATCACTCATAGCACTCCTCCTGCATTGAGCCAGCATGCGGCGACGCCGGTCCCGACCGGCGCCGGTTCGGGCCTATCCTTGCGGCAACGCGGCCCGGCATCCGGGCAGCGCGGGTTGAAGGCGCAGCCGGCGGGGATCGCGTTCAGCCGCGGCATGGAACCGTCGATCTGGTTCAGCCGCTCGACGCGGCGGCCAAGCGCCGGGATCGAGCCCATCAGGCCCCGCGTATAGGGATGACGGGCGTTTTTCAGCACCTCGGCGACAGGGCCGATTTCGACGAGCCGCCCGGCATACATGACCGCGACGCGATCGGCCGTCTCGGCAATCACGCCCATGTCGTGGGTGACGAGCATGACCGCCGTTCCGTGATCGTCGCAAAGACGGCGAAGCAGCGAGGTGATCTGCGCCTGGATCGAAACGTCGAGCGCCGTCGTCGGTTCGTCGGCGATGATCAGCTTCGGTTCCGCGGCAAGTGCCAGGGCGATGACGACGCGCTGGCGCATGCCACCCGAGAACTGATGCGGATAGTGGTCATAGCGTGCCTCGGGCGCCGGAATGCCAACTTCCTTCAGGAGCTGGATCGCCCGCGCCTTGGCATCGGCCTTGGAAAGCTTCAGGTGAAGGCGGATGGTCTCAACAAGCTGCGCCCCGACGGTGAAGAGCGGGTTCAGCGAGGTCAACGGATCCTGGAAGATCGCACCGATCTGACGGCCGCGCACCTGCTGCATCTGCTTGTCGTCGAGCTGGTCGATGCGGCGGCCGCCGACCCAGACCTCGCCGCCGGAAATGCGGCCAGGCGGCTCCAGAAGACCCTGGACGGCAAGACCGGTCATCGACTTCCCGGCGCCGGATTCACCAACGACGCCAAGAATTTCGCCGGGGCGAATGCTGAGCGAAACGTCGGATAGCGCCTGCACCGTTCCATGGCGGCCAGGGAATTCGACGCAGAGACCGCGCACGTCGAGCACGGCCGATGAGGTATGTTCAGTCATCGCTGCACCTCCAATGGGTAGCTCGGCGGGAAGATCTCGCTGACAGGCGGGTGACCGAAGCTCCGCTCCGGATACTTGGCAATCAGGCCATCGAACTGGACCTGTGCCTGCGCGCGTGCCGCGTTCATGTCGAAGCCTGCCACCTCGCCATCGCGCATCGACAGACGGCCATCGACGAAGACCGCCTTGGTGACGCGTCCGGAACCACCGACGACGAGCGTCGTGATCGGATCGATCGCCGGCGCCATGTGATGGTCCATGAGATCGAACACGGCAATATCGGCACGGGCGCCCGTTTCCAGGCGACCGAGATCCGAGCGACCGAGGGCCTTGGCGCCGCCAAGTGTCGCAGCATCAAAGAGATCGGCGCAGCTGACGGCTGACGGGTCGCCTTCGACGACGCGGGCAGCGATCAGGCCGACGAGTAGGTTCATGAGCATGTCCGGCGGCGTCGTATCGGTGCCCATGGCAATATTGACGCCGCGGGCCTTGACCGAGCGGAACGAGTTGAGCGTGCTGCCGCCGCGGGCCGAAACCAGCGGGCAGTGCACGATACTCACGCCGTTTTCGGCATAGAGACGCAGATCGTTGTCGGTCGCCTGGGTCGCATGCGGCGCAATCAGCCGGTCGCTCAAGAAATCGAAGCTCGCCAGCCATTCCGGCGCCGTCTTGCCATGCAGGCGGCGGACGGTGTCGACCTCCATCGTGCCCTGCGCAGCATGAAGCCGGATCGGGCAATTGAGGTCGCGCGCCGCATCGGCGGTGCGCACCAGCAGTTTCTCGGTGCAGGTTTCCACCCGGTCGGGAGCCAGCAGGCCCTTCACCAGGCCACCATGGCGACCTTCATGGTCACGGATGAAGCCAATCGCGTCGTCAAGGCCCTTCAGACCCCTTGCCTCGTCGAAGATCGCTTCGAGCTGACCCGGCGCCGTCACCATCATGCCGCCGGCGCGATAGGCCGGGCTCAGATAAACGCGAAGACCCAGGTCACCTGCGGCGTCGGATGCGGCGGCGAATTCAGCAACGGTCTCGCCCCATTCGCGATAGAAAAGCGAGGCGATCGGCGCTGCGGTGGTGATGCCATTCAAGAGAAGCTGCGCGAAGGCGAAGCGCTTCTGGAACGCCAGCTCCTCCTGCGTGTACATCTCATAGGGGCCGCGCTCGATGTAGCTCAGCGGCCAGACGCGACCCTTGGCCCAACCAGGCTGATGGTCGATCGCTAAGATCGTCGTGTCGAGATCGGACAGCGCATCGAGGTCGATGAGCCCGGGGCTGATCATGGCTGCGCCGAGATCGATGCGGCGTGCCACCTCTCCTTCGAAACGTGGGCCGACATAGAGCAGCGTGCCGCCCTCGATGACGACTTCGCCGTTCGGGATCAGCCGGTGCGAACCGTCGCGGTGCCCGAGCACCCATTGTGCTGTCAGAAGCGTGCGTCCTTCGGCGCGCTCACCGAGCGTCAAATCCTTGATGTTGGTCATGGGATCGCCACCTCCGCAACGCCGTTGCGGGCGACGACGCGGCCACGCTTGACGACCAGCGGCCGCGGCGCGACGTCGACGACGGCATGCGCCAGCGTCTCGCCGGTGAGCAGGGTGAAATCGGCATCGCAGCCAACATCGAGGCCATATCCCTTGATATCCATGACGTCGGCGCCGCCCTTGGAGCAGACGTAAAGCGCATGTTCGAGATCGACGTCGCGGCGCAGGCCGTTCTTCATGCCGAGGATCCGCGCACGATCCATCATGTCGGGTTGGCCCCACGGACCCCAGGTGTCGCGGATACCGTCGCAGCCGGCAGCAACCTTCACGCCGGCATCCTTCAGACGCAGGATCGAAGGCACGGTCGAAGACGGAGAGCCTGTCGTGACGATACGGATATCGAGTTCGGCGATCTGTTCGATGAGACCGCCGACGCGCAGATAATCCGGTGCGCCGAGCGCAAAGGCGTGGCTGATTGCGACCTTGCCCTGCATGCCGATCGCGCGGATGCGCTCGAACATCATCTCCATGCTGAAGGCGCCGAGTTCGCCCTGCTCATGCAGGTGAATGTCGATCGGCTTTCCATGTTTTTCGGCAAGGCCGAAGATCGCGTCGAGATGGCCCTTCGGGTCGCGATCGATGCCGCAAGGATCAATGCCGCCAAGGACTTCCGCGCCATTGCTCAGAGCCTTGTCGAGCAACTCGACAGTGCCGGGCCGCGTGACGAGGCCTGACTGCGGGAATGCGACGACCTCGATATCGATGACATCTTTCAGCACCTGGCGGGTCTCGATGATGCCTTCCATCAGCCGAAGGCCGTGGGTGGTGTCGATGTCGACATGGCTGCGGATGTGGCTTGCGCCATTGGCAGCGAGCATGATCGCCTGGCGCATGGACTGACGGTGCGGGTCGATGCCGATTTCCAGCCGCTTTTCGCGTTCGAAATCGATGCGTTCGCGCAGCGTTGCGGTCTTGGCGTTGACGTGCCAGGGCATGCCCCAGACCGACTTGTCGAGATGGGTATGCGCCTCGATCAGACCGGAGATCACGATATGACCGTTGCCGTCTTCCACGGCCACGCCATCGGCGGAAATACCCTTGCCGAAGGCGGCGATCTTGCCGTCGCGCACGAGGATGTCGGTCGCTTCGCCGGCATTGGGCCTGACGTTACGGATCAGGAGATTGGACATCATTCACCTCAATTTCGGATTGAGCGCATCGCGCAGCCAGTCACCGAGAAGGTTGACCGAAACCACGAGAAGGCAAAGCTGGACGACGGGGAAGAGCACCACCCACCATACGCCCGAAAACAGGAACTGGTTGCCGAGACGGATCAGCGTTCCAAGGCTCGGCTGGCTCGGCGGCATGCCGATACCCAGGAATGAAAGCGTCGCTTCGGTCAGGATCGCCATGCCGAAGTTCAGGGTCGCAGCAACCATGATCGGCGTCAGCGTGTTCGGCAGGATGTGCTTCAGCATGATGCGCCGCGCTGGAGTTTTCAGAAGACGCGCCGCCTGAACATATTCCTTGCCGCGCTCGACGATCGTCTGGGCGCGCACGGTACGGGCATATTGCACCCAGGCGCTGAGTGTGATCGCCAGCACCAAAACGGCGGCAGAGCCGACGTCCCGCAGTTCCGGCGGCAGCATCTGGCGCGCGACGGCACTGACGAGAATGGCGATCAGGATCGTCGGGATCGACAGAAGCACGTCGCCGATGCGCATCAGGAAGTTGTCGATGAAGCGGCCGAAATAGCCGGCAACGAGGCCGAGGCTAAGGCCGACGGCGAGCGAAAGCACGACCGAGGCGACGCCGATCAGGATCGAGATGCGCGAGCCATAGAGAATGGCCGAGAGCATGTCGCGCCCTTGCGTGTCGGTGCCGAGCACGTAAGGCCATTGGCCGTCGGCCTCCCAGATCGGCGGCAGCTCGGAGTTCCAGAGCTCGAGCTGAGCCGGATCGAAGGGGTTCTGCGGCGCAATCAAAGGTGCTGCAAAGGCGGTCGCGATCAGGAACGTAAGGATGATCGCGCCGATGATTGCCGAAGGCTTGTGGGTGAAGGACCACCAGAGATCGCTCTGGCGCCAGCGGGCAAGCCGCGAAGGCTTGCGCGCCGGTGTGGTTTGCTGGACGTGATCTGTCATGGCAACGACCTCAGCGGGTTGCATCGCGCAACCGCGGATCGATGACCGCATAGGCGATATCGACGAGCGTATTGAGCGTGACGAAGATGAAGGAGACGATGCAGAGATAGCCCGCCATGACCGGCATATCGAGGAAGGTGACCGCCTGGATGAAGAGCATGCCCATGCCCGGCCACTGGAACACCGTTTCGGTGATCAGCGCGAAGGCGATCAGCGAGCCGAAGTTCATCGCCGTCATGGTGACAACCGGCATCAGACAGTTCCTGAGCGCATGTCGGAAATAGATCCGCCACCGCGGCACGCCACGGGCGCGTGCGAACTTGATGAAGTCCGAGCGCAGCACTTCCATCATTTCTGCGCGCACCAGACGCATGACCAGAGTGATCTGGTAGAGCGCGAGTGCGAGCGACGGCAGAAGCAGCGATGCGCGGCCCGACGACGTCAACAGGCCGGTGCTCCACCAGCCGAGCTGCACCACATCGCCGCGCCCGAAAGCAGGTACGAGGCCGAGTGTTACGGCGAAGACGAGGATCAGAAGGATACCGACGACGAAGCTCGGCAAGGAGACGCCGATGATACTGACGAACTGCAACCCCTCGGAATACCATCGCCCTCGGTGGATCGCGGTCAGGACACCAAGTGGAAGACCGATCAGGAGCGACAGGACGGTTGCGACCAGCGCCAGTTCCATCGTTGCCGGGAAGCGCTCGGCAATGAGCTTCATCACGTCCTGGCCGTTGCGGTAGCTGATGCCGAAATCGCCCTGGGCGGCATTGCCGACGAAGCGGCCGAACTGGGTTAGGAACGAATCGTTGAGCCCGAGCTTTTCGCGCAGCTCGATACGGTCGGCCTGCGACATCTGCTCGTTGGCCATCAACTCGACCGGATCGCCGGCGAAGCGGAAGATCAGGAAGGCGAGCAGCGCGACGGCGAGCATGACCAGCACGGCATTGGCCAGCCGCTTGATGAGAAAGACAATCATTGGGTTTCTCGCTGAATGAGGAGCCCCGGCAAAGCACGCTCTGCCGGGGCAAGAAAACTCAATCGCCGATACGGGTCAGCCAGTGACGCGGCTTGTTGTCGGCCCGAATGGTCACATCCGTGACGTTCTTCGACATTGCCCAGGCCATCGGCTGCTGATGCAACGGGATCATGATGACCTCATCCTTGGCGAACTTCAGCGCCTCGGTTTCGATCGCCAGACGCTTGTCGTGATCCATCTCGAGCGCGGCCTTCTTCACCATCGCGTCGAGTTCCGGATAGGACCAGCCGCCATAGTTGGCGACGCCGGCCGCGCCTTCACGGGTCGAGAGAACCTGAACCAGGATCGAATAGGCATCGAGCGTCGGCTCGTTGGCCCAGCCGATCATGTAGGCGTCGGACTTGCCGCCGGCGCGCTTCGGCGCCTGCACGGCGCGCGGACCGATGTCGAGGGTTGGCTTCAGGCCGACGCGCGACAGCATAGAGACCAGTGCGCTGCAGACGTCTTCTTCGTTGACGCTTTCGTCGTTCATGCAGACGAGCGTGAACTCCTTGCCGACGGCGCCTGCCTCTTCGAGCAGCCTCTTGGAGAGTTCCGGATCATAGGCGGTCGGCACATCGAGTTCGGCGCTGTAGCCCGGGATTTCCGGAGCAACCATGGTGCCGGCGACATGCGACTTGCCGCGCATCACGCGCTTGAAGATCAGTTGGCGGTCGATGGCATGGTCAATCGCCTGGCGCACCTTGATGTTGTTGAAGAAGTTTTCGCGACCGTCGGCGAAGGTCTCGTGACGGTTGAAGACCATGTGCACGGTGCGCAGGTCAGTGCGCTCGATGACCTTGATGTCCGGCGAGCTCTTTAGGCGCTCAAGATCCTGCACCGGCGCACCATCGGTCAGATCGATTTCGCCCGAAAGCAGCGCTGCAACGCGGGTTGCGGCCGAGGTAATCGGCATGAATTCGATGCGGTCGAGATTGTGCTTCGGCGTATCCCACCAGCCGTCGTTCTTGATGAGAACGGTCTTGCTGTCGGGCACGCGCGATTCGACCTTGAACGGGCCGGTGCCGTTGGTGTTGTAGGTGGCGTAGCCTTCGACCTTGGCGCCGACATCGGTCGGCAGCTCGGACTTGTTGTCGACCAGCCAGTCCTTGTCGAACATGAAGATGTTGGTCATGTCGTTGAGGAAGAGCGGGTTTGGCGAATTGACTTCGATGTCGACCGTGTAATCGTCGACCTTGGTGGTCGAGACATAGGCCGGAATGTTGCCGCGCAGCGGCGAGGTCGGATGGCTGACGCGGGCCATGGAGGCGACGACGTCGTCAGCGTTGAACTCGGCGCCGTTTTGGAACTTTACGCCCTTGCGCAGATGGAAGCGCCAGACCTTGTCCTTGACCATCTCCCAGCTCGTGGCGAGGGCCGGCTCGACCTTGAACTCCGGCGTATAGCGGGTCAGGCCTTCGTACACGTGGTTGAGGAAGGCCAGGTTCGAGGTGCTGCCATAGGAATAGGGGTCGAGCGAGAAGATATCCCGCGGGCTACCCCAACGCAGCGTTTCGGCGGAGGCCGAGGATGCGAGAAAGGCAAATGCCAACCCCGCGAGGAGATGCTTTCTCAGTTTCATGTCGTTCCCTCTGTTTTCTCATCAGTCGCCATATGCAGGCGCCCTCACCCACTCGTGAGCAAGTGGCCCTAGATTTGAAGCTGTCGGCGACAATGTCAACTATTTTGTCGACAATTTTGTATGCATGATTGTTTAAAGTCGCATACGGCGGTGAAAACGACGGCCCACCAGCGGACGAGGGCAAGGGAAAAATAAGGGGGAAGCGGCAACCATGGAGCGAATCGAAACCGGAGAAGCGCCCTTGCAAACCGGCGGCGGGCATCCTGGCATGTCTGCGTGCAAACAGGATTCGTTAGGAAACACCCGTATTTAGGAGTGTTTCCGCATGTGAACGTGGCGGAGACCTTGCCACCAACGACCTGCGAGCCTTCCCGTGGGATGGTGCGCGCGCCGGTGGCGGCGGTTGCGATCGCAGCCCCCGCTGACATCGGCTGCAGATCTTGACACGTCCGCATGACCAGCTCGCCCGCGTGGCATGCGCAAATCTCCGGAATTGGCCGAAGGTGGCACATGGCGGGCCACGGGCGTCTCCACCGGTGCGGCAATGCGCTCAGCCAGCATACCTGCTTCCCACGCTCCAAAAAACCGTGGGCAAGCTGAAGTCCATGGCTAGGCTCGGCGCTGCAGCTCTCCTAGATTGGCCGCTCGAAAATGTGAGGAGAAATGCGCGTGAAAGTCTATCTCGCTGGCCCGGAAGTGTTTCTGCCCAATGCGGCGGAGATTCAGAAATTGAAGGCAGAGTTGGCGCGTGCAGCCGGGTTCACACCGCTCGTGCCCGGCGATCTTGAGATTCCGCCGGCTCCGACCAAGCATCAGCGCGGCCTTGCGATCTACGCCGTCGACGAAGGCATGATGCTTGCCGCCGACATGATCATCGCCAACCTGACACCGTTTCGCGGCATCAGCGCCGATGTCGGCACGGTCTTCGAACTCGGCTTCATGTGCGGTCACAGCAAGCACGTCTATGCCTATACGAACACCTCCCGCAGCTACTACGAGCGCATCTTGCACGACCACTACGGCGGCAAGGCCGGCTTGCGCCTCGACGGCCGCATGGCCGGTCCGGACGGGCTCAGCATCGAAGACTTCGATATGGCCGACAACCTGATGCTCGATGGCGGCGTTCTGCGAAGGGAAGGCAGGCTCGTCCAGCGCGAAGTGCCTGAGGCCGATCGCCTGACCGACCTGCAAGCCTTCAAGGAATGCCTTGCGATTGCCGCAAAGCGGCATTTGGCATAACGACCGATTGGGCCGCGGCTTTGTGACGGCGATCAGTCGCTGGCGCAGGGCCAGCCCGCCGGCGTGCTCATGCCGGCGGGAAGCTTGGTCGAGCTGTCACCGCAAGTCATGTCGACCTGCTCCTGTTCAAGTCCGGTTGCCTCGGACAGGTCGACGCCCTCGATACGTGTCAGGAACATGAACGCCCCCTGGAAATCGATCGGGCCGGAAAAATTCGTGCTGGTCAGGTCCGCGCGCGAAAGGTTGGCATGGGTAAACCGGGTTCCGGTGAGCTCCGCCTTGTCGAAATTCGCCCGGCCGAGTTCGGCCTTTTCAAAGCTTGCCCCCGTCAGGCGGGCACCGCTGAAATTGGCCCGCTGCAGCTCGGAATTGACGAACGATGCCTTCTCGGCGGAGACGCCTGCGAAATTGCACCGATAGGCTTCGATTTTGGAGAAGTTCGCGCCATTCGCGGTAGCCCCCGCAATCGAGGATCGAACCAGAGTTGCCTTTTCCAGATTGGCTTCTGTCAGGTTCGCACCGCGCAGATCCGTCAAGGTGAAGTCGGTGTTGACGAGATTGGCACCCTGAAGGTCGCTGCCGCCGAGCATAAGCGCTTTCTTGTTGCAGTCGGTCCAATCGGCTCCAGGCGATGCGGAATCCTTGCAACTGGCGGCATGCGCCATCGACGGCGCTGCGAACGCCACTAGGCCTATAGCCGCCGCCGGAACGACCAGTGCCTTCATGACGTCGGCCACGATCCTCGATGCCTTTGCGCTAGCCGGGCGCAGCGTACCGCGCTCCTGGCCGAGATTGATTTTGAGGATGTTCATGGCGCCGCTCCAGGACCCGAGGGTCGAATCGATTGCATATCAGGTGCTTCGCGCGCCTTTCCGCCGACTGGCATCGCCGGTCATGCGCGCGTGTTCGTTAAACGTATGACGTTGCTCGCCTTTATGCAAATGACAGAAATGAAAACGGTCCGTTTCAGATCGATACGGCCAGCAGCCAGTCACGCAACGCCGCGCTTGGTCCATGGTCGCCGATCGCTGACGGCGACAGCAGATGATAGGCCGTACCGTCTTCGATAAATCCGCATGGCGCGGCCAGGATGCCATTGTCGATATCGTCGCGGACGAGTTGCCAAGGCCCGATCGCCACGCCGATCCCGGCGATGGCCGCCTGAAGGCTGATATAGAAATGCTCGAAGACTTGGCCGCGCTGTTCGGGTGCGGCGCGGTCTGCCGTCGTCCCCCAGGTCTCCCACGCATTTGGCCGCGTTCGCGTATGCAAGGGGATCGCGTCCTTGCGCAATTGAGGCAAAGAGCCGGCCTCAGCCTCGTTAAAAAACAGGGCGATTTTGTCCGTTCGGCAGACCGGACCTATTCGCTCCGGAAAGAGCGGCACGGCATGAGTGCCGCCCGATCGAGGAAAATCATCGCGCCGGATCGCCAGATCGATGCCACGGCCCAAGGACACCGGCCCACCTCCGGTAACGAGGTGGATAGACACCTCAGGATGCCGCGCCTGGAAATCAGGAAGGCGCGGTATCAGCCAGCGCATCAGAAGGGTCGGCTCGCAGGACACCACCAGCGCCGGCGTTCGCGCCACGTCCCTGATCTCCCGGACGGCACTCTCCACCAGACCGAAACCTTCGCGCACGGCCGCCGCCAGCTTTCGCCCCGCTTCCGTCAGGAAGACACGCCGGCTGCGGCGCTCGAACAGCGCCACGCCGAGTTCGTCTTCGATAAGCCGGACCGCGCGACTGATCGCGCCGTGCGTCAGATGGAGCGCGTCCGCGGCGCGACTGAAGCTCTCGAGTCTGGCCGCCGCCTCGAAACAGCGTAGCGCCGCCAGCGGCGGAAGCCACGTCGCCGACATCTGTGAGTGCAGCTCACCAAAATGGTCAGAACTCATCGTTAGTCGCTTCTCATCGATCAAGTTATTTAGACATTAATGAAAGAGACGAACGGGAAAGACAATGACTGAACTGTTAGCTGTAGTAACCATTACAATCTTTGCCGTCGTCAGTCCGGGACCGGATTTCGCGATGGTGACACGCAACAGCCTGCTTTTGTCGCGGCGGGCCGGCGTCCTGACGGCGCTCGGTATCGCCGCCGGCGTCTGGGTCCATGTCGCCTACACTTTGCTCGGCGTCGGCCTCTTGAGCCAGTCGCTATTTCTCTTCACAGTTCTGAAGTTCGTCGGCGCCGCCTATCTGATCTGGCTTGGCATCAGGATGCTACGCACCAAGCCAGCCGAAACGACGGGCTTGGCCGCACATCCCGCCCTCTCCGACATCGGTGCGCTGCGTGTGGGGTTTCTCACCAACGCGCTCAACCCCAAAACGACGATCTTTGTCGTCAGCCTGTTCATGCAAGTCGTCGGGCCGACCACGGCTCTGCCCGTCCAGATGGGTTACGGCGCGTTTATCTCTGCCGCACATCTGATCTGGTTCGCAATCGTTGCCCTGTTCTTTTCCTCCGGCACGGTACGGCTTCGTCTTATCGCGCTTCGCCATTGGATCGATCGCACCTTCGGCGCCCTGCTCGTCGACTTCGGCGCGTTGCTGGCAACGGCAAGCGTGACACGCTAGGCGACGCTTGGTCGCGGGCGCGCCGCTGCATTCCCACTGTTAACACTTGCCCTCAATCGGATAACCATGCAATATCCATACAATTAGCATGAGGTAATCGCGATGGTGGACGTGCGCTTGGGAATTTCGTGGCAACCGGTAATCCGTAAATCGGATGGACCGCTTTATCTCGCGATCGCCGACGCCATCGCTGCCGATATCAGCGAAGGGCGCCTGTCCGAGGGGATGCGTCTGCCGCCGCAGCGCACGCTTGCCGAGGCGCTGGGGATCGACTTCACCACCGTCAGTCGCGCCTATAACGAAGCCCGGCATCGCGGCCTCGTCGAGGGCCGGGTCGGCCAGGGCACCTACGTGAAAACGCGACGCATCCGAACCGGCCGTACGCCGGCAGGCGGCCTCATCGACATGAGCATGAACCTGCCGCCGTTGTTCGACGACCCGATGCTCGCCGCTCGGCTCTGGGACGACATGGCGGCGCTGCAGGCCGATCATGGGCTCGAACTCCTGATGCGATACCAGCCGCCGGGCGGCACCCTGCACAACCGTGCTGCAGGCGCCGCATGGCTGAAACCCAGGCTGGGCGAGGTTCCGGCTGAGCGCGTTCTGATTGCCGCTGGCGCGCAAGGAGCTCTGCTTGCCACGCTTGGCAGCCTGACCAAGGCCGGTGACATGATTTGCGCCGAGGCAATCACCTACCCCGGCCTCCGCGCGCTCGCAGCACATCTCGGCATCAGGCTGCACGGCCTCGCCATGGATCGAGAGGGCCTCCTGCCCGAAGCATTCGAAGAACTCTGCGCGAAGCAAACGCCGAAAGCGCTCTATTGTAATCCGACGCTTCACAATCCCACGACAACGACACTTTCGCTCGAACGGCGCCAGGCGATCGTCACAATTGCCCGGCGGCACGACGTAGCGATCATCGAAGACGATGCCTATGGCGCCCTTCCCGTTTCGACGCCGCGCCCGTTGGCGGCGCTGGCGCCTGACCTCGTCTACTATGTCGGCGGCCTTGCGAAATGCCTGTCGCCGGCCTTGCGCATCGCCTATCTTGTCGTGCCGGACAGCCGAAGCTCGGTCCGCGTCGAAGGCGCGATCCGGGCCACTGTCGGCATGGCGTCCCCTCTTGCGGCCGCTATCGCCACGCGCTGGATCGAGGACGGGACGGCTGACGCCGTGCTCGCAGCCATACGTAGAGAGACGGCGGCGCGACAGCGCATCGTCTCCGAGCTTCTTCCAGCCGGCGTCGCACAAACGCATCCGCATGCGTTTCACGCCTGGCTGCAGTTGCCGCCGCCCTGGACACGCGGCGAACTGAGCGCGCGATTGCAGGCAGCCGGCATCAGCGTCGTTGCAAGCGACGCCTTTGCGCTCGGCGCGCCACCGGAAGCCGTCCGCCTCGGCCTGGGCGCCGCTGCCGGCCAAGCGGAGCTGCGACGCAGTCTTCTCGTCATCAACGACCTCATCGGCCGGCCCCCCGCCGCCTCAAGCTTCGTGGTGTAAATGATCGGCGGGCGAAATTGTCGCAGACATGTATGCATACAATAAATTGACAATGTATGTTTTTCGGCGCCTAATCCTGGCGAGCCTGATGCGGCCCCAAGAAGAAGAAGCGGCCGCATATCCAGGCAATCTCGGCGCAAAACTCCAGCGCCAACCGGAACGCCTGAAAGGAACAAACATGTCTTCCGATAGTGATTGGCCGCCGATCCCGCCCATGCAGACTGGCTTGCGCGGCCGCTGCCCGCGCTGCGGGCAAGGGCACCTGTTCAACGGCTTCCTGAAGATGCGCAAGGAATGCGAAGTCTGTGGCCTGGATTACTCCTTTGCCGATCCGGCCGATGGCCCCGCTTTCTTCGTCATCTGCTTTGCCTGCGTACCGAGTGTTTTCCTTGGCGTCTGGCTGGAAGTTCAATACAGCGCACCGCTCTGGATACACCTACTGGTGACCGGGCCCTTCATGCTGCTGACCTGCATTCCGCCGCTTCGCCCCCTGAAGGGCTGGCTCGTCTCAAGTCAGTTTTTCTACAAGGCTGAGGAAGGCAAGGTCGTAAGGCGAAACACCGAGCCGCCGGTGGCGACGACGCAGTAGGTCCTGAGTGCCGGAGAAGCCTAGAACCTCCAAATATATCGCTAGAAAATAATTGCGCCGCCTACTGTTCATAGTTGACGGCGCTTTCACCGGATGTCTCTCTTCTTAAAGGCCGGCTCTACCAAACGAGGTTTGGAAGAGGATGAAGCCACCGATCTTGAGGCAGATTTCGGTGCCCGGGATGTAGAAGTATCCAGTGCCGAAGCGTCGCAAACGCGAACGTATTCCATGGCTCCGGCTCCGCTGGGATCGGCGGCCTGGGCGCCGGAAAATGCTGCGAGAGCAGCAGCGGAGCCGAGAGCGATCTAGGTGGCAGTCGGACGACCAGGTTCTCGGCTACGTCCGTCTGCAGCGTAACTTCTAACCCGATTAAACTCGGATGAAGGAGGCCCGCAACATCTCTCGACCTTGCGGGCTCTCTATGTGTTGTGCCATTACGGCGGATCGCGTGAGCGGCTTAGTTTGCCGGTGTCGGCTCTCCAAGTGAGAGCATCAGCCGGTTTGCCCAGTTGAAGAAGGCGGCACCATGGATGACGTCGGCGATCTCCAGTTCGTCGAGGCCCGCTGCCGAAAGTCGGGAGATGTGCTCCTCTCCGAAGGCGGGCGGGGTCGCCGTCAACGCCACAGAAGCGGCGACGATTGCATTCCAGCGCTCGCCGAGATCGGTTCCGACGCCCTCGTCGAGGAGCTTCTGCACATCCTCTGTGCGCTTTGAGTGATGCGAAGCGAAGCGCGAATGTACCGAGGCGCAGAAGATGCAGCCGTTATATCTAGACGCGGCGGTCGCCGCCAGTTCGCGCTCGGCGCGCGGCAGGCCCGAGCGGGTGTTGTAGAAGATGTCCTTGTCAGTTTTCGTGCGCGCTTCAAGCACTTCCGGATCGCGCACGAGCAGGCGGAAGTAGGGCGACTTTGCGCGCCCAGCCTCGACCAGGCCTTTGAGGTGACGCTCCGTCAGTTCTTCCTCAGGCAAAGGCTGCAGCCACGGTGTCCATCCGATCTCGGCCTGCGTGAAGGTAACAGGCGGATTTTCAACGATCGGGATGATGGCATGTTCGGTCATTCGCATGTCCTCTTGAGGTCTTAAGCCGTAGCGCGCTTCGTGGCGGTCGACAGTAAGCCAAGACCGGTGATCACGCGGATCTGAAACGCAACGAAGGAAACCAGCTGGGACAGGGTCACGACACCATTTGTCGTCCAGCCAGCGTCGAGCAAGGCTTGCAACGCCTGCGGGCTGGCATCACGCAAATGGAAGACCAGCAGGTGGGCGTGCTCCAGCGCCGCGGACAGCTTACGACCGAGCACCTCGCGGCTTGACCGTGATACTTGATAGAGTGGGCCGGCTTCGTTCTCTCCATTAAGGGGCCCGTCCGGATAGTTGCCGTATGGCCCTGTTGCCCGTCCTGCCCCGATCTCGGCCTTGATAACCTCGATCAACCAGCGATCGGTGTCGCTATCCTCGAAAGGACTGCTGTAAAATCCGAAAATGTCCGGCTGACGGTGCAGGCCGGCAACGAAACTTGCGATCGCATGCCGCTCCGCCGCCGACACGTCGCCGAAATCCGCGGGCTGAAAGAGTGCAAGATAACTATTCTGCGCCTGTTCGCGGGTTTCCGGCCGTTGGGCGCGAGTGCGGTCGAGCGCCGACCCGGCGGTGATGCCGGCCAGCAGATCGATGATATCCGGTGACGTGGTGGTCATGACGTCGTCTCCTTTGAAAAATGGAACCAGCTGTCCGTTTCAACCGACGGCGCCGAAACGCCGGGCATGGAATTTCTCCTGCGGCGACCAGCCGAGCGCCGGAGCGACCTTGGTGGCGATGAGCTCGATGGAGCGCAGAATCAATAGGTGCGGCGGATCAACGGAATGAACCTGGAACACCAGATCGGTGACACGCTCCAGCGTCTCATCTGCGCTGAGACTGGCGATGACGTCGTCAACGGAGCCGACATGTACGTCGAAGGCCGCAATCAGATCGGCAAGCGAATTGCCGGGAACTGTATGACCGCTAGCGATCAGTCGTTCCGCACCCCGTCTCAACCCAACCTCGGCAAGCCGCAACGCTTCGGCGCGGCTGTCGGCAACGAACAGGCTGCGTGAACCGAGGATACGCGGCGCGCGGCCGGAAGGAAGCGCATGCAGATAGGCGTCGATGATCGGGTTTTGCAACTCCGCCAACGAAGCGTGCGGATTGTCTTCTGGCCGCGGTTGGGTGCGTGACAACATCAGGCCGTCGCCGGCCCGCCCAGCCCGCTCGCCACCCGCCACCGAAAAGGTTGCCTGCCAGATACGGCCGAGCAGTTGCGGCGCTGACGGGTAGAGGCGATCTCCGCCTGGAAGGCCACGACCTGCCCAAGCGTCGAGAACCGTTTGGAGATGCCTGCCGAAGATCGCGCCGCGATCGGCGCTTTCCAGGCCAAAGGCCGTGAAGGAGGACGGCGTGCCGCCGGTCCCGAACCCGACCTCCAGTCGCCCGCCGGAGAGCAGATCGAAAACGGCGGCGTCCTCGGCCACCCGGATCGGATTTTCGAGCGGCAGCGTAATGACACCGGTCCCGAGGCGGATGCGCGTCGTCTCCGCGGCGACATGGGCAAGGAAAACCAGGGGCGCCGGAAGGCCGCCTTCGTCCGCGTGGAAATGGTGCTGCGCGACCCAGGCCGTGTCGAAGCCGAAACGCTCGGCGGTGACGATCTGCTCCTTTGCGTAGTAGTAGCGGGTGCCCGCCTGAACGTCGTCGAGCAGTCGGGTAAAAAAGCCGAGGCGTTTGCGTGGCGTCGTCTCAATCATGGTCGGTCCTGTCTGTAGTCCGCTGCTTCAGGCCGCAGCCCGGCGGTTGCGTCCGGGAATGGCATTGATCAGCTCACGGGTGTAATCGCTGCGAGGGTTTTCGAAGACGTGGGAAACGGTTCCGCCGTCGACCAGCCGCCCATCCTTCAGAACCGAAACGGTGTCCGAGATCTGACGCACCACGGCGAGGTCGTGGGAAACGAAGAGGTAGGTGAGCCCGAGATCGCCCTGCAGTTCGTCCAAGAGGTCGAGAATGCGGGCCTGCACGCTGACGTCGAGTGCGGAAACCGCTTCGTCGAGCACAACCAGTTGCGGATCGAGCACGAGCGCCCGGGCGATGGCAACACGCTGGCGCTGGCCGCCGGAAAGCGCATGGGGCCGCCGTGCAAATGCGTCCTCAGGCAAACCGACGCGGCCAAGGATCGCCCTTGCCTTCTCCTCACGATCAGAACGTAGAAGTCCCGGGTAATTCGTCAGCGGCTCGGTCACGATCTGCAGCACGCTTTGACGCGGGTCCAGCGAGCCGTAGGGATTCTGGTAAACGAGCTGGACCTTGCGGCGGAACTGCCGAAGCCCTTCTCCGCTCAGGCCCGAGACATTGGTGCCGTCGATCTCAATCCGGCCGGCCGTCGGCCTGTCAAAGCCGACGATGTTGCGGATCGTCGTCGTCTTCCCAGAACCGGATTCCCCGACGATCGCATGTGTCGTTCCGCGCCGGACGCGGAAGCTCAGGTCGTCGACGGCGCGTAGCGGGGATCCGCCGTCCTTGCGAACGAATTCGCGGACAAGGCCCTCGACGACGACGATATCGTCTGGAGCCTCCGCAACGGGTGGTCGAACCGTTGCCAACCTCGGGGGGGGCGGTAAAGGATGGCGCGTCCGAAAGCAGTTGTTTCGTGTAGGGACTGCGTGGTGCGGCCAGAATAGCGCCCGTTGCGCCCTGCTCCTGGATCCGGCCGCCCTGCAGGACGACGATCCGATCGGCTCGGTCGGCGGCAACACCGAGATCGTGGGTCACCAGAAGCACGGCCGTACCATATTCCGTTCGCAACTCGTCGATGAGATCAAGAATGCGCTTCTGGACTGTGACGTCGAGCGCGCTGGTCGGCTCGTCGGCGATGATCAGCTGCGGCTTCAGCGCAATCGCAATCGCAATCAAGACCCTTTGGCGCATGCCGCCCGACAGTTCATGCGGATACTGCCGCGCCCGAAGTTCCGGCTCGCTCAAGCCGACGCGGGCCAGAAGAGAGAGCACCCGGGCCTCGATCTCGTCGGATCGCAGCGCGCCGTGGATGCGGAACATCTCGCCGAGTTGCGAGCCGATCGTCTTGACCGGGTTGAGCGAACTTCCCGGATCCTGTGGCACGAGGCTGATCCTCGCGCCGCGCACCGTGTCCAGTTGCCGATCCGTCCAGCGGGCAATGTCGGTTCCATTCAGCTTGATGGTGCCGCGTTCCACTCGGCCATTCGCAGCGAGCAGACCGATGATCGACTGTGCGGTCGTCGTCTTGCCGGAACCGGATTCACCGACAAGGGCCACAACCTCACCTGGCTTGATGCGAAACGAAACGTCATGAACGGCGCGGCGTTCGCCGCTGCTGTCAGCGTAGGCAATGCAAAGATCCTCGACCTCGAGAACGGGGGGAAAAGGTCCAGGTATGACGGTCATGCTGCGGCCCTCCCGAAAGATTGGCTGACGCGATTGGCAGCCAGCACGACGAGGACAACCACGATGCCGGGCGCGGTGGTCAGCCACCATGCGGTCGAAATGTAATTGCGCCCCTCGGCGATCAGCAGCCCCCATTCCGGGGTCGGCGGCGGCGCGCCGTAGCCGAGAAATCCGAGCGTCGAAATCTGCAGTACGGCCGATCCGAATTGCAGCGCGGCAAAGGCGACGACCGAGGTTAAGGAATTCGGCAGAATATGGCGCCACAGAACCGAGGCGAAGGTCCCGCCACTGCCGAAGGCCGCCTCGACATAATCGCTGCGACGCACGCGCACGACTTCCGCCCGCGCCAGCCGGGCAAAGCCTGCGACCGAGGTGACCCCAACAGCGATTGCCGCGTTCACAGTTCCAAAGCCGAGCAGGATAATGATGCTGAGCGAAAGCAGCAGCGGAGGGATCGACAGGAGCACGTCGACAACGCGCATGATCGCATCGTCGAAGCGACGCCGCACCGAACCAGCGACGACGCCGAGACCGGTGCCAACCGCAAGTCCCAGCCCAACGGCGACAAAAGCACCTGTCAGGGAATGAACGGCCCCGTAGACGATGCGCGCATAGAGATCGCGCCCGAGCGCATCGGTTCCGAGCAGATGATCGGCGCTCGGCCGCTGCAACTGCGCGCCACCGACGCCCTCAAGCGGGTTGTAGCCTGTGAAGAACGAGGGGGCGACCGCCCAGAGGAAAACAGAACCGAGGATAAGCCAGGAAAGGGCCAGTCCTACGGGTACACGGCGCAGCCGCGATGCCGCGCCAGAACGCCGCTCGCTCTTTGCCCTTGGCGCCGCAATAGCGTCATCGCGAAGCGTATCGAAGGTCGTCATGCAACGGCTCCCGTTTTGGTCCTGAGGCGTGGGTCGAGCACCGGATAGAGCAGGTCCACAGCGAGATTGATGATCACGAAGGCCAGCGCAGACAGAACGACGATCGCCTGAAGCACGGCTGCGTCCTGGCTGCCCACGGCGCGTTCGGTCAGCCCGCCAATGCCGTTCAGCCCGAAGACGGTCTCGGTCACCACGGCCCCGGCAATCAGTTCGCCGAACAACACGCCGGCAATCGTCAGCGTCGGAAGCAGCGCGTTCTTCGCGACGTGCCGCCAGAGAACCCAAAGGCGAGTGGCGCCCTTTGCCCGCGCCACGGCGACGAAGGGCCGCGTCATCACCTCGTCGATATTGCGAACGAGCACCTGCGCCAGTGGCGCGGAAATCGGCACGGCAAGCGTTGCAACCGGCAGGATCAATTCCTGCCAGGGACCAGGGTTGATGACGGGCACGAGTTTCAGGCGGAAGGAGAAGATCTGGATGAGCATGATGCCGAGCCAGAAGGTCGGGATAGAAATGAAGAGCGACGGAACCGACTGCAGCGCGCCACGCAGCCACGCAAACGGCGCGAGACTGGAGAGGAAAGCGATGACGGTCGCCAGGATCGCAGCTAGCAGGAAGCCTAGCCCCGCGAGCTTCAGCGTTGCCGGCAGATGCGCAGCAAGCAGACTTGAAACCGGAACACCGGCTTGAACCGAGTAGCCGAAGTTGCCGGCCAGGAACTTGCCGATAGTCCGCGCGTATTGCACCGGCACGGAGCTATCGACCGCATAAGAGGCGCGGATTTCGGCGACCTGTTCGGCGGTCAGGCCGAGATCGGGGTTCTGGAACTTAATGAGGATCGCATCGCCGGGCATTGCCTGCAGCAGCACGAAAGAGATCGTGAATGCGGCCCAAAGCACAAACAGAGCCTGAGCAACACGATTGAACAAATAGGCGGACATGATCCGTTCCTCGCAGGCGGATTTCAGAGACGACGGCCACCGACGTTGCGGTGGCCGTCGAACCGATCAATGTTCAGCAAGCCAGGTGCTGTAGAAGCTTGGACGCCCGACGGCCTCGAATGCCACACCCTGGACGTAGGGCGCACCTGCATAGGCCTGCGGCTCCTCGAAGATCGGGATCGCATAGGCTTGATCGACGACGTAATCCTGAACCTCGCCGGCAATCGCGAGGCGCTTCTGGCGATCCGGCTCGGACGCGAGCGCATCGAGCAGACCATTCAGCTTGGTATCGACGAAGCTCTGGACCTTGTCGCTAAGCCCGCCCTTCTGGCGCAGCACATCGCGGTTCTTCGGATAGTACTGGCTCTTGATCACATCGGGATCGGCACGGCCGACCATGGCAGGCGACACCGGCGTCTTCAGCGGATCGAGATCATCCACCGTCTTGCTGCCGCTATCGCCGGCAAGAACGCTCAGCTTGACGCCCACCTTTCCCCACTGCTGCGCGACCAGTTGCAGCGTTTCCTTGTTCTGCGGCTGCGGCAGCGATTCATAAGCCGTCAGCACCAGTTCCTTGCCGTCCTTCTGGCGCAGACCGTTGGCGGCGACCGACCAGCCCGCTTCATCGAGCAGGGCCTTGGCCTTCGCCGGATCAAAAGCGAGCTTGGCCGAGATATCCTTGGAGCCGAGGGCCGACGACGCGATGATCGAGGTTGCCTGCGGATAATTGGCAGAAAACAATGTGGTGACGATTTCCTTGGTGTCGGTCGCATGCAGCAGCGCCTGACGCACCCTGATGTCGGACACCAACGGGTTGTCTGGGCGGAAGACGACACTGTTGTTCACCCCGCGGGTGGAAGGCGCGTAGATCTGATAGTCCTGCGCCTCGACTTGGCCCTCGTCATAGGCCTGGACCTGGCGGATGAAATCCGCCTGCCCTGCGAGCAGTGCACCAATGCGCACGCTGTCTTCACCGGTGATGATGTACTTGATGCCGTCGAGATAGGCGCGGCCCTGGTGTTCGAGTTTGGCCGGGCCCCAATTGTATTCGTCGCGCGCCTTCAGGTTCAGTTCCTTGCCGATCGTCTCGCTCTCGACGACGAATGGGCCGGAGCCGATGATTTTCGTGGCGTCGCCGAGTTCTTCGAAGGGCAGTGCCAGCGTGCTTGCCGCGACCAGGCCCGAACCGATCACGGACGTTCCCTGAAGGAACCCCGGCGACGGCTTCTTGAAGTAGAATTTGACCGTCAGCGGATCGACGACTTCGCTGCGCTCGTAGTTGTTGATGACCTCGGAGACCGGCTGCTTCAGGGCTTTGTTGCCGAGGCCGAAGACGTCGTAGTTCTTGGCAACGGCAGCCGCGTCGAGCGGCGAACCATCGGAGAACGTCACGCCGGGACGGATCTTGAACGTATATTCGGTCGCATTCGCGTTGACCGTCCAGGACTCGGCGATCCAGGGCTCGATCTCCAGCGTCTTCGGGTTCTGATAGGTCAGCTTGTCGGTGATCTGGTTGAGGATGCCACCGTTCGGATAAAAGCCGCCGGCCGGCGGGTAGAGGTTCGTATGGGCCTGCTGCTCAAGATAGATCAGCGTACCGCCCTTGACCGGATCTGCCGCTTGCGCCTGCGCGTCGCTCAGAGCCAGGCCAGTGGTCGCAAGTGTGGCGAGCGTCAGTGCCAAGCGTTTCAGTTTCGTCGTCATGAGAGCCTTCCTTCAGAAATCTGGAGGCTATGGTACGACTGCGGCCGGCGTAATCAATTAAATCTAGTAAATTAATATGCTATATGTTTTACCCGAACCGAAAGAAGCATCTAGCTCGCCGTCGCCGGGGGAGATAATTGTCCCTTCCCGCATTTTTCCCACCAATTTTGAAGGGCCGGGATCGACGGAAGTGTGGAAAGAAGCCCGCTGGTAACCACCGCCACATACGCGACATGGACACGTGCTTGATTGCGCGCGGCATTGACACCATTGTCGTCATCCGTTGAAAAATCTTGGCAATTTCTCTGAACCTCCCAAGGATCGTAAGCATCATGGAAAGCAATAAAGTCCTCGTCGTCGGCGGTGCCGGCTACATCGGCTCGCATACGTGCCTCGAACTCGCCAACAAGGGTTTCGAGCCTGTCGTTTACGACAACCTTTCGAACGGCCACGAAGAATTCGTCAAATGGGGCGTGCTGGAAAAGGGTGATATCCGCGACCGAAAGCGGCTCGACGAGGTCCTTGCCCGTCACAAGCCACGCGCCATCCTGCATTTTGCCGCGATGATCGAGGTGGGTGAATCGGTGAAAGACCCGGTTTCCTTCTACGACAACAATGTCATCGGCACGCTGACCTTGCTTTCGGCTGCCCTTGCCGCAGGCGTCGAAGCTTTCGTCTTCTCTTCGACCTGCGCCACCTATGGCCTGCCGGAGAGCGTGCCGATCGACGAACAGCACCGCCAGGCGCCGATCAACCCTTACGGCCGGACCAAATGGGTGTGCGAACAGGCACTGAAGGACTACGGGCAGTACAAGGGCCTGCGCTCGGTGATCCTGCGCTACTTCAACGCCGCTGGCGCCGATCCGGAAGGCCGCATCGGCGAGTGGCACGAGCCGGAGACGCATGCCATCCCGCTCGCCATCGACGCGGCCCTCGGCCGACGCCAGAGTTTCAAGATCTTCGGCACGGACTACGACACCCGCGACGGCACCTGCGTGCGCGACTACATCCACGTGCTTGATCTTGCCGACGCCCATGTGCGCGCGGTCGAACACCTGCTTTCGGGCGGCGACAGCGTCGAGCTCAATCTCGGCACAGGCACCGGCACGACCGTCAAGGAACTCTTGACGGCGATTTCCGAGGTTTCGGGACGCGAATTCCAGGTCGATCTCGTCGACCGCCGCGAAGGGGATTCGACCACCCTGGTCGCCAACAACGACAAGGCGCGCGACATTCTCGGCTGGGTTCCGAAATACGGTCTCACCGACATCACGCGCACGGCCTGGAACTGGCATTCCCGTCGTAATCAGGGTGTCTGAGACACAGACCACGTCTGGCGCGGCGGTGATCGCCGCCCCAGACGGCTCCGATTTGTCAGGCCGTGTGCTGCACCGGCCTTGAGAAAAAGCCCGAGCGCAGCCGTGTGGCCAGCGGCTTCTCGATCAGAAGATAGGCGAAAACGCCAAGCGCAGTCCCTGCAATGACCGCCAGCAGCGCCGATGTGAGCAGCCCTATACCCATCATTCCACAAGCCTTGACCACGACCGAAATCGCAAAGGTGTGCCAGAGGTAGATCGAGTAGGATGCGTCGCCGAGCATCATCGGCAGCCTGCTGGGGCGGAACCAGCCCTGCGCTTCGAGCGCCAGCGTTCCCAAGACGAGCATGACGGCCAAAGGCCCGAGGATGAATTCGTCGAAAGGCAGGCGAAGCACGGCGACCGCCGCAAATCCTGAAAACGCGCCGGCGACAAGCATAAGGCCGGACTTTGCGCCGGGCACCCTGCCTCTCAGCCACAACTCGGCGACGACCATGCCTGCCACAAATTCAAGAATAATCGGCCGCGTATAGGTGACGAAGAGCGCGTTGTCGCTGTCGACGGCAAAGCCGATGGCAACCAGCGCCGAGAAACAGCCAGCGATCGCCGGCAACCGGCTCGACCGCGGCAACAGCAGTGTCAAGGCGAAGATCGCATAGAAGAACATCTCGTAGTTCAGCGTCCAACCCTGCACCAGCACTGGCCAGATTTCGCCGCTGCTTGGCGATCGCATGGGAATGAACAGCAGCGAGGAAAGCACATGCGCGTTGCTCAAGACCAGATTGGGAAACAGGCCAACAAGGCCGCCGATGACCATGACCGCGGTTGCGAGCCAGTAGATCGGCGCGATCCTCTGAATGCGATCACGGAGGAAGGCGAGCGGTGACACCGGCCGCCGTTCGCTGATCACCCACATGATGAAGCCGCTGATGACAAAGAAGACGTCTACGCCGGCAGCACCAATTGCGAAGTGGTGCCCGGTGCGCTCGGCGGCATGAAAGACGACGACCCCGAGCGCTGCGACGGCCCGCAGATACTGAATGCCATAGATCGTCGTCGTCGGGGCGCTGATCATTGATACCTCAGTCGTAGCGGGATCTCCGATACGGCCGGCGCCGGACGATCTTCGACGCTCTGGTGCGTGCGCGCTTCCGGTAAAGTCAGCTTTCCGGCGGCGAAATAGAGCAGGAACGAGCCGATGTGATAGGGGTTCATGATGTCGATTTCGACGAAGGACCGCACCAGCAGAAGCAGCGCTATGCCGAAGAGCACGGAAGATTGCGTGTCATCATCCTGCGTCAACAACCGCTTGGTATGCCCGAGCACGGTTATCAGAAGGATGCCGGACAGAAGCACGAGCCCGATCGCGCCGGTCTCCACCATCGCTTCGATAAAGGTGTTGTGGAAGTGGAAGCCGGAGCGCGTGGCAATATAGAACTCTTCCCACAGGCGTTCGGGCTCCGAGAAGCCCTGGACCCAATAGGCCTGATAGCCGACACCGACCAGCGGTGACGACATCGCCGCCTCGATGCCCTGCTGCCACAGATAGGTCCGTCCGGTTAGGGTGGAATCCTTGCCGAAAAGCCCGAGGACAAGATCGACGCCCCCACCATAGATGGCCGCAACGGCGACCATGACGCCACAGACGGCGGCGGCGAGGAAGAGCCCCTTGCGGTGCGCCGGCGACAATAGTCCGACCAACCGCATGCCCAGCCACAGCCCGATGATGACCACTGTGGTCAACACCGACGTCGCCGATTGCGAGGCAAAAAGTGAATAGGCCGACAGCAACGCGACCAGGCTGGCTGCCGCGAACCACAGGCCGCGTTCGCCAAGCGCGATCGGCGCGACAAAGGCGAAATAGATGCCGAGCGAGGCGTAGAAGCCCAGCTGGTTCTTCGAGGCGAAAGCGCCGACGAAGCTGTAAGTGCCGTCGAGAGGATCGAGGTGGTAGACGCCGAAGAGGAGTGAGTAGACGAGAACGACGCCGGTTCCGGCAATCGCGCCGCGCACCAGGGTCCTGATGTCGACAACCCGCATGGCAATCAGGGCGCAGATCACGTGGGAGAGATACTGTATCCCCGTTCGCGCCGTCATTCCGGGCGCCGCCGACCAGAAGACCGACAGGCAGGCGAAGATCGCAAATCCTAGGATCCAGAGGCGGATTCCGTAGTTGCCGAGCACACGACGGTAATCGACCAGCACCAGCGGCAGCCACAGGCCATAGTAGAGCAGGATCGACGCCTGTCCGAAGCGCGAGGAATAGGCGAAGACGAAGAGCGATAGCGCGATCGCAACAGTGCCATAGACACCATTGCGATCGGGAGAAATCAGGCTCGCCTTCGAAATTTTCACAGCCGTTCCTACTGCGTTGCCAGGTTGGCTTCGACCTTGATCACGTCACCCGGCAATACAGGCGTATTTTCGTCGGCGGAGATCTCCGTCGGCTTTCCGTCGCGCTCGCGCATGATCGAATAGGCGATCGTCGCCTCCGCCGTATTGTCCTTCGACTGCGCGGCTTCGGCCGATTGCAGCAACGCTTCGGCCATCAAGTCGCGGCTGGTGCCGAGCTTGATCGAAAGCGTGTCGAGTTCGGCCTCGGTGTTCTGCAGGTCCTGCGCCAGCTGAGCGTCCCAATCGTTGCGAAGATTGGTTTCGTCCTGGCCCGCCTTGCTGACATCCTGTTTCGCCTTCAGCGAAGCTGTGTCGATGTCGAGAAGGGCGGCCTGCAGTTCGGCTACGCGCTGCTCCAGGGACAGCTTGCGCTGGCTGAGCGCCAGGCCCTTTTCGGCGAGGCTTTCGACCTTCTCGCGGTCTTCAACGACGAGCTCGAGTTGGCGGTTCTGGGTTTCCGTCTTCTTTGCCAGCGACTGGATTTCGCTTTCGAGCAAGGACTTCAGATCGGCGAGCGACTCCAATTGCAGCTTCTGCTTCCTGTCACGCGAGGCCATCAATGCGGTCTCGTTTGCGAGAAGCTTGTCGATACCGGGAACGCCCTGAAGGTCCTTCGGCAGTTCGATGCCATCCTTTTCGGCGATCTCAGCCTGAAGGCGGGCGCGACGGATCAGCAGCCGGTTGCGCTCGGACGTCTGGACGCTCGAATCGCCATGCGCATTTATGTAGTCGCGCGCAAAGCGCTGGCCGCTTTCCGAACGGCGCAACCCGCCGCCAAGGCTTACGGCCTTCAGCACCGTCAGATTGGGGGCAAAAGGATATTCGCCGGGCTTCTGGACCTCGCCTGCGAGGTAAACCGGGCGGTACTGCGCGAGTTCGACGGAGGCGGACGGCCGATCGCGCAGACCGAAGAGCGTCTGCATCTTCTCGCCGATCGCTTCACCAACTTCGGTCGTTGTCTTGCCCGCCGCCGGCAGGTCGCCGATGAAGGGTAAGGATAGAGCACCCGAAGGACCAACGGTGTACTCGCCGCTGACGACTGACCAGTCGCGGACAGCCCCCTCCGCGGTCTGCCATTCGGCCACGCGAATTCTCAGCCTATCCATAGTGCCGAGCTGATACTCATCGGCCCAAGCCGGAAAAGCACAAGTGAGCGCCGCGGCGATGAGCACCGCCCGGCGCAGGAAACGGGGTAGCGTGCGCGGCATGCGCGACTTTCCCGACAGATGATGTTCTCTCATTTGGGCTTCCCGAATGAAGGCGCCTTCCCGCGACCGGTCGCGCGGGCTTTTCAGGCGCTATTTCGTCAGTAGCTGCCGCGCGAAAGGCAAACGGCGGGAATGGTTCTGACAACGATGAAGAAGTCCTTCAGCAGCGACCAGTTCTGGACGTACTGGGTATCGAACGCGATGCGGGTTGCGTAGGATACGTCGTTGCGCCCGCTGATTTGCCAAAGGCCGGTAAGACCGGGTCGGGATTGCAGGTAGTAGACGGCGGCGCTGTCGTAGAGCTCCAGTTCGTCCTCCACCACCGGGCGCGGGCCAACCATGCTCATTTCACCGCGCACGATGTTGACGAGCTGCGGCAGTTCATCAAGGCTTAGTTTGCGCAGGACACTGCCGACGACCGTGACACGCGGGTCGTCCTGCAGTTTGCGCGTCGCGCGCCATTCCTCGTAGGCGGCCGGATTGGCCTTGAGGTAGTCCTGCAGGATCCGGTCCCCATCAGGGCGCATGGTGCGGAACTTAAGGCAACGGAACGACTTGCCGTTGTGGCCGATGCGGCGGTGGCCGTAGAAGATGCTGCCGCCGTCGGAAAACTTGACCAGCGCCATGAGCATCAGGAACAGCGGGCTTAAGAAAACGAGGGCGAGGGAAGCGGCAAGCACGTCGAAGCCACGCTTCGAAACGCCACCCACGGGTGGGATTGCCGCAAACTCTGCGGCACTGAAAAACGGCGAATTGGCCGATCTGGTCGCAGACTTCATAGAGGTGACTCCATTTACGTTTGGCGATTTGTCGGTCTCCCCAGGGGGGCCTACAGCCCACACTGGGGCGCGCTCATCGTGAATAATGAACGTCCGGTAAGGATTTGCTTTTTGAAGGCGAAATAAAGGCGAGTATCCAAGCAGGGGCCAAAATGCGTATATCACCACTTTCGAATATGCAATATTTCTCGTGACGGGCGCTGTTATATTATTGCGAGAAACAGTATCACCTCGCACGTATTCCTGTATTGTTTCTGGCGAGCCAAATTACATTTCCGGAGAAGTGGTGATATCTTCGCAGGCCGATGTTTTCTTTGAGCTTCGGGAGCGTGATTTCCCCTGCTCTAAAATTATCGGTCGTCCGTATTTCACAAATTTTGCTGCGTCGCACCAAGTCTTCGCGGCGCACACAAAGACTCGCAACATCGTTCAAACTTGTAATAAAAGTTGATCAGCACGTGAGTGTGGCGGCAACCATCGGGCGACGCGGAGACCGTCTCCCGACGGGAGGTGGAAAATCAGCTGCCGAGCGCAGGCTCGCGTCACAATGGCGTTCGAGGCCAATCAACTGATTTTGATTCGATCGACGCTGCTCGAAACGCGACATAAAGATTTGCCTGTTTCTATGTGCCAAAGCGGCGGCTATTGCCGGTTGCAGCCGATGTCCGTCGCCAATATATTAACATTTGAGAGGAAAGGCCGATTTTGCGATGACGTCTGCAGCGATAGAACCGATTGCGAGCTAGTGTCATGTACGCACCACGCGTCTTCGTGAGTATGATCGGCGCCCTGACGGTTTTTGCTGTCGTCACCTATTTCCTCAATGGCTCTCTCACATCCACGCTGATCCAGACGGCGATCTGTGCGGTCCTCATTCAGATCGGCTATTTCCTCGCGGTCGTTTTCCTAATCTGGAGGAAAGCGCGTGAGCGCGGAAAAAAAGCGGCTGAAGTGCTGCAATCGGCCAATCACGACAAGCCGGGCAGCAATAGCCACCGCCTGGACCGGCCCGGTCACTTCAATCGTTGACCGCACGGCCGGACAAGCCTGCCTCGCCATTCTTCAAAAAAATCGCCTTTGACGCGGTTGCGACATGATCGCCCTGCATGGTGCGGCCCGTTACGGCAAGATTCCATGCCGGGCTGCATGATCTAGCGGGTCGCCAATGACCCGGCTGCCTCATGCAGCGATCGAGAACTGGTGCAGTCCACTTGGCCCCTAGGCGCCGCGCTGCCCGCGAGACACGATACTGGAGGCCCTCATGACCACAGTCGCCCGGACAGATGTCTGCGTCATCATTGCTGCGAAGAATGCCGAGGCGACCATCGCCCGCGCGGTCGCGTCGGCGCTGGCCGAACAAGAAACCGCCGAAGTGATCGTGGTGGATGACGGCTCCACCGATCTGACCGTCGCCGCGGCGCGATCTGCCGACGATCACAGCGGACGGCTGACGATCGCACGCTTTGAAAGCAATCGCGGTCCTTCAGCAGCGCGCAACCATGCGATGGCCATCAGCCGCGCCCCGGTCGTGGCGATCCTCGACGCCGACGATTTCTTTCTACCGGGCAGACTCGGCAGGCTGCTCGCAGTAGAGGAGTGGGATTTCATCGCCGACAATATCGCCTTCATGGGCGAGGCCGCAGTGACTGGTGCGGCTCCAAGGGTCGATGACTTCCCGCCACGGCCGCGCCTTCTCGGCCTCATTGATTTCGTCGAGGGCAATATTTCGCAGCCGGGCGTGAAACGTGGCGAGATCGGCTTCCTGAAGCCGCTGATGCGCCGCCGCTTCCTCGATAAGCATGGCATCCGCTATCAGGAGGCGCTTCGTCTGGGGGAGGATTATGACCTCTATCTTCGCGCACTGGCCAAAGGTGCACGCTACAAGGTCATTCAAAGCTGTGGCTATGCGGCGATCGTGCGCGGCAATTCGTTGAGCGGCAGCCACCGGACCGAGGATCTAAAGCGCCTCTACGAGGCCGACCGCGTCATACTCGCGGCAAACGACCTCGACGGTGAGGCAGCGGCTGCCGTGCGACGGCATGAGCGTCACGTGCGTGGCCGCTACCAGCACCGACACTTCCTCGACCTCAAGAAAGAGCGCGGTGCTATGGCTGCGATCGGTTACCTCATGCGGCGCCCGGGCGCCGCGCCGGCCGTCACCGCCGGTATTTTCGCCGACAAGACGGAGCGCTTCAGGCCGCGCCAGGATGCGGCACCGGCGGGCGGAGGCGCGGCAGTGCGCTACCTTCTGCCCATCGGCGCGGAGCACGCGCGCTAGCACCACGCGTTGCGGCGTCGGCGCCACGTCGAACCATCGCGAGCGGAATACGCTCCGGTATCTCGTCCGGAGCGTCGTTTGTCACATCCTAGAAGTAGGCGCGCCGTACGGCGGCCAACGCATCCTGGAAGCGTTCCTTGCGTTCGGCGAGCCGGCTGTCGCTGCTCAATTGCGGCTCTGCGCGAGTGGCCTGCCAAAGTGCAAGCGTCGACGGCGCCGCAAGCACCTGCTTGGCCGCGCTGCGCAAGAACGTCTGACGCGGTTCTCTGGCCGCGACGATCACCTCGCCGTCGGCGGATCGCAGGTTCGCAGCCTCCGGCACGGTCTGCGCCTCGAAGCCCATGCCCCAGAAACGTGCGCCCTTGATCATGGCTTCGGTGCGGCTCGAGACCGGAACATGGCGGGGACGGTATTCGACGCCGACGGTTTTTGCCCAGTCGTTCCACTTGAAGCTGTTGATGCTGTCCGACGTCGTCACCGCCACCCAGGGAACGCGGAATGCATCGGCAAGAATCGCCCCATGCATCGATTCGGCGACAATGAACTCCGATTGGGCGATCTCGCGGATCACGCTCTTGGCCTCGCCGCGCGGGTCGATGTAGTGCAGGCCGACGGTGCCGCAGGTGACGGGCCACATACCGGCGATCGCACTTTCCCAATGGGGAATGAAACTGCGCTTGTATAGCTTAGGCAGGTTCCGGAATTCCGGCATGTCGGCGACCATGACCGCGGGATCGACAATACCGCGCTCCGGCGCAAGGCCGATCTTCTCGGCTGTCAACGGCCCGCGCACGCAGCGAAGGTCCCATTCGGCGGCATCCCGCATGTCCGGCAAGCTGCCGTAGCCGAAACCGCTGCCAATAACGAGCTTGCGGACGCCATCAGGCAGAAGCGCGCGGTTGAGCACCGTGCCGACGCCGACAAGGAGGATGTCGTCATGGACATCGCGAAAACCCGGCAGCAGGAAATCCCAAAGCCAGAGGTTGAGGTCGTCGCCGAAATTGCCGTGCTGAGATTCCCAGTAATAGGGCTTCATGGGCGGTCCCTTCTTTCAAATGCGAGATAGGTTCGATGCCGCGCGTTGCGGGCTTGTTCTTCCTCCAAAAGGAGTTTCTGTCCGGATCAGCGTGAACGGGAAAACTTGCCGACGGCAAGCTCGAATGCGCTTTGCAACAGCTTGGGATCGCGCAGGACCCAACGTGCCAGCAGTCGAAACTGCGGCGACTTCCGCCGCTTCAGCCGGCGCGCCTGGCTCCAGAGCGCCTGACGACGGGCCGTGTGTTGGTAGGACTGGATCGACGCGACGGCCGATGGCTTGCGCGAAAGCCGGTGCTCAAGCGTCTCAAGGGCAACAAAGGTGTTGAACTGCTGCTGCAGGAATTGCGGCGAATCGTTGTCGATCGAGTGGAAGATGTTGATGCCCTCCCCGCGCACGGCACCGGCTGCATCGCAAAGCACGACACGATTTGCCGCCAGAATGCAGTCGCAGAAGAACAGCACGTCCTCGGCCGCGAGACGCAGCTCGGCATCAAAGCGCACCGTCTCGAAAAGCCGGCGACCAACCACCATGCAAGACAGGTGCAGGAAGCTCCAGTTCCGCAGCATGACATTGGAAAGATCGGGAATTTCGACGACAAGCGGGCTTTCCTGCAAGCGCACGACCGTATCGCTTGCCTCGAGGTCGGCGACGCCGAAATGGTAGTAGAACGCCTCGCCGCCTGTTATCGACGCCCAGTAACAGTCGGCACCAAAGCGGCTCATGCTGTCGACGGCATTTTGGAGATGATCGGTGGTCCAGAGGTCGTCGGAATCGAGGAACGCGGCGAACGCGGCGTCGGCCGGAACGTTGTCGAGCCCGGTGTTGCGCGCGCCGCCTGGACCCTTGTTGTCCTGCCGGATCACCGTCACGCGCGCCCGCTCGCCATCGGCAAGCGGCCTCAACTCCTCGTCGATCGAGTAGGGAGATTGATCGTCTATCACCAGGACATGGAAGTCTTGATAGCTTTGGGCAAAGACGGACGCGAGCGCGCGCCGAAGAATACCCGGCTCCTTCTGGTAGTAGGGAATAATAACAGTCAGCTTCGCCATCTTTTCGCCCCTGCGGTTTCTCTAAAAGAGTATTTCGTGGTCTCCTCCCACCGGGTCGCGACCTCAAATCTAGCGCTTGCCCTTTGTCGGAAATCCTTCAAAGGCATCACGGGATGCTCACATGCCTTCAAACGTAAATGCCAAGTCTGTGACTCGGAACGTCGGCTGGAGCGTCCTTTCAAAGACAGGCACATTCGGGCTGAAGTTTGTCACCGTGCCGATTCTTGCGCGTATCCTGACGCCCGAGGAGTTCGGAACGGTCGCCGTCGCGCTCACCGTCGTGCAGTTTCTGGCGATGATCGGCGGCGCCGGTCTTGCCTCCGCTCTGATCATCCAGCGCGACGAGGACATGGACCTCATCCACTCCGCTTTCTGGGCCAATCTGGTGGTTTCGCTGATGATGGCGCTTGGGCTTTTCGTCTTTGCCGAACCGCTGGCGAGCCTGCTGGGTGCGCCGGAGGCAAGCCATCTGCTCCAGATCATGAGCCTGCTCATCCCATTGCAGCTTGCCGGCGATGTTGCTTATTCACTGCTTGCCCGGCGGATGAATTTCAGCAAGGACGCGGTCTGGACCATGCTCTCCGAAATCCTCGGCGCGCTCATCGCGGTCGGGGCGGCGCTTCTCGGCTTTGGGGTGTGGTCGCTGCTCGCCCAGCTTTTCGTTTCTGCATTCATCCGTTTGGCCGGTCTCTACGCCGTCTCCGGCTATGTCCCCCGTTTCGTGTTTTCGGCAAGGCGCGTACTTTCGCTCTGCCGCTTCAGCTTTGGCATGATGGGCTCCGAGATCGCCAACTTCGTCACCTTCCAATCGCCGATGGTCGTCATCAGCCGTTATCTCGGCCTTTCGGATGCCGGCGCCTATTCGGCGGCGAACCGCTTTTCCAGCATTCCGAACCAGATCGTCCTTTCAGCAGTCATGGGCGTTCTCTTTCCCGCCTTCAGCCATATGGGCGAGGATCGCCAGCGGCGCTCGCAAGCGCTGATGCTCAGCACGCAGGTCACCACCGTGCTGCTCGCGCCAATGATGTTCGGCCTCTGGGCGCTTGCCGAGCCGGCGATGCTCGTGCTCTTCGGACAGCAATGGGCCTCAGCCTGGCCGGTGCTCGGCCTGCTCGCCCTGTCGAAGGGCCTGCTGACACCCTGCAGCACCTACATTCCGTATCTCAAGGGTATCGGCCAGGGCACGACCCTCTTCTGGTGGGCGGTGATCCGGGCAATCGCCACCACTGCCGCCGTCGCCTATGCCGCGATCGGCGGATCGCTCGTCGAAGCGATGATCGCCCTCTGCCTCGTGAACCTAGCGACGCTTGTCGGCTATTCCTGGGTTGTCTTTCGCGCCGACCTGCTGCCCTTCCTGCGCGGGTTCCTGATTTCGGTGAGGCCGCTGGTCTCGGCTTTCATCATGGCTGTCGTCGTAAGGCTGCTGCTGGACCACTACGGCACGCTTCTTCCAAGCGCGGTGCTCCAGGTTCTTGTTGGCGCCGCGATCGGTGCCCTGATCTATCTGGTGCTGGTACTCGTTACCGAACGGTTGCTGCTGGCAAAGCTCACCGATATGGTTCGTTCCCGTGGTGCTTCGAGCTCGGTACCGTCCGCCGCCGAATAACGGCTGGAACAGCGCTAAAGACTGCCCCACCCTTGCCGCATTTCGGCGAGGAATGAGATCCGCGGCATTGTCTCAACTGAAAAACAGAAGAAAAAGCGCACAACTTTTCGGCGTCAAATATGCACTTTAACAAGCAGAAGCATCAGAAAATCAGCGGCCGTTAATATTCCGCAACTGACGCCCACGTCATGGTTTTTTCCCAGTCCAAGTGCGGGGATAGGCCTATTTTCCTAGTATTGCCGCGATTTCTAATGCTGCATCGCAGCAAACAAAGGCCGATTCGTTTGCTGCAGCGCCATATTTTGATCCGTGCCCGAGCTTAATCTTCTGGATGCGGGCTCTGGTCTGCTCTGTTGAAACGGCCGCTTCTAAACGCGCTGCCAGATGGGGGTGACGGATATCGTTGATGTGAACGCGAATATCTCCTCGCGGATCAATCTGATGCGCATCGTGCTGATCTCAGGCATTGTCTTTGTGCATGTGCCTTACGATCCGGCGACCAGTCCGTATGTCGGCACCTATGGCGGCATCGACTGGTTGCGCATTTTCCTGGGCGACAGCCTCTTCCGTGTCGCCGTCCCTTGCCTCAGCGCGATTTCCGGTTATCTCCTGTTCCGTCGCGGTCTCGAAAATTTCGACTATGGCCGGACGCTGAAGTCCAAGGCTCGGACGGTACTTTTGCCATTCCTGTTGTGGAACCTGGCGTTTCTCGCGCTGGTTTTCGTCGCGCAGAGCAAGGACATCAGTTCGGGCTATTTGCCGGAGGTCATCGGAGCCAGCCCCAGAGAGTGGCTGAGCTTTGCCTTCGCGCTCGAGGATCTGCCGATCAATCTACCGCTCTATTTTCTGCGCGATCTCCTGCTATGTATCGTTCTTTCGCCTGCGCTCGCGTGGCTGATCAAGCGCTATCCGGCACAGACGCTCGCCGTCCTCTTCGCCTATGCAGTGCTGCCCGTTCCGAACGGCATCTTCTTGAAGAAGTCGATCCTCTTCGGGTTTAGCGCCGGCATCTACATGAGCCTGCATCGCATCGATGTCCGCAGCTTCGATCGCTTTTCCTGGCCGATTACCATCGCGTTCCTGAGCGCAGCCGTGCTCCTGTCCATCCTGCTCTATCAGTTTGGCCCGAATTTTCCGGTGTGGCTCGAAATGCTGCGCAGTCTGATTGCGATTTCCGGCATCGTCGGTTCCTGGGCGGTTTCGGCACTTCTCGTGCGAACCAACATCGGCGCTCAGCTTTCGCGCGGCAGCGGTCTCAGCTTCTGGATCTTCTGCACGCACTTTCCGCTACTCGTGCTCTTCTGGATGATCTGGAACCGCTCGGACATCGGCTACTACCCGGCGTTCTACTGCGCGGTTCCGCTCATCACGATCGCCTTCCTCGCCGGCGCCTACGCTCTTTCCGCGCGCTGGCTGCCAGCCCTCACCGCTATTCTCACCGGCAGCCGGACCGGCTCCGCCCGCGACATGCGTGCGCGGACAGGGGCTGTTCGCGCCGGTCCCTCCCCCCAGCAAAGGACCTGACCATGAGATCGAAACGACCTCACCGCCTCGCCCTGCTCACCCTTGTCGCCGTCGGCCTTGCCGGTCCGGCCCTGGCCGAAGAGACCACGACGGGTGCGTCTTTCATCGACAACTTCGATACACTCGACACCGCCGTCTGGTACGTCTCGGACGGCTGGAACAATGGCGCGCATCAGAACTGCACCTGGTCGAAGAAACAGGCGAAGGTCGTCAACGGCATCGCCGAACTGACGTTTGCTGAAGGAAAACTGGGCGAGCGCAATTACGCCTGCGGCGAAATTCAGACGCGCAAGCGCTTCAGCTATGGCACCTACGAGGCGCGGATCAAGACGGCCGACGGCTCGGGGCTCAACTCCGCCTTCTTCACCTATATCGGGCCGGCCGACAAGAAGCCGCATGACGAGATCGATTTCGAAGTGCTCGGCAAGAACCCGGCAAAGGTCCAGATCAATCAATACGTCTCCGCCAAGGGCGGCAACGAGAAGCTGGTCGACGTGCCGGGCGGCGCCAACCAGGGCTTCAACGACTACGCTTTCGTCTGGGAGAAGGAGCGTATTCGCTATTACGTAAATGGCGAACTGGTCCACGAGGTCACCGACCCAGCGAAGATCCCGCCCAATCCGCAAAAGATTTTCTTCAGCCTTTGGGGAACCGATACCCTGACGGATTGGATGGGCGCCTTTGCCTACAAGGGTCCCTCGATGATGCAGGTCGACCGGGTCGCTTTCACCGCGCCGGGAGACGAGTGCCAGTTCCCCGAGTCGATCGCCTGCAAAATAAACTAGCCGACGATGGGAGCCGCGCCGGTGGGCGTGGCTCTCGCCGTTGCAAGGCGCAAAATTTGAACCGGCGCAGCCGGACAGAAAACTGGATGTTCATGCTGCAGATACTTTACTTCGCCCAGGATCTTGCCGACCCCGCCGTTCGCCGACGCGTGCTGATGTTGCTTGCCGGCGGCGCAAAGGTGACGCTTGCCGGGTTCAGGCGCGACGCAAACCCGCTGGCCGCGATCGATGGCATCGTACCTGTCGAGCTCGGCAACACCCATGACGGCCGGTTCGTCCAGCGCGTCGGTGCGATCGCGAAGAGCTGTCTCTCGCTGAAGCAGGCGCTGCGCCGCGTCGAACGTCCAGACCTGATCATAGCCCGCAACCTCGACATGCTGGCCATCGCCAGGAAGGCCGTCAGCCTCTTCGGCGGCGACGTCCCAATCGTCTACGAATGCCTCGACATTCACCGCCTGCTCCTTTCCCCCGGCATCGCTGGCAAGGCGTTGCGGACAAGCGAGCGCCTGCTCGGCCGTGACGCGCGCCTTTTGATCACCAGTTCTCCCGCCTTCGTCGAGAACTATTTCCGCCCGTTATCGGGTATCTCGGCACCGACCATGATGCTTGAGAACAAAGTGCTCGAGCTCGACGAAACCGATGCACGACCATCGGTGACCGCTGCCGCCGCACCGACACATGGCCCATGGCGGATTGGCTGGTTCGGTGCTCTGCGCTGCCGCAAATCACTTGCGCTGCTGGCGACCTTCTCGCGCCGCATGGAGGGTCGCTTCGAGATCGTGCTGCGCGGCCGGCCGGCCTATCGCGAGTTCGACGACTTCGACGGCTTCATCCGCAACGAACCTTTCATGACGTTTCACGGCCCCTATCGTAGCCCGGAAGAGCTTGGCGCGATCTACTCCGACGTGCACTTCACCTGGGCGATCGACTTCTTCGAGGAAGGTCAGAACTCCGATTGGCTGCTGCCGAACCGGCTCTATGAAGGCTGCCGCTTCGGGCGGGTGCCGATTGCACTTCGCGGCACCGAGACCGCGCGGTTTCTGGCCATACGTGGTCTTGGCGTGCTGCTCGAAGAAGCTGATGCCGACGCGCTTGCCGCACTCATGGGGTCGATGACCTCCGAGATTTACGACGCTACATCCCGGCGGATCGCGGCCTGCGCGCCGGAAACCTGGATCTTCAATCGCAGCGATTGCGAGGGCCTCGTGCGCCGTCTCTCGGCCGTCACGTCCGCCGCTCCGCCGCGCATCGCGCTGGACTTCCCGCAAGCACATCAAAACACCTCAACGCCCCAAAACGAAGGTGGATTGTCATGAGCATACGTGTCCTCATCGTCATTCCCTGCCTCAACGAGGCGGAACATCTGCAGGGCCTCGCCGAAGCCTTACTACCCGCGGCAAGGCGCCTCAACGGCGCCATCCTGATCGCCGACGGTGGCAGCACCGACGGCACCCGTGAGATCGCGGCGCGTCTTGCCGAGAAGGATCCGGCCGTGCTGGTGCTCGACAATCCGAAACGCATCCAGAGTGCTGCGATCAATCTCGCCGTCGCACGCCACGGGGTCGGTTTCGACTACATGATCCGCATCGACGCGCATGGCACCTATCCGGACGATTACTGCGAGCGCCTCGTCGAGGAGGCTCTTCTGACCGGCGCGGACTCCGTCGTCGTCGCCATGCAGACGGTTGGCTTCACGCCCTTCCAGAAGGCCACGGCCTACGCCCAGAATTCCAAGCTCGGCAATGGCGGCGCCAAGCACCGTCTCGGCGCGGCGAGCCACTGGGCCGATCACGGTCATCATGCGCTGATGCGCATTTCCGCCTTCCAGGCGATCGGCGGCTACGACGAGATCTTCAGCCACAACGAAGACGCGGAGTTCGACTATCGCTTCCGCCAGGCGGGCTATCGCATCTGGATGACCGACCGGACCAGCATGGTCTACTACCCCCGTGCCAAGGTCGGGCCGCTCTTCCGCCAGTATTTCGCCTATGGGCGCGGACGCGCACGCAATGTGTTGAAGCACCGCGCCTGGCCGAGCCTCAGGCAGTTGCTGCCGCTTGCCGTCGCTCCGGTCGCCGTCGGCGCACTGCTCGCGGTCGTCAGCTGGCTTGCGGTCGTTCCGGTCGTGCTCTGGGCTGTGGCCTGCATCGGCTACGGCATATGGATGGCGCTCGGCCAGAAGAACCCCTACGGCCCGCTCGCAGCCATCTCGGCAATGGTCATGCATTTTGCCTGGTCGGCCGGCTTCTGGCGGGAATTGCTCACCACGCGCAACCGGAGGGTGGCACCATGACCAACACCGTCGCCCGGACACAGATCGACATAGCGGTGTGCACGTTTCGCCGGCCGGAGCTTGCAGAAACGCTGCATTCCCTCGCGCTCATCACCGTGCCTGCCGATGTGGCGATCCGCATTATCGTCGCCGACAATGACGTCACGCCGAGCGCCGAGGCGCTCGTCAACCAGATGCGCCCGACCATGCCTTGCGAGATCCTCTACGTGCATTGCCCGGCGTCGAACATTTCGATCGCCCGAAACGCCTGTCTCGACAACAGCACCGGGCACTATCTCGCCTTCGTCGACGACGACGAGAGGGTGTCGAGAACCTGGCTCGTGCAATTGCTCGATACCGCCGTAACGACCGGCGCCGATGTCGTGCTCGGCCCGGTTCGTGCCGAATACACGCTGTCTGCCCCGAACTGGATGCGCCGCGGCGATTTTCATTCAACCCGGCCGGTCTGGGTCGATGGCGAGATCCGCACGGGCTACACCTGCAATGTTCTGATCGATCTCACTCGCCCGGTCGTCTTCAACAGGCGGTTCAATCTGGCGCTCGGGCAGACAGGCGGTGAGGATACGGAGTTCTTCCGCCACATGCATGCGGATGGTGGGCGTCTGGCCTATGCGCCCGATGCGCTGGTCTTCGAACCGGTACCGGAGAAACGCGCGCGACTTGCCTGGCTTGCAAAGCGTCGGTTCCGTTCCGGCCAAACCCATGGCCGGCTTTTGAGTGAACCGGGCCAAGCCGGCAGCCGAGTTGCCGAAATCGTCCGCGCGACGGCGAAATCAGGCTATTGCGCCATCGCAAGTATGCTGCTGTTCGGATGGCCGGTCGCCCGCTCGCGCTACGCGCTGCGCGCAATCATGCATGCGGGCGTCGTCAGCGGCCTCATTGGCGTGCGCGAGCTCCAGCAATACGGAGCGGCGACCGCTTGATGACGCAACGCGCCCCCGACGTCAGCTTCGTCATCGCGGCCTATAACGCTGCCGACACGATCCGACGGGCCATCGACAGTGCGCTTGCGCAGAAGGGCGTCGACGTCGAGGTGATCGTCGTCGACGATTGCTCAAAGGACGAGACCTGTGCGGTCGTCGAAGAACTCGCTGATCCGCGCGTGCGGCTGCTGCGACTTGCCGAGAACCGCGGGCCTGGCGGCGCGCGCAATGCCGGTCTCGAAGCGGCCCGTGGCGACTGGATCGCCATTCTTGACGCGGACGACACGGTTAGCCCTCAGCGGCTGTCGCGCATGATCGGCCTTGCTTCCTCGACCGAAGCTTCGATTGCGGTCGACAACATCGACGTCCTCAATCTCGATGGGCGGCTGGAGCGCATGTTTCCCGAAGCCGAGCTTGAGCGCCGTCGGACGCTCACGCTTGCGGCCTTCATCGGTTCCAACGTGCTTTTCCGCTCCACCTTCAATTTCGGCTACATGAAGCCGATCTTCGAGCGCCGGTTTCTGAACGAACACCGCTTGCGCTTCGAGGAAACGATCCGCATCGGCGAGGACTACATCCTGCTCGCCTCGGCGCTTGCTCATGGCGGCCGCTGTGTTGTCGATCCCTCCGCCGGCTATTGCTACCACATCCGCGAGGGCTCGATCTCGCGCGTGCTCGAACTGCGCCACATCGAAGCGATGATGACGGCCGACCGGGAATTCCTTGCCAGGCACACGCTCGATGCCGAGGCGCTGGCTATGCAGCGCCGGCGCGACAAAAGCCTCGTCGAGGCGCACGCCTTCCTTCGCCTTGTCGAACACCTGAAATCCAGATCGTTGGCCGGAGCTACCCAGGTGGCTCTGACCAACCCCAGAGCGCTTCGGCACCTCAGAATGCCGATCGCCGTGCGATTGCGCCGGCTCTTTGCGCCAATCGCACGCATGAAGCCTGCCACCTCGACGGTGGCGGCCGAACGACCCACCTCGGGCGAAAGCCCACACGTAAGTAAAGGATAAGACCATGGACCGTATCAGGACCGTCAGGAAAGCTGTGATCCCGGTCGCCGGCAATGGAACGCGGTTTCTTCCCGCGACGAAGGCGATACCGAAGGAGATGTTGACGATCGTCGATCGTCCGGTCGTGCAATATGCGGTCGATGAAGCCCGTGAAGCGGGCATCGAGCACATCGTTTTTGTGACCAGCCGCAACAAGCAGGCGATCGAAGACCACTTCGACGACACGCCTGAACTCATCTCGTCGCTGACCCGCTCCGGTAAGAACGCCCAGATTTCCGAACTGGAGCAGATGCTGCCGCGCGCCGGTTCCGTCAGCTTTACCCGCCAGCAAGCGCCGCTCGGCCTCGGCCATGCCGTCTGGTGCGCCCGCGATCTCATCGGCGACGAGCCCTTTGCACTGCTCCTGCCGGACATGCTCTGCCACGGCGGACGCGGCTGCATGGCCGGTCTTGTCGACCTCTACCGTCAGACCGGCGGCAACGTTGTCGGCGTCGAGCAATGCACTCCGGAAGATGCCTCGAAATATGGCATTGTCGGCAAGGGTGCTGCCGTCCCCTATGGCTTCGAAGTCACCCAAATGGTGGAAAAACCGCTTATGGGCGAAGCCCCGTCCAATTTTTATCTGAACGGTCGCTACATCCTGCAGCCGCAGATCTTCGACATACTCGCCCATCAGCCTCGCGGTGCGGGAAACGAGATCCAGTTGACCGACGGCATGCTGAAACTGTCGCAAAATCAAGCGTTTCACGCTCATCCCTATGATGGGCGCACGTTCGACTGCGGCTCCAAGGAAGGCTTCATCGCGGCAAATGTCGCCTTCGCGCTGGCGCGTTCCGATCTCGGCGACGCGGTCTATGCCTCGGTCAAGGACATGGTCCTGTCTCACGAAGGCCGCATCCGCGCCGCATAACTGGCTTCGGCGCCTCTTTTGAAAACAAGAGGCGCCAGCCTTCGGACCAAAGGGAAACGGACAGAGCGACCCAATGAATCAAAGAAGTCTCCCCTTCAACAGTGTCGTACCGCGCAACGTGGAGGAGCCCGACGGCTTCATCGACCTCGATCGTCTGTTTTCGGTCGTCTTGCGTCGCGCCAGAATGGTCGGCCTGTTTGTGGCGCTCTTCATCGCGCTCGGTGTCGCCTACCTGGTCTTCGCAACACCGCTCTACACATCGGCAACGCAGGTCCTTCTCGACGAGAACCTGTCGAAATTTGCCGAAGAACAGGCGCCGCCGCAAAACAGCGCCCTGCTCGACACCCAGATTGCCAGCGCCGTGGAAATCCTGAAATCCGGCGAACTCGCCCTGCGTGTCGTCGACAAGATGAACCTTGCCGACAACGACACCGTCCTCAATCCACCGCGCTCGCCGTTCGACGTCGTCAAGGACGGGTTGAAGTCCGTTACGAGCATCTTCTCGAGCGGACCGGAGATTTCCGAAGATATGGCCCGCAACGGCCGCAGGCAAAAGGCGGCGGCCCTGCTCCAGCAGGGACTGGCCGTCGAACGCGTGACGCGAAGCTCCGTCGTCTCGCTTGCCTATCGTTCCAGCGATCCGCAGCTTGCCGCCGGCATCGTTCGCACCTATGCCGACGCCTATCTCAACGACCAGCTCAACGCCAATTTCGAGGCGACGGAACGGGCCTCGGTCTGGCTACAGGAACGTCTTGCAGACCTTCGGCAGCGCACGCAGACCGCGTCGCTAGAGGTCGAAAAATTCCGCAGCGAAAACGGCCTGACGCTGGCGCGCGGCGAACTCATGTCGGAACAGCAGCTGGCAGACCTCAACAGCCAGCTGATCATTGCCCAGGCCGATAGCGCGAGCGCTTCGGCGCGCTACAAGCAATTCCAGGCGATCGTCGACCAGGGACCGGAGACGGCCGTCAAGAACGCCACGATTTCCGCCAAGGAAGGCGACAACTCGGTCATACGCGATCTGCGCACGCGCTACCTTGCGGTCAGCAAGCGCGAACAGGACGTGAGCCAGAGCTTCGGCGCCGACCATCCGCAGGCCGTGTCGCTGCGCAAGGAGAAAACCGATGTCGGCCGCCAAATCTTCCAGGAGCTGCAGCAGCTGACGGCAAGCTACCGCAACGAATACGAGGTGGCGCGCTCACGCGAAGCGTCGCTGCGCGAAAACATAGAAGGCACCACCGGCCGCAACGCAAATGCAAATGTCTCGCTCGTGCACCTGCGCGAACTGGAGCAGCGGGCAGCCGCGCTGAAGACGCTCTATGAGACCTATCTGAACCGCTACGAGCAGGCCTCGCAGCAGCGCTCCTTCCCGATCGCCAAGGCGCGGGTGATTTCCAGCGCCGGCGTCCCGGCCTCGCCTTCGAGCCCGAAGAAGACGATGGTGCTGGCCCTTTCGGCGGTGCTCGGCCTGATGGCGGGCGGCGCGTTTGCTGCCTTCCAGGAGTTCCGCGAACGGACGTTCCGGCTCGAAGGCGACGTGCGCGCCATCCTCGGGCACCGGTCGTTCGGCTACATTCCATTGGTCGGCCCACGTCACCCTGGAACGACGGATCTCGTTCGCGCCAAGCTGATGAAGAACAAGATGCCGCCGCCGGTAACGCAAGGGGCGCCGTCGTTCGAGCGCCTCAGCCGCATCGTGCTCGACGCTCCGCGCTCGTCCTTCACCGAGACCTTCCGCAACGCCAAGCTCGCCTGCGACCGGATGCTGACCGGCAACGGTTCACGCGTCATCGGCATCGCTTCGGCGGTGCCCGATGAAGGCAAGTCGATCATTGCCGCGAATTTTGCAGCCCTCCTTGCCGCAAGCGGCAAGAAGACCCTTCTGATCGATGCCGACATCCGCAAGCCGGGTTTGAGCAAGATGATCAATCCGCCACCGAAGGCGGGTCTGGTGGAAGCGTTGACCGGGCAGGCATCCTGGCCGGCGGGCATCAAGATCGACCAGCAGACGAAGCTTGCGATCCTGCCGGTCGGAGGTGAAGCCGTGGACGGAAATGGCCCGTATGACAGCCATGAGCTGCTTGCGTCGCCGGCCATGGCCGAGCTTATCGACAATGCACGCAAGTCCTTCGACTATGTCGTCGTCGACCTCGCGGCACTCGCCCCGGTCGTCGATGCCAAGGCCTTCGCGCCGCTTGCGGACGGCTTCCTCTATGTCGCCGAATGGGGCCGGACGCCGTCGCGCCTGGTGCGCGACCTCTTGCATTCGGAGCCGCAGATCAATGCCAAGATCCTCGGCGTGATCCTCAACAAAACCGACATGCAGGAACTGGCAAAGTACAGCGACTTTGGCGGTGCCGAGCATTATCGCCACCGCTATGAGAAGTATTACATCGAAAGCGCCGGCACGCGCCGCAAGACCGAGGCTGCATGAGGCTCAGCATCCGCCAAATTGCGTACCTCGGATCGGAAATGGTCCGAGGATGCTGAGAGTGCATGGGAGCTGCGGGATCGCGTATGTCATTTGCCGCGTGAGCCCCATAAAATATGATTGTTTTTATCATGTTTAAATGATACGTGCCGCAAACCGTGAGACCGTGGCGATGAACAGCGATATGCCGAAATATGACAGTGAGCTGATTGCGATCATTTTAGCGACGCTCGGAGCGCTGCTTCTGGTCGCAAGCGCTTTGCTTTTTGTCGTTGTCTGAATCGGAACATGAGCTTGGGGGCATCCAGGCGGTCTCACCTGAGTTTGGAGATTGATGCATTTCTGGACGCCCGAGCCCTGCTGGCTCCCTACGGTACCAGGGCGAGTGAACGGGCCATTGTCGTGGCGTAGCGGCCACGTGACGCTCGCTCAACGAGTTCGTTAAAAATGTTCCTTTAGCCGGATATCAGAAACTAACGATTTTCTCGTATGGATTTCCTCAGGCCTCAGCGCCGCCGAAATCCAAACGGGGAGATAAATGGAGAAGCAACGAGAAAGCAGGATTGATCTTCTGCGTGGGCTCGCTCTCCTCTTGATCTTTGTCGGCCACTCCGAGTTCACGTTTTCGGGTTTTGTGCAGCATTCTCGCGGTTTCGCAGATGCTTCCGATGTCTTTGTTCTCTTGGCTGGAATATCCGCTGCCCTTGCCTACTATCGCACCGATGGTTCGGTCCTGTTCCTGCGACCGTGGAAACGCGCCTTCGCCTTGTATCTCGTCCACGTCTTGTTGTTTTCGGTGCTGGCAAGCATCTCGGCCGCACTGATGCTGGCCGTTGGTCCATCGACTTGGTCCGATATGAATTCATTCTGGAGCGCGCCTTTTCAGCACGGAGCCGAGGCCCTTCTGCTCATGTACATGCCGGGAAATCTCGATATCCTGCCTTTGTATATGGTGCTGCTTGGTCTCACGCCGTTTGCCATCTGGCTTCACAGTCGCTCGCGAACGATGTTGCTGAGCTTTTCGTGCCTGCTCTGGTTGGCCGCTGGGATTGGTCACATCAATCTTCGGAACTGGGCCCTAGATGGACGTGAGTGGTATTTTGATCCGTTTTCTTGGCAGTTTTTGTTCATCATCGGGATCGTTGTCGGCATTGGACTGAAACGGTCGACGCCCGTGCTCAGCTACAATCGCGTGGTGTTCCTCGTGGCCGCCATCTTTGCGATCACTGCCATCCCGATAAATCTTGCCGTGTATCTTCGCCTTACAGAGCCGCCGTTCAGCGAGCTGTATCATCAGCTCGTTTCTAAAACGAACAGCGGCCCGCTGCGCATCCTAAATGTACTGGCGATCCTGTATCTTGCCTGGAACATCCGAGCCGTGCAGCTCGCGGCCCGTCAGCCAGCCTTTCGCCTGGTCTGCGCTGCCGGTAAGCACAGCCTTCCTGTGTTTTCCGTCGGCGTAATCCTTGTTTGTGTAGCCAAGACAGTTGTGGCCGCCACACCAAACCCGTCGCTTCTGGTACAAGCGATATTACTGGTTGCCGGTTGCCTCTTGCAGTTGGCCGTCGCGTGGTTACTTGAGGAGCGACAGCGAAAAGCCACCTGGCATGCGCATACCGCAATATCGATCCCAAAACGGTCTTGACCTTATCATTCAGCTGGCGGCCGGAGCATTGCTCCAGATAACAGACACATTGTTGCCCGCAGCACTTAAACCCTGAGCCTAAAACCGGCTAGTTCGACCGCTTCTCGAACTTACGTTCACCTCGCAGATACGCGGGGATCCCGCGCTTTAAAGTGTGCAGACAAAGTCGGATCGCGTTCAAGTAAGTCCCGCCATTCCTGCTCAGTGATGAGCCCGAGCCTAAACTGCTTCAGGAGAAATTTCTGCTCTTCGCTAAGTCGTGGGAGTTCGTCGGGCTCTGACCACCCGAACAACATGTAGTCAACCAATTTCCGTAGAAAGTGCCTCATCCCCATTTCATTCCTAACCACAAGGAGTTGATGCAAGAAATCTAGCATTGCGTGCACGTTTCGCGAAAGCGTCAGCTCCTACACTCAGACGAGTTCATAGCAGCTGGGACAAACCATGATTTCAGACGAAACTGCCATGATGGCCTGGAGCATTTCAGCCCGACATCTGGCACGAGGACAACGTGACCCTACGACGATGGTTGCTGAGGCGATTGCCTTGGAGCGGCAACGCTGTTTGGGCATTGTCACCGAATGCTGCGGAGAAAACAGCGACGTCGCCAGAAAGCTACAACGCTCTGACAGATAAGGTCCAAATTTCGATTAGCCTATTCGCCCGGTTGTAGATGGTCTTAGCCTGCCGCCGCCTCGCTAGTTGTAGGGGTCGTACGACCGACCGCGAAGCACCGGCTCATGCACAACGGAACCCGCCGGATGAGCAACCCTTCTCCAGTTGACGGAAGGAGGATGATTTCAAAACAATCACGACAGTGCTCAATCTCTCCAGAAGAGCGGTGTCAGGATGACCAGCACCGTCAGGATTTCCAGACGGCCGAGCAGCATCATGAGCGACAGGAGATAGAGCGCCGGGTCGGTCAGCGTCGAGAAGTTGCCGGCCGGCCCGATGATCGGGCCGAGCCCGGCGCCAACGTTTGAAAGCGCCGTTGCGACCGCCGACACCGCCGTGACAAGATCATAGCCCATCGCCCCCATGGCGAGGCTCCCGAAAGCCCAGATGAACATGTAGGCCGTGAAGAACATGAACACGGTGCGCTGCACGTCTATGTCGACAAGTGTCTTGCCGTAGCGCACCGTGTGGACCGCATTGGGGTAGATCAGCTTGAAAAGACCGGCGCGGATTGAATTGAAGATGATGATGAAGCGGTAGGCCTTCATGCCGCCCGCCGTCGAACCGGAGCAGCCGCCCATGAAGGTGGCGGCAAAGGCAAGTGCGACGATGAACTCACCCCAGAGCATATAATCGTCGCTGGCAAAACCGGTGGTCGACAGGATGGACGAGACCGTGAAGAAGCCGTGCGCCAAAGCCTCGTGCGCCGAGACCCCGTTGACGATCCGCTGGTAGAGGCTTGCGGCGAGCGCAAGTGCCGTCAGATAGGACAGAAAGACGATGATCTGCGGATCCTTCAGCGTATCGAGCCGGCCACGAACGATAAAGAGGATGAGCACCGAAAACGGCAGGCTGCTCAACGCCATGAAAAAGGTTGCGACCCAGAGGATCGGCACGCTCTTGAAATAGCCGAGCGAGGCATCGTGGGTGGAGAAGCCACCGGTCGCGACCGTCGACATCGCGTGGTTGATCGCGTCGAAACGGCTCATGCCCAGATAGGAGAACATGACCGTGCACGTCACCGTCATCACGACATAGATCAAGATGAAGGCGCGCGTGAAGGTGACGATGCGGGCGAAGGGCTTCTCGGTGGTGTCCGAGGACTCCATCTTGAAGAAGGACATGCCGCCGACCCGAAGATAGGGCATGACGAAGAGCCCGAGCGCCACGATCCCGATACCGCCGAGCCAGTGCAGAACCGAGCGCCAGAGAAGGATACCCGGAGGCGCATGGTCGAGGCCGCTGATGACGGTCGAGCCCGTCGTGGTGATGCCGGAGACCGATTCGAAGAAGGCCTTGGCGAAATCGAGCTTCAGCGACGACAGCCAGAACGGCACGGCGCCGACGAGAGACACGACGATCCAGAGAAGATTGACGACCAGAAAGCCCATCTTGCGGCTAAACAGCGGCGAGCCGCCCTGCGTGGCAGCGATCGCCAGAAGCGACAGACCGCCAGTCGCAAAGGCCGAACCGGCAAATACCCTCCAGTTGGGATGGCCATAGACCAGATCGACTGCGGCCGGCAGCAGCATCGCGAGCGACAGATAGAACGCGGCCTTCGCGGCGATGTTGATCGCGGTCTGATAGAGGGGTGCATGCAACGGTTGATCGCCTCAGCGCTTTGTCCAGGACCGAATCGGTCCTCTGGATTTGCGGCCATTCAACCTCAAAGGCGCGCGATTCGCACCGGCTCGGGGCAGAGAACCCTCTGGTAACCAACAGTCAGTCCCGTATTTTCGTCGATTCTGTCCCATGGGCGCGGCAATCGTGTCCAGGCGTTCCCGGCAAATGCCGCGCGAAAGGCGCCATTTGCATGCTGCGCGGCATTTTGTCCAATCAATTCTAACTCACGAAAAGATCACGGCTTTTGGCCGCGACAAGTCATCACCTTGACTTATTTCCACGTGTAAAGCCTGCTTCATCTATTCCACATGCAACCTTGAGCACAACCGATGACCCCCGCCCGTTTCACCCAATGCCTTCTCGTTCTTCGTTGGACGCCTATCAATCTGGCAAGCGCTCTCCATTGCAACCTTGCATGGATCGAGGCGATGGAGACCGGGGACGAAAAGGTGCCGGAGGAACTGGCGACCTGGTTGGAAACGCTGGCGCGAACCCACGAGGAACTCGGTATCCCCGTTACCTACCGTGGCAAGGGGCTTGAGCCTGCGACGAACCGCGCAATGCGGTGATAACTACTCGCTGGGGTCGTTGGGTTCACCAGTTTCTCCGCGCCTTCAAAAGCCGAGCGCTCGGTGCCGACGATCAGCCGCATCCGCCAGAACGCGGACCTAATTTTGTCTGGAGGTCAGAAATGAACATCAAGAGCCTTCTTCTCGGCTCCGCTGCAGCTCTCGCAGCAGTTTCCGGCGCTCAGGCAGCCGACGCAATTGTCGCAGCCGAGCCGGAGCCCATGGAATACGTTCGCGTTTGCGACGCTTTCGGCACTGGTTACTTCTACATCCCGGGCACCGAAACCTGCCTCAAGATCGGCGGCTTCATCCGTGTTCAGGGTTCGTTTGGTCGTGACGCTGCTGACAGCCGTTACAACCAGGAATTTGACGGCAACCCGGGCGATCAGTCCACCTCGGACTGGGACGTTTTCTCCCGCGCTTACATCTCGTTTGACGCCAAGAGCGACACCGAGTACGGCACGCTCACCGGCTTCTTCGCTGCTGAGTTCAACGCTGACAACGACACCGACATCGGCGACAGCTTCATCGACGTTGACGAAGCCTACATCCAGCTCGGTGGCCTCAAGGCCGGCTTCTTCTACAACTGGTGGGATAAGGGCCTGAACGGCGAAACCGACTCGCTCGGCAACGTCACGGAATTCAACTCGATCGCCTACCTCTATGACGGCGGCTCGTTCCAGGCTGGTATCTCGGTTGACGAACTCGAAGGCACCTCGACCAAGTCGAACGGTGTTGGCGTTTCCGGTATCGTTTCGGCTTCGCTCGGCGGCGTTTCCTTCGACCTGCTCGGCGGCTACGACACTGAATTCGAAGAAGGCGCAGTTCGCGGCTTGCTTTCGGCTGACCTCGGTCCGGGCGTCTTCCAGCTCGCTGGTATCTGGGCTTCCGACCCGAACGCTTACTGGGCACGTTCCGAGTGGTCCGTTGCTGCTTCGTACCGCTTCAACGCTACGGATAAGCTCGCCATCACTCCTGGCGCTCAGTACTTCGGCAGCCTGCAGGATTCGCTCACCAGCTTCGGTAACGACGATGCATGGCGCGCTGGTGTAACGGTTGACTACAAGATCACCGAAGGCCTCGCTACCCGCGTGTCGGTTCAGTACGAAGATGAAGACAACGGCGACGACCAGGTATTCGGTTTCGTCCGCCTGCAGCGCGACTTCTAAGATCGTCTGACTTCGGTCAGAAGCGTGGCCCGCAACTCTTTCGAGTTGCGGGCTGTTGCTGTTTCGCAACGTTTGCATGTCATCGAGCCACCGGATTCGCCCAAGGTGAAGGCATTGGCTTGAACATAGCTGGTTTCTCGGCCTCATTCGCAAGAGGGAGAGGGAAACTGCGAGCGTGGGACAGGACGCTGAAAAACAAGCGGGCGACTTCAGCTTTCCGGATATGCGTTCGGGATATGAAGTCAGTTACAGTTTTAGCCCGCAACGCCCGATCGGGATGGTGAAGGAAACCACTCTGGGCGAACTGCTTCAGCGCTATGCCGATGTGTTGTGGGAAGAGGGCAGCCACAAATATAACGTAAAAGCCTTCATCGGCGAACTTGACGAGATTTTGATCGGCATCAGGTTCACAACGTTCTCACACGACATACTCGACAGCCTTATCGGCGCACTACGCAAACGCGGCAACAGCAACGCAACCATCAACAGGAAGATGGCGGCGCTGAGTAAGTTGCTGCGGAAAGCGTACAAGATGGGTGACATCCACAGTTTGCCCGAGTTCAAGCGACAAAAAGAAAGAGCCGGACGCCTCCGCTTTCTAGAGGCCGCCGAAGAGGAAGCGTTGTTCCGAGAAATCGGCAACCGTTCGGAGCTCTATTTGCAGCTTTCCATCTTCCTCGTGGACACCGGCGCCCGCCTCGGCGAATCCATCGCTCTCAAATGGAATGATATTTATGAGGGCCGCGTGACATTCTGGGTCACCAAATCCGGTCGCAGTCGCACTGTGCCGCTCACCGCCAGAGCGAAAGATGCGATGAACCTGCTTGCCGATAGGTCTCCCGGACCATTCTCTTCGGTTGACCCTCAAAAATACCGTGCGGTCTGGAACGCAGCAAAACAAGAGGCCGGACTAGGCGCGGAAGAGGATATTGTCCCGCATGTCCTACGGCACACCTGCGCGTCTCGACTGGTGCGCGGCGGCATCGACCTTCGGCGGGTGCAAATGTGGCTCGGGCATCAGACACTCGAGATGACAATGCGCTACGCCCACCTGGCCTCGCACGATCTCGACATGTGCGTTCCGGTGCTTGAGCGCCATCTGAAATAACACTCGCTACTGGTCCCTCGGCATGACTTACCAGCAAGGTCGCTGTGCTGAACTTTAGCTGGCGAGCCGATCAGTCAGATGCGGAAAAATTTCCGATTCTGACTAGCAGTCATGAAATACGTATCCCTTCGGCGTGAACCGCCTTGCGAAGTTCCGCGTCTCCCGTGATTCTGCGCTCTTAAGAGTGGACTTAAGAGTGCATTGAGCATGGGACATGCAGTTTTGCTGACGGGGCCGGAGCGGCGTCGGCGATGGTCGTTGGAAGATCGAGCGCAGATTCTGGCCGAGGCTTTCGCGCCAGGCGCGGTGGTTTGCGAAGTCGCACGCCGTTTCGATGTTGCGACTGGGCTGATCTATACTTGGCGACGGCAAGCTTTGGCGCAGGAAGCCGGTCCGGCGTTCGTCCCGGCCAAGCTCGTTGACGTCCCGAACAATGGTGATGCGGCCGAGCCGGCCATGTGCGTGGACTTCCCGAGTGACGTGAAGGTGAGGATTGGCGCAGCAGCGCCATGCGACCTAGCAGCCGCGATCATGCGAGCGCTCAAATGATCCCGATCAGTTCCGGGGTGCAGGTGTGGATCGCAAGCGGTCACTGCGACATGCGCAAGGGCATGCAGGGTCTGGCGCTGCTGGTGCAGGAGGGCCTCGGCCGCGATCCATTCAAGGGCGATGTCTTTGTCTTTCGTGGTCGCAGCGGCCGACTGATAAAGGCCCTTTGGCATGATGGGATCGGTCTATCGCTGTATGCGAAGCGGCTTGAGCGCGGCCGCTTCATTTGGCCGGCGACGGAGGATGGCGCGATCGCGCTGACCGCCGGTCAGATGTCCTATCTGCTGGAGGGGATTGATTGGCGAAACGCGCAACAGACCTGGCGCCCGACCAGTGCCGGGTGACCGTCCGAAGGCGATCATTCCGCAACAAGTTCTTTGAAATGCTGAGCAAATCAGGGCTTCTGTGATTCACTTCGGGCATGGAAACTAGCCCCGATTTGCTTCCCGACGATGTTGCCGCCCTGCGAGCAGAGCTCATCGCGGCACGCGCCAAGGGTGCCCAGATCGAGGCTGAAATACTCCCCGTTTCCATCGAGTGCTTCTCGGGTCGCGTGGGCAACGTTGTTTTTAATCAAGAGATTGCAGAAAGCGGCAACAACTTAGTCTCCCGAAGGCATCTGTCCGCCTTGATGCGAGTCGGTCAGAGCACGACGCCGGGGAGAACGATCGCTAGCGGCTAGTGCGTGGAATGGCCGCGGCTAGCATTCTTAGGAGGTCATGTTCCAACTTTTGGCACAGGGTCTCATATTCTTTCGCCCGAGCTGGGTCCGAGACCCGAGACCTCCTGCTTGCGCAGTTCATCGCGAGCGATAGCAGTTCTGCCGTAGGCTTCGAGTAAATCGGATATAGCGAGGAAGTTTGCATCGGCAATTTGTTTTCGATGTGTTGGGAAGCGTAACATCATCCTCGCTCTGCCGGCCTTCTCCCACTCCATTTCGCTGACCTCCCAGATTGCGAATCTGAATCCGCCCACTCACGTGCGGTATCTCGCAATAGTGTTATACATCGCCTCAAACGTCGCTAAACGGGGTCAGCGAACACTTTCAGTACTGGAGGTCGGTTATTTAGATTGTGCAGCCGTGCATAGGCCCCATTTCGCTGGGCAAGCTCTCGATGTGTACCTTCCTCGACGACCCGGCCATCCTTCATAACGACTATCTTATCAGCGTTGACTACCGTGGAGACCCGGTGGGCTATTACAATAACGGTGCGTCCGCTCATGGCCTCCTCGAGCGCCTTTTGGACGGCCGCTTCCGACTCTGCGTCTAGCGCGGACGTTGCCTCGTCAAGAAGAAGAATGGGGGCATTGCGCACGAGGGCACGAGCGATCGATATGCGTTGCCGCTGGCCGCCCGAAAGCGTCATGCCCTGCTCGCCCACGGGAGTATCATATCCCTTCGGCTGCGCTAAGATGAAGTCATGCGCATAGGCGAGGCGTGCTGCCTCTTCAATCTCAGCGTCCGTGGCTTCGGGCCGACCATAGCGGATATTGTCTCGGATGGAGCCTTCGAAGAGATAAGGCTGCTGCGAGACATACGCGAGATTGTTGCGCAGAGAGTGCTTGGTAACTTCGGCTATGTCCTGACCATCAATCAGGATTTGCCCGGATAAGGCATCATAAAATCGCGGGATGAGGCTAATGATAGTGGACTTGCCGGCCCCAGAAGGACCGACCAGCGCTGTCGTCTTTCCGCCTTCAGCACGGAAACTCACGCCTTTCAGGATCTCATCTTCCTTGCCATAGCCAAAGTGGACGTTTCGCAACTCCACCGTCGCGTCTCTCAGTTTCAGCTCCCTAGCCTCGGGGTGATCCCGCTGATGCGGAACTGTATCAAGGATTTCGTAGAGCATATGGGCATTCACGGCAGCGCGTTCCAAGGATACCTGCAAACGCGCCAGGCGTCGGGCTGGATCATACGCTAGGAGAAGTGCTGTAACGAATGCGAAGAACGCCCCAGGGGGCACGTCGCTATAGATCGCCCGAAAGGCGGCATAGGCAAGCACACTTGAAATTGCCAAACCGGCAAACGTGTCTGTCATTGGGGCTGTGCGCTCGCTCAGGCGCGCAATTCGGTTGGCACGACTTTCGGCACGCTCGATAGTCGCATCGACCTTGCGGCACAACTCCTGCTCCATCGTAAAAGCCTTGACGATAGAAATGCCCTGGATCGTTTCCTGCATCGCCCCGAGGACGCGGCTATTTGCCTCCACTGCCTCGCGAGTTGCCAGTCGAAGCCGCTTCGAGATGTAGCGCAACCCGAGGACCAACATGGGCGCTACGAGAAAAATGATAAGTGAAAGCACCCAATCCTTGCTGAACATCACGCCGATCAACCCGATGAGCGTGAGGAGATCACGAGCGATCGAAGTCACGGTTACATTCAACACGTCGCGGATGCCGCCGACATTTTGATTAATTTTTGCAAGCAGACGTGCCGAGCGTTGCTCGTGATAATAACCGACGCTCAGCGCCATCAGGTGTGAGTACAGCCGCCGCTTATAGTTCGCGACGATGTTGTTACCTATACTAGAGAGGGTGACCGCTTGCCCATAAGTTGCTAAACCCCTCAATACAAAGGCGGCAAAAAGCGAAATACAGACGACAACAACGACATCTCCTCGCTTGTTGGCGAACGCTTCGTTGATCACGGTTTCCATGATCCAGGCTGTAAAGCCCGTCGTCGCCGCCATTATAAGAAGGCAGCCAATAGCGAATGCGTATCCCCAGATGTGGTCGCGAGCGTTTTCGGCGACAACGCGCCGAAGAACTCGCGTGATTGCTTCAGAATCGCCTGTCGGCCGTTTTGAATGCTTCACCCTCAATTAGCTGATCCCTTGTGCATATCAGCGACATTGTCAAACTCCCGTTTCTATATGGCCGTGTTAACCGTTTGGCGAGTCCTGTCGGTTCCAAGAAAATCAAATGTGCCGTTGTATCAGGTCCGGAGGCGTTAGTTTGCGAGATTCGCGATTTCCTCGAACATAGACTTCGCGTCTCGGCGTGCTTTCTGAATGTAGGCAGCAGTTGCATCGTAATCGGCATTCCGCCACTGATCTATTTTATCGAATGCAATCTTTGCATCGTCGGCCAGAAACCTTGTAAGTCCCGCGTCAGTTAACATACCGATCATTTTTGAAGTGTTCGATGACATCCCGACAAATGGCGTTCCAGACAGTATCGACATACATACCGCATGGAAGCGGCCCCCGATGACTCCTCGAGCCGAGGCAATTCGCGAGAGTATCTGTTGGGAAGATAGAGGTTCGCCGAATTGTCGGGTCATCTCCATACGCCGCAACATATTCGGCTTAAACAGCGATTTTCTGAATGCGCGTATGGGACTGATCTGTCGGCGTTGAGAAGGGCGCGGCGCCTGAGCCACCATACCAGAGTCCATGAAAACCAAGTCTGGTATCTCCCCTTCCCCTAAAAACGGATTGTTCGGCTCTGAGGTGTCGAGGTGAAGAAAAGAAGTATGATTTCTCCTCAGCGCCTCCTCCTGGGCATTTTTTGCAACATTTCTGTTGGCGTTGTCGGTCACGATGATTGTAGCTGTCCTTGGTCCGCCCAAGAATGGCTTCATAACATCACTCGACAATGTGAGATCTGGCACAACCTCAACCGTCAATCCGACCTGCCGTGCTTCGTAACCGCTGACAGACTCTCGAACATAAATCTTCTCGAACGCCTGACATGCTTTTGCAATTGCCGCGTCGTTTCGTTCGTATACGCTGTTGATCAGAAAACTTGGGACACCGGCAGCCTTGCAGAAGGGGGCGACCTCGGCAAGCGCACTCGCTTGCCTCGTGCCATCGTGCAGAGTTCCCTCACCATTGACAATCACGAGATCTGCAGATCGCATGGATGTGAGAAGGTCCGGATGCTCTCGCCAGTCGGTGTGAACTGACGCAGATGTAGCGATCCGAATTCCCGCCGATTTCGCCAACCGAGCGATTTGGCTAACGACAACACGACATCCAAGATGTGCTTTTGTGGACGTATCATTGATCAGAATTGCCGTCTTCAACCTGTTCATCCCGAGCAGCCGAACTCGTCGGACGTTGGAATAAGTGACGGAAAGGTCGGCAACAAAGTTGATGAAAATTCCACCCGAAAGCAACCCTACAGCCTAAGCTAATGAAGGCGCAACTAAATTACCTGCCCTTCTCCCGTTAAATACCCATCATCGGTGCAATGCCCGACCTCCCGCCTGCAGACGATCACGGCAGCGAAGAGCCGCGAGCCGTGCTCAGGGTGCACAAACACGAGATACGTCATGCGTCCTAGACGGCAAGGTCCTTGCAACGCTCGAGGCTTTGGTGGTGAGGCTCATGTTCACCCGCAGGCGCGCCGGCGTCACCAAGGAGAACCGGATTTCCCCGTAAGGCCCATCACCGAGGAGGCACGAATTGTTGGCCGCGCTGGCGACGCAAGCTCTGATTGGAGGTTATTCCAAGCATCTGCACTAGCGCCAATCACGATAGTGGGTCTCCGAGAGTGGACGACCTTTGATCGGTGACTGGACCGTTCCGCTTTTGTCCATTGCCCAACTAAGGATTGCATCTGCCTGGGCACGCATCCTAGTTCTGACCTCATTTGGGTCTATATCCTCGGTTGCGAACGAAGGCGTCAGTTGATCAACCCCGCTTAGTACATCGTGCGTTAGGTCGGTGCCAGGGGTGTGTTCCAGCGCCTTCGCTACGAGGCGTCGCAGAACAAATTCCAGGGTTGCAACTCGCAACTGTTCATCATCGATACGCAAAACACCCCCCCACTCAGTGCTGTGTGTATTCAACTTGTACCTTTAACAGCTGCACCAGACGTTCGCAACGTAAACGTCTACGCCAGATCCGCCAGCGCACTCGGGAAGGGGCGCTCACCGGGGAAGGTTTCGTCAACATGGCGTCCCTGATCAGGGACGCAGAGTGTGCCCAGACCGCCGATGGCCCAGCGCTGCTCCCCGCAGAGCTCCAGCAACTAGCCTCACGAATGTCGGATAAAATGAGGATATCAGGAACGCGGTGCTGAGTTGCGAGATAGTTGGCTCACATCGATCAAATCCAGCACCGGACGGAACACCTTGGCAAGACTCGTTGCTCCCTTTCCAGACAAATGATCTTCGTCCTTATACAGCACAGTGCCGCCACGCATGGCATGGCAACGGACTGCGTCGCAAATGGCACTCAGCGGATCAACGAGCAACGATCCCGTGGCCTTCGCGACTTCTGTTAGAACCGCACGTGCCAAGGCCTGTCGTTTGTAGGTGTACTCCAGAGAAGGGGCTATCTCTAGGGTGCTACCGCGGACAACCGCACGGGCGAGTGCTTCGGGAACCTCGTGGCCCATTTCCGGCACATCCATCACCAAAACTGTTGTCGTTCCCTGCCGAGAGAAATGGGCTATGGTCTCCTCGAGACTTTTTTTAACAGGCGCTGACCAGTCCGCTGTCGAGGGTGGAACGCTCGGGTCAAAGACGTGCCCTCGGCGTGGCAACTCCGCTCTGTGAACGTATTTCGGCCAGTAACCCACCATGAACACGTACGGAAATCTCCCCTGTTCGATGAAGGCCATCACTGCCGAATTGTGATCGACACATCGTTTCACCGCCCAGGATGGTCCGAAATCTGCCTCCGGCAGCGGCGGGCAAGAACCTCTACCAACAAAGACACCCGCCACTCCCGCTTCGCGAGCAGCGAGATCGATCGCCGGCGCAAGCGCGGCAGCATGAGAATCCCCCCATACAACAAACAACGGGCTATCCTTGGTCCTGTCTCCTAGTCTGCAAAGCTCACCTTTTCGTATCTGGTCCGGCGTTAGGCCGTTTCCGTTAGAATCGGTGAAACACTCCGCCCGGAAGAATGGGCTGTCGTCGAAGGTAGCTTCATAAAGCGTGCGAGCTTCGTCGGGCAACCTTTGTGGCACCCCATCTAGGTTGTTAACGAAGAGTGCGAAGGCAACGGCGCTGGCAATTGTTGTGCCGCTCAGCATGAACATAGGCGCGCCCGAGAGGGCAAGCCTTCCATGGCGAAAAGGCTGCTCTACGAACCGCCACGAAACATAAGCCGCCACGAAGGAGAGCGCGACGATAAGCAAAGCGAGCTCAGACGTGAGAGCTCCGTCAAGAAGGTAGCGGGCATAAACGAGGAGGGGCCAATGCCAGAGATAGAGCGAATATGATATCCGCCCAATAAAGACGGAAACGGAGTTGTCGAGCAACCGCGCGAACGGGCCGTCTTGGCAATGCGCATGGATTATGAGTGCCGTTCCAAGGCAAGGAAGTGCGGCGGCCAAGCCAGGAAAGGCAGTGCTTGGCGAATAGAGGAAGATGGCCGAGAACACCATGAGGAGCCCGACCCCCGTTAGCATCTGCCTCATCCGTCCCGAACAGGTCGGATGTGGCAAAAGAGCAACGGCGGCACCTATCAACAACTCCCAGACGCGAAAGTGCAGCAGATAAAACGCCTTCTGCGGATTATCGTAGACCTCAACAGCACTAACGGCGAAGGACAAGGCCAAAACTGAAAGAACAACTATGAGTATTTTTTTGCGAGAAACTTTGTAACATATAAATAACGCGACCGGGAATACGATGTAGAATTGCTCTTCGACAGAAAGAGACCAAGTATGAAGCAGGGGTTTCAAGTCGGAATCAATATCGAAATAACCGCTCTCCTGTCGAAACAAAATATTCGAGACAAATACCGCAGCGGCGCCTAGGCTACTGGAAAAATACGTGAGCTCCCGAGGCATGAATATAAACCATGCAGCGACAGCGCAAATCGCCATCATGACGAACAGCGCCGGGAATATTCGGCGCATGCGGCCTGCGTAAAACTCAATGAAACTGAAGCTGCCTCGCTCGAGAGAGCTTAAGATAGTTCTGGCCATGAAGAAGCCGGAAAGGACGAAAAACACGTCCACCCCGACAAATCCCCCACCGAAGATACCGAACCCGGCATGGAAAAGTAGAACCGATAAGATTGCCACGGCCCGCAGGCCGTCGAGGTCGGGTCTGTAACCCCGATGATGTGGAATTCCGGTCAACATGCCCCCTTTGCCAATTTCACTGCACGGAGCAGCGCGGCAGGCCATCTATCGTCGTTAGGTCAGACCGAAAGCTAGGCGACGCCGGCACGCAACAAATCATGCACATGCAGGATACCCGTTGGCTCGCCCAAATCACCTACAACGAACAGAACCGTTATCTTTTGCGATTGCATGAGTTCCATTGCGGCGCTGGCCAGCAAGTTGCGGGGAATAACGCGAGGGCTGTGCGACATTACCAAATCAACGGTCAGGGCCAGAAGGTCTGAGGACATGTGTCGGCGCAGGTCTCCGTCGGTGATGATTCCGGCCAGCTTACCGTCTGCACCCAAAATGCCAACGACTCCGAACCCTTTTGAAGACATCTGGATCACAGCTTCGCTCATGGGCGCGCCGGAAGATAGCAAGGGCATGGCATCACCAGAGTGGGCGAGCTCTTCGGCAAGCATTAACTGTGAACCTAGCTTGCCGCCGGGATGGAATGTCTTGAAGTCGGCGGGCGAAAACCCCCTTTTCTCGAGCAGGGCAATCGCCAGGGCGTCACCAACCGCCAGCTGCAGCAATGCCGACGTTGTCGGCGCAAGTCCATGCGGACACGCTTCCTGCACTTTTGGAAGAACAATCGCGATAGTGGAGTTGCGCGCAATTGTGCTTTCCAAACTAGATGTGATGCAAATCACCGGTACATTGAACCGCTTGGAATAGGTCAGCATGTTGCCGAGTTCGAGCGTTTCTCCCGACCAAGACAAAAGAACCAGCAAATCTTGCGCCGTGATCATGCCGAGATCTCCGTGGCTTGCCTCCGTCGGATGCACGAAGTAGGCGGAAGTCCCCGTCGAAGCGAGCGTCGCCGCGATCTTGCGGCCGATATGCCCGCTCTTGCCAACTCCGGCGACGACTACCCGTCCACCGCGCGAGGCGAGCAAATCGACAGCTTCGATGAAACTTTTGGACAATTCTGCTTGCCGAGCTAACTCGGCGGCGAGCGCCGCTATGCCGTCTGCCGCAGTGCCTAAGGTTCGAGTAATTGAAGCCAGCACTGCGTCACGAACAGTCATTTTGGTATCCTAGTTGGTGAGCCTTTTTAAAGTGCCCGGAAATCAGATCAAAGTGGCAAAATTAGGCAGTTGCCAGTTTTTTGACATATTCCAGTTGGCTGGAGGTGTTTTTCGCATATGGTTCAATGGAAACCTGCTTTGCCGGAAGTCCGTACACAGCAGCCGCGAATTAGTTGCGATCCTGGAACCCGCTGATGACGAGTGAGCTTGTGACGATTGAAGAGCTTCGCGAAACCCATCGCCGCTGGCTGGCGCAACTCGGGATCCTCGACGTGCCTTGGCTGATCTTCGGATCGGCACCTCGTCCCACCCTGCCATCCGACCTGATCGGACATTGTGCCCGCGTTGACGTGAACAACTCTGGCAAGACGGCAAACGCTTTGGGCCTCCCCGCGGCAGACCTGACGTTCCGCAAACGTAAGAAATCCTGGGGAGAGCATCCCTTTGTAAGAACCAGAGGCCTGCTCTGGCTCCACAGAAGACCTCTCTGGGTCATGCATCTCAAACTGCTCTTGAAGCCAAGCGTACGCTACAAGAGCTTGATGCGCGCTACGAAGGCCGAGCGCGAAGCAATCGTGAGCCATGTCACCGGGGGCCTTCCTGCTGACGTGGGAGACGTCGGCAAGGTGACGAACGGCGTGGCGGCTCTCTGCTACGGGCTGTTCGTCGGTGTACCCTCTGTCACCTTGACCGGCTTCTCGCTGACCCAGATGGGGCATTCCTACAACGACAAGGGCAAGGAGCGACGTCAAATTGCGGAAGACACTTTCGTCCTTAATCTCCTGAAGGAGCGGGGTGACGTGTTTACGACAGAGCCGGAGCTCTCTGAACAGATCGGCCTCCCCTTCATTCGCAACAAGGACGAGCTTGCGGTCTGTATGTCCCGCCGCTCTGGAAGTCAGTTGGAATTCGCCCACATGTAGCCGAACGCGTAAACATCGCCGGGACGCCCGGCGTTGTATGGAATTGACACGAAGGCCGGCTCTGGACTGGTAACAGCGAAATTCTGTTCCGCCAGTAGCCTCTCAATACGCGGCGGAAGCTTTTCGCGGTTCGCACCTTCCGCCGGCCATACGGCCAAGATTCGGCCTCGCGGCACAATGCTCTCGCCCTCTAGGTCCGGGGAAAAGCCCGGGAGAATGATTGGGGTGCCGGGGAACTGGATCCTCAGATTGCCCGCCACGATCCGATCGTCAACCACAATCGCGGCAGGCGGCACTCCCCTCTCGGCGCTCACGGCTCGTGCAAAGCCATTATAGGGCGTATGCGCAAAGGAGTAGTCGCCGATCACAGGACCAATGAAAACCCGCGCCCACAGCATCAGGATAACGCCGACCGAGGTAACACCGGCGACCAATAAAAGTACCGGGAGCCGCGGGCCCGGATCGATGCGGGCAGCATCAATCTTGAGCGTCAAATAGAGTGGCAGAAGCGCAGTAAAGAGTGCCAGCCATTTCACGCGAATGTGCGTTGCACCCATTGCAATAACAATCAGCGCTACCAGAACGAAGCTAGCAACGAGCATTCTTCCGACGACCCGTGTCCAAATGCTTTCGGCGCGCAGGATCTTGCCTATATCCGCATAGAAGGCTGCAGCGAAAACCAAGACAGTCGGCGCGACACCTTTGATTGCGGCAATCACAAGGGAAACTAGCCCTTCGATCGAATGCGGCAGAAGAGCGGTCTCTGCCCCCTCTTTCATCTCCGCGACGGTCACACCGGTCGCATGCCCAAGGTTGTTGATCACCCAATAGGCGTGCGGTCCGACGACGGTGGCAGCGGCGACGGCGCAGGCGAGCACGCGCCAGTCGAAAATGCGCTTTCGCAACGCTGCTTCCGGAAGAATGGCGATCAAAGCCGCCGCAGGTACGATGACGAAGTTGTACTTGGACAAGATCCCGATACCTACCACTGCGCCAACGAACAGATACCCGCCAATCCTCGGAGGATGCTTGAGGACGCGGAAGAAGCAAAAGAGGAACAGCGACACCGAAAAGAGCGCGGCAACCGTATGAGACAGATCGCGCTGAGACAGAAGGAAAACCGGGGGAAGCGTCAGCGCTCCCAGGATGGCGACTGCCGGAAGTAAGCGGCCGTCGGTGAGCGTTCGAACCGTCAAGCCGTAAAAGACGAGGAATCCGCACATTAGGGCGTTTTTCAGGATTGTCAGCGACGCGACAGAGATCCCGAAGACTGCGGCGACGCCATATTGGAGCCAATTGTAGAACGGCGGTTGAGCTCCATATCCGAGCATCAGATACTGCGAAAGAAATGCCTGTTCAGACTCGTCAATTTCGAGGGAATCCGGGCGGAGAATTTTCAGAACAACGCTCAACAGGCAGTAACTGGCGACGAGCACGTAAATAGCATCCGCTCTTTTTAATAGGAGGCTGCGCATATTCTCTCCGGGCTCGAAGTTCATAAGTGCGGCTGTTCGCACTCCGAAAGTAGCTACTAAGATAACTAGAAGGGATTTGCCAGATACGATCGCGTCGGTTACGAAACCATATGGTAGAGCAGATGGAATTTTGGGGAGAGAGATGATGACATACGAAGGCCGGATTCATGCCGCGGGCCAAGCTCGCGATTGTCCTAGGCTTCACGTTGCCATCTTTTTTGGTTAAACCAGCCAGGCCTTGGACATTTTGAACCAACTAGAATCGGAAGTGTCATGACGCAAAGCGCTAATATTTACATCGGTTTCGACAGCAAAGAAGTAGTAGCATACCACGTTCTTTGCCAAAGTATTCTTGAGAAGAGCTCCATTCCGGTGAAGTTCACGCCTATTTCTCTCAACAACGTTGAGAACATCTTTACCCGCGAGCGCAATCCTCTTCAGTCGACGGAATTCTCTTTCTCACGTTTTCTAGTGCCCTACCTAAGCAATTACGAAGGCTGGTCGCTGTTTGCCGACTGCGACATGTTGATGCGGACTGACATCGCAAAGCTCTGGAACTTGCGAGACGACCGCTACGCCGCGATGTGCGTCAAGCACAACTATGTTCCCAAGGTTGAGACGAAGTTCCTGGGCCAGGTTCAGACCAAATACGAAAAGAAGAACTGGTCCAGCGTAATTTTGTTTAACAACGCAAAGTGCCGCAAACTGGATCTTGACTACGTCAACACCGCAACCGGCCTTGAGTTGCACCAGTTCAAGTGGCTGGAATCCGACGATCTCATCGGCGAACTGCCTGCCAGCTGGAATTGGCTCGTTAACGAGTACGAGCATTCGCCGGATGCGAACCTCGTTCACTTCACGGATGGCGGGCCTTACTTCGACGAATACAAAAACGACGATTACGCCGATGAGTGGTTCGCTGCACGTGACCGCGTTTTGCATGTAACGCAGCGCGCCGGCTAAGGCGCAAAAAGTCACCGGATGTCGAGCCGTTTGGGGGGCGCAGCGGTCTGCATCGCGCGGCCCCCAAATCTGCTAACTTCAGTCGGGTTTCGTTATTTTGTCGCTGAAACCAAAGCCGAAATCCTTCAGAGCCGAGATAGAAGAGTGGTTGAAGATTTCGATGCCACTTTCGGCCGCCACATTTTTCGCCAGGACAAGGTGATCGATGATCCGAACCTGCGCTCTGCGAATGCCGGAATAGGCTTTGTCTGTCGTCTCGTAGAATCTCGCCTGGTCAGCATTGCCAATATCAATTCCCAAAAGCCCGATTTCACGAGGCTTCCACCCGACGGCGAATTGCATCGCCGAGACGGCCACCGAGCCAGCCTGAAACACAGCAGTGAACGGGCTTTCGGAAAACCCCGCTGCACCATCGTCAGTAAGCCTCGTGTAGGGAAGCCCGCGTAATTCCGCAGTCGCCCGGCGACCGATACGGTACGGTTTCCGGACATTGTCGATCAAGGCAATCCGTCGGCCCTTTAGCCACGACGTGTCCAGTTCACAGATCGCCCTGATCACGCTCACCGAGAACAGACAGAGACTCTGTCCCGGAATTTTCTGGACAAGCTCGAAGTGCCTCCAGATGAACCGCTCGTCTTCGATAGCAATTGCTAAAGGCTCTTCTATGACATCTGGAACGAGGCTCAAGGCTCCGTTGAGGAGTATGCAAGAAGATCCATCAACGCGGGTCAGATCGTTCTGCTCGATGGAGGGCCCGGAGCCAACGATCATCAGCTTCGATGGACGCGATGGTAAGCTGTGGGAAGCAGACAGAAGCGTTCCGACGTGCCTTCCCCGGTACCAGATGGCGCCGTCCTGAGTTTCGGTCGCAAGATTCAGCTTAAGACCTGGAAACCAATCCTGAGCATGCGCTCGCGAGCCGCCCAGCGCGAGGCGGACGGCAATTTTGATGAGCGAACGGGCGAATGGACGATTTGAGCTCATTACTCTTCCTGAGGTGACGCCGATCCTTTGACTGAGGTCGACTCCGCTAAGCTAACTACCTAACCCGTTCCACAAGGGGATGCCGAGCTCCTCTGACACCAGGGGGTCAGCCGTATAGATTGGTCGACCGGCTTGCAGGAGCTTGGCGACGAGCTGTTTGTCCATCTGCGTATGAAGCCGTGTGAGGCCTGCCTGATTGTAAACATGCCCTGCTGAATTGGGATTGATCCCAGTGATGATGACCGCCGGCGCTCCGTTATGAAGAGCAAAGAGCACTGCGTTCATTCCGTTTGAACATTTAGAATCCGCATCCAGCTCCAGCGAGCGCAAGCCTGCTACCCGGTCAAGCAGCGCCATGCGCTCGTAACGATCGACGATCTGCAGGGTGTCATAACTGTAGTCGAACGCGCGCAGACCCTCTTCCAGCCGCTGAAGGTCATCCTTTCTCCAGAGCAAGACATAGAGAGCGCCCGTTCGCCGCCCCTTTAGCACGCGCCGGACTTCGATAGCATTGGGCGTCGTGCCCTCGACTTGATTGAACATCATCATCGTTACAGCCGGGATCTCAACTCCCCATCCAGCGCTGACGGACTGGGAACCGTTCACAGTAATAACTGCGAAGTTCTCGTTGAATCCAGCAGGCTTGTGGGAGACCGGCGCAGACCCAACAACCACGACCGGTCCAATGAAGGGACTGGGCGCCGATGGGGGCGCCGGGCGCATCAGCCAGTACTTCGTGTTTCTGTATATGCGCTTGCGCGTGTCTGAGATCCACGACCCCATACGAACCTCGCTTACTGTCGTTGCAAAAACGACAGCTTCCCTCTAGCGTTTCTTTAAGAACTTTGGCTTCAGTCGACGCAAGAATTCGTCGAGCGACCGCAGAACGTTCGTCAATGAGATCAGCTTGTCGACTTGGGCGTCTGTCTGGCTGAGACGTGAGGACAAGACTTCAGCGATCGTCGAGGTAATGTCAGCCGCCGTCAGTTCCGGGAAACGGGAGGCAAGCGAAGCATAACTGTTTTTCGCGACGCCATCATGGATTGACAACTTTCCCACCCTGGCAAAGAGACGCAGAAAAACCTGCTCAAACGTCCAGTCATGGACGGCTACGACCCGCCATTTGTCGCTCCGCTTGGCGGAAAACCCCGCCAGCACAATTTTGCTCGGTAGCTGCTGGTCGACCAGCCACAGCGCAATTGCGAAGCCGCTGGTCGGCAACTTCTCCTGAGGGTAGAACTCACCGCAGAAGCCGGTTAGGTCGAGATGCCCCGTCGAGGTGCCTAGATAGTCCGCACTCGTGTTCAGGCGCTCGCTCCTCGCCAAGCGAATATTCATGATCCCGAGGAACCGTTCGGGCGCAAACAATTTGACGACGTCGGCAACCTCGTGCCGGTAAACAATGTTCGCGCCTCCGGGCTGCGCGCGCGACACCAGCAGGGCGTTTCCGGAAAACTGCTCGTCGAGAACTTTGTAAACTTTGTTGAAAAAGACGAAGAGCGCCGTCTGCGGGTATTCGGCTTGAAGCTCCCGGATATTCACCTCTTCGCTATTCGCGACAAGGACGATGTGAGAGAAGCTGGCAAGGAGGGTACGCCATTGACCTGCCTCCGTAACATTCGCCGTCGCTCCGGGGGCGCGGAAATCCATCGAGCATCAACCCTAGGTTACTGTACTTCTGGAGCACCACTACGACGTTTGCGCCCGTGACGCTAGGTTGTCCTCTCTATACTGATGATTTTTTTCGAATTAAAGCAAGGATGCTTGATAAAATGCGAAATGCATGTTCAAGAAGCCGACAGGTCTTCACCTTCCTTCACGCAGGTCGCTGGACGCAATGCTCGACAACCAAGGAGCGTCGATGTTTGGACTGAAGGGTAAGCGGCATCTTACCAGAGAGCTGGGTATCACCCCTCCGGTGCCAGAGCCGGGCCGACACGGGATCGCGCTTGTCGCCTGCGTCAAAAATGAAGTTCGCTATATCGAGGAATGGGTACGCTTTCATAAGGCCGTAGGCGTGTGCCATTTCCATCTCTATGACGACGCTTCAACTGATGGGACGTTCGACTTACTACGGAATGTCTTGAGCCAGGATGAACTGACTGTCATCCCGTGGAAGATGCGCATGCGCGACGAAGAATGTGGCGAGCATCTGAATGGCCAAACCATTGCTTTCGCTCACGCGATCCTGAACTTTGGCGGCAGGTACGACCGTATGGCGTTCATTGACGTTGACGAATTTCTTTTGCCGAAAAAAGGGCGGACCCTACAGGATGCACTGCGTGGTGCAGAAGGGTTTCCGAATGTTTCACTGCCATGGCACATGTTTGGCCACGGCGGGCATGTTGAACGACCGGCAGGGCCTGTTTGCCTCGAGTATACGATGCGCGTTGCCGACCCCCTGCGCCAGCATCTCGACGCCAGCAATTTCAAATGCATTGTCGATCCCGTCGAAGTTACGAAAGTGGCGGTACATCACTTCCAGACACGGTCCCACGGTGACCGGACGTCGAACGATGCGGGGAAAACGTTTGCTAAGAAGCACAGGAAAGCTGCCGATTTTTATTCGGCGGAGTTTCTTCAGCTCAACCACTATTACGCAAAATCGGTCCAGGAGCTGAAAGAAAAGACGGAACGAGGCTGGTCCTTTGATAGTTCAATCGACAAATACAGAACTAAGGTGTCGGCAACAATTAAATACATCGAAGACAACGTTGTGGAAGATCGAAGCATGGTGGACTTCATCAGAAACAGCGGAATCACACTAATCTAGTGAACTCTTCCACGGGCGTGGGCTCCAAGAGTTATTCGGAGGAAAGTTCGGATTGGAATGAGTGGTTTGCAAGAGCAAAGTGGCGGAGGCCGATCATCAAACCTGAGCTGTGTATGGGCGGTCGCGGAAAGCAAAGCCGGGACGCTTACGCAATGTCTCGGCGTCGGAAGACAATTCGATCCGGAACCGGTTGCCAAGCTAATCAGTAGAACCCGCGGCATAAAGCGGCTGTTTGAACCGCCCCTCTTCCGCAAAAGGGAGAAGCGTCCTGAACTTGTAATTTCCTGTGGCTTCCGCGCCGAGCCCGCAGTCCTTCAGATCAAATCCGCCTATGGCGGGCGGCCCCTTACAGTCCACCTTCAGCGTCCGCGCATCGAGGGGTATGATTTGGTCTTCGTGTCGCGCCATGATTGGGTGGATGAGTTGGCTGATCGGCCGAACTATCACAAGATGGTGGGGGTACCGCATCAAATCACCTGGGCACGACTTGCGCCGCTGAGAGAAGAGGCGCGCCAGCGATTTTCTCCCGACGGGCGCCCGATCGCGGCGCTCTTTGTTGGGGGATCCAACGGCGCATACCTCTATGACGAGGGCGCTCTTGAAAAAATCAAACACGCTGTCCGTCAACTGAGCGATGCGGGCTGGTGCGTTGTGGCCTCTGTCTCACGCAGATCCGAGGACAATACGCAGCAGGCCCTCATGAGCCTGAAAAGCGAGCATGTCTTTGTATGGGATCGGCTGAGCGACAATCCCTATCTGGCCTACATGGCTGCCGCAGATGCCTTCGTTGTTGCGAAGGATTCAATCACGATGCCATGCGAAGCGCTGGCGACTGGTAAGCCAGTCTTCTCGCTGGACCTGACTAACGTTGAAGGTCCGCGGCTCGAAAAATTCGAGCGCTACCACAGGGACCTTCAAAACACCTTGCAACTGACCAGGCCATTTGAAGGCACGATCTATCCCTACACCTACGAGCCACTCGACGAAACGAAACGCATTGCCTCGGTCATCCGAGCCGAAATGAAACAAGATAAATCTTAGCCTCGATACTCATGCTTACTCGCGCCAATGCTCGGCCACCCAGGCCGTCGGGCGTATATAGTGCCGCAGGTACTGAAAGGCTCCTTTATTTTTCCTTTGCTGCGGATCGAAGACACCAGCGACATGTTCGAGTGCCGATTTGCGAGGTCCCTTCGTTCCATATCGTCCCTCGATCGCATGCTGCGGGTGAAGACCTCGCGGGAAGATCACCACGAGCGCGTCTTTGGGGAGACGGGGAGCGAGGAAATAATTGAGAGGGAAAGGCCAGCGGCAATCCTGACGGAAATGGAGAACCCACTTTCGTGGGAAGAACTTTGCGCCGCCGGGCGCATTCCGGCTCACGAAGCGCTGCTCATAGCGATACTCGTCAGCGACGCCCTGCGGGTCGGATCGAAACTTTTCCTGAAGCGGGAGGAGTTTGCCCACGGGGAACCGGAAGAGCGACGTCTGGCCAAGACGCTCAAACGGCGTCGTTTGATTTCTCGTCATCACCACATCCTCGGCTTCGCCGACTTCGAAGAAGGGATCAAGCGACGAGACGATTACTAGGTCAAGGTCGAGAAAAAGCACCGCTCCCTTTAGGTTACCGAGCGTCGGCCCCCAGAGTCGCGCCTTCGGCCAGATACCTCGTGTATTGACGGGCATGTTCTCAATATCGAGAGGCGGCAGATCTTCGCACCGGATTTCCGAGTTAAGCCCCACACGGTTGTCGGTGAAACAAGTAAACGTGAAAGGAGGCGTTATGTTGCGCGCAACCATCGCATAGAGTCTGTTGATGAACGGCGCGCCATATTTCGTACCCCAATTGATGCAAATGACCTGCTTTACACCACCGCTTGCCGCCAAAATACTCGAAGTCATAATGCTCGATCCTGTTTTCTATCGGTTTTCTCTTCAGTCTTCGCGCAAATCGGTCGGTTCTTCTATGAACTTTATCTGATTCAACGTGTTCTCACGTATTACTTGCCACTAGGCCCCACGCCAAGTGTGTTCCGGATTTTCTTTCGGTTTAGATGATCGGAGGTTCCGCGTTTCTGCGCGTTGCAGCGAATCACTTGAACGTTTCACAGACTTCGCCACGCACCCCTTCAGGGGTTGACTTGCGATGGCACGTAATCGCCGCCTTTCTGAGGACGCGGGATATACCACTTTCGAAAGAATAGCGCATGGTCTATGCCAACTAAGTCGTAATCGGGAGAGAGGGATGCGCATCATCGTGGTGATTGGGTTAGTCGCCGCCGCAACTCTGGCAGGCTGCTCTTCTGCGAGGGAGATGGCACGGATGAATACCTATAATTTCGAAGGTGAAACAATTGAATTCGAGGGCGACACCTTTCGAGTTTATCGGCACAAATCGGAAAAATCTCTGATGGTTTCGCCGGTCGCGGCCTCTCAGGCCTCGCCCAAATTCGTTACTCCCTTAACGTTTGATCAAAAGCTGGAGAGCACCGCCGAGAGATATCTTAAGGATCGAGGCGAACGCGGATGTGTAGTCGGGGCCGCGAGATCTCTTGGAAACGAGGTGTATGAGTTCTCGTATAAGTGCAAGTAGAATCCGCGCTGCGAAGTGTCCGAAGGTCGCAAGAGCTGCGCGGGCCGGTGTCTAATCCCGCGGGGTGATTGACTTGCCAATCCGACCGCATCGACGAAAGTGCGCCCCATGATGTTACCTGGTGCCCCAGGCCAACCCCAGGCATGATATGGCGGTCTCGACCTACGTACCGCGCCGCGATCCGCGACGCGCATTTCGACACCCATGCCTTTTCATGAATGATGACGCGGCCAGATTTTGAGCCCGCGTTGACGACGATATCATCCATGAGACGTAAAACATTCCAGCAACGAACACTTTCGGGACGCGGTGTAATACGGTCAAAGTTCCATCGCCATGTCCGCCGCAAATTGTCGGCTTCTTCACCCGAGCTGCGTACTACGGTGCGATGGCCAAAGCCCCGGCTGGACTGAGCCCGCCACAGCGCCATAGCCGGTAGTTCTGTTGGGTGTCCCAGTCGTAGTAGTAGGCGGCATCCAGGCGTTTTTCTTCGGAAAACCGCTCGAACACCGTCCGCATGGCCGTCATCGCCCCTTCGCGTTCGCGATCGTCGACGGGGCAGCTGCGCGCCGTGTTGGCAATCCCCCATTCCGTCACCCAGCAGGGCCGACCCCGCTCGGCAGGCGCGCAGAAATCGAGAAGTTTGGTGACGATCGAGGTGATTGCAGCCTTATCCTTGCGCGCCGGGTAGATGTGAATGCCATAGGCATCGACGAGCGCGTCCATGCCCCGCGCCTTCAAAAGGGCGATCACCTCGCCCGGGTCCAGCCGCTCCATTCCCTGGCGGTCCGCTTCCTTGGCTCCCATGTCGGAGAGCCCGGCAGAGACGATGATCGCCTTGCTGTTGCCGCTCGCTCTTACGGCGTCGCGGGTGATCTTCAGCGCCTCGACGTAGTTGTCGAGGCCCTTTCCGAACGCGTGGGCATCCTTGAGTTCGCCGAGATGTCGCGGCGTCGCTTGGCCCGGCTTCTCGTAGACGGCGAGGTCGCCGTTATAGCCGGCGAGGTTGATCTCGTTTCCGGGTTCTACCGCGTCCAGACGGATGCCAAGGGCATCGATGCGCTGCAGAGCTGACGCCAGGCCGACGCGGTAACGATCAAGGTCCAGATCGGACAACCGGTTGATATCCCAGATGCGCCCGAAGCCGGTGCGCGGGCGAACGCTGTCCGGATAATAGCTTTTGTTCGACAGCTGGATTTCGAGCAGGATCCGCAGACCCAGCCGGTTGGCAATCTCCAGAGCGTCGATGCTTTTGTCGACAGGGCGCGACAGCGATAGCCGCACATGCGTGGCGCCGCTGTCGGCGATTTCGCGAAGGATGCGTTCCTGATCCGTGCGCTCCAGCCAGGCGAGATTGAGCCGATTGACGCCGTAGCGCGCAGCCGCAGCCTCGCCCGCGAACGCCGGAGCGCCACGCGAAAGCGCCGCCCAGAAGACCAGGGCGGCAAGGAGCAGCGCCAACGGCGCTGCCCGGGTCAGGGGCAGATTAAATGCCAACCTGTTTAAGCGCACTTTGGAAGTTCGCCTCGCATGCCGAATAGCGTTCGGTAACCGCCTGCGCATCGATCTTCGACAGGAAGTTGGCGAGATGCGCCTTCTTGTCCGCCTCACGATTCCAGACGCCCGCCTCGATATAGGGGAAGCCGATGAATTCGAGCATCTCGCGCATACGGTCGTCGACGGCGATCATCAGCGAAGGCGTGCCCGCCTGCATGCCAATGACGCAGCCATGGAAGCGCCTGCCCATGCAGAGGTCCCGGGTCGATGACCAGGCGCGCCACTGGTTGGTGTCGAAGAACACCATCAGTTCATTCTGCCGCTGCCATTTTTCCTGATGCTTGTATTCGGTCTTGCCGGTGATGCGGCCGCTGGAGCGGTCATAGACCGGCGCGTTGTCATCCACGGGAAGCGTCAGGTTATAGGCGACGATTTCGTCCTGGATGACGTAGCTGGCCACGCTCTCCGGCTTCAGGAGCGCGTGGGCATCGACGATGGTGTCGGCGACGCTACCGAGATAGCCGCCGAGCGCGAGCTTCTGTGCCGAGGCAAGGTCTGCGTTTGCAAGCGACGTCAAGGAGTGGCGCATCTCGTTGGGAGCGAAGAAGAGCGAGGGGCAGCCGGTCGGCTTGACGAACTTCATGCCCTCCGCGCGCAGGAACTCGGCGGTGAAATAGCCGCGGGTCAGGAAGAAGCTTTCCTTCTGCTTCAAGACCTCGAGGAACCGCAACGTACCGGCCGGCAGGTTTTCTTTCAGACCTTCACGCTTCTGGATGCCGATGCCCATCACCAGAACCGGCATCTTCAGCTTCTCGAACACATCCGCTTCGAGATCGGCCGAGTATCCCGGACGCAGCAGGTTCGCCGAAGCGAACACGCACATGTCAAATTCCTTGTTCAGGGCATCGTAGACGTCGTTGGCGCCGCGGCTGTTGACCAGATGCCAGAACGGCACATAGGTCACGTCATGACCGCGCAAGGCATAAGCTGCGCCCTCGCCGATCAGGTAGTTGCCGGTGTTGGCGATCTTCTTGACCTGGTCGACCAGATCCTTCTTGCTTCGGATATCGTCGAAGTAGGGTTTGTGATGAACCGTCGCACCGGAAACGCGCGCCACGGTACGCTGGAGGTAGGAAGGGATTCCGGTGAGCAGGATACGCATCGATACACCTGGTTTGTGGACTGGCCCACAGAGTTGAGGAAGAGGGAGGGCGGCACGAGGAAGCGGATCTGCAAACCTCACCGTGCCGCCCGAACATCATGAATTGAGCGCCTCGGATCGAACGCGTCCGAGGCATCACGGCTTAGAGGCCGATGCCGATCTCGCGCAGCACCGTACGGAAATTGCGTTCGCGATCGGAGTAACGGTCGACCAGTTCCGATGCGTTCAGCCCGGCCAGATGGCTGGCAACGAACTCCGCCCGGTTTTCCGCCTTTTCGAGCTCCTGGACGTCGACCGACGGCAGGCCGGTAAAGCCCAGCATTTCGCGCATGCGGTCGTCGACGGCCACCATCAGGCTCGGCACGCCTGCCTGCATGGCGATGATCGAGCCATGGAAACGACGGCCGAAATTGAAGTCCATGTGCGAGGCCCAGGCGCGCCACATGTTGGTATCGAAGAAGGTGCGCACATCGAAGGGGACCTTCTGGCGCTCAGCGCCCGGAAAAGCCAGTTCGCCGAGCATCTTGCCCGAGCAGGAATCGAAGACCCTGCCATCGGCATCCGGCTCGACCTTCATGTCGAAGTGCAGGAATTCGTCCTGGATGATGTATTGGGGCTTGGCGCCTTCTGGGTTGAGCGCGATCGCATCGACGATGCAATCGTGATTGGCGCCGAGATAGCCCGAAAAGATCGTCTTTGCCTGACCGATCTTGACGTCAGGCAACTTCTTCATCGAGGCGCGCATGTTGTTCGGCGCGAAATAGACCGAGGGGCAGCCGGTTGGCCGGACGTACTTGAACCCCTGGTCCTTGAGGTAGCCGGCGGTTTCGTAGCCGCGGGTCAGGAAATAGTGCTCGCGGTCCTTGAGAACATCGAGCAGGCGCTTCGTCCCCTCCGGCAGGCCTGTTTCCAGGTCCTTGCGGTTCTGGTGGCCGATGCCGAGCATGACGATCGGCATCTTGAGCTTGCTCAAGACATCAGCCTCGGCATCCGCAGAAAGCCCCTTGCGCAACAGATTGGCGCAGGTGAACACGCAGATGTCGAAGTTGTTGTTGAACTCATCGAAACCGGTGCCGTTCTTGTGGGCGTTGTAAAGATGCCAGAACGGAATCTGCTTGGCGTGCGGCGCGATGGCGCGCAGAGCCCCCTCACCGATCAGATAGTTGCCGGTGTTACTGATGTTGCGAAGCTCCTGAAGAAACTCGTCCTTGGATTCGGGTTGTTTTTGCCGTTCCGAATAGGAAACCGACAGGCCATTGGCGCCGTTTGCGAGGCGCGTGTAATGACCAGGAATACCCGTCAGGAGGATTCTTGGACGCATGCGTAAGTCCCTTCTCTTTGAAAAGTCGTACGGGTCGATCAGCCTGCAGCTGCGACGCCGGTATTGGATGTGTCTCGCGCCCGGATGACCTTGGCACGCGAAAGCGAGGAATTGTTCACGGCGCCGTCGCACCAGCCGAGGAACTCGGAGAAGGAGTTGGACCAGGCGCGGCGCGCCGCTGTTCTCAGGCAACCTTCCATGATCGGCGCCAGCAGGTTGCGATCGCGCGAAACCTCGGCGATCGCCTTGACCATGTCGCGCACCACCTGGGGATCGGACGAGGCATTGATTAGGATGCCGTCCTCGCGATCGACGATCAGTTCGTCGACGGCGCCAACCGCGGTTGCGATCGGCACGCAGCCGAGCTGTTGGGCTTCGGCGATCATCAGCGGGGCACCTTCCCAGCGCGAAGGCATGATCAGAACATCGGCCCAGCCGAGCGCCTTGATCAGGTCGCGGCTGGCAAAGACCGGTGGGCGCACGTCGACGCCCAGTTCCTTGAGCCGGTCCGTCCAAGAGAACGAGGCATCCGCCAGGATCTCGCCACCGATCGCCCGCGCATCGAACGACACGTGTGCGGCCCGCAGTTCGGCGATCGTCGCGGCCAGGCGGTCGATGCCCTTCTGCTGGTCGAGACGGCCCATGTAGAGCAGCCGCAGCCGGTCGTCCTTGCGCTCGATCCGCCGCACCTGCAGCACGTCTGCAAGCACCTTGGGCGGCACGGAGAAACTTGCGCCGTTGGGAACGGCAAAGATCTTTTCGAGCGGCACGCCGAAGCTGTGCAGGTAGAACTTCAGTTGTTCCGAGCAGGTGAGGAAGGCGTCGTAGCAATGCTCGTGGGCGATGGCTGCAAAGGGCTGGCCGGCCGGGCGCTTGAACGGCGTGTTGTCGACGACGTGCAGATAGCAAGCCGTGCGTGTCCCTTCCGAGCGCAGCCGTGCGATCAGCGGATGCATCGCCATCACGTGGTTGTTGATGACGAGATCGAAGCCTGAGAGCTGACCTTTAAGCGCACCCCAATCGACTTCATGATGGTCGGCAATGAAATCCTGGCCGAGGAACGAGCCGGAGCCGCCCCAGGCCGGGATGCCCTGATCCCAGAAGTGAACATAGTCGAAGCTCGAATCGAACTCATCGATCACGTCCATCCGGCTGGTGCCGAGCACGAACAGATGCGTCTCGTAGCCCGCGGCCCTAAGTTCACGCGAGGCGGCGTAGATGACCTTCTCGGCGCCGCCAAACGACGCGTTCGGCACGAGAAGCGCTGCAGTCTTCTTACCGGCTTCGCTGTGCCCGAGCGGCAGCACCGGCGAGCCGCCGATTTCTGTTCGCAAGGCCTTGTGCAGGTCGGAATAGGGCATGAGCCGCGCGGGTCGCCAGGTCCAGCGACGGCCGGCCGTGCGGCGAAGCGGACTGGTGGCGACCGCGTTGACGCAGTTGATCATCACCTGTTGCGGCGTGATCAGCGTGCGGCGCGGCAGAGCGCGCGGGAACGGGAAGCGCACATTGAGAACCGCCGAGGTCGGCCAGACCTGCTGCGTGCCGATAGAGGCAAACCAGTCGAGCGCATTGTTGCGGATGACGTCGCGCAGGAGCGCCGTCGAAATGAAGATGAGATCCGGTTGGCCGAGATGCTGGGCGCCGGCGTCGAGGAAGGTCGGCTCGATCTTGCGCTGCGTTGCGTCGTTGCCGAGATGAACGAAAACGACGTTGGCCTTCTCACTCAGGCGCTCCAGGTGGCAAAGCACGTTGGGCAGCATGCGCGAGCGCAAAAGCAGATCGATCGTCGCACCGCTGCCGGCCATGACGAAGGGCGGGAAATGCACGTTGTCGGGCTCGCCGGTGCTTGCCCAGAAGGCTGGGATGATGTCGTCGAGGCGCAGCCGCTTCGGTTGCTTCGTCGGATCTGTGAAGAACGAGATCGCCGCGTCTTCGGTGCGCGCGAAGAGATAACGCGGGCACTCCTCATGCTCGAAATCGACGAGCATTGGCCGCTGGAACAGAGCCTTGTGGCGCTTTCTGAGGAAGCTCACGGATGTCGCGCGGTCGCGGTTGGCTTCCTTGAAACGGCTTTCGGCGCGCAGGCGGTATTCGAACGTCGTGTCGTGGCAGGGGGTTCCGACAAAACCGTGCTCGACGCAGGAAAGCCAGAACTCCCAATCCTCAAAACCGTTCTGTCGGTCGTCGTTGAACCGAACGCCCTCCTGGAAGACCTCGATCGAGATCATCGAGCCGGTGTCACAGATGTTGTCCGTGATGCAGTGGACGAGCCGCGAATACTGGTTGCCGTAATGCGCTCGCCAGCTCACCGAGAAGGTGTCGATGTTGGTATAGACCCAGCCGGCGCCGCTTTCGTGCAGGCGCCGATAGAGGGTCTCGATCGTTCCCGGCAAGACTCGGTTGTCGGCATCGAGGAAATAAACGGCCTTCGCCTCGGGCAGATTTTCGAGCACGTAGTTGATGGCGCGGTTGCGCGCACCGCCGGGGCCGGCGTTACGCCCGAAGACCACATGGATATCAGGGTGGGCCGCGGTATAGAGCAACAGCTGATCGAACGTTTCCTGCCGCGGGTCGCCGTCGACCGAAACGACGATGGCAATACGGCAACCCTCGAGATCCGATGCAAGCGCTGATTCGAGCGCTTCGAGCGCCAGCGCCGCGTGGCCATAGAGCGGCATGGCGATCGCGATGAGGTCCCTTGGATCGCTATTGCTGTGCATGAGACGCACCACCCGACTGCTTGACCATCCGGAAGCCCGACACCTTGAGCCAGGAGAAATCGACCGAGTCGGTTACGGCGCGGCTGAGGATCATCAGATCCATGGGCTGGCGCACCGGCTCGTCGAGCTGGAAGTTGATGTTGATCGGCTGCTCGTTGGTGACCTCGCGCCAGCCGCTGAAGAAGGCGGACGGCTTGACCACCCCCTTGCGAGCCAGTTCCGCCACTTCGGAGCGCGCGTTCGAGCCCGCTGGAGCGAGCAGGAAGCTGACGGCCGCCGGGGCGCCCTTGGGATGATCGACCACAGCGCTTGCGGAGAAGGATATGGTGCCGGGCTCGACAGCGCGACCGACGGCGCCGGCCGACACGCCATTTGCAAGCGGATGGCAGACGACGGCGTGTTCGTGTTCGAGAAAGCGTACCGTCTGGAATTCCGGCACGACCGGCGTCACCGATACGTCGACGATCTGGCTGAGCAGATCGACCGACAGGCGATAATCCTCGATGAAGTGGCCGTCGAGCAGCGCGGTCGGCGCGATCATGTTCGGCATGCGCGTCGGCTTGACGCCGGGCAGACCGGTATAGACGCGGAACGCTAGAGGGCGCAGGTCAAGGTCGGCGTGGCGGGTCTCGGACCGAGCCGTATAGTGTTCACTGGCGATGGGATAGCCGAGTGAAAGCCCGACCGTTTCACTACCGGTCGTCGAAACGCGCAGCCGCAGGGTCTTCGCGCCCCCCCCGCAGGTGCGCGGCAGGGCAAAGAAGTTCCAGCCTGGAACGAGCTGCGAGAATGGAACGGCCCACTCGGCAACCCCCTCGCCGCTCTCGACATAGCTCAAGACGACGACCAGTTCGCCGCCATCCCGCGGGACCGAATTGAAGTGAAGGGCGATGCCGGCGACGCCATGGCTGGAGACCGGCAGGAGCTGTTCGACAAAGGCATTGGCAATCAGATGGCCGATGCCCTCGTCCTTGGGGTCGACATAGGGGTCGTGCGCAAAGACTTCGGCGACCGGCTCCCAGTTGCGTGCCTGGAACGCATCTTCAAGCGCGCGGTAGTTTTCAAGCAGCGTTTCACGCTCGCGGCGAAGCAGCGCAAGCTCGGATGTGATTGCCGACGAGAACCGGGCAAGCCGCCCGACACCCCCGTCGACCAGCGCCTGAATGAGCCCAGCGCTTTCGCTGACGGCCTCGGCGCTCAAGCGCTTGATCGGGATATCCGGGACGGTCCCAAGTGCTCGCAGCGAGACAATGCCGTCGGCCAGATCCGCCTCGCCCTCCCTAGAAAAGGCGAGCCCGATCAATGGAAACACGTTTTCGAGGGTCGCATCAGGCCGATCGCCTGCCGGAAGAAAATGAACCAGGTGCTCGATGCCACTGCCCTGGACACTCGCCCTATCGTGATCCGAGGCCAACACCAGCTTTCTCTTCGCCTGCGAATACCTCACGCCAGAAGACACCAACCCTTGCACGCGCCACCCTCAATTCAACCGAATTCTCTCTGTAGTTGAATCCCCCGATCCGAAATAAACCGGCGAATTCAACGACCTAGAGAAAGCATATCAAGGTTATTTGCACTGCACAATAAGTTATATTTGCGTTTCTCGTGAAATAATAGTTCGGGTTTTGAAGTATTATACAGATGAGACCCGTAATATTTGAGTGGATCCGGGGGTTCCCATTGCCTTATCCAGCAATGTCATCTGTCGCGCAATGCAATCGCCCAGACGGAACCTTTGCTCGACGGTGCGGCGGGCGGCTGCACGCAAGTCGGAATACTTCTCCGGTTGCTGCAAAGCGCCAGAGATCGCCTCCGCGAGCGCATCCGTATCGAAGAACGGCACGAGCAGGCCGTTGCGGCCGGAGCTCAACACCTCCTGCATCGGCGCGGTGTCCGATCCGATGACGAGAGCGCCGCAGGCCATGGCCTCCAAGACCGACCAGGAAAGCACGAAAGGATAGGTCAGATAGATATGGGCGGTTGAAATCTGGAACAGCTGCTTGAGGACACCATGCGGCACCACGCCTGGAAACAGGAACCGGTCGGCCGGGATATTCAGGGATTGAAGCAGATAGTCCTTCCACGAGCCGCCACCGGGCGGTGGGGCGCCGTAACTGACGCCGTCGCCACCGACGAAAACGAAAAGCGCATCGGGATGGCGCTTCGCGACCTTTGCGGCCGCCTCCAACGCCTGCGGGAAGCCGCGATAGGGCTCGAGATCGCGGGCGACGAAAGTAACGATCGGCGGATCACCCGCCTTTAGCACCCGTCCGTCCGGAAGCTTCAACGATGCCGACGGATCGGGACGGAAGACGCGAGTGTCGACGCCCTCGTGGCAGACGGCGATACGGGCGCGATGCTCCGCCGGATAAAGGCTCCGTTGCCATTGGGTCGGGCTGAAGCCGCCATCGATCGCATCAAGCGTCAGGAGTTGCGCCATGTTGCGCAGCCGCAGTCGCTTACGCGTATCCTGGTCGGGCTTGTCGTCGGGAGCAAAGCCGATATCGGCCCCTTCGGCGCGGTAGAAAAACTCGCAATAGCCGAGTGCCGGGACATTCGGCAACACATCCTTGACGAAGGTCATACCGCCCCAGCCGATGTGCCCGACGATAACGTCGGGCACCTGCCCCTGGCGGGCCATGGCATCGAAGGTTTCGGCGACCCGGTGACCGATCCGGACATGATGGTCAGGCACACCAAGGTGCCTTGCCATCTGCGAATTGGCCTGCGGGCCGGGTTCTGCTCTGTGGCGAACGACACGCGTTGCCGGAATCCGCTGATCCACGGTTTCCGTCACGAGTGTCACTTCATTTCCGGTCTGCGCCAAATGAGACGCGAGAGCGGCGAACTGGCAGAAGCCGCGCCGGTGTACAAATGCTACGTGCATATTCCCTGCCTATAGCCGTTGAAAGGACAGCCTGTGCGCGGGCATCTCAGATGCCGTAGCGCGTTGCATTCCCCCAAACCAGCTCGAGCCGGTGCAGTGTTTGAAATGCGGTTTCGAGATTGCGCCGGTCCTGCTCGCCGTGGCTGAGGACACGTTCATAGGCGCCAGCCGCCTTGCGTAAGGAATCGCACAATTGCTTGCCCTTCTCCGAAAGCTTGATGCGGGCCGAGCGCCGATCGCGCTGGGAGGCGGCCCTGTCGATATACTCTCCGTCGCCCAACTGCTTCAGGTAGTAGGAAACGTTGGAGCCGACATAGTGGCCACGGTCCAAAAGCTCCGCCACCGACACTTCCGCGTCGCCGATCGCCAGAAGGACCATCGCCTGTGCCGGGCCGATATCGTCGACGCCAAGCTTCGTCAGCTCGGCACGCAACAGGCCGGTAAAGCGCCGGCTGGCCCGCTCCATCATCCGTGCCAACTCGAAATATGTGACCACGGACGCTTCGCTCTCCTGGTCAATATTGTCATGTTCAGGGGCACTTCCAGCTGCGTCATCCCCGGGGCGGATGGCAACAGCGCCGCCAAAATCTGCGAACGGATAGAGAATCCTTTGATTCATCCCTCTCTCCAACTGAGCATTACTACAATATTCAAAAATTACTTCAAATTTTGAAGCAATTTTTCGCCCCCTTTACTCCCCCCGAATACGACTATCTTGAGCATTCCACCATTATTGTGTCACACTTATCACGGCAACACTGTGATTTAAGTGATAACAAACAAAATAGCTTCCTCAAGACCCCAACGAACTTATCCAGAAAATCGCCACGCGTGACAGCAAACGAGGCAATATGATTAGCAAGAACCAAATTGGGCCAAAGAAGGCACAAAATGGAGCAAACGATCCGCGGCTGCTTATTTTGAAGGCGCGCCGCGTGTTCGTTTTGGCACTTATTTATGCAGCCGTGCTGAGTGCTTGCATCGGCATATTGCAGCTCTCGACACCACTCTACATGATGCAAGTTCATGACCGCGTTTTGAACAGCCAGAGCATGGACACGCTGACCATGCTGACGATTCTCGTCATCGGCGCGCTCGTGATCTACGGCGTGCTCGAATACATCAGGGCTTTGACGTTCCAGGCGATGGGTAGTGCGGTCGTGCGCTGGCTGAACCTGCCGGTGCTGACCGCCGCCGTTCAGGCGGCCGCCGATCAAGGGCTGACCCGGGCGACCCAGTCGCTACGGGACCTGGCGGAATTGAGAAGCTTCCTCACAACCTCTGCCGTCAGCGCCCCACTCGATGCCGCCTGGTCGCCGATCTTTCTCGGGGTGCTCTTTGCGCTGCACCCAATGTTCGGCCTTCTTGGCGCCATTTCCATTGCCCTGCTCGTATGCTGTGGATTGCTGACTGATTTGCTGACTCGCCGGCTGATGAAAGAGGCCAATCAAGCCAATATCGAGGCCGTTTCGAAAATTGGTTCAAGCTTGCGCCATGCCGAGGCGATCGAGGCCATGGGCATGCTGCCGGCACTTGCCCGCCGCTGGCGCACCGCACAGCTGCACGCGCTCGACGCGTTGGAAACCAGCGGAAGCCGCAGCAAGGCGATGGCTTCAATCACCCGTTCGCTGCGCTTCATGATCCAGGCGGCCGCACTGGCAACAGGCTCTATCCTCGTGATGAAACAAGAGATTTCCCCCGGCGCGATGATGGCGACGACCATCCTCGTCGGACGCCTGCTCGCCCCGTTTGATTCGATGATCGAGAACTGGCGTCAGTGGGTGCTCGCCATCGCAAGCTGGCGCCGGATAGAGACTGCGCTGAACCAGGATCTGGCCGTACGCCAGACCATGCCGCAGCCGCGCACGCAGGGCGATCTTGTTGTGGATAAGCTCGTTTACGCGGCGCCCGGCCTCGATGTGCCGATCATCAAGGGCGTTTCCTTCTCGCTCTCGCCCGGCGAAGTTCTCGGCATCGTCGGCCCCTCGGCGGCGGGCAAATCGACACTGGCCCGGCTCCTCGTCGGAATTCAGAAGCCGACCACCGGCGGCGTCTTCCTCGACGGCAACAATGTCTATCTGTGGGAGCGCGCTTCCTTTGGCCAGATGACCGGCTACCTGCCGCAGTCGGTTTCGCTGCTCGAAGGAACCATCCGCGACAACATCTCGCGCATGGAGGAAGGCGAACCCCAAAAAGTGCTCGAAGCGGCTCGGCTTGCTGACGTGCACGACATGATCGGGCGCCTGCCGCTCGGCTACGACACTCCGGTCGGCGATGGCCACCTGACGCTTTCGGGCGGCCAGCGCCAGCGCATAGCTCTTGCCCGCTGCCTTTACGACCATCCTCGCCTGATCGTTCTCGACGAGCCGAACGCCAATCTCGACGCCATCGGCGAGCGCGCATTGATCCGCGCGATCGAGCGGGCGCGCAACGACGGTGCGATCGTCATCATGATCGCCCACCGGCCGACGATCATGCAGGCCGCCGACAAGCTGCTCGTTCTTGAAAACGGGCGCATCACCCAGTTCGGCCCGCGCACCGACGTGGTCGCATCCATGACACCCGGCGAGCCGAGACGGGAAGGCGTATCCGCATGACGAACAAACAGAACCTGCCAGCCTCTCGCGACGCACGCACACTCGTGGCCAAGGACGACCACGCGAACTTGCCCGCGATCCCCGAGCGGCCCCACCCTCTGCACGGGCTGGATGCGGACGCAGAAGGAAGCGCCACCGCGCCGCTGCGCGGCGTGGTCCTTGCGGGCCTGACGACGATCCTCGTCGCCTTCGGTGGTTTCTTCGGTTGGGCGTTTTCAACGGAACTCAGCAGCGCGTCGGTCGCAAGCGGCACGATCGTGGTCGATTCGAAGCGCAAGACCGTCAGCCACTTCGAAGGCGGCATCCTCGACCGCCTCCTGGTCCAGGAGGGTGACCGGGTCGCAGCCGGCCAGCCGTTGCTCAAGCTCGAAGATACGCGCGCCCGCTCCGACCTTCAGGCACTGCAAAGTCGCCGCATCGGCCTGATTGCAAAGCTCGCGCGCCTACGCGCGGAGCAGAGTGGATCGCAATCAATCGCTTTTCCTGATGACCTGACAGCAACATCTGACGCTACGGCCGAGGACGCGATCAAAGCGGAAACGAACTTCTTCGACAGGCGCCGTGAAGCCAAAACCGGTCGCCTGGAGATTCAGCGCAAGACGATCGAGGAATTCTCGGAAAAAGCGAAATCGCTGACGGAGCAGATCCGCGCAACCGATCGGCAGGTCGAACTTATTACCGAGCAGCGAACATCAATCGCAACGCTGGTCGCGAAGGAATATGCACAGCGCTCGAAGCTGATCGAGATCGATGCAAAGCTCAGCGAGTTGGCCGCAACCCGCGGTGAGCTTGCGGGCAACAAGGCCCAGGCAGAAAAGGCGGAAGCCGGCGCCGAGCTCGGCTTGACCGGGATCGAGAATGAGTTCCAGTCCGAGATCGCCGGGGAAATCACCACGGCCCGTCTTGAGCTTTCCGATGTCGAAGAACGATTGGTGTCAGCCAAAGACATCCTGACGCGCCTCGACATTCGCTCGCCGCAAGCGGGTATCGTCACCAACATCCAGCTACGCACGGCAGGCAGCGCCGTCTCCGCGGGGCAACCGCTTCTCGATATCGTGCCCGAGGACGAGCCACTGCTGGTAGAAATGCATGTCGGCACCCGTGACATCGACAGCATCGATATCGGTTCGAAGACGCAGATCAGGTTGACAGCCTACAACCAACGCACGCACCTGCCTCTCGACGGCGAGATCAGCTATGTGGCGGCCGATCAGTCGGTGGATGAGAAATCGAACGTCTCCTACTATGTGGCGCGTGCCCGCATTGCGGCCTCGTCGCTCAGCGCCAACCCGGACATTCGCCTCTATCCCGGCATGCCCGCCGAAGTCCTGATCGTCCATAAGCCGCGCTCGGCGATCGACTACATGGTCTCGCCGATTGCGGACAGCCTGAACCGCGCATTCCGGGAAGACTGAACCAGATCTTCAGAGAGCATCCGAAGCCGGCGAAATTTGAATTCGCCGGCATTTTATTTCTAATTTTGAATTGAATTCCAAGTAATATAGAAGATACTTACCCCTTATATCGTGGGGATAATCATCAAAAAGACACAAAATATACATCACAGGTAGAGCTTTATAATACAACACAGCCGAATTTCTTTTGTTTTTGCTGTTGCCATATGTTTTTTTGCAGTGCAATGTCCCGGCGCTCATCCAAGGTTTGAGGCCAGAGATGGGCGTAAGCAACAACTAAGAGGAGTAGCATATGGCCACGTTGGAAGGCGGCGCGTATGATGACGCCCTTTTTGGCTCACGCTTCGACGACTTCATCCACGCTCGCGCTGGAGATGACTTCGTGAACGGAGGCAATGGCGACGACACCATCTTCGGTGATGAAGGTGATGATCTGCTGTTTGGCGGTAACGGAAACGATGCCCTGTTTGGCGGCTGGGGAGACGACGTTATCCATGGCGAGAACGGGAACGACGTCCTGTTCGGCGGCCAGGGTGATGACCTGCTTTACGGCGACAACGGGAACGACATTCTCATTGGCGGCGGCGGCAGCGACCTGCTGATGGGCGGCCGAGGCAGCGACATCCTGTTTGGTGGTGCCGACAACGACATCATCAACGGCGGCCAGGGCGACGACGTCATGACCGGCGGGGAAGGCAGCGACGTGTTCGTGTTTGACGGCGGTGGCGGCAACGACGTCATCCTCGACTTCACGCCCGGCGAAGACCTTCTGCAGATTTCGAAGGACATCAACGGCCTCGACATTTCGTCGCCGGAAGATCTGGCATCGCGCGTCACCCAGGTTGGTGGCAACGTGGTCATCGACTTCGGCCATGGCGATACGCTGACGCTCGTCAATGCGGACGCCGACGACATCCAGGCGAACCCGAACCACTACTTCACGATCCATTGAGATTGACTGGCGCGCCCCACTTCCTCCCGTGGGGCGCCCTCCCTTTTCGTCCTTCAGGAGTAGCGCGTGACGGCAGACGACCGTATCAGAAGCTTCGGCCTCGACTTCACAAGCGCCGCAGCATTCAGGCTCGGCTTCGACGTTGCTGTGCTGATCTGGGACGCACCTTCCGAACCTCCGGCAAAGACCAAATACGCTCTTTCCGCGTCGCGGTCCCTCGTCCCTCTCGTCAGCATGGCGCTTCCGCGCGCTCTAGGTGGCCAACGGATCTTCTGGGCGATGCGCCCCGGAACCGAGCGTGAGCTCGCCGAAATCGCCGCGGATGGCGCGGTTTTGCAGACGGTGGTTCTGGAACCAACCGCCAAGCTCCCGTTCCTCGATCTGGCGGCCCAGCTTTCCGATCTTAAGCCCGAAGGTCGTCTCAAGTTTCTCAACAATCTGTTGACGGTCTGGCGAAGCGCGTTTCGCCTGTCTCGTGACGAGTTCTTTATTGGCCTCGTCGATGACGTGATCCACGCCCTGAGCCTTGGGCAGCGCCCCGCAACCATCGCCTGTCGGCTCGCGCATGGACGCTATCTGGCAGAGACGACCGTCAATGCCGAGCTCGGCGAGATCAACGCCATCTATGCGCTCGGCGCCGAGGCAATTTTGCCGCTACCGCAGCAATTCGCCATCACCGGCCGAACCGAGCGCGGTCAGCGCCGCTGCCATTTCGTTCTTGAATCGCCGCGCGCGCCCCAGGCGCTCTCACTCATCATCATGGGAAAGCGCGGTATCGCCGTGCGCGAGCTTTCGCCGCGCGGTTCCCGATATCCCAACCTCCAGCAATGGTGGCCTGAGCACGGCGCAGCGCCGGGCTTGCGCGAGTTCGTCGTGCGGTCCTTGAGCGAGGTTCCGGAGAGCGGCACGGCGCTTGCGATCGACCTGCAGCTTCGCTCCACCCTGCCGGCAAGGCAGGCCGGCAAGTCCGCACTCCATCCAGGTGCTGAGATTGACCTCGCCCTTGCTATGTCGGAAGGCCTGCTCATCGGCGGATGGACGCGGGACGCGAACGGCGTCCTTGCCGGCATCGACTATCTCCAGGAAGACGGCACGGCCTTGCCGCTCGATGGCAACTGGTATGAATTTCCGGGCTGGGCCCGCGGCGCCGAAGAAGGCTCCAAGACCGACGTGACCGGTTTTGTCAGCTGGCTGCCGATGCGCGATCCGCTTGGTCCCCTTCTTCAGCCGCGCTTCCAGTTGCGGCTGGCGTCCGGCGCAGTCAAGCCGCTGGTGCCAAAACCGCAACCCTTCGATCCTGCAACGCAACGCAACCGCATCCTGCGTGCCGTTCCGCCCCAGCACGCCAACGATCAGGCATTCCGCACGATCCTTGCGCCGGCGCTGAGAGACGTGGAACAGCGGCTGGGCAAGACGATCAGGGTCGACCAGACCAAGGACTTCGGCCCGATGATGGCCGCGCCAATCGTCTCGATCGTCGTTCCCCTCTACCGCGTGCTCGACTTCCTGCGCTTCCAGCTGTCGGGACTTGCGACCGATCCTTTCGTCGCGGCCAACGCCGAGATCATCTACGTGCTCGATTCTCCCGAGATCCACGACGAGACGGAGCACCTGCTCGGTGGCTTCCATCTGCTTCACGGGCTTTCGATGAAGCTCGTGGTGATGAACCGCAACGGCGGCTATGCCCGCGCCTGCAATGCCGGCGCACGCTTTGCCCGCGGTTCTGTCATCGTCATGCTCAACTCGGACGTCGTGCCCTGTGGGGCCGGCTGGCTGGAAAAGCTTGCGCTGCCGGTGCTGAAGGAAAAGTCGATCGGCGCCATCGGCCCGAAACTGCTGTTCGAGGACGGCTCCCTGCAGCATGCGGGCCTCTATTTTGCCCGTAACAAGCAGGACATCTGGCTCAATCACCATTTCTACAAGGGCATGCCGGGCGCCTATGCGCCGGCGCAGGAAATGCGGAGCGTGCCCGGCGTCACCGGCGCCTGCCAGGTGATGCGCAAGGAGGTGTGGGACCTCGTTGGCGGCTATGCCGAGGACTTCGTCATTGGCGACTACGAGGACAGCGATCTCTGCCTCAAGATCCGCCAAGCCGGCTTCGACATCGTCTATGAGCCGGCAGCCTGTCTCTATCATCTGGAGCGGCGCTCGATCAGCCGCAGCCAGGATTACACGCGCGGCGTCGCCAGCCAGTACAATGCATGGCTGCATACCGAGCGCTGGAACCAAGACATTACCACCCTGATGCCATCCTACCTCGGCGCCGAAGAGGCGGCAGCGCCGAGCACCCGTAAGCCTGCCGCCAGGAGCGCCGCATGAACCAGCCCGCACTTCGCCACGCAGACAACCTGCAGCCGGCCTGGCAACAGAACGAAGACCGTATCGAAGGCATGCTTCAGACGGTTCTCACTAATCGTTTCTTGCCGCAGCCGGACCAAAACAGCGTCTTCGTCGGAGATGGCAACTACCGGGCTGTCGGCGCGGAGTTTCTCGGCCACTTCATCCGCATGGGCGGATTACAGCCGAAAAGCAGCGTGCTCGACATCGGCAGCGGCATCGGCCGCATGGCCGTTCCGCTGACTCAGTATCTCGATAGCGATCACGGGCGCTACGTCGGTATCGACCCGGTGGAAGGCGGCGTCACCTGGTGCCGTCAATCCGTCACGCCGGTCTATCCGAATTTCACCTTCCAGCATGTCGACATCGCCCACGAACTCTACAACCCATCAGGCAGAATCAACGGCAAGGCGCTGAAGCTGCCCTACCCCGATCGCCAGTTCGACTTTGCCATCATGACGTCGATCGTCACCCATCTGCCGCCGGACGAGGTGCTCGTCTATTTCAGCGAGATCAACCGGATGCTGAAGCCCGGCGGGCGGCTCTTCGTCACCGCCTTCGTGGTCGATAGCATCGCCGCGAAGGATGAACACGGCCGGCGGGATCCCCGCCTTGCCTTCGTTCGCAGCGGCGACGGCCCCTGCTGGTTCGTGCCCGGCCTGCCGCCGCTTGCCGCCGTCGGTTTCGACGACGGCTTCCTCGACCGGGCGCTGGAGCGGGCAGGCTTCACGACGGTCCTGAAATCGCTCGGTCACTGGCGGGGCCAAAGTGCCGGTCACTACCAGGATGTCTTCGTCGCCGAACGCCGGAGTGTGAGCGGATGAAGAAGCGTATTCTGGTCGCCGCGCACAACCATCCAGCACTTCACCCCGGCGGCACGGAGATTTTCGCGCACGACCTCTTCCGTGCCTATCAGCGGGCCGGTCACGAGGCGCTCTTCCTCGGCGCCACCAACCAGACCCACCGCCAGGTGCGGCCCGGCACGAGCTTTCAGGCGATCGGCCCCGAAGGCGACGAGGTGCTGTTGTGGTCCGGCCATTTCGATCGCTTCTTCATGAGCCAGATCGACCTCTATGGCGTCGTGCCTGACCTTACCGAGCTTTTGCGCGATTTCCGGCCGGATGTGGTTCACATCCACCATCTCCTGCTGCTTGGCGCCGAGTTTCCGCACATCGTCCGCCGCACCCTGCCCGACTGCCGGATCGTGATGACCCTGCACGACTACTACCCGCTTTGCCATCACGATGGGCTGATGGTGCGCACCAGCGGCAAGGAGCTTTGTCACAAGTCGAGCCCCGACCGTTGCCATAGCTGTTTCAAGGACATTCCGCTCGATCGTTTCGTGTTGCGCGAGCAGCATCTGAAAGCATTGCTCAGAACCGTCGATCGCTTCATCTCGCCGAGCCAGTTTCTGAGACAACGTTTCATCGACTGGGGTCTTAACGGCGACCAAATCGACGTGATTGCTAACGGCCTGCCGCCACGAGACGCGCCGTCGCGCAAGGGCCAGCCGGAGAACGATCGGCCGGTCTTTGGCTATTTCGGCAATCTCAATCCGTGGAAGGGCACGTCGGTGCTTCTCGAGGCTGCGCGGCAGCTAATCGACGAGGGCCTGCGTTTTGAGCTGCGGGTGCACGGGGGCGCCCCCTTCCAGGCCGACAGTTTCAAGGACGAGATCGCCCGGCTCTTCAAGAAGACGGCGCCTTCGGTCCAACAGCGCGGCGCCTACAGGCGCGAAGACATCGGCGGCCTCATTGCCGCTGTGGACTGCACCATCGTGCCTTCGATCTGGTGGGAGAACGCGCCGCTCGTCATCGGCGAGGCCCAGTCTCAGCGCAAACCGGTGATCGCCAGCAATATCGGCGGCATGGCCGAAATGGTGCAGGACGGCGTCAACGGCATCACCGTCTCACCAAACGATCCGCGTGCGCTGGCCGCCGCCATGCGCCGCATGGCGGAAAGCCCTGACCTTCGGCGCCGCCTTTCGGCCAATGCCCGCAAGCCCAACGATATCGATACCACTGCCCGGCGCTATCTCACGCTCATCGACGCGATCGAGCCCCGAGAAACCGTCGCCGCCTAGAGGGAAGACCATGTCTGTAGCAGCCGACAAACCGGACGTCGCACCGGAGCAAAACAATGCAAAGCCGCTGAAGGGCCGCGTGGACGCGATCGACCAGGGCCGCGTCTTCGGCTGGGCATTCGACCCGGAAACTCCGGAAAAGCGGCTTGCCATTCGCGTGCTTCTCGACGGCAAGGTGATCGCCGAGGCGCTCGCCGACCGCAACCGGCCCGATCTCAAGCGCAACGGCATTGGCGACGGCAACCACGCGTTTGAAATCGCGTTGCCCGAGATGGCGAGCGCGCGCAGCGGCGAACTCGTCGTGCTTGCGGCGACCGGCAAAGGCGGCGAACTGCCGCTTCGTGTTCCCAAGCCCGACGAACAGGCGGCCGAAGCGCTGATTGCAGCACCGCTTGCAAAAGTGCTCGACAAGCTCGACGTGCTGATGGCAGCGCAACGGCAATTGCAGGTCTCGCAGCGTTCCGCCCTGCGGTCGAAAGTTGACGACGGCGATGAAGCCGAAAGCCCCGGACTTGCAGCAATCAGCAATGATGTCGCGAACCTCCGCGGAGAAATCACCCAGCGACTGACCGATCTCGACGTTCATCTGATGCGGCTCGACGGTGTAATCGCGGGTATGGAAAAGAGCCTCAACGCACTGAAGCAGCGCTCGAATGGCGATTTGAAGCCGGCGTTTCTGCTTCTCTTTGTCCTTGCAGGCTTTGCGGCAGGCGCGATCCTTTCCGTCTTCCTTCGGACCTGAGGCGCATCTCATGCCCAGTACGGAACTCAGCCTGTCCGCAAGCCCTGCACCGCTTGGCCGCATTGCGCGCAGTGGACGGATCATCGCCTGCCCGATCGACGAAACACTGCTGCTCGTTATCGGAACCGGTGGCCCGATGGCCGATCAGTTGCCGGTCGAGATCAATGAAGATGCGTCAAGCCAGGTCATGGCGTCGGTCGTCGGCTGGCGGCTGGCGACACCCCAGTCTTCCGCCACGCATGGCTTTGCCGCGCTGTTGTCGGTCGAAGGTTCTGAGCGGCTGCCGACTACGCTGCGCTTCGGCAAGGCGGGTAACGGCAAGCGCTATATGGTTGCGCCACGCACCGTTTCGATCGGTGAAGTCACGGCGATGCTAAAGGATTTCGCCGGTCCGCAGCTGGTACACGTGCTCGGTCGTCTGGTGGACGTGCTTATCAAGCCGCCGCATGCCGATCAACGGCTCGCGGCCATTACGACCCTGCTTAAGACCGGAGCGGCGAGCGACGGATATATCGAACTGCTCGGCGAGGGGCATGATGGAACCATCGCCCTGAAAGGATGGGCGCACGACCTGCCCGCCGGCGTCTGCCGGGCGATCGTCAAGAGCGAGGATACCTTCCTTGCCGATTGCAACGTCGCCATTTTCCAGCGCAACGACGCGCCTGACGGCTCGGCCGGTTTTGTCGGCCTCCTGTCCGCAAACGATCTGCCCCGCGCGCGCGACATCAAGGGCATATTCTATCGCGGCCGCGGCGCCTGGCGTTATGCCGGGCTCCACGAACGCCGGGTCGTGACCGGTCCGCTCGAGACACCCAGCCATATCCGCGCGATGCTGCTCCAGAGCCAGAGCTCGCCGCAAGTCATGCTTCGCCTGCGCGATGCCGCGAGCGGATACGATGGCACCGAGACGATCTCAAGCCTTCCGGTTCCTGTCCGCCTTGGCGTGGATGCACTCTACCAGGGTGGGGATGGTGCCTTCCTGATTTCGGGCTGGCTTTTAGACCCTGATGGGCATGTTGAAAGCGTGCGACTTTGCCGACAGGGTGGCGGAGTGCGGCTGGACGCAGCCTGGACGCGCACCGAACGATCCGACGTCGAAGAGGCCTTCGTCGATCGGCCGGAATTCAAAAGCGCGATTTCCGGCCATCGCCGGTCCCATGGCTTTATCGGTCGCGTCGAGGCGCTTGGTGGCGAGGCGGAGGGACCAGTTCACCTCGAACTCACCCTCAGAGACGCCCGCCGCGCCTACATGCCACTTTTCCCCGTGCGGCTACCGGCACGCGCCGCCGCCCTACGGCTGCTTGGCTCGATCGATCCGACAAGCTGGGCCCTGCCCGATATCATCGACCGGCAGATCGTCCCGTTCCTGACGGCGGCGCGCAGCACCGCACCGACCATCGAGACCGTTGTCGACATGGGCCCCTTCGACCAGGCCGAGGGTACCGCCATCCTTCTTGTCGCCGGAGAAACCGAGACGGATTTCGCACCGCTTTTGGGGCTGCTCGCGCTTGATCCGCAAACGCGCCGGGCGCCGATTGCGCTCGTGCTCCAGGCCGAGCAGTTCCGACGGCACGCGGTCCACATCCGTCAAGTCTCCGAATTCTATCGCTTGCCGCTGCGGCTCGTCTCCGTCGAAGGCGCCGGCGATGCATGCGACCTGGCGCAAGCGGCCGCTGGGAGCACGAACAGCGATGCCGTCGTCCTGCTTTCCGCGTCGCTGACGCCAGCCAATGCCGGGTGGTATCAGGCACTCGTTGCCGGTTACGAGATAAAGACGGGAAGCATCATTTCGCCGACCCTTGCCTATGAGGATCACTCGATCCGCTGGGCCGGCAGCACGTCGCTCGATCGCCACGACCATCTTCAATCTAGCCGCTACGCCGGCTATCCTGTCGGCGCCGTCAATCGCCTGAAGCTGACCCGGGTCGCAACTGCATCGCTCGATTGCTGCATCCTGCCGCGTGAAGCGCTTATGGAGGACGCAGGTCTGTCGCCGACCTATCTCGGCGCAGCGCTGAAGGGCCTCGATCTCGCCCTTCGCCTGAGCGGAAAGGGCTATGAGGCTTACTGGCTTCCGTCCCTGCAGATGGTGGGGTCGGACGAGGTACCCGGAGCGGGCTCTGCCGCCACCGCCCGGTTCGTGGAGCGTGTCGACCGGACGCTCTTCCGCGCCCGATGGATGCCCGCCCCCGAAACCGCCCAAACATTCTTCGAGGAGACCGACGCATGAGCGAAAAACTCCGCGTACTCGTGGTCTCCCATGGCCACCCGACCCATTCGCTTGGCGGGGCGGAAATTGCTTCGCATGGTCTTCACAAGGCGCTGAACGGCCTGTCGGGTGTGGAATCGATCTACCTCGCCCGCGTCGGCAATCCGGTTCCGCGCCATGGCGCTTCCGCGCTGATGAGCCTGCGTCTCGCCATGGACGAAGTGCTCTACCACGCCGAAGACTTCGACCATTTCTTCCTGTCGAACGGCGATACGGACGCCATCCGCCGCGACCTCTTGCGGTTCGTCGGTGACATCAAGCCTGATGTCATTCACTTCCATCATATTCTCGGCTTCGGCCTGGAAGCGCTCTATGCCGTTCGTGATGCCCTGCCCAAGGCACGCATCGTCGTGACGTTCCATGAGTATCTGCCGATCTGCCACAATCACGGGCAAATGGTGAAACGCCCCTCGGGCCAGCTTTGCAACGGCGCCTCACCGATCAGTTGCCACACGTGCTTCCCCGAAATCCCGGTGTCGCGCTTCGTTCGCCGCGAACAGTTCGTGCGCGGCATGCTCAATCTCGCCGATGCCTTCATCGCGCCGAGTGCCTTTCTCGCCAACCGCTATGTCGAATGGGGTCTTGAAGCCGCAAAGATCTTCGTCATCGAGAACGGCATCGTCATGGGCGACAAGGCGCCAGCCCGCGAATTGCCGTCGCCGACGGCGCGACGCAACCGCTTTGCCTATTTCGGGCAGATGACGCCATTCAAGGGCGTTCACGTGCTGATCGACGCGGTATCACGGGTGCCCGACGACATCTGGGGCGATGATTCCTCGCTGATGATTTTTGGCGGGAACCTCGAGCGTCAGCCAAACGACTATCAGGAGAAGGTAGCGAAACTCATCGAGGACGCCGGTCGTCGCGTCCGCTTCTATGGCGCCTACCAGAACCAGGACATGCCAAGGCTGATGCGCTCGGTCGACTGGGTGGTAATGCCCTCCGTCTGGTGGGAGAACTCCCCTGTCGTTATCCAGGAAGCGCTGCATCACGGCCGGCCGATCCTGTGTTCAGACATCGGCGGCATGGCCGAAAAGGTTCGCGACCGGCTGGACGGCCATCACTTCCGCGCCGGGAGCGCCCAGGATCTGGCGGACCGGCTGATCGACGTCTTGGCCGCCCCGCGGGCATGGGACAATCTGCGTGCGACACTTCGACGACCGACGAGCCACGTCGATTGCGCACGCGAGCATGTGGCGCTCTATCGCAAGATGCTCAAGGGCGAGCAATCCGCCCTGCCCAGCGCGGCAGTGGCCTGAGGTAGAGTCGAGGCAATGCCAAACGGCTCAACCAGATCGCGACATACTGCCAAGAACGCCTTGGACCTCGGCGACGTTCGAAGGCCCATCGATCGACCCTCTATCGTTGCCCCACCAATGATGAAAATGATGCACTGGCCCATGCCCCTGGCCGATGGCCAGGCCGTCGGCCGCGACCAGCGCATCATGCAGATAGACCTTGGCTGCGACGACCGCGTCGTCAATCGGCTTACCTTTGGCAAGCGCCGAGGCGATTGCGGCCGAGAGGGTACACCCGGTGCCATGATCGTTCCTGGTTTCGATCCGCGGCCGCGACAGGTGCAGGACCGTTTCCCCCCTATAGAGGCTGTCGACAGCATCCCTGCCCTTGGCATGTCCGCCCTTCATCAGCACCGAACGCGCACCGAGCTTCAGAAGCATCTCGGCCTGGCGCGCGATCTCAGCCTCCGTTTCAGCGATCGCACGTCCGGTCAGCAGCGCCGCCTCGGGCAGGTTCGGCGTGAGAATGAGCGCCAGCGGCAGCAACTCCTCCTTGAGCGTCGCGATCGCGTCCGGGCGCATCAGGGGATCGCCGGAGGTTGCCACCACCACCGGGTCGATGACAGCCAGCCGGTCGTAGCGCTTCAGACCAGCTGCGATCACCGCGATCGTCTCGCGCCGCGAGACCATGCCTATTTTCACCGCTCCCACGGCGAGATCCGAAAACACCGCGTCGATCTGAGCCGCAACGACGGTCGGGGAGATATCTTCAACCGCAGAAACGCCACGGGTATTCTGCGCCGTGACCGCAGTGATCACGCTTGCGCCATAAACGCCGAGCGCAGAGAACGTCTTCAGATCCGCCTGGATGCCGGCCCCGCCGCCGGAATCCGAGCCTGCGATGGTGACGGCGATCGCGGTCATAGCCCCACCTCCTTGAGACCTGAGCCTTTTCGGTTTGAGTCAAGAACAGACACGAGCAAAGCGACCTCCCCGAAATGGACGGAGATCCGGTCGACAAGCGCAGAGACGGCTGGTGAGCAGAAGGGCCCTCGCCGTTCCTACGCCGGTATGATCCGGATCAGGTTCAAGGGTCTGGCTCACCGCCATCTCAGCACCGTGACAGTGCGCCCCTCGGCAGGAGGGATGCTAGGGGGGCATGGGCGGGGATGTCAATTGATAGATGCAGCGGATCCAAGCCGCATCTTTCCACACAGGCCCTGCGGACCAAGCGATCGAGAAAGAGGCCGTGGAATGGCACGTCCGCTTCGCGATCCCATTTTCCCGGGATCGTCAGCAATACAGACGCAACATATCGTTAGAACGCCACAAGCGCCGTATGATTTCGCGCACGGGAAACAACGATGAAGGACGATACGATGCGGATCGAAGAAACGGCCATTCCCTCTGTTTTCTTGATTAAGCCTAAGCGATTGGTCGATACGCGTGGCTACTTCGCCGAGACCTTTCGGGCTGATCAATTCGCCGAAATCGTCGGGACGCACTCTTTCGTCCAGGACAATCAATCGCTGTCGCTTGAAGCCGGCACTGTGCGCGGACTGCACTTCCAACTGCCGCCGCGCGCACAGGGAAAACTGGTTTCCTGTAACGCCGGCGCGCTCTGGGATGTGGCGGTGGACCTTCGCCGCGGATCACCGACCCACGGGAAGTTCGTGGCCGCTGAGCTTTCCGAAGAGAACGGTCACCAGCTCTGGATTCCGCCGGGTTTCGCCCACGGCTTCTGTACCCTGAAACCCGCAACCGTGGTCAGCTACAAAGTGACCGACTACTACAGTCCTGAGCACGATCGCGGGCTTCTTTGGAACGACCCAGAGCTCCGGATCAATTGGCCCGTATCTCCGAATTACGCCATCCTGTCTGACAAAGACAGGAACCAGCCAAGACTTTCCGAGCTTCAATCCAAGTTCGGATCAGAACTCTAGTCTCGATATTTATCTTAGAAGGACTTCACTGAGATATGCGTGTACTTGTTACCGGCGGGGCTGGTTTTATTGGTTCAGCGGTTATTCGACACCTCATTATCGACAAGGGATATGACGTGTTGAACGTTGATAAGTTGACCTACGCGGGAACCCTCAGCTCCCTTTTGCCCGTCGCAAACAACCCCTCCTATCGCTTCCTCAAAGCTGACATCAGCGATGGGCGAGCGATCTCGGAGGCCTTTTCCACCTTCGGACCCGATCGCGTCATGCATCTCGCTGCCGAGAGTCACGTCGACCGGTCAATTACCGGAGCAAGGGACTTCATCGAAACTAACGTTGTCGGGACATTCAACCTGCTAGAATGCGCAAGGGCCTATTGGCAGTCCATGGAAGATGAGGGCAAACGCAGGTTTCGCTTTCTTCACGTTTCGACGGATGAAGTGTACGGCTCGCTCGCGGATGACCAGCTCTTTTCCGAGGAGACGCGATACGATCCGAGCTCGCCTTACTCGGCATCGAAGGCCGCCTCCGATCATCTCGCCAAAGCATGGGCACGCACCTACGGCATGCCGATCTTGGTTTCCAACTGCTCAAACAATTACGGTCCCTATCACTTCCCCGAAAAGCTGATCCCGCTGACCATCCTGAATGCGCTCGAAGGCAAGCCACTCTCGATCTATGGCGACGGCACGAACATTCGCGACTGGCTCTTCGTTGAGGACCATGCCCGTGCGCTTGAGCTGATCGCCGAGCGCGGCAGAATCGGCGAAACCTACAATGTCGGTGGGCGCAACGAACGGCGGAACATCGATGTAGTCAGGCACATCTGCGCCACACTCGACGTGCTTGCCCCTGCATTCCGCCCCCGGGACGAGCTCATTCAGTTTGTCGAGGACAGGCCGGGGCACGATTTGCGCTACGCTATCGACGCGACGAAGCTGGAAGAAGAGCTCGGCTGGGCGGCGGAAGACAGCTTTGAAAGCGGGATGGAGAAGACGATCCGCTGGTATCTGGACAACGAATGGTGGTGGGCCCCTCTTCGCAAGGGATATGACGGCGTTCGCCTGGGTGCGCTGCATGCGGGTGTCGGGCAATGAACCAGATATCGCGCATCGTTGTCACCGGGCTGAACGGCCAGGTCGTTCAGTCGCTTGTCGAGCAGGGAAAGAGCCGCGGCGACTTCGAGGTGGTTCCGCTCGGTCGCCCGCAATTCGATTTGGAGGATCCAGGAGGCATAGAGGGGGTCGTCAGGGCAGCGGTTCCTGACGTCATCATCTCGGCCGCCGCCTATACCGCAGTTGACCAAGCCGAGACCGACAAGACCAGGGCATACGCAGTCAACGCGGTCGCACCGCAAGAATTGGCGCGCGTCGCAAAAGCCCTGAATATCCCGATCATCCATCTATCGACCGACTACGTCTTCGACGGGACAAAAACCATGCCATATACCGAAGGCGATACGGCGCGCCCGGTAAACGTCTACGGCAAAAGCAAGTGGGAAGGCGAGCGAACGGTCGCCGCCGCCACCGATAATCATGTCATTCTGAGAACCGCTTGGATCTACAGCCCGTTCGGCAGAAATTTTGTCCGGACCATCATTCGCAACGCCCGCAACAGAGCCGAGCTATCGGTCGTTACGGACCAGACAGGGAACCCGACATCCGCGCTGGATCTGGCAACCGCGATCATCGGTGTCGCGAAGAATCTGCTGGCATCAGATGACCTGGCACTGCGCGGCACGTTCCATCTGGCGGGAACTGGTGATGCGACTTGGGCCGACGTGGCGGAAGAAATCCTCGCCCAGTCTGAAGGGCTGGGCGGCCCGTTTGCCAAGGTCAACCGCATCTTGACGGCAGACTACCCAACTGCGGCCGCGCGGCCCTCAAACTCACGCCTGAACTGCAGCAAAATCGCGCGACACCACGGCATCACCCTGCCCCACTGGAAGAACTCCATCGAAGCCACCGTACGCCGCGTCATCCAGCACCAGACGGACCTGGAGGTGACGAAATGAAGGGCATTATTCTTGCAGGCGGAAGCGGTACCCGTCTGCATCCGATGACATTGGCAAGCTCGAAACAACTGCTTCCAATATACGACAAGCCGATGATCTACTACCCCTTGTCAACCCTGATGCTCGCGGGGATTCGCGACATCCTGATCATCACCACACCGCGGGACCTCCCCAGCTTTCAACTCCTGCTGGGCGACGGGTCGAAATGGGGAATCAACCTGAGTTACGCCGAGCAACAATCCCCCGATGGCCTTGCCCAGGCCTACGTAATCGGCGCCGACTTCGTTGCGGGCCATCCCTCATGCCTCATTCTCGGCGACAACGTCTTTTTTGGACATGGCATCACAGAGCTCTTCAAGCGGGCGATGGAACGCAAGGAGGGCGCGACTGTCTTCGCCTACCATGTCAGCAACCCGGAACGATACGGCGTCGTCGAATTCGACAGCGAGCTGAAGGCTGTCGCGATCGAGGAGAAGCCTGCCAAGCCCCGCTCCAACTGGGCCGTCACGGGCCTCTATTTCTACGACGAAGAGGTCGTAAACATCGCTGCCGACCTGACACCTTCCGCCCGGGGCGAGTATGAAATTACGGATGTGAACCGCGCTTATCTCGAACGGGGCAAGCTTCACGTCGAAAGAATCGGGCGGGGATATGCTTGGCTCGATACGGGTACGCCCGACAGCTTGCTGGAAGCATCAGAGTTCGTAGGAACCTTAGAGCGGCGACAGGGATTTAAGGTGGCTTGCCCGGAAGAAGTTGCGTATCGCGCCGGCTACATCGATGGTGATCAGCTGGAGACCCTTGCACGACGGTATGGCGAGACGTCCTATGGTCACTATCTGTCCAACTTGTTAGAAACGCCTGAGCATGCGTAAGCTGTCGCTTCAATCTAGTCGCCTTCGATAGCTATTCGAACGGATCGCTACGGCTGCCTATAATGAAACGCGACTTTCGAGATTGGTTCTCTCATGACGAATGAGGTCGCCACGGGCAAATCACATCCGATCGCGTTACGTAGTCGCGAAGAAGTGCGGCGGGCCTCCGAATCAAAAAGGCTCCCATTGCTTTCGGAGCGCAGGGAGCCTTCAGTCTGAGCGTTCGAATTCACAGACGCCGAGGAAGATATTCCGCTTATCGAAAAGAGCAAGCGAAATCAGAAATCCGCTGAGACCGTAAAATGTCTGTTTGGATGGCTTGTCCAGATTTGAGAGTGGCGCCTTGAAGATCGTCACAGCTCTAATATCCGAATTGCCCGCTACGGCGATTCGAGATGGTTGAATTGAACCCTATTGGGCAGCAGAACTGCAATTTTTCCGGCCGCTTGGCATAACGACAGACACCGGAAGAACAGTCTAGGGAAAGAACATACGGCCTTACAAGATCTACCGAGCAAGGATGCTGCTATCTCTGCTTCTTCATATCTGAATACGAAGAACCCTTCGGCGTCTGTCGCGAGATCGTTACCGCCCCTGCTCATGCCGAGCGCCTCGATGAGACTGAGATCTCGAGAGCCAAAGGCCTGCCGCTTGTTGGATTTAACAGCGCCCAGAACCGTAAACTGCCGAGGGTCGCGAACCAGGGTTATCTCGTCACCGGATTGAACCCAGATGTTTTCTGTAGGATTGTCGATGAGCGCGCTCTTCAAGACGGTGCCAGATTTGTTCCCTCGGGTTACAGTGACAAACGTGTCATAGGTCTCACCGCGTACACCTCCCGATTTCGTGATTACGTCAGTGAGCTTCTCGCCTGCCAGGCTGAGCGGAACGACAGAAGCAGCGTTGACCGCGCCGGTGTCCGTGACGTTGCGCGATGCGGTGTCCAGCGAAGTGACAATGACGTCAGGCTCAACGGCGTACCCCTCCGGTGACGGCCGCCTTGCTGAGTTAGGCTGAAGGCTGCAAGTCCTAGTGCAAGCACTAGACCGTATGTTCGTCGCGTGAAGGCGGCTCGTCCCGATTATGCTGCGTGCGGGGATTGCTCTGGATGGGCCAGAGCGGAGCCCCAAGCTTAGCGAGGGCGAACATGAAGGAAAATAACGCAATATTCGTCGGGCTGGACGTTTCAAAACTGAAGATTTCCGTCGCGGTCGCGGAGGGAGAACGCAGTGGCGAGGTCCGTTTTCTGGGCGAGATTTCCTCAAAGCCCGCATCAGTGGCTGCGTTGGTCCGCAAGCTCTCCAAGCCCGCGCGTACACTTCACTTTTGTTACGAGGCGGGTCCTACAGGTTACGGTCTCTACCGCCAGATCGTGGAATTGGGACATGAATGCGCTGTAATGCTCCGTCCCTTATTCCCAAGCGCCCAGGCGACAGGGTGAAGACAAATCGTCGGGATACAATGAGCTTGGCACGGCTGCATCGTGCGGGCGAATTGACGCCGGTCTGGGTTCCTGACGAAAGCCACGAGGCTATGCGCGATCTGGTGCGTGCACGCGATGCGGCTCAAGAAGCCGCTGAAGCAATTGCGCCAACAAGCTCCAGTCCTTTTTACTTCGTCACGGCCGCATTTATACAGGGCGCAAGCCGTGGACACGGGCGCATGCCCGCTGGCTTAATGGCATATCTAGGCTTGGTGCCGTCAGAAAGCTCGACGGGCGAACGCATCAAACGTGGCGGGATCACCAAAGCGGGCAACATCCGGGCGCGCCGCGCACTCATAGAAGGGGCTTGGACATATCGCTACCCGGCGCGTGTGAGCCCGACGATCCAGGCTCGGCTTGTAGGCCTGCCGAAGGTGGTCCGGGACATAGCGTGGAAGGGACAGGTGCGGCTTTGCACGCGTTATCGCCGGCTAATCAGCGCCGGCAAGGCAAAGACAGTCGCGGTAACCGCTATCGCGCGGGAAGCCGCCGGTACCCTTCCATGTGACGCCGCGGGGCTTCGCCGGGCCGAACCTCTTGGCAATGATCCTGTTTGAGAAGTTCGGTCAACATCAGCCGCTGAACCGGCAGAGTGAGCGCTATGCCCGCGAGGGCATCGACCTCAGCCTCTCGACGCTCGCCGACCAGGTCGGGGCCTGCGCCGCGGCGCTGAAGCCGCTGCATGGGCTGATCGAGGCGCATGTACTTACCGCCGAGCGTCTGCATGGCGATGACACCACCGTGCCGATCCTCGCCAAAGGCAAGACCGACACGGGACGCATCTGGACCTATGTCAGGGATGACCGGCCGTTCGGTGGGCAGTCGCCGCCGGCGGCGCTCTACTATGCCTCGCGCGATCGGCGACAGGAGCACCCCGAGCGTCATCTCAAGAGCTTCACCGGCATTCTGCAGGCCGACGCCTATGGCGGCTACAATCCGCTGTTTAAGGTGGATCGTGTGCGGATTTCGGATTAACGGGACAGCGATTCCGGTAAATCCCGGACAGTCGTTTCACTAAATCGCGGACAGTCTCGCGGGATCGACTTTCGTTCGCCTGGTTGATGTCATTTGTTATTGATTTCGGCGTTTCGCGTTTCGGTCAAGAGCGAGGTTTGCTTTTGCTTCCTCATGCTATCGCCTTCGAGCGCAATTCGGTGAGAGTTGTGAACGATGCGATCGAGGATGGCGTCAGCGATGGTTGGTTCGCCGATCATCTCGTGCCACTGCGCCACGGGGAGTTGGGCGGTGATCAGAGTTGATTTCCTGCGGTAGCGCTCTTCGAAGATTTCCAGGAGATCCAGCCGCTGCTGATCGCTGAGCGCATGGGTTCCCCAGTCATCCAAGATGAGCAGTTGAACACGTGCGAGCTTGTCGACCAATCGAGGGAACCGACCGTCGAGGCGCGCCAGTGCCAAATCCTCGAAGAGACGAGGCATTCGGACATAGAGAACGGAATAATCGAGGCGGGCTGCTTGCCGTCCGATGGCACAGGCAAGCCAGGTTTTGCCGGTTCCCGTTTGTCCGGTCAGGATCAAGTGCTCATGGGCTTTGAGCCATTCGCCTTGTGCCAGGGAGAGAAGCTGTCTGCGGTCAAGGCCGCGATGGGCGGCGAAGTCGATGTTCTCGATGCAAGCGTCGGGGAAGCGCAATTTGGCGATTGCAAGCCGGTTGGTCAGGCGCTTGTCACCGCGCACGGCCATCTCCCGGTCGAGCATCAGACCCAGCCATTCGTCGCGGTTGAGATCGCTGCCCTCGGGCTGATTGGCCAGTTCACGATAAGCTGCTGCCATGCCGGATAGACCGAGTGCGTGCATCTGGTCGAGGGTTGGATGTGTGAGCATTCAAGTGTCTTCCTTTCTTCACTGGTAATAGGAACTGCCGCGGATGTTGCCATGCGGCGGGGCTGGCTTGACCGGCTCGGCGGCTGGTGGAGCTTGATCGAGGCCGGATTTGAGGATGGTGCTGACGGAGGAATAGCTGGTCGCATTGATCGTCAGCGCCCGATCGCACGCGGCTTCAAGACGCTCAGGTCCGTACCGGCGCGCGAGTGATAGAACGCCTTGAGCGGCGCGGTATCCCTGCTGGGGATGGGGCCTGTCGCGCATCAGCCGTTCGATCAGGATCGCAGCGTTGCGGCCAATCTTTGCGGCCTGCTTGATCAGGCTCGCCGGGGTGGTGTTGGCATAGTGCTGATGCGTCTTGGGCATGTGTTCGTTGACGGTGACGTGACCAGCCCGCTGCGACGTCCGGCGGTGACTGGCGACGCGTTGGTGATCATGGAAGACCTCGACGATCCGGCTTGTGAGCCGGACATCGACCTGGCGGCCAATCAGGCGGTGCGGCACGGAGTAGAAGGCCTTATCGACCTCGACATGATAGTCGGGATGAACCTTTGCCGATTTCCATTCGGAATATTCGAATGGCGTTGCTGGCAAGGGGGCGAGCGCGTCGCGTTCGATCGCTTCGAAGAGTTGATGTCGGGATTTGCCAACACGCCGCATCGGCCGGTTATTGAGATCGTCGAGGAGCTGGCTGATCCGCACATTGAGATCAACGAGGCTGAAGAAGCGCTCATTCCTCAGTCGCGCCAGGATCCAGCGCTCAACGATCAGAACGCTGCCTTCGACCTTGGCTTTGTCCTTCGGCCGTTTTGGGCGGGTCGGCAGGATCGTCGTGTCGTAATGTTCGGCGAATGCTGCAAAAGTGGCGTTGATGGTCGGCTCGAACCACAAGGGCTTGGCAACGCCGGCCTTGAGGTTGTCGCAGACGATCGCTTTTGTTACGCCACCGAAGAAGCTCAAAGCCCGTTGCTGACCCTCGATCCAGTCTGGCAGCCGTTGAGTGAAGCTCGCATAGGCGAAGGTGTACAAAGAGGCCGGCAGAACCGCGACGAAGATCTGCGCCGGCCGGATCTCGCCCGTCGCCGGATCAATGACGGGGACGGTGTGACCAGCATAGTCGGTCTGCATCGCCGCGCCGGCGGTGTGGCGATTGCGGAAAGTGGCGCTGGCGCGCTGTTCGAAAGCGGCGAAGCGCTCACAGAACCAAGTGTATCCATAACCGTTCGGGTGCCGCTCGCGATATTCCTGCCACAACAGCGTCAGCGTCACGCCCTTTCGCTTCAGTTCACTGGCGATCTGGCTCCAGTCAGGCGCGTGCATATCCTGGGGCGGGCGGCCGCGACGATGGAACAGGCGACGCTGCAACACAGCGTCCTCGTCAAGGCCAGGCGGCAACGGCCAGCCCGTCAGCCCGGCCTCACGCGCCCGCAGCAGGTAGGTCGAAATGGTCGTTTTGCTGATCTTCAGCCGTTCCGATATCGCACGAACCGAAAGCCCCTGTTCGTGCGTCAGTCGCAATATCGATCGAATGTCCTTCACGTCAGTAAGTCTCGCCTGCTTCCGTTTCGCCATTCCCCGCACCCCTCTCAAATCGGGGTCCAGAATGGCAAAACGGCGCGTGCGAAAGTCGATGTTTTAATCGCCGAAAGACTGTCCGGGATTTACCGGAATCGCTGTCCGGGAATTAGCGGAAATGCTGTCCCGGATTTAGTGAAATCGCTGTCCGGGATTTAATGGAAACCCTGTCCGCGAATTACCGAAACCCGCAGGATCGTGATCCTGGTCCGTTGACCCAGGCACTGTGTTGGGCGCATTCGCGACGCAAGTTCTTCGTGCTTGCCGACATCGCCACCAACGCCAAACGCGGAAAGCATGCTGCCGCGATCTCGCCGGTTGCCCTCGAGGCGGTCAAGCGCATCGACGCGCTGTTCGACATCGAGCGCGACATCAACGGACTTTTGGCCAACGACCGGCTGCAACGACGTCAGCAGGACAGCCGTCCGCTCGTTGATGAGCTTGAGGTCTGGCTTCGATCTGAGCGAACAAAGCTGTCGCGCAGTTCACCGGTCGCCGAGCCGATCGATTACATGCTGAAGCGCTGGGACGGCTTCACATCCTTCCTCAGCGATGGCCGGATCTGCCTCACCAACAACGCCGCCGAACGGGCGTTGCGCGGCTTCGCTCTGGGCAGGAAGGCATGGCTCTTTGCCGGCTCCGACCGTGGTGCTGATCGCGCCGCCTTCATGGCAACGCTGATCATGAGCGCCAAGCTCAATGACATCGATCCACAAGCGTGGCTCGCCGATGTGCTCGCTCGCATCGCCGACACCTCGATCACCAGGCTCGAGCAATTGCTCCCGTGGAATTGGCAGCCACCGAAATCCCGACAACATAAGGCTGCTTAGCCTGCGGCCCTGGCCGGATGGTTACGCTCTGTCACAATCCGTCTTGAAGAAGGCGCGTCTGACGCCCGGATCGCCGCTGTCGTGCGTGCATCCGCAGGTTCGGCATGATTTTTCCATCGAACCGTGTGCGGATCATGGTGTCGACCAAGCATCAGCAAGTCAGCAAGTCGGCCGTCACCGGAAGGTGCGGTCAAACACCGCTTACTTAATTACCGGGCGAAGTCAATTTTCGGACTGTGGAAGGAGATGCTAATGTCGAAGACTTGAACGCTCCGAGCTTAGGGTTCATTCCTCCCGGAATGTCCGATGCAGCTGGTCCAAGAGTGGTTTTACAAGATAAGAAAGTACGGTTCGGTTGGCCCCATGCATGAAGACTTCAGCAGGCATACCAGGATACATGGACAAATTGTCGGCCGTTGCGGGGTGACCTTTGAAGGGTCGGATCTGAACGGAATAGTAGCTAACACCTGTTGCTTTATCGGTGACGAGATCAGGTGCAATTGTCTTAATCTGTCCACTCACTTCCGGAGTAGTCCGCTGATTAAATGCAGTAAATCGAATACTAACAAGCTGACCCGCCCGCACTTGGTCAATGTCTTTCGGCGCCAACCGCGCTTCTAACTCGAGACCCGCATCGGTCGGGACAATCTGCATCAGCGTTTCGCCCGGATTGATCACACCGTTCACGGTATGCACGGCGAGTTGATGCACCCGGCCGGAAATAGGCGCCACGATATCGAGCCGGCGCAGCTGATCCATGGCAGCTGTACGCCGCTCCTCGAACTCGACAATCCTCACCTCGGCCTCGGACAGCTCTTTCGAAACTTCAACTCGCCGATCTTCGTCCAGCTGGAGCATCTGCAGGTCGATCTCGTCGGATCTTCCGCGCACCTGCGCCCTGGCAGCGAGTTTCTGACCACGGTCCCCCTCAAGCTCAGCCCGCTGACGCTTCAACGCCGTCACGCGCTGGATTGGTGTCAACCCGTTCCGATAGAGCGCTTCGACACCGACCAATTCGTCAGCGATCAGCGACAATGCATCGTCTATGGCTCGAAGCTGAACGGTGAGCCCCTCACCCTCATCGGCGAGTTGCGCCTTACGTGACCGGAGTTGTTCCTTCATGCCCGAGAGGTTTGCCATTCGGTTGATCAAAAGCTGGCGTTCGCTTTCGATGAGGTCTTGAGACGAGATGCGCGTCCCAACAGCATCGAGCCCAAGATCGAAATCCACCATCGTGCCGCTGGAGCGCTCTACCAAAAGGCGCGCGCGCCGCGCATACAAATGAGCAAGCGAACTTTCTATAACCTCGAAATTGGATCGAACCACAGTGCTGTCCAAACGAAGCAATATCTGTCCGGCATCGACCGCCTGGCCTTCGGCGACCAGGATCTGCCCGACGATGCCTCCCGACAGGTGCTGGACCGACTTGGCGTTTCCTTCTACGGTCACGACCCCGCTCGCAACCACGGCGTACGACAACTCTGTTGTATAGGCCCAGCCGGCGACCCCACCAACCAGTGCCAAGGCCAAGGCGTAGATCGCTAATATGTGAACTCTTAGCGTCCTGAAGCTACTGCTCGGGCGTCCTTCACCGGTCATGCGTTTTCGCCCTGATTGTCGCCCACGACCTTAAGCGCGCCACCCCGTTCTGAATGTTGGGGCCGTCCTTGCCGCAACACGGCAGCGAGGACTTGATCTTTCGGGCCTATGGCCTGCGCGCGGCCGTCACTCATCATCAAGACAAGGTCCACGCTCTCAAGCGACGAGGGTCGGTGAGCTATGACAATCACGATACCGCCGCGCTTGCGAACACCTGCAATTGCTTCAATGAGCGCAACATCGCCCTCGGCGTCGAGGTTCGAGTTCGGCTCATCCAACACCACAAGAAATGGGTCGCCGAAGAGTGCGCGCGCCAATGCGATCCGCTGGCGTTGACCAGCAGAGAGCGCTGACCCTTCTTCACCAATCTCTGTCCCGTAGCCATTGGGAAGGCGCAGAATAAGGTCGTGCACGCCTGCTGCTTGAGCAGCTCGCACAATCGCCTCGGGATCTTCCGGCTCGGAGAAACGGGCAATGTTCTGCGCCACAGTGCCGCCGAACAACTCCACATCCTGCGGCAGATATCCAAAATGGCTGCCAAGGTCGTCCGATCCCCACTGATCGAGGGCGGCTCCATCGAGACGAACCGCACCGCGGTGTAACGGCCACACCCCGAGTATCGCACGAGCAAGCGATGACTTACCGGACCCACTTTGGCCGATTACGCCCAACGCACTGCCTGCAGACACTGAAAAACTAACGTCCTGCACGATGATGCGCCCCGCCGAGGGAGGCCCGCTGCTCACACCCTCAAGCCTCAAGCTATTTTTTGGGGCAGACAGGGCCATTGGCTTGGGTTGTTCCCGAAGGGCGACAAGGAACTCATCGAGGCGCCGCCAGCTTTGTCTTGTTGTGACAAGGTTGCGCCAGTTCCCGATAGCGAGTTCCACTGGCGCCAACGCTCGGGCGCATAAAATTGAGCCGGCGATGATGATTCCAGCTGACGCTTTGCCCTCGATCACGAGAACCGCCCCAACGGCCAGCACACCCGACTGAATGGCCATCCGAAACATCTTGGAGGTCGCACCATACCGGTTCACGACGTCCGATACGTGCGTGTTGAGCCTGCGCACCTCGCTGCCGACCTGCTCCCAACGAGCGGCCAGTGCTGGAATCATTCCCATGGATTGAGAGACTTCTGCATTGCGCTGCGAGAGCTTCGCAAGTGCATTTCTCTGACTGACCGCTTCGGTTGCCTTGGCAGCTGCTTTCTGCATGCCCCGGTTTGTCAGAAATGTCAGAAGTAGGAGTATCAGGGCGCCGGCAATTGCCGTGAAGCCGATCGCCGGATGAAACAGGAAGCAAACCGCGATGTAGATCGGCAACCACGGGAGGTCAAAAAGCGCGGCCGGCCCGGAGCTCGACAGGAAGGATTTGACCTGGTCAAAGTCCCTCAAAGCCTGGAGCCCGTCGCCATCCATTTTCGCGCGCAACGGGGCTGCGACCAGAGCGCGGAACACGGAGCTCGTCAGGCCCTCATCAACTACCGCGGCGATGCGGATAAGCATGCGTCCACGAAAAACCTCGAACGCGCATTGGAACGCGTATAGGAGGGCCGCAAGGAAGCTGATTGCTATGAGCGACGGGATGCTATGACTGGGCAGAACCCGATCATACACCTCCAGCATAAAGAACGAGCCGGTCAGGTAGAGAATGCTGATCAAAGCGCTGGCAACGCCAATCGCAATGAAGGCTGACCGACAGTTTCGGAGCAAGTCACCTGGACGCTCAGCCTTCATTCCATGACCCTGAATTCAACTCTCCTTCGTCCTGCTAGAGAATGAAGTAGTCTTTGGTGAGCGTAATCGGATCGTCAAAGTGTATCTTGAGGTCCGCAACCTTATCGCCATTTGCATCAGCGTAGACGTATGTGTCGGATGCTTCCTTCACATATCGAACTTGGCCGGCCGCACCAGTGAACCCACCCGTGCCAATAAACGCGAATGCTTGATCGCCTGCCGCCGTCGTGCTCGCGTCTATCTGGGAGAGATCTATGCGGTCGCCATCGCTCGGCTTGAAGTCGAAAACGGAATCAAATGTCGCTCCGGCCGAATCCGCGGGAGATGCGAACACAAACTTGTCAGCGCCAGTTCCACCATAAAGCCGATCGGTGCCGGCTCCACCGAATAGCCAATCGTTGCCGAGCCCCCCGCCAAGAACATCGTTACCGTGTCCTCCAGTCAGGGCATTCACGCCCCCATCACCGGTGAGTACGTCCGCAAAACGCGAGCCGAGAAGATTCTCGATGCCATAGTAGGTATCGCCCTTAGCGTCCCCGGTGTTGCTTGCGAGGTCCGCCAAGTTTGCTCTAACAGCCGCCGATGCTGAAGCGTAGGACGCAGTGTCACTGCCGTTGCCACCGTTCAAGACATCGCCTGCGGCCCCGCCGGCGAGCGTATCATGACCTCCTCCTCCAGTGAGAACGTTGGCGGCCGCATCACCAGCGAGAACGTCATTGAAGCGTGAACCGGAAAGGTGTTCGATCGAAATATACGTGTCACCTTTCGCATCTCCGGTGTTGCTGGCGGGCGCCACAAGGCTAGCGCTTACACCGGCCGCAGCTGTCGCGTACGAGGCCGTATCGCTACCGTTGCCACCATCGAGACGGTCGCCGCTGGCACCGCCAACGAGAGTATCGTTTCCTTCTCCGCCCTTGAGAACGTTGCCGCCGGCATTGCCCGTGAGCACGTCGTTGAAGCGCGAACCTAGAAGGTCTTCCACGTCGAAGTACGCGTCGCCGGCTGCATCGCTGGTATTGCTTGCGGGATCAACGAGACTCGCGTGCACGCCTTGATCAGCCGTGGCATATGAAGCGGTGTCGGTTCCAGCGCCACCATAGATCCAGTCGGCACCCTTCCCGCCGATGATCGTGTCATTACCGGCATCGCCATAAAGATCGTCGTCACCACGGCCTCCGTTGAGCGTATCGTTACCGTCGTAGCCCATCAAGATATCAGCGAGATTGCCACCGGTAAGTGTGTCGTTCCCTCGGAGCGCATTAGCGATAACCGCGGCGTCATCCGAAAGGCTCCAGGTATCGGCAGCAGCAACGATGCTGCTCGCAGAAACACTTATGCTTTCGAAGATAAAAAGGTTCGCGCCATTGTAGGTGCCGCCGTAACTGGCCACGGTGCCGGCATAGGGAACGCCGTCTGCGTCATATTTGAACCCCGTCCCCCGAAATTCGTCAGCGGTCCCATCCGCGTAATTCACGCGAAACACGGTCGATGAACGTGAATAGGTCGACCCGTAAAATAGGTTGCTGAAATCGAAGATGGTTTGATCGAAACTGAAGTTTCCCGCGACCGTAAGCTTGGCCATGCCATGTTCCCCTAACCCCAATGCCAAAGTGATAGAACAAATCTAAGTTGCGTTCAATCTCGCTCGTCTGAACCAAAGACGACGTCTTTGGAAACGGTCGGATGGCCTAGTTCGCCGACGTCATTTCGACGTTCGTATTGATGCTTGCGTCGAAGACCTGGACCAGGGAGTAGTCCTTATCATAAGCATTAAATTGAGGTCATTACGTCGATCGAGCGGCTGCACTGGTCTCGGGACCTCGTTGGCCGCGGCGACGCCTCCGGCGCAAGTGTTTTATAGATCGCCCAGGCGGCTGGCATCCATGTGAGCTGAATCTTCCGCTGGCGCAAGAAGCTCTGTCAAATCTCCGCGCCGCCTTGCTCGTAGAAGCTAGAGCCGTCATGATCAAAATCAGGTTGGCAATTTGCTCGCTGGCGCTCTTTTCAACCGCCTCCAACCGCGCGATCTCCGCCCGGCCGCCTTCAGACGGGCGCGGTACCGATGGTCTGGCACCTGTCGTCAGCAGTGAACATGGAAGCGCCGGGCTCCGGAGCGATCTTACGCTTCCGCGGGAAGCACGGAAGCACGCCGACCGGATCAAGCTTCGATGGTGGGATGGCCAAGGGTTCTGTCTATTCTACAAGATTTGCGGGCGCGGCTACTTTCCTTCGCCGACGGCAAAAGATGATGTTGCGAATCTAACCGAGGCTCAGTTGTCGACGCTTGTTGAAGGGATTGACTGGTGCCAACGAGCGTGGACTTGCGCCGTTGGCCGCGCTGGATAAAATCTATATCTTACAGTGACATCCGGTCAAGACGCTAATGCTTTCGCTGTAAACCGGCCATGTTTTGTTACTTGTCCCACGAAATGGCGCGCTCGAACCACACGCCGCTGAGTGGGTACCGAGGACAGTAACCTCGAGGATTTAGCTAGGGAGAGCGACTTTTGCTGTGCGACTAACCCGTTGAGTTGCAGCCTAAGTAACACTAGAAGACGTCGTGATCAACTGAGGCGAACAATGTCATTCCTTAAGACTCATGTCCAAGTAGTTGGCGCCTTGCTCGTTCGTGAGGTTACGACTCGATACGGCGGGAAGCCTGGCGGTTATATATGGGCCATCCTTGAACCGGCGTCCTACGTCATAATGATGACCCTCGTCGTGGGCGGCATTGCTCACCAACCGGCTCTAGGAACGAGCTTCAGCGAGTTCTTTGCGACTGGCTATCTAAGTTTCTTCTATTATGCTGGGTGTGTTGGATACCTGACCTCGGCAGTTCGCGCCAATAAGACCCTGTTGAGCTACCCAAACGTCGCTCCGATCGACACGATTCTAGCGCGCCTAATCGTTCAGACGCTTACGACCACCTTGGTCAGTGTTTTGGTGTTAGGAACCATTATATACTCACAGCGATTCCCGGTATCCATCCGTTGGGGGTACATTCTCGAATCTGTTGCCGCGATGACAATTTTGGCGGCAGGGGTGGGGCTTGCCAATTCGGTACTCGGCCCGAAGTACCCTCTATATGAACAAATTTTTGGGATAGTTTCGCGCCCGCTGATGATCCTCTCGGGCGTCATGTATCTGCCGGATTTAGTGCCTCATCCGTTCCGAGACGTATTGCTGCTAAACCCCCTATGTCATGCAACGATGCTATTTCGCGAAGGTTTTTATCCAGAATACCGGGCGACTGAGTTCAATTCGACGTACATGTGGTTGTTCGTTCTTTTCGTATTTGCAGTAGGCAATATGATTTTCACCTCCAGTCGAAAAACCCTTCGGGATGACTGAAACAGGTCTCACGCTTCAGGGCTGCTAGCCGCCCCTTTCTCCAGTTGCCGCTCTCGCAATCGGTATTCAATCGCCGCAAGGCAAATGGCGATGGCTGGTGTAGCCGCTTCTTCCGGATGCGCGTCGCCAATTATAGCCTTTGCACGGCCGGCCCCGCTCCAACTGAAGCCGCCGAAACCGACATGGGGACAAACCCTGTTGAGAAACAGGAGGGCGGCATCCGTTGATCCTGTAAAAAACGGGAGTTTGAGTAGGACGACTCCATCCAGCTCCCAAGATGCACTGGGGAATTGTTTTCCGTTCCGAACCAGAACATCTTCCCTCTTCACCCAGCCGCCAATACGGGCAATCTTCTCGTCCATAATGCGGTCCGGACCGCTCAGACCACGAAGGTCGTTCAAGAAATTGACTACACTCACTTCATGCTCCGTTCATCTGGATGTGGGGTTATAATGTAGGAAGTTGGTGATGTCACTCTAGCCGTAGCCGGTGGGTGGTTCGCGCGACCGGCTCGAGCAGGATCTCGCCAGGCCGACGTCGATCGCATGCCTGTCCGGCAACGACAACGCGAAAGCCGCCGTTGGTTGCGATGATCGTAAGCGGTGTTTTTACCGCACCTTCCGGATCACTTCGTGATTGACGATGTTGAGCCCGAACGAGGGCCTGGAATATATGTCGATTTCACAGCTTACGCCTACATCTAACGATGACGAGCCGGCACGTTGGTTTGAGGTTTTCACTGGCAGCGGCCGGCGGCGGGAGTGGAGCGACGAGCGCAAGGCGCAGATCGTCGCGGAGAGTTATGAGCCGGGCGTGACGGTCTGCACCGTGGCTCGACGTCATGGATTGACCACGCAGCAATTGTTCACCTGGCGTCGGTTTGCCCGCAAGCCGCTCGAAGATGTGCTGGTCGTCGAGGACGTTCCCATGTTTGCACCAGCGGTCCTGGATATGCCTGCGAAGGCTGTAGCGAAAGAGTGTGGACCGGCGCGCGCATCGAGAAAGAAGTCGAGCGGCGAAGCAATCGAATTGGAGAACGGCGGGGCGATCGTGAGGATCGCGTCCAGCGCGGACGCAGCCACGATTGCCGCCGTCATCCGGGCTGTGAAGGCGAAGTCGTGATCGGGCCGTCGGGAGCAGTAAAGGTCATGATCGCCACCCGGCCTGTCGACTTCCGCAAAGGCGCGGAGGGTCTGGCGGCGCTGGTCAAGGCAGAGATGGGTGCAGACCCGTTCTCCGGTACGACCTACGTGTTCAGAGCCAAGCGCGCGGATCGGATCAAGCTGGTTTTCTAGGACGGCAGTGTATCTGGTGTCCAAGCGGCTTGAGGATGGTGGTTCCACTGGCCAAATATGAAGGGCGGTGCGATGCGCCTGACAACGGCACAGTTCTCGGCATTGTTCGAGGGGCTGGACTGGAAGCGCGTTCGCGCACCGCTCGAGGCGCGTGTTCCGAAGCAGGCTAGCTAGTTGCCGCGACCCATTGAAGCACGTTGCCCAACGCCCTCGTTTTTAGTCGCCGGATTATGCTGTTGTCGCTCCATGGCGACAACGGCCGACGAACTTCCTGAGGACCTGAGAGCACTCAAAGCCATGGTGCTTTCGCGGGATGTAGAGAATGCCCGTCTGCGCCAGATCATCAAGGAATTACAGCGTCATTGCTTCGGTCGCCGGGCCGAGACGCTTCCCGAGGATCAGCTTGTCCTTGGGCTCGAACAAGCCGAATATGTCGAGGCAAACGGTCTGGCAGATGAGGAGTAAGCATCGAGCGATCTGCGCCGGGAACAGATCGCCAAGCGGCGGACAAACCGCGGTGCTCTTCCCGCTCACGTACCGCCCATCGATGTGATCATCGACATTGAGAGGCATGACTGCCCCTGCTGCGGCAATGGCCTGCAACGGATCAGCGAAGACGTCAGCGAGAAGCTCGACATCGTGCCGGCCCAGTTCCGAGTTCTGGTGACGCGCCGTCCCAAATATGCCTGTCGCGCCTGTGAGGAGGTGGTCGTCCAGGCGGCAGCTCCCTCACGGTTGATCGAAGGCGGCATTCCGACCGAGGCGACCGTTGTCCAGGTACTGGTCTCCAAATATGCTGATCACTTGCCACTTTACAGGTAGGCGCAAATCTACAAGCGCCAGCGGATCGATCTTGATCGCTCAAAACTCGCAGACTGCGTCGGCCGAGCCGCCTGGCATCTGCGCCCAGTTCATCAAAAGTTGCTTGAGCATCTGAAAGCCTCGACGAGACAACCGCCCCGGTGCTCGGTCCGGTTCGGGGACGACGAAGACCGGGCAGTTATGGGTATACACCCGCGATGACCGGCCATAGCAGGGAGCCGACCCGCCCGGTGTCGTCTATATCTATGCACCCGATCGCAAGAGCGAACGTCCTATGGCGCATCTCAGCGGCTTCGTCGGCGTGCTGCAGGTGGACGGCTACGCCGGCTTTCAAGCGCTCGCCGCCGCAAAACTGTATCTTGGCATTCTGCTAGAGCCATGTGCGTCGGCGTTTCTACGAGTTGCCGGCTGCCGGTCCCGCGCCCATCGCCAGTGAAGCGCTCAGACGTATCGCTGTGCTTTACAAGGTCGAGGATGGCATCCGTGGTTGGACCCTTGATGAGCGCCGCGCTGTCAGACTGGAAAAGAGTAACCATCCGGGCAGGCCGCAGGCTAGGCAGCCTGATGTTGTCGGGATTTCGGTGGCTGCCAATTCCAAGGGAGCAATTGCTCGAGCCTGGTGATCGAGGTGTCGGCGAGCCACGCTTGTGGATAAATGTCATTGAGCTTCGCGCTTTTTACCGACCGGCGAACTATGCCGAATGCCTCTTCTGATGCTGACGGCACACCGTGCGTTCCCGGCCAATTCGGCGGGGAGCCGTTGGGTGGCACTCGGCATAGTTCTCATGCTCAGAGCGTATTCAGGAATTCCAGAAGCCGGTCGCTTGGTCGAAATCGTTCGGCCTTGGCGCGTTCGTAGGGCGGCAGCTTTGCGAGTGCGGATTCCTTCAGTTCAAGATGTGCATGAGGATAGGTCAGCGTCGTTTCCACAGCCTCATGGCCCAGCCACGGGCAATGAATGAGCAGTCGACGCCCGCCTGTAGCAACGCCACGTGCATTGCCGACCCAAACCTTCTTTCGACATCTTGGCGGCGTAGACACGCGCAAACTCCTGATACCATGGAGCAGCTTCCTTCGCGTCAATTGCGACGGAGAGATCCTAAGCTATGCCGGCTGGGCGACGACCGCTATGCTGCCGGAAACGTTGAAAAAACTTGATTAATCGGCATTGTTCGCCGGTCGGCATAAACGGCCAAACTCAACGACGTCGAGCCAAGTCCTATCTCATCGACGTGCTCGCCAGGGTCGCCAACGGCCATCCTAACAGTAAGATCGACGAATTGCTGCCGTGGACCTAGCTTAAGAAGCCAGAAACCGTAGAATACCGCTTACGTAACTAACGGGATCGACTAATATTCACCGCTGATACGAGTTACGCAGTTTTTAGCACAGGTTTCGCACACGGAGGAAGATCAACTGCCATAGTCACGTCTGCGGAAATTACTCAAGAGTGCCCAAGTTGCTTTTATCCCACTCAATGCACTATTAGTGTGCCTCGGTGGTGGGATTTTTCGGAAAAGCACTCTGTCAGAATGAATTGAGCCGTCGAACGTTTCGTGGGTGAACATCTGGCTATCATCCAAGAATAGTTCACAGACTAGTCTCAATTGTTGCGTAGCTGTTTGCTTGATTGTGAACCATTGGCTGACTTGGAGATTCTTTGCAGGATGCATTGTTCTCGAGGAATCATAGGTCCAATTGAGGTCATCAATCAAAATATATCCTCCAGATTTCAGCATGCGGATGCATAGAGCAACAGCAAGTCCATCCGTGGGAAAGTTGTGTTCACCCTTTAGGAAAACGAAATCAAAGGCCTTTGCTTTACGCGATTTGATGTCGAGTAACAGTGGCGCCAAACTCCAGTTGTAGCTGTCCAGAGTTTTCCGCGAGTGTCCATGCGGGCGAATATTCTGGATTCCCTTGTTCTTCAAATCCCTTGTCAGCTCGGTTACTGTCTCGACATAGTCGAAAATATGCAGTTCGCCGCGATTGCGCATCATCTTGGCCATGGCAAGGGTTGTGGCGCCTACCCCGACGCCGATTTGAGCAACCCGCGGGTACTCATTGTTGTTCAGGACGTGACGCAATGTAAGAACTGCGTCTCGACAGGGTTTGGACATTTGCTGAAACTCCACTGTTCCAATTCGCTCAAACAAAAAATTACTGAAGCATAATTCTTAGTTCGCTTATCACGATTCTGTCTTCTATCTCTGGTTCCCCTGAATGTCTAAATTCTGTTATCCAGAAGTTCGGACACGTCCTCGCCGATGCAATGCGGTCATCTACCCCGTGCGCAATAAGGCTTTTAGGCTCCATGATCTCTTCGGTGAGAGAGTGCCGCGATTGTCTGCACGTGGCTTGGAGACCAAAGGCAGCCTATTTGAAAGCCGCGACCAGCTGCTCAAGCCGCTGAACGCTGCCTTGCGCGGCGATCAGCGTCGCCTTCAATGCAGCAATATCGTGGGCAAAGTCGGCGGCGCCCAACATGTCGGAAGTTTTTCTAATTCCCTCCGTTTCATCGCCGGAATTTGCAGCCCAAGTCATCGTGACGCACCTGTTCGATGGAGTGTGGCGCTCTCGACTCCACGGCACGGACCCGAGCAGTCGAGCCCAGCAAAAACAGCGCCTCGAAGCGGCACGCCCAGTTCGTCGCTCACGGTGGATCGCACGTCCAGGCTTACTGTCGTGAAAACCTCCGAAGTAGTCGCCTTGGAGAAACGTCCGTTGCGCGTCCAAATCAATCTGATCATAGATTGGATTGGCGAGCATAACGTGGGAATGGCATACAGGTTACGCAAATGAAGCATCGTTGTAGATCCTCTTGCAATTCTTAGTGCACGACCCAAGACACATCGGTGTTTGGCGATTGGGGAATGTCGTACAATGTAGCTCATGCCTGCCATTTTCGGGAGGGGCGGTCAGGTACCGAAATGTCTTCTACGCCGGCTGGCCCAGCGGCGTGATGCTAGGTTCGTTCCTCGTTCGGCCGTCATGCAACCGCCCGCGGTATAGCGGGCGGTTGCAACGTTCAGGTAGGCCCTACTGAGCAGGGGGCGTTGTTGCGGGTTGCGTCGTCGACGGCTGGGTAGTCGAGGGAGTCGTTGTTGACGGTTCAGACGTTGATGGTGCGGTCGTCGAAGGCTGGGTGGTTGTTGATGGTTCTGTAGTCGATGGGGGCGTCGAAGTTGAGGGAGTAGTCGATGGTTGAGATGTCGTCGCCGGCGGTGTTGACGTTTCCGTGGTCGCTTCCTTCTTGGGCATGAGGAAGATTATTGCGAGGATTGCCAACACGGCAACAAGGATTCCGATGAGCGTATTCCGGTTCATTATTGGCTCCTCTTTGGATGCGTCCGACTCGATAATTGTCGCACAGCAACCGAAATGTCAGTTCCCGGTGCTCGGTCGGAGACGGTCGTTCTCTCAGACGAAAAATAGAAACAAGTTGGAGCCATGAGAATGCGAGAACGGCGCCTGCCGTGAAGTCGCACAGCGACAGGGCGTTCTCCGGCTACGAGGATGAATTTTTCCGACAAGTCAGAAGAAACAGAGGGCGAAAATGACCGCCGCAGCAGGCTAGAAATCGGTACGCGGTGCAGAGAGCCCGTCTGGCGACAGCACGAACCGGGCTTATTCGTGTGCGCTCGGAGAATGAGCGTTGGCATGAATAGCTATGTCTGAACGTATGTCCGAACATAGAGACTTCCGTATGAGCGAAGCCGTTGCGGATCTGTTGGAGGGCGCTCAGCGGCAGTTTCGACGCCGGTCAGATGAATTCAAGGCGGCAAGTTTGGAGTCTGGGGCGAGCGTTTCGGCGGTGGCGAGACGCATCGGCTTTGATCCCTCGCAGTTTTTCACGTTGCGGCGCAACGCCGCCTGAAAGCCGAGGTCGTCGTCGGTACGGCTGGAATGGCCTGCTCCACTGTGGACATCATCAACGGCGGCGTCGTGATCTGCGTGGATGTCGGATCGACGAGTCTCACCTTGTTAGGCTGATCCGCCTTAGCCGGAGCCATGGTCTGCGCGCCGGTTTGCTTAAAACAGAGGTAAATCCAGGGCGCGGCCACGCTTTTTCAGGCGCTATTCTAAACGGACCAGAACAACAGGGCGCCTTCGCTAGGCGGCCGAAATCGCAGCAATGATCAATCAAAGTTGTTGGCCGCGCACATCGCGACTTATCCCGATCAAACCCGGCTAGTTGCCAGGACGCCCAAATATGCGATCGAATAGTCTGTTTCGAGGGAGTGTGGCTGAATGTCGCGGCAGCTAGAAGGGTCGATGTTTTCGCTTGTAAGCGACCAAGAGCAGCAAAGCGAACACCACGATCGCGACTGACCAGAAATCTGTGGTCTGATCCCAGTTCCAAAGCCAGAACTTGTAGGCTTCGAGATGCGGCGGCGGCATATGCACACTCATCTCGTAGTCTCTCTTCTCGCGCCCATGAAAGTGGCCGGCGCCGAAGGCAAGCCCGATGATGATTGCGTCGCGGCAGGAGTAGAAGAGCATGCCAGGAACGGCAACGACAGCGGCAATGCACAGCGCCTCAACAATATGGCCAATGACCTTGCCCCCAAGTTTTATCCAGTTTTGAGTTTGCTCCAGCGGTTTTGGGTTGCTGTATTGGGGGCGGTAGCGGCGGGTTGCGGTGCGGAGCCATTCCGGCTGCGCAGCACCGCATCACGTCGCGGGTTGATTGTCTGAGCGAACTCGGCAGGTGTCATCCAGCCGAGTCCAGAGTGTGGTCGATGATCGTTGTAATCGCTGCGCCAGTTTGAAAGCGCCGATCGAGCATAGGCCAGTGACGAGAAGAGCGTCTCATTCAAGAGCTCGTCGCGCAGCCGCCCATTGAAGCTTTCGATGAAGGCGTTCTGGATCGGCTTGCCCGGCGCGATGTAGTGCCAATCCACCTTGCTCCGATCCGTCCATTGCAGGATCGCGTTGCTGGTGAACTCACTGCCATTGTCGCTGACGATCATCTTCGGCTTGCCTCGTCCCTCGATGATCCGATCCAGCTCACGGGCGACCCGCAGGCCGGAGAGCGACGTGTCGGCGACGAGAGCCAGGCATTCCCTGGTGCAATCGTCGACGACCGTCAGAATCCGGAACCTGCGGCCATCGGTGAGTTGATCCGACACGAAGTCCAGTGACCAGCGATCATTGGCGGCAAGCGGGATCAGCATCGGTGCTCGTGTGCCTATCGCTCGTTTCCGACCGCCGCGCTTGCGCACCGTCAGCTTCTCTTCCCGATAGAGCCGGAAGAGCCGCTTGTGGTTCACAAGGTGACCCTCACGCCTGAGCAGCACATGAAGGCGTCGATATCCAAAGCGGCGGCGTTCATGCGCCAGCGCCTTCATCCGCTCGCGAAGGTCATGGTCATCGCTGCGCCTGGTTTCGTAACGGATCATCATCCGGCAAAAGCCGATGGCTTTACACGCCCGCCGTTCGCTCATCTGGTGGTGATCCATCAGATGAGCGACAGCTTTCCGCCTTGCTGCGGGCGTCACCACTTCTTTCCCAAAAGGTCTTTCAAGGCCGCATTGTCGAGCATCGCATCTGCCAGGAGCCGTTTCAGCTTCGTGTTCTCGTCTTCCAGCGTCTTCAGCCGCTTGGCTTCGGATACGTCCATGCCGCCGAATTTGGCCTTCCATTTATAGATGCTGGCATCGCTGACGCCGTGCTTGCGGCAAAGCTCCGAGACGGGCGTGCCAGCCTCGTGCTCCTTCAAAATGACGATGATCTGTTCGTCTGTGAAACGGTTGCGCTTCATTCCCTGGTCCTCTCAATGGGCCAGAGCTTACTTCAAAATGGATTATTTCAACGGGGCAAGGTCACCTCCAACGCAGTCTCCATGGAGAAACTCCTTTCGCTCGTCCATAGAAAGGCCATCACAGATCATAGCGACGAGGACAATGTGGGAGCAGAGCACCGGTTACCGCCTGAGAACACCGCTTACCGATGATCGCTCGCTCGTAGCGTTCCGAACCCCCCCACCTGTTCGAGCCTCTGCTGGAACAGTAACTTCTCCGGCAGCATCCGCAGAAACTGCTTCGGCGCTGCGGAGCGCGAGATCGGCCACAGACGTGTGTCTTTTCCGCCCGCCATGATGAGAGGAACAATTTTCGACGTCATGCAGTCTACCGTGAGGTACACACTTTTTTCAGCGTGTTGGGACTACGGTGTAGCCAGCCACGACCTAACGCCGATTTTCAGGCTGACGTCGTGAAGGAATTGACGCTGTAATGGTTCCAACTCCTGCTATAGCAGCGTTTGAATAACAGCTTTTGATATCCGTCTTCTCGTTCTGATTTGACAAAGAGATCACGTTCAATTGTTACTCGACCAAAGCTTTGCGCCTAGTGCTGCCGCGCATAGCGCCAGAGCGGGAGTGGAAGCCCTGTGGTATGGACCATTGTTAATACGAGCCACACTGCCGCTTTCCTCCCAACTTACGCCTCCGAGACTGACGGGATCTATGAGTAGGGCAAGATCATGCGCCCGATCCACAGAAGCCGTGAACTGGGGAACCTTCCCAAATTCTCCATTGAGCGGATCGGCCCAAACAACAGTTCTAACCGTCTCCTTCGATCCTTCCCTTTCTACATACTCAACTTTCTTTTTGTAACCAACCTGCTGGGCAATCTCAATGTCGAGCGATCGATCCGCTCCCTCCGCGGCCTCTATCTGACGAATTAGTTCCTGGAGCGACATACGAATCTCCAACTCCGGCCCGTTTTGTTTCTACCAAGCTGCCTTTTGGGGCTGATATACTGCGCTACAAACTTCTATGGTTCGCGAACAACGCGGTCTCAGTAAATTCTCAAGACATTGCAGTTTCGAGATTTTCCTCGTCACATACCACACGAGCCGCTTTGCTGCTCGCAGTCTCGACCACGTTCACCTTTGGCCCACGATCATTAGATGCGACGGCCTGCTTGTGAGATGGCCGGTAAGACGCGATCTCTCGGCCATAATAATGAGCGAATAGGGTTCTCATTACGTGGTTCACGCCGGGTTCCGTCACAGAGCGAAGATCTTTCTCATAATATCCGCCCCGAGAGTAATTTCCGGTTATAATCTCATAAGATGGGAAGTAGTCTATCCTTTGGTCTTTCTCTGCAATCTCTCCGGCCACGGCCCGAAGGACGGACTTGGAATACGTAGTAGACGACAGAACGTGACGTGGCTCTGCAGTCGCCACCAAGGGTACTGGCGATACCGTGAGTATAACCTTAAGATTCGGATTGATATCGAACAAGCGAGACAGCGCGCTCTGCAAATCGGCGTAGGTCTCCGAGAAATTCAAGTTCTTGAAACGGTGCAGCGTGGGGTCGAAATTCCCGACTCCACATCCAGGGCAAATCGGATAGACTGCGCCGTCTACGGTAGACTCCCAACATTCGGTTAGACCGAGCGTGAAGACGAACACATCCATTTCCTCGAAAAGGGATCTCACCGCAGCAAAATGCCTCTCCCTGTCAAGTCTATACTCACGAAGCGAGCCGAACCCGCCCGGCTGTATGAATGGTCGGAAAGGGTCCACGAACCCATCCTCGGTCACCCAGACGTCATCATTGGGTACAAATTCGCCGTAGGCCCTTTTGATTAGTTGAAGCAACTGTCGAGTTGTATAGATATTGCCATATCTGGCTGAGAACGTGCCGTAGTTGAACTCTTCGAGTATCTCGCTTCCTAGAACTCGGTTCCCTGGCTCAGTTACAAAATAACTGCCACCTTCCTGCTTAAGGTAGCGCGCAACATGTTGGGCGAAGCAGCTACCTGCGGTGGCTATTTTTTCCGAAGATTCCAGTCCAAACTTAACGGAAACCACCGGATCCACGTCGTTCGCCTTCACGGCTTCAATTGCCTTACGCCAATTGGAAGTCGCCGGCATTTCCCTATAGGGACAGTTGTATGATTTGCCCATCAATGGTTCCAATCCTGCACAATGCGCTCACAGCAAGAAAGCAGTTCGACGCCGTATAGAAAGTTAGCGTGAACTGCGTCCTTCTTGTACTCATCCGCTAAAAAGCCCGCCTCATTCGAGGTCGCGGGTACTTCCCGAACATATCGCACACCAGCTGCGTCGCAAATCTCTTGCATGATGAGTGTTTGGGTCAGCCACAACTTCAAACGCACGTATTTATCATTAACAATGGCAGTGGAGTTGTTAATCTCATTATTTTGGCGAAGCTTCTCGGCTACAAAATCGCCATCTTCGATCGGCGGAGGCGCCTCAAAATGCATAATTCCGGCGTACCCAAGTTTGCTCAAACGGTGCATGAGCGCCGTCAGACCAATACACTGTCGTTGTATCAGGCTTTTGATTGCGCCGAATGGTACCAGGTCAGCACCATCGTTTAACGGCAGCGCCTCATAACCTGGTACGACAAAGTCGAAGGCAGGTCCTTCGAGCAGCAATCCGACTGCATTGTACGCGTTTCCCTGACATACGGACGCTAGATATACGTCATTCGCTCCCGCAGGCGGGTGTGTATTTAGTACAGATAGCAAGGCGGCGTTGATCTGCTCAGCCCCTCTGGCATTGTAATTGATGAGATCTCCTGGGAACTGTTTGGTACCACAAAGCGGGATCTCTAGGCTGAAATGATCCGTATTTGGCGTGAAACTCCCGGTCTTCCATGCCGCGCGCAGAGCCCAGACATGGCTGTGACCAAATATTATGACGCGTTTCGCTTTTACGGTACTCACCAGCGCTTCCATGCCTTTACCTCGTTTGAAATCCGTGCCGCAAGAACCAATGCTCGCGAATGGTCATCAAAAACGGAACCACCTGCGGCCCTTTCGGATCGCGGACAACAATCCTACGGAAATTCCGATCCGATTCCGTTTGCCATAAAGACGCTGTCCTAGTGGCTTAGTCTGCTCACCAGATTTCGCCGTTGCGTCACCGGCGACGCTGCTCTTCTTCGAAGCAGCAGACTTCTTGTCGCTCGCTTCGATCAAGAGATCCAGAAGCTGCCCCAACTGAGCCGACACAACTGCAGGGCTATAGTACTCGGCGCGCTCCAACAAGTCTCTCACGATCGCTTGATGGTCCTCTGCTGAAAGGCCCGCCACCTCAAGCACAGCACGGCGAAGATCTCCGTGCACATCAGGGTCATAAAGGAACCTATGCACGGAAGCCGGAAGGACCTCAACAAATTGCGGCGTTCGTGGACCGATTACGATTTTTCCGAATGAAATACCGAGGAGTGCTGCACCGGAGGTTAAGAAGCGATCATACGGAAGAACCAAACACCCGGCGTTGGCCATCAAATCCGGTATACTGGCGTCAGGGATGTGACGAAGATCGAAGAACACATCGTCCCTCCCGGCACACGATGCCTCTAGCTCCGCTCCGTACCCATCTCCTGAAATTGCGGCTCCTGCGACGTGTATTCGCAAGTTGTTTTCCCGGGTGAAAGTCGGATCAATTTCCAAGAAAAGACGCTCTAGATTCTTATATCTTCGCACCAAACCGAACGACAAAATAGTACGATTGCACGACAAAGCTCCGACGTCGACGGGATCGGCCATCTTCCCGCCGTATACTCCTAAATAAGATGGATGCGGAAGCATAAAGACTTTGTTCGCGTAATTAATACCCTGATCCAACAAGAGCGCGATCGTCCTTATGTTATGAACCAGTATTCTATCGCATCTCTTCGCAATTTCCGCTCGTAAATTCAAGAATATATCTACATACTCTAATTCGTGCGGAAGGGAATTGTGTACCGTCCACAGAACTACGCCACCAAGTTTCTTATAGTAATCGAGTCTCGCCACAAAATATCTGACCAAGTGCTGAGCTTCTTCCTCGCTGCAGCAATGTCGAATGAGGTGTTCCTCCCAATGAATGTGTAGAGCCCCTACTCCATGCTCCCTTAGCTCCTTGACTGCAAGATCAATATCGCCTTTTACTGGTTCATACTTGTCTACGATAGAACTGTAGATTGCCTTCGTATACGGGTTACCTTGAAACAGGGTGCAATTAATAACCTTCATTTCCAACCTTTAGGGCAATATAATTTCTGGAGCTTTGAACCGCCGTTCAATTAAAGGAAACGGCATAAAGGAGCTCTCCCCACTAGAGATTCGGTCGTGATACTGTCTAGAATTGAAGTGGTATAATTGACGCGGCTCTGTGAATCCGGTTCGCGTAATCCCAAATTCCTCACTCGCGGTCAACGAACCAGACCTAGCCCGACCGAACAGCAGCGGCATCCGAAGGCGGGCCACTGACAAGGGGCCGTAAGAGAGCGTCATCCGCTCAATATACTCAAGGTCTGCCGCGATACGTACACTATCGAAGAACCCTAGCTTCTCGATGGCGGCCCGCCTAAACACCAATGAAATGCAGCAACCGTGGGAGACCTGTCCACCCGCCTTAATCACAATCTTTCCGTCTGACGCCATCCGGAACCAATCCGTTGTGAGACCGATCAACTTACTCCGAGTCAGCAACGCCTGAACACTGACTGCAATTCGATCCGGGTGAGACCAATCATCGGAATCCTGTAACGCAATATATTCCCCCCGTGAATGCAGTATGCCGATGTTCTTGCTGACGTACGTACCGTCGTTGGTGGTTTTGAATATCAATTTCACCCGAGAGTCCTTCTCCTGAATCTCTCGCAAAACTGAACGCGTTTCATCGGAGGAGCAGTCATCTACTATCAACAACTCCAAATTTTTGTAGGATTGCCGTAGTATCGAATGTACTGCAGTTTTCACAAATGGCCCCACATTGTAAGTTGTCATGATCACAGACACTAGGGGGCCGTTGTCCAGCAAGCCAGAAAACTCCGGCTCTCGAGGATAAGTTCCCACACCAAGCAGGCGATCAAATTCGAATACCGCTCCATTAGAGCTCGAGCGGACACACTGGACCCCCATCTCGTCAAATATCGGGTCCAAGCATCCGAGCGAGGCCTCAAAGCCGCCAATTTCTCGGACTACGGCGCATTTGATCAGTGGCAACTCCAGCGAAAGGTGCCGCTCGCCTTCTTGGGCGGGCGGGAACGCTTCGAGGGCTACCTCTCCCGCTCGCCCTTGCTCGACCAAGGCAGCGGCAAGCAGAAGCGGAAACTTTAAAGCGTCCGGGAACGTGGCAGATAGTTCGCGAGCGAGATCCTCGGCTTCCCTGAATTTCCCCGCAAAGAAGAGAGTCCGTACATACTCGAATGCCGTGGAATCCTGTGTGTTCCAGTTATCCCCAAGTGCAGTCAACGCCGCTTCGAAATCACCGGTGTCACGTAAAGCTTCGCTGTGGAGAAGACGCACCCGTTGGGATGTTTCGAAGCTGATCATATCCGTAGCGAGATCTAAAATCTCGCGGGGATCTTTCTTGCGGTGTTTACGTGCCCGTATATAGTCCCATAATATTGCAGGATTACTTGGTTCCTCAATTCTTAGGGCGGCTAGAATGTGCTCAGCGGCCTTGAAGTCTTCCGCATACATTAAGGCTCTCGCCAAGTTGTGACGAGCACCAATCTCTTTTGGTCCCTGCGCGAGTTTACGTTGGCAATTCTCAAGCTTCTTTTTCAAATGTCGATCGAACGCAATCGTCGACCGAAGGGGCGCCTTCTTCAGAGAGTCGTACTCTAACCGGAGCACACGATCGAGTAGCGCTTCGTTCGAGGGGCGCAGTGACAAGGCTTTGTTCAAATAGGGTAGCGCACGCTCGCCGGCTCTGACTCGGTCGTAAAGGCTGCCGAGCAACGAGTTGTGATCGTAGTCATCTTTTGCAGGCTCGCCGTAACGCTCCAAGCGAACCAATGCCGCTTTATACTCCTTTCGAGCTTCCAACCGTCTGCAGAGAAGTACCGCTGTGCGCTTACTGCACCGGTAGCTCTCCACATACGCGAGCGCATCAAGAACCTTATATCGCTCATTCCTATCCGAGTACGATTTCGCGAATTGCTCGACGTCGAAAACCCTGTCGTTCGAGAGTTTCTCCATGCACTTCCCCAATTCAGCGGGATGGAGAAATGAATCCACCAATGCCTGAACCGCGACCATTTCGCCCAGGCCCTCGCGCCTTGCCCAAGCAAGCGCTTTCCTAGCAACGTCGGCATCGCCGACTGCGGTCATATGACCCTTGAACTCAGAAACACACTCCCGCGCAACTAAGCGAAGCAAGCTGTCCGTCGTCGGGAGATTTGCCAAGGAGGTGGCTAGCTCGTAACGATCGAGACATTCCTGCATCTGTTGGCGCGAAAATAGCACGCGCGCAGACATTATCGCCGCGTCTTGGAAGTCGGGTGAGGCTGCAAACAACCTATCAAGCTCAGCTAATTCCCCGGATTCCCGGGAGAGGAGTTCAACTCGAAGGATCTCACATGGAAGATCATTCGATGAGTTGCCTGCGCTACCCCCCAAGATCTTTACCGCATCGGCAAACCGGCCTTGATTGGCCGCATGGATCGCTTCACTTCTTAGCTTGTTCATCAGCTTTATCCAGTCATTGCGGATCGGGCACGGCCCAACCGTGGTCATGCATCAAACGCGCGCTCCACGCTTGGATGGCTATCTCCAGCTTTCTCGCGGACAGAACGCGAGCTCATCGATGCCATCATCCCACTGCCACTGCACCCACACTTTATCGAGGAATCATTTTCCTGCGCCGGTGGCGGAATGCATCTGCTCACGGTACTTTCTTGGCCAGACCCGGAACCCAGAATATGCATACTTCACGCCGCTTGCCCCAAGAATAATTAGTAAACACCTTTAGGCCTCTTGCCCCGACCTTTCGGGTGAACTCTTTATCGATGGAATTTAGATGATCCCTCGTAGTCAGTGGAAACTCGCGCCAAGGACACGCTATGATGACGAAGTCGGTCGCGAGTTCCTGCATACGTCGAACAAACTGCGCCGGCTCAGATACATGCTCGATTACGTGGGATGCGATGATGAAATCCCATGTGCGCTCCTTGATTTCGAAGATGTCAGACACCAACAAATCAACACCTGGCGCAATGATTTTACCAAAATCCTGAAACTTGTCCGTGATGTCCAAAGCTTGAACATCGAGTTTGAGGCGATTGTACGACTCTGCCGAATGAATATCACGCAGCAATGCAGTTCCCGCCAGATTTTGCGGCCCGACGTCAAGGACAGATTTTCGAATATTTTCAGGCTCATGCGCATACAGCTCATGTATTACAGGGATAATCTCCACCATAAAGAGCAAAGACTGAGGTACGCCTTTCTGAATAAACAAATCGGCATCCATGATACCTTTCGAGTGCAGTGATTCTCGAAGGAGTGCATTTCGTTCGTTCGTGTGCGCTTCGATGCGACCCTTTAGTGGCGCGTTTTCTTCTTTGTGTTCGCTTGCGGTTTTCACGTTCAACTCCAAGTCATCAATCGAGCATGTTCAATCATCTATGTATCGCTAGGGCGAGCATATTAGACAATAAATCGTCTGTTGATCGCGTTGCATTCGTTGATTCTCTTTTTTCCGCGCGAGGGCGACTGATGTTTTGTATTTGCGATAACGCGCATCTTTGATGTCGAGTCCGAAAAGCGGGCCGATCCAACCCATCGCAAGAAGCTCAGAAAAACGTCCGAATTCTTTGTGCAACAATTGTTCGCGGAGAGCTCTCAGTAAAAACCTACGGGCAAAGGTGTATTTTCCCAAGGCCTGTAGGTCTTCAGCAATATTTCTGTAGAGCTCCCCCCTATTCACTGCTGTATCTCCTGATATATATTTGCGAAACATCAACATATGCGAAATTAAGCGCTTCCGACCATTATTGCTGATGCGAATGCTCTGATGATCCACATAAACGCATAAAGGCTCGGAGACACCGACATACTGAACGTATTCCGACAGCCTTATGAAGAAGTCCCAATCTTGACAAGCCGAGAGCGTTTCGTCGAAGCCGCCGATGAAACGCGCCACCCACGTCTCCACGATAATTGAACTTAGTGTGCCAATGAAGTTGGACGCGAGCAATTTCCTCCGACGTAGACTCTTACCGCCGAACTGAAGCGCGATGACGTTTCCGCGTTCATTGACGCGGTATCTTCCTGTTGCCGACAAGATTGGCCGACCGTCCATATTTCGGGCATTTCTGACCGCGCCCATTTGAACTTCGATTTTGTCCGGCAACCAAAGGTCATCGCTATCCAAAAACGCTACAAATCTGCATTGGCACGCCCTTAGACCGACATTACGACAATAATTAGCACCCCGATTCTCCGAATTCTCAATCAGTTGGATATCTAATGCCGTACGAAATTCTGCAATCACCAGCCTTATTTGCTCGAGTGCATCTCGATGAGAACAATCATCAACGACAAGCACTTGTCGGGGCAGAACGGTTTGCATCACAATTGATTGCAGCGCGGTCCGCAGCGGCTCTACTCGGTTGAAGTTGGGTATCACAACTGCGAGATCTTCGGTGAAGCTATGCATAGTCAAGATATTGCCCTGATAAACTCTTCGGTCTGCCGTCGTTGGTCGTGATACTTGGTAGCATGCGCCAGTGCGCGCTCAGCGATTCCGTTCAGTTTCTTTGCATTACTGAGGCACTCGTTGATAGCAGACGCCAATGCGTCTGGGGAGGCCTCGTCAACCAGAATGCCGGTCTCCTCATTCTTGATCACCTCAGGGATTCCCGAGTGGCGCGTCCCGAGCACTGGTAATTTTCGTCTCATCGCCTCCAGGATGACAATTGGCAACCCTTCGGAATCCCCGTTTTGTGCTGTTTTGCTCGGCACGACGAGCAGGTCGCACCGTTGAAGAATGTCGTTAACAAATTCCTTTGGCTTCGCCCCATAAAAAATGAACTGTCCACTATTTGACTGGAGGGCGAGTTGCTGGTGTCGCTCAAGATCAGGGCCATCACCAACGCAATGCACTCGAATTTGAGCTGACGTAGTCTCCGTTAACGTGTGGATCGCAGCGGCGAGGTCGTCGAATCCTTTTTTCTCTGTGAATCGCCCGACGAAGAGAATATTGAATGCCTCGTCGCTGCACAGCTTCCCTAAAACCGGGGTGGGCGCTGAGGTACCTAAGTAGATTGTTTTAATATCTCTTATTTCAGTCGCATCTCGCAATTTATCAGCCCAAACGCGGTTGACGCAAACGGCCAAATCGATGTGTGGAGCTGCCGCTCTATAGTGAGCCCAGCCATTCTTGACAATGTAGGAGGAGATATCGTGCCCATGGAAGACAACGACGTTTCTCGCTTCGGGAAAGAAGTGCTTTTTTAGAGCGACCCCGATACGATAATTACTTCCAAAGTGAGTAACAATCACATTAGGGGGCGCTGGAAGCGTGACCGCAAGGTAGAGGCTCGGATAAGAAATCTTTCCGCGACAATACAGAACTAGCGCTGTGATCGCACGCGAGGGCCTACGGAAAATAGAACCAAGTAGTCTCTTTAAACTCCTAGTATCAGCGGGCCGCGCGTATAGCATCTGATCCGTGTAATCCGCAGGCCCTGCTTCGAACCGAAACTTTGTTTTCGATCTAGCGAATACGACAACGTGCCCCATCGATAGCCGTGAGATCGACCGGATTTGGTCATCAACAAAGGTCTGCGAGTACTGGGGGTACAAGCCATTCAGAAATAGAAAATTCATGCTCACGCCCTGAGGCTACTTTTCGTACGCCGCTGCGCGTTAGTTGAGATTTCACGCAACAAGAGACTGTATCGGTCCATACCTTGGCAAACGCCAATCCGGCGCTGCCACTTGCGACACGCCCCGATCAGGCGCGATCGCGGATATTATAGTATCCCATCACCGCGATTCCCCAAGCAAACAATAGCCCAATTGCGACAAGTCCGACATTGAGGAGCCTCATAGGATACTGAGCCATTTCCGAAAGAGTGGGTTCTATAAACAAGGCGAGGTAGCGTTGACGATTGTTCGCTTCCAAACGCGCCTTCTCCAGCGCGCCCAAGCTGGACGTGTAAGCCCGCTCTGCGAATTCGCGCTCCGTTTCCAATCCTTCGTACTCTTGAATTCGCCCAGCAACATCCAAGGAGCTGGCGCTTTCTCCTGCGGAAGTAGACGTGACGCCTGCCCCCAGTCGCTGTCGCTCGTAGTTTATTTGGCGCTTAAGACTGTCAATACGAGTGGTTAAAACTTTCATGCGTGGTGCGTCGTCGTTCATTTGACTCTTCGCGGTAGCGAAGTCCGCGTTCAGCTTAGTGAGTTCGCGCTCCAGTCCGGCGATGAGTTGGGCAGCCAGTTTCGCTCCCTCGATTGGATCCACTTCCTGAGATCTGTCGCGGTATTCGCGTAGGGCAACGCGCGCGGCCGCAAGCCTCACCTCTGAATCTGAAACTTCTTTCTCAGCGGCCCGAAGAACATCGCTTCGCGCCTTTATTGAGAGATTATTGACCATGCGGTCACTCTGCGCCACGACAAAGTCCGCTATTTCTCTCGCGGTGTTGGGTTCAAAAGCTTTGACATGTACATCTATGATACCGGAAGCGTTGTCATAATGGACTTCAATCATGCTGCGCCAATAGGCCAGCTTATCCTCAATCGGTAACTCTCGGCCCATCCCATAGAAAAAATCCAGTCCTCGTGTTGAGAACAATTTTTGCAAGTCAAAATTCTGGTCGACTTCAGATACCATCTTCTCGCTACGCACGTAATCCATGAGGATGTAACTGTCGGAAACTGTGCTTCCGCCCGCAGATTGCGTGAACATTCCCATTATGTCGGATGTGCCTCCTGCATCAATGCTACGAACGGCAAATGAGGCATTGCTGTGGTACTGATCAACAGCGATAAATGCCATATAGAGAGATGTCAGCAGCACCGGTAGCGCAACCATTACGACGAACGATCCGGCAATCACCCTGTGCCGCAGTGGCGCCCGCATGACCCAGTGCTTAGCGTTCGCCTGGTCATCATTCTCGGCCGTCACGTCGATTAGACGCTCGTGAACAGGGGACGCCGGGTTGAATTGCGGCTTACCGAGCAGTCGCTCAAGCACTTGTACGCCGCGGCCAGTCACCGCGGCGGAAGTCGCCTGTGGATGTGAGATTTCGTTGACCTCCGCGTCCACCGCGTTGGTCCTACGGCGATTTATCGCGAACATCTAGCTTCCCCTCATATTCCGGTCGTGGACGCGAATCGCGTCCTCAATATCTTCGTAGTAGGTCAAAGTTCCGCCTTCGAGAACTACGCCAGAGCTGCAATACTCGCGAACCGTTGAAGTACTGTGCGAGACCATTATTACATCAGAGCCCTGCAACCGGGTGCGGAAGACATCGTGACATTTCTTCTTGAAATTTGCATCACCCACGGCCGTTATTTCGTCAACCAAATAATAGTCGAACTTAATACCCATGCTCAGGCCAAAAGCGAGGCGGGCCTTCATGCCCGACGAATAAGTTCCAACCGGTGCGCGATAGAAAGGGCCTAACTCCGCGAAGTCTTCTACATAATCCGCCAATTCACCAGTGTCTACGCCATATATCCTTGCAACGAAGCGGACATTCTGTTCGCCAGTTAACGCACCCTGGAAACTACCTTGGAAACCTAGTGGCCACGATATCCGACCCTCTTTAACAATTCGCCCCCCATCCAATCTAAGCGTACCTGCAATCAATCGTAGCAAGGTTGACTTCCCAGCACCATTCCGTCCGAGGAGGCCGATACTGCGACCTCTGCTGAATACGACGCTAGCATTTTGCAGAATCGTCTTGCGAATACCCTTCGTTGTCACATATTTCGTAGCCCGATCAAACTTGATCATTCTTTCCTCAAGACGGCTGAATAGGAAGTGAAAATCAGCATCCCAACAAAAAACGTCAGAAATGAGAGGAGGTATAAGTACTCAAGATCAGCTCCAATTGCACGATACTCTGGATAGAAACCAGTTCGAAAAATCATAATTATATGAGCCAAGGGATTCAAAAGAACTACGGATTGGTAGGGATGCGGTATCGAGTCCACAAGAAAAAATACACCAGACACAAGAAATAATGGCCTGTTTACAATATTGAATATTTGCTCGTATGCCGGGAATTTTACAAAAAGGACGTTATTCATCATCCCAATACCTATTCCCAAGAGGCTTGCGTTCAAAATTGCATGAAATATTGGCGGCCAACTTATTGAGAAGTGCAAGCGCGCAATCGTTAATATTGTTCCAAGCACAATTGTGGCTACCAAAGCAGTTGTTCCCGCTTGCAGTATACAGCGTGCAACAATGGTATCGATCGGCGCTACACCCGGATAGCTCAAAAGCGCTCTGTTAGCGCGTACTGCGCTGTTCAAGTACGCACTCATCGCCTGGTAAAACTGGAACGCGATGTACCCCGTCGCAAAGAAGAGAGCGAAGCTGGTTCCAAGTGCGGGTGAATGCGCGATCGCCTGGAATATCGATACCAGCAAAAATATATGTGCCGAGGGATCAAGCAAAGCCCAAACGTATCCACCCGGCTTTGAGCCAAATCTCGTTGTTGTTTCCCGAACAAGAAGGGCTCCTACTACTCGAAGATGAGTTTTCGCGTGACTCACTGACGACATCCTACCGCAGAATTTTCTTCAGAGGCCACCAAGGGCAGGCCAAACCCATTCTACCTTGGAGAAACCTCAACTGGCCCTCAGACAGCCGCAGCGTTGTGAGCCAGCAGATCGAGAACCCAGCATTTAGGGCCGTACAATCACGTCTTCAGCCAATCGCTACGCTCGCTGCCGTACCCACGTTCGCGTAACTGAAGCCATACTTTACCACCTCGTCCGAACGGTAGATGTTGCGGAGATCGACGAGGACGGGGGCCTTCATCACGTTTTTCAGCCGCCGGAAATCGAGCGCGCGAAACTCGTCCCACTCTGTGACAATCACCAACGCGTTCGCTTCGTTCGCCGCTTCGTAGGGGTCGGCTGCATAGTCGATCCCGTCGATCACCTTCTTCGCGTTTTCCATGCCCTCCGGATCATAGCCGATGACATGGGCGCCAGCGTCCTGCAGCGTCTGGACGACCACGATCGCCGGGCTGTCGCGCATGTCGTCGGTGTTGGGCTTGAAAGTGAGGCCGAGGATCGCGATCTTGCGGCCGCGCACGTCCCCACCGGCCGCTGCGATGACCTTGCGGCCCATGGCCCGCTTGCGGTTGTCGTTGACGGCCACCGTCGTCTCGACCAGTCGCACCGGGCTGTCATAATCCTGCGCGGTCTTCACCAGCGCCAAGGTGTCCTTCGGGAAGCACGATCCGCCGTAACCTGGACCGGCATGCAGGAATTTCGAGCCGATTCGGCCATCGAGGCCGATGCCGCGGGCGACATCCTGGACATTGGCACCGACCCGCTCGCAGAGATCCGCCATCTCGTTGATGAAGGTGATCTTCATCGCGAGGAACGCATTGCCGGCATATTTGATCAGCTCGGACGTGCGGCGCGAGGTGAAGACCAGCGGCGACTGGTTGAGATAGAGCGGACGATAGACCTCGGTCATCACGTCCCGCGCCCGCGCGTCGTCGCCCGAAAGGCCGATGACGATGCGGTCGGGCCGCTTGAAGTCCTCGATCGCGGCACCCTCGCGCAGGAATTCCGGGTTGGAAACGACGGCGAAATCGGCGTCCGGATTGGTTTCGCGGATGATGCGCTCGACCTCGTCGCCGGTGCCGACCGGAACGGTCGATTTCGTCACGATCACGGTGAACCCCTTGAGGTTCTCGGCAATCTCGCGCGCAGCCGCATGCACATACGAAAGGTCGGCATGGCCGTCACCGCGCCGTGACGGCGTGCCGACCGCAATGAAGATGACATCGCTGTCGGCGACGGCGGCAACGAGATCAGTCGTGAAGGTAAGGCGGCCCGAAGCGACGTTGCTGGCCACCAACTGGTCGAGGCCGGGTTCGAAGATCGGAATGCGCCCCTGCATCAAGGCGTCGATCTTGCTCTCATCCTTGTCGAGACAAACGACGTCGTGACCGAAGTCCGCAAAACACACGCCGGAAACAAGGCCAACATAGCCGGCGCCGATCATCGTTATTTTCATGAACTCTTCCTTGGTTTTTCCGAAGACCTGTACTCGATTTTGAGACGAGTGTCAGCAGTTGAATAATAAGGTCGGCTACAACAGCGCGGTCGCCCGCGAAGAGGCGAACCTCCAAGCCAATGCCATGCCTAAACACTGGAATGGATTGGCATTCACGTACCCAATGGAGTGGTCCGAATCTTCTCCAACGTGTTATACGCGATTTCGATTGTTGAGCGTGGTAGAATGCTGGCGGCCCGTGCCGCTACCAGCAAGCAAAGCAATGATCGTGGCGCCGTCTTTGATAAAGACAGTTGTCGAATTCAAAGCTGGGAGCAACATGAGATTAAAACTATCCATCTATGCGGGCATAAACGATTCCTGTTAAAGGCGTTCAAGTCCTTTAAGGAACGCCGTCAGTTCCTCTGCATCTAACCTAGTTGATTGCCACGCCGCCGGATACGCCGCCATGCGAAACCGGGCGATCGCGCTCGTCGTCCCTGACTGTTCGGCTGTCGCTGCCGCAATCGAGGAAAGAGGAGGCATTCCGTTGTTTTCACTGCTCTCCGAATTCGCCGCCGGCGTGCGGGAAGGTATGTCGGCCCCAAATGACAAGTTCGGCCGCACGGCAGCGTGGATGATCGCCAAGGCGGACAAGTGGCCAAGCAAGGTTGCAGCTTTCGTTGGCAGTCATGGCTTCCTCGGCCACAAAATGCGCGAGATAGGCTCCCGGTCTTACTTCCACGAGCATGCTCCAGACTTCGACCTGTTGATACGACGGTCATCTCGACACCACCGAGATCCCACACGCGATACTCGATCTTCTGCAGCGCTATCGCGATTTGATCGGTCTCTCTATTTGCCGCCGCCGTGTGGAGGAACGATTTCGGCGATCCGCGAGGAAAGTTCAAAGGCAAGCCTATCGCTCTCGTCAAAGATTTGACACCAGCCTGGTAGCACTCGGAGGTGACGTCGTGACAGTGGCGGTCTCGACGCCCCTAGGGACGAACAATCCTACAATAAGGCTAATCGACAAGGTATCGACAGGGAGGCCAGTAAACCGCTCTGCCTTTCGGGCTCTTGACACCGAAGAACGTTTAGGCGTGACGGAGGTGAACACAGGCGGCAATCACGCCGCGCGCCGGATCCTTGCAATCTCCTGCACGAGATAGTCGATGGCAGTCAGCGCATCCATCTCCGCCCATGTTTCAGGGTGTCGGTAGACCGGATAGAGGCTGAAAGCCGCCATGGTCAACTGATCAATAGTCGGCCGCACCGCGGATCTGCGCAACAGGGCGCTCCGCGACGCATCGCCGGATCGGTCGTCGGTCAGACCCCAGCCCGCATAAAACGGTGTCGCGTAGCATCGCACCGGCAGTCCGCGCAGAAGGGCGTCGAACCCCATCTGACTAGAGACCGTCCAGACCTCGTCGACGGCACTGAGGATCGAAGCGGCGGAGACCTTATCTGCCACCAGGATGACCCCTCGCACCTTGGTCGCGCGCTCGGTCATGTAGCCTTTTCGGTGCCCCGCAATCACATCAGGATGGGTGCGAACGACGCATTGCGCGCCACTATCGAGCACGTCGTCCAACATGCGGTGGAAGGAGGCGGTTGAGCCAAGCGCCTTTTCGACCGAAACATCGCCGAAGACCTGATCCACGAGAAGCACCCTACGCCGGCTGGTACGCTCGATACGCGGGCTTTGATGAGGAAGATTGTTGTATTTGGAGAGTTTGTTGTGAACCAGCGCCTCTCGGATTGCGGAGCCTACGTCAGCGGGTAACGAAAGGCCAGCCTCCGCAATCAGCAGTTCCAGACGCGATGCCAGCCCCGCATCAACGGGCAGCGCTTTATCATCAATGACGATCGATATTGGCTGGCTTCCGTCTTTACCGAGACCTACAGAGCGTAGGAAACCGTCCTCAAGGTGCCAATGCGGCAATCCTCTAACGCGAGCTACCCTCGTGGCCCATTTTGCCGGTGAACGGCCGCCCCACGCGATAATTCCATCAAGTGATGGCGAAAGTGTTGTGTGAAGCGGTGCCTCACCGAAGTAGTGTCTAAGCCAAGGGAATGCTTGGCGCACGAAACAGGTCGCGCCTAATTTCGCACCCCATTTAGGATGCCAGAGACGTTCCGTTATTGTAGCCGCCGACGGCATTTGGTTCAGCATGCTCATTCCGTTGTTTGATCCATCGCATTTCATAGCCTCCCATGGCCAAGCACTACCTTCCTCCAAGAAGAGCAATTGGGAACTGAGCGGCGAGAATACCTATCGGCGCAATTTCATTACCGGAAAGCAATCAGAGATTCCGCTTTGCGGTTCGAGATTTGGTGAACCGTTTGCAGTCCAAGGTCAAGCACAAATGCCACCGTGTCGAACAGCAACAGCGTCCGGGCCGCCACAAACTCGGCAGGGGCTCGCGGAGCAAAAGCGCGTTCGGCCAACACCCTAGAGTGCAAAGCCGCAACTCAGCACGACCGCAGTTTCGTGCTGCCATGGCTAGACCATCTGCTTCAGTCCATCGTTGCCTGGCGGGTGTCAACTCTCTGCCGAGCCAGAATTAGAGCAGAACAAACGATTGGAACGCCCGCGCCTCCCATCAGATTCTGAGATCTCGCCAGCTTCCGCCACAGTGAACTCATTTCCCAATCGCAGCGCCGAAGCCTCCCTCTCAAACGCCTCCACCCGTCGATCATAGTTCGGCGCGACCGTCCCCATCACTCGATCCCAGAACGAGAAATAGTTCGCATAATTGTATTTGAACTCGGCGTGGTGCTGGTCGTGATAGGTCGTGCAAAGCATCGGTGAGGGATAGCGCGCGGTGCGTGAGGCGAAGTATTCGAAGCCGGCATGGCCGAAGGTGCCGTTGATCTGGTCGAAGAGGCGGTGTGCCAGAAGAATGATCGGCGGGAACGGCACGAGAAGCGTGATGACGGCGTAATAGCCTTGGCTCATGGCGGTATCGACCAGGCCGATCGAATCGTTGCTCCAGGCCGTCGGCGCGACACTGCGGTGATGCAGGAGATGATACTTATAGAAGAGCTTGGTGTGCAGCAGCCGGTGGGCGAAATAGAACCAGGCGTCGAAGAGCACCATGCAGAGCACGAAGAGCGGAACGGCCGCCCACCAGCTGAACTCCCAGGGCGAGAACAGGGTCCAGCCCTTGTACTGGACGAAGAGGCCGATAGTGACGGACGTGCAGGTGACGAGGATCGAGGCCATGCTCTGGCGGATCTCGATCGCCTTGCGCTTCTCGCCGCGCCGCCCCTTCTGGATGCGGCGCTCGGGATTGCGGTCGTTGAGCCAGGTGATGCCGTAACCGAGGATGAAGTACAGCGCCACCGTCGCCGCGTAAATCGCGGCCAGCAAGCCGACAAAGGTGAGACTGTCCTGAAGAAGGGCGCTCAAATCGTGATCCGTCGCGGAAAGAAAAGTTGAACTGGCGTGTGGACTATACCAAGCACCCTCTTTCGCGCAAGGCGTACAGCTTTAGCCGCGCTCAAACTCGGCCAGAAATGCGCGCAATTCTGCGCCGTCAATGCCGACGAGGTGGCCCTCCTGCGGATACCTGCCCGAGCGCACATCCTCGGCAAACTCCGAGAACGCGGCGATCCGTTCGCGCTGAAGCAGGTCGTATTCGGCGGCAAAATTGCGATAGGTCTTGGCGTGGCGCGGCACGTGGCCGCGATTGCTGCCGAGCACATCGGCGGCAAACAGATATTGAGCGTCGCAGCCGGAACCCGCTCCCATCGAAAGCATCAGCATCGAGGTTCTGGCACTGATCGCCCCTGCAACATCTCCAGGAACGACCTCGATTTCTGCCGCGAAGGCGCCGGCTTCCTCAAGCGCCTTGACCTGTCGCCAGATCTCGAGCGCACTTGCCGCGGTTTTGCCGACGGCGCGGAAACCGCCGGTCCAGGTGGCCTTGGAGGGAATGAGGCCGACATGGCCGCAGACGGGAATGCCCTCCTCGCGCATCCGCCGGACGGTGGAAAGCCCTGCAGCACAATAGACCGCGTCACCGCCGGCCTTCAACGCCTTGAAGGCTGCACGCATGTACTCTTCCGCCGTGACGTAGTCGCCATATTCGAGGCCAGGAAAGGCAAAGCAGGTCGGCGCAACCTCGCGAAACTCCGGTCCTAAGAGCGTCGGGGGAACGGAAACGAGATCGATGCCGGCGGCCTCCGCCGCTTCGGCCTCATCCAGCGTTTCCACGCGCAGCATGGTGAGTTGGCGTTTGCCCTTCATCGACAGGAGATCGGCAACGGTCGGACGGTGGCTTTTCATGAGAAGGCTCCGGAAATCATGGAAACAGGGCAAGATTTGCCGCTTGCGCTAGGCGGCGAGCAGTGCTTTGAGCTTGGTTTCGGGCGAGATGAGCGCCTGCGGATCGGGTCGCTTTCCGGCTGCAATCAGCATTTCTGCTAGCCGGATGTCGCGCGCGACCGCATTGCCCGGTCCGATGCCGGAGGCCGCAAGCAGCCGACCGGTATCGTTGAGGTGGAAAAGAATAAAAGCGTCGTCACCGAGTTCACGCCGTACGATCGTCGCAGCGCCGTCGGCAAGCCCTGCGATCTGCAGCGTCAGATCATACTGATCGGACCAGAACCACGGCACTGTGGTGATCGCCTCGCCACCGCCGAGCAGATTGCCGGCAACGAGCGTTCCCTGATCCTGCGCATTGCGCCACGCCTCAAGGCGTATCCGGCGATCCCCATAGTGACAGAGCGGGAAAGAGCAGCAATCGCCCGCGGCATAAATATCCGGATCGCTGGTTTGAAGCGTTGCGTCGACCGCAATGCCGTTGTCGATTGAAAGGCCGGCGACGGCTGCAAGCTCCGTGTTCGGGACCGAGCCGATGCCAATGACAACGAGATCGGCCTCGATTGCCTCGCCGCCGGCGAGAACGACCCGCGCGCAGCTCTCGTTCGCTTCGATTCGCTCGATCTTCGCGCCGCACCGTATGTCGACGCCTTCTGCGCGATGCCGCGCGGCAACGATTGCGGCGATCTCCTCCGGCACCCCGCGCGAAAGGATGCGCGGCAACCCTTCGATCAGGATCACGGCAGCACCAAGCCGGCACGCCGTTGCTGCGAGCTCCAGACCGATGAAGCCACCGCCGATGATCGCAAGCTTGCGACCGGGCGAAAGTTCGCGGCGGATCTCTTCAGAATCGGCGTGGGTTCTAAGCGTGCGGATGCGGCGTGACGCCTCATCTAAACCGGCGATGGTTCGCGCCCGCGCACCGGTCGTCAACAACAGCCGGTCATAGGTGATGCTGCTTCCGTCTGCGAGCGTCACGCGCTTTTCGGTACGATCGATGGCCATGACCGGGGTATCCGTCAGCACTTCGATCTCTGCCGCCGCGTAGCGCTCGGCATCGGCGACATATTTCGGCGGGACCTCTCCCTTGAGACCATCCTTCGAAAGAGGCGGCCGCTCATAGGGAAGATGCGGTTCCGCACCGATCAGTGTGATCTTGCCGTCGTATCCTTTTTCCCTGAGGGCAAAGCCGGCCCTTGCGCCACATTCGCCGGCGCCCACGATGACGATGGAACCCATCTCAACCTCCCTGCTCGCCGCGACGAGCCCAATCCTATCGAGAGCAGCTTCAACCGAGCGCGATGAACACGCGTCCTGCCTCGACCTTCACCGGATAGGTCTTCAGGTTGACGCAAACGGGAGCGCCCTTGGCCTGGCCGGTCTTGTAGTTGAAGCGACCGTTGTGCTTCGGACATTCGATGATGTCGTCCATGACCAGCCCGTCGGCGAGATGGATGTGCTCGTGCGTGCAAAGCCCGTCGGTGGCGAAGTATTCGTCGTCGGGGCTGCGGTAGACCGCAAAGGTCCGTCCGTCGTGATCGAAGCGGATGACATCTTCCTCGTCGATTTCGTCCGCTGCGCAGACTTCAACCCAGCTTCCGCTCATGATTTCTTCCCATTTCCTGGCATTCGTTGGTTATTCGGCTGCGTGCACGATCGCATCGCTGTGAAACTCTTCCCGGTAGGGCTTCGCTGTTGCCGGCAACTCGCGCTTCAGGAAGTAATCTTCGTTCCGCAACTGTCGAAGAAAGGCCGGGATCATTTCGCGGTAGCCGTGCAGCATCGACGGGTTCGGTTCCGGCAGATCATGTTTGATCATGGCGTGCAGCTTCGGCAGCGCGTGGTAAGGCACCATCGGGAACATGTGGTGTTCCACATGGTAATTCATGTTCCAATAGACGAAGCGGCTCACCGAGTTCATGTAGACCGTGCGGCTGTTCAGCCGATGGTCGGTCACGTTGTCGGCAAGACCACCATGCTGCAGCAGCCCGGTCAGCACGTGGTGCCAGGCGCCGTAGAGCCTGGGCAGACCGATCAGCATCAGCGGCAGGATCGAACCGAGATAGAAGCAGGCGGCAATCGTCGCGGCATAGATCGCAAACCAGATGCGTGCGACCAGGATCGCCTTCGGCTGCTCCATTTTAGGGATGAAAGTTGCTTCCTCGGCGCTGATGATACCGAACGTGTTGCGCACCATATCGATCACCGCGTGCCAGACATCGAGCACGCCGAAGAAATTGAGGACGAGGCGAAGGAGATCCGGCGGCCGCATGACGGCAATTTCGGGATCCCGGCCGACGATCACGGTATCCGTGTGGTGGCGGGTGTGGCTCCAGCGCCAGGTGACCGGATTGCGCATGATCATGAAGCAGGCGATCTGGTAGACCACATCGTTCATCCACATCGTCTTGAAGGCCGTGCCATGGCCGCATTCATGCCAGCGGCTATCGGAGGCGGATCCGTAGAGAACGCCATAGGCAAGGAAGAACGGGACGGCCCACCAGGTGCCCCAGAAGGTGATGCCAAGTGCGCCGAACAGAACGAGACAGCCAAGCCAGATCGCGGTGTCGCGGATGGCCGGACCATCCTCGCGCTTCATCAGTTCCTTCATCTGCTTGCGCGGAATGTCGGTGTGATACCACTCTGCGGCCGAGAGACCGTTGGCGACCGCCGCCTGGGCATCTCGGCCAAGCAGGCTGTAGTCTCGCTTCGTCGGCATCATCGTCATCTGCGCTCCTCCCCGAGGTCCGACCCGATCTGGCCGACGACGTCTCATGTCGTGCAATGACGATAGGTTGACTTTTGCCAGGCCTCAATGCAGCAATGATATATTCTATCAAATGATGTCATCACCCACATTTCATGCGTGATACAAACCTATCAGGAGCCGCGATGAGCAACCGACCGACAATTGCCGACCTTGCGCGCACTGCCGGCGTCAGCGTCGCCACCGTCGACCGCGTACTCAACGGGCGCCATCCTGTGCGCGAGGAAACCGCGCGCCGGGTCTATGAGGCGGCCAAGTCAATCGGCTATCACGCCGTGGGCCTGATCCGGCAACGCGTCTTTGAGGACCTGCCGCAATACAAGCTTGGCTTTGTGCTGCAAAAGCCGGAGCAGGCCTTCTATCAAACGGTTGCGAAGGAAATCGAAATCGCGGCACTGTCGCTCTCGCATGCCCGCGTCTTCGCCCAGATCGATTTCGTGGCAAACTCCACCCCATCGGCCATCACGGAAAAGCTCCGGGCCGCTGCGGCGCGGAACCAGGCCATTGCGCTTGTCGCTCCCGATTACCCGGCCGTGACCACCGCAATTGAGGAACTTAAGGAGCGCGGCATCCCGGTCTTCTCCCTGCTTTCGGATTTTGCCGCCGGCGTTCGCGAGGGCTACGTCGGCCTCAACAATCACAAGGTCGGCCGCACAGCCGCGTGGATGATCACAAAGGCGGCCAAGCGCCCCGGCAAGGTCGCGGCCTTCGTCGGCAGCCACCGCTTTCTCGGCCACGAGCTTCGGGAGATTGGCTTTCGTTCCTATTTTCGCGAGCACGCACCTGATTTCGAAGTGCTGGATACGATGGTCAACCTCGACACCGCCGAGATCACCCATGAAGCGACACTTAATCTGCTGCAGCGCCACCCGGACCTGATCGGCTTTTATGTCTGCGGCGGCGGTATGGAAGGGGCGATCTCGGCGATCCGCGAGGAAAAGCTTGAGGGAAAACTGATCGCTGTCGTCAACGAGCTGACACCGGATTCCCGTGCGGCCCTTGGCGACGATGTCGTGACCCTGGCAATTTCGACCCCGACGGCCGCCCTCGCCCGGGAAACGATCAACCTGATGATCCAGGCGATCGACAAAGGCCCGACCGGGGCGCCGGGGCAAACTTTCCTTCCCTTCGACCTTTTTACGCCGGAGAATATCTAGCGGTTCCTGATGGAATTCCATCATTGACGAAAGGCAATCTTGCAGGGATGCAAGACCTTTGCGCGTTGCGCGCTTTGACTGCGCTCCAACAGTTGGTGAATTGTCCGCAAGGCTATAAATGGAATGAACGTTCTATTTATAGCCTTTGGCCCATCCCCACTGGAGGAGACATTCCCGTGACCGCCCTGCCCTTCGCCCTCAATCACATGACGACGCCGAATCTACCGCTTGGCGACTTTTTCCAACTCGCCAGATCGCTCGACATGACCTCTGTCGAAATCCGCAACGATCTCACCGGTAACGCCATCCTGGACGGCACGCCGGCGAAGCATGTCGCCGCCCTCGCCGGCCGTCACGGCATCACGATCATCTCGATCAATGCCCTTCAACGTTTCAACGAATGGAACGAGGCCCGTCAGGCCGAAGCCGAAGTACTGATCGCTTATGCGCGCGACTGCGGCGCCAAGGCCCTGGTGCTCGTTCCCGTCAATGATGGCACGGGCCAGGCCGATGGCGAACGCCGGGCAAATCTTCGCAAGGCTCTTTCGGCACTGAAGCCGATGCTCGAAAAGGTCGGAATCATCGGCCTCGTCGAACCACTCGGCTTCGAGATCTGCTCGCTCCGCTCGAAGACGGAGGCTGTTGAGGCAATCAAGGCAGTCGAGGGTGTGAAGACTTTCCGCCTGGTGCACGACACGTTTCACCACCACCTCGCCGGTGAGCATGCGGTCTATCCCGAGATGACAGGCCTTATCCACATTTCCGGCGTCACCGATGAACGCGTGGCCGTGTCGGATCTGCGCGATTCGCACCGCGTCCTCGTCGATCGGAGCGACCTGCTCGACAATGTCGGACAGATTCGGCGCCTGCGCGCGGCGGGCTATGCAGGGCCACTTTCCTTTGAGCCCTTCGCCGCCGAAGTCCACGGACTGGCGGATCCGGCCGCAGCCGTCAGGCAGAGCGTGGACTACATCCAAACCCAGATCTGAGCTTCCCCGGCCCGAGGCCGGCAAATCAACAACGGGCGCCGCATCAGGCCTTGACGGCGCCCGCATAAAATGGAATACATATTCCGTAATCGCAATTTACTGGTTCGTTTATTCCGTTTTATTCAAAAGCGCAACGGGAGTGCCGCTTTTGAAATGAATGAGCGCAATCCGGCATTGCGTCCCCGGCAGGAGAAGGTGGCGCCGGGCACCATTGTGGAGGAGAAAGACAATGAAGAAACTCGTGCTCAGCACAGCGCTGGCGATGATGATGTCGACGGCAGCCCATGCCGAGACTATCGGCGTATCCATGGCCCTTTTCGACGACAACTTCCTGACGGTCTTGCGCAACGGCATGTCCGATTACGCCAAGACGCTCGATGGCGTCGAACTGCAGATCGAAGACGCGCAGAACGACGTCTCCAAGCAGCAGAGCCAGATCCAGAACTTCATCGCCGCCGGCGTGACCGCGATCATCGTCAACCCGGTCGATACGGATGCGACGGCTGCAATGTCGAAGATCGCTGCGGATGCCGGCATCCCGCTCGTCTACGTCAACCGCGAACCGGTCAATGTCGACACGCTGCCGGAAAAGCAGGCTTTCGTCGCGTCGAACGAACAGGAATCCGGCACGCTGCAGACGCAGGAAATCTGCAAGATGCTCGGCGGCAAGGGCAAGGCCGTCGTGATGATGGGCGAACTGTCCAACCAGGCGGCCCGCATGCGCACCAAGGACATCCACGACGTGCTTGCCACCGACCAGTGCAAGGGCATTGAGATCGTCGAGGAGCAGACCGCCAACTGGTCGCGCACGCAGGGCTCGGACCTCTTGACGAACTGGCTTTCGGCCGGTCTTGAGTTTGACGCCGTCATCTCCAACAACGACGAAATGGCGATCGGCGCGATCCAGGCGCTGAAGGCCGCCGGTCGTTCGATGGACAGCGTCGTCATCGGCGGCATCGACGCAACGCAGGACGCTCTGGCAGCCATGGCCGCCGGCGATCTCGACGTCACGGTGTTCCAGAACGCCGCCGGCCAGGGCAAGGGCTCGGTCGACGCCGCACTGAAGCTCGCAAAGGGCGAGCCGGTGGACAAGAAGGTCTACATTCCCTTCGAGCTCGTCACCAAGGACAACCTCGACAAGTACCAGGCGAAGAACTGATCGCCACAGTCGGGAGCGCGGGCAAACCCGCGCTCCCCCTTTAAAATGCAGGTCCGTCCGCAAATGCCTGCGTCCAATGGATGCCGCATGCGGTAAGATGGGCTGGTCACCCGCCAGCGACGAGGACTTTCCGCGACAGCCGGAAACGACGGGGAGGCAAGGAACATGACGCTCAGTCCGACAACGATGGCAGCCGTGCGCGCCAGCGGCGCGGTACCCAAAGCCGAATATCTTCTTTCTGCGGAAGGGATCCGCAAGGAATTCCCTGGTGTCGTCGCGCTCGACGATGTCGAGTTCAAGCTGAAGCGCGGCACGGTCCATGCGCTGATGGGCGAAAACGGCGCCGGCAAATCGACGCTGATGAAGATCCTCGCCGGCATCTACACGCCCGACAAAGGCGACGTGAAGCTTAAAGGCGCCGAAATCCGGCTGAAGTCGCCGCTCGACGCCCTCGAAAACGGCATCGCCATGATCCATCAGGAGCTGAACCTGATGCCGTTCATGACGGTGGCGGAAAACATCTGGATCCGCCGGGAACCGAAGAACCGCTTTGGCTTTGTCGATCACGGCGAGATGAAGCGCATCACCGCCCGCCTGTTCGATCGCCTGAAGATCAAGATCGATCCTGAAATCGAAGTGCGTCACCTGTCAGTGGCCAACCGCCAAATGGTCGAGATCGCCAAGGCGGTCTCGTACGAATCCGACGTGTTGATCATGGACGAGCCGACGTCTGCGCTGACCGAGCGCGAGGTCGCGCACCTTTTCGAAATCATCCGGGATCTGCGCGAACAGGGCATCGGCATCGTCTACATCACCCACAAGATGAACGAGCTGTTCGAGATCGCCGACGAGTTCTCGGTGTTTCGCGACGGCAAGTTCATCGGCACGCACGCGTCGAGCGACGTTACCCGCGACGACATCATCCGCATGATGGTTGGTCGCGAGATCACCCAGATGTTTCCGAAGGAGGAAGTGCCGATCGGCGACGTTGTCCTGTCGGTCAAGAACCTCGCGCTTGACGGAGTCTTCCGCGACGTCTCCTTCGACGTGCGCGCCGGCGAAATCCTCGGCATTGCCGGTCTCGTCGGCTCCGGGCGCTCGAACGTCGCCGAAACCCTCTTCGGCGTGACGCCGGCAAGCTCGGGCACGATTTCGATCGACGGCAAGACACTTTCAATCGACAGCCCGAACACGGCGATCCGCAACCGCATGGCGTTTCTGACCGAAGACCGCAAGGACACCGGCTGTCTCCTGATCCTCGATATTCTCGAAAACATGCAGATCGCCGTGCTTCAGGACCGCTTCGTCAAGGGCGGCTTCGTCACCGAAAAACAGGTCACTGCGGCCTGCGAAGAGATGAGCCGAAAGCTGCGTGTCAAGACGCCGAACCTGCAGGAGCGCATCGAGAACCTCTCGGGCGGCAACCAGCAGAAGGTTTTGATCGGCCGCTGGCTGCTCACAAATCCGCGCATCCTGATCCTCGACGAGCCGACACGCGGCATTGATGTCGGCGCCAAGGCGGAAATACACCGTCTCGTCACCGAACTCGCGCGCAACGGCGTCGCCGTCATCATGATCTCTTCGGAGATGCCCGAGGTCCTCGGTATGAGCGACCGCATCATGGTCATGCACGAGGGCCGCGTCACCGGCTTCCTCGGCAGGGCTGAAGCAACCCAGATCAAGGTCATGGAGCTCGCCGCGAGCTGAGCGGGAAACGACCCCAAAGGGAGGACTGAAAATGGATACCAATGTCGCCGCACAGGGCGCGAGCGCACCGCTCTCAGGGACAAGGCGCCGCTTGCCGCCTGAATTCAACATCTTCTTGGTCTTGATCGGTATCGCGCTGGTCTATGAGATCCTCGGCTGGATTTTCGTCGGCCAGAGCTTCCTCATGAACCCGCAGCGCCTGACGATCATGATCCTGCAGGTTTCGGTGATTGGCATCATCGCAGTCGGCGTCACCCAGGTCATCATAACGGGCGGCATCGATCTTTCCTCCGGTTCCGTCGTCGGCATGACGGCGATGATTTCGGCAAGCGTCGCCCAGGCCTCCACCTGGCCGCGCGCGCTCTATCCATCCTTGACCGACATGCCGGCAATCGTTCCGATCGGGCTTGGCATCGGCATCGGGCTACTTGCCGGCTTTATCAACGGTCAGCTGATCGCCCGCACCAAGATCCCGCCCTTCATCGCCACACTCGGCATGATGGTTTCGGCACGCGGCATTTCCAAGTGGTACACCAAGGGCCAGCCGGTCTCAGGCCTCACCGATCAGTTCAACTTCATCGGAACCGGCATCTGGCCCGTCATCGTCTTCTTAGTCGTCGCGCTCATCTTCCACATCGCGCTGCGCTACACCCGCTACGGCAAGTTCACCTATGCGATCGGCGCCAATGTGCAGGCAGCCCGTGTCTCCGGCATCAATGTCGAGGCGCATTTGATCAAGGTTTATGCCATTGCCGGCATGCTGGCGGGGCTGGCTGGTGTCGTCACCGCCGCCCGTGCCCAGACCGCACAGGCCGGCATGGGCGTTATGTACGAACTGGACGCGATCGCCGCGACCGTTATCGGCGGAACCTCGCTGACGGGTGGCGTCGGCCGGGTCACCGGCACGGTCATCGGCACCATCATCCTTGGCGTCATGACCTCAGGCTTCACCTTCCTTCGGGTCGACGCCTACTACCAGGAAATCGTCAAGGGCCTGATCATCGTCGCGGCTGTCGTCATCGACGTCTATCGACAGAAGAACCGCAAGAAGGCCTGAGTCCCAAAAGCAATACCCTCCTCCCAGTGAAGCCAACTGGCCGGGATGACGAAGGTCATTCCGGCATTTTATTTTGTTCAGAAGGCTATATCGCCAGGCTTCAAGCCGTTTTCCACATATGCTTGGCGCGCAGGGCTGCCCCGGCGCACGCGCTCTGGCAAAATCCTTGGCGATGCACTATATCGCAGGCGTTCAAAACTATTGGAGACTTCTCATGTTGTCGCAGCGCAAGCTTGCGAGCCAGTTTCAGCCGCGTTTCGTTCTTCAGCTTTGGAACGCGATGCTGCGGGTACAGACCCGCGAGACAGCTTCCTTCTTCGGCCACCGCGGCCGCTAAGCAAGACCCAAAAAACCAGAATTGCCCCAGCCACGTGAGCGTGTCGCCTGACCGCTCGCAGATGGGTTTCGCTCAACCGGCCCGTATTTGGCGGCGCCGGGCTGAGCCTATTCGTGCTTAGCCCTCTGGAAAGCGGATGGTCACCTTGAGGCCGCTGCCGTCAGCCCCCTCACTGAGGCTGGTTGTCGCGCCGTAAAGCTCGGCAATCTCCTCGACGATCGGCAGCCCGAGCCCGGAGCCCGGAGCATCACTGCCGCCGCGCTCGAAACGCCTGAGCACCGTCTCGTGCAATTCCGGCCGAATGCCCGGTCCGTTATCCTCCACCTCCAGCGACACCGAACCGTCCCGCGAAAAGACACGGCTCGTCACTTCCGCACCGCGACCGGCATAAAGCAACGCATTGCCGATCAGGTTCTTGAGCAGTTCGCCAATAAGCAACGGCTCGGCGCGGATGAAAGCCTCGCCCTCGCCGTCAAAGCCGAGATCGATATCCGCGTCGCCGGCCGCCGGCACATGCTCTGCCGTTATCTCCCGCACCAGTTCGACCAAATCGATGCGCTCGAGCGAACCGGTTTCGTCCTTGCCGGCAGCGTCGATCTTCGCCATCAGCAGCAGCTGTCCCAGAATGCGCTCGGCATTGGCGACCGCCTCGTCGGCCTTTTTTACAGCACTTCTCGTCTCCTCGATCGAGCCGGCGCGTTGTGCCAGGGCGAGCTGCGTGCGGATAATGGCGAGCGGCGTGCGCAGCTGGTGGCTGGCATTGCCGGTAAAATTGCGAAGCGCATCAAGCGCCGACTGCAAGCGCCCCATGAAGGAATTGACCGTGTCGACGAGGCCCTGGACTTCGTTCGGAACCCGCTCGCCGATCGGATGCAGATCGTCCGGACTGCGCTCCGAGATCGCGTCCCCCAGCCTGTAGAGCGGGCGCAAGGAAAACGTAACCGCGACCCAGACGATCACCGCCGCACCCGCAATCATCATGCCGAGGCGGAGCGCCGAGCGCACCAGGATCGTCTGCGCCAGATGTCGGCGCGCGATCGTCGTTTCGGCAACCGTGACCACGAAGGGCACGGAATTGATGCCGGTTGACGCCGAGCGGCGAAGGGCGGCGATGCGGATCGGTTCGCCGCGGAAGATCGAATCCGCAAAGGTGGTCGATGCGCCCGGCTCCTCCGCCAGCGACGGCAGCGTCTGGTAACCGGTGATGAACTGGCCGGGCGGCCCGTCGACCCGGTAGAACACCCGGTCCTGCGCGGCCGACGTCAGCATTTCCAGCGCGACATAGGGGATGTCGACTTCGAGCGACCCGTCTTCCGCCACGACCACGCGCTCGGCGATTGCCAGCGCCGAACCGGCAAGCACCCGGTCGGAAACGACGTTGGCGGTCGTCACCGCCTCGCGGTAGGTATCCATCAGTGCAATGACCCCGATCACCACCGTCGAGATCAACAGCCAGCCAAGCAGGCGCCGGCGGAGGGAATAGACCGTCGTCCTCATTCCGGCCCGGCCGCTTTGTCGAGATAGTAGCCGATGCCGCGCGCGGTGCGCACGGTCAGCCCATGCGGTGCGAGCCGCTTGCGCAGCCGGCTGACATATTGCTCGATCGCGTTGGGGCTCAAGTCGTCGTCGAACCCTGTCAGCGACTGCATGATCGCATCCTTGGCGACCACCTTGCCGGCACGCATGAACAGAAGCTCAAGAAGTCCGAGCTCGCGCGCCGGGATCTCGATCGGCGCGCCGCCGGACGAGAAGCTGCGGGTGTTGAGATCGAGTGACACATTGCCGTAACTGACGGTCGAGGCCCTGAGGCCCGCCTGACGGCGCAAGAGCACGCGCACGCGCGCTTCGAGCTCGCCGACGTCGAAAGGTTTGATCATGTAGTCGTCGGCGCCGAGGTCGAGCCCCTTGATCCGCTCTTCGGACGCGCCCCTTGCCGTCAGGATCAAGACCGCGGCGCGGTTCTGGCGAGCACGCATCGCCCTCAGCACATCGAGGCCATCCATTTCCGGCAGATTGAGATCGAGAATGACAAGATCGAACGTTTCGGTGGCGGCCACCGCATGCGCCGACGCACCGTCACTGACGACATCGACGGCGTAGCCGCTGCCGCGCAAGATCGCCGACAGGCCCTCGGCCAGGTCCTGGTTGTCCTCAACAAGCAAGATACGCAATTATCATCACTCCCCCGACCACCTTATCCGCCGACGCCTTGCTTGTGAACGGTACGGCACTGAGGCATTGTGGATTCATGCGGTTCTTGATTTCTTTTCTTTTTTTCGCCATTTGTCCTCAGCTGCTCCTTGCGGCCCCCATCATATTCCCGGCTCTTTCCGGCAAAGCGGACGTGCGCACGCTGGTCGTCTATTCATCGCTCGACGAGCCGCTCGCAAAGCCGATGATCATCGGTTTCCAGCGGGCCAATCCGGATGTTGCCGTGCGCTATGAGGACATGCTGACCGGAGAAATCTACGACCGCATCATCAAGGAGACCGACGCCGGAATGAAGACGGCGGACTTCGCCTTTTCTTCCGCCATGGACCTGCAAGTCAAGCTCAGCAACGACGGTTACGCCCAGCGCAGCGACCTGCCGATGAGCGACCGCTGGCCCGCCTGGGCCAACTGGCGCAACACGGCTTATGCGCTGACCTTCGAGCCTGCCGTCTTCGTCTATCACAAGCCGAGCTTCACCAAGGAGAAACCGCCGTCGACGCGCGCGGAATTCGTCGATTACCTGAAGCGCCAGGGCGCGGCCGTCTTCGGCAGGATCGGAACCTATGACATCGAGCGGTCCGGCGTCGGCTTCCTCTTCATGTCACGCGACCAGGAACAGTTCGGCGATATCTGGGATGTCATCCAGGCCATGGGTGCGGCCGGCGTCAAGCTCTACTCGACCAGCGAAGCAATCCTCGAGCGTGTCGCCGACGGCCGCTTCGTGCTCGGCTACAACATCCTCGGATCCTATGCGGCGGACTGGGCGGCACGGCATCCGGATGTCGGCATCGTTCTGCCGAAGGATTATACCGTGGTGATGTCGCGCATCGGCCTCGTCCCGCAAGCTGCCGCCTCCCCCGACCTCGGCCGGCGCTATCTTGAATTCTTCATGTCGAAGGAAGGCCAGACGATTATGGCCCGAGAGTTGCAGATCCCGGCCGTCAGCCCCGAGGTGGCGGGAGAAAATACCGCCAACACCATGCAGGAGATGCTTGGCGGCCAGTTGCGCCCCGTCCCGGTAAGCCCGGGACTGATGGTCTATCTCGATCAGGTAAAGCGCTCACGGCTGATTGCCAAATGGAACGAGGTTCTGAGGCTCCATTGAAGACGACGGACCGGAAGCGCGGCGCTCCCGGTCCGATCGCAAATCCCGCCACCTTCAGGCTTAAGCCTTGTTCCGCGTACGCCCGGACCGTAGGGCCTGCGCGGAAAGGTTCAGTTCGACGGCAGCAAGCACCAACGCCTTCAACGCCTCTTCGTCGATCGCCTCGCCCTCGTGGATATCGATGGCGCGCCGGACATTGCCGTCAAGGCTGGAATTGAAAAGACCTGCCGGATCGTCGAGTGCTGCCCCCTTGGCGAAAGTCATTTTCACAACCGCTTTATAGGTCTCGCCGGTACAGATGATGCCGGCATGCTCCCAGACCGGGACGCCTCGCCATTTCCATTCCTCGACGACGTCAGGATCCGCTTCCTTGATCAGCTTGCGTATCTTCGCAAGCGTCGCACCGCGCCAGTCGCCAAGTTCCGCGATCCTCGCGTCAATCTGCCCGGAGGCAGAAGCGGCGGCTTCTGCCGCATCGTCGTTTTTCGCCTTGGTCGTCGCTTTTGCCATCGTATTTACTCTCCCATCATCCTTGCCGGAGCTCGCCTTCAGGCGGGGCCGGTGCAAACCGTCTTCGCCTTTGTCGGCGTTGCTCCTCATACCTAGGCTCGGGCCGGCTGGCGGCAATATCCGAGCAACGATTCGTGGTCCCGTCCCGAAATCCGGTCGGGACCTGGCTCAATTTGAACGCCGGGAACCGGCAACATCGCCTGTCAGCGCATGCGAGAATCTAAAATTCCGTAAACGATGCTGCAGGATTTTCGCATTCGGGGCTTGATGTCAGCTAAATGTCAGCTTTCTATGGTGCCTTAAGGTCACTGGCACCCGTGGAGGCGGGCCGCCGGTTGCGTACTGGGAGGAAGCCACCAATCCGGTCAAGCGATAAGGGTCGAAAGAGCCCGTCGCCGTCTTCCCGTTCGCACACAGCAACAACGTGCGCGGTGAAAACGCGCCTCACGGAGGACTGACCTTGAAACATATTTTCCTCGCAACGATTCTCGCCGGTGCGATGTCGCTCCCGGCTGTTGCCGCTGATTACACGATCATTGCACCTGCAAACCCGGGCGGCGGCTGGGACCAGACGGCGCGTTCGCTGCAGACGGTCATGCAGCAGGAAGGCATCTCCGGCAACGTTCAGGTTCAGAACGTGCCGGGCGCCGGCGGGACCATCGGTCTCGCCCAGTTCGCAAGCCAGCAGAAGGGCAACCCGAACGCCCTGATCGTCGGCGGCTACGTCATGGTCGGTGCAATCCTCACCAACAAGTCCCCGGTCACTCTTAAGGACGTCACGCCGATCGCGCGTCTCACCGGCGAATACGAAGCGGTCGTCGTTCCGGCCTCGTCCGACATCAAGACCATGGGCGACCTCGTCGAAGCCCTGAAGAAGGATCCGGGCGCCGTGTCCTGGGCTGGCGGCTCGGCCGGCGGTACCGACCACATCGCCGTTGGCCTGATCGCCAAGGCGGCCGGCGTCGATCCGACCAAAATCAACTACATCGCCTATTCCGGCGGCGGTGAAGCGCTTGCTGCTATCCTCGGCAGCCAGGTTACCGCAGGTATCTCGGGCTACGGCGAGTTCGAATCGCAGGTCAAGGCCGGCACGCTCCGCCTGCTCGCCGTCTCCAGCGCCGAGCGCATTGCCGGCGTTGATGCTCCAACGCTGAAGGAATCGGGCGTTGACGTCGTCGTCGAGAACTGGCGCATGGTCGCAGCCGCTCCTGGCCTCTCGGACGAGCAGAAGGCCGCCGTTTCGGCCGATATCGAGAAGCTCGCGAAGTCCGCTGGCTGGCAGGAAGTCCTGAAGACCAAGGGCTGGCAGGACAGCTATCTCGCCGGCGATGCCTTCAAAGCCCAGCTCGACAAGGACGTTGCGGCGACCGAGGGCGTTCTCAAGGACATTGGACTGGTGAAATGATCAAGGGGCATCACCCTTCAACTGCAACGCGTCGCCCGGATCGGGCGGCGCTTTTCATCGCGGTGGTTCTCGCCGCTATCGCTGGACTCATTTTCTGGGATGTGTCGCGCCTGACGGGCGCTGCCGGCTACTCCCAGGTCGGGCCGACGACGGTCCCCTATGCGATCGCCTGCTGTCTTTTCGGCCTTGCGATCTGGACCGCGATCGAAGCGTTTCGCGGCGATTTTCCAGAGCGTGAGCACCAGGAAGTCGCTCCGGTTATCTGGATCGTCGGTGGTCTTGCCGCCCAGATGCTGCTGTTGAACATTGCAGGCTTCTCGATCGCCACCGGCATTCTGTTCGCGTTGACCGCACGCGGTTTCGGCAAGCGCAAGCTTTGGTTCTCGCTCCCCGTCGGCATTGCGATCTGCTTTGTCGTGTGGGTGATCTTCGCCAAGCTGCTGCTCCTGTCGCTGCCCGCGGGGCCGCTTGAACGCCTGTTCTTCTAAGAGGGCCGACGACCATGGCTACTTTTGAATTCCTGATGCAGGGATTGCTGGTTGCTGCGCAGCCAATGAACCTGCTCTACGCGCTGATCGGCGTAACGCTCGGCACGGCGGTCGGCGTCCTGCCCGGCATCGGCCCGGCACTGACCGTGGCGCTCCTGCTGCCGGTCACCTACCGTCTCGATCCCGGCGGCTCGCTGATCATGTTTGCCGGCATCTATTACGGCGGCATGTATGGCGGCTCGACCACGTCGATCCTGCTCAACACGCCCGGTGAAAGCGCCTCGATCGTGACTGCGCTCGAAGGCAACAAGATGGCGAGGGCGGGTCGCGGCGGGCCCGCACTGGCAACGGCGGCGATCGGCTCCTTCGTCGCCGGCCTGATCGCCACGCTTGCTCTTGCCTTCATCGCGCCTTACATCGTCAAGCTGGCCCTGGTTTTCGGTCCGCGCGAATATTTCGCGCTGATGGTTCTCGCCTTTGTCACCGTTTCCTCCGCCTTCGGCGACAGCACCCTTCGCGGTCTGACATCGCTGTTTGTCGGCCTGGCGCTTTCAGTCATCGGCATCGACCAACTGACCGGCCAGGCACGTCTTTCCTTTGGCGTTCCCGAATTGCTTGACGGCATCGAAGTCACGACGCTCGCCGTTGCCATGTTCGCCATCGGCGAGACGCTCTACATCGCTGCACAGGGCGACAAGGGGCCCGACAAGGTCGAGGCCGTCCGTGGCTCTGTATGGATGAATGCGGCCGACTGGGCACGCTCCTGGAAGGCGTGGCTGCGCGGTACCCTCATCGGCTTCCCGATCGGCGCCATGCCGGCTGGCGGCGCTGAGATCGGCACCTTCCTGTCCTACGCCACCGAAAAGCGTCTGACGAAGCATCCGGAAGAATTCGGCAATGGCGCGATCGAAGGCGTCGCCGGTCCGGAAGCGGCCAACAACGCCTCGGCCGCTGGCACGCTCGTGCCGCTCCTGACGCTTGGCCTGCCGACCACGGCAACCGCGGCGATCATGCTTGCCGGCTTCCAGCAGTATGGCCTCCAGCCCGGACCGCTGCTGTTTGCGACCAATCCGCAGCTCGTCTGGGGCCTGATCGCCAGCCTTCTGATCGCCAACTTCATGTTGCTGGTTCTGAACCTGCCGCTCATCGGTCTTTGGGTGAAGCTGCTGACAGTTCCGAAGCCTTGGCTCTATGCCGGCATCCTGCTGTTTGCCACGCTCGGCACGATCGGGGCCAACCCGTCGGTCTACGAGCTCGGCATGTTGCTCGCCTTCGGCCTGCTCGGTTACGCGATGCGCATCTTTGGATATCCGATCGCGCCTGTCGTCGTCGGCCTGATCCTGGGCCCGCTCGCCGAACAGCAGCTGCGCCGCGCGCTCGCGATCAGCCAGGGGGACTACTCGGTCCTGTTCACCTCGCCGATTGCCGCAGGCCTCCTGATCATCGCAGCTGCAGCGCTGATCGTACCGCTCATCCTTCGGGCCCGTGGCCGCGGCGAAGTCCTTTCGCAGCTCGCCGCCAACGAAGACTAAGCCCCAATAACAATCGGGTCCGGAAACCCTTTCGGACCCGATCGACATAGCGCCTCCTCCCAAGGCCTATCCGAAGGCCCGGCCGGTTTGAAAACCGACCGGGCCTGCTTCCTTTGCATGGCTGGCCTGTCCGATTGTGCATTGCAATAAGACTGGCCAGACCCCATCTTTTGCTCATCAAGGAGAAAACGAAAGCGAGCAAGAAGATGGCTACCACAACTTATCACAAGGGTTTCATCGGTCGTGCATTCGCAGTTCTCGGCGCTGCTAGCGCTGCCGCCGCCGCTGTCGAAGGTCACCGCCGCCCGAAGGCAAGCGACCTGCGTACGCTGGGCATCGATCCGGCGAACTTCCCGGACACGCGCCGCGGCTAACATATTCCAGCGCCCCGAGGGGCGCCTTATCCTCCCAAGGATAGAACGGCTCGGGGTCGAGAGACCACCGAGCCGTTGTATTTTCCGGCAGCCGGCATCTTCAGCCCCCGGCACTTCATAGACCCGGCTCAAGAGGGCAGACGGTCCGACGCCCACTCGTCCCAAGTTGAAGCAGCGTGCTTTCGTTGCATGGCTGGGGTGTTTCATTGTGCATTGCAAAAAGACCGACCAGACCTCATCTTTATTTCATCGAAGAGAAAACGAAAGCGAGCAAGAAGATGACTACCACAACCTATCACAAGGGTTTCATCGGTCGTGCATTCGCAGTTCTCGGCGCTGCTAGCGCTGCCGCCGCCGCTGTCGAAGGTCACCGCCGCCCGAAGGCAAGCGACCTGCACACGCTGGGCATTGATCCGGCGAACTTCCCCGACACGCGCCGCGGCTAACAAATTCCAGCGCCCACGAGGGCGCCTTATCCTTCCAAGGATGATGAAGAACGGCTCGGGGTCGAGAAACCACCGGGCCTTGCTATTATGGAAAAGCGCGTCCCTCCTCGTCGGGGTTCGTCGAACGCCGTCAACGCGTTGGCGGCGTATCTAGGACATCAACGAGGCGTCGCGCGACGTCGCCTCACTTCTTCGCGCGATAGATCAATACCGGTATCGTGGAGTGAGCCAGCACCTTGGCAGCTACGCTGCCGAGCATCAGGCTTCCGACGCCACTGCGACCATGGGACGCCATGATGATGAGATCGGCATCTTTGTATATCGCCTGGTCGCAGATTGCGCGGTAGACCTCGTGGCTGCGGACCTGCTCCGTCTGGCACTCCACGCCTTCCGCCGCAGCCTTGCGCGCTAAAGCCGCGAGCATTTCCGCGGCATGTTTGCTGGCCAGCGCCTCGTATTCGGTGCGCGTGCTCGACAACTGCTCGGGATCGACCGAATAGAGGTGGAATGGTTCGGTAACGGCGAGGATGTTCACTCGTGCGCCGACGTCCTTTGCAAAGGTTATGCCTGCGTCGACAGCGATTGTTGCTAAGGGCGAGCCGTCGGTGGGTATAAGAATATTGCGAAACATGGGATCCTCCTCTTCCAAGCTCCAGAGGAAGCTTAGTGCCTGGAGCGGCCTATTCCTTTGATCCCGATCAACGTTCCGGATTTCAGCAGGGAGGCGAATACTTAGCGACCTTTGTCGAAGCGGAAAAAATGTCGCAGTCGCCGCCGCAGGATGACGGACCAAGGCACCTCGGCATTGATCGCCTGGTAGCCAGCTTGTGTCAGCGAGAATTCAACGTGACCGTCATCTACCTCTCTTCGCGTGATGTATTGCATGTTCAGGGCGCGAAAGACCGTCGGGTGCAGTTCCGGTGGCCAGTAGATTTCATCTCCCGGCACCCGATAGGCGCCCGCGTTATAGAGCTCCTCAAGCACGTTCCTTATATCACTGGCCAGCATTCGATGTTTATCCCGCGCAGCGTGTGGTGTGGCAATGTGCGACACGACGACCTAACGAAATAGGTCGTCGCTCCAGCACCGTTCCTAAACATCTATTCGTCAATGGGCCCTGAAATAGACTTCCGTTACGCGAAACTGCCCATCGATGCGCTTGCATTGTACGATGACGTCAATGGCGATTTTCAAGAGTTCGCGAATGTCGGTGCGCTGCAGGTATTGTCCGCCCTCCGATTCCTTTACCAGAAGGGTCAACTGTTCAAACGCCAGTTTCGCGGAGTCAGCGTGCACCGTTGTGATTGAGCCGGGATGCCCAGAGTTCACGTTGCGGATGAAGTAGAAAGCCGTCCCATCGCGCAGTTCCTGCAGTAGGATTCGATCGGGCCGCATGCGCAGACAGGATTCCAGGAGCTCCTTCACGCCGACTTTGGCGAGCCCCTGACCTCCCTTGGAATAGAATAACCGCGCGTGGTTCGGCTGATGAATCACGAGTTCCGGCGTGTCTTCGATAGAGATGACCCGCTCATCATCCGGAATATAACGAATGAGTGCCTTGGAGAGCGTTGTCTTCCCCGACCCCGTCGCTCCTGAGATGACGATATTCTTCCGGGCCAGCACCGCCTGGCGAAGGAACTCGGCCCACGCGCCCGCCTGATGCAGATCGATGAGTTTCCGGTCCGTCGCACCGGCCATGTGACTGCCGGGCGCCATGTCAGTGAACAAGCCACCCTTCTCAAGGTCGCCAAGACTTAATGCGGCCGACGAGGGCTTTCGGATGGTGATGCTGACCGTGTTCCGAGTGGTCGCAGGCGGGATGACGATCTGGATTCGCTCATTCCCCGGCAGTGTTGCCGACAGGATCGGCCGCGTTTCATCGATGGATTGATGGGAAAGACTAGCCACGGCCCTGGCAAGGCGCATCAGCTTTTCAAAGGATAGCTCCGGCAGATTATGGGTCCGCCATCCACCAGAGCCTTCTGTCAGCACCTGGCCTGGCCTATTGACGATCACTTCGTAGAGCGAGGGGTCGTCAAGGTACGGCATGAACGGAGACAGCAGTTCACGAACGACCGTCGCATCAGGACCTTCGGTCATCGCCCGCACCCTACTTCGTCACGCGCGCCGACCGCGGGCGGACATCTCCCAGCAACGCGCGGTCAAGGATTTTGTTTTTCGGCCCGATCACGCGCAATCCGTAAACACCGGAAAAATCGAGATCACGCGCGACGAAGATCGAGACAAGCTCGCCTTGGTTCTTATTGAGCGTTGGCGGAATGTTGATCGATTGCTCGACGGCGATGGCTGCCGCCTGCTGGCCTGCGTTTGTGGTGGTCTCAGCGTCGACGTCGCTGTTACGCAGGCGACTGTTGGCGTAGCTCGTGGCATCGCCGACGATGGACAGGAGAAGCGCACTCCCGAACCGCTCCCACCAGTGAGTGTCGACATAGCCATTCACGCCCGCCCGGCCGAGCGCATCCGTTGCCGGCGAAGCCAAGGTGACGATGACGCCGTTCGGGGTTTTCGCGCGGTTCCAGAGCACGAATAGGCGCTTCTGTCCTCGCTGGAGGCCGCCCCGATATTCGCCAACAACTTGCGTACCTTTCTCCATCAGGACAACCCGGCCATTGTCCGATAGAACATCTCGGTTGATTACGCAGCTGGTGAAGCCGGGTTGATCGGATGCCATGGCAGTTTCCAATACGCACGGAATTGACGATCCCATTGCAACTACGAAGTTCCGATTGCCGAGCGTGCCGGCGCGCGAGCCCTCAAGCCTGGTCGGCCGTAGCAGCCCGTTGAACCGCTGCTCGTCGGCGTTGGCCGAGTTCTGACCCATCATGCTTCCATCAAGCGGCACGAAATGGCTGTCCGCGGGCACCGCCGGATCCGCGGTCTCATGGTGCGACGTTGAGTTCTTCTGTCCACCGCTGAAGGCCATGACCGGCGCCCGGCGCGCCGAGTCGAGCAGCGGATCTTCGGCCTGCACCTCCTCTGCCGCGAGCGGGGTCGGCAGCTTCACTTCCGGCACGGCTTGGACCGGCTCCATCTTCTCCTTGACGGGCTCGAAATTCGCCGTTTGCCGGATGACAACCCGCTCGGGTCTGGTTCTGTCCGTCGGAGTGTGCTCGCCGCTCATCGACCACAGGGCGAAAGCGACAAAGGTAACAACAGCCAGTGCAACCGCGCCGCGCTTCAAGACAGGATTGCTGTCGATCCTCCCCCCGGGAACCGTTTCGCCGCGCTCCCCCGGTATCCGGTTTTCATCTTCCTCAAGCATGACTGTCTCCTATTGCGCCGCGCCGGCTTCAGTCCGAACGACCCGCTCGACCGACGGCGAGGTCGTGTTGGTGTCCGGGTTGATACCGACGCGGTCATAGGCCTCGTTGAAGACGCAGAGCACGTCCCGTCCCCTCCGCAGGATGAACTTCCGGCCAATCGCGTGGGCCAGGACAAGATTGCCGTCTACGGATTTCGGCACCAGGCTTTCACTACCGTCTGAGTTCTCGATGTAGATCGCGGGTATTTCCTGATTGCCGACGAAGGCAAATGTCGTGACCTTGCCATTGTCGTAGACCGAGTGCGGCTCCAGCGCCTGGGAGCCCTGCGCCGAATAACGCCAATTCCGAGCACCATAGCCCTCATGAATGGCCAGGGCATTGTCGGCCTCCTTCGACTGAGCAGCGATCTCTCGCGCCGCCGCAGCTTGGCGGCGCCGCTGCGCTTCATCGGCCGGGTAGCGGTACTTGACGTAGAAGTAGGTGTTATGACCCACCTCCACTTTTCCGTCCCGCACCATCAGTTCCATTTGGTAGCTTCGGGTCGAGCCGTCGCGCCGAGTGGAGACGACAGAGAGATTGGTGACCGGCTGATTTTCCCGCGGTTTGAGAAACAGGATGTTTCCTGCCGGCGCCACCTCCCAAGCTACACTGTTGCCCAGCGCAACATGGGCGATCTCCTCGTCGGCCGCGAACTCCACCTGCACCGAAGAACGCAAGGAGCCTATGATGCGAGTGATGTTGTAGGGCTGGTAATCGACAAAGCGGACACGACTGTCCTGCGCTGCGCCGCGCGGAATTTCGAGTGCAAATACCGTTGAGGCGGACGCCGTAAGGAGGAGAGTAACAATGAAAATAGTCCGCATCAGTTGATGGCCTCCGGATCGGCTCGGTATTCACTGACGGCAAAACCGAGAGGATTCACCAGCCGATCCGTCGACGACATCGGCGCGTTTGCATAGGAGAACGTCAGCGTCGCAACCCAATGGGTTGTCCGGACTTCTTCCCCGCGGGTGATGGTGCGCATGTAGCGGACGGAGACGACATGCGAATTGATCAGCGAGATCGATGCGATGCTGATGCGTGCGGTGGCGCCGCGCCCATAGGTGTTCTGCGGCGACGCCGGATTGCTGCCGCGATAGAGGGCCGAGAACCGAGCCTGCTCCGGCTGCGTCGAGAGAAGCGCGACTGAGCGGAAGTTCTCCTCTGCCTCGCTCCAGACGTAGCCTTCGCGAGCGCGGACGTATTTCGCGGCGAAGTATTTCGTCACGGCCTCGTCATAGGTGCCGGGCGTCGACGTCAGCGCCGAGACGACATCAACGATACCTGTCGAATTGTCGACCCGCACGACAAAAGGCTCGACCGATTTCAACGGCGTGAGGCCGGCAATGGCAAGGATCGAAGCGCCGGCGAGAATGGCTGCCGCGACGGCAATGGACCAGGCAACGCGTGAAGAGCGCTCGACCTGGAGCATGCGTTCCTGGTCGAAGCGCCGCGCCTTCTCAAAGTATGTCTTGAGTTCGTCGCCGGAGACCATCGCGTCAGCCCCCGCATGGACGATAGGAGGCGTCAACGTCGGACTGAGCAAAGGCGGAAGGTCCCCTGCCCTCTTCGACATAAGCGGTGGCGACGGACTGAGAGGTCGCCGGTCCCGCATAGGACTGTTTCTGTTTGACGTTGCTATTGTCTTCCCACTGCCACATCGAGCGATTGAGGGCGCGGCGCGAATAGCCATCGCAATTCGGGACCGGATAGGTCAGCGATGCGCAGCCGCTTAAGGCAGCCGCCATGCAGAGCAGCGGAAATGTTCTGATCATTCCTGAAGAGCCTTATTCTTGTTCGTGCGAAAAGCGTCACAATCCCGAGCCCTTCGGGCTCAGGGTTCGACCAATGGCCCGGACACCGCGTCCGGCCGCACGGGCGGTATGGGACGCCGCCCAAGCGAGCGTGCTTTCGTGGGCGTCGCGTGCAGCGCCGTAGCCGTAGGTCAACGACGCGCCGCCGGCGGCAAGCGCCGAAGCAATGTTCGGAAGCTGATAGAAGACATAGAGGGCAGCGAGGCAGATGGCGCAGAGCGCGGTTGGACGCATCAGCACGTCGGTATATCCTTGAATTGCCGTGAAGGTCGTATCGATGCAGGTGATCAGCAGTGAGCCGACGGCGACGACGAGCACCTGGAGGATCACGAAGTTCGCAAGCTGTCCCAGCCACGCCTCGGTGAAGCGCCGCGTCGCCTGAAACATCGCCAGGGCCACGAAGATCGGACCGATGGCGAGCACGATGGCGAGCGCCAGCCGGGCATAGAGCGATACGATATAGCCAATCGCCGCGACGATGAAGCTCGCGCCAATGGCCATCATGCCGCCGATGCCTGTCACGAAATCGACCGGCCAAGAGGAGCGGGCCCAGATCTCCTTGGCACACGCGTGCCCCTTATCGAGCAGGCTGTCGAAGGTTGAGGCACTTGGTGCTGCGCCGGTGTTCAACGCCTGCGAAATCTCACGCGGCAATCCCTCGAAGAAGATGTCGGTGACGTAGGTCTGGTATTCGTCGGCGTCCCTCACCAGCATCACGATGATGGCGAGCTTGATCGTCCGAAATGCGAAGTCGAGGATCGGTTCCTGGACCGAGCCGCGGAGCACGAGATAGCCGTAAAGCACGACATAGAGCGTGACCGCTGCCGTCAGGGGGCCCGAAATCCACTCTGAGATGTTCGAGGTCCCGTCGGAGACGAAGGTCTCCAGCGGAGCCTTGAACTGCTCGTCGACGAAGGCAAAGACCTGATACATGCCCTCAACCTCCAGGTCCCTTTCACATCCGCTTAAGACGGGCCTTGAAGTCTGCGGCCGCGGCGTTTTGGCAATTCGGGGTATTGCCTAATTCACCAGGGTTGTTGCGACACGTCGCGATGATTTCGGACAGCAGGGCCTCGTCGGCGATGAGTTCGTCGACAGTGTAGGTGCGCTCGGCCTGCTCGGAGCAGCTAACCAATAGGACAGCGAGAAGAACGACATGCCTCTTCATTGCAGTGCCGCCCCCATCGCGTCGAGGCGCCGGCGCCAGTCTTCCGCCTTGCGCTGCTCGTCAATTTGGGCCTGTGCCTGCTGGACCATTCGGAGGGCCTCCATGCGCAGTACATCGGTCTGGAGGAAAGCTGTTTCCGCCTGAAGTCGCGCCTGAAGGTCGGCTATGTCCTTGGCGTCAGCCGCGGTCGAAATCTTCTCGCGGAGTTGGTCAATGCCATCGACGCGCTTGGCCGCGGCATCGAAGATATGCTGCGCTAGGCTCATCTGCCCGGCATTCTTGTTCTGAATGCGGGAAAGCTCCTGCGCGTAGAAGTCCTCTGCGCTGGTCCGATAGGTCGAATTACCCTCAAGGAATTTCGTGGCCGTATCGCCGAACACGCCCGTTCCGCTTCCCTTGAACAGTCCATCGATGACGTTAAAGTCCCCAGGCAGCGCCTTGCGGACGGCAGGATCGTTCAAGACGCCGGCAACATCCGCCATGTCGGTGATCTTGTTGAGCGAGCCGTAAAGCTGCTGCGCCTGCTCTATCTGCTGATTGAGCGCATCAAGCTGGGCTTTCAGTTGAGCGATACTCTCGAGGTGCTTGGCGATCGCGGTTCGGTCGATCACCGGGATCCCCTGCCCGGCTGCCGTGCCGGCGCAGAGAATGAGCGCCGCGGCTATTGCCGCGCCGTGAATTCGATTAGAAGCCATTAGCTCAAACTCCTTCTTTGCTGAAAAATCGGAAGCCAATCCGCGAGCCGGTCGCCGACTTCTGTGCGGATTGCATCGGCGAGTTCGACATTCGCGGTGCGGCCGGAGAGGATGGCAAGTTCGTCGTCAAAACCGCCTAGGTTCAGTTCGGCGACAACGCTATTGTGTCCTTGCTTCAATATGAATCGGCGGCTCTCGACGGAGAGCTCGCGTGCAATGAGTTCATACTCCCGCTCGGTGAGCTTGAAGCCGTCGACATAGTCGGCGTAGTTACTGCGGGAATTCGGTAGGAAGATCTGCGTCGGGCATTGCTCGATGATCGTATGAGCGATCGGCGATACGATCGCATCGCGCGGGCTCTGCGTAGCAAAGAGCATAAGCCCGTTCTGCTTGCGGATCGTCTTGAGCTTGTTCTGTGCGAGATCGCGAAACCCTTCATCCTGGAGCGCCTTCCAGAACTCATCGATAACGATGATGATGCGCCTGCCATCGATCAGTTGCTCGACGCGATGAAAGAGGTAGGCCATCAGCGGCGTGCGGATTTCCTCGTTGTCGAGGAAATCGGTCATGTCATAGCCGACGAATTTGCCGTCGAAGCCGATGTCCTCAATGATGTTATCGAACACCCAACCGAGCGGCCCCCCTCTCTCCCACCGCCGCAGACGCGCGGCAATGCCTTCGGGATCGGCGTTGTTGAGGAAGGTCCTGAGCGCGCCGATCGTCCGGCGCTCCACCGGCAAGTCGGCAAGGCCGTCGATGGCGACGGCGATATCGCGGAGTTCGGTCACCGTCAGTTCCCGTGTTGCCGAGCCGACAAGCCTGCCGACCCAGCGCGTGAGAAACACCTTGTTGTCCGGCGTCGGTTCCAGTGCCTTCAGGGGAGCGCACCCGGTCGGGGCACCATTCTTCAACGGCAGATAGGTGCCGCCGGCGGCGCGCACGTAGAGATCAGATCCCCTGTCCTTATCGAAAAACACAACATGCGGGTCATGTTTCTCCAGCTGCGACAGCATGAAGTTCAAAAGCACGGTCTTGCCGGCACCGGACGGTCCGCATACGAAAGTGTTGCCGAGATCGCCATAATGGAAATTGAAGTAGTACGGTGACCCCGACGCCGTCTTGAGAAGAGCGACGGCAGGTCCCCATTCATTGCCGTGCTTCCGACCGATCGGGTAGGAGTGGAAAGGTGCGAGCGCCGCGAAGTTGCGCGACGTGATCGCGCCGGACCGGGCGCGATAGCGGAAGTTTCCTGGTAGTTGCGCCCACCAGGCCGGCTCGAGGCCGAGATCCTCGCGCGCGACGACGGCGGCTCCACCGGTCAGGCTGGCGCGCGCCTTGGCGAGATTGTCGGTCAATTCCTTCACCGATGGGGCAAAGACGGAAAGCGTCAGATGGTGCTCGCCTAGCACGAACCGATTGGACTCCAGATCGTCCATCGCCCCATCAAGTTCCTCGATCTGTGAGGCCGCCTTGTCCCCACTGCTGACCATCTGGTTTTGCTTGCGGCCCATGATCACGCGCGCGTCCGCCTTCGAGACGAAGGAGAAGGATTGCGTCAGGATCAGTTCGAAGGGACTAGTGAGCACACCGTCGAGCATGCCGGTCCGAGTTCTGGCCGGATATTCCTTAAAACTCAGCATGCCGGCAAAGCGGCTTTCGGCCTCGTGCCGGATCTCGACTGTCTCGCGGCCGACAATGACACGATCCGAGTAGATCGCCGAGGCGATACGCCCCTCCGTCAGCGGGACCGGCTCCCGACGGCCGCCGACGAACTGATGCAGCACTTCGCTCGGCTCCGAGAACAACAGGCCGTCACGTTCGTAGAGGCACAGCACGCGCGGTTCGAAGCGTTTCAACGCCGCTGTGACATCGATGACCTTGTCGCGGAGCTGCTTGAGGGCTTCCTCGTCGAGTTCGGCCCCGGCCTGACGTGCCCGACGCAAGCGCGCCAGCAGCCTTGCCGCCTTGTCGGACGGATCGCGGGCCGGAGACCACAGGATCGTCAGATAGAGGTCGTTGCGAAACAGGTCCTCCCCAACCATGCGCGCGCGATACTTGTCATTGAGCGCCGCCGAGAAAGGTGTAGTGAACGTGCCTTCCGGATAGCTGTTGTCGCGACGGCGGATGAGATGAGTCCACAAGGCAAGCCGCTCGTCGGCGATGTTCCGATAGAGCGTGTTGAGGTCCCTATGGAGAGCATTCAGGTCGAGAACATCCGCGGTCTCGAAAGAGACGCCTTCAAGCGCGATCATTACCATCAGCGCCCGGGAATCGAGCGCGATCGTCGACACGTCGACATGGCGGACATAGGGGATGAAGGTCTCCGGACCGAGTTCGCGAGATCTGAGTGTGGTCAGGCTAGGCAAATCCGAGGTCCCTTTCATCGTATTTCCGGGCGAGCTTCAGGGGACTAAGCGTCGCTCCGCCCCAAAAGGCGCTGTTGCGCGACCGGCCGCGTGTGTCCACCCAAGCCAGCAAGATGCGGAACATGTTGTGGTCGTGTTTGACGAGCGCGCGGAAAATGAGGTGAAAGACGACGCCAACAGCCAAGTAGGCGATCGAGCCGGCGACGATGTAAAGAATGGTCGTCAGCATGATGTTCATGCCCATGGCTTCCATCGTCACGCCAGCGATCATCGCCGGCCGGGTGCAAGCGATGAACAGCGTGTCTTCCTCAAGGATTGGCCGAAAACTCGCCATGGCGTCAGCTTCCGACGATGGTGTTCACGAGTTCGGTAGCGCCGAAGATGCCGCCAATGCCGATGATCCAGAACCCTGCGCGCCTCAGATCCATGTAGCCGAACATCCAGGCTATGCAGATCACGATGATCGCGATGACGGCCAGAAGCTTGGCGATGTTGCCTGTCAGCATTTCGACGATGTTCTGCAGCACGGTCTCGATGCCGGCCGCCTGCGCGAAGGCAGGTTCGACCATGGATGCCAGGATGGCCATTGCCATTACGGCGGATGCGGCGATCGGGCGGATACGGGCGCTGAAAGTCATTCACTCTCCTCCATATGACTGTTCTGAAACACGAGGACGGAGGACCTCCGTCTCGATCTGAAAACGTCCCAGGACGGCACCGACGCCGTTTGATCGGCAAGGGCCTCGTCCTTGCGTGCATCGCCGATCGCCTCGACAAGAGGCGCTTCGTTGAGCTCCCTCTCCCGTCCATCATCTTCGATCATGAGCGTCGTGATGGTGCTGGCGAGCCGGCTTTCTTCCTGGCGGACCTGCTCATCGTACCTGACCATCGCGCCGACGGATGGATCGTTCCGTCCGTAGTAGGAGTGCAGCATCACCTGTTCGGCCCGGCTCGGGTCCGCTCCCGCTTTCACGGCCAGCCGGTAGTATCCGTCGAGAATGGTCGCCGTGGCCCGAAGGTTGCGGCATGGGTCGAAGGCATCTGAAATCGAAAGGTTGAGCTTGCGGAGTTCTTCCATGCCGATGCCGCCGAGACCGAGCTGTATGTCGTGCCGCTCGGCTGCCAATGACGTGGCGATTGCGATCGCCTTCACCTTGGTCGTGGGCTGCACCGAGAGTGTTGCGCCGCTGTTGACCCGGATGGCGAAGGGTTCGAACCGGCTTTCAAGGCTGACGATGGCGGCGAGCGTCTCGGTTGCAATTGTGGGTGCGCAGGTTTGCGCCAAATCGAGGAAAGTAACAGGCATGCTCAGTACCACACTCGTTGCTTGCCAACCCCGTCGATGATCACGTCGACGTAATGGGGTTGCGGGCGGATGTTCGGTCGCGTCGTCAAATAGCGCTGACACTGCGTACGGCCGTCTCTCCGCCGCCATGCTGCCGATGAGTTCATCCGATCATCGTTGGAGTAGCATTCAGCGTTCGAGACGGTCTGTGGCGTAGTCGAGATACAACTCGCTTCGAGCCCATGGTCTCCATACCGCGTTGTCAGGCGATAACCGTCATTGCAATAATAGGGGTCGTATCGAGGACGCGAGGCCTGAAACCCAACGCTGCCGCAAGTGGGAAAGGAGCGCCCTCTTGCAAGCGCACGCCAGAGCCTGTGGATTGGCGCCCGGCACTCCGCGTATTGCGTAGGACCGCTCGGATTGGAAAGGCACAGGATAACCTGGCACCCCCATTCAGCCGCTCGCGCTTTACTCTCGAAAACAAGACAGAATGGCGCTAGACTGGCTGCAGCGACAAATGCCCGTGCAAGAGACTTATTCATGACCACCACCTTCACTGAAGCGATTGTGCGCAATCCTAACAGCGGCGCGATTTGGCGACGCGTTTTACCATCATATATATGACAGTATAAAAAATGACAAGCGCACTCAATGCCCATTGGCAGAGCCAGCTGTTTTCGGCTTACGCTCTGCAGGAAGTTTTCGACAAACCGGTTGAGGGAGAGACGCCGCAATCGCGTTTGAAGCAGGTCGGAATGATGACGGTGCTCTACATGATGCACCAAAACCATGAAAAGCTAACACTCTCGAATATAAGCCAAATTACCGGTTTGACGCGCAATGCTGTGGCGGAATCGATCGATCCTCTGATCGCGCGGGGGATATTGACCGAAACGATTGTGAAGAACTCGATGGGACGAGGAACTGCGAGGCAGTTTGAGTTCTGCCCGGACGTTTTCGATCGCCTAAGGTTAAGTCCAGAGCAGCAGAAATCTGGAGCTTAGTGATTTTTATACGACACTAACAGCATCACGCGACGGCGGCGTTGAACCAGCGCGCGCAGCATCGTGACCTTTCAGAAGGCGTAGGTTTGGGGCCGAAAAATTCAACTCGGCCATCCAGGTCTGCTTTTCGGCGGCCGTCAGGCGAATGCCTGCATCGCGATATCCCATGAGGTACTTTATTCACTTGGCCGTGCGCCGCAGCTCTTCCAGTAGCGGTCGCAGCTTGCGCTTGCACCGGTGCTGCTCGATAAGCCCATCAAGGTGCGCAAGCCACTGGGCGGACCGCCCGCAAGCCTTATGCGCGCGGGCGGCAATCCCGAGCCACAATGCGGCCGTCTCATAGCGGCTTGATCTTCCTTCAGACATAATCGTATCGGCCATGCGGCATGCAAGGACAATCACCCAATCGGGGTGATCCGCCAATGCCCGTTCAGCAAGTCGACCCAGCGTAGGGTCACGTGGACTGAAGAAACGCGTTTCCTGCAGGTCGATGGAAGCAACGGCGTCCGCGACCAAATCCTCGTCGAGCAGGATTTCGATCCGCTCATAGGCGTAAGGTGCCGCCGTCAGCGCCGCAAGCAGCAATTCGCGCAACTTCGGCCAATCCGACGGAGCAACGAGTTTCTTGGCCACGCGGAAATCTTCCCGTGTAAAGCTTTCTTCGAAGGCTACTTGCGTTGCCTTGAACATCATATCCCGATTGCCTACCTCATGCGCCTTTTCGCGCAGCCAGCGTGCCAGCATTGCCCTGCCTGTTCTGTGATGCCAGTTTTCTTCGCCTTCGCCGCACCCGTCTCGCGACAGTCCCCAGGCCGCAACGTCGATCGCGGCTTCCACCCGACCGACAGCCGCGACGGCCTCCGCAAGCCGCAGGAGATCACCATGTGTGGTCAGGCGCAGATGGGCGAGCGCGACCGCCTCATCGACACGCCCCGTCTGCGCCAGCTTCACCGCATGGTCGCAAAGAAACCCCGCCGCACGGGAAAGGTTGAGGAAATCCTCACCGCGCCCCATGGCTTCGAGCGCGGCAAGTCGGACCCGTGTCAGATCGTCATCGAGCGGATCGCTACTTCCCCCAGGCGGCCAGCTCTGCCCAAGCCCTGCGAGCGTGGCCTGAAGGCCTGGCTCGTCCCAGCCTTGCATGCAAGCTGCAATGGCAGTAGCAAAGGCATCGTCGGCGCCAAATTTTGCGAGTTCTCCCTGCCAGTCGGCCAGTTCGCCGGCGAGGTCATCGCGCGCCTCCTGCGAGACACCATTCATGAGGGCGGCTTGCGCGATCAATTGATCAAGCCGCGGAAAGAACTCATTCAGGGTTTCATCCCAATCGGCGTTTTCCGGCCAACATGCGGCCAGCCCCGCGGCCACGGATTTCAAGATCGTCAATGCATGGTCGCCGCGCCCTACGGCAAGAAAAGGTTCAGCCTCGTCAATCAGTTGTTCGAGCGCCGCTTGATCGATACCCCCAGCCCGCTCGCCCCAGCTGTGCCGATGCCGCCCCGAACCGGTCGAAGAGAAAAGCGCTTCGGCGCGACGACGAAACGGCACAGGATCGAGCAGCGCGCTTGCCTCGTCAGCCACCAAAACCGCAAATCTGGCATCGAGCCAAAGGGCAAAACCCTCGTCTCTCTCGGTGCGTTCGAGCACAAGTGCCTCAAGCCGTTCACGCGAAAGCGTCGGTAGAAGATCCGGAAGCTTGTTCACCACTTGTTCCATCTGTACTCCTCAAAACTTCGACTTCAGATGCTTGGCAGCGATGCGCCTGGCTTCAAATCAGCTTTAGCTTCGTCGCAAGAGCCGTCGCCTGCGGAAGCGAGTAGGCATTTAGCTTCCTGCGCGCATTATTCATGTGGAAGTTGACGTTCCAGTAGCTCATGTTCTCGATGTCGGCGATTGCTCTCATGGATTTGCCCTCGGACGCCCACTTGAGCATAAGCGCCTGTCTAGTGGTCAAAGCGATGCTCGGTTTTGCGGTAGGCTCAATGTTCGTTTGCTCGATCCGCACATGAAGCTGGGCGACCGCCATGGCGGCCGCTACCGGATCGACATCACCTTTCAGCGAGAGGGAAGGCTTGTGTGAGGCCATGGTCAGCATTGCTATACGTCTGAACGCAGTCGCGACTGGAATGGTGATCCCCGACCGAATACCGAAACCGGCGGCATCCAGATAAAACTGCCGAACGCGCCTCGATCTAACAGTCCTTGAATTTTCGGAAGACCAAGTGAACGCCTTCATCGTCGCCCTTGCAATCTGGATCACAGGATCGATCTCGTTGAAGCTTCTGGCGAAGTACCAATCCTGCCATTCGGGATGATAATTCGAAACGGCGAATGTTCCGATTGGTTGAAGATTAAGGTAGGCGTAATACTCGAAGCCGAGCTCTTGCGCGAGCTCGGTGAGCGCTTCATTGAACATCTCCTTGGTGCGCGCCACGGTGGAAACATCGGTTAGCTTCTGAAACCAGCCCTTCACCTTCTCCTCCTTTTTGCCCTCTCGTCTTACTCAATCAATACTCGGCCCAGCGACATTCTGGACCTTTTGGAGTGCCGCCGGCAAGTTGTGCTCCTGCCAAGGACCGCCATCGCCAACCTCTGACGGCTTACGTTGCCACTTTCCTACCTACTCGCCATGGGCCGGAAGACCGCGCTTGGTGTTGTTTCTTCCGGTATCGTCGCCCACAGCTTTAAGGGATCTGGATGCCGCCGCCAGCGTGCGGGCAATTTCTACGATCTCTTCACGGTTCGCGGTCGGGTCCTCTTTGTTCCAGGCAAGCCCCATGCCGATCGTAAAATCCAGCCCCTCCACTTCCCGAAGCCGGAACGACTGGTGGGGCAAATCTCTGGTCCATTCCGGCACGAAACCTACGCCCATCCCGGCCGCGACCAGCGAAACCAAGGAGAGCGTGTCGTCGCAACTACAGGCAACCTGATCAAGAAGGCCAAATTTTTTGAACTGCTCGAAGAAGTACTTTTCCGTGTAAGATAGATTTGAGCGGGAAAAGGAGATGATCCGCTCCCGTTTCAGATCGCTCATTGTGACGGTCGCCGCCGTCTCAAGCCGGCTGCCAAGTGGCACCGCCAGAAGATATCGTTCGTTGGCGATGCTCTGCCAACGGAGCGATCCAATGTTTTCGACCGGTCGGATGAAGCCAAGGTTGATACGCCCCTTCTCCAGGTCGCGGATGATTGCATCCGTGGAACCGCTGCTCACGTGTATCTGAATATCGGGAAATCGCTTGCCGAGCTTGTTCAGAAAAAGCGGCAAGACACCGAAGGTCGCGGGATATATGGTTCCGATGGTGATCCGATCGACATTCTTGCCGGCAACAGCCCGGACGATAGCGGAACTGTTTTCGATCTCCCGCAGAACATTGATGCACCGCTCGTAAAAAACTTCGCCGGCTTTTGTCAGTTGAACACGACGCGTAGAGCGGATGAGAAGCTGAACGCCGAGCTCCTTTTCCAGCGTTTGTATCTGCACGCTAAGGGCTGGCTGCGCCATGGAGAGCGTCGCCGCAGCGCGGCCGAAATGCAATTCCTCCGCCAGGGTTGCAAAACATCTCATTTGACGGAATTCCATTCGCCTGCCCTCTGCATCCGTGCAAGTCATTCTACAAGGAGATAGATCATCTATTAATCGTCCATATAGATCAATCTGATATTTTTTAATAATGCGAAACCCATTAATTCCTGCAGTAGACGACGAATCGTCTTTATCCTATCGGTTGAGTATGAAAACGAGCCTGGAACATCTTCCCGAGAAGAAGCAGCGCGAACTTGCGCGCGTCGTGGAGATCATCCACGAGGAGTTTGCCGATGCGCTCCAAGGCGGCTCGGCCGATTTCAAGAAGCGCGGTCGGATCCTGAAGATCATCCTCTTCGGTTCCTACGCCCGCGGCACCTTTGTCGACGAGCCGCATACGATGAAGGGCTATCGCTCCGATTACGATATCCTTGTCATCGTCAATTCGAAGAAGCTCGCAGAACCGGAATACTGGGACAAGGCGACCGACCGGTTGATGTGGGACAAGAGAGTCTCGACGCCGGTTGGGCTGATCGTCCATGGCGCCCGGGAGGTGAACAACTTCCTTGCGGACGGACAGTATTTCTTCGTCGATATTCTGCGCGAAGGCATCGTGCTCTACGAACTCGACGACCGGGCTCTGGCGGAGCCGAAACGACTCTCGCCTGCCGATGCGCTCAGGGTCACGAAGGACCACTTTGCGAATCGATTTACGGAAGCCCAGTTGATGCTTCGGACGGGACAGTGGCAAGCTGGCCAGGTTGGTGATGCCCCCGAGTGGAACCGTCTTGCTGCGTTTAGCTTACACCAGGCCAATGAGCAGGCTTACGCCTGTCTGCTCCTCACCCTCACCAACTACAGCCCACCTTCGCACAACCTCAAGTTTCTCCGCGGTCTCGCCGAGGATCGGGATCAGCGGCTGATCGACGCCTGGCCGCGCGACCAGCATCGTTTTACCGCCTGGTACAACATTCTCAACGAAGCCTATGTGAAGGCCCGCTACTCGAAGCACTTTGAGATTACCGAAGAAGGGCTCGGTTGGCTTCTAGAGCGGACGGAGCATCTTCTTCGACTCGTTGAGCTGGTATGTCAGGAGCGACTGGCGGAATTGGGCTCAGCCTAGCTTCCACATTCCTACAACTCCGTACGGCCTGCGTTGAAACGAATTCAGGGCGCGATCAAGCTCGGGATCCTACCACCCCAAAGGTGCCCCAGACCATGCCCGAGCCACCTTCGACATCGCCGATGAAATCGGATGCGCGCCGTCTCCGCAGCGTCCTTAGCGCCGCGCTTCAGGGGTCAGTGAGCGACGAGTTCGTGAAGACGTACTATTTGCGGGATGCATCAATTAGCCACTCGTCTGGTGCACTGGTTGTCCCGCTTGATGCAGGCGATCTCGGCCGTCGAGCATTCGGCAACACGGTTGACGACAACGCAGTGCGAGCACTGATCGGTGAATTCCAGGCAATCCGGATTGGCCTTGATGAAGTCTTGCAGGCTGGCATTCTCGGTCTGCTGCGGCTCAGGAACGGGATCGGCGCCGGGCGTGTCCGCCGCGCGAGCTGTCACTATGCCTGCAATGGCAAGCGCCAGGCAAAGCGCGACACGAAAGCTGCACTGCCTCATCCCCTGCTCCTTCCAGACTAACCCCGAAACGACGCGAAACAGGCCATCGGCCGGAGCTGTACAATTTCAAAGAGTGCCGTCACAACGGCCGCCGTGCAAGCGACCGTCCGGCGCCCTCACCCCAGTTCGTTACGGATCGCCCGCATGAACACCTTGGCGCCGATACCGATCAGGCCATCGGGAAAATCATAATCAGGATTGTGCAGCCGCGCGTGGTTTTCGCCAGCGCCGAGAAAGAACATCGCCGAAGGCGCCACGCGCCCGAAAAGGCCGAAATCCTCCGAACCCTTCATCGGCAGCACGCCCTCGCCGCGATCGTGGCTGACGCCCTCCTCGTCCATAGCGCGCTCCAGCGCGCTTACGGCGGCGTCCGCGTTGCTGCACTGGTGGAACACGTCCTCGTAGCTGATCGCCACCTTCAAGCCGGCAGCACCGGCCTCTTTCGCAACCAGCGCCTCGGCACGGGCCACAAGATCGGCCATGCGCTCGTCGGTCAGTGTGCGCAGCGTCGCCCAAATCTCGGCATAGCCGGGGCTGATGCCGAAGGCCGCCTCGCCAAGCCGCGCATGTGTCACGGTGACAAGCGTATAGTCCTCGTCGAGCGGCCCGTTGTTGCCAAGCGCCGTCAGCCCGGAAAGCAACGCGGCCATCGCAAAGGTCGGCGCAATGCCGTCCTCCGGCGTCGAGGCATGCGCGGTCTTGCCGGAAAGCGAAATCCGCATGCCGCGCGAGGCGCAATTGACCGGTCCTGAGCGCAGCGCCGCATGGCCAAAGCGTAATCCCGGAAAATTGTGCAGCGAGAAGGCCAGATCCGGCTTGATGTCAGCAAATTTCGGATCGGCAAGCGCGGCCGCGGCACCGGCGCCGTTCTCCTCCGCCGGCTGGAACATCAGGATCGCGCGGCCTCTCGCCGGGCGCTCGCGTCCAAGCCCTTTGGCCAGCGCCATCAGGATTGTCATATGTCCGTCATGGCCGCAGAGATGCCCCTTGCCCTTAATCTCCGAGCGATGGCCGATTTCCGAAATCTCCTCGATCGGCAGCCCGTCGAGCTCGGCCCGCACCATGACGGTCGGACCCGGCTCGCGTCCTTCATAGATTGCCGCCACCCCGTGCCCGCCAAGGCCGGTCATCACCGCGTCCGGCTTCGTCTCAGCCAACGACGCCACGATCGTTTCCGCCGTTTCCCGCTCCTCGCCCGAGACTTCCGGCCGCCGGTGCAGGTCGCGCCGAAAAACGGTGAGCGCCTCAAGTTCACGGTCGATCAGAAACATTCACGCGCCTCCGCTTCTTTATCAGGATAGAAGCTCCAGTTTCCGGCTCCACTGCTCATGCCTCTGGACAACGCATGATCCTGGTGACCTGGCCCCTTCAAAAGTCTCCCAGCCACGACCTTAGACCATCTTCGCTATTGAAAGAGAAGCGCGAAAGACGTCGTTGGACACAGCTGCAGTGGATCGACTTCAGCCCGATCTCACACTTGCTTTGCCGGTCGCACTGGAACTTGTTCGCCCACGTCGCAACCAAGAAACCGGTTTCTCGAAACTGCGCCCAAAGTACGCACGGCTCTCGGTCTTCAAGTGAGGCCTCCAACTTGAATGATCGGTTAGCGGCTTCAGACGCGACACGTCTTTGTTCAGACTGCACAGAGCTTGTCGCGCAAGCTGCGTCATATCCGGTTGAATGGCGTATCACACCCCAATTGCTGCAAACTCCAACTTCCCCTACATTGACCAAGTGGTAAAAAAGACGCGCGCCAAACGCGCAATCAATCAGAGGGGAACTTAATGCAAAGCGATTCCTTCAATTTTGCCATTTCCAGAAGAACCCTGATCAAAGCTGCTGGCGCTTCCGCCGTGGTGGCGGCGACGGGTCTGCCGGGCCGTCTGCTCGCTGCGGATCCGATAAAGGTGGCGGCCATCTACACCGTTCCGGTCGAGCAGCAGTGGGTCAGTCGTATCCACAAGGCAGCGAATGCAGCCAAGGAGCGCGGCGACATCGAATATGTCTATTCGGAAAACACCGCGAACAACGATTACGAGCGCGTCATGCGTGAGTATTGCGAGGCGGGTCACAAGTTGATCCTTGGCGAGGTCTTCGGCGTCGAGGATGCGGCCCGCACGGTTGCCAAAGACTACCCGGATGTCGCCTTTCTGATGGGCTCGAGCTTCAAGCCCGACGCCGCTATTCCTAACTTCTCAGTTTTCGACAACTATATCCAGGACGCATCCTATCTGTCCGGCCTTGTCGCCGGCGCAATGACGAAGTCCAAGAACATCGGCATGGTGGGAGGCTATCCGATCCCAGAGGTTAACCGGCTGATGAATGCATTCATGGCCGGCGTGAAGGAAGTGGCCCCGGACACCAAATTCCAGGTCGCCTTCATCGGCTCATGGTTCGATCCGCCAAAGGCCAAAGAGACCGCTTTCGCCCAGATCGATGGGGGTGCGGACTTGCTATATGCCGAACGTTTTGGTGTGTCCGACGCCGCCAAGGAGAAGAAGGTCTTGGCCATCGGCAATGTCATCGATACCCAGGCGGACTATCCGGACACCGTTGTCGCATCCGCACTGTGGCATTTCGAACCGACGCTAGACAAGGCGATCAGCGAAGTGAAGGCCGGCGCGTTCAAGGCTGACGACTATGGCATCTATTCCTTCATGAAAAACGGCGGCTGTTCACTGGCGCCTTACGGCACCTTTGAGAGCAAGGTTCCGGACGCCATCAAGGTCAAGGTCGCGGAAAAGGAAAAGATGATCAAGGACGGTTCGTTCGCCGTCGAGATCAACGACGCCGAGCCGAAGTCGACCTAGCCTTCCTTCCTCGCGTTCATGGGAGAAGTGGTCGGCTGTGGCGGACCAGGAATTACACTTCGCCAACAGCGACCATTCTCTCCTTGGACGGGAAAGGAAGTCCCCACAACTCCTCTTCCGGTCGCCGACGTGTCTAGCAAAACCGCCCTTCGTCTTTCCCGCATCAGCAAGCGCTTCGGCCCACTCAGGGCTAACGACGCCATTTCGTTTGAACTCAAGCAGGGCGAAGTCATAGCACTTCTCGGGGAGAACGGCGCCGGCAAGACGACTCTGATGAACATTCTGTTCGGCCACTACGTCGCCGACGAAGGAACCGTCGAGGCATTTGGCAAGCCGCTACCGCCGGGAGATCCGCGCGCTGCCATAGATGCCGGCGTAGGCATGGTTCACCAGCACTTCACCCTCGCTGACAACATGACGGTGCAGGAAAACATTGCGCTTGGCACGCAGAGCATTTGGCGCCTGCGGCTCGACCGGGCCGCCGCGCGACGGCGCATCGATCGATTGTCCGCTGATTTCGGCCTCGCCGTCGACCCCACAGCTACCGTCTCCAGCCTTTCAGTCGGCGAGCGCCAGCGCGTCGAGATTCTAAAGGCTCTTTATCGCGAAGCCCGAATCCTAATCATGGACGAGCCGACGGCCGTCTTAACCCCCGCCGAGACTGAGGCACTGTTCCGGACGCTGAAGCTGCTCGTCGCCAAAGGCCTGTCGATCATCTTCATCTCTCATAAATTGCACGAAGTGATGGCCGTCAGCGATCGTGTGCTGGTGCTGCGTTCCGGTCAACTTGTCGGCGAGCGAGAAACAGGTTCGACCGATCGCAAAGAACTGGCCGCGCTCATGGTTGGAAAAGAGGTCAAGCCAGCCAACGTCAGTCCGCTGAAGCTCGGAGCACCGCTGCTGGCACTCGAACAGGTCTCCGCAACGGCCTACAACGGGGCGGGCCTCGACAAAGTATCGCTCACCCTTACAGCCGGTGAAATCACCGGAATTGCCGGCGTCGCCGGCAATGGTCAGGCTGTCCTTGCTGCCCTTATAGCCGGCATCCGGCGTCCCACCAGCGGCAGCATTTCCATCGCTGGACGGGACGTCGCCGACTGGTCGCCGCGCGCCGCGCTCGCACATGGCGTGGCCCGCATTCCGGAAGACCGCCACGCTATCGGCAGCATCGGCGACATGAGCGTGACGGAAAATGTCATCGCCGAACGCTACCGAAGCCCTCGGTTCAGCCGCATGGGCTTCCTGAATTGGAAAGCCGCCGGGCGTTTCGCAGAGAAACTCATTGCCGACTACGACGTCAAATGCCCTTCGCCCGAAGCACGCATACGCCTACTCTCAGGCGGCAACATGCAGAAGCTCATTCTCGGCCGGGCCCTTGATGCCGACCCCGCGGTCATCCTGGCAAGTCAGCCGACACGCGGCCTCGATGTCGGCGCCGTCGCCTATGTTCATCGCATGCTGCTCTCAGCGCGAGATCGGGGCGCCGCGATATTGCTCATTTCGGAAGATCTCGAAGAAGTCCTGGCATTGTCCGACCGCATCTTCGTTATGTTCAAGGGGCGCCTTTCCACACCCTCTGCAAGGGGCGAACGCAGCATTCGGGAACTGGGGGAACTGATGGCGGGCCACAGCGGGGAGCGCGGCGATCATGCGGCTTGAACCGAAACCCGCGCTGTCCCTGGCGATCACCTTGCTGTTTCCGCTGGCTGCCATAGGCACCACACTGGTGCTGACGTCGGTACTGGTTCTCGCCGCCGGCGCTTCCCCACTGTCCGTCTTCTATCTTGTGGCGAAGGGGGCGGCCGGCTCACAGTTCGCATTCCTAGAGACCTTGACCCGGGCGACGCCACTGATCTTCACGGGTTTGGCGATCGCCGTCGCCTTTCGGGCAAAGCTCTGGAACATCGGCGCAGAAGCCCAACTCTACATCGGTGGCGTCGTCACCGTGGCGCTGGGAACGGGCGCACTGCCCCTGCCTTCGGTTGTTCTAATCCCGGTAATTATGGTCGCCGTCATGGCCGCAGGCGCGTTGCTTCTGCTCGGCCCAGCCGTGCTGAAGACGCGTTTCGGCGTCGACGAGGTGGTCACAACGTTGCTGCTTAACTTCATCGTCCTGCTGTTCGTGTCGATGCTGCTCGAAGGTGTGCTCAAGGATCCGATGGGGCTCGGCTGGCCGCAATCGCAGAAGGTCATTGCCGAAGCACAACTGCCGCGCCTTATCCAGGGCAAGCGCCTGCACTATGGCTTCATCATCGCCCTTGCTTCGGCCGTCCTCATCTGGATCGTCATGAAAAAGACGGTTCTCGGTTACGAAATGCGCGCCGTCGGCATCAATCCCGAGGGCGCACGTTTTGTCGGAATTCTGGTCGACCGCACTCTGATGAAGACGGCGTTGCTTTCGGGAGGACTGGCCGCTCTCGCGGGTTTTTCCGAAGTCTCCGGGCTCAAAGGCAACCTGACGCTCGACCTGTCGCCAGGCTACGGCTACGCGGGCATCGTCGTCGCTATGCTGGCCATGCTGAATCCGCTCGGCGTCATCGCCTCTGCCATCTTCGTCGCCGGCATCTTCGTCGGCGCAGATGCCATGAGCCGAGTGGCCAAGGTACCGAGTTACATAGCCGACGTCATGGTCGCCACCTCGTTACTGACGATGGTTGTCGCGATCCTTCTGACGCGATTCCGAATCAGGTGGAGATGACATGGACGCGCTCGAAATCCTCTTCACCGCTTCTTTCTGGGTTGCCGCAATCCGCATAGCATCTCCGCTGATTTTCGCGACGATGGGCGAGTTGATCTGCGAGCGCGCGGGCGTTCTTAACCTCGGCATCGAGGGGATCATGACGGTAGGCGCTTTCGCCGGCTGGTTTACCGTATACTCCGGCGGCGATCTTTGGGCCGGCTTGCTGGTCGCTGCCCTTTTCGGTGCTATGTTCGGCCTGCTGCATGCGACGCTTACGGTACCACTCGGACTGTCGCAGCACGTCGTCGGCATCGGTGTTACGCTACTTGCCACAAGCCTTACCTATTTCATCTATCGCCTTGCGCTGCCCGAAGTGACGTCGCCGCCCAAAATCGAGCCGTTCCAGCCCCTGCCGATCCCGGGCTTATCCAGCATCCCGGTCGTTGGCGAGGCGCTGTTTACCCAGACGCCATTGACCTATCTCGCATTCATCTCGGTTGCAGCCGTTGCCTGGATCCTCTATCGCACGCCCATCGGTCTCGCCGTTCGTGCTGCCGGCGAAAATCCGTCAGCGGTCGAAGCGCAGGGCATTTCGGTCACGGGCATCCGCATGGGCGCCGTTGTCGTCGGTAGCGCGTTGATGGCGGTCGGCGGCGCCTTTCTCACCACCTCGGCTTTCAACTCGTTCTTCTTCCAGATGATCAATGGACGCGGCTGGATTTGCATCGCACTCGTCGTCTTTGGCTCCTGGCGGCCAGGAAAGGCGCTGATCGGCGCCGTCCTCTTCGCCGCCTTCGATGCCTATCAGGTTCGTCTGCAGCAAATTTCGGGCGGCATCGTGCCCTATCAGGTTTTCCTGATGATGCCCTATGCGCTGTCGATCCTGGCGCTGATCCTGGTCGCACGTCGTGCTGCTTACCCTAAAGCTTTGATGATCCCGTACCAGAAAGGCGAAAGATGAGTTTTGACCTGATCGTAAAAGGTGGCACGCTACCCGATGGCAACGTCGCCGACATCGGCATCAAGGGCGATAGGATCGCCGCGATCGAGCCACGCATCGATGCCGAGGCTGGTCGTGTCGTCGACGCCTCGGGCGACCTCGTCAGTCAGCCCTTTGTCGATCCGCATTTCCATATGGACGCAACGTTGTCCTACGGCCTGCCACGTATCAATGCCTCAGGTACGCTGCTCGAAGGCATCGCGCTGTGGGGCGAACTCAAGCCGCTCCTGACCCACGAGGCCGTCAAGCAGCGGGCGCTAGCTTATTGCGACTGGGCGGTCTCGATGGGTCTCCTCGCCATCCGCACCCATGTCGATACATGCGACGACCGCCTTCTTGCGGTGGAAGCACTGCTAGAGGTCAAGAAGGAGATCGCCGCCTATATCGACCTCCAGCTTGTCGCCTTCCCGCAGGACGGGTTCTATCGCTCCCCGAATGCTCGCGAAAACACCATCCGCGCCCTCGACATGGGCGTCGACATCGTCGGTGGCATTCCGCATTTTGAGCGGACCATGTCCGACGGCACGCGTTCCGTTACCGAACTATGCGAGATCGCGGTAAAGCGCGGCCTGATGGTCGACCTGCATTGTGACGAGACGGACGACCCGTTATCGCGCCATATCGAGCAGCTTGCCTATGAGACCCAGAGGCTCGGCCTGCAAGGCAGGGTAGCTGCCTCGCACCTTACATCGATGCATTCGATGGATAACTACTACGTCTCGAAGCTACTGCCGCTGATTGCGGAAGCCGACATCTCAGTGATCCCCAATCCACTCATAAACATCATGCTTCAGGGGCGCCACGACACCTACCCTAAGCGCCGTGGCCTGACGCGAGTGCCCGAGATGCTGAAGGCCGGCATCCGCACCGGCTGGGGTCAGGATTGCGTGCTCGATCCCTGGTATTCCCTCGGTACAGCCGATATGCTCGACGTCGCCTTCATGGGAATGCACGTCGCCCAGATGTCCTCGCCCACAGACATGCGCACCTGCTTCGACATGGTCACCAAGATCAATGCCGAGATTATGGGCCTCGATCATCTCGGTCTAGCCGTGGGCAAATCCGCAAGCCTCGTCGTACTCCATGCGGGCAACCCCATCGAGGCGGTGCGCCTGCGTGCCGAGCGGCTCTGTGTCGTCGCAAAGGGCAAGGTCGTGGCAGAACGCGAAAAGCGCGATACGACTCTGTCCATTAAGGGCCGTCCCGCGACCATCAACCGCCGTCACATTGTGCCACTGCAAGCGTTTTAATATGCGCACGCACCCGCGCACCGAAGCGCTAACATCTTTGACTTCCCCTAAACATTGGAGGCCTGCGCCTCCAGATAGGGCAGATCACCATGCCAACACCACGACGTTCGGCCTGGTTGGCAATGTCGCCGAGCGTGGCTTTGCGCTGCAGCAGTGCTTTCCGAAATCCCTCGATCGCGACCGGAAGACCGATCTGTTCCCGCACCAGAACGCAACAACACTTTGCCACCTTGCCCCGGTCGCATGAGATCGAGTTTGGCTGCTATCACGGCCTCGATCCTGTTTGGAGGAAACCTTCCTTTCACCGAGCAAGTCAAGCTCTCACTTGAAATCTCGCTTGTCAGTGTGTATATGCAAATGTATATGCAGAGGAGAGTTTTATGCCGCAGATTAGACACAACGAACCTCCTGCGAGGGAAGCTAAGCTCTTCCGGAATAACAAGAGCCAGGCTGTTCGCATCCCGGCTGACTTTGAGCTTCCCGGCGATCGAGTGATGATCCATCGCGACGGGGATCGGCTTATAATAGAGCCGCTGCGTCGCAAGAACCTGCTGGAAGTCTTGGCAGGTCTGGATCCTCTTGGGCCTGAAGATCAGTTCCCAGATATTGACGAGACTTTGTTGCCCGCCAAGGAAATCGACCTGTGAGCAACCTTTTCATGCTGGACACAAATATCGTGTCCGAATTGGCTCGGAACCCGAGAGGGCAGGTCGCTGAACGTATTGCGGCGGTCGGGTCGGAGGCAATCTGCGTCAGCATCATAACGGCGGCAGAATTGCGTTATGGATGCGCCAAGAAGGGTTCCCCAAAGCTGCTGGCCCAAATCGAAGCCCTTCTAGAAAGCATTCTGGTGCTCGCGCTCGACGTGCCCGCCGACGCCAAGTACGGCAACATCCGCACTGAGTTGGAAGCTGCAGGCAAACCAATCGGCCCAAATGACCTATTGATCGCTGCTCATGCCTGTGCCGCAGGCGCAGTCCTCGTCACAGCCAATGCCCGTGAGTTCACGCGCATTCCCAACCTTCGGGTTGAAAACTGGCTGGACGCGACCTCAAAGCAACTTAGGGGTGCATCCAACTGAGAAATGATCAAGTTAGGCAAGGCTCCAGCATCCGCAATGCCGGCGCCGCTTAACAGCTTGCACAGGAGCCAGATCATCTCGGGCGTCAGCCCGAAAACTTCAAAGAAGCTCGACCAAAGATTTCAGCGCAGAGTTTTGGACTTCTCCCAGGGCGGGAAGTAAGCTAAGATTCAACCTGTTCGATATGAGCGGCACCGTGTGCTTCCGGACGACGCGATCTTCGCTGTGAGACCGTCCGGCCACATTTCCTCGCCGGACTCTCACAGGAGAGTCGCCATGTCGAAGCCTTTGAAGAATCTGGAACCGTCAAACGAGGCGGGTGCGCAACATGACGTCGCGGTGGCGGCGGCTGTGGAACTTGCGATGGAGTTTTACGGCTGCGACGCCGTGACCGCTGCGGCCAAGCGCGCATTCGAGGCCAGGGATCTCAATCGCGAAAGCCATTACCGGTTCTGGCTTCATATCTTCAAATCCCTGAAAGCCAATCCACGCCTAATCAACGAAATCTGCCAGCCGGGGTGACAGAGCGGCTGCCTGTGGCAACGCGCATAAACCCAAGCGCGGATTCATAGAGCTTGAGGCCCTCAAGACCGAATCCGCTTTGAGCCGTCGGCCAGTTCAGCGAATGCAACACGATTGATATGATTTCAGTATCAATACCGGGAAATCGATATTGGAGATCGCAAGACTGGCTGGCGCAATGTCACCGTACCGACAACACCAACAAAGGGGATCGTCATGAAGTACACTGCGCTGTGCGCGCCCGCGATCGTATCAATGGTTTTGGCTGCGAACGGCCACGCCGAAACGCTCATCGTCAACAGCTATGGCGGGCCGTACGAAACTATCATTCGGGAGCGGATCATTGAGCCTTTCGAGGCCAGGTTCGGGATAAAGGTAATCTACGACGCCGTCGGTTCGGCCTCCCAGGATTACGCCAAGATCAAGGCGACGAATGGCCGCCCTGGCTTCGACGTCGTCGTAATGACCGCTTCCCAATCGCTCGAAGGGTGCAAGGAGGGCCTGCTTGAGGAGTTTTCACCAGAGGAGGTTCCTAATCTTGAGCGTCTGTCGTCGGTGATTGCCGGCGTTGCTGGTCCCTGCGGCGCGGTTCACGAAGTACAGTATCTCTCGCTTCTTTACCGGACGGACAAGCTGGCAGATCGTCCAAATTCCTGGAACGCGCTCTTGGATGATGGCCTCAAGGGCAAAATCATCCTGCCGACATTCCAAAACGTGATGGCCGCCTACCTGATGGAGATCTTCTCGGTCGCCCATGGTGGAGATCTGCTCGAGAACGTCGATCCCGGCTTTGCCGCCATGGCCAAGCTCGCCGGACAGTCGATCGGCTTTGAGCAGTCATCCTCAGTCATGGAAACGTACCTCAAAGGGGGCGACGTCTGGGCGATGCCATTCTGGAACGGGCGCGCGCAGCTGCTCGTCGATAGCGGTTTGCCGGTCGACTATGTTCTGCCGAAGGAAGGCTCTATCCCCTTGGTCGCAACCCTGAACGTGCCGAAGCACGCGGCGAACCGAGACGCAGCTCTCAAGTTCGTGAACTTCTTTCTCGAAAAGACCAGCCAGGAGGCATGGGTCACCGGCTACAAGGTCGGCAGCGGCAGGATCGACATCGAGGTGCCCGCCGATATCCGCGCCAAGCAGATCACCACCGAGGCCGATCTGAAGGCCCTTCTGTTGCCCGATCTCGCGGCGGTCGCAACACGGCTTTCCGCCTGGGGCGAACGATGGGAACGTGATGTCGTCGCGGCGGCCAAGTGAGGTAGATCATGGCCGTCATTGTTTGCTCCACTCCGACAAAGCCCCCGCCCGCCGGAGCCCCTGTCAAGGGACTTCTGCCGCTGATCGCGCCGTCACTCGTCCTGGTGCTCTTCTTCGCGATACCGATGGGCATGATGATAGGGATCAGCTTTCAAAGTCAAACGGAGGGCGGCCCGACACTTGCGAGCTACAGCCGCTTCTTCAGCAACGACCTTGTCCTTGCTGGCCTGGCCCGCACCGTCGTGATGTCCAGCCTCGTTGCGGTCTGCGTGACCGTCTTAGCCTATCCCCTCGCCTACTATCTGGCTCGCGCCACGTCGCGCTGGCGAACGGTCATCTTCGCGCTTGCCATTGCGCCCGAATTGGCGGGGGTCGTGCTTCGCACCTATGGCTGGCTCATCATTCTTGAAGATCGCGGGTTTATCAATTCCGCGCTGATGTGGACCGGATTGATCACGGAACCCTTGCCTTTGTCGAAAAACCTTTTCGGCGTCGTGGTTGGGCTTACTCACGTCATCCTGCCATTTGGCGTGCTGTCGCTTCTGACGAGCCTCCAGGGTATCAACCCCAGTCTGGAAAAATCTGCGCAAATTCTTGGCGCGTCACGTCTTGCTGTAATCCGGCACATCATCCTGCCGCTCTCCGTGCCAGGAATCGTAAGCTCCTTCTTGATTGGCTTCACCATGGCCGCAAGCGCCTATGCGACCCCTGCCCTCCTTGGCGGCGCTGGTTTCAAAGTCATGGCCACAATGGTCTACGAGCAGGTGCTGTTCTATCTCGATTGGCCCTTCGCGGCGGTCATGGCGAACGTTCTTCTCATCCTGATGCTGGCCGCCGGCTTCGTCGGATCCAAGCTGGAGTCGCGCCTCCACCAAAAACTTCACCTTTAATTTCGGGAGGCTCCGATGAACCGACTGCTCACATATCTGTTCAGGATGGCGCTTGTCGCCATCCTTGCCTTTATCACTCTTCCGCTGGTGGTCGTCGTTGCGGCCTCTTTCAGTCCAACTTCGGCTGTGACGTTCATCCCAAGCGAATGGACCTTTCAATGGTACGCGGCACTATGGACTAGCCGCTGGCTCGATCCGTTTCTACTCAGCGTCGAACTTGCCGTCATCGTATCGCTCGCTAGCGCACTGCTCGGCGTCGTTGGAGCTTACAGCGTCGCCTACGCAAAATGTCCGGGGCATACCGCCATCATGGCGTTCCTCTTGTCACCCATGTCGGTCCCGCAAATCGTCAAGGGCGTGGCCGTCGTCCTGTTCCTGTCCTCGGTTGGACTTTACGACCTGCTAGGGACACCCGGCCTTGTCATGGCTCACGTCATTCTGACGTTGCCCTACGTCGTGCGCATGGCGGCCACCGCGATGTTTGGTTTCGACAAGCGGCTGGACCGCGCGGCACGCGTATTGGGCGCTAGCGTCACGCAGAGGATCCGATACGTGCTGTTACCGCTGATCCGCTCCGGCCTCTTTTCGGGGATGACCTTCGCCTTCATCATTTCCTTCAACAACATCCCGCTCTCCGTCTTCCTGGTCAGACCCGGTCAGACGACACTTCCGATTACCGTCATCAATCATCTCGAATACAGCCTGGATCCGGTGCTTGCGGCCGTGAATGTCGCATCACTCCTCTTCATCCTTGGCGTAATCATCCTTTTCGAAAAGATCGGCGGCTTCTCCGCCCAATTCCACGGGGGTAGCAAATGACCACCATCGATATTGAACTCCTTTCCGTCAGCAAGCAGTTCGGTGCAAACCGCATCGTCGACGATATCAGCCTTGCCATCCCTAAGGGAAAATTCGTCAGCATTCTTGGTCCGTCCGGATGTGGTAAGACGACGACCCTCAATATGATCGCCGGATTTGAAGCGCCCTCGAGCGGACAAATCCGAATTCGCGGCCGCGATCAGCAAGGCGTCCCGCCGGAAGCCCGGAAAATCGGACTGGTCTTCCAGAACTACGCACTCTTCCCGCATATGACGGTCGCCCAGAATGTCGGCTTTGGCCTAAGGATGCAGGGCCGGCCCCGCGAGCAAATCGCCGACGGTGTCTCACGAGCCTTGAAAAGTGTCCATCTTGAGGGCTTTGAGGATCGCTATCCGACGGAACTTTCAGGGGGGCAACAGCAACGGGTCGCAGTCGCCCGGGCGATTGCGCCCTCGCCGTCGGTGCTGCTTCTCGATGAGCCGCTCTCAAACCTTGACCTTAAACTCCGGGAAGCGATGCGCGTCGAGCTGAAAGAGATCCAGGAAGATCTCGGCATGACCTTCATCTATGTCACACACGACCAGGAAGAGGCGATGGCCATGTCCGATCGGATCATAGTCATGCATGGCGGAGTGGTCGCGCAGGAAGGAGCGCCCGCGGATATCTACGGCCGCCCGAGAACCTCCTTCGTGGCAGATTTCATAGGCAAGTCCAATATCCTCCCGGCATCCGCAGAGACCGGGGCCGATCGGAAGCTGAAGGTTTCCCTCGGCGCGGGAAAGGCGGTGCTCACCGCCGAGCCGGCAGAGGACGTTGATCCTGACGATGTGCGCTTCTGCTGTATCAGACCGGAGGCCGTTAGGCTCGCAGATGCGGCAGGGGCCCTCGACGAACCGGCAAACCGCCTGACGGGAACCGTCCAAAAGGTCGTCAATTTGGGCGCCTATCTCGAGGCCTGGATGCTCGTCGATGGCGGGATCACCTTGAAGTCCATGATCCGCTCGACCCGTCTCGAGAAGCTCTCGGCCGGCTGCCGCGTAGACCTCGCCATCGCCCATTCCGCTGTCCAACTGCTGCAGCAATAGTGACATTCATTGTATTCCAATATTAATGCAAACGAATTGATATTGGAATTCCGACTTATCACTCCGCTAAGCTCTATGTGATCCCGAGCCCGGGATCTTCCCACACAGAGGCGAAGACACCCATGAAAACAAGAGTTTCGGCAATCCAGAATGACAGCAACGTCTGCGCAGATATCGTCGGGTTCGATTTCTCCGACTACAACGACGCGGACATTGCGGCAGTTCGATCCTACTGGCTGCAATACGGCGTCATTCGCTTTCGGGCGACCGATATCACAGACCAGCAGCAGGTCGACTTCTCCCGTCACTTCGGAGATTTCGTCATCCATCCCAAGCAATTGCAGGAAGGCGGACACCCGATCCATCGCGAAATCCTGGTGATCAGCAATGTGATGAAGGACGGCAAGCCGAGCGGCGCGCTCGGCAACAGCGAGGCGACGTGGCACACGGACACATGGTTCTACGAACGCCCGCCCGCCGGCGCCATCCTCAGGGCTATCGAGGTTCCCGCTGCCGGGGGAGACACGTATTTCCTGTCGACCTACCAGGCTTTTGAAACGCTCCCCGAGGAGCTACGCAGTGCTGTTGAGGGGCGGCAGATCTTCTTCCAGAACGTCTACGACAAAACGGGGAAATTGCGCCTCGGGAAAGGCGAACCGACGAGCGCGGATTTTCGCGAGTGGAGCGGCGTCGTTCATCCGCTGGTCAGAAGCCACGGCGAGACGGGCCGCAAAGCGCTTTATCTTGGCGGGACGTCGGAAGGGGCGTGGATCGTCGGCTTGCCGCTCGATGAAAGCAACGACCTGATCTCAAGGCTTTGGGAGCACACCACCAACACGCCGGAAGTCTTCGTCCAAAAATGGAGCGTCGGCGACATCGTGATGTGGGACAACCGTTGCACGATGCACCGTCGCGATTCATTCGACCCGAACACGATTCGGATTATGCATCGGACGACGACATCCGGCGAGCGCCCGATCTGATTTGTGAACAACAGGGCAGATCGGAGATCATCGATGTCCCAGCCTTACAAGATTGAAAAACAGCCGGAAGCAATACCGGACGCACTGCGAACCCTGCTTGAGGGAGTCGAAACCGCAACCATCGGCCACTTCGAATATCTTGGATTTGTTGGGGCAGGAATTGCGCCGGTCTTTCCGGCCAAGGCAATTGGAACGGCAGTCACGGTCGCCGCGCCCGGCCGCGATGGAGCCGTCATCTATACGGCAATCGATCTGCTCCGCCCGGGGGATGTTCTCGTCATCTCCCGGGTCGACCGGGACGACGTTGCCTGCGTCGGCGGCGGTGTCGTTGCTGCTGCCCGAGCGCGTGGCGCCGTCGCCATTATCGTCGATGGTCCTTGCACCGACATCGAGGAGATCGGCGCCAGCCGGTTCCCAATCTGGTGTCGCGGAGTCTCGTCCAAGACGACCAGCCGCCGGCACCAGATCGGTGGCGCGATCAATGTCCCGATCGCCTGCGGCGGGGCGGCCGTGCTGCCCGGGTATGCGGTCTTAGCAGATACGGAGGGTGTCTTCGTTGCCGATCCCTCCGAAATGCGCTGCATCGCGGACGTCGCCCTCGAGCGCCAACAGCGTTCCCTTAAGCTCCGGCCCTACCTTGAGGCCGGCCATTCCATCTTCGAACTGGATCGGATCGTATGATGAAGATTTCCCTCGTCCAGATGAACTCCCAACCCGACCGCGACATTAATTTACGCGCGGCCGAGAGCCTGATGCTGCAGGCAATCGCACGCGATACACCAGATCTCATCGTTCTCCCGGAACATTTCGACTGGTCCGGCGGCACGATGGCGGAGAAACTGGCGGCGGCTGATCATATGCCGGGCGGCGACGCCTATCGCATGTTGCAGACGTTCGCCGCCCGGCAAAAGGTCTGGATCCACGGCGGCAGCTTGCTCGAAAGGGTCGATGGAAGTTCGAAGATCTACAACACAACGGTCGTCTTTGACCCAGAAGGTAACGAGGTCGGCCGCTACCGCAAAGTTCACCTGTTCGACATCGAGGCGCCAGATGGCAAGATGTATCGAGAATCCGCCACCGTTGCGCCTGGAGAAAGCCTGTTCGTTTACGAATCCGGCGGTTTCAGGATCGGCTGTGCGATCTGCTACGACCTTCGCTTCCCCCGGCTCTTTGATGCGCTTGCAGACGCCGGCGTCGATGTGGTCATTCTGCCCGCGGCCTTCACGTTACAGACGGGAAAGGACCACTGGGAAGTGCTCTGCCGTGCACGCGCGATCGAGCACCAGGTCTATTTCGTCGCCTGTGGTCAGTGGGGAGGCTACACTGCAGCGGACGGAGATCGCCGTTTCACCTACGGCAACTCTCTCGTCTGCGACCCCTGGGGACAGGTTGTAGCCCGCGCCGTCGATCAGGTCGGTGTGGTTTCCGCACACCTCGATCTCGAGCGTGTGGCGGTAGTCCGCAAGCTCATTCCCGCCGCGTCGCACAAGGTTTCGTTTGTCGATCAAGCACGCGTCGACCGAGGTTGCAGGCGCAGTGATCGTTGCAATTCCTCTTGCAGCTCGTCTGCGCAGACCTTCGGGGCACCAATTTCTTATAGTAGCACGTAGACAACGCGCACCTGAAAATGGACCGCCAATCGCCATCGTCGGGTAATCGGACACCGATATGACCGCTTTCATCACGCAAACGCTCGGCAGCTATATCGCCGAGGAAGCACTCACTCGTGTTCCGAGCGACGTTTTCGACAAGAGCAAGCTTTGCCTTCTAGACTCCCTTGGCTGCTTGTTCGGTGGGCGCCAGCTGCCCACGGCTGGAATGCTGAGAAACCTACGGGTGGACAGCCAGGTCGCACCCTCCTCCGGCGGACCTGTCAGTGGCTGTGCCGAACCGGCGGCTGCCGCCTTCGTCAAGGCAACTTTGATCAATGCGCTCGACTTCGACGACATCTACGAGAAGGGCCATCCCGGAGCCACCGTGATTGCGGCAGCCTTATCGGTCGCTGAGCACACGAAGTCTTCAGGCACAGAATTCCTCGAGGCCGTGATCATCGGCTATGAGGTGAGTTGCCGCGTTGGCATCTCACTGGCTCACGTTCAGCCCAGAAAGGCGATTCACGGCCATGGGACTTGGCAGATATTCGGTGCAGCAGCAGCGGCCGCGAGACTCATGCGTCTCGACGCCGGACGAGCGGCGCATGCCATCGCGATCGCTGCTGCGAATGCGCCAGTAGCGTCCGTCATGAAGACCGTCTACGGAGACGCGCCTTCGATGGCGAAGAACAACTTCGGCATGGCCGCGCAAATGGGAGTCTTGGCCGCACGCCTTGCCGCTGCCGGCTACGAGGGGCCTTTGGATGTCTTCGAGGGTGAGACAGGTTTCTGGCGGATGGCGGGCGCCGACGAGTGCCGTTTCGATAAACTGACCAAAGGTTTGGGGGCCGCCTACGAAATTCTTCGGGTTGGCTTCAAGCCATTCAGTTGCTGCCGACTTATCCTAAGCAGTGTCCAGGCCAGCCGCGACGTCATCCGTATGGCCGGCATTGATCCTGCCGACGGATTGCATGCCAAGCTGATCGTGACCGCGCCTCCGATCGTGTGCGAACCGCCATTTAGCAAAGTGCGTCCACGGGACATGTGGGCAGCACAGTTCAGCGCACCGCACGCCATAGCCATGGCCGTATTCGGCGTCGAGCCCGGCCCCGACTGGTTCGTGGAGGATTGGCTTCATGACGAGATCGCCGGGCGGTTTCAAGACAGTATCGAGCTCAGGCCACATACCAGCCACGCCTCGCCTCGAGGCGCTCACGCCGCAAGCGCTTGGTTACAGTTGCGCGACGGGCAAAGCTTCGAAAGGCACGTGGACGTTGCGGAGGGAGAGGCAAGTAACCCCATGCCGAAATCAGCTCTCGAGGGTAAGTTCTTGCGACTTGCGAGTCCGGTCGTGGGAGACAGCGGTGCTTGCGAAGCCATTGATAACGTGTACGCGCTGGATAAGGCGGGATCGCTCCGGACGCTCCTTCGCGTATTGGTCAGCTGATACCGGCATATACCGACATGACACATTTTGTTCGCAAGCTAAGTCTGCAACCGCAGATCAACACCTTGGGGACGGGCGTCCCCACGGTCCTTCCCCCTGGCCTGCATAGCGACCTCAGCGAAGACGTGCGGGCAGCCAAATTCTCTAGTCATTCGCTGCGCGCCGGCTTGCCCTCCACGGCCGACGTCGACGAGCCCCACGTGCAGAACCGCAGCTACCACCTCCGACGCGACCGATTTAGGGTCAATCTGAGGAGGGCCTCGGGGCTGTAAGAATCTTAACCCGCCAGCATACGTGCGAGCATATTTCTGATGTGGTCCTAGGCGCCGTAGAAAATTGCCGCGACAACGATTGCGCAGCTATGTTCCACCGGTAGAAACCGGATCCCGGGATGAATAACGGGGCGCAACCCGTAGGGCTTATCGACGAGACGATCGACCTCGACGTGCACTTTGCGGATCCGTTTAGCAGTGCGCTCCACCGCCTGTCAGGCGCATCCCCAAGTTCGACATAGGCGTCGAACAGATGATCGAAGACCAACTCGAAATCGCGTTCGGCATCCTCAGAATATTCAAGAGTCCACACGAACAACCCGTCGCTTCCGCTCGATCATTGCCGCGACGCCGCTTTCTATTTCCGTCGCAGAAATCATTGGCCCGTTCAATCGCTGCTGGACCAATTCGCGGAGCGCTGCGGTTTCGACGGCCTCAGATTTGGTCTTTTGGCCTAGCAGTTCCAGGCCATGTTGAAGAACAGAACTCATGCTGGAATACCGACCGCTCTCCACCAGCGAACGGGCAAACGAATCCTGCTGCTCGGTCAACGAGATCGACGATTTCACACTCATCGGCTTATCTTCTTTGAGCCTAAGTTGCTACTCAGTAGCGCCTCAGCGGCGGAAGTCGTTCATTTAAAGACGACAAAAATGTATCCGAACCTTTCCTTTAATCCCTCCGTTCCAGATGTGAAATTGCTCCCGGTCGCATGACGTCGACAATTCCACGGAGAACGGTGATGGAGAGCACACCCAGATACATTTCACTTGCGGAAATGAAGCGCCTCGGCGTCCGTCTCGAGGCCTCCGCGCTCCACGATGCCGCCAGGGCAGCTTGGTCCGACATCCGCTTGGGCCAAGCCCATGGTCTCAAATCTGTTTTGTCCTTTCCCGAAGCCGCCTTATGGAACCAACCCCAGTTTGAAGCTTACCGCGATAGGTTGCAAGGCGAGCGATTGGGCTGGAAGCTCTCGGCGCTTTCCAGCGTCGGGGCCAGATATGCGGCCGTGAAGGTGGTCGGTGCCAATGCGATAAACCGTCGACTGGGTCAGCCGCGTTCGACGTCGACGATCCTGCTGCTAGACAGCTTCACGCTGCGCCCGCTTTGCGTGATGGACGGAACCGATATCTCTGCCGCAAGAACGGCAACCTATGCCTCGATGGCGCTTGAACTTTTCTTCCCCAAAACAGAAGAACTCTCTGTTTTCCTCTTTGGAGCAGGCCCCATTGCCGAGCAGATCATTAGAGTGCTCGATCATTTCGGAGCCGGCATCGTCTCGAAGATATTCGTGCGCAGCCGCTCAGGCGCTTCCGCGCGCCAACTCGTTAAAAGACACAGACAGTCACCTCGAATTCGGCTTGAGGCTGTCGCGGATAATAAAAGGCTGCGTGATTGCCGGTTTGTCATCACCGCTACCAATGCCAGCGCACCGGTGTTTGAGAGCGAAGAGGTTTGCCCAAACGCCGTTGTTCTGCATCTTGGGGGAGACGAGGCTCCATCCGGCCATATCCAAAAAGTTCTTCGGTCGGGACTGACGCTCTGTGATGACGTTTCGATGGTGTCGCGGCGAAACTCGCAAAGCCTGGCGCTCTACTTCTCACGCAAGGGATCGACATTGGAGCAGCTTGGCCCAGCGCTCGGTGTCATGAACTTAAAGGATTTCTGTGACGCGGGCGGCGGATCGGAATTACCGATCCTCATCACGTGCGTCGGGTTACCCATGCTGGATCTGTACGTCGCCGCTCATGTTTACGAAACCTGGTTCTCGCCAGATGGGGGCGCGGCTTCATCCGTCCACTCATCTAGCACGAACTGACGCCAGGCAGCCTAAGCTTTACGGAGAGGGCTGATGTATGTCACCGAGATCCTTGCAGATTATCTGGCGAATTATCCTTCCGACGCTCTGCCGCCCGATCTGAGGCTAAGTGCCACTTGCTGTATTGTGGATGCAGTCATCGCTTACGTCGTCGGCTGCGATGCTCCGAGTGCCCGCGCAATGCGCGCGGTCGCCCGGCAAGACTTTGGAAGCGGCCAGGCTTCAGTCTGGTTTACGGGTGAATGTCTCGGGGTCACTGCTGCGGCAGTCTGTAACGCTGCCTCAGCCTCCGCACTCGATTTCGATGACGGCCATCGCGCCGCGCGCGGTCATCCCGGTGCGGCTGTGATACCCGTAGCACTCTCCGTGGCATCTACGAATGGTTCATCCGCCGATGATCTCCTGACCGCAATCGCTCTCGGATACGAGACCGGAATTCGCATCGCGGTGGCGCAGAACCCGCAAGCTATCAAAAGCCGACAATCGGGACGTTGGACCGGCTATGCTGCCGCGGCCACGGCCGGCCGCCTCTACAGAACCGATCCCCCGGCACTCGCACACGCACTCGCTGTAGCCGGGGTCCTCGCGCCAAACCAGGAGGCAAACGGCAGCTCCGGCTATGCCAATCTCACCGGGAACGACGTCAAGGAGGGTATTCCCTGGAGTGTCCTGACGGGCCTGACCGCCTTGCGTCTTGCGGAGCGGGGATTTACCGGGCCGCAGGATCTGCTCGATCATGCGTCGCACTTCGACCGGCCGAGCATCATAGCGGACTTGGGTGATCCAACTGAGATCTCGAGGGTCTATTTCAAACCCTATTCCTGCTGCCGCTACATCCATCCCGCTCTTGATGCCTTCGCGGCGCTTTCGTCAGGTGCTGACATCAGGACCGAACAAATCGCATCAATCGAAGTGCAGACCTTTCAATGGGCTCTCCGACTTTCAAACACCGTGTCTCCCAATACATTGACGGAGATCCAATACAGTCTGCCTTATTGCATAGCGATTGCTGTTGTCGATGGAGCTGCGGCGCTGGCGCCGGTCGGTGGTGCGCAGCTGGGCAGGCCGGACCTCATCGAATTCGCCCGCAAGGTTCGTCTCTCGGTTAATCCTGAGATCGACGCCCGTTTTCCGGGTGAGACCCTTGCGCAGATATGCCTGCGAATGACCGATGGCAAATCGATCACATCCAAGGTGACCTCGCCACGCGGGGACAAGGCGCGTCCCTTAGACTGGGAGGATCTCATCAATAAGTTCTCGGCAGCGACGCGGGGCAAGCTTTCTCCCAGGGCGCAAAATACTGTCCTGGAGGCTTTTGAGACGCTTAAAAATGGAGATGCGGCCCCCCTCCTCCAGCGCCTAAGGATGCGATTGATCGACTGACCTCGACCACTACTGCACTTTGTGTCAATCGGATCGTATCCGGCGCCGAAATCTCGCAACTGCAGCCGCGGTCAGATAAGCCGGCCATTCCTGACGACTATACGGCCTGCGATCACGACATGCCTGACCCGGCTCAGATTAACGTGGTCGACAACGATCAGGTCTGCGCGCTTGCCTTTTTCAATCAGTCCGCGGTCACCGGCCATTTGAGTGAAGACACGCGCGACATTCCCGGTCGCAAGGGCCACCGCTTCGGCCGCAGACAATTGCTTCTTTCTGACCATTCGCTGGATCGCTTCAAGAATTCCATCCCAATGCCCGCCGGCAAAATCGGTCGAAATCGTATCGACACAGCCCGCATCGATCAGTGCGTCAAGGTTGGATGGATCGTTGCGCCAGCGCGTCCCTATACAATCCAGTGTCGAAACATCGATGATGGCCCCTTTCCCTCTCAGGTTCTGGGCGTTCGAGACTGCCTCCTCCGGGAGAAAGCTCGGGTGATTGCTATGACCGGCGACGAGACGTGCTTTCGGGTGCTTCTCGACCGCGGCAATCAGACGCTTCGCAGATGGTGCCGCATTGTGGAAGATCGCGGGATATCCTAACCGCTCGGCTTCGCGTGCGATTTCATCGAATCCGGCCAACGAGAGGGCAACCGAAGGCATCACCGATCGCGTAATGATATCGCGAACGCGATCCGCATCGGCGAGCCCGGAAAGACCGCAACACTCCAACTCGTTAGTCAGTTTTAAATTCGACAGGCCTTCCGCCGGATCGAGATAGCGGCCAAGAACCGCGTTCTTCAAGCGCCTCGCGGCTGCGGGTGTCATTTCGACCCCGAACTCTTGCAGAAAGGCTTGCGGGATGAACCTGTATTCTTGCGCGCCGCCACCCAGTGTCTGCCCACCACCTGCCTCGCCAAGGGCGACCGCGCCGCAGGCCAACAGGTCATCTGTCGTCGCGCTCAGGTGTCGTGCTGAAAGTCCCTTGCCGTCGACCACAAGCGCCGCCTCGATGTTTTTCGGAGTGTGAGCCGTGGAAACGCGGATATCCATGGCATGACGTTCTACGTTGTCGACATCTATTTCGTCGGCCATGGCCAGACCGCAGACGTTCAAAAGGGTGGTTGTTCCCTGAAGAAGATGACGGTTCCGGAAATAGGCAACATCATCGCCTGCAAATGGCTTCGAACCGCTCGGCATGGAAGGCCCCCGAATACAGCCGTGCGCATGTGCATTGATGAGACCTGGCATAACGATGCCGCCGGCCGCATCGATGGTTTCTCGCGCCGCGATTTCAGCGCCTGCGGCGGCGTCGACACCTATGATCCGTCCCTTCCGGACATATACGGCAGCCCGCTTGTGAAACGTCTTGCCGTCGCCAGTGATGAGACCTCCATTTCGGATTACCAGATCCATGACAGCTGTTCCTTTCGTCAACCGGGGGGCTGTCCTAGTCGCCAGTCCCTTCGCCCGGCCGAGCCGGGTTGTACTGCGATCGTTCCTGACTGGAACCATCGAGCATGTAGCCGGACGATCGAACCGTGCGGATGAGATCAGGGCCGCAGGTCACGCTCAGCGCCTTGCGCAGTCGACCGATATGAACATTCACCGTCTTGACGTCGACGAAACGGCGCTCCGGCCAACCAGCTTCAATGAGTTGTGCGCGACTGCACGCCTGCTCGTGGTTCTCCATCAGAAACTGCAGCAGCCGGAATTCGATCGGTCCCAAGTGGACGTTGATGCCGAGACGCCTGACGCTGTGCCTGTTGGTATTCAGTTCAATCCCTGCATAGACGAGGATATGACCGTCGTTCGCCATCGGATCCGACACTTGCGGAAGGAGGATACGGTCGCGCAGGAAGCTGAGCAGCTTAGAGGGAGTGATCGGTCTTACGAAATTCTCGTCAATCCCGGCTTTCAGCAGATCGATAAACCGACTTTCCGCACCGGGGCCAATCAACCCGACCGTCGTAATCCCGAATGTCCGCGGCTCCTGCTTCAGCTTTACACAGGCTGCGGGAGCCCAATTTTCTCCCGATCGACAATCAAGAAGAATGGCTGCGACATCGTACTCGCCTGCAAAATGGACGATCTCCTCGACCCCGGAACCAAGAATGACCTGATATCCCTCGGATTCCAGGATGTGGACGAGTAGCAGATAGTAATCCGCATCGGTCGAACCGATCAGGATCTGCGGTCGCGCGGAATTCAAAGACCTCTCCTCTATTGCGCAGCGTCAGTTGTGATCTGATCCCTCGTGAGGACCTGCATCGTCCTCTGTGGGTGTGGCCGCTTGCGCTAAATCGGCAGAAGGCGCCGTTCCACGCCGTGCCACCTCAAGCAGCGAAGTTGTGGTGCACATGTGTTCCTGGCGACAGGCAGCAGCGCGAATCCGATTAAGGCTCGCGGCGTCGGCAGGAAGCACGCCTGCTACGGCCATCGTGCTGCCGATGGGACACGGCTGACCAAGACGTTGCATCGGCCAGCCGGCGCGTTTCAAAATGCGCTCGAACCGCAGGTCCGTTGCCGTGACGATTTCATAATAGCCGTTCGCCATCGACCACTCGATGATGCCGGCGAACATCTCAAGCGTCATCCCATGGAGAACTCCCCCTGTCCTGCCCTCGTCGAGCACCGTGTCAACGCAAAAGCGCGAGCTTTCGACCATGCCTGCATGGGCGTCGAGCCGTCGCGATGAGAGGAGCTGCGGAAACGTATTGGCGAGCATCGTCGGCCCGGTAGCGGGGAGAAGCCTCGCGCAGCCCGCCACTGCACCTGTGGTAGAAACGGCCAAGATATAGGTGGGATTGAGTTGATCGTAAGCATCGGCCTCACGATCGTCCCTTATGTCTACATCCCAGTCCAGTCTGTCGCCAAAGACTCGCGCACGCAGCCGATGCATCGAGTCGATCAAGTCAGCAAATTCTCCGCGCGCTGCAGCCGGCACAGCTAGTATCTCCATCTCCATTCTCCGAAGAAAACCTGCTTCAGACCACTGGACACGAGTTTCCGCCCTTAGGCGACTAATAGAATTAGTAGTCGAGCGCTCGACCAAAGCGTGCATGAATATCACACGCATGAGTTGTCATACATCAGCGATCTGTATCGAAAACCGTGCCACGAGCGTGCAGGACCGAGGTGGCGAAGCAGCCGAGAGCCGAAATTGATAATTCAATGCACGCGAGGATTTGCAGCAAGGAGTGCCGATGTACAAGCATACCGCAGAAGCGTTCGTAGCAGTCCAGAATGCGGAACAGGGCGTAAGCGAGGTCTTCGCCCGCTACCGCGAATACTGGAGCCCGATCGGCGCCACGGGGGTCGATCGGTCGCTGGACTTTGGTGACGCACGCGTGACGCTGAGGCCGACGGACGAGGGCTTGCATTTTCGGATAGACGCGCAGGACACCCTCGCCTTTTACGGTATCTGGACGCTTTTGCAGGTAGCCTTGGCCGCGCTACCGGAATTTACAGGTAAAGACGTTGGGTGGCACCCGGCCGACCGGTTCCCGTGTCTGTCAAAGGTTTTTTTTCGTAGAATTCTATCACCTGATTGATAAACCGGAGCGTGTACTTGCACCGGATTGATGCCAAAGGAGAAACGTCATCGGATTCCAACCCCGTTCTTCGGTTCGGTCTGCGGAGCAACTCGCTGCCGCGCCGTGCAGCAAGGACCGGCTGCCGAGACACCTGAGTGAATGAAGCTCTTTGAATTGCCTCTACCGCTCGACACCAGGACCCCGATTGACCGCCTGTCGTTGGCGCTCGGAAACGATCTTCTGGCCGCTATCTGCCCGCACGATCTGCTGAAGAAGCTTCAACTTCTCCTGCATTGCCTCGAATGCATTCCGTTGCGCTGTCGACACAAAGTTGAAAACGTCCCTGTTCCCACGCAGGAACGCGTTGCGGCCGAAGCGCTCGTCGAGCGCCCGGCTGACGGCGACGAATTCTTGGGCGACGTTCGGATCGGTCAAACCCGCAGCAACGGCGAGCCCGCCACTCTTCTTCTTCATTCTTGCCGTCAACTGCCGCAGCGTATCCTCAGCCTTCCGCGATAGGCCGGGAATGGCGACCCCCATACGCCGGCGCTCTGCGGCGATAGCCTTGGTCTCGGCCTCAAACGCCGCGGCATAAGACGCTCCGAGAGAACGGACACAGCTTGCTGCTTCCGATACGCCCTGAAGCGCAGCCTTCCGCTCCCGGCCGGGAGCAAGCAACTTGTCCATTAGGCGACCGGAGCCGCGCAGCCCCCCAAAGGCGGCCGGATCGTTGGTGACCGCTGCGGCAATCCGCTCGCCGGCAAAACCCTTTGCGACAAGCTCCTCGATCTTGGCGACCGCGCCGGCCGGATCGCGCCAAATGCGTGTCGCTGCATCCATGAGCGCGGCGCGATGATGATTGTAATAGGGAGCGGCAAGCGCCCTTTCCCGTGATTCATCGGCGACGGATGTCTTGAACTCCGTGACGGCGGCAAGCATGGGCAACACGTGCACTGCTTCCTTTCCGAACTCGATACTTGCGCCGGCAACGATTTTCGAGCGATCCTGCTTTTCTACGCGATGTTGCTCGTCGCTAAAACGCCTGATCACCTCGAACAGGCGCACCAGTTTTTCACGGTGCTCAGTGGCGAGATTTTCCGGCATCCGCTCTTCAACATTTCGCTCGGCGATCGGATCGGCCCTGGCGGTGAATGCAGACCAGCCAAAGCGTGAGGTCAACGCCTCGTTGACCGCCTTGACCTCCTGCACCAGAAAACGGTCCTCAGCGGCGTAGGCGAAGGCCGTCTTGTAGGCATCGACCCCGCCGCGCTCCCGGACCGCCTCGACTTCGACGAGACGCGCCATCGCAATTTTCGAAAGCGCGGGAATGGACAATGCCATATGAGCGCGCCGCTGCTGCTCGCGGCTGGCGAAGCGCTCCGCCTGCCTGCGGAACTCGGTTGCATGCGCGCGCGCCAAAGTCAGCAGCTCCGATAAGGTGGCCATGGCTGCGTTGCGCTCGTTTCGAGCGGCGCGGCCATCGGCCATGCGGTCAGAGCCGCGTAATCGGCCAAGGCGTTCGGGTGCAAGGCCAAGATCTTCGGCAATCTTGCGCGGCTCGACGTCTCCGCCCGATACCAGAGCGTTGAGCGCCGACAGCGCGCCACCCGGGTCGCGATAGATTTTCTGCAGCACCGGCCGGAGTATTTCCTCCCGCTCCTTCCACTGTTGCGAGGCGAGCTGCGCGAGACGCGCATCCTCTTCAACGCTGCGGGGGAACTCGGTGGCGGGTGGAAGCAAATAGTTTCCGGCTAACGGGATGCCGGCAACCAAGGATACTCTGCGCTCCTCGTTGTACGAGACGCTCCGTTCCCGGTCGATTGCAAAATCGAGCGCTATGCTCGCTCGCTCCCAGAGCTTCGCCAACCGCGACCGCTTCTCCGTAAGCCACGCCAGCCGCCGCGCCGCACCCTCCTCCAGTTCCGCAGCGGCCCGGGCGAGCGTGTCGATGCCACGCCGCTGGGCAAAATCAAGGACATGCTCCCGATAGCCTTCCTTACTTTCGAAATCGAGCGTCGTCGTCTTGGCGCCGGATCGTCCGAGGCGCTCAGCAAGCTTTCTGAACACAAGCGGCCGACGGCTTTCCCGCTCGATCCTCGCCTTGCGCGCATCGACAGTTTCGATTTGGGTTGCAGTCCAGACGTTGCGCTCGACCTGACGTTCCTCGAGACGCTTCTTGCCGGTCTTTTCATCAGTGACGGGCACCCTTACCGTGACCGTTTCGACGCCATCCTTGCGGAGCATCACAGTATCACCGGTCCTGATTCCGCCCTCCTCGAGTGCCTTCGGCAGGCTCACGCCCCAAAGTCGATGAACGGTTCCGTCGTCCGTCCTCACATCGGCGTAGGGGCTTTCCTTGGCATCTTCATCTTGCGGCCGGAACTTGGCCAACCCGGTATCCATCATTTCACCGGTGACGCCGGCTGCATGGTCGACACGTGCGCTACGCGCCCACTGCGGCTTCGGTTCGAAGTTCTCGCGCGCCACGTAGAGATCGGCGCGGTTACGATGCCTGGTCATCGCCACATAGGTCAGATGCTGGTCCATCATTCCGGTGGCGAGCACGAAGGTCCGGTCGATGGTCGAGCCTTGAGATTTGTGGATGGTCGCGGCGTAGCCGTGATCGACATTGCTGTAGCTATCCTCGCTGATCACGACGTCCCGGCCATTGTCGAGATGTACAGTCAACAGTGCGTCAGCGCGTTCGTCGCCGGATGAAACGACCGTGCCAAGCATGCCGTTCTTGACATATTGGGGACCAAGCCGCTTTGCCCGTGGTTCGAGGACGCGGGCGTTTTCGAGGAAGATCACCCGGTCGCCCGCGGCAAACTCACGAAGCCCACGTGCCGTCCGGAATTGGCGCGCACCTGTCAGCGCGCCCTCGTCGATCATGACCTTGCGCAAGGCCTCATTCAGCTTTCTGACGTCATCGTTGGTGTGAGCAAGCACAAGCAGTTCGTCGCCGCGAAGACGTCCCGGATGCTCGCCCACGGCAGATTTCTGAAGCAGGTCCCGGCGGGCGTCGGCCCAATCGGCAACGAGGCGGTCTATGATCTCGGCCCTGGTTTCGGTCTCGACAATGCAGCCCCTCTGCGCGTAGGCATCAAGGCCCTCTTCGACCTTGCCGCGCGCAAGGAGACGGGAAGCATCGCGCGCCCAGACATCACGCTGCCGCCGCACGCCGGCAAGTTCCGCGAAGCCGATCCGTTCGGTGATTGCCCGGAACGCCGCACCCGCCTGGATCGGCTGCAGTTGCATCGCGTCGCCGACCAGCACGGCTTTTGCGCCTGCGTCCTCCACAGCCTTGAGGATACGCGCCATCTGCTGCGATGACACCATGCCGGCCTCATCGATGACGAGCACATCGCCGCGCTCCATTGTTTCGCGCCCCCCGGCCCAGGCAAGCTCCCAGGACGCCAGCGTGCGCGACCGGATCCCGGAACTGTCCTCCAGCCCTTCCGCAGCCTTGCCGGCTAGGGCCGCGCCGATCACCCGTCGGCCGTCGCTTTCCCATGCGACGCGGGCCGCCGAAAGCAGTGTCGACTTACCGGCGCCGGCAAACCCCACGACCGCCGCAATGGCATTATCGCGCGTGACATGACGTACCGCATCGACCTGTTCCGCATCGAGCCTGAAGGATTTTTTCGGATCGGCCGTTTCGACGCTTCGGACGGCGGCGGCGGCCTTGGCACCGGAGACGCCGAAGCCCTTTCGCATCGACAGAACCTCGGCTGACTGCGCCATGTCATATTCGATGCGCAGGATCCCCCGCGTTGTGAACACCGCCGGCTCTGTCACCTTGCCCGTTTGGGTGTCGATCTGCTGCGCCTTCAGCAGCACGAGGTCGTCCGAAGCCATGAGCCGCGCGCGGATATTGGCGAAGTCCACTGGATCATCGACATAGCGGTGCAGCGTCTTGGCGATTTCGCGCTCGTCAAAGGTGGAACGTTCGTTGCCGAGCTGCTTGAGGAGAAGCGCAGGATCCGCGAGTAGCCGGTCGGCCATCGCCTGCCGCCGCGCTAGATCGGCGGGCGCGAAATACATCTCGACACCCTTGCGCGCGAGCGCCGCCTTCTCCGGGCCGAGGTGTTTCTGCGCGATCCCATTGAGGCCCTGCTCAGCATAGGAGCGGCCGTCGAGACGGAGCTCATGGCCGGCCAGCGCCAGGTGGCGGTTGACCGTTTCCGCCCACGCGACCTTCCATGCCTTCATGGTTTCTTTGTCGCCGGCCCAGAGCTTGTAAACGATTTTGCCGTTCGGCCTGTTCGGCGTAACGACACGCAACGGCTCTCCGTCATCGCCCAGGACTGGGACCTTCTTCGGCCCAAACCCCTCCTCCGTAATAGGCCTGAGCGTCGTCATCAGGTGGATATGCGGATTGCCGTCCTTGTCGTGATAGACCCAGTCAGCGACCATGCCCTTCGACGTCAAATTGTCTCGGACGAACTCGCGCACCAGCGCGATATTCTCCGCCCGCGTCAGCTCCTCGGGCAGCGCGATGATCAACTCCCGCGCAAGCTGCGCGTCCAACCGCGTCTCGAACGCATCTACCGCATTCCAGAACACCTCGCTGGCCTCCGCGACGGTCTTGTCGTCGACTGTTCTCTTCAGCCAGAGAGGTATCTGGTCCGGCAGCGCCAGCTCCTCATGCACCAGCTCCGACGCGCCGCCACGGTAGCTGAAGGACGTCCCGGCCTGCTCGTCCGTCATCCGGGCGCGGTGGCGGTAGGCGGCGGCCGAGACGATGCTGCGCCCCCCTCCCCTGCTGATCACCTGCGCTCTAACGAACATGATCGCCACGAGTGTCTCCGAAGCTTTCAAGCACGTCGCGCCAGCGACGTATATTGCGCCCTCAAACCGATCGGACCGGAGGGCCGATGCCGCTCTTCCGTAAAGACGGCCGATGCCGAAATTCCGGCTGCGGCTTTTTCGGGGTGATGCAACCTATCCTATTTTACTATCACTAAATAGATAGTATAACTATCGCCGTGAGATTGCTCCGACACGAGGGACGCTGGAATGGCCGTAAAATCATCGCTCTCTGATATCGATGCCCAGATCGAGAAGCTGCGCGAGCGCAGACGAACGCTAATCGTAAAATCCGCCGAGCGGTTTGCGCGCGCCGCGACAAAAACGGGATTGGCGGAAATGGAGATCACGGAGGAAGAACTCGACGCGATCTTCGAACAGATTGCCGCGCGATTTCGCAAAGAGGAGAAGAAGGGGACTGCTGGCGCAACAGCTTCGTCGCGTCGACAGCCAGGTGGCGGGTCTGGAACGACGGCGGAGGTTTTTCATGACGACTGATCGCAAACGAGAGGCCCGCGAGAAATTCCTGCTCGGTGGCATCGTCGTCAGAGCGGGTCTCGCGGGGGCCGACCGAGCGTTTCTGCTTGGTGGCCTAACGGAACTGGCAAGTGTCGTGCCCGGCACCGACGAGCATCGGCGGCTGCGCGATATCGGTGAGCAAGCCTTCAAGGCGACTTCGCATGATAGAGGATCATCTCACATCGAGGAGGCGGCGAAGTGGCACTAAAGGAAAGACTGCATCCCAGCCTGCTGCTCGTTCTGGTGCCAATTGCCGTCACCGCCTTTGCCGTCTACATCGTCGGCTGGCACTGGCCGAAGCTTGCCGGCGAGCTATCTGGAAAAACATCATACTGGTTCCTACGAGCCTCGCCCCTGCCCGCGTTGTTGCTTGGGCCGGTCGTCGGATTATTGACCGTTTGTGCGTTGCCGCTGCACCGGCGAAGGTCGATCGCGATAGTGAACCTTGTCTGCTTTCTGTTCGTGGCCGGCTTCTATGTCCTGCGCGAGTTCGATCGGCTCGCGCCGTACGTGGCGAGCGGTGCGGTCTCGTGGGACCGGGCACTCTCCTATCTCGACATCGTCGCCGTCATTGGCTTGGTGGCCGGCTTCCTGGCGGTGGCGGTGGGCGCGCGCATCTCCACGGTTGTTCCAGAACCGGTGAAGCGAGCCAAGCGCGGGATCTTCGGGGACGCGAACTGGCTGTCGATGGCCGCGGCGGGAAAGCTGTTTCCGCCAGATGGCGAGCTCGTCGTTGGCGAGCGTTACCGGGTCGACAAGGAAGTCGTTCATCAATTACCTTTCGATCCGAACGATCCAGCAACATGGGGCCAGGGCGGCAAGGCATCATTGCTGACTTACAAACAGGATTTCGATTCAACGCACGTGCTCTTCTTTGCCGGGTCAGGTGGATACAAGACCACCAGCAACGTCGTGCCCACGGCGCTGCGTTACACCGGGCCGCTGATTTGCCTCGATCCATCGACCGAGGTCGCGCCAATGGTGGTCGAGCATAGAACCCGCGCGCTCGGCCGCGAGGTGATGGTGCTCGATCCGACGAGCCCGATCATGGGCTTCAACGTACTCGACGGCATCGAGACATCGAAGCACAAGGAAGAGGACATCGTCGGCATTGCTCACATGCTTTTGTCGGAGAGCGTGCGCTTTGAAAGTTCGACTGGCTCCTACTTTCAGAACCAGGCACACAATCTGCTGACCGGTCTGCTCGCCCATGTCATGCTGTCGCCCGAATATGATGGGCGACGGAACTTACGCAGTCTCCGGCAGATCGTATCCGAGCCAGAACCCTCTGTGCTCGCCATGCTGCGCGACATCCAGGACCATTCGGGATCGGCCTTCATCCGCGAAACGCTGGGCGTCTTTACCAACATGACTGAGCAGACCTTCAGCGGCGTCTATTCCACGGCCTCTAAGGACACGCAATGGCTGTCGCTCGACAGCTACGCGGCGCTTGTCTGCGGGAACGCGTTCAGGTCGAGCGACATCGTAGCGGGCAAGAATGACGTGTTCATCAATATTCCGGCATCGATCCTGCGCTCCTATCCGGGTATCGCCCGCGTGATCATCGGCTCGCTGATCAACGCAATGGTGCAGGCCGATGGCACCTTCAAGCGCCGTGCGCTGTTCATGCTCGATGAGGTCGATCTGCTCGGCTACATGCGGGTGCTGGAAGAGGCGCGTGATCGCGGCCGAAAGTACGGAATCTCCATGATGCTTATGTACCAATCGGTCGGACAACTGGAGCGGCATTTCGGGAGGGATGGCGCGACGTCGTGGATCGACGGCTGTGCCTTTGCCAGCTATGCCGCGATTAAAGCGCTCGACACGGCCCGCAGCGTCTCGGCCCAATGCGGCGAGATGACCGTCGAGGTGAAGAGAGGCTCACGCGTCATTGGCTGGGGCCCAAAAAACGCAGGATCGCGCCTATCCGAAAGCGTCAATCTCCAGCGCCGACCGCTGATCATGCCGCACGAGATCACGCAGTCGATGCGCAAAGACGAGCAGATCATTATCGTGCAAGGTCATAGCCCAATCCGCTGCGGGCGCGCGATATATTTTCGGCGGAAGGACATGGATCAGGCAGCCAAGGCAAACCGCTTTGTCCGGATTTAACCTTCCACGCCAAGCCAACAATTACCCGTGCTTATTGCCCCGGCCGACATCCGGCTTGAGTGGCGTCAGCACCGCCGATACGAGCCCGAGTTGTCTTCGTGACGCGAGCGGTAATGTCCTTGCCGACCCCTCGCCCTTGGCAAGGATCTTAAGGTCGACGCACAAGTTCCTCATCTGGCAATTTTCGCTCTGGTCCAAATCGGGTTCGAGCGCGGTGTAAAAATCGAGCGGGATGTAGCTTAAAGCAATCGCAGTGAGTGTGTGCTGCGCTTGAACGCGCTTGCTCTACCCGATGCTCTCGAAGCCGTTCACCAACCCGGAACGTCCGATCTTTCGGCAACTGGTGTGCGGACCTGTTTGGTCTGAAGAGCGAACCATCGGCAAGGTTTGCCTGCGTCGAATTATTCAGGCAAGCGCTCGTCCTCGACCAAAAGACGTCGACGGCACTTACGAAGTCCGCAAAGAGGCTGTTGGAAATGGTTTCGATGGTTCCGACCGAGCGCGCTTCGGACGCGCATCAGGGCTCATAGTCGTTAATGTTGAGGAGGACCAAGCGCGGCTTGTCGCCCTGGGTGATCGTTACTGACCAAGACAGGGGGCGATGATGTCCCCGGATTTCCGGGAAAAATCGCTCGTCGCATAGGAACCCGAGCGCGGGTTGGCGATCTGCTATATTCTTGGATTTGCCGTAAATGCGAGCCTGGCGAAAGCCTCCCTAGAAGGGAGGCTCGCTGCTGACGCGGCCCTCGAGCTCGGCTACGATGACCTCAAGCTCCGCATAGGCCTGTTCCAGTTCGGCCTGGATCTGGGCGCGTTCAGCCGGGTCGCAGCAGTTCAGCTCGCGGCGCAATTCCTCGATGTGGGCTTCCAGTGCAACCGTCATTTTCGTCATCTCCTTGGCTGTTGGGAAAGATGACGCCGCCGGCCGCGAGAATTGGGCCGGGTCAAGGATCGCGAATGCGACCGGCGGAGCCGGCGAGTGGGGGAGCCGGAATGCGGAGCATTTCGGGGGGACCGCTCGTCCTTTAGGCGGCACGATTCCTCGCGGCAGACTTGGCGATCTGAGCAGATAGTTTTTCATCTCGTGTGGCAGGATAAAAGAACAGGTGCGGGCTCGATGCCCGTCCTGTTTCTGGGTACAAACGTGGGCATCCCGCTCGGGATCGGTCGCATTCAGAACGAGCGGGTGCCGGTCCCGATTGATCGGGACCGGCGCTGGTGGCTCAGTTTGGGTTATTCCAGATGATCACCTTGCGGTTCGGATCGCCGCCGGGAGCCTGTGCGAGGTTGCCGAAGATCACGCCGATCTCTGGAGCCTCCAGTTTCACGGAGAGGTACTCTTCTCCGGTCTGGCGGGCGATACGGTTCCACGCCGCGCCGATTTCGAACCCGGTCTTTCGGTGGATGACGCGATAGTCAGGGGCCTCTTCGCTCGTTTTGTTGGCGTTGGGGACGATAGCGATCGGGGCGTTCACTCGGATGGTGGCGAAAACGCCTTCGAGAGTGCCATCGGTCTTCTGCGTGAGAGCTGCGATCGTGGTGGCCATAGTATTGTCTCCTTCGGTTGCTCGGGACCATTCCCGATAGCGCGCGAGGAGACGGCCGATCTGCTGCGGTCATCTCGCACAAATATTCTGCTAAATTCCATGTTCTGCTCAAAAAAACGCGTGCGCGTTTGTCATGCTTGCTGGAGGAAAGCATCCGGTGCCCAGCAGTGATCCAAAAATGGAATTTTGCAGAATATTTGGGTGAGACGTACCCCTTCAGGGGTTGACCGGAAAGGCAGGCGGTCGGCTAAAGGGCGATGTAGAAGAGGGAATGATCTAGTGCAACCGACGCCGGCGACAGACCGTTCCGGCCACCCGCCGGCACCTCATAAGACCGCGGCACATTTCAACTGGGCACGCCGCCCAACGATACGCCCGTCCCGGTCTCTGCCCATTGGAAGCAGCGAGCAGCACGGACTGCCGCCAGATCTCTCGGATGCACATTGCGCGGTCGCGGTGACCACATCGCCCGCAAACTGGATTGCAAGTCTCCGCCCCGGCCATCGCCGGGATCGACAAACGAACTTCAACGATGCTGCCCCTAGCCGCGTTGCCGCGTCAGACGCGCGCCAATTGCCATCCACCGTCCTGAGCGACCGACGTCGTACCGCGCGGCCAGGAGTTACGGCTCGAGGTCACGCCCCTCGCGTTCGCCAGGCAGCCGATCGCTCCGGCGAAAAATTTCTCCTTGTTCTTTTGACACGTGAGGAAACCATCTTTGCGTCGAGGTTGCTCATCGACCCATGTTCGCTCGCAACCTCGAAATCAGCACGAAGCGGGATATCCCACATCGACTGAGCCAGACGGATTCGCTGCCGGCCGGGTGACATCGCCGATTGCCCATTTCTGTGGTTGCTTCCCCGATTATGTCCCGGAGCTGGAGCGACTTCGGCCCCGCCCAATCTCATCGATTCGCAAAGGTCGCTATGGCGCTCCGATTGCAGTGCGTTTGAAAGCCTTGCTGCGATCCAGCAGTACGGGCCCTCGGCGACCCGGCAAGTCGCCGAACCTCCGATAGCGCTAGGAATCGTTGTGTTTTCAGTAGCGACGGATGCTTTCCTTCCAATTATCATGCTCCAGGGATTGGGATGAAAGCCAGCGCCACGTGAAGGTGGATCGACGTCGCATCCATGAAGACGCTTGCCAATGCTGCGGCGAGAAATTTACTTTTGGCACCGCCTTCATCTCCGTGGCGACAGCATAGGGCGCTATCCCTTCCACTTTATACTATCTTTTTTGTTATAGTATAACCGAAAAATCCATGCTACATCGTCACTGACCCTTAGGGCCTATTGAATGGGAAGCGGAGGCGAATGTGCGACGGTTTCTGATCGGCGACAGGCTGTTCGAGGAGGCATCGAGCGAATTCCGGGCTCTTCTTCCACGTGCTTATGAACAGGGGCTTCGGCCATATTGCCAGTGCAAGGAGCCGCCGGTTGCGATGTACATCGCGCGGCTCGATGAGCAACACCTCGTCAAACGCATGCCGCTTTCCGGGCGCAATCATGACCCGGCTTGCCCATCCTTTGAACCTCCCTATGAATTGTCCGGGCTCGGGCCTTTGATCGGCAATGCGATCCAGGTCGATGCGAACGGGCGAGCAATCTTGAAGATCGATTTTTCGATGACGAAGAAAGGTCCACGAGCGGCCGCATCTCGATCGGCAGGTCCGCAAGAGTCCGCCATTCGCAATGAGCCACAGAAGCTCTCGTTGCGCGCAACGCTGCACTACCTGTGGGAAATGGGAGAATTGACCGAATGGCAGCCCTCCTGGACTGGAAAGCGCGGCTGGGGTCGGGTTCGCACGAGCCTCATGAATGCCGCGTCGCAGATGACGACCCGCGGCGGACAGCTGAGCGATATGCTGTTTGTGCCGGAGGCGTTCCATCATGAGGACAAGGAAGCAATTGCCGCACGCCGAGTAACCGCGCTTTGCGGTGCGCAAGCGTCCGGGACAGGACCGCGCAAACTGATGATCGCTGTTGCGGAAGCAAAGGAGTTCATCCCCGCACGCGTCGGACACCGGATCGTGGTGCGGCATCTGCCCTTTCCCTTCATGCTTGAAGACCAAGCATGGAGGCGGTTGAACGCCAGATACGAAACGGAACTTGAATTGTGGCGTGCGAACGACGAATTGCACCTCGTCATGATCGCGACGTTTGGGATTTCGGCATCCGGGGTTGCAGCCGTCGAAGAAGTCGCGATGATGGTGGTGAACGAGAACTGGATCCCACTCGAAAACGTCCATGAGCGCCATCTTCTGAACAGACTGGCAGGGCTGCGACGCAAGTTCGTCAAAGGCTTACGCTTCAACCTCTCACACGAGCAACCAATCGTGTCGGTCACCTTGCCGGAACAGCGACCCTGCCCGGTTGCGATGTTTATCGTGTCGGCCGGTGCAGGTGGGAACTACCAGCGGGCATTGACGGAAATGATCGAGGCACGACCGGAGATGACGCCTTGGATTTGGTACATTGCCGAGGGAGACATGCCGCAGTTGCCGTGATCGTCAGAATGCCGGCTGCGTTGCCTTTGCTCGGACAACGGTGGTGGCAAGCTTTTAGATGATGAAGGAAGGCGCAAAGGGAAACGGACGGTTCGCAGAGTTCACGAACAAATCCAGGTTCTGCGGACAGCATCAGCGCACTTCGCCATGGGCTACAGCTCCCTTTCTTGTCGGCAACTTTTTATCGGTAGAGGGTGCTAAGCAACAGAGATGCCGTCATGCGGCGAGCCGCCATAACTTGCTTTGCCGACTGCCTTTCTTCAGAAAACTCAAATGTCCGATTGCCGCGACGACGGCAACCGGCAATTTCAAACACCGCGCCCCTGCCGCCGCCGTCGGCGCACCCATCACCTCGCATTTTCGCTCGCGAGGTGATGATCCATGGCATTTTCTCTTGAAAGGGACGCCTAGCCGGCGCCCCTTGCCTCATTTTGCTTGTCTTGTTGTGCATGCATCCAGTCGGCAATCTCCTGCGCTTTGCTGGCAGCAGTGAAGATGGCGCGCTTGTCGGAATGCATCACGTCGATCCACGATGCAATATAGCGGGCATGGTCCGGACGCGGCTCGACACTGAGGCCCAGATCGGCGCAAATCATTGCACTCAGGAGCTCGACCGTGCATTCCTCCATTGCATAGGCGGCCGAGCCGAAACGTCCAGAGAGATCGCGGTTGAGACGGTGGCTGGCGCCAGATGCATGGCCACATTCGTGAAGCAGCACCGCGTAGTAGGCGACCGCATCGCGGAAGCACGCGAACCTTGGGATCTGTACCTGATCCGTAGCCGGGCGATAGTAAGCTTGCGAGCCGCCGTGGCAGATATCAATGCCGAGGGCCGCGCAGAACCGTTCGGCCCGGTTGATCCGCTTCGCTTCCGGCAACACCGGGCTCTCGGGCGGTGTGTAGCCGTCAACCTGGGCGCAGTTAAAAACCGAGTAGCCACGAGCAAACATGGACCGGGCGGGTTCGTCACGATTTGCGTCGTCGGCTTGGTCCTCCGTTTTGTCGCGATCGTGGGTCTTCCAGAACACGACAAGGTGACCGTGCTCGCCCTTACGAACCTGAGCGCCGAGCGCTTGCCATTGGTGGTAAGTGCCCCAGATCCCGGTGGGATAGCCGGCCGCGTGGGCCGCAGCCCAGAGTGAGAGGATGTTGACGCCGCGATAAGTCCTGCTTGAGGCGATGTTGACGGGCGTGGTGATGGCCGATCCGTCGTGATGCCAGGGCATTCTGTAGTCACCGGCGCCGACCTCGATGGCGGCGATAATCTGGTTAGTGACGCGCTCGTAGATATCGACTTGTGTTTGGCGTCTGCGATCTTTGGTCATTGGTGCCTCCTTTAGCTCGCCCCCTCCGTCGAGGGCGAGGCGGCAGGGGCAGGCGCGGGAGGCCGGCCCGTCACACCCTGTTCTCGGTGCTTGTGCGGAACAGGGTTGATGGGCTGGCAGCGTCTGCCACAACCGAGCCATGTCTCGACGGGCGTGCTGAAGGAGAGGCCGATCATGATCGACGCCCGAAAAGTCCGGGCTCTTGCGCCACATCAACTGGCCTCGTCTGGCGGAGAGTGCTTGAGGAGACACCCCTGGCGACAAGATCGGGTCGGGCCTGTCGAAAGTCCTCGATGACGATAGCCCCCTACGCGACCTCCAACGTCAGCACATGGATGTGTTTACAAGCGTGCGGTGATGCCGCATTTTCGAACGCCTTGGCACCGTGCAGGGGCGGCTTTGGTTCGGCTTCTAAGGCACGGATTCACTCTCTACGGGTTCTCCGAAAGGACCGTCGCTGACGAGCTAAGACAGCCTGGAAACGTGGCATTCCCCCTCACCGGACCGTTCGATGTCACCCGGTGGGCACCGACCTCGCTGCATGAGCGCGGCCAGCGGGCGGTTCGTTTTGAGGGTACTCGAGGGGCGCGACGGCCACGCGCAACGCCGTGTCGCTCTCCGGCTAGAGCGCGCTCATCACGCCGTCAGCGGTACTGATGAACCGGTGTACGCGCCGCTTGTCGCGCACAATGGCTTCGCCCATTCATGGGCGTGGGTCGATCGAACACGGGCCTTCATCCTCGGCGACTGGGACACACCTCAGTTCGCAGGGCGGTTTTTCTGGCTATCGGTGGGCGGTTAGGACTTGTGATCTCGGAAGCGGGAATGAGCACACTTGATGATCCCGCCTCTGGGTTTTAGACGGCGCTTACCGTTGCCGGCGCCCTCGCCAACGGAAGAGACATCGGCGGCAGCCAAAGGTAGTCGGCGTTGGAAATAAGCCGCCGCAAGGCTGACCTTGGAAGGACACAGCACGCTTTGTACGGGCTCGATCCGGCAGATTGATCTACGGTGCTTTAATTTAACCTTGGGCCGGCCAGGCGTAGAACCCGCGCACCGCTTCAGATGGCCTTCGTGGGGAGACGGCAGGATTAGGCGGCATCACTGGGACGGCGATCAGGATTTCCGATTTGCTTAAATTGCGATCGACGGCTGAATTGAGAGCACAGGTACCCTTTGCCGTTGACCACGGATGTACTGGCATCGGCATGGTGCGATCACGAAAGGTCGGGTTTAACCCGGCCTTTTTGTTGGATGACGCTTTTCTTGGTCCTGTGCCCGCCGTCATTTTGCCATTTCAAAGCAAAACCACCGATCCCCCTCGAGAAGTTGCTCTCGATAAAGAATAGGCCCGGCGGACATGCCCGCCGGGCTCATTATCAAGTCAAGAGATCCGATCAGGCTCGCAGTTGCTCCTGCGAATCCCGCGTTTGCACCTCTTCCATTTCGCGTTCGCGCCTATTGTGGCGAATGGACGACCAGAGCGAGATACCGATGAGCGCAGCACCTCCAAGGCCGGTGATGACTTCCGGAATGTGGACCAGCGTCTGAAAGTACATGACCACCGAGAGGACCAGGATCGCGTAGAACGCGCCGTGCTCCAGGTAGCGATACTCGTTGAGCGTTCCCTTCTCAACCAGCATGATCGTCATCGAGCGCACATACATGGCGCCGATGCCGAGGCCAATCGCAATGACGAAGAGGTTCTGCGTCAACGCAAAGGCGCCGATGACGCCGTCAAACGAGAAGCTGGCATCGAGAACTTCGAGGTAGAGGAAGGCGCCGAAACCGCCCTTTGCCGCCGCATTCATGGTCTGCTGCGAGGCATCAAGCAGACCGCCGACCACCTCAACCACGAGGAACGTCAAGAGGCCGTAGATCGCCGAATACACGAATGTGTGGACCTCTGCCGGTTCGAGCAGCGTCGAAAAGCTGAGAATGAGGGCGAGAACGAACGCAATCTCGATACCCTTGATGGTCGCAAAGCGCGCCATCTTGGTTTCGATCCACTTGATCCAGTGCACGTCCTTTTCATGGTCGAAGAAGTAGGTCAGGCCCACCATCATCAGGAAGGTGCCGCCGAAGGCCGCTATCGGCAGATGCGCGTCGTTCATGATGCGCGCATATTCCTCAGGCTTGCTTGCCGCCAGAACGATCGCTTCGATCGGGCCGATCTTCGCCGCGATGACGACGATCAGGAGCGGAAAGACAATACGCATGCCGAAGACGGCGATGATGATGCCCCAGGTCAAAAAGCGATGCTGCCACTCGGGCGTCATGTCCTTGAGCTTGTTGGCATTGACGATGGCGTTATCGAACGACAGCGAGATTTCAAGCACCGCAAGCACGGTGCAGATGAAGAAGACGGAGGCCATGCCACCGATGGTGCCGGTCGACTGCCAGCCGAGCCAGGCGCCGAGCACAAGGCCGACCACCGTGACGATGAAGGCCCAGGTGAAATAGCCGAGCGCGCTCGAATGCGATTGAGGCTGGTTCATCGACGTGCCTCCTTCGCGCGGACGACGCCGGATTCGGTGAAAAGATGAGGTTTCAAAACAGAAATGCGCACGGCCGAAGGGGCACATGCGTGAGGCATGAGATCAGTTTTCATGAGAGCTAATCCGCCGGCTAATTTGCTGGCGGTACCGACATCACGAGAGCGCCGTAAAAACTCTCGCCAGAGGGGCCCGGCACCAGTGTTCGACCCGCGATCCGATGTCTGGACGGCGGGCACGCTTGACTAATTAGCAGTGTCGGGCGGAACGTCAAGGGGGCGGCCACTCGCTTTGATGGTGGATCGCCAAACGGTTGTTGCCAAGCCCTGTCTTGGTTCGGCCGCCGCACCCAGCGTCGTCACCGATTCATTCGCAAAACTTATGGTTCCATACACAGACGGCAATGGATCGGCCGCGCTGAATGTGGCATGGCGTGCGCAACTTATTGAAGGCCCTGACATGACCGTGATCTCCGCCCCCATAACCGCCCCGAACGCCGCCCGGACCGGGGTTCTCATCATGCTGCTCGGCATGCTGATGTTTTCGCTGAACGACGTCATGGGCAAGTGGCTGGTCGCGACCTACTCCGTCAGCCAGTTGATGGTGATCCGAAGCGTTGCGGCACTTCTGTTCCTGTCGCCCTTCATTCTCAGGCGCGGCCTGCGCTCGATGTTCCAGGTCGAACGTCCCGGCCTCCAGGCCCTTCGCTCGCTGCTCTTTGCCATCGACGCCTCGGCCTTTTATTTCGCGGTCGCCTACATGCCGCTTGCCGATACCATGACGTACTGGCTGGCAGCGCCGATCTATGTGGCGGCGGCCTCGCCGTTCCTGCTTGGCGAGAAGGTCGGCTGGCGGCGCTGGACGGCGATCCTCATCGGCTTTGCCGGGGTCCTGATCGCGCTCGAACCCTCCAAGGAAAGCCTCGGCCTTCCGGCCCTGATTGCGCTTGCCGGCAGCACCGCCTTCGCCTTTGCCCTCATGCTCGGTCGCACGCTTCGCTCTACGCCCGACACGACGCTGGTCTTCTGGCAGATCGTCGGCGCGCTTATCTTCTCGCTCGTCGGCGTTGCCGCCAATCCCGCGGGCTGGGCACCGGTCGATGGCGAGGCGCTTCTGCAGCTTGGCGCGCTCGGCATCGTCGCGATGCTCGCGCATATCCTCGTCAATCGGTCGCTGAAGCTCGCCGATGCCGCCACCGTCGTCCCGCTGCAGTATACGCTGCTCTTTTGGGCGGTCGTATTCGGCTGGTTCTTCTTCGGCGACACACCGCGTCCGACCGTGCTCATCGGCGCGGCATTGATCGTCGCCTCGGGCCTCTTTATCTTCTTCCGCGAACAGCAGTTGAAGAAGCGAAAGGCAAAAGCCTGACCTCCACTCCCGGCGGGGTTCCATCATCGGCGACACTCTGCTACGCCGCCGAGATCAGAGCGTGAAGGAGATGCCCGTGGCCAAAGCGATCCATTCGATGATCCGTGTTCTCGACGAGAAGCGATCGATCGACTTCTATCGTGTGGCCTTCGGGCTCGAAATCGCCGAGCGGCTGGAGTTCGAAACCTTCGTGCTGATCTATCTCAGCAACGAAGAAAGCGAATTCGAACTGGAGCTCACGGTCAACAAGGACCGGACCGAGCCCTATGCGCTCGGTGACGGCTATGGCCATCTGGCGCTGTCGGTCGACGACCTCGCTGCCGAGCACCAGCGGTTGACGGACGCTGGCCTTAACCCGGGCAAGATCGTCGAATTCAACCGCGACGGCACCCTGCTTGCGCGCTTCTTCTTCCTGGTCGATCCGGACGGTTACAAGGTCGAGGTACTGCAGCGCCACGGTCGCTACAAGTGACCGGGCGGTCACGGCAATCAACGAAAACAATAGCGATTATCGCGCCTATCTATTTCGCTTATAGGCGAGCGCGACTTAGTCTTCCCTGGAAGCATCAAGAATGATGCACAACAGGGGGAACGCGAATGAAGAAGCGGATTGCAGCAGCAGTGCTCGCCATCATGGCGACAACGGCGGTCACGGCCCAGGCCGCCGAGAAGATCAAGATCGGCACGGAGGGCGCCTACCCACCCTTCAACTTCATCGATCCGGCCGGCAAGATCGGAGGCTTCGACGTCGACATCGGATTAGCACTTTGCGAGCGCATGAAGGTCGAATGCGAAGTGGTCGCCCAGGACTGGGACGGCATCATTCCCGGTTTGGTGGCCAAGAAATACGACCTGATCATCGCTTCGATGTTCATCACCGAGGAACGCAAGAAGCAGGTCGCCTTCACCAATCCCTACTACCTCGCAGCCATGACGCATGCGGCCCCGAAGGGTGCAGGCTTTACCGAGTTCACCAATGAGGCGCTCAAGGGCAAGGTGATCGGCGCACAGTCAGGCACGACCCAGGCCGAATACATCACCGCCACATACCCCGATGCGGAGATCAAGCTCTACCCGACCCAGGACGAGGCGAACCTCGACATGGTCAATGGCCGCCTCGACCTTCAGGTTGGCGACATGCTGCCGCTGCTCGACTGGGTGACGAAGAATGCCGACGGAAAGGCATGTTGCGAACTGATCGGCGAGCCGATCACCGACAAGAAATTCGTCGGCGAAGGTGTCGGCATTGCTGTGCGCCAGGAGGACAACGACCTGCGCGAACGGCTGAACAAGGCGCTGGACGAAATCCGCGCCGACGGCACCTACAAGAAGATCAACGACAAGTACTTCACTATCGACGTCTATACGATGAAGTGACGCGTGAAGGCGGGCGGAACAGCCCAATTTGAGATCCGGCCGCGCCCCAAGGGCGCGGCCGGATCCTCTTTTCTTACTCTTCTCTTATCGCGCGCTGCTTCGCCACGATCGCCTTGAATTCGGGATCGTCGACGAGCGACTGCACGGCCCAGTAGCCTTCGAGCCACTCGGCCTCGCCTTCCCAACCGCCATCAACAAGCTGGCGGAGATTGGCAAGCGCCCGAGTGCGGTCGCCGGCAAGCATCCAGGCTCCGGTTGCGTGGAAGCGATTCCAGTTGATGTGATCGCTTGCCTTCTCCAGATGAAGGCCCCATTCCAGGCAAGTGTTGAGGTCGAGATCGCCGACGTTCTCTGCCGGCAGGTTACCGCTATAGCCACGTGCCGGTCGCGTTCGATGAGGCCACAACCCTTGGCTATTGCGATCAGAACCCTTGTTCGAGGCGTGCGTATGCCACTCGATATCGGGACGTCCGCGCTTCATGCACTCGGTAATCGTCGCAGCCGCTGCCGCTTTGCCAAGCCCAAGGCGCCGATAGGCAGGTTCGGTCCCGACACCCACTTCGCAACGGGTACCGCTGACGCTGTCGGTTGCGCAATGGCTGACGACGGATCCGTCGTAAAGCACACAGAAGCCGATGGCGTTTTCCAGGAAGAGTTCGGGAGAAGCTCACCCTTCCATGAGATCGGTTACCGTCTCGATATTGCCGGGTTCCAGATCGAGCAGGCGCTGGTCGATCGGCACGAGACGGAAGCCGTCAGGCAACACCGTCGCAGCAAGACCAAGACTTGCTCCCGGCAAGCCCATCCTGACGCGCGGATGGGGCCGGGCGAAGCGATTAGACCAGATATCGCCGAGACGATCGGACCAGCGGTCTTCGACGAAGAAATAGGCCCAGTCAGGGATCAGTTCCTTCAGGGCGGCAAAGCTATCGCCCGCCTCGTCGAGCAGGCCCGCGAGATAGTAGGCATCGCCATTTGCGAGCACCGCGACGCGCGGTTCGACCGGACGATCGACCCAGACTTTACCTTCTACGATGCCGTCGAGTACGGCATCAATGGCTAAGTGGGTGGAAGAAATGCATTTTAAGACGGTGTGAGCAGCCGGATAGGCCACTTGTTCGAGTAGAAACATGAAAATGCAATCCTGTTGCGGCGGGATATCCCATCCCTGCCGCTGGAAGAAAGAGTAGAGACAAACAGGTCGTCCCGTTTCAGACCGGCTTTAGCCGACCGGCGCACGGCGTTGGACACTGTCATCTCCCACCCTCTCTCTTCCTGTGCGCCCGGATCGGGCGCGATTGCACTCGACGAACTAGACAGCCGAGCCGGACGGAACAAGCGCTTTACGGTGACCGCTTCAGATGGCCCTGCGGCCTGTGCGCTTGCGCCATTGGCGGCTGGAACGACAGGCGCTAAAGCTCTCCTGCCGGGATTTGGTGTGGCGTCAGCCCGGAATTGGCGGAATGCATCGGAGACCGACATGTTCGACCTCAGCGGAATGACGGCATTGGTAACGGGTGGCGGCCGCGGTCTCGGCTTTGAAATGGCAAAGGCACTCGCGCGGGCCGGAGCTACCGTGGCGATCAACGGCCGCAATGAAGCAGCCCTCGATATGGCGCGCCACAAGGCTGCCTCCGACGGCATCGCATTCGACATCGTGGCCGGCGACGTTTCGACGGATGCGGAAAAGATCGTCGCTGCCGCCGCCGGCAGGACTGGCCAACTCGACATCCTCATTCACGCCGTTGGCGAGCGCGACCGGCGTGGGACCGAAGTCATGGATCCCGCCGCCTTTGCCACCCTCGTCAACACGGACCTGACGGCTGCCTATGCGATGGCGCGGGCAGCACTTCCCTATTTCCGCCGCTCCTCGTCCGCCCGGCTGATCTTCGTCACATCGATCGCCGCCTCCGTGGCGCGGCCGGGCGACCCAGCCTATACCGCGGCCAAGGGCGGTCTTGACGCCCTCGCCCGTTCGCTGGCGGTGGAGTTTGGATCGGCGACACTGACGGTCAACGCGATTGCACCCGGCTGGTTTGCAACCGAGACCAATGCCGCACTCGCCTCCGATCAGGCACTGCAGGCCTTCGTCGATATCCGAATTCCCTTGAAACGCTGGGGCCGACCGGAGGAGATCGCGCCGGCCGCCGTGTTTCTGGCCTCGCCTGCCGCCAGCTTCGTCAATGGCATAACCTTGACGGTGGACGGCGGCATGACCGCGCAGATGTGAACGTCATCGTAGACAATCTTCCTGGTGCAGCGGCTGGTTTCGGGATTCGCCTTGGCGCTGTGTGCTTGGAACCGGAATGCCTGTAGATCGGCGCTGCCGCGCCGCAGTCTTTCCGCGTGACCGTCTTCACCACCGCTCGGTACCGGCCGCCAGGCCTTCGGCAAGCAGCGTGGCGAGGTTCGACGCCGGCTTGTCGGCTTTTGCCTTCAGCCGCAAGCTGAATTCCGCATTCGGCAATGCCGGCAGCGAAAGTGCCGGGGGGGCGACCTCGATCCCTTCTCCGACGAAGCGCGCCGTGCGCGCGGTAACGGCAATCCCGCTTCGCACCGCTGCCCGCAGGCCGGAAAGGCTGGGGCTTGTCGCCGCTATGCGATAACGACGACCCGCCTCGTCAAGGGCTGCCGTCGCGGCCGCACGAAAGCCGCAGGGTAGATCCAGCACCGCGATCGGCAACTCGCTGTCAGCCGTGGACGGAGCATCCGACGCCGATAGCCACAGCATCGGTTCGCGCAAAATGGTGATCTCGTCGGGCGTCGGCCCCTCCCGCATGACGATCAGCACTTCGATCAGCCCCTGATCGTAGGCCGACGTCAGTTCGCGGGATCGGCCGACCCTCAAGTCCAGCCGCACGCGGGGGTGGGTGCGCCCGAAGCGGCGCAGGAGATCCGGCAAGTTGCTGTCGGCGAAATCCTGGGTGCAGCCGAGCGCCAGACGGCCATCGGTACTGGCCCCCTTTAGGCTTAGCCATGCATCACGGTGTACCTCGAGAATGCGGCGTGCATGAACAACCAATTCCTCTCCGGCCGGCGTCAAAACCCGCCCTCGACCTGAGGGCGCGAGCAGCGGCTCGCCGATCATCATTTCCAGGCGCTGCATCTGGGCAGTCACCGCCGACGGAGTCCGCCCAACGGTCGTGGCCGCATTCGCAAGGGAGCCACTCTCGGCGAAAGAAAGAAAGGTACGGAGGAGATCGGGATCAAAAGCCTGCATAACTTCAACATAATCGAAGTTATCATGCGAAACAATTCGATTTTCTAGAACATATTGAAGTGGCAAATTGGGCTCACAAAGAAACAGGAAACCCGAAAGGAACCACCCAATGCCCATCATCAACGTCACCGTCAGCGGCAAGCCGGACACCGCACTCTCGTCACGGATCGCCGCTTCTGTCAGCGAATTGACGGCAGCGCACCTGCGCAAGGATCCGACGATCACAGCAATCGTCGTCACTTATGCGGATCCGGAACACTGGTTCGCTGGCGGAAAGTCGCTTGCCGAGCAGGATACCAACAGCTTCTGGCTCGACATCAAGGTCGTCGACGGGACCAACACCAAGCAGGAAATGGCTGCTTATCTCGAAGCCATCTTCGGGCGCTTTGAACAATTGCTCGGACGGGTACACCACGAGAGTTACGTTCTCGTCCACGAAGTTTCGGCTGCCGCCTATGGCTATGGCGGAGAGACGCAGGAATTCCGCTACATCAGCGGTAGGCTGAAGTCCGGCGATTGAAACCCTTTGTCACCACAAGGGCAAAGCGCATGATAGCAAGCGCATCTCCCACGCAGTAATCGAAGAAACGGCAGCGGGTGTGGCGAGTGTCCCTGTCGATTGCCAAGTGAAAACGACGCAACTCACCTCCACCGATGCATCTTATAGTGCGACAACCCGTGGCCAGGCAGCCAAACGCCCGGGGGCTCCCCTCGACCGCTGGCGCCACTTTGACTTCAGGCCTTGCCGCCTCGCCGGGAGGTGAGCGCGACGAGCGCCTCACGCATATCCGGTCAAGTCTTCGGAACCACGTCACATCGAGGTCGAGGCGCTGATCCACTTGGAACTGCAGGACGTTATCGGCGCGCTTGCCTTGAAGGACGAGCGAGATCCGAGCCAACTGATCGAAGCGGTCGGGCAGGCGCCTCTTTCCGCCGGTTAATCTTCTTCGTGAAAGTCTCTGCATCGCCCTCGGCGGCCCACCGGTTGAAACCCGAGCGGTCCGACAGAATGACTCGTCGGCGCCGATGCCAACTTGAGGCACCAGCCAGACGGCATGGACCGCCTGTATGGCGAAGACGACAGGGCCGCCGACCGCAGCGGCAGCGGCCAAAGAAAGACGGCTGGGTATGAAGCTATCCCCTCAACCTGCTTCGCCAAAACTTCAGGTCGGCGTTCTTCCGGCAGAAGAGGAAGCCTTGCGAGGCCCACGGGTCCGATGATGATGATGATTAGCAGGTTCTGCCAAGGGATGCCTCCGATCGCCGTCAGGATCGAAGCACCGCCGCTGATGACCGGGACACTAACCTCTTTCGACTTCCACCACGGTGCATCGAGACTGAAAGGCATCACAGGAACGGGGCATCTCCTCGGCAACCGGTACCACCTTGACCTCTCGTCCTGCAGCCTCGCAGGCGTGAGCGCGACGAGAGCTTTGTGAATGTTGGATCGCGTCTTCGGGCCGAGGTCACCGTCGACGTCCAGTCGTTGGTCAGCCTGGCACTGTCGGATGCTGTCGGCGTTATAGCCGCGAGAACGAGCGAGATCGGCGTCCGGCGTCGAAGCGGTCGGCAGGGCCATTCTTGCCGCCATTGCTCTCCTTCGTGATGGTCTCGCCGTCGACCTCATCGGCCCAGCGGTTCAGCCCGCGGGTGGCCCAATAGAACAACGGACGAGGCCTTCCCAAAGGTCAGTGTTGACCCCATCCAAATCTGTGACGAAGTCGGGGCAGGCGGCGCGACACCAAACCGCGGAACTGGCGATAGTTGTCCTTGCCCGTCAACTGCGTGCCGGTGCGGCCACGATAGAGGTAGTCGTCGCCGTCCTTCTCCTCGTGTTGCCAAATTCGGTTCGCGTATCGTAGCGCTGCTACGCCGGGGTCCGGCACCAGATCTCGCAATCGTACCTGAAGTCGCCGCTTTCGTGCATCAACCTGCGCACCGAGTTGGCCTGTTCATCTCCGGTTTTGGTTGTCGTGATACAATTCACGAGTCGGATCCATCCAAGAGGAGTGAAACATGAGCCGAAATACCGTCCTCGGAATAATTCTCGCCGTGGTGGTGATCATCCTGGTCGTCGTCCTAATGCCAAAGAAGGAAGCGCCTACGGAAACTGCAATGCCGCCAGCAACGACGACTGAGCCGACGACATCTCAACCGTCGACGACCACGCCATCGACAACTGAGCCGGCAACAACCCAGCCATCAACAACGACCCCGTCGACGACAGCACCGGCAACCGCTGAGCCGTCAACGACCCAACCTTCGACGACCACTCCGTCCACTACGGAGCCGTCAACAACGACACCGTCAACTACTCAGCCGTCTACGACGCAACCTTCAACTACGACGCCGGCTCAATAAGGCCTGGTAGCGACCACCCTACGCTTAGACAGCGGTTAGCGGTGGTCGCGCTTGCCCAACCGGATTCCTGTGGTCGCGTAATCATTCTAACCGCAACCAACAAACGTGTCTGCGAGGACGAAATACCCCGAACGCCGCAATGACGAACCGCTCGAACGCTGAGAAGGTCCATCGTCCCTGGGGCACGATCGCCGTCGACAATGTGGCAAGCACAAAAATGCTCACCTTGAAGAATAAGGCGCGTCGCAGTTCGGGATACGGTACATCCATCAGCCGAGGCACGTAGCCGGGTTCAAGCCACAGATAAGCATGGAGGCTGTTCGGCCTGACACCACGCCTTTGTTGTGCAGAATGCCGGTCAATACCGCTATGGCTGCCAAGATGCCTAAAAGCATCCAGACAATGCTCTCAATCGTGGCTTTCGCGCTGTTGCGCTCCCTCATCTCGGCTCGGCTTGTCGCCGCCATCGCCGTTTCGCGGTCCTGGGTCGCCGGGGTTGTCGTTGCGTGGCCCGGGATCACCCGGGTTTTCAGGCCGAGGTCCGGGATCGCGGGGCTTCTCTGGCCGTGGGCCCGGATCGCCAGGCTTTTCTTCCCTTGGTGGCTTTTCCTCTCGCGGTTTTTCCTCGCGAGGCTTTTCCTGGACGGCGGGGGCCGATCGCATAGGGTTGGAGCGGTCGGTGTCATCGAACTTGGCCGCCCTTAATCCGCAGCCGCCCCCGGCCCAACCCAGCGCACCAGACAACCTCTGACCTCCGGAGAGGAACGGCAGCGCCTGGGCATTACCCAGGGATTTCAACGTCGTGCGGCTGACCCGTTTCGGTTCGGTGGCCCTCCGGCCAGGCTTGGCGATGACGCAATCGCAGCGCTGCGTCAGCTGCCGGCAGCCGCCTGGACCGCAGAAATCCGCCGCGCCGCTGAGCAGCACCACCGCGGTGGTGCCATCCGGGCCGACAAAGAAGTCGAAGGCGGTGCCGCGCACCCCTATGGTGCCGGCCGGCGTGACGATTTCATAGGCGGAATGGCCGGATTTGCCGCTGATCCAGCGGAACGTGCCCTTGGCGGCCATGATGGTCAGCTTCTTCACCGACTTCTTGTCGTCATAGACGAACTTGTCGATGACGACGGAAGACCCCCAGCCGACGGCAAGCTTGGTGCCGTCCTCGAAGACAAACTGCCCGAGCCCGGACTTCGATGTCGATATCCGTTCGTTCTTGTAGACAGGGTCTCTGACCGCAATCGCACCCCGCGCACCGTTGACCGCTGTCCGGATCTCCACTGCCTTGCCGACCGGTTCGGCGGCAAACAGGGACATCGGACCAAGGACCACGGCACAAAGCCCAAGTGCGGCACCACGCAAGCAGAACATGGCACCCTCCAAAGAACTATTGTTATCATATTTCAAAGATTTACGTCTTCTAGCGAAATTGAGGTAAGAGACACCATCGCGTAACCCTATGGGGTGTAGCCGACGCCCACTCGCAGCAGACGCAACTAACGCCGACAGCGATTTCGGTGTGTCCTTTCCTGACTTTCCAGGTGTCATAAGAGCAGGCACCAGCTTGGAAAATGCGCGCGCCATGGCTGAGGAAGCCTTGGCGCTGCATATCAACGGCCTAGTCGCTGATGAGGAAGCTACTCCCGACTTTCATCTTTGGATGCCGTGATGGCCGATCCTGGAAATATAGCGGGAGTTGCGATTCTAGTAGCGCATAAGACTGAGGCGAAAGAAATCGGTCCGCGTAAAGGGCACTTTACCTGAAAATGTTGTCAGGCGACATGTAAAACTGGTCCGGTGGAGGTGCGGACGAATTCTTGGACTGCTTATGCTGCAATTCCGAGGTTCCGGCGGTATTCCGCGGGGCTAAGGCCACCGAGTGAGATTTTTATGCGATGCTGATTGTACCACCGGATATAGGAGTCCACCTGCTGCATGAAGTCGTCAAGCGTCGTGTTGATCCAGTCGCGATGGTAGTACATTTCGTTTTTTAGCCTTCCAAAGAAGCCCTCGCAGGCTGAGTTATCCGGTGAGCACCCTTTGCGTGACATAGAGCGGGCCAGCTGAGCATTGTGCATGCGCGACAGCCAGCCAGGCCAGCGATAATGGGCACCGCGATCAGAGTGCACAACTGGACGCTCGGAAACGCTGATCGTTTCGATTGCGGCATCGAGCATGGTGTTCACGAGTTCTGCGTCTGGACGTGTGCTCACGGACCAACTGACAACAAGCCCGTCGAAGCAGTCGATAATAGGCGACAGATACACTTTCCCCGCCGGCAACTGGAACTCCGTGATATCGGTAAGCCACTTCTCGTTTGGCCTTGCAGCGTGGAAATCACGATTGACCAAATTCTCGGGTGCAGCGTCTAGTTCCCCTTGGTAGGACGTGTACCGACGTCGCTTCACGGTGGCGACGATGAGCTGCTCCTGCTTCATCAGGCGGCGGACGACCTTTTCGGAAACCTGCTCTCCTCTCCTGGTCAGGGCCGCATGAATGCGTCTGTAGCCGTAACAGTTACGATTGGCTTCGAAGAGAGACACAATGGTTTGGCGAAGCTTGGCGTATTGGTCATCAAGGCCAAGCAGAGAGCGATGATAAAAATAGGAGCTGCGGGCGAACTCAAGCCGCGTGAGGAGTTCTGGTAACGCATAGATCTGTCTCAGGGCATCAACCAGCAGGGTCTTTTCCCGGTTTGCCAGGAGCCGCAGGTCGATGCCCAGATCTTTTTTTAGGAGTTCGTTAGCCTTCTTCAGCAGGTCGTGCTCGAGTTGAAGGCGCTGCACATCTCTACGTAGCGCCTCGAGTTCACGCTCGAGTTCGTCTCGGCTGGCTGTCGGTGGTAATTCGCGACGGCGTGTCATGGATGCAGGGACCTCACGACCAAGTTTCTGGTTCTTCCAGTCGTACAACGTCTGCCGGCTCACGCCTACCTTCTGAGCCACCGAGCGGGCACTCCCCCGCCGAGAGCACAAATCGATCACGGCCGTTCGCTTCTGTTGCTCCGATCTCGTAATAGCGGTTGCGTTGCTGCTGAGAACTCGTCGCCTGCCATCGGGTTCATATTCGTCGATCCAAGCCGAGAGCTTTCCACGGCAAGGGTAGCCAAGCGCCTTGATGGTCCATGCTATGCAACGGCCGTGGCTCAGATAGTGCTCGACGGCAATCCGCTTCTGCTCATCCGAATACCGTCGTTTGGTGCGAACATAACCTGCCGACAAGCCGGGACCGCGTTCGTACTCGCGGCACCATTGCTTGAGAGCATTCTTCGTCGGATAGCCCAACTGACGGATCGTGGCCTTCACGCGTCTACCAAGCTTGATGTAGAGCTGCACGGCTCTCATGCGGTCTTCGTACGAATACATGAACTATCTCCTGCTAGTCCAAGAATTCGTCCGCACCTCCGGTAGCGACACCTAAAACTGGTCCCCCTTTCAGACCTTAGGAGGGACTAATGGACGTTGAGACAGGTACGAAGATCTCCGCGAGATTGGCGCGGAGAGAAGCGATGCTCGAACCGGACGAGGTGACTGCGATGCTGCGGCTCAAGAAGCTGGGGTGGGGCACGCGGCGGATCGCGGCGGAGCTGGGGCTTGGCTATTCGCGTCGCACATACGCGACGGCGTTTCTCCACGACCGTCAGTCTGCCTGGTTCGATGGGATGGAGGCAGCCTTCAGGCATTTTGGCGGTGTCACAAGCGAGGTCCTTCTCGATAATGCTGCGGCATTGGTAACACGGCACGACGCGGTGACCCGCGAGGTCGTGTTCAACGATCGGCTGCATGCCTTCTCCCGCTATTGGGACTTCCGTCCTCGCGCATGTGCACCATACCGGGCTCGTACCAAAGGCAAGGACGAGCGAGGCGTCGGGTATGTGAAGCACAACGCACTTGCCGGACACAGCTTTGACAGCATGGAAGGCCTTCACCTGCACCTTGCGTGGTGGATGCGCACGGTTGCCGATCTTCGATGCCATGGCACGACAGGCGAACCACCACTTGAGCGCTTTGTCCGCGACGAAGCTATGACGCTACACCCACTAAATGGCAGGCCGCCATTTCGTCAGATCCGAGAACTGCTGCGCAAGGTCCACGCCGATTGCGCCGTTGAGGTCGACACCAACGCCTACTCAGTCCCGTGGCGGCTCATCGGCGAGATTGTCGAGGTGACGATCAGCGGTGGCCAGGTCCGCGTATTCCATGCTGGTCAGCTTGTCGCGAGCCACGCCGAGTCACACGGGCGTCATCGTCGCCTGACGGATCCCGCCCATTTTGTCGGCGTCAGCGGCTTCGGCATGCCTGTCAAGCAAGCCGCGCAGGCCGATCCGCCCGCTCCCAAGCTGCCCGAACTTCTTCGCCCACTGTCGGAATATGAGCGGTTGATCGGAGGGCAATGGTGATGGCAGTTGATCACGACACGCTGATCGGCTGGCTGAGCCGGCTGAAGCTCACCGCCATCCGCGACCAGCTCGACAACCTTCTTGACGAAGCCTCGCGCGCGGATCTCACCATTCGCGAGACGCTCGCATTCCTGTGCGAACGCGAGATTGCAAGGAAGGACGAGAGACGCATCATCATGGCGATGAAGATCGCGCATTTCCCGCATGCACGAGATCTCGAGGGATTTGATTTCGAGGCGCAGCCCAGTGTCGATCCGCAACAGATACGAGAACTCGCCACCGCCCGTTGGGTGGCAAATGGTGATGCCTTGCTGCTGCTCGGTCCACCTGGCGTTGGGAAGTCCCATCTCGCGATTGCGCTTGGAAGAGAGGTCATCCGTCAAAACTACACGGTGTTGTTCACAACGGCGCAGGCATTGGTCGCAACGCTCGTGAGAGCACATGGCGAAGGACGCCTGGAAGAACGACTTGGGTTTCTCGCCAAGCCCAAGCTGCTCATCATCGACGAGCTTGGCTATCTTCCACTCGAGCCCAATGCAGCCCACTTATTTTTCCAGCTCGTATCGAGGCGCTACGAGCGGGGTGCAATGCTCGTCACTTCCAACCGCAGTGTCGGAGAATGGGGAACAGTGTTCGGCGACCCCGTCGTGGCAACTGCTATCCTTGATCGGTTGCTGCATCACAGCCACGTCATCACAATCCGTGGCGACAGCTACAGGCTACGAGAAAAGCGCCGTAGCGGGCTTCTACAAAAGTCCACGACGGCAGCCGGTATGGAGAGTAACTAAACACCCTTGGCGGACCAGATTTGCGTGTCGCCTAAGGACCAGTTCACGATGACGCTTGATAAATGTTCTTCAGCAGATCGACGCCTTCGCTGAGGCTCACTGACTGACCCGATCTTGGTTGCTGGCAAAGGCCGCCTGCGGCCGCCAAACGAGAAATGGAACTCACGGCGGCGTAAGGTCATAAAACGCGAGGCTCCCCTCGCGTTTTTCTTTGCCGACCTCAAGCCATATCGACCCAATTTGGGTAGAGCCATATCTGCAAAGCCGCTTTGAGGCCCCGGGAAGAAATCCCTCCAAACCATGTGATGATCCCTTTTGTTTAGAATAGAAGACCCCGCTCAATTGCAGGCAAGATCAATGCAGCGTGAGGCGAGAGGCATCGCCCTGCGACGAGCTGCAGGGCCGTGGCATTTGGCCACAGCCTCTCGAAACCCACGATGTCATCGCGTATCTCAAACCTCCTGGCCACAGCCGCCAGCGAGCGTGAGATTGTCATGAAGCAGCGCGATACACGGAAATACGACCAGCAACTTGGCTTGATCGTTTTGGCAGCCTTCTTGGCCGTCCTCCTCATTCAGGGCGCCATGCTGTTCCTATCGATTTGGCTTGGTGCGTAGCAGCAGCGCGTGCGTCCGCTCAAATTTGCCTCTTCGCTAGGAAAAACGGCCCACTGCCCCGGCATGGCATTATGCCGGCTAGGGGAACGTGATGGGCTATGTCTGGAGTGGCGGGCGCCGCATGGAGATTGCGCGATATCGTGCTAGCTGCCTTACTGATGACCGTCACCGCTCAAGTTGTGAGCAAGGCGAAGTCTCAGCGCACGATTCGGAAAAGCGAGAGCACACGCTCAACTGGTGATCAATCGAGGCGAATCATGATTCCCCACGAAATAGCAAGAGAGGCATGTAGCCTTGCAACTCGTCACCTCGCGCGGGGGGAACGCCATCCGACCATGCTGATTGGCCAGGCTATTTTCCTGGAACGCCAACGCTGTTCGAAAGTCGAATTTTGTTGCGCAAGCAGCGAAGTAGTTAGTGAGATCCGGGCGCGTAAGAGGAGAAAAGGCCCCGAATTCCCACAAGGTGATCCGGGGTCTTCTGCCCGAGCATTCAATTTCTACAGACGTCTAAAATCAGCGCCATTCCCTCGCGGAATGCAACCAATCGATTGCAATTGCGCGCCAAGACGAGGGCCGCTTGGACTGTTAGTTGCCGAGATCCGCGGCACGGTGCATCGCGACTGCGCCGGTGTTCGCCACTCTCAGGGGCTGACCTACGATACCAAAGAACTTTGAGATGTCCGTCGTCAAGTGGCGCGACACATAGATGATGTCGCGGTTGTTGACCGGGAACGTTTGTCCGACCAACAGGCTGTCTGGACGGCTCATGTCTAAGCGGTAGACAAGCGGCACTCTCCCATGGCTGTCGGGCCGCATTCCCTTCTTAAGCATCGCGTCATATCGAGATCTACCGAGCAGGGATGCTGCTATCTCTGCTTCTTCATATCTGAATACGAAGAACCCTTCGGCGTCTGTCGCGAGATCGTTACCGCCCCTACTCATGCCGACCGCCTCGATGAGACTGAGATCTCGAGAGCCAAAGGCCTGCCGCCTGTTGGATTTAACAGCGCCCAGAACCGTAAACTGCCGAGGGTCGCGAACCAGGGTTATCTCGTCACCGGACTGAACCCAGATGTTTTCTATAGGATTGTCGATGAGCGCGCTCATCAAGACGGTGCCAGATTTGTTCCCTCGGGTTACAGTGACAAACGTGTCATAGGTCTCACCGCGTACACCTCCCGCTTTCGTGATTACGTCAGTGAGCTTCTCGCCTGCCAGGCTGAGCGGAACTACAGAAGCAGCGTTGACCGCGCCGGTGACCGTGACGTTGCGCGATGCGGTGTCCAGCGAAGTGACAATGACGTCAGGCTCAACGGCCTTGCCTTTGAGCGCCTCAACGATCGCGCGTCTCGCTTGTTCCAGGGTCAGTCCCGCAAACCTGACCTCGCCGACGTAGGGGATTGCGGCTTTCCCATCCGGTTGAACGACCACAGGTATCTTAGCTGCCTTCGACTTAGAGGTTGAGAACAGGCCTTCGGCCCCAGCTTCAAATATGGAGACCAAGAGGCGGTCGCCTATCCCGACAGTCGCGCTTTCCGGTCTTCCACCCATACCTAGGCGCCTTGAGAGCGTCGTCTTTGAATAGGCTGAAATTAGGCTGGCCGATCGATTATCGACGTCAACAACTTCATAGACCGTCGCGTCATTGCGGTGGAGCTCTTCAGGTGACTTGCCGGCGTCTGAAAGGATAGCATCAGTTAGCGGCCCCGCTCCAGGAACCACGTCCTGACAGGATGTAAGTGCTGAAACGAGAAACAAGGCAACAAGAATGCACTTCAAGCTAACTTTCCCTTTAGAAGGCGGGGCTTCCCGGTTGAGCGTTCGACTTCGCAGACGCGGCATTGATGCGCCAAAGACCGATGCGGTTTCAAGCATTTTCATTACTGATCTGGCAAATTGAGTGCACGCGGGCGCCGCATGAAGACCGCGCGATGCGCGGGCGTCGTTCAGTGCACGTTTGTTCTAGCTTCCAAGCGTTCGAGGCGGCGGTGAACGCACGCCACCTGACGACGCTTCGGTAACGACCTACCGCCGCAATCCCTCTTGCTCTCCGCCGTTCATCGCCTGCAAAGGCCGGGCGCTGAGAAGTGTCTCCCGGACCATGCCGACTTTGCTGTCATACTTGTCCAGCTGTCGCCAACCTCCTGAGCCGTGACGACGCATTGCGTCCTCCTGGTTCATCCGGTGTTGAAGAAAAGTTGAAGTGCAAGAGCCCTTTCGCCATGCTCTAACCATTGCGATTGCCAATCGCCCGGAAAAACTGAGGACCTGCCGGTGGATTTCGAACGGATCGGACGCGCCCGCCTGATGATGCGGCTCCCTCATCATCGAAAGAAGCTCGCGGAGAGTGAATTCCTAGCCCTAACCAGCCTGATCGAAAACTACGGCGCGGCAGTGATTGAAAATAAAGAACACGATTGCCAGGCAATTGAAGAAAAGGTCGATCGACTTCTCTCGTCGCTTTTCTCCTGACTTTGGTGGGTATGCCGCTTTCCCGGTCGGGCAAAATAGCTTATTTTAGACTTGTCTTATATTCTGATAGGTAGCCGGCAGGAGGGTATCCATGGGGCTTGGCGGGACAACGATCAGAGCCGAATTTCTGGGCAACTATTCTGTCGCGTCCCTCGATCCCCTTTTGGGGGTCTTCGAGCTATCAACTTCGACGAATACGATGATCGAGGTGCTGCTGGACCGGTACAGCGCGGAGGCATTGCTGTCGGCCCTCGCGCAGTTCCTGGCGCAGGGAGAGGCTTCGGAGTTTGATGATGGGATGTGAAGGGTTTGTTCGACGATGTGCGCTACCATCCAGACGAGGCGTGACGCCGGCTGGAGGATGTGTGATGGGCTATGATTGGAATGGCGCTCGCGGGCGCCGCATCAAGATGGCGCGATTGGGAACGGCCGTCGCGCTGGCGGCCTTGCTGGTGTCAGTCGCGGCCGAAGTCGTCACGCGAGCGATCTAGCAGAAGCTAGGCGATGGGCTATCAGCCTCCGAGCATCGCCGGTCGCGGCATCGATCATCATTTTCGAGCCTCATGTCTTCGCCGGGTCTCTGCCCAAGGCATCACAGATTTTCTGCCACGATTTTGAGCCCATTCCCATCATCCGCAACGCGTCTGTCGTGGGGATGTTCTTCATGTCGTCGACGGTCTCATATCCCCGCCGTTTGAGCTCGCCAAGGAGCTTCGGGTTTCTCAGCCTCAGGTCTGAAAGCTTCGTGGTCATGCCCCATCAGATCAGGCTTTCGGGCATCGCGCAATTTGTAGGATTCTCCAAAAGGCTCGGAATAAGTCGCCGCACGTGATAGTGTTAGAACGAGCCCGAGTGATCCTTTCGCTTGCTCGGGCTTCTTGGCACAGCACACTTCTTCGGCCCCATTGGTTGCTCTCTGGGGCCATTTTTTCGGCGCCTCCGGACGTTGCCTGTTGCCTATGATCCATTACCCCCACGCGTCTAGGCCGAGCTCAATCGATAGTCCCCGGAACGGAGCCTGTTGGCACTGCGCCGACCTCAGGACCCGCTCTCCCGGACGGGGCCGCTGCTTTGAGCGGCAACGTCCCAGACTTAGGTCCGACGTGTTGACGCAAAGGTCCGGGTTGCATTGCCGAATCGAAATTGCTCCGCCACTTGCCGGTTAAGCACCAGCGGTTTCAGAAGCCGAGGCCGTTGAAGCCGGAGATCCCCGAGCGCGGCTCTGAAAGCGACGGGCCGGGCGGTTCAGCTCAGGTTCAGGCTTATGGAGCCAAGCTGAGCCTAGAAAGGATGAGTCAAATGAAACTGAACGTATCCACCCTTGGCGCCGTCGTCCTGGCGGCATCTTTCGCGCTACCGCTAAACGCCGCGCCAATCTTCGTGCCGAAGCCGGAACAGGGGCAGACCGGCGATGTCCATCAGGTAAAGCACCGCAAACATCGCCATGAGCATGCGGATCGCCACTGGAAACGGAAATACGCCCATCGTCACTGCGGCTACTACGACAGGTGCTACCCCCGCTATTCCCGGTATTACGGCTATCGTGACCATTACCGATACGGCTATCGAGACTACTATCAGCGGCGGCAAGGCGTGACAGTCTACTTTAATTTCTAGCCGGCAACTCTCGCTTAACACCGCCCTTGGGCGACCTGGGGCGGGGTTTTCGTCGTTGGATACCGATCGGGCCTCTTCGCACAGCACACTCCTCGGCCCCGTTGGTTGCACCTTTGGGCCTTTTTTTTGCGAAGACGGGAACTCAATAGCGCCGTCGGCGTTTCTCGCCTGTGGCAACCCTGAGTCCCCCGATCAGGATGACGCCTTCACGATCTGCCCGGATCTGAAAGCCACGACAGTGCCCCAATGGCCTCGCTCTCCGCGGCGAGGCCATACTTTTTGGCGGGGACTGCTTTGCTCCCCTGACGGAAAGCGCCTGCCCCACCCACCCACAATCTGGCATTGTGCGTGGCCGAGAGAGGGAAGCTCGTGTCTTACGATTGGGAAGGAGCCCGGCGGAAGCGGAACAAGAGCCCTCGGCTCTGGCTTTTGGTCGCCTTCGCAGCTTGGCTGGTCGCTCTCGCTTTGGCGCAATAGGTGGGTTCTTGTTCCATGTGGAGCCACCTGAGGAACCTTTCGCACACGTCCGCGTTGAGGCCTACTGGTGATCTTGGGTACCTTCGGATCAAGGTTGGGAGCCTCGTTGCCTTGCCGTCGAAGATCGGCTCTTCTTATCTGTTGGAACCCAAATCGTCCGTTGCGGTTTATAGAACTGCTCCGAGGGTTTCCCATTTTCCCTCCGGGGTGCTTAGGAATTGGCCCCCCAAAAGGCCCAGAGGGGCCAATTCTTTTTGTTGGGTGCGAGCAGGCTCGCGGTCTTCCATTGGCACCTGTCGCCGCAGGCATTTTGGGGCATCTGAGCGCCTTTCTTCCGTGGGGGCTCGTCACAGCCTCCTCCTGTCCAACGGAGGACCTGACATGGACGACGAGATAAACCTTGCCGAATTAAACGACGTAGACTTGCATATACTGCTCTTTGCCGTGGCACTTCTTTTCCCCAATGCCTCTGAGGATAGGGTGTTTCGCAAGATCGCCGAAGAGGCGCAGCGGCGTGGGTGGACAAAGGCGCCGGATGAGGCCGTTACCCACTGATCCGGGTCAAACGTCCGAGGTTGGCCGACCTGAAACGCGGACCTAGCCCTTCCCCCCGCGTCTCGGCAATCCTAGCCGAAATGATTATGCAGGTTCACCCCAGAGTAGGATTGTGCCCGACCAGCACATTTGCGACGATGCAACCGTGGCTGCACAACAGGACTAATCCATGGTTGTGTTTTTCATTGCCGTGCGACCATAGCATTATTGTAAGCATTGCGTTTTTTATGGTTTGACGACCTTCCACGGATGAAGCCCCGCAATCCCCATGCGGGGCTTCATTCGTTTGAGTGCGTGCGAGTAGATGGCGCACACGCTCTTTCGTGGCTCCGCCGTTTGAGTTTCTGACTTTTGCGGAACCATTCCCAGATCAGGGTGACACCTGCACACTCCCTCCGGAAGTGGAGTCTGATAAGTGCCTATGGCCTCGCCCCGACGGGTCCATTCCCCTACTGGTTGTGGGAGCTACGGATGGTCAGGATGGCGCAGAACAATTCCCTACAGTCGTGTAGGACGGCGGCCCGATTGTTCCTTCTCCCAGGAGCCCATGGATCAGCCACTCTTGGCCCGTCGTGTCGTGCCGGACCACTTTTCTCCCGCTCCCGGCTTGCAGGTCTAGGCGGAACCAGTCCCGGCGTGGTAGGTTTAGAGATCGTCCTGGCGCCCGTTCACCAGGACAATTTGGCACGTACCTTCAAGGGCCCCGTTATCGGCTTTCGGGGCCCTTTTTTTTCGCTCGGGGCTGGGACCTCTATCAGACTTACGCGTTTATACGCCTGCCTATGATCAATGTACCCCCGTAGGATCTAGGATAGGCTCCATCTATTAGGAGCCAATTGGCACCTTGGTGCCGAGGCCCCGCTCTCCCCGGACGGGGCCGTTTCCTTGCCTGCCCTCCCAAATCTTTAGGATCATTTTTGCTTCTAGCAACGCCCCCGCGCTTCGTATTAGCCTCCCGATCGAAGGAGGATCCGACATGACCGAAGACAAACGCCAAATGAAAGCGAGCGAAATTCCTGCATTTGTCGATGAAGTGATCGGGGCCGGTTGTAACATCACGGCCGTGGGTCATGACAGGTATGTGCTTGGGGACATCGAAGAGCAGGACCGGGCGAAAGACGAACTCGACAGGATCACGGGGAAGTACGGCAACCGCGATCCTTTGAAGTTGCAGCTTGTCGCCTACCTTTGGTCGATCGGCCGATTCATTGACCTGGAGACTGAGGGGACGCGCCATTGACTGCAGAAAACGCCGGCAACGCCCCGGGCAGAGACAGCGACCTAAGTAGCGCTGCGCATATACACGATAACCGTCTTTTCCTCACAGGCGCAATCTTGCATTGTGCGCTACCGAGAAGGAGGCGCAGATGTCTTACGATTGGGAAAGTGCCAGACGGCAACGGTACAAAGGCGCGCGCCTTTGGCTTTTGATCGCGTTCGCAGCCTGGTTTATCGCCATCGCGCTAACGCAATAGTTGGAACGGCGCGATGTTCCGAACGATTGCCGTCATCACCTGTATCTTGGTCGCGGGCATGCCGCTGACAAGTTGCGCAGGCCGCTCGTGCCGGGATTGGCCGGGAACATGCGTCATCCAGTGATGGCAGCGTCACATGGAGAGGGAACCGCCTTACCCTGCTCTGCGTCCCGGCTTATCCCTTTCCTATGATGACAAACGCGATGCGTCGGATTGCCTCGGCAAAGCTCACACCAATCGTGGCAATGCCAGTGACACCGAGCGCGCCGATGCCCATGAGCTTCCATCGCTTGACGGCATCGGTTACTGGCTTTATCTCCGAGACGTCCTCGCCGATCGTGGCAACCGATGCCTCGACGTGCCCGACACGGTCGACAAGCTGATCCTGCACTGGTGAGCGGCGGCGCGACTGGTCGCCGCCCTATCCTGCGCTCGCACCGAGCCCTCCTCCAAGCGGCGGATCGATTCCTGTAAGCCTCGCATGCATTGTTCTGCCTTTCGATTTTCCGGGTGCCCGACCGGGCGCCGTCCTCGCGGATCTCGGCGACCAGCCAAACGAGACCGGCTAGAACGAGCCTGCGGGTTTCGGCAATTCGCGGACATGGGTTCCATTAAATCCCGGAAAAGCGATTTCACTAAATCCGGGACAGCTTCGGCCGGCGCCCGCGACGCCTCGTACGCGTCGAGGAAGTTGCGATAATAGCCGGCAATCAGCTTCGCCTTGTCGTTCCCGTTGACGATGTTGAGGGCACCGACCGGATCGCCGTTGATTGGTTGAAATAGTCGGCGTGCTACTGGCCGGTGAACATGCCACGGATCATGCCATCGAACAGAATGCGGATGGCCGTCGGCATCTCGGCCGCCGTCTCCGGCGCATCGGCGAGGCCCAACTTCTTATAGTTGTCCTTGCCGGTCATCTGCGGCAAGTCCGCGGCCGCGATGGCATAGCCGTCGTCGGGGCGCCGTGTTGCCCATCCGGCCGCCATAGACCTTGTTTGCGAGCTTGCGCGGATTGTGGTCGAAGGGATTAGCGCTGCCGATCGTCGGAAGCGCGAGGGCCACACTTCGGCGATACGCTCGGCCGAGTAGTTCAGGTTTCGGTCATCGGCTGCATCGTTTCGCCGGTTTCGTGAAAGACCGTCCCCAGCATATAGGCGAGATGGCGATTGTCGAGCACCTTACCGATAGACTGGCGCCGATCCCGCTCGTCGAGGATGGCGTTCATAGTTAATCTGGCTCTGTTTCAGGCGGCCGCCAAAAGGCGCGCGCCTCGCATAGGCGAGGAACGTCGTTCTGTTCATCGGGTCTGTCCTCTCTTTTGAGGGAGTTAAGACGCGGGAGCGCGAGACATGTCAAATTTAATAGTCAGAGCGCACTTCCCCGGCCAAAATCGCCCCGTGTTGGGCTGTAAAACGGGCTTCTGCGGCTAGGAGCCCAGATTGGAGGAAGACTGCGGCATGTTTAACCAAACGCGATCCGGGTACATCCTTCCTGACGACTTCAACATCGTTTCCACCGTCTTTAAGAAGGTCGTGGCCGCGAGGAACATCGATCGTCACAGCGACGAAGCTGAATGCTTGGCGCGGCAAGCGCTTTCCCTGTTCATGAACGGCAACCGAGATGCATGGGAACTCGAATGCAGACTCAGAGATTCCTGCCGCTCAATGGTAAATTTCTCAGGAGGCGCCGGAAGCACCGAAGTCATAGACCTGCTGCCCGAGCTGTCAGCATGGGCGCGCAACCTGACGGTCTCGCCAGAGGCTGCAACCGCCCTGACTGAGCAAACCCTGGAATATGCGATCGACCACATGTCTGAATTTTTAGAGACGTCCGACATTCGTGGCTGGCTCGTCCGATCGATGGTCGAGCTTCGGCTTGGTCGGGGTCGTCGCTCACGTTCTGGAAAGCCACGCGGAGGGAGCGATGGGCTATGACTGGAGATGATACGCGACCGCAGTATGGAGAAAGAGGACGGTTTGGAGATCTGCCGTGAAGCAGCCAAGATGATGCGGCAACGGCGTCAACGACTCCAATGATCACGTACCTGCAGCAACACTAAATTACCCCACACGCCTGCAATCTGCGGTTTTGCCTTTCACGCGCAGGGAAGAATCGGCCGGAGAGCTCATCGGTTTTAGCGAGGTCGCTCGCAATTGAAATTTCGATTTAACCCTTCCTTGGCTGCGCCATCTTAGATTGCACACCGAAGGGGGAGCGAAATGCAGAAATTCAGGGAACTAGGACGTCGCCGGTTATGGGTGAGACTGCCGAAATTTCGACGGGCGCTCGAAGCTGATGTCCGCCCGGCGGAGCTGAATGACCTTTTCGAGGCGTATGCGCTCGCAGCCGAACGATTGGAAGAACTGCAAACAGAACAACATCCAGACCAATGTCTTGTATTCGAGTACGAGGTAGCAAGCAGGGGGATCGAAGAGGTGGTAAAGAGCCTTCTGACTGCTACCCCCGGCAATGCGGCAAACAACACGACGCCTGTCGCGTAGCTGCGAGACGCAAAAAGGCCCCGGAACCCCACGAGGATGATCCGGAGCCTTTCCGTCTGAGCGTTCGATTTCTACAGACGCGCCATTTATTGCTGAAAGTTCCGAGATTTCAAGGTGTACCCCACCTGACCAAGCACGGTATGACGCCGGCTGGGGAATGATGGGCAATGACTGGAGTGGCGCTCGCGGGCGCCGCGTGAAGATTGCGCGATATGGAACGGCCGTCGCGCTCGCGGCCCTACTGTTTTCGGTCGTGGCCCAAGTGGTGGGGCGAACGATATAGGGAAAGTAGATGGATGCTCTGGGCGGTTGGGATGATCGCAGGGCGCGATTGCGGAGTTGCTACCGCGAAGACCGAGTCCTAAAGACAACGCAAGATGGCTGCCCGCGACGGAAAACGGCAAACCGGTGTCGCAGAGCCAATGGTCGCCAGTGAGCCGCCGCTCAATCGAAGCCCCGTCAACGGAACGGAAGTATCGGTCCAGCGCCGTCTCATCTATCGGTATCGCGTCAATCGCAACGCGATACCTCCGTATAGACCTCGCGGGCGTCAGAACCGGACGCGCGCACCGACTTTCGCACCAGCCGCCTGCGAACCGTCGCCCTCGATGTTGAAGAGCAGCGAGAAGTCGAGGTCCCAGTTGTCGTTGTTGCTGAGCGCGAGCCCGGCCGAGACCCGGCCAAACAGGCCTTCGCCATCGAGCGACGCAAAGCCGACATCCGCGCCGACCGTCGGCGACAGGATCAGGCCGTTTTCCAGTTCCAGCGTCCGCTCGACATCAAGACCGATGCTGAAGCGGGCTTGCTCCTCGATGAACCCCTTGAGGTCGATCGTCTCTCCGAGCGCGTTCCTGGCGGTGTAATCGTCGACCTCTTCGTTAAAGTAGACGGCCCTGAGCTTCGGGGTGAGCACCGTGATCTCGTCGAGCTGCCACTCGCCGGTCAGCTTGACGTCCGCCATCCAGCGGGTCGTGTCGAAGGTGCCGGTGAAGATACCGGTATCGATGTCGTTCGAGGAGCCGCCATAGAGCAGGTTGGCATCGAGGAACACACCTTGTCCGATTTCGAACGACGCATAGGGACCGGCAAGCCAGCCATTGCCGGTCAGTTCGGCGTCCTCGTCGGTCGGGTCGCTCGTGTAGTCGTAGTGGAACGACAGGCCGACCAGCGCCCGCTCGCTGATCAGGTAATCGGCGCCGATCGAAAACAGGGCGAAGTTGCCCCACTTGTCACTATCGTCGTCCTTGTCCTTGTGGAACAGAAAGCTGCCATCCATCCAGACGTCGAAGGGCTGGTCGGTCTTCACGAAGGTTTGGCCGGCAGCCGCCGCGTCGGCTGCGTCGCGCGCCGCCTGGATCTGCGTGAGGCTGGTGGAAAACCCAAGGCGCGCGCCATTCTCCGATGGTGTGACCGCCGTCGTCACCGGATCGGTGCTCATCGCCGCCCGTCGCCGCTCGATCAGCCCCGGAACCTTGACCGTCGACGACAGCAGGCTCTGCCGGTTGCGCACGAAATCGCGTACCAGGCCGTCGATCTCTTCCCCGGCTGCGACACGGTCCAGTGCGATCTTGTAGGTGACAGTTCCAGCACCCGACGTACCGAGTGCGCTTCTCAAGGTGTAGCTAACCACCGCCGAACCGGAATAGGAAGGATTGGGCGTGAACTTCAGATAATAGCCGACCGGCGTAAAGCTGCCGGCGGCTGCAAGCTCGCCTTCGATGATCTCGGCTGTGCCAGCGATCGGCGGCGAGACCGAGGCGACGGCGGCACTGGTGAACGGACCGCCGGTGGCACCGGCGTTGAGATAGACGTTGTTCGGTGTCGTGCCGGCGGGCACGTCGACGACGATGCTGGGCGCCGTCACCGCACGCGGGTTGAGTTTGAGCGTATAGACCGCCGAACCGCTGGCGCCACGGCTGTCGACGACGCCAATGGTGAAGCGGTAGGTGTCGGGCACCGCATCCGCGGCCAACGGCCCGGTCAGTTCGCCGGTCGAGACATTGAGCACCATGCCCTTTGGCAAAGTGCCGCTCTTGACGCTGTAAACCAGGGCGCCGGTGCCGCCGCTTGCGGAAATCGGCGCAGAATAGGCCTCACCGACCATGGCATCCGGAAGGCGGCCGGCCGCCGGGCTGAAGACGATGTTGGCCGAGACGACGGCAATGCGATAGCTCGCCTGCCCCGTCGCCCCGTTGGCGTCCGTCGCCGTCACCGTGAAGGCGAAGTCGCCGTCGGCGCCCGGTCGCCCGGAGATCGCGCCGCTGACTGGATCGAGCGTCAGCCCGCCCGGCAATGTCCCGGATGTAACCTGATACAGATAGGGTGCCGTGCCGGCGCTGGCCGTCAGGCTCTGGCTATAGGAAACCCCGGCGACGGCGGCCGCAAGCGTGCCACCGGTCGGAGAAAGGACGAGCACCGGCGGCGAGACCGTCACCGTGACGGTTGCCGGCGTGGATGTGCCAGTCGCATTCGTCGCCGTGTAGGTGAAGCTGTCGGTGCCGGAATAGCCGGGTTGGGGTGTATAGAGGATCTGCAAGCCGGACACCGACGCATTGCCGCGCGGCGGCGGGCTTGCGATCGCGAGCGATGCGGCTGCACCGCCCGAAATGCTGGGCGAGATGACGTTTGCCGTCGAGTTTGCGGCAACCGTAAGCGCAACCGCACCGGCCGACGGCGCCTCAACCGCCACTGCCAAGCTATAGGTGACAGAGCCGGTCGCGCCGTTCGCGTCGGTCGCCTCGATCGTGAAGTTGAAGTTGCCGTCCACCGTCGGTGTGCCCGACAGGCGGCCGTTGGCCGCGAGCGTCAGGCCAGGCGGCTGCGAACCGGTGATCGCGTAGCTGTAAGGCCCGGTTCCGCTGGTCGCCGAAATCGTCTGATCGTAGGGCTGGGCAACTGTCGCCCCGGGAAGCGGTCCCGGAAGGGGCGAAAAGGCGAAGATCGGTGGAGACACCGTCACCGTGACTGTCGCCGGCGCCGATGTCCCGGTCGCGTTCGTTGCGGTGTAGCTGAAGGTGTCAGTACCGGAGAAACCCGCGGCGGGCGTATAGTTGAACGACGTTCCAGCCACCGTGGCAGTGCCGTGTGATGGCGCGGTAGTGACGGTTACGGAAGCCGCAGCGCCACCGGAAAGATTGGGCGCAATGACATTCGCCGTCGAGTTGGCGGCAACCGTCTTCGTCGTTGCTCCGGCAATCGGCGCTTGCACCCGAATAATCAGGCTGTAGCTGCCGCTGGTCCCGGTCGCACCATAGGCATCGGTGGCCGCGATCGTGAAGGTGAAGGTACCGTCCTCGTTCGGCGTGCCCGAAAGAACGCCCGACGACGCCAGCGAAAGCCCGCCCGGCAAGGCGCCACTCGCGATCGCGAAGCTATAGGGCGATGTGCCATCCGTGGCCGTGAAGCTCACGCTATAGGCGGTCGCCACGGTTGCAACCGGCAGTGAGCCCGCAGCCGGTGAAAAGGCAAAGATCGGCGCCGAGACCGCGAACGACTGGCTGACACTGGGTGCCGCCAGATAGGCGCCGTCGCCGGCCTGTGAGACCTCGATGGTGCAGGTGCCGCCGTTGCGGAAGGTTGCCGCACCGCTTGAAGTGACGACGCAGACGCTGGGCGTCATGGATTGCCAGGCCACAGGGAGCCCGGAACTGGCGCTCGCAATCAGGTTCACCGGCGTCGTATAGTTCTGAGGTCCGGGATTGGAAAAGATGATCGTTTGCGGCCCCTTCGGGGTGACAGAATTGGAGGCGCCGGACGCGAGCCCCGTACCAGTGCTGTTGGCAGCCGTCACCGTGAACGTGTAGCCGGTGCCATTCGTCAGGCCGGCCACCGTGAGCGGGCTCGCGGGGCCTGTCTCGGTCAGGCCGCCGGGGCTGGCTGTGACGGTGTAGCCGGTGATCGGCGCACCACCAGTATTGACCGGCGTGGCAAAGGAGACCTCGGCCGAGGCGTTGCCGGCCGTGGCTACAACGCCGGTCGGCGCGCCCGGCGCAATCGCGTTGACCACGAACGATCGGCTAACCTGCGTTGCCGGCAGATAGGTACTGTCGCCGGGCTGGTCGGCGTTGATGGTACAGGTGCCGATCGATACGAAGGTCAGAAGTCCAGCGGGACTGATCGTGCAGACCGCCGTCGTCGACGAGGTGAAGTTCACTGTCAGGCTTGAGTCCGAACTCGCCGTCAGGGTCGGCGTCGTGCCGAAGTTCTGGGCACCCGGATTGGCAAAGGTGATCGTCTGGATCGTGCGCGGCGTCACCGCGTTGGAGGCGGCCGACGCAGGGCCAGGACCGGCGTTGTTTTCAGCGACGACCGTGAACGTATAGCTCGTGCCGTTCGTCAGCCCGGTGATGACCACCGGACTGGAGGTGCCGTCTCCCGTCAAACCGTCCGGGCTCGATGTGACAACGTAGCGCGAGATCAGCGCCCCGCCGTTGCTCGAGGGCGCAACAAAGGCAACCATAGCCTGGCTGTCGCCAGCCGTCGCAACAACTCCCGTCGGTGCCGCCGGAGCAACCGCATTCACTATGAAGCTCTGGCTTACCCGTGGCGCAGCCTCAGTGGCCGCGTCACCGGTTTGATCTGCGTGAATTGTGCAAGTACCCATGGATTGGAAGGCCAATTTACCGCCAGGATCGATTGTGCACACACCTGCTGTCGCGGAGGTGAAGCTGACGGGCAAGCTGGAACTCGCAGTTGCCGTCAAGGTGGGCGTCGTACCAAAAGTTTGGGAACCGGGGTTGGCAAACGTTATCGTCTGCGGCGCTTTCGGCGTCACGGCGTTGGAAGCACCGGAAGCGACACCCGTCCCGGCAAGGTTGGTTGCTGCGACCGTAAACGTGTAACTCAGGCCGTTGGTCAAGCCAGTGACGTCGATCGGGCTTGACGGTCCCGTCGCGGTTACGCCGCCTGGGCTCGCTGTAACTGTGTAGCCTGTAATCGAGCTGCCACCGTTAAAGGCAGGCGCAGAGAAACTCACACGTGCGCTAGCATCATTCGCCATCGCCGCGGGCCCAGTCGGAGCATCAGGAGCGATGGCAACGACATTGATGCTGTAACTTTCGCTGGCCGTCCGGCTATGCATGTCGGTGGCCGTGATGGTGAAGCTGAAGGCTCCCGCAACCGTTGGCGTCCCGGTGATTGCGCCGCTTGCAGACGCAAGGCCGAGACCGGGCGGCAGTGTGCCCGATGCTAAGGAGTAGGTTACCGTCCCGAGCCCGTTTACGGCGGCAATCGACGTGTCGGAGTAAGCCGTCCCCGCCGTCGCTGCCGTCAACGCGCCGCCCGCGGGCGTGAGCGTCATCGGTGGCGCGGAAATCGCGATGCTGTAGGCGGCCGACGCCGAACCGGCGGTCGAGCCTGTCGCTGTGATCGTGAAATTTTTGGTACCGTATCCGGCCGCCGTCGGCGTACCGGCAATCGCCCCAGCCGAACTCAGACTGAGGCCGTCTGGAAGCGAGCCCGCCGTCACCGTATAGGTGAACGTCCCCAATCCGCCGCTAGCAGAGATCGACGCACCCGGGTAGACGACGTTCACGTCGCCACCGACAAGGGCCCCACCCGCCGGCGTCAGCACCACCGGTGGGGCCGCGATGGTGATCGAATAGGCCTTGGAATCGGTGCCGACGTTCGCAGCCGTGGCCGTCACCGTGAAAGGCGCGGAACCATAGGCGTCAGGAAGCGGCGTTCCGGTGATCGCGCCCGTCGAGGGATTGATGGTGAGCCCTGCCGGTAAGGCACCTGCCGACACCGAATAGGTGATCGCACCGACACCCCCGGTCGCCGAAATCGAGCTGTTTGAGTAGGCAACGCCCACCGTTCCCCCTGACAAGGCGGTGTTGTTTGCCGGCGTCAGCACTACGGGGGGCGCACTGACGGCAATGGAGTAGTTCGCGGTGGCCGAGCCAGAGGTCGCCGCCGTCGCCGTGACGGTAAAGTTTGCAGTCCCGATCGCGGCAGCGGTGGGCGTCCCGCTGATTGCGCCCGTCGTCGTGTTTAAGGCGAGACCTGCGGGAAGCGAACCCGCGGTCACCGCGTAACTGATTGCCCCGGCCCCCCCGCTCGCCGAGATCCCTTGCGAATAGGCGCTGCCAACCGTTGCGGCAGGAAGCGCGCCGCTCGCCGGGCTGAGCGCCACTGGCGGGAAGGAATTGATGGTGGTGGTAAAATTCTGCGCCACGAAATGGACGCCACCGGTCGAGATCGTCGTGCTATCCTGGATTTTTATCTTGAAGTTGAAGCTTCCTGCCGTCGTTGGTGCGCCAGACAGTTGCCCGCTCGTTGAAAGGCTTAATCCGGTCGGCAAGGTGCCTACGTCCAGAGTATATGTATACGGCGGCGTACCGCCGGACGCAGAAAAATGGACGCTGTAGGCGGCCCCTACTCCGCCGTCCGGTAGACTATCCGGGGTAACGTCAATCACGGGTGCCGCGATCGTCGGATTGTAGCTTTTGTCGTAGGTATGCGCCGTCGGCGTGGTGGAATCGGTCACTCGTACTATGAAGTTATAGGGGCCCGAGCCGGTCGGCGTTCCGGATATGACCCCGGCAGCCGAAAGCGTCAGGCCAGGTGGCAGCGTCGTCCCACCGCTGAGCGCATAAGTATAGGGACCAGTGCCGCCGGTGGTGTTGAGTGTCTGAATGTAAGCCGCACCAATGACAGGTGTCGGCATATTTGCCGGCGTCACGGTCAACGGTGAGCTCGATGGCGCAACCGTCACGTTAAATGTGACTGGCGATGAGGGGCTTTCATCATAGACGACGAAGCTGTCAGAGGTCGCCCCGTCTCCGTTGTTGGTGTAAATAAGGGCGTTCGTATTGGTGGGCATACCGAAGGTTAGACTGCCGTGGGACGGGTTGGTCACAGCCGGCTGGATAAAGCCCCACTCCGAGCAGGTGATGACACTTGTCCCGCCGGACTGCACTGTCACGTTCTGGGTTGTTCCGCAAAGACCAGCCTGCGCCGAAGACACAGGCACCATCGCCACCACGAAAAGGAACGTGAGGAAAAAAAAGAACAGCGCAATGTAACCGCGCCCGGCGCCTGCCCGACCAAAGATCTCTTGAAACATGTCCTGCCCCTGTACGCACTGCGCGCTTCATGGACGCGGGTCCATCGCCACGATCAGTCCTTCCCAACCCCAGCCACTGCTTGACACGAAAATTCGAGTCACACAACCAGGACTAGTGCGACTTATGCGGGAATTCAAACAATAAAGAGTCCGCACACCCCCCTTCCCAAGATACGCGTTATGAGGGAGAGTGCGAAGAAGGCGCAAACTAGAGTCGTTGAGATTTATCGGAAGGGGCAGCGATGACCGAGGTCTATGTCGGGCAGATCATGATGACCGGATTTGGTTTTGCGCCGAAGGGCTTTGCTCTCTGCAACGGTCAGGTGATGGCAATCGCCCAGAATCAGGCCCTGTTTTCCCTGCTGGGCACATTCTACGGTGGCAACGGCACGACAAACTTCATGCTACCAAATTTGCAAGGCCGCGCGCCTGTGTCCTACGGCAATTCTGTCGATCCAAGCTGGCAACCTACCACCGCGATGGCGGAGATTGGAGGCGTGGAGACCGTGACATTAAATACGCAGCAGATCCCCTCTCATCTCCATCAGGGTAATGGAACGACGACCGTTGGAGATCAACGTGCGCCGTCGCTCTTCGGTACGACAACTCTGCCGATTTACGCGCAACCCGGTGGGTCTGAGGTCCCTCTATCGTCCCAGAGCATCGCGCCTGCGGGCGGTGGGCAGCCGCACGCGAATATGCAACCCTTCAACGTCATCAACTTCTGCATCGCGCTGTCGGGCGTCTACCCGTCGCGCAACTGAACTCAGCCACCGGAGGTAAGCATGAGCACTCCCTATGTCGGGGAAATACGGATATTCGGGTTCCCCCGGGTTCCCACCGGTTGGCAGACCTGCGACGGTTCGCTGCTTTCGATCGCGGAATATGAGATGCTTTACACGCTGCTCGGGACCACCTACGGCGGAGACGGCCAGTCAACATTTCGTGTGCCTGACCTACGCGGCCGCGTGCCGATGCACTGGGGCACGGGTCAGGGCCTGACGACGCGGGTGCTCGGTCAGATTGCTGGCACCGAAAACGTGACACTGGTCAGCACCCAACTCCCACCGCATGGCCACCCGATAGTCGCAACGACGGCCACAGCGGACGCGACGGCGGTCGGGCCGACTGTCATGTTAGGAGCGGTTGCCAGCGACACACTCTACGCAACGGACGTGAGCGGCCTGACCGGGCGCGGGACGTCGCCGAATTCGACCAGCCCCACAGGCGGCAGTCAGCCTCATGACAACACGATGCCGACGCTGACGACGCACTTTTGCATTGCATTATACGGAATCTTTCCGCAGCAAAGTTGATTCGGGCCTGTATTTCACAGTAAGGGGATAAGAATGACAGAGCCTTTCATTGGTGAGATCCAGCTCTTCAGTTTCAATTACGCACCCTATGGCTGGGCACTCTGCAACGGACCGTTGATGCCCATCCAGCAAAATACCGCGTTGTTCTCGCTCATCGGCACGTCGTATGGCGGCAACGGTCACAGCAATTTCCAGTTGCCAAACTTTGCAGGACGCGCACCCTGCAATCAGGGCACGGGTCCAGGTCTTACGCCCCGGACGATCGGAGAGGTCTTCGGGACGCAGAATGTTACACTGCTTTCAACCGAAATGCCGGCACATACGCATTCACTGACGGTCTACAATCAGACTGACGGGACGAAAAGAGCAAGTACGCCTTCAGCCGGAAACTCACTCAGCCTGCCAACGCAGCATACGGTCATGGCGGTGAATACTGCCCAGCCGGATGCCCAGTTTGCTCCCCCCATGATCGGTCTGTCGGGTGGAAACCTCCCGCATGAAAACCGCCAGCCCTACCTGGGTGTAAATTTCTGCATCGCGCTTAACGGCGCCTTCCCCTCGTTCGGGTGAAACCCTACGCTGACATTTTCGCGGTCGATTTTCAGATCCGGTCTGATCCACCTCGTTTGGGGGTGCAGGGCATGTCCCTGCGTCATGCCGCGTCAGTGGATGCGCCATTCTTGCTCGAGCTCTACTCGTCGTTTCGCGCGGACGAACTGGCGGCCGTTCCATGGTCGCCTGAGCAGAAGCAGGTCTTTCTCGAACAACAATTTATCGCCCAGCATCGCCACTACCGGTCGGTCTATCCGGACGCGGACTATCTCGTTGTCGAAATCGGAGACAAGCCGGTCGGCCGGCTCTATCTGGACGCCGAAAAGGAGCGCTGGCTCATCGTCGATATCGGATTTTTGCCTGAGTGGCGCCGCCAGGGCAAAGGCACAGCCTTACTGACGGCTATTCAGCGTGAGGCCGCAACCTCAGAGGCGTGCGTTCTCACCTTGCATGTCGAGCAACGAAACTTTCGAGCCCAAGCGCTTTATCAGCGCCTTGGATTTCGGGGCATCAACGATGTCGGCTCGCATATCAAGATGGAGTGGTCGCCCGGCGATTTCGACGAAGCGGAGCCCCGCTGACCGCCCACTTCAGCGTCAATTGAAAACGGCCTGGTAGACAATACCCTGCTTGTCGCGGGCAACCGGCACGAGAAAAATGTCCAGTGCGCCGAGCGACGCATTTTTAAGCCGGTAGATCTGTTGCGGCAGCACGATCGCTGAACCGCTGCGGAAGATCAGCGAAAAGGGCGCGCGAAGCATGCCCGGCAAGATCGGCGTCGTACCGGGTGTGGCTTCCGCAAGTGTCAAAGGCACCGTGCTCTCACCAAGGGACAGCTCGAACGCCTGACCGACGCAACCCGCGAAATGTTGAAGCGTCAGCAGTTCCATGCGCAGATCCCCTCGATGATTCCCGTTTGGGTCGTTTCCGGCGTTTCTACACCATGGAAGTTGAACAAAAAAGTCTCAAGGGCGAGGAATGGCACGCACCATGCTTGCAGCAAGAGGACGCCAATAGCGCGATCGCCCCCACTCCGCAGCAGGCGAGCATCGCCGCCTGCTCTGCCATCGAGATCACTGCAGCAGTCGCGCGAGCCCGGCCCGAAGGTCGGTCACGCAGCGATAGTCGAGTTTTGCGTGAAGCGATTCGACGCACCCCCGCGAGCGCCTGACTTCACCCGAAAGGCTGTCGATATAGGTGATATCCGAGCGGCTGCCGGTTTCCTCGATCATGATCCGCGCAAGGTCGCTGATCGATGTCTCGACGCCGCTGCAAACATTGACGATGCGCGCGCCCGTGTCCCAGCGGCCAAGCGCGTGCAGCAAAGCCTCCACAACGTCATCCACATGGACGAAATCGCGGGTCTGACGGCCATCCCCATGGATCGTGATGTTTTCACCGCGCTCCAGCCGTTCGGCGAACTTCGCGATCACGCCAGAATAGGGAGACGATGGATCCTGCCCCGGCCCGTACACGTTGAAGAAACGCAGTCCCAGGTTCGCTATGCCGTAGACCTCATAGGCAGACCGCGCGTGAAGTTCGCAGGAAAGCTTGTCCGCACCATAAGGCGACAACGGAATGCAACGTCCGTCTTCCGAAAGCGGCAGATCCTGGCTTGCCCCGTAGACCGCAGCCGATGAGGCGTAGACAAGCGGAAGATGAGCGCGAGAATGGGCAAGTTCCTCGATGATCGTGAGGAACCCCGTTATGTTGATTGCGTGCGATGACGTCAGTTGTCGCTTGCACCGTTCGACCGACGAGATCGCCGCCAAATGGATACAGGCATCCACATTGGCGAGCGCGCGGCGCACGGCGTCGCGGTCGAGCACCGACCCTTCGATGAAGGTCGCAGCCTGCGGGACGTTTTCTCGCTTTCCCGAACTCAGATCATCAAGGACGGTCACGTCATGGCCGGCCTTTACCAGCCGACGCGCGAGGTGCGCGCCAATGAAGCCGGCTCCACCGGTAACCAGTATCCTGTTCAAGCCGTTTTCCCTCGCGACACCTCATCGCGATCGGAGGCGCCTGGATCTTAAGTGTAGGTGGATTCCTGAGCCGCCGAGCCGACCGTGGAGCGCGACCGGCACTCGGCCAGTGCGTCCGTGACCGGACCTTCCGTCTGGGTTGCAATCTTCCTTGTCGCCCAGGCGGCGTCAAGCCTCCCGCAGCCAGGTTTACCGTTTCGCAGAGACTTGAGAAGGAACAAGGCTAAGGCTTGCCCTCGAGAAGACCTATAGGGAGAGCGTCAGGGCGCCGGACAGCCGAGGATCAGGTCTTCGACCTCCGATCCGGAACCGACGCGCATCAGCACCGTGAACGTGCCGTCGGCACCCACTTCGAAAAGCGTGCCCCCGTTTTTGCGCTTCTCGTTCGTGCGGTCATGATCAGCAGGCTTCCGGCGCCGCACAGATTGGATCGAATGTTCGACCGGCCGATCGGATCTGCGCGGCAGAGAAGTAACTCCTGTTGAGAATGGTCGCGGGTCTGTCGACACCGTCGACGGTCGTTTCAAACAGTTTCTTCCTGGCGACCTCAAGGCCAGAAGCTTCAGGCACGGCTTCCGCCCAGTGGGGGTGAGGCGCGCCAGCGGTTCTTCACTCGGGCACCGTTATTTCGCGACACAATATGAGACGGCTCTGCAACATGAGCAGAGCGCCCGACCCAAACGGCATCGCCCGGCTACTGCGGGAGGCTCAAATGTGCGCCCCACTGCTAGCTACTGGTCCAACGATCCATCCAAGAATTGAACATCAGGATCGTCCAGAGGTGAGGTCCCCAATCACGCTTGCCCGTTAGATGCTCTTTCCAACGCGCCTCGATCAGTTCCGAGCGAAATACACCGTCGCGACGCAGCCGAGATGGAGATAGGGTTTCGCTCGCCCAGGCACGCAGCGGACCGCGCAGCCAAGCATTAAGCGGGATGCCGAACCCGCGTTTCGGTTGATTCATGAGTTTTTCTGGCAACCGCCGCGCCAGCAGTTTGCGTAGCGCGAGCTTGCCTTGCCCCTGCGAAAAGCAGAGGGCCCGCGGCGCACGCCAAGCCAGTTCGACAAAACGGTAGTCGAGAAGAGGTGCGCGCATTTCAAGGCCGACAGCCATCGAAGCGCGGTCCAACTTAACCAGGATATCGTCCGGGAGATATGACACCATATCCCGATACATCATCCTGTCCACGGGATTGAGGGCAGCCGGAATTCGCTTGGACGACATTGCGGTGGGTGGTTCATGTCCGCCGATGACGACATCGGTCGCATCCGGCCACTGAGAGACGAAATTCAAGTATCGGTCGTCAGTATCATGGATCTGAAGCAGCTCGGCCAGCCGCTTCATGCGACTGCCGGTGGCCTCGTCCCGCAAGGCTGCGGGAAGAGCGCGGCGGCCAAGTGGCGCTGCGACATCAAGCAACCACCCCGGAGTGAATTTCACGGCTCGAAGGGCAATCGGGGGCGCCATTTTCGCCAGACGATCAAACGTCAACATTCGTTGATATCGCTTGTAACCGCCGAAAAATTCATCGCCACCGTCCCCCGAAAGTGCAACCGTTACGGTCTGTCGCGCCAGTTTCGAAACCAACAGAGTCGGGATCTGCGATGGATCGGCGAAAGGCTCGTCATAAACATCAGGCAGGTCGGATATCAGCTTGAACGCAATCTCCGGTTCGGCGGTAATTTCCGTGTGATCCGTCTTCAGGTGGCGAGCAACAGCCGACGCAGCATCCGCCTCGTTATACTGTTCTTCCATGAAACGAACCGTATAGGTCTTAACGGGAGAGGTAGAGACTTCCTGCATCACAGCCGACACCAGCGAGGAATCAACGCCACTGGAAAGCAGCGCACCTACCGGCACATCCGACACCATGCGCTCGCTAACGGCTGTCTTCAGACAGTTGTCGAGTAGTTCCAAGGCTTCCTCTTCGGATTCGATCGGACGCGCATATCCACGTTCGGCCACATCAAACGCGTCCCAGTAGAGCTTCGTCGAGGCGAGCACCGCGGCAATTGAGGGCGGAGGTTCGTCAACAGAGATGCTGACCGTCGATCCATGCGGCAATTTGAATATGTTACGAAAGATCGAGTAGGGAGTGGGAACGTAGTTGTACCGCAGGTACAATGCGACTGAGCCGCGATCAATTTCCGGCGAGCGGAACGACGGATGTCGCCTGATACTCTTCAGCTCGGATCCAAAGACGACTGCCTCACCGGACAATCCGATGTAAAGGGGCTTCTTGCCAATCCTATCGCGGGCAAAGATGACTTTGCGCTCGACGCTGTCATAGAGAGCGAAGGCGAACATCCCATTGCAGCGCTTGAGCGTGTTTTCCAGACCATATAGCTCGACCGCTTCGATAAGAACCTCCGTATCGGAGTGGCCGCGAAATCGAACTCCCCGCGTCTCCAGTTCGGCCCGAAGCCCAAGAAAGCCATAAATCTCGCCATTGTAGACAATCGAATAACGCCCGCTGGCGGAGTGCATTGGCTGCGCTCCTCCGGGCGAGAGATCAATAATCGACAGCCGACGATGGCAGAGGCCGACATGCCCGTCTTCAGCCAGCCAGATCCCGCCGGCGTCGGGACCGCGATGGGCAAGTGCCTCCGCCATTGATCGCAGCGTGGCGTTCGATCTTTCCTGCTGGCGTCCCGCGTAGTTTATGAGGCCTGCAATTCCGCACATCACTGGTCCCTCACCGAATGGTCATTCTTCTGATAGCGTCATGGATGCGATTTGCATTCGTGCGCGCTACGAGCGTTCGCCCCGTTCGCCGATTAGACTCAAGAGACACCCGATGCGTCAGGCGCAGGATCGTTTGGGCGCCGGTAGAGGCTTGCCGACACCGGGCACCTCGCCACTCGATCCGTAACATGTGCGGGCTAAGTCCTTGAACTTTCTTCAAACGAAGCGAAAAACACGACACGTCGCCGATATCCGCAGCCACTCGACAAGTCGAGTGCTCGTCACCATGTACCGCGCACATCCTGCATCCGTCCTTGACTTCCGCGGGGACGTTCCAAACCCGTAAGAACTATTCATGAAACAAACCATGCCGCCGCCGGCCATGAGAGCTTTAAACATAAAAACCTTAGTTAAGTATCCGACCGACAATAATGAAAAATGATAACACTTCCGTCAAAGGAAATCCAACTTCGATCCAATTCTTGTTTTGAGTTCTCAGCATCCGGCGCGCGACTTCTTCCATCGACGGTGGTGGTTCCTGAGCATGAAGCATATGGGGCGAAAGACCAGGCCGTTTCTAAGCGAGCTTTCATTCCAGTTGCCGTCGAATCCTGATCGCAGATGACGTCATAGGCGACATGGTTCGATCGATAGGCACCCCGCGCCGCAGCGCACGCGGGCCATGCGACCAATGCTGATGGTTGTTCGAAAACCTTGATCCCTCAGATAAGCGCCATGCGCTCGAGAAGAATCTTGTTCACGGCATGCACATCAAACTTGGATTGGGCAAGTTCCCGAGACCTGAGACCCATGTCTGTGATCAGCGAAGGCGCCCTGAGGAAGCGGCACATGGCTTCGGCCAGTTGCTTGGCGTTGCGCGGCTCCACAAGGTAACCGTTGAGCCCGTCGACCACTGTCTCGTCGCAGCCCGGCAGATCGGTTGTGACGATCGCGCGCCCCGTCGACATCGCCTCGAGAATGCTGCGCGGTATGCCCTCGCGATAGTAGGACGGAAGGACGAAGACGCTGCAATCGCTGAGATGCGGGCGCACATCCGTGGTTTCGCCGAGATAGTTCAGGCTGCCGTCCTTGACCCATCCATCGATGGTTTCAGCGGAGATCGCGGCCGGACTCGGATCGAACTGCCCCAGAAGACGAAATTCGGCCTCCGGGAATTGCTGGCGGACGAGGCGTGCGGCCTCGACATACTCGCTGATCCCTTTGTCCTTCAGCAGGCGGGCGACGAGCAGAAAGACCGGGCGCCCGCTGGGCGGGCTCGAAAAGGCATAGTGGTCGAGGTCGACGCCAGAGCCCGGCACGAGCGTCAAGTCGCGCTGATCGGAAATCAGCCTGCAGCTCTCGATATCAGCCGAATCCGCGCGATTATAGGCAAAGACCCCGCCTGCCCCCTTTAGCGCCAGTCGGTAGAGCAACACGCTCAGTTGCTTGATGCGGCGCCCGACCCACCGCTTTCCTGCGGCTTCCGAATAGACGTGGCCAAGGCCGGTCACGAGAAAATACCGTCGCTTGACGCCAGCCAGACGAGCGGCAATGCCGCCGTAGACGATCGGCTTCATCGTATAGGGGATCACGACATCGATCTGCCGCGAGCGTAGCAGCCGCGTGTAGGACCAGAGCGTCGCGAGATCCGTCAGTGGGTTGAGCCCGGTGCGGCTCATGGGCGAGCGGACGAACTCTACACCGATCGCGGCAAGCTGCCGGACGACGTCCTCGTCCTGCTCCGGCCCGACGGCCAGGACCGAATGGCCGGCCTCCACCAAGCGTCGCAGCAACTCCAGGCGAAAATTGGTGAGAGAGCGACTGTAGCTCGAAAGTACCGCGATACGCTGTTTCGGAACTACGCTGGCAACCGCCGATCCCGCGGCGGCAGCCGCCCGCTGTGGCGGCAGCCTGACCGCAGAATAGTCGCTCGCGTCAATCAACATGCGGGAAGCTCCATACGAGCGTTAGAAAAGATCGCACTGGTCACATCGGCATCGGCGTCGAAGGCGGCCCCCGCCTAAGGTTCGACAGCGCTGCTTGCAGGACATCGTCGGTGGGATGCGCGGCATCGGCGTCAGCGGCCCCATCCTCCCCGTCGTCCGACGAGGCAGCAGCCGCGCCTTCAGCCGGGTGTTTGTCGAAGCCCGGAATGAGGCTGTTCATGATCGCAAAGACCATCGCCTGATCACCGAGTTCGGCAAATAGCTTCAAGCGCGCGAACATCTCCTTGAGCGTCGCCAGGGGCACGGCATTCGGGATCGCGCCGAGCACACCTGGAATAGGTGAACTTATGCGTTGCTCGCCACTGTCGAACAACTCCTCATAGAGCTTTTCGCCGGGCCTGAGACCGATGATATCGATATCGATGTCCTTGCCCGGCGTCAGGCCGGCAAGCCGGATCATCCGCTTGGCGATGTCGATGATCTTGATCGGCTCATTCATGTCCAGAACGAAAATCTCGCCCTTGCCGATTTCGCCTTCCAGACCATAGGCCGAAGCCTGCAGTGTCAGTTCGACGGCTTCGCGAATGGTCATGAAGAAGCGCGTCATGCGCGGATCGGTAACAGTGAGCGGGCCACCCTTGGCGATCTGCCGCTTAAACAACGGGATCAGCGAGCCGCTCGATCCGAGCACGTTGCCGAAGCGAACAGTCATGAAGCGCGGGCCGGAACCCTTCTTCAGGCAATGAAGGTCGAGCGCCTGGCAATAGAGTTCGGCCAGCCGTTTGGTCCCGCCCATCACGCTGGTCGGATTGACGACCTTGTCGGTCGACACCTGCACCATCGCCTGCACCTTGAAGCGGCGGGCGGCGTTCGCGACGTTCATCGTGCCGATCACATTGGTCAGTACACCCTCGCAAGGGTTAAGCTCCACCATCGGCACATGCTTGAGCGCGGCGGCATGGAAGACCAACTCCGGCCGGTACTTGCCAAAGACGTCGTTGACGCGATTGGCCCGGCGTACGTTGCAAAGGTTTGCGGTCCGCTTGACGGCCGGATAGCGCTCGCCGAGTTCCATGTCGATCGCATAGAGATTGTATTCGCAGTTCTCGACCAGGATGAGTTCGGCCGGTTCACGCGCCGCCACCTGCAAGGTGAGTTCGCTGCCGATCGAACCACCGGCGCCGGTGATCAGGACGCGCCGACCGCGGACGAGGCGAAGAATTGCCTCGTTGTCGAGGGCTGCCTGCGGGCGCTCCAGAAGATCCGTCAGCTCGATCGAGCGTAGTTCGAAACGGCTTTCCTGCTTGGCGCTCTTGAGTTCCGTGATCTGCGTCAGGCGCGATACGGTCATGCCACGCGCTTCGGCGCGCCGCATCACATCCTCAGCGGCTTCGCCGAACGCCGAAAGCGATTCGGTAAAGACGACATGGCGCGGCAGCTGTCCATTTTCTGCGAGCGCGCAGACCACAGTTTCGAAATCGCTGAGCGCGCCTAGGATCGGAATCCCGCGCAAGGTCATGTCCGTATGTTCCGGCGTCACTTCCAAGCAGCCGACTGGCTTATGGCTGCAATGCGGATCGCGGCGGAGCGCTCTCAGATAGAGATCTGCCGCATGGCCGCTGCCGACGAGCAAGGTCGGGATCTGGTCGGCATTGCCGTCGGCGACCGGCTGCCGCCGCGTTGGGCGCAACGCCAGTTCGTCGAGCCGGAAGCTCAGCCGCGAAGCCGAAAGGAATGCGGTCAAAAGCAGCGCCTCGAGCGGCACAACGCTTCGCGGCATATCCTGGAGGCGGTTCGCAAAGAACGACATCAACACCAGCGCCGCCGAGCTGATCAAGACGGCCTGAAGGATCGAGCGCAAGTCCGAGACCGAGCAGTAGCGCCAGTCGCGGGCGTACAATCCCGCAATCGGAAAGGCAAGCGCACAGGCCAGAAGATATTGCGGCCCGGTCGCCAGCAGCGCCCAGATAAGCTCCGGTCGCGTCGACATGGCGTCGAAGCCATAGCGCAAGAAAAAGGCGGCCACGAGCGCCAGGGCTGCAGACGTTATGTCCATCGCATAGAGCACGCGCGATCGACGAACCTGCTTGACCGACGATACGGCGGTTCTTGCCGCCAAGCGCAGAAGCGCACGTCCGACGGCGGCAAACCAGGCGAGTATGGTGAGGAACCTTGCCCAGTATCTCGCCACAGACGGCGGAGACGGGGCGACGGCTTGCGTTGGCTGGGCAGCGGCCTCGTTGCGATGCATGCGACACCCTTCGATCGATAGAACGCCATTCAATCGCCGCGCCGATAACGGACGGACGAGTGATGCGCCTTGAGACGTCATGTCTCGTTGAATGTGTTTGGAATAAACTTCTGATACCGATCAGATCATACAAATTTACCTGAAATCTATTTTATCTATGCACTGATACAAGTTTTGGTCTTCGCAATAAAATACGCCAACTTCGCCGAAACTCTCGCACACCAAGAACCGCGTGTAAATTATCTTTTCGTTTTATTGGAAGAAATTTACCTAATTATATTAGAACTCAATAGTATCACTTCAAACTAATCCGTAATACTTTAGGATTAACTAGCGAGCATTCCACCACACGGATGAAAGAACGCGCCGTTCAAAACAAAGAACTAAAACATAAAAACTGAACGCAAATCCGATATTTTTACATTAAACGGTCGTTATTTTTCGCATGTAAAATAATCGATAGAACAACCGAAAGAATAACCGAAGTTATACATCAGATAAATCTTAGCGCGGCTGGAAACGGCGCTTCAATACCCTCCCGCGCGGTGGAACGCTCTCGGTTAAGGATCGAGGGACGCCGACAAGTGCTCCTTAACCACCGGAAACGGACCCGCCAACCAGGCCCCGGAGCGCGTCCCTGGAACATCGGAGTATACCTCGGCCAGTGCAATCCTGCGCTGGAAGGGCCTTGTGGGATCATTCCCCCGCAAAGGCGCGTCGATAGGAGTCGGAAATCGGCCGGATCAGATACTCAAGGAAGGTGCGGTCGCCGAGTTCGATAAAGGCGTCTATCGGCATCCCCGGATGCAGCTGCTCCATGCGCACGCCGGGCGGCAGCGGCGTATCCAGGCGCAACACGGCCCTGTAATAGGGCTCGCGCGTCGCCGGATCGGTCAGGCGGTCGGCCGAGACATGGGCAACCGTCGCAGAGACCTCCGGCGCCAAGCTGGTGTTGAGCGCCGAGAGGCGGACCCTCGCCGGCTGACCGATATGGACGACGTCGATGTCCTGCGGATGAATACGCGCGTCGACGACCAGGTCCCCTGTCGGCAGGATCTCCATGATCTTCTCGCCGGGACCGACGACACTGCCGACGGCATTGTAGACCGAGGCGACGACAACGCCGTCCACCGGCGCTTTGACGACGGTGCGCTCGAGCACACGGCGCGCGGCCTCGACTTGTTCTTCGATGTCGGCAAGCCCGGCCTTCACCTCGTTCATCGCGGTCACCGCCTGCTCGACGCGCTGGTTCTTCAGCCGTTCGATCTGCTCACGCGCTTCTGCGACCTGCGTGCGGCTCGACGAGGCTTCCGCCTGCAGCATGCCGACCTGGCCGAGCAGGTCCGCTTCGACGCGAAGAAGCTGCGTGTACTCCGTGCGGTTCGTCAGCCCCTTTTCCAGGAGATTGAACTTTCGCTCGGCTTCACCGCGCACGATCTGCGTCTGCTTCTCGACCGCCGCCTTCTGCGCGCCCAAGCCATCGAGCGCATCGTTGAGGCTTTCGACCCGTTGCTGCAGAATAACGGTCTCGGAGGTGAAGCGGGCAAGCCGGGTCTGGAACTCCTTTACCTGCTCTTCCGTAAGGTCACGGCTTGCGGAGGACATCGTGGCCGGCGCGTTGCCGATCGCGATCGTCAGATCCCGCAGCCCGTCCCGTTCGGCGGCAAGGCGCGCCTCCCGCGCTTTTAGCGCCACCCATTGCTTGGCAAGGCGGTTGAGCTGCGTGCGGGCGACGGTGTCGTCGAGGACCACGAGCGTCTGCCCCCTTGCGACCGCATCGCCCTCGCGAACCGCGATTTCGCTGACGATCCCGCCTTCCAGATGCTGCACGAGAACATTACGGCCCGTGGCCGTGATCGTGCCGGAAGCGACCGCAGCACCGGAGAGCGGCGCCGTTGCCGACCAATAGCCGAAACCGGCAAGGATGAGAACAAGCGTCCCATAGCCGAGCCGGGCGACCAGCCCGGTATCGGTCACGATTGTCTCCCGCCAGGAGCGCGGAGTACCCGCCGCCGTCATGGCCGATCCCCGGTTCTGCCAGGTAGGAAGGTGGAAATGTTTGTCGGCGGCGGGTTCGCCTGTCGCTTGACAGCCGCGGCCTTCGCGGCCCGGTCAGCCCTTTCGGACGGCGCCCGTCGCGCCACCTCGTCCGTCGGGCCGAAGTCGTCGATCCGGCCATTCTTCATCACCAGGATCCGGTCGCAGGTGGTTGCGATCGAAATGCGGTGCGTGACAATGACGACCGTGACGCCGCGCGCTTTCGCGTCTCGCAGCGCCCGTCCGAGTGCCGCTTCCCCTTCGCTGTCGAGGTTGGCGTTCGGCTCGTCGAGAACAAGGAGCCGCGGGGAGCCGTAGAAGGCGCGCGCAAGCCCGATGCGCTGCCGCTCGCCGCCGGAGAGATTGTTGGAACCCGGCCCAATCGGGGTCTGATAGCCCTTCGTCTGCGACAGGATGAGATCATTGGCATGAGCCGCACGCGCGGCCGCAACCACCGCCTCGTCGGCTGCATCCGGCTCGAAGCGGGAGATGTTGGCAGCGATCGTGCCCGGCAGCAGCTGCACGTCCTGTGCGAGATAGCCGATCAGACTGCCGAGCTGCGTCGCGTCCCAGGTTCTCAGATCCGCACCGTCGATGGTGATCGAGCCCGCCGTCGGGATAACGGCGCCGGTCAGAAGCCGCGCGAGCGTCGATTTGCCCGCCCGGCTCGGTCCGACCACAGCAACGCTCTCACCAGCAGCGATCGTGAAATTCAGCCGCTTCAGGATCGGCTCAGGGTCGGCTCCGGCATCGGGCGAAACATAGAGCAAATCACGCACGGCGATATCGCCGGCGGGGTTCGGCAGCAGAAGCTTGCGGCTATCGGCATCGCCGGCCTCGATCACCTTTTCGAACCGCTGCCAGGCACTGCGCGCATCCATTGCCTGCTTCCAGATCCCAACCAGCTGATCGAGCGGCTGCAGCGCGCGGCCCGATAGGATCGACGACGCGAAAATCATGCCGGCAGTCATCTGCCCCTTTAAGACAAGGGTCGCGCCAACAGCGAGGATCGCCATCTGCAGGATCATTCTGATCGATCGCGATATGCCGCCGAAGATGGCGTTGACGACGAGGCTTCCGTCCGCTGCCGCGGTCGCGGCAGCAAACTGTCGGCCCCAAACCTCGCTGACATTGTTCGTCATGCCCATCGCACGCACGGTCTCGGCATTGCGGCTGAACATCTGCGCCGTCAGATTGGCGCTGGTTATACGCTCCTGTGCGAACTGCGACGCCTTCTTGTTCATGTACTGATTGAGGAAAACCAAGAGCAAGATCACGATCCCGCCGATCGTCGTCATCAAGAAGAGCAGCGGATGAAGGAGATAAAGGAGTGCGGCGAACACCGGCGAGAACGGCAGATCAAAGAGGACCGGCGTGCCGCGTGAAGCGACAAAGCCTCTGATGGTCGCAAGATCGCGCAAGGGCTGGATGTCACCTGGCTCCCGCCCCGTTGCCGTGACCACGTTCGCAAAGGCGGTCGCCCCGAGCTCGCTGTCGAGTTTGGCCGCCATGCGCACCGCATAGATCGTCCGAATCACATCGAGCAGGCCGAGGAATGCGAAGGCAAGGAACGCGATAATCGTGAGATAGACGAGCGTTTCGATGCTCGAAGAGGGCAAAACCCGATCATAAACCTGGATCAGGAACAGCGGCGAGGTCAGGGCCAACACGTTGACGACCGTCGAGAACAAGCCGAGATCAATGACGCTGCGCAGGAACGCAGAGCGTAAACTGCCGCTTGTGATTCTTTTGTCTACCATGCTGCAACTACGCCATTTCTAGGAATTTAAGTGGGGCCGTATCGATGGAAATGTTCCGCGATGTCAACATGCCGGGGGTTGAGTAGGTACTATACATCTGTTGTAGGGGTTGCTTATAGATGCTATTTTAAGCCCCCACCATTTAACGCGACAGATCACAGTTTTCACACGCTGAGGTCGCTTGCTGTCTTTGCGCAGCGGTCGGTAAAAGCAACGGCGCGTATTCTGCCCCACTAATAAAGGATGGAAACATGATCGTTAAGGGAAGACCCGTAGCTGACACGCTTTATGGCACGAACGTAGCTGACACAATTTATGGATATGGCGGCGACGATAGCCTTTGGGGCTATGCCGGAGACGACTATCTCGACGGTGGCGACGGCAACGACCGGATGTATGGAGGCGACGGCAACGACTTCTTCAAGGCCGGTCCAGGCGACGATTATGCTGAAGGCGGCGTCGGCAACGACTCCTTCGATGGCGGCCTTGGCAACGACCACTTCGTCGGTGGCCTGGGCAACGACATCTTCGACGGTGAAGATGGCGACGACATCCTCGACGGCGGAGATGGCCATGATCACATGCTCGGCGGTGGCGGAAATGACACATTCTATGGCGGCGCCGGCGAGGAATACATCGACGGCGGGTACGGGAACGATATCATTCATGCCGGTGACGGCAACGATGGCTTCGTCAATCGCGTCGATCCCGCAACCGGCAAGGTGACCACACAGGCCGTCAGCGGTGGCGCCGGCAACGACTACATCTATGGCGAAGGCGGCAACGATGCGCTGAAGGGCCAGTCGGGGAACGACCACGTCTATGGCGGCATCGGCGATGACCGGGTCGACGGCGGCGACGGCGACAACTATCTCGACGGCGGCGACGGCAACGACATTCTCGATTCCGAGAACGGCCGGGACGAGGCGCATGGCGGGAGCGGTGCCGACAAGATCGCTGTCGGCGCGGGTGACGACCTCGTCTACGGCGACGGCGGAAACGACAGCATCAGCGGCGAAGACGGCTCCGATGTTCTCAACGGCGGCGACGGCGACGATTTCTTCTATGCCGGCCTCGGCAACGATACCGTCCGCGGTGACGCAGGCAAGGACACGCTCATCGGCGAGTCCGGCTCTGACACGCTTTGGGGCGGTGCTGATGCCGACCGCTTCGTCTTCAAAGGCGCCGGCGCGATCGATGGTGGTCGTGACGCCATCATGGACTATCAGGATGGCCTCGATCGGATCGTGCTGGAGAAGCTCGGCATCACCCGCTACGCCAACACCGGTGGCCCCGGCACGGTCTATGCGTATGACGACCCGAGCGGCGACGTGATCCTGAAGGCGCACGATTCGGCCGGCCACGCCTTCCAAATCGTCGTCGACGATCCGAACGGGACTCTGTCTGCGGCCAACTTCAGCGCGGCGGACTTCACCTTCGCGTAAAATACCGGCGGCCGCGAGTTTGAATACGCGCTCCGCGGCCGCCACTCCCACCCGTTCCCGCCCATGTTGGCAGTCCTTCTCGCGACAAGCTCACCGAGAGACCGCTTCACCAGCGGCGAGTGATCGCAATGCGTCGTCCAGTTCGTCGAGATCGCTGATCCGCCTGTCGGCTTGGTGCGCCTCGTGCGGCGCCGCTATGCGGTGAACCCGCTCTTCGCGCGCCACCATCACAGTTTTCCACCCGCGCCGGCGCGGCGTGACGAAATCTTTCACCGGATTGTCGGCGACGTAGACGAGATTGTCGGGTGTGAGCTCCGCCCAGGCCTCGATCGCCTCATAGGCGCGTGCATGCGGCTTCCAGAATTCTCTCCCCCAAAGATCAGTGAAGATTACCCGGTCCACCAGGGCTTCGAGCCCCAGCGCTTTGACCTTAGCCTGTTGCGTGGCCGCTGGCCCGTCTGTGATGATCGCCCTTCGGCCGGCGCGCGCACGCTCCAGATAGCGGCGAGCATCGTCGGCGAGGGCTATTTCCGGCCGGTGTCCGCGATAGACGCCGACCAACTGGGTTACCAACACCTCGTTAACGGCAATGCCCATCGCTGCCAGAGCTGTATCGAAAACGCGTCCACTTTGCCCGCTCGCAGCAGCTGCCTCGCAAAACCCGGCAAAGCCTTCCGCGCCGATATGGTTCGCCAGCCAAGCATCGGCGGCCTTGAAGCCGCTCAAGGCAAAATCCCGCTCCAGATAAAGCGTGTCGTCGAGATCGAAGACAAGCACCTGCTCGCCCATCCGCCTATCCCCTGAAGACCGCCGCGTCGTATCGCAGCATCAGCACACCTTCTCGCCAATCGTCGTGCGCCGTTCTCGGTAGGCCCGCCACTTCCTCCAGCAGCCATTGGGCAAAGGTCGCGCCGGCATGATCCACAAGCGGATAGCCTCCGCCGAAGCGGGCGTTGATTTCGATCACCCGCGGGCCGCTGAGCCGATCGTCGATGACCTGGAAACAGAACGCGCCGCGCAAGTCCGGCAACGCTCGTAAAATACCCTCAGCCATAGCCCGATGCGGCGAATGGCGCTCGGTGACGCCCTTTTCAACCTCGCCCGCCCTTACGCGCAAGCGCCGATGCGAAATGACCGACTGCAATGTGCCGCCGTCATCGACGAACGCATTGACCGTATGCTCCGGACCGTCGAGATATTGCTGCAGGATCATCGGCTCTGCGGTCGTTTCAGGCAGGTCAGCCATTGAGCGCACCATGCTGATCGAGCGGCTTGCACTCCCGGCATTGGGCTTGAGGAACAGCGGCCAGTCCCAGCTGGAAAGCTCGCCGCGAACCTCCTCCAGCATGCCGGTTCGCGGGACGGGCAAACCAACCGCGTCGAGCACACGCATGGTTTCGAGCTTGTCGCGCACAACGTCGATGACAGGCGGAGTGCTCACATGCACGCGGCAATCGAAGCGGTCGAAATCCCCCGCCGCTGCCGCAAGCGGCACCAGTTCGGGATCGATCGTTGGTACGAGCAGGCGCACATCATGTGCCCGCGCAATCTCCGCCAGGCGGCCCGTGAACTCCGGGTGATTATAGGCGGGTACCGCGAAAGCTCGGTCTGCAACGGCACAGGCCGCGCTCAGGTCAGGATCAAGGTCGCACGCCAGAATCTGGATATCGATATCAAGCGCGCGCGCTGCCCGGCGAAAACACTCGATCAGGCCAACACGTCTTCCTGCGGAAGAAAAGAGGATCTTGAACGATCGGTACGCCATACACGCCTTCTCCTTGACTGTTAGGCCGACGGGCAAAAGCAATCGCCGTGGCCCCGCCTGACTGAACCCTTTGCCAATGCCCGCGCGGCTACGCGCCCAACTTGCTGTGCACCGGGGGGCGCCGGCCGTCGGCCGTGCGCCACGCGGTTACCTCGATGCACTCAAGGTCTCCACACATCACGGTAAAACCATTCGCCGTATGGGTCTGAACTTGCGCGGCAAGGCCGATGTAGCGGAAGGACTCCGCGAAGACCCGCGCCGCATCGATATGGATGACCTTTCCGTCCTGGCGCGAAAAAGCGCCGGGATAGGGCTCGCCGACCGCCCTGATCAGTCGCAGCACCTCCACCGCTGGGCGCTGCCAATTGATCAGGCCGTCCTCCGCGACACGCTTTGCACAATAGTTCGCCAGGCTGTGGTCCTGCTCCATCCGCGGCGCCTTGCCGGCTGCGGCCAATTCAACGGCCTCCGGCACCATCTCCGCCAGATTGCACACATGCTTGCCGTAGAGACTACGCGCCGTCTCATCCGGCGCGACGGAAAAAAGGCGCTGCAGGATGATGGGGCCGGAATCCGTGCCCTCGTCTATCCAGAAGAGCGACGAACCCGTCGTCTTTTCATCAAGCAGGATGGTCCAGGGGATAACACCCCTGCCTCTCAGACGTGGCAGCGCCGACGGGTGAAAACCGATCACGCCCAGGCGCGGGATGGCACGAAAGGCCTGACGGCAGATCTGCGACCAGCCGAGGACCAGGATGAGGTCCGGGGCGCTCGCGCGGATGGCTGCAAGCGTCTCTTCGGCGTTCACGTTTGTCGTATGGCAGACCGCGCTGGCTGCCGCGCGCGCCGGCGTCGTCAAGTCCGCGAAATCGGAATGGCGATCCGCAGCCTCCGGCGGCAACGTAACCACCAGGGACGGCAGCATCCCCTTCGCCAGCAGGGCATTGAGCGCGATCAGGGATCCTTCGACGGCACCAACCAGAGCAAAACGCATTTTGGTTCTCAAATGCACAATGTGTCAGAGCGTAATATACAACTCGGATCACAACCAAGGGAAGAAATAACCCATCCGGGCGATATTAATGTATTTCAAGTATGATATGACGGGATGCTATTTCAGAGCCGGGCTATACTGCAAGAGAATAATTGCATGACAGTGTCTGCCGTTGTATCTTGAAACCACTGCTTTTCTGGGGTGCGCCCTGGAAGGCCAATTTAGAGTACGAACCTATTTCAGAATAATCGCGTCCGACGTGTCTAATCGAGGCAATAGGAAGTTGATTTCTTGGCGTGCACTGCGACGCCCAGGAATTTAATGCTTGTGACCAGCGCCGGGACGCACACCAGTGTGCCCTGTCGTCAGGCTCAGGGAATGCGGAGGAAGGCCCAAGCGGCGGCGCAACTTCGGATCCACGGTATGATATTGCATTTGATCACCAATTTCAGCGCAAGCGCCGGAGCTGAGACGATGCTCGCGCGCCTGCTCAAGGCGTCATCTGACGAACGCGTCATGGTCGTATCGCTGCTCGATGTCTCGGCGCGAAACCGTGACCTTGCGGACAATCCGCGCGTCGAGTATGTGGCGCTCGGCGCGCACTCGCTCCCGGCCATTTTGCAGGGCACGATGCGGCTTGCCAGCATCATCCGCCAGGAAAAGCCGAGTGTCATGCTCTGCTGGATGTACCACGCCATGGTGGTCGGCACGGTGGCTGCTAAACTTGCGCGTCGCGCAACGCCGGTCATCTGGAATGTGCGCCAGTCGCTGGATGATGTCGCCTCGCTGTCGCGAAGCTCGTATATGGCGATCGCCGCTGCCCGGGCGCTCTCCGGCTCGGCCTCCGGCATTATCTACAATTCGTCGCGCGCCTGCGAAATGCACCGCGCCTATGGCTACCGCAACCTGAATTCGGTCGTCATCCCGAATGGCTTTGAAATTCCGGCGGTTTCGGCAGGCCATGAAGCATCGCCCCGACGGATCGGAATCGTCGCGCGTTTCCACCCGCAGAAGGACCACGCCACGTTCTTTCGCGCCGCCGCTTCGGTGTTGCGCACCCATCCCGACACGCGCTTTCTTGCCGCCGGACGGGGGTTGGCCTGGGACAATCCCGAAGTCGTGCGGCTGATTGCCGACGCCGGATTGCCAAGCGAGGCCATCGACCTTAGGGGCGAAGTCGCGGACATGGAGGATTTCTACCGAAGTATCGACATCCTCGCTCTGTCCTCCAGAACCGAAGGCTTTCCAAACGTCGTTGCCGAGGCGATGAGCTACGCAAAAATGGTGGTGGCAACGGACGTCGGAGACGCAGCGGAGGTTGCCGGCAATGCCGGGATCGTCGTGCCCGCCCGTAATCCCGAGGCCTTTGCCGACGCCATGCGCAAGGTGCTCGACCTATCGCCGGAGGAATATGCCCGCTACGCGCATCTTGCCCGAGATCGTATCGAAAGCGAATACACGCTGCACCACATCGAACGGCGCTACTCCAACTACCTGAGGAACTTCTAGCAGCCACCGCACGGCTAAAGCTGCGGAACGAGAATTCGGAGAAGGGGGACCGACACGTGAACCAGAACAAAAAGAGGACTCGACCTACGCGAATGCCGGCGGACTTGGCGCCGACAGTCAGGCGGGCATCATGACGACGCCAATACGCGCAGTCATCATCGACGACCATCCGCTCGTCATCGTCGGCGCCCGCACGACGATTGAGACGACCAACGATATTGTCTGCGTCGGCTCGGCCGGAACGGGTGCGGATGCTCTGGCACTGATCAAGGAGACCGGGCCGGAGGTTTCGGTCATCGATATTGCCCTTCCCGACATGAGCGGCCTTACGCTCGCGGAGCAAATCCTCCAGCAGCAGCTTTCGGCCTATGTGGTGGTGATGACGATTTACCCGGAGCGCTCCTACGCGCAGCAGGCGCTTCAGATCGGCGTGAAGGGCTTCATCCAGAAGTGCTCTGGGCCCGAGCACCTGCTGCTTGCAGTTCGCTCCGTGACGCATGGTGGGCTCTATCTCGATCCGCCAACTGCCCAGGAACTGACCCGCTTGGCACCAAATCCAGGGTCGCGCGCGATGAAGACAGCCGGTGTGCCGGGGCTGACCCGTCGCGAGCAGGACGTTCTACGCCTCGTCGCCCTTGGGTACTCCAACAAGGAAATTGGCGCGCGCGCCAATGTCAGCGTCAAATCGATCGAAACATACAAGGCCCGCGCGACGGAGAAGCTGCAACTCCACACGCGGGCGCAGATTGTCCATTTCGCCTTGACCCACGGCTGGATGAGCGCCGTCTAGGCCGTGGGCGGGTCGGGCGCAGGCGGGACGTCCGCCTGCCTCAATCGAGACAGGAGCCGCCATTGCGAATTGTGTTTGTGCTTTCGGGGCTTGGTGCGGGCGGCGCTGAAAAGGTCGTCAACATTCTTGCGCGCCATCGCTCTGCCCGCGGTGACGACGTGCACGTGCTCGCGCTCAATGCTGAAACCCCGGAGACCTACTTTGCCTATGACAGGTCCGTCCGTGTGGAAGCGCTCGGCGGCGGCTCGTCGGTGCCTGTCTTCAGGACGGCCGAGCGTGTCGCCCGATTGCGCGCGCGCCTGCGCGCCCTGTCACCCGACCTCGTCATTTCTTTTCTTACGAAGGTCAACATCATGGTCGTACTTGCCAGCCGCGGCCTCCGCCTGCGGCTCGTCCTTTCTGAGCGAAACAACTTTAAAACGCAGGATATGAACAAGCTGTGGCGATTGGCGCGGCCGCTGGCGGCTCGCCTGGCGGAGCGGCTGGTGATGCAGACGACGGAAGCGGTCAATTCGCTGCCGCCGGCCCTCAAATCCAAGGCGGTGATCATCCCCAACCCGATCACGCTTCAGCATGTGCGTGACAAACAGTCAGGTACCAACACCCGGGTGCTAGCCGTCGGCCGCCTTGACAGGCAGAAGGGCTTCGATCTGCTGATAGACGCCTTTGCCGATATCGCGGGGCGCACGCCGAACGTGACGTTGACCATCTACGGCGAAGGCCCGGAACGGCCCGTGCTCGAGGAACAGGTCCGACGCCTCGGCCTTTCGAACCGCGTTCGTATGCCGGGCACGACCAAATCACCGGTCGAATGGATCAACGCCGGCGATATCTTCGTCCTCAGTTCGCGCTTCGAAGGCTTCCCAAATGTGCTGCTGGAGGCGATGTCCGCGGGCCTTGCCAGCATTGCGTTTGATTGTCCCTGGGGGCCGTCGGAAATCATCGACACGCCGGCGGTTGGCATGCTCGTTCCGAAGGAAGACACTCGCCGGCTGGCAGACGCGATAGCCCGCCTGGCGGCCGACGCGATACTCCGGCACCAGATCGGCGCCATGGGCGCACGCGCGGTTGCCGCGCGCTACGCCATCCAGTCGGTCCTTCAGCAATGGGACAATGTCATTGCAGCGCCTGAAGAGACCCAGACGCTTTACCCGGCAGCGCGCGTCTCGACCTGATACGGCACCGCCTTAAGAAGGCGAGGCCGGATCCCCGATCACGATCCGGGCGTCGTTGCTGGCTTCAGATAGAGGGTCGGAACCCCATATCTGTCCTTAAAGCCGAGAGAGGCGGACTGCACGTAGCCGTGGCTTTCCGCAAAGGCACGCATCGGCTTTTCCAGTTCTTCTTCAAAGCCAAGTAGAAACGCTGCCGGCGGGTCTTTCTCGAACAGAGCTTCAATCGTCGATGGCGATGTCATCTTATAGTACTTCGCCAGCTCGGGGCTCGTCATGTCGGCGGTGCGGTAGGCAAACGGCCCAGTCGCCAACTCGGCATAGACATCGAGGCCGCCTTCCATCGGATAGATAGGCGCGAGCGTCGCAACCTTGCCGGTGACGCCGGCAGCCTGCATCCTCTCAGCAATCGTCACTCCTGCCTCATGCACGCGCATTGTCGTCCACTGCTGCGGATGGGTCGCGTTGCCGAGGTATTGACCAAGGCGCGGCGCGTTGACCGCAAGGACGACAAGTACGGCCGAGAGCAGGATTGGCCGCACCATGGGGAGCGCGCGCGGCCCGAGTGCCTCGAGCAAGAGACCGAATGCCAGCGGAAGGCAGACGAGCGGTGGTGCAAAATACTGCGGGAACCCGGGCGTTGGAACGAAGCTCAGCACAAAGCTGCAGAAGAGCACGCCCGCAAGCACCAGCAACTCCCCCATGCGCAGCTTTGGTTCGGCTGTCACATTGTCGGGGCGCCGGGCAAGAACGATGAACGCGATGGCGACGAGCGCCGCAAGCGCCACGGCCACGGCCGGCGCAAGCCATATATCCTGCGCCATGACCAGCTTCTGGGCGAGCGACATCGCACCGCCCTCCCCGTCGCCGCTCATCAGCCGCCAATACTGCGGATGCGGACCGGTATGGTAGCGCACCACATGCGCCAGGAAGAGCTGGGGATCCCTGACGAGATAGAAAAGGATCGGCGCCCCGCCGACAAGTCCGCCGACCAAAAGCGGCGTCGCGACCTTTACGATACGATCCTTCAGCGCCAGCGATCGCGGCAAAAGGAATGCGGTCACGGCCACGGCCGGGATGAAGGCGATGGCGCTCAGCTTGAAACACACGGCCAAAGCCAGCAGAAACCCGGCCAGCGCCACCAACAACGAACGGCGCTGTTCATTACGCAGGGCGAGAAGAAAAAGACTGAGGCCGAGAAAGGCCAGCGGCCACGGCAGAAAATTGTTGGTGGCGGTAACACCCGTCTGCGTCAGGAACAACTCGTTCACCAGCGACAGGATGCCGACACAGACAGTTGCCCAAGCCGAGCGCGTCAACACGTACACCACGCCACCGACAGCAACAGTCAGGAGGACCCAGGCTAGGAAAACACCGAGGCGACCGCTTAAGAGCAGGTCGCTCGACCCGGTCAGCTTGCTGATGCCGTAGAAGTACCACGCGGAGGCCGGCGGATGATTGTAGAAGAAGTCGGCGTAGAGCGCATTTTCGCTCAAGAGCCTGGCCGGCGGGACATAGAGCTGCTCGTCTCGCCGTAAGTCGAAATTCATGATCCGAAGAAACAGAAAATAGAAAACGAACAGGAAGAACAGGGCCACGGCAACTTGATAGAAAATCCCGACTGATTTTCCTTCCACCGAGTCCTGCCTTTCGGAAGAAACAATTACTGGATAGGTCATTCAAAAACTCCGAACAAACTTAGACGAAGTATAAAACACAGGCTCGCGACGGGAACGATGCAGTCGCACATGGCTTCAAATGCATCACATAGGATCGTAATGCGCAGCGACGCATGGCCTAGCGGGACAACCCCGACAAGCGTGCAAGGATAAACCTGACACATAAAAAGGCTTGCGGCCAAGCAGAATATAAGGTATTTCTTGTATATTAGTTACTTAACATAACGGAAACCCTGGGACTTATCCAGACATATTCCGTAGCCCGCAGGTAACCTCCTGCCTTTATTGTCGTGCATTTTTATCAGTTATTGAAAACACTCAAGTCGCGCATTGGATCGCGATTGCTCATGAATTAAACCTGACACGTCAAACACTATCCCAAACATATATTCTTGGAGACCGCTATGAAAGTCGTTCTCTTTGCGGGAGGGCTTGGCTCGCGCCTGGCCGAGGAAACCACGCGTATTCCCAAGCCAATGGTCGAGGTTGGTGGCAAGCCCATCATTCTTCACGTCATGGATATTTACAGCCACTGGGGGCACCGCGACTTCGTCGTTGCCGGCGGCTATAAATGCATGTCTATCAAAAGCTTCTTCCATAACTTCCATCTGTCGACCGCGGACTTTACCGTCGCGCTGGGAAGCGGCTCAATGGTGCTGCACCCCAATCATCCGCTCGACTGGAATGTCTCTGTGGTGGACACGGGCCTGTCGACGATGACCGGAGGGCGGCTCCTTCGACTGCGCGAATGGCTCGACAACGAGCCCTTCATGGTGACCTATTCGGACGGCGTGGGAAACATCGACATCGAGGCCCTACTGGCGTTTCACCGCTCGCACGGGCGCCTTGCAACGGTCACCGCCGTGCAGCCGCCGGCCCGCTTCGGCAACCTCGAGATCGAGGGCGACCAGGTCGTCGAGTTCACCGAGAAGGTGCAGAAGAAGGAAACCTGGATCAACGGCGGCTTCTTCGTCTTTGAACCCGGCGTCCTCGACTACATTCCGAGCCTTTCCGAACCGCTCGAAATGTCGCCGCTGACCAATCTCGCCAGGGACGGTCAACTGTTTGCCTACAAGCATCACGGCTTCTGGCATCCGATGGATACGATCCGCGATCGCGATTACCTGAACGGGCTGTGCGAAAGCGAAGATCCGCCGTGGCTGCACTTTGAACGCGATCACCTGTCCGCCGCGACAGCCGCACCCTCCACCCATCACGTACGGATGTAGGACATGGCTTTGATCACCAGCGAGGTCGACCTTGCCGAGGCGTTCCGCGGTCGAAAGATCCTGATCACGGGACACACCGGTTTCAAGGGAGGCTGGCTCTCGCTCTGGCTAAGGCGACTGGGTGCATCGGTGGTCGGCCTCTCGCTGCCACCGTCGATACCGTCCTTCTACCTGGCGACCGGCCTCGGCGACGTTATCGACGGCCATGAGGGCGACATCCGGTCTGCCGCCGACGTGGCGAGGGCAATCGACGGACAGGATTTCGATCTCGTCATTCACATGGCCGCGCAGGCCGTGGTTCGCGCCTCCTTCGAGAACCCGGTCGACACCTATGCGACCAATGTCGTCGGCACCGCCATCGTGCTCGATGCGGCAAGGCGCATGAAATCCCTGAAGGGCGTGATCGTCGTCACCAGTGACAAGTGCTACGAGAACCGCGAATGGGTCTGGGGCTATCGGGAAAACGACCCGATGGGCGGGCGCGATCCTTATAGCTCATCGAAAGGCTGCGCCGAACTCGTCGCAGCGGCCTATCGATCATCGTTCTTCAACGATCCCAAAGGCCCACAACTCGTCAGCGTGCGCGCCGGCAACGTCATCGGCGGTGGGGACTGGGGCGCTGACAGGCTCGTGCCCGATCTGGTCCGGTCGGTGGAAGGCGGCAGCCCCGCGCGGCTGCGCAATCCGTCGAGCGTCCGGCCATGGCAGCACGTCTTCGAGCCGCTTCGCGGTTACATGATGCTGGCGGCGCACCTGCTTCACGGCAGAACAAGCTTTGCCGGGGGCTGGAACTTTGGCCCCGACCAGGAAGCGACCGTCAATGTCGGAACGCTTGCCGACATGGTCGTCGACCAATGGGGCGATGCACCACCGAAATACATCGTCGAGCCTCGGGTGGATGCGCCGGCGGAATCGACCATCCTGCGCCTCGACAGCACCAAGGCCCGCACGGAACTAGGCTGGAAGCCGGTGCTGCGCCTGCGCGACACCGTGGCCATGACCGTCGCCTGGTACCGCAAGTACAGGGAGGATCCGAGAAACATCCGGTCGTTCTCGGAGCATCAGATCGAGCAATACGCCGCCGCCTGGAAACAGGAAGCCGAACACGAACCAAAACCATTGCCATTGCGCGACATCGGAGATTGGAAAGATGCGAGTTAATTACGGACAGTCCGTTTACGGTCAGGAAGAGATCGATGCCGTCGTGGCAGTCCTGCGCTCATCGACACAGATGGGCACGGCCGTCAGGACAATGCAGGAACGTGTCGCGATGCTCTTTGCGAAACGGCATGGCATCATGGTGAACTCCGGTTCGTCCGCGAACCATCTCGCCATCGAAATCGCCGACCTTCCGAAGGGATCCGAGGTCATCACGCCCGCATTGACCTTTGCGACGACCGTTGCCCCGATCGTGCGCGCCGGTCTTATCCCGGCATTCGTCGACGTCGTCGAAGGCACCTACAATATCGACGTCGATGCGATCGAGCGGATGATTACCAGGAAAACGAAGGCGGTGATGATCCCGTCTCTGATCGGCAACCTGCCCGATTGGGATCGCATTCGCGCCATCGCAGACGCGCACAAACTGCTGGTGATCGAAGACAGCGCCGACACGTTGGGCGCGACGATCAGGGACACCAGCACCGGCGCACGGTCCGACATTAGCACGACCAGCTTCTACGGCTCGCATGTCATCACCGCGGCGGGCAACGGCGGTATGGTTTGCGTCAACGACGACGAACTGGCGCGAAAGGCGATGCTCTATCGCTCCTGGGGCCGCACATCCTCGCTCTTTGTCGAATCCGAGACCATCGAGAACCGGTTCAACATCGACCTCGACGGCTTCGATTACGATGCGAAGTTCGTGTTCGAAGTGCTGGGCTTCAACATCGAACCGTCCGAAATGGGCGCAGCGTTCGGGCTTGTCCAGCTCGATCGGCTGCAGCAGAACATCGATGCGCGCGAGCGCAACTTCGCCAAGCAGCGCGCCTTCTTCGAGACCTACGAGGACTGGTTCGTCCTGCCGGAGCAACTGCCGCTTTCGCGAACCGGATGGCTGGCGTTCCCGATGACCGTGCGTGCCGATGCGCCGTTCACCCGCCGGGAGATGCAGATCTTCCTCGAACAGCGCGACATCCAGACCCGTCCGGTGTTTACCGGAAACATCCTGCGCCAACCGGCGATGATTGGCGTTCATAGCAAGGTCGAGCCGCGCGGCTATCCGGTCGCCGACGACGTGATGCGTGGCGGCATCCTGCTCGCCTGCCACCATGGCCTGACGCAGGCGCACCTGGACCATATCCACCAGTCGTTCCGCGATTTCGCCACGCAATTCGCGAGCTCGGGCGCCAGCAAGCGCCGCCAGCAGCAAGCAGCCTCCTTTGAGCAACCTGGAGCTTGAAAATGACACGCCTTATGAGATGCCGCGCCTGCCTTGCAGCCGACCCGCTGACGTTTCTCTGCATGGGCGATCACCCGCCGGCAAACAGCTTTGTGCGCCCGGAAGATGTGCCCGAGAAACAGCCCATGTATCCGCTAGACTCGCAGGCCTGCCTGACCTGCGGACTGATCCAGGTTTCCGACCAGGTTCCCGACGGATTCTTTGAGCACTATCTCTACGTCCCATCGAGCGCCACATCCATGCATGACCATTTTGCAGGGCTGGCCGGGATCTTGAAGAAGGCCGCCGGCGATGGGCTGATCGTCGACATCGGCTGCAATGACGGCCTCCTGCTTTCGGCGTGCAATAAGGCGGGCGGAAAGACGCTCGGCGTCGACCCGGCGGCAAACCTGGCCGAGATCGCCCGCTCGCGCGGTGTCAACGTCGACGTCGGCTACTTTACCCACAGCGGAACGGCCCGACTGATCAGTGAGTACGGTTCGGCAAAAGCGATCGTCACCACGAACACGTTCAATCATATCGGCGATCTTCATGACTTCATGGCTGGCGTCAAGGGCTGGCTGGCCGACGATGGTGTCTTCGTCATCGAAGTGCCCTGGGCGAAAAATCTTCTCGAAAACAACGAGTTCGACACGATCTATCATGAGCATGTATCCGAATTCAGCCTCCTCTCGCTCGTCAAGCTCGGCGAGTACTTCGATCTCGACGTCGTCGATGTTCATCGTCTCGGCGTGCATGGAGGCTCGATGCGGGTTTTCCTCAAACACGCTGCCACGGCCACGCCCCCGACGGCGATCGTCAGCGAGATGCTTGCGGAAGAGCTCGATGCAGGGATGCTCGAGGCGGATACCTATCTTGCCTTTGCCGAGCGCATCCGAAGGATCGGCGTCGATCTCATCGCCATGCTGGACCAGCTCAAGAAAGACGGCGTCACCGTCGCAGGCTACGGCGCCCCGGCCAAGGGAAACACCTTGCTCAACTATTTCGGCATCGGTCCGGATAGACTCGATTATCTCGTCGACCGCAACACACTGAAGCAGGGCCTATATTCGCCGGGTATGAAGATCCCAATCCGCTCTCCCGAGATATTGAAGGAGAACGCGCCGGACGTGTTGCTGGTGCTCGCCTGGAATTTCTTCGACGAGATCCGGTTGCAGCAGACGGACTTCGCCGCCCATGGCGGCCGGTTCCTCGTGCCGCTGCCCTATCCGACTATAGTCAACTAAACGTTCGCAACCGGTGTGCCCGTGCCGTCGGGCGCGGGCACACCGATCGCTCCAATCCGATCAGGCGCAGATAGGAAAAGGCGCATGTCGAGAGTACTGATCACCGGCGCGGCTGGTTTCATCGGCTCGCATATGGCGCGGGGCTCGCGGGATGCCGGCCACGAAGTTCACGTCGTGGTGCGGCCGGGTTCGGACGACAGCCGACTCGATGGCCTCGAAGCTTCGATCATCCGGCACGACTTCGACCTTCAGTCCGAAGACGCGATGAAGCGCTGCCTCTCGGAGGTGACGCCGGACATGGTCTTCCATCTCGCCGCCAAACCGAGGCGGCGCGAGGAAGCGGAACTCGCCGATGTAAAGGCCGGGACCAGCGAACATCTCAGCGCCCTGTTGAACTTGCTTGGCGCTGCAAGCAGCGTCGCTCGTCCGCCACAGAAGATCATCAGGACCGGATCCATCGCCGAGTATGGTATCGCAGCCACGCCCTATGACGAAGATGTCAGGGAAATGCCGGTCACGGCCTATGGCGCAGAGCTTGCCGCTGCGACCCATCTGGTCGGCGGGCTGCAGCGGCGCCTGCCCTTCCCCGTCATCACCGCCCGTTTGGCACTGGTCTACGGTCCTACGCAATCGACCGAATTCATGGTCCCCCTGTTCATCGAGCGCTGCCTCGCCGGTCAGCCTTGCATCGTTCACCAACCGGACGACCGCCGTGACCTGCTGCATGTTGGCGACGTCGTCGACGCCCTGCTGCGCATTGCCGACGCTCCGATCAGCACGCGTATCGTCAACATTGCAAGCGGCATCGCTCCGACCATGCGCGAGGTCGCAGCGCTGATCGTCGAGCGGACCGGCGCCGATCCCAACCTCATCGAACTCCGGGAGGGAAGGCCGTCGACGGGCAGGCGGGAATTGCGGGCTTCGGTCGCGCGCGCCAAGGACCTCTTCGGCTGGAGCGCGCGCATCCCGCTGCCGCAGGGGATTTCCCGTACCGTCGAATGGCAGAGGCAAGCGGTCGCGCCGCCCAGCGCAAGCAGTGCCGCGACAGCAAAAGACGGCCTAAAGGTGGTGGCCTCGCAATGAACAAGAGACCGAAAATCTCGATCCTGGTGCCTGCCTTCAACGAAGAGGCCAATGTCCGACGCGCTCATGAGGCAATCGTCGACGTGTTCCAAAGGTTGCCGGGATACGACCGCGAGGTGATCTTCACCGACAACCACTCCACCGACCGGACCTTCGATATTCTTTCGGAGATCTCGCGCGAGGACCCGACGGTCAAGGTCATCCGCTTCAGCCGCAACGTTGGCTATCAGAGGTCGCTGCTGGTCGCATATAAGAATGCGACAGGAGATTGCTCTGTTCAGATCGACTGCGATCTCCAGGACCCTCCGGACCTCATTCCGGGCATGGTCGACCTGTGGCTTCAGGGACATCAGGTGGTCTATGGCATCCGCCGGACCTTGAAGGACGGGTGGTTGACGACGCGCATTCGTCGCGCATTCTACTGGTGCATCAATGCGCTCAGCGAAGACGACCTGCCGCTCAATGCCGGCGAATTCCGGCTCGTCGATCGGCGCATTCTCGACGAGTTGCGCAAGGTCGACGATACGTCTCCTTATCTGCGCGGACTGATCAGCGCGATGGGATTTAAGCAGGTCGGCTTCGAATACGACCGCCAGGCCCGTGTTGCCGGCGAGAGCAAGTTTCCCTTCCGTGCCATGCTGTCGCTCGCGGTCGACGGCATACTAAATCATTCGCTGACACCGTTGAGGCTCGCCTCAGTGGCGAGCCTCGTCATGGGCACGGCCACGCTGCTGATGCTTCTCGGCTATCTCATCGGCAAGCTTCTCTTCGGCCAGGATTGGCCGGCGGGCTTTGCGACGACGACGATCCTGCTGCTGATTTCGATCACCCTGAATGCGATCTTCCTCGGCATCATGGGCGAATATGTGGGTCGCATCTTCATGCAGTCGAAACATCGCCCCACACCGATCATCGAGGCCTCGTTGAACGCTGAAATACATCGTCAGCCGCCGACGGCCGTACCGGAATGGAGGCGCGCGAATGTCGCGACCGACAGCCAACGGCAGTGAGAGGGGCCCTCGCGCTCACGCAACGCTGGCACGCTTCGCAGCCGTCGGGGCCGTGACGACGCTGCTCGATCTGGCGTTGTTCAACACCCTCTTTTTCCTGGGTGCACCGCCTTCGCCCTCCAACCTGCTATCCTATTCCTGCGGCATTGCGCTCAGCTACGTCCTTAACCGCACGTTTACCTTCCGTGCTGCCCATAACTACGTGCAGGCGGTAAAATTCGTTGTCGCGACGCTGGCCGGCCTTGCAATCTCGACAGTATTTGTCGCCAGCCTGGCAATGCTCATTCCTGCCCCCATAGCCAAGTTTGTCAGCATCCCCGTCGTCTTCTTGTGGAACTACCTGACGGCGCGGCTGTGGGTATTTCGTCATGCATCGGGGGAAGTCGCACCCTAGCCCGGCATGAACCGATTGTCGTCAAATAAAGCCACGGCGATATTTACTATATACGAAATTTAGAATATAAAGAGTGCTGGTAGTAAACAAACTTTTTCTGCGGTGCAGCGAAAAGATAGTCTGCAAACGAAATATAAATATAAGTCCAATTTTGCGATTTTTTATTTCACAAATACAATCTTTATAATCTTCCGTATGCATGAACTTGGAAATACTAATAAGGGTAAAATAGTTAAATCGTAGAAGTTTTCGTAAATAAATTTCGGAGTAACAATTTCATGTCGCTAACTCATTTGCAGCGCCTTGAAGCAGAGGCGATTCACATAATCCGTGAAGTCGCGGCGACTTTCAGCAAGCCGGTCATGCTCTATTCGATCGGCAAGGATTCCTCTGTAATGCTGCATCTGGCGATGAAGGCATTCTATCCTGCAAAGCCGCCCTTTCCCTTCCTGCACGTCGATACGACCTGGAAGTTTCGCGAAATGATCGCGTTCCGCGATTGGATTGCAGCGGAGCTCGGCATCGACCTCATCGTTCACATCAATCGCGACGGCGTGGAGCGTGGCATTGGTCCTTTCAGCCATGGCTCAAACGTGCATACGCACGTGATGAAGACGCTGGCACTTCGTCAGGCACTCGACAAGTATGGCTTTGACGCCGCCTTCGGCGGAGCCCGGAGGGACGAAGAGAAAAGTCGCGCGAAAGAGCGCATCTTCTCCTTCCGCAACAGCCAACACGCGTGGGATCCCAAGAACCAGCGGCCGGAAATGTGGAGGAGCTATAACACCCGCATCGGACCGAACGAGTCTATCCGGGTCTTTCCCCTGTCGAACTGGACCGAGCTCGACATCTGGCAATACATCCTCAGGGAAAAGATCCCGATCGTTCCGCTTTATTTTGCGGCGCGGCGCCCGGTTGTCGAACGCGACGGAGCGCTCATCATGGTCGACGACGACCGCATGCCGCTGGGCAAGGGCGAGAAGATCGAACGGCGAACGGTTCGTTTCCGCACACTCGGTTGTTACCCGCTCACGGCAGCAATCGAATCGACCGCCGCAACCCTTGAGGACATCGTCGGCGAAATGTTGACCGCCCGGACATCGGAGCGGCAGGGCCGGCTGATCGATTCTGACGAAACAGCGTCGATGGAACGCAAAAAGCGGGAAGGATACTTCTGATGACAGCCTTCAGCGCACGCGCAACCCCCAACAATGTCGCCGAGTATCTGGCCAAGCAGGAGAAGAAGTCGCTCTTGCGTTTTATGACCTGCGGCTCGGTGGACGATGGCAAGTCGACGCTCATCGGGCGGCTGCTCTACGACAGCAAGTTGCTCTTCGACGATCAGCTCGCCGCACTCAAGCGTGATGCCCATGGCCGCGTCGCCAGCCGCATCGACATCGACTTTGCCTCTTTGATCGACGGGCTCGAGGCCGAGCAGGAGCAAGGCATCACCATCGACGTCGCCTATCGGTTCTTCGCCACGGCGCGGCGCAAATTCATCGTCGCCGATGCTCCCGGACATGAGGAATACACGCGCAACATGGTCACGGCCGCCTCGACGGCAACGTTGGCCGTCGTGCTCGTAGACAGCCGAAAGGGTATCCTACGCCAGACGCGCCGTCATTCTTTCATCGCCTCATTGCTCGGCGTCCGGCACATCGTGCTTGCCGTTAACAAGATGGACCTCATGGGCCACGATCAGCGGGTGTTCGAAACGATCGTGGCTGACTACACGGCATTCGCGCAAAATCTCGGCTTTGCGACAGTGACGGCCATCCCGATCTCGGCCCGCTTTGGCGACAACATGACGAGCCTGTCACCGAACATGCCCTGGTACAACGGCGTCACTCTGCTCAATCATCTCGAAACGGTTGCGATAGATGACGACGAGGGAGAAGAAGAAACGCCGTTTCGCTTTCCCGTACAGCTCGTTATGCGCCCCAATCTCGACTTCCGCGGCTTTGCCGGCCAGGTCGCATCAGGCAGCATCGATGTCGGCGATCCCATCGTGGTGGCGAAATCCGGCCAGTGCTCGAAGATAAAGGAGATCGTAACATATGACGGCAAGCTCGGGCGCGCCGTCGAAGGCCAATCCGTAACGCTCGTGCTGGAGGACGAACTAGAGGTCTCACGCGGCAACATGCTGGTGCGACCCGAGGAACGTCCCCACGTTGCCGATCAGTTTATGGCCCATGTCATTTGGCTACATCCGGACCCGATGCTTCCCGGGCGCAGCTACGTCCTGCGGACCGAAGTGGACAGCGTCAGTACGACAGTCACCAGCCTGAAGCACCAGATCGACGTCAACACGTTCGCCGAAGAAGCTGCGAAGTCGCTCGGCATGAACGAGATCGGCGTGTGCAATCTGTCAACCCAGACGCCGATCGTCTTCGACAGCTACCGGTCCAACAGGACCACGGGCAATTTCGTGCTGATCGATCGTTTCACCAATGCAACCGTCGGCGCCGGAATGATCGACTTTCCGCTTCGCCGTGCGCTAAACGTGCATTGGCAGGCACTGGATATCAACAAGCGCGCGCGTGCAGCCCTCAACGAACAGCAACCGCGCGTTCTCTGGTTCACGGGCTTTTCAGGCTCCGGCAAATCGACGATCGCCAACATCGTGGAAAAGATGCTGCACGCCAAGGGACAGCACACCTTCCTTCTCGACGGGGACAACGTGCGGCATGGCCTCAACCGCGACTTGGGCTTTACCGAAGAGGACCGCGTCGAGAACATTCGTCGCGTCGCCGAGGTCGCTAAGCTGATGACGGAAGCGGGCCTGATCGTGCTCGTCTCGTTCATTTCGCCCTTCCGCTCGGAACGGCGCATGGCGCGGGAGCTGTTCGAGCCCGGTGAATTCATCGAGATCTTTGTCGACACCCCCATCGAGGAATGTGCTCGACGCGACCCCAAGGGGCTCTACAAGAAGGCTCTCGCTGGCGAAATCAAGAATTTCACCGGCATCAGTTCGCCTTATGAGCGGCCGGAGGCACCGGAGATCCACCTTCAGACCCTCGGTCAAGACGTCGAGATACTGGCGGGAGAGATCGAGGTCTATCTGCAGCAACAATAACGTCGCCTCTCATGGCGCCGAGCGCGTGGCGAGAGAGAACAGTGGGAGGGCGGGAATGATCGATACGCTGACAGCAGCCGCCATTGAGGCGGGCAAGGCCATTCTCGACGTCTATGTTCGCGATTTTGATGTCGATGAAAAAGCCGATAGCTCTCCGGTTACCGAAGCCGATCGACGTGCCGAGGAGATCATCCTTGCCATACTGGGGCGTGCCTTTCCCGAAATTCCGGTCATCGCCGAAGAGTCCGTGGCCGCTGGCGAAGTGCCCGATATTGGCGGGCAGTTCTTTCTGGTCGATCCGCTTGATGGCACAAAGGAGTTCATCAATCGAAGGAGCGATTTTACCGTCAACATCGCACTGATCCGCGAAGGCGAGCCAGTGAGTGGAATCGTCTTCGCTCCGGCGCGCAAGGTCGGGTATACCGCCGAAGGCGGCAAGGCGACCAAATTCCATGTGGCCGATGACTTCGTCGTCACGGAGATCAAGGAGATCCGCTGCCGGGAAAGACCTGAAACTCTGACGGCGGTTGCAAGCCGTTCCCACGCCTGCAGCCAAACAACCGATTTCCTTAAGAAGAACGCGATCATCGACTGCACGTCTGTCGGGTCATCGTTGAAATTCTGCCTCGTCGCCGAAGGGCTGGCCGACGTATATCCGCGATTTGGCCGCACGATGGAGTGGGATACGGCGGCAGGTGACGCAGTATTGCGAGCGGCCGGCGGCCGCGTAACCACAATCGACGGTCAACCATTTCTTTACGGAAAGACACGCCAGCCCAACGATTGCGACTTTGCAAACCCCGGCTTCATCGTTTGGGGACATGATTGCCGTCCGTTCTTCGCGGAAGCAGATCGCCCCCCTCTGGGTGAAGGCCTGGCGGCAGTCGGATCCTAGAGGCGACCGCCGCAAACATGTTATCTGCTGCATTCATAACGTATCGGTTGAAGGAGACTGCCAGCCATGAGTGCGACCATTGATCTGTCGGTTTCGGACAGCACACCGAAAGATCCTGCCTCCGTCCGGCCGACTGACGCCGGCGGATCGGTCAAGGCCCGTAGCGTTGACTTTTCGTACATCGACTTTCTGATCATTGGCGCCACCAAGAGTGCGACCACCTGGCTCCAGCGATCGTTGCAGCAGGATCCCAGCGTCTACATGCCGGATCCTGAACTGCACTATTTCAGCCGAAACTACGACCGCGGTGACGATTGGTATCTGTCAAATTTCAATGGGCAAGGTCATAGGCAGTTGCGCGGCGAGAAGTCCAACTCGTATCTGGACGTGCCGCAGGCGGCGGAGCGCATAAGGGAAAAGATGCCACACGCTCGTCTGATCGCGCAATTGCGCAACCCGGTGGATCGCGCCTATTCTGACTATTGCATGCTCTATCGTCGCGCCGAAGTGGACCGCGATATCGCGAAGTACCTGGACCCAAGACAGGCGGCCGGTGGACGCTTCCTCAATGGCGGTCTCTATTTCGGGCAATTGCAAAACTATCTGGAAAGATATTCCAAGGAGAAGCTTCTTGTACTCTTTTACGAAGATCTGAAGACCGATGCTGGCGCGCAACTCAGTCGGGTCCGCAACTTCCTCAACCTTTCGAACGAACTGCCACCTTACCCGCTGACGCGGAAAGTCAAGGACAAGTCGGAGCCGGTCGTCAGCCCGCGCCTGCGCCGCATGTTGAACTCGTTGAAACCAATCGTCGCTCCGTTGCGGCAAACCAGGGGCTTTAAGAAGTTGCGCTCATTCATAGCGGGCGAAGTCCAGTATACGCCGCTGAGTGACGATTTACGCGAAAGAATGACTGAGTACTACGCCAGAGAGACGGAAAACCTAAGCGCGCTCGTGGGACGAGATTTGACAGGGTGGCTGAGAGGCGAAGCGATCAGACGTGACCACATGTAACCGAACAACGCCGACGGTGACTGGTTGCTTTATGCGCCGTTTGCATTGGCGAAAAAAGAAGGATGCTGAGAGGATGGAACACTCGCAGAACTCATACAACTGCGTTGTCAATTGCATAGCTTCGCTGCATTTTCGCGAGTGAGGCGAGAATGACAGAATCCAATCATCGCACGGCGCCTCATCCCTGTTTCCCTAGACGCGCTCGTACCTTGGACATCCACCTGTCCGCGATCGAGCGCGGCGTCGTGTACTTGGCCGTCTTTCTTGCGCCTTATGCAACCTTACGGATTTCCGATCTCTTTTTTACTGTCAGCGACCTTTTGTTCTGCGTAAGCTTATTTTTGCTCATCATTCTGCGTCAGATCAGCAAAAGACCCCTCGACAATTTGACGGGTCCTTGGATTTTCGCGTTCATGCTTCTATTGATTGGGATGATGGTCGGCAGCTTGGTCCACGGTCGGCCCGATCGTGGAATAGTCGTTATGGCGCAGTATTTCTTCGCCTATCTTATCTTAATGCTCGTCCTCATCCGAAGTGACACTCGAGAAACCTACCGCCTAGCTGCAATCTTTCTTTTCAGCGTGCTGCTGATCGATCTTCATGGAATAATCACGTTCTACACCGTGGGTTACGTTCCCAGCGATGGAAAGGGAGTGGTAACTGGAGGAAAGCGCCTCGCGACCATGCTTAGAAATCCCAATCTTGCAGCTGCGATAAATGCGTTGACGCTTCCAATTCTTCTTTATTTCTGGTCTTCCGGACGCCTGAGGTATTGGATTGCCGTCCCGGCCGTTGTGCTCGTAGTCGGAACCGTTGTTTTGACAAGCTCCAACAGCGGTCTATTCGTAACTGCAATATCGCTAATTGTCTTTGTCGCGCTGATCTCGACTCGTCGGCTGGTTATGCGATTGTCGCTAACAACGGTCCTGGTCGTTGCGGCGCTAGCAATCTTCGGCAGTAAAGATATGTTGCCGCAAACATTTCAGAAGCGTGTGTTGGGCGCTCTTTCCTCAGGTGACATCGCCGAAGCGGGAACCTTCGCCTCAAGAGCTGAGCTTATGCAAGAAGCGCTTCAAATCGTTTCCGACGACAAGATCTGGTTGGTTGGCATTGGGGCGGATCAGTTCCGTGAGAGAAGCGTGCAGGATGCTCCTGTCCATAATCTTTACCTCCTTCTTTGGGCTGAGGGTGGTCTGGTTGCGCTCTTCGGCTGGTTGATGTTTGCCGCGGTAGGCTTCCTCCTATGGCTGGCAGTGAAGCGCGGGGGCGGAGATAAGTATGCCGCCGCCGCCGTGCTGACCACCATCGCTGCGCTGCTCACGATCGCTCTGTCCAACCCGCACATGTATGCAAGATATTGGACTATCCCGGTATTTTTAACATTTGGTCTGGCATTGGTGCGCCTTAAGCGCACCCATCCCCGGCCCGACAGGAGTATTTGGATGGCGACGGGCGAGACTGCTTTGACAAGCCCCGGCAGACAGCCTCAAGGTAAAGGGCTTCTTAATCCCTAACTCTTTCAAATACTTCTTTACCAAGAAGCATGTTAAGATCAAGGATTTCGTAGCCATACTTTTATCCATTAAATTGAGTTCATAAACGGAGTTGGGCCAATGACAACGTTCGTTCTTGATGACAGCGGAACTGGTCGCGCCCGCTATCGCGAAAGTGTGGAGTCTGCCATCCATCGAGACGGCCAAACTATGGGCATCTCTGATGCGCGGGCCCTGCTAAAACGACGCCGCTGGCTCATTGCCTCCGTCATAATCGGTTGCACGATGCTGGCAGCGATTGCGTCCTTTACTCTGCCGAAGAGTTACACGGCGAGCTCGCAGGTTGTCTTGGAGCGGAAGGATGTACGGCCATACGCGACAGATGCGGCCTTGACATCGATCGACCGTGACCGCTCGGCGGCGGAAACCGAAATGGACGTTCTACAATCGCGCCAGTTCGCTGGACGCATCGTTGATCGATTGAATCTCGTCAAGGACCCGAAATTCAATGCCTATGCCCTTTATAAGGAAAAGCCGCCGAGCACGAGCGAGCGGTTTCTCAGATCCCTCGAGAGCGCCACGGGCCTCGTTCTGCTTCCAACGGATGGCGCCAAGGTTGTTCCCGGTCTTAAAGAACAGCGCGATCGTGCTATATCTGCGCTGCTTTCTCAGTTCAATGTGAGCCGCACTGGGGAAAGCCTCGCCGTGCGCATTACGGTGGTCAATCCGGATCCAAAGCAGGCTGAAGAAATTGCAAACACCATCGCGTCTCTTTATGTGCAAACCTCGCTCGAATTTAAGCAGAACGAACGCATAGCAGATACGCAACGGGCCCTTAACACCGGAGGCGCTGTAGCATTCCTCCGCCAAAGCATGACGCAACCGCTTTTGATTACGCTGCGCAACGAAGAGGCCCGTTTGCAGCAAGAAAGGGCCGAACTTGCATCTAAGCTGGGAAAGAGCCATCCGCAAATGGTGGATGCGGACGCACGAATTGCGGGTGTCCGCACGATGATCGAAGACGAAGTCCAGCGGATTCTGTCGGACCTTGAAGCAGAATCGCTAAAGCCTAGTGCACGAATCGTGTCGATGGCTGAAACACCAAACTCACCGTCATTTCCTCGACCGGGCGTGATCATTCCAGCTGCACTAGTTGGCTCCACCCTTCTAAGCCTTTTGCTGGCGCTCTTGGTCGAAATCACGGATACCCGGATCCGCAGCGGACGACGCGTTGCGGAGCTCCTTGGGGCCCCCAACCTCGGCTATGTTCCAAAAGGATCGAAGCAACTATCGCAGGGTGTTCAGCGGCCTTCCTCAATTGCGGACTGGACCAGGTTCTCATCCGCGGAAGCAGAACGGTCCGTCTACATGACCTGCCGCTTTTCGGACGCAAAACAATCTCACCGCGTCCTGATGATGACTTCGTGCCACGATAACTCAGCCAACGCCTCGACGGCTTGGGGCGTCGCAACGGCGGCCGCCGCCGACGGCCGCTCCACCGCATTCTTGAATCTGGACTCGCGGCCGGACATCGGACCTCCACAAGGTACGGAGTCCTCTCTGCGACCGATCGAACGGTACCTCAGGAACGAAGCGTTGTTGTCGGAGGTTGTCCAGACCGTCTCGACCTTGCCTGGCTTTGGGTTCATCGATTTGACACCGTCAAGGGCGGGTCCAGTCAGATCTTTGGACTCGAACAAGCTCCGCGACCTGATAGCAGATCTCAAACAGAACGGTTTTGACCTGATCATAATTCATGCCCCACCGGCGCTAACGTCTGGCGATGCCAATTGGCTCTCTCCCTTCGTCGATGGTGTCGTCTTGATGTTGAGCTGGGGCGAAACGACTGAACAGCAGCTACTGGATGCCGTGGTCCAACTGCGCTTGAATCATGCCCAATTGATCGGAACGGTTATCCATCAAGTGGATCCCCGGATTCACCTCAGCCATCAGTACGGGGGGGTGGTGCTGACATCCAACCGTGTCCCCGCTGCTCGAAACTGGAGACCAACGCCAGTACGCAAATGGACCGGAAACCCACTCCCACCGCAGGCAGCGTTCAAACCTTCTCCCGAACAGAGACAGGCCCCAATCGATGCTTGACGCTTCGGCTGAGGAATATCGAGCGCGAACAAAAATCGGAGTTGATTTCAACCCGGTGAGGGAGTGCCCATACGTTCATCACATCGCGGGATAAAACGGCATGGCCATGATTCAACGTACTCATCCGAGGTGGGCCGCCTTGTCAGAGGTGTCGGATTTGGCACTGACTGTTATTGACGTCAATAAGGACAGTGCGGAATGGAACGGCTTGAGATTATCGATAGCGGCCGGCGGCGACGCTTCAGCGACGACGCAACATCCAGTTGCCACGCTCGTGCGAGCCGGCGCCATTCATATAACTGCGAACCTCTCGGCGACAATCTGCAGTTCGTCTCTGTGAGCTATTCGGAATTCGGCTTGTGTGCGACGATGGCGCGGCGACATGGGATATCGAGTGCCCAGTCGAAGCCCGCCCAGGCCCAACGCTCGTTATGCAGCGTCAGCCATAACAGCGCCAAAACGGCATGGTCGATCTTGTGTCCTCATCGATCTCCCTGAACCGACGTTACCACGCGCGGCGCTCAAAATCATGCGGCCCCCTCGGATGGATACGATCCAATTCGGGAAAGTTATTCGGCAATCAATCCTTTGGAGACTCCAGATCGCCGGCTAGGTAATGAAGAAACTCCTCCAAATTTGTCCATCCGTCGCCATCGGCATCCTGTTTGCCGTCCTCGGTCACGGATGGATTTAGCTGGTTTGCAATCTCCCAGTCATCAGCGATGCCGTCCCTGTCGTTATCGTCGTAAGGCACGCCCGCTGCAAGTTCCGGCCAGCCGCCGACGTCGCTTGGGTCTGTCTCCAGCAGATGCCCCTCCCGCTTGCGGACCTGTTCAATGATACGCTGATCAACGGCGTCGCGTCGTGGTTTCGTTGCGCCGGCGTTTTCAAGAACCTCGTCATAAGCTGTCGACGATGGGGAGGCGCGAACAGGAGGCGCATTAAATGGTTTGGTTGCTACGTTCCTCCTGTGCTGCTCCGCAATTACGAGATTTTCGGGTTGTCCGGCATCTACGCGGTAAGGCTCGTCATAGTTATCCTTCAGGTAAATCGAGTGCCCAAGGCCACTTTCGTCAAAGAGATGCACCATGTGGTCATCTCTTAATTTTCTTCCGCCGATCTTGTAGTTGCCGACAACATTGGCCCGTGTTCGAGCCCACTCGTCGCCAAAACTCACGACATACTGCCATTCTGGCGAATAAAACACGTTGTTCACCACATCCGCCACAGCACCGGGAATTTTCATCTTTATCTGCGGATTCCTGAATTTGCCAAAGGCGAAAAGAGTGTGATGTACGGTGACATTGCCCCCCTTGGTGAACAGCATATTCCGAGCCCGGTTCTCTTTCTGCGGGCCTCCTTGCAACAGTGGCTCGCTCGCAATTCCCCACTGCCACGTGAAGTTGGTGGCGTCTTCTGAATCGACTATCTCATCCGAACCCCAACTTACCGAGATATGGTCGAGCATAATGTTCTTTGCCCCCTCTGAATACATTCCGAGCGCTCCTGAGCAGCAGGAATAGACCGCGTGGGGACCGGGTCGTAGGCGAAGGTGCCTGATGATCACATCATTCGTCAGAATTTCAATCGAGGGCCGGATTTGTTTCTCGCCGTTGCGCACGGCAATCCCGCCTCCTGGCGCCGTCTCTCCAGCGATTGTCAGGAAGGGGTTGCGAACGACCAGCGATTTCCGCCGCAGGGTGATCGTCCCACCGGTTCGAAAAATGCAGGTGCGCGGACCGACGGCATCTATACACTCCCGCAGAGAGCCCGGCCCCGCCTCCTCGGTGTTCGTTACGAATATCGCCCGGCCGCCTCGTCCTCCAACGGCGCCCGCACCGAAACCTTCAGCCGTTGGAAAGGCGCGCTGGCGACTATCTGACAGCTTGGGCGGCAATGGCTCACGCATCGCGCTACTTTCCTGGGCCATTGCCGCTGGTGGCAGACCCCACGATGCGACAAAGATGCCAACATACAAGAGCCACTCAGTGAACCTAAAACGAAACTCGCCAAAATCGCCTGCCAGCCTTTTCATCAAAAAATATCCATGGACCGTTGCAACATAGAATCTGATGCCGGCAGGCCCTCTACGTCGACGAATCGCTGGACCTCGGGCACCCGTAGACCTTGCTTAAAGATATCCGTACCGCTTCAGCATCCACCCACCCAAACGTTGAAACGAGAGCTGTTGACCGACAGGCATCCGTGTTCTCCAAGACTCATCTTTTTGCAAAGTAATGCCTGCATTCATCCGCAATCGATTCCCGGCAACCTGATGCTCCGGATCCAAAGGCTCTCCGGCTCCAAGGGATAATCCAATCTGGTGCAAATCCAGGTCGAGAAATGATCCAATTTGCTGCATCACGGCAGCAGGGTTTGATGCAAAGTCCTCATATCTCACGCGCAGAATTCGCTCGGTACCAAGCTTGCGGGACAAATACTCGACCGCCAGGTTGACCACGCTCCATCGCAGCGCCGTCCTGAGAACCGATTTGGCACGGATTTCCTTCTGAAACCCGGACTTTGCATCTCGACCGTAGCTTCTCGACAATGACCAAGCGACACCACGCCCATCACGCACAAGGTGAATAACGCGCATGTCAATCCCAGGTATTTGCGCGAGCGCCATCGCTCTACCCGGCAGCTTCGAAGAATCTACGATCAATTTCTGGCTGGAACACGACGCCATTATTTCAAACAAGCGCTTAGTTCGAACCGAATATTGCTCGAATGATCTGCCCAGGCCGATGTTGCAGACTAGTTTTATCAGAACCGAAAGCCCCTCGAACTTTTTCTGAAGGGCGCGGTATTCGGCCAACATCCTGGTATCGTCATCGTCCGACCATTCCTGGCAGACCGCGCTCCAGAAAGAGCAATCGCAAATGGGATTTCCGCAAGCACAATACTCGTTGTGAGCCCAAACATGCCGTGTCAGTGCCGATATTTCGCCCGCACCGACAATATCCTCATGTTGTCCAAGCGCTATATCGAGTATTGTTGATCCGCTGCGGCCATAGCCGGCAATATAAACAACGCGAATTGGTTGAGTTCCCATAGATGGAAGCCTTCCTTTAACGAGGCTCTCACTTTATCGTCGTGAGCTGGACCAGATACGTTGCATAGCTACGTGTACCACAATTAATGATTATGCAGTAGTGTGCAATACAATTGACTTATGCCATCTATGTGAGTTTTCTTGCTATATTTGTTCAAAGAAGATGTTCTTGCTTTGGCGCTGATCTCGCGCCAATGCTCTTTGTCCAGCAACAGGCGTTCCATCGGCACAACGAACGCCTTGGGATTTTCCGGCTCTACCAGATAACCGGTGAAGCCATCTTCAATCGCCTCCGGATTTCCTCCATGATCAGTCGCGATTACGGGGGTTTCCAGCAGCATGGCTTCGATCAGTGTCCGCCCGAAAGGCTCGTTCACAGCCGGCACCAGCAGCGCGTCCAAGGCGCTCATACAGGGCGCGACCGGGGTCCTAAAACCCATCAAATGGATTCGGTCAGAGATACCAAGCGCGTGCGCGCGTTGACGAACCCTCTCGTCCATATCAGGGTGTTCGGGTAAAGCGCCTCCGAAAAGCAGGCCGGCAAGCGGGAAGTCTGGATGACGCTCTAGGAAGGCATGCACTGCTTCCACGAAACGAACGGGCCGTTTGCGATCCACCAACCCACCGACATATCCGACGAAGCGGGTCTCCGGAGCGAGGTGGAGTTCGTCGATGAAACCCTTCCGGCAGACCTCTCTATCCGGTAAGGTCGGAGGGTGCTCAAACGGACTGTGCAGCACGGTAAACTTGTGCGCGACGGGAAGTAGCGGTTTCGCAGGCTGAACAAACCTTGAGACACCCACGATATGATTGGCCAGAAGTGGCGCGACGGTCCTGACGCCCTGGGCCTTCGGATCTCCGCGGTGATGCCACACGAGTTTGCTGCCGGAAAGCCTTGTTGCCAGCGCCCAGGTCGCGTGCATCTGGCCGTCATTGGTGTGCACGATGTCTATCGAGTTGGCACGCAAGAACCGAACAAGAAGCGCGGTGGTGCGAACTAGCGCCCTCGCGCCCGCCAAACCGGCCGCCAGGCCCCCGCCTCTTGCGGTCGGCAAAAGACTGACATCTGGCGCCAAGATCGGCGAAAGCCCGCACTTCCTCAAGTATTCCTCAAGAACGAGACCGCTTCGGTGAACCACGACAATCGGCTCGAATTTCTCCCTGTCGAGCCCAGCGATTAGACCTACAGCAGAAATATGGCTCCCCCCCAATTTGTCACCGCCAAAAGGAAAAGCGATTATAATCTTGCGGGAGGAATTATTGGAACTTTGCGCTGACACCTTCATTTGGACACGCACGACGCCCTCCCCTCAACAAATAATAAACTAAATATCTTATAAAATATACTACAGATATTATGACACTTATCGTCAATCAGCAAATGAATTAAACAGGTTCTCATCCGAATACATGCTCTGAACCATCGCCCGGCGTTAACTTGCAAAACGGCGACCTTCTGCTTGCCTCAACAACGTCTTCCGCATCGAACGCCGCTACACTTTAGGTGTACTCTGTCGTGCGGCCCACAATCGTCGCTCGCTGATCCGATCGCCCAAAACCATTACCAGAACCGTTTCAACAGTGATCTTGAGGTCAAGCCAGAAGGATCGGTTGGCAATGTACCAGATATCGAGATCGAGCTTGTCGTCGTTCGAAAGAATGGCATTGCCGCTGATCTGGGCCCAGCCGGTGAGCCCCGGACGGACGCTGCAGCGACGAACCCCGCGCTCACCCAGCGCATCGATCGTCTCCGGAAGAATCGGCCGCGGGCCGATGAGACTCATATCGCCGATCAGGATGTTCCAGAACTCGGGCAACTCGTCCAGACGCGTCCGGCGAAGCAGAAGCCCGAACCGCCCTGTGCGCTCGGCGTCGCTGAGGAGACGCCCTTCGGCGTCCCGTGCATCCGACATCGACCGAAACTTCATCATGCGAAACGGGCGCCGGTCGAGCCCCGCCCGGGTCTGGTAAAACAACACGGGCCGCCCGAGCCAGATGGCGACCGCAATCCCGACCACCAGCATGATCGGCAGGCTCAATAGGCCCGCGATCAACGCAAAGACGATGTCAAAGCACCGCTTCATCTGCAACTCCCATGCACGGGTCGGCACATAGCCGGGCAACCGCGTCCCGGCTACTCGACCTTTTCCGAAATCGCGGCTTTATGCCCGCGCTTCCATTTTAATCACCAGCGCGCGTTGACCTAGAGCGGGAAGAGACGCTTCGGTGACGACGGCATGCAAAATGCGGGCGGCCTTAGTCATCGCCTCTTCGCTCTGCGCCGGATCAACGAGAAGCGCGATACTGGTTTCGCCCAGCCGGCGTGCGACCGGGAGCCGCTCGGAGGGCGAAAGCCCAAGATCGGTAAAGCACTTCTCCCGGTAGACCTCCGAGCAGCTTCCGGAAAAACACGGCACGCCCGCCGCATTCATCGCCGCGACGATCCAGTCGCGGTCGTGTCCGGGCTTCAATGCCTCCGGGCGAACGAAAGCGTAGTAGCGGTAATAGGCGTGGTGATATCCCTTCGGCAACGTCGGCACGCGCAACGCTACAAGCTCTAGGGCCACCTCGTCGAGGATCGCAGCGTTGCGAGACCTTGTCGCGTGCCATCCCGGAAGGCGCACCAATTGCCTCGAGCCGAGAACGGCCGAAAGCGATGTCATCCGCCAGTTCGTGCCGATCGTTTCATGCAGCCAGCGGAAACCCGGCGGGTGCTCTCTGAGGAATGCTGCGTCATAGGATTTGCCGTGGTCCTTACGGCTCCAGGCCTTCTTCCATAGTGCCTCGTCGTCAAGAGCGATGAGGCCACCCTCGCCGCCGGTCGTGATGATCTTGTCCTGGCAAAAGGAGAATGCGGCGATATCGCCGAAACTTCCGACCGGCTTGCCGTCAATCTCCGCTCCGTGGGCCTGCGCGCAATCCTCGATCACCCATAGTCCCGCCTGTCTGGCAAGGGCCATGATTTCCGGCATGTCGCAGGGAAACCCGGCCAGGTGGACCGCGATGATGCCCTTTGTCCGGCTGGTGATCTTCGGTGCGATCGTTGCGGCGCTGATGTTCTGGCTATTCTCGTCGACATCGGCAAAGACGGGAACGCCGCCGCAAAACGAAACACACGACGCTGAGGCGACGAAGCTGCGCGGTGTGACGATCACCTCGTCGCCGGATTCGAGACCGAGCGCGAAAAGCGCCAGCTCCAGCGCAAGTGTACCGTTTGCAAGCGCGATGGCGTGCTTGCGCCCGAGTGCACGGGCATAGGCTTCCTCGAAGGCTGCGACGTGCGGCCCGGTCCAGGCATTCACCTTGCCCGACCTCAGGACCGCGGCAACATCCGCAATCTGTTCCTCGTCATATACCGGCCACGTCGCCACAGCTTGCTCCCTCGCTCGACTGAAAACTCCGGAAATATCAGATGACCTGCCGCACCATCACGAAGGCCTCGGCGGCCGATTTCAGCACGGTTGCGCCGCGCAATGTGGCGAGCGCGTTCAAGGTCTCGAGGCTGCGCTCATGCGGCGGCGCCCGAACCTGGGACTTGAACGCCTTCATCGCCGCAAGCTTTCGAGCGATATGGTCGCTGATGTCGACAAACACATTCGGTGCGAAGCCCGGCGTCACATAAGGCGCGTTCCAGTTGGTTTCCGACAGCGTCTCGTAAGCCAGGATCACCTTGGGATAACCGGGCTGATGCGGCCTTGAGGCCACCATCGACGACAGGAAGATCAATTGATGATCGACATGCATGTCACCGACAAAGGGGATGATCAGCGTCTGCGGCGCGATGGAGCGCACCAGCTCAAATAGCGCGGCGTTAAGCGCCGAATGGGAGGTTTCGGAAAGGGCTGCGGCGGGAAAGCCCAGCCAGCGCGTTTCCTTGACCCCGAGAATCCGATGCGCCTCATGGGCTTCGGCCTGAACGGCTTCCACCGAGGCGCGATCATAGGCCGGTGGTTTTCCCTCCGTGACAACAGCCACGAAGACGTCGCTTCCTTGCGCCGCCAGCCGCGCCATCGTTCCGCCGGCGCCCAGAACCTCGTCGTCGGGATGCGGTGCGATGACTAGCGTTCGTCCGAGCGTCTCCATCAGGCTCATCTTACGGCCTTTGTCGTCACAGCGCTCAGGTGTGACTTCGCCACCTTCGACTGCCTTACATTACAAGCCGAGGCGGTGTTTCCTGGCTGCCATCCGCCTTCAATTCTACGCCTCAAACTACTCTCCTGTTCACGATACGAGGTATGGCGGGCGCTGCGATTACATTCCCGCGATCGAAACGACGATCACATCGCCTGGCAACACGTCGGTGAGAGCGCTCGCCTTGATACTCGTTCGCGCCTTGACCGGACCGCGGCGGATCTCGTAGACGAATGAAATCTCATTCTGCTTTTGCGTATCGGTGTCTGCTGCGGCCAGGAGCAAATACTGCTCCTCGGTAGTCCGTCGAACGGTCTCCAACTTCTTGAGCGTCGCTTCCCTTTCTTGAAGCAACGTCAGGATTTCCTTCTCGCGGTTGGCCTGTAGAGTCGCGAGCTGCAGTTTGAGATTTCCGAGTTCGCGGTTCTGGCGACCGATTTCCGCATAGATTTCAAGCAGTCTCGACTTCTCATTGGAGGTTGCGGTCTTTACGCGAGAAAGCTGCGACTCCGTGTTCAGTTCGCGTTTTCTGAGCGTGATGGTACGTTCCACCTCCTGCTCATTAAGAGCGACCACCTCCTCCTGCTGTTCCTTGAGCTTACCCAGAATTACGAGGCTTGCCTCGGTTTGCGTCACCCCCTGCTTGAGGATTTCACTCTGGTTCATCGTCGACACCAAATCCGTCTTCAGGATTTTCTCTTCGAGCGAGATGATTGAAGCGATCGCCGCGTTGTCAATGTATTTCTTAACGCTTTGAGGCAAATCGGTGAGGTCGACCTTATCCGAGCCACGCAACTGTGCATAGAGGCGCGCTGTATAGATCCCCTCGCGCACGATCTCGACATCCGTTTCGTCAAGACTTCCGCGCAGCTTGGCTAGTGCTATGATCCGGTCCGCAGGATTTGTGGCGGCGGATTGCGCACCGCCGGCAAGGCCAACGGCCTGTTCGACTATCAGACCCGGATAGTACGGGAATGAGCCCGGGGCCCTGACCACGCCGACAACAAAAACCGGACGATAGGTTGCTACGCTTAGCGAAAGTTTCGGATTCTTAAGGACCTGACGCGCCAAGAACTCGTCGTGGAGCGTCTTGATCGCTCCAGAGATCGTTTGTCCCTCGATCTTCACGGCACCGATAAAAGGAAAAGCCGCCGCTCCATCGGCGCCAATCGTCAGCGAGACTGGCAGCTCTGCGTCGTCAAGGATGTCGAACGACAACACATCCCCGGGGGAAAGCTGATACCCCGCCGAACCCGCCTGCGCCATTGCTCCAACTGCGAAGGTCGGTATTGCCAAGGCAAATGCGGCGAGCAGGATTGAAACAAGGTGTCTCGCGAATTGAAGCATTGATTGAGCCGGAAACCTCATGATTCCCTCTGAACAATGAATGAAACGGACTGAAACAACTAACGAATTACTTGGTTCAAAACCATAAATAGTAAGACACAACGCCAAAAAAATGTCGCCACAGCCTATTTATTCTATATGGGCTCATGACGGGCATTTGCAATCGAAAGAAATAAAGCTATTAATTTCTTCTCATATTTGATTTTACGCTACAAAGAAGATTTCACTCAAACATCTTCGCAAAAAATAGAACTTTAAGCAATTGATCATTTATCATTTCATAAAATAGAATTGATTGCAACCTCAAGGCAGGGTGTAATTTTGTGAAGTTACTGAACATATTGCGAAAAAAGATAAAAAAGGTTCGTTCTGGATGGCATGCCGAATCGACGCTACGTGGGCGGTTAAAGAACATTACCCACTTGTTGACCGGCAACTTCGCGAGCGCCTTCATCGGTCTAGTCGGTTTCGCGCTTACAGCGCGCGCGCTCGGGCCCGCCGACTATGGTCTCTTAGCGCTATCGTTTGCCTATGTGCGAGGGATAGAGCGGTTCGTCAGCTTCCGTTCCTGGCAGCCACTGATAAAGTATGGCGCCCTCGCGCTGGAGACCGGCGACTCCGAGAGACTTAAGGCTCTCTTCAAGCTCGGTTTGCTCATAGATTTGGCGACAGCTTTTTTGGGATGGGGGCTTGCGGTCCTGATCGTACTGCTGGCCGGCCCGCTTTTCGGCATCTCCGACGAAATGAGCCGCTTGGTTCTCATCTACTGCGCGGTCCTGCCGCTCCAAGTGACGGGTATGCCAACTGCCGTCATGCGGCTTTATGGTCGATTTAAGATCCTCGCCTACGGGCAGGTGGCAGCGAGCAGCCTACGGACTTTGCTATGCATCGCCGGCGTGTATCTCGGATGGGGGCTATTCGAGTTCCTCGTTCTATGGATGGCCTCACAAATCTGCGGCAGCATCAACAGAAACCTCTGGGCCTTTCGCGAAATTCGGCGGCAGGGCTTACACGATGTAATGCGCGTACCGCTGGGCGACATTAGAAGCCGGTTCCCCGGCTTCTGGAGCTTTTCTTTTCAGTCCAACGTGGCGCCCATCATTCAGGCCTGCGCCTTTGAGTTCGATACGCTACTTGTCGGCTATCTCGCCGACCCGGTATCGGCGGGTCTCTATCACATTGCCAAACGTGTGGCCAAGATCGCGCAGCAGGCGGGGGAACAGGTCCAGGCGGTTCTCTACCCCGATCTAGCCCGTGCCTGGGCTACGCAAGAAATTACCGAATTCAGAAAGACAGTCAACCAAACCGGCTGGCTCCTGTTTGGTTTCGGGCTTTTTGCTTTATTTACGGCCCAGTTATCGATCGAGTGGATCCTTCGCATGACGGCCGGGTCGGAGTTCGTCGCCGCCGCACCTCTTGTCGTAACCCAGTTCGGAGCCGTCATCATGTTGTTGTGCAGCAGAACTTTGTTTTCCGCCTTGCTCGCCATGGGACATGAAAAGGCCGCTCTACAGAGCATTCTTCTGTCTGGCATCCTTTTTCTTGTCACGGCCCTCATGCTGCTTCCTAAGATTGGTGCGCTGGGTGCAAATGTGGCACATATTGTGATGTCAAGCACATGGTTCGTTCAGATGGCCATCGCGTATCGACGGCGATTGACTCGAGGGCCGTAGTCCTACTGCAATCGAGTGGAAAGTGCGCACCCAAGCTAGCACAGGTCCTCCTTGACGTGGTCAGACCTGTCCGGGAAGTATTCAAATGGTGACGATGGAAAATGCGGCGAGTGTCAGCAAACGTTGTGTGCCGCGAAGGCCCGTAGACGCTTGCCCTTTGGACCCCAACCCCTCTCGCAGGACGTGTGAACCTCTCGATTCACACCGCTCCCATCAGGGAAACGTATTCGTTCCAAATACTTGCCAGTGCACGAACAGCCTCGGATTTTCCCGCGCCAGTTTTCTTAAAAGAGGTTGGCTCGGGTCTTATGAGACTGAAAGCGCTTGAACTTTCGCATGACCCAAGCCCTGAGCTTCCGATTGACGTAGTCAACCAGCGTGGACAGTGCCGAACGACTGAACCGGCCGCAGTATGCTATCCACCCGCGAAGGAGGGGATTGAGCTGCTTGGCTATTTCAGTCAGCGTCCCCGACGTTTGCCGCGGAATGTTCAAGCTTTTGAAGGACGTCGCGCAGCGGCGGCGGAAAGTAAGTCCTAGAGGATATCCGATTCCAGATCTTGTAGAGATTTCCCGCAAGGTCTTTCTCAAACATCTCCAGGGTCTGCCCATCCACCCCGGCTGCACCATGGTTGGATTTGACCGCTTTGTAAGCTTCGTACACTCGCCGTTTCTCAATTCGAAACGGCTTGTCTGTCGCACCTATCGAAGTCATCCTGTTCCCAGTTGTTCCAAGCAATACGACCACCTGATCCGCCCCCTTTGCTCCGACCCCATTACAAGGTCCTCAACGCTCATACGGGCCGGTCCGCCCCAGTCTCCTGCATATCGGTACTCTCGCCTTGCGGTTTGCTCCGCTTGAGCTTCTCCCTTTGTATCAGGAGCCTGGTTCCTGCAGTTCCGCGTGAAAGCCTATGTCCAACTCACGCCCCTTCTACGCCGGTCGCCGCCCGCCCGGTCATCAGGCGCCCGACGGACTTGTCCCAGGATGACGAAACGGTCCTGGTTTCGACGACACTTTAGTTCATAACGACGCGTCCTCGGAGGGTTCACTTTCGTTCGTCTTTGGACATGCACCTGCTCGGATCTCGTCCGAACGTTTCATCCGACGCTCACCACCACGGCTCTTTACCGCAGCAGCTCGGACTGGTTTGGGACCCTCTCCGGAAAGCCGATCCGGGAGGGCCATCCTCCATCATTCACGCAGCTTCACGTTACGGGGTTAGTTCATACTGAACTCCTTCCGCGCCTCTGCAGCACACTCTCATCGATAAATATGATACGGGCTTTCCACAAACATGTCCTGGCTGAGCTGCCGCCGGCGCTCGGCCTGCGGCCCGACGTTCGGTATCTAGTCTTCGGCAACCCTCGCAAACCGCAGCTCGAGAATGAGCGGCACCGCCACCAGGTGGACGGCGACGACCCATAGCCAGATTGCGTCTTGCCATTGCTGCCTGACGACAAAATAGAAGCTCGAAAACACAACTGGGCCAGCGACCGATACCAGCTCACCGCCGCGCAGCCGACGCCACCACACTCTGAAATCGCCCTCCTTGGCTGTCATCCACCAGCCGGGGCGCCAGAGACTCCAGGGCCGGCGCGCCAAGTACGAAAACTGGCATGACGGCGAAGTTCATCCACTCGGTCGCGAATGCCTTGACTCTAGCCGGCGCAGTCGCAGGCGACGCCGGCCAGGATCTTCGCGCGCTCGCCGAACCATTTTACCGCAGGACGGGGAAGGAACGCTTGGCGAGTGTCTGGCGGACGCCGAAAGCGCCCAGCTAAGACCACTCCAGGACCGTTCCAATGAAAGGCGTCGCTGCCCCACAGAGCCTAGCAGGTGTAAGCCTCGGCGGTCGAGCTGAGTGTGATAAACAGGACGATGATCGGCAGCAAACCCTTTTTCGAGAAGGCCCAACCGAGCGGACGGAGAGGATTGAGCGCTGCCGGGCCGACTTCCTGGGAACGTTCGATTCCGTCAGAGCGAATATGCCGGCGGCAGATTTCAGGTGTTCGGCATCGCCGCCATGAAGGGCAGCCGCAAGCCATAGTCGCCAAGCCTAGCGCCAAGACGGGGCCGACGATTAAGCCTGTGCGCGGAAGGACGAAAAAGCTGAATATTCGTCTAAAGTTAGAACGGTTCACTGCCCCGGGGCGCGCGGGCCGGCCTGAAGCGACATCACGCCTCGGGAACCTTGATCAGCACTGTCCCTGCCGCATCGATCGGCCGGCCATCCTGCGTGCGGATATCGAGCTTAACCGGCAGGCCAGTTTCCTTCTCGACCAGCAGGGAGTGTTCCTCGCCGGACTGGAACAAGTGCCTTTCGCCGAACTGTCGCAAGGCGACCATGACCGGGAAGAGGTCGCGGCCCATCGCCGTCAACTGGTACTCGACCCTCGTTTTCGCCTCGCCTGCCGGAACCGCTTCGAGAATGCCGCGCTCGACAAGCGTTCTCAGGCGGTCCGTCAGGATGTTCTTGGCAATGCCGAGGCTCTTTTGAAAGTCGCTGAAGCGGCGGACGTCATCGAACGCATCGCGCACGATCAGCAGCGACCACCAGTCACCGATCGCATCCAGTGATCGCGCGCTGGGGCAATAGTCTTCCTTCAGCCGTCTGCGGGCCACCATGCATGATCTCCATTTGGATTTTTGGTTGCATTATGAAACCAAAATGATATCCATTCCTTGGTTTCATTATTAAACCATAACAAGGAATACGTCCAATGGATGGTAAAATTGCTGCGGCGCCGGCCGGCGCTGCGAACGATGTCCCGTGCCCGGTCGCCAGCGCCCGCCCGGCATCGCGGCTGACGCGTCCGATGATGACGCTCTTTGCCTTCGCCGCCGGCCTCGCGGTCGCCAACGCCTATTTCGCCCACCCCTTGCTCGACGTGATGGCCGCCGACCTCGATCTGTCGGAAACACGCGCCGGCCTGATCGTCGGGGCGACCCAGCTCGGCTACGCGCTCGGCCTGATCCTGCTTGTCCCGCTCGGAGACCTTTTCGATCGCCGCAAGATCATCATCTTTCAGTCGCTGCTGTCGGTCGCAGCCCTTGGCTTCGTCGCCCTTTCAGCCACCGTCGAAATGCTCATGGTCTCCATCGCCGCAGTTGGCATGCTTGCTGTCCTCACGCAGGCGCTGGTGGCCTATGCGGCCAGCCTCTCTCATCAGGCGGAACGGGGTCGGGTGGTCGGATTTGTCACCAGCGGCATCGTCATCGGCATTCTTTCGGCTCGCGCCGTCGCTGGGTTTCTGACCGATCTGGCCGGCTGGCGGGCGGTCTATATTGTATCCTCTGTGCTCACCTTTTTGATCACTCTGTTGCTTTACAAGCTGCTGCCGGATCAGCAGCGGGAAACGAGCAAGCTCAGCTATCTCCGCCTGGTAGCCTCCACCTTCACGCTAATCGCCCAGGAGCCGGTTCTGCGTGTCCGTGGCATCATCGCCATGCTGATCTTCGCCAATGTGACGACGCTGCTCACCCCGCTTGTCCTGCCGCTGAGCGTGCCGCCCTTTTCACTGTCGCATACCCAGGTCGGTCTCTTTGGGCTGGCAGGGATTGCCGGAGCACTTGCGGCCTCTCGCGCCGGACACTGGGCCGATCTCGGATTCGGTCAGCGCACGACCGGCATCTCGCTGGCGTTGATGCTCGCTGCGTGGTTGCCGATTTCGCTGCTGGACCAATCGCTCCTGTGGCTCGTTGCCGGCGTCCTCGTCCTCGACTTCGGCCTTCAGGCCGTGCACGTGACGAACCAGGCACTTATCTATCGCGTCCGTCCGGAAGCTCAGAACCGGCTCACAGCCGCCTACATGCTCTTTTATTCGCTCGGCAGTGCGCTCGGATCGTCCTTTTCTACCATCGCCTATGCCTATGGCGGATGGCATGGCGTCTGCCTGATGGGCGCGGCACTCAGCCTCATAACCCTACTGTTCTGGTTGATGACGGAACCCGCAGGTCCACAAGGCGGCGCGATGCTGAACGGCTAGTTCGCCACCACCCGCACTGCGCATGGCCGCCCTCGGCGGCAGGCGGTCATGCTCTTGGCCCGCCAGCCCTCCTCCGCTTCGCCAGACGTCTCGACATCACTCTCACCGACCCTACGGAACCCTTCCCCAAACCGGGCGTTTAGGTTGCTTGAGCGTCATCTATCGGGGATCAACGCAATGTCAGACGCCGAAAACACGTCCGACAGCGATGTAGTAGCCAAGGGAAATGTGTGGCCGGCATCTCACGACGAGATGCGGTCGTTGATCGACAACTTTGACTGGTCCCCGACCCCTCTCGGACCGATGGAGAATTGGTCGCCGACGCTGAAGATTATGATCCCCTTCCTCCTGCGCAACCGGTTTCCGCTCCTGCTGTGGTGGGGGCCACAGTATGTCTCGATCTACAACGAGGCCTATCGCCCTGTGCTCGGCGCCAAACACCCCTGGGCACTCGGCAAACCGGTCAGCCAATGCTGGAGCGAGATCTGGCATGTCTTGAAGCCGCTGATCGATACGCCCTTCCATGGCGGCCCTGCCACCTGGAACGATGACATCGAGCTCGAAATCAATCGGCACGGCTTCCTGGAAGAAACCCATTTCACCATCGCCTACAGCCCCGTGCCGGACGAAACCGCAGAAAACGGGATCGGCGGCGTGCTCGCCACTGTGACCGAAATTACCGAGAAGGTGATCGGCGAGCGCCGTATCGTCGTCCTTCGGGATCTTGCTTCTCGCTCGGGCGATGCACGATCGCCCGACGAGGCCTGCGCGATCGCAACGGAAACATTCAAGAAGCACGAACGAGACGTGCCATTCGCCCTTCTCTACCTCGTGGAGCCCGGCCGCAAACGAGCCCGGCTTTCCGGATGGGCAGGCCTTGAACCGAATCACGCGCTGTGCCCGGCAGAGGTAGAGTTGGCGCTAAAGGACAGTTCTGCAGGTTGGCATTTCGGTGCCGACCTGAAACCCAGCCTTGTCGATGATCTAGGACGCCGTTTCCCGGCCTCCGCGAGCAAAAACCATCCCAACCTGCCGCATACGGCGGCCGTGCTTCCGTTGCCCGCGGCCAATGCCCGCGATGCCGCCGGTTTTCTCGTGGTCGGCATCAATCCTCGCCTGAAGCTTGACGAGCACTACCACGATTTCTTGCATCTCATGCGAGCGCAGATCGCCAGCGCCATCGCCAACGCCCAGTCCTATGAGGACGAGCGTAAACGTTCCGAAGCACTCGCGGAGATAGACCGGGCGAAAACCGTCTTCTTCTCCAATGTCAGCCATGAGTTCCGCACGCCGATCACGCTGATGCTCGGTCACATCGAGGACCTGCTGGCCCGTAGCGGAGAGCGTCCGGACGATCACGACCGTCTGCTCATTGCCCATCGCAACTCGCTGCGCCTGCTCAAGCTGGTCAACATGTTGCTTGAATTCTCGCGCATCGAAGCCGGGCGCCTGCAAGCACGCTTCGAGCCGACGAACCTTGCGACGACGACGGCAGAGCTTGCCAGCGCCTTTCGATCGGCGATGGAAATGGCCGGGCTGAACCTGACCGTCGATACGCCGCCGCTGCCAGAACCGGCCTATGTCGATCGCGATATGTGGGAGAAAATCGTCCTCAACCTGCTCTCCAATGCCCTCAAATTCACGCTCAGGGGCGATGTCGCCGTCAAACTCGCGGACGATGGCGACAACTTCGTCCTGACGGTCCGCGATACCGGCATCGGCATTCCTGCCAACGAGATGCCCCGCCTTTTTGAGCGCTTCCATCGCGTCGAAGGCGCAAGGGGTCGCAGCCAGGAGGGCTCAGGCATCGGGCTCGCCTTCGTCCAGGAATTGGTGAAACTTCATGATGGAACGGTCTCGGCCGAAAGTCACCTCGACGAAGGCACGACCATTAGTGTGACAATCCCCAAAGGCAGTCGCGCTCCTGCGCAGCACCGCAACGGCAATGGCGAGGATCGCTCATCGACGACCGTCGGCGCCGCGCCGTTCGTGGAGGAGGCGCTGCGATGGCTGCCAGATCATCCGTCCTCGGATGCGGGTCTGCCTGAGGTCGACCCGGCGCCGCATCCGCCGGAAAAACGAAACGGCGGCCGCCGAACCCTGCTGGTCGTCGATGACAACGCCGATATGCGCGACTACCTACGCCGCCTTCTCAGCGCGCAATACGATCTCAAGATCGTCGGCAACGGCGAAGACGCACTCGCCGCCGTCGGGTCGCAAAAGCCGGACCTGATCCTCACGGACATCATGATGCCAGGCTTCGATGGGATCGAACTGCTCAGGCGCCTGCGCACGGACGCGCGTACCAACACCGTGCCGGTCATCGTTCTGTCGGCGCGAGCCGGCGAGGAGAGCCGTATCGAGGGCATGCAGGCAGGCGCCGACGACTACTTGATCAAGCCCTTCAGCGCACGCGAGCTTTTGGCCCGGATCGAGGCGCACCTGAAGATGTCGCAGTATCGCATGGAAGCCGCGGAGACCCTGCGCGCGAGCGAAGAGCGTTTCCGTGCTCTGGTCACCGCGAGTTCGGATATCGTCTACCGCATGGGTCCCGACTGGCACGAGATGCGGTTTCTGCAAGGCAAGGACTTCGTTGCCGACACGGACGAGCCAAGCGACAGTTGGCTCGAAACTTACATTCCGCCTGAAGACCAGACGCTGATGCTCGCGCGCATCGGCGATGCCATCGACAACAAGGCCGCTTTTGAAATGGAGCACCGGGTCATTCGCCGCGACGGCGGCCTTGGATGGACCCACTCGCGCGCCATACCGATGCTCGACAGCAACGGGGACATCGCCGAGTGGTTCGGTGCGGCGCGTGACATCACCGACCGCAAGCGGGCTGAAGAGACCCGGAAACGTCTGCTCAGCGAGCTCAGCCATCGGGTCAAGAACATGCTCGCGTCGGTCCAGGCGATCGCCCAGCATACGTTGCGCTCGGCCAAGAACCCCGCCGACTTTGCCGCCAGCTTCAGCGGACGCCTGCAGTCAATGTCGCGCATGCACTCGCTTCTGACCCGAACGGCTTGGGAAGGGGCTGACCTCGGCGACATCATTCGCGATCAGCTCTTGTGGGGAACTGCCGACGAGCGCCGCGTCAAGACCTCCGGACCACCCGTGCGTTTCGATGCGCAGACGGCAACGCATATGGCGATGGTCCTGCACGAACTCGGGACCAACGCAGCAAAACACGGTGCGCTTTCCTTAAGCAATGGAACGGTGTCGATCGATTGGAGCGTGAGCGACAATGCGCTTTGTCTCAACTGGACAGAACAGGGCGGACCACCACTCAAGACGCCGCTCGGTTCAGGCTTCGGCACCAGCCTGATCGAGAAGGTCGCGACGGGCGGCGGCGGAAGCGCCCGCCTGACGACCGAGGCAGATGGCATGCGCTGGGAAGTGCGGCTGCCGCTCGAAGCCCATGTTCCGCCGAGTACCCTGTCCGACTTGGAGGAGTCTGTGAGAGAAGCGCCGGCGGCCGATGCCCCGGCCGCGTCGACGAAGCTGAAGGGAAAGCGAATATTGGTGGTGGAGGATGAAGCGCTGATCGCCTTCGAAATTGCCGCGATTCTCGAGGATGAGGATGCTGAGGTCGCCGGACCGGCGGCGACACCCGGCGATGCACTACGCCTGATCGACGAGATGGCGCTGGATGCCGCCCTGCTCGACGCCAATTTGCGCGGCCAGCCGGTTGACGCGATCGCCACTGCATTGGCCGACAAGAAGGTCCCCTTCGTCTTCGTATCCGGCTACGGTCGCGAGGCACTGCCCCCGGGCTTTGCCGACACCGCTCTGCTGGCAAAGCCGTTCAACCCTCGACAATTGCTCGAGGCCGCGGCCCTGCTCGTCACTGAGCCCAAGGCCATCCTTCGTTTCCGGCACTGAGGGAGCGCGCTTGATCGAGCCTTCTTTCCTTCGGACACCGTTGCATTTCGGCTCGCTTGCGGTAGCTTTTCAGAACGCGCCGCAAATCAGCGGCGGCCTTTCGCAACGTGTGGCCATCACCGATGCGGTTCCACTTCGGGTTCGTGGGAGCGGTCAATATGCTGGTCGACAATAGTAGCGCGAACGCCTCCGAACAGCCGTATCGCGAGAGCGAGGCACGGTTCCGCGAGATCTTCGAAAACGCCGGCGTCGCGGTGTGGGAGCAAGACTTCTCCGGAGTCTGCGATCTGCTGGATCAGCTTCGCTCGGAGGGCGTCGAGGATCTGCGCGCCCACCTGAAGGCTCACCCCAACCGCCTGGACGAAGCGATCGCGCAGGTGCGTATCGTCGACGTCAATCCTTTCACCGTGGAACTGTTCGAGGCCACCGAGAAGGACGAGTTGCTGCGTTCGCTCTCGAACGTTTTTCTGCCGGAAACGGCGCCGATCTTCTTAGAAGAACTGATGGCGCTCTGGCAGGGCCAGAGGCGCTTCGGCAGTGAAGCCGTCGTGCAGACACTGCGTGGGCGGCGGCTCGATGTGGTCTTCACCGTCACCTTTGAAGGCGCACGCTGCGAACGCACCTATGTCAGCATCCTCGACATCTCCCAGCGCAAGGCCGCGGAGCGCCGTCTGCAGGCGGTCGACCGCATAGCCAAGGCAATCGCCAGCAACCTTGATCTCGATCACATAGTTCAGACGGTGACCGACGCCGCTACCGAGCTTGCCGGGGCGAAGTTCGGCGCGTTCTTCTACAATCTCGCCGACCGGGACGGCGAGCGCTACACGCTCTACACCCTCTCTGGCGTACCGCGCGCGGCCTTCGAAAAATTCGAGTTGCCCCGCAACACCGCCGTATTCGAACCTACCTTTCGCGGCCTCGGCATCGTACGCTCCGACGACATCCGAACCGACCCGCGCTACGGACAGTCCGCACCGCATTTCGGCATGCCGAAGGGGCACCTGCCGGTGGTAAGCTACCTCGCGGTTCCCGTGGTCTCACGGTCTGGTGATGTTCACGGCGGGCTTTTCTTTGGTCATGATCTTCCGGCTGTCTTTACCGCTGAGACCGAGGCAGCCGTTACCTCGATCGCCGCACATGCGGCGATCGCCATCGACAACGCCCATCTGCTCAAGGCAGCCGAACATGAGCTGGCGATCCGCCGCGCGACGGAACGCGCGGCCCAGCAACTGGCCGCGATCGTCGAATCCTCGGAAGATGCGATCCTGTCGATGGATCTGGACGGCATCATCACCAGCTGGAACATCGGCGCCGAGCGCCTCTACGGCTATGCGGTCGAAGAAGCCGTCGGCAGCCCGGTCACGCTGCTGATCCCGGAGGATCGCCTCGGCGAAGAACTGGAGATCCTGGCAAAGGTTCGCGCCGGCCAGCGCGTCGATCACTTCGAAACTTTCAGACAGCGCAAGGATGGCGGGCTCATCCCGATCTCGCTGCGGATCTCGCCAATCCGCGACAATTCCGGCGTGGTCATCGGCGCCTCCAAGATCGCCCGCGACATCAGCGAGCGCCGGCAGGCCGAACAGCAGAAGGACCTGCTGATCCAGGAGATGGCGCACCGGGTGAAGAACCTGTTCATGGTGTCGAGCAGCGTCGTGTCGCTGAGCGCCAAGGCCGCCGCATCCGCCGAAGAGCTGGCGTCTGCCGTCGTCGCGCGGTTGGGGTCGCTGGCGCGCGCGCACGTGCTCACCTTGCCGACGGCGGATCGTGACGGCGCAGGCGAAGGCCGAGCGAACCTGCAGGCGCTGCTTTCGACATTGCTCTCGCCCTATGACGGCGAGACGCCACAGGGCCTTCGCCGGGTCACGACGCGAGGCTGCGATCTTGGCATCTCGCGCACCGCGATTACCGGCTTTTCGCTGGTCGTGCACGAGTTCGCTACCAACGCCGCCAAGTACGGCGCCCTCTCGACCGCCACCGGTTCCCTCGACATCGAATGCATCGATCGCGGCGAAACCTTGGAACTCAAATGGACCGAACAGGGCGGGCCTGAGGTAACCCGGACCGAGACCGAGGGCTTCGGCACCAAACTCGCCAAGCTGACGATCGAAAGGCAGTTCGGCGGCGAAATTCTTCGCGAGTGGCACTCGCAAGGCCTGATCATACGCCTGATCGTCCCCAAGGATCGCCTGCAGCCGCCGGAGTGAGGGCGCCTCACAGGCCGCCACCGCGATCGACGGCCGTTTGCACGTCCTCCCGGTTTGCGGCCATTATGTCCCACTGGAGCGTGCGTTTGCGCTGAATGCCATCCTGGCGGACGTGATCGGCTCTTTGGCCCGCGCCTGAGCTTGCGACTTGCGCCCGTCTGGGTTCTTTTCCCTGCCGTTTAAACGTCAAAAAGCCCGCTGGATTTCTCCATGCGGGCTTTTTTTGATTTGGTTGCGGGGGCAGGATTTGAACCTGCGGCCTTCAGGTTATGAGCCTGACGAGCTACCGGGCTGCTCCACCCCGCGCCAAGCGTAAATCCCGATGGGATTTATCGCGGTAACGTAAATCCCGAAGGGATTTATGGTCTGTGCCGAGCAAATTGCGAAGCGATTTGTCTCGTGTAAGGGACGCACTGATGACTTCGGTCTAGCAAAACAAAAGGGCCGCTTGAGGGCGGCCCGTGTTTCGGCTGGGCCGAGGGATGAAGAGAAGGTGATCTTTGTTTTCCGGATTTTATCTTGCGCTTTGCAGACCTGGCAGCGACCTACTCTCCCGCGTCTTAAGACGAAGTACCATCGGCGCTGGGGCGTTTCACGGCCGTGTTCGGAATGGGAACGGGTGCAGCCACCCCGCCAGAACCACCAGGTCGGCAAAGCGCAAGATTTGCGTCTAGCGGACGCAAACCGGATTGAGAAGCTGGTGAGTTGGTCGAGCCAACTCGTTTTGTTTTGAACACGTCGCTCATCTGAAGATGAGCATGAGCAATGGGAACGATCAAGCCAATCGAACGATTAGTACTGGTAAGCTTCATGCGTTGCCGCACTTCCACACCCAGCCTATCAACGTGGTCGTCTTCCACGGTTCTCAAGGGAATACTCGTTTTCAGGTTGGTTTCCCGCTTAGATGCCTTCAGCGGTTATCCATTCCATATATAGCTACCCTGCTATGCCCTTGGCAGGACAACAGGTCCACCAGAGATATGTCCATCCCGGTCCTCTCGTACTAGGGACAGATCCTGTCAATATTCCTACACCCACGGCAGATAGGGACCGAACTGTCTCACGACGTTCTGAACCCAGCTCACGTACCGCTTTAATTGGCGAACAGCCAAACCCTTGGGACCTGCTCCAGCCCCAGGATGCGATGAGCCGACATCGAGGTGCCAAACAACCCCGTCGATATGGACTCTTGGGGGTCATCAGCCTGTTATCCCCGGCGTACCTTTTATCCGTTGAGCGATGGCCCTTCCACGCGGGACCACCGGATCACTATGACCGACTTTCGTCTCTGCTCGACTTGTCAGTCTCGCAGTCAGGCGGGCTTATGCCATTGCACTCGACGACCGATTTCCGACCGGTCTGAGCCCACCATCGCGCGCCTCCGTTACTCTTTCGGAGGCGACCGCCCCAGTCAAACTACCCACCATACACTGTCCCGGATCCGGATAACGGACCGCGGTTAGACATCCATGACGATAAGGGTGGTATTTCAAGGATGGCTCCACAAGAACTGGCGTCCCTGCTTCAAAGCCTACCACCTATCCTACACATGCCGACACGAATGCCAGTGTAAAGCTATAGTAAAGGTGCACGGGGTCTTTCCGTCTGACCGCAGGAACCCCGCATCTTCACGGGGAATTCAATTTCACTGAGTCTATGCTGGAGACAGCGGGGAAGTCGTTACGCCATTCGTGCAGGTCGGAACTTACCCGACAAGGAATTTCGCTACCTTAGGACCGTTATAGTTACGGCCGCCGTTTACTGGGGCTTCGATTCAGAGCTTGCACCCCTCCTCTTAACCTTCCAGCACCGGGCAGGCGTCAGACCCTATACGTCGTCTTGCGACTTCGCAGAGCCCTGTGTTTTTGATAAACAGTCGCTACCCCCTGGTCTGTGCCACCCCAACAGACTTGCGTCCCTTGGGGTCACGCTTCTTCCGAAGTTACGCGTGCAATTTGCCGAGTTCCTTCAGCATAGTTCTCTCAAGCGCCTTGGTATACTCTACCTGACCACCTGTGTCGGTTTCGGGTACGGTCTATACGGTGGAGCTATTTCCTGGAACCGCGTCCCCGCCCACACAATCCAATAAGTGTGAACAAGTTAAGCGATCCGTCACTACCACCAGGCCCACGAATATTAACGTGGTTCCCATCGACTACGCGTGTCCGCCTCGTCTTAGGGGCCGGCTAACCCTGCTCAGATTAACTTTAAGCAGGAACCCTTGGTCTTTCGGCGAGAGGGTCTCTCACCCTCTTTATCGTTACTCATGTCAACATTCGCACTTCCGATACCTCCAGGACCCCTCACGGGTATCCCTTCACAGGCTTACGGAACGCTCCGCTACCACACGTCTTGCGACGTATCCTCAGCTTCGGTGCATGGCTTTAGCCCCGTTACATTTTCGGCGCAAAGACCCTTATTTAGACCAGTGAGCTGTTACGCTTTCTTTAAATGATGGCTGCTTCTAAGCCAACATCCTGGTTGTTTTGGGATCCTCACATCCTTTCCCACTTAGCCATGACTTGGGGACCTTAGCTGGAGGTCAGGGTTGTTGCCCTTTTCACGACGGACGTTAGCACCCGCCGTGTGTCTGCCGACTAGTACTCCTCGGTATTCGGAGTTTGGTTAGGATCAGTAAGACGGTGAGTCCCCATAGCCCATCCAGTGCTCTACCCCCGAGGGTATTCGGTCGACGCACTACCTAAATAGTTTTCGCGGAGAACCAGCTATTTCCGAGTTTGATTGGCCTTTCACCCCTAACCACAAGTCATCCCAATCTATTGCAACAGATGCGGGTTCGGTCCTCCAGTTGGTGTTACCCAACCTTCAACCTGCTCATGGCTAGATCACTCGGTTTCGGGTCTAATGCGACGAACTGAACGCCCTGTTCAGACTCGCTTTCGCTGCGCCTTCACCTATCGGCTTAAGCTTGCTCGTCACACTAAGTCGTTGACCCATTATACAAAAGGTACGCTGTCACCCTTGCGGGCTCCAACTGTTTGTAGGCATCCGGTTTCAGGTTCTATTTCACTCCCCTTGTCGGGGTGCTTTTCACCTTTCCCTCACGGTACTTGTTCGCTATCGGTCATGCACGAGTACTTAGGCTTGGAGAGTGGTCTCCCCATGTTCAGACAGGATTTCACGTGTCCCGCCTTACTCAAGGACAATGAGTGTTCTACGTGTAAGGGGCTATCACCCTCTACGGCCGACCTTTCCATGTCGTTCCACTTTATTCCTCATTGCCACTGGCCTGGTCCGCGTTCGCTCGCCACTACTTGCGGAGTCTCGGTTGATGTCCTTTCCTGCAGGTACTTAGATGTTTCAGTTCCCTGCGTTCGCTTCTTACCCCTATGTATTCAGGATAAGATACCTTTAAACAATGCTTGGAAACCTAAGCCGTACTTGCGCACGACTTAAATTTTCCAAGCATTTAAGGTGGGTTCCCCCATTCGGAGATCCATGGATCAAAGCTTATTCGCAGCTCCCCACGGCTTATCGCAGCGTATCACGTCCTTCATCGCCTGTGCATGCCAAGGCATCCACCAAATGCCCTTTTGACACTTGATCGTTCTCATTGCCAATGCTCATCCTTAGTTGGGTTTGGCTAAGCTTGTCCCGCTCTCGCGGGGCAGCCAAACCTGGCTATCCGGGCACAACTGAATGTGCCTCAAGCCGCCCAACGACCCGGTTACCTTTTACAACCGAGCCAATCAGATGCCATCGACGTGTTCGATACGGTCGCTTTATTGGAACCACGCCGAGCGGTTCACTTGCGCCATATCTTAAGACCAGCTTCTCGAGATCTGTCCGGTGATGCGCGGTCAGGCAACACCAATCCAGCATGAACACCAGAAGGGCACTCTTGCGAGCACCCAAACAATGATCATGCCTCAAGGACAAGGCTTCCTTCCTACCTCCAGACCCTCCACCACATCCGGTCGGCTAGACCATCCATGGGTTCATCGGATCT